>NZ_OY782755.1:0-2400000 GCF_963678165.1 uncultured Acetobacteroides sp. | reverse complement strand
ACCGCTTTCAGCTTTTGCAGCAGCCCATCCTTTAGCGGAGGCGTATGCACGGTAGTTTTAAAGCCCTTATCGGCCACCTTATTAACGGCATTCCGAAGCGTACCTCGTTTACGCCCTTCGAGAGTAAACGATTCCAGATCGACAACGGCCTCTTGTCCAATAAAGAGCCTCTTCTTTTTCAGCTCGGCATATATGCATAGGCTCGATTCTGGCACTCTATAGTAGATGCATTTTAGACCGTTGTTGAAGCAGTATCTGTCGAATTGCTCGATGCATGCCTTCATCTGTGCTTGATCTGCCGCTACAGGATCTTCCAAAACAACCGCAAACGATGCAACAACCCGGTAGGCAATAAAGGCTTCCTCATCCTTTGAGAAGAAGAAAAATTTATCGTTGTATGTTTTAAAATAGTCTACTGAGGATTTGCCATACTTTGCCACCAACTTTTGTGCTGTTTCGATGTGGGAAGGTTCGCCGAAATACTTTACGATGTACGGATAAACGATGGTAAAGCATAGGAAAGATAGGGTTATAAGTCCGCAAAGACTTATGGAAACAAGGAAGCGGCGCGAGAAGTGATCGCCAGGAATCAGGTCGCTACCAACCATAAAGTAGTACTGAAGCGTGTAGTGGATGCTCTGTCCAATGCTAAAGTCGATGTTGAAATGGTGCTTATCGAGGAAGTAGAAACCCACAACTCCGTAAATCAGCACTGCTACGACGCTGAGCAATGCCGTTCGTACCCCCACGTTTCGCAGCCGGGGATTGGTTCTTACCACATACTCCTTTTTGGAGAAGATCAGCATTGCCATCACCAAAAGAGCGATAATTGCCTCCTCGTAGTCGATAGCTTTGGTAAGGTGTCCAACTACCGAGACCAAGCTAAGAAGGAAGGCCATCCACCAAGCGGTTCGTAGCCCTCTAATCAGAAATATGGAGGTAAGAAGCATCAGAAAGCCAGCCAACAGCACCAAATAGTTGGAGGCATTAATAACAGCGAATGGAATAAAATCGTGCAGGAGTTTTACCCTCTCGCCAATAGAGGCTGTCATTACCGAAAGAATATTAATTACCCCTAACGATAAAATGAGCAGGGCCGGAATAACCCGCATTAGCAGCTTGTTAATCTTGATAAGAAAGCTGAATATGCCCAGCACCAACGGCAACCAGAACTCAAGGAAACGGTATAGCAGCGTTATGGCAATGGCCTCTACGTTGTTGTAGCCAAATCGGGTAAGAATAAACGTCATGGAAACCTCTATGGCGCCTAATCCTCTCATAAAAGGAGATACGATAAGAAAGACAACCGATACCAAGTAGCTTAGCATTGCCGACTCGATGGTAGGTGAGAAGCCTAGCGCCAACATGGCTATGTATAGGTGAATGATTCCTGCTACATCAACAAGAACAGAAACAAAGAAGGCGTAGCCAAACAACAATCGATCTACCTGATGGCTGATGATATCGCCCAGAAATACCTCGCTAGAGGGAATGTACTTTACCAATACTTTGTAAACCGATCCTTTCCTAACGATAGATTTATAGCAGAGGAATACGCCGCCAAGCAGAACGATAAGCAGTACCAAGGCAACAATCTCGGAGTATCCGGTTAGCCCCTCGGCAAGCGAGTAGGTAAATATGGGTAGCGCAATCACAATAACAGATAGGATGCCTAAAAAGGCGTAAACGCTGGAGGCAAAGTTTATGCTCGACTTGGGAACTCCCCCTTTTTCAATATCGCCCGAGAAGAATGCCAACGAGGTTACGCCACCTGCAGGAAGGAATACGCTTACAAAGTTGCGCTTTAGAAACATGATTATGTTGAGCCATAGCGGTACATTACGCCTTACCATGGCAAACGATAGCTTGTAGGCGTAGCCCTGCAGGATGACGTAAATAAACGTCATTACAATGCCTAGGCATACCCATAGCCATCTCGATTGTACAATGATCTGCCTAACATCCAACAGCTCGGAGCCTTCGTGCTTCAAGAACCAAAAGCCGACACCAAGGAAAAGCGCAGCAATCAGGAATTGCAGGATTACCTTGCTGTTGTCGCGCACGTAAAGGAGTCGCATCTTGGCGATGCTTCTAACATTTTGAATAGTAGAAAATCTTAGGTCCATATTCTTAGCTGAATTATTTATGGGTTACTATTTGCCGATTGTTGCGAATGGTGATGATGGCAATGGTTGCTAGGTAGGCGTAGGTGTTCAGCATAAATAACCGCTGCCATAAGCCTTTATATACAACGAAAAAGTTGTGCTCGTTATGCAGATATCTGAATAAAAAAAGAAGGATAGACAGAATACCAACCACAAAAGCGATGTTCGAAAAGCGCGAAAACGCAGAGCCCTTCTTCGCTTGCAAAACCTTTGGCATGATAGCCGGAAACGCCAGTATGGCAGCTACGCCAAATCCTCCCAGCGTATTATGGATAAGGCTGGATATGGTAGAGCCGCCCATTACATGGTCGGCCTTAAATGCTCCAGAACCGATACCTTCTCCAAGTCCGTAGAGGATAATCAGGACGGAGGCTACTAGGGCATACCGCCCTTTGTCGGCAAATGCCATTCTAAAGCCTATGCCATACAGCGTAAACAGGATTCCTGCAATACACCACCAAAGCGATATAGCATCAGATACCGGGCTGATGGATGCACCCAACGCGCTCATGGTATCCTTAAGCTGGTTGTAGCCGGGGTACTGCGCTCCTAACGCGAATAAAGCAACAAATTCACCCACACAGCCTGCCAGGCAGGCTGCCGATGCAATATATATGAAGTAGCTGGTCGATTTTTTCATTGCTAGTTTCCTCCCGTTAATCCTCTAACTATAGCCAAAGATAGCGCCTGGTAGTCTTCGTTAAAGTGGTGGTTGCCGGGAAGCGTTTGCACCTTTACCCCAGCTGCCACAAAATGGCTGCGAAGCTCTTCGCTCTCCTCGTTGCCAAACAGGCAAATCGGGTTAAGCGACTTTATCTTCTTTACCTCGGCCAGAACGTTGTACTTCTCGCGGTTGCTTAGGCTAAGCATATCCGAAATATGAATCTCGAAATCGCCAGTCTCGTCGGGGGATATGCAGAAGACCTCTTTAAGCGCATCCTTTACCATCTCGGGGAAACGGTTGGCTATGAAGGGAGCAACGCAGGCGCCAAAGGAGTACCCAACCAGAATAAGCGACTTTCGGTTCCATTGCTGCATGTAGTGGGCTGCTGCTTTGGATATCTCGACCGCTGCTGTTCTAGGATCTTTCTCGCTCCAGAAGTAGCTTTGGGCATCGAGCCCTACGACGGGAACGCCTCGCTTAGCAAGCATCTCCGATACGGTTTGGTCGAAGCTGGTCCAGCCTCCGTCGCCCGAAATAAAGATGGCAAGCGGAAGATTCTCCTTTACCGTAGATGGAATCAGGGTTAAAGGCAGCTCGTAGCTTGCCGGCGAAGTGGCCGATACCGGTTGCACCCCATTGCTCTTTACCGACTTCTTTTCGGCGTAGCTGGGCTCGTGTACAATTTTGCTGTAGGCCGCGAGCATCTGCGGAACCCAGTTTTTCTCGACAGAAAAGCCATGACCTACCTTCTTTAGCTCAACCAATTCGCACATTGGCATGCCGTTCAGGTAGCGCTTAACATCGTCGAACGAGCACACCTGATCGTCGACCCCTTGCAGCACAATAAAAGGCTCGGTAAGGTGGGAGCAAGGCTCTAGGTAAAACGCCTTGTTCCTCTTCAGCTCGTGGCTCGATAGGCCTATACCCCTGCAAAGCGTCCTGTCAGTCTCAATATCAGGACAAAAACCCAGCGAAATTGCCCCCTTAAAGGTGTTTGCCGGAGCCTGTGCCAGCGCGCCGTAAGCCAGTGTTGCTCCCGATGAGTAGCCCACCAGAATTGGCTTTAGGTACTGCTTAATCTTGTACCTCTTCTGGATTGTCATACTTAGATCCTCGAAATCGCCTGCCGGATAGTAGCATTTGGCGTTGAGGCGCCTGATATTCTTGTAGTATTGTCGGATGTCGATGCCTACAACCAGCGCGTCCTTATCGACAATATTCTTTGCCATATTTACCACGCCTTTATTCCAGCCTCCATCGCCCGATACAAAAAGCACAACGGCCTCGGGTTGCCTGTCGGGAATGTAGATGGTAACCCTTCCAAATGTGCCGTAGTTGAGGTTTTCTACGGTAACCGCTTGCGCGCTGAAGCCGAGAAGCATTATGCAAATGGCGATAGCCGCAGCTATTCCTTTTGGTTTTGCTGCTTCTTTATCCCTGTTAATCATATACAGTTCCTCCATCTTATGCTGAGAAGTATGCAACAGAAAAAGTTGCCTCAAATTACACATTTGGAGCCACTCTTATTGGAATACGCTAATAAAATTTTAGAAAGGCGATTATCCTTAATTAGTTCATCAATTTTGTTATTCACCATCAAAAGAAATAGGACAGGGGCCTGCTCGCATGTAGCAGGCCCCTGCTGTTTTGCGGGCACGGCGTCGTCCTACGCGTTCCGCAAAGAAAAAGTTCAAAAAACGTGGCTCCCCAGTAGGATTAACTGAAATTTAAGCTAATTTAGGCGCAGGTTCTTTGAAAGAGAGGTAGTAATGGTTGGCATCGGTTGCTGGGAGCAAAGCTCCGCCGTCGTTGAACGCACAGCGCGGCTGGGAACAAAACTCCGCCGTCGTTGAACGTACAGCGCGGCTGGGAGCAAAACTCCGCCGTCGTTGAACGCACAGCGTGGCTGGGAGCAAAACTCCGCCGTCGTTGAACGCACAGCGCGGCTGGAAGCAAAACTCCGCCGTCGTCGATCGTACAGCGCAGCTGGGCGCGAAACGACGGACACAAATCGATTGCCGATCCCCATTTTTTGATTGTACTAGAGGGCAACAGCGTTTCAATAACTAAAAAATCAGTACAATGAAATTGATCATAGCACTATCAAAGAGGCTTATCGATTCCCTCGTTGGATACGGTAAGGAGGTAATCAGCTACTTCGAGACCGCTGAGATACCCGAATTGCTAACCGCCAAGCCTTTTACGAAGGTGAAGGAGTCCTACACCCTCATGGTGCAGGGGTACATGAAGGCGCGCAAGAATGCGTACACCGAGCTGCTGTTCAGCCTCGATGCGCTGCGCGATAGCGCCTACAAGATTCTCCAAACCGTAGTCGAGGGCCTTGTGTACTCCGAGGTGCCCGCCGAGGCTGCTGCGGCGCAGCTCCTAAAGCGGCTCTTCGACCAGTACGGGACCGACTTCCTAATCTACTCGTACGTGAAGGAGACGGCCCAGCTGTCGAAGTTTCTTCAGGAGCTCAAGAAGCCCGAGTATGCCGCTGCCGTAGCCACGCTAAAGCAGGGCGTAAAGGTGGCGAAGCTCGAGGATGCCGAGAAGAAGTTCGAGGAAACCTACACCCTAAGCGTGGAGGATAAGGTTGCTCACGCGGCCTACGAGTCGGCCTCCGACGCACGGAGGGTGTTCGCCGAGGACATGCGCAAGATGATGAACTACGTAGAGCTAATGGCGATGAGTGCCGACCCCAAGTGGGTGGCCCTTTGCCAGAAGATCGAGGCCTTCAACATCAAGTTCGAGCAGAACGAGGCTAAGACCAAGACCAAGTCCAAGCCCAAGGATAAAGATAAGGATAAGGACAAACCCAAAACCAGCAAGGATGACGCCCCAAAGGCGTAGCCTTTTTTCAGAAAACAACAATTTCGAATCGTACCTTTCAAAGAAACAGCTCCTACGCGCCAAAAGCGGGTAGGGGGGAGCATAGTACGGAAGGGGGGCCGGCGGTGGTTGGCCCCCCTTTCTTGTTCGCCGATGGTACCGCCCTATCGGAGCCGGTAATTAATTAACCAACAACAATACACCTTTAGCTAGCTTTATCCGTAAAAGGAACGTCAACCCTTTAAACGTTCAACCATGAATAGAGTAGCAATTCTCGCAGCAGCGCTCCTGCTGATATTCGCCACACCTCAGGCCGACGCCCAGACGAAGTCCGCGCAAACGGCCGGAAAGCAAACGGGGAAGGAGCAGAAAGCCCATAGAGGTCCGGTAAGCGAAAAGTCGAAGACGCAGTTCCTGCTAGATTTCGGGAGAATCACCAACGCCCTATGGTCCACAACCGACTACTACGATAAGGTCTTCTTTACCGATAAGAAGGGGCAAAAGATGACCGCCTTTTACGGCAGCAACGGAAAGCTGGTGGCCACAAGCTTCTTCAAAGTCTTCACCGACCTTCCACTTCGGTCGCAGGGCGTCATTAAATCAGCCTATAAGGATTACGATATCGTCTCGGTTTACTTTATCGACTACAAAGCCCCCAAAGGTGGCGTACGCTACTACGGCCGGCTGCTGCAAACCGACAACTTCTTTGTGGCGCTCGATGGCGGCGGAGCCGGTAAGGTGCTCCTGCGGGTCGACCTAAAGGGCAACGTCTTTTTCTATAAGAAGCTGTAGCATTTGGGGGAGAGATACAAATCCTGCATCTCTTTTTGTAGAGAATCAGCTATAATAAAACGAGGCGCGATATTCGCGCCTCGTTTTTGTCTGTATTTCGGATTGGATGGATTCGATTGTGCTGAGAGCATTGTTGAGGTAGAAACGTTGAGGAGACTAAATTACTTCATCAACATACTTTACAACAAGCTCTGCCATCTTCCTGAGGCTTTTGTCATTTTGCTTAAAGTAGGCATTTACCATCGATTGGTACGACATCAGTCCCATATCTACATATTGTTCTAGGCCTTTCCCTGTATAAGTTCCGCCTTTATACAGATTCCCGTCTTGGTACACTTTAAACCTTATACAAAACTCTTGAGGAGCAGGTATTATACCTTCATGCCCCATAACCGTATAGAAGAATCCAAAAATGAAAGCTTGCGATTTAAGCGAGTAGGAGAACGAATTGGGAATGCTTTCGACATTAATCTCCAACTTTTTTCCCTTAAGCCTGCTCGCAAAGTTTACGGAATCGCAATACTGATTTAGGAAGTAGCTAAAGCGCTTAACCTGCATGTAAGGGTCATACTCGCTACGAATCTCCTGCTCGATATTCCAGTAAACTAGGGCTGGAATACATTGCGATTTGAGGGTTTCAACTTTTATCGCTTCAAGTGGCTTTATTCCGTTGGACTTTACAGTAATGTAGTCCCTAGAAAGTGTTGTGTCCACTGCAGGGCGATTGGCTAACCCCTTTTCTACAATTTTTGTATACCTCCCAACACCAATGCAACCTGTCAACGAGGTTAAAATAACTCCAATGAAGAAAATATGTCTCATTTTTATATTTGGTAAAATAGAATAATCCGTAATAGCGGGCGCAAATCTAATAAAATATGCACAGTCGTTGCAATCGGCAGTACGTTATCCATAATCTGGATAGATGGGGAGGTTTTGAGGTACTCCACATGCGTCTCTTTTTGTTTTTCGAAACGCTCTAAAGGTTCGTGTTTAATAATCTATATTTAGCGATTGTTTTTCACCTAAAAATACGAGTAACCATGATAAAGCAACGGATCGGAAGGGTAGCCCAAGCGCTGGTAAACGCCGCTAAGGGAAATCCCATGGAGTGTATTCTGGCTGTAGTAGCCGTTGGCGTTGGAATAGCAAGCATCTACGCATCGAGGTACCACGAGTACCGCTTGTTCTACTATCCGATGCTTTTCCTGCTGACCAACATTGCCAATAAGCTTACCGGCAACCATCAAAGCCGATGGGTATACTACACCGTATCGTTGCTTTCGCTGGCCGCTTTTGTCCTTTTCAAGGTTGAGCCCAGCGGCAGCTACTACGTTGTGGCGCTGGGATGTGTTTCGCTGGCGTACCTCTCGTTTCCGCTTTACCCCAACAACGAGCGCTTTGCCGAGAACGTGCTCAACAACGTTGTGGCGCTGCTATTCGCTGGCTTCGTAGCCGGGGTGGTGTTCCTGCTAACCGCATCGATAAAGCTGAGCCTGAGCTACCTTTTCGACCTGCACAGCAGCGGAAAGGATATCGAGAGCATTGCAGTGCTTGTTTGGATTGGATTTTTCCCCATCCTGTTCCTCGCCTTCAACGACAATAGCCTAAAGCTTACGCTAAAGAATAGGTTCACCGAGATCCTTTTCAACTATATCCTTACGCCAGCAGTTATCGTCTACATGCTGATATTTTACGTCTACTTCGTTAAGGTGGCGCTTCAGTGGGAGCTACCCAAGGGGAATGTGGCCTACATGGTGTTCGGATTTGGAATTGCCGCCTACCTGCTTAAGATGGTTTCGTACCTGCTGGCGAAGGATTACTTTGGCTGGCTGTACCGCAACCTTTCGTACTTTGTGCTGCCTGCGTTGGTGCTCTTTTGGATTGGAACAATATACCGCGTAACCGAGTACGGCTTTACCGAAGATCGCATCTACCTGCTAATTGGTGGAGCCTTTTTGACGGTGACATCGCTGGTGCTTATCAGCAATAAGTTGGGGAGATACCTATATCTCTCGCTGGGGATAATCGTGGTGCTGTCGGCATTTACCTACATCCCGTTTATGTCGGCAAAAACGTTGGGCATAAAGTCGCAGGAGCATCGATTCGAAAAGGCACTTGCTACGCTAGGGTATACCAACCTCAATAGCACCGTACGCTTTAAGCCGCTTGCCGATACTCCCCAAAACCGAGAGGTTATTAACACGCTAACCTCTTCGTTCCGCTACATCAGCAACAATGCCGAGAAGGGATACCCCGCAAAGCAACTAGGCGTAGCGGATACGTACCAACTCGAAAACATTATTACTTCGGAGAACTACGACTTGGGCAACGAATCATCCGATCGTAGTTATCAGGTAAACTCGCTGGAGAACCCAAAATCCTCATTAAATATCCAGGGCTATAAAACTATGGTCGTACTCGAAACCTACTCTAAAGATGGCAGCTACTACCAATGCGAGGACTCTAAGTTGGATATTTACTATAAGGACAAAAAAATCTTTACCGCCAATAAGGATTCGCTACTAAAAAAACAGCTCGGCAAAGCAGGAGTTAGCCTTCTCGATGCTCAAGGATATAGACGGCAGCTAACAGACCTGCAGCAACAACTACTCTACCGAATAGAAATACCGGGCGGTGTAGCCTTGGTAAATAGCTATAGCTATTCCATTAATGATAATTCGTATAAAACGGAGGACGTTGAGCTGTATGGTATTCTGTTAAGATAACTCCACACTGTCTGAATCACGGATTAGATGGATTTCGCGGATTGCACGGAGAACATTATTATATCGTAGTAGAGGCGTTGCAATGCAACGCCTCTACTATTTTTGTAAGTGGTTATTTTCTCCTTTTCTTGCAGTTTCAAACTGCTACTTATGTTCGATGCGATTGCAAATTGCGCCAAACATTGTGTGTTGAATTTGACTATGGCTAGCGATGAAATTCCTCCGTGTAATCCTTTAATCCGAATAATCCGTGATTCTGCCGTTATTGTATCATTACGACCTCCTTTCCATCAGCTAATCATCAATAACAATAGGCAAAGGGGTCGATTGTGGCTGTGTTAAACCTCCATTTTTACTATATTTGCCGCTTGCGTATTAATTAAGAGAAAAATTTAACGTTTTATGGAAATCCCAGCAAAGTACAATCCTGTAGAAACAGAGGACAAATGGTATAGGTACTGGATGGATAAGGGCTTCTTCCGTTCGGTTCCAGATGAGCGCGAGCCTTACACCGTCGTCATTCCTCCACCAAACGTCACCGGCGTGCTGCACATGGGGCACATGCTTAACAATACCATACAGGATGTACTGGTCCGTCGCGCCCGCATGATGGGCAAGAACGCCTGCTGGGTTCCCGGAACCGACCATGCCTCCATTGCTACCGAGGCAAAGGTGGTGGCTAAGCTTCGCGCCGAGGGCATCGAGAAGTCGAGCCTTACCCGCGAGGAGTTCCTAAAGCATGCCTGGGAGTGGAAGGAGAAGCACGGGGGCATCATCCTCGAGCAGCTTAAGAAGCTGGGCGCTTCGTGCGATTGGGATCGTACCCGCTTCACCATGGACGAGAAGCTTTCGGAGAGCGTTCTAAAGGTATTCGTCGACCTATATAATAAGGGGCTTATTTACCGCGGTGTTCGCATGGTAAACTGGGACCCATCGGCGCAAACCGCGCTATCCGACGAGGAGGTAATCTACAAGGAGGTTCAGAGCAAGCTGTACTACCTGCGCTACTTTATCGAGGGCGAGGATAAGTACATCGTTGTGGCAACCACCCGTCCAGAGACCATCCTTGGCGATACCGCCGTGTGCGTTAACCCTAACGACCCTCGCTTTACCTTCCTAAAGGGTAAGAAGGTGATCGTGCCGCTGGTAAACCGCGCGGTGCCCATCATCGAGGACGAGTATGTAGATATCGAGTTCGGTACAGGTGCCCTAAAGGTAACGCCTGCCCACGACGTAAACGACTACATGCTGGGCGAAAAGTTCAACCTAGAGGTAATTGATATCTTCAACGATAACGGAACCATCAACGAGAAGGGCGTCCTTTACGTTGGTCAGGACCGCTTCGACGTTCGTAAGCAAATCTCCATCGACCTAGAGGCTGCCGGCCTTATGGAGAAGGTGGAGGACTACACCAACAAGGTGGGCTATTCCGAGCGTACCGATGCCGTAATCGAGCCTAAGCTATCGATGCAGTGGTTCCTTAAGATGGAAACCCTAGCAAAGCCTGCGCTCGATGCCGTTATGAACGACGACATCATGCTCTACCCCGCTAAGTTCAAGAACACCTACCGCCACTGGATGGAGAACGTAAAGGACTGGTGCGTATCGCGTCAGCTGTGGTGGGGACACCGTATTCCTGCCTACTACCTTCCACAGGGTGGTTACGTGGTAGCTGAGACCGAGGCTGAGGCTTTAGAGCTGGCAAAGGCTAAGAGCGGCAACGCCAATCTTACCATGGCCGATCTCCGTCAGGATGAGGATGTGCTCGACACTTGGTTCTCCTCATGGCTATGGCCAATCTCGGTTTTCGATGGGTTAACCGATCCTGAGAATGCTGATATCAAGTACTACTACCCAACCAACGACCTGGTAACGGCTCCCGAGATTCTATTCTTCTGGGTTGCCCGTATGATTATTGCCGGATACGAGTGGGAGGGTAAGGCTCCATTTAAGAACGTGTACCTAACCGGTATCGTTCGCGATAAGCTGGGCCGCAAGATGTCGAAGTCGTTGGGTAACTCTCCCGATCCATTAGATCTTATTGCAAAATATGGTGCCGATGGCGTTCGCCTGGGTATGCTACTTTCGTCGCCTGCGGGTAACGACCTGCCCTACGACGACTCGATGCCAGAGCAGGGACTTAACTTTTGTAATAAGATATGGAATGCCTTCCGCCTAGTTCAAGGTTGGAATGTTGATGCCAACATCGATCAGCCCGAATCTGCAAAGGAAACGGTAGCGTGGTTCAACAACCTTCTTAGCAAGAGCATCAAGGAGATTGATGAGCAGTTTGCTAGCTTCCGCATCTCCGAGGCGCTAATGCAGGTGTACAAGCTCTTCTGGGACGAGTTCTCGGCCTGGTACCTCGAGCTGGTTAAGCCAGCCTACGGCTCGCCAATCGATGCTAAGACCTACGAGGCTACCCTCGAGATCTTCGATAAGATGCTGAAGCTGCTTCACCCATTCATGCCGTTCATCACCGAGGAGATTTGGCACTACCTAGCCGAGCGTAAGGATGGTGAGAGCATCATGGTGGCTCAAATGCCTACTGCCGACGAGTACAGCGATGCCCGTATTGATAAATTTGAGATTCAAAAGGAGATTATTGGCAACATCCGTACCATCCGCAAGGATAAAAACATTCCTCAAAAGGATAGCCTAGAACTCTTCTATAAAGGAGCTGGAATTGATGTATCTACTAACCTAATTATGAAATTAGGAAATGTTTCAAATGTTGATTCAGCCTTCGAAATAATGAAAGATTCTTCGACATTTCTTGTTCGAACCACCGAGTTCTTCGTACCGCTAGGCGATAAGCTCGACGTGGAGGAGGAGCTGAAGAAGCTTACCGCCGAGCTCGACTACACCAAGGGGTTCCTAAACTCGGTACTGAAGAAGCTTTCGAACGAAAAGTTTGTAGGCAGCGCCCCCGAAGCGGTGGTAAACGGCGAGCGCAAGAAGCAGGCCGATGCCGAGGCTAAGATTGCCGCACTAGAGGCGCAGATTGCGCAGCTGAAGTAGGCTTATCGAACACTAGAATACTAAACTATAATCCCCCGAATGTTGATCTCGGGGGATTTTTTTTTGTTCATACATTGATGGGAATGCCCTGTTTGGCGAAGGATGGGGCAGATAGGTGTCTTGCTAAAGCCTATTAAGAAAAGTATAAACACTCAATAGAAGCGCGTTATTCTCCCGTATGGATTGGAGGTTTTGGGGCAACGTTTTTACCCACCCCTGACCCCTCCCGAGGAGGGGAAAAACAGTTTCAATTTTGAGTTAGTGCTTATTGTTATCCTTTTCTTATAAAATCTCATTTACAAAACTGCTAATATGGGCAGGAGCCTCCGCCAGACTGGGGCAGGTTGGGGGCGGTAAATGCCAGCTTTATAGGGGGATTGCCCCTTTGTAGCTAATAATAGTTAAGTCAGGTGCTTTTGGTTTTATCCGAAGGACAATGGAGGGGCTTTTCCGCCTATTTTTGCACGCTTTTGCGCCAGCCGCTAGCACGTACGAGTGGTAAAACCACCTCAATTCAAATAGTAGTATAATGGATTTGCACAAAAAACATGGCATTAAGCTTTCGCTCTCTGGCTTAATCATCACTCTTGGTATTGTTTATGGCGACATCGGAACTTCGCCGCTGTACACTTTTAAGGCAATTACGGGCGGGCTATCGGTGCTAAAACCGGAGTATATCTACGGAGCGGTTTCGCTGGTGATCTGGACGCTGACCATTCTTACCACCATTAAGTATGTAACCTTTACGCTAAAGGCCGACAACAAGGGCGAAGGTGGTATCTTCTCGCTCTTTGCGCTTATTCGTCGTAGAGTTCCTAAAGCTTACCTGCTGGCGATAATTGGTGGTAGCGCGCTTTTGGCCGATGGTATTATTACCCCCGCCATTACCGTTACAACAGCGGTAGAAGGGCTTAAGGTGGTAGATCCTGTATTGCCGGTTATCCCAATTGTAATCGGGATTATTACGGTCCTGTTCATGATGCAGCAGTTTGGAACAAAGATTCTAGGACGTTCGTTTGGGCCGATCATGCTGGGGTGGTTTCTGATGCTGGCTATTCTTGGAGGTATCCAGGTGATGCATCATCCGGCAATCATTAAATCGTTGAATCCGTACTACGGCTACGTGCTGCTCCGCGACTACCCTGGGGCCATTATTCTGATGGGGGCGGTTTTCCTGGCGACTACGGGAGCCGAGGCGCTCTACTCCGACATGGGTCACGTGGGGGCTAAGAATATTCGCTACTCGTGGATTTTCGTTAAGGTAACGCTTATCCTGAACTACATGGGGCAGGGGGCGTGGGTGCTCGAGCATCCCGATACGTTTAAAAGTGTTCCGAGCATCTTCTACTCGCTAATGCCTAGCTGGTTTATCATCCCCGGCATCATCATATCAACGGCAGCGGCGGTTATTGCCAGCCAAGCGCTTATTAGCGGCTCGTTTACGCTGATTAGCGAGGCGACGTCGCTACGCTTCTGGCCGCGCCAGAGGCTGCGCTATCCGTCAGATATCAAGGGACAGGTGTACGTGCCATCCATCAACTGGATGTTGTGGGCATTCTGCCTGTTTGTGGTGATCTACTTCAAGAGTTCTACCAACATGGAGGCCATGTACGGCTTGGCCATCACCATTACGATGCTATCTACCACTTTCTTGATGTCCATGTGGCTTCGCATTAAGAAGGTCAACCCGGCGTTCATCTTAATCTTCATGGCGGTATTCCTCACCATCGAGGGCACCTTCTTCGTTGCCAACGTCACCAAGTTTGTGCATGGGGGCTGGTTCTCCGTCCTTATGGCGCTCATATTTATCACCGTAATGTACGTGTGGTTCAACGGGCGCAAGATCAAGAACAGCTTCCTGATGTTTGTCAAGATCAAGCCTTACATCTCTTTGCTGCACGATATTTCGTTGGATAAAACCATCCCGAAGTACGCCACGCACCTGGTGTACATCACCAGGGCCAATAATGTGGATGAGATAGAGTCGAAGATTGCCTACTCCATCGTCAACAAGCAGCCCAAGCGGGCGGACGTGTACTGGTTCCTGCACGTGGATATCCTCGACGAGCCCGATACGTTCGAGTACAAGGTGACCACCTTCGATCAGGGAAAGATCTACAAGGTTGACCTGCGCCTGGGCTTTAAGGTGAAGCCCAAGGTGGAGATCTACTTCCGCCAGGTGATCGACGATATGGTGAAGAACAACGAGGTGGACATCATCAGCCGCTACCAGTCGCTCCGCAACCACGACATCATGGGCGACTTTAAGTACGTGTTCATCGATAGGGTGGTGAACAACGATCACGACTTTACCCCCCACCAGAAGTTCGTCATGCAGATCTACAACATGGTGCGCGTGATGAGCATCCCAGACTGGAAGGGGTTGGGCATGGACACCAGCAACGTGTACGTCGACAGGATTCCGCTGAACGTCGACCTGAAGTACAGCCGAATGATGCGGCGCTGCGGTACCGAAGATCGTACCCGAGACGCCGAACGCTAGCAACCGATATAGCAAAGGGGCTGCCCATTTTTGGGCAGCCCCTTTGCGTTGGCTATGGCTGGAAGCCGTGCTGCGCCTCGTCGGGCCTTGGGATCGCTCCGAAGCGTTGATGGACGTATCCGTCGGGGTTCGGAACCGGGTCGGCGGGGTTAGTCATCGTATCCGTTGGGGTTGTGCAACGTATCGAGAGCGGTTCGGAATGTATTCGGCAGGCCTCTGAGGTGGTACAGAACACCTATGCAGGTGGTCGGGAATACCTGTTGGGGTGGTTGCTACCACCTATAGGGGTGGTCGGTTGGACCTCTGAGGTGGTACGGAACACCTATGCAGGTGGTCGGGAATACCTGTAAGGGTGGTCGGAACCACCTATACAGGTGGTCCGTTTAGGTTCAGAACCTAAACAGAGGTGCTGTAGGGCGGTAGCGTGTGTGCAGAGGGGGGGGCGATGGGGCATGAGCTTCCTCGCCGAGAGAACAAAAAAATAGGCTGTCCCTTCTGTTATTGGGACAGCCTACCTAGTATCGTAAGCAGCTTGCTAGATATCCATATTCATTGCCTTGCGAACCTCCGAAAGGGTTTGCGTGGCAACCTCGCGGGCTTGGCTGATACCGTGGCGGAGCACCTCGCGGATGTACTCGGGGTCGGCCTCGAGCTGCTTGCGCCTTTCGCGGTGGGGGCGCAGGTAGTCGTTCAAGCATTCGGTAAGCATCTTCTTGAGCATACCGCCACCGCCTTCGCCAATTCGTTCGGCAATGGTCTCTGGCGCTTCGCCTGTAGAAAGGGAGATAAGGTTAAGCAGGTTGGCCACCTCTGGACGGCGCTCTGGCTCGTAGGTAATCAGGCGCTCGGCATCGGTTTTGGCGCGCTTGATGAGCTGTGCTGTCTCATCTTCGGTTGACGATAGCATGATGGCGTTGTTGCGGCTCTTGCTCATCTTTTGCGAACCATCGAGTCCAAGAATCATGGTAGCCTTGCTCAGCAGCGGCTGAGGTTCGGGGAAGATAATCTGACCACTGGCAAAGCGCTCGTTGAAGCGGCGGGCAATGGTGCGGGTAAGCTCGAGGTGGGGCAGCTGATCTTTCCCTACCGGAACAACATTCCCCTTGCAGAAGAGGATATCTGCAGCTTGGTGAACCGGGTAGGTGTACATCCCGGCGTTGATGCTCTTTTGTCCCGATGCCTGAATCTCCTCCTTTACCGTTGGGTTGCGGTTTAGCTCGGCGTTCGAAACCAGCGTAAGGAAGGGCAGGAGCAGCTGGTTGAGCTCGGGCACGTGGCTGTGGGGGAAGATGATGGTTCTTCCCTTTTCGGGATCTAATCCGGCTGCTAGGTAGTCGATGGTTAGCTCCTTTACGTTTTGCGAAATCTGCTCGAAGGTGTTACGGTCGGTGAGCACCTGGTAGTCGGCAATTACAATATACGTAGGCACGCCGAGCTGCTGTAGGCGAACACGGTTCTGTAGCGAGCCAAATAGGTGCCCGATGTGCAGCTTTCCTGTAGGCCTGTCGCCGGTTAGAACCCGGTAGCTTAAAGGATTTGCCATGATGTCCTTTTCGAGCTTGTTGCTTTTCTCAACGGCCGCTTCGTAGGTGCCGTACTCCATTTTATCGTTATTCTCCATTGCTGGTCGCTATTATTTTTTCAATGAAAGGCTCAAATTTAACAAAAGTAGGGGGCATCAAGAAATAAATCTTCAATCTTCCCGGTATTATTGATCGCCTGTAATTGATGAAACAAACTTTTTTACGGTTGTATCGGCATTATCACCGTTTTTTTGCGCGCGGATAAAGGCGCTGCCGATAATGGCTCCGTTGCAGAAGGTGGTTGCCTCTTCGAATGTCTGCTGGTTGTGCACGCCAAATCCAACCATTAAGGGGTTGTTCAGCTTCATTTCCGATACTCGCCTAAAGTAGCCCATTTGGGCATCAGACATGCTCGATGTGCCACCGGTGGTTGCTGCCGAGCTAACCATGTAGATGAAGCCGTTGGTAAGTTCATCGATCTTTCGGATTCGCTCGTCGGAGGTATCGGCAGTGATGAGCATGTTGAACGATAGGTTGTATCTTTCAAGAATCGGCTTGTAGGTCGATTCGTACTCGTAGGTAGGCAAATCGGGGATAATAAGTCCATCGACACCCGCCTCCGAGGCTTGCTTACAGAAGCGCTCGAATCCGTACAGGTAGGTTGGGTTGAAGTAGCTCATCAGCACGATGGGGATGCTCACCTTTTGGCGAACGTCCTTCAACTGGTTTAGCAGCACCTCAATGCGCATCCCGTTACGAATGGCTATGGTCGACGACTCCTGTATGGTAGGACCATCAGCCATCGGATCGGAGTAGGGAATGCCCAACTCCACCATGTCAACCCCATGCCTCTCGAAGGCTTCAAGGATTGGAATCGTATCGTTAAGGTTCGGGTACCCTGCCGTAAAGTAAACCGACAGGATGCCGCTCTTCTTGTTGGCAAATAAGCGTTGTATTCTATTCATATTGACTTTCTTTTTTAGTATCAAGATTCAAGATAAAAGATTCAAGATATAAAGACTCAAGTATCAAGACTCACGTAACGCGAGGCTTGCACCATCATTGATGATCATTAATCTTGCGTCTTGCATTTCGTGTCTTTAATCTTGTGTCTTGATATTTATATCTTGATCCCTATTTCTTCCCCGAGTTCATCAGGTCGATGTACGTTTGCATATCCTTATCGCCTCTTCCCGAAAGGTTAACCACCACAATGTCGGTTGGCTTCATCTTTAGCTTTGGAAGAAGTGCAAGCGCATGCGAAGATTCAAGTGCGGGGATGATTCCTTCTTCGCGGGTAAGCTCGAAAGCCGCATCTAGCGCCTCCTGATCGGTAATAGGGAGGTAGGTGCCACGCTTAATGCTATGCAGGTGCGCATGCAGTGGACCCACTCCAGGGTAGTCTAACCCTGCCGAAATCGAGTGAGCATCGCATACCTGTCCATCTTCGGTTTGCATCAGGATGGTTCGTGTGCCGTGGATAATCCCATCGGTACCGATGGTTAGCGTAGCGGCAGTCTCGTCGGTTTCGGCACCACAGCCGCCGGCTTCGGCACCGTATAGCGCAACCCTTTCGTCATCGATAAAGTGGTAGAAGGCGCCAACGGCATTGCTGCCGCCTCCAACGCAGGCGATCACGGCATCAGGGTAGCTTCTGCCTTCCTTTTCCTGCAGCTGTTTAGCGATCTCCTCGCTAATAACGGACTGGAACTGGGCAACCATATCGGGGTACGGATGTGGTCCTATTGCCGATCCGATTAGGTAGTGGGTGTCCTCGGTGTGCGAAATCCAGTAGCGAATAGCCTCGTTGCAGGCATCCTTAAGGGTTTTTGTGCCCGATGTTGCTGGTATTACCGTTGCGCCGAGCATCTTCATGCGCATAACGTTAGGATACTGTCGTTGTATGTCTACTTCACCCATGAAAACGGTACACTCCATGCCAAGTAGCGCAGCCACGGTTGCCGATGCCACCCCGTGCTGACCTGCACCTGTTTCCGCAATAATCTTTTTCTTGCCCAAGCGCTTGGCGAGCAGCGCCTGTCCGATCACGTTGTTGAGCTTATGTGAGCCCGTATGGCACAAATCTTCGCGCTTTAGGTAGATTTTATAGCCGTACTTTGCCGAAAGCTTCTTTGCATGGAATAGAGGTGTTGGTCTACCAACGTAATCCTTTAAAAGCGATTGAAAATCTTCGATAAACGAAGGGTCATCTATTATTCGTTGGTAGTTCACCGCTAGCTCCGAAACATTCTTTTGTAGCATCTCAGGGATGTATGCTCCGCCATAGTTACCGTAGTAACCCTCTTTGCTTACCTTCTTCATCATTGGTCGTAGTCTTTTTATTAAGTTGCTCAGCCTCTCTATGTTTTTTACTCCAGGTTCTTCCTCGAACCTGCTGTTTACATCTACACCTACCAGGTACTTGTTGCTGTAGGCGAGTATTCTGTCGATGCTATCTAAATCGATGCCGCCGCTAAGGAGAAATGGCACGTTCAAATGGTAGCTATCAAGTATTTTATGGTCAAACTGTTTTCCTGCTCCACCAAAGTTCTCGGTCTTGGTGTCGAAGAGGAGGTAGGTGCATGAACCTGCATACGCTTCGAGGTTTTCGGGCAGCTGCTTTTCTATGCCAAAAGCCTTAATAACGGGTATGTGCTTGCTCACTGCTTGGCAATAGTCAGGGCTCTCGCTTCCGTGTAGCTGAATGATGTCAAACAGTCCGCTTTCAGCCAGTTGTATTACCTTTTCTAACGGCTCATTTACTACTACCGCAACCTTCTTTATATGCTTAGGAAGTAAATCAGCAATGCTTTTTGCCTGCTCAATGCTCACATATCTTTTCGATTTAGGGTAAAGGATAAAGCCCATCATCGTTGGATTAAGCTTGGCAACCTCAATGGCATTCTCTGCTTGCGTTATGCCGCAAACCTTAAGTTGAAAACTCTTCGTATTCGTTCTTTTTGTGCCCATATTTCAACTTTATCTGCCGGAGTGTTACAGTTCCGAGGCTTTGCCTTTTGCTGCCGTAATTGCGCCTCTTATGGCGTTTGTGAAGTTTAGGCATGCTTCGCCTGGGTCTTGGTCGCGCATAAAGAATTCCCCGATGAGAAATGCGTCAAAACCGATTTGTTTCAGGGTCAGGTAATCTTTTACAGATGTAATTCCGCTTTCTGCAACCTTTACTACATCCATTGGCAGTAGGCTTAGCATGTTAGCAGAATGGTTCAGGTTAACATCAAACGTATTGAGATTACGGTTGTTAATGCCAACAATCTGCGCTGCCGAAGGTAGCTTTATCAGATCCGATTCGCCATGCACCTCAATGAGCGCCTGAAGCCCAATTTCGTGAGCGTAGGCGAGGTATTCGCTCAGCTGTTCCTTTTCAAGAACCTCAGCAATCAGAAGAATAGCATCGGCACCAAGCGCCTTCGATTCTGCAATTTGAAAGATATCTACAACAAAATCTTTACGGATGATTGGAATCGACGTAACGCTTTTGGCATCGGTTAAGTCAACATCCGAGCCATTGAAGTAGCCGATTTCGGTTAGAACAGAGATGGCGCTTGCACCACCTGCCTGATATCCTGCTGTTACATCCTTTACGTTCGCATTCGCATTAATAATTCCTTTGGAGGGCGATCTGCGCTTGAACTCAGCAATTATCCCCAATTTATCAGGATTCAAGAGGTGCTCTTTAAACGACAAGCTCTTTCTCGTAAAGTTGGGCATTAACTCCAATTCGAGCATAGACACAGCGCGTTTGCGTTGGGATACCTCCTGCTGCTTGTTGGCTACTATTTCGTTAAGTATGCTCATTTTACTGAATGCTAATCAATTTATTGAATGTGCTTAATGCTTTCCCGGAAACAAGAACCTCTCTAGCAATTTCAACGCTTTCCGAGAGGGTTTTGTTAGAGTGGTAGCAGCTAATAGCTATAGCAGAATTGGCAATAACCACATCATTCTGTGCTTTGCTTCCCTTGCCGCTAAGGACATCCATAAATATCTTGGCAGATTCTTCGATGGTCGCACCTCCAGTAATATCGTTTGCCGCTAAGGGGCTAAAGCCATAATTATTGAAGTTGATAAGCGTTTCGCCTTGCTGGCTAAAGTGCTTAATTGGCGATGTTAACGACACCTCATCGTAACCATCCAGCGAAAACACTACCGCAAACTGCTTGCATTGAGACTGGAGAAAATATGAGTATATTCTTCCAACCTCGGCGTTGTATACACCGCTAAGCTGGTACTGTGGGGCGGCAGGATTTACAAGTGGTCCCAACAGGTTAAAGAAGGTTTTAATGCCCAGCTGCCTGCGGGTTGGACCAATAGCCTTTAGTGCCGGATGAAAAAGAGGCGCGTGCATGAAGCAAACTCCCGCTTTTTCCATCTCATTCTTAAGTTTCGCTTCATCGTTAGAAAATTTGTAGCCAAGTTGCTCCATCACATTCGATGAGCCACTAATAGAGGAAACCCCATAATTCCCATGCTTTGCCACTGGTATGCCGGCGCCTGCAACCACAAACGACGAAAGGGTGGATATGTTAAAGGTGTTCTTGCCATCGCCACCAGTTCCGCAAAGGTCTATTACGTTGCCATCGTTTAGATTAACTCGTAAAGCCAGCTCCATCAGGGCGCTTCTAAAACCTTGAAGTTCCTCTACGGTAATGTTTCGCATGACATATGCGGTAAGCACTGCCGCCATCTGCGACTCGTTGGCTTCGTTGTGGGCAATTTTCAGCATCAGCTCCTTCGATTCTTCAAAGGTTAGCTTTTGGTGCTCTATGAGTTTTGTAAGTAGTCTTTTCATTGAGTTGTCGATTTGTGATTGATTAGAGTTTTGAATGATCTAAAATCTGTCTAACCAATTTTTTATCATCTCAAATCCTTGTGGCGTTAGCACCGATTCGGGGTGAAACTGTACTCCGCAAACATCAAATTCCTTGTGGCTAAGCGCCATTATTTCTCCGTCTTCATCTTCAGCCTCGATGGTAAGGCAGGCAGGAAGCGTTTCTTTCGAAACTACCCAAGAGTGGTATCTTCCTACATCTATTTTTTGTGGCAATCCATTAAAAATATAGTGATTAGGATTGCTTATATTAATTGCAGATGCAACTCCATGAAAAACCGTATCGAGGTTGTTGAGCGTTCCTCCAAATGCTTCAGCAATTGCCTGCTGACCAAGACAAACTCCAAAGATTCTTTTTGTGCTGTAGTATCTTTTGATTAGAGGAAGTAGCAAACCTGCTTCTTCTGGAATTCCTGGTCCTGGCGATAGGATAATTCCATCATATTTTTCAACATCATCCAAGGCTATTTCATCGTTTCTAAAGACATCTACATTATGACCGCCGACCTTGCGTACGTAGTGAACCAAGTTGTATGTAAAAGAATCGTAGTTGTCGAATACAAGGATATTTGCCATTGCTATTTGTTTATGTAGTTAGATACTAGTCCAAGCGCCGAACGAAGTGCATTCAGCTTATTATTTACCTCCTGTAGTTCTCCCTCTTCGGTGGAGTTAATAACAACTCCTGCTCCAGCTTGATAGGTTAGGACTCCGTTTTTGCTGAAAAAGGAACGAATGGTGATAGCATGGTTTAATGAGCCATCTAAACCAATATAGCCGATTCCTCCACCGTAGTAGCCGCGTTGTGTTGGTTCCATAGCCACGATCAGCTCGATTGCCTTATGCTTTGGAGCGCCGCTTAGTGTCCCAGCAGGAAAAGTATCTGCAAAAAGCGTAAAAGGAGTGGAGCCCTTGTGGATATCGCCTGTTACGGTTGATACTAGGTGGATTACGTGCGAGAATGTTTGTATTTCCTTGTAGATTTCCACCTTCACGTTGTCGCAGCTGCGGCTAAGGTCGTTGCGGGCTAAATCTACCAGCATAACGTGCTCAGAGTTCTCCTTTGGATTGTTGATAAGCTCGTTGGCTAGCCTAAAATCGGTTAGCGCATCACCTGTACGTTTTACAGTTCCTGCAATAGGGTTGATGGTTGCCTTGCCCTCGCTAACCTTTAGTTGCGCTTCTGGCGATGAACCGAATATCTTGTAGCCTATGTAATCGAAGTAGAATAGGTAAGGGGATGGGTTTACCGAACGAAGTGCGCGGTACACGTTAAACTCATCGCCTTTAAACTGCTGATGGTATGGTTTTGAAACTACCAGTTGGAAAACATCGCCGCGCTGGCAATGCTCTTTAACTTTTGCAACCATTGCTTTGAAATCTGCATCCTTCAGAGGATTTAGTTCGTTCCCTTCTATGCTAAATGGATATGAGCCAAAGTTGCGATTGTTTAGTTGTGCCTGAATACTCTCGGTTAACGATAGCGGCGAATCCTCATTGTAAAACTCGGTGATTGCAAGTGTTTCGTTGAAGTGGTTAAATGAGATAACCACCTTGAAAAGATCGTAGCGAAGGAATGGTATTTCTCGATTCTGCGAAACCTTATTTACTATTTCATCTGGGTATTTATCAAAAATAACAGCGCTATCGAAGGATGTAAAGCCAAATAGTCCGTCAACGCCGAAGTCGTTTTCTTGATGGTTGACAACCTCAATATTGCTGATAAATGCATTTATCTGTTCCACAAGGTTTGCAGATGCTGCTAGCGTCTTCTCTCCGTTGGGATAGTAGGTTGAAACACCTGCTTCATTTGCCTCTATCCCTAGTATTGGATTTAGGCAGATATGAGAAAAGGCGTTTTGCTGCGAGCTGTAGTCTGTACACTCGAGTAGTAATGCACCAGGGTACATGTCGCGCATCTTAAGGTAAACACCAACAGGGGTAATGGTGTCTGCTGGACGCTTTACAACTTTCTTACTAAGACTGTATTTTGTTTTCATATGCGAATAAAGTTCGGTGTTGGATAATGCAAAAAGGGGCTCGCTTGTGTTAAGCGAGCCCCTTTAATATTTTGGTCTTACAATTTCTCAATTAGGCATAACGGCTTAACACAACAATTTTTTGCTGCGCCACCACCATGCTTGAGAAAGTTGTAAACTGCGATTCATTTTAATTTCTGTTTTTTGTGTTTGCAAGTATAAAGATGATTTGCAGAAAGTACAAACTTATTGCTTCTTAATATTTGCTAAAAATAAATTTAAAGATATTCATAAGATTGAAGTTCAATCTATAAAGCACCCTTATAGTTTGTCGATTAATTCTAGATCAGTGTAAGGATTCTCGTAGTAAAAGTTGTTGGTAATGGAGAGTATGTTTTTTATAAGCAGAATCTCGTTCTTGGGACGAGGATCATTCGGGTCTATTTCTATGGCTTGGTTGAACGAATTAATCGCTGGTCCATATTGACTCATCTTCTGTAGAATTCGTCCCTGATAGAGGAATAGATCAAACGATATGATGCCCTCTTTTTTTGCTACTTCTATTTCTGATAAAGCTTCGCTGTACTTATGCTGATCGAACAACACTATTGCTTGACTAACTCTGTTCATATGCGGCTTATTAACTACGACAAATGTAGAAGATTATTAATGGATCCCAAGAAGGGTGGCTATTTTTAAGTTGATGAAAATAAAAAAGCCCATCAAATCTGATGGGCTTGTGATCCAGCTGGGGCTCGAACCCAGGACCCCATCCTTAAAAGGGATGTGCTCTACCTGCTGAGCTACTGAATCTCCGAATAATGCTTTTAACCTTGTGATCCAGCTGGGGCTCGAACCCAGGACCCCATCCTTAAAAGGGATGTGCTCTACCTGCTGAGCTACTGAATCTCCGAATAATGCTTTTAACCTTGTGATCCAGCTGGGGCTCGAACCCAGGACCCCATCCTTAAAAGGGATGTGCTCTACCTGCTGAGCTACTGAATCTCTGTTCAAATGCGGTGCAAAGGTATGTCTTTTTTTGATTTGGACAACTCCTATGTCGGTTTTTTAGTTACTTTTGAAACTTTGCAACCCAGTAAAATTGGGACTTTGAGCCCTATTTGACTGGCTATGAGAAATAAGATAATAATGGGTAAAAATCATTTTTTGGGGAAAGTCGTACTCATTACGGGGGCTTCTTCTGGAATAGGTAAAGCATGTGCGTTCGAATTTGCCAAACGTGGAGCTAAGGTTGTTTTAGGTGCTCGTAATACTAATGAGTTATCTGCAATTGTTGAATTAATCTCTAAAGATGGAGGTGTTGCTGTTGGCTGTCATCTTGATGTAACCAACCAAGAGTCGTGCAAAGGTTTTGTAGAATACGCGTTGTCTACCTATGGCAATATTGATGTTCTGATTAACAATGCGGGAATTTCTATGCGTGCTATTTTTGAAGATCTTGACCTAAATGTAATACGTAGGTTGATGGATGTAAATTTTTGGGGTACTGTTTATTGTACAAAGTATGCACTTCCTGCGTTACTCCAATCGAAAGGTAGTGTTGTAGGCGTTAGCTCAATCGCTGGTTTTATGGGATTGCCTGGACGAACAGGGTACTCCTCGTCAAAGTTTGCGATGAATGGTTTTTTGGAAACGTTGCGCGTTGAAACCTTAAAGCAGGGCTTGCATGTAATGGTAGTCGCTCCTGGGTTTACTGCTTCAAATGTCCGTTTAAACGCACTGAATCAAGATGGTCAAAAACAGGGAGAAACACCCCGCGAAGAATCTAAAATGATGACTTCTGAAGAGGTTGCCCGTAGAATCGCCAATGGGATTGAACGCAAAAAACGTACGCTGGTTATGACGCTTGTGGGTAAGGTTACAGTATTTTTAAGTAAGATTGCTCCTGCACTTCTTGATAAGTTAGCCTTTAACGAGATGGCTAAAGAGCCAAATACCCCTTTAAAAAGGTAGGGAAAGGCTAATATAGCGTATTCTTATAAAGAGGGTGTTCAAACATGATTTGATGCCCTCTTTTGTGTTTTGTTAGTGTATAAATATTGGAACTACAGACAAATAAACTTGTCTTTTGAACAATTATTTTATTAGGCTCTCGGCAGTTGTAACTGCATAATATTGGCAAAATATGAATATTTGCGCACTATCAATTGTGAGTATAAACTGAATTGGCTATTTTTAAAAAAGCAAATACTAGTAATGGAGAATATCTTTCACTACATACTTCAAATAAATCTCAGCTACCTTTTACAAGGTTTGTATGTATTTACCATATTCTTTGTGGTTGCTCTTGTTGTTCACGAAAAGAGAGATCCTGTAAAAACCATGTCATGGGTATTGGTGATTATTCTTTTACCTCTGATAGGTATATTCATTTATTTCGTATTTGGTCAAAACTACCGTAAACAAAAACTTTTTAGCCGTAAGGGGTTGAAAGATATGGCTATTCTTGACGAACTTATGCAAGAGCAGCTAGCAAACTTCTCCAATCGAAAGCTTGGTCGTAATGTAAACGAGCAATTCCGTCCAATAATTAGCCTTTTACTCAACAACAGCAAATCGCTTTACACCGAGAATAATAGCGTACGACCGCTCAATAATGGAACTGAAACTTTTGCTGCAATTATTGACGAAATTTCTAAGGCTGAAAGCTTCATTCATCTTGAATACTACATTTTCTCCGATGATAGGATTGGAACACAAATCCAAGAGATTCTAATTGAAAGAGCAAAAAAAGGCGTAGAGGTTCGCCTTATTTACGATGATGTTGGCAGCTGGTCTTTAAAAAGTTCGTTTGTTCAAAGAATGCGAGATACGGGAATTGAGGTTTACCCTTTTATGAAGGTTAGCTTCCCTTGGTTTACCCGAAAGGTGAATTTTAGGAATCATCGTAAAATTGTTGTTGTAGATGGTCGAGTAGGCTTTGTTGGTGGTATTAATGTTGCCGACAGGTATATAGAGGGTGATCCAAATTTAGGTGTTTGGCGCGATACTCATTTGATGATTGAAGGAGATGCAGTTCATTTGTTAGGTATTGTTTTCCAAATGGATTGGTACTTTGTAAGCGGGAAAACGTTTAAGGATGGAGAAAAATACCTACCTCCTTTGCGTAATATCGGAGGTACCCCCGTTCAAATATGTAGTGCTGGACCCGATTCTGATTGGGCTAGCATCATGCAGGCATACTTTTCTGCGATAACTAAAGCAAAAGAGCATATCTACATCTCAACACCGTATTTTATGCCAAACGAGAGCATCTTAACGGCAATTAAAACCGCGGCATTAAGTGGTGTAGATGTACGAGTTATGATTCCTCACAAGTCGGATTCTACGATTGTTTACTGGAGCACTCTTTCGTATCTAACTGAAATGTTGGAGGCAGGGGTTAAATTTTACCTCTACGAAAAGGGCTTTAACCATTCTAAAATCATTATGGTTGACAGTTATTTTGCGAGTATTGGCACTGCCAATATGGATATACGCTCGTTTGAGGACAACTTTGAGGTTTCTGCTTTTATATACGATAATGGTTTTGCGAAGGAGCTGGAAACTCAATTCCATAAAGATTTGCTAGATTGCAAGCTTGTTACGCTACACACTTGGGAACGACGCCCATTTATCAATGGATTAAAGGAGTCGGTAGCTAGGCTGTTTAGTCCGTTGTTATAGTAAGTTTTATCAATTAATTTTGAATACTATGAGAAAGTTTTTACTAATTGCCGCTTTGGTGGCTTTTGCAGGTGCTGCGAGTGCCCAATTTCTAACTTTTGGATTGAAGGGCGGTATTAATACCACAACAGATGTCTTTAGGAACGTTAGGTTATCTAATGATAATGGTAAAACAGGATACGATATCATCAATAATAAGGCAAAGGTAGGCTTCTTGGCAGGAGCATATGCTCGTGTAAGCGTTTTGGGCTTTTTCGTTCAGCCAGAACTCTACTACGCTCAATCGAGCACCGAGATAACGTTGCAAGAAATTGGGTCAACAAATGTTAGCACAGAGGTAAATAAGCTGAATACGCTCAACATCCCAGTTCTCTTTGGAACTAAGTTTGGTCCGTTTCGCGTAAATGCGGGTCCTGTTGCCACTATAATTCTTAGCAATACCAACATTGTTGATAACGTTAGTGGTTTGGATCAGGATATGGACAAGGCAAACTGGGGCCTACAGGCAGGCGTTGGTGTTGATATCCTTAAGATTTCGTTGGATGCTCGCTACGAAACGAGTATTAGCAAGTTAGGCTCTGCTTACAACACTGCTTCGGGAAGTAAGGTGAATTTTGGAAGCCGTCCTCAGCAGTTTATCTTTACGCTTGGCTGGAAGCTTTTCTAGTTTACAATCACTTAAGAAAACAAAATGGCGTTTCAGATTGAAACGCCATTTTTTATGCAGTTGCTGGAAGGTTAAAAGAACATCTTACCGCTCTTAGGGGCTTGAGGTGATTTTTTGCTGGTAAACTTAGCCTTCCTTTTGTCGTTTCTTTTGCTAGGTCCACCAAGGTTAACCTTTTTATTCTTTTCCTTCTTCTCGTGGAAATTCCCCTTCGAATTCTTTATGGATGGTGCCTTCAGGTAGTTTTTATCGTACAGGGGCGCTTGCTTTTCATCCTCCGTAAGTACCGTCGATATCTTTAGGTCTTCGGGAAGAGTGGCTGGTGGTATAGGGCGCTTCATGAGGTGTTCTATAGCCATTAGCAATTCCTCGTCGTCCTTTACAACTAGGTTGATGGCAACACCAGTTTTATCGGCACGTCCTGTTCGACCAATGCGGTGGATGTAATCTGGTGCCTCCATTGGCGTATCGAAGTTGATGACGTGCGATACGTCCGATATGTCCAAACCACGCGAGATAATATCGGTTGCAATTAAAGCCCTCGATTCGCCATTTTGGAAACGATTTAGCGCATTTACGCGGGTGTTTGGCGCCTTGTTGGAGTGGATAACCCCAATCATTCCAGGATGCTTTTCGCTGAGATGCTCGTGGAGCCGATCTGCAATGCGCTTGTTGCGCACAAATATTAGCACTCGCCTCATATCCTCGTCATTGGCAAGGAGGTACTCCACCATATTTATCTTGGTGTTGTAGTTGGGAACAAAGTAGGTGCGCTGGTCTATGCTATCGAGCGGTGTTCCGTGAGGGGCTTCTTCAATGCGTTCGGGCTTATTGAAGTATAAATCGATAAGCGCCTCGACATCGGCAGTTAGCGTAGCCGAGAACATTAGATTTTGGCGCTTTTCGGGAAGTAAATCCAAAATGCTCATTAGCTGTGGTCTGAAGCCCATGTTAAGCATTTCGTCAACTTCGTCGATAACCAACTTTTGTACTGACTTGAAGCGGAGCACCCCGGTAAGGGCTAGGTCGTATAGGCGACCAGGCGTTGCAACAAGTATGTCCAAGCCATTGTGTATTACCTGTCTTTGGGTGTTAATATTGGTACCGCCATATACTCCTGCAATTCTTACGGTCATGTAGGAGGTTAGCGATTCGATCTCCTTTATAACTTGAAGAACCAACTCTCTGGTTGGTACTATGATGATTATTCGTGGCTGCTTTTGATCAGAGTAGCCTAGCTGACGTAGGATTGGAATTAGGTAGGCAAATGTTTTTCCTGTTCCTGTTTGGGCTATGCCGATTACATCGCGCCCCGACATCGCGACGGGGAATGTGCTTTGTTGAATGGGGGTTGGATAGATGTATCCGAGCTCCTCTAGGGCGTTTTTTAACGGAGCATTTAAGTTAAACTCGTCGAATGTCACTTTGGTAAGTTCTTGTTTGGGCGGCAAAGGTAACTCTAATAAGCAAATGAAACTAGCATTAACTTATTAGAATGGATCTGAAACCATTAACATGTGTTATTAGTTTTCCCCTTAATGCTGCTTTATTCCTTCTGCCAAAAAGAGCAGCATGTTTGCCTGCTGTAATCGAATAGGGTTATGCGCGGAATAAATCCTGTACTATGGGCTAGGCTCTCTATCTCTTTTGGGGCGTATCGCTGAACGGATTCAATGGAAATGCATTCCCACATCTTAAAACTAATGGTTTCGTCGGCAATTGCCAAATATACATTTTGCCTTTTAGTACTTACCAAGCAGGTTTGTTGTTCGCCTGTTTGAGGGTTGTAATGGGGGTAGTAGATAAAGCTAGCTTCGTCAAAATTCCCTTGAAGCATCTCGTTTAGGGTGCTTATTAATGCTTTCTTCGGTGCATTATCTGGTGTGCTTTTCGAGAGAATACGAGGGTCGGCTTTAAGCTCAAAGTCGATTTGAACCCAATCTCCATAATTTAATGTGCTGCTAACTTGCTCTATCCGCTGCTTCTTTTCTTCTCTGCCCTCTTTGGTTACAAGGTCGCTTAGCACTACAAGTATTGGGGTACTCTCAGATGCTAGGTCGGCAAGTATATCAAGGTAATTGCCGGCTAGTGGAAATACATTTATTGATGGGAACTGCTGCCAAAGTTCTGTTATATAGTATTCGAGATAGCGTTTGGAGTTGGAAATAGGTATAAATTCAAACTGGATATTGCTCTCCCATAGAATCTCGATTATCGATTTTGTCTTTTGGCTGCTGCTATCGTTACCAACTTCGACTAGCCTGATTTTTTCTTTATCGGAAAAGATGTTTTGAATTGTCTCCTTATTGCTTTTTATGAGCTTACTTCTTCGCAGAATACGATTGTTTAGAAAAGCGGCTTTGGTTGAAGAACTGCTTGTAAAATCAGAGCTACTATAAAAATGGCAGATGTCTAAGTGCTTTGGCGTACGTCGTAACCCTTCGAGAATTTCTTTTATGGTCTCATTTGTCGATTTATCCAAAATTTGAGGAACAAGCTTATTGTTGCCGAGTTGACCTTCAAAATCGTACATTATCAACGTATTATTGGTTGTAAATAATACTACACCTTTGGTCTCTGTATGTACAACATGCAGTTTGCGCGATATGTTATTTTAATGCACTAAAAGTGTGTTATTTCTATCTGTCACGGTTGCGTTTTAAACCTTTACATTACATATTTTCTGCTACCTTTGCCCGGTGTAAGCTACAATGGTGGAGCATCTAACAAAAAGGTATAAGACGTGGAAGTATTCGTAAACGAAAAACCGATAGAGATTGATCGTGAGGTTGTAAAAATAAGCGATCTCCTAGGGTTGCTGCATGTAAAAAGGATTCCGGGAATGACCATCTCGGTTAACGGTAAGCCCATTCGCCAGACGCTCTGGATTAAGTTCCCGATTCTGGAAGGCGATAAGCTGGTTTACCATAAGCCTGAAGAAACCGAATAAAAAAAGTCCTAGCAAATCGCTAGGACTTTTTTTTATCTGAGGGTTTATCGTCTCTCTTTAAGTCTTTCTTTACTGGAATGCGCTTGAGCTTGGGCTTCGATGCTGCTGGTGCGTCATCCTTGGGCTCCTTTTGCTCTATCGGGCCTCGTAGATGGATTACTAGCCCATTTAGAAAGTTGCGAAGCACCTGATCGCCGCACTCTTTGTAGTTGGGATGGTCCGTCTTGCGGAAGAATGCCCCCAACTCGGTAGTGGTGATGCGGAAATCGACCAGCTTCAGTATTTCAACAATCTCATCGTCGCGGAGCTTGAGCGCTACCCGCAGCTTCTTTAGTATGTCGTTATTATCCATTGTTCGCTAATTTTCTGCAAATATACTCTTTATTTATAAAGCGAAGTGGGCGAGATGGTGGGCAGCAAGCTTGCTTTTATGTTTTCACTTAGGGGCTGCTGAAATGCCAGCCGTATTTACCCCCAACCCCCTAAAGGGGGCTACGGCGCAGCACGTATCGTAACCATAGGCCGAATAGGAGTTCGAGATATTCCATGATGGTTGAGCTGCCGCAAAGTCCCCTTTAGGGGATTTAGGGGTGAATGCAGCACCTAGAACATCCTAAAAGCAAAATCCCTGAATTCCTGCGCTTCTTCGGAACATCTTTACCCCAAACTCTCTACCTTTGGGTCAATAAAATCTAGCTAACCAATGAAAAAACAACGTATAGGGTGGATTGGTCTGGGCAATATGGGAACGCCCATGGCGCTAAATCTGCTAAAAGCAGGATTCGAGGCCACCGTTTACAACCGTACAGAAAGCAAGGCTCTGCCGCTTGTAGAGAAGGGGGCAGCGCTTGCAACCTCCATTCAGGAGCTGGTGGACGGCTCCGATATCATCATCACTATGGTTTCCGACGATGCTGCCGTTAAGGCGGTGTTCGAAGCTCCTGGTGGGATTCTTAGCTGCAGCGGCTTAAGCGGTAAGCTGGCCATCGATATGAGCACCGTATCGCCTGATACCACTAAGTATCTTGCAGGGAAGGCCTCTGAGCTGGGCTTGGCATACCTCGATGCTCCCGTTTCGGGCAGCGTAAAGCCTGCCCAGGATGGGCAGCTGGTGATTCTGGTAGGTGGCGAAAAGGCGCATTATGAGCTGGCAAAACCCATCTTCGATTGCTTGGGCAAAATGGCGATACACCTTGGCGCCAGTGGCGCAGGGAATAGCGCTAAGCTGGCCATTAACCTGATGCTGGCCTTCTACTTTGAGGGAATGGCCGAGATGGTGCTCTTTGCCAACCAAAAGGGCATTGCCACTGCTGATATGATGGCCATCCTTAACGAGGGCGCCATGGGATGCGGCATCAGCAAGATAAAGACAGCTAACTTGGTGAATAACGACTTTACCGCTGCATTTGCCCTCAAGCATTTGGCGAAGGACTTGAGGCTGGCAAAGGAGCAGGGGCTCTCCACCAACGTGGGGCTACAGATCGAGGAGAACTACCGAAATGCAAGCACCTCTGGGTTGGGCGATTTAGACTCGGCTGCTATTGTTGAATTCCTCGCCAAGCAGGGGCGCTAGGAATCCTTACGCGAAAAAAAAACAGAAAAGCGGAGCTTGGCGGCTCCGCTTTTCTTGTTTTTCGGGTGGTTTTGGCCGAAATGATTGGTGAAAAAACAGCACTTATTAGGTAAAATTATATTGTTTTGTTTGTGTGTTAAAAAATAATTGCATTTTCGAGTATCACGAAAGATATAATGTACTATTTTAGTGGATGTGTTATAAACTTAATATCTAACTAATAAAACCATCTATGAGTACTCGAAGGTATAAGGGGACTCCCTTACAGATGCTTCTAGCATTAAGAATCGTTCTCGAAAATGCAATTCGTATGGCGGATAAAATTAAGGAAGTCCGCCCCAAGTGGGACGAGGCCTATCTGAGATCCTTTCTAGATCGGGTTAACGCCATCCTCCACGACGAGTTTAGCATCAACTTTACCATGTCGCTCCACGAGCGTACCGATATTATTGGTAGGGTAGAGGCCGCTGCCCGGATTCTTCTTCAGCAGGTACGGGTTCAGATCGACCTGGACTTTAAGAATGACTACCAGAACCATTCATTCCTCACCCAAACGCTCGGCTTTTACCGGCTGAAGAGCCTTGACCTGATATCGGACTGCGCGCTGCTGACCACGCTGCAGATCTTCTGCAAAAACTTAACCCCAGAGGTGGATCATCTGCTGGTGGATGCCGGCATGAACCCCAAGCTCCTTGGCGAGGTGCAGCGGCTGGGCCACGAGTGCGAGATGCTGAACGTGGAGCTGGACTCCTTTGCCCGCAAGACCGTCGATCTCTCCTACGATAAGGTGAGCCTGCTGGTGAGCCTCTACGACGAGGTTATGGATATCACCACCATCGCGGAGGTGCTGCTGCCCGAGGTGGCCGAAACGGCGGCGCTCTCGTACATGCAGGCCCTGTACGCGGTGGGCTACGAGGATCCGGCCCCTAGAGTCCGATCGACCACCACCCGCCGCAAGCGCCGCAGAAGGTACTAAGCCTCAATTTTGCTTCAAATACAAATCACTACAACCAACTTTACTATGAGTGACCGTAAGTATCGGGGAACGACAATTCAGATGTTGCTAGCCCTACGGCTTATCGCCGACAACGCCCTAACCATCATTGATAAGGTAAAGGCGATGCGCGCAAAGTGGGACGACAAGTATTTCCAGGGCGTGATCGCCAGCATCAACACCATTCTCAAGAACGATTTCGCGCTGGATTCAACGCTAATCGTTAAGGAGAAGACCGAGGAGGTTCAGGTTAAGGAGGCAAGAGCGAAGGATCTCCTCCAAAAGGTAAAATCTCAGATCGAAATCGAATTCCATAAAGAGCCCGAAAAGTGTAAGCGCATACTTACCGCCCTGGGGCTCAACTTTGCCTCTAAGCTGGGCATTACCTCGCAGGATAAGCTCATCGAAATCCTTGTAGCCTTCCAGAAAAACCTACCGGGTTCCATCAAGGCCGATTTGCTGGCAACCGGAATGGACGAGCAGCCCATTACCGAAATTGTTGCGCTCGCCGACGTGTTCTACAACCTGAATGCCCAGCAGGAGGTGCTTAAGACTGGCAAAAAGGATATCTCGGACAGCCTGAACACCAAGCTAAACGACCTGTACGACGAGGTGATTACCATATCCAAGATGGCCAGCGCCCTTATGGATAGCAAGCTCGATGCCGAGAAACTCTCCTATTTGGCGGCCCTCAAGCAGGTGGGCTACAAGGAGCCACCCAAGAAGGCAAAGCCAAAACCGAATACTCCAACGAAGTAGTTGGTTTCTATGTTAACCTTACATACATGTAGAGGGTGGCAAGTCGCGAAGACAGGGCCACCCTTTTTTATGGCTTGTCGGAGAGGCCTTTTTGGCCTGTCGCTGGTGATTCTCCCTAGTACGCTGCCAATTCTCCCTATGTTGCTGGCGATTCTCCCTAGTACGCTGCCAATTCTCCCTATGTTGCTGGCGATTCTACCCAGTACGCTGCCAATTCTCCCTATGTCGCTGGTAATTCTACCCAGTACGCTGCCAATTCTCCCAATGTCGCTGGTGGTTCTACCGCGTACGCTACGGCATTCCCTAATACGCTAACGGTTCCGCCATTCGGTGCCGAGGCGTTGAGCTGTACGCAATAGGGCAGCGCATGCATGTGCGGCATGTTGCTCCGTCCTCCGCCAGCCCTTTCGCATTATTTAGCAGCGCCGGTGGATACTCTGCGGCTGCCGCCCTTACCTTTGCCCCCCGAAAATGTAGAGACTAGGGTAATGGTACAATTCTTCAAAAACTGGACGCTTCCCATTGCGATGCTTGCGGGCATACTGGGCTACTTCGTATTCGTGAGCATCCCCATGCTGGCGCCCACAAAGCCGTTCGTCAACCAGCTCATCGGCGTGCTTCAGCCGCTGCTCATCTTTGCCATGCTCTTCCTCTCGTTCTGCAAGGTTAACCCGCACGAGCTGCGGTTGCGCCCCCTGCACCTGTGGCTGCTGCTGGTCCAAATCGGGGCGTTTTGCCTCCTTGGCCTGCTGCTCTACCTCTTTCCGCATTCGCCCTACCGCGTGATCGTGGAGGCGGCCATGATCTGCATGATTACGCCAACGGCCACCGCTGCCGCCGTGGTTACCGGCAAGCTGGGCGGCGACACCCAGGCGCTGGTAAGCTACACCATCCTGGTCAACATCGCCTCGGCCATCTGCATCCCGCTCGTGCTCTCGCTGGTGGGCACCAGCGCGTCGCTGGCCTTCTGGCCCTCCTTCCTGCTCATCCTGCACAAGGTATTCCCGCTGCTCATCTTCCCCTTTCTGGCGGCCTGGGCCGTGAGGGTTTACCTGCCCCGCTGGCACCTTAAGTTGGTGGAGCGCGCCGGGGTGGCCTTCTACCTGTGGGCTGTGGCGCTGATTATTGCCCTTGCCGTTACCGTGCGCAGCATCGTGCACAGCAACGTTGGCCTTGGCTACGAGCTGGGCATTGCCGCGGTGTCGCTCCTCTGCTGCATCGTTCAGTTTGCCGTGGGCAAAACCATTGGCGCGCGCTACCACGACCGCATCGGCGGCGGACAAAGCATCGGCCAAAAGAACACTGTCTTCTCCATCTGGCTCGGCGCCACCTTCCTGAGCCCCGTTACGGCCATCGCCGGCGGCTTCTACAGCGTTTGGCACAACCTCTTCAACTCGTACCAGCTCTACCGGAAGCGCCAGGGGAGGTAGCGTAGCCGCCGTTTTTGCTACCTTTGGTGCCTTCGCTATAATTAGCGAGAAATGTTAATGATGGGGGGCTTTTATAGCTATGAGATATTATAGGGTAAAGATTGTAAGCATATTCAATACACCCGAGGGGGTGTTAGGCCATGCCAACGGGGAGTATGTCCTCGACGGTAAGCAGTACTTCTACCGCATGGGCAAGGGGGAGGTTGTTATGGATGCGCCTGTATTCGACTACTTCCACCTGCAAAGCTACGGCCCCCAAAAAAACTGGGAGTGGCGGCTGCAGGATGTGCATGGTTTTATTGGCGAGTACCCAACAGGAGGTTGTTGGTATATTTCCGACCGCCTTAAGCAGCTGCTGGGGCAGTTCAAAATAGGGCAGGGGTATCACTTTTACCCCACCAAGCTGCTCTTTAGGGGCGATAAACTGGACTACTGGATATTTCAGTACGCCATACACCCGCTGCAGAACATCAACTTTGGGCGAAGCTTCTTTCATGTAGAGGGCGAAGAGCATCCTGTAGAAGGCATCAGCACCTGGCAGGAGTACGAGGAGTTCGATATTCAGCTGTACAACCAATCCAAGCGTTCCCATGTTTGGGATTATACCACCTTTAATAGTGACTACGACTTCCTGTACTACATTGTAGAGGGTGATATTCTCGTTTCGGAGCGGTTAAGGGATGCTATCGAGAAGACCGGGATTGAAGGTCTCGAATTTAAGGAAGTAAGCTACATGCTAAACATACCCTAGGTAGCGGACTTACCACCGTCATTCCCCCGTCCCTCCTTGCAGCGCACCACCCACGGCTGCGCCTTATTTTCTTCTACTACTGCCTACGACTCGGGAAAAGAGAAGGAGGGCTGTTCGTTAACCAGCAACGAGCCGCAAGTAGGAAGACGCCAACCGCACATCCCACAGCATCCCCCAGTAAGCGTTGTGAGTAGAGACGCATTGCATGCACTAGTGTCCGGGAAATATTATTAAAACACCTACTAACACATTGATGTTTAATTGCTAATTCAGTTGCGATAAAGTCGGAACATATCAGATGCTTACTTTTGCGACAAGCTACAAACTGTAAGCAATGAATAGTGGAACCTATATTTTTAAGCAATTATGCCAGTTCTTGCCTGAGGACTACTTCGAATATTTGGTCAATAAGTACGATGGCAACAAGTACATAAAATCGTTTACCTGCTGGAACCATTTCTTGGTTATGCTGTGGGCTCAGCTGACAGCCCGGGAAAGTTTACGCGACATCATCGGATCGCTTAATGCGCATCGGTCAAAGTTTTATCGTTTAGGCTTTGGCAAAAGCGTTTGCCGCACAACGCTGTCTGAAGCAAATGAGAAGCGAAATGTGGAAATATTTCGGCTATTTGCTGAACGAGTTGTTAAGATAGCTCAAGATAAAAGGGGTAACATCGAAGGGCTGTTCATGGAGGGAATCCCTCATCGTGTGCTTGCGTTGGATTCAACAACAGTTACTTTAAAATGGGAAGCGTATTCGTGGTCCAAGGTGCAAAATGGGAAAGGAGGAATTAAGGTTCACACCATGTTTGACATCCTTACAAGCATTCCGGTTTACAATGTAATCACCGACCATGACGTCAGGGATCAAAGCGTTATGGGCTACTTTCAATACGAACCGGATGCATTTTACATTTTCGACAAAGCCTATGTCAAACTGTTATCTCTTAACAAAATCGATGAAGCAGGTGCATTTTTTGTAGTGCGAAGGAAAGAGAAAATGAACTTCGAAATTATAGAGGAATGTAGCTGCGATGTCCATGAAAAAGGCATTTTACGCGACTTAAAAATAAGATTGTCGAATCGTTGGGCGAAAGCTCGGTATCAAAAACCTCTGAGAATAATCTACTACTACAACGAAGAGAAGAAAGCAACTCTAGAATTCTTTACGAATAACCTCGATTTAGAGGCGCATAAAATCGCATACCTATACAAGTGTAGATGGCAAATTGAGATGTACTTCAAATGGATAAAGCAGCATTTAAGGATAAAGCAATTTTACGGAACTTCCGAAAACTCTGTAAAAATCCAAATATATGTAGGCATTATCGCCTACTGCTTGGTAGCTCTAGTCGGTGTCGAATTGAAGTCAAAGTCATCGCCATTTGAATTACTTCGAATCTTGAGCGTTTCGCTTTTTGAAAAGGAGAACCTAAAAGAGTTCCTAGCCAAGGCTGAATTATCGGAGAACTTTCAACCTGTAAGCAATTCAAACCTTAAATTATTTTAGCGGACAGCAGTGCATTGCATGCGTCTCCCTGCCATTTAAAGGCGTACCACCCCCGTTTCTAGCAGCATAAAGCCGCTCTTCAGCGGTGTATGGCTATTCTTTAGCGGTCTTTCCATAATCTCCCGTGCGCATTGGTTAGCTTACAATAACCTCCAATTATTAATGCAATTTTCCCCTGAGGCGTTTAAGGAGTATGAGCCGAATTGAGCGCTAGGTAACAAAATCTACGAGGTGCTCTTTTCAAAAAGGGTAAGCCGTATGAAATCTGCAGTAAGAATAGGATTCGCGTTATCCGTAGCGCTTACGGTGCTGGCGGCTGCTGCTTTTGCCCAGCAGCACCCAACCGCAGGGGCTGGAAGAGGCGTAGCTGGTGCACCAGGAGTGGGCCAGATTACCGGAACGGTGATTGATAAATCGACCAACCAGCCGGTTGAGTACGCCACCGTAACCATCTACCGGGCAAAGGATAGCACCATGGTTACTGGAGGTATTACCGATCATCAGGGGAGGTTCAGCCTCGAACGGATTGCCTATGGGGTTTACAACGTAAAGGTCGATTTCATAGGCTACACCGCTTTTGTCAAACGGGGCGTAAAGCTGTCGCAGCCATCGCTCGATATTGGTAGCGTTATTTTGGCTCCAGCTACTCAAATGCTACAGGGGGTAACGGTTACGGGGCATCAGAACGAGGTGCAAAGCAACCTGGATAAGAAGGTCTACAACATCGATAAAACCATGTACGGAACGGGAGGTACCGCCCTCGACATCATGCAGTCGCTTCCTGCCGTTCAGGTCGATTTCGATGGCAACGTGTCGATGCGTGGGGCGGGGGTTACCATCCTCATCGATGGCCGTCCGTCGAACCTGGTGAGCCTCGACCAGATGCCGGCCGTGCTGATTGAGCGGGTGGAGGTAATCAGCAACCCGTCGGCCAAGTACGACCCCGAGGGGGTGTCGGGCATCATCAACATCATCCTCAAGAAGGATGTCCAACGGGGGCTCAACGGTATCGTGAACCTTACTGCCGGGTGGAACGACAAGTGGATGGGGAACGTGTCGCTAAACTACCGGAAGAACAAGGTGAACCTCTTTACCAACTACACGCTGCGGTCGTTTCATAGCCGCAGCTACCAGGATTTCTGGTCGCAAAACACCCTTGCTCAAAGCAGCACCTTCCAGCAGAAGAATACTTCCACCATTAGCAACATGCGGATGCAGAATATACAGCTGGGGGTCGACTACTTTATTGATAAGCGGAACACGATTAGCACCTCGTTTACCCTCGAGCCTCGAAACATGAGGAGTAGGGATACCACCTCGGGCTTTTTTGATGAGAATAGCCTGCATACCTACGACTATGGTCGCCATTCGTGGAATACGAGCACGAACAAGGGGGGATTTGAGTACGACTTGAGCTACAAGCATGAGCTCCGCCGCGAGGGAGCCCAGCTCACGGCCGAGGTTAACGTCGATAGGGGCAACTCCAAATCGGAGCAGGGAACTATTGAGCAGTACGAGAAGGTTTCCGCTGCAGCAAGCAACCTCGATAAGCTGCCTCCCTACAGCTACCAGCTTACCAACACCAGCAACGACAATACAAGAAGCTTTTTCCGTACCGACCTAGAGCTACCAATGGCCGAGAAGGGGCGGATAGAGGCCGGCTACCAGATAAGTAACAACCAGTCGACATTGAACTACAATTTGAGCAAAAGCTACTCGCCTGCTTCAGCGGCGGTACATTTACCCCAGTACGACAACGACTTTGACTACAACCTGCTGGTAAATGCCCTATACTTCATCTACGGGCGTGGTATTGGCAAGTTTAAGCTGCAGGCTGGCGTTCGTGCCGAGCAAACTCATGCTCATGGGGTACAAAAAACGCAGAGCTCTTCCTTCACCAAAAATTACCTCGATCTCTTTCCCTCGGCCTTCATTAAGTACGACCCCAACGACGAGGATGAGTATGGCATCAACTACAGCCGCCGTATCAACCGGCCTAGGATCGGCAACCTTAATCCCTTCGAGAATCGCACCGATACGCTGAACATAACCAAGGGTAACCCCGATTTGAATCCGGAGTACGTCAACTCTTTCGAGTTAGGCTACACCAAGCAGCGCAATAAGAATTCATTGTCCCTAACGGGATTTTACCGCAAAACAACAGGGGTTGTCGCTGCTGTTCGTACGCAGCTTAGCCCCATTCAGTCCATCACCACGTACGTAAACCTGAACAGCAGCGTGTCGTATGGTGCTGAGGCGTCGTGCAACGTAAACCTGCTAAAGTGGTGGAATGTGAATGCCAGCGGCAGCTACTTCTATCTTAAGCTATCCGAAAGTGGCAGTAGCATTCTGAACAGCAACACCCGCGCCTCAAATTCCTGGACGCTACGGGCGACAAATAACTGGTATGCCACCAAAAATCTCAGCTTCCAGCTGATGTGCAGCTACAAGTCGCCCGTTGTATCAACAGGAGGAATGCGCGGTATGGGCGGTGGCGGTATTCAGGGTAAAACGCGCACCGTTTACTACTTCGATGCCGGAGCCCGCTACAACATGCTAAAGGATAAGATCAGCCTCAGCCTTCGCATGAGCGATATCTTTAATACCAACAAGTATATTCAGGATGGATATGGCAACAGCTATACCTCCTATACTAAGAGCTGGCGGCAAACGCCTAATATCTTCTTAGGTTTCTCGTACAAGATAAATAACTACAAGCTCAAGCCGCAGAAAAAGGAGGGAAACGAGGAAGAGGAGGATATGGTTAATATGCCTAACTAGCAATAGACGCAGCAATCAATAGTTTTCGAAAAGCGGGGGCTCAACCATCTTCGGTTGAGCCCCCGCTCTGCGTAGAATAAGCGCACGAGGCTCGGCGGAATTTGTAATTGACTACGTCGAACTTCGTTTCCGCCGAACTTAAGCAGCGGTCTATGACCGCCATTAAGCTGCAAATATGAAAAACACGCCAAGCGCAGCCGCTGAGCGGAGCGTCCTCGCTCTGCTCAAGTATCCAAGGCTTCTAGCCTGCCTATACAGTACGGTCGGAGGCTGTAAGGAATAAAAGCGTAGGCAGAGCCTGTGCTTAGCTGAGGAAGGAGGGCTGTTCGTTAACCAGCAACGAGCCTCAAGTAGCAAGGCGCCAACCGAACATCCCCACAGCAGCCCCCAATAAGCGTTGTGCGTAGAGACGCATTGCATGCACTAGTGTCCGGGAAATATTATTAAAACACCTACTAACACATTGATGTTTAATTGCTAATTCAGTTGCGATAAAGTCGGAACATATCAGATGCTTACTTTTGCGACAAGCTACAAACTGTAAGCAATGAATAGTGGAACCTATATTTTTAAGCAATTATGCCAGTTCTTGCCTGAGGACTACTTCGAATATTTGGTCAATAAGTACGATGGCAACAAGTACATAAAATCGTTTACCTGCTGGAACCATTTCTTGGTTATGCTGTGGGCTCAGCTGACAGCCCGGGAAAGTTTACGCGACATCATCGGATCGCTTAATGCGCATCGGTCAAAGTTTTATCGTTTAGGCTTTGGCAAAAGCGTTTGCCGCACAACGCTGTCTGAAGCAAATGAGAAGCGAAATGTGGAAATATTTCGGCTATTTGCTGAACGAGTTGTTAAGATAGCTCAAGATAAAAGGGGTAACATCGAAGGGCTGTTCATGGAGGGAATCCCTCATCGTGTGCTTGCGTTGGATTCAACAACAGTTACTTTAAAATGGGAAGCGTATTCGTGGTCCAAGGTGCAAAATGGGAAAGGAGGAATTAAGGTTCACACCATGTTTGACATCCTTACAAGCATTCCGGTTTACAATGTAATCACCGACCATGACGTCAGGGATCAAAGCGTTATGGGCTACTTTCAATACGAACCGGATGCATTTTACATTTTCGACAAAGCCTATGTCAAACTGTTATCTCTTAACAAAATCGATGAAGCAGGTGCATTTTTTGTAGTGCGAAGGAAAGAGAAAATGAACTTCGAAATTATAGAGGAATGTAGCTGCGATGTCCATGAAAAAGGCATTTTACGCGACTTAAAAATAAGATTGTCGAATCGTTGGGCGAAAGCTCGGTATCAAAAACCTCTGAGAATAATCTACTACTACAACGAAGAGAAGAAAGCAACTCTAGAATTCTTTACGAATAACCTCGATTTAGAGGCGCATAAAATCGCATACCTATACAAGTGTAGATGGCAAATTGAGATGTACTTCAAATGGATAAAGCAGCATTTAAGGATAAAGCAATTTTACGGAACTTCCGAAAACTCTGTAAAAATCCAAATATATGTAGGCATTATCGCCTACTGCTTGGTAGCTCTAGTCGGTGTCGAATTGAAGTCAAAGTCATCGCCATTTGAATTACTTCGAATCTTGAGCGTTTCGCTTTTTGAAAAGGAGAACCTAAAAGAGTTCCTAGCCAAGGCTGAATTATCGGAGAACTTTCAACCTGTAAGCAATTCAAACCTTAAATTATTTTAGCGGACAGCAGTGCATTGCATGCGTCTCCCTACCATTTAAAGGCGTACCACCCCCGTTTCTAGCAGCGTAAAGTCGCTCAACAGCGGTGTATGGCTATTCTTAAGAAGCGTATGGCGATTTATCATCGGTGTAAAGCCATACTTCAGCAGTGTATAGCGATTCTACACCGGTGTATAGCAATTCTTCATCGGTGTAGAACCATACTACAGCGGTGTATAGCAATTCTACAGCGGTGTACGGCATACTACAGCGGTGTATGGTGATACTACAGCGGTGTATAGCGATACTACAGCGGTGTATGGCATACTACAGCGGTGTATAGCGATACTACAGCGGTGTACGGCATACTACAGCGGTGTATGGCGATACTATAGCGGTGTATGGCCAATTATCAGCGGTCGTTGCCCCACCTCCCAAACGCAGCAAAGGTCCAACCGAGTCCGATTGAGCCTTTGCCGTGTTATCTCTCTAGCTACTTCTCCTTTCTCTTGCCCTTAGGCTTTTGCCCGCCAAAGCGCACGTGCTCGCTCTTGCTGCGGAACGCCTCCTTACCCTTTGGGCCCGGCTGCCTGCTGGGGCTAGCGCTGCGGCCTTCGGCAGGGCGCCCCCCGTTCTTGTACCAGAAGAAGGCGTCGCGCTGGCGCAGCTTCTCCTCGCGCGTGGTGGCGGTGTACACCTCCTGCATGGTGTAGGGGTCGATTCCCGCGTAGTAGATGGTCGACGATAGCGTCATGGGCGTGGGGGTGAAGTCCTGCACCTGCTCCAGCCTAAAGTCGAGCCGCTTGGTTCGCTCCACCAGCTCCCTCATGTCGCAGTCGCGGCAGGCGGGGTGGCTCGATATGAAGTAGGGGATCAGCTGCTCTTTAAGCCCATGCTTTACGTTGATGGCATCGAAGTCCACCTTCAGCTGCTCGAAGAGGTTAAACGGCGGCTTACGCATCGTTTTTAGCACCTCGTCCGAGGTGTGCTCGGGGGCCACCTTCAGCCGGCCCGACACGTGGTGCAGCATCACCTCCTCCAGGTACGACAGGTTGGCCGGGCTCGTCTTGTGGAGGCCGCCCATAAACAGGTCGTAGCGGATGCCGCTGCCGATAAATATTTTTTTGATTCCGGGGATGGCCCTTGCCCTGCGGTACAGCTCCAGCAGGCGGGCGTGGTTGTTGTCCAGGTTCTGGCACACGTTGGGGAACAGGCACGATGCCCGCTTGCACCTCTGGCACATCTCCTGCAGGCGGCCCTCCAGCTGGTACATGTTGGCCGATGGCCCGCCCAGGTCCGAGATGTAGCCCTTAAATTCGGGGTGATGGGTGATCTCCTCGATCTCCTTAAGGATAGAGGCCTCGCTGCGCGACGAGATGAACTTGCCCTGATGCGCCGATATGGTGCAGAACGAGCATCCGCCAAAGCAGCCGCGGTGGGCGTTTACCGAAAACTTGATCATGTCGTACGCCGGGATGGCCCCTTTACCGTTGTAGCGCGGGTGGGGTAATCGGGTGTACGGCAGGTCGAAGCTGTGGTCCATTTCTGCCTCGGTGAGCTTGGGGTGAGGCGGGTTTACCACCACAACTCTATCGCCTACGGGCTCAGCCAGATAGGCTGCCGCGTACTTGTTCGATTCCTCCTCTATATGCTTAAAGTTAAGCGCAAACTTTACCTTGTCTTCAACGCACTCTTCAAACGAATTTAGGCGAATAAGTGGGTTTAAATGGCTTAGATCGATGTTGTTTTCAGCTGTAAACGCCGTTTGGGCGATGTCCGTAAGGGTATCAACGCTGTAACCTTCGCTCAGCCTACTGGCAATCTCCACGATGGGCTTTTCGCCCATGCCGTACACCAGCAGGTCGGCCTTCGACTCGGCCAGTATCGATGGCTTGAGCTTATCCTGCCAGTAGTCGTAGTGCGTAAGGCGGCGCAGCGAGGCCTCTATGCCGCCGATGATAACCGGCACGTCGGGGAATAGCTGCTTGCAGATGTTGCTGTACACGTAGGTGGCGTAGTCGGGGCGTTGCCCGGCCTTTCCGCCGGCGGTGTAGGCATCGTCGCTTCGCAGGCGGCGGTTGGCGGTGTAGTGGTTCACCATGCTGTCCATGCTTCCCCCGCTGATGGCGAAGAACAGGCGGGGCCGCCCAAACTTCTTGAAGTCGCGGAGGTCGTCCTGCCAGTTGGGCTGCGGCACAATGGCCACGCGGTAGCCCTCGTCCTCTAGGATGCGGCCAACTACCGCTGCACCAAACGAGGGGTGGTCGATGTAGGCATCGGCGCTAAAGAGCACCACGTCCACCTCGTCCCATCCGCGCTTTTCCATCTCCTTCTTAGAGGTAGGCAGCCAGTCGGTAATCTTCAGTCCCTCGCTATTTCGTATGTTCGGCATTACGTAAAGTCGTTCAAATTGAGCTGCAAATATACGCTCTTTTTAGATATGGCTAGGATCGCTGTAGAGCCGCGATCAATCGCAGCTCAAACCAAACTAAAAAAGCCCAGCAGGGAAATACCTGCTGGGCTTTATAAAATCTAATATCTAGAATCTAAAGTCTAATTCTTACTTGTCTATCTTCACCTTTACTGCCATCGGACCCTTAAGCCCCTTTTCAACTTCAAAGGTTACTCGGTTATTCTCCTTCACCTCATCAATAAGCCCGTTCACGTGTACGAAGATGCTCTCCTGCGTTCTAAGATCCTTGATGAACCCAAAGCCCTTCGAATCGTTGAAGAAAGTTACAATCCCAGTTCGGGTAGTCGAAACGGGCTCAATTTCCGAATCCTTAGGAACCGAAATCTGAATGTCTTCAAGCTCAATTTCAACCTTGGTGGTAGGATCGGGAGGGGTAGAGGTAATCATGCCGTTTTCGTCTACGTAGGCAATCATGTCGTCAAGGCTGCTGCCTTTGCCGCTTTCCTTACGCTCAAGCTTTTTCTGTTCCTTTTCCTTACGCTTTTGATCTTTCTTCTTTTGGACTTCTTTCTTGTTCCAAGAACCTGCAGGTCTTGCCATTTGTGGAGTTGTTTTTTTGTTGAAATACTACTTACTCTATGAATTTAAAGTTAATATTCTTGTTCATAGACAATTTTCCCAAAGATACGGAAATTATTGGTTATTTATGGCGATTTTTCTATGCGCTGCTTTGGCTGGTTTATGCGATTGCCTATAAGGTAGTTACATGTTAGTAGGAGCAGGACTCGATGAGGGCGAAAATGGGAATCGCCACCTAAAAGATGGCGATTTTTCGAGATACACATAAAATTATCTTCTGGAGAAGATGCTATTTGGGTTCTTCCTTACACGTTGATCAGCTCAGGTTCTTCCCAAACGCTACTCTTTTAGCAGCTCCTCTATGATTGATGTAACCTCCTTAACCAGCTCGGTGTAGTGGCTACCCGTTCCTGGGCCTGAGAATCCGGTATGCACGGTTCTAATCTCTCCCTTTTTGTCGATGAAGACGGTGGTAGGAAACGCAACCACGCCCTCGAATGGGTAGAGCACCTCTTCCTTGTTCTTCTTGCTGCGTGGCCCCGCATAGTAGAAGTTATACTTGGCACCCGTTTGGCTTACGAAACGTTGGATGCGATACTTCGAGCTCTCCAGGTCGTTCTCCTCGAACATCAGCGATACAATCTCCAGCCCTTGGCCGTGGTACTTCTCGTATAGCGTTTTGTAGAGCTTCGTTTCATCTAAGCAGTTGGGGCACCACGATCCTGATGCCTGTACAATCAGCACCTTTCCTTTCAGGCTTGGATCGTCGGAGGTAAAGGTATTCCCGCTTAGATCCTTTACCGAGAACTTGAAGTTCTTAATTCCCGCTTTTACTCTGATGAGGTCTTTGCTTTCGGCAATTTTAGCCTTCTCGTCCTTCATGGCAATCCATGTGGGCTTGTAGGCTGGGCTTGTCATCATCCTTCCGTTTACAAGATTTCCGTTGCCATCAGCTTCTGCTGTAAATATTGATGCTCTTCCACCATCAAAGCCCGACATGTAGAACCTATTTCCTGCGATTTTCCCTTCTAGGAAGCGCATGTCGCCAGTTGGGTCGAGTATCGATCCGGTAAACCTTGCGCCCTGCTGCTTGAATTCGGCAACAAGCGTATCGGCGTTGGCGGTGTTTGGGTTAACAATGTACTTCCATCTACCGGTTATGTTTACCTTTGGACCCTCCTTAAACCAGGGGAACCTGTCGGTAACGTTCTTCAGCGCGTAGAACTTGTACGATACGCCTTTTCCTTTTCCCTTTGGATAGTAGCGCCCCACGAGGCTGTCGCCTTTTGCCTTAAAGGTAAGCTCGCTCACAAACACGGGCATCTTAAAGAAGATGGAGTCCCCTTGTCGCTCAATCTCTTTTACAACAATCCTATCTGCTGCCGATCTAATCTCTATTGCCGATGGTTTTCCCTTTACGCTCGATATGCTCATGTTGAAGGGTACGTCCATGCCTTTCTCTGTTGGGTCGAGCACAATTGCCCCAAGCCAATTCCCGTTTAGCGCGGGATTTATCTGCGCCTTTACGCCGAAGCTCGAAAGAAAAACTCCAGCTACTAGTAATGGTTTGAAGTTCATAGTCTAGTTTGGTTTAGTATTAATGTGGTAGGCTGATTTTATTTTCGCATTAGCAGCGAGCTATCGCCGTAGCTCAAAAATCGGTAATCGTAGGCAAGTGCGTGGTTGTAAATCGTCTTCCAGCTTTCGCCAACCAGCGCCGATACCAGTAGCAGCAGCGTACTTTGTGGCTGATGGAAGTTGGTCACCAAGCCTTTAATCATCCTCACCTTGTAGCCACTTACAATAATGATTTGCGTTGCGGCATGCAGCTCTGCGTCTCCTCGCTTTTCTAAGTAGGAGATAAGCGCATCCATTGATTCTTGGGCAGTATACGCTTCGGTATGCTGGTAGGGCTCCCACTGCTCAATCGGCTTGTCGAAGCAAGGGGCACCGCTTCTGATAGTGCGGACTCCATACCAGTAAAGGCTTTCGAGCGTTCGCATGCTGGTGGTGCCTACCGAAATCACGTTCCCAAGGTGCTTCCTAAGCTTCTTTAGCGATTCCAGCGTTACGGAAAAATGCTCGGTATGCATTTCATGGTCGGCAACATCTTCTTTTTTTACGGGCTTAAAGGTACCTGCGCCAACGTGTAGCGTAACCTCAGCGGTATCAACGCCTTTGTTTTTTAGCGTTTCTATGATGCTAGGGGTGAAGTGTAACCCTGCAGTTGGGGCAGCAACCGATCCTTTATGCTTCGAGTATACAGTTTGGTAGCGGTTTATATCAATGTCTTCGGTATCCCTGTTAAGGTAAGGAGGAATTGGGATGGTTCCACTTGCCTCAAGAATTTCGCTAAAGGTATACTCCCCCTCCCAGCTGAACATAATCAATACGCTATCGTTTAGCTTTTCTAGCTTTTGTGCCGTAAGGGTAACAGCTGTCCCCTTTAAATCGAGCTTTTTCTCAAGCGTGCTCTCTTTCCATTTCTTCAGATTTCCAACAATGCACTTCCATGTAATGCTTCCTTTGGCTTGAAATACAGATTCATAGTCCGACGAATCTGCTGGCTCTAGGCAAAATATCTCAACACGAGCCCCTGTAGAACGGAAGAACTCCATTCGAGCTTGTATCACCTTGGTATTGTTGAATACGAGCAAATCTCCATCATTGAGGAGCGCGGGTAATTCTTTAAAATGCTTGTCATCAATGCTATTACCGTTAAAGTAAAGCAGTTTCGAAAGGTCGCGCTCCGAAAGTGGATACTTGGCGATTCGCTCATCTGGGAGTTCGTAGTTAAAGTCACCTATTGCAATATGCTGGGCATTTGGAGTCATCATTATCTATTTTATATAGCGGAAACCCCGCAAAAATACTACTTTTGCTTTCCATTTAGGTTTCATTTATTACTTAAAAAAGATGAACTGCAAGGTAGGCGACAAGGTGCGCTTTTTGAACTCGGTAGGTGGTGGTATTGTCGTTCGCTTTATGAACAAGAATATCGTTGCTGTGCAGGATGAGGACGGTTTCGAGATCCCTGTTTCCGTTAACGAAATAGTGGTGATTAATGAGAAAAACGACAGCGTTTTCACCTCAGAGAGTTATGCTTATCGACCTTCGTCTACGGTAAACGAACCCAAAAAGGATGAGGATGATGAGGAGGATGAGTTTCCCGATTTCTACGTTCCTGAGCGTAGACAAGAGGAGGCTATCGATCCATCAACCAACAGCTACAACGTTCTTTTAGGCTTTGTTCCATTTAACAAGCAGAACGCATCAACTGCCGATTTAGATATCTACATCATTAACGATGGCGATTACCGGATTGCTTATTCTATAGGTAAGTGGACGGATAAGGAGTTGCTTAAGCCAATAGGTTCTGGCTTAATGGAACCAGATAGCAAGGAGCGCATTTGCACCTTAAATCGCGAAGACTTCTCGAAGCTTCAGGTATTTAACGTAAGCCTTATCTACTTTAAAAATAGGGATTTTGTTCCAGTTGCTCCCGATCAGGTGAATTTGGAACTCAATCCACTCAAATTCGTTAAGGCAAATAGCTTTAAAGCAAACGATTATTTCGACGAAGATGCGGTAGCATTTACGGTATCAACAAGTTCAAAGTCTTCTGCGCCTGTTCTTACAATTTCCCCAAAGGATATTGAAAGTGCTCTAAAGGAGAAGAAGGATGTTCGTACGGTATTAAACTTGAAATCGACTCCCGAACAGGAGGAAGTTGACCTGCACATAGAGGCGCTTACTGATAATTCAGCAGGATTGTCTAGTGGTGAGATACTTGAAATGCAGATGGCTCGCTTTACAACCGTGCTGGAGGGGGCAATTCTTGCAAAGACCAAGCGAGTGGTGTTTATTCACGGCGTTGGTAACGGTAAACTGAAGCATGAAATTCGCAAAACATTGGAACGAAAGTATTCTAAGTTAAGGTTTCAGGATGCATCGTTTAAGGATTACGGCTACGGAGCCACCATGGTAATTTTGAAATAATACTATTTTCGATATAAAAGGATTAGCATTCTGCCGCTAGCAGCACGACTGCTGGAGGAAAGTCTGGGCAGCATAGAGCATCACGCTTCCTAACGGGAAGATACTCGCAAGGGTATAGTAGCGTAACAGAGAATAACCGCCCTGCTTGCAGGGTAAGGGTGAAAAGGTGGGGTAAGAGCCTACCGGTAGCCATGGCAACATGGTTAGCCGTACGCCTGGTGAGCTGCAAGACCATGTATACCGACGCTTAGGGTTGCTCGCTCAAGTTGGGGGGTAGGTCGCTAGAGCTGACAGGTGACTGTCAGTCGAGATAAATGGCAGAGCCTCGTAAGAGGAACAGAACCCGGCTTATCGCTAATCCTTTTTATTTTACAGCAGCAAGCGCTCGACTATTATGTTAAGCGCTTGCTTTGTTTTATATATCAGCAAGATATGATCACTAACTTATGTCGATAGGAGGGAACGTCTCCCTTTTCTTACCAGAATCAATTTTATCAGTTAAGGTTAGCCTAATTGTTACTTCGTTATTACAATTATTCAATTGTTTCGAAGGTTACAATTGTAAAGATCACATGCATCCACACATGTAAACACAAAGAAAGGATGGCATTTAACCTTTAGTTTACATAAGTAGCACTAGGTTTAGGTGGTTCGGCCCGTGTGTTTCTACGTTTGTAAACCATCAAAAGCAGCAGGCTGATTCAAATGTAAACAGCATATTTTTTGTAGTTTATACTTCTGTTTAATAGTGTTTTGCAATGATCAATTAACTAATTAGGTTATGTTTTTACGTACTTGCGCTTCCAGTTGCTTGGAATTTGGGCTATTTGTGAACCATATAACGTTAACAACCTGTTGCTTATATTGTTTTACTCAATTCATACTTCACTATAACTTCTGCCGTTGCATTGCCTAGCTTTGCTTTTTGCATATATAGCCCTAATTATAAATGTATTTAGCAATGTAATTCCTTACTAAAAGGTAATTCCTCTTCGATTTACCTTTTGTTCGAGAATTGCCTCAATCTTTCTCTCCGTTTACCTATCAATACGTTTTAATTCGCTATTATAGCGCTTAAAGCTAGGTTTACAGAACCCTAGTTATCCATCTATTGCTGATGCTATCTTTTGTTGCTTGGAAGCTACTCCTAACAACCCACTGTATCGCTATTTATGTTTTATTTACAATACAAGTGTAAACAAACAGAATACAAATGTAATCGAGTGGATGTTACATATGTAAAGTATAAATTATTACATTTGTAACATCTTACGTTTACAGGTATGAACGACCGATTAGACAAGTTTTTACTGGCAGAACAGCTTACTCCTGCCAAATTTGCCGATATTATAGGGGTTCAACGCTCGAGCATTTCGCATATTATTTCGGGACGCAACAAGCCGAGCTTCGATTTTATTGCGAAGGTTCTTCAGCGTTTTCCAAGGGTTAACCCCGACTGGCTAATACTTGGTAAGGGCGAAATGTATAAGCAAATGGTACAGGCATCGCTCTTTGACACACCTGTGGTTAAGGAGGTTATTGTCGAGCCAAAAGCGGCACCGCAAGACTCCACGGAGGGCGAGAGTATAGAGCCCGTCACCACCATTGCAGAGGATGCCTCAATGGAAGCCTCGATAAATAGTACCGATGCGAATCCTTCATATCCTATTGATATAAAGGCGTTCGACAAGGAGGTGGAGCGAATTGTTGTTTTTTATAAGGATAGAACATTCAGAAGCTACACTCCATCAACTGAGTAATTGCTATCTTTGCCTAAAATTTTGAATATGTACCGCTATATAGCTCGCCCCATTCTATTCCGATTTTCTCCCGAGACGGCCCATAACATCATCTTTTCCAATATTAAGGTATGGCGTCATGTTCCTGGATTTCAATTTGTTTTGAACAGCCTGTTTAAGGTTAGGAACACAAAACTGGAGCGGACTATTTGGGGGATTAAGTTTCCTACACCCGTGGGATTGGCGGCAGGGCTAGACAAGAATGCAACTGGATACGATGTGTTCGATGCTATGGGCTTTGGCTTTATAGAGGTTGGTACCGCAACGCCTCAGCCACAACCTGGCAATCCTAAACCCCGTTTATTTCGCCTAGTAAAGGATAATGCCATTATCAATAGAATGGGGTTCAACAATATAGGTGCCGAAGGTATTGCTAAAAACTTGCAGAAACCCTACCGAAAAGGGCTCGTGATTGGTGGTAACATTGGTAAGAATACGGCTACCACCAACGAGAATGCTGCCGAAGACTATGAAAAGAGCTTTGCAGCACTTTACGACCACGTCGACTACTTTGTGGTAAACGTTAGCTGCCCTAACATTGCCAATCTGACTAAGCTTCAAAATTCAGATTCGCTTGGTGATATCGTAAACCGCCTGGTCGCTTACAGAAAAAAGCAAAAGGTGTACCGGCCAATCCTCTTAAAGATTTCGCCCGATTTGAGCTTCGCACAGATCGATGATTCGCTTAACATAATCAACCAGTTCTCTTTGGACGGAATTGTTGCCGTTAACACAACTACTGGGCGTAGCGGATTGTCGGAAAGGCAGGATAAGTTGGATGTTATCGGTAACGGCGGGCTTAGCGGTAAGCCGCTGACGGTAAGATCGATTGAGGTTGTCCGCTATATCAGCATGAAAACGAACGGCCAGATGCCGATCATTGGAGTTGGCGGAATCATGACCGTTGACGATGCGCTGAACATGCTCCGCGCGGGCGCCTACCTGATTCAGGTGTACACGGGCTTTATCTATAGCGGCCCGCAGCTGGTGAAGGATATCCACAAGGCGATTATTAAAGAATTCTAAAATACCTGCAGGAAGTGGGAAAAGGTCGGAAAATAGTGCCGGCCTTTTTTACTTATCGGCGGTAATATCGGCAAACTCTGCTAATTTTGCCATCCAAATTTAAAGGTTACAATGGGCTTAGAACAAGAGATTAAGCGTCGAAGAACATTCGCAATTATCAGCCACCCCGATGCCGGTAAAACTACCCTTACCGAGAAGCTGCTGCTTTTTGGCGGGGCAATTCACGTTGCCGGTGCGGTTAAGTCGAACAAGATTAAGAAGGGGGCCACGTCTGACTTCATGGAGATCGAGCGTCAGCGCGGTATCTCGGTGGCCACGTCGGTTATGGGCTTCGAGTACAACGATATTAAGGTTAACATACTGGATACCCCTGGGCACGAAGACTTCCAGGAGGATACCTTTAGAACGCTCACGGCGGTGGACAGCGTTATCATCGTGATCGACTGCGCCAAGGGTGTCGAGGCGCAAACGCGCAAGCTGATGAACGTTTGCCGTATGCGCAATACGCCGGTGATCGTGTTCATCAACAAGCTCGACCGCGTTGGTAAAGATCCATTTGACCTGCTCGACGAGGTTGAAGAGGAGCTGAAGATCAAAACGCGCCCCCTAAGCTGGCCAATCAGCATGGGGCCAACCTTTAAAGGGGTGTACAACATGTACGAGCGCAACCTTAACCTCTTCTTCTCGGAGGATAAGACCGTTGTAAACGACGATGTTGTAAAGATCGACGACATCTCGTCCCCCGAGTTGGACCGGTACGTTGGCGACTACGCCGGCAAGCTGCGCGAGGATGTCGAGCTGGTCGAGGGCATCTACCCCGAATTCGACATCGAGAGCTACCGTAGAGGTGAGCTAGCCCCTGTATTCTTCGGATCGGCGCTCAACAACTTCGGCGTTAAGGAGCTGCTCAACTGCTTCTGCGACATCGCACCCTACCCCCAAAAGACGGTTACCGATGCCCGCGCCATCGACCCCTTCGAGGAGAAGCTCACCGGCTTCATCTTTAAGATCCATGCCAACATGGACCCCAACCACCGCAACCGTATTGCCTTCCTGAAGATCTGCTCGGGAACTTTCGAACGGAATCGACCCTACCTGCATGTTCGAAGCGGCAAGTCGCTACGATTCTCCAGCCCTAGCGCCTTCATGGCCTCCAAGAAGGAGGTGGTCGATTTTGCCTACCCCGGCGACATCGTTGGCCTACACGATACGGGCAACTTCAAGATTGGCGACACCTTTACTGAAGGCGAGAAGATCAGCTTTAAGGGTATCCCCAGCTTCTCGCCCGAGCTGTTCCAGTACATCGAAAACGCCGACCCGCTCAAGTTCAAGCAGCTGGCCAAGGGCGTCGACCAGCTCATGGACGAGGGGGTGGCGCAGCTCTTCACCCTAAAGATGAACGGCCGCAAGATTATTGGCTGCGTGGGCGCGCTGCAGTTCGACGTAATCCAGTACCGCCTGGAGCACGAGTACACCGCCAAGTGCCGCTACGAGCCCATCTCGCTCTACAAGGCGTGCTGGATTGAGAGCGACAACAAGGAGCAGCTCGACGACTTCATGCGCCGCAAGTACACCCACGTGGCGCTCGACAAGCACGGCCGCGACGTCTTCCTGGCCGACTCGCCCTACTCGCTGCAGCTGGCCCAGGAGAAGTTCACCGACATCAAGTTCCACTTCACCTCAGAGTTTTAAATCTGACCCAGAAAAAGGAACCATCATAGAAAAAAACTGAAACGGATGCCTAACTTAGCGCATCCGTTTTTTTATTTACCCAACATGAAGAAGTCACTAGCAAGCGATAACTACTCCGGCATTCACCCCGCCATCCTAGAGGCCATTGCCGGCGCCAACCACGGCCACGTATCCTCCTACGGCCACGACGAGTACACCCATAGCGCCGAGCTGCTCTTCAAGCAGCACTTCGGCGATCACGTGGAGGTGTTCTTCGTCTTCCTCGGAACCGCGGCCAACGTGCTCAGCCTCGCCTCGGCGCTCCGGCCCTACGAGGCCGTGCTCTGCACCGAGCTGGCCCACATCAACACCGACGAGTGCGGGGCTCCCGAACATATTGGCGGTTTTAAGCTGCTTACCGTGCCCACAACCGACGGAAAGCTCAACATCGAAAAGGCAAGGCGCTACCTGCAAAACGTTGGCTTCGAGCACAACGTGCAGCCCAAGCTGGTGAGCATCTCGCAGACCACCGAGCTGGGAACCGTCTACTCCGTTCAGGAGATAAAGGCGATTGCCGATTTCGCCCACAGCAACGGCCTGTACCTGCACGTGGATGGCGCCAGGCTTTCCAACGCCGCAGCAGCGCTGAACTTGCCCTTCCGCGAGTTTACCACTGAGCTTGGGGTCGATGTCATCTCGTTCGGGGGTACCAAGAACGGGATGATGCTCGGCGAGGCCATCATCTTCAACAATACCGAGCTGGCAAAGGGATTTAAGTACCTGCGCAAGCAGTCGATGCAGCTGGCCTCCAAGATGCGCTTCATCAGCGCGCAGTTCGTCGCCTACCTTACCAACAACCACTGCATAGCCACGGCCGCCCACGCCAACCAGATGGCCGCCTACCTGCGCGACCGGCTGGCAGCCTTCCCCCAGGTTACCATCACCCAGCCCGTCGACGCCAACGCCGTATTCGCCATCTTCCCCAAGGCCATTAACCAGGCGCTTCTCGACGAGTCCTTCTTCTACTTTTGGGATGAGGAGAAGAACGAGGCCCGCTGGATGACCTCCTGGGATACCACAAAGGAGGATATCGACCGATTCGTAGATGTTCTGGCGGATGCACTACTGTAGCCCCCGCATCAGAAAATGATTACCCAACGTTCGGAAATGGTTTCCCCGCATCAGGAAATGGTTTCCTAACGTTCGGAAACGGCTTCCCCGCATCAGGAAATGATTTCCTAGCGTTAGGAAATGGCTTCCCAGCTTCAGGAAATGATTTCCCAGCGTTCGGAAACGGCTTCCTCGTTTCAGGAAATGGTTTCCCAACGTTAGGAAGAGGTTTCCCCGTATCAGGAAATGATTTTCCAACGTTCGGAAGAGGCTTCCTCGCTTCAGGAAATGATTTCCTAGCATTCGGAAGCGGCTTCCCAGCTTCAGGAAATGGTTTCCCAACGTTCGGAAGAGGTTTCCCTGTATCAGAAAATGATTTCCTAGCGTTCGGAAACGGCTTTCCAACTTCAGGAAGCGGAGCCTATTTAATAAGCAGAGTCAGGAGGACGCTTTTTAGGCTATTCGGAACTACTGTTCCGAATAGCAATCATGCGTTCTGCTCAGCGGTATGCCTGCAATCAGACTTGTGCGAGCTCGTGTTTTTGTTAAAAAAATGGATTTAACTCTAAGAAAATTCGGTTTGTAAGATTCGTTTTATACTTTGCGCCAGCTTAATTGAGGGAGAGACATGACAAGGGGGGAGTACGTTGTAATTTGCATTGCTGTTGGTTTTCTAGGTTTTATTAATCCGCTAAACGTTTCTGCAAGGGTTGCCGCGCCGGCCAAAAAGGTCGCCGAAGCGGTTGCCCCAACAGATGCCGATGCAGCCGCCATGGCCGAGGTTGCCGCGGTCGATAACAGCATAAGGACTTTTATTACCAAATCGAAGATCAAGGGGGCCTCGCTTGCGGTGGTCAAGGATGGGGCTATCGTCTACGCCAAAGGCTACGGCTACGCCAACGCCGCCAGCAAGGAGCCCGTAGAGCCCTACCACCTGTTCCGCATCGCATCCGTCTCCAAGCTCATTACCGCTACCGGCATCATGCAGCTGGTAAAGGCGGGCGTTCTCTCGCTCGACCAAAAGGTTTTTGGCCCCGAAGGCATTCTCAACGATCGCGTCTACTGCTCGTACCGAGATCCTCGCTACGAGAAGATCACCGTAAAGATGCTGCTCAACCATAGCGGCGGATGGAGCGGCAAGCGCCCCGACCCCATGTTCTGCAAGGAGCTGGTGGCCCACACCATCGGCAGGCCGCTGCCGCTATCGTTCACCGATATCGTCAGCTACATGTTTAGGCGCAACCTCGACTTCGAGCCCGGGCTACGAAGCTCGTACTCCAACTTTGGCTACGTCCTCTTGGGCGAAGTCATCAAAAAGGTATCCAAAATGGACTATGAAACCTTTATAAAACGAAAGGTGTTCAAGCCGCTTGGCATCAAAACCGCATTTCTATCCAATAACTATCCCGAAGAGAAGCATCCCAACGAGGTTTCGTACTACGACCTCAGGGGGAATGGCGTTGTGCCAGCCTGGGATGGCTCCGGCCAAATGGTGCCCCGTAATGCTGGCGGAAACGACCTGAGAATGCTTGGCCCAGCAGGCGGTTGGGTGGCCTCGTCGGTGGATATCGCCAAGCTGCTTATCGGTGTTGCCGGCTACGAGAAGCACAACATCATTTCCAAGGATCTGATTAGCGAGATGACCACCCGCCAAACCTACGTGCAACCCTTGGGCTGGATTGGCTCCGACAACAACGGACGCTACTGGCGAAGCGGCTCGCTGTCCGGAACCTCGGCTATGGTGGTAAAGGAGAAGAATGGCCTCTCGTGGGTGTTCCTCTCCAATACAAGCACCAGAGCCGGCAACAAGCTACCCCACATCATCGATGCCGTGGTGCACCGTTCCGTCAGCAAGGTTCAAACCTGGCCGAATGCCAAACTCTGGTCGTTTACCAATCAGCTCGACTCCCTGCAAAACCTCTAGCCAAGCATTTTGGGGCGAGCAGAATAGGGCAATTCTGCTATATTTGCAAATAAAAATGGTAGAAGTAAGCTGTATCGGGCAAAAGTGTCCGCTCCCCCTCATAAACACCAAAAAGGCGCTTGTCGAGCATCCTAACGAGGTTCTGGTAATTACAATTGATAACGAAACCTCGTGCGCTAACCTCGAATCGTACCTCGCCGACAATGGGATAGAGTTTTCGGTTGTTCGCAATGGAAAGATATCCACCATAACGACGGGAAGTAAAACCGCCGTTGCTCCGCTCAAACAGCCAGAACCTTACTGTGCTTCACCAAGCGAATCGGGCTACATTGTAGTTCTCGATAAAACCGAAATGGGGCAGGGCAGTAGCGACCTTGGCGCCATTCTCCTAAAGGGATTTCTAACCGCACTTTCCGAAAATGAAACCTTACCCGTCGAGGTTATCTGCTACAACAGCGGAGTAACCCTGGCTTCCAGCGAATCCATTTTCTGTGAGTACCTTAAAAAGTTGAAGGATAAGGGCATTAAGATTACCCTTTGCGGCACCTGTGTCGATTTCTATGGCATTAAAGACAAGTTGGTCGTGGGCGAAATATCAAACATGTACTACATTCTTAATCGGCTAAATTCCCCCCTCAAAATTGTAAAACCGTAGCAATGAACGGATACTTCGACAATGCGTCAACAAGTTTTCCGAAGCCCAAAGAGGTCGGCGAATGGATAGAAAAGTATCTCGCCTCTGGGGGAACGTATGGGCGTGCAGGACATCGCAAAAGCATCGAAGTTGCAAGAGTCGTGGAGGAAACCCGCGATTTGCTCTCGTCGCTTATGGGAATTGCCGAACCCGAAAATCTGGTGTTCTGCAGCTCTGCTACCGAAGGCTCAAATGCAGTTCTAAGCGGATTTGCCTTCAAGAATAAGCGCGTATTAGTTGACTCGATGAGCCACAATGCGGTTACACGACCGCTTCATCACTTAAAAGAATCTATTGGCCTTGAATGTAGTATAGTACCCCATTTTAGCGACGGATTAATAGACATTGATCAGCTTAAATCCATGGTCGACTCAACGGTTGACATGGTTATTGTTAACCATGTCAGCAACGTTAATGGAGTTATTCAGAATATCAGAGAAATCAAGAATGCCATAGGCGATATACCCCTTCTTTTAGATGCGTCACAATCGGCTGGCAAAGTTCCAGTTAAAGCCAACGAATGGGGAGTCGATTACCTCTTTTTTACAGCCCATAAAGGGCTTTTAGGACCTACGGGTGTTGGAGCATTTTACGCTAACAATCCCTCAAATCTTCCTCCATATAAGTATGGAGGAACAGGCAGCAACTCCGAATCGGAGTTAATGCCTCCTTACAATCCCGATAAGTTTGAAGCCGGAACACCCAATTCATTGGGGATATTTGGGCTATATGGAGCTTTAACCGCGAATTTGAAGTCTCTGCATTCGCAAGAAGACTTTTACCTGCTTCTTGAAAAGATCGAGCAGCTAAAGGCTTACGAGGTCTATTGTGCTCAAAATAGAGAAAACCAGTCTGAACTCTTCTCATTAAGGCATAGGGGCAAAAGCAACGACGAGTTGGCGTATGTTTTGGATCGCAAGTATGATATTCAGGTTCGAAGTGGATTGCATTGTGCACCATTTGCCCATAAGGCATTGGGAACATTTCCCAATGGTTCAGTCCGATTCTCTATATCACCATTTCACACCACGCTCGATTTCGAAAACCTCTATAATGTATTGGAGGGTATATCTTAGCTTTATGATTTTCCTTTTTAAGAATGTAAGAACCGTAATCAAGGTAGAAAAGCTATTGGTAGAAGCCGGATTAAACGTAGTAATTCGTCCTGTACCAACAAATGTTTCTAGCGAGTGTGGGATGTGCGTACAAGTAAGCGATGAAGATTCTGCTAATGCTTGTATGCTACTGAATAGTAAAGATATTTTGTTTCATAAAATAGAAATTGAGAAATGATAGATCTCCTAACGACTGTCGAATATGGTGGCTGTTCCGCAAAGTTATCCGCAAAGGAGTTGGATAAGCTACTTGCCAGCTTCCCTTTGTTTAACGATCCCAATATTTTAGTCGATAATTCTTTGCATGATGACGCCGGGGTGTACAAAATATCCGATGACCTTGCATTAATATTTACTACCGATTTTTTCCCTCCAATTTGCTCCGATCCATTTACGTTTGGAAAGATAGCAGCTGCTAACTCGCTAAGTGATGTATATGCCATGGGAGGTGTTCCTTTTATGGCGCTGAATATTAATATGTATCCGTCTACTCTGCCAGTCGAAGGATTGGCTGAAATTATTCGAGGCGGAAATGAAATAGCACTTGAGGCTGGTGTCGCAATTCTAGGAGGGCATACTATCGATGATGCAGTTCCAAAGTATGGTATGGCCGTTGTCGGGAGAGTTAATCCTAATCGAATAATTACAAATTCAGGGTTAAAAGTTGGTCAAAAGTTGATTCTTACAAAGCCACTTGGAACGGGAGCCATTCAGGCTGCTCAACGTGTAGGATTAGCATCTAAAGAACAGATCGATGAGATATTAGTGTCTATGTCTACCTTAAATGCTCGCTCATTAAATGTATTGAATGAATTTAGTCCTACGGGAGGAACTGATATCACAGGTTTTGGTTTAGGTGGACATGCATTTAGGATGGCAAAGGCTAGCAATGTAAGTATAGAAATTTACCAAGACCAGCTGCCTTACTTTAGTGGGGTGAAGCTGATTTATGAAACGGGTTGTATTCCTGGGGCTTCTTTTAGGAATCGAGAGTTTTTGGGAGATGAGGTAGACTTTTCAAATAGCCTTTCTTATGAAGAAAAGATGCTTATTTTTGATGCCCAAACATCAGGTGGTCTTCTATTTGGAATCGATGAGAATCTGGCGATTTCGGCTATTGAATTGCTGAAAAATGGGAATCTGAATGGTTGGATTGTAGGGGAAGTTAAATCAAAATCAGCCAATGTTGTTTATGTTAAATAAGAAGAGCGAGAAATTCTCGCTCTTCTTATTTAATCGTCATTCTCATCATATGAATCGTCTGCAGAATCGGGGAATTCGTTAGTTTCAGATTCAGAATCGTCACCTCCGAAAATATCCTTATCCTCGTCTTCACCCTTAATGCGATTATCTATCTTAACATCAACCTTGATAAGATAGCTTACATCTGGAGTATCTAGCGTAATAGCATAGAAGTAGTTACCTCCAGGCTTTTCAACTTTGATTACAAAGTCATTCCATCCGTTAGGATACTTCTTCTTTACTTCCTCAAGAATCTCGGGTGATAAATTCTTGTAGCTAGTTACTACTCTTTTTTTATTAGCAGTCTTTCTTTCCATACAATGATCTGTTGTCCTTGAATTCAACTGCAATAATACATCAAAAATTAATATTGAATCAATACCAAAACAGAAAAAAGATCTTCAATTTTTGATAGAATTTTTTATAACTATTTGCGACATTAAATAAACTATAAAAGAGTGAATGCGTTGTTTCATTCATATATTGTGCTACTTCAATATATGTCCTATAATGTATATTATGTTAAGAAGAAAGGGTGCAAAAAAGAGAGGTTGGTTTCCTCTCTTTTTTTGCTTTATAGAGACTGAAGTATATTAGTAAATTCTTCACACTTCTTCTTCATATCTTCGCTTTCGTTTCTAAATCGGAAGTAGATATTCTTGATGTTCTCAACTACAAACTTATCTTTTGGATTAATGCTGTAGGCTTGAAGGAATTTTTGTAAAGCAATTTTATGATTCTCATCGCCAAGCTTTATCAATCTATCATATTCTTTTTGGTTGTTAACATCAACCTTGTTTGATTGATCATAATACTTAACCCCAATATTGTAGTATACTACACCGAGGTTACACCATCCCTCAAAATACTTTGGATTTAGCTCAATTGCTTTATTGTACGATGCAATTGCATTTTCGGGTTCGTTGATTTTTTCGTAGAACGAAGCTTTTACAAAGAAAAGTGATGGATTTTTTGGATCGAGTCCTATAGCTTTATCAATGTAAGGTAAAACATTTTTTGGATCCTCATTTTGGCTAATGTAAAGATTAATGATTCCAAAAATATTAGCTGTATTTGAAGGATAGAGTTCTGATCCTTTTAGGTAAGCCTCTTTAGATTTTGCGTAAGCCTCTTTAGATTTTGCAGGATTTTTTACAGTATCTTTTGCCTCCCCCATGTAAGCTTCTCCTATAATTCGATATACATCCCCATTTTGGTTGCATTTGTTATCTAGGCAGATTTGAGCATACTTAATGGCTTGGTTGAAATTGCTAGCTTCTATGAATGCATAAGCAGCATAGTAAGAAGAAGCTGTGTCTGGTGCATTTACAGACTGATTTGCACTGCATTGATATGCATATCCATAGTTTTCTGCTGCTTCGGCTTTATTGGAAGCATTGTATGCATTGTTTGCCTTCTTAAAGAAGTAACTTTTATAGGTGGTATAAAGATCTTTTGCTTTTTTTGACGCTTTAGGATCAAGGCTTATTGCTTTTTCAATTGCTTCAAACCCTGTTACTAATGGCTTCTCAACGCCAGAATTCTTTATGTTCCAGTAAAGAAGTTTTCCTCCTTCGAAGAAAAGATCAACGTAAGGGTATTCCATTTTTGTTAAAGCCTTGCCATTAACCTCTACATTTGAAGTGGTGGTTGGTTTACCTATTAATAGGTCTGCTTCTTTATCAGACATTCCTGGATATGCGCCAGCAAGTGGTGCTTCAGAGATTTCACCAAAAACCTCTGCCCTTTTTAACCATGTTTTATAGCTAGCGCCTGCTTTTGTATCAGCAATATCATAATTGCTTTTCTCGGCCTTTGCTTTAACAGATTCAGGACTATAATCCTTTTGAGCAAAGCCCAAATTAAATGCAAATGCTAATGCAATTGCAAAAGTGAACTTTTTCATGGGTAACAAAGTATTAAATTTGTGTTGATTTATTCTTGTTCTTTGGAATCTCCTAAAAAGCCAGAGATTTCTATTCCTTCCTGAAGTTCCTCTTCTTTATCTTCCGACTTGGGAACACTAGCAACAGAAGCTATTGAATCATTGTTTCTCAGATTTATTAACTTCACTCCTTGTGTTGCTCTACCTGTAACGCGAATATCTGCAATTGCAAGGCGAATTGTTAATCCAGACTTATTAATTATCATCAAGTCATTCTGATCGGTGACATTCTTTATTGCTATAAGCATGCCCGTTTTCTCTGTGATATTCATGGTGCGTACACCCTTGCCTCCTCGGTTGGTAACTCGATACTCATCGAGTTGTGATCGTTTTCCAAATCCATTTTCAGACACCACGAGAATATTTTCTTCGTCTTGATTGTCAACGCAAACCATACCAATAACTTCATCGTTTTCAGAAATGGCTATTGCTTTTACACCTGCTCCTGTACGACCTATTGCTCGAATCTTTTCTTCATTAAAGCGTATTGCTTTACCTTCACGAGATGCTATCAAAATTTCGTTACTTCCATTGGTCAGCAATGCTTCAAGAAGTTGGTCACCATCTTTAATGGTAATAGCATTTACGCCATTGGTTCTAGGACGTGAGTATGCTTCAAGTTTTGTCTTCTTAATAATACCCTTTTTGGTACATAGAACAATATAATTGTTTTCAACGTATTCTTTTTCGGTGAGCCTTTTTACATTCATATACGCTTTTACCTTGTCGTTTGGCTCAATATTCAGTACGTTCTGTATCGCTCTTCCTTTTGAGGCTTTAGTTCCTTCGGGGATATCGTAGACTTTTAACCAGTAACATCTTCCATTTTCTGTAAAGAAGAGCATGGTATTGTGCATGCTGGTTACATAAATATGTTCTATGAAGTCTTCGTCACGTGTAGTACTACCTTTTGATCCTACTCCTCCTCTCGATTGCGTACGATATTCGGTAAGTGGAGTACGCTTAATGTAGCCTAAGTGCGAGATTGTAATCACAACATCTTCGTCTGCATAGAAATCTTCAGGATTAAACTCCTCTGCATTAAGAATTATCTCTGTCCTACGTTCATCCCCATACTTTTCTTTAATTTCAATAAGTTCGTCTTTAATAACTTGCATTTGAAGAAGTGGATCAGCAAGAATTGCGCGTAAGTGGTTTATAAGTATGAGAAGTTCATCGTACTCGCTTTGAAGTTTTTCACGTTCAAGACCAGTTAAACTCCTCAAGCGCATATCAATGATTGCACGTGCTTGTATTTCACTTAGTTCAAGTCTTTCGACAAGAGTATTTTGTGCTTCATCTGGAGTTTTTGAATTGCGGATGATGGAGATAACTTCATCAAGATGATCCAGCGCCTTCAGCAACCCTTCGAGGATATGTGCACGCTTTTCTGCTTGATCGAGTTCAAATTGAGTACGTCTAATTATTACCTCATGACGGTGACGAACGAAGTATTTTATTAACTGTTTAATGCTAAGTATTCTAGGACGGCCATCTACCAATGCAATGTTGTTGATTGGGAATGACGATTGAAGTTGTGTGTGCTTATATAGATTGTTGAGTACAACATTAGCAACTGCATCCTTTTTAAGGATGATTACAATGCGCATTCCAGTACGATCTGACTCATCGTTTATGTAAGATATTCCTTCAATTTTCTTATCGTTGATAAGGTCTGCAATTTTTTTAATCATTTCAGCCTTATTAACCATATATGGAATTTCAGTAACGATGATCTTTTCACGGCCCGATTCGGTTACCTCAATTTCTGTTTTTGAGCGAAGTACGACTTTACCTTTACCTGTTTCAAATGCATCTCTAACACCTTGATAACCGTAAATTATGCCTCCAGTTGGAAAATCTGGTGCTTTGATATATGCCATCAACTCTTCAATGGTAATATCATTATTATCGATGTAAGCGCAAGTAGCATCTACGATCTCAGAAAGATTGTGAGGAGCCATATTGGTCGCCATGCCTACAGCAATGCCTGATGAACCATTTAAAAGGAGCATCGGTATTTTTGAAGGAAGAACAACAGGCTCTTCAAGAGTATCGTCAAAGTTTGGCTTAAAATCTACTGTGTTTTTTTCAAGATCAGCGAGAGCCTCTTCTGCCAACTTTTTAAGGCGCGCTTCGGTATAACGCATTGCAGCAGGGCTGTCTCCGTCAACTGAACCAAAGTTACCCTGTCCTTCGACAAGAGGATAACGCATAGACCATTCCTGAGCCATACGAACCATTGCATCGTAAACAGAGGTATCCCCATGAGGGTGAAATTTTCCGAGAACTTCCCCTACAATTCTAGCGGATTTTTTATAAGGACGATTTGAGTAAACTCCTAGTTCATTCATCCCGAAAAGGACTCGTCTATGGACTGGCTTAAGTCCATCTCGAACATCTGGGAGTGCACGAGCCACAATAACCGACATAGAATAGTCGATGTAAGCGGTCTTCATCTCCTCTTCAATGTTGATTTTAATGATCTTTTCTCCTTGACTCATATTGTATTATCTCTCTAGTATTGGCAAATTTGGTTCGCTAAGGTACTCAATTAGCCGTTAAAATCATTGCGTTTAGCAAATGATTTTCAACAATTATTAATCTTATTCGTTATAGATAAAAGTACAAAAAAAGAATTATCTTACAATTATGTTTGTCTTCAAAATTCTTTTTGTATAAGGGTTTGATAGACAATTAAGTACTTTAAAAATTTGACCGTATGGATTTAAAATTCAGCGATAAAATTAAAAACGTAATAACTTACAGCAAAGAGGAAGCAATACGACTTGGCAACCAGTCAATTGGTGCCGAACATTTGCTACTAGGTATTATTAGAGAAGGAACAGGTGTCGCTATTGAAATTCTTAATGATTTGGATGTAAATATTGACACCCTCAAAAAATCGATTGAAGATAAGGTTCGTACAGATGTAGTTTTACCAATAAACGATATCGAAAATGTAAACTTGCTTAAATCGGCAGAACGCGTTTTGAAACTTGTTCATTTAGAAACTAAAGCATTGAAAAATGATGTAATAGGAACAGGGCACCTTCTTCTAGCCCTAATGCGTGATGGTAGTATTTCGCTCTTTGATCAAGATGTTGATTATGTTAAGGTGAAACATCGCCTTGAGTCTAAAACGATAAAAGCGCAAAGCGACTTTAATGATGATGATGACGAGAAGGATATCTTTTCTTCAAAGTCAAATTCTGGTCAGAAATCTAACTCAAATACTCCTGTACTTGATAACTTTGGAATTGATCTAACTCGAGCGGCTGAAGAAAACAAACTAGATCCAATTGTAGGACGGGAAAAAGAGATAGAGCGTATTGCTCAGATTCTCAGTCGCCGTAAAAAGAATAATCCTATTCTTATTGGCGAACCAGGTGTGGGAAAATCAGCAATTGCAGAAGGCTTAGCCCTACGCATAGTTAAACGTCAGGTTTCACGTGTACTTTTTGGTAAGCGTGTAATTACACTTGACCTTGCTTCTATTGTTGCAGGAACCAAGTATAGAGGACAGTTTGAAGAGCGGATGAAAGCAATATTAAATGAACTTTCTCAGGTTACCAACATCATTCTGTTTATTGATGAAATTCACACAATAGTAGGTGCTGGAGGTGCTACGGGTTCTTTAGATGCGGCAAACATGCTTAAACCGGCTCTTGCTCGTGGTGAAATCCAGTGCATTGGTGCAACAACACTTGACGAATACCGAGAATATATCGAGAAAGACGGAGCTTTAGAACGTCGCTTTCAAAAGGTTATTGTTGAGCCAACGACACCTGAGGAAACTGTCGAGATATTAAACAAAATAAAAAGCAAATACGAAGATTACCATAACGTTATTTATACGTCAGAGGCTATTGATGCGTGCGTAAAGCTCACCATGCGATATGTAACAGATAGATGTCTACCAGACAAGGCTATTGATGCATTAGACGAAGCTGGTTCTAGGGTGCACATCTCTAATATAAGGGTTCCTGAACAAATATCTCTTGTCGAAAAACAAATTGAAGATGCTAGAGCAGAGAAACTTGCAGCGGTAAAAAATCTACAGTTCGAAATTGCTGCAAACTTCCGAGATAAAGAGAAAAAGTTAATGGAGATGCTCGAAATGGAACAGCAACAGTGGGAACGAGATCTTTCAAACAATAAACAAGTTGTTGATGAAGAAAAAGTTGCTGAAGTTGTGGCGCTTATGACTGGTGTTCCTGTTCAACGTATTGCACAAGGAGAAGGTTCTCGATTGCTGAAGATGGCTGAAGAACTAAAAGGTAGCGTTATTGGTCAAGATGAGGCAATTGGAAAAATTGTCAAGTCAATACAACGCAATCGTGCAGGCCTTAAAGATCCTAATAAACCAATTGGAACATTCGTATTTTTAGGTCCAACTGGTGTTGGTAAAACTCAGTTAGCCAAAGTTCTTGCCAAATATCTATTTGATTCTACAGACAACCTTATTCGTGTAGATATGAGCGAGTATATGGAGAAGTTCTCCGTTAGCCGCTTGGTTGGAGCACCTCCAGGATATGTTGGATATGAAGAAGGTGGGCAACTTACCGAAAAGGTTCGCCGTAAACCTTACTCAGTTGTCTTACTCGATGAGATTGAGAAAGCTCATCCCGATGTGTTCCATCTATTGCTACAGGTGCTTGACGAAGGTTTGTTGACAGACTCGCTTGGACGCAAGATTGACTTTAAGAACACCATTATCATAATGACTTCTAACATAGGAAGTCGTGAACTTAAGGATTATGGTCAAGGTATGGGATTCCCAACTAATGCAAAAGTTGATCAGTTTAATGAAACCTCGAAGGGGGTCATTCAAAAAGCGCTAAAAAAAGCATTTGCACCTGAATTCTTAAATAGAATCGACGATATCATTCTATTTAATGCATTGTCAAAGAAGGATATATTCAAGATTATTGATATTGAGCTTAAGGGACTATTTATGCGTGTGTTCCAGCTTGGGTATAAGATTCACATATCTCCAGCTGCAAAAGATTTTATCGCCGAGAAGGGATTTGATGTTCAATTTGGAGCACGACCTCTTAAGAGAGCTATTCAAAAGTATCTTGAAGATCCAATGGCAGAGGTGATTATCCGCGCAGATCTAAAACATGGAGATACGCTATCTGTAAATCTTAATAAAGATAAAACGGATGTGGTGATCAAAAAAATATCAGCAAAAGGAGATAATTCTTCAAATAAAATTGAACAAAAAGATAATGTAGAGGTCTAGTTTTTAAATCATTTTTGGACTCGAAACGGTGAATAAGAACAACACAAAAGGAAAATTGCTATTGGAGTGGATTCTAAACTAATTCGCTTGAATGGTTTAAATGGTAAGGTAAATGACCTAACATTTGTTTAAAAATGTTTCTACAGTACAGGGGAAATTACAGTATCCTATCATAAGGATGTCAACTTTGGGACTAATTACACAGCAGTTCTTGAAGTCGCTAATCAATTAGTGTAAACGGAAATAGATAAGGACGAAATAGAAAGAGCGGTTTTATAACCGCTCTTTCTATATAAACTTAGCAAAAAGGTCAAACTCCTCCGCATCAGTAATTTCAACATCGTATAATTCGCCAATTATTGCATCTCGATCAGTATCAATAAGCACCTCTTGATCTACTTCTGGGGAATCATACTGAGAACGTGCGATGTAGAAATCTCCCTCAAAGCGGTCGATGAGGACCCTCATCTTTTTTCCAACGCGTTCCTGATTTTTTTTCAGCGCAATTCCGGATTGTAGTTGCATGATAGCCTCTACCCTTTCCTGTTTTGTTTCCTCGCTTACTGAGTCTTCGAAGTTGATTGCTGCAAAAGTATTTTCCTCCTCAGAGTATGGAAACACCCCTAACCTATCAAATTTTACATCCTTAACGAATTCAACAAGTTGCTGAAATTCATCCTCTGTTTCACCGGGATGCCCTACAAGTAATGTGGTTCTTAAGGCAATATCAGGAATTTCTGTCTTTAACTTATTTATTAGGGCGTATGTTTCTTCGCGATTAATTCCACGGCGCATCTTCTTAAGAACCTTATCGCTAATGTGCTGAAATGGAATATCCAAGTACTTGCATACTTTTGGATTATACCGAATTACATCAATCACATCATCTGGGAAATAAGTTGGGTAAGCATAGTGCAGTCTAATCCACTCTATCCCTTCTATCTCCGAAAGTTTATTGAGTAGCTCTGCAAGCATTCGCTTGCCGTATATATCTAAGCCGTAGTAGGTTGTATCTTGAGCAATTACAAGAAGTTCCCTTACACCTTTTGCTGCAAGACTCTTTGCCTCGGCAACCAGATTTTCGATTGGGACAGAAACGTGCTTTCCTCTGATTAATGGAATAGCGCAATAAGAGCATCCCCAGTTACATCCCTCTGAAATTTTAAGGTAAGCGTAATGTTTGGGGGTTGTGATGGTACGTTCTCCTAGAAGATCTGATTTTAGATCACCTCCAATTACGTTTATAATATCTTCCAGATTATTAACTCCGAAGAACTCGTCAACCTCGGGAATTTCTAACTGCAACTCCTTTTTGTAACGCTCCGAAAGGCAACCCATTACAAATAGGTGACGAATTTTGCCCTTTTCCTTTGCGTGAGCAAATGATAGAATGGTATCAATTGATTCCTCCTTTGCGTCGCCTATGAATCCACATGTATTGATAACCACTACCTTTGCACTGGTGTCGTTAGAATCATGTACAACGTTATAGCCATTTGCCTCTAATTGCTTGTAAAGTCTCTCTGAATCAACTAGGTTCTTAGAGCAACCAAGCGTAACAATATTTATTTTCTTTTTATTCATCTACAAGGTATAGGTGCGCAGTTGGCTACAAATTGAAGAGCGATTCAACAAAAGTTTTTCGATCGAAAAGTTGTAAATCGTCGATCCCTTCGCCAACACCAATGAACTTTACGGGGATTTTAAACTGATCGGAGATGCCAATAACGACGCCACCTTTTGCGGTTCCATCGAGTTTAGTAAGCGCTAAGGCTGTAACATCCGTTGATTTTGTAAACTGCGTTGCCTGTTCGAAGGCATTCTGACCTGTAGAACCGTCGAGAACTAAAAGAACTTCATGGGGTGCATCAGGAATAACCTTTTGCATTACGTTCTTGATCTTCGAAAGCTCGTTCATCAGGTTTATCTTATTATGGAGGCGTCCTGCTGTATCGATGATAACCACATCGGCATCATTTTTTTTCGCAGATGACAGCGTATCGAAAGCAACAGATGCAGGATCTGAGCCCATTTGCTGCTTAATAATGGTAGATTTTGAGCGCTCAGCCCAAACTGTAAGCTGTTCGATTGCTGCGGCACGGAAGGTATCGGCAGCTCCAAGGTAAACCTTTTTGCCGTTGTTGGTTAGCTGAGCGGCTAACTTGCCTATGGTTGTAGTCTTGCCTACACCATTAACCCCAACAACCATAATAACATAAGGTTGTTTGTCATCGCCGTAGGTTACCTTATTGTTGTAAACCGAACTGTTCTCTTCCAGAAGGTTGACAATCTCCTCCTTTAAGATGGCGTTGAGTTCATCGGTACCCATGTACTTGTCACGGGCAACTCGATCCTGTATTCGCTCAATTATCTTGACAGTCGTTTCGACTCCCACATCAGACATTATTAGAGCCTCTTCCAGATTGTCCAAGACATCATCATCTACGCGCGATTTACCGGCAATAGCACGTGATAGTTTGGATAGAACGCTTTCTTTAGTTTTTTCGAGTCCTTTGTCTAGCTGTTCTTTTTTTCCTTTCGAGAAGAAGTCGAATAATCCCATTGTTGTAGGTTTTAAAACGATGCCAAATATAAAAAAAGCTTCTTTATTCAAGAAGCTTTTCTAAAACAGTGAAATATTATCGAAATTACTTTTTTGTAAAGAATTCCTTAACGTCTCCGGTTGGAACCATTTCTTCTTTAAAAGTATAGGCTCCAGACTTCTCAGACTTTACCATTTTGATACATTTGGTAAGCTCCTTACCGCCTCCTTCTTTCTTCAGAGTTGCAACTACTTTCTTTGCCATGGTTCAAAAACTATTTAATTTCTCTGTGGAGAGTTACTCTTTTCAAAATTGGGTTATACTTTCTTCTTTCGATACGTGCTGGTGTGTTTTTCTTGTTCTTTGTAGTCACGTAGCGAGAAGTTCCTGGCATACCACTTTCCTTATGCTCGGTGCACTCAAGAATTACTTGAACTCTATTACCTTTTTTAGCCATTTCTTGAATCTCCTAATTAATAAATGCCGATTAAACCTGCAGCCTGAGCTTTATCCAAAGCGTTCTTAAGGCCATTCTTGTTAATAGTGCGAATACCTTGAGCTGAAACCTTCAAGGTTACCCATCTGTTTTCTTCAACTAGGAAGAATCTTTTGGTCTTCAAATTAGGTTCGAAAGTTCTTTTAGTTCTTCTCTTAGAGTGAGAAACATTATTACCAACTTGAACTTTTCTTCCGGTGATTTGACAAACTTTTGACATTGTTATACCGTTTTTCTTTTCTTTCTCTTCAAACAGGGTGCAAATTACGCGATTTTATTTCAATTATTCAAACTTTTAGACATCTTTTTTTGAGTTTTTACTCTGCCTTTAAAATCTGAATTCTTAGCATGTTTAGAGCTGCTGCTGTTGCTCTTGCCATTGTTCTCTCGCGGTTATTTCCAAAATTGTAAACTGCGGATATTGTGCCATTTGGCGATGCTACGGCAATCCATGTTGTACCTACTGGCTTTAAGTCTGTTCCTCCATCGGGACCGGCGATGCCTGATGTTGCAACGGCAAAATCGGTTTTAAGAAGTGCTCTTGCGCCTTCGGCCATTTGCTCAACAACCGCTTTGCTTACTGCGCCATCGGTAATAAGAGCGCAGGGATTAACCTTTAGCAGGTCTTTTTTCACCTCATTATCGTAGGCGACTACTCCACCTTTAAAGTAGAGAGATGCGCCGGGTACGGAAACTATGGTAGATGCTATGGTTCCTCCTGTGCACGATTCTGCTGTTCCTACGGTTAAATTTCTACTTTTCAGCATACGTCCAACGACTTCCTCAAGTGTTTCATCCTGATAGCTAAATATATCTTCCTGAAGAATAGGTTTAAGTTTATTTACCTGTTCGTCAACGGCATCAACTAGGTCTCTTTTGCTATTACCACTTGCAGTAATACGTAAACGAACGCCATAAAGGCTAGGAAGATAAGCTAACTTCATATTTTGTGGTAGACCTATCTCCCACTCTTCTATTCGTTTAGCCAAAACCGACTCAGGAACACCTGTTGTCATAATTGTTTTATGAACAATGGCTTGCATGCAGCTTTCCTTTACTAAAAGGTTAAGAATAGCCTCTTCCATAAGCCCCTTCATTTCGAAAGACACACCAGGCATTGATACTAGCAACTTCCCATCCTTTCTAAAGACCATACAGGGTGCTGTACCGTTGTAGTTCTGTATAACCTCGCAAACTTCGGGAACTTCAGCTTGCATGTAGTTGATATCGGTGACGGATATTCCTCTTCGTTGAAGCAGTTCTTTTACTCGATCAAGCGTTTGCTGATCGGTCTTAAAGCCGCACTGGAAGTATTCCGCTAGGGTTTTCTTGGTGATATCGTCCTTGGTAGGACCTAATCCTCCAGTCATCAGAATTGCATCGGCACTTGCAAAAGCATCATCTAATGCCTTATATATTTGTTTCTTACTATCGCCAATTGAGGTTATCTTTGATAGATGGATTCCGTTTTCGTTTAGCTTAGAGCCAATCCATGCCGAATTCGTATCAACAACCTGGCCAATAAGTAGCTCGTCTCCTATGGTTATTACCTCTACTTTCATCGGATATCTTCTTTAAAATGATGGTTAAACTTACCGAATAGTTCCCTTTATTGGTTTCACTTTAGGTGAATTTAACGGGAAAAGGAGTTTAGCGAAGTTATCTCGGAAGTTAGAGGGATGATTCTGGGGCTTTGCATCTTTGTATTGAAATATACTTGTTGGCAAATTGCATCACGAAAATTGCTAGTTTTGTCACCCGCTTTTACGAGGGTCATCAATCCAATAAAGCACCTATTTCCAGTCGTTACAGAATCCAATCCATGCCATCGAAATACCACAAAGACAACAAAAGTTCCGAATATGAGCTGCAGACTGTACCAAAGGAGCAGAAGGTGCTATCAAAAAAGCAGCATGCTTTCAACAGGCTCACTCAGCGTATAGAATCGCTAAAGCAGGACATTCGGGAGGATTCGTCGAAGCTTGACATCCTTATGGAATTATACGGTAACGAAGTTGCGCCTCAATACCCCCGAATTGCCGAATTGCGCATAAATCTGGCAAAAGTGCTAGCCCGTGCTACCGAGCGAATCAACTTTTCGAGCAGGCACTACAGCGCCATCGGCGATGCTATTGTTTCGCTTTGCGAAGAGGCTTTTGGCGATATCGACATGAATCCAGAACTCGAGGAACTCTATGATAGATGGTCTGCAGAAAGTTACCGCGCCAAGCTTAGCCAGCGGCTGTATAGGGCTAAGGAAATGTTTGCCGATATGATGCGCGACCGCTACGACGTAGATATTGATGTGGAGGATATTGAGGATTCTACCGAAGGGTTTGCCCAGTTTAAGCAGCGCATGAAGGCTCAAGTAGAGCAGGACAGGCAGCAATTCTGGCAGGAGCGCCATCAAAAAAGCAAAAGACAACGCCAACAAGAGGCTGCAAAAAAAGCAGCGGAAGAGCAAAAACAGCGTAGCATCCGCTCCATTTATATTGCGCTTGCCAAGGTTGTGCATCCCGATGGTGAAAAGGATGATGCTGCCAAGGTTGTAAAAGAGGAGGTAATGAAAAAGGTGGTAGCAGCATACGAGCAGCAAGATCTGCAAATACTTCTAACCCTAGAGTTGGAATGGATTCATCAAACTATCGAAAACCTTCAGCAGCTTACCGATGAAAAGCTGCAGGTGTATCTGGATGTCCTAAAGCAGCAGGCTGACGATTTGGAGAAAGAGAAGGTAGAGCTGCTGCATTCGCCCAAGTATGGCGCTGTTGCAGCCTACTCGAGCATGCCCCTAAACATTGCCAAAAGCCGTATACTAAAGGATAAGCGGGAGCTGAAGGATTACAACGGCTGGCTTATGGCTGCCGCATCAGCATTTAGAAGTCTGGATGCCAAGCACTCCATCATGGAGTTTGTTGCTGCATACAACGAAAGGCAGCAGAACAACAGCGCTGACGATGGCTGGTACGATGTTCAGATTTAATTCCCAATCTTTACTTCAATTGTAAGGCTGGAAGCAATAAGCCCCAGCCTTATGAAGATATTATTCTCGGTAGCCTTATAGCGGCTTTACGCTCTACCTTTGAAGCATCATTTGCATAATCCCACCTCCGTTACTTACATTGGTGAATCCCAGCTGCTGTAGAATTCGCTGTCCGTAGGCCGAACGTGCCCCAGATGCGCAGTAAAGCGTAATAGTTCTTGAAGGGCTTCCTAGCTCGTCAACCCGCATTTGCAGCTCATCCAGAGGAATGTTAATGGCCTTCGGGTAAGCTCCAGAATTAAACTCATCGGGAGTACGTACATCAATAATTATTGGCTCGTTAGAAGAACTTGTGGTTGTAGCCTTGTTACTTCTTCGCGACATCATAGTCGAGAGTCCTCCTCCATTCGTAACATTGGAATAGCCCATCTGCATCAGCATGCGCTGCGCATAGGCAGAACGGGCACCGGATGCGCAGTAAACGGTGATCTCTCGGGATGGATTGTCACCTAGCTCTTCGATACGGTCCGATAGCTCATCGACAGGAATATTAATGGCGTCAGGATACGCTCCGCTTGCAAATTCTTGCTGTGTACGAACATCAATCACAATGGGGAATTGGAGTCAACAGCCTTCACCTCTACCCTTTTTTCAACCACTTCCGCTTCCTCTTCTACCGATTTTGAATGAATAGGTAGAAGTCCTACTTTGATGGTCTTAAATCCGATAGCTCTTGCATGGCGTTGAAGCGAGGTATGCCCTCCCGATAGGTTGGTAACATTCCTAAAACCGGCTCCAACTAACGTTCGTAGCGCTTGATGACCTTTTTTGCCGGTCTCGTCGTATACGGCTATGGGGCGATTGGTTGGAATAGATGAAAGCTGCTGTGGAAGAATCTCTAGAGGAATGCTTAGCGCACCTTCAACATGGCTTTTCTCGAAGGCAAAGACGTCGCGAACATCAATAATAACAGGATTCTTTCCTGCAAAGAATTCATCTAATTCCGACGCTATTATCGATGGGCTAAATCCTGATATCCTATTCTCTGCTGTAAAGGCTGCCATATTAATAGCGTCGTTTGCCGTACCAATTGGAGGCGAGTAGGCGAAATCGATATCTGCCAAATCGCTTACGGTAAGCCTTGCTGCTGTGGCGGTCGCAATTACGTCCAACCGTTTGTCGGCACCCTTATAGCCAGCAGTCTGTCCTCCTAGGATTACACCAGTGGTACGGTCGTAAACCAGCAGGGCTGTTACAGTTTCCGCTCCGGGATAGTACGAGGTATGGTGTTCCTTATGAACCACAACGGCATCGGCATCTATGCCCGCGGCACGTGCCTGCTTCAACGACAATCCGGTTATTCCGGCAACGGCACCGAATACCCGAACCACCGAAGTGCCAATGGCTCCTTTGTAGCGGTGTGCACCTCCTAGCGCATTTTCGGCTGCGATTCGTCCTTGTCGATTTGCGGGGCCTGCCAAAGGAATACGTACCCTTTTACTGTTAACGCGATGCTCGATCTCCACCATATCGCCAGCCGCAAAGATGTCGGGATCGGAAGTTTGCAGCAGGTCGTTAACCAGCAAACCTCCCGATTCGCCAACCGCTAGCCCTGTATCTTTAGCCAGCTGTAGGGTTGGACGAACCCCTATCGAGAGTATAACCATGTCGGCATCCAATACTTTACTGTTATCAAGCTTCACCGATCTCGATCCAATTTCCACAACTCCTCTTCCAGTGTAAATTCCGACGCCGTAAGAGAGCATCTCGGTTTCGATGAAACCAGCAGTTTCGGCTTCCATGATTGCCATAACATGCGGCATCATCTCCACTACGTTTACGCTCAACCCACGTTTGGCAAGGGCCTCTACCATTTCGAGCCCAATAAACCCGCCTCCAACAACTACGGCATTTTGAGGTTGTCTATCATTTATGAAGTTGGAGATTTTGTCCATATCCTCTAGCGTCCATAGGGTAAATACATGGTCTTGATCGGCACCTGGTAGCTCGGGCTTGATTGGACGTCCACCTTGTGCGAGAATCAGCTTGGTGTATTCAAATACCTTTTGCTCTCCGCTACAGCTATCTACAGTATTAATAAGGTGCGCCTCTCTATCAATCGAAGTTACCAGAGTATGGGTGTGCACCTCTACGTTGTACTGGTCGTTGAAGCTTTCGGGGCTTTGAAGGATTAGCTTCGAGCGGCTCTCAATATCGCCCCCAATGTAGTAGGGCAAGCCGCAGTTTGCAAACGAGATATCGGGACCTGCCTCGAGCATGACAATCTTTGCTTCGGGCGAAATGCGACGTGCCTTTGCGGCTGCGGTTGCTCCCGCAGCAACACCTCCAATGATCAGAATCTTTTCCATGTTTCTATTACTTTTTTTGACTATTCTTTCGTAAACGGTTCTTTACAGAACCTCGGCAAGGAATAAGCTTGATACCATCAGCCATCTACCTGAAATTACACAGCAATCCAGGCGTGTTGTGATGGTTGCATTCCGTATTGCAAACCTACGTCGATCGTGATTTAAACCGTAGAATTGCCGATTGATAGGTACCAAGCTGCGAGCTGATATTGAACAGCTAAATCGGTGGCAGGCTTTTGTGGGGCTCTGTGGAATTATCCTTAGCACCTACCCTCCTATTTTGTGATACACATATGGAGGATGTAGTAACATCTGAGCGCTTGGGATTAGCTCATGGAGTAGGCTACCTCTGGCAGAAGAGGATTTTGTGGACTGGAGGCAGCTCTACAGCAGTAACCTGAAGGCCATTGGCCAGTAGCGTAAAGCACCTTCACTATTTTCAACAAGCGGCGAAAAAGCCTTGCATGCGCACATGCAGGTATGAAAAACGAATTTTTGGTGCTTGCATGCCCACATGAAGGCACCAAAAAAGTTTTTGGAGGGCTTGCATGTGCGCATGTCACCCCTACCGCCCATTTCCTGAGTGGATAAGCTATTCTACCATCCCCCACATGAGGCTACCCTGGTTTACCAGCTTATGTGATGCCGCTCAGAAGGCAGCCTTATACTTATAGAAAAAAACGATGAAAAAACCGACGTAGTCTAAAACCGATACCAGTGATAAATGTTCTGGTCTTGTTCCTGTTCTCTACAAATTGAGAGAAAAGAAAAGAGCCCGCATTTGCGGGCTCTTTTCTTGCTTATCAAATGAGCCTCTCACCGGACTTGAACCGGCGACCTACGCATTACGAATGCGCCGCTCTACCGACTGAGCTAAAGAGGCTTGTTGTTTGATGCTGCAAAAATAGTATTAATTTCCTTTATTGTCCTTCTCTACCCGAATTTTCTTGTTTTTCTCGATTATTGAGGGCTTCCGAATAGAGCGCGACAACGTAGCTGTTTTTGATTTTTTGACATTTTTCGAGCCACTTTTTGGCTAGACCAATATCCCCCAGCATTTCGCAGGCAAGCGATATGTTAAAGGTTGCCGCATAAACATCATCCTTGTCCGATGATGAAAGGAAACCTTGCATTAACGATATCACCTCTTTCCATTTGAATTCCTGAATTAGGTTGTCAACTTTCCGAAACTGAGGATCGGGGACGGTAAGGTAGTACCTATACTGTTCCTGCCAAAATGGAAGGATCGAATAGCCAATCTTTTGAGCAACCCTATAAGATACATCATCAGCAATTATCGAATCGAGTTCCGCTCGCGACACCCTTTCATATTGGTCGTAGTATAGCGAATCTTTGTCGAGCAATTCGCGGACTAGGGTTCCTTCTTTGGCGTCGTAAACATGCCACAACGAAGCGTATACTGCCTTGTATGATGTCGGATCGGTCTTGCTTATTAGCGTACGCAAAAGCGAAAGCTCAACAATATACTTAGGGTTTTCCAGCTGAGAATAGCGCCAAATTTCTTCTGATGTAAGAAGGTCTGGTTCGCGTTGGTTAATTGGCTTGTAAATGACGCGAACATAGTTCTGCGAATACGTTCCTAGTGAGCGGAAGTAGCTGTTAAACCCATTTACAGCATTTGCAACCTGAAGCGAATCGTCAACAAATGCGGACGTTTGTTTGCTTATCAGCTTATTGTGGTGTTTGTAATTCGCAACAACCATAATACGCTCATTGTCATTTAGCGATATCCTTTCAGCACTAGGTATTAGTACATCAACATTAACCGTTTTAGTTGTTACCGCACACGATGATGCCGTAAGCACTAAAAGCAAATAAGCTAGATAATTTCGCATAGCAGATATAGAAGAATAGAGCTACTAATATAATAAAAAAACCACCCTCAAAAGAGGATGGTTAAAATTGTATGCTTTTTTACCACTAAATATTCATACCTCCGCAAACGGTAAGAACCTGGCCGGTTACATAGGAAGAAAGATCTGAAGCAAAGAAAAGACAAGCGTTAGCAACATCTTCTGGAGTCCCACCTCTATGCAAAGGAATCTTAGATGCCCACTCATTCTTAACGTCTTCAGGCAGCTGGTCTGTCATCTCTGTCATGATAAAGCCAGGAGCAATAGCATTATGGCGAATATTACGCATGCCCATTTCCTTAGCAGCCGATTGGGTAAATCCGATAATACCAGCTTTTGAGGCTGCATAGTTACACTGATTGGCATTTCCAGAAACACCGACTACCGAACTCATATTAATAACGCTACCTGACGCTTGCTTCCACATAATGGGTTGAACCGCTTTGGTAAAGTTAAATACCGATTTAAGGTTTACCGTTATAACAGCATCCCATTGAGCTTCGGTCATACGCTTTAAGGCCCCATCTTTGGTAATACCAGCATTGTTCACCAAAATATCTACGCGTCCAAAATCACTTGCTATTTCACCTACAACCTTTTGGGTGTCTTCATAGCTGGCTGCATTTGATGCATATCCTTTTACTTTAACGCCCAATGCTGCAATCTCTTTTTCAGTAGCCTGCACTGCTTCGTTATACTCCAAATCGGTAAATGCAATACTGCAACCTTCAGCTGCAAAACGCAACGCAATTGCCTTACCAATACCACGTGCTGCCCCAGTTATGATGGCTACTTTCCCTTCTAATAAATTCATTGAAATTGAAATTAATTAGGTTTATGACTGAGAGCAAATGTACAAAAAATATCTCTTCACGAAAAAATGTTGCTTTAGCCAAAGGATAATAGAAGAATGTTGATATTTTTGTTTCAATAATAAATGGCCTTTTCTAAAAGTAATTCTTTTCGTAATGAGAATAAGACTTAAACTGCGTACGAAGCTTATCCTAAGCATTTTGGCTGTTGTTTTTTTAGCGTACTCGGTAAGTATATACGAGCAAATAAGGGGAGTTAATGCGTTAAAGAGCAAGTATGCTGAAGAAATTGCTCTTCGAGTAGGTAAAGATTACTCATTGAGGATGCAAAATGAGATTAATTCGAAGTTCATCGCAACTTCGAAGATGGCAAAGGAGCTAAACTTGCTGCTATCAAAGCCAGTAAATGAGCGACCTGATGCTATAAAACAGATGTTGAACAGTATTGCTGAAGCAAATCCTTCAATAGCTTCGGTATGGGTATCCGTCGAACTATGCAACTTGAATCCGTCATACACAAAAAACTATGGACGAGTTCGGTTTACCTATTTTAGGGAAAGTGGAGCATTAAAGTATCTGCAGGATACGTTGAACCTAAAAGGCGATGATAAATCATCCATATACTACAATGTCAAGGTAAAGAAAACCAATCTTCTTACAAATCCCTACTGGTATAGCTACAACAAGAAAGACAGCATACTTGAAACAAGCATTGGCACTCCAATTCTATCAAATTCTCGCTTTGCAGGTCTTACAGGCTTTGATATTTCCTTAGAGTCTTTTCAAACGATGATAGCGAGTATCAAACCAATGAAGGGGGCTAGATCATTTATACTTTCGGCTGATGGCTCAGTAATTGCGGCTAATAATTCCAAATTTCGAGGCAAGAAACTTCAAGATATTTATAGCGAGGCTTCTGAGGCAAACCTTACAGACCGTCTAGCATTAAACAAGCCTTTTGGATTTGAAGTAAAGTTCGAAGAATTATATCACTATGCGGTTTTACCTGTATACTTCAATTCTGCAAAAACAAGTTGGGCTTTTGGTTTTGCTGTCCCATCAAAAGAGCTACTAGGGAGCGAGAACAACACAACGGATAGGCTTTTACTGTTTGCGATTCTTTCGATGCTGGTTATTATAGGTGTAATTTGGTATATCTCGTTTAAAATTACCCAGCCACTTTATCGTGTTAATAGAGCCTTAAAAAACTTAGCCGAAGGAAAAATCGATGAATCGAACAAGGTTAAGGTAGACACTAACGATGAACTACACGATATTGCTGGCTCAACGAATGAACTTATCGACAGCATGGTACGCACGGTTGAGTTTACAAGCGAAGTTGGTAAAGGCAATACAAGTATTGAATTTAAGCCAAAGAGCGATAATGATTTGTTGGGTGTTTCACTCCTCAGTATGAAACAAAATCTTGATGAAGCCAAGAGATTGGAAGCAATCAGAAAAATTGAGGATGAAAAGATTAACTGGGCAACCCATGGTGTTGCACTCTTTGGAGAATTGCTTCGACACCACGAAACGAACCTAGAAGACTTCTCCTACCATATTATAAGCCACCTAATCGATTACATTAAGGCTGATGTTGGAGGATTATTCCTAATCAACGATCATGAAAATGGCGATCGTACAATCGATTTGATGGCATGTTATGCATACGATAGGCGCAAGTACGAGGAAAAGAGCCTTATAATTGGCGAGGGACTTGTTGGTCGATGTGTTCAGGAGAATGAAACTATTTTCATTACTGATGTTCCAGAATCGTACATTACCATCGGATCGGGATTGGGCGAAAATAAGCCTTCGTGCATCTTAATAGTACCTCTAAAGCTTAATGACGAGGTGTACGGTGTACTTGAACTCGCATCGTTTGAGGTGTTTGAAAAGCATGTAATCGACTTTGTTGAAAAAATCGGTGTTACTATCGCGTCTACCATTTCGACAACACGTATCAACATTAAGACACAACAACTACTTGAAGCCTCAAAATTCCAAGCCGAAGAACTTTCTGCTCAGGAAGAGGAAATGCGCCAAAACATGGAAGAACTTCTTGCCACACAGGAAGAAGCTGCGCGAAAATCAAAAGAAATTGAAAATCTACTCGATTCTTTGAGTGCTGCAAGTAATATAATAGAATACGATATCGAAGGCTATGTAATTGTGGCAAACGATTCGGTGCTAAATCTTCTTGGAATGCGACGCGAAAACCTTATAGGGTTAAACATTAAGGAAATCGACTCTTATGCGAACAAGCATTTTAACGAGTTTTGGAATAACATTAAACGCGGCATACCTGCTAAGGTAAAATCTGAACTTACAGGTGTAAGTTCATCGGTAGTGCTATACGAAACCTTTATTCCAGTAGCAGATGAGGATGAAAAGGTGTATAAGATTATGGTAATAGGTCAGAATCTCGAAGAGTTTGTTGCTCTTTCCGAAAAGAATGCCAGCGCCACCTCTTTGAACTAACTTAAAGTTCCCTATATTTAAAGGCCTAATGTATTAACATTAGGCCTTTTTTATTGTAATAGACAGACATTTGTACGCTAAGACTTGAAATTTGAAGCGACAAAGTGTTGGTTAAGTGAAACCTTTTTATTCTGTTGGACGATGAACGTTAGAATTTTACTGTTGTTGGGAATTATCATGGTAGGGTGCAGAAGTAAAGATGTCCCACTCCCCATCCTATATGTAACTATTGATGACGCTGCTGCCTTCGACGATTTTGTTTATACGAATAATGGCTACCTTCTTATATTTAAAAACTACAATAAAGACGCTAGGGATTTTTCGCTTTTTCTTAAATCGGACAATAAACAGCTGCCGATGCAACCTGTTTTCCCATTATCGTTACGAGACTCTCTTTTTTCCTCAAACCTAATTTATTCGCTAGTTGGAAAAGAAGGAGAAAGTTGGTTGCTTTTTGATAAAACCTCACAAAAAAAGGATTCTCCTAAAAGGTATAAGCTGATTAAGTACGATTTTCTGAGCCGCACAACTCTGAAAACCTACTTTATTCTTCCAATTCACGGACGCAGCTTTGCTAATGTATCGGAGCTGCAGATAGATGAGAAGAATGAAATGATGTATTATGCAGACAACGATAAAAATGATATTGTATCGATTAACATGGTAGATGGAACTATGAAATCATTTTCGTTTTCGGCCAATGCGTCGGTAAATCCTATTCTATCTTCCATGAAAATAGTACAAAAGGATTCTATAAACCAGAGCACACCTTTAAAGCTTGCTCTGAATAAAGATCGTTCTTTACTCTTCATTATTGAACTCAAAAAGGGGAATCTATACTCTATAAAAGAAGAATATATAATCAATAAGCAATTCTACAGCCAAGATATTCTATCTCAAATCATGTTAGTGGAAAACGATTTACAGGATGTTGTAGATGTTGAATTTGACAGAAGAGCACGACCAATTGTTGCTACAAGAAACTCCATATATCTTATCAGGAATAATGATAAGAAAACAATAGTAAAAGACTTTAAGTATGGTGATATAACTGCTATTTCCTACACCAATAACAGAGTATACTTTAGCGTAAAATCGAATAAGTACAATATTTACTATATAGATATGGTGAGGTGAAAAATTGACATCGCCAATGCAATAATAAAACAAAGAGCTGCCAGTTGGCAGCTCTTTGTTTTATTATTGCATTCAATTTTAATCAAATAGAACTATTTTGCTAAGCCGATTTTCTTTAGGATCTCAGCAGGAATAGCATTCTTATGAACCATAATGTTCATGGTTTTGTAGATAACAAAAGGACGAGAGGCGTAGAAGTATCCTTTATATGGATTATCGGTATTCCAAGAGTTTTTCACTAAGTAAAACTTTTCTCCACGTTGATCTTTTGCAATACCTTCGATAACCATACCGTGGTCATCGGTAGTTTGGTAGTTATCAAATGCATCTTGGCGCATCTTTTGGGTGATGGTCTGCTCAACAACGGGATGATCGAGATTGTAGAACATAGACTCGCGGTCTTTAGCCGAAAGCTCAGTCCACTTAGACTTCTCTGAGTTGTTTAGAACGGCAACATCAGTTTGTGGGATTACGGCAACCCCCTTGTTGTACTGGAAGCCCTTTTCGCTTACATCAGCACCCCAGGCAATAGAGTAACCATTATTAATGGCGTTGTCTATAACCTGCTCTAGATCTTCCATTGGAATATTGTAAGACTCTTCGTTTAGCCAGTTATCTGGAATTTCGAGGGAGAACTTTTTGTAGAATGGATGGTGAGTGTACGAAGTGAAAGAAACATAATCGTCGGAATTGAGACTTAGGCTTTTTGCAAACGATTCAGGAGTATACTCAACACCTTTATAGGTAAACTTATCTGGTTTAGGACCTAGATAGGCATCAAGAATGCCATCAAAACCCTTCTTCCAAGCGGTAGAAAGCTTTTTATTTGGGTTCTTTACTATTACATCAACATATGCCTTAGTTAATGCATCCAATTCGCCATGAACATGCTTTGGTTCTCCATACTGAAGTCCAGCATAAGCCTCTTCGGGAATAAAACCAAAGTTATTCATTACCCAGAAAATGTCGAAGGTTCCACCGCCACCACCAAAGTTGCAGTTGCCTTGCATGCGAACGTACTTTTCGGCTTTTGCTGAATAGCAGTTGCGAACAAGCCACATTTCCGACAAGTCGAACTCACCCTTACCGTTGCGAAGCAGCTCGTTTTCAATAAAGCTTAGTCCTGAGAAACTCCAGCAGGTACCTGAGCGGAACTGATCCTTAACGGACGTTCCAGGAACTTGCTTGACCACCGTGAATTTGTATCCTTCTGGCTTAGATTCCTCCTTCTTTTTGTCCTTTTGTGCATATGCTCCAATAGCAAAGATTGCAGCAATGGCAAATACAAATAATTTTTTCATTAGAGCTGTTATTTTAGTTATAGTGTTTAGATGCTAAAGGTTGTATAACCTTGTGCATCTACGAAAGATTTAACATTAACATTTTCTGGCTTCAACTCTGTCTATTGACATCAGCTTATTTATATATCACCATAAACTCTGTTCTACGGTTTTTTGCCTTGTTCTCGATGCTGTTATTGGGGACTATTGGCTTCGAGGAACCGTAGCCTACGGCTCTAAGCCTATTTTTGTCGATTCCATTTGCAATAAGGTACTTGACCACCTCCTTTGCACGGTTAGCGCTGAGCGAATTGTTGAATGCAACCGATCCAGAATTGTCGGTATGGCCCGAAAGTTCGATCCATAGAGTTGGATTGGTATTGAGTAGCTTAACCAGCGTTTTTAACTCTACTTCCGACTCCTTCTTAAGGCTGTAGGAGTTGACATCGAAGTAGATATTCCTCAAAATGGTGGTGCTCCCTACGCTCATAGGCTCGAGTGCAATGCGGAGCTCTAGCGGATTCTGAATTGTTTTAGTAGAATCTAGCAAGAAGCTTTGCGAGTTGAAGAGATATCCCTTACGGGTAACCTGCAAGGCGTAGCTGGTTGCAGCAGGAAGAGACGTAAAGAACGCTCCATCGTCGGGATAGGAACTGCTTACAAACTCCTCCTTGCCCGTTTTAAGGTTGGTGAGAACAACTTCGGCAGCAAGCGGCTTATTGGTTTTAGCATCTACAACTATGCCCTTAAGGTAGTAGGAAACATTAGGCTTTAGCGTATCGGGAAGCTCGAAACTGTAGATGTCGAGCCCCCTTCCCTCCTCGCGGCTAGAGGCAATGTAGGTAGTTTTTGCATCGGCCGAGATTACAATGCCCTGCTCCTCGCCTTTGGTGTTGATTGGGTAGCCCAAGTTAACGGGAACGCTCCACTCCTCATTGCCATCTAAACGAGTTCGGAAAAGATCGAGGCCTCCAAGCCCCCGATGCCCATCGGAGGCAAAGTAAAGGGTCTGCCCATCAAAGTGGATAAAGGGAGAAACGTCGTTTCGCGAGGTGTTAACCTTCGGCCCTAAGTTCTTTACATCAATCCACTCGCCGCTCTCCATATCGCGCGTAGCAACGTATAGGTCGTAGCCGCCGTAGCCGCCACGACGGTTACTAGTAAAGTAGAGATAGCGGCCATCAGAGCTAATGGAAGGCTGCTTGTTGGATGATATGGGGGTATTAATGGGAGGTGGCAGCTTTTGAGGATCGCTCCATATCCCATTTTTCAGACGAGAGTAGTAGATGCTGCACTCGTTGATGCACATGGTAAAGTACATGCCCTGCCCATCGGCGGTAAGCGATTGCGCTCCCTCGTTGGACTGGGTGTTTATGGTTCCGGGTAGGGGAATTGCCTTACCCCACTTGCCTTGGGCATTCTTTTTTGAAACAAAGAAGTCCTCCTGCAAAACGCCAGAGCTGTCGCTTCGGGGAATGTTGCTGGTCTTTACGAAGGTATTGCCATCGCCTGAAATGCTGGGCCAGTAGTCGTCGTAAGTAGAGTTAATGTTATCGCCCAAATTCTGTGGGACAAAGCCAACTGGTCGATCTTTTAGTCCTTTGGCAAAGAGCGCGCTGTTGAGTGGCTCCTCCACCTTAGCGCGTTGAGCGGGATTGTTGCTTATATAGTACTCGAAGCATGCTATTGCCTTCTCGTACTGCCCGTCGCGCAGGTAAAGCTTTCCTAGAATAGATGCCAGCGGCGGATGCATGCTTGGGTTAAGCGCATATGCCTTTTGGGCATAGAAGATGGCCTTTGTTTCGTGGAGGTTTTCTATTGAAGCCTGCATGGCCAACAGGTAGGCCTCCGTAAAGGTGGAGTCATCGGCGATTGCCTGGTTTACCTTCTCGAAAAATGCTGGGTAATTCCGGTTTTTAAATAGCTCCAAAGCCTCCTTGTAGGCCTTTACGGCCTGCTTGTTCGTTGATGAATACGCTTCGCCATCAGCCCATTCGAAACTCATCACTACTAGCAGCAGTAGTGTCAGCCTAATCATTATACGCATTGATAATCCCCTTAAGAAAAGACCTATCTCAGTTGGTTGAGATAGGTCTTCGAATGTAATCAGTTTATTGATCTTCGCAAAATCACTTTCTAAAAATGCGCGATTCGTCAGCCTTTCGAGCCTTGGCGACAACATCTTCGGGAATAAACTTCCATGAGTTTAATGGCTTGTGGTCGAGTATGCCAGATTTCATTAGGTCCATCATTATTAGGTAGCGCATATCCTTGGTTGTGCTTGTAACCAACCGCTTGCTAATCTCTGATGGTTGAATTTTGGCTCCAACGGTAAGGTGTCCACCTCCCCCATTTCCACGGTAGCTGCTCATGGCTACCTTGTAGGTTTTGCCTAGATCAAATGGTGTTCCGTCGGCCATAGAGGTAATGGTAACCTTGCTGCCAGCAGGCTTTGTAATATCTACCTGATATTTGATACCCGCTCCTGAATCGAAATTGTAGTACTGATTCTTCAGCTTACCCTTTTCGTTAAGGAGAAGCATTCCATCATCGAAGGTATCGCTGCTCTTCACCCAAAGACCGTAGGAGTATTCGAGGTAGTTCTTAACCTCCTGCCCTGTTAGATTAAGCACGTAAAGGAGGTTTTCGTACTTGTAGAGGTTGAACATGTCGCCTACGGTGATATCGCCAGCAGGAATGTTGGCATTTAGGGTTAGCGGCGATGCGAAGCTAATATCGGCATTGGTAGTCTTTAGCATGCTGCGGTGAATCAGGTCTACAAATGAGGAGCTGCCAAAAAAGGTATCGGCAGAGCTAATTGGCTCATCAAGCGTGCCGATCTTTCGCGAAGAGAATTCCTTGATTTTATCAAAATCGCCCTTGAATTGCTCCTCAAAGGCTTTTTCAGCAGGTAATGGGCGAACATCGACAACGCTACCGCTTACCTGCTTGCTGCTGCCCTGAAAAGCAATGGTGAGAACGCCCACGTTGCGGGCAAAGGCGGCGGGATTAAGCACCTGAACGGAATCGCCAAAGTCGGTTGCCACCTTCTTGTTGAAGATGTCGTGATCGTGCCCGCATAGTATGGCGTCGAATCCCTTAACCCGCTTGGCAATGAGCATGGCGGCATTCTCGTTCTTGTAGGTATTCTCGTTCTGGTTGTTGTAGTTAAAGTTTACGCCGGAGTGTACCATGCCAATAATGGCGTCTGGCTTCTCCTTTTTCTGGATAATATCAACCCAATACTTGGCGCTCTCCACCATGTCGTTAAACGTCATCCCTCTCCAAATATTTTCGGGGAGCCAGGTGGGGATGGCTGGGGTAATGAGCCCAAGTACAGCAACCTTCTTGCCATCGACCTTAAATATTTTGTATGGCTCGAAGTAGGTTTTTCCCGCAGGCGTAACCGCATTGGCGGCTAGCCAAGGGAAATTTGACTGCTGGCGAACCCTATCGTAAACGGGATGTCCAGGCTCGAGGTCGTGGTTGCCTACGGTTAGGGCATTATACCCCATAAAGTTCATCACCCTTGCCTGTAGATGCTGGCTTAGCGTATCCACAAAGTTGTAGAAGTAAACGGTTGGCTGCCCCTGCAGCATATCGCCGTTGTCGAGGAGCAGCAAGCTGGGGTTCTGCTTTCGTTGCTCCTTTACGTAGGTGTATATCTGAGCTAGGCTTCCGGGGCGAGCCTTTTGCTCGATAAAGTCGTAGGGGAAGATGGCGCCGTGCACGTCGGTGGTAAAAACTACCTTAACCTCCTTGCCCTTCGAGGCAAGCATTGTAAGCGGCATTGCAAAGAGCAGCACCAGTACAAGGGCTTTTATTGTTGCAGTTCTGATCCTCATGTAGCAGTAAATCTTTAGAAATTAAAATGAATTCGTAAAAGTCCGTAAATATAGCAACGATTATATTTCGCGATATTAGTAGAACCTTATCTTTTTGCAGAGGCACTAGTGGGGCTTAGCTTTTAGGATATACTAAGCGCTGCATTCTCCCCTATATCCCCTCGTATAGAGCATTTCCGTAGTGTAAAGCTCTGTCTGCGTATTCCGATAGAGCTTTTACATAGTGTAAAGCTTCGTCCGCGCATTCCGATAGAGCAATTACATAGTGTAAAGCTTCGTCCGCGCATTCCGATAGAGCAATTACATAGTGTAAAGCTTCGTCCGCGCATTTCGATAGAGCTTTTACATAGTGTAAAGCTTCGTCCGCGTATTCCGATAGAGCTTTTACATAGTGTAAAGCTCTGTCGGCGCATTTCGATAGAGCATTTGCATAGTGTAAAACTCTGTCCGCGCATTCTGATGAGCATTTGCATAAAAAAACTCCACCAGCAGCGTAAGGCTTTTGGTGGAGCTTATATATCTAAACAAATCGTCGGCTACGATTCTATGGCTTCATCTGAGGTTTCTTGCAGCTCCCGATTATTTTGGTGGATGCGATACTTTGTTATCAGCAGCGCAAGGATAAAGTAGGCGACCATTAGAATCATGAGGAAGCCCAGCTCACTTGACACCTGCTGTAACGATGCCCCCATCGTATTCAGCCTCAAGTACCCCTGGATTGCTGTTGTGCTAGGAATCAGAAGCGAGAATTTCTGTAGCAGCAGCGGCATTTCGCTAGCAGGCCACGAGAATCCGCTTAGGAAGATAAACGGAATCGAGGTGAAGAACATAAAGATTAGCGAGTGCTCGCGCTTCTTGAACAGGGTAGCAATCGATATCCCCAGGAATGCCACCGCAAATATGTAGGGCATTATGAAGATGAACACCTCGAATGGGTTTCCCTTTTGGGGTAAGTCGAACCACTTGTAAACGAGCACCAGCATAAAGAAGATGTTGAACAGGTGCAGTGTGATAAAGGCAAAAGCCTTACCCAGCAACGTAGATACGGCATGGCGAGGATCGATATCTCCATCCAGGTAGAAGTACTTGCGCTTCTTCTCGCGCAGCGTACCGCCAAGCATTCCGATGCTGAGCAGCAGCGTTTGCTGAAGAATCATCAGCATTACCCCGGGCATGGCGTACGAAGCATATCCCGCAGCAGGATTAAACAGGTAGCTGGTTGAAACCGATACGGGCTGGCTTTGAGCCATGGCCTTATACTTGTCGTTCCCCTTCATCATCAGCCTACCGATCTCCAGCTTGGCGCTCATGGTTCCCGTAACCTGGGCCGCACCCGATAGGATCTGCTTATATATCATAAAGTAGCTGGCATCGGCGTAGGCCGTAACGGCAGCCTGCTCGCTCCTCATTATTTTGCGCTCAAAATCCTTGGGGATAACGATAACGCCATGGACCTTATCGTCGTAGAATAGCGCCTTTGCCTCCTTAAAGTTCTGGGTATGGAAGGTTACATTTATTTGAGGCGTTGCATCGAGCATGCGCACCACGTCTCTACTTGTTTTAGTGCCATTCAGGTCGACAACCGCTACCGAAATGTCGTTTACCACCTCGTGCGAGTAGGAATACGTATATATTAAGGAGTAGAATATCGATGCTCCAAATAGGATGAAGAGCACGCCCGAGTCCTTAAGCAGCAGCTTTAGCTCGTATAGGTAGGTGTTAGCGAACACCTCGTACGATTTTTTTAATCTCCGAAATGCCATACTACACCCCTCCCCAGAATTTTTGGTACATCATATGCTTCTGTAGCTTGGGCAACAGCGAAAGCGGGAACAGGATAAACAGCCCCAGCATTCCCAACGGGAAGAGCGCCGTATAGATTGGCGCGCCGCGTAATCCCTGGCTCATGTAGATGTCGAGGTACTGCGTAAAGGGAAAGAACTGCCCAATAGTAGCAATACTTGCCGGCATGCCAATAAACGGAAAGGTTAAGCCCGAGAACGTAAATGCGCAGATGGCGTATGCGCTCGACATCGATAAGCTTAATCGAAGGTTGCTTATCAAACTGGTGATGAAGATGCCAATTCCCTGGTAAGCCAGCACAAAGAATAGGTTCGACAGGATAAGGATTAGCCTGCTACCACGAAGAGGTACCCCTATAAAGCGGTAGAGCAGCGTACTCATGAAGAGGCTAACAATAAAGAAGATCACCGAGTATGGAATCATCTTGCCCGTTATGGCGCTTATCACATCAAATCCCGATGCCTTTAGCCACTCTCGTGCTGTTCCATCCTTCATCTCAATATTAACGGCATAAACCGACGCTGTAATAATAAACATCTGAAGCATAACCGGAAGTAGCGCGGTAAGCAGGTAGTATGCGTAGCTTCCGAAAGGATTGTAAAGCATCTTCTTTTCCAGAACCACCGGCATAACCTGTGCGGCAGCCAGCTTGGCGCTCTCGCCCTTCTTCAGCCTCCCCTGTAGGTCGACGCCAGCGTTAAGCGTAGCAAGTGCCGTGCGGATATCCCTATCCAGCAAGCCACCCTTAAGGATGTTCAGGTTGTTAACGTATAGCGCCACCTTAGTTGGATTACCCCTATAGATGTCTCTTTCAAAATCCTTAGGGATTAGAACAAAGGCGCTTATTTTCCCTTGCATCATCAGCTCCTTACCCTCGCTAAAGCTGGTTACACGGTAGCAAGCATCAGCCGAAGGCGTTGCATTTACCATACGCGTAGCCTTTCGCGACATTACCGAGGCATCAGCATCGCATACCGCAATAGGTATCTTGTGGGGGACTCCATTCTTGAAAATCTCAGTGAAAAGGAAGAAGCATGCCAACGGGAATACTACCAGCACAAAGAGGTAGGTTGAGCTCGACGACATCCGCCTGAGCTCCCGTAAAAGCACGCAGAGAATTCCTTCTCGCATCGAATGCTTTATTTTATTGCGCATTAGATTCTGATTTTCAAGTTAGTCCTTAATCTTATTCCAATCAACCAATACGCTCATTCCGGGGCGTAGCCCAATGTTCTTTGCTGTTGGCTTTGCCTTAATCTCAAATGTTTTGCGGTCGAAATCGCCCGAAGTCTTGGTTGCTGTCCAGGTTGCATAGGCTCCTTGAACCGCAATGAAGGTTACCGTAAACTCTACCTCCTTATTGCCAAGGGCAGGAATTGTTCCGGTGAACGTTTTGCCCTTCTTTATCTTGGCAAGCAGATCCTCGCGCAGGTTGAACGAAACCCAAACATCCGATAGATCTACCAGCGTAATTACAGGATAGCCTGTTCCAATAAGCTCGCCACGCTCGGCAATAACCGAAGCAACCTCGCCTGTAATGGGCGATTTTAGGTGAGTCTCATTGAGGTACGATGAAACCTCGCTAACCACGCCGCTAGCCTGGTTTACAAGGGCACCGGCAGCCATCTTATCCTCGTTGCGAGCCCCCTTCTTGGCCATATCGTAAACAGCCTTTGCCGATTCGGCAGTAAACTTAGCCGCTTTGAACTGGGTTTCTACCTCGTCGCGCTTTTGTGCGGGCACTACACCCTTATCAAATAGGTTTTGAATACGACGGTAGCTCTTCTCTGCAAAGTCGGCAGCGGCCTCGGCCTTTTGCCAAGTGGTATATGCAGCTTGTACCTCTTCGATACGAGCACCGTTGTTGGCCTTAAGGCGTTGCGCCATTGCGGCATCTTTAACGGCATTTGCCTGCTCGTACTTGGCATGCACTTCGGGACTGGTAATGGCGTAGAGCATCTGACCAATTGTTACCTCATCGCCTTCGTGAACGTACAAGGTATCAATTCGGCCAGCGAGCTTCGAGGCTACCTTTACCTGAGTTGCCTCAATTTCGCCCTGAATAATGTTGGGTTGTGGCTTAAGCACGTACCAGCCTATAAGGATTATAAGCGTAAGCAATCCTATTGTTCCTACTGCAAGGGTAAAAAACCTGTTGTTCTTCATATTAGGTTAATCGTTATATTGTTTTTTCAGTTAATTGCTTTTAAGCACACGTTGGCTACGCGTTCGGCCATATTGCTCTCGAGTACTTCATTCCCGAAATGCTTCCTGAACCTGGAATCGATGTACAGCAACGATTGACCGATCACCAGCACATATAGATCCTCCGAGGTAACATCCGCCTTAATCTCGCCGTTCTGCTGCCCCTTTTGCACCAGCTTCTCGAAAGTTTCCTTTAGGCGTAAGGCAACACCCTTATCGATCTCGAAGGTATAATCGTGAATCAGCATAAACAGAAACTTGGTTTGGATGGGGGCCTCCTTGGCGCGATTGATGATATGCGCAACGAATTCGTAAACCACCTCGCGCACGGTACCCTTTTGCGAGTAAAGGTCGTCGAGCACGTCGGCCAGCTGCTCGACCTTGCTCTTAAATATATCGGATACCAAATCGTACTTGCTGGGATAAAAGCGGTAGAGGTAGCCATCTGCCACACCTGCCCGCTTGGCAATAAGCGATACCGATGCCGCATTGTAGCCGTGGCTAACCACCAGCTCAACCGTTGCATCCTTTATTCTTTCGAGCTTCGAGGTATCAATGCTTTTCGCCATTTACTATGATTGAATGCTCATTCATTTAACGCGCAAATATAACTCCATTCACGGCAGAAAGTTTAGCATTAGCTGTATTTAAACCATATTGTGGGAAAGAGAGATAGAGTACGCTGATACAGGTGTTGCGTGAGAGTTTATGGCGCAAAAGATACTGGAGGGCAGCACCTCCAATTACTTACATCTCTATCCAAAATACTGGTATACCCAATAGACCTCCATTATAGGAGACGACCAAACTATTGCTCAACCGCTTATATACTCGTCCTGAAACTTTTATTGGTTGAGAAAGTTGAAGTTCTCCTCTTTTTTCAATTTGAACATAGTACTCCGCCGTTGTAGATGTTTCTATCTTCCATCTGTTAATAATTCTCGCCTCTATTCTTTTGGTATTTTCTGCGTTTAAAACAATATTGGAAATGATGGTGGCGCTGCTTACGTAAACAAGAACAAAGAGGAGTAACAAGGCGCTGGTTATCCTATCTCTGATTGCTCGCCCCCCACTATTGTTGGCTTGTCGGTAAAAGGCAAGAACTAGAATTATAAGACAAAAAGCAGAAGTGCAGATCCAATAGTTAGCAAAGCTAAGTATGGTATAATCGCTCATACATCGCATTGCTAAGGCTGCGGGGGGAAGCATCAGCGTTGACTTAAGACTTGCTAATGGCGACTTGTTATTTTCGCTGAATGGATTGACAAGCCCTCCTGAACCAGCATACAAAATATAGCCCAGCAGCGGAAGTATCGTGCAAAGCCCTAGAATCCAAACATTGTATATGGGAATGAAAACTAGCGGCAGCGATACCGCTAACGATGCAGTATTAAGTAAAGTAGCGACACGCTTCACCTTTTTAAGCCTTTTTGCCTGTTCCTGCGTCGTATATCCCTCGGTTGAATAGCAGAAGAGTCTCTGGTGTTCTTCGTTTGCCTCTACCTCGTCGAGGTTAGGAATACGTTGATGGATGTAGGCAACCAGCTCGTTAAACCTTTCCGTATTGCTGTAGATCGTAAAGCGACCTGCACCTTCCTTTAGTAATATCACACAATCACGAATTGCAATTCTATATCCTATGGCATCGCTATAGTATAGCACCCTTGTAGTAAATGCTGTTTTTCTAACGCATCTATCCTCGTATACCTCATAGCGCTACTTTTGGATGGTAACCATGAGGAGTGCCGCACAAGCAGCACAAGCAGCAGCAATGGCTATGATGTAGGGAGCCCCACCATCAGCATACCAGCTAACGAAAAGGCCAATGCCCGTAACCATCAGCGATATTACCATCAGGTATAGAGCAAACCTCGATCGTAACGAAATTCTAAAGATGTAATTCATCTATTGAGTAAATAATTTGAAATCAGATCGCTGATAGTTTATATTCTACTGTAAGTCGCTAAGTACAGGCAGCTCGTTTCGCTTTTTAAAGTAGCAGCTTATAGCGCCCGATTTATCGGTTGCCCTATTAAATGGATTTAGTCGGGCAAAAAAGGCTAGCGTACTGCCATCCATTTTTAGAAGATATCCTAAGCCAGCCTTTTCTAGTAGCTCCTTTAGCTCCGGCGCATCTTTAGGGCTGATGGCTAGAAAGGTACTTAGCCTATCGATTCCCAGATACTCCTTATCAATCTTAGCCATTCCACTGAGCCTATCCAGCTTCTCTCCTTCTGGCGTTGATGTATTGGTCACAAACAGGAATGTTTTTATTAGTAGGTACCCTTCAATTAGGTAAGCCACAAAGTAACCTAGCTTGATATCGTTGATTACCACATCCAGCAAATACTTTCCTCCTCCTACATCGTGTACTATTGGATTCCTCTTAATTTCGGTAATGCATAACCCTAATGATACACCTATCATTAGGCCATCTAAGCGCTCGGCCAACCGTTCGAGGGCATGGCTTTGGAAGTAAACATCAATAGGAGTCCCCTTAAAGCCGAACAGCTCCCTCTTTATGGTGAGGTTAAAAATCTTTCCGTTTACATCGCCAACCTGAAACCGATAGCATGGACGCCGAAGCCCCTCCACGACAACCGATCTTCGTTCTACCGGTATCGCTTCGTAGAATATTCTGAACTTCCGGGTATAGGAGTAGTCTAGCGAGTGATCCTCCTTATTGTGGGTTACCTCAATCTCTGTTTTAAACAGGATGTTCTCCTTATCGGGGATGGAAACAATCCAGCCAATGATTCTGAGCCAGATTTTTATCGTTTCCTGTACGTCTATCAGGCACCTGTCGAGAAATTCCTTAAGATCCCAAAGCTTTTCCTTAATTTCCTCGTAGTGCGGCTCCTGCTTTCGTACCTTAAAACCGATTATGTACCTAAATGATTCGAGGATATGGAACACCTCGTAGGCCGAAATAACAGCCCCATTGGTATAGGTGTAAGTTTGGCTCTTCATATACGATTGTAGAAGAGCCTTCGAAACCTCCTCGAGTTCGAGCGTTGGTTTTCGTGAGCCAACTTGCTCAAAAATCAGGGCTGAGGAGCGAAATCGGAAGCAGGAGTAAATGTCGAAACGGTCGAAATACTGGACATGCTCTATAACCTCCAGCTTATCGAGCAAGCTTAGGAGTTCCTTATAAAATGCTATCTCGATCTTCTCGTGTGCCTTTTTTAGCTCTGCAGCCTTTTGCTCCTTTTGACGAGCCTTTTTGGCTTTCGCTTTTCTATCTTTTGGCATGGTTAGGTTTAGCGTTAAGTTTTATAATTATATTGGGTTGAAATTCAATCAGGAATAGGCTTACTATACCTATTTCGTATTCATCCAATTCATAAATTCTTGCAGTTTGCCAGGATTCTCAAAAATCCACGACTTGCTTCCTTTTGTACTATCGGACTGGGATATATAGTAACAGAACGCCTCACAACAGCCAGCCTGTTCTAAATTTTGGAACTTGGTAACGTATAAGTCCCACCAAAATCCTTTACTATCTTTCTTTAGTTCGCTTAGCATTCTAAATATCTTTGGGGTGCTTTCTTTAAAAAATTCCATATCGCTCTTCCCCGTATTTTCTTCAGTATATCGAGTTGCGGCCTGCAGGCTTACCATCATCTCTGCAGCGCTAAACGAATCGCTATTCGTCGAGAATGATGGCAGGCTTACGCTAATATTTTTCTCATCCTTTTGCACTACACCCTGCCCTAGCTTTTGTAGTAGTAATGCATATTGCGATGCCGACCTTTTAGAGTTAGGCTCGAGCATGAGAAAATAGTATAGCGGCAATATAGACTTTACGCGCAATCCCTTAGCCTGCATTATTGACGATAGCACCATGTGGCTACTTGCATGATTGGGATTATTGAAAATTGCTTGTATTGCAGCATCCTCTGCTCTATCGTACTCCTTTTGGTTAAACAGGGTAAGCGCCAGATTGTAGCTCAGCAGGCTACTTTGTGGAAATTTCTTTAAACCATCCAGGTAGGCTTCTATGGCCTTCTCCGGCTTTCCCTTCATATCCCATGAAGTACCTAATACAATATAGGCGCCTTGCTGAATATCGTCATTCCTATCTATAGCCTTTTTGCTATACGCTATGGCTTCATCGTACTTACCGGTCACCATATAGGTGAACGAAATCTCGTAGTTAGCCACCGACGAGTTCTTATCGATGTCTAGCGCCGCCTTATACTTTGCAATAGCGTCATCGTACTTTCCCTGATCGTGCAGCTCTGTGCCTTCCGATATCAGCAGCGCAACTTTATCGTCCTGCCCAAATACGTTTACTACCAGCAGTAAACCCATCATAATCCCCAGAATTCTTTTCATAGCGTTTGTTTTTAATAGTTTCTATACTCTTTTACCTTGTTATTGCTTACTTAATGTTGTAGCCCATCATACCGATCCCAAAAGTGACTTTCATGCAACAAAATACCTTACATCCTTTCTTGCGCAGCTCCAGGGCTTTCTCCAAGCATAGGCCCAACATGGATTACCATTATCGCCGATGATTATGATAATCAATCTTTCGCGACGTACAAATACGCCATAAGCATAACCTTAAATGTACTTAATACATTTTAATGGCCAAAATTTATCTAAATTTCCTAAAACGCACCTAATAAATAAATCATTTCGCCATAATGGTTTATCCGAATAGAATTAAATTCTAGCTTCATCGCACCCCAACAGCTACCAACGCTATCATTCAGGCCCGCTACGTTGTCAGCCGAGCAGCCTTGGCTGACAATATAGCGGCTATATTGTTGCTGAAGCATTGCTCGCTGACAATTTAGAAGGTTCGCTAACAATTTAGGCGGCTCGCTGACAATTTAGACTTCTGAGATGCATCTGTAGTACTACTCGCTGACAATTTAGGAGGCTGAGATGCATCTGTAGCACTACTCGCTGACAATTTAGACTGCTCGCTGACAATATAGAGCGCTCGTTAGCAATATAGCGGCTAGAGATGCAGCCCAAGGTAGGCTCGTTGTTAACGTAAGGCCTATGGGAGGAAACAGCATGAGCCTCGCTCCTCTAATTTCACCAGATCTGTTCCCCTGAGCAAGCCCAGGTATTGCAGGTATAGAACTATCCTAACCTTGGAGTCTATTCCCAGCTTGGCGTAGATATTTTTGTGATGAGTTTTTATCGTCACCGGACTAAGGCAAAGTGCTCCGCCGATCTCAACGTCGTTTTGGCCAGCGATTCTTCGCCTAAGGATATCCAGCTGGTGCCTGGTGTGGCTTCCCCTTTTGTCGGTATAGCAGAGCTCCTTTTTCTTGGTATCGATAACGTATAGGCTATTGGGCATTGCCAGCTGGTTCCAGCCTCTAAGCGGGAACAGCAGCAGCTTCACCCAACGCTCGTCTACAGTAGCGCAGGTAAAGATCTCGTACCTAAAGAGCATTCGGCAGTACTCGTTTCGGCTATCGCGCATGCGGCACTCGAAGGCAAGGGCGAGCTGATGCTGCTTTTCGGAGAGCAGCGGGCCAATCTTTTGCATCCCCACCAGAATAGCCTCCTCAAAGTGCGCCATGTCGTCCTTATGGATAAGTTTTTTGAATTGCTCGTGGCTTAGCGCCCTACCGCTCAGATGGTCGAAGGAGCTGAGCAAATTGCGACCAAAGAGGTACTCCCCCATGCCCATGTTTACCGAAATAGGCAGCGCATTTTGGTTGTAGGCCAGCTGCTCGATGGTGGTTTCCAGCAGCACGTTCTCGTTCTGCGAATCGCCCAAAGCCGCGAAATGCATGCTTCTAAAGGCATCGAAAAGCTCAGCAAGCTTATCGGTCATAGTAGTATATTTTGGTATAAATAGTTAGCTAATTCGGCATTTAGGGAGGAGTACCGCTGCGATTGCATTTCAGCATTCCACTTAGGCACACCTTGCTCCTGCTGCCCTATTGTTATCACTGATAATGCAAGATATTAAAAATTGTAGAAAAAAATGCATGCCACCTAAAACAATACCCCATTAGGGGTACACCTCGCTGCTCGCTGAGGATGTATATTTGAGATCGTACGGCGGAGCAGCTCGGGTAGTGCTTCATCGTACCAAGCTACTGTATTAAACCAAACTTTTAAATGTTAATCGATTATGACGACAGACACATCAACGTCCATTCCGCGCACCGTGGAAACCTTTAACCCCTATATTCGGACAACCGTAGCGTACATGCAGGAGGGTTCACCTGTAAAAAACTTCACCCGATTGGGAATTACTGAGGAAATGATGGGGAAATGGAAAGGGTTTGGCGATCGCTGGATTCTGGCCTACGAGAAGTATTCCGATAGGTACAACTTGCGCACCATTGCCGTTACCGACGAGCTTAAGGGGATAATGGAAAGCATTCGCAAGTACGAGGAGGAAAGTAACTTTCTGACGCATATCGCCATTTCGCCAAATGCAACGATTACCGATCTGGAAACCTTCAAAATCCGTACCGTCAGCAACGTAAAGCATAGCCGTACCATACCACAAACGCCCATCACCATGCTTGTAACAGCTACGGTACAACCAATAGGTGGCGGATCGGTTACCATTAAGTGCTTTGGGAATACGAACCAACGCCCAGCCATTCACGATACCGCGAATTGCGTTCAGTACCGATTCTCGGTAGCAACAGAAGCACCTACCTCTGCCGAAGACAAAAAGCTGGAGGTAGGTCTATCCACCAAGGCCTTTTTTGTGCTACCGCTTGGCGCCGAAAACGCCGGGAAGCAGCTCTTCATCTACTTCCGCTGGTACAACACCAAGCACCCCGAGATTGCAGGCCCATGGAGCAAGGCTCAGAATACCCTTATCCTATAGCAAAGCAGGACAATAAGAGGAATAGAGCGGGACGTGCATGCGTTCCGCTCATTTTTTTTGATCTAGCCAGGAAACCTGGTCAACGTCATTATGGTGACCAACAGCTACTCCCTGCTCCCCATATTACCACCTGCCAAAAGGCTTCAGGCTCAGCATCGAGTTGTAGTAGCGCTTATCCCCGGTAACCTCCTCGCCTAGCCAATCGGGTTTCTCGAAGGCCTCGTTCTCGTCCGACAGCTCTATTTCGGCAACAACCAGCCCTCGGTTATCCCCCGCAAACTCGTCCACCTCGAAGGTGTGGTTGCCAAAATCTACCTCATAGCGAATCTTGTCAATTACCCCAGGCTCGCAGATTTTGAGCAGCTCATCGGCCTCAGCAACGGCAATCTCCTTCTCCCACTCAAAGCGGGTAAGCCCCGAATCGTTGGCAATACCCTTAATGGTAAGGTAGCCTCTTTCGCCCTTTACCCTCACGCGCACCGTCCGCTCCGGGTTCGACGACAGGTACCCCTGAACTATGCGATACGACTTACGTGCAGCTCCTTTGTAGCCTTCTGAACTAACCAAAAATTTCCGTTCAATCTCTAGTGCCATCTTTCGTTGAATATTGTATGTGCAAATTTAGCAGAAGATTCCTTCCCTACCTTCAACTCCCTCCCTACTGCAAAATAACTTCCTATAATCCATTAATTTCGCCTTTAAGATTCTTGTTTTAGAAGAGTCCTCGATGAACCACAGAATAAAAAGGTTTCCCATATTAGCTCGCTTAACAACGGCAGGTAAACGTCGTATTACCGAACAACCTTCTTCCGTAGACACCATGGCGCAGCCATACCAGACTGGCACGAATCCCTGTTTGAGCGAGGTCGCCTCCACTATGTTCCTCAATGCTGTAAAGGTCTTAGGGCTATTACCACATTTGAGGTAGCGCCATTCCACCGCGACCGAGCGAGTTAATTCGTGCCAAGGGTTTTTGGTTCTTTTTGCCCTTACAAAAAGAACAGAGAAGAAGAAGGCTCTCTCCTTTAAAATGCTAATGCCCAATAAAAGACTATTGAAGGATGAATCTACAATTTGAACGAGAAATACCTGCCTATAACTTCTTCACCCCTAAATATTCCAATAAAGATGTTACCTTTGCCTCCAAATAAATAACCGCGACGGTTAACCCGTATTACATGACATTTGAACAGTTAAACTTAATTCAGCCCATTCTGGAGGCTTTAAAGCAAGTAGAGTATTCAACCCCAACCCCCATACAAGCACAGGCAATTCCCAAGATCTTAGAGGGCAACGACCTAATCGGATGTGCGCAAACAGGCACAGGGAAAACAGCAGCGTTTAGTATTCCAATCATTCAGAAACTCACCCAAAATCCAGATACCCGCAAGCATAGAGCCGTAAAAGCGCTCATCATCACCCCAACAAGGGAGCTTGCCATTCAGATTGGCGAAAGCTTTACGGACTACGGTAAATTTACCAGCTTAAGGCATGCCGTGATCTTTGGGGGCGTTTCCCAAGTTCCGCAAGTAAACCTATTACGTTCTGGAGTCGATATTCTAATTGCCACGCCCGGTCGTTTGCTCGACCTCTACAACCAGGGGATTGTAAAGGTCCCCAATCTCGATTTCTTTGTACTCGACGAGGCTGATAGGATGCTCGACATGGGCTTTATTCACGATATAAAGCGAATACTCCAGATTATTCCACCCAAGCGCCAAACGCTCTTCTTTTCGGCCACCATGCCGCCCGAAATACAGAAGTTGGCCAACACCATGCTTTACAAACCGCTAAAGGTTGAAGTTACGCCTGTATCATCAACGGTAGATGTCATAAAGCAGCTGGTGTACTTTGTCGAGAAAACGCAGAAAAAGGATCTACTGATAAGCTTGCTTAGCAACGAAACAGTCGAATCGGCACTTGTATTTGCCCGAACTAAGCACGGCTCCGACAAGCTGGTAAGGTTACTGGTAAAGGATGGCATAAAGGCAGAGGCAATTCACGGAAATAAGTCGCAAAATGCCCGCCAAAATGCCCTTAATAACTTTAAGGATAGAAAAACGAAGGTGCTAATCGCTACCGATATTGCTGCTAGAGGTATTGATGTCGATCAGCTCTCGCACGTTATCAACTACGAGTTACCTGAAGTTCCCGAAACTTACGTTCACCGAATTGGAAGAACCGGACGTGCCGGCAACAACGGAGTGGCCATATCGCTGGTTGATCCCGAAGAGGTAAAGCTCCTAAAGGATATCGAACGCCTTATAAAGAAGGATATTCGTGTGATATACGACCATCCATTTGTAAGCATTGCATCAGCAATTGGTGTTAGCAAGGCGATAGATAGCAGCAAGGCAGCACCTGCTAAGGGAAGTGGCTATAGAGGAAACAAATCAAACGGCGATTTCTGGCGAAGACGAAAGCTCGAAAGCAAGCGTTAGCCTAAGTAGTAGTTTGCAGTAACAGTAAAATATAAGAGGCCATCAACGCTTAGCGTGTTGATGGCCTCATTGTTTGGCTCTATTACGTTCTGGAGGTCAATGCCCTACTTCTGGCTCATTATCCATCGCTTCGTGGTAGCAGGCTCGTGGTGCATGATTTTCTCGTATCGCATACAGGCTATTCGAATTCAATCCTTTCGGATTACGGCTCAACAGCCATTACGCAGCATTAATCAATGGAAAGCATAGAATATAGCCTCCTTACAGCCAACCTGTAGCAGCATATAAGAACTTCAACGTGAATTGCCCCGAGTGAAGTTCGGGGAAAGTAGGATAAAAGAAGTGCCTAGAAGTGGTTGAATGTATACTCTAGCAAGTAGTTCACCCTGTTTTACTACCCCCTCTATTTGTTATAGCCTCCATTGGTTTAGGGTTCTATTGGTTGCTACTTCTCTACCCTTTTTGTGTAGTATTCGCTAATAATACTGCTAACCAATGGACGATAGAAACGCCAGAAAAAAGCAGATCGCCCCTCCCCTTCTATCCGAACGAAAGCCTGATTAACAGCCGCAATACTCGCAAACTTTGTATTCGACAATGATATATCTATATCCGAAAAGTCACCTGCAAAATAGTAAAAGCTGTACTTGCTACTCTTTGACTTTACGACTGCAGGAAAATGCGTAGGGATTAAGTTCTTCTCCAACACCTTTTTCCCCGCCTCGTTCACATCTATTTTATAGGTAGCCAGCACATCTAAGCTATCGGAGGCGCCAATAATATCGAACCAGTAATGAAACTTCATATTTTTAGGTAGGTCGTACCTATCCCTAAATTTCGGATTGGTCTCTATTAACGGCACATCAAGATTGAGATGGGTTTTCTGCTCAAGAATGACAATCTTTTCATCAGTTCTCACAAATATGATCCCCGATCTCTTAAAAGGCCACCTTCCTCCATTTTGCTCGGTGTAGTTTTTCTTTAACCACTTTGGGAGTTCCTTATTTTTGTTAGTATCCAGCGATGAGTAGTATCGCCCGATCCATTCCTTCCAGGTCATCTTAAACTCCATTTCAAACTCGTGGGTAACAGAAGTAGGTGTTGGAGTACCAATCACATTAAACTCTGTAATAATAAGTTTCCCCAGCGACTTGAACTTTTTTAGAAGATTAACTTCGGCCATGCACATGCCGCCATAAATGAGTTCAGAAGGTTCGAGAGAGCTCATCTTAGGATTGCGACGTTGCTCGTTGGGATAACGCTCGAACCATTCGCCCGCATAAACGCCATACATGTCGGTATAGTAAGCCACATCATTTCTGCGAGCAAGGGTCGCTAAAGCAGAATCTGAGGAATTGGCAAAATCTTTCGCCTTATATCCTCCTTTCCCATCAGGAAAGAAGCCGTAGTAATCGGAGCTTACATTAAATGGTTGCTCGCTTTTCTTAATGTACTTCTCATGCTCTAAAATCCAAAACAAAGGTCTATGTTCCTGTCTGTTTCTATCAAGTACCGTTTTATCAACAACGAGAATATTCAAAGGACGCACATCCTCTTTGTTCCATAAATATCTGAACAAAAAAGGAATTGAAATTAAAATAAGGATAAATGAGAACAAGTATGGATGCTTTCTCATACGCCAATCATTCGATTACAACTTTAGGACTACATTCTGTATTTTAAAACATATTGATTAAATAAATGTTTGTTCAGCAAGTCTAATTGAGGCTCTATGACGTTTTCGAAACACAGGAAAGGAAGACAAGGATGAAAAACAATCGCCATCCTGCTTTTACTTTCTACATTATCCTATTAGAACTTATGTCATCAAAGTTCCGATCTAGCTGGCATGGCATATTAAAAAAAAAGGCTGCCTCATACGAAGCAGCCTTTTTTATGATTAAAGTAACAGACTATAATCCCATCCAAATAAGTACGGCAGCAATAAGCGCAATAATTGAATACAACTCAGGATATACAGCAAGAATCATGGTCTTACCGAATACATCGTTACCATTTGCCATTTCGGTAATACCGTTAGCAATTACGCGAGATTGCTTGGTTGACGAATAGTAGCCAACAAAACCAACCGTAAGCCCAGCTGCTAATATTGCAAAAGACTTCTCAATAGGCATGCCAGCAGCAAGTAAAGCACTCATTTTACCATTAATAAGGAAGAAAGCCGCAAAGCCGTACAATCCTTGGGTTGATGGAAGCGCTGTAAGAAGCATACTTTTACCAAAAATATCAGGATTCTTTTTAAGACCACCAACAGTCGCATTTCCCGATACTGTTACACCAATTGTGCTACCAATACAAGCTACTCCTACCATAATGGCGAGTCCAATGTAAGCAAGCATTACAGATACAAACATGTTTTATCCTCCAAAAAATTTACTTAGTTATTAACTTTTTTCTTGTGTTTTTGCTTTTTTGAAAGGGGTATACAATCTCCCTCCTCCTATAAAGCCTGAATTCTTATAGAATTCGACAAATGTTAAACGCATTGGATGCACAAACGCACCTAATGATGAAAGCGCAATGTTTAGGGTATGTCCTGCGAGAAATATTATCGCAAAAACAAGGTAATCAAGTCCGAAAGGAAGTGAACCTAGGGATAAGGATGCAATCTTATTCATTACCATTGCTAAAATGGCGCCTGAAATACCGAGGGCAAAAAGACGAATATACGAAAGCAAATCGCCAAAGAATCCGGTAATTTCATAGAGTTCTACCACTCCTAACCCTAATCTCCCCCCTATACCACCGTGTGGATGGGCAAATAAAATAATCAACCCAATTCCTACATATACAACATACATGGCGAATGGTTTGGTTGCAGGCAGAAATAACATCGCAATCCCAAGTAGTGCAAATATCCATCCAAATGGTCCAACACCTGCTTGCCATCCCGAAATACGTGTTCGATTAACTGCCTTAACGACTAAACCAAAGATAATTTGAACAAACCCAATTAGCACTGCAAAGAGCATCATCTGATTGGTATCCAAGAAGAGATGACGAATACCTTCTGGAAGTATTTCCCATTCTTTCATTTCTGTTCCAAAGATACTACCTGATATTAACCCCATGAGGATTGTACCAAACCCTAGCCATTGTACAAGCAAAATGTAGGGCCTTAAAGCAGCAAATTTTGGTCTATTTCTCAGCAGAAATCCAGCGACAACGAAAATAATACCATAGCCAATATCATTCATACACAGTCCAAAAAAGAGCATGTAGAATGGGGCAAAGAATGGCGTAAGATCGAGTTCCGAATAAGTAGGTGGAATATAAAGTTCACCTATTGGCTCAAACAACTTTGCGAACTTATTGTTCTTAAGCTTAATTGGTGGTCGATCTTCTGCTGTTGCTTTTTCAGCAAAGTAAACGACAGATTGTCCTTCTAGGTATTTATTAAGTTCATCGACAGCATTATCTGGGACGAATCCGGTAAGTAAAGCAACCGTTCCTTCCAAATCGCGACGAGTACCATTAAAGATTGACTTAAAATCAAACGTATCTGATATTTCGTCGCTGCATCGTGCAAGCAGATCAATATAGAGCGCAAGCTCATCTAGCTCGGCATTAAGATCCTGCTTTTGCATTACAACGCCATCAATCTCCTCGTTTAGTAGTGCAAGCGATTGGGCGGGAACTTTAACTTCGTTTGCAGGGAGGTTTAAAGAAGTTTCCCCATTTTCCTGAATCCAAACAAAGTAGGTGGTACCACCAATCTCGTTAACTACCGATAGCGGATATTGCGACTCCCATTCCTCACAATACTTTTTTGCAGGAGCGGTAAAGTATCGCAAAATCAGCCCCTTTGCTTCCAAATCGGCTAATGCGGAGGGTTCAAAATTTCCCCAAGGCGCTAGATCGGATTGGTGCTTAGCAAGCTTTTTATAGTTAACTTCAATTGCTTCAAGTTCCTTTACGATTGTTTCAAAGCGCGTTAGGACTTGGATGCCGTCACGATCAAAACGCTGCTTCTGCTCGCCTCTTCTATGCGTAAGCGCCTTTATAGTGCTACGATAACGGCCTTGCAGGTCGAGCAACTCCTTTTCCTCCTCATTAAGAGCCCTCTGTTCTTTTGTGATATCCAGCACTCCAATACGTTGAATATCTTCCAGAAAAGATTGAAACTCCTGATGGTATAGAAGGAAGCTGTACTTAATCATTTTTACGATCATTCTGCCACCTCCTCGTATCGTTTTTTCACAATCTTTTGCGCCGACTTAGAAAGGTTTTCCTCATCCTCTAAGAATCGTTTAATCTTTTGTATAGCAGACTCGTAATCGGGTATTTGTACCTTCTCGTAAAGGTTAACCTTTTGGGTTGTTTTCTTACGAGCACGATCTAAAAGACGCATTTTCTCAAGGTAGAACTCTCGTTCTATCCCTAAAGTAGTGAGTTCTTTTAGGATTTGGATACCGTCTACTACCCAAAATGGACTGCTAAAAAGATTGAAATCGTGAACTGTAAATATTACCTCCTTAAGAACTGGGATTTTTACCCCCGCAATCTTAGTTAGCGATACTTTTACATCGTCTACAGTAATGAGTTCAGATCTAAATTCAGACCACAAACCACTCATATACTGAAGTTTTCCTGTAAGTTCTGTTTGCCTTGCCTCTACCTCATCAGCTAAACTCTTAGCCTTTTTTACTTCGAGGCGCAGCGCCGATTCCTTATTCTTAATGGTTGGGAGCGCACGCTTTCTGACACGAAGCTGCTTATTCAGTTCGTTCAGCGCTGTTTTATTTATTTGATACTTAACTCCCATGATTGTACGCTAGTTGAATAAGTTTTTTGGCCAGTATTTTTCAACAAACTCTTGCTTAATAGCAACTTCAGTTTGATTAAAGTACTTGGCAAACAGATCCCACGCGGTATCAAGCATCTTTGTAGCATCGATATTTACGTCAATTGCTAGTAAGAACTTAGAGTAGTCGTGGGCAAACTTAAGCGTACGCTCATCGTAGTCGGTAAGGTCGAAACCATTCTCCAGCTTAGTTTTTGCGTTAGCCGCATCGGCGTAAAGACGAACGGCTGCATTCATAACTTGTGGATGGTCTTCACGTGTCTTCTTTCCGATTACCAGCTGTTTCAAGCGCGATAGGCTTCGGAATGGGTCGATGATAACCTTTCCGGTATCCGAATCGGTACGTAGGAAAAGTTGACCTTCGGTGATATATCCGGTGTTATCTGGGATAGCGTGGGTAATATCACCACCTGAAAGAGTAGTAACAGCAATAATGGTTATAGAACCACCGTTGGGAAGCTGTACAGCCTTTTCGTAGATCTTAGCCAAATCGGAGTATAGCGAACCTGGCATAGAGTCCTTAGAAGGGATTTGGTCCATACGGTTCGATACGATGGCAAGAGCATCAGCGTAAAGGGTCATATCAGTAAGCAGAACGAGCACCTTTTCCCCCTTATCTACAGCAAAGTATTCGGCAGCTGTAAGCGCCATATCTGGAATAAGCAGACGCTCTACTGGTGGTTGCTCTGTTGTATTTACAAAAGAGATAATACGATCGAGCGCACCTGCGTTATCGAATACATTTTTGAAGAATAGGAAGTCGTCGTTCGACAATCCCATACCTCCAAGGATAATCTTGTCTGCCTTTGCACGAAGTGCCACCATTGCCATAACCTGGTTGAATGGCTGGTCGGGGTCGGCAAAGAATGGAATCTTTTGCCCCGATACAAGGGTGTTGTTAAGGTCGATACCTGCTATACCAGTAGCAATAAGCTCCGATGGTTGCTTACGGCGAAAAGGGTTAACCGAAGGTCCACCAATTTCGCGCTCTTCACCCTGGACTTCAGGACCACCATAAATTGGCTTACCGAATGCATTGAAAAATCGACCAGCAAGATCGTCGCTTACAGTAAGCTTTGGTGCGTGACCAAAGAAAACCACTTCGGTGTCGGTTGCAATACCTTCAGTTCCAGAAAAGACCTGAAGCGTAACTAGGTTCCCGCTAATTTTCACCACCTGAGCAAGCTTTTCGCCAACCTGAGCGAGTTCCTCGTTCATCACTCCATCAGCACGAAGGGTAACGGTAGCTTTGGTGATATTTTCAATCTTTGTATAGATCTTCTTAAAAGCAGTAGTCTCCATTAAGCAACCCTCCTTTCTGCTAGAATATTGTTAAGTTCGTTCTCGTACTCGTTGAACTTATCACTCTCGTATTCCGAGTAGTTCATTTGCTTAAGAACGTTGATTATACGCTTGTAGTAGTTGCCCACAACATCAAACGATTCGAAGTTAAACTTCGATTTGATGATATGCGAAACAAGGTTAAGCATGTAGTGCTGGCGTACAAGTGGAGTCGACTGGTCGATCTTATCGAATGCATCCTGCTGGAGGATAACGAAATCGACAAGTTCCGACTTCCAGAAGCGGTCGTGGTATTCAACGGGAACACCGTCATCGCCAAGAATGTTGATTTGCTCGTATGCCTCACGACCACGAAGTACAATATTCTTTACTTCTAGCACCTCAGAAACCCAATCTTCCGAAATCTTCTCTTTTAGATATTCCACAATTTCAGGGTACTCCAAGTACTTCGAATACGATTCGATAGGGTCTACAGCAGGATAACGCTTCGAGTCAGCACGTTGCTGAGAAAGCGCATAAAAGCATCGAGCAGCCTTCTTGGTAGACTCAGTTACTGGCTCTTTAAGGTTACCACCTGCAGGAGATACTGTACCAATAAAGGTTACCGAACCCGTTTTTCCATTGTTTAGGTAAACAAAACCTGCACGAGCGTAGAAGTTCGAAATAATTGCAGGAAGGTCCATTGGGAACGCATCGGCTCCTGGAAGTTCTTCCAAACGGTTAGACATCTCACGAAGAGCCTGAGCCCAGCGTGAAGTCGAGTCTGCAAGTAGAAGTACCTTATAACCCATTGCGCGGTAGTACTCACCAATAGTCATGGCAATGTAAACCGATGCCTCACGAGCGGCAACTGGCATGTTCGACGTATTACAGATAATGGTAGTACGTTCTATAAGCTTACGGCCTGTACGAGGGTCTTCAAGGTGGGGAAACTCAACGAACATTTCCACTACTTCATTTGCACGCTCACCACAAGCGGCAAAGATGATAATGTCTGCTTCGGCATGCTGCGAAAGCGCGTGTTGTAGCACCGTTTTTCCTGCACCGAATGGACCTGGAATAAATCCGGTACCACCTTCTGCCATTGGGTTTAGCGTATCAATACAGCGTACCCCGGTTTCCATTACCTTAAATGGACGTGGCTTCTCTTTGTATGCTTTAATGGCAAGTTTAACGGGCCACTTCTGAACCATGGTGACAATTTTGTCTTCACCATTTTCGTCGGTAAGCACGGCAATCTGGTCGTTAATTCGATATTGACCAGCAGAAGCCAACGATTTAACCGTATATTTTCCTTCAAATTTAAAGGGAACCATGATTTTGTGGTTCACCCAATTCTCTTGTACCTCTCCAAGCCAATCGCCTGCTTCAACTTCCTCTCCAACTGTAGCAGTTGGAACAAAATCCCAAAGTTTATCCTCGTTTAGAGGCTTGGTGTAAATGCCGCGCTTAAGAAAAACGCCTTCAAGTTCTTCTAGATCGTTCTGCAAGCCATCGTAGTTGCGCTGCAAAAGACCTGGTCCGAGAGTTGCCTCGAGCATGTGCCCCATGAACTCTACCTCATTACCCACTTTAAGACCACGGGTACTCTCAAACACCTGAACGAAAGCCTTATCGCCGTTGATTTTGATAACCTCCGACATAAGAGCCACATCGCCAAGCTTGATATACCCGATTTCATTTTGGGCAACAGGACCATCAACTTGAACAATTACAAGGTTTGAAATAATTCCTGTAACTCTTCCTTTAGTTCTCATATTTGGTTCTTTATCCTATTTCATTTATTGTTCTTCAAAGGCAGCATTCAAATCAAATGTTCCCTTAAGGTCATTGAAGTATCTTTTTAAAAGCGCATCTCCAACTGCCGGATCAATCTTAACCCATCGATCAATAATTTCTGCTTTAACAAGATAACCAAGAACTTTATCTACATTAAAGTAGTTGAAGGTGTTTCCTTCATCGATAAAATCCCAGCGAAGCATGTCGATTTTTCTTTCGCGCTCGAAAAGATTGCTAATTTCGAGAATAGGCATCAACTTATCCATAAGTAGGAATTCACCTCGCAGCCCAAAATCAGAGGCTTGACTCTGTGAAAGTGCTACATTAATAGTATCATTTCCAACAAGGATTGAAGCAACATCCTTACCTAACTTTCTTGCATTGGTTGCAGCCAAAATATTGCGCAGTTGCCTGTCGAAGCGGAACCACTTTTGAAGAAATTCATTTTGGTAGTTGGCTACATAATCGTAAAAACGGTTATAAAGGCTCACTTCTATCGATTTCTGTACCTCTTCTTCATCGTCATTACGGGAAGGTTTCTCCTCCTCTTTCTCCGAGTACAATTCGTCAAAAAAGTCACCGATATATGAGGGGAAAAGCTTAAGATTAGCCTTTACATCTTCATAAACCTCTTTAGGAACAAGCGCTCTTTCAGAAAATGTGTTCCGATTGTTGATGTAGGACAATACATTTTCATTATCATAATGGAGGGAAAGAGAATTCAGTAATTCAAGATCAGAATCATTCAAGTTCTGCTTCAGCCCCCCCCTTACGCTTACAAAATCAAACTTTCGATTATCCGCATCAAACAATAACTCCGGCAATCCGGCAACCAAATAGTAGTATTGGTTTTGGATCATAATGTTTTATTTAGCTCCGAAGAGAAGTTCTACAAGGCGTGGGCGAAGGAACGACTTGAATAGGTTATCGAAATCTTGTTCGGTGAAACTAATCTGATATCCACCATCCTTAGGCGCAATCTTAAATCCAGACTTAACAGCCTTGCTGAACTGTACATCAAGGTAAACACTTAACGCTTCACCTGCTTTACTAATGAAGTAATCCTGAAGTTGTTTCTGCTTGTCTTTGGGAAGCAACACTGTTATCACATTGCTTTCTTCATTTGAAGGATTAAATTTAGCAATAGCCTCCTTTACAATTGCTTGAATAAAATCAGGACTTGCAAAAGCTGCATTTACTGATGGAGTTACTGCCTTTGCAGCAATAGCCTCTTCCACCTGTTGCTTTACCGAGTTAACGGTTTGACGAGCGGCCATCTTGAGTTCAGCCTCTGTGTTTTTGGCAATTTCTGCAGAAGAATGCTTGGCACTAGCAATTATTTGATCGGACTCCTTTTTGGCCTGCTCAATAATCTGTTGAGCTTCGGCCTTCGCTTTTGCCAAAATTTGCTCAGCCTCTGCAGTCCCTTTACCTAAGCCTTCTTTATAGAGCTTGTCTGTTAGCTCTTGAAGCTTATTTTGCATATTAAACCTCCATTTCTTCCCGAAGGATACTTTATTTTGTTAAACTTCTATCCACACCATTGAATAGGTCGAAACCCACTCTTTCACTAACAATATTTACATTTATCAGGATGCAAAATACTACTTTACCACTCATTGTATTCTTATGCATTGTTAAATAACTTCAATCACTCAATGAATTACCCCCGTTGCAGTTCACTTATTTGCACTTATGGTGAATCTCCATTGGGGATTGTAAACACTATTTATCACCTCTTCTCCAAAAATCTACAATTGCATTTTGTGATCCCTTATTAGGAGGGAATACACTTTTATTAACCCTCTTAACCTCTTCTATCGAATAAAATGCATTTGGGTTGAACTCCTTAATAACAACTTCAACCCTGCTCAAATCTTTCCTATTTACTATCGTATAGATCAGGTCAACACTTCCAAGCGAGCCTTCTGCATGCACTATGGTAGCCCCAAAATCCTCCTTATTTAGCGCTTTAGCCAGTTCTCCGCCTGTTCCTGATATCATAATTCGAAGAATAAGCGTTCCCATTGCAAGTCTTTCTTCTATTATCATCCCCACATAATTTCCGGTAGCAAAACCAGCGGAATAAGCAAAATAGCACACCCAATTATTAAGATTAGCCATTATTTGACTAATAGCCAGTATCCATATAAAACCTCTACAAAGCCCAAAATAGGAGCTATGCTCTTTATACCTTTTGAAACAAGTATTATTCTAATTGGTCCAAAAGTAACATCACAGATGCGCGCACAAAAAATCAGAATTGGCAACACTAGGTAGGTAAAGTACGGGCTATTGAGTAAAGCGTCCATATGTCATACATTGGTATAATGATCGAATTTAAGTATTTAAATTGAGAGTGTTAGTATTATAATAAGATTCTTTTCATGATACACTTAAGAAAACCGTAGTAGTTACTTCTTTACTAGTTCTACGATGAATAAGGCGGGAAGTATAGATGATTTTGAGAACTTTCTAGAGAATACATTCAACTTTTTCTTGTTGTTTGCTTTCCTTGTCCTACCCTAAGTTTCAATCGGGCCAATCACGATGAAACCTTATGAGTTTCTGGTCGTCGCAAAGAAGTCTAAGTTCGATACTTCTCCTTGATAAATGTTGCATAATGGTTTTTGAGCCGTAATTCGAAAAGATTAAATACGAATAGTTCCGGATGCAAAATAGGAGGAATTAAGCACTGCGAGATTGCAACTGCAATGCAGTTGAATAGTAAGTAGGACTTACCCAAATAAAAAGGTATAGACTCTCTTTCTTATTTACTTACTTTCAATCCATTTTACAATTTTCTCGCCATTGGGCTTTTCGTTGGGACCCGCAAAGCCTACAAGTTTTCCAGTTTCATCAATCATGAACTTTTGAAAGTTCCATTTAACCTTTGCATTAAGAACGCCATTCTCTGATTTATCGGTAAGCCACTTGTAAAGAGGATGAATGTCTTTCCCCTTAACGGAGATCTTGGCCATCATTGGAAATGTAACATCGTATTTTAATGTGCAAAACTGTTTAATCTCCTCATTCGTACTAGGTTCTTGGCCTAGAATATTATTTGCAGGAAAACCTATTACGACAAAGTTCTTGGCTTTATACTTTCGATACAATGCTTCTAACCCTTCATATTGAGGGGTAAAGCCACATTTTGAAGCAACATTTACAACGAGTACTCTTTTACCTTTAAACGAAGACAGACTGATCTTTTCACCATCTATGGTAAGAACGGTAAAATCGTAGAAAGTCTTTGTTTGCGCCATCAAGATGATAGGTATACTGAAAACTAAAAATAGAAGCGATCTCTTCATTGGTGCGTTTTTTCTTCCAAACGCAATTCCTCTGAATTTGTTTATTAAGAAAAAGGGAAGCAACTATCAAGTCGCTTCCCTTTTTCTTTCTTCTTTTTTAGTATAATCGATTAAATTATTTCAAAAGTGTTTGCTTCTACCCAACCGGTATTGCCATCTGCGATTTTCACCTCTCGCCAACCAGGTACAGGTGGAGTCTCAGTAAAGGTTACCTTAATACCTTCATGAATAATGAACAAATCTTTCCCATTTTGATCGGGAGAACTACGCACAACCACCACAGGCGATAAAATAATTGCATTTGTCGGATGTTTAATCTGCTCAGTTTTAGCATGTGCAGTCCATACTGAAAAGGCAAACAGTAAAACAAAAAATGCAGAAGATCCAAACGTTATCTTTTTTACCAGAAGCGTTCCAGTGAAGTAATAGCAAATGAATAGAGCACTAGCAAAAATAAACGAGAGCAAACTTAACCAAGCCCAACCATTTGCGCTAAAAAGATTGCGAATCCCATTAAACCAGCTAACGATAAAGAATGTAGGAACAGAGTCTACATTGTCCCTAATCTGCAAACGTGCTAGCTGTAAATTATGATTTATATCTCCATCCGATGAACCAAGCTTATATGCTCGCTCATAGTTCAGAATTGCCTTTGCATACATTTTCTGCTTGTAGTATGCATTTCCTGCATTATAGAAAAGTTTGCTTGATGAGTATCCTCCATCAATAACCTTTTGGTATTGAACAGCCGCTGCCTTAAAATTACCTTCAGCATATAAGTTATTGCCTTGCTCAAATGTTTGCTCTAGACTTTGTGCATTAACAGAACCAACTAGGCAAAGCAACGCAAAAATTATGGTAGATATCTTTTTCATGCTACTTCTTCAATTGTTCAAGTTTGCTAATAATATCAACCGCATGGTTAAATCTGTCCGATTTCTCCTCGCCCTGCCCACCAGGTGCATATCGAGCAAACTCGCATTCTTCTATGATTTGAGTAAGAGTTTGGATAGTCTCAACATCTACACCTCTAGAATCCAGTAGCTGCGTTGCACGTTCTTTCGAGAGGTCTGAAATCGGAATAGCCAACTTATCACTAAGATACCCCCAAAGTGCCTTTAGCATTTCCTCATAGAATCCGTGAGTATCACCTGATTTAATCAGCATCTCTGCCTTTTTTAGTCTCTGATGAGCAACCTTATTTGCACGCTTATTCTTTATAAATGCAACATCTGCATTTTCACGTTCACGCTTAGCCAAAAAGATAAACGAAGCAACTGTAGCAATGAATGCCAGAAGAAGAACCAACCAGTAAGTTGCTGTATTAAAAAAATAATCGCCTTTAGGGGTAAGCATTATTGAACCAACCTTTATGTACTTAATATCCTGCCCCAATAATTTAATATTTTCCTTATCGGCACCGCCTTGTAATCCATTACGAACACCTCCGGTAGGATCTGGATCGACATCAATAGTTTGACTCTGTGTTTTAAGTGTTTTGTAACGATTCGTCTTTGTATCAAAATAGGTAAACTCCAATGCTGGTATTGTGTACCTACCTTGACTTCGAGGAATAAACGAATACTCAAAGGTCTTAACACCATACGACCCTGCTGCTGTCGTTTTTACGTTATCGCTGGTTTTGGGATCAAAGGAATCGAAATCAGCAGGAAAACTAACCTTGGGAGCATCTACAAGCTTAACATTACCCGATCCAGAGACTTTAACTACAAGGTTAACAGCATCATTAGCCCTAACTTTGCTTTTTGAAAGTGATGATGCAATAGTGAACGACCCTACAGCTCCATTAAATGATGTGGGTGCACCTGTTGGGAGTTCCTTTACATTTATAGAGATAGGTGCACTTGCCAGCCTTTTACGCGCTCTTGTACCTCCACCTCCAAAAAAGGCGTCAAAGGCACTTTGAGGAGCAGAGTGCTCTATTACGGATGCTGTTAACTCGAATGGATCAACAAGGAGCCGACCAACCTGCTGAGGAAATAGCACGTAGCGTCGTATAACTGCTGCATCATAAACTTTACTATTGTATTTCTCACGAACAAAATTGAGTTTAAGATCATTATCCTCTACAACCTGATTCCAAAATCCATTAAAAGAAGGAAACTTAGGCTCTCCAAGACCTTCCAAGTCAGTCCTAGTGTAAAGTTTTAACGTGGCAATTAGGAACTCACCCCGATATAGCGATGACTTATTAACCTCCATTTTGAGGAAAACTGTACCATTGCTAACTCCCTTTGCTTGACGGGCACTATTGACTCCTCCACGATTTGCGGCTGCTGCAGATGCATCTCCCTTAGCAACCTCGATAATCAAACTATTTGAGGTATACGTTCTCCCATTAATTTTTACAACTGCTGCAGGAATAGAGAATCGTCCCTCCCTTGTTGCTTCTAGTATATATGTATAGGAGATCGAGTTTCTGGACGTAACCTGCCCATTAATAATACTAGTGCTCTGAAACTGCGACATATTAGGCCCTGCCAAAACTTCAAAGTTCTTAATGTCAGGATTGTAAAAATCATCAGGCATTATGTTCACATTGAACTTAAGCTGAAATTGTTCGCCAACAGCAACTACTCTAGGTGCACGTGCTACGAAGGTAACATTATCGGCAAGAGCACCTAATGTAATTGTAAGTAAAGCAACTATCGCTAATATTCGTTTCATATCGTTATGTAATTACTACCAATTTTTTTCTGGTTTACGACTTTGTGCTTTCATTTTTTGAGCCTTAACGCGTTCTTGCGCCTTGTTTTCGCCAGTTTGCAGCGCATCTAACATTCGTTGAGCATCCTCTTTCGAGATTTTTGGTTGCTGCGGCTGTTTCTGTTTCTGATTTTGATTATTGTTCTTATTATCCTTATTGCCCTTGTTTTTATTCTGGTCGTTCTTCTTATTGTCTTTATTGTTCTTGTTCTGTTTGTTTTTATCCTTGTTATTCTTGTTCTTGTTGTTTTTATTGTTGTCCTTGTTGTTCTTCTGCTGATCTTTTAGCTTCTGCTGCGCAAGTGCAAGGTTATATCGTGTTTGGTTATCGCTTGGATTAACTCGAAGCGATTTTTTATAGGCTTCGATGCTCTCCTTGTACTTATTCAACTTAAACAAAGCATTTCCGGCATTATGAAGATTCATTGCCAGACGACTTGGATCTTTAGTTTGCTGTAAACTTTTCTGATATCCGCTTAATGCCTTATCGTACTTCTTCTGCATGAAAAGCGAATTACCTATGTTATAGGTAATATCCCCTGAAGCCGTATCAACCGCCTGAGCCTGTCTGAAACGGAGTTCAGCCTGCGAATAGTTGCCCTTATCAAACTCCTTATTCCCCTTTCGGATGAGCTTGCGCGCTTGTCCAAACGAAGATAAAGAAAAGAATAAAAGCGCAATAAAAATGCAATACCTCGTCATGGCTTTACCTACTTTTAAAAATATCAACTTTGCTTAACCAAATGTTCTTGGTTTGCACTATAATAGAATCGAGAAGCAAAATGAAAAGCGCCAAAAGAAGTAGCACCTGAAACTGATCGTCGTAATCCTCATATACGTAAGATTTCATTTCCATCTTATCCATCTTTCTAACATCGCTGAGGATATCGGTTAATCCGAAATTGTTACCCGTTGCTCGAATATACTTGCCACCAGTAGCTGTAGCAATCTGCTGTAGCGTTTTCTCATCCAAACGAGTAATAACGATATTTCCATCCTTATCCTTTAAGAATCCTCCACTAACAGGAATAGGTGCCCCCTGCGGCTGCCCAACTCCAACGGTATAGATCTTTACGCCACTCTTTTTTGCTTCTGCAGCAGCAGACATTGGATCATCCTCATGATTTTCACCATCAGAGATTACGATAAGTACACGAGAGGTTTTGGAAGTACTCGAAAATGACTTTGTTCCCAAATCAATAGCCTTACCCAATGCTGTTCCCTGCTGAGGAACCATGTTTGGATTAATCGTATTGAAGAACATTCTAGCCGCATCGAAGTCCGACGTTATTGGAAGCTGCGTATAGGCATCTCCTGCAAACACAACTAAGCCAAGCCTATCGTCACGAAGCTTATCAACTAAGCGCGATAAAGCAAGCTTTGCAGTTGATAACCGATCAGGCTTAAAGTCATCAGCAAGCATACTATTCGACACATCGAGTGCAACTACAATTTCGACTCCTCGGTTTTTGACCTCTTTTATCCGAGAACCAAACTGTGGACAAGCTAACGCTAGTACAACTATGGAAAATGCTATACAGAATAGTATAAACTTCAGGTGTAAGCGCTTATGTGAAACATTTGGCGCAAGCATACTAATAATTGGCAGCTGCCCATACGTTTCCATATTCTTACGACGTGTACGAACAAAGTAGTAGTACAGCACCACCAAGATTGGGATTACTAGCAGTAGATAAAAATATACTGGTTGTGCAAATCTGAACATGAATCTACATTTTAAGGAATCCTCTTAAGAATCAAATATCTAAATAGAACTTCGGCTAATAGTGTTGCTACAGCAAGGAGTGCAAACAAATCAAACTCTTCGCTTCTTTTTGTATACCTATCCACCTGGAATTTAGTGCGTTCAAGCTCGTTAATCTTATTATATATCTCCGATAGTTTAGTATTATCGGTTGCCCTAAAATACTCACCTCCGGTAATTTGCGATATCTTTCGAAGCACATCCTCGTCAATTTGAACATCGGCATAAGCCATTTGAACGCCAAAATCAGTAGCCATTGGAGTAAGAGCCTTACCTCGTGTTCCTACACCAATAGTATAAACACGTATTCCAAATGTCTTTGCTATTTCGGCTGCCGTGAGAGGGGCAACTTCACCAAGGTTGTTTACACCATCGGTCATAAGGATAATCACCTTACTCTTTGCCTTACTCTCCTTTAAACGAGCAACCGATGTTGCCAAGCCATTGCCTATTGCCGTACCATCCTCGAGCATACCGCTTTTTATATCCTTTGTAAGATTGATAAGGGCTGCATGGTCGGTAGTAAGCGGAGATTGTGTAAAACTCTCACCCGAAAAAACCACCATTCCTATCCTATCGTTTGGACGATCGGTAATGAATTGTACCGCAACATTCTTAGCAGCGGATATCCTATCTGGCCGAAAATCTTGAGCAAGCATACTGCTCGAAATGTCCATAGCCAAAACAATATCTATACCTTCGGTTGTTACATCGTTTTTGCTCTGGGTTGATTGCGGACGTGCTAGAGCAATAACAATTAAGGCCATAGCCAAACACCTTAGGATAAAAGGTATATGACGTAGCCTACGACGAGTCACCGACTTCACATTTTTTAATTGAGCCACCGATGAAACCGTCAATTTTGGGGTAAAATGCTTATTCCTAATTACGTACCAAACCAATAGAGGTACAAGCAGCAGCAGTAAGTATAAGTAATTCGGATTATGTAATATCATGCTACTCATAAAGTTCTAGTTGTTTTCGTTTGATGATTGAACCTTCTCCTCGGTTTCTGCAGCAAGGATAATCTCTTTCGTATCATCAATAAAATCGTAAACGCAAGCAGATGCGCTATCATTTTCGATAGGGTCTGCGCTATACTTTGCAAACTTTACCAAGTCCGATGTATTAAGCAATATCATAAGCCTATCATAAATAGCCTTATTGGAGTAACTATTCGCATTAAGGGTTGCAAGGATCTCAAAGGAAGTCATCTCCATTGCATTGATCTCCATTCGCTCTTCGATGTACACACGAAGAATATCTGTTAACTCCGAATAGTACTCCTTTACCTTCCCATTCTGCCATAACTTTTTTTGTTTAAGCTGCTCTAACTCGCGGAAGGCAATTACATGAGGTGGTTCTATCACCTTTTTCTTGAAGGTAAATATCGGTTCATCTTTGCTTCTCCTAAAGTATCGGTATATACCTATTATTATACCAATAAGCAGCAGAATCGAAAGGATCACTAAAGCAATCTCCTGAAAAGTATATGGTGCTTTTATGTTGCCCTTTATTCCATATAAAGGAACTTTAGTGCTATCTACTGCTACAGTGTTTACCTTCAGTTTAATCGGTTGAGTGTAAAATGTATCGACCTTGGTACCATCAAAAAAGAGTACTGGAATTTGAGGCACAACGTAATTGCCCGAGTCGTACGAAGTTATAAGATAGCGCTTGGTTAAAAGCAAACCGTTGTCAACCTCCGATGTATCAGTAGCAAACTGGCTAACAACTTCGAGACCTTGAGACAGCGTATCTGGTAAGTTGGGGAAACGCACCTTCTTCCCATTTGTAAGCTTAACCTGAAGTGTAAGCGCAGTTTGATTACCAATGAGAATTTTAGAAGAATCGAGGCGAACCTTAAAGTCTTGTGCAACTCCAGCAAAACCGACAAAAAGCAGAAGCGATAGAATGCTGATAAATTTTCGTATTATTCCCATTACCTATCGATGCTTAAAGAGTTTAATCAATGGCTTAACATAATCTTCATTCGTAGAAACGCTCACCCAATCGACACGGGCCTTAGCAAAGGCTGTAGAGAGCGAACGTTGAGCTTCGTTCCACCAGCTGCTATACGTTTTACGCACAGAAGCTGCTGACGTATCAACCCAAACAACCTCACCAGACTCTGCATCAACAGCCTCTAATAGACCAACATTAGGAAGTTCTACCTCGCGGGGATCGTAAATCATAATAGCACCCAAATCGTGCTTATTGCCGGCAATTCGAAGCGCCTCGTCAAATTTGACATTTGAGGGGGATTCTCCAAAATCATTAAAGTCGGAGAGCACAAATGCCGTGCAACGCTTTTTTACAGCATTGGTAAGGTAGCGAAGGGCTTCTGCAATATTGGTTTTATTGCTTTCGGGTTGCAGCTCAATAATCTCGCGAATGATTCGAAGAATATGAGAACGACCTTTCTTTGGCGGAATAAACTTCTCCACCTTATCGCTGAAAAAGATAACTCCTACCTTATCGTTATTTTGAATGGAAGAGAAAGAAAGCACAGCAGCAATCTCAGCAATCAACTCGTTCTTGAACATCTTTTGCGTTCCAAAATGGCTTGACCCGCTAACGTCGATAAGGAGCATAACAGTAAGTTCGCGTTCTTCCTCAAAAATCTTGATGTAAGGTTCATTAAACCTTGCAGATACGTTCCAGTCGATATTACGAATATCGTCACCATACTGGTACTCGCGAACTTCGCTGAACGCCATACCACGCCCCTTAAACGCGCTGTGATATTCACCTGCAAATATTTGGTTTGTCAGGCCACGGGTTTTTATCTCTATTTTTCGAACCTTCTTGAGCAGTTCTGATGTTTCCATAAATTTCTAGTATCAAGTATCAAGACACACATATCACGACTTGACATTACAAGATTAAGCGCTATACCTAGTATCTTGTGTTGTTAGATCTTATGTCTTGTTTCTAAAAATCTTCCGTCTTGTTTCTGTTTGGAACTATGGAACTTCAACAGCATTAAGAATTTCGGTAATAATATCAACTGTTGTTATATTTTCAGCTTCTGCTTCGTAGGTTAACCCGATACGGTGACGGAGAACGTCGTATGCCACAGCACGGATATCTTCTGGAATAACGTAGCCTCTGCGCTTGATAAACGCATACGCCTTTGCTGCTGAAGCAAGAGATATACTGGCACGTGGTGATCCTCCGTAAGAAATCATATTAGCGAATTTGCCTAATCCGTAGCTTTGAGGTTCGCGGGTTGCAAATACGATATCTACAATGTAACGCTCAATCTTTTCGTCGAGATAGACATCGCGAACGACCTTTCGGGCCTTAACGATATCTTCAGGTTTTAGAGCCTTATTGGCCTTAGGAAATTCGCCTGCTATATTTTGACGAATAATTTGCTTCTCCTCTTCCTTCTTTGGATACGTAATAATTACCTTAAGCATAAAACGGTCAACCTGTGCTTCTGGAAGCGGATAGGTTCCCTCCTGCTCTAGCGGGTTTTGTGTGGCAAGTACAAGAAATGGTTCTGGTAACTTAAATGATGTATCACCAATGGTAACCTGATGCTCCTGCATCGCTTCGAGAAGCGCACTCTGTACCTTTGCGGGAGAACGGTTGATTTCATCCGCAAGGATAAAGTTCGCAAAAACAGGCCCTTTCTTTACCGAAAACTCCTCATTCTTTTGGCTATAAATCATTGTACCAATAAGGTCGGCAGGAAGCAAATCGGGGGTAAACTGAATACGGCTAAACTTAGCATCGATAATGTTAGCCAATGTGTTTATGGCAAGCGTTTTTGCAAGACCTGGAACACCTTCTAAAAGAACATGGCCATCAGAAAGGAGCCCTATCATTAAGCTTTCTACAAGGTGCTTTTGTCCAACAATTACCTTGTTCATCTCCATGCTGATGATGTCAACAAACGCACTTTCCTGTTGAATTCTTTCGTTTAGTTCCTTGATATTCACAACTTCGCTCATACAAGAATTATGTTTTGTTCTTTATTTTGATTCGTGTACCAAATTAACGGCTTTAGTTTCCACATTATTCTATAACACCTTCGAAAAGGAGTTAAATATAGTTAAGGCTTATTTTAGGTAAGATAAACCTGCCAATCAAATTGAAATTTAGCAACGTATGCAAGTCTAGCATAATCGCTATCTTTGCAAAAAAACACTTAATGCCTCGCTACTTCATTCGTATTACTTACAAGGGAACCAACTACCATGGATGGCAAGTTCAACCGAATGCTACTACCGTTCAGAAGAAACTAAACTACGCCCTATCAACCTTTCTTCGCGAATCAATTGACACTATCGGTGCCGGACGAACCGACACCGGCGTTCATGCCTCCTACTTCATAGCACATTTCGATTCTATAAAAGAAAACCTACAATCTACTCCAAACCTTATCCATAAGCTCAACTGTATTCTTCCTTCCGATATTACAGCCTATAGCATAAAAAGGGTAGACGACAGCGTAAACGCACGCTTCGATGCCACCTCGCGTACCTATAACTACTTTATTCATACAACAAAGAACAGCTACATAAACGATTGCTCGTACCACTTTAAAGGACTACTTGCCATAGAACGTATCAAGGAGGCGCTACCAATACTTTTTGAGCATACCGACTTTACCAGCTTTAGCAAACTACATACCGATGTAAAGACAAATAACTGCACCATTACACGCGCTGAGTGGCTAGAGTATGCTCCCAACCAATACGTATTCGTCATTCAAGCCGATAGGTTTCTCCGTAACATGGTTCGTGCTATTGTAGGCACGTTACTGGAGGTTGGCAAGGGGAAAATAACCCCAGAACAAGTACACGACATAATACGCGGTAAGGATAGGGCCCTTGCAGGCACTTCGGCCCCATCTCAAGGATTGTTTCTGGCAAAGATCGATTACCCTGCAAATCTTTACGAAGAGGATGCCAATATAGAGGAATGCTTTCCTAGGTTTGTGCTTTAGTATAGTACTCAACGCAATTACAATAAATAAAAAAATAGTATAGCGGTGTAACCAACTAATTCATGCCTTTGTCATGTCTAAAAAAATTGGATGTTTATACTAGACACGGATATTGTAAAGTAAATAACCTTAGGTGTTCTGCCCAAGGTTATCCCTTAAATAAGCTCTGGCATATTCTTGTTAGAGATATTTTTATGTTCATATATCAGTAATAATTTGAAACTTGGTAAAGGATATACTATACTCCGACGCCATGCTTCTATCAACTTAGATTTAAACATCATGAGTAACGAAAATAAATCGATTCACGAGTTCGACTTCAGCCTAATCTGCGAATATTTCGCAAGCGTAGACCGGCAAGGACCTGGCAGCCCCGAAGTAACTATTAAGGCATTAAGTTTTATCGACAACCTGACTAACGAATCGCATATCGCCGATATAGGCTGCGGTACTGGTGGGCAGACAATGGTGCTGGCTCAGCATACATCAGGTACTATTACCGCTATCGACCTGTTTCCCTTATATATCGATCGGCTAAATGAAAATGCCGGAAGATTGAACCTTCAGAATAGAGTTAAAGGCATTGTTGGCTCTATGGATAACCTTCCTTTTTGGGATGAGGAATTAGACTTGATATGGTCGGAAGGTGCAATCTATAATATAGGATTCGAACGAGGCCTAAACGAGTGGCGAAAACATCTAAAAACAGGTGGCTATATTGCCGTTACCGAAGCGTCATGGTTTACCGATGAACGACCAATTGAGATCGACGAGTTTTGGAAGGATGCCTACCTCGAAATTGATACGATTCCGAGTAAGGTTGCCCAACTCCAGAAGGCTGGATATATGCCTGTTTCCACATTTATTCTACCGGAGAACTGCTGGACTGAACATTTCTACGTTAAGCAGGAAGCCATGCAGAAAATCTTTTGGGAGAAATATGCAGGCAACAAAACGGCCGAAGACCTTGTAGCAAACCAGCGACACGAGGCATTGCTATACTCCAAGTATAAGGAGTATTATGGCTACGTTTTTTATATCGGAAAGAAGATCTAGGAGTTAATTAAGCAAGAAGGGTTGTCCTGGTTTTTAGAACAACCCTTCCTATTTTATCTTTTTGATAATGAAACGAACTATTGGATGAGGCTTACTTACTTAGGAAGTACTGCTGAATAAATGTATTAAAAGAGTCTTTGTATTGATCGCCAACTGGGATAATTGTGTCCTCGCTCATGGTTATTCGGTTGTTGGCAACCTGAACAATTTTGGAAACATTCACGATAAAAGAGCGATGTACCCTTTTAAAGGTATCAGCAGGAAGATGAGTTTCAAGTATCTTCATGGTAAGCAGCGTTACCACTGGCTTTCCGCTCTCAAGAACAATGCGCACGTATTCGCTTTGTCCTTCGAAGTATAGAATATTTTCGTAATCGATGCGAACCATTCGGCCATCAGCCTTAACGTAAAAGTAAGGTTCGCGTTCGTCTTTTCCTCGATTTTTAGAGTCCTCCTGCAACTTATACTGCTTATATGCCTTATTTGCGGCTTTACAGAAATCGGCAAATGAGAAGGGCTTAAGCAGGTAGTCAAGAGCATCAACTTTAAAACCCTCGATGGCATACTCACTATAGGCAGTTGTAAAAATAACAATTGGACAATGCTCCAAAGAACGCACAAATTCCATCCCGTTTAAATCGGGCATGTTGATATCTGTAAAAAGCACATCAATTTTTTGTGATGCTAGAATTGACATTGCCTCGTACACATCGCAAGCCTCTCCTACCAACTCAAGGAAAGGAACGCGGCGCACATACTCGCAAATCTTGTTTAGCGCCAAAGGTTCATCATCAATGCAAAGACACTTCATAGCCCTACTATCTTAAAAATTCACATTGCTACCCGCTAGATCTAGCGTAAGGTCAACCCTAAACTCCTCATCTGTGCTGCTTACGTTTAGCTGATAGCTGCTGCCAAACAGAATCTGCAGTCTCTTCCTTACGTTATCGAGTCCTATTCCCACTTTTTGGTTATCGCCCCTGCTATGGTTGCTATTTTTTACTATGCAACACAGCTTGCTTTCATTAATTGAGAGGCTAAAATGCACATACGAAGGCTTACGGTAGCTAATTCCATGCTTAAATGCATTTTCGAGAAATGGGAGTAGCAGCAGCGGTGGCACCTGAATAGAAGAAGGAATACTCTCGGGTAGTTCCATCTGGATGTCAATATTTTCAGTATACCGCAATTTCATCAACTCCACAAAGTTTGACAGAAAAGTAACCTCTTTGGCTAAAGGAATAACTCGCTGTCCTGATTCGTAAAGGAGGAAGCGCATCAACTTAGAGAGTTCTATTACAGTTTCTTTTGCCTTTTCACTATCAACGTCAATTAGCGCATGTATATTGTTAAGTGTATTCATAAAAAAGTGAGGGCTAATTTGACTTTTTAAGTAAGCCAACTCCGTTTCGACATGCTGCCGCTCCAGTTCCTCAAGCCGTTGCAACTTTTTTACAGAGCGAAACTGCAGCTTTACTACAGTATTAAATCCTATAATGAATATAACCATTAAAAGATCTCCCATTGGAGGGGTCAATCGTAGAGGACCAAAAATCTTATTCTCGTGTGGCTCTTTAGGAGGAGGAAAATTACCTCTAGGAGGTTCCATTGTAGGCTTGGGTGGTGGAGCAAACTCTCTTCCAGGCATGTGCTTCTCGGCTGGCTTCAGGAAGGGACTAGAGAAAACCGCTACACAAATGCATATCGTTATTACCAAGATATGAACCCATCGTCCAATTTTTTTACGTAGGGTTAGCGATAGCGAAAGATTGTGAATGAGAAATATCAGTAGAAATGGAATTATAAACCTATCACTCTTTAGGGCAGATAACCAATCAAACTCCGTGTTTTTCTTTAAGCTTTCAAATAGGGGTGCCAAAAAGACAACCGCCCAAAGCGATGCGTATATAAAATACTCAAGAACCTGCTGCTTGCTGAATACTGTCTTTTTAATTCTCATTGTCAATTAATCATTCATAATCACCTTACAATACATTGCTTGACCCAGAGTTCGATGTAAATATAGATGGCTTATAGAAGATAACAAGTCTCCCTCACTTAACATGTGAGGGAGAAGGAATGTTACCGTGTTATTGGATGCATCGAACTAACATTACTAGAACTTATGCTTAAATCCAACACCTACAATACTACCAACAGATGCATCTTCATCTATCTTATTGGCATATCGATAGTATACATCGAAGGAGTTGCGCTTACTTAGTTTATACTCCACTCCACCTATAAACCTAATCTGGTCCATTGAATTACCCTTTGGATTATTCAGACTGTTAAATAGTTCAACAGAGGTATAAGGTGTTAGTGAAGTATTCATTATGTTGTACTCGAGCTGCAAGCGACTACGAAGGTACAACTTAGGATTGGCTCGCTTAGAAGTTTCCTCCACTCCCTCGCGATAGGTACTTTGAAACCGTTCCCTTAAAGATGCGGTGAATCCACCAAGCGAGTAACTTCCTACGGCATAAAAGTAGTATCGATGCCGGATTTCCCAACTTTTAGTTGGATGGTTGTAGTTAATAAGATTATATGCTCCACCCAACTTCAGGTAATTGCATAATTGGTAGTCTACCCCTAGCGTATGCGAAAATCTATCCGTTGTGCCAAAGTTTTCGCGCGTACGGTACTCTTCATTTAACGATAGGCTTATCCCCTTATAGAGTTTCTTAGAAAGTGTCAACTCCAACGAGCTGCCCCAATCGCCGCTTTGCTGAGCCTTTAACGATAACAAAGGAGACAAGGCTAGCATTGTCAACAGTACAATCCTCTTTTGTTTCATCCTAAAGTAATTTGTGTTCTCATTAAAAGGGGGAATTTTATAGCAATTCTCCGTTAGGCATTTTAGTAAGCTTATCAACCGAGTTTGGCTCACGGCTATCCGCTCGGTAGTACACCTTTAGCATGGTAGCATCGCTCAAAAAGTCGATATGACCTACTTCAACACGAATAATAGGAAGACCTGTACGTTCGGTTAAGTCAGCAATTAGCTCCTCGCGCTTATATGGAGTAATCAGTGCTATCTTATCGTATTTTACCAGCTTGCAGCCAGTATGGCTTAGCCAGCGTTCGCTTTCCATTAATGCAACAACGAGCACGATTAGCAGATTGGCAAGCAACAGCACAGTCCAGTTAATTTGGACGGAAAGAGCATTGATTACCGAAATAGAGATGATAAGAAAAAGATAGGTCATCTCGCGAATAGGAACCGTTTCTGTTCTATAGCGAACAATGCTAAAGATCCCAAACACCCCCAAGGCGAAGCCAATCTTTAGATCGATATTCCCCAGCAGGAATATCAGCATAAATACGCTAACGTTTATCAGCGAAAAGGTGAAGTAGTAATCTCTTCTTCTACTCTTAGGGTAGTAAAAGAAGTGAATTACCAGCTGAACCACTACGAAGTTAAAGAAGAAACGAACCAGCAACTCCCACATCTTGCAAGACGGGATAGCGGGAACCGAAGCCAATTCTGAAAGTATTGTTGAAAGATTCATAATAAATCTACTGTTGAAATTAGATACTAATTTGCAATCTTGCTTAAGGCATTTAGCTTTGTCTTAAAGCGATTGCTTTTAATCTGATGGTCGGTTAATACCGTACCTATACAGTACTTGCTAAGATTCAACGGATGAATTCTCCGATTAAAGAACTCCTCCTTTATTGCCGAATAGCTAGCGCCCGATTGCTTGACCTCTACCACCGACAGCGATCCCAAATCGGAATGTATTCCTGTACGGAAGTTATCAAAGCAAATGCCAGTGTCGATTGTAACCCTTTCGGTTAGTGCATAGTTTACAAGCGTAATCCGCTTAAAGGAGTTACCCAACTGCGGTAAAAGATCGTTTAGCGCATACTGCGAGTTGCTTCTAATAAGCTCCTCCGATTCGCGTGTTGCATAAACATTGAAAGAGGCTAACTGAATACGCTTTTTATTAGTACGTCCGTGGTTATTCTTCTGCTTGATTTCGAACCACGCCAAATCGGAATCTACATACTCTCTTAGACGTACCTTTTGCCTTTCCTTCTTGCCGTTATGGTGAAGCATATACATATCGAGCAAAGGTGTATCTAAGTATACGGTTCGATAGCTAGCAACCATAACCTCATCAATAGTCTGTATCCTATAGCTATCAGATAGGTTGGCAAGAATGTCGTTGAGTTGGGCAGAACAGAGTGCATACTTGGTATCCACCCTGTTCATAAGCCTTACATCCTGCATCTCGCACAACGAAATAGGGGCAAATTGCTGTGTATTCATCTGCAAGTATTACCTAGGATTTAAACGCTAAAAACCTCCGGGGCCACCAGGTCCTCCAGGCCCTCCTCCAGGACCACCGCCAGTAGAGCCAACTGTTGTTACCATACTAGAGGTTGTAAATGAAGTAAGAGAGCTACCCTTTGTGTATGTAGCACCTGTTAATAAACCATGGAAATCGGTACCTCCACTTACACTTCCACCCGTATAGATTTGATAGGTAGTAGAAGCCTGTAGCTTGGGCGAAGAGATGCAGAAGGTAAGGTTGTTGCTATAGGTTCGTCCCAACTTAAAGGTAAGAACCTCGTTACCCGAGCCATCTTCTACTCGCAAGTAATTACTTATTGTGCTCCCTGATGTTCCATAGAGCAGACATCGTTGCGTGCAAACCGATGCGGTTGGAGTACTAGAGGCTCCACCTATTCCAATTACAGTTCCTCCTGTAATCTTAAAGGTATTGCTATCGCAATCTAAGCCCTCTTCTGGAACGTTCGTTCCATACGAAACAACAGTTCCCCCATTGATGGTAATCGTTCCATTCGAATCGATACCGTCGTTATTGGAAGCGCTGCAGAATATGGTACCTCCATTAATTTCGATGTAGCTGGTAGCATTTATGCAATCGTCGTAAGCGGTAATTTCTATATTGCCACCGTTAATGTATATCTTGCTCTTGCTCTCAATTCCTTCCGAACCATCCTGGGTGGTGCTTACCGTAATATTGCCTGCTGATATAGTAATAACTCCATCTGCCTTTATTGCCTTAGCCGAAGAGTCAAGCGTATTGCTGTAAACAAACGAAGCACCTGTTGTCGAAACACTTAAAACTCCTCCCTTGATATCCAACGTACCATCAACACTAATTCCCTTACCAGCCTTACCTGTAGCGCTTAGATTAATATTGGCAGTTCCCGAAATGGTGAGGTTACTGCTACAATGAATACATGCAGGAGATGAAATATCCTTATCGTCGGAGTCGTAGTAGGCATCGCCGGTTGCCTTTATGGTGACAGTTCCACCTGTAATGCTAATATCGGTATCTGCCTTTATGCCTTTACCCCCCTTGCCTACAGCATTAGCAACAAGCGAGCCGCTGCTCATTTCGAAACTGCCATCCTCCGACTCTATACAATCGCTAGAAGCTGTAAGCACCAAGGCTCCACCTGCAACCTTTACGCCCTTACCGTGTATGGCATCTTTTGCTGAGGAAGCAACCGTGATAGTTCCCGAAGTGATTGTAATGTCGTCATCGCTACAAATGGCATGCTTAGCATTGCTCTTTGTATAAAGCGTTCCTTGACCTGTAATGGCAATAGCACCTTCGCTGAAGAGCGTTCCCTTCATATCCTCGCTATTATCGGAGTAGGTGGTGCCATCGATTAGACGGTTGTTTGTTCCATCTAGCAGGGTGATATTCGCCTTCTTTTTCGACTGGATGTTGATGGCGCTACCATCGGAGCTAACAATGTTGGTCCCATTAAGAATAAGGTTAAAGTCGGCATCACTATAGATCTTTACGCCGCCACCGTTGATGGTACCCGATACCACATAGTTCACCTCCGACGAGGTTGTGGATACCACGGTAACATAACCATTCTTTACAGTAGCGGTAACCCCGTTAGCCGACATTGCATTGGCAACAACCGCCGTTCCTGTTGACGAGTCGAAGGTTATAACCACCGAGTTAGGGTAACTCACACTCTTAGAGTTGCACTGAAAGTTGTTATCAATATCGGAAGCATTAACGCTTCCATTCCCGCCTCCAGGAATAATCTCGTCATCACCACTACCCTTCGAGCAGGAGAATGCTGAAAGCAAGCAAGCCATGATTAAAACTACAAATAGCCGTGTTTTCATATCTACATGAGTTAATTACATGCTAAATATAAATGCGGCTAAATGCAGGTGAAAATTTATTCAACCAGCGCCTCGTTTTCTTAAGCGAACGCCCCCAACTGCTCAGCTTAGGTTTTAGGCAACCGTCATATTTCAGGAAATCGGGCTTCGAACTTTATCTAGGTTCTCACCTTTCGCCAGCTTCGCTGCTAGCATTTGATATATCGCAACGGCTTTTCCTATTCAATGGTGCCTAGCAGACAAATTGTACAGCGCAAAAAAATCGTGGCCGATTGCTCGGCCACGATGCTATAACTGGAAATGAGTTACTTCAGCTTATCCTTCGGGATAAACATATCCTCGCTAATCACCTTCGTATTCTTCGCGTTTTTCCATTCGGCCTCATACCTTTTCATGATATTCTCGATGAAGCCTCTCTCTTCGAGCTTCTTCTGTGTCGACTGAATCTTATCAGTAGGTGTTTCTACAGGTTTTTGCGCCAGCACCAGCTCTTTGGCTCGCTCAAACACCTTGTGGTCGGCCGTAATTGGCTCTAAGCCTATTCGGGCCTTCCATGCGCCCATTTCGATATTAACTAAAACGATGTAAGTTTCTCCGGCCTTTAAGTTACACCTTAAAAACTCCTTATCCTCCGACGATGCCCAGAGCAGGCGTTCGCCTGCAGGGCACTCGTAGCGCATGTAGTTCTTCCCTTTGAATATACCGATAAACTTATCGTTGTCGAAATACTCGAACGAAACGGCAAAGCCAAAATTTGACACCCTAACGAAGTAAACAACAGCATTAGAATCTGCTGGAGGGGTGAATCCTTGAGCGAAAGCGGGCGCCTTTATACAAAAAAGGGCCAGAACAAACAGTCCCAGTTTAATCTTTTTCATCGCGGTTTTTATTTAGTAAACTATATTGAGCAATGCAGCTAACGGTGACCAAACAGGGCTGTCCAATCCCCTCCTTTCTAAGTGCTCCACTAAGCAGCAACCTGGTTACAGCCAATATACGATTTTCACCTATCAATATTAACCAATTTATACTTCAAATTCCCCATTCCCAATTGGTAGGCATATTCGATTTGACGCTTTCCGCTTACCGAGTTAACCTTTAGGAAGGCGTCGTTGCAATGATGCGCCTTGTCTACAAGATCGTGAGCAGCGGCTTCGATGGCAACAATATCCGTAGATACCAAAATACCGATATTGGGAATGAAGGGCTTTCCAGGATTGCCCATGCAGTCGCAACTTGGAGATACGTTGATTACGATATTGAAGTAGATGGAGTTTTTCATCTCCACTACCGGCTTGGCGTACTCTACCAACCCTTCGAGGAAGCGCTTTGTTTGCTCCTCATCATCGGGCTTGGTAATGGCCCCGTTATGGCAGGTTGAGATGCACTTGCCGCACCCGATGCACTTCTCCTTATCAATCTTCAGCGGGTTTAGGGTAATAGCATTCACAGGACAGTCGTTAACACAATCGCCGCAGCCAATACACTTGCTGCTGTCTGCTTTAGGAAAGTTGTTGAAGTGCATTGCTCGCTTTCCTTTCGGGACTGCCATTCCCATCGACACATTTTTGATACAACCACCAAAGCCTGCAGCCCCATGGCCCTTAAAGTGAGTAAAGTATATTATGGTTTCGTACTTCTCAATATTCTTTCCGATCAATGCTGTTTTAAAGCGGGTTCCTCCCGTAATGGGTAAGCTTAAGGTTCCTCCCTCATCTAGGATATCGATTGGCGCAAACGTAAATCCATGGTCGTGCGCAAGCTCTATATGGGTAGCCGTCTTACTACGACGACCTTTGTAGGCAACGTTTGTTTCGATAAGGGTAGCATTTAGAACCTTGCAAAGCGGCTCAACCATCGTTGCTGGCACAAAGTAATCGTTCCCATCTTCGCCGAAGTGCACCTTTATACCCACGTTGCCTTTTACACGATCTTTTACATGCTGAAATACCTTCATAACCCCGGCGGGCGATATATCCTCGGTAAAGTAAACTACCGACGAATCCTTATCGGCTTGCGAGTACGATTTGTTCCCCACAAGCAGAAGCCCCAAAACAAGGAGCAGCAAATACGATTTTCGAATAGCCATGAATTCAATATTTTAGTTTAACGGTTAAACAATAAATCACCCCAAACAACTGCCGACTAATTCACATTTAAAAGCAAGCACATTTGTGCAATATACAAGCAATCGCTTTACAAAACTCGCATATAGGCATATACAGCATTTATAGAATCGTAAAACGGGAATCTCTATCGTGTAACCCATGCATCTGCCAACTCTTCTTCAGCAATCTCGGTTCTGTTAGGATGAATGCCACGCCTTAACCCGACGCGCCACCTCTTCGTTGAAATACCACCTAGCCAAATCTCATCTTCAGAATGTTGCTTTTGCAGTATTTGCATCGGGCATACACTTTCGTGGAAAGCCCCCACATTTGACGGCCGAAAAATTTGAAGCGATTGCTATTTTCCAGCTGCAAATTCGCTGAGATTGTTTTTTTATCGATATTCCGATACAGCAGCACATGCTGGGTAATATCATCCAAGTGCTTGGGTTCGTCATACTGCCGAAGATATTCTTCAACTATATCGCGGATTGAGCCTCCCTTCATGTTTTGCTCGTCATCCCAAGCCTTCAAACCGTACGTGCTGCTTTTTCCGAAGAATATCATACGCCAATCCCATTGACAACGGCTACGCAGGTTATCCATAGATATCGTTGAATCGGGGCATCGTTCTCTCAGCTTATCGTAAAGCTCATCGGCATTTGCAGGACGCCTAAGCTCTTCCAGTATCTCGCAAATGTAATCGGTCTCATTTTTGGGAACATTCCTGTTGATAACAATATTCCTGTGCTGATCGATGGTTAAACCTGCCTCGTTATACAGTAAAAATTCAATCACCGCTACAATCTCATTCTGCTTACCCAAGCGCTCCTCTTTAAGCAGCGAAGAAATGCCGCCCATAAGGTGAATAGGAATGGTATTTGACCTAGACATTTTTGCCTGAGCGCTTGCGTGATCAACTAGCATCGAAAAATCGTAGGCATGCGCATACTGCTGTTGAATGAGGTACGGCCTCTTCCAATGGTAGCCCTCCTTTAAATGCTTATTGTAGTAGGCATCAAATTCATCGCCAAGCAATACCAACCGATCGGATAGAATTACGGATAGCACCTTCCCTATAAATTGAGAACTGAAGGATGTTCCCTCACTCCTGTTTATCTCCCTAACAAAGGTTTCGTCAATAGCAATACAAGGCTTAGCAGCATCTAATCCATACTGAACCGCTACATTTGGGGCAAGCGTTCTGAAATAAAAGAGCACCTCTAGGAGCCGGCTATATACCTCTTCGCGAATCTGCCGCACCCTCTCTTTAGACAAGCCTAGGCGCTCACTCAGCTCCGCCAAGGTTTTCCATTTCTCATCCGTATAGCAAACAAGGCAACCCGTAAACACTGCCTTTTCGAGTGGAGGAAATACACATCCAGCTTCTATCAGCTGGTTTAGCAGGCTAAAAATGCGAATACCAGTGATGCTACTGCTAGTTGTGGAGTCGGTATCAGAAAGACAAAATGCGCCGCTACCCAACCGCTGGAAATCATCATCCAGCAGCAGGATTCCATCTTGCCCCTCGAGGTGATGAACCTGCGCTTTAATGGCGGATATCACCTTTACGATTTCCTGAAATGACTTGGTTCTGCTTCGCACGATGTGTTGTGGATTAAAGTCAGCTTGCACCAGGCTATCCCATACATTTTTCAAGCTCAAATCGTCGCGAAGAACACCCCTTAAAGCCATTGATGATCGGCCCGTCAACCCAAGGAATAAGTAGATGATGTAGAGGTTTAGCACATCAACCTGCGATTGCGAAAGCAGCTCAACCTCTGCGAACAACCCACTAACGGCGTTGTCTTCAGGAGCCAACTCTTCTACATTTACATTATCAGGCAAAGGAATGCCGTTTAGCATTGGCCTATACTTAAGGCATAGCGTTACGAGCTCGTTATTGGTTCTTTTTCCACAATTCCTGATGCGCAAAAAGTTACCGAACTTGGTGTAGTAGCTTACTATTTCCGAAAGGTTCTTCAGCTGTGCATTCATGCATACATTACAAGCACGAACACTTAAGCCTTCGAGTACTTCCAACTCATTAATGCTCGCTAAACGGCAATCAAACTCCATTTTATTCCTGTTTTAAATCTAAATAAATGATGTAGTCCAACAGTGCCCTTCCAAGTTGTAGAAGCTTACGGCTGCTATTCAGCGCGCATTCGCTTCCGGTACTAAACCCGCCATAATATTAATAATATTTTTCTTAACTACTCTAAATTTACCCTGCAAATAATTAGGAATAGTAAAATTTGGGCATTGATCCGATTTTAACGGCCTTGATTTTCTTTATAATGGATACCTATAAGTGGAATAAAATGAAACTGTTGAAAGACACTGTCGCTACCATTAGCTAACATTACATCTAAAACTGGGATGATTTGCTAAAATGAATTAACATCTACCATCTCTTGTTCTTCAAGCTACAGCCTGTTTGGATAGACACGAACAAAGCACAGCCTCGCTCCCGCTGAGGCCGACGCTTTTAGCTAGTCTCACTTTAAAAGTTCTGAAAGTTTTGCCTCAAGCTCTTCTTTACTCAATCCAAGCCATCGCCCAACAATCTTACCTTCCTTATCGATTAATACATATGTCGGGAAGCCATTTGCAGCATACTTATCTGCAATGTTTTCATTAGTGTCATTCTCCGCTTTATCAGAGAAACTTCTTGCTGTGGATACGTGGTGCCACATATCAGTTCTACCATTTTTAATTGCAGATACCCATTTCTCCTGATCCTTATCAACACTAATAGCAACAATTTCCAAGCCTTTGGAATGATATCTTTCATACAGCCCATTCACAAAAGGCGTTGCCGCTCTACAGCTGCTGCACCAGCTAGCCCAAAAATCAAGCAGAACAACGTTTTTCGCTCTAAACTGAGAAAGAGTCACGGTTTGTTGGTGTAAGTCTTTAGTCTTAAAGTCTGGTGCTGTAGTGCCAATAATGCTTTTTTCCTTTCTCGATATATTGTCTCTTACTATTTGTCCCTTAATGCTATTCTGAATCCTTTTATTCAAACTATTGTATAGCAATTTTATCGAATCAAGAGGTATTTTCTCACCGATGCAAAAATTCCACAGTAGTTCGGAAGAGACATAGGAGTTTGGATGCTTGATAATAAAGTCTTTTTCTATTGGCGCTAATTGCATTGGTAGCCGAACATGCTGTTGAAACAATTCGTCACGAGCACTCTCCAGCTTTTTCAGTAAATCTTTATCCGTTATACTTTTTATGCTATCACTAAGACTTTTAAATCTTATACCCATTCCCGCATCACGCATTACTATTGGTTTCTTCATCTGGTATAATTCGGAGTATTCCTCCTGAGCTTTAGAACCGGTCAGCTTAAGTTCTCCAAATTTTTCAGCTTCGAGAGTTATTTGCATATTTCCAGGTTCCAGATATATTGTTGCAAAATTTGGATCTCCTTCAAAGTGATTTCGTTGCTCTCCAATAATGTCGGCCTTTACGGGTTCCGAAATATATCCCTCAAAAACAAACTCTCCATTTTTTATGGTAGCTGAATCACGAATACACTCAGACTTTCTATTATATATCAGCTTGATTTTTCCGGAATCTTTCCCTATGATTTTTCCCTGTAGCGTAAAGGGGTACCCCTTGCTGTTTGACTGAGCAAATGAAACCCCTGTCAAACCAATAAAAATTAAAACGGCCAAATTAAATCTATTCATGCACTTTGTATTTTATACTGTTCTTAAGATTTCTTCGCAAGCACAAGCTCCCCATGTTAGGCAAAGGCTTAAGCCCATAGCCATCAAGCGAAGCTACGAAGTATCTAAACCTCGTTAGGCGAAAGCCCCAGCCTTTGTCAATTCTATCTTTGCAGGTTATAGCCTATTCTATAGCTTCAGTCGAACGAGGTATTCTTGCTTTAGCTACTTATACCATTTCCCCCTTTCGGTATTCCACCTATCGTTAATTACCTAAGCGTTCCCTGCATCAGCTAATTCTACTTCAACAGGCTTGAGCCTATTGGATAGATTCGAACGAGGCACAACTTCGACCGAACGGGGATTCTGACCGCAGTAATAACAGGCTGGAAGCCTCGATAAACCAAGCGTAGCGAGGACGCTACGCTTAGATGAGCTGCTGCGGTGCTGTAAGTCACCACTTAACCTGCTTGTTGACTATACCGTGTGTTATAAGCCATTTTTATTCTTTTTCTTCAATCGTTACTTCGTTTTCTTTTTCATACCAATGTTTGTATTGTCGCAGGATATTGATTCCAGTTTGAGTATTTTCATAGTCATTAAATTGAACTCCTTCTTTATTAATTTCTACACCATAATTTTCCATTATTAATTTGAAAATAAAATCCTTATCAAAGAATTGTTTGAATCTATCATAGTGTTCTTTTTTGAAGTTTGATTTGTATGGAGCTGGATGACTTGTACTACTTACCTCTGGAGTAAAAACTTCAATCAATTTTTGAACTTTTAGAGGATTTTCAGATAAAATATTTCTAATGTACTTATTGAACTCTTTTGGTTTAATTTCAGACCATGATTCTAAAAGATACCAAGTTTGTTCTTGGTATTTTTCAAAAAAAGGAATTTCTCCTGCCTCTTCAAGTGCTCGTTCTATTGAGACAAGTGCAAGGGTATTATATTCATCTATACTGAATGTTTTTTCCTCCTCCGTTTTGCCAGTCCTAAGCCAATAATTTATATTTTGAGCAAATTCAAATGGTTGAGAAGTTTGCATTAACTCAATTGCAAGATCTAATTTTTCTTTCTGATTATCATGCTTTTTTATAAGTTGGTAAATAAAAATTGCAGCTTGAGAATTTGGTTGGTCAAAGCCAAAGTTAAATACAGAGTGGTCTTCTGGAAAAATATCACCTGAGCGTCCTATACTTAAAGCCAACTTCTTTGATGTTTCCCAATCTAAGTCCTCTTCAAAACTTCTTATTTTATGCAAAAAGTTATTAGTTGAACTTGATTCAATAAGTTTTTTGAAGGATATAATTATTTCTGTTTGCGTTTTTTCTTTAACGGTAGTAATAAAACTATCAAACTGAGCATCTGAGATTTCACCTTTAAGCACCGCATATGAAAAATATCGCTTAAAATAGTCAGGTGAAACAATTCTTTTTTCTTTATACCACTCTTCTGGTCCCTTATGATAAAATGTATTTTCAAAGGCTTCTTTAAGTCTTGGGAATAAACCTTTTAATAAAGAAAATATGGCTTCCTTTTCCCGCTTGCTTAAATCTTTTCCAAGTATTTCCAAGTGTTCTTGAAGTTCTTTTTTTCTTGTTTCCTTGTCATTTGCATATCTGTTATATAAAGAATCATAAGATGCTAAAAAATAATTTGAGTTTTGTTTTAAAAACTCGTAATAGCCCGGATAGAAAATCTTTAAAGATTCAACTAACATTAAATCAACCATATTTACTTCACCTTTTAGTAATGGAAATGAGAAAGATAAAGTATTTCCATATCTCACTGCTAAACGGGGTGTTGAAAGCCGTAACAATACATTGCCAACAAATTCAGAAACAAACCTTTGTACATCATCTTCCGATAGGATAATTCCGCTTTCATTGATTGCATTGTCAACAAGTTCAAAGCAATATTGCTTTAAAGCATCTGGTTGTGCTTGTGGAATTTTTAAAGGAACCTGAATTATTTTTTCAAGAAAATTTAATCCCGCTTGTTTGTCTCCTTGTCCAAATCTTTCTCCAATTGCAGATGCAACCATTTCTTGGTCGAAAGAGAGAATATAGATTGTATTCGAGAAGTCAGCGGTTAATTTTACTAATCGGAAAATTGCATGAATTTCTTGTTTATCAAGCCTGTCGATATCGTCAATGAAGATTACGATTTTTTTATTGCTTTCAAGCAATAACTTCTCAAACCTTTCTTTTAAAGTTTCAATATCAACATTTGACAGGACTTTGCCTATAGATTCAGCTGCTTCTCCCGCACCAAAAATGGATACAATTTTCCCATATTTTTCAATAATATCACCAATTGTTTCTTTATTGGTTTTTAACGGTCCTTTGCGATCATTCCATTTTTCCTTCGTTCTTTCAATAAATCCTATTTTTTCTGTTTTTGGCTCGGGAAAGGATTTTTTAACTTCTAAAGCGAGTTTATTAAAGAATGAAACTAACAATGTTGCTTCCTCGGTAAATCTCCAAGGATTAAAGCGAATAGGAATAATATCTTCATTTGTTCCCAGTTCATGTTCAATGAAGTTTATTACAGAAGTTTTCCCCTCTCCCCAAGCTCCATATATTCCAATTACAATAGAGTCGTTATCAGTAGAATTGACAATTTTTTCTGCGACACGCTTTGAAAAATCATATCTCTGAAATCTGTCTTGGATTTTTAAAGAAACTGGTTTGTCTGAAGATATTTTTTGTTTCATGTTGCGTTTGTTCAAAATTGGCTATAACTCTTTTATATATACACCTCTATCCTCCCCAAAATGCATATACCAACTTAAATTTGTAGGGGTATGTATACCTTTCCTATAATAGAAGTGCATCTATCCTACCCGTAAACCTCCATCCCGAACGGGATGCCAAAGAAATACCAACTAACTCAATACTTACTTAAAGGTTTACGATTTAAAATAGTGCTGCAATGTATTAATATTTCCCTACCGCTATACTTTAAAAGCTAAATAAATGCAGCATTAGATGTTGCGTTTCTCTGAGGATCCGCAACAATTAGATGCTTTTCCCCCTTTGCTCTACTTCGTTGCACCCATCGATTCGATGCATCTTTAGGTTCTACAGTTGCATCTGAAAGTCGTTTAGATGCATCTGAAAGCTGATTAGATGCATCTGAAAGTCGTTTAGATACATCTGAAAGCTGATTAGATGCATCTGAAAGTTGATTAGATACATCTGAAAGTTGATTAGATGCATCTGAAAATCGTTTAGATGCATCTGAAAGTTGATTAGATGCATCTGAAAGTCGTTTAGATGCATCTGAAGATTGATTAGATGCATCTGAAAGTCGTTTAGATGCATCTAAAGTTTGCTCAGAAGTATCTTTCATTTTGAAAAATGCAGCTAAAGATCGATTGCTCGAACCATAATAAAAATATATTTGTAGGAGATACTTCTAGAATATAAATCGTAAGACAAAACTGTATGAAGGTAAGGATACTCCTACTCTTTGCCATTGGCACCTTTGCGTGGTATGGCTCTGCAGCCCAAATCAGCATTAAGTCGGGCAGCAACACCGAAAACCCCATCAAGATTACCGATCTCTCCATAAAGGTTAAGGTGGTGGGTAACATTGCCACCACCAGCTTCGAGATGACGGTAACCAACACCTCCAAGCGCACGCTGGAGGGCGAGCTCTCGCTTCCGCTTAATGGCGATCAGGACATCTGCCGCTATGCGCTCGACGTTAACGGTAAGCTGCGCGAGGGCGTTCCCGTCGAAAAGATTAAGGCTCGGCAAACCTTCGAGGCCATCGTACGCCGTGGCGTAGATCCCGGACTGGTTCAAAAGACCAAAGGCAACATCTTTAAGACAAAGATCTACCCCATTACCCCCAACGGTAAGCGCACCGTTGCCATCGGCATAACCGAAACGCTTACCGCCAAGAATGGCAAGCTGCTCTACTCGCTTCCGCTGGAGGGGATAGACACCGTTGGCCACTTTACCGTAGATGTTGCCGTAGTAAAAGGCAGCACCAGCCAAACGCCTAGTACCGATGGAGGCTTCTCCACCATCAGCTTCGACAACCAGGAGAATACCTACAACCTTAGTTTTAAGCGCGACAGCTATAGGCCCGAAAAGGCGATAAGCTTCGCGGTTCCCCAGTTTAACACGTCAAAGGAGCAGCTCTACACCACCGAGTTCGAGGGTAAAACCTTCTTCTACCTATACGCACAGGCTCCCTTGCTGGCGCAGCAGACCAAGCCAACGCCAAGCACCATTGCCGTGTACTGGGATAACTCCTCATCGGCAGATCGCCGAGCCATCGACAAGGAGCTGCAGCTGCTGGAGGTCTACCTCAATAGGCTAAAAGGAGCCAAGCAGGTGGTGGTCTACACCTTTAACCACGAAGTGGCAGTTCCCAAAACGTTTACCGTTGCCGACAATGCCGCTCCCCTTATCGCCTACCTGAAATCGGTAAAGAACGATGGGGCAACGCGCCTCGACAATATCAGCTTCAGCAGTAAGGCAAGCGAGATTTTGCTGTTTACCGATGGGATAAACACCATCTCTACGGATGAGGTTAAGCTGCCATCCGTTCCCGTTTACACCTTTATATCTGCTGCAGGCTGCAACACCAGCATGCTAAGGTATATTGCCAATAAAACCAACGGCGAAGCTATCAACCTACAAAATCAGCAGGTCGAAGCGGCTGTTATTCCAATGCTCGGCAACAACGAGCGCTTTGTTGGCGTAACCTACGATAAGACCAAGATGCAGGATGTTTACCCAACAACCTCGCAGTCCATAAATGGAAGCATTTGCCTAAGCGGCATACTTCTTAGCGATAAGGCTACGCTAACCGTTAATTACGGTAATAAGCAGGGGGTAACTCAGTCTCAAGCATTCAGCATTAGTAAAGATGCACCCCAAGATGCTTCGGTAGTACGCGTTTGGGCAAAGATGAAGATCGCCGAGCTGGACACCCGCTACGAGCAGAATAAGGAGGAGATAGCCGAGCTCGGACAAAAGTTTGGCATTGTAACCCGTAATACCTCCTTCCTGGTGCTCGAAAGCATTAACGACTACGTACAGTACGGCATTGAGCCACCTGCCGAGCTTCGTGCCGAGTACAACCAGATTATGGCTAACCGCCCAAAACCTTCTTCGGATGGATCGGAGAACATTGTCACTCAGAATGCGCAGTACGTAAAAATGCTAAGCGATTGGTATAATGCTAAACCAGCGGTAAAACCTATCAAGAAGAAGCATAGGACAGGAAAACGAGGAGGACGCGTAAGATTCTCACCTCCTGTAATTAGGTCCGATGAGGAGGTGACAGAGGGCGAAGAGATGAATTCGCAAGACACGTTAAACGCAGCACCACTAGATGAAAATGTTGGACAGGAAATTGTAGCAACTCCTGTAGAAGCAGTAAGAGAGATTGCACAAGAGGAGGAACCCGCCTTTCAAGCGGTAGAGCAAGTAGCAGCACGTAAAAGCGAAGAACCAATCGAAGTTGTAGTAGCGGGGTATAGCAATACCTCGAAAAAGGAAAAGCCTCAATCTATCGCGCTACAACCTTGGATGCCCGATGCTCCTTACCTCCGCGTGCTTCGCGAAACAGTTACCGATAAGCTCGATTCCACCTACTTTGCGCTAAAGGCAAATAATGCAGATCGTCCTGCCTTCTTTATTGAGGTTTCCGACTTCTTCTTCAAGAAAGAGATGAAGGCAACGGGCATCAGAGTTCTGTTAAGCTTACTCGAAATGGATGCAGAGAATCCGGAGCTGCTAAAGATTGCCGCCCACCGTTTAGTGCAGGAGGGCGACTACGCCGATGCCATCCTTATTTACCAAGAGGTAAAGAAGTTACGCCCCGAAGAGCCTCAATCGTACCGCGACCTAGCAGTAGCCTACGAGTTGAGCGGACAATACCAAAATGCACTCGACCTCTACTGCTATATAATGGGCAAGAGCTGGGGCCGATTCGACATTATTAAGGAGGTTATCCTAAACGAGATGAACGCGCTTATTGCCGCACATCGTAAAAAACTCGACATCTCCAACGTAGAACCTTCGTACATAATGCCAATGTCCGAAAATGTTCGCATTGTAATGGATTGGAGCACCAACGACAACGATATCGATCTTTGGGTAGATGATCCTTCAAAAGAGCGATGCATGTATAGCCACAAACGTACCGAGGCTGGAGGGAAGATATCGGCAGACTTTACCGGCGGATACGGTCCCGAAGAGTTTATCATCAAAAAGGCAATCCCCGGCGAGTATAAGGTTTTCACCAACTACTTCTCCGATGGAAGACAAAGCCTTACTGGTCCAGTTACCATCTACCTTACCCTTTACACCAACTACGGAACACCTAAACAGGTAAGAAAAAGCATTGCCGTACAGCTTAAGGATCATAAGGAAAGCATCTCCATTGGTAGCATAACCTTTACTCCCGGTAAATAATTCAAAGACTAGACATAGAAAGTAAAAAGGTCGCCTGCTAGGCGACCTTTTTACTTTCTATAAATCTATTGAGAAACAGGAAATGAGCGCAATCGCAGTCTATCCACCCATAGATAAGGATAGTATTTATGGCTTCACCTGATCCATTTCATCGACAGCAAGGGCTGCATGGGAGTAGGCGGCACCTGCCCGCATTTCGGTAGCCACCCAAATGGCTTCCATGATCTCCTCCTTGCTGGCCCCCTTACGCATTGCCAACCGTGTATGCGAGCGTATGCAGTATGGGCATTGGGTTACATGCGCCACCGCAACTGCTATAAGCTGCTTCGTTTTTTCGGATAGTGCGCCCTCCTTATATACTGCCTTGCTAAAGCCTACGAAGGCTTCCGAGATCTCAGGCGCAAGTTCGGCTCTCTTTTTAACGTTTTCTCTTGACGATTCGGGATAAAGCTGATCGCCTTTCATGCTATACTATTTTTAATCGTTGATAAGATATAATGTAAATCGCACCTAAAGTCTAGCGACTAAGCCATTCTTTGAGAACAAGCGCCTCGTTATGCTCTACATCTTTTGCAGCATAGAGCAACGTTACCGTCCCCCCTTTCAGTTGATCCTTCAAAATGGAAACCTGCTCAGCATTTGCTTCAAGCTCGCGATGGTAAAGCTCCTTGAACTGCTCCCACTTCGCAGGATCGTGCCCAAACCATTTACGAAGTTCGGTGCTGGGCGCAATTCCCTTTAGCCATAAGTCTATGCGGGCCCTTTCCTTGGTCAGTCCTCTTGGCCAAAGCCTATCCACGAGGATACGCATACCGTCTTCCATTTCAGGCTTTTCATACACTCTTTTAAGATTCATCTGCAGCTACTCTTTTAGAATAAGGTTGAATCTACGCCGCATGCAATCGTTTTATAGGGAATCGCCAAAAATGTTCTCGGAATTCATCAACAGATCGACATACTGTGCTCTCCTATAAACAAATGAATTACTATCGAGCTTGTTTTTTGACAGCTTCCCTCTAAACTCTTCGATACTACTATAATTTTTACGATCCATCCAATCCTCCAACTCTTTCTTTATAGTACCAATTTGTGTCAAGCCATGCTTGTATACCGTACTGACTACCTGTACGCAAGATGAACCTGATAATATAAGTTTGATAACATCTTCACCTGTTGATACTCCATGACTGCTACATATGTCGGCATGAATATTATCGAATAACAATCCCGTATACTTCAAAGATTGCTTAAAATCGCCTTCTTTACTGTAATTGATTGATTTGACATGTTTCTCTTTCATGATATCAATATTCGGCTGGAAGAATGAATTAAATAGAACAAAGGCATCAACTCCGACCCCATCCAACTTTTTAATATAATTCAGAATATTCGTATAGTCTGGGCTTAATTTTACGCTTACTGGTATTGAGATGTTTTGCTTGATTTTATTTACAATATTGATCTGTTCCTCTTCAATATCTTTTGCCTCTTTATTGAAATCTGAAGGACTTTGGTATAAATTCAGCTCAATTCCATCAACTCCAGTCTCACATAATAATTTGGCATATTCTATCCAGGTATCTTCATTGATTGCATTAAGGCTGGCAATAATCGGAATAGACAAACTCTCCTTTGCCTTCCTGATATTCAACAAGTGCTCTTCACACCCTGCAAATTTAATATTGGGGTGAATTGTAAGCATTTCCGCATATATATCGTTGAATTCAGTTAACTCCTCATCCATCTGTAATCTTTCCAGCTGTATTTGCTCTTCGAATAAGGATCTATAAACAATTGCAGCGACACCATGTTCTTCAGCCTTTTTAAGCACATCCAAATGTTTTGCCATATTACAGGCTCCTAAAATGATGGGGTTATCTAATTCTATCCCCATGTACTTTGTTTTAAGATTTTTCATTGAAGTGATTTTAAAAATTTTGACAACCGTATGCTTATACGGCTTTTTAGCCAAATGGGCAATCTCTTTCTTTGTTATATTTCCCTAAAGACATAACAGATTTACAGAGACTTAAGATTGCGCTCTTGAAAAATGAATTAGGCCTCTTATCCAAAGCCTATTTACGAGTATACGAACACCGTCGTCTTCGTCCGGTGCTTCGCATACTCTTTTTTAATTTTTACTTTGCTCGTTTTAGGATATACTGCCAATAGAAACCCTACTCCGAGTACTTAATTACCTCTACAGGACAACCGTCGGCTGCATCCTTAATCTGCGCTTCGTAATCGGAATAGCGAACACCTTCGATTACCGTTGATACATCTTCGATAACAAATACCTCTGGACAAACATCTGCACATAGCCCACAAGCCGTGCAACCGTCCTCTACCCATACTTTTGATATTGCCATGACTTCTGTTTTTAGAAAATATTAGGTGACATTAAAGATACGCATCTTTAAGCTCCTTTAGCAGCTTATGATACTCTTCGTGCTTACCTGCGCCAATCTTTTCGATTTCCAGCCTTTCGAAGGCTTCATATATTTCCGATTGCTCCTTTTCATCCAGCACCTTGTCGGCCATCATAAAAAGAACATTGTTTTCCTTTTCGATATGATTCCTGAGGAGTTGAACATATCCCGCTGATGCTTCAACAATACCCTTGGCTGCATTCTTGTTGCCAGCCTTAAGGTCTTCAAGAGCATCCGCTAGCGCCTTAATATACTCTCTTCCCTTCCGATGCTCGCTAAGCATTACTCCAACCGGACCACCTTCGTTAGGTATGCCATGCTTTTCCAACTCAGGGAATAGAATATCCTCTTCCTTCCCGTGATGGCATTTATCGGCAAAGCCTTTTAGGAAATCGACGATCCTCTCGTAATGGGCAACATTTGGCTCTTTGCCCTGCTCAATAGCTATGGAGATTTTTTCCATAATCTTAAGCATTAGCTTAATGCCTTCGTGCTCGTCTTTCAGCTGTTGTGTAGCCTTCATCTCTTTATCCTCCTAAAATTTATTGATTTTCTTTATGTTCTTTATTGATAGACCATCCTGTTTTCAGTCCGACAACAAACCAGGCAAGGGCTAAAGCCCCGAAAGCAAAAATGGTATCGCCAACTACCCTTAGCCAGCGGAGAGTTTGCATTTCGGGCTGCTGCATAAAATCTGCCGAACGTGCATACCACATGCCATGCTTAATGCTGGCGATGGTCTGCAGTATTCCCACCGGAAGAAGGCTTAACAGCAGCATCAGCAGCAATCCAATATTCATCGACCAGAATGCAAAGCTGATAGTTCTGTCTTTCCATTCATACTTCTGCGTAAGCCCTTTCAAGACAAAAAGCATTAATCCAATACCCAACATCCCGTATACACCAAACAAAGCAGCATGCCCATGGATAGGTGTAGTATTGAGCCCCTGCATATAGTATAGTGCAATGGGAGGATTGATAAGGAAACCGAATAATCCTGCACCAACAAGATTCCAGAAGCTTACCGAGATTAAAAAGTAGATGGGCCATTTGTAGGTTGTTACCCAAAGTGTAGCCCGGCTAATCCTTAAGTTATGGTACGCTTCGAAACCCATAAAAACCAATGGCACTACCTCAAGCGCACTGAACGTGGCCCCCAGCGCAATTACAGCAGTAGGCGTACCCGAAAAATATAGATGATGAAAGGTTCCGATAATACCACCGCTCAGGTAAACAATGGTGGAAAATAAAATCCCCGTTGTTGCATACCTTATATTCAGTAGCCCCATTCTTACAAATAAAAAAGCAGCTACAACTGTTGCAAACACCTCGAAGAAACCTTCTACCCAAAGGTGAACAACCCACCATCTCCAGTATTCTGCAATGGACAAATGCGTTTGCTGCCCCCACATGAGTCCAGCCCCATAAAATGCAGCAATGGCTATTGATGCGATTAAAAACATAAATAGCAGCTGCCTATTCTCTGAAGGCTTCCTTAATGCTGGCAACAGCGCACGGAACATCAGAATGAGCCAAATGACAAGACCAATAAAAAGAAAGATCTGCCAGAATCTGCCAAGATCGACATATTCATATCCTTGGTGACCAAACCAGAAATTTTGAACGAGTCCCATTTTCTGCATTATTCCCATCCATTCACCAGCAAGGGAACCGGCTACAATAATGAGAAGTGCAAAAAATAAGAAATTCACCCCCAACCTTTGGTACTTCGGTTCAATCCCTGATACAGCAGGAGCAATGTATAATCCGGTAGCCAGCCACGAAGTTGCAATCCAAAATATCGCCAACTGAATATGCCATGTACGCGATGCAGCATAAGGAAGTATTGCATCTAACCTCAAACCGTAAAATCCTTTTCCTTCTACACCATAATGCGCTGTAATAACGCCCATCAATACCTGAACAAGAATAAGTGCGACTACAATCCAGAAATACTTCAACGTTGCCTTCATAGAGGCTGTAGGATTGAGGCCAACTAAAGGATCATTTTTAGGCAACAGCGATTTATCAAGTTCATCCGACTTGTTTTGCGCATAATAGTATGCCAGCAACCCGATAGCAACAAGTAGCATGATTACGCTGAAGCCTGTCCATAGGTTAATACCCGGTGAAGGAGTGTTTCCAATCGTTTCATCAGGTGGCCAGTTGTTAGTATATGATATTGCGCTTCCCGGCCTCTCTGTAACACATGCCCATGCTGCCCAGAAAAAGAAAGCATTCATTTCATGCATTCTTACTGCGTCCTTAATGGAATTTGCTGGTATTGCATAGTTCGATCTTTCCTTGTCAAGCGCTGGATTATCCATAAAAAGACCTGCGTAATGCGCGCTAATATATTTAATTGCTGCTGCCCGTTCATCCGAAATTTTCAGAATGCCTGTATTGCTATCATAGGTATTCGTCCGAAGCATCTTTTGCAGCCTAACTTTAAGAGCAGCCTGTTGTTCGGCACTAAGCTTACGATATGAAGAAGCATAATCTTTTTGCGCCCAACTATCGAGAATAAACATTGCTTCTTTATGCAGCCAATCCGCCGACCAATCTGGTGCTAAATATGCTCCGTGCCCCCAGACAGTGCCAACTTCCTGCCCTCCTATGGATTGCCATACATTCTGACCGTCTTTTATTTGCTGTGCGGTGAATAGAACGGTCCCATTGTCGGCAACTACCTTCTCCGGAATCGGAGGTTTTTCTCTATAAATCTCATGACCGTAAAAGCCAAGGACTCCAAAGCAAACAACAAGAATTGAAATGAATCCGAACCAGAGTTTTTTTGTTTTCATATCAGAAACTCTCTAGGTTTACAATTTCATACTCCTTCTTTCTTAAGTCTATCGGCTTATAATTGAAGGAATAATGTTTCACATATTAGCATTACGCTATTTTAAAACATACAATTACAGAAATTGTTTTATAGTAACTATTTACATAACCCCAATGCCTTAGCGATTAGGATTTACAGCAGAAAAAATGTCGAAATAATTCAGACTGTTCAGACAAGGCAGAGCCTACAGCAGGCAAGCTAATACTAAAAGGAACTATACCGTAGAATATAATTGTTAGCCCACCTTCCATGAAAGAATAGAGTTGATGGAAACTAGCCCGCATTGCTCAATTCCTGAGATCAATAATAGCATGTTATGTAAGAGATTAGCAGCAAAACATTCATACAAGGTCTCTGTTCCTGTTCAAAAATTGCTTACAACCTGTTAATAACTTTGTTGAAAACTCTTTTTTTTATGCCGTAAAAAGGCTTACTTTGCCCTTAGATCAACGAATTGCTAATATAATCTGTAAATAAATGGCCGTTGTTAGTAACCTACAGAGAAGAAACTCGCTTGGAACACCAATTGCTATGCGAAGCAAGAGGATTTATCGCCAATCTGTAATATTCAACAGCTCCGAAATGAGCACCGTTGAGTTCTTTTGCAACAAGTACAAGATTCAAAACCGCGGCAAGTTCTTCCGCGAAACCATCATTACGGCTGTACTCCAAAAGTTGGAGCAAGATCACCCACGCTTATTCTAGGCTCTTATCGATATACTGTACCCTCTTATGCCGAGGGTATTTTTTTATGGTTGAGAGATTAAATATACGATGTATGATATGAGAGAAAACGGCAATTCGTAATACGTGATACCATAACAATAGATACGATGAAGAAGATACTTATCATAGGAGAATCAAACACCTGCCGTTCGCAGATGGCCGAAGGCTGGATGCGCTACTACACCAAGAATCACGCCGAGGTGGTAAGCGCTGGGCTTACCAAGCAACCTGTAGATCTTTTTGCCGCCAACTCCATGTCGATGGCCATAATCGACATCTCTAAGCAAACCAGCAAGTCAATAGAAGAAGTTAATAACGAGGAGTACGACTACGTACTTTACGTTTTTGAGCCAGCATCGCCCAATGGTATTTCGTTTATGGGAGAGCCAAAGGTTATTGTTCAACCTTTCGAGAAACCAAAGGAAGGTGCAAACTCGAAGGAAACTGATGCCAACTACGCCCGTATAAGAGATGAAATCGAGAACTTCTGCTTCGATTTCGCCCACCAGTATATACGTAAGCTTTACTAAGATGGTCGCTCAGGTTGAGATAGTACTTCCACCATACCCTAAAGGGTTTCATTTAGTCACAAGAACTATTGAGGAGAAGGTTGCCCCCTTGCTACCCGAAAGTGGACTGCTCAACCTATTTATACACCACACATCGGCAGCGATATCCATTAACGAGAACGCCGACCCGTCGGTTCGTACCGATTTCGAAACATTTGTCAACAGCTGGATACCCGAAAACTACCCGCAATACACCCATACCGACGAGGGCTCGGACGATATGCCAGCCCATATAAAATCCTCTACATTTGGGGCATCCATCAACATCCCAATAGCCAACCATCGGCTTAAGTTGGGGACCTGGCAGGGCATCTACCTCTGCGAATTTCGTCGTCAGGGAGGGAGTAGAAGAATTACAGCTACAATTCTCTACTAAAACAACATTATCGCCTTACATTTCCTAAGATTATTTGATGATTGTAATTTGAATTATTTCAAATTATACTACATTTGCTACCATTACTTAGCTTATAAAAAACATCAAAAGTCATATGGAAAGAAAGCTTTTCCTAGGTGATGAAGCAATAGCCCAAGGTGCAATAGACGGCGGTCTATCAGGTCTATACGCCTACCCTGGCACTCCATCAACCGAGATTATGGAGTACATCCAAAGTTCGAAAGAAGCTCGCGAAAAGAACATCCACAGCCTATGGTCGACCAACGAAAAGACGGCAATGGAAGCCGCTTTGGGAATGTCGTATGCCGGGAAACGAGCAATGGTGTGCTTTAAGCACGTTGGTCTTAATGTTGCGGCCGATTGCTTTATGAATGCATCTATTACCGGTGTAAACGGTGGTTTAGTGGTGGTTTCGGCTGACGACCCATCAATGCACTCATCTCAAAACGAGCAGGATTCGCGCTTCTACTCAAAATTTGCAATGATTCCTATCCTCGAGCCATCTAACCAGCAGGAGGCTTACGATATGGCCTACTCTGCATTCGAGTTAAGCGAGAAGTTTAGGGTTCCCGTGATGATTCGTATCACAACCCGCATGGCCCACTCGCGTGCAGGGGTTGCCCCAAAGCCTGTGAAACCACAGAACGGACTTAAGTTACCAGAAGATCCACGCCAATTTGTGCTATTACCAGCCATTGCTCGTAAGAACTACAAAAAGCTTCTTGCCACACAAGAGCCAATGGTAAAGGATTCCGAAAAGTCTGTATTCAACCAGCTAATTGATGCTCCAAACAAGAAGTTAGGAATTATTGCTTCAGGTATTGCGTTCAACTACCTGATGGAAAACTTCGATGGAGTTTCTCCATATCCAGTACTAAAGGTTTGCCAATACCCTCTTCCCCACAAACAGGTAGAAACTCTATACAACCAATGCGACGAACTTCTTATCATGGAGGAAGGTTATCCTATTATCGAGGAAATGATTAAAGGATTCCTTGCAGTTGGCAAACCAATTCATGGTCGCTTGGATGGAACTTTACCCCGCGATGGCGAGCTAACTCCTGCTATTGTTGCTAAAGGTTTAGGAATGCCCGTAGAAGAGGGCCTACCTGTACCTGAAGAAGTGGTAATGCCACGCCCACCTGCACTATGCAACGGCTGTGGTCACCGCGACGTTTACGCTGATTTGCTTGATGCAATCCTTGAGTATGGACAAGGTCGCGTATTTGCCGACATAGGCTGCTACACGCTTGGCGCATTGCCTCCATTCAACGCCATCAACAGCTGCGTGGATATGGGCGCCTCTATCACCATGGCTAAGGGCGCTTCTGATGCCGGACTTGTTCCTGCGGTTGCCGTGATTGGAGACTCTACGTTTGCTCACTCAGGAATGACAGGCTTGCTTGATGCTGTTATCGAAAACACGCCTATCACCGTTGTTATTTCCGACAACTCTACTACCGGGATGACCGGTGGACAATCGTCGAATGCATACGGACGATTGGTAAGCATCTGTACCGGTCTTGGCGTTCATCCCGATCATATCCGTGTGATAGTTCCTCTTAAGAAGAATCACGAGGAAAACCTTCGCATTATTAAGGAAGAGCTTGCCTACAACGGCGTGTCGGTTATCATTCCACAGCGCGAGTGCATCCAAACCGCAGCACGTAGAAAGAAAGCTGAGGCTAAATCAAACGAGTAACAATTTCGGTATTCGATAAAAAGATAAAAGATGAAAACAGATATCATACTTGCAGGCGTTGGCGGACAAGGCATCCTATCAATTGCCGCCGCTATCGGAACAGCCGCCGTGCAAAGCAACCTATACCTAAAACAGTCGGAGGTTCACGGGATGAGCCAGCGCGGTGGCGATGTGCAGTCGCACCTCCGCATCTCGGACAAGCCTATTGCATCGGACCTAATTCCGCTTGGAAAAGGCGACATCATCATCTCCGTTGAGCCAATGGAGGCGTTACGTTACCTTCCCTACCTCGCTAAAGGGGGCTGGATTGTAACCAACACCACTCCATTCATCAATATCCCCAACTATCCAGAGCCGGAAAAGCTAATGGGTACCCTGAAAGGGTTGAAGAATGTTATCGCCATCGATGCGGATACCATTGCAAAAGAAGCAGGTTCGGCACGCTCGGCTAATATGGTAATCCTTGGCGCTGCCTCATCGTACCTTAACATGCCTATTGAGGCAATAGAGAAGGCTGTAGTAACGCTTTTCGAACGTAAAGGTCAGGAAATTGTAGATGCCAACCTAAAGGCACTACATGCAGGAAGAGATGCTGCAAAGGCAAAATAAGCAACTCCATTAACACGCTATAAGGCTCCTTTCGTACCAGAGAAAGGAGCCTTTTTGTTTTCAAACACACCCACTGTTAGTTCAACATTAGGATTCCATACATGAATTATACAAAACGGGTACAATTAATTAAGGTTTGGGAGAACTATTCCAGAAGGTTGAAGAACCATGGGACTGTCAAATAGGCTTGGAATACATCTATCGCATCATTTAATTTGGTAAGCTTCGGTTAACTCATTATTAACATACAGGTAAAGCGTGGTGTCGAATTGAATGGTAGTTTTGCAACAAACTTAACATACAATGGATAACATCCTTCTAATTATTGTTACCATACTGCTACTCTTGTCCATCTTAGCCACGATTGCCATTGTTATTGGCACCGACAAGCTTCGCTTTACCAAATCGAAAAGGGCACCAAAGAAGGCTATCGGCTGCATTAAGGAGGAGGATATCGTAAAGCGCTGCGTTGACGAGGTGAACAAGGCCCTGCGAAACATTGTGGTGATCTACAACGAAACCATCCACGGACTATCGAATAACGACCGAAAGCTGCTGAAGAAGCTAAACAACGATGTGGAAGAGATTGCGAACGAAACCAAAGCATACAAGAAAAACCTCCACCATACCCTTACCCAACTGAAAAGCGACTCGATTGAAACAGGGCTTTACTACGTGCAGGTGGTCGACTACCTGAGGGAGATTGCCCACTCGCTCAGCTTCATCACCAAGCCCGCCTTCGACCACATTGACAACAAACACAAGGGGCTGCTTAAGGAGCAGGTGGTGGAACTGAAGTCGATCAACTATGAGGTATCGACCCTATTCAGCAGCATCAACCACATCATCAACGAGCAAACCTTCGACGAAATTCCAGATACCATCAAGCAGCAACAGCAGGTAATAGAGCTGCTAAACAGCGCCCGCAAGAAGCAGATTAAGCGCATAAAGAACGGCGAGGCCACCACCCGCAACAGCGACCTCTACCTTGGCATCCTTAACGAAACAAAGAACCTGCTGCTCCAAACCATCAACCTGCTAAAGGCCGAGAGGGACTTCATCGTTATGGATGCAGAGGTTCTATCGGATAGACTGTAGAGGCAGCTCGCAACTCCAGCACTTCAGTCGCCCTCCTTCGTCTTTAAACTTTATCTGGCCAAATAGGTTTATAGGAAGAGCATCGTTATCCTGCTCGTTCAATCCCAAACTTGAAAGGCTATGGTAAAACAACTGGTATTTCTGGCATCGTTAGCGCTTGCTCTTTCTACGGCAAGCGCACAAAACGGACAGGTTAAGCTGAAGTATGGCTATGCCGACCTTGAGCCCTACATCGACTCCACCACCGTTCGCATACATTACTCGGCGCATCATGCCGCCTACGCAGCCAACCTGAGCAAGACGCTCGAAAGCTACCCCGACCTAACGGGAATGCCGCTAATGATGCTGCTGCGCAACATCAGCACCCTACCTCAGCCTATTCAGCAGGCGGTACGCAACAACGGCGGCGGAGTTTACAACCACAACCTCTACTTCGAAAGCCTCACGGCACCATCCAACAGCGTGATGCCCGATGAGCTCAAGGCAATACTGGAGAAGCAGTACGGCAGCGTTGAAGCGTTTAAGGCCGCGATGGAGAAGGCGGCGCTATCGCGCTTCGGCTCGGGATGGGCATGGCTGCTCGTTTATCCCAACGGCACGCTAGCCATTACCACAACGGCCAACCAGGATGCTCCCTTCATGGATGTAGCCCTAACCGAAGTCTACCCCATCTTCAACATAGACGTATGGGAGCATGCCTACTACCTGAAGTACCGCAACAAGCGGGCCGACTACCTCGCCAACCTCTGGAAGGTGGTGGACTGGAGGCAGCTCTACAGCAGCTACCTGAAGGCCATTGGCCAGTAGCGTAAAGCGCCTTCACTATTTTCAACAAGCGGCGAAAAAACCTTGCATGAGGTCATGCAAGGGCAAAAAACGAATTTTTGATGCTTGCATGACCTCATGCAAGCACCAAAAATGTGTTTGCGGGCCTAGAATGACCTCATGCAAGCACCAAAAACGTATTTGGAAGGCATGAATGACCTCATGCAAGCATGAAAAATTCATTTGGAGGGCTTGCATGACCTCATGTCACCCCTACCGAGCGGATAAGCTATTCTACCATCCCCCACATGAGGCTATAGGCTCCATCAATCCTCCCGCAAGTCACTAGCGGCTGTAACTTTTCGCAAAACAAACCGTCGTAAGGTCGATATATGGCCAGCTAGCGCTTTTGCCAACCATGCATGGTTGATATTTGGCCTATAGTTCTACATTTGCAGCTCAAATACCATTAACAAATGAAGGTAGCATTTAAGGTTATACTCTTTGCTTTCGGGCTGATCATTACCTCTTGCGTGAAAGAGGAGGTTGGTCCCGGCGATGTAACCGCTGTAAAGCGGATAGGAATTGGCTACTTCGACAAGCTGAAGGTTGAAGATGGCTTTCAGGTAGAAGTTGTTAGAGGCAGCCACATAGAGGTCGTAGTAGAAGCCCCCGATGGCTACCAGGACAACATACACACCGATATAAGCGGAACTGGCGAGCTCAACATCTACCTCGATAAGGCAATAATGCCTCAAGATGTAAAGCATAAGCGGGTGCTGATAACCATGCCGGTGCTCAGCTCCATCACCGCTTGGGGAGGCTCCGAGGTATACACAACAGGCATCTTTAATCCGACGAAGTTCAAAATTGATGCTGATGGTGGCAGCTACGTCGAAACCAACATCGCCACCGACGAGCTGAAGGTGGTGGCCAGCGCAGGCTCCGAGGTAAAGCCCTACGGCGAAGCTGGCAGCCTTTATGTTGATGAGCTATCGGGCAACAGCAAGCTGTACGGCTTTAGGCTGCTCACCAGCCTTAGCGACCTGAATCTACTGGGAGGCAGCGAGGCACAGGTAACAGCTGTAGATAAGCTGGTGGTTACGGCATCGGACGCAAGCATTGTAAAGTATGCGGGGCACCCCAACATCGTGTATTCGCTAACGGGAGGCTCCCTGCTTATTGACGCCAACTAGAACGCTTCTACGACATACAGCAAGCGGCTATCTCGTATTTCCGAGGTAGCCGCTTCTTTTTTATTCGATGCAATTCGATGCTACAGAATCCTCCTCCGCCTAAACCAGAAGTAGGTTATCAGCGATATCGCCACCATAAGCAGCACCACAAAGAGGTAGCCGTAGCGCCACTTGAGCTCGGGCATCACCTCGAAGTTCATCCCGTAAACGCCCACGATAAACGTTAGCGGCAGGAAGAATGCCGAAAAGATGGTGAGCAGCTTCATCACGTCGTTGCTCCGTTGAGCGGTAAGCGTAAGGTAGGTATTCATCAAGCTGCTGCTATCGTCAAGCGCCTCCTCGTACTCCAAGATCAGCCGCACCAGCGAATCCTTAACATCCTGCAGCGCCGTTTGGTGCTCCTGCTGGATGGCATACTGATTGAGCACCGCCTGAGTAAGCAGCAGCAGTTTTTTGCTGATGCGGAGCTCCGCCTTCTGGAAGTATAGATCCTCCTGCGACACCCGCTTTAGATTCTTTAGAAAGATGATTTTCTCAACCTCGTCGATATGGTTGGAGTGCCAGCTGGCTGGCTCAACGTACGAATCTACGATATGGTTGAAGATATGGATCACCAGCTGGTGGATGTCGATCGACGAGTCCAGCGTATCCTTGATGTCCAAAAGAAATGGGAAGTTGGAGCGATGCACCGTGATCAGCAGCCCTTCACTGATGAAGAAAGCCACCTTCCCCGACAGTTCGTGAACCGTTGTAACATTATCCCCCAGCTGGGCAATGTAGGCGCGGAGTATGATAAAGGTAAAGCCATCGTGCTGCTCTATTTTGGGCAGGTGTCCCGGCTCCATGCTGTCGGATACCAGAAAGTAGTTGAGCTTATGCTGGGCTGTTATCTCCTGCAGCTCCTCGTTGGTTGGCGAAATCAGGTCAATCCAATCGAAGGTGTCAAACTTGGTTTCCTTTACGCTGTTTGTCATTTCAGTTAAGCGATGTTTTTGGTAAAGATAGCAGTTCTGCAGAATATGCTACCTAACTTGATACTCCATGAGAACCATACTCCTATCCAACGCCATGCTGTTTACCATCAATTGCGAACAAGACTATCCTAGCGCCTACACCACTAGAAAAGTTGATCGAAGCCCAACGTTAAACAACCCTTAAAGTGCCGCTTCTTTCGAATAAATCGCACAATCTTCCAACTATTAGTTTTAATTATAGGACTGGCTTTATATCTTTGCACACTACATTTAATTTGCACATATAGAATGAACGTTGAATCAATCATTTCGGATTGGTGTCTTGCAGGAGCGCAGGCGCTTTATGGAAACGAAATCGCCGCATCGCATATTCAAATCCAGAAGACCAAGAAGGATTTTGAGGGAGACTACACCCTAATTGTATTCCCTTTTGTAAAACTCGCCAGAAAGTCACCCGAGGCTATCGGAAAGGAAATAGGCGAATACCTTTTGACCAACGTTCGGGAAGTTTCAGCATACAACGTAATTAAGGGATTCCTTAATATAGCCCTCACCCCCGAGTTCTGGGCAGAACGTCTAAACCAGGCGTTGGCTACACCTAACTACGGGATTGCAGAACCCAACAGCGGCAAGTCTATCATGGTCGAGTACTCCTCGCCCAACACCAACAAGCCGCTGCACCTTGGACACGTTCGCAACAACCTACTCGGCAATGCCGTTTCGAGGATTTTGAAGGCTAGCGGCCGAAAGGTGTATATGGTAAATTTGGTAAATGACCGCGGAATCCACATCTGCAAGTCTATGATTGCCTGGAAGCTCTTCGGCAATGGAGAGACTCCAGAATCGACAGGCAAAAAGGGCGATCATCTTGTAGGCGACTACTACGTTCGCTTCGACAAGGAGTTCCGAGCTCAGGTTAAGGAGATGGTTGCAGGCGGCATGGAGGAAGAAGAGGCTAAGAAGAAGGCTCCTATCCTACTTCAGGCTCAAGACCTACTCCGCAAGTGGGAAGCAAAAGACGAAGAGACCATCAACCTTTGGAGCACGATGAACGGCTGGGTTTACGATGGCTTCAAAACGACATACAACGACCTTGGCATTACCTTCGATCGTACCTACTACGAATCACAAACCTACCTTCTAGGCAAGGAACTTGTGATGAAGGGGCTCGAGAAGGGCGTATTCTTCAAAAAGGAGGATGGCTCTGTTTGGATCGACCTTGCCAATGACGGCCTCGACCAAAAGCTGCTGCTTCGTGGCGATGGCACCTCGGTTTACATGACCCAAGACCTTGGCACCGCCCATCAGCGCTTCGACGAGTACACGCTCGACGAACACATCTACGTTGTAGGCAACGAGCAGAACTACCACTTTCAGGTGCTTCGCCTCGTGCTTAAGAAGCTTGGGTTTAGCTGGGCCGATAGCATCACCCATCTCTCATACGGCATGGTTGAGCTACCCGAAGGTAAAATGAAGTCGCGCGAAGGAACCGTTGTTGATGCCGACGAGCTAGTTGACGAAATGGTATCTACCGCACGCCAGATGTCGGAAGAGTTAGGTAAACTCGATGGCCTAACCGAAGAGCAAGCCACCGCCGTTAACCGCATGGTTGGTCTTGGAGCACTAAAATACTTTATTCTTAAGGTTGACCCTAAGAAGACCATGATGTTCGACCCCAAAGAGTCTATCGACTTTAACGGAAATACAGGACCATTTATCCAGTACACCCACGCTCGTATCAAATCGCTGCTACGAAAAGCAAAGGATGCAGGATTTGAAGTTCCATCATCAATTGGCATAAACCTTAGCCTATCGGCAAAGGAACTAGATCTCATTAAACTGCTCGACCTTTACCCAGAGATTGTGTCAGGTGCTGCAGATGATCTTTCGCCTGCGATCATCGCCAACTACGCATACGACTTGGCGAAAGAGTTCAACCAGTTCTACCACGATGCGCCAATCATTAAGGAGGAGAACGAAGCTATTCGTAAGATGCGCCTTGCCCTTTCGCAGCAAATCGCACTTACCATTAAAAGTGCAATGAATATGCTGGGGATTGACGTTCCTGAGAAGATGTAAATCATAGACGTTAGATATTAGATGTTAGATGTTAGACAAACAAAAAAAGAATCTAGAGTCTAACATCTAAAATCTAAAGTCTGAAAATGTAATTAAAAAAGAAAACCATATATGTTCGAGAATTTATCCGACAGGTTAGACAGGGCATTTAAGTTGCTGAAGGGTGAAGGTAAGATCACCGACATCAACATTGCCGAAACCGTAAAAGATATCCGTAAGGCACTTCTAGATGCCGACGTTAGCTATAAGGTTGCCAAAACCTTTACCGACGACGTAAAGAAGAAGGCTCTTGGTCAAGACGTACTCAACTCCGTTAAGCCAGGTCAGATGATGACCAAGATCGTTCACGACGAACTGGTGCAGCTCATGGGTGGCGAAATGGTCGACATCGATATTAAGGGAACTCCAGCCGTAATCCTTATTGCCGGTCTACAAGGTTCTGGTAAAACCACCTTCTCGGGTAAGCTAGCCTCGTTCATAAAGAGCAAAAAAGGTCGTCAACCTTTGCTCGTTGCCGGCGACGTTTACCGTCCAGCCGCTATCCAGCAGCTGAAAATACTTGCCGAACAAATAGAAGTTCCTGTTTACACAGAAGAGGGAAGCAAGAATCCTGTAGAGATTGCCAAGAATGCCGTAAAGTACGCCAGAGAGCAAGGTCAAAATGTGGTTATCATCGATACCGCGGGACGTTTGGCTGTCGACGAGGCGATGATGCAGGAGGTTGAAAATATCAAGAAAGCGGTTAACCCAAGCGAAATCCTTTTCGTTGTCGACTCGATGACCGGTCAGGATGCCGTAAACACCGCAAAGGAGTTCAACGACAGGCTCAACTTCGACGGCGTTGTCCTAACCAAGCTCGATGGTGATACCCGAGGCGGTGCCGCTCTTTCGATTCGCTCGGTGGTAGATAAGCCTATCAAGTTTGTAAGCTCAGGCGAAAAGATGGATGCCCTTCAGGTGTTCCACCCCGAGCGTATGGCCGACCGTATCTTGGGCATGGGTGATATCGTTACCCTTGTTGAAAAGGCACAGGAGCAGTACGATGTAGAGCAAGCCCGTAACCTTCAAAAGAAGATTGCCAAGGATCAGTTCAACTTCAACGACTTCCTTTCGCAGATTGGCCAAATCAAGAAGATGGGTAACCTCAAGGATCTTGCAGGCATGATCCCAGGCCTTGGCAAGATGATGAAGAACATCGACATCGACGATAACGCCTTTAAGGGAATTGAAGCCATCATCAAGTCGATGACCCCCGGAGAACGCGAAGATCCATCCGTAATCAACGGTAGCCGCCGCAAGCGTATTGCCGAAGGTAGCGGCACCACCATCCAAGAGGTAAACCGCCTGCTTAAGCAGTTTGAGGATACCCGCAAGATGATGAAGATGATGGCAGGTGGACCACGTGCAATGGGCGGCATGATGAAAGGCATGAAGGGCATGAAACGATAATCCACATACAAAAAGCTAACCTATGAACCTAATTGACGGTAAGAAGATTGCCTCCGAAATAAAAGCCGAAATAGCTGCAGAGGTTAAGGAAATGGTTGCCCAAGGGAACAAGGTTCCCCATTTGGCTGCAATTATTGTAGGCCACGATGGCGCTAGCGAGACCTACGTTGGCCATAAGGAAAAAGGATGCGCAGAAGTTGGCTTTAGGTCAACCATCATCCGATTTGAGGAGGATGATGCTGAAGCCGAGCTGCTGGCAACCATTAAGAAGCTAAACGAAGACCCTGAAGTAGATGGGTTCATCGTTCAACTACCGCTGCCCAAGCATATCGACGAGAATAAGGTGATTGAGGCAATAGATCCTAAAAAGGATGTTGACGGGTTCCATCCAACCAACGTTGGCCGAATGATGATTGGGCTTCCCTCCTACATCTCGGCTACCCCATTTGGGATACTGGAGCTCCTCAAGCGCTACAACATCGAAACATCCGGCAAGCATGCCGTGGTTATCGGCCGTAGTAACATTGTAGGGCGTCCAATGGCCAACCTGCTATCGCAAAAGGGCTACCCTGGCGACTGCACCGTAACCGTTTGCCACAGCCGCACCAAGAATCTTAAGGAGGTTTGCCTTTCGGCTGACATCATTATTGCCGCACTTGGCGCACCCGAATTCGTTACCGCCGAAATGGTAAAAGAGGGTGCTGTAGTTATCGACGTAGGTATTACCCGCGTTAAATCGGCGACTACCAAGTCGGGGTGGAAGCTACTTGGCGATGTTAAGTTCGATGAGGTTGCCCCCAAATGCAGCTACATTACGCCTGTTCCTGGTGGCGTTGGTGCAACAACCATTGTTGCGCTTCTAACCAACACCCTAAAGGCTTGCAAAAAGGAAATCTACAAGTAAACGAAAGGTATAGGATACAAGAAAGGGCTCGAAAATTTCGAGCCCTTTCTTGTTTAAAAACGTAGGCCTAGTGTTAGGCCGGTATTCAGGTACGATACCGTCTTCTTTACATCCGGCAGCTCCGAATTTGTCGTATTTACCAATCGTTGTACATTGGTAAATTTGGCATACGAGATACCGTACTCCACCTTAACGCCAATATCCACCGATTCGCCTAACGGGTACCTTAGCCTTCCGCCAACAAGGGCTGCTGGGGCAAGCGATCGTTTGGCTGAAACGGTTATGCTTTGAGGGGGATCATTGGCCAGCTTGCGGCTGAAGTTCTGTTCGGCAAACTCAACAAGATTTACCCCCACGCTTCCCTTTACATCGAGCGTTAGGCGGCGCGCAAGAGGCAGAAAAGTAGCGGCACCTGCCCCAAAGAAGGTCGAACGGTAGGGCTTAACATCAAGCTGAGATAGCGTAACACCGCCACTCCCTGATGCTGCTACCAAATCGCTATTTTTCACCTCGAATGCGGTGGTTAATACCTCCACCTGTACCCCAAAATCGTCGGTAATCTTTCTTACAAATGCGAAAGACATGCTGCCACCCGAACGAGGCTTGAGGAATACAGCATCGGTTTTTGCATTCGAGAAAGGTGGCAGCGCTAGGCTATACCCGGCAGAAATGTCCAGGTAGTATAGCCGCTCTACCTTCCCCTCCTCTTCCTGTGCGAAGGAGGGGAAGGTAGTAGCCAGTAGCATTGCGGCAAGTAATGCTCTTTTCATTATACAGGGTCGTGTTAGTTCTTGTCTGCTACGTTCCAGTCAAACTCCTCGTCTCCCTCATCGTCGAGTAGGAATTGCTCCTCAATCTCCTTGAATGAATCGTTGATGATGCTCATCTCGAAGAATTCAGGATTGTATTCCCCGCCGATCCATTCGATCAGCTCCTTGTACTCCTCGCTTTCGGAATTCTTGAGCGTTTCGAGCATGTCGAGGTATCCGGGAATGCCTCCACAATCCTCGGGAGGGCAGTTGCGCTTGCCGCCCACGCAGATCATGTGCTCCAGCGGTTCCTTGGCTTCGATAACCTTTTCGAGCGTAATTGTATGCTCCCAGTTGTCGCCAAAATCGTAGACGTAACTAATGGCATCCTTTTCGGCTTTAAACACATCTACAATGTCAATGGTCGAGTCGTCCTGAACATTATCGTCCTCCAGGGCCTCCGGATCGCCATAGATCACCCCCTTGTTCTCGAATTGGTAGAGATGCGAGTCGTACCATCCCATAGCAATTTGAGCAGCGTAGTGAAGGTCTAAAAGCTGAGCATCTTCGTTAAGCTGAACGCTACGCCAGATCTTTGGCGTGATACCCTTAAGCTCAATCTTAAATTGGTAGATTTTACTCATAACAGTTGTTTTTTTGATTCTCGGCTTTCACCCTTCGGATTTGCCTTTACGCAAACATACACCATTCTTTTTTAAAAAAAGTATAAAACACCCATCTCTTTGCGCAGCGAACGTTAATCGGAAGAAAAGCTCGCTGTTTTCCGTCTAGTTAAACGAGATGGCTTCCGTAAAAGTATGCCAGCTGGCAGCTTTTGTTGGTAAAAAGCTTGCCCGGGGGTGATCTAGGGCTCCAAACGTTTTTTTGGTGCAGGAACGGGGCCGTGCAAGCATCAAAAACGTATTTTTCCCCTTGTCGTAGGGGTGGGCAAGCGCTACAGCTAGCTGTGCCGTACCTGCACATTCGCTTTTATGAAAAAAAGGGGAGAAGCATCAAGCTTCCCCCCTTCTGCATTTAAAGGCTATAGAGTCTGCAATGTCCATGGCTGCATTTGGGCAGCCATTATCTGCATCAAACCGTTTTTATCTTGGCGAATAGCGCCTTGACGTTGCTTAGAGTTTTCTGGTAAACGGCCTCCGAGTGGGCGATAAAATCGTTATCGGCAATGCTGCCCACAACGGCCTCCATCTCTTCGGCGCTGTCGTACACCATTTTTCGGAACGGATCGTTGTAGTCCTTAAGCCGCGACTGGTAGACGCGCTCCTTTACCAGCTGGGCAATGGCCACGCCATCGTCGGCAAGCTGAAGCAGCGACTCAATATCCAGCGCTTGTCCGAGGAGCTGGCCCAGCGCGTACTTGGCGTAGCGGGCCCTGTCGGCGGTGTAGCAGTCGTCCTGCGAGCGGTAGGCGGCGTGGATCTCGTCCCAGCTGTTCAGTTCCTTCGATTTCACCTTCCGCTTCAGCTCTTCGATGAAGGAGCACTTGATGATTTGCCCACCAACGTTCATCCAGCAGCGGTCGATGCCATCGCTATCCATGGCGAGTATCCCCTCCAGCCCAACGCCATAGGCCTTCATGTAGTCGATAAACGAGGTTAGCGCGTAGTACTTCACCATCTCCTTGTAGGCGATAATTGCCTGAACTGGTTTCTTTATTAGCACCTTGCGGGATGATGCCTCGATGCCTTCGGAGCTGATAAGGATTGATGCGGGGTTATACCCTTCGGCAATGGCCTTTTCGGCGATGGCTCTATGGTTATCCGTGGTGTTGGGTTCCACCTCTTCGGCAATCCAGCGGTATAGCATGTCGGTTGCCTTCAATATTTCGGAAACGGAGTCGGGGGCTAGGTAGCCGTACTCGAACTTCTGCCCTATTTCCTCACGATTATCGCGCATCACAAACTTCCAGGCATTGCGCTCGAGCGCGTACATGTTGTAGCGCCACCAGTAGGCGGGGATAATCTCTAGCCGGTTATCCGATTCGTTGTTGGCCACCAGCGCAAACGGCAGGTCGATGCTTATCGAGTGCAGGTAGTTGGCCTTAGTGAGAAGCGTAAACGACCCAAAACGGCTATTATGCTTGATGGAGGTCGACAGGCCAGCCCAAAAGCCTCGCTTGGCGATAATCTCGCCATCGTTAGCCCTCGAGGTATGGTTCGATCCAAGCGTTGCCCCTGCTGCAATGTTGCTCTGCCCCTGCACGCACGAGGCAATAAGGAACGAGTTGTTGTGGTGCTGCTCGTGGCTGGGGTAGATGAGGCTGTTGAGCACCTCGCAGCACGATATGGTCGAGTTCTCGCCTAGGTACGAGTTGATCAGGCGGGCTCCATACTTCAGCGACGAGTTAACCCCCATCACAAACCTGACCGCCTTAACGCCGTAGAAAGCCTTACAGCCGGTGCCAACAATGCCGTTTACCAGCTCAACCCCTTCCCCAATCTGGGTAGGGCTATCCTCGCTGGAGTTAATGGTTAGGTTCTTGAGTTTATTGGCGCCCTTGATGTAGGTGCTATCGCCAATGTTCACATCCTTAATGCTGCTGGTATTTTTGATGACGCACCCCTTTCCAACCCTTCCGTAGAATCCTCGCTTAGGCGAGTAGGCATTCTCGGTAATCTCCCGGAATCGGCGCATCAGTTCCTTGTCGTCTCGGAACTTCGACCACAGGTAGGCGTCGCTGGTAAGCATCCCATCAAAGGGAAGCACCTTGCGCCCGCCATTCTCGTTGCAGATCTCCATCCACAAGCGCTGGGCCTCAGTCTCGCCATCCTTAATGATGCCATTGCCAAACTTAGACTTATTTGAGGTCTCCATCTCGTCGATGTTAAACAGCATCGACTCGCTGTCGAGGATATAGTGCGACAGGTACCCAACGTTATGTATGGCAACGTTGTCGCCTATATCGCTGGATATTATCATCGAGTTGTAGAGGCCAACAGGTAGCCGCAGGTCGTGGTACTCTAGGCACTGTGGCTCGAGTTTACCAATACGAACCAGCCCGTAGAATATGCAGTTGCGAACCAACCCTGGATTAAAGGGATCGTCCACAAGCACGGTATCCCAGTTGTCCGACATGTTTCCGTTGCGCACCAGCATGTCAACCTCCTGCCCGGTAAGCTTGCGGAAGCCGTTCTTCTCCTTTTGCTGATACCGAATATAATGCTCGTCCTTACCCTCGGGCAGGAACTCCTTATTAATAAAATCGTAACCCAGCAGTTGGGCATCAAAACGCTTAATAAATCCCATGCTACTCTACAGTTACAGATTTAGCAAGATTTCTAGGCTGATCGATATTGCACTCGCGCAACTTAGCCACCTGGTACGATAGCATTTGTAGCGGAATAATATTCAGTACTGGGGTGAAAATCTTATCCGTTTCTGGAATTTCGATGGTATAGTCGGCCATCTTGGAGATTGTTTTATCACCCTCAGTTACCAGTGCAACTACCTTTCCTCCGCGCGACTTCACCTCCTGAATGTTGGAAACTATTTTTTCGTAAGTCTTATCCTTTGGTGCGATGAATACCACAAACATGTTCTCATCGATAAGCGCAATAGGACCGTGCTTCATTTCGGCAGCAGGATAGCCTTCGGCATGGATGTAGGTTATCTCCTTTAACTTTAGAGCCCCCTCTAGCGCAATTGGGTAGTTAAGCCCACGTCCGAGGTATATCATGCTCGATGCATGTCGGCATGCTGCCGACACCTGCTCTACAGCCGTATAGGTATTCTTTAGGGTTTGCTCTATTTTATCAGGAATTCGGTCGAATTCTTCAATCAGATGCTTGTACTTTTCGAATTCCAAACTGCCTTTCTCTTTGGCAATAAGCAGCGCCATCATGTAGATAATGGCCAGCTGTCCGGTAAACGCTTTGGTACTTGCCACTCCAATCTCAACACCTACGTGGGTGTAAACACCTGCATCAGTAAGACGCGCAATCGAAGAACCAACAACATTGCAAATTCCAAGCACCTTAGCCCCCTTCTTCTTTGCCTTTTCGAGAGCAACAATGGTATCTGCAGTTTCTCCAGATTGCGAAATGCCCAATACAACCGTACGCTCAGTAATCACCACCTTGCGGTAGCGAAACTCCGATGCAAAATCAATATCAGTAGGAATGCCGCAAAGATCCTCGAATAGGTACTTTGCAACAAGCCCTGCATGGTACGAGGTACCACATGCTATAATTAGTATTCGTTTTGCGGATATAATCTCATCGACATAATCGCGAATACCTCCTAGTTTGATATACAATTCATCAGCTTTTAATCTACCACGAAGGCAATCCCTAAAAGTACGTGGCTGCTCCATTATCTCCTTAAGCATAAAGTGCTCAAAGCCTCCCTTTTCGATGCTAGCAAGCTCAAAATCGAGTTCCTTTACGTATGGCTCAAGAAGATTATTTTCAAGGTCTATCAGCTTATAGTCGGCGCCATTAATAACCACCATTTCGTTATCCTTAGGGTAGATAACGCTCTGAGTATACTCTACAATTGGCGTAACATCCGAGGCAATAACATACTCACCGTCCCCAATTCCTACAGCCAAGGGGCTTCCCCTTCGCGCAGCCACCATTACGGTTGGCTCATCGATAGATATAACGGCAATGGCAAATGCGCCAACCACGCGCCCCAAGGCCACGCGAACGGCCTCCTCCAGATTACACTTTAACTCGTTACGAATATCCTCTATGAAATGAACTAGAACCTCCGTATCAGTTTCACTTTTGAAAACATGCCCCTTTTTAAGCAAGTCAGACTTTAATGTGAGGTAGTTTTCGATAATACCGTTGTGAACAAGGGCAATCTTGCCATCGCCAGATGTATGCGGATGAGAATTGGCATCGCTAGGGATTCCGTGAGTAGCCCAGCGCGTATGTCCTATTCCAATATGACCTTTTAAATCGGTGTTGCTCGCAAATTCTTCGAGGTTTATTACTTTACCCTTTTTCTTGATGATGTTTAAGCCTCCATTGACCAATGCTATACCAGCACTATCATACCCTCTGTACTCTAAACGCTTTAGTCCTTTAATAATAACAGGATAAGCATCCTTAGGCCCAACATACGCAACAATTCCACACATAGTTACCGAATTTAAATCGAAACGTTTGAAACTAATTATGAATTTTCCAACGCAAAAGTAAGACTTTTCGATTTAAGTCAAGGGGAAAGTGATGAAAATAATGCAATAGTTTGCACAAATAAGGCTTATACTTTGATATACTGATTAATAATCAGATATTATATATTTTAAATCATTTCTACAAGGTTGGCTATTTATAGAAAAACCTGCCAGATTTTATTGATCTAGCAGGTTTCAATTATAAAATTAAGATCTAGGCGAACTAAAATACTTTACAGTACAGAATAAAGCAAGAATTACTGATGCTCAACTCTGAGTAAATCATTAATCGACTTAACAGGATTAAACGTTATTAGAGGAACCTCTACAAATAACGTAATCCAGTTGCTCATAGCGCCATTCCAAAGCCCTGGGAGTTCCATCGCTTTTAATTCGCGCCCATCCTTACTCTTTATAGAAATAAAGCCCGTTTTCGGATCACGAAAATCCCTTAGATCAAACTTTTCACCCTTATAGTTCTTCACTCCACACACTAAATCAACCGGATTGAAGTGGGTTGAACTATCAAATACGGCCTTCTGATCTGGATTCTTCAAATCAATCTGTGAACTTTCTACAATTTGAAGTGAATAGTCCCCATCTGAGTTGAGAGCCACAAATGGGCCACCACCTGGTTCTCCCTGATTCTTTACCATCCCACAAATGCGAATTGGCTTATTTAGGAATTTCTTTACATAATCAGCCTTTGCAGTTCCATTCAGAATATCGAGTTTACTCAAATCACCACCAAGCCTCTCTATCAACGACAGACCATCTGTAAGCGCCTTTTCGTCGCTAGCATTTGCATCAAGGGCTTGTAATACAGCAAACGCTTTTCCCTGAACATCAACAAGCAATCCGCCCAAAACCTTTTTGTACTCAATAGTGATTGGCTTTAAGCTATCGGGTACAACATTATCTATATTCTTAATAAAGATGATGTCTCCAGTAATGTCATTTAGGTTTTCGAGCAACGCACCATGCCCAGCAGGCCGGAATACCAGCTTGCCATTGTTATCACGGAATGGAGTATTGTCAAGATTTACTGCAATAGTATCAGTCGATGGCTTTTGAATAGAATACTCTGCCGAAATAGATACACCGTATACCTTCTCAATAGCCTCTTTTGACTTTGCAACTTCAGCCTTAAAGCCTTCAAGATGGTTGGGAGATACCGTAAAATGAATAAGAACGCTTGAATCGCCATTTTTAGCATATTCGGCTCCTTCCACCAAATGTTCGGCAACTGCCTTACGCGCTCCACTAGCATAGGTGTGGAATTTTACAAGCCCCTTAGGAAGATTGCCATAGTTCAAGCCACCTTCTCCAAGAATTAGCGATAGTACTACAGCACAATCAGCAGAAGAAAGATTGCTCAATAAAATGCCCTTAAAGGCACATATCTCTTTTAGTTCTGGATAAAAAGCAAACTTTTCCAAACTATCAAAAACCTGCCTCACATCCTTTAAGCGTTCGAATACAGACTCTTTTGCTTCTCCTTTTTCTAGGCGATCTTTCGCCTCGTACAGCGATTTAAACATGCGAGTTGCAGCACCTGAAGCTGGAACAAACTTTACGCGCTTACCGCTATAGCGTTCATACTTTTCAACAAAATACGCCTTTTGAGCATCATCAACCCGCATAATACCAGAAGGCACTGTCGCTGGAGCCTTTAGTTCCAGAAAGGGAAAACCGCTCTCAAACTGCTTAAGCTGATACTCTATTGCAGATGGGTCACCACCCAATGCTTCTATTTCTTCTTTATCCTTGCTAGACATTATCATATTCATCTACTTTTTAGTTAACTTCGCCATAAACTTTTCCGTGTCGATAATAAACCTCGAATGTACTCCTTTCCCGATTACACCTTCCTCATCTTCTGCAACAATTTCGAAGGTTAGCTTTTTCCCATCCACATTTATAAGGCGTGCCGTAGCTTTTACCTCCATTCCTATTGGAGTTGCCTTCACATGGGTAGTCGATATTTCTATACCAACAGTATTGAATCCTTCGGGCAAATAGCTAGCAACCGCCATCAATGCTGCATTTTCCATAATAGCAACCAATGCGGGTGTTGCAAATACATCAATCATGCCCGATCCATAGCGAGATGCTACATCATCAATGGTTACTTTCTTTTTTGAAGTATAGGACAATCCGACTGGTAGGTTAAACTCCATTACATCAACTATTAAAGGTTTTAAGCAAAAATAAAAAAAAGGAGGCTGTTGCCCCCTTTTGCTATCCTAATTAATCGAAACTACTTAAGTTTTTCAGCCATTTCGAGTGCTAAAGCATCGCACTGAGCCAACTTCTTACCATCTGGAATGCCATATATTTCAACAGGTTCCGACACTAGATTCCAGCTGACATTTTCCTGAAACTTTTTTATATTTTTCACACCGCCGCCATTCCAACTGTACGAACCAAAGATCCCAAGTTCACGATCCTTTACGCCCATATGCTCAAGTTCACGCGTGAGCTGCTCCATCAACGGAAACATCTGACTATTGTATGCGCAGCTGCCTAGAATCACGCCTTTATACTTCCAAATATCGTTGATTAGATTAGAAATATGCGTTTTTGACACATCGTGAATACGAATCTTCTTTACTCCACGTTCAGCAATTTTGCGAGCAATATAGTCGGCAACTTGCTCGGTATTTCCATACATCGAAGCGTAAATTATGACAACTCCATTTTCGGCCTCCATCTTGCTCCATTTGTCATATAGTCCTAGAACGACCTCTGGATTGCTTCTCCATACCGGTCCGTGAACAGGGCATACCGATTTTACAGGAACACCTTCCAATTTCTTGAATGCTTTCTGCACCATGTTGGCATATTTACCCACAATATTCGAGAAGTAGCGACGCATATCCTCCTCATAGTAAGTAAAATCTATTTCATCATCGAAAACACCACCATCGAGCGTACCGAAACTCCCAAATGCATCACCAGAGAAGAGCACCTGCTCCGTAACATCATAGGTCATCATCGTTTCGGGCCAATGCACCCATGGAGTCATTAAAAACTTCAACTTATGATGCCCTAATGGGAGTTCTTCATTATCCTCTACATGCTTGAAATTATTGACATTTCCCCAATAAGCCTCGACTATTTTAAATGTCTTTGAATTTCCAATGATCTGCACGTTCGGGTATCGCTTAAGAATCTCCTTTACCTCACCAGTATGGTCTAACTCCATGTGGTTAATGATTAGGTAATCCAAAGGACGCCCTGCCAGTAACGACTCCACCTTTTCCACAAAATCACCAGCAACGCCAGACTCAATCGTGTCTACCAGCGCTGTTTTCTCGTCATTAATTAGGAAACAGTTGTATGCTACGCCGTTGGGTAATGGCCAAATATTTTCGAAAAGATGCTTTTTACGGTCGTTAGCTCCTAACCAATAAATTTCACCTGCAACTTTTAAAGGTTTCAACATGATTACTCAGTTTTTCGGATAAATTGTTATTACAAATATACCAGATGAACAACTAAATCTAAGCATAACAATGGATAAATGTTAATACTAATTTTAAAATACAAACTAACCTCTAAAGCGCAAAATCCCCACAGTACTAAATTTTAGATCATTATAGAGACAATGTAAAATTTAATCCAAGTAAGCGCAAAACTGCATAAAATGAAATTTAATTGCGATTATTGACTTAAAGCTTTGAAAAATCTAACAAGATATTTCTAATTTTGGGGCGAATAAAATAGGAGAGTAAAAATCACAAAACTTGTGCGCAGCTTTTCTTAAATCCTTAAGGAAACAAGACGCACAAAGTCATAAAGCTTACATCAAATGAAGAGAGTTATGGTTGTAACCGGGGGAGGCGACTGCCCTGGTTTAAATGCAGTAATCCGGGCCATCGTAAAGAGAGCAGCTCAAGAAAAAGATTGGGAAGTAGTAGGCTGCATTCAGGCATACGACGGGATTCTTAAGGAACCTACCGAAATCAAGGTACTTGACGAAAAATCAGTTGCCGGAATCCACGTACAAGGTGGAACAATTATTGGCACAACAAATAAAGGAGGCCCCTTCGCTTGGCCAGTTAAAAATTCGGATGGAACCTATTCTTTTATAGACCGCTCAGACGAGATGATTCGTAAGATTCAGTACCTCGGCATCGATGCGGTTATCTCTATTGGAGGAGACGGATCTCAAAAAATCTCTCAGCTCCTTTTCGAAAAAGGTCTTAATGTTGTTGGGGTTCCAAAAACAATAGATAACGATCTATCGGCTACCGACTACACCTTCGGTTTTCAAACTGCAGTTCAAATTGCTTCGGAAGGTATCGACCGTTTGGTAACCACCGCAGCGTCGCACAACCGCGTGCTTATTATGGAAGTAATGGGACGTAATGCTGGTTGGATTGCACTTCATGCAGCAATAGCAGGTGGCGCCGATGTTTGCCTTATCCCAGAGATTCCTTACGACATCAATAAGGTTGCAGAAAAAATCAATGCTCGTTACAACAAAGGAAGAGGTTTTGCCATCGTAGTTGTTGCAGAGGGAGCAATGCCTAAAGACGGTACGCTGGTATTCGAAAAACCTGATGAAGTTGGCTACGAAAACCTTCGACTTGGCGGTGTTGCTTCGAAACTAATGAAGGAACTTAAAGCATCAGGCGTTGATGCAGACATGCGTGAGACTGTTCTAGGACACCTTCAACGTGGTGGTTCGCCGGTTGCTTACGACCGTATTCTTGCAACTCAGTTTGGCGTTAAAGCTTTTGAACTAGTTCTTGAAGGCAAGTTTGGCGAAATGGTTGCTTACCGTCATCCAGACATCATCGGTGTTCCATTCCTTGAGGCTATCGACCGTCCAAACTTCGTTCAGCCAGATAGCGCTCTCGTATCGGCAGGTAAAGGTATCGGAATTTCTTTCGGAGACTAATATCTCTCAAACTTTCATACAGAAAAAAGGAACGACAGGGTTGTCGTTCCTTTTTTGTTTATCAAACTTGTACAGGTTAGTCCATTTGAAATACAATTGGAAAAGTATAGGCAACACGAACAAGTTTTCCCTGCTGCTTACCGGGAGTCCAAACGGGTGAGCTTTTGATGATTCGCACAACCTCATTATCAATAATGGGATGCACCCCACGAAGAATCCGTATATTAGACAACTTCCCCGAACGTTCTACAATAAATTGAATATACACGGTTCCTTCAATACGAAGGATTTCCAGATTCTCAGGATACTTAAGGTTCTTAACAACAAACTCCCTAAAAGCCGACAAGGCATCCTTCCCATCAAACTTAGGCATCTCCTCAGGAGAAAGCAGCACCGTATTGTCGTCGGTTTCCTCTTCCTTCTTTTCGGAAAATGATTTTGAATCATCCTTTTTCCATGTAGAATCGTCCTCTTCAGCCTCCTCCGACTCGGAACCTGCATCCGTTTTTTTACCATCGGCTTCTATGGTTATGCTACCGGTCATATCCAGCTTAGACTCCTTTACAGCCGGTTTTTCCTCCGAATTGGGGACATCCTCTGCGGCTATTGGCTCTTCTGGCATGTCGGGAATATCATCCATCTCTAGCTTAATCTTCGAGATGTTAGCAACTTCAACATTTTCCTGTTGGAAATTTTGGCGAGCCTTGTCTATGAGGGTAGGCAATCCGGCAGCCAGCAAAATAGATGCGATTACAAGCATTAACGCTTGTCCATGGCGCTTGTTAGAGTCTCGTCGTAGCGCATAAGCTCCAAAATCTTTATTCTTTCCTTCAAAGACTGTTTCGCACCACTTCCTCGAAAACAAGCTTATTTTTGACGCCATTCTTTACTTTCCTTTATATTCCGAACAGGTATATATACCAGCGTATAACGGTATTATGATGCCTTTGGTATCGTTTAATTTACTACAGCCAAAGGTAAGTCAATCATTCTACGAATCGAAACGATCGCAAATATATCTTGAGGAATACACAAGAACGAATAATTCGATATAAAAAGAATTAAAAGACAGGAGGCCTGAGGGATCTGGAATGCGGTGTTTAAATGAGATAGTCGATTAATGGAGAATTGCTGATTATTTGAAGCATTGTACTCAATTTATCACCAGCCATACATTCAATTTCCTATATAATGCTACAGAATTTAAAGGTTTTACTTTCCCCCTTCCAAATATTGCGCTGCCGTGTTAACTGTCGAATAGAAGTAGCTTAATGCGGCTAAAAAGCTTTTTTGAACCTCGCTAGCCTCTACCGATTGACCATTTACTTCGAGGTTCCTTGTAGCACAAGCATCGCCAATTACCGTGCAGATGAATCCAAAGTCTTTTGCAGCTCTTGTTGTTGCATCAACGCACATATGCGTCATCATTCCACATATTACAATATCCGTAACACCGTTCTTCTGTAAATAATCGAGCAGATTGGTTTCACGGAAGCTATTGGGGTAATGCTTTTCAATAACCTTTTCATTCTCTAGTGGAGAAACACTCTTATGGATCTCTGCTCCTACTGTATCCTTCAAGAAAAATGTTGCTGTCGGAGAAATTGCAATATGCTGAATGTGAATTACAGGCAATTTATCTGAACGAAATCTGTCCAAGATTAAACGAGCATTTTCGACAGCCTTATCGGCCCCTACTAAGGTCATTGTTCCTCCTTCAAAATAGTCATTTTGAATGTCAATAATTAGTAATGCTGTTTTCATATACCATTTAGTGTTTTAAATATGCAACTCATATTCCTACTTATTCAGCTCCTTTTCTACTTCTTTTACTATTTTCGAAATATTTGTAATTATATAATTATATTGTTCAATATTATTCTCGCCCAGACCTATTAATAAGCCAATCTTTTCCCTAAATATGGGGTCTAAGTACTTCTCCTTATCAGTCTTATTCACATAATCCACCTGAGAATCAATGGTTTTAACCACATACTGAGCATAAAACCGATCCATTTCACCAATATTCAAGACATCCGTTTGATAGTAAGCAAGAATCATTTGCTTCAGCTTTTCATTTTCAATGTATCCAATTTTACCGCTGGTTTTAAACCCCTCGTAATTCCCATTATTAATCTTACTCCCAAAAATATGGAGCGGAATATCTACCTTATTGCCAGTTCTTGCAATGCTGTCGAATTGGGATGCTTTTAGCTTCAGAACATCATTAGACTGCTTGTTAATTTTTAAGTAAATATTCTTATCATACTTAATAGTATTGATATCCTTAATAAGATCTTCTCGTAGGTTTGTTAGGAATACCTTTACCTCCTTTTGCTCGTGCCGGTGTGCGCTCCATCCGTGCAGATAAATTGAGATAGAAACAGCAAAAACTATAATAAGAATTTCGATGAGCACCTCTTTTACCTTTTTGCTGAAAGAGTAGCTGGAGTTATTCGCTACTTTGAAGATTTTATTTGTGTGCTTTTTTACTTCTTCCTGCATGAATGCGTTGCTATTTTATGGTTTACCAAAAAAAGATTTCTTTCATCATCCATATTTCCTGCTTATAAATAAGCAACTGACGCTGCTATCAAAATAAATAGTTTTAAGGACAAAGATGCAATAGAAATATTAGCACGCAAGATAGTTTCTTTTAGCTTAATCTGTATATTTTAGGTGTATATTAATTACCCTCTGATAGATTTTTACAGCTATCAGAGGGTATCAAATAATTGCTTACGCTATACTAAAACTTTTTCCAGTATCTGAATCCTAAACGTAATACGGGCGATAGATCTACATTTGGAATACTATACCGTTCGCTTCCAAAGTTTAGGCTATTGTCCTTTCTAAGGTAAATATGCAATCCAGGCTGTATGTAGAAGCTTCGGCCAATAAAAAACTGGTAGCTAATACCTGCACCAAAGTCGGTGCTGCGAAGATCCTTTTTTACTCCGGTACTCTTCTGCTCTATTTCGAAGGTGTGGAACTCTAGGTAGGTGTATGCCTCCAGGTTTTTCCAAATATTATAGCCTGCAAATATTCCGGGGGATGTTTTGTAGTAACGCTTAAAGCTGCTTGAGGAGTTATTGAGGCCTGCAGTTTCGGCATCGTAAGCTCCACCATTTATTACGCTCACCCTAAACCTAAACTTTTCGTAGCGATAGCATGCCGCGAGATGGAAACCTCCCGTAATAAACATCGGTACAAGGCTCTCGAATTCTAAGGCATGCTTTACCTCGTAGTTGCGGGGAGTTGGCTGCCAAAACGTTCCCTGCTCCTGCTCTTTCTGTGCGAATGCACCAGTAGCAGCAACGAGAACTGCCATAATTGTAATTGCAAACCTTTTCATAGTTCCTGTTTTTGCTTTTATTTGACGGCAAAATTCGGGAACTGCGGCAAACAACTACTCCACATTTGTTACCAAATGATTTTTCAACCCTTCCCTCTTATTCGGCTTAGCGACTTTGGCGCAATACCAAGGTAGTTGGCAATGTGGTAAAGCGGAATTCGTTGAAAAACTTCGGGATGTTCGCTAAGCAGCTTTTGGTAGCGCTGGCTCGACGATAGCGTTTGCAGGTCGATGCTTTGTTGGGCGATTCTTACAAATGCCTGCTCGATTAGCAGCCGCCCCAATCGCTCGAGCTTAGGGATTTGGGCGTAGCACTTATTTAGGTTTTCGTTGGTAATGGTAAGCAACTGGCAATCCTCTATTGCCTTAATGTTGATAAGCGACGGGGTTTGGCTTATTCGGCTTCTATTATCGGCAATCCAATCGCCTTCGAGGGCAAAATCGGTAGTAAGCTCCTTCCCGCTTTCGTGTAGCTTGTAGTAAACCAGCGCCCCCTGCCCAACCAGAGCAATAGAGCTGCATACCTGCCCTGCTCTTAGAAAATATTCGTTTCGCTTAAGCGACACCACCTTCAGGTAGCCCATTAGAGTGTCCCATTCGGCAGCTGTAAGGTCTACATAGGTGTTGATGGCCTCCTTAACTCTCTCGATATCCATAACAAACAGCTATATAAAAGTCGTTGTACGACAAAAACACGTTTCACAAGTAGGGATGTAAGCATACATCGAATCGCAAATATCCACTTTCCTTTTTATGCATAAAAGACACCTCTAGAAGCTATACACCCCTTCGGCATAGCACTTGTTTAACAATCGAGAATATAAGAAGCAGCAAAACAAAAGCCTGCAGAACTATTAATTCTGCCCATGGCTAACCCATACCAGCTCCGATGTCTTGTACCCTAAGTTATCGGCAAACTTAAGGTAGCGTTGCTTTACATCTTCAGGAATTGTTGTCTCACGCGAGAGAATCCACAGGTACTTCAAGCTTTTCCCGGCGACAAGCGCATACCGATATTCGCTATCCAACGCGATAACATTGTATCCCGAGTAGAAGGGGCCAAAAAACGACACCTTAAGCATTGCCACATTGGGATTACCAACAAATTTAGCCTTTCCTATGGCTTGCTTCCACTGCTTTGTAATATAATTATAGCCCCTATTCTCAACCCGTATGCTCCCGTCTTTATTTAGCGAGTAAGTTGCGGTGGTATTATTTAGGTTACGCTCGTACTTAAAATCGAGCCGAGCGATTTCGGACCACCTGCCAAGGTATCTGTTTACGTCAAAAGGGCTAACAGCCTTTGCTCCTTTGGGTATTGTAGAGCACGATCCGAATGAAAATACGCTGACAATTCCCAGCAGTGCACTCTTAAGTAATCTACAGGTAATCATAACTTCTCCATTTAGCTAATCGGTACGGTTAAATTCTATTCGAATCCTTATAACCTAGAACTAGAGCCATTGTTTACGCTTTACAAGAATTAAATAGTAAAGGCTAACCCTTAAACTTTATCGGAATCCATATTTCCTCCTCTGAAGTTGGATCATCATTCTTATACTTTTCGCCTAATATCTCAAAATGCGGTCTACCATCCAAAACATAATCCGAGTTTGGCAGCCAAGTTCCGAAGATATACCGAAAAGCAGCAGCACCTTGGCTTGAGGCTCCTTTATATTCGAAAACAGCATACAGTCCACCGGTTAAAGTAAGCGGTTCCATGCCATCAGGAACCGCATCAAAATCCGAAACCTCCACTGCTGCCCATTTCTTGAACGTTGCATTGGTATTAAATTCGCTAAAGTTGTACGAATCGTCGTACACCTGCAACGAAAATAGGTCAGCAGATAGGGTATTCTTTATTTCTTTTCGTTGTGGCATAAAGCATCGCCATAGCTCTGAGCTTCTATTTTCAGAAAGCGACATGGTAAGATGCTTTCCGACCAACATTTGAGGCTGCAGGACTTCTATTCTACAATTCATAGGCATGGTACACTGTATTTCTTCGATTTCATGAATTCGAATTAAGATTCGAACAAGAGAAAAGTTCTTTTAGCGCTATACTCTATTCAAGTTCAAACTTTAACAACCGAAAGAACTCTTCTCTAGCGTATTTTTCGTTCCAAGGCGTATGCCCACATTTAGCAAGCTTTACCATCTTAAAGTCCGATAAGCGTTCCGAAAGCGGCTGCTCGACTCCCACCATAGGGTGCGAATCATAATCGCCGTGAAAGGCGACCACCGGACACTTAATCTTACTGGCACAACCTACAAGTTCTCCCGTATCTCTTAGCTGCGCAGCCTCCTTCCAAACCGAAGTATGGATCGCCAGATTTAGAACTACGCTGCAATCTAAATCAGGAAGATAATCGTAGGAGTCAGCCATCGTCATTAGCTTTCCAAACCGTTCCAACACCTTAACATCCGAATTCTCATTGCTAAGTTGCACCATCAAGGCTTCAGCATCTGCCCTATCGCCCTTGTTCAACCGTTGCACCCTGATTTCCATCAGATTCTGGTTATACTTATTTTCAAACGATCCAGAGCCAACGAGTATAAGCTTTTTTACAAGTGCTGGATATCTGCTGGCAAACAGAAACACAAGCCAAGCACCCCACGAATGACCGATTAAAACAGCAGGTAAATCGGCATTGCTAATCAGCTGTTGGCGTAATTCTTCGATTTGTCCGTCAATAGAAGCCTTAGTCTGGAAGGGTTCGAGTATCCCAAAATCAGCAGAGAGAGCCTCTGCAACAGGTTTCATTTCACCTGCAGCTCTAGGACCTCCATGTACGAGTACAACCTTGTAAGGTTTGCACCCATATGTTCTAAACGTGTTCAACTATTTCGACTCCTTTCTATTTCTATGCTACAAGTAAAGTATATCACCTTACGCTCTGCTTAATCTTTACAGCTAACTTTTCGATGAATATATCATCGGTTCCACAGCATCCACCAAGTATCTTAAGCTGATGCTCATTGGCAAGGTAAAGCATTTTATCAACCATCTCGTCAAAATCTTCCTGCTGAAGAGCTCCGTAACAGTTCAGTTCATCGGGTTCAAGGGATGACGCATTGGCTTGGATACCTAAAAATCTCCCTGATACTCGAAGATTTGCATTTACCTCTTGCTCCAATGCTTGTATAAGATTCGATGGATGGATGCAGTTTGCCATATAGCCAACAGGAAGCGCATCAACGGCCCTATCTACGATATCAATTGCTTCGGCAATGGGTGTACCATCGAGCAAGCGCCCATCCTTTTTTACCATAAAGCTGATGATATACGGAATTTCCGATTCTTCCATCGCCCTTGCCATTCCAATGCTCTCGCTGATGGCAGGCATTATTCCGGCAAACAGAAAATCTACCTTCTGCTTTGCAAACTCGTTAACTTGAATCTTATGGAAACGATAGGCTTCCTCCTCACCTAACGCTTCGACGGGGTTATAGGCATCGCCTTTGCAGCCAAGCAGTCCGCCTACGAATATCTTTTCGATAAAACCTACATAATCTGCCCTGACACCTTTAAGGTAGGCGCAAGCATCGGCTATTAAGCTCTTGTTTGCGTACTTCGATTGGGGTACTGTATCAGCATTTACCCTTCGTGTAGGCGTCATCAGCATTATTGGCGTATCGTACCGCTGTGCAATGGCGATATACTGCCTGTAAAAGGTCGCTAAGGCATCAGGATTGTCGTAGATTAAGCCTGCATGGTTTACGTACGGGTCCATCGTTAGCCCTAGCTCATTTTTAAGACGCTCTACCAATGCGCCTTCGGTTAGTATCGTGCGTGAGCAGCTTAGGCATTCTACAAAATTCATATCTGCTGGTAGTATTGGGTGAGAAAATCTAAAAATATGCAGATTATTGGCATTATCAGCTGCTTTAGCGGCATATTTTGCAGCTTATTTTGTTTTGTACACTATTAAAAATCCACTTAAAGCAAATGGCGGCTCACGGCCGCCATCTGATTATGCTGTATGCACAGGTAGCATTCAATAAAAAACACCTATGCACTGAAAAAATTACAGACCTATCGTTTATCCTCCAAGTAATTTTTCACTTCGCCATTTTCGCCAATAGTTTCAATCTTAGGATTTCCCTTTTCGTCTACGTAAATTTTCATTCTAGGCTTTCCATTCTTGTCGTATAGGAATAATCCGGAATTATTCCCCCTACTCCTACCTATAAATAACCGTCTTTTGCTTCCCTCCTTATCCCAAAGATCCTGAATCTTTTGGTCGCGCTCCTTTGCATCAGCTATCTGCTGAAGCTTCTCGATCTTATCGTTCCTTGTAATGATGTTAGAACCTACAGGATACTCGTTAATTGAGATACCACGCTGCACGTTGGCAGATCCATTCTCAAATTCTTCGTCGTTAAGTATCTGAATAACCTGATCGTCGTGATACTGGTCCATGGTAAATGACATCCCCGAGCTTACCTTTCCATCCTTAGTGCTGCCTGCATAAACCAAGCCGCCGCACTCGTCTCCTTCGTCGTTAAAAAAGATAATGCCAGCAGGTCGCTCCCTTTTGGGAAAATCTTTGCCATTCATTCGTCCAGAATGCTGCCTTTCCTTATCGCTGATAACCATCTTCAGCTCGCCTTTCTCATCAACCACATTGATGCGCTTAGCGGTAAGCTCGTCAACAGCGAGCTTCTTCTCCTTTTCGTTAAACGAGGATAGAATACAAACTCCAAATACTAGCGTACTTGCCACTGCATAGGCGGTAAGCAGGTTAACCTTTCGTTCTAAACTTGTTTTCATTGACTCTAATTGCTATTTATAAGCTGTTATAAGCAAGACATGATTTCGCAACTACGGATATAGCCTACGTAGTATTAGGTATTACCCATAAAAACATGTAGCACCAGCGCTACTGCACCAATTCAGCGCAGCGAGCTATCAAAAATTACTCGTAGGATGATTTGCAGAATAGGTAATAGGCTCAGGTGTAGGCGTACGCATATCTATCAGCCTATTGAAGCTAGCGCTTACGCCTTCGTCGGCTGTTAATGAAGTTGATAATTAGCGTATCGGCAAAGAAAAGTAAAGCGCCAACCGATAAGAACCAGAACCCAACCACTTTTATCCAGATGCTAGCACTCACCACCCACTGCGCCACCAGCAATAGCACGCCAATAGCCATTAACGTGTAGTAGATAGTGCGCACCTTACGCACTCGCATGTTTGTTTTATTGCTATCGAACCATTGCCGGTAAAGGTCATTATCCGGAAACTTGCTCAGCAGCTCATTAAAGAAGACGTTCGACTCCTTATACCTATTGAGATACCGTAAGCATACGCCTTTGCTAAACAGGTAAACCTCGATATACTGGTTGTAGAGCGCTACGTTATCCTTCAAGAGGGGAAGATCCTTTTCGAGCTCTACGATTGCGGTTAAGCACCTCGTGTAGTAGCCCTCCTTCCGTAGCGATACCACATACTTCATTAGCTTGATCTGCATCAGGCGCGCTAAATCGTCAACCTGCCCGCTACTAGCCAGCTGGTTAAAGTATTCGAGATTCGACTCGTACATTTCGATGTACTCCTCGCTGGTATGCTTGGAGTTGAAGAAGCGTTCCTGCTTACTATTTTGTGCCATACCTGTAGTTAATCATTAATTGATGCCTCGCAGCATCAGATCCTCTAATTGCTCCGCCAAGTTAGCGAATAATCTACCAAGTTTAGCGGATAAAGAATTTCATCCAATGCTTAGTAGCCCATCATGTTACTGTAAGGATAGGCTTAAAGCAGATTATTGTAAAAATGCCTCCTCCTAATTCTCCTTCTCCTTCAGCAATTCGTCAGCTTTCTTGACAATTTTATCAAGCGCATCACCCTCTAGCCCTATTGTTTGGAGAACAACCTTCCCGTTCTGGTCGATGATAAAGTTGCGTGGAATGTACTGTGTAGCGTATAGCGAGTAAATAGCCTTAGATGGATCGATGCCAACCGGGAAATTGATTCCCTTTTCCTTTAAGCTTTTCATCTTGCTCTCCACCACCTCGCGCTTTTCGCCACGGGATACTGGAAGCAGAACAAAGTTTTTTCCCTTGAAATGCTTTACGATCTTTTCGGGGATCTCCTTAAACTCCTCCATGCATGGTCCGCACCAGGTAGCCCAAAAGTTTAGCATCACCACCTTTCCCCTCAAGTCCGATAGCTTTACCTTCGTACCATCGAGCATTTCTACCGTAAAATCGGGAGCCATATCGCCTTCGTGGATTAATGTTGTTTCGGCAAGCTGCTTTTGCATTTCAGCAAGGGCAGCTTTGCGGTCAGCGTCTTGCTTTTCAGCGGATATTTTAGCCTTCTCCTGTGCTTGTGCAACGCTACCTGAGGCTGCAAGTATTCCGGCGACAATAGCTGCCAGTGCCAATTTCATTCTCATTGTAATGCTTTTGATATTATTCGTTGGGGGTTCAATTTCAACCGCTAATATATCCTTTTATTTTAGCTTAAATCGGAGGATTTGCTGGCGATAGTCCTTCTCGAAACAATGCGCTACTTAATACTACCTTTAATTGTAGTAATACTCTACTGATACATAAAATGCCCATTCTACAAATCATGTCGCGTTATGGCATCCTTACACTGCATCTTACTCTCGAAATAGCAATAAGCGATGCCGAGCCTCGATTGTTGCATTAAACATCGAGAAGCTCGGCAAATAGACTATATCGCTGCTCATCAATGCAGCAGAAATCTAAGTCGCAATTCCAAAAACATTGCCTTTTACGGCTTTGCCCAAAACAGCTTACTATTATTTGTTATGTAGCTATTCCCCTGCTTATCTGGTTTCTGTACAAAATAGTCCACCGGAATAAGCTTTATATATTCAGCTGATTTCGCTCGATCGGGAAACTTATTCTGCTTAGGAGTTTCGATGTCGTACTCGCTAACAACAGGACACTCCAGCATATATAGGTTCTTAGCCATGTAGCTAAACAGATACTCCTCCTTAACCACACGTGTTTTATTGTTCCAGTTAGCCTCCTTATTCACCTCCAAAGGCTTGTTCTCGATAATGCGTTGCCGAACCTCTTCAATGCTTAGGGGAACGCCTTTCTCATTCATTACGTAGGCATTATTGGTAGGATCTATCCAAATCCACTTCTTCAGCGAATTCAGATATACCATATTTATAACATGGCAATCGGTATCGATCTTTAAGCTATCCTTGGGCAGGCAGGTAACGTATCGCGATTTAAACCCTAGGGATAGGTAGCACTCGTTTAAGGTGATTGCCAATCCACGACAATTCAGCCCTCTTTTCTCGCTTTTGCATACCGAAATCATGCTTTCAGCATTCATTTTTTCGGGATTACGATGCATCCCGTCGTGCGGCACTAAATTATGCAACCAGCTAAGCACCTTTACTACCTGCGAGAATTCGCTTCCTTTGCCAGCTATCGAATCGAGCTTATAGTGCTTGCGCAACGATTGCAGATTAGGATTTTCTGCCGATTGATAGGTAAACTTCGGTATAATCCGTCCATCGTTTACGTTGTACTTGGCTGCTCTTTTTAAGGTTTCCAGATAGCTAGGCACGTAGGCGATCTCGGTTAATACGCTGTCTTTTCCATTTAGCAGTATGATAAACCGATATGGCTTGTTTGGCTTCACCGTAAACGAAATCGATTCTAAATCGGTGGAGAACATACTCTCTTCGTACTTGCGAGATGTAGTATACACATTGGGCTTAACTTCAGGATCTACATTCCAGTACGATTTCCAAAATGCATAGCCATCTCGTATGCTAACCTTCGTCGAATTTGCCCTAATAACAGGCAGCTTTTCTTCTGCAAAAACAAGCTGCGTAAGCGCAACAGCCCCAACTAGCACAACCAAAATCGTAAGTCCAAATTTTATCTTCATAGGTATAATACCATTAGGTTTAATATGTAAAAATGTTTTCGGCACAAAGCGTAGGCTCTGAGTCTGTTTTCGTTCTTAATGCCTCCTGCTATATCTAGTAGCATAATAGCCATAGATGCTTAAGATTAACTAGAGTAGAACTTTCAGCACAAAAGAAACCGCCACTTTCCAGATTTCAAAAGAAAAGCGGCTCAATAAAGAATAGGGTGGGTATTAGTGATGAGTTATCCTGTTTCTCAGAGAAGCTATTCAACCCCTTCGGGGTTGTTCCCATCTTCCAACCTAACTCCCCGAGTTTCACTCGGGGCTATTAAAGTTAAAGCCCTACGGGCTTCGGGTCGTAGTAATGACAGGTAGATTCTATACTAAATACTGGGTATTATCTCATAGTGGTGACTAAGCTACAATCCTGGAAGGATTGAATTTTAATAGCCCCGCATGCAATGCGGGGAAACAGCGTACAGCATTTTTACAATCGTAAAGCGATTGAATAGCAAGATGAAAAGAGGACATTACCACCTAAAAAGTTATAGAGCCAGAAAAGCCGAAGACTATAATCTTCGGCTTAAGCAGTATGCTTTAGAATGTGAATCCAACATTAAAACAAATTGTTCCAGATGTCTCGTCGGACGAGTAGCAGCTATAATCGTATTCGCTAGGCTTATAGCATTTAACCGATTGCAGCTCGTAGCCCATTCCCACGTTCAACCCCATGCGCTGCGTAAACTTAAACTTCACGCCAATAGAAGGACTAAAGAGTAGCTCGGGCTCATCGTCATCCTCTGTTAAGTTGAATACCGAGCCCAAGTCTAGCGAAAAGTAGGGGGTAATCTTTTTATTCGTAAAGTTAACCCTAAAATTAGTAAAGATGGGAAGGTACGCATTATCCGAATCGAAGAGATCGTCTGAGATTGAACCCTGCTTCAGCCCAATACCAGCGCCCAACGATAGGTATTGATTGAATCGATACCCGTTGATTACCGAAAACTTTACCATATCCATCCCGTATTGGCCAACGCCTATCCCCACGCTATTCTCCAAATGGAGGAAATACCCACTCTTCGACTCCTTCTTAACCTTAGGAGCAGTAACCTGGGCCTGGTTGAGCTCCTTGGTCATCTTTTCAACCTCGTCAATCTGGTATACAAACACGCTTCTGTCAGCTGTTTGTATTTTTAGCGATTTGTTGGGAACCTGCTCAATAATCATACCTCTTATTACGCTCCCATTTTTCAGGTAAACAACATCTTGGTAGCTTTCCTGCGCAAAGGTAAATAGGCAGCAAAGCATAAAGGCAAAAGTTACAGCAAGCTTTCTCATGCGTATAGCTTAATTTTTGGTGAATAGTCAATTATTGAATATAGCAGTGTTTCAATCTAGTAATCAATCACACACCCTACCCGAACGGGTAAAAGAAAAACGCTCGTACATTATTCTTAGGGCTATGATTAAAAGTAGATATTGGCCCGCAATATAGCGACTTTTAGCTAAGACGATACCCTTTAGGGGAGCTTTTTGGCAAAAGGGCTTAGCTACGCTATCTGTTACATATAACATGGACGTAAAAGCGCGTTTACCAGGTAAATTGGCGTGGAGCTTTGCCGATTGATAGGCAGCATGCCCCTGTTAGGCGAAGAATCCCGCCGTCATCAATCCTAACTAGATTATAGCTCACAGCATAAAAGCAACCACCGCTTTTTGTATTTCAAAAGAAAAGCGGAAGACTGTAATCTTCAGTGCAACCACATTCAAGATTTCCTTAAAAAACACAGAGGCACAGAAACACAAAGTAGCACAGAGCAAATTCAGAATTTATCCATCATAAGTTGGAAGTTGAATAAAAAATAGTTGATATGGCATAGTTACCTTGCTCGTTATCCAGGCAGGGTAAGCCATAAAACACGTATAGTAAAAGCACAGAGTAAAGGGGAAAAAGTGCTTTGCACTTTTTCCCCTCGCAGCCATAGGCTGCACCCTGTGTCCTATGATCGTAAAGGATCAAAACTAGAAGAGAATATACTCTGTGAACACAGAGTCTCAGTGCCTCTGTGTTTTGTTATTTTTAAATGCGTTTGCCCTGCTGTAATCTTCCGCTTAAGCAGTATGCTTTGAAAAGAGAAAGCCCCTATTCCTTATTCTTCTTTAATCTTTTTTTTGCTCTAATCTTTCGCCATACGTAAACTGTAATTGCAAGCACAATCCAGAATGGCCAAATATTTACTAGAAAGACTGTAAAATCGACAAAACCCAAGGCTCCACTTTTTAGTGCGCTTCCAATTCGCGACGGATAGCTTCCTTTACAGATGGTCTTTGAGGAGACATCGCGCTTATACACCAAAGAAACCTTAAGCGTGCTATAGGCAATCTGGTCATCTAAGCTATTTAGTGATCCTAGTAGTGTATTAATTTCATCTTCAATCTCATCAATCTTTGTTTGAACCTCAATAATATCCTTTACATTTTTCGCCTTTTTCAGTAGTTCGCTATAACGCTTTAGATAGGCTCGTTGAATATTTAAATGCATTTCATTATCGTGATACCTATCAGTAACATCTTCGGTAGTAATAGTTTTGTCTAGCACGTTATTACTACCGCTTTCCATAGTTGCTACTAGATGTTCGAACCTATCGGCTGGTACTCTAATGTAGTACACATACTTGTTAACATCACCGTATTCTGAATTGTCTGACTGAAGAAATTCCTCCTTGTCACAATATCCTCCCATACTCTTTATAGCATTCTCTATTTTTTGTTGGGCCTCGGTAACATTGACAACATTAAGGCTTAACTCTCCATTTTTAATAAGCTTTCGCTTGTCCAATTTTTTGGTTTGAACCTTGTTCATTGAAGGATCAACATTGATCTTGCAAAGATTTGTTACTTCAACATTTTGCTCTCTTGGAGCACCACAGCTCGCTAGGGAAATAGCGAAAAGGAATAGGACTAGAATTTTAAGCTTCATATTTACTGATTTTGATTACTCAACAATTACTCTGTTTGCAAATAGTAAGGCTTTGGTCTTGGCTCAACGGCCATTAATCACGCCTACTTTAGCTCTTAAAAAAATAGGATTTGGCCCGCAATATAGCGACTTTTAGCTAAGACAATCCTCTTCAAAGTGACTTTTTGCTAAGCTATTTTAGCTACGACAGCTGTAGCAGCGAAAGGCATTCATAGAAGCAAATAAGGCATACCAGCTGCTTCGATATATAATATATAACACTGCTGCCGCTTAAGCCAGCGTAAATATTTTCGGAAGAAATTCTCGCAGAAGCCGCACTCCATCTAGGTTTTCATGCAAATGGCCTACTCCACCACCATGCCATCGATCTTTTTTTATAAAAAAATGAAAAAAATATTTCAATTTTTATTTGCGAATCATTAACCATTATTATAGTTTTGTTTTTGATAATTCAATTCTAACATAAAAACTAAAACCACCCATGACACAAAGATCATTTAGAGGTACCGTTTCACAAATGCTGCTAAGCTGCCTGAACATTTCCGAAAGAGGCATCGAAAACGTAACGTTGCTTACCACCATGCGCCCGCAGTGGGCAGATCCCTACTTCCCTAACCTAAAGATAAAAATCACCAAGGCGTTCGAAGAGAACATCGGGGTCGACATCCTCACGCAGGTAAAGGAGGCAACAGCCGTAGTTACCGGAACCATCAGCACCGCCCATCGCGGCCTAATGACGCTAAAGGTAGAGACTGAAGTAGGCTTTAAGGCCAACACGGTTCGCCGCGATGCCATTCTTAAGAACCTTGGCCTAAATAAGCTTGGCATGAAGAACATCAAGCAGTCAACCTACGTCGAAGTGCTCTCTATGCTAAGGAGCAACCTAACGCCCGAAATTAAGGAGGAGCTGGTTGCCGCTGCAGTAAATTCGAAAAATATTGATAGCCTACTCGCCCAAGCCAGCGTGCTGATAGCCGCAACCACTGCGCAGGACAAGCTAAAGATTAGCCGTAAGAGCACCAATACCGCCAACCTCGATGCGCTAAACGACATACACGAGGAGGTTAGCACCATCTGCAAGCTGGTGAGCACCTACTTTGTTGGCAACAAGGAGATCCTTAACCAGTTTAACTTTACCAAAGCGCTAAAGGAGCAGGGGTATAAGCCAACGCCTAAAAAGAAGCCAACGCCCAAGCCACCTACCAACAAGTAGGACGAAGAATTAAAAAAAGTCGGCACCCAAAAGGTAGCCGACTTTTTTATGTAGCGCCAACGGGTAGCATCTAGGATAAAAGGCTCTACCTCCTCGTTAGGCAAAGGCTCCAACCTTCGTCAGTTCTATCATTACAGGCTATAGCCTGCAGAATAGAATCGACTGAGGCGATAGCCTCAGTCGAACAATGGTGAAAAGTATAGCGAAACAAGCCTCGAACACGTTTTGAAGCAGGCGTTACGAAAGGCCAGCATACCCAAAAAAGTAACGCTACACTGGTTAAGGCACTCGTACACAACCCATCTGCTGGAGGCCGGAACGGATCTTCGCTACATTAAGGAGCTGCTGGGCCACAAGAGCTCCAAAACCATCGAAATCTACACCCACGTAAGCATGCAAAGCCTACAAAATGTAAAGTCTCCATTTGATGATTTGTATTATTTTGCTTCCTTTGGTAAACGAATAACCGCAACCCCAGCGGTGGTTATACTCCCAAAACGGATGGGTAACCACAGTTTTGTTGGGGTTATAAACGAGTTATGGGTTATCGCAAAAAGAGACAGTACTTCGAAATATTAAACAAATCATAAAACAAAAGACAATGAAAAGACAAATTTTAATTAGCTTGATTTTATTAAGTTCGGTTTTGACTGTGAATGCACAATGGACTGGCAGTACTACTATTGACGGAGACATCTGGCGTAATGGGAGCATCAAGATTGGAGTTAATCAAGTAAACAGTTATTTAATGATTAATACAAGTTCGCGGAGTTGGTGGACTGGAGTGGGTATAAACAGCGGTGATAATAGATTCGTGATTTACGATGCTACGGTAGGTATACATAGATTAACAATTGGAACGGACGGAAATGTTGGAATTGGAACAGGCACTGATTTTCCGGTATACAAACTTGATGTTAATGGAACAGGACGTTTTGGAGCATCTGCCTTGATAGGTACTGGTATTGCAGCAGGATATTATCAAGATGCAAGCAATGGTGCTTATCGATCTTTAAATGTTGGTGATAATACTGGTTATTATTTCCAAAATTACAATGGTGTTGCAACTATTATGTTTGTCGGTTTACAAGGGACGTATGCAGGCAATGTTGGTATTGGAACAGTTTCTCCTAATTATAAGCTTGATGTCGTAGGGACTATTCGAGCACGAGAGATTAAAGTGGATTTAAATGGTGCTGATTTTGTTTTTGAGAAGGGTTATAAATTAATGCCTTTAAATGAATTAGAAAAGTTTGTAAGAGAGCAAAAGCATTTGCCTGAAATTGTTCCGGCCAAAGAAATGGAGAAAAATGGAACAGATTTAGGAAATTTGAATTCCAAGCTTTTGCAGAAAATGGAAGAAATGACACTTTATATGATAGAACAGAACAAGGAGATACAAGCTCTCAAAAATGAAATAAAAGAAATGAAAGCAGCTTCTAAGTAAGGATTAAACAAGCAACAAACCCATAACACAGTGTATACATCATGCGGGTTTCAGTGCAATTTGCAAGTTCAGAGCTCGCTGGCAAGGGCAGTAACGGTGGATAATAAAGTGACCACGAATTCCCGCACGCTGCATACACTCAACGTTATGGGTTATTGCAGGAAAGAGAATTGCTTCGAAATTTTAAACAAATGATAAAAACCTCAAAATGAAAAGACAAATTTTAATTAGCCTGATTTTATTAAGTTCTGTTTTGACAATGAATGCGCAAACATGGAGTGGCTCGACACCTGGTAATATATATTATAACCAAGGATTTGTTGGTTTGGGAAGTACTCCTCAAAATCCTTTGCATATCCAGTATAACATAAACAGTGGAAGTCTTTTATTTGGATTGAATAACTTACCTATGGGAACAGAAGCAATGAGTTATTCTCCAAACTTATTTCTATTTCTTACACGGTTAGATGCTTCTCTAGGACTTCATGCTTATGTTTATCGAAAATCAGCATCAACAAGTTGGACTGCTGGCACTGTTAGATTAAGTTCATCAGCTGATGGTAATGGTTATAGCCAAGATAATCGATATAATAATTTGAATTGGATTGATTTTATAGGTAATGGATATGGGATTGATATGGGATGTGTTAGTAATGCCCCTGCCTTATCAATCCGAGATAAATCGGTAGGAATTGGTACAACGTCACCCTCTGATAAGCTGCAAATAGGTGATTTCAATAATACCGACAACTTGAAAATAAATTTACCGGGTGTTTATAATTTTGAACAAGTAAAATTAGGACAATATGGTAATGGTAATTGTGGGTTAGAATTTGTTAATCATAGTGGGGCTTCTAGCTCTTATGGAATAAGATTCCTTTCAAGTTGCGACAATGATCAATTTGGTAATCCTGGTATGTATGGCTTACAGATACAAACAGCAAACCCGTCAGGCACATATCAAGGACTAAGCTACACAACAAGATTAGCACTTAGCATAAATGGAAATATTGGAATTGGAACAAATTCACCTACATATAAACTTGACGTCATTGGAACCATAAGAGCAAGAGAGATTAAAGTAGATTTAAATGGCGCTGATTTTGTTTTTGAAAAAGACTATAAATTAATGCCTTTAAACGAATTAGAAAATTTTATAAAAGAACAAAAGCATTTACCTGAGATAGCACCAGCTAAAGACATGAAGGAAAATGGAACGGATTTGGGAAATTTGAACTCAAAACTATTGCAAAAAATTGAGGAATTAACCCTTTATACATTAGAGCAGAATAATGCGATTAAAGAACTCAAACAAGCAATGAAATTGCAAAGTGAAGAGATTGAAAAATTAAAAGCTACTTCGAAGTAATTGATAAAAAAGCAACAAACCCATAACACAGGGTAGCAGTAATAAGGGGTTCAGTGGGTATTTTCTAGGTTTTAGCCTATAGTAAGTTTATTGCAGGTTGATAATGAATCGCCCCGCAATCCCTTACTACTGCTACCCTCAACGTTAGCGGACAGCTTGAAAAAGACAACTGCAAATGAATACTTTAGCAATAACAATTGGAAATTTACAGCCCTCATTCGTCCGAGCCCCATACCCAATAGCCTTCAAGCCTAGCATAGGTAAGCGAAGAAAATAGTACTAACCAATTCGCGAATTCGACTCACCCCCAATCACCCTCTCTCCGAATGGCATTAGAAAGCCTGCCCATACCGTAAGCGCCTACTTGCCATTCGCAAGGGGGGGCTGCGGCACGGATATAAGTTGCAGCATAATCGGAGCGCTGTAAGTCCCCTCTTTTAGCCGAGCAGGCATCGCCTGTTTAGAAGAGGTAGAAGCAGTAACGTTCATTTATTGGTAAACCAACCACTCGGCTAAGAGAGGGGATTTAGGGGTGAGTCGAAAATAGGCATGCATAAGCACCTCCTTTACGATCTGACATCTCTTATCTAAACAGCTATGATTCAATAGCCACAGCCAAACGAGAGGCTTTAAGCAAACCCAGAACACATTAACGATAAAAAACAAAGATGAGACTGTTTTTTATTATTTTTGACCGATAAACAATATTGGTCAGTTATGTCAGAAAGGAATGTTGAGAAGTTAATTGTAGATTCTGCCACCAGCTTCTTTTCAAAATTTGGTTTTGCAAAAACTACAATGGATGAAATTGCAAAGCACATTCACAAGGCAAAAGGGGTTCTTTACTACTACTTTAAGAGTAAGGAAGAACTTTTCAACGAAGTACTGAAACAGGAGTTAAGCACCGTAAAAAGCAAGCTAAGTCAGGTTGTTGAAAAGGAGGATGACTCCTTGATAATTCTAAAAGAATACATTCTAATCCGGTTGAAGCTCCTACATAGAGCATTAAATTATCACGAAACGTTAAAAGCAGATTTCTTCGAGAAGTATCATTTTGTCAATGATGTTAGGACCGATTTTGACGATTTCAACCGCTCAAATCTTACCATAATACTCACTAAAGGCAAACAAGAGGGCTATTTCAATTTTAAAGATTTAAACTCTACGGTTGACGTTATAATGATGATAGTAAGCAGCATCGAAATTCCTTTGTTTATTCAAAATTTGTATCCCGTATATGAAGATACTATCGAGGAACTTTCGTCAATGGTAGTTAATAGCCTAAAAACGTCTCAATAAAAGGGGCTAAAAAAACAAAATGGTCAATTTTTTTTGCCCCTATACTGACCAAAAAACAATATTGGTCAAATGTATATCTAACTCACTTCAATAATAAAGTATGACAACAGTATCTGGTCTGATCCTTACAAAGATTCTAGGATGGAATATCAAAGGCGAATACCCCAATATTGAAAAGAGTATTGTCATTTTTGCCCCGCATACATCCTACTATGACTCAGTTTATGGCAAATTATTCATCAATGAAGCTGGTGTCAACCATAAATTTTTATCGAAAAAGGAGCTGTTCTTTTTCCCATTGAATATTCTAATGAAATGGTACGGATCCATTCCTGTACGAGGAGTAAAGGGCGAAAATGCAATTTATTTGGTTGCAAAAATGCTTGAGGAAAAAGAATCTCTGCATATAATTATGTCACCCGAAGGGCACTTAGCCAGAACCGACAAATGGAATAAAGGCTTTTGCTATATGGCATTAAAAGCAAAGGTGCCAATTGTCGTCGGGTATCTCGACTATCAGAAGAAAGAAATTGGCGTAAAAGGTGTTATAAACAATTTTGAAAGTGTAGATACCGTAATGGATCAAGTAAATATGATGTATAAGGATGTAGCGGCTAAATATCCCGAAAATTTCTCATTAGAACAAAGATGAAACAAGCAGTATCATTAGTACTATCCAGTGGTGGCGCAAGAGGCATTGCTCACATTGGAGTGATCGAAGAGCTAGAAAGGCAAGGCTTTGAAATAAAATCAATTGCAGGCTCTTCGATGGGGGCTTTGGTTGGAGGCATGTACGCTTCGGGGAACTTAGAGGTTTTTAAGAGCTGGATATGCAAAATTGATAAAAAAGCAATGATTAATCTTGCTGATTTTACATTGAGCAAGAATGGCCTAGTTAAAGGAAACAAAATTATTAACGAATTAAAAAAGATAACACCGGATATAAATATTGAGGACTTGCCTATTTCTTATAAAGCTATTGCTACGGATATCGAAAGTAGAAACGAAATTGTATTTGAGAAAAATAGCCTCTTTGATGCTATTCGTTCTTCAATTTCAATTCCTGGATTTTTTACTCCAAATCAGCTAAATGATATGGTTTTAATTGATGGAGCTGTATCAAATCCTCTTCTTGTTAATCGGGTAAAAAGGTGTAAAGATGATTTACTAATAGTTGTTGACGTAAGTGGTCCTATATCAATAAAAAAGTCTTCATCTAAAAATGACGATAGCTCTAAATTAAAAAAATCAACAAACACACAATTTAATTACTATTCATTGCTAACACAGTCATCTAGTATAATGATTCAGCAAATGTCCGCCTTAATGCTAAACAACTATCAACCAGACATATTAATTAGCATTCCAATGAATTCTTATGGTTCTTTCGAGTTTTATAAATCTGAAGAAATTCTAAAAATAGGTGAGATGGTTTCCAGAATTGAAGTCAAAAAATTTAAAAATAGGTTTGCCTTAATTTAAAAGCCTATGGCATTTTATGCAGATTCCTTTTTCATGCAAAAATGGTCAACTTATTTCAGGACGACTCACCTTTACATATATTGCCAACTCGCTTATATATACAATTCTAAATGCTTTTCACCTACAAACCGCAAGCCTGCGTTAGGCGAAGACTTCAGCATTCATCGGTTTTATCATTGTAGGCATAGCCTGCAGAATAGATTCGGCTGAGGCGATAGCCCATAGCCGTAAAGTAAAGCCTTAATACTTAAATACAAAAGCCTAATAGTAGCAGTAAGGCTTGGCTTTATACTGGCTAAGCTAAAATAATCTTGTCCCTTCTGCATAACAGCAGCAGATAATCGCTAAATTGCTTTCCTATTTATAATCATAAGCCCTAAGGTAAACATGGTTGTGGTAAAGCACCCTGTTCGGGTTGCTGGCTTGTGATTAGCAGTAAGAAGCAGCTAGAGCTGCATATATACACCCTTATAGGGATATATTAGGCAGCTTCATTGCATATATAAACGAGTTAGCGGTTATTGAAAAGAACAGTACCGAAATATAATGCCAAATTAAATGTCTAAATATCCTTTCCAAAATATTGAACCAGAAAACATTGATGAACTTCTGAAATTATCTCAGGATTTATCTGACTATAAATGCAGATTAGAAGCAATTAAACAACTATCTAAATTCAGATGCAAGAAATCCTTACGTATTTTGTATGGTTTGATGAAAAATGATAGAATATTTCCTTGCAAGGAGGAAGCTTTTAGAGCATTACAAAATTTTGGAGAAGACGTAAAGTTACCAAAAAAGAGGAGACGTAAAGGAAAGCCAATTAAAACAATAAACGAAAAACTATTAGTTCTGCACAACTCTTTTGATGGCGATTCTTATTCACTGATAGATTTCAAAGTGAAATTTAAACAAACTTATCCTGAAGTTTACGATGTTTACCAGTTTGAGAAAAAGACCAGTTTTGATTCGTTTATTGAGAATTCCTTAAAGACTATCGCAAAAAGGAAGATTAATCATAACTATTCTGTACAGATTCTATTTCAAAAAACTAACGAATCAATTACACAAGAAAGAATTGATTTAGAATATGTAAATAAACAGGGAGGTAGTGACGAACTTATTATTACAAAAGATAAACTTATAATAAATTGTTTTCGCCAGTCAAAAATCAACTTGAATAACATTGTTTTCGAGGAAAGTAATAGTATCCATAGTCAAATAATTAAATCGCTAATTTATTATTACGCACAATCTGTTTATTTTGTTGAAATTAAAACTCTAGAAATAATACGATTAAACTCAACAAACAAAGAGGTCGTTCTTAAATTACCTAGTAAAAACTTAAGGCTTGACCAAATACTTAACAATAGTTTTCAAGGTGTACAACTAAATATCAGTCAGATAAAAAATATATTTAAGAAAGATGATAAATCTGAAACTTTAAAATATGGTTTAACCTTCTTATTAAAAGCGCTAGTTGAAACAGAACCTAGTACTAAATTTGAAAGACTATGGAAGTCTTTTAATTCTATTTATAGGTATATTGGAAATGGTGAAAATGAAAATGAATGTCACCGTGTTTTAAGAAACTACATATTGAATAACAGAGAATCTTTTGAGAATACTGTTGATTTGGTGAAAGATTTGTCTATCGAGCAATTACGGAAACATTTACGCGTATCCGAATTAATTCAAAATGATTATGATTCTCCAAGTAAAGTTGTAGCATTTCTAGCTCTTATTTATCGTTATTCAGATAGTTTCATCTCACAATTATTACTTGAAAATATTGATTATCAAAAAGACTTCCTATGCTCCATTTTGGCTATGGATAGAATAGAATCTAAGATTAATAAATTTGACTCATTAAGAAATATTTTTAGCGAGAATAAAAATTCGACTGACAGTTGTGTTTTTTATAAAATTGCAAAAAAACATCTTGAGCAAAACGTAAAAACGCCAAGAAGAGAAACTAAGATTGAGATAATTATTTTCGCATGTATTAAGTATGGCTATTTTGTGAGAAATAAAATGTTTCATGCTGAAAAGCACGATTTAACATTTAGATTTGCTAGTAATAGCATCATAACTGAGCTTAAATGGATTAATGAAATTTTACAAAGCCTATTAATAGAACTAATAAACAATAATGATAATTGGGAAACAACAAACCCATAACAATGTATATACAAAATAGGCGTAATAGCAGTAAATTCAAAGGTTGTAACCCGCTTAAAAATCGCAACAGTTTGATAGGTTTAAACCCCGCAATCGCCTACTTTGCATATTCTCATCGTTAACGGCAAACTCAACAGAGTGCAACAAGATAAACTTACTATTTATGAAGAAAGAATGGGTAGAAATAATGAAAACGACGGGAAGAATTAAGCTTTCGTGGTTGGACTTATTGACTCATTACTTAATTGTTATTTTTCTTTTGCAGCCACTTCTTTTCCTTTCGTTTTTCTGGTTAAAGCATTTTCTTACTGGAGAATACACAGGAGAAAGAACTTTTAAGGAAATGTTCCTCGTACAGATTCCTTTCATAATTTTAGCCGTAGTTTTTTTCTTTATTCAACATAAAAGACTAAATTTCAAACAAATACAAACAAGTTTATCTATTGATTTGATTCAAATATTAATCAAGACAACTGCAAATGAACTTGAATGGATACCATTTATAAATACAAAATATTACAAAGTATTTAAGACATACCCAAAATGGTATACAGGTAGTTGGGGTGAGCAAATCACTATAATAATAGACAATGATAAAGTGATGATTAATAGTATTTGTGACCCTGACAAAAGAGCTTCAGTTGTGTCAGTTGGTAGAAACAGAAAGAATATGAGATGTCTAATTGAAAAAATAAAAAATGCCAACCTTTAACACACGGTATATTCAACATGCGTGCAATGTGATAAGCGGCAACTTACAGTTCTCATTCGTCCGAAGCCTCTACCCAATAGCCTTCAAGCCTAGCATAGGTAAGCAACAAAAAAGGTGCTAACCGCTTCGCAAATTCGACTCACCCCCAATCCCCCTCTCTCCGAATGGCATTAGAAAGCCTGCCCATACCGTAAGCGCCTACTTGCCATTCGCAAAGAGGGGGCTGCGGCACGGATATAAGCTACTGCATAATCGGAGAGCAGGAAGTCCCCTCTTTTAGCCGAGCAGGCTTCGCCTAATTAGAAGAGGTAGAAGCAGCAACGTTCTTTTATTGGTAAACCAACCTATCGGCTAAGAGAGGGGATTTAGGGGTGAGTCGTAAATAGGCACGCCATAAGTCTCTGCACCTCTGCGTTTTGTGATTTTCAAATGCATTTCCCTGTTTACAGAACCTCCAAACAAAGAGCTATTGCGGTACCAAGCCCACCTTGCAAGAATATTGCTTTTACAACTTTAGAAATACTATTATTGGATGAATAACTAACTAACGGCTGACAGACGTAATTAATGCAGGATAACATCCCCCCGTAAACACTATGGCGTAGCCATACCAGACTGGCACGAATTCTGTTAGAGCGAGTGGAGCTACTACATTGCCAATTAGCGCAACAGCGATGAAAAGACTGGAAACAAGTACTTGAAATACCGACATTCAACTGCGACCGAGCGAGTTAATTCGTGTCAAGGGTTTTTGGTTCTTTTTGCCCTACAAAAAGAACAGAAAAGAAGATGAATTTCTCCATACAATGTCCTAGCCTCTGCTAAATTCAGAGTTTGTATTTTAAACGAAAGATTCCAAGCCCACCTTGCAAGGATCATTTCTTCAATCTACCACTTAACCTTACTGCCATCCCCCTACCCTAAATCGAAAAGGCGCTGCGCTGCCCCAAAAGAGCACTACAACGCCATTAAAGAACGCTCCGCTTGATTAAAAGTGCGCTACAAACGGGCATAAGTGCGTTACGCTCCATAAAAAGAGCGTTACAACACGCCAAAAGCAAGCTTCAATCGAGTAAAAGTTTGCTTCAACAGCACAAAAGAATGGCACAACGGGGTAAAAGGGCATTTCAATCGACTGTAGGAGCGTTACGACCGATAAAAAGAGCGCTGCGCTATGCCATACGGGTTCTACACCCCATCGGCAGCGGGTGCATCGCTAAAGAGCGAGGGTGGTAAACTAGTACTTCTTCTTGATTTCCTTCAGCATGGCAATGGCATTCTCGGTGACGCCCACGCCGAGCCTATTCTTTTCGATGCTTTCGAATTCATTCACCAGTCGGCGATGAGTTGCCTCGGTAAATTTGATATCGCTGATCTGGAAGAGCACCGAGTTCTCCTTTACGATATGCGTTCGGATGAGCTCGATGTAGGCGGAAGCCGCACCAACAAACTCCTCCTTGTCCACAACGTCATTTACGATGGAGCCTCTTATGCGGACGATCAGCTCGCGCTCCAGCCGGTGCTCGGCAATCATACTCCCAATAAGCCCATCCTGATTCCTAACGCCCACCTTCACGAGGGCGGGAAAGAAGAAGACCTCCTCCTTGGTGTGGTGGCATTCGTTGACGTACACATCCAAAAAATCGACGATGTCGATGATGTCCTTTGGGTCTACGCCATGATGGTTTTTGGCGTGCTTGCACATTTTTTCGATTACCCCTAATGCAACCAGTATTGCATTGTGCTCGTGTAGGAGTATTTGGCTTGCCGTTTTCATTTCCCTACTGCCTTACTTCGATTTTAAGCTCGTTTGCCCATTCGCACGCAATGCCCGCATCAGGTCATAAGGATATCCAGGCGCGCGCATACCGGCAGAATATCCCCAAAAGCAAAGGATAGCCGGGGCAGCGCACCGTCAGCGCAGCTACCCCGAGCTATATATGGAAATACTAGCTGCTAAGGTTTATTCAGCTCGTCAAGGATATCCTGAATATCGTCCTGGCACTGCCCACAGGTGGTTCCAGCCGTGGTTTCCTCGCCGACCTCCTCCACCGTTTTCAGCCCCTTCTCCTTGATGGCCTTTACAATCTCGCTCCTATATATCTCGTTGCAGTTGCAAATAAGAACATCGTTTTCATCCATCTCCATAATCCTTTAGGCTAGTTCAAAAATCTTCATATCCTCCTCGACGGTGGTAATCGTTTGCACGCCAAACACCTCTTGAACGATCTTCAGCACGTTCGGCGTCATAAATCCGGGTAGCGTTGGCCCGATATGGGTGTTTTTGAACCCGAGGTAGAGCAGCGCAAGGTGTACGATAATGGCCTTTTGCTCGTACCACGCCACGTTGAATACGATGGGTAGCTGGTTGATATCGTCGAGCTTTAAAACCTCCTTGAGCTTAAGCGCCACAAACGCCCAGGAGTACGAGTCGTTGCACTGCCCGGCATCGAGCACCCGTGGGATGCCGTCGATGCTTCCCAGCTCCAGCTTGTTGTAGCGGTACTTGGCGCATCCCGAGGTGAGGATTACGGTATCCTTCGGCAGCTTGCTGGCAAACTCGGTGAAGTACTCGCGGCTCTTCTGCCGCGCGTCGCAACCCGACATCACCACCAGCTTTTTGATGGCGCCCGAGCCAATTGCCTCCAGCAGCTTATCGGCAAGCGCCAAAACCTGGTCATGCGCAAAGCCAATGGTGATCTCCCCCTTTTCAATCTCGGTAGGAGGCGCGCACGTCTTTGCCAATTCGATGATCTCCGAGAAATCCTTATGCCCATTCGCCTGCTTTCGGTCGATGTACCGCCACTCGGGCATTCCGGTGGCTCCCGTGGTAAACACCCGGTTGTTATACGTCGATGTCTTGCGTGGCGGCACTAGGCAGTTGGTGGTAAAGAGAATGGGACCGTTGAACGTTTCGAACTCGTCGAGCTGCCGATGCCAGGCATTGCCGTAGTTGCCCACCAGATGCTTGTACTTCTTAAAGAAAGGGTAGGCATGCGAGGGCAGCATCTCCGAATGCGTGTACACATCCACGCCCGTTCCTTCGGTTTGAATCAGCAGCTGCTCCAAATCCTTCAAGTCGTGCCCGCTCACCAGTATCCCCGGGTTCTTCCCCACCCCAATATTAACCTTGGTGATTTCAGGATTTCCGAAAGTTGATGTATTGGCCTTGTCGAGCAGCGCCATCACCTTAACCCCATGCTCGCCCGTCCGCATAATCCATTCCAAGATGTCGTTTTTGCTGATTGGCTTGGTTAGCATCACCAGCGTTTCCTCCATAAAGGCGTAAATATTGGCTTCCTCGAAGCCAAGATTAAAGGCATGCTCGGCGTAAGCGGCAATACCCTTAATGCCAAATAGCGCATACTGCTTCAGCGCGCGGATATCCTCGTCGCTATCGTAGGTAAGGGTGCTAACCGCCTTCGCCTTTTTGGTGAAATCCTCGGCGGTTTTGCCAATCCACGAAACCGAGTCGTGCTTTTCGGTGATACTCACCCGCCCCTTAAGGTTATCCCTAAGCAAAATAGTTTCATTGATAGCTTGAGTAAGCGCCTCATCATCAAAATTAGCGTTGGTGATGGTCATAAACAGGCAATTGGTGATATGCTTGCTCTCCACACTGGTATCAAGCCCCTTTTTCCGAGCTTCAATCGCTACATAAGCAAGCCCCTGACAGGCAAAAACGAGTAGATCCTGAATATTTGCGGTGTTCTCCTTCTTTCCACAAACACCATTTATTGTACAGCCCGTATTCTTAGCTGTCTCCTGACATTGGTTACAGAACATGCTCATAGCTTCAATATAAAAGTGAGTACTCAAATGCCGAATTCTGCTATTCTACCCCTAACCAACAATCGAACGAAGCTGGATGCTAACGATTTAAAAAGGACAACCTTTGCAGGGTATCCCCAAACAACTTACAATTCAAAAACGCCTAAGGTAAGCAGGGCTTACCCTCCCCATTCACCTTGGAGCAAGTTACAACAGCTGCTCCACTTTTAGAAACAAACTACTATTCAAAAAGGTTAATGCCTCTCCTCGCAAAGCCGACAATCGTCTACAGCTTATTGCAATAAATAGCTGTTGGCAGAAGCATTTACCCTGCGTCGGAGAATGAAAACGTGCGAACTCCAAATTCTCTTTCGGTGATATCGGCTAAAAACAAAACGCAGGAGCATTCATCGGCAGCCAATATTTGCTAGCTTTACGGGAGGTTTAGCATCCTGCAAACCGCCAAACAACCAAACCCACCATGCAATATGGAAAGCCTATTTGATATCCGAACAGAGCAGTTCTTTTCTGTATTCGTCACCATGCTTGCGCTGGTTAACCCGGTACAGAAAATCTTTGTCATGCTTTCGCTCGATTCGCAGCTGAGCGACCGCGACCGCCGGTACGTCGCCCTGAAGTCTAACCTTGTGGCAGCAATTATCCTACTGCTTTTTTTGGCGCTGGGCAACGCTATTTTCACCTACGTCTTCAACATAAACCTCTACGCCTTTCGCATAACCTGCGGATTTGTGCTGCTCTACAACGGTTTTCTTGCGCTACAGGAGGGCATTCTAATAAAGATCGATCCGCAAACGCGCCTAAACGACGTATCGGCAGTACCTATTGCCATGCCGATGATTGCAGGCCCTGGAACCATTACTGCAGCAGTTACCCTTCCTAATCAAGACGGCACAATTGTCACCATTCTCGCCATTCTTGCCGTAATAGCCACCAACACGTTTATCATGCTGCATGCGAAACACCTTGGAGGCATACTCAACCGCTTCAACCTAATGTCGCCGCTTATCCGAATCCTCGGGCTCATCATTGCAACCATTGGAGTACAGATGTGCTTTACCGGGATAAAGGATTTTTTAAGTGCGATTGGGATGATCTAGCCGCAGGCCACCGTAAGTAGCAAGCAATGGCAACGCTTTGCAGGCAATTTCTGGTACGATTGAATAAGAATGGCTATCACAAATACTATGGGCGGATAAGCAATACAAGATCACCCGCCACAATAAAAAAGGGCAACCCGCATAGGCTGCCCTTCTTTATTATTACCGTTGATATGAACAGCGCACTACTGCGCCTGAGCAACGTCCTTAAACGATCCGAAGCTGTATCCCTTTTGCTTTAGGCTTTTTACAAGCTCATCCAGGCGGAGGTATAGCTTATCGGTACGCTCGCTCTGCGTACCCGGGTGTATCAGCAGAATGGCGCCGTTAAGCCCATTGGCATCGTTCTTCTCCGAATCGAACAGCAGCTTCATAATCTGCTCCGACGAGCGGTAGCTCTTCATCGAAGGGGTGGTATAGTCGGCATTGGTGTACGTTTTGGGCGAAAGAGTAACAATATTCAGCCCCGCAGCCCTGCTTCGTGCCACAACGTCCTTGTTGTAGTGCTCGTAGGGAGGAATGTACCAGCTAAGCGTCTTAAGGTTACCCCCCACCTTCTTCAGCTCCATCAGGTTGTTTCTGATATCAGCGTCAAGGCTATCGGGCGTTACCAAGGTCTTGTTTCTATTTTCCCAGCTGGCGTAAAGAATATGCCTATCGGAGTGTGGACCTACGTAGTAGCCAGCTTTAACAAGCTGACGAGCGGTAGCACCATTCATGCGAAGGCAATTCCCCGTAAAGAAGAAGTTCCCAGGAACGCCATTCGCCTTAAGCGTCTTCATAACGTGCTCCATACCTTCGAAAAGCGAGTCGGCAGTAAACACCAGGTAAATTTTCTTCTGCCTTACATCCATCCGAACAACACCGCCCTGCTCATCTACAACGCAATTGTTCGTTGCCAACGCGGCATCGGGTCGCTCAAGCGACGACAGGTAGAACGTTGTAGAGGCAGTACCATCCATGGTAGGCTCGTTGGATGAGTAATCGTGAATGGCATCGTGGTACACAGCTGGTCCATTTTGGAAGGGCCAATAAACGTCTGGATTCTTCAGCATTACCCCGCGCAAGCTTTTAAAGATGCTTTGGTAAACAGGGCCATCCACCAAACCGCCCCAGGTTGGGTCTCCCCACTCATTGGTATATGCCGAATGTGGAAGCAAAGGGGTATCTGCACCGTTAGGATAGCCGCAAATCATCGAAGTTCCCCACGGATTACAGCCAAACTCCCAGTCGCGAAGAGCCGCCTCCATTTCTAAGAATCGGGTATCGCCAGTTAGCTCGTTGTAAAGGCGAGCCTGCGTAAGCGCACCGAACACAAAGTTGTTGGAACACCAAAGGTAGGGAACACCATTCATAAAGGGATCATCGCCTGCCCTCTTAAGAATATCCTCTAGCCCCTGGCGCATATACTCGATGTACCTCTTTTTAATGTCGCTGCTGGAAGAAGTTGCCATAAGGTAGTGACCTAGGTTAACAAAGGGGTACCACTCGTAGTGACGGGCCTTCCCTGTTTCCATCCAAGGCGTAACGGGCTCCTGCTTGCCCCAAGTATCCGCTTTTTCGAGGTAGCTACTATTTCCATTCAGTTGGTTTATAGATGCTGCGGCCAGCTCCATATCGTCAACGTAGTTGCCCTCCTCGTAAAAGTAGGGCGATACGGTGCAGGCCGTTTGGCAAACACCCGGATTGGCCTCGCCGTAGGCATAGGCCTCTTCCGATTTCTTAGCAATGGTTTTCGCAAACACGGGATCGATGCTGGCAAATACCTTTGATCCTAAAGCAAAGGCCGAAGCGAACTTCCCTGCCGTTGAAGCAACGCCAGTTGTTCTATTCTTGTACTTCCTTAATCCCTGAACCTTTCCCGTTACGTAGTAAACGGGGCGCCCTAAGCCTGGTCCCCAACCATAATCAACCTTATCGTGGCTAGGAGATCGGAAATTGGCATGATCGCGGTCGTCTGCAATCTGGTTAAACATCACCGAGGAGTCTGGATTCATTCGAACCAGCCAATCTAAGCCCCATCGTGCCTCATCTAGTATATCCGGGATCCCATTTTTACCTTTTTTTCCTAAAGCATTATACTCATCCTTGAAGGCATGAGGGTTCTTGGTGTAGGCAAAAAGCATTTGGTACACCGCATTTGCCGAAGTGGTTACGTATTGCAGATAATCGGCTGCATCGTGCCAACCTCCGGTTACATCAATGTGCTCTCCAGTTCGCGTAGGGTGATCTACAATGAAGCCATCGTGCTGATGGCATAACGTATCGAGATAAGGGTTGTAGCCACAGCGTTGCTGCCTCATGTAATTCAGCACATAATCTGCGGCACCTTTATAGACGTTGTTTCCAATTGTAAAGTTGAGCGAGCGCGTTCCATTTGCCTCTACATAGTAGGCACCCACCTTGTCAAATGAGGAAAAAGGCAGTCGGTATGCCGATTTCATTCCCCAAAGTTGAGCATTGCGCTCAGCAGGCTTTCCTTTAAAGACAACCTTATCCGTTTTTGCCTCTCGCACGGTAAATGACTTTAGCGCGATAGGTTCGGAGGAGAGAAAGACCGCCACCTTAGGCGTTTGTGGAAGGTATCCAGCCTGGTTGATTCGCACCCAAGCCGTTTGCGAATAGCCGAAAGTGGCGCCAACTAATAGCAGAATTAGTAGCATTACAGTTCTTTTCATAGCATAGTGTTAAGATGTTTTACTGCGGGTAAAGGTAGCATCTATAGAAGATCGTCAACGGCTGGGGAAACGAGTTTTTGCCACAAACAGTAAAGAAAAGCCCTCATAGTAGAAGTATTTGCACAGCCCGAAATGGAACATCTTTCAAGATTTGTACGTACTCGGAGGGTGCATAAGCCAATAAATAGCTATCGTATATTAATTGACAACCGAGATAGTTGCACATGTCAACTGTTGATATACTTTTGCAACGTAAAACAAAAGGAAAACATGAAGGAAAAAGGATTACCCATCGGCCACGTAGTAGGACGGATGATGGGAAAGATCGCAAAGGTTCTAAAACGCAAGTTATCTGAAGAGGAAATCAATATAACCTTGGAGCAGCTGGGACTGCTGCACGCTATTTCCGAAAATAAGGAGGAGGTTGCTCAACAAGACATGGCCGAGTTTATGGGTAAGGATAAGTCTGCCATACTTCGCTTGATCGATTCGTTGGAAAAGAAGCGGCTTGTAGTTAGAACTAGCGATCCACAGGATAGACGTAAGAACGTACTAGTAGTAACACAGCACGGGAAAAGCACACTTACCAAAGTCACCGAGATTAGTACTGCGCTAAACGAAAAACTACTTGAAGGAATTAGCCAAACGGATATCGATACCTTTTTTACAGTTGCCGAAAAGATTAAAAGCAACGCCGAAAAGATGTCTTAAAAAAATTTTATCCTAATAGTTGACTACATCAACAGTAGACACTGCAACCTTTTAAATAATCAACCCAACAATACATGAGTAAATCCAAGTCAACAGCTGGGATTGCACTTCTTTTGTCGATACTCTTCGGATCGTCGGCAATTGCCCAAAAGGCAACAACGCTTAAGGAGTGCCTAAATTACGCCAGCACGAACAACCGCAACCTAAAGATCTCGGGATACGAGCTGGAGGTTTCGCAACGCAAGGTTTACGAGCAAATGGGCACCTACCTGCCACAGGTAAACGCATCGGGCTCGTTGGACGATAACCTTAAGCTAAGCAAGCAGCTGCTACCGGCCGAAATGTTTGGCGGAACGCCAGGAACCTACAAGGCCGTATCGTTTGGAACGAAGTATAGCATTGCAGCAGGCGTCCAAGTTACGCAGAGCATCTTCGATCCGCAGTTCTTTGTATCGCTTAAGACGGTAAAGACAAACAAGCTGCTCTCGGAGCAGAACCAAAAGAAGACGCAAGAATCGGTTACCTACAACATCAGCATCGGTTTCTATCAGGCTTTAATCATACAGAAGCAGCTAAACGTGCTAAAGGCAACACTCGATGCCTCGGAGGAGTCGCTAAAATCGGTAGAACTGCGCCTTAAGAACGGTATGGCCAAGCAAATTGACGTTGACAAGCTGCGCGTAAGCTTTAACAACACCAAGTCGTCGCTAAAGCAAACCGAGCTGAGCTACAGCCAGTCGCTAAACAACCTGAAGAACCAGATGGGCATGCCGCTCGACAGCGCAATCGTCCTACCTGACGTTGTTCCCGAATTTAGCTTCGACAGAATGGCAACCGATGCCATTACCGATAGCACCATAGAGAAAAGAAGCGACTACCAGATTCTGAAAACGAACATGGCGCTTACCGAACTCGATAAGAAGAAGAGCATAGCCTCGTACCTTCCTACCCTATCGGCCTACTACAACTACAACTACAACGCCATGAACCAGGAGTTCAAGTTTTACGAGTCGGATCAGAAGTGGTTTAACAGCCAATCGATTGGGCTTAAGCTCTCGATTCCTATTTTCTCGGGCTTTCAGAGATACCAGCGCCTCAATCAGGCCAAGCTGAACATCGCCAAGAGCCAAGAGAACCTGAAGCTAACCGAACAGAACATCCGCGTTCAGATATCGAACTACGATATTCAGTACCGTAACGCCCTAGAGAACATCCAGAACGAAAAGGAGAACTTAGACCTTGCCCAAAGGGTGTACGCCAACACGCAGCTCGAATGTAAGCAAGGGGTAAGCAAAACTCTCGACCTAGTTCAGGCCGAAACCTCCCTGCGCGAGGCTCAAAACAACTACTTCAACAAGCTACTCAGCCTCTATATCGCCAAAATAGACTACGAGCAGTCGAAGGGTAACCTCGAAAACTTTATAAACAACCAACTCAAATAGATATTGTATGAAAAGAATAGTAGCCATTATAGTTGCTATAGTACTTGTTGTGCTAATTGTTTTTAGGCTAAAGAGCAACCACGAAAAGATTAACGCCAAGCAAAATGTAAGTACCGACTTATCCTACACCAGCGTAGACGTTGCTGCGGTAAAGAGCATGCAGCTGGAGCAGAACCTGAACTTGGTTGGATACCTAGATGCCTCTAAGGAAATCGTCATCTCGGCTGAAGCGCAGGGCACCATCACCGCGCTAAACATCGACCTTGGACAATGCGTTGCCCAAGGACATACCATTGCCCTTATCGACAACAGGCAAAAGCAGCTGGCACTAAAGACCGCGCAGCTGAGCGTTAAGAAATTGACCAAAGACTTAGCCCGATACAAGAGCCTCTACCAAGGTGGAAGCGCCACCGAACAGCAGGTTGACGATGCGCAGAACGCCTACGACAACGCCGTTGTCCAAGAGCAGCTGGCCGCTAAGCAGCTGGCCGACGCCACCGTTAAATCGCCCATCAGCGGTATCATATCCAAGAAGGTGGTTGAACGTGGGACCTTCGTTAATGTAGGAAACCCCATCGCCACCATCGTAGACGTAAACCAAATGAAGATAAAGCTCAACGTTTCGGAAGCCAACGTTTACCTGTTGAAGCAGGGCGACAAGGCATCGATCACCACCGAGGTGTACCCAACGGCAACATTCGCGGGTAAGATCAGCTTCATCAGCCCCAAAGGCGACGAGGCCCACAACTATCAGGTAGAGCTGCTGATCGCCAATAACGGCAAGAACCGCCTTAAAGCAGGCACCTTCGTAAACGTTCATTTCGACCTGCCATCGAAGGCAAAGGTTCTCACCATTCCTCGCGAGGCGCTGCAGGGTAGCGTAAAGGAGGCCAAGGTGTACGTTGCCGAGAACGGCAAAGCCGTACTGCGCAACATTGTTGTTAGCGGCGGCAACGACAAATTTCTAGAGGTTACCTCGGGTCTGAGCGAAGGCGAAAAGGTAGTAACCACCGGACAGGTTAACCTTATCGATGGCAAAGCAATTAAAGTAAACAACTAAACAAAGCGTATAAACATGTCGATAACTGAAGTTGCAATTAAACGACCCACGCTGGTAGTTGTTGCCTTTGCGGTATTGGCCATTCTGGGTATCACCTCGTACTCGCTCTTGAACTACGACCTGATCCCCAAAATGAACATTCCCGTAGTTAGTATCACCACCATTTACCCGGGTGCTTCGGCCAACGAGGTGGAAAGCTCCGTGACCAAGAAGGTGGAAGATGCCGTTTCGTCGTTGGAGAATATCAAGAACCTCTACTCTTCGTCGCAGGAAGGCGTATCGAGCGTGGTTATCGAGCTCGAATCGAGCGCCGATCCGAATCGTGCGCTGCAGGACGCTCAACGTAAGGTGAACGCCATGGTATCTCAGCTTCCCACGGAAGCCAAAGCACCATCCATCAATAAATTCTCAACCGACGAGATGCCTATCATGAAGTTGGGCGTCACCGGAAAGATGGAGCCAACCAAGCTTTACCAGCTCACCGACGATGAGATAAAGCCCCAGCTCTCGAAGATAAACGGCGTGGGACAAATTACGCTTGTTGGAGGTAGCGAACGTGAGATTAAGATCAACGTTAACAAGCAGAAGCTCGACACCTATAAGCTTTCCATCAGCCAAGTTTACCAGGCCATTCAGGCTGCCAACCTTGAGATGCCTACCGGAAAGGTGGAGGGCGATCTGAAGCAGTACACCGTCCGCCTTCTAGGTAAGGTGAACTCGTTCGATAAGATCAGAAACATTACCGTTGCCACCAACGCAGCGGGCAGCGTCGTTAAGCTTTCGGACGTAGCCGACGTGGTGGATGGTATAGCAGAGCAAACCACCACAAGCCGAATCAACGGCAAAACATCCATCGGTATCCTCATTGTTAAGCAAACCGACGCCAATACGGTAGATGTTTGTAAGCAGGTTAAGGAGCAGCTGACAAAGATCGAAAAGCAGTACGCCGATAAGGGTATCAAGTTCAACATAGGCTCCGACAGCTCGACCTATACGCTTGACTCGGCCAACGCGGTAATGGAGGACCTGATGTTTGCCATTATCCTGGTGGCCATGGTGATGTTCTTCTTCCTGCATAGCATACGCAACTCGTTCATTGTGCTAATCTCCATCCCCTGCTCTATCATTTCGGTGTTCATTGCGATGTACGTCTTCGACTTTTCGCTAAACCTGCTCACCTTAATGGCGCTCTCGCTGGTAATCGGTATTCTGGTGGACGACTCTATCGTTGTGCTCGAGAACATTTACCGTCACCTCGAAATGGGTAAGGATAAGCGCATGGCCGCGCTCGATGGCCGAAACGAGATTGGCTATACCGCTGTGGCTATTACCATGGTGGACGTGGTGGTATTCCTTCCCCTCTCGCTGGTTTCGGGTATGATCGGTAATATGCTTCGCGAGTTTGCGCTGGTAATCGTTTTCTCGACGCTGATGAGCTTAATCGTATCGTTTACCGTAACTCCGCTGCTGGCTTCGCGCTTTAGCAAGATAGAAGCGCTAACCCGCAACACGCTAATTGGCCGCTTTGCGCTCTGGTTCGAGAAGTTCTTCAACAAATTAGTGCATATCTACGAGCGAGTACTTCGCTGGGCGTTGGGCCACCGCAAAACGGTGTACGCTACCATAACAGCGCTTATCATTTTGTCCTTTTCGCTGGTAGGAATGGGCCTTATTGGGGCAGCATTCTCGAAAGACGGCGACCGCGGCGAGTTTGTGATTAAGCTCGAGGGCGAACCCCAGAACTCGCTTCGCCAAACCTCGCTGCTGGTCGAAAAGGTGGAGGGCATCCTCAAGAAACACCCCGAGGTAACTAAGGTATTCTCCAACGTGGGCTTCTCCAGCTCCGACCTAGGCGGCGGAAGCAGCTCGGCCTACAAGGCAGAGGTTACCGTAACCCTTGTCCCCAAGGAGGAACGCACTACACCAGTTGACGCATTTGCGGCAACCGTTAAGAAGGAGATCCAAAGCATCCCCGGATTAAAGGTAAGCGCCACCCAGGCCAACATCATGGGTACCGCCGACGATGCTCCCATCCAGGTTCTTTTGCGCGGCGCCAACGTAACCCGACTATACGCCTTGGCCGATAGCGTAATGAAGGTGGTAAAGCAGGTTCCCGGAACCAACGACGTAAAACTCTCCATCGATAGGAGTAATCCCGAGATGCAAATCCAGCTCGACCGCGAGAAGATGGAGCGCATGAACCTCTCTGTTCAGCAGGTGGGCAGCGTGCTTAACCTAGCCCTTGCCGGAAACACCGATCTGCAGTATGCAGAGGGCGACAAGGACTACGATATCAACGTAAGGCTCGACAAATTCGACAGAAACCGCGTGGAAGACATCGGATCGCTCACCGTTTTGAATAAAAGCGGTCAGCTAGTAGAGGTAAGCAGCTTCGCCAACGTATCTCAGTCGCTGGGACCTAACAAGCTCGAGCGCTACAACCGTATCCCCTCCATCATTGTTAAATCGTCGGTGTACGGACGCCCAATGGGAACGGTGGGTGAAGAGATCAAGAAGGCCATTAGCGAAAAGATCCATCCGGGCGAGATATCCATCGACTACAAGGGGCAAATGGAGCGCCAGGGAGATGCATTCGGCAGCCTGTTTACGGCAATCCTTGCTGCGCTGATCTTCGTTTACCTGATTATGGTAGCGCTCTACAACTCGTACCTCTACCCATTCGTGGTGATGTTCTCGATCCCTGCGGCCATTGTAGGTGCGCTCTTTGCGCTGGCCCTAACCGGCGAGTACCTGACCATATTCTCCATCATCGGTATGATTATGCTCATCGGGTTGGTGGCCAAGAACGCCATCCTTATCGTAGACTTCGCCAACAAGCAGCGCGAGCAGGGAGCATCTGTTCATGATGCCCTGATTGAGGCAGGAAAGGAAAGACTTCGCCCTATTATGATGACCACCCTTTCGATGATCCTTGGTATGACGCCTATTGCCCTCGCATCGGGTGCCGGTGCCGAGAGCAAAAATGGCCTTGCATGGGTAATCATTGGCGGTTTGACCAGCTCGCTGATGCTAACGCTTATCCTAGTTCCTTCGGTGTACATGACCATGGAGAAGTACAAGGAGAAGTTTACGAAGCACGGCCACAAGAAGGCGGTAAAGGCTGAAGAGAATAGCAAAAAGGTAAAAGCGCTGGAAGAGGTGGACGCCCAGTAGCCTGCAAGGGTTACAGGCACTAGCTGTCAAGCCGAGACAATTGGCGAATTGATCTTCTGAAAGGAAGTACATTAAGCGCCAACTCATGATTAAGGCAACTTGTTCCCTCCTTGGAGGGGCAGGGGTGGGTTAAGAACGCTAAGAGAAGTAACCAATGTTGATTCGAATAAGCAAACCCACCCCTACCCCTCCCGAGGAGGGGATAAACAGCCCTGATTATGCATTTAGGCTTGAGATTAAGCCTTAGCTTAACGGCTATGGGCTATAGGCACTAGCCACAAAGCACCAGCAGTACCTCTATTTTACTTGTATTATTGAGTATCGGCTCTGCCTCCTAGAGCTTAGGGGCAGGGCCGTACTCATCTTTACCAAACTGCTTGGCAAAAGCCAAGCCCCATTAAGCAACCGCTCACGGATGACGTAGCCCATGCGGAGGCTTCTACCAGAAGCGTCATGGGCAATAGCAACAGCAGCACGCCATCCTTTGCCAACCTTAGCCTTTCGTTTTTACCGTTTTGGTAAAATACACAGAGAGCTATGCTTGCTGAAATCAGCCCTTCGGCATAAGGGCAAATCGGTTAAATTTGGTAGATTTACGCCCAAATTTCACCTACAAATAGCGAATAGAATCGCAGTAATACAACCACAATAAACAAAAATCGGACATGAAATCGAGACGGCTATACTACCTAAATAAGATCACCGACCTCCTGCTCGAAAGCCGGAGCGAGCGGATCAAGATCGAGGAGCTGGCAACGGCCATCGGCGTAACCAAGAAGACGATTTACAACTACTTCGAGAGCAAGCAGGAGCTCTGCGAGTGCATCATCGACAACTATATCCGCTGCAAGCTGGGCCTGATCAGAACAGCCATACACGAGGGCCAATCGCCCTTTGAAACGCTGCTGATGCTTAGCGAAACCATCAACAAGACCTACAACGACTGCTACCACCTGCTTGCGCCGCTGGGCAACATCCACCACACCGAGTCGTTTGCCACGCTGGTTGAGGCCCACCAGCAAGATATTATCGAGATTACCAGCTACACCTTTAAGAAAGCCATCAACGAGGGGCTATTCGAGATCGGCATAGACACCCTGCTGGCCGCTAGGCTCTACATCTCGGGCATCCAGATGCTCTCGCGCTCCGACAGCTTGATTAACCTGATGACCGAATCGAAGGAAAAGCATAAGGAGATCATCTTCTACATGCTAAAGGGGGCCTGCACCGCCAAAGGATTGGTAATGCTCCGCCAGCTATTCGACATCAAAGTTACGCTTTCGCATAAACTGAGCGCCGAGACGAGCTCGACCAGCGGCAGCATCAGCAGCGAGCTCAGGAATCACCTCCAGTGCTTGCACCCCAAAGATGCCGCGCTGCTGCTATAGGCGCTAGGCGCAACGCTTTTTCGGCAGTGCAGCACGCCACACAGGGGCGGCCGCCTGCTACAACGAATACCACCACCCGAGAGGCGCTACTACAGGCGCCTCTTTCTTTTCTCCCCCGTGCATTTTTGAAGAAGTTACGACGAATATCATATTTGCTGTAACGAATACAGCATTTGTCATGACGCATATGATATACGTCGTAACGAATACAGCATTTGCTTCAACGTATATCACATTTGTTGTAACGAATACAGCATTTGCTTCAACAAATACAGCATTTGTCATGACGAATATGATATACGTCGTAACGAATACAGCATTTGCTTCAACGAATACAATACTCGCTTCAACAATACGCCCTAATGCCAGCGCTTGCAGCCCTCCAGCACCAACGGCGGTTACCACAGGGCGTAGGCGAAGCGATTCCTCGAAGCATCATCCCAAGCTTGCCACTATATATGCGGGATACTCCCTCTGTAATGGCCAACTCGTTAGCTTACCTACGCCGAACCACCACACTTTTTACCACTACCTCCTCATTATGTAAAAAATTATATAAACAAAATAAACTTTTTACAAAACACTCGGTTTACTGATATATCCTGTTCGTCGAACAGGACAATAGTAAGCTGCCTAGCTGCGCAATACCTTAGAAAAGCCATCGGCAGCGAAAACAACAGCAACAACAATATTAACCTTAAAGCGGAAAGGAGGTATTTTATGGCAAGGAAAAAGAGAACTTCAGCAGCGTTCGAAAAGCTAGCGCTTCGCCTATCGGGCTTAAAGACGATCGATGAGAAGCTAGACCTAGGCGACGGCCTATCGGTTGCCGCGCTTACGCTGAAAGTGACCACCTGCACCGGCACTCTAGAGGATTACAACATCCTACTCGGCAACGCAGATTCGAAGCTGAACGAGGTAACAACGCTAGAGAAAGACGCTAAAGATCTTAGTGAAAGGGTTCTAATAGCAGTTGCGGCCAAGTACGGCAAGAACAGCAACGAGTATCAGAAGACTGGTGGCAAGCGCAAGAGCGACATCAAGCGTAACACGTCGCGCAAGCCCAAACCTAAGAAAGCGAATAAACCCTCAAACCTTGACGAGCAGTAATACTAGAGAACAGGGGAGATCTACACCAGATCTCCCCTGCTGCTTAGGGTAAGCCATCCTCAATACGTTTTCCGCACAAGGGATAAGGAGTAAATGGAGGATAGCACCTAATTGGGGGCCAGCAGAAAGGCTAAAAACACGATGGGATTCTTTACCCCTAAACTCCCCCAATGCATAGCCGTCAAGCGGAGTGCTTTTCTCAAAACCTAAATGCATAATCGTGGCAGCTAATCCCCTCCACGGGAGGGGGCAGGGGCTGGGTTTGCTCATTTAAATCAATATTCTATCCACTTGGCGTTATTCCCCTCCTACCTCCCGCCTAAGCGGGAGGATAAACAGTTTCAATCATGCGCTAGTGCTTGATATCCATCTGTTTCTTTCTAAATACTAAGACTACACAACACTTAGCTTAACGGCTATGCCCTTTTAGGGTTGAGAGTAAGCCCCCTAATCTTAAGCGAACCCTAATTTAATTGCAGACAGACCTCTCTACATTGGAAAAAAACCTGCAGCTCCCCTCAATACTTCCCCTAAGTACGGAATCCGGTTTTTATTTTTGCAAATGCTCCAGCCTATGGGGGATGCATAACTTTGCTACCTTTACGCCCAACAAACCATTATTAAAACCTAGTAAGCATGGCAAAAAGACAAAGGCTGTTATGGATGGCACTACTGGCTGTTGGCTTTACGAGCGCCGCCCAAGCGCAGGAGCTGAGGCGGTTTAACCTGGGGGTAGACGTGGGGAGCACCACCTATTGCACCGACTTTAGGGAGAATCAGGCCATTCGCGCCACCTCATCGGTTACCCTCTTCTCCCCCAATGGCAGCTGCGAACTCGAAACCACCACCAACCGCCACTACTACGGCATCAAGACCGAGTTCATCTCCTCCAACGGCTACATCGGCCTTTCAACGGGTCTCCGATACACCCAAATCAAGAGCACGCTTAAGCGGGAGGATTGGCTAGACTACTCAAAGTACAAGTTCTACGTGCTATACAGCCAGAATGGCTCTACTACCGAGTACGCACAGGTAGAAAATCTGGATCAGGAGGTCGATTACCTCGGCATTCCCCTAGATCTACGCCTCTATACAATGAAGCCCCGCTTCTTTAGGCTATTTATCAACCTCGGATTCGATTTCGGCATCAAGGTTGCCGATAAGGCCACCATCGACTTTGCAAACGCCACCATGAATCCTCACGAGGCGCAGGTTGGACGAGCATTGGGCACGCCCGCATCGTTTCTGGCCACCTTCAATCCAGGATTGGGCTTTAAGCTGGGCTCCAACGACGGGCTCAACGTTAGCATGCAGGTTAACCTTCCCTCCTACATCATCAGCACCAAGGCATCGACCCTGGCAACTAGCGGATTGGGCATAGGCGCTCAGCTAAGTATTTACTACCCCATAATGTAACATCGATGAAAAAGCTACTATACCTCCTAGCTTTGGCTGTAGCCCTTGGCGCATGCCACCGCGAGTCCGACCTAAAGAAGTCCATCTTTATCCCCGACGCCGACGACAGCAGACTACCCGCCTACTCCGAGTGGGGATACAACACCTTTGGCGCCCATATCGACGACAACGCTAGCATTTACAACGACGACGTACTCATTTACAACGACGACTTCACCCCGCTAACCATTGCGGCCAACGGAAGCTACACCGAGTTCAAGTTTAACGGATCGATGTACGACGACTACCGCCATAACGAAGACCCGGTGACGCTCATCTTCAGGTCGACCAGCATACGCCCCACCACCGCCGAGGAGTTGATCAAGCAGAACGGCCAAATCTACCAGCTGAACACCTCCGACTTTGAGGTATACCTGAACAGCGGCGGGATACCCACCAAGCTCACCAGCGTAAGGGGGACGCTCACCTTCCAGCGCATACAACGGGTTTTGGTAGATAAGAAGTACACCGAGATGATCCTCTCCGGCTACTTCGATCTTAGCGGAAGCGCCAACGGCAACACCATCAGCATTACCGATGGCCGATTCGACATTGGCGTAAAGGATATCTACAACTTCAGCTACCAGCCATAACCGGGCAAGTAGCGCAAAGTATGCCCCATAAAGAAACAGCCGGTATCTACGCTTAGATACCGGCTGTTTCTTTATATCCGTTGGGGTGATTAGTACCTCCACTCCTTCATGATCTTATAAATGGAGCTCGCCCAGTAGTTTCTCAGGCCAAAACCAAAGGCTTTGGCAGAGGATACCCGATCAAGAAGAATCGCTTTGGTCTTCTTGTCGAAGAATACCACATGAAACGTACCTAGCCCATCGAGTTTATCCAGGCGTTCGCCAATAAAGATAAGGGCAACGCCGTTCCCCTCGGTCTTGTACGCCTTAACATGCTTGGCAATCTCGTCGGAGGTAAGGGAAAACTGCTTATTGGTGCCATATAGGGCCGACTCGTCAATCCCCCTATTCAGCTTGTTCACCATGTCGAAGCTACTTACAACCTCGTCCTTGCTAAAGAAGGAGTAGATGTTGTACTTCTTTGCTTCCGTAGTAAAAAGCAGGTTAATGTTGTCGAATGCGTTCTTAAGCATCGCTGGCGATTCGCCAACTCCAAAGGCTTTGGAAAGGGAAAAATCAACGCCGTAGAAGGTTATGCTCTTGGCCTCCTTGGCTTCTGCCGATTTATCCTTCTGCCCAAAGGCAAAGACAAACGAGAATAGCAATAGTGCAGCACATAGTACCTTTTTCATAATTGCTTCAGTTTAAATGTTAACTTTCTGTTTTATCCCGGAAATCTACAAATTTTATTGCTTTCCTGCTCATCTTCGGAAGCTGTTTTTTAGCGATGCTCTCCACGGGCTCGAATACGATATCCGGCGCCACGCGCACCTTCGACCGAAACGAATCCTTAATATGCTTAACCAGCTCGTCCGAATGGTTCTCGCTACCCACCTTTACCAGAATGGCATCGGTTCCCAGCGTGTTGGTATAAACCTCAACGATGTAGTTCTTTACATCGGCGATGTTGTCAAGCACATCGTACAAAGCCGATGGGTAAAGCGTCGTGCCCTTATACTTAATCATCTGCCCCTTTCGTCCTAACACGGGGCTTAAACGCATCGTCTGACGGCCACAACCGCATTTCGCGGTGGTATGATAGCAAATATCGCCGGTCTTAAACCTCAGCAGCGGCATTCCCTTAACCCCAAGCGTGGTAATGGTAACCTCGCCCGCCTCGCCATCCTTAACCGGACGGTTATTATCGTCGAGGAACTCAACGATTATCAGCTCGGGTTGATGGTGTCCTCCATTGCAGCACCCGCATTCGGTAAACGACGACTGCATTTCGGTAGATGCGTAGGTGGATATAAGCTCCAGCGTGGGCCAACGCTCGCTGATCCTTCGCCCAAGCGTATTCAGCGTGAAGTCGTTACTACGAAGCGATTCGCCAATGCAAATGGCCTTCTTTAATGGACTATTCAGATAGTCGATTCCATTAGCCTCTGCGTAATCAATCAATTTAAGAAGGAAAGATGGCACTACCATGCAGCAGTTAGGCTTATTGCGCTGAATGGTATCCCACTGCAGCTCGGGAATACCGTTTCCGACGCGGATAATACCGCATCCGAGCTCGCGAGCACCCAAAAAGTAGGCAAGCCCGGCCATAAACCTGCGGTCGATGGTGGTCATCAGCTGAATGATATCATTCTTGGAACAGCCAGCGGTGGTAAACGAAAGGGCTTCGTTGTAGGCCAGCCGGTCTAAGTCGGCATCGGTAAGGGCAAAGGTAACCGGATCGCCAAGCGTTCCCGATGTGGTAACGTAGTCGATGATCTCGCTCCTATCCACGCAGATAAAGTCGTCGTTGTGGAGCTGTAGGTCGCGCTTGGTGGTCACTGGCAGATGCGCCAAATCCTCTATGCGCTCTATCTTGCTGATGTCTATATTATGCGCGCGAAACATGCGCGAGTAAAACTTTGAATTGGACTCAAGGTAGGCCAACTCCTCCTTAAGGCAAGCCTCCTGGTAGGCCTTTATCTCCGATGGAGACAAGAATTGAATGTTCTGATCCTTTCTCATTTGCCAAGTTCTTTAATCTTTTTCTCAATTGCCTTGCGCTCGTTTACCCGGGGAATCTCTTTTTTAAGAGCCGTTCTCCAGTAGTAGGCAGCCTTTGCGGGATTGTCGAAATGGGCGTAGTAGTTTCCAAGCAGCTCGTAGGTGTGGTACATATTCGGGTTAACCTCCACTAGCTTTTTCAGCGAATCGGCACTTAACGGGCTGTCGGTACTTATCGATTTTTTGATTTGCTTAGCCAATGCCCTAAACCCAACAACTCTCGCATAGTCGTTTCGGATAAAGGCCGAGTCGGCAGCGATACTCCGCTTCTCGTCGGCTAGTTCCCTGCTGAAATCGGGGCTAGCGAATATCTTCTTTAGGTTATAGCACACCAGCTTTCCCGATTGCCAAGGGGTTGTTGAAACCCACATCAGCCCCTCCTTAGGTTTAAAGATAACGGAATGGTGGCAGATGGACTGGTTCAGCGACTTCTCGTTGGTCAATCCGATATCCTCTCCGTTCACGCCTAACCTATCTCTAAGGATTTTAGCCACCGAGGTTGGGTTTAGCGGTTGGCTTCCCGCCAAAAGCCTTTCCATACGCCTATATCGGTATGGGCTATCGGAGTTTGCTATATTCTCGATGTTCTTAGGGTTGTTCCTAAACGTCTCCGATTGATAGTGGTTGGTGCATATTATACGATCGCTCTTGCTTTCGAATAACCCTATCTGCGATGGCGTTTTCTCGATAATGGCAGCCTTACCATCCTTGGCCGAACCAATAAGAAGCGACTCGGAAACAAAGGTGTGGCGCTTCTGTGCTATTGCGTACGCCTCCTTTATGGTAGAGGCATACTGAAGTATTTCTCTGGCCAGAATCGAGATTGGCATTGCCGCCGAAGTAGGGATATCGCCCTTGGCAGCATTAATGGTTACCGTAAGCCCAGCCTCATTCATTCCCGAGAGAACACCAATCATCCCAGCCCAACCAACAGAGGCAAACTTATAGCCCCTTTCGGGATTTACGAACGAAACTAGCTTGTTCTTGGCAAAGCTATCACCAACGTAAAAGTCGAAGTTGCGACCAACTAGTAGCGAAGCATCCTCGCTTTTCTTGTTCCATACAGCAAAAGAGCTGCATCCCACCAGCATATACTCCTGCATGGTGTGACCAATATCGTGTGCGGCATGGTAGTTGAGCTGCCGCTCGTAGGGAGTTCCAATAAAGTTGTAGGCATTGGTGCACGAGAGCGAGATTCCGTATATCTCGGTTCGGTATTCATCGGGAATGTACTCGCCTAGGTTTCTATTGAAGATAATGGTAAAGAAACGGAGAAACTTCAGGTAGCTCTCGGAGGGAACGATCTCCTTTATCTGATCGACAAATACCTTCTCCTGGTAGGCCAACAGATCCTTCGACAAACATCCCATGGCAACGCCTCGGCTCAACGAGTCTCCGTGGATGTATGCCTCCCAAAGGCCGCTTTCGCTATGCCTTAGGTAGCTGCCATTGCAGCTTCTAAAGCCGTTGGAGTCCGAAACCTGATAATTCTTTAGGTTTACCGATACGCTAGGAGTCCCCATGTCGGCACTTAGGTAAAGTACCGTAATAGATCCAGCCAGTAAGAGAAGAATTGCAAGCAATCCGATAAACAAAAACTTTAATACCTTCTTCATATTTAAACAGCCCCTATCTTTTTTGCTAAATATTCCTTGCCGAGCAGCTCCGAGCAGGTTAGCGTTGCCGTTAGCGTAACGCCCAATGCACCATGCACGTTTAGGTTTTGCCCCGTTAGCAAAAGATTGTCAATCTTAGTCTTTGTGGGTATAAGCGAAATCAGCGGATTCTTGTAGCTCTTTGCAATCCCGTAAGCAGATCCTTCGGGCGTTGCCGTATAGTCTCTGTAGGTAAGCGGTGTGGCGGTGTATATCTTCTCTACGTTTTCACGGAGATTAGGAATGTATCGAGCAGCAAAGTTTAGCACCTCTTCTGCCTTAGCTTGCTTAAACTCTTTATACAAATCGCCTCTCCGCTCAACCGTTGTGCCACTCCACTGCGCCACCTCGTCGAAGAACATCGGACAAAGGATGGTAACCACATCGGCATACCGCTCGTTGGTGCTGTTTGCCTGGTTGCAAACCAAGGCAAACTTTACGCGTTTATCCTCGGGATGGGCCGTGGCATACCATGCGTCAGAGCCCTCATGTAGGTAGTAGTTACGGTTGATGTAGGGGAACGAATTCTTCTTCATTATCAGGTGAACGGTAAACAAACCGTAGGTGTTGGGCATCGAATTCATTCGCGTTAGGTAGGCTTTCTTGATGGCCTTTGTCTTTTCAACCATGCCTAGGGTGATTGCAGGATGCAGATTCGAGATAAAGTACTTGGCCTCTATGCGTTCGCCGCCAGCTACCTCTACTGCCGAAACCCTATCATTCTCCACCACAAAGCGAGTAACCTCACTCTTTGTAAATACATTCCCTCCGTTCGAACGAATAACATCAACAAAAGCATCGGCAACGCTTTGGGTTCCATCTACAATGCGATAGGCGCCTTCTATATTCGATCCGTTAATCATGGCATGGTGGTAAAGCATGGAATGATCGCGTTCGCCACCGTAAAGTGTCACATTCCCGGCAAGAATATTGCGTAGCTTCTCGTCTTTTACCGTCTCCTCAATCATATGCGAGGCAGACTGCGAGAAGTACTCCATTCCACCACCTGTTATAAGCCCCTTGCGCAGGTTCTCCACCCCAATAAGACCACAAATATTCTTTATCCTACTGGCGTACTCCGTTAAGCCTGCTCTTTCGGAAGGAAACTTCTCGGCAAGGGTATCCACAAACCGATCGTAGCCCATTGCATACTTATACTCGTTCCCTTCGTAGTTGATAACATCAAAAGCGTCATCATCTAACCGACGAAGCTTTATCTTATCTAGGATTCCGAAATACTTAAAATACTGATGGAGAATCTGACCAGAATCTAAGCTCCCGATATAGTGAAATCCGGTATCAAGAAGATGACCATTCCTTTTAAAAGATTGAAGACAGCCACCAATAATCGAATTCTTCTCTAAGACACAAACAGAATACCCTTCCTTAGATAGCATGTTAGCACACACCAATCCCCCTAGCCCGCTACCTACAATTACAACGTCGTACTTACTCATATTTTTTGCAGGATGTATATGGTATTCGATGTGTGAACATCATTATCCATTAAAGTAATCTCTAATCCGCTTGATTTAGTAATGATCTCAATCTGCTCGGAAGAGGTAAAGCAAAGCGCTCCCTCTGTTTTATTAAACTTAAACACCTCCGTCGACAGCGTCTCCGTAAGTTTTGTAACCTTATGCTTCTCCTGCTTAGAGGCATCACCATCTCTAATTATAATCTTTCCTCCAGGATTAAGCAGCGATATGCATTTTTTGATAAGCGCTTCTTGAGCATCCATCCCCATATAGTGCAGGACATCATTCAAAATAAAAATATCCGATTGAGGAAGTTCATATTCAATGGCATTTGAGCAAACAAACGTAAGTTTATCAGTTTTAAGAAAGTTGTGGTTAGCAACAGCAATCTTCTCTTCATCGTAATCGATTCCGAGTATTGTTCGCTTAGGCGAGTACATAGAAAGCATAAAGCAGAGAGGACCGTATCCACAGCCAATATCTGTTATGGTTGCATCGTTAGGAATTAAGCCATCGAATACACGGTAACGCTTCTCCATCCTTACCTTAACCTTCATGTACCACTCAAGAACAGGGCCCTTGAATGTGTAACTATTCGTGAGCGCTTCAAAAAAGTAAGGGTTATCTGCTTTACCAAACTCATCGCAAAGCCTACTATATTCGGCTCTCACCAATTTGCCTATGCCTTTTGCGTTTTCCTTATATCCGCTACCGAATTGGCTATCACCACAGGGGATTCTCTCCATAATATCGGTAACAATGGTTCCCTTCTTAATAAAGAAAGGCTGCTTCTTCGAAATAACCATGCCGTTCCCATAAAGCACAATGGGAAGCAAATCCAACTTCAGCGTCTCGGCTAGATAAAATGCCCCCTTATGAAAACGTTTAATGGAACCATCTACCGAACGCGTTCCCTCTGGAAAAACAACTACCGAATAGCCATCAGCAATCTTCTCCTTAAGCGAATCAGCCAACGCTTCGTATCCATTAGCGGTATGGTAGAAATCAGCATAGCGAACAATCCTTCCAAAGAATGGAGAATTCCATACCCAACCATTGGTTACCATTACGGTTTTAGGGTTAAGCCCTAAAAGCACAAGAATATCAATAAACGATTGATGGTTGGCAACTATAACTGCTGGCGTCTTAAAATCTTCACCATGCTTGTTAATTCGCACCTTTCGCACCATAAACATAACATTTACAACAGCACGAGTTGCCAAGCTTACGGATACATGAAACCAGTACTTCTTTCGCTTTGTACTTGCCGGAATAATCCACGAAATCATCATTTGCAACTGAAGCATCAAGCATCCAAAAAGAAAAAAGACATAAGCAAATAACGATCTGGCGATTCCAAGAATGGTATATGGGAGTCCTCCTCGTTTAACCTGCAATGTAATGAAGATGCGAAAGATAATGGGTTGAACGGTGTACGAGATAAGTACTACAGCAACCATGCCCAAAAGAGATATCATGGAGATTGATTGCAATGCAGGATGGCCCGCAAAAACCAATGCCCCCATTCCTACAACCGTGGTAAAGGCAGAAAAGAAAATGGCTGTCTTATGGGAGGAAAGCATCTTCTTTCCCGTTTTATACTCGTTAAGCAAACCATCCATTATAAAGATGCTAAAGTCATCGCCAATACCGAAAACGAAAGTAGATAGTATGATATTTACGATATTGAACTCTATTCCCAAAATCGCCATTAGTCCAAGAATAATGATCCAGCTAATTGCCATTGGAATGAATGACATTATGGCTAACTCAAGACGACCATAAGAAAGCAGCAACGCTAAGAAAACTAAGACGGAGCAGATAACAAGAATCAGGTTAAAGTCGCTATTAATCGAAGCGGCCATCTTTTGCGCGAAGTACGAACGATCAACAATCACCAAGTCCTTTTCCGATTTCAGTTGCCGATAAACATCATCCTTATACTTATTCTTTACAGTAACCTGAGTAATAAGCATAGATAACGAGTCGGCAGATGAAGCCCAATCCTTGAATAAGGGTGATGCCGCAAGTTCTTTTGCAGAAAATGAAATCGTATGATAATCTTTATCGAGTATATTCTTAAAGCCGATAAAGCAACCTGGAGCAAACTGAAGCGCAGCAGCATTCGCATCAACAAGTGCACAAACCCTATCACGACGTTCTTTTGTCCAGAACCTATTCCACTTTTCGATTCTCTCCTTTTGAACTTCAACTGGGACAAGATACTGTTGGGCTGATAACGACTTCTCTATTTTGCCCTCTAATTGAAGTAAGGCTAACTTCTTATTTATGTTAGCATATGCGGTAAGCAAACTATCATTGCTTTTACAAGCAGATACAAAAAGCACCTTCTTGCTTGTTCCGTTGTATATCGAGTTAATCTTTTGCTCGGTCTTTTTAAGCGCATCCGATTCGTAGTTAAGGTGCATCATATCGCTATCAAAGCGAACATCGTTATACCAAAAGAAGCAAACTCCAACAAGGATAACAATAAAACCTATCAACCACTTGTTCGAATCGTATCTGTAGCTGTTGGCTCGTTCTATCCATTCCAGAAGTTTGCTTTTCCTCTCGCGCTTCTTTTCCGAAAGCATGTGAGGTAAGAATACCAGGCAGAAGATTGTTGTACCAATCAACGATAATGCAGCAAATAGACCGAAGTCGCGTAAAAGTTTCGAGTTGGTAAAGAGTAATCCTAAAAATGCACCAATAGTGGTAAAGCTTCCTATAGTTAGCGGATAGGCCAACTCTTCAATAACCTGCGGTATTGTCTTTGTGTGCTCTCGATGCGAAAGAACGTGGATGGAGTAACTCATGGCTATGCCGAATACAGCAGCACCTGCTCCTATTGCAATCGAAGATATTGAACCATTAATAAAGTAGATAAGCGCAAGAGCAAATATGCCACCAAATAGTACTGGTAAAGATATAAGCAGCATCGCCCACCAATTTCGGAATGCCAACGAGATAAACACAACAATAATCAGGATTGCAATGGTTAGGGTAATCATCGTATCCCTCTTTATCTGTCGGGCGTTATAAACCGCAACACTTGGTCCCCCATAATGCTCCACGCTTACCTCTGGCATTTGCTGCATCACCGTCTTTGCCTGCTCTTCAATAGAAGAGATTAACGCCTCGTTCTTACCGGTACTTCCTGTTCCGTTTACAGGATCAATCAGAACCAGCATCTTCGACATATCCTCCGAAAAGATATAGCCGTCGTACATGGTGTAGTTTGCAGCCTCCCCAAAAACTTTCAGCCCTGATAAAGCAGAGTTCCCCAGTCCAATTGGATCCTTTACCACAATATCTTTAAGTGCAACTCCCATCGGCGAGATCAGATTCTCGTAGTTGGTTTGCATTTTATGCTTTATAGCTTCGGGAGTCGTTAACGAATCTAGCTTGCTATAATCTTTATCGGTAAGGTAAATAGGTAAATTTGCGTAAATAAAATCGGTTACCTGATTCATTGCAGATGCATCAACCTCAGTAACCACATCCTTAATTAAGGGAGCAGCAGCCGACTTCTTTAGTTTCCCTACAAACGCCTCGCTTGCCTCTATGAACCTATCGGGATCTACGGTCTTACTTGTATCAGCAGCCGAAAATAGAATGATGATTTTATCCTTAACCTTTAGGTTTTTAAAAACCAAAGCAGTCTTCTGGTTATCCTTTCCATCGGGGAAAAAACTTGTAACATCTTCATCGAAATTCACCTTAACGGCAAAAAACGACAAAACAAGAATACTCCCAGTCATTAAGGAGTAAAGAAGTGGCTTACGATTATAAAAGAAATTATATATCCTAATGAAAAAGGTATCCATTGCTAGAGTGGGTTACGTCTAAAAAAATTGAGCATTACAAAGGTTATGCTGCTAAAGATTACGCTGGCAACAACAGCAAGCAAGATACTTCCTACTACATACTGAAACATGCAACCAGAAATAGATTCTATATTGATTGATGATAAAGGAAGTAACGTAGGCTTGTTTAGAGCCATACCTCCCATTGCCATGCTACCATAAAGAATAAACGGGATCATCGGTGGAATGCTGATATTCGATACGGCAACGGCAATGACCTTGTTTAGCCTTAGCAGGTGTGCCGTTACCCCTGCCGATATCATTTGCCACCCCCACAAGGGAACTATACCAAAGAAAATACCGAGCCCTACGGAAAACGTAATCTTAAGGTTCGACTCCTTCGAGTGCGTTATATGGTCGCGAATGAATCGCTTTATGTTTTCCTTGGTTAATGCCCTAAAGAAGCTTATCGGATAGTAGTAAAGCAGGGCAATTGTAACCAAAAAAGTATTTAAGATGCTTATGCGGGTAAAATCTCGCAGAGGACGGAAATGGGAAACTCGTTCCTCCTCACTTGGGTAAAACACCTTAACCGGAATGTTTATCACAGGAATTCTCTTCCAAGCAGAACGTACAATAACCTCCAGTTCAAATTCATAACGAGGAGTAAAGAACCACATAGTTGCAATTTTCTTCAAAGGATAAAGCCTATAGCCCGATTGAGTATCCTGAAGGGTAATACCCGTTTCAACCTTAAACCAAAAGTTTGAGAACTTATTCGCAAAGGTGTTTTTCCCCGGCATATTATCAGCCGTTAGGTTACGAGCACCTACAATAAGAGCATCTGGAGTTTTCTCTATTTGATCGATAAATGAAGGAATATCATCAGAATAGTGCTGGCCGTCAGAATCTATGGTGATTGCATAACGGTAACCTAACTCAGCGGCTTTCCGAAGGCCAATCTTAAGCGCATGCCCCTTCCCCCTATTCTCGGTATACGATATTAGGGTAATGCCCTGTTTGGCGGCAAGAATATCGGCAGTACCATCCGTAGAACCATCGTTTACTACTATGATATCGTTGGAGTAGCAGGACACGCCATCTATTACGTCTAACAGTGTAGCATGATTATTATAGGTAGGGATTACCACTACAACGCCAAGGGCTTTCAGCCTATCTATACAATCAATCATTGCTCTGTATAATTAGCCTTCATTTTAAGCATTACCGCTCCGTTAAAAGAAACTACCGCTTGAAAGGTGTTTTCGTTTCCCACCACAATGCTCAACTCAACCGCATCATCCGAAGGAATAATCGACGATATGAACTTGCACGAAGGAATAGAGGTATACCTTATGCTCTTACCTAGCAAATCGCTAAAACATTCCTTTAGCATCTGTATTGTACAAACGCCAGGAACAACAGGCTGCTGAGGAAAGTGCCCATCGAAAATCGGATGCTGTGGATCAATCTTCACCACAAACTTGTGGGCGTTACCTTCCGTGTTGGTACTTTCTACTGTATAAAAGCGGTTCTTTAGCAGCATAAGAAATTAGATCTTAAATTTATCGTCATCAACGTTAGCATTAAGCCTTTTATCGCTGAACTCGTATAGTGTGTAATCGGTATCATTTTCGTTCATCCTCATTGATGACAAGGTCATGTTGTCCTTATCAAATCGAAGAACAATTTGCTTTAGGTAGCTCTTTACTCTTCTATTGGTTGGCGTAATTACAACCGTGTAGTGCGATTGGTTTTCGAAGTATTCGGATACAGATTGGTTTCCAAACAAATTTAGATTACCAGTCATACAAGCCGTTAACATATCGCCCAATTGACGCATCATTGGGTTCGAGTTCATCTTAACAACAGTAGCCTTACCGTTTGTCTGAATCTTAAACTTTACACCATTCATGACAATAAGGTTGCCCTGAGGATTGGTGTACTCAAGACATATTTTCTGAGCCTTCTTGTAGAAGAATTTTCCCTTCGATTTATTTGTTTTTGCCAGGACAGACATAAACTTAACCTGCTCAAAATCGCAAGTGATGGATTGAGTTCTATCGCTGGCACTCTTTAGTCGCTCGCTAAAACCACGCGAAGGATCGATCTTATTGCCATAGTTCTGTGCAAAAGCAACTGTTGAGCACAGCAACATCAAAGCGAGTAATTTGGATTTCATTTTATCCTATATTTCAAAAAGTTCGTCTAATCTTTTTATCTCATATCCCTGGCTATGCAGACTGACAATAACCTGCTCCACCAGCCAATCGCTGTTTTCTAGGTTATCGTGCATTAGGATAACACCTCCTGCATGCGCTTTTTTAAGAATTCTACTGAGCACCACCTCCCGTTCCGACTTAACCGTATCAAACGATCTAATGCTCCAGCCAACAACCTTATAACCCAACTTCCTCACAGAAGCGGCAATAGTAGGGTTCGTTACCCCAAATGGAGGACGAAACAGAGTTACCTGCTCTCCTATTGCATTCTTTATGGCTTCATCACACTTTTGCAGCTCAGCAACCATCTTCTCCCTACTCAAAAGTGGGAAAAACGAAGTATGGTAATATGTATGATTGCCAATAAGATGTCCTTCGGCTATCAACTGCTTAACCAACTGTGAATTCCTATCTACCTTTTCACCTATACAAAAGAATGTAGCCTTAACATCATACTTTCTAAGGACCTCTATCACCTTAGGCGTCCAAACTGGATCAGGACCATCGTCAAAGGTGAGCGCTACAACCTTGCTGCTACTTTTTGCTCTACAAAAAGCCTTAACGTACACTCCGGCAGAGATACTTACCGAGGCATACACCGCTAAAAGCAAAAAGCCAACAACTAGAATTGCTACATACATTTCAAGGCTACTTTATAGTCGTCGTTAACCACCAAAACTCGCTTAGCACCAGATCTAATCTCCTCTACTCCCCTAAACATGGCAGCAGCCGAGGCTGTATGGTAGCATTTATCAGCATTTATTGTGATGTCGAACTCTCCATCAAGATTTTGTCCACCTAAGTACAGTCCTTCAAGAACACCAAGGCATTCGGCTGCAGGGGTGCTGCTTAGCATAAAGAAGAACGAACCTTCGTCTGGCGTATTTCCATTACGGAAAGCACCTAATCGCTCCATGATCTTCAGTTGGGTAGGAGTTTTCTCATCGGCAGTACCAACAAGAATATTCTCAGCCTCTCCATCTTCAGCCATCATCAACGCATCCAACAGAGCACTCTCGAAGCTGGAGAAGCGATGGGCATAGGTCATGTTGTAGCAATGGCTTTTCGATAAAAGGGCAACCTGCCCCCCAATCGTATTAAAGGTAGACTGAATGAAAGGCGTAGGATTAAGCAGCTGCTCGTTGCTATCCTGTATCGACTTCAAGAATTTCTCGCTATCGGCGAGGCAGCCCAATCCAGTAGCTGTAATAATGGCATCAATACGATCAACAGAAACTTTACGAATGCAATCCATCGCCGTGCCTACTCCCATCTTTACAACGTAGCTCATTCGGCGACGCATGTTAGCATCGGGAATCAGCGTTTTAAAGTCTAACTCCGCATGGTAAGCACTCGCACTATTGATGTATAGAGCCATCTTTCTTCGTAAATATTAGTGATGAATTATTTCCTCCAAAGCCAAACGAGTTGGACATAACGGCGCTTATATCGTTTCCTTCACTAAAGGATACCTCAGGAATAAGCCCTAACCCTTCGATTGGAATTGTAAAGTTCAGATTTGGGAAAACCATCCCTCTATCAATTGAAAGCACCGAAAATACAGCCTCAATACCTCCGGCAGCAGCAAGCGTGTGTCCGGTATACGACTTTGTTGAGCTAAACGCAGGAACATTGTCACCAAACAGACGTCGTAAGGCTGCACCTTCCGAAGCATCATTATTGGGAGTTCCCGTTCCATGAACATTTATGTAGCCAATATCGCTGGACTTTAGTCTGCTCATGCTTAACGCCTGGCTCATGGCAAGGTATGCGCCATTCCCCTCTGCAGAAGATGCCGTTTGATGGTAAGCATCGTTGGCGTTAGCAAATCCGCCTAGCAAGCAGTATGGCTTACGGACAACGGTGTCGGTACGCTGAAGCACAATATATCCTGCGCCTTCTCCAAGATTAAGTCCTGTACGCGAATTATCGAACGGACGACACTTTTGACTATCGAGAATCATCAACGATTTAAAGCCGTTGAGGGTAAACTTGCACAGCGCATCGGTGCCACCAACAACAACGCAGTCTAGGTAGCCATGCTTTATTAGTCGGGCCCCCAGCATTACGGCATTTGCAGCCGACGAACAAGCAGTGCTGATAGTCGTTGAGAAGCCCTTTATGCCACAGTACTCCGCTATTTTACTCGTGCTATCATAACAATCGTGCGACGCGACGTTTCTTAAACTTCCTTTTGAATTATCCTTTCTGAACTCCTCGTAAAAGCCGTAGGTTAAGTCCATTCCGCCTACCGAGGTGGCAGACACAAGCCCAACTCTAAGCTTATCCAAATCGATTTCAGCATCCTTTAATGCTTCATTGGCAGCGAGCATACCTAACAGAGTCGTTCTCGAATAGGTATTACGCTCGGGTAGCGATAGCATCTGCATCAGTTCCCTATTAGATGCCTTAACCTCCGAAACAGGAAGATTAAGGGTAGAATCAAATAAGGTTATGCTGCCCATGCCATCCTTTTGCGATGCAAGCGATGCCACATTAGCATCTACCCCAATGCCAATTGAGGAAACAACTCCTATGCCGCTAACACAAATCTGCATTACTTCATGTTTTTTTCGATGTACTCCGCCAAGGTACGCACCGAATAGAATATTGGTTTTGCTTCGGCAGGATTCTCGATGCGTAATCCATACTGCTTCTCAAGAATAAGGATGATTTCTAGGGCATCAATCGAATCAAGACCAAGCCCATCTCCAAAAAGAGGTGCTTCGGCATCAATTTCTTCGGGAGTTATCTCTTCTAGGTTAAGCGCTTCAATAAGCTGAACTTTTAGATCGTTTATAAGCTTCTCCATCTCTATTTTTTTTCAATTATTACTAGCTCTGCCTGATAGTCTTTTCCCAACAGCTCGCACCAGCCGTAGATGACAGCCCTATAATGGCTCCTTTCGAGTACCATACGTGCGTAGCTTTCGAGGAAACTATCAGATTTATTCTCGTTGATAAAGAACGTATTTTCGCCTTGTATCTTATGGCGAATGCATATCTCGCCCAGAACAACGTTGGGCAAGGTGTAAACGAACACGGCAGGACTTGCTCCAGCCTCCGAATGCTCGTTAAGTATGCGCTGGTGATTAATATCGGTATCGAGCGATGAGCTGCGGTTGGCAAGTACAATACCCAACTCAAGAGGCGAGTACTTTTTATCCTTGAGTAGGTACTCCGCGGCTAGATAGCCCAGTTTACACAGGTTATCCATCTTGTAGAACTTCATATTTGGAGCCTCAAGATACTTAAACCCGCCACGAATAAACTCCGCAAAGTCTCCGCTGCCTTCAAATACTATATTATCATCTACTACCACCTTACCATCGGCAATTTGGCAGCTACCAATACGTTGTGCTGTATCTTTTTTCTCCTTAGTCGGAATTGCTTTTACATGCTCTTCGAGGGCAAGTATCAAGGCACCATTACATCCCCCAAAGCCAGAAGCTGTTTTTATGCATCGCATCATGTTACTTATAGGCTGATGCTCGCCGGAGACTATAATAGGTTGAGAAACGCCCAGTTCAGCAAATCCCTTAGTTCCAATAATCAGCCTGTGCTTCAGCATCTCCACGCACATCACCGTTTCAATAACACCCGAAGCACCGAGGGTATGACCAAAGTAAGGCTTTAGGCTATTCACTGATACAGATGATAGTCCAGCCAAGGCTATTGCCTTCGACTCCATCTCGTCATTATAAGGTGTTGCCGTTCCATGTGTGTTAATGAAGCTAATATCTTCAGTAGTCAGATCATTCTCCTCCATTGCCTGCTGTATGGCGTAGCACAGACCATCACCCGTGCGCGAAGGACCAGAAATATGGTTGGCATCGTTGGTAATGGCACCACCTTCGACAGCAATGCCACAGGAAAGGCTCTTATCCGAAGTAATAAGGATCGTCGCACAACCTTCACCCAGCGTCAGACCATCACGGTTGACATCGTACGGCGTACATGGACGGCTGCTAACCGACTTGAATGCAGAAAATCCGCTTACTACAAAGCGGGTAAGGATATCAGCACCTACAACTATAATATTTTTATATACACCTTCACGGACCAGACGCGAGGCTATAACGGTTGCCGATACGCCAGATATACAGGCATTGGAGATTACCTCCGGCTTATTGAAAGCATTAAAGTAGTTGGAGACACATTGAGCCATCTTCCAAAGGTAGGCACCTTCGTCGAGCACCTCTACGCTTTGGCTAAGCAGATCGACATTACCCTTGGTTGAGGAGAAGATCACTACAGCATCTTTGCTTGCCAAACTAACACCCGATTGCTTCAAAACATCTTTAATTGAAAGAATCATCATTCTTTCGGTGCTAGAGTAGCAATCCAAACCTGCGGCTTGAGCCATCGCGTTTAGGCGCTGCCAATTGACCTGCGCTGCAAGGAACGGATGCTCGTAAAGGATCGGATCATCAACAGGTACAATACCCGACACGTAGTGCTCAAGGGCGTTAAAGCACTCTTCGGTGGTAAAGCCCACCGAGCTAATAACGTTGGTTGCACCTAAGTAGGCTATGTTACTTACTCCACTCCCCATTTCTTCTTCCACTGAATGTAAAACTCGGGGTTAATGAGCTCCAGCACGTTATCCCTATTCAAGAACACCTGCGTGCTCTCGCCTGTGGCAACAACCTGCATGTCCGACTCCCTGTAAATGGTGTACTCAAAGATAATCTTTGCCGCTTCGCAGTTGATGTAGCGCGTTTCCACAATTGCGGTATCGCCGCATACCAACGGATACTTAAACTCCATATTTATCTTTACCAGCGGAACCACATAGCCACTGTTGTACATCTCCATGTAGCCCAATCCGCCGTACTCACGACCGAATGCTTCGCGACCATCCTCGAAGTAGCGTACATATTCTCCATGCCACACGATCTGCATCGAGTCGACCTCGCTAAATCGCACCCTAATTGGAGTACGGTTTATCAGGCTTGCCGCTTGGCGTTTTACTTTCTTTACCATTTCAAATTATTTTGTTGAACCTGGTGTTGCAACCTTCATTTGGCATTCAGCAATAACCCTATCACAGAGCATTACCTTTGCCGATAGCAGGGTGATGTCGAAGACCTCCATTTCCACCTCTACTTCTGTGTAAAGGTCATCGCCCACGCAGGGTAAGCGATCTATCGTTAGCCTGTTTATAGATCCTATGAAGCCAATGGGAACCTCCGTTCCATTGCTGATATGGATGTAACCGATGCGCATGGCTGCCGACTGAGCGATATGCTCAATTACACCGCACTCCTGAAGCACGCCATCCTCACAGAAGATGTTATCCTCCTTCACCAGAAGTCCGCTAGCCGACATGTTCTCCTGAACTCCAAAAAACTTATCGACCATCACAATTGGGGGGCGCTGAGGAATGTACGTCAGCACCTCGTCGCCTTCAATTATGGCTTTCTCAAATACTCCCATAGCAATCCTTTTTTATTACGCTTGTAGCGCAGCACGTCCATCATGTCGCTTTGCGGATCGTCCGGGAAAACCCAAGTCTTTCCTGTTTCCAAAGCCATTCGTTTTACCTCTTCCACCTCGAAGCCTTCTTCGAGGTAGTAGGTTGGAGCAAGCAGATCATCGTTTGGAGAAATAACTCCTTTCGCTATAGCAATTGACTGAAGCTTAGTTCCAGGATATATTCTCATACCCATATAGGGGAAAAAGACGCTGTATTGTATCTTTTTGGAGTTCTCTATCGTTTCCTTTAAGGTTTCCGGCGTTTCGCCGTAGCCGCCAAGTATCAGAAAGTGCGCATAGAAGATGTTATGCTTTAGGCACAGTTCCGATGATTCCAACACATCCTTAAAAGTAAAGTGTTTCCCGTAGTTAGCCAGCTGCTTGTCCGAAAACGATTCTGTTCCAAACTCGATGTGCGTTAGCCCAGATGCCCTAAACAGCGCCAGCATCTCATCGTTAAGGTTATTTGGAGCGAAGTATGCTCCCCATCGTATTTTTAAACCGCTTTTGATAATCTTCTCGGCCAGCTCGATATTGTAGCTGTTGTTGATGTTGAATACCGAATCTGTAAAGAAAAGGTAGTCGATCCCCTTCTCCTCTTTTACCCGCTTGATATTATCTATAATCAGATCGGTATCGAGCGTGCGGACTTTTCGTCCATCAATCAGCGGATAGGAGCAGTAGATGCAGCTGTAGGGACACCCGCGCTTAGTTTGAATGTTGAGCATTCCGCTGCTCTGCCAGTAGAAATCGATAAGATCGTGCTCAAAATTAACATCGAGCGACTTTAAGTATTTTGTATGAGGATTACACCTAAAGGTTCCATCCACGTAGCCGGCAATGCCCTCTATCTCCGAAGGGTCTTCTCCCTTCTCAAGAGTTTGAATAAGCAGGCATAGCGACTCCTCTCCCTCTCCAATAATGCCGTAATCAGGCTTAAGCTCGTCGATAAGCGCTTGAGGATAGATGGAGAATCCTGCCCCACCAATAAATATTGTTGCTGCTGAGTTTGCCCTGATACAAGAAACTATCTCCTTGTAGTTTCCTATAAAACTTGATCGGTCCAACGAGTTTGCCCCATCAATATTACGTAACGAGACTCCAACATACGATGGATTTATCCTTTTAAGTTCATGGGCAAGTTCTTCGTCGGAATGAAGGTTACAATCAAATACCTCCACTTGAAAATCCGCAAGATTCGACTCCAAGTAACCTCGCAGATAAGAAACCCCAATAGGGTACACCGGATAGGGTACCCGGTGGCGGTTGGCAGAAACAAGCAGTATAGTTTTCTCCATTAATTCCAAAATTGGTAAAAGTTATACCACTGCTGAGGATACCTCGACACAATGGACTCCAGTTCCGCCTTATACTGGTCAAATAGCTGCGTCTCCGGCTTTCGTGCAGCCGTACGCGTTACCGGAGTAGCCACCTTAAAGTAGAAGCGATACCTCCAGTTCTTCTCGCGCATGGCAAAGTAGAAAACAACAGGAACTCTCAACCGCGAAGCAACTAGAAACGGTCCTGACGGAAACTTGGCATCAGCGCCCATAAAACTTGTGGCAATCACGTTCTTGTCCGACATATACCTATCGCCCTGAAAGCACACATACTCCTTAGCGTTAACGGCCATCTTAATGCGTATAATGCTTTCCAGCGAATCCTCGGTTAGCGGAATCACCTTGTAGTTTTTCTCGCCTCCATGCTTCTCTATAGTAGCCTTTATTTTTTGGTACTCGGCATCGTACATCACGATGTTTATCTTACGGCCATAGTGGTCGAAGAATGGCGCACCCACCTCCCAGCTACCTACGTGTGCACCAATTATGGTTACGCCTTCGCCAGAATTTAGCACACTAAGAAACTCCTCGTAGTTATCAAAGTCAAACTTATACCGATTGGCCATGCCATTCAGGATGGCCACCTTGTCGATGATTGTTTGTCCAAAGCGGTAGTAGCTAACGAGAACCATCCACCCTGCCTTCAGTTTACCGTACTTAAGGATGAAGCGGTTGTAGCGCCATATAGCCTTAGTGGCCTTGGGCGCAAAGGGCACAAAGTAAGGAACCACAAAAAAGAGATAAAAATAGGCAGCCCGTATTCCCAGATACTTTATCACAAGAATAAAAAAGAGGTGCCCAAACGAGCCTCCTCTTGACTTGCCATTCCATGTCTTTCCGTTAGTTTGCCCCATTAACCTTTGCCGAGATCAGGTTGTAAAAATCTTCAAACGTTTTGATGCCCACAAAATCAGGTCCCTTTAGCGTTACGCCAAAGTTTTGCTCAATCAGCACTACCACATCCACTAGGTCTAAGCTGTCGAGATCAAGCGTTTCCATCAAAGGAGCATCTGGAGTAATAATAGAAGCATCAACTTCAAATTCATCGGCCAACACAGCGGTCAACTTTTCCTTAATTTCTTCGTTTGTCATCGTTATTTATTTATTATACTTCTTCACAATTAGCGTCGAGTTGGTTCCTCCAAATCCGAACGAGTTCGAAAGGAACGTGTCAAACTCTACATCCACCGTTTGGGTTGGGATGTTAAGCGCCTCCGACGCCTCGTCCTTTTCGGCAAGGTTGATGTTCGGCGCAATAAACCCGTTCTGCATCATCAGGGTCGAGTAGATGATTTCGCTGGCCCCGGCCATCCACATCTCGTGTCCGGTCATCGATTTGGTAGAGGCTACGTAAGGCTTATGTTCGCCAAAAACTTCGCTAATAGCCTTTGCTTCGTTGAAATCGCCTATTGGGGTTGATGTTGCATGAGCATTGACGTAGGCAATATCCTTGCAGTCGACTCCAGCATCCTTTATCGCCATCTGTAACGAACGACGTGGCCCATCAACGTTAGGAACCGATATGTGCTCGCCATTGGAGGAAAAACCGTAACCAACAATTTCTCCCAAAATGGTTGCACCTCTACGAAGAGCCGAATCTAAGCTTTCCACGAAAAGGGTGGCTGCACCACCGCTAGGTATCAAGCCATCTCTACTCTTATCGAATGGGCGCGATGCAGCAGTCGGATCATCCTCGCGAATCGAAAAGGCACTTAACCCGTCGAAACTACCAACAGAGTAGCTGTTAACCTCCTGCGCTCCTCCACAAATAACGTAATCTTGAAGGCCGCTCTTGATTAGAAGGTAGGCCATGCCAATAGAGTGAGAACCGCTGGCACAAGCACCAGCAATGGTAAAGTTGATGCCTCGAAGATTAAAGATCGTCGATAGATTCATGGTAACGGTAGAGTTCATCGCCTGAAAGATGTTACCCGAACCAATAAGCGTGGTATTGTTCTTGGCACGCATGATATCGACTCCTTCAATTACCGCTTTAGCCGAGCTATCATTACCGTAAAGTATTCCTACTTCATTTTCTAATAGAAAATCGTGATCAACACCCGCGTTCTGCAAAGCTTCGAGCGTAGCTACGTAAGCATAGTAGCCCTGCTCGGGAAGACAAATGCGGCTTCTACGATCAAGCTTCCCCTTTAGATCAGGCAACTCTAAAACCCCTGTTAAACCCGAACGAAAGCCCATCTCCTTACGGGCAGAATCGAATCCTATTCCAGATTTTCCCTTATATAATGAGTCCTTTACCTCTTCAAGATTTTTGCCGATGCAGGAATAAATCCCCATACCGGTAATAACCACTCTGTTCATAGTACTACGTGTATAATCCTCCATTTATCGAAATCACCTCACCGGTGATGTAGGCCGAATTTTCGGAAGCCAGAAAGCCCACGAGTTCGGCAACCTCCTTAGCCTCGCCAAAACGTCCAGTTGGAATAAGACGCTTCAGTTCCGCCTCATCAAGATCAGCAGTCATTTCGGTTTTGATAAAACCGGGAGCTACAGCATTTACGGTAACACCCTTTTTGGCAACTTCTTGAGCTAACGCCTTTGTAGCAGCAATAACACCACCCTTGGCTGCCGAATAGTTGGTTTGCCCAGGTAATCCTTTGATGCCCGATAGAGAAACGACGTTGATAATACGTCCAAACTTCTTTACCAGCATATCCTTCAGCAAAGGCTGAGTTACATTATAGAATCCGTTAAGGCTAATATTGAGCACTGCACTCCACTCCTCGGGTTGCATCCACATCAAAAGGTTATCCTTACGTATTCCTGCGTTGTTAACCAGCACCGAAATATGCGCTCCTGCATTTGCCGAATGCCATCCTTCGAGAGCAGCAGCAGCTTCCTGAGCATTTGCCACATCAAACTGCAGCATCTCGCCCTTACTACCTTGCTCCACTATAAGCTCAAGGGTCTTCTCTGCTTCTTCCCTATTCGATTTATAGTTTACAATAACCTGATAGCCCATCTGAGCAAGCTTTACGCAAATTGCTCTTCCGATTCCACGACTACCGCCAGTTACCAATGCATATCTCATATTAATCTATTCTTCCATTACAGATTCTACTTAAGCCTACTCCATTTTAAAGCGCCAAAAGTAGCATTCGGTTAGCTTTTTTCAACATACTTGAGCAATAGAAATGCACTTATAGAGACTAATTACTCATTTCTCCTGCCTTAAGGAAGGCTACCATCGCCTCAATTTCCTTGTACTTAGGCGTATCTTCGATAAATACAGGGATAATCGCCCTAACCTGATCGTAGATAGCCTTAGTGCTAGAAGACAACTTATCTTGTACTCCCAAACAATCGACAGCTTGAGCAATTGCCATAAAATGAATGGCCATTACCTGGAACGAATTCTCGATAACGGTTTTGGCTATCAGCGCTGAGTTCGTTCCCATGCTTACAATGTCCTGGTTGTCGTTATTGTTGGGGATGCTGTGCACGTACATCGGGTTGGAAAGCGTTTGGCACTCGGCAGTGGTAGATGTAGCCGTAAACTGTGCAGCCTGCAAGCCATAGTTAAGGCCTAGAACACCTAGATTTACGAATGGAGGCAGGATGCCGTTAATTTTATCGTGAAACAGGTAGTTCATTTGGCGCTCGCAAAGCATGGTAAGCTTGGTGATGGCAATCTTAAGCTTATCCATCTCGTACGAAACGTAGTCGCCATGGAAGTTACCTCCGTGGTAAACGCTTTTGGTTTCGGTATCTACAACTGGATTGTCGTCAACCGAGTTCAGCTCGTTTACGAGCACTTTTTCGGCGTTATCCAGCTCTTCCAGAACTGGACCGAGTATTTGAGGTACGCAGCGCAGCGAGTAGTATGGCTGCACCTTATGCGTAAATATCTTTTCGTTGTTGGTGTCTCCATAGAGCTCCACCTCGCGCTTAGGAAGGCAACGGCTATCCTTCGATAGGTCGCGCATCATCTCGGCAATGCGCTGCTGCCCCTCATGGAACTTCATGCCGTTTAGCACCTCCGACATAAAATCGTCGTACGATGCGGCAATCTCGTTCATCATTACCGAGGCGATAACGCCCCAGCGGAGCAGCCTACGGGAGTTAATCAGGTTAACCAGACCAATACCGGTCATAACAGCGGTACCGTTACAAACGGCAAGGCCTTCGCGAATGTGTACGCCAAGTGGCTTTATCCCGACCTCTTCGAGAACCTCCTTGGTATCGCGCCTTACGCCCTTGTAGATTACCTCGCCCTCGCCGATGAGCGTTAGCGCAATGTGGGAGAGCTGAACGAGGTCGCCGCTGGCTCCTACGCTTCCATGCTGAGGAACTATAGGGTATATGTCATGATTGATAAACTTCGAAAGGATATCGACGAGCTCGACATGAACGCCCGACTTGCCCTGCGCAAAGGTTAGCAGGCGTGCCACCATGGCGGCCTTAACGTAAAGTTCGGGGAGCGGATCGCCAGCACCAGCCGAGTGGGAACGAATAATGTTGTACTGAAGCTGCTTGAGGTGTTCGTCATCTACACGGTACTGCGCCATTGGCCCAAATCCGGTATTAATCCCGTAAACCACCTTATCCTTCGAGAAGCATTCGAGAAAGCGGTAAGCACTTTCAACCTTTTCCCTGATATCGTCGGTAACAACGAACTCCTTACGATTAAAAAGAATGTCGTAAAGGTCTCTAATTCCCATATACTGATTCATGATCAACATATAATAGTATTCAACAGAAATAAATAATGTATATAAGGAAACAGGTTCCGCTTGTTATACTAAAATTGTTCAGCCAGAGATTCTTTTTCCACGGACAGCTTACCCTTGATCAAAATCTGAAAGCCCAACCAACATAAGCCCATCAACACTCCTTAATGCTTTTGCTAAAGCAACAATAAAATGCTAATAAACAACTTACAAACTTTAGAGTAATTCACAACACCCTACATTATTCGATCGTAAAAGTATAAAAAAAAAGAAAGATTCAAACTTCGAAACACTATAAGGCGCTTGAACTACAGCTTATTTTAAATAGGCGCATATGGGTATTGGCCCAGTTGCAGTCTGCCACTAAGCCATAAGGCGATCATTGGCTCTTCGACCATCAAATCCCCTATCCTCTAACGTAGCGAAGCATCATCCATGTCGATTTCTGGCGACATTGGGGGGCTTTCTAGTGTAGATAACGGGCTTCCAAAAAAATAGGGGGGATTATTCACGGAACTGTGTCTACCCTATTTTTTCGGAAGCAGGAATTACGCCTGCCTTTTAGGTTAGGGCTGCTAGCGGGGCAAGGGTGGCGGAGGAACGGAGCCACTTGTATACCCTTGCCCCGCTAGGAGGCCTGGCCTTCCTTCGCGGGTGTTCTTCATGCTCCAAACTTGGCCATCCGCTCGGCAAATTTAATGCAAAGCTGCCCGTAGATGAGCTTCCACCCCGCAACTTCCCGCTTTGGGCTCGAGTTGATATCCCGAATAACGAGGTATATCAGCTTCTTGATGGCCATGTCGGAGGAGAAGCACCCCTTGGTCTTGGTCACCTTCCGCATGCGCCGGTGGATGCCCTCGATGGGGTTGGTGGTGTACATGAGCCGGCGGATCTCCCTGCCGAAGTCGAAGAAGGAGCTCAGCTTGTACCAGTTTTCCCGCCAGCTCTTGACGGCGGTGGGGGTACTTCGTCCCCCAGCGCTCGGCGAAGCGCTCGAGCTCCGCCTCGCCCGCCTCCAGCGTGGGGCTGCCGTAGATGGCCCGCATGTCGGCGGTGATGGCCTTGTAGTCTTTTTTAACCACGTACTTGAGCGTGCTGCGCACCTGGTGGACGATGCAGCTCTGGATGACCGTCTCGGGAAAGGTGCTGCTGATGGCCTCGCTGAAGCCCTTGAGGTTATCCGTGCAGGCGATCAGGATGTCCTCCACGCCCCGAAGGCGCAGATCCTGCAGCACCTCCAGCCAGAAGCGGGCCGACTCGCTCCCGGCAATGTAGATGCCCAGCAGCTCCCGAAAGCCCTCCTGGCTGACCGCGTAGACGTTGTAGAGCGCCTTGCCCTGCACTGCACCGCCCTCGCGGCACTTGAAGTGGATGGCGTCGAACCAGACTATCGCGTAGAGCGGGCTCAGCGGGCGCTGCTGCCACTCCTGCAGCTCGGGGATGAGCCGATCGGTGAGCTCGCTCATCTGGGCGGGCGAGAGCGAAAGCCCGTAAACCTCCATCAGCAGCTTCCGAATGTCGGCGTAGCTCATCCCCTTGGCGTAGAGCGAGAGCACCTTCTCGCAGAGCTCGTCGTCCAGCAGCACCTGCCGCTTGGCCACGATCTCTGGGGTAAAGGATCCGTTACGGTCTCTGGGGGGGCTGAGCTCAAACTCGCCGTTCGAGCTCTTAACCGTTTTGGTGGTAGCGCCGTTGCGCTTGTTGCCCTCCGAATCCTTCAGGTGCTGCTCCAACTCCAGCGCTAGGGCCTTCTCCAAAAAGTGCTTGAGCAGCGGGGCGAACACCCCATTCTCGCCGCTTAGGCTCTTGCGCTCGTAAAGGCCTTTGATGGCCTCCTTCTCAAATTCCTCGTAGCTGAAGCTCGCTACTTTTTCTTCCTCTTTCATTGTCTGCAAAGTTATCGTTATCATTTTGCAGACACAGTTGCATGAACAGTCTCGACAACGGGAATATTCACGAAACCGTGCCTACTGCACAAAAAAAGGAGGAGCTGCACGCGGGCAAGCTCCTCCTTTTGCATAAGGTATCTATTCCTCTACTGGCTACTTCTGTAGGTCGGGGAAGTTGTTGGCCATTGGCAGCAGCTCGTTGTATTCCTCCACTGATGCTCCGGCAAGGAATGCCTCAATAATCTTGCGTCCAAGCGGCGAAAGCTCGGGACGGAGGTACTTCTGCAACTCCTTTGCGAAGAACTCGCGGATGATTTCAGCTCCGCCATCGTATCCGTCAAAGCCAATCTCGGGCTGCTTGTACACCTTCAGGAAGCGCGAGGGGATCTTCGACCCCTCGATGGTGAGGTAGTTGAGCTCGTAGCCCAACAGCGAGCAGCGCGCAGGCTGGTACTGGTCGGCACGAAGGCTAACGTTTCCTCGGCGGGTGAGATACTCGCGCATGAATAGCTGAGGCTTGAAGCCCACCTTCCAGGCGCCGATGTGCTGGTTGGGCGTTAGGGTAAACTCCACGTTGGGCGATGCCACAATCTGATCGAGCAGCATGTTGGCATGGTGCACCATTTCGCCGGTGGCAAAAGGCCAGTACGACCCTACCCCCTCCGACTCCATTGCGGTTCCGCTTCCGGCACCAGCAATACTTGGGTTAGCGTAGCCGCGGGGGGCAACCAGGCGCCATAGCCATGCAAGCGCAGGCGGAAGTATATGGAACATACCAATAATCCCGTACGATGGACTCTCGGCTGTACATGGAGGGGTGCGCACGCCAAAGCTGCGCACGTCGATGCTTACGGGCTTATCGACGGTGTTAGGCACCAGCTCGCGGGGAACCACAACGCGAGGGTTAGGGCAATGCTTACCAGGCTCGTCCTCTATATGATCCCAAACCAAAGCGGTACATCCGGGCCTAGTTTCCAGATTCAGGAACAGCAGGGGCTTTTTAGGACGAATGGTCAGCTTTTCGAGGAAAGGATCGTCGCCATACTCCTTGATGCTATCTACGCGAATGAACCAGGCGTTCTCGGCGTCAACAAGGGTAAGCTTGCCGTTGCCCTTATCGAGCGAGGGGTGGCACAAGGCCATATCGTCGGTAACCGGACGGAACTCACAGAACATAGGAATGCTTATCAAGCGCCTTTCGCTGGTAACCACGTTTTGCCCTATAAGAATTTGACCATCTGGCTCACGAAGAATATGCTGGTGCATCTCGCTCTTACCACCACCGCTAGCCCCTTCGTGCATAAAGGTGGTAACGTTGTCGTATGGGCTAATGGCAAGGACTGTGGAGCAGTGTGCTGTAATCCAATTCTCCTTTTCGCCCTTGTCGAGAAGAACGCTGTAGAGCCCCTTCTTGGCGCTCGGTCCGGGGTAAAGGTTGAACGAGAACACCTCGTGAAGCTCGTTGGTGCGGTTATGCACCACCACCTGCTTCCCATCGAAATGGGTGTGACGGAAGGGAGGAGCAACGTAGATAACCGAATCGAGGCTGAAGGAGGCGTCGACCTTATCGACAGGAACAATCTGCTGCAGCATGGCAAGCCCAAGGGCAAAGAATGCGGCATTGGCAGGGCATACCGCAATACCTCCTGCGCCTAGGTTATGACTTCCGGCAAAGTAGAAGAAAACGGCCAACTCCTGATCCTTTAACCACTCTTCGGTCTCCTTGCGGAGCTCCGAGAACTCGTATCCGAACTTATCCTTAAAGCGAACCTTATCGGTTGGCTTATTATCGGCAATCACCATAGTATTGGGGTCGCGGCGGCGCATGTAGGCCTCTGTATAGTTGGCAGAAATGCCGTTGGTCACCCTGTCAACGACTACTTCGGTGTACATACCCTTGCCGGGAATATCGTACTTAACCTCAAAAGTCTCGTTCTGAAGGCCACCTGTTGCTGCTGCTGCAAGCTCATCGGTTGTGCTGTAAAGGGTAGCCCCCTTACATCCACTAAGGACACCAACAAGATTTGCCGGCAGCTTTATCCCCTTGCCTTCTAACGTTTCTATCAGATTGCTCATCCTATATATTGATTTAGTTCAACCATATTCAGATGCCATTCGTTGCAGCAGCGTACTATTATCGGCTACAACAGGCTTCGTCCGTAAATATTGAGGAAGCACTGGATCTCTAGTTTCGCCCCCTAAACACGGTTCACAATGTATTGATTTATTGGATCGCAATTACAAGTCAAAATTCACAAAATAGGGAGGTTTGTTTACCATTCCTTTCAGTTCGAACAACGCTACACCAGCCCCGCAAAGCCCATAAAGGCCATGGCTAGAATACCGGTAGTAACAAGTGCAATGGGAATTCCCTTCATCTCGCGGGGAACGTTGTTCAGTTCCAGCTCCTCGCGAAGGCTGGCAAAAAGCACAATGGCCAACCCGTATCCTACGCTGATGGCAACGCTGTACACGATGCTATGCAGCAGGTCGTAGCTCTTTTGCTGCACCAGAATGGCAACACCAAGCACCGCGCAGTTGGTGGTAATAAGGGGAAGAAAAATTCCCAGCGCTTGGTAAAGCGCCGGACTAATCTTTTTGAGGATAAGCTCCACCATCTGCACCAGCGCCGCAATCACCAAAATAAAGGTGATGGTTTGCATAAAGGTGATGTTGAGCGGTACAAGCACGTACTTCTGCAGCAGCCAGGTTATAATAGTCGAAAGGGCTATGACAAAGGTTACCGCGCCCGACATGCCAATGGAGGTTTCGACCTTGTTGGAGACGCCCAAGTAGGGACAAATCCCTAGAAACTGCGCCAGAACAATGTTGTTGACGAATATCGCCGATATGACTATGATGAAGAAATCCATACTACTTCTTTTTGTTGATTCGGTTAAACAGCATCATCAGGTAACCCAACACAATAAAGGCACCAGGAGCAAGAATAAACATCAGCATGCCATCTACGCCAACCAGCTTATGCCCGAAGATAGACCAGCTGCCAAAAAACTCGCGTATTGCGCCAATAACGGTAAGCGAAAGGGTAAAGCCGAGGCCCATTCCAACGCCATCGAGCAGCGAAGCCAGCATGCCGTTCTTCGAGGCAAACGCTTCAGCACGCCCAAGCACGATACAGTTTACCACAATAAGCGGAATAAAGATGCCCAATGCGGCATAAAGAGCAGGAACGAAGGCTTGCATCAGCAAATCGACCATCGTTACAAACGTTGCAATGATAACGATGTAGCAGGGAATACGGACTTTGTTGGGGATAAGGTTGGCCACCATCGAAATGGCTAAGTTGGAGAGCGCAAGCACAAACAGCGTTGCAGCACCCATACCCATCCCGTTTAGTGCCGATGTGGTAGTTGCCAACGTGGGACACATGCCCAGCATCAGTACAAATGTTGGATTTTCTTGAATAATTCCTCGGGTGAGGTTGCTTAGCGGGCTCATTGCTTACCTCCTTTCATGTAGGCGTTGTATGCGCGGTTTACGGCATCGGTAAAGGCTCGCGAGGTAATGGTTGATGCGGTAATAGCATCAACGTCTCCCCCATCCTTCTTTACCATCATCTTAAAAGTTTTAGGATTCTTACCTTCGAACTGAACGCTGAAATTGGATTTCGACTTTTCCATCTTATCGCCCAATCCCGGAGTTTCCTTATGGGTAAGCACCTCTACGCTCTTAATGGTTCCATCGGGCAGAAGCCCAACCATAAGGGTAAAGTGCCCACCAAATCCTTTGTTGGTAAATGTTTCGACGGCAGTTCCAACAAGTTCCCCTCCCTTTCGGGCTGGGTAAAGGCGAATTGTATCGCCATCAACAGCCATCTTGTAAACATCGGCACCGGGATTGTTATCGAACGCAGGCACCACCTTTTTGATGGCCTCGTTAATCTTTGCCGATTTTGCGGTCTTTATGGGTTCCAGCGTTACCAGGTAAACTCCGGCAAGAGCAATTGAGGCAAAGATCGAGACAACCAAAAGCGTTAGTACCATTTCCTTAAAGGACGACTCCTTAGCCATGACTTACACCTCCCCAAAGCTTTTTGGTTTAACAGACTTGTTGATAAGCGGAGTGGCGGCATTCATCAGCAGGATGGCAAATGAGACGCCCTCGGGATATGCACCAAAGTCGCGAATAAGAATGGTAAGCACCCCAATGCCTACCGCATAGTAGATCATTCCGCGCGGCGTCATTGGCGAGGTTACGTAATCGGTAGCCATGTAGATGGCGCCAAGCATTACCCCTCCTGTAATTAGGTGGAAAACTGGATCGATAAACCTTTCAGGATTTGCCATCCAAAGTATTCCTGAGAAGATGACAATGGTTCCAAATATCGTAACAGGAATATGCCAGGTGATCACCTTTCGAATCAGCAGATATGCCCCCCCAAGAAGGAGCGCAAGGGCCGAAACCTCGCCCAAAGATCCTCCCATATTACCAATAAAGAGATCCATATACGAGGGTATTGAGTTGGCAATCTCCGAGACCGATTTACCAGCCTTCACCGCTTCCTTTACTATTGCAAGAGGCGTTGCGCCCGTTACGGCATCCATATAATGCGCACGAGCTAGTATTGGAGCAGGCCAGGAGGTCATCTGTACGGGGTAAGAGATAAGCAGGAACACACGCCCGACAAGTGCGGGGTTAAAGAGGTTTGAGCCTAGCCCCCCAAAGGTCATCTTTGCAATGCCAACGGCAACCAGAGAGCCAAGCACCACCAGGAATGGCGAGATGTTGGTTGGAAGATTAAAGGCTAGGAGCATCCCCGTTACCACTGCCGAAAGGTTGTTTATGGTAGAAGGCCCCTTAATCAGGTACTTTTGGATGAGATACTCGAAAAGGATACAGGCACCAACAGCAACAAGCGTGGTGATTACGGCTCCCCATCCGAAGAAGAATATCGAAACAGCCCAAGCGGGTAGCAGGGCAACTACCACATCCAACATCAGCCGTTGGGTGCTATAGCTGCCATGAACATGTGGCGAGGGCGCTACTATAAGCTGTCGTTCCATTTATCGGAATGTTTTTCTGTTCTACTTTTTTCGCGAACGCATGGCTTGCATTACTGCTCCCTTACCATAGCGAATGTAATCGAGCAAGGGGATACCTGCCGGACAGGTGTATGCGCACGAGCCGCACTCTATGCAGTCGGTTACCCTATTGCCCTCGAGCTCGGGATACATGTTGCGCACGCTGAACTTATTTAAAAGGAATGGCTCCAACCCCATTGGGCATACGCTTACGCATTTGGCGCAGCGGATGCATTCCGAAACGGCAGGACGCTTGACCAGCCCTCCCGCTATTACCAGCACGCCACTAGTACCCTTGACTACAGGAGACATTACGGTAGACAGCGCCTTCCCCATCATAGGACCACCGCTGATAACCTTAACGTCACCTTCAGCCAGCCCTCCAGCAGCCTCCAGCAACTGGCTAATTGGGGTTCCTATACGAGCACGGAAGTTGGATGGACGAGAGATCGATTCGCCGGTTACGGTCACAACCCTTTCGATAAGGGGCTTGTTCTTTTGCACGGCCTCATAGGTGGCAAAAGCGGTTGCCACGTTCTGCACAACGGCTCCAACATCAAAAGGAAGACCTCCTGAGGGTATCTCGCGGGTAATGGTAGCCTTAACCAGCTGCTTTTCGCCTCCCTGCGGATACTTAGCCTTTAGCGGCAGTACGCTTATCCCGCTATGATACTCGCAAAGCATGGAAAGATTGCCAATGGCCTCCAGTTTGTTATTTTCGATGCCAATAATGGCACGATCTACGTTGAGCGCCTTCATCAGCAGCTTAACGCCAACCAGAATCTCGCGGCCATGCTCCACCATCAGCCTGTCATCGGCGGTGAGGTAGGGCTCGCACTCGGCACCATTGATGATGAGCACTTCGACCTTCTTGCCTTCGGGCACCATCAGCTTAATGTGCGTGGGGAAGGCTGCGCCCCCCATGCCAACAATGCCCATGTCGGCAACACGCCTTATAACCTCTTGGGAGGATAACCGAATTTCTTCGGCCAGCGTTGGGGTTCTATCAATCGACTCCTCCCACTCATCACCCTCTACGGCAATGGCAACGGTTGGGCGGGGATATCCGCTGACATCCACCATATTTTCGATACCGATAACCGTACCCGAAACCGACGAGTGAACATTTGCCGAAAGAAATCCAGTTGCCTTGGCAATGAGCTGCCCCACCTTTACCCTATCGCCCTTGGCAACAATGGGCGTTGCCGGAGCACCGACATGCTGTCCAACGGGGATATATGCAACTTCGGGAAGGGGAAGCGCCTCTATAGGGCTGCTTGCCGAAAGTTTACTACTTGGCGGATGAATACCTCCTATCTTAAATGTTCTTGACACGACTAACCTCCTTTCAAATGGTTTTGTGCGGATGATTATGCATCGGGTGCAGAGGCTCCAGCATCTTCCTTTGGCCGTGGTGGAAAGTTCGCCTCGAGGATGGCTGAGGTCGGACAAACTGGCGCACATTTTCGACAGAGTTTGCACTTGTTGAAATTGATATAGGCAAGGTTATTTTCGAGGGTAATGGCATCGTAAGGGCAGATCTTAACGCACTTCCCGCAACCAATACAGGCCACGTTGCATGCACGCTTGGCTACGGCGCCCTTATCCTTGCTGATGCACGAAACAAAAACACGCTTTCCCTTAGGGCCCTTCCTACGCAGCTCGATGATTACCTTCGGGCAGGCCTTAACGCAGGCGCCACAGGAGGTACACTTCTCCTCGTCGATAACCGGGAGGCCGGTAGCGTCGTCCATCCTCATGGCATCGAAGCGGCACGAGGCAACGCAGTCACCAAAGCTAAGGCAACCGTACTGGCACCCCGTATTCCCCGCATAGGTAGCCGAGGCAATGGCACAGGTTGGGGCTCCATCGTAGGTATTGATGCTCCTGCGCACCGACTTTGCCCCGCTGCATCGAAGTACTGCTACCATAACCTCGCTAACGGCAACCTCGCGCCCCAGATGCTTGGCAATCGAAGCCATGGTTTCGGCACCGCCAACCGGACAGTACAGCCCCTCCATGGTGTCGGCCCTGACGATGGCATCCGAAAGCCCCCGGCAGCCCGGATAGCCGCAGCCGCCACAGTTAACGCCGGGCAGCAGCGCCTCTACCTCGTCAATCCGAGGATCTTCGTAGACCTTAAACTTTTCGGCTACAAAGTAGAGAACAACGGCTAGGACAACCCCCAGAAGGCTTAGCGTGATTACCGTAAATAGGATTGTTGTGCTCATTATCTTGTGGTATGGTTTAGGCTACAGCTTTTCGATACGCATCGCGAACTTCCTCTCTAGGGGCTTGCGCAGCCAGAAAAGGATAGCGTAGTAGGCCGCTACTAGAGCGAGGCTAAGCAGCACCGCAGCGACATCAGCAAGGGAAAGGAGGGTGAAAAGGGCAATCCCCAGAACTAAAAGAAGAATGGGGATGACGTAGGCCAGAAAAACGGACCAGTACCCCGCCGATGCTTCCATTACAACGTTTACCGTCTCGCCCTTTACAACCGCTATCCCAGTATTGGGAATACGAAGCAGCTTATCCACCTGATCGGCCATCGAGCAGGCCTGCCTTGCCCCGCATGCGTCGCAGGCCGACGTGCTGGTAATGCGGATGCTGATGGTGCGCTCGGTTACCTCATCAACAACACCTAGATGCTTAATGGTTGGGCTTTGCTGCAACATAACTCTACATAATGCGATATTATAGGCGCCCTGCAATTCTTATAAGGAATTGGGATTTGCGCTCCTTTACTAAACATCGCGCTACAGCCAACGTTCAGAAAGGCTGCAACTATTCGCTACTCCCTGCCGCTTACCTTTGAGGTTAACGGATGCTTTAGGTTCTTCATTTCGGTGATTCGGGCCTTAATGGTGCCAACCTTGATGGGCGACTCCATGTATATGGGGAGGCGGTTGTCGTCGTCGGTGATCCAGATGTACATGCTCTCCTTGCCAGAAAAGGCTCGACCCTTCATCATCTTTGCCGATAGCTTTATGCAGCGGAACTTGCCCATGCCTTTTACCCGAATCGTTTCCGTCTTATCGAACTTAATGCTTAGCGCGTGTACCTTATCGTCAATGGCCAGCTCTATCGGGAATCGCTCGTTGGGCTGCAGCTTGCTAAAATCGATATTCCGGATGCTGTAGATGAGCGAAATCACATCGTTGGTGCTCGGGGTTATGGCGATGGTGTCCAGGTAGGCCTGCTTGCTGCGCCGCTGGATGCGGGCAACGATGCGCCGGTTGCCCCAGTCGTAGGTGTAGAAGTTTTTGATCAGGTAGCCATCCTCGTTCACGTCGCGGTTGAAGAAGATGGGACGTAGCGATGCTGGATCAAGCCAGGTCTCGTAGGTGTCGCGCACCTGGTAGAACCAGTCGTAAAAAGGGCGCGACTTACCAAAGCCGTTGATTCGGATGGCATCCCGCCCGTTCTTCTTCTCGGCGCTGAGCTTGAGCCAAACATCAACCACATCGGTCCACACGAAGAACCAGCTGTAGCTGATCACAATCTTTATCTCCTCGTCGATTCGGAAGGCGCATGCGCCGCTGCTGGTATCCATCTGGCTGCTGCGCCGCTGCGCGCTGGCGAGCATCCCGATCAGCAGAAGCACCACCAAAAGCCCGCACCAAAATGCCACCCTACCGCCTACTCGTTCCATGGCTGCACTGTTTTAGTACCCCAATTTATGAAACATTTCAGAGAACCGCACCTCGAATGCCACGCCCCTACAGGCTGTCCAAGCAACTTATTTAGCCGGAAGAGGCTTCCACGAATTGGGAGAGGCAGCTCGGGGGGCGAAGCATGGCCTCAAGGTTCTGGAGAGAGTAATCGGGGGGTCGGAGCAAGCTCTCAAGGTTCTGGAGAGGCTAATCGGGGGGTCGGAGCATGCCCTCAAGGTTCTGGAGAGGCTAATCGGGGGGTCGGAGCACACCCTCAAGGTTCTGGAGAGAGTAATCGGGAGGTCGGAGCATGCCCTCAAGGTTCTGGAGAGACAAATCGGGGGGTCGGAGCAAGCTCTCAAGGTTCTGGAGAGGCTAATCGGGGGGTCGGAGCATGCCCTCAAGGTTCTGGAGAGGCTAATCGGGGGGTCGGAGCACGCCCTCAAGGTTCTGGAGAGAGTAATCGGGAGGTCGGAGCATGCCCTCAAGGTTCTGGAGAGACAAATCGGGGGGTCGGAGCAAGCTCTCAAGGTTCTGGAGAGGCAAATCAGGGGGCGAAAAGCACACCATTCAAGTACTGAAACTGGGACATCGGTAGCTCGGGCCTAGCTCTTTTAGCACTGAAAGCGGGATGTCGGGACTCAGGGCAAGCACTTTCAGCACTGAAAGTAGGATGTCGGGGGCTCGGATCTTGCTCTTTCAGCACTGAAAGTGGGATGTCGGAGGCTCGGATTAAGCACTTTCAGTGCTGAAAGAGGTATAGTCTGAAAGCCACTATTCCCTATTCCCTGCTCACTTCTCACTCCCTAGCTAATCTCCTTCAGGTCTACCCGCTTTTCGGCGGCAACCTGCGCCAGCTGATAGTGGAGTACGGCATGCTGAGGCTGGCTGAGCGTTGGGTCCTCGTCAAGGATCTCCTCGGCAACCCGTCGGGCGTACTGCAGCAGCTGGCCGTCCTTGGCCAGGTTGGCAATCTTCAGGTCGAAGGGGATGCCGCTCTGCTGGGTACCCTCCAGGTCGCCAGGGCCGCGCAGCTTGAGGTCGGCCTCGGCAATCTCGAAGCCGTCATTGGTGGCCACCATGGTCTCCAGGCGCTTCTTCGACTCCTTGGAGAGCTTGTAGCCCGACATCAGGATGCAGTACGACTGCTCGGCGCCGCGCCCCACGCGCCCCCGTAGCTGGTGCAGCTGCGAAAGGCCGAAGCGCTCGGAGCTCTCGATCACCATCACCGACGCGTTGGGCACGTTCACCCCCACCTCAATCACCGTGGTGGCCACCATGATGTGCGCCTTGCCGCTGGCGAATTGGGTCATCGAGATATCCTTATCCTCGGACTTCATCTTGCCGTGCAGCACCACCGTCTGGTACTCGGGCAGCGGAAAGGCGCGGGTAATGCTCTCGTAGCCATCCTCTAGGTCCTTGTAGTCCATCTTTTCTGATTCCTTTATCAGCGGATAGACGACGTACACCTGCCTCCCTAGGTCGATTTGCTCCTTCATGAAGCCGAAGAGGCGGCGGCGCTGGCTATCGGTAAAGTGCATGGTGGTGATGGGCTTTCGGCCTGGGGGCAGCTCGTCGATCACCGACACCTCTAGGTCGCCGTAGATGGTCATGGCCAGCGTTCGGGGGATGGGCGTTGCCGACATCACCAGAATATGGGGGGGCAGATGGTTCTTGGTCCAGAGCTTGGCACGCTGCATCACCCCAAAGCGGTGCTGCTCGTCGATAATCACCAGACCGAGGTTGCTGAACTGGACGGTGTCCTCAATCAGCGCATGGGTACCTATTAGTATGCTGATTTCGCCCGAGAGCAGCCCCTCGTGGATGGTAGTTCGTGCCTTCTTTCGGGTCGACCCGGTGAGCAGCGCCACCCTTACGGGCATATCCTTCAGCATTCCGGTGATCGACTCGTAGTGCTGGTTGGCCAAAATCTCGGTAGGCGCCATCAGGCTCACCTGGTAGCCGTTATCGCTGGCAATAAGCGCCATCATCAGCGCCACCAGCGTCTTGCCGCTGCCCACGTCGCCCTGCAGCAGGCGGTTCATCTGCCGTCCGCTGCCCATATCGGCCCGCATCTCCTTGATTACCCTCTTCTGGGCACCGGTAAGCGGGAAGGGAAGGTAGCTGCTGTAAAAGGTGTTGAACTTGTCGCCAACCACCTTGCACACGAGCCCGTTGGTGGTGCGCTCGCGAATCACCTTTTGCTTTAAAAGATTTAGCTGGATGTAGAAGAGTTCCTCGAACTTCAGCCGCTGTACGGCATGGGCCAGCAGCTGCGAGTTCTTGGGGAAGTGGATGTTCAGAAGCGCCTCACGCAGCGGCAGCAGCTTTAGCTGCTTAACGATATGCTCGGGCAGCGTCTCCTCTATCTGGTGAAGAGTCATTTGCAGCAGCGTGGCAATAATGCGCGAGAAGGCCTTTGTCGATAGGAACCCATCTTTCAGCTTCTCGGTGCTGCTGTACACCCCGTGTATGGCGGTGCTGATGATCCCCTCCTCCGCCTTGGGCTGCTCAATCTCAGGATGGGCAACGTTCAGCTTGCCGTTAAAGGACGTGGGCTTCCCAAAGAGGACGTACTCCACCCCTACCTTATACTTATCCTTAATCCACTTCACGCCCTGAAACCAGACCACCTCGATGGACGACCGCCCATCGCTGAAGTAGCCCACGTAGCGCGCCGAGCGACCATTACCCACCGTCTCGAAGCGAACAAACTTACCCCTTAGCTGGATGTAGGGCATATCGGGGTGCAGCTCCGAAATCATGTAGAACTTAGAGCGGTCGACATACCTAAACGGGAACGTGTAGAGCAGGTCCTTAAAGGTTCTTATCCCCAGCTCCTTCTCCAAAAGCTGCGCCCGCTTAGGCCCAACACCCGGAATAAACTTTATTTCGCTATCTAAAATGGATGATCGCATGCCAACAAATGGTATTATCAACCAAAAATAGGCGAATTTTATTTTTAATTTCGCACCCTATTTACAAAAATGATGAAGAAGGCATTTCAGCTAGTAGAATTCGCGCGTTACCTCCTTAAGTCCGAGCACTGGCGGGGGCATGGCGTACACTCCCCATTCATGTACCACTTTATTCGGGAAACACTCATGAAGGCATCAAAGAAGCCCAATGCCAGCCAGTATATTGCAGAGCTAAGGAGAATTGCGCCCAAATCCGTTACCAAAAGCAGCTTTGGGGCATCGCCCAGCAACCAAACGGAATCTACCCACAGCCTGCTTCAGAAGATAAGCATCAGCCCCAAGTACGGCAAGCTGCTTAACGCCATCGTTTGTAACTACGCTCCCAAGGAGGTACTCGAGCTGGGCTCAGGGCTAGGCGTATCGTCGTACTACCTTGCAAACAGTAACACCAACAGCCATGTGGTAACCGTTGAAGGGATGAAGACTTATGCTGATATTGCGCAGACAACCTTCAGGAGCCTTGGCATCACCAACGTCTCGGTAGCCAACAGCACCTTCGCCGAATTCTTCGAAAGCCTTGCCCCTACCCCAAAGTTCGACCTAATTTTTATTGATGGAGCCCACACCTACGAGGCAACCATCAGCACCTTCGAGCATTCATTAAGCGTTGCAGCACCAGAAGCATTCATCGTGCTCGATGATATTCGCTGGTCGGAGGAGATGTTCCGCGCCTGGAACCAGGTAAAGCAGCATCCGCAAGTGCGCGTAAGCGTCGATTTGGGACGAATTGGCATAATATTTCTCAATCCGATACTACAAAAGCAGGAATATCAGGTACGCTATTAAAAAAATTTCTACTTTCAGGGAAAATATAGCGCCAAGCATATGGAAGATAAAGCAATCATCAAAATCGAAGGAATTACCAAATTCTATAAGGTCGGCACACAAACCGTAAAGGCACTTCGTGGCGTGGACTTGCAGATAGGGACCAACGAGTACGTTGCCATAATGGGGCCATCAGGGTCAGGAAAAACCACCCTTATGAACATCCTTGGCTGCCTCGACACCCCCACAGGAGGTTCCTACGTACTCAACGGAACCGATGTTAGCAAGATGAACGACGACGAGCTCGCTGGCGTTAGAAATAAGGAAATCGGATTCGTCTTTCAAACATTCAACCTGCTTCCACGTTATTCGGCGTTAGACAACGTAATGCTCCCGCTAATTTATTCCGGGGATACACGCGAAGAACGAGCAAATAAGGCGATTGAAGCTCTCAACAACGTAGGATTGAACGACAGAATGGACCATAAGCCCAACGAACTATCCGGAGGACAGCGGCAACGCGTAGCGGTAGCCCGCGCCCTTATCAACAAGCCATCCATCATCCTCGCCGACGAGCCAACAGGTAACCTTGATACGAAAACATCTGTTGATATCATGAACCTATTTGAGGAAATATACAACCAGGGTAATACCATAATAGTTGTTACCCACGAAGAGGATATAGCCAAACACGCCCGTAGAATCGTTCGCCTTCGCGATGGACTTATCGAATCGGATCATATTAACGAGAACCCAACGCTTTACCAAGAAGTAACATTAGAAGGGTAAAATGAAGATATACACTAAAACAGGAGACAAAGGGACCACGTCGCTGGCAACAGGCACACGCGTGGCAAAAACCAATCCTAGGATAGAAGCATACGGAACGGTAGATGAGCTTACCTCATACGTTGCGCTAGTTAGAGACCTATACGACAACAAGGAGGTAAAAGAAGTATTACTAGAGATACTAGACCGCCTAATGAGCATTGGGGGCATTCTTTCGTTCGACGTTATCGACCCCACCTACAAAATTCCGCTCATAAAGGACGAAGATTTCGCCTTTATTGAAGGTAAAATTGACGCATATACGTCAGAAATACCGCCGCTTCGCGCGTTTGTAATACCTGGAGGATCGACACTATCGTCGCACTGCCATGTAGCTCGTAGCATTTGCCGTAGAGCAGAACGCCATACTTTAAGGCTCGCCGAACAAAGCGAAGTACCTGAAAATTGCATACGCTACCTTAACCGACTTTCCGATTTTCTATTTATTTTGGCTCGAAAAGCAATTAAAGATGCCAATGCGGATGAAATTATATGGAAACCGCGAGTAGAATAGAAAATATTTTTATTTATTTTGCGCAAAAGCAGAAATGCGAATTCAACCAAACAAGCGAATTACTCAAAAAAAAATATCACTATGTATTGGACACTAGAACTTGCATCTAAACTTGAGGATGCGCCTTGGCCAGCATCAAAAGATGAGCTTATTGACTACGCTACCCGTTCTGGAGCACCTTTAGAGGTTATCGAGAACCTTCAAGAAATCGAGGATGAGGGTGAAATCTACGAAAGCATCGAAGATATTTGGCCAGACTATCCAAGCAAAGACGACTTCTTCTTTAACGAGGATGAGTACTAGAAGAAAAAAATAAGGGGATTTTTAATCCCCTTATTTTTTTATCTCATTCGAGAGTTTCCTCCCGTTTATGCGCTGATATATTGGAAACGTAGGCCTTGGAATAGCCTCTACCTCCTTAGCAATACTCTTTCGTACCACCTTTTGAGTTACGTCAAATCGGGTTAACGGCCTGTTGTCAGGCGTCCACTTAAATCCTTTCAACTTTAGCTGCGACTCTTCGACCTTTTCAAGGGGAAACATATTCGATTCGGGTTTAACCCTAAACACCATGTTCTCCACCTTTCCTTCCGAAAGATTAATACCTATTCCACTACTAGTAGCCAGATTTACACCTTTTATTATGGTGCTATCCTTTACAAAGTATACGGTTTGGCCATTACCCTTTACATCAACCCTCGATATTTTATTATCCTTAAAGAAGGCTGTCATGCTACGGCCCTTAATCTGGTTGAAGTACTTATCGGTTTCTTTCTGAGTAAGGAAGGAGTTTAGCACCATTTCGGCCCTATCTACCTTCTGATTTTTTGTATAAATAGAAATAGAATCGGCTGAAATCTGATTCTGATCATTCCAAATCAATGGAACACCATACATATACATAACCGAATCCTTGGTTGTATACACCAACGAATCACATGCCCCCTGAAGATCGGTACGGAAAAAGCGAACATGGTGAAGTGCCTTGGCAAAACGGTTAAGGGAATCCTTAGTGGTAACCTTTCTATTATGTATGTTATACACCTTTAGGGTGTCGGCACGTAGAAATAGCGAATCCTCCTTAGGCTGAAAGGTAACAGCTGCAGCCTTCTTGGTCATAAAGGCGTACTCCCGTTTCCTATCAACAAAACCGTAATCGCCCAACAGCGCACCATGGTTAGCAGTATCCAAGAGGCAAATATTGTGACCTAAATAGAACAACTCCGTTTTCTTATGGTAAACAATGGAATCAGCCCAAGCCTGATTCTCCTTCGAAAGCGCGTACGAGTTGGCAAAAAGGGTAAATGTCTTCGATGGCTCGTGGTAAGATCCTTTTTTACAGGTAAGCATTCCATCCTTATGCCAGAAAACAGACTTTCCTAATACGGTTACCCTCTTGGCGTTTTTATCGTAAATAACAGAATCGGCAATAGCAAGGTAGTCGGGATGGTGAACCTGCACATTCTTGGTTAGATTAGCCCTTCCTGAATTGTCATCGTAAAAGCCAAATTCTCCTTCGATAATGGAACCTTCCGATTCGATAACACCTCCACCAGAAAAGGACATCTCGCCTTTATTCAACTTATAGTTTACCACAGGGGTTTTTAAGATTGCTCCATCTTTTGTTACAATACGAACTATACCAGTATTGCTAGTGATTACTGCAAAATCGTTGGGTTTATCAAAATCCATTTGGGAGCCATAGAGTTTACTACCTTCACGGTTAATAACCAAATTGCCAGTTGCCAGTATTCGCTTGTCAGGAAATTGAACAGCTCTGTCGCAGGTAATCTTTACTCCAGATTTTATAAAATAAACATTCCCCTGCATTACAGTATTTAATCCATCCCCAGTCATATTATCGCAACCTGATTTCCAGTCAGACTGGCCTCTTACCGATAAACAAGAAAGAAGTACTGCAAGAGAAAATATAAGTTTTACAATCTTCATCTACACCTATTTAATCCAACCTTTTTTACGGAAATCGCACTTTACATACGAAGGATCGATTCGGATGTACATCTTTTGGATGCTTTCACCCAGCCACTTCTCAAAATATTCTTCCTGCTTTTTTTGAAGGGCTATATCCTGAATTTGCTTAAAGTCATCCTTTAGATTGGCCACGTGCGAAGGAATAAACTTCTCGATCTTGGTAATCTTTACCACAGCCTGCTGAGCATCATCTATTGATTCGTAGGGCTGTGAAATTTGTCCTTCCTTTAAGCTGCTAATTGAGTAGTAATCTTTTGGATTGATGTAGTCCTTATCGAACTTGGTCGTGTTGTAGTTAATGTTTGAGTTGTATGGAACCATATTAACCACTAGACCTCCATTCAAACGGCTATTCTTGTCTTCAGAAAATCGAAGCGCAGCCTTTTCGAAGGTTAGCGAATCTAGACGTACAAGATTGGCAATGCTATCGAGCTTATTTATAACCTGCATCTTATGCTCTGCCGAAAAATCGGGCTTGATAAGGATATGGCGTGCATTAAATAGGTCTCCCTTGCGCTCGACCATCTGAATGATGTGGAAACCGTACTCTGTTTCTACAATATTCGAAACCTGACCTTCCCTAAGGTTGGCACAAGCCTCGGCAAAAGGCTTAACATAATTCTTGCCCGGAGCGAAGCCTAATTCGCCGCCACGCTTAGCCGACTCCACATCCTGCGAATATAGGATGGCTAAGTTTGCAAACTTCTCGCCCTTTAGAATACGCTCGCGAATGGAAAGTAGCTTATCCTTAGCTTCTAACTTGGCATTGCTACCTGCTGGTGGGTAAAGAACGATCTGACGGAATACGTACTGATCGGGAAGTAGTGGAAGGCTATCCTTGGCAAGCTTGCTGTAAAACCTTTGTACATCCGTTGGGGTTATGGTAACCTTCTCCATTATGGAAGAACGCTCCTGCCCTGCCAAATACTGATCCTTGATGGTTTCGCGAAGCTCCTGCTTAATCTGAAAGGCTGTCTTTTTATACATTTCCTCAACAGCCTTCATTGATCCCATGGTGGCAACAAGCCTATCCATTCTATCTTGTAGCTGGCCTTCTACCCCCATCTGGTTTATCTTAATGCTATCGATGCGTGCCTGGTTTAGGAGCAGCTTCTCGGTTAGCATCTGCTCTAGTAGCTGACACTTTACATCGCCTGTAGTAGGAAGTTCGCCGCTTTGCTTCATCATCAGCAAGCGCTGATCGATATCCGATGCAAGTATAATATCCTTACCAACAACTGCTACGATATAATCCACCACACCCTTTTGCTGGGCAAAGGAGAGGAATCCGGTGGTTAGAAAAAATAGCGTTAGTACAACTTTTAAAAGCTTTCGCATATAGAATTTATTTATTATCAACGTAAACTTTCACCTTTTTTTGGCGCTTTGCATTCTCGAAAACGCCCTTTTCCAAGCCCTCAATGAGTTCCTGACGACGCTTATTGAGGATTACGCTTTTGATGTTCTCCATTTCGTAGTCGAAAGGCGAGAGCGAACCTTTGAGCTTATACTGCCTTACCGATACAAAGTAGGTATAGGCGTTGTCGTGCTGCTCAAAGTTGGGATTTTTTACCAAGAATTCATCCGCATTTGCGGGTTTTGTTGGCAGCTCGCTCAATATTTCATTAAAGAAGACCCATTTATCGTTAAAGTAGTCAAAGTTTTCGGCAGCCTGACGCCCAATGCTCTCCAGCTCCTTCATCGACGACTCGCCGCTGCCCTTGTATAGCGATCGGATCTTATCGAGGTAGGGTGAGGTGGTCTTTATCTTAATGTAAAGCGCCTTTACAATGGAGGCGGTGAGGACAAAGCTTTGCGAGTTGGCGCTGTACACCTTCTGGATTTCCTCCTTCGAGACGTTGGTGTCGAGCTTTTGGTTTAGGAACTGCTGCTCGTAGCGGTTGATCAGCAGGGTGCTTCGGTAGTCGTCGAGTTCCTGCTCCACATCCTTATCGGAGCTTGATAGGTTATCCTCGGCGAGGTTCAGCAGGATTTGCTTACGAGTCCAGCTATCGATGTACCCCTTAAGTATAGCAAGGCTGTCGGAGGGCTTCACCCCTTCGGGAAATATGTTTTTTACATCCGATATGTAGAGCTTTTTCCCAAACGCCTCCGCGATAGGCTCGTCCTGGGCGTCCCTAAAAAAGGAACAGGCCGATGCTCCAACCATAAGCACAAGTAAGTACAGTCCTTTTCTCATCATCCTTTTGCCAGTTTTGCTGACAGCCTACAAAAATAGGTAAATAGCCGATTTTATTACTATAGATAACGGATGGCATCGCCATTTTATTAGCGGATTTGAAAAAAAATAGCCGTTTCGGGAGAGGTGAGGCCGCTTTCGCACATAGGCTCAGCGGCCACCATGCGACACCAACGTTTCCATTAACGCCTTTGACATCATCAGCAAACCCCACACCTGCCCCTCCCAAGGAGGGGAAAAGCAGCCTTGATTGTAGGCTAGGCCGCTATTCTTTAACCGTTTGTTATATGGAAATCCAAAGTATCATCTCGCATACATAAAAAGCCGAGCCACGCTAGCGGGTAGCGTGGCTCGGTTATATGGTAAGACCTACGGCTCTATCGGCTGTAGTTTGGTGCTTCGCTGGTAATCTGCACGTCGTGCGGGTGGCTCTCGTTCATTCCTGAAGATGTGATGCGGATGAACTTAGCATTCTTAAGCGCGGTGATGGTTGGTGCTCCGCAGTAGCCCATCCCGGCACGTAGGCCGCCAATCATCTGGTAGTAAACCTCGGCAAGATTACCTTTATATGCAACACGTGCAACGATACCTTCGGGAACCAGCTTCTTGATGTCGTCTTCCACATCCTGGAAGTAGCGGTCCTTAGAGCCCTGCTGCATAGCATCGAGCGAACCCATGCCGCGATACGACTTAAACTTACGTCCGTTGAAGATAATGGTTTCGCCAGGAGACTCCTCTACCCCAGCAAATAGCGATCCGGCCATGATGGTATCGGCACCAGCAGCCAGCGCCTTAACCACATCGCCCGAGTAGCGGATGCCGCCATCGGCAATAATGGGAACACCGGTGCCCTTTATGGCGTTGTACACATCCCAAACGGCCTCGAGCTGGGGTACGCCCACGCCGGCAATTACGCGGGTGGTGCAGATGGAGCCTGGCCCGATGCCCACCTTTACGGCATCGGCTCCGGCATCAACCAGCATGCGGGCGGCATCGCCGGTGGCGATGTTGCCGATAACCACGTCGAGGGCGGGGTAAGCCTTCTTGACCAGCTTCAGAAGGTCGATAACGCCCTTGGAGTGGCCGTGCGCGGTGTCGATAACGATGGCATCGACGCCCGCATCGACAAGCGCCTTGATGCGCACCATCGAGTCGGCGGTAACGCCTACGCCGGCGGCAACCCGTAGGCGGCCCTTAACATCCTTGCAGGCGTTAGGGTTATCCTTAATCTTGGTGATATCCTTAAAGGTGAGCAGGCCAACCAGCTTGTTATCCTTATCAACAACGGGCAGCTTCTCGATCTTATTCTTCTTGAGCAGCTCGGTGGCGGTTTCGATCTCGGTAGACATCGTGGTGATGATGTTATCCGAAGTCATCACCTCGCGAACGGGGCGGCTCAGATCCTCCTGAAAGCGCAGGTCGCGGTTGGTGACAATGCCCACAAGAGCGCTGCGGTCGTCGACAACCGGGATTCCGCCGATCTTATTCTCCTTCATCAGGCCAAGCGCATCGCCCACCGATCCGGAGTGGTGCAGGGTGATGGGGTCGTAGATCATGCCGTTTTCTGCACGCTTAACCTTACGAACCTCTGCGGCCTGCTTCTCGATGGACATATTCTTGTGGATTACCCCGATACCTCCCTCGCGAGCGATGGCTATGGCCAGCTCGGCCTCGGTTACGGTATCCATGGCAGCCGATACGATGGGTGCATTCAGCTTGATGTTACGGGTAAAGCGGGTGGAAATGTCGACGTTGCGGGGCAGCACTTCAGAATAGGCTGGTACTAAAAGAACATCATCGAAGGTTAACCCTTCGGCTACAAGCTTATCATTAATGAACGACATCAGGAGTGTTTTTTATAAAATTGAGCAAAAGTAGCCTTTTTCTGCTCACAGGCGGCCTACGCCCGGCAAGATTGACATTCTTTAATGGTACCCTTTAAGGCTAGTTGGCAGCCGATACGGTGGCTCAACAGCATCATGTAGCCCAAAGGAATCGGCGCTCAACGCTGCATGGCTCCATGCAACCCGTACTGAGATCAGTACGACTCCATGCATACTGCAGGAACCCGTACTGGAATCAGTACGACGCCATGCACACTGCAGGAACCCGTACTGGAATCAGTACGACGCCATGCACGCTGCAGGAACCCGTACTGAGATCAGTACGCCTCCATGCACACTGCAGGAACCCGTACTGGGATCAGTACGACGCCATGCACGCTGCAGGAACGCGTACTGGGATCAGTACGAAGCGTCGATCGCCCACCGAAGAATTCCCATTCCCAACATTTCGGTTATCTTTGCTGATGGCAACCGCAAACGGGATATATGGACATCTTCCACCAAATACTTAAGAAGTACTACGGCTACAGCAGCTTCAGGCCGCTGCAGCTCGACATCATCCAATCGGTGTTCGAGGGGCACGACACGCTTGCGCTGATGCCCACCGGCGGCGGGAAGTCCATCACCTTTCAGGTGCCGGCGCTGGCCAAGGGGGGCACCTGCCTGGTGGTGTCGCCGCTCATCGCGCTGATGAAGGACCAGGTGGAGAACCTAAAAAAGAAGGGGATCAGCGCCATGGCCATCCACTCGGGGCTTACCCGCCGCGAAATTGACATCGCGCTGGACAACGTGGCCTACGGCTCGGTGAAGTTCCTCTACCTCTCGCCCGAGCGGCTGGGCACCGACCTCTTCCTGGAGCGGCTGCAGAAGATGACCATCAGCATGGTGGCCGTCGACGAGTCGCACTGCATCTCGCAGTGGGGCTACGACTTCCGCCCCTCTTACCTCGAGATCGCCAAGCTGCGCGAGCACCTGCCCGACGTGTCCATCCTGGCCGTTACGGCCACCGCCACGCCCGAGGTGGCCGACGACATCTGCCTAAAGCTGAGCTTTAAGAACGAGCGGCGCTTCCAGTCGAGCTTCGAGCGCCCCAACCTGGCCTACGTGGTGCGCCGCTGCGACGACAAGGAGCAGCAGCTGGTCAAAATCGCCAGCAGCGTGAAGGGGTCGGGCGTGGTGTACGTCCGAAACCGGAACAAGACCAAGGAGATTGCCACCATGCTGGCCAAGGCGGGCATCTCGGCCGACTTCTACCACGCGGGGCTATCCACCGAGATGCGCAACCTGAAGCAGGACCGCTGGATCAAGAACCAGATCCGCGTGATTGTGGCCACCAACGCCTTTGGCATGGGCATCGACAAGCCCGACGTGCGCTTTGTGGTGCACCTCGATGTGCCCGACTGCGTGGAGGCCTACTTCCAGGAGGCGGGCCGCGGCGGGCGCGACCTGAAGAAGGCCTACGCCGTGATGCTCTTCAGCCAGGCCGACGAGGTGCAGGCTAGGGACAGGCTCGAGAAGTCGTTCCCGCCCATCGACGAGCTGCGGCGGGTGTACCATGCGCTCTACTCGTTCTACAACATCCCCTACGGCGGCGGCAAGGGGCAGGTGTACGACTTCAACCTGATGGAGTTCTGCACCCACTACCGCATGAGCACCCTGTCGGTGTACAACGCCACCCAGCTGCTCAAGAGCGAGGGTTACCTGGAGGTTACCGACGAGCTCGACAACCCCTCCAGGGCCATGTTCACCGTATCGCGCGAGGATCTGTACAAGGTGCAGGTGTCGCGCCAGGAGCTCGACGCCATCACCAAGCTGCTGCTGCGCACCTACACCGGCCTCTTCTCCAGCTACGCGAATATCGATGAGGGATACCTGGCCAAGATATCGGGGGTGAACGTCCAGGTGGTGTACGAACTGCTCAAGCAGCTCACCAAGGCGGGCGTCATCAACTACATCCCCCGAAAGAAAACGCCGCTGATCATCTTCACCGAGGAGCGCCTCGACGACAGGAATATCCGCTTCTCGCCCGAGAACTACCGCCTGCGCAAGGAGCGCTACCAGCAGCGGCTCAACGCCATGCTCGACTACTGCAACGCCCCCCAGTGCCGCAACCAGCAGCTGCTGGCCTACTTCGGCGAGCAGAGCCACAAGCCCTGCGGCGTGTGCGACGTGTGCCTCGAAAAAACCGAGTTGGAGATGGCCCGCCACGAGCAGGACACCATCAAGGGTGACATTCTCAAGGCCATTGGCAACAGCGGTGCCCTACCCAGTACCATTACCGAATCCGTAAAGTTCCCCCCCGAAAAGGTAGCCACCGTCCTAAGCTGGATGATCGACACGGGCATGGTCGAAATAGTCGGCGAAAAGGTGGTTTCAAGAATCGCTTAGCTTTTCGTCACTCTTTTTTTTAAAATTCTTTCACTTTTCGAATCACGTTAGCCCATTTTGTTTAGTTTTGCGACAAACAAAAATTAACTGCTACATGACAGAAAAAATTCACAAAGTCCTTTCTGATTCTAAAGCGGCAAGATGGACAGCCCTAGGGCTTGTAGCCTTCTTGATGTTCTGCGGCTATTTCGTAACCGACGTAATGGCTCCGCTTAAAGGACTGCTCGAGGGACAACTCCACTGGAATAGCGTGGACTACGGTGTGTTTACTAGCGCCTACGGATGGTTTAACGTATTCCTACTGATGCTCATTTTTGGAGGTATAATACTAGACAAAATGGGCGTTCGATTTACAGGATTAATGGCCGCCGCCATCATGTTTATTGGCGTATGCATTAAATACTGGGCAATATCCACCCACGCTCTCGACGGACAGGTTTGGAAAGTCATCGTTTGGGACGTCAATGCCCAAGTTCTAATGGCAGGTCTGGGGTACGCCATTTTTGGAGTAGGTATCGAAATAGCGGGTATCACCGTTTCAAAAACCATCGTAAAGTGGTTTATGGGAAAAGAAATGGCGCTTGCAATGGGCCTCGAGATGGCGGTTGCACGTATTGGTACTGGTCTTGCGCTAGGCACCGCGCTTCCAATTGCGAATTCCTTTAATAACGTCTCGAAACCCGTTCTTTTTGGAGTGGTCATGGTAATAATCGGCTTGATTTCCTTCATCGTTTACACCTTTATGGATAGGAAACTCGAAGCATCCATTACCGCCGTTGGGATTCAAAACAATGTAGTAGAGGAAGAGGAAGAATCGTTTAAAATTAGCGACATATTTAGCATTCTTGGAAACAAAGGTTGGTGGCTGATCGCGCTTCTTTGCCTACTGTTTTACTCTGCAGTATTCCCATTCCTAAAGTATGCTGCTGATTTGATGGTTCAGAAGTTTGATATTAATCCAAATCTTGCAGGAGCCATCCCTTCGATGCTTCCATTTGGAACCATTATCCTCACCCCTCTTTTTGGTAACCTATACGACCGAAAAGGCAAAGGCGCTTCCATCATGATTCTTGGATCGTTAATACTAGTGATGGTACACCTTTTATTTGCTATTCCATTCTTCAACAGTTGGCTATTTGCTATTGTTCTTACCATTATTTTGGGTATTGGCTTCGCGCTTGTTCCATCTGCTATGTGGCCTTCCGTTCCTAAAATTATCCCAGAAAATCAACTTGGTACCGCATACGCTCTTATTTTCTGGGTTCAGAATATTGGTCTAATGGGTGTTCCTGCTCTAATTGGGTGGATACTTAACACCTACTGTATTACAGGTACAAGAGTTATTAATGGAATAACCCTTACAACCTACAACTACACGCTTCCAATGCTTACATTCGCCAGTTTCGGTGTGCTTGCAGTTGTTCTTGCTTTCATGCTTAAGCGCGAAGATGCTAAAAAGGGTTATGGACTCGAACTTCCTAACATTAAGAAATAGGGAAATCTACAATATTTTAAAGGCATTCCATTTCGGGGTGCCTTTTTTATTTGAATCTTGCTGTAGCAGGAACTAAGCAAACGTAAAAAAACCGCCATTCATTGCTGAATGGCGGTTTGTATATAGCAGAAAGAAAAGAAATATCTACAGCGAACGAACGATGGTTGCCTCGCGATCTGGGCCAACCGATACCACCTGAATAGGTACACCAGTTTCGGTTTCGATGTACTTGATGTAGTCCTTTAGTTCAGCAGGTAGTTCATCGTAAGCTTTGCACTTCGAGATGTCTTTTTTCCATCCCTTGAATTCCTTGTAAACAGGCTCAATTTTTGCCTCAATATCGTAGGGTAGATAATCGATAACCTCGCCGTTTACCTTATAGGCAACAGCCACCTTAATGGTGTCGAAGGTATCGAGGATATCCGCCTTAGTCATAATAAAGCCAGTAACACCGTTAAGCATTACCGCATACTTTAGGGCAACCAAATCTAGCCAACCTGTACGGCGAGGACGACCTGTTGTTGCGCCAAACTCGCGGCCAATACGGCGAATCTCCTCACCCACCTCATCGTCGAGTTCGGTAGGGAACGGACCGCTACCTACGCGGGTGCAGTATGCCTTAAATATTCCGTAAACGTTACCAATACGCGAAGGAGCAAGACCCAATCCGGTACAAGCACCAGCACAAATGGTATTCGAAGAGGTTACAAATGGGTAAGAGCCAAACTCTATATCGAGAAGCGATCCCTGAGCACCTTCGGCAAGAATCGACTTCTCCTCCGTAAGGTACTTGTTAATCTCATGCTCGCTTTCTATGAACTTAAATCGCTTAAGGTTCTCAATACCTTCGAACCACTTCTGCTCGTATTCTGCAACATCGTACTGGAAATCGTAATGCTTAAGCATGTCCATATGCTTTTGCTTTAGCGCCTCGTACTTTTGCATGAAAGATGGCGAGATAACATCGCCTACACGAAGGCCATTACGACCAGTTTTATCCATGTAAGTTGGCCCAATACCTTTAAGAGTCGAACCAATTTTGGTTTTACCTTTTGATGCTTCCGAGGCAGCATCAAGTATACGGTGGGTAGGAAGTATTAAATGCGCTCTTTTCGAAATGACAAGCTTCTTGGTAAGATCAGCGCCGAACTCTTCGATCTGCTTAATCTCTTCCGAGAGAATTACTGGGTCAATAACAACGCCATTGCCAATGAGGTTGATGGTGTCGTGGAATATACCGGAAGGGATGGTGTGAAGAACAAACTTTGAATCGTTAAATTCAAGCGAGTGACCAGCATTTGGCCCCCCCTGAAAGCGTGCAATAACCTCGTATTTCGGAGTAAGCACGTCAACCACCTTACCTTTCCCTTCGTCTCCCCATTGAAGACCTAAAACAACATCTACTTTCATCGGAAGAAGCATTAAATTATATTGTTCATATACAACCCGCAATACCAAACACAAGGGGTGCAAAGTAGTGCGGGTCGCAGTTGCTCTTTTTTTACAGTTCGTAAAGGTATAAAATTATGCAACCGTCCTATGTTAATCATTATGAATTCTATATTATGCAACAAAGGGAAACTGACAGAATCAGTTCCCCTAATATTTATGCTTTGTAAAGCGATGAGGTGCTAGATGTCGCTTATCTAATGGGCATCACGAAACACAAGCAGCCTGCTATTGCTCCTCGGGCTTTTTGCTTTTACATTTATTGCAGATACCGTAGAAGTAGAGTGAATGGTAGGCAATCTTAAAGTCCATCAGCCTACCGGCAGTATCCTTAATCTCCTGTATCCGGGGATCACAAAACTCGATAACATCACCACACTCTAGGCAGATTAGGTGATCGTGCTGGCTACACTCGAATGCCTTTTCGAATTGAGCCAAGTTCTTTCCAAACTGGTGCTTGGTAACCAATCCACATTCCAGAAGAAGTTCTATGGTGTTGTAAAGCGTAGCACGGCTTACTCGATAGTTCTTATTTTTCATGTAGATGTAGAGAGTTTCTACATCGAAGTGACCTTCGCGGGAGTAAATCTCTTCAAGAATAGCAAATCGTTCAGGAGTTTTACGGTGTCCTCGTTTCTCAAGGTAGTCGGTAAAAATTTTCTTAACGGTATCGCGGGAATCGATGCAAACCATAGCTCAATCTTTTATTCAAAACGGCTTTGCAAATTTATTTAGATTTATTATAAATCAAACTAAAATTGATGAATTATCCGAAGAAGAAGACCAACAAGTTAACAAGGGATGTGTAGACAAACACCTATCTCCTTACGTAAGCAGATGATTAAAGGCTATTCCTCCACCTTTTCTACACGATTGATGGAGTCTATGCCTTTTATCTTCATAAGACCTAGAATAAGGTTATTCAGGTCGGTTCTACTATGAACATATAGGTCAATATACCCTTCGAATATGCCATCGTGGCTTTCGATGGTAAATCGGCGCATATTAACGTTGAGTTGGTCTGAAATAAGCCCTGCAATGTCGCTTATGATTCCTATTCTATCTATTCCACGAACTTCAATTCGGCTAAGGAAGGACATCAGCTTGTGCACCGACCATTTTGCATTCACAATTCTATCGCCGTGCTGTGCCGAAAGGCGAATTGCTTCAGGACACCCTTTCTTGTGAATTACTACATTATCGTCCTCGTCGAGGTAGCCGATTACGTCATCACCAGGAATAGGTCTACAACATTCAGAACGAACATAGGAGAGTGTCGCCGTATTATCCACCACATTTTCCTCAAGCATGAATGGCTTCTTAATATCGACGCTAGGCTTCTCCTCTTCCTCAAAATCTCGATTTGAATTGGTATTAATATGAACTAATCCACCAAAGGTAATATTCCAGTAGCGGACAAAGCGGTTGGGCTTGTTTTGCTTTAGGATATTCTTAAAATCATCGATATTAATGATACCGGCACCAATCTTACTGTAAAATTCCTCCTTCGATTGCATCTTATAGGCAGGAAGCAGCTTATTCAGAACTCGTGAATTTGGGGTAAGCCCCAATTCCTGTAGGCGGCTGGCAAGAATCTCTTTACCTTTTGCTATTCGATTCTTCACTTCGGACTTCATCGCACTTTTGATGTACGATTTTGCCTTTGCGGTAGTCACAAAGTTGAGCCATTCGCTCTGTGGTTTTTGGTTATTCGCGGTAAGTATCTCCACCTGATCCCCGCTATTAAGGATATGGTTAAGCGGCACCAATTTGTGGTTCACCTTCGCCCCTATTGAGTGATTGCCAATCTCCGAGTGAATCTCGTAGGCAAAATCAAGCGCGGTTGCACCTTGGGGCATGACCTTCTCCATCCCTTTAGGGGTAAACAGCACAATTTCGGCTCCAAAAAGGTTAAGTTTAAAATCCTCCAAGAACTCTATTGCATCGCTTTTAGGGTCTTCGAGCAGCTCGCGAATACGACGTATCCACTTATCAATTTCCGACTCCCTCTCAGCAGCAGTTTGATCACCGGACTTATACTTCCAGTGGGCAGCAAAGCCGCGCTCGGCAATATCGTTCATGCGCTCAGACCGAATTTGCACTTCTACCCATGTACCAAGAGGTCCCATTACTGTACAGTGCAAAGCCTCATAGCCATTTGCTTTGGGAGTACTTACCCAGTCGCGAAGTCTATCTGGTTTTGGCTTGTATATTTCGGTAATTATGGAGTAAATGTGCCAGCATTGTGCGCGCTCGGGTATTCCTGGTGATGGTTCGAAAACTATTCGAATGGCAAAGAGGTCGTAGATCTCCTCGAAGGATACTTTTTTCACCTGCATCTTTCTCCAGATGGAGTAGATCGACTTCATCCGGCTGCTCAACTCAAACACGATGTTGCTTTCCTGCAGTTTTTCTAGAATTGGGTGAGTAAACTGCTGTATTAGCTCGTGTCGGTTGGCCTCAGTCTCCTCAATCTTCTTAAGAATCCTATCGTACGCCTCGGGGAAGCGGTACTTTAGGCTTAAATCTTCTAACTCCGACTTGATGGCATAAAGCCCTAGGCGATGGGCTAACGGGGCAAAGAGGTAGATGGTTTCGCTGGCAATCTTCATCTGCTTATGCGGAGGCATCGAATCGAGCGTCCGCATATTATGGAGCCTATCCGCCAGCTTTATGATAATAACCCGAATGTCGTCAGTAATGGTGAGCAGCATCTTCCGAAAGTTCTCGGCTTGAAGCGAGGCGTTCTGGTCGAACACCCCCGACATCTTGGTTAACCCATCAACCATATAGGCGATCTTGGTTCCAAACCGATGCTCAATATCCTCGATGGTAAACTCGGTATCCTCTACCACATCGTGCAGCAATGCGGAGGTTATAGACTTTGCCCCTAGCCCAATTTCGTGGGCTACGATGCGCGCTACAGAGATGGGATGTAGGATATAGGGCTCACCGGACTTACGCCGCACCCCCATGTGGGCTTCGTTGGCAAACTCGAATGCCTTACGAATCATTGCCACACCATTCTCGTCAATTTGGCGTATGCAGCTGCTGAGCATCTCTTCGAAACGCTCGTTGACCATATCCTGCTCTTCCTGTATCGATAATTGGGGCTGCTCCGCTTTTGCCATCGTCCGTTAACCTAAAATTTCAACAACCGTAATTTGCTACGGTGGCTTATGTCTAATCCGTCTATTTTAAAACAAGTGGCCTAATATAACTAAAAAAGGGACTGTATTGTACCCATTAACGGTTTACAACAATGTGCCTGCTTCAAAAATTCAGCCTATGAAGGGCTATCGCTTCCCCACAACTATTTCGGAGTAGTCCTTGGGATCGAGATACCTTTGGGCTAGCGCCAAAAGTTCGTCGGAGGTAATGCTCTTGATCCTTTCGAAGTGCTGCGAGATGAAGCTGATGGGCAGCCCCGACTGGTACAGGTCGAGGATGGCATCGACGATGCTGAACGGCCCATCGAGCATGCGAAGCATTTCGCCTACCATGTAGTTAACCACCAACGCTAGTTCCTCCTCTCCTATCTTTTCTGCACGAAGGAGCTGCATCTCCTTTACCACCTCCTCGATGGTTGGGTTGGTTACCCCGCATCCCACCTCGGTGGAGATGGTGAGGTAGTCGCTCTCCTGCATGGACACCAATGACGAGAATATGCCATAGGTATACCCCTTATCCTCGCGAATGTTGGCCATTAGGCGAGAGCCAAAGTAGCCGCCGAGGACGGTGGTAAGCACCTGCATCCCCGAATAGTGGGGATGGTTGCGAGAGAAGAGCACCCGTCCCATGCGAATGGCGGACTGCACTGCATCATCCTTTTGTATGAAGATGCGACTAGGCGCTGGAAGCTCGGATAGGCTTACTATTGGGGCATCAGTAGTGTTACGGCGGATAACGGCATCGAACTCGCGAGCTACATTGGCGACAATCTCCTCGGTTACCATGCCAGACACAAACAGCAAGCCCCCTGGGGTAAGGTATCGCTCGCGATGAAATGCCCGCAAATCGTCCGACGAGAGGGCATCGTAGTCCTCTGGCTCGGCATAGGAACCGTAAGGGGTCGCTTTTCCGTATAGAGCTGCGGCAAACTGCTCGCGCGCCTGGTACATCACCTTTGCCTTGTCGATAGCCATGGTGCTCTTGCGCTTCTGACGGTAGGTTTCGAACTCGTGCTCGTCGAAACTGGGGTATAGCACGATGTCCGTTAGCAGCTCGATGGTCTGGTAGAGGTATTTCTCCAAGCAGAACGCCGACACCACCGCATGATCGCGGTCGATGCTGTAGTCGATGTGCGACCCGTAGAAGTCGAGCTTTTCGGCAAGTTCCCGGGCGCTGTAGTTCTTGGTGCCATCGGACAGGAGCCCCATGGTGGACGATGCCTGCAGCATCTTCTGCTGGTACTTGGTGCCCGCGGGGAACTGCAGGGTAATGCGTACTATATTTTGGGTGCCTATCTTCAGCCAAAGCACCTCGCGCTGGTCGGCGGTGAGGTACTTGTTGGGAGTAGGAATCTCCAGCGTGACCGGTAACGAATACTCGGGTTGGATTGCTCTGTTTACCATGTTTCCCTATTTTTTTGCGATGTAACGAAGGGTCGACGAGTTGCTCTCGAGCAGCAGCGCGGCTGCTGCCTTTGCGATATCGTCGGCGGTGACGGCGCGGTAGCTATCCACCTCGGTGTTTATCATGCCGGCATCGCCGAGCATCTGGTAGTAGCCCAGGTTCATCGCCTTGTTGAGAATGCTGGTCTCGCCAAACACGATGGAGGCTTCGTACTTATTCTTCACCTTTTCGAGCTCGTACTCCGAGATCTTCTCGTTGGTAACCCGTTCAATCTCCTCGGCAATGGCTGCTTCGGCAGCATCAAAGGAAATGCCCTCGCTGAGCTTGCCCGAGAACACGAACAGCCCCGGGTCGACATCGCCCGAGAGGTAGGCGTTTACCTCGGTAAACAGGCGGCGCTCCTGCACCAGGTTGCGGTAGAGGCGCGACGAACGGCCGTTCGATAGGATATCCGACAGCATATCGGTGGCATGATACCCGCAGCCTAGCCTATCGGCCATGTGGTACACCTTGTAGAGCGCCGATGTGGGCACCTCGCGCTCCACCTCAAGGAAGCGAGCCTCGGCTTGCTTGGGCTCCTGTGAAATGATGCTTCCATCGAGCGGTTGGGCAGGAAGATCGCCAAACCACTTCTCGGCCAAGTCGAAGATGTACTGGCTATCAAAATCGCCCGTTACGCTCAGGATGGCGTTGTTGGGGCTGTAAAAGCGCTGGTAAAAGTCGCGCACGTCGGCGAGCGTGGCGTTGGTGATGTGCGACGTCTCCTTGCCGATGGTGGGCCACTGGTAGGGGTGCACCGTGTAGGCGAGCTTGCGCAGCAGCAGCCACAGGTCGCCGTAGGGCTGGTTGAGGTAGCGCTGGTTGAACTCCTCCACCACCACGTTCTTCTGCACCCCGAGGCTTTGCTCGTTGATGTTGAGCCCGAACATGCGGTCGGACTCCAGCCAGAAGGCCGTCTCGATGTTCTCCTTGGGGAGCGTCTCGTAGTAGTTGGTGTAGTCGTTGTTGGTAAAGGCGTTGTTCTCGCCGCCGGCCATCTGCAGCGGATCGTCGAACGAGGGCACGTTTGCCGAGCCGCTAAACATCAGGTGCTCGAAGAGGTGGGCAAAGCCCGTGCGCTCGGGCGACTCGTTGCGCGAACCCACCTTGTAGAGCAGGTTAAAGGCAGCCAAGGGCGACGAGCCATCGCGGTGCGCGATAACCGTTAGCCCGTTGGCTAGCGTATGCTTTTTAAAATCGATCATCAACCTAGAATTTAATGGATGATAGGGCCGCTTGTGCTTGGCTAAACTCAGCAACAAGCTCATCTACGATTTGTTTAACAGGCTTAATGGCCTTTACCATCGAGGCGATCTGCCCGATCTCGAGCTCGCCCTCCACCAAATCGCCCTCGAAGATGCCCTTCTTGGCGCGGCCGCGGCCCAGCAGCTCCTTGAGCTCCTCGGCGGCGGCTCCGCGATCCTCCAGCTGAGCCACCTTCTGGTAGAATTCGTTTTTGATAAGGCGGGTTGCACCAATCTTCTTAAGGCTAAGCATCGTATCGCCCTCCTCGAGCGCGATGCAGCGCTGCTTGAAGGCCTCGTGGGCCGACGATTCCTCGGAAAGGGCAAAAAGAGTTCCGATTTGTACCCCATCGGCGCCCAGCGCCATGGCGCCCAGCATGCCGCTGCCCGACCCTACACCGCCTGCCGCAATAAGCGGAAGCGTGGTGGCCTTACGCACCTGCGGAATCAGCGCAAAGGTGGTGGTCTCCTCACGTCCGTTGTGGCCACCAGCCTCGAAGCCCTCGGCCACCACGGCATCAACGCCCGCCTCCTCGCACTTGCGCGCGAACTTGGAACTCGACACTACGTGTACCACGGTGATGCCGTTATCCTTTAGGTGCTTGGTCCAGGTTTTGGGGTTCCCAGCCGAGGTAAAGACCACCTTAACCCCCTCCTCGACGATGATCTGCATGATCTTCTCAATCTCGGGGTAGAGCAGCGGCACATTTACGCCAAACGGCTTGCTGGTGGCCGCCTTGGCCTTCTGTATGTGCTCGCGCAGCATCTCGGGATGCAGCGATCCGGCCCCGATAAGGCCCAGTCCGCCCGCCTCCGATACCGCTGCGGCCAAGCGCCAGCCGCTGCACCATACCATTCCACCTTGAACTATCGGATACTTTATATTGAAAAGGGAGGCAACTCGGTTACTCATAGCTTCATCTTTTATTTTGACCTGCAAAAGTAGCAAAAGAATGCTACTATCTGCCCGCATACTGAAATTATGCGCACGCCCACACCGCGTTAAGGCAGGCGCCTCCCCCTCCGGCACAAAGGGGCAATCCTTGCAGGCTGCCTAAAACTTCGAAATCGGACATGAAGGCATCTATATCCGGTGAGCAAACCAAAATCCTGCACATTGTTGCCTCTTGAATGTCTGCACGGAGCTAAAAACCTATGCATTTTATCTTCATGCAATATGCATGGAAAATAATACACATGCTATTTTTAATTCTGCAATATGCATATATATAATTTCTCTTGCATTTTACTCTTCTACAACATGCATAGCCATAATTACAATTGCATTTCATCATCTTGCATTAAGCATGGTAATAATTTCACATGCATTTTATCATACTACATTATACATGGCTATAATAGCACATGCATTTTATCTTCTTACCGTATGCATGGATAAAAAATCAGTAACTTTTATCTCTTTGCAGCTTGCACGAGCCAAAAAACCGTAAACGAAAGCCTCATGCACTGCCCCACACCTCCCAACGCAGGAAAGGGCAGCCGAAGCCGCCCTTTCCGTATGCTGTAGCACATCGCCTACTTCTCTATGCGGATACGCGCATCCACGGCCACCACCCTATCGCGGGTGCCGAGCAGCGGGTTGATGTCCATCTCGAATATCTCGGGGGCAACCCGGCATAGCGCCGAAACCCGCGCGATAACCTCGGCATACTGCGCCTCGTTAACGGGCTCCTGCCCTCTTGCGCCCTCAATAATTTTGTACGACTTAAGCCTGCGAATCATATCGTGCGCCTCGCCGATGCCAATAGGTGCCAGGCCTGCGGTAACATCCTTTAGTACTTCGATAAAAATACCCCCAAGCCCGCAGAAGATCAGGTGGCCGAAGTCGCCCTCCTGCTTTGCACCAACAAATAGCTGGGTGCCGCTAAGCATGGGCTGAAGCAGGATGGCCGTGGTATCCTTAATCTTCATCATCCGGTCGAACTCCTTAAGGGCGGTCGCCTCGTTGGTCACGTTAAGCACCACCCCGCCAACATCCGACTTGTGCACGGGCCCTACCACCTTCATCACAATTGGGTAGCCGATCTCGCCGAGCGCAGCAGCGCAGGCCTCTGGGGTCGCAACCACCATCTCCTTCGCGCGTGGCACGCCTGCAGCATCGAGCAGCATCTGCACCTTATCGGGCGACAAGTAGCCATTCGCAGCCTCGTCCACCACCCTGCGGATTTTGGCGGCATCTACGGCATACTGATGCGAATCGGCATCCAGAACAGCAGGCTTGGGCGTGTTGTAGACCTTGGCAAGCGCAGCGCCAAACACCACCTCGTCGGGGAAGTTGATGCGCCCCTTTTCGAGGAATGCCGCAATCTCGTCCTTTACGTTGATAACGCTGGGCAGTACGGGATAAATCGACTTCTTGCACTCCTTCATCTTCTGGTCGAGCACATCGTACACATCATAAACGGGGAAAAGCCCGGGGCTACCAAAGATGACGGCCATGGCGTCCACCTCGTCGAAGTCGTGCTCGCAGGCGTCGATGATATCGGCCAGCTGCTGCGCCGTACCTGTTGCCAAAAAGTCGATTGGATTGGCCACCGACGATCCCGCGAAGAGCTTTTCGAGAAGATCCTTTGCCTTGGGGCTTGTAATAGGAGGTACGTTAAGCCCGTTGTTCGAGAGGACATCGGTAAGCATCACCGCAGGGCCACCCGCATGGGTAATCACCGCAACATTCTTCCCTTTCAGCTCCGGGTGCATGAAGATGGAGGCGATGGTAGACAGCTCCTGCCTGCCGCCGCACCTAACGATGCCCGCCTTGCGGAACAAGGCTTCCACAGCAACATCTGGGCTGGCAAGCGCCCCCGTATGCGACGAGGCAGCGCGGCTCCCGGCCTCCGACGAGCCCGACTTAATGGCCGCAATCCGGCACCCTTTAGAGATGAGCGACGAGGCATGCTTAAGCAGCATGTCCGGCTTATTGATGCTCTCGATATAAATCAGCTTTACCTTCGAGCTCTTGCCCTCAACGTAGGTCTCATCAAGGTGCTTAATAACATCCTCGACCCCCATCTGGGCGCTATTCCCAACGGAATACACGCTAGAAAAGGTTAAGCCATTAGGAATTCCCGATTCCATGATAAAAACAGCCGTAGCACCCGATCCCGAGATAAAATCGACGCCCATGGGGTCGAGCTTCGGGATTGGCGTGATGAAAACCCCCTGATAGTTGGAGTTCATAACCCCCACGCAGTTGGGGCCAATCAGGCAACCGTTATTTGCGTTGATGATATCCACGATCTCTTGCTCCAAGCGAGCCCCCTCCTCATTCTCCTCATGAAATCCAGCAGAAAGGATGATAAAGGCTTTCGTGCCCTTCTTCTCGGCCAACTCGCGCACCGATGCAGGACAAAACTTTGCAGCAATGGCCAGAATAGCCAAATCTACATGAGGGAGATCCGCTACGGTTTTAAATGTTTTTACGCCCTGAACATTTTCGGCCTTAGGGTTTACCACCATAAGGTCTCCTGCGAAGCTTCCATCTATGAGATTCTTAAGAACCTTGCCTCCTGGTTTTTGAATATCGTCGCTACCGCCAACAACAACTATGCTCTTGGGGTTTATCAGTTGTTCGTTTATCATATTAATACCTTTTACTTTTGACGGTAAAAATACTACTTTAAAACAAACCACAGCAATTTTGCATCACATTTACACCACAAACCCCAATTGCAGCTACAATGTAGAAGTCATTTCGCCATTTTTACGACAAAACAGAAGAATAATACACCCTCTCTTCCAATAAATGCTAAGGCACTATAACGATTTAGGTGGGTAAGTCCCACTACTGGCTTCCTATTCAACCGCAGAACAGTTGAATAGGAAGCCAGTAGAAATTGCATCGAATGCAATACGGTATAATTCGTATTCAACACCTTCGGATTATGGTTTAACAGCCATAGTGCGGCATTAATCAAGGGTAAGCATAGCGCCTAACCTTCATTACGGTACATTGAAGACCTTAAGAGCGTCAACGCGATAGCCCCGAGAGAAACTCGGGAGGGTAGAACAAGGGAAGTAAACAGCCACGAAATAGTTGATTGAATTCTTTAGCAAACGGCCAACCCCAGTTATACAGCCAACCCCAGTTGCTACAGAGTCGACTTTAAGGCATCCTGCAACAACGAGTATTTAAAATGGTAACCAGACTCAACAAGCCTACGAGGAGCGACTATCTTACCTCCCAGAATCACCTCGTTAGCCATTTCCTTTCCAAACAGAAGCCGAACGAACCACGCAGGGATAGATAGGAACGTGGGACAATGCAAGACATCTCCAAAATCTTTCACAAACGCGCTATAGGTACATGGATTAGGCGCTACAAGGTTGTAAACTCCCGATGCTGCCTTATCCTTTATAAGATGAGCTATTGCTCCAACCTCATCATCAATATGAATCCATGGAAAAGGCTGACTTCCCTTCCCCACAGCACCTCCCAGCCCCAGCTTAAATAAAGAAGCCTGCTTTTTAATGAATCCGCTATTGCTGCCAAGCACAATCCCTGTGCGAATAATGGCTAACCGCGGAATAATATTTTCTATGGGAAGTATGGCATCCTCCCACTGCTTGCAAACCTCCGAGAGGAAACCGGTGCCCTGCTCCGAAAACTCATCTATTTCAACCTCATCCTTCCTCTCGTACTTATAGCCGTAATACCCAACCGCCGATGCCTGCACTACCACCTCCGGCTTATGGGCTGCTTGTTGAATAGCCAGACAAAGTACGCTAGCAGAGTTTATCCGTGATGATAATATGGATTCTTTACGCTCGGGTGTCCAGCGCTTATCGGCAACACCTTCGCCTATCAGGTTAATCACAGCATCTGCCCTTTTAACTATCGAAACCAGCCCATCAACAGACCTTCCGTCCCACTGCACGTAGGAAACTGACCTAGATCCTTTATCGGCACCAGCAGCAGGTCGTCGTGAAACTACAACAGTTTCCCATCTCTCTCGAACTAGATGTTGCACCAGATGAGAACCAATAAACCCCGAGCCTCCGAGAATTGCTACCCGCATTACTTACTATTTTAGAACCCCAAAATTACACCAAATTGAATGAAGCATTCCACACTAAGCATTGAATGCTGGAACTAGATGCCTTCTGTAGTTGGAATGTTGAAAAAGTAAGCCCATAAAAAAACCTCTGCCAAAACAGAGGTTTTAATCATTTATCATTAGAATGGAAGATCTTCGTTGCCCTCCATTGAATCAACAGGAGGTGGAATTTCGCCGGGGAATGGAGGCATATCCGCAGGACCGTTACCCTGAGACATTGGTGTGATTCTCCATGAACGGAGATCGGTGTACCAGCGCTCGTTGTACTCGCGCGATTCCACGTTAAAACTAACCGTTAAGCTGTCACCAACATTAACCCTGCTTAGGTCGTTAACCTTATCGCCCCAAGCCGAAAAGCAAACCTTTTTGGGATACTGCTCGGTAGTTTCGATAATAAAATCTTGCTTTACCCACTCGCCATTTTTTCCGGCACCACGCTGCTGAGGTAAAACCTTTAGCAGCCTACCTGATACTTCTAAACTCATTATATTTTACTCTTCAAAAATTTCAATCTTAATAATCTTATCACCCTGACGGATAAGGTCGATAACCTCTAATCCCTCGTAAACCTTTCCAAAAACGGTATGGCGACGGTCAAGATGCTGAGTGTTTTGACGGTTATGGCAAATGAAGAACTGAGAGCCTCCGGTATCCTTGCCTGCATGTGCCATCGAAAGCACACCTCTGTCGTGATACTGATTGTTTCCGCTGGTCTCGCACTTAATGCTGTAGCCTGGACCACCTGCACCAGTACCATCTGGGCATCCACCCTGAATTACGAAGTTTGGAATTACACGGTGAAAATTAAGTCCGTCGTAAAAGCCAGACTTAGCCAACTTACAGAAGTTATCAACGGTGTTAGGTGCATCTTCCTCGAAGAATTTAACCTTCATCACCCCTTTCTCGGTATGAATTGCTGCTGTTCTCATCTATTTGTCTATTTTTTGTTTGCCCGCAAAGGTAAGCAATATTATGTTTTAAACGGATAGTAAAAAAGCCGCCTCCGAGGATAATTCGAAGGCAGCTTACATATAAGTCGTCTACAACTATTTCTTTTTTGCCTTAGAGGCATGGGCTGCTGCTTTTGCTGGAGCCACGTTTTTTGTAGGAACCGCAACCTTAGGTTGAGCAACAGAGGCGTTGCTGACCTTAACGTCTAGCAGCTCTATTTCGAAAATTAGGGTAGAGTTACCAGGTATAGCATTTCCTGCTCCATTCTCTCCATATCCCAACTTCGATGGAATATAAAGCATAACCTTACCGCCTTTCCCTATTAACTGAACGCCTTCGGTCCATCCAGGAATAACCTGATTTAAAGGAAAGGTAATAGGCTTACCGTAGTTCTTCGAAGAGTCGAACACCTTTCCATCAATTAGCGAACCTGTGTAGTGTACAACAACGGTATCGGCAGCCTTAGGCTTTAACTTAAGATCACCAGGATTGATGATTTTGTACTGCAACCCGCTAGGTAGTTCAACTACGCCAGCCTCCTGCTTATTCTTTGCAAGAAACTCTGCGCCTTGCTTAAGCGCATTCTCCGTTGCTTCTCTATGGATTCGTCCAAAGTACGATTGAACGATACCCATCGCCTCCTTTTCGTTGATTTGGAGGTTTTGCGGATTATTGCTTAGCATATCCTTAATAGCCTTTGCAACGATGATCTCATCAACACCTTTCACCTTGAAGTTTCGAAGGCTCTGACCAACGGTAAGACCAATGGCGTAGCTTACCGAATCGGCTTCGCTGTTAAGCTTAAACGTTTTCAGCGAATCGGCATTCTGAATAGCACCAACCGAAGACGAATAGGAAAACGAGTTCATGCCAACAAAAGCAATTGCAACTAAGAGTACTTTTTTCATTTGGGTTTGATTTTTCAAATTAAATGGCAGAAAAAAGGCTGTCGACATAAATATGATGACAGCCTTTTGTATTTTAGAATAGAAGCGAACTATTTCTTAGCACCGCCCTTGATTACATCAAGAAGCTCAACTTCAAAAACAAGGGTAGAGTTTGCAGGGATTACATTACCAGCACCTTTTTCGCCATAGGCAAGGTTAGCAGGAATGAAAAGTTTAATTTTACCACCCTTACCAATCAGCTGAAGACCTTGAGTCCATCCAGGAATAACGCCACCTAGTACGAAACGAGCAGGCATTCCTTGCTTCTTCGAAGAGTCGAATTCCTTACCATTGATAAATGTTCCTGTGTAGTTAACAACCACAGTATCGGTAGCGGTTGGCTTAATATTTTGGTCACCAGGAGCGTTAATCTTATATTGAAGACCGTTTGGAAGAGCAACTACGCCCGATTCCTTCTTGTTCTTTGCCAAAAATTCTTCTCCTTCTTTTACATTCTTGCTTGCAACTTCCTTTTGAAGCTTAGTGAAGTATGTTTGGATAACGGTCATGGCCATTTGATCGTTCATCTTAACCTTAGTAGTATCCCCGCTCAATACATCTTCAATTGCCTGTGCAAGAACTTTCTCGTTAATATTTTGAGCATGATAACCTTCTAGGTTACGTCCGATACTTACACCAAAAGCATAGCTGGCGGAATCTGCTAGGTTAGCAAACTTGTGTCCTCCCTTTCCGCAAGAAGAAAGAAGGAAAGCTGCAACAACAGTTGAAAGAATAACAACTTTAAACTTCATAATTGTGAACATTAAATTTTTCAGCGAAAATACTCTATTATTCATTACCCTGTTCAAAAATCAGGTAAATAATAGCACATTCATGTTAATTTTTGGATTTAAGTATAATCCTACACAAGTCTAATAGAACTTATTATTGTTGTAAAAGTTCAGAAATTCCCCTATCAATTCCATCACTTCACAACAATTTATTCGATCGCTTTAAGTCCAATATGCACGCATTTAAAATTTTATCTGTTAAATATGTAGACTACAGAAGCAGTCCCATTTCAAGCATTCAGAACACTCAAGCAACTACCAAACACAGCACACCCCATCAACAAAAATGGGATTATTGCCATACAATATATAAATTAGCATCATAAAATCAACAGCAAAGGAGGCTACTATGACAACTACCTCACAATCGGATTCAACATGCTGCCCTGTGTTCGACCCTATACCTTGGGACGATAGAATCGTTAAATGGGAAAATAAGAAGTTTATAAAGGATAAGGTATGTACACTATTCTACATGCCCATCAACTTCGGCAAGGTTATGAAACGGATCTTTGATCTATTCTCGAAGGCAAGCGCCGATGTACCCGATTACCTCTGCCTCTCCGATCATACATCGCGATGGAATATGGACATCTACCTAGCAACAGATAGGGAGATTTCTGGCGCCCAGAATACCACCATAAGCGGCAAGTTCTACTGCAAGGTTTACGAAGGTTCCTTTAAGGATACCGGCAAATGGTGCGACGACTCCAAAACCATCGCACAGCAAAAGGGCTACACCATTAAGAAATGGTACATGTGGTACACCACCTGCCCCAAATGCGCCAAAAAGTACGGTAAGAACTACGTCGTAATCATTGGTCAGGTGGAGTAAACAACCTTAAACTTGCAGCCATGCTGCGCCAACTACGCACAATATCGTCCTAACAGAAATATAAAACAGACATTTGAAGATGAACACAAACCAACTAAACCAGCAGTATGCCATCAGCGGGCATATCGACTTTAAGGAAGAAAATGGGCTAATCGTAGCCAAGGTAGCCAACAGGCTAGCCTGTGCAACCATATCGCTATACGGCGCACACGTACAGCAATACCAGCCAAACGGGCAAAAAGAGGTGCTTTGGATGAGCCCACAAAGCGCATTCGAAGTGGGAACGCCCATCCGTGGCGGAATCCCTATCTGCTTCCCTTGGTTTGGACCGAACCCCGAAGATAGCAGCAAGCCTGCACACGGTTTCGCCCGCCTTAGCACCTGGGATGTTGTAAAAACGGCAGCCCTACCTACCGGAGATACCGAAATTGTACTAGAGCTTAGGAATAGCAGCGACACCGAAGGGCTTTGGCCATTCAGCTTTACAGCATCGCTAACCGTTGTGGTGGGCAAAAGGCTAGAGGTTACGCTCTGCTACACCAATACCGGCAGCAGCCAGCCTTTTACGGTGAGCGACGCGCTGCACAGCTACTTTAACGTAAGCGATGCCGGCAAGGTAGGCATCGAGGGATTAAGCGGATACCGCTACTACGATGGATTCGAAAAGGAGCCCACTCACACCCAGAACGAAGCCATTCTTTCCATCGAAAAGGAGGAGAACAGAAGATATATCGACCACTCGGCAGCCTGTACCATCGCCGATGCTGCATGGAATCGCAAGATTCTCGTAGAAAAGCAGGGAAGCGAGGTTACGGTGGTATGGAACCCCTGGGAGGCTACCACAAAAACCATTGGCGACATCCCAGACGAGGGATACCGCTCGTTTGTATGCGTGGAGGCGGTAAATGCCTACGCCAACTCGGTTGTCCTACAACCCGGGCAGAGCCATAGCATCACCACCACAATCGGCATCGTGTAGCAGGAACATCATCGCGCAAGCGCATATCGTAAGGCGAGGGCAAACCCCCTCGCCTTTTTGTTATGGTATTTTGCCCTAGGCCTACATGCATAATCACAGGTTGTTGTTGTAAACTAGCAGCACAACGTTTCCCCAGATGGCAGCCTACTCCACCACAACATCCTCCACCGCCTTTCGGGGCGAGTAGGGTGCTGGTGGCGCGTAGCCGATGCGCAGCAGCAACATGGGGCGTTCGGTAGCGCTCAGCAGCTCCTGCTGAAGCTCACCTGCCAATGCTTTAACCTCGCAGGGCTGGTTTACATATGCGCAGGAGATGCCGAGCTGCGCCGCCGATAGCAGGAAGCGCTCGAGGCTACGGCCCGTCAGGATCCAATCCTCGGCGGTATTGCCCGAGGAGGTGAATAGCACCAGATGCGACGACGACCGTATCTTGGCCAAGTCGGCCTTGTTCTGCGCATCCGCCTTCAGAAATAGCCCAACAATACGCTTCCCCAGGCAGCGCGGGGTAGATGGCGAGCCCATCACCTTATAGGTTAGCCCATCGCTGCAGCGGCGCACCTCCCCTTTGTTAAATCGAATCCAAGAGAGAAGCTCCGCCTTAAATCCCCTATCGTTCATCTGCACCAAATTGCCGCGCATAACGTAGTCGGTAAGCCGTAGAAAGGAGCGCTCGTCCCTGCCAATAATGCGGCAGCGTATCCCCCGCTCGAGGGGCAGGCCTTGCAGCAGGGCGAGGGTATCGACAGCCACCACGCGCCCGCTGTACACGCTGCGGTTGGTTTGGCGCTTTTCGATGGCCCCGAAGAGGTACGAGGAGCCGCTGGCGCCGCCCCTTACGAGCCGAACGCTGATGTAGCAGCCGCCAGCGCTATCGACCACCGAAGGGATGGGCTGGTACCCCTGCTGGCTGGCGGCAAGGCAAAGGTTTTCGAGGGCGCACCCCAAGCTGATGTACAGCTCGCGGTTGTCGCCATCGACATTGGGCAGCGAGCAGCTGAGGTTGGGATGTATCTCTACGGCCGATTCGCGGATTCGGAACTTCCAGGGCTGCGTGTTATGCCCCGATGGCGCCTTGATGGCGCTCGCCACCATGCTCAGGTAGTCGGGGTTGTAGCCGCGGCCCAAGGCTGACTGGAACAGGGCCACCGATGTAAGAAGGAGCAATGCTTTATGTACCATGATATGGCTATTCGTTAATGCCCCAAAGGTACGCGCCCCCACTCGCCGGCTGCTGAACAAATGTGAAGAAAACTACCGGTTCTTGCGCAGGCGGCTAAGGTGCTGGGGGGTAATGCCGAGGTACGAGGCGATATGCTGAAGGGGGAAGCTGAGGATAACCTCCGGGTAGTACCGCATCATAAGGTCGTACCGCTCCTGGCCGCTCTTGGTCTGCAGCATCTCTATCCGCTTTTCGGCGGCAATGTACTGCTCCTCGGTGAGGATGCGCCTAAAGAGCTGCAGCTGGGGGATCAGCAGGGTGATCCGCTCCAGCTCGTCGCGATGGACCACCAGCAGCACCGAATCCTCGACGGCCTGAATGTACTCGTTCGAGGGCTTGTTGCGGATAAAGCTCGGGAACGACGTAATAAAGGAGCCAGCCATGGCAAAGTAGCAGGTAACCTCGTTGGCGCCATCGAAATGGAAGACGCGCAGCTTGCCGCTCACCATAAAGGCTACCTCGGTGCAGCGCTGGCCCGCCTCCACCAGGTAGCCGTTCTTTTTTAGGGATACCGGACGGAAAGCGTCCCGAAGCAGCGCCCGCTCGCCATCGGCAAGCCCAATGATGCTCTCCACGAATAAGAAAAACCTGTCGTACATAATCCTTGCTTTTACGGTACGCCACACCTCTGGCGTAAGGTTTCCGCAAAGATAGGAGGTATGCCGCATGGTGCTGCCACGCAAATGTTACCTTATGGCAGCGTCTTACCTCCCGCATCGCAAAGAAGTGGCCCCCTCGCCCACCGAGCACCACCTCGGGCAGGGCGGAGCATCGTTTTTCCGCAGACGATTCATTGAATATTCGGGCACACCTTCTGCGCTGCACAATTCACCTTCAATTTGGAAGACACACATTCTGCGCTGCACATTTTATACTGACAATTCACACCATGCCTTCTGCGCCGATAATTATACCTCAACTTTTGACACCATACATTCTGTGCTGCACACTACATCTCCAATTTTTGTCATACACCTTCTGCGCTGCACACACTATACCGATAAATCACGCCACACCTTCTGCGCCGATAATTACACCTCAACTTTTGACGCCATACATTCTGCGCCGCACACGCCATCTCCAACTTTAAAGACATACATTCTGCGCTGCACATGCTATACCGATAATTCATACCACTCATTCTGCGCAGATATTTATATCTCAACTTTTGACACCATCCATTCTGCGCTGCACACGACATCTCCATTTTTAAAGACATACCTTCTGCGCTGCAAAAGCCATCCCAATAAATCACATCGCACCTTCTGCGCTGAAGGAGCTAGGCCGTAAAACAAGAGTAGCGGTCGTTTGACCGCTACTTATACTGTAAGAATTTGAGGCAATAGAAAAGATCGGCCTTCGCCGTTGGCTAGCCACACGGCCTTACTACCTTATAAAGTTGGTGGCAACCTTGGCAACAGGGGCTGGAGCCGGAGCTGTATCCTTAGTCTGCTCTCGCATCTTGAGCAGCCAAGCCATGTTGTTTCCAAGAACCTCCATAACCTGTACACCTTCGCCATCCTGCAGCACCTCTCCAGGTGTTCTTCCGTGGATAACATTCCAGTAGTTAGAAGTTGCTAGAATCATCTCCGAGTAGGTTAGGTAGTGGTATAGGCTATCAAGCGTAGCCGAGCCACCGGTACGACGAAGGGCAACAGCGGCGGCTCCCACCTTCTGACGGAAAAGCCCTCCGTTTACCCCCGAAACGTAGAATGCCCGATCGAGGAAGCACTTCAGGGTGCCCGCAATACCCGAATAGTAAACTGGCGATGCGATAATAATCCCATCAGCTGCCTTAAGCTGCTGAATCCAGCCGTTCAGCGGATCGGAGGATATGGCACACCTCTCATCTCGGTTCTTTGCGCATTGCCCGCAAGCAGTACAACCATGTATCGCCTTGTTGCCAACATGGATAATCTCGAAATCGACACCATTAAGGTTTAGCGATCGGCCCACCTGCATAAGAGCGTGGTAGGTGTTGCCCTCCTTATGGGGGCTTCCATTAACTGCAATTACTTTCATCGTATAGGGTTTTACTTTCTAATATCCTTCCAGCTCCACCACTTAAGGAACTCGGGCTCCTGCATCTCCTTCGGCGTTTGGGCGTAGTACACCGCACAGCGGAAAACGTACAGCAGGCATCGGTCCTGCACCGTACCCGCCAACCGATTCGACAGGTCGTAGAGCACCTCGGGATCTTTGCCCACCAAATCGGAAACGCTACAGATGCCTATCCCCCACAGGTCGTTGGCAATCGACTTGCCCACGCCGGGGATTACGGTAAGGGCCTTTATGGCTTGCTGCTTTTCCATTGTAAAAGATGATATGGCATTAAGGCTAATCGTTAAAGCTATGGTCGGCGGGCACATCTACCCCACTCCACACCTTTTGGGCAGTCCACTGTGCGTCCGGATCGCTCCAGAACGGATCATCGGCGGGTAGCCCCAGCGGAAGGAATATGGTGGAGCACAGGTAAAGGCTCCCCGTGTTGATGTAGAAGTCGGCCAGCTCGGGCTGCGGCCCGCAAAGCCCAATGGTAAGCCAGCCATCGCTGGTAAATGTTCCCTTAGCATCGAGCGTCCTTTTGATGGTGGCGGTTAGCGCGCAGCGCACCTGTGCCGGCTGAATCGAGGCGGGCAGCTTATGGCGCAGCGCCATATCGGCTAGGTGATGGAAGGCGGCACCACGGTACACAATCGATCGACCGTACACGGGGAAGCTGCCATCAGTATTAATCATGCGCTCCTGTAGGATGGCGTAGCGGGCTGCTATCTTCTCCATCCTAGGCGCAAACCAGCTAAACGTTTTCTGCTTCGACCCAACCGCATCCAGGATGTTCGTCAGGAAAGGCTGGATAACGTAGCTGTTGTAGTAGTCCATCGCAAAGTGCATACCGTCGGAGAACATGCCATCGCCCACGTACCAGTGCTGCGAGAACTCGCGAATGCCGTACTCCATCCGCACAGCGTCGTACGGCCTATCGTACTTGCAGAGGAAGGCCTCCACCATGCCGGTAAAGAGAATCCAGTTGCTATACACGGGAATGGTGGAGCGCGAGGCTTGTACTGCCGTAACCACCTTGTTCTGCAGGTCGGCCCCCATGTGATTCCACAGCCAGGGGCAGCGAACGAGCGCTAGGGTAAAGAATGAGGCATCGACAAGAGGCTGACCCCCTGTCCACTGTAGGTAATCCTTGCTGCCGGGATCCACCGCGTGCTCGATGGCGCTTAGGGCCATCTGCCGGTATTCGTTGCGCAGCGCCACCTCCTTCTCCGATCCGCCCTCTAGGTTCAGCCACGGAGAGATGCCGCAAAGCGTTCGGGCAAACGCCTCGAGGTAGGCCACCTTCTTCCGATGCTCTGGGTTATCGATGGTCTTCGACAGAACAATGGGCATCGTCTCCTTTAGCTTATCCGATGCCAGATTGGCGATTACCGGGCGCGCCACCTTATCCATATAGGCTAGCCACACCTCCCGTACATTCTCTTTCGCCTTGGCTTTCTCCTTTGCCAAGCCGATGCTGGGCTGCCATAGCAGCAGAAGCAGCATGCTGTATAATATCTTCCTCATATATTAATAGAGTTTTCAGCAATTATCCTAGTACAGCTTAACCACAAAGCCGCCTCGTGGTTTTACGGTGATATCCAGCTTCGAACCCTTAAGCTCGTAGGTGGTAAAGGCTCGGGCCGATTCGCCATCGGCAATAACGGTTCCCCCCTTTACATTTCCAAGAACCGAAAGGTCTAGCGTCAGGTGCTTATCGGCCGAAGTTCCGTTTATCCCGCCAACATACCAGCTGCTGCCGGCACGGCGAGCAACTACGGCATACTCGCCAGGAAATCCATCAATAAGCTTTACATCGTCCCAGCGTAGAGGCAGGTTTCGCATAAAGTCTACCACGTACGAGGGCTGGCTATTCATGCCCGAAGGAATCTCGGCATAGTGCTGTACCCCCGACTGGAAGATGACCGACAGCGCAATCTCGAATCCATTGCTGGAGATTCGCTTCTTTCCGGGGATTTCGGAGAAGCATACCGGGGTAAAGTCCATCGGGCCAATGGCATTTCGGGTAAATGGAAGCACCGCACAATGCGTTGGCTCCTCGTTGGTGTTGTTCTGATCGAAGGTTAGGTACTCGAATCCCCTAACCGACTCCATGGAAACAAGGTTGGGGTAGGTTCGAGTCCATCCACGAGGGATGGTTGCCCCATGGAAGTTGACCACCAGCCCTGCCTTTGCAGCATCGTCGAGAATATCCTGGTAGTAGGCCATAAACGACTGTCCATCGCCGCCAAAGAAATCGATCTTAACGCCCTTTATCCCCATCTTGCTAATCCGCTCGAATTCCATACGCCTAGTAGCCGCATCGTAAATGCGGTTGAGGGGAGTTTGAGGTGCCTTATTCCAGCTACCGTTGGAGTTGTACCATAGCAGCAACCCCACATTCTTTCCCTTTGCGTATGCGGCCAGCTCTGCTATCTTATCGTACCCTATCTGCGTATCCCAAAGGGCATCTACCAGGCAATAGCGCCACCCCATCTGCGACGCATAGTCGATAAACTGCTTCTGCACATCGTAGGTAGTAGCCCCATCGTTTAGCAGCACCCAGCTCCACGACGACTTTCCGGGTTGAACAAACGAATAGTCAATCTTCTTGGCAGGGCTGCTCAAATCGGTAGGCAATGTCGACTCTACGATGGTAGAAAGGCTCTTGCCCACCTCTATCACGCGCCAAGGCGATGTCCATGGCAGCGTAGATTCGGGCAACAACGGTGCTGCTGCCGATGTGCGCTCCTTCTCCTGTGCAAAAGCAATGCTGTACTCCCCATTGGGCGTTGGATTGCCCAGATGCGAACCGCAATAGCTACGCGACATATCGGTTTCGGTTATCAGCACCCAGTGCCCTGCCGATTGGAACAGCGCCGGAAACGACCATCCCTGCTTTAGCTCGGAAGGAGTACCTACCGGAATGTTCATCTTATAGTACTCCTCGTACGAGGGTTGGGTATTCGACCAGCCCGTCTGAGCCTCGGCATGTGGGTGCAACCATCCTTTGGCCGATGTGGGGAAGCAAAACGAGGTATTCTCCTTTACAATATGCTTTACCCCTTTCTGTGCTCCCTCTAAAAGGTAACGGAAGGCCACCCCATCATTCGAAACCTGAAATATGATGCTAGGCTTAATGCTCTGCTTTGCCCCAAAGGCCACAACGCAACGGTTAGCGCTATAGGTGCAGCGGCTACGCTTATCGTTTAGCAAGGTGTAGCTGTCGGTTATCTTCTCCACCTTACCTACCTTTGCTATGCTTAGGCCTTTCGATAAATCGGCCTCGCCCATTACCAGCCCAAGCTTCGATTCCTTAACAACCAACGAGTCGTTGCAAAATACCAAATAGGTGGGAACGCCACCTTTATCTACCGTAAACTTCAGCTTAATGCTCTTGTTGGGGCTAGCGACCTCTACCACCTTACTTGGAGCCGCTTCGGCCATACCTATGCCTAATAGCAAGGATACCATCACGCAAATTCTTTTCATGGATGTGCTTTTGTTGTTATTTCGTTTTCTGATAATTCCTACGAGCATCACTCGGGTAGCAAGCTGCAATGCACCACAAGTTCAGCCCCCAATTTATGGCATAAATATAGCAAGTACAAAAGATAATGAGAAAGCGCCAGAACTCTCTCTTCTACTATTTTGCTTAGCCACCCCTTGTATCGACAATTACAACAACCACCCTACTTTCAGTACACTACACCCCATTAATAAAGCAAAGTAGTATCAACACACCCTCTTCCGCAAGCATCTCGAAAAAGCAATACCAGACTGGCAGGAGATATTTACCACGAAGGCCTCTATGGATCACACAAAGGGAACAAATTACAAATTGGAAACGCAGTGTACCCTGTATCTCCGTATTTAAAAGAGTAGTTAAACGGAAATAAGCAGAAGTTAATCGGAGGAAACCTGAATCAGCGCTCGTTATCACCTCCACGGGAGAGGGCAGGGGGTGGGTTTAGAGCAAAGGCAGTCCTGACGAACTGCTTAAATTCCACGTTGAAAAGAGGTGTATTGGGTGGCTAATCTTTCAAATAGAAACCCAACCCACCCCTAACCCCTCCCAAGGAGGGGATAAGGTGCCTCCATCAATCTTGCTGCAATTCTTGTTTGCCAGTCCTCAGGTATTTCTATGATCTTCTTCCCCGAAAGTCTAGCGTCTAGCGTCTAACGTCTAACGTCTAATAAGGTGCCTCCATCAACCTTGCTGCAAATTCTGTTTGCCAGTAGCGCAAATCAGCCATCAGGCATCTCTATCATCCTCTTCCCCGAATATCTAACGTCTAATATCTAGCCTCTAATGTCTAACGTCTAAAATCACCCCAAAATCCCCTCCAAAAACCTACCTTTGCCCCATGCTCAACCATTTTACTACCGAGACCAGCCATATAGAGCTACCCGTACAATTCCCTTCGCCCTTTACCAGCGAACCGCATCCTATATGCAAGTTGGCAGCTGGCGAAGTAAAGGCGTACCTCGAACAGCAAGCCCAGTGGCACGACGAGCTGCAGCAGGGTAAGATGTTTGGCGTTTTGGTGGTAAAGGAAAGCAACGGACGACTAGGCTACCTTGCCGCCTTCTCTGGAAATCTGGCAGGGAAGAACCACCATCCCTTCTTTGTTCCCCCGGTAGCCGATCTGCTAAGCCCCAACGGCTTCTTTAAGCAGGGCGAGCAGGTTATCTCCTCCATAAATCGGCAAATAGCCGAGATGGAGCAAAACCCTGAGTTTACCAACCGAAGGAACCAGCTAGAGCAGGCAAAGCAGCAATCCATCGAAGCGATTGCCGCCGCAAAGGCCGCCCTAAAGGCCTCGAAGGCTGCAAGAGAAGAGCGCCGCACCACAAACCCATCGGACGAGGAGCTAACGGCTATGGTTCGACAAAGTCAGTACGAGAAGGCCGAGCTAAAGAGGCTAGAGAAAAGATGGGCAGCCCGAATTGCCGAGTTGCAAGCCGAGTACAACCGCTACGCCCAACCCATAGAGGGGCTACGGTCAAAGAGAAAGGCGCTATCAGCCGATCTTCAACAACGGCTCTTCGACGAGTTTCAGTTGCTAAACATACGCGGCGAGGCTAAAGGACTGGTAGAGATCTTTGCGAATACCGCCCAGCGGGTTCCTCCCGGAGGAACTGGAGAGTGTGCTGGCCCTAAGCTGCTTCAGTACGCATTTGCCAACAGCCTTACCCCCATTGCCATGGCCGAGTTCTGGTGGGGCAGCTCTCCTAAAACGGAAATCCGCCACCACGGCCACTACTATCCCCCTTGCAAGGGTAAGTGTGATCCCATCTTGGCCCACATGCTACATGGTATGGCCGTAAAGCATCCCGAAAAGAAAAACGAAAGCCTCACTCCCCTATCCCTCGAGGTTATCTACGAGGACAATTGGCTGCTGGTAATCAATAAGCCCGCAGGTATGCTCTCAGCCCCAGGTAAGACAGGCGACAAATCGGCGGTGGAGCTCGCAAGCGAGCTGCTACAGGGGCGCGAAGCCTTTTTGGTACATCGGCTCGACATGGCCACCTCCGGCCTGCTGCTTATTGCAAAGAACAAGGAGGTGTACAAGCAGCTGCAGTCGCAGTTCGAGCAGCGCAGGGTACGGAAGCGCTACATTGCCATCCTCGAGGGCATGCTACATAGCAACGAGGGCACCGTAAATCTCCCCCTTATCCTCAATCCACTCGACAGGCCCCGACAGATGGTGTGCCACCAACACGGCAAGCCCTCCACAACCAATTACCAGGTGCTAGAACGCCGCAACGGCCAAACTCGCGTAGCCTTTTACCCGCTAACCGGCCGTACCCACCAGCTAAGGGTACACGCCGCTCATCCCCACGGGTTATGCTGCCCCATTGTTGGCGACGAACTCTACGGCTCCAAGGCTAACCGCCTTTACCTCCATGCCGAATACCTGGAGTTTACCCATCCAGTAAAACAAAGTATTATTAGGTTGGAAAAGTTGGCGAGGTTTTAGGGTATAAAACCCTATATATCAAATTTTACATTTACGGCAAGTTGTATCTATATATAAATACATTATAAACAGATTTAATCTAGTTGTTTACTTTAGAAATACAATTACAAACAAATAAATATCTATCACTTACAATATTTTATGCGTAATAAAATCATAAATATCAAATTTATTTTAAATACATACAGGTTTAATATTACAACTATATTGCAATGAAGTTTCAAAATCACCTCCACAATCATGTCTTAAGATACATTCATCACAAATATCAAAATACTTAATCTTCCAATCAGAAATGGATTTTTTTGAGTATGAATAAAGACTTTTATCTAATAAACAAAGAGGCAAATTAAATATTGAAACATTCATTCCCAATGAAGATAAGTTCAAAACAGATTTCTTAAGTTCTTCTTTATATTCAACAGGATCAATCCATATTTTCTCTTTGTTTTTAGGAACAAAACCAATATATTCCATACCCATGAATGAAACATGTTTAACAAAAGGTAGATTTCTAAAAATAAAATTTGAGATATTGTTTAATCTGTCTTTGTTAATTTTATTTATTACTATTCTCAATTCAATGTTAAAATCATATTTAGCTAAGTTATACAATCCTTTTAAAGTTTGATTATATGCATCTTCTGATTGCGCAATATAATCATGATCTTTATAAAAATCTGAATGAAGAGGAATTCCAATCAATAATTTTTCCAATTCAATATTATAAATACTATGAACATAATTAATATCTTCAAAATTTCTCCCATTTGACAATAACTGTATATCAATATTTTTAAATTTATTTTTTATATTATTCAGAATGTCAATTAATCCATTTTTCAATAGTGTGGGTTCGCCTCCTGTTATTCCTATTCTTGATAAATTATCTGGAATTAATTCTATTAATCTAGTATTAAGCCAATAGTAATAATTAATATCATTTTTCATTTGTGGAGGTTGAGAACACATTAAACAATGGTTATTGCATTGCTCTGTAAGGAATAATACATTATCATTAGAATTATTACAATAAACAATTCGTATTGTACCGTTTGGTCGAAATAACAATATATCACCATCAACAAAATAATCAAAATCATTCTTATTAATTAATATATACCTCCAACAGAATTTTAATTTATCATGTTCAAACTCAAGTTGAATTTCAAATTGGTCAGACAACCCGTCAACAAAACAATATCCATTAAGCAATTGATTATTTGAATATATCATCAACACTTCGTGAGATATATTATGTTGTAAACATTTAATTGTCTTATTCAGCATATTCAATTATTATTTAACCATGATTTAAACACAGGCATTACTTCTTCATTTCGATTAATTATTAAAGAAAATATATGCTTAATTATTGATTTATTTTTTTTACATAAAAATGATGTTGGCCGAAATCCTTCCATATCATTCTGTGTTGTATAATTTCGTACAGGATCTGCACCACAATATGCTTGAAAGGCACAGTCTGAGCATCCTGCTAAAGATTCATTGGCCCATGTATTTGCTATTTCCAAAGTTTTCTTTCCATAAAATAAATCAAGATATCGATCTTTTACACTTCCTAATCTGAAAGTAAAATCTTCGTGCTCGGCTAACATTCTGGATTCATCAGATGCATAAACATAACCATCATAATTGTAGACAACAACAGAATTTATTAAACCTGCAGGAGATTGTAGATCTACAAATCCTATAGAAAATGGAGTGAGGATTTTCTTTAAAATTAAAGTAGTAAAACTTTCTTCAAAATAAATACCTTCTTTATTTTTTTTAATAATATAGTCTAATGATATTTTATAAAATTCAATAAATTGACTATAATAATCATCCCAATTATCATTTTCATAAACTAAACCATATGGATTTAATGATCGTAAAAATATATTTGAAAATCCATTTTCAATATAGGAATCAACTATTTCTTTTGGATAATTCAGTGATAATCTAGAAGTAGTCATTAATGCAGATACTTTATTATCACCCAACTCATTTCTAACATTTTTAATACCACATAAAACCTTTTCGTAACTATCTTTTTTCCCCCTATTTTGATTATGAACAAATTCTGGACCATCAAGTGAAGTAGAAATAAGAACGTTATATTTCTTACATAAAGAAAGCATATCACTGCTTAAAGAAACAGAATTTGTACATATTACATATATTATATGCTTATTTTTAGAATCATTTATTTTTTCACATTTTTCAATTGCATATTCTATTTTATCAAAAACAAGAGTTGGTTCTCCTCCCTGAAATTCCATAGTTAAATGAGGCGATGGAGATTGAAACATTAAATTTATTCCATAATCTAATGTTTCATAACTAATATCATAAATAGTTTGATTACATTCTTTACTAGATGCTTGACAATATAAACAATTTTGATTACATCTAATTGTCATTACAAAAATATGTAAAGCCGTAAAATTATCTAGAAAAGCCTTTTTTGTTCTATATCTAGCTGCAAGATTATCAACTAATTTAGGAATTGGTTTTGTAGATATAAAGTGATTCGATATCAAGTCTTTGTACAACTCATCATTTTCAGACACTTGTCTTTCTACAATTCTCTTAGATGTTCCTGCTAAACATATCAAGTAATCACCTACTTCATTTACTAATATTTCATAATCTCCTAATCTTTCAAATCTAAAAGGTAATAGATAATAATTCATTTTACACTATTTTTGCTCATTATCAATTAAATTATAATCTTCAAATTCATCATTATTCGCAAATGCTTTTATTAAAAGTATTTCTCTAATATTCTTTGTTTCTTTATTTATTATATCTCTTGTTTTAAAATCAATTAAATATTGACTTAAACAAGATTTCAAAACTTCAACATTATTTTCAAAAAGTAATCCATGTTTAATTTCAAATTTTACAACGAATATCCTTTCTGATAACATTTGATATATATTATAATTTTCGCTGAGCCAATATAAACTTTTAGTAATTACTTGTTCATTGAAAATACTACTATCAATCTTAACTTGAACTGTTCTATCATCAATTTGAATAAACTCAATCATATCCTATTTTTTGAGACAATAAATCATTTCTGATCCTACAATTCCATCAACTATAAGTCCTTTGTTTTTTTGGAAATTAATAACAGCAATTTCTACATTAAGATTAAATTCATTGTAAATTATCTTCTCAGGATTATCCTTTACAAAATACCCTTTCAAAACCAGCAGATTAATTAACTCTTCAACATCAGAACCAATCATACCTCTTTTCAAAACTCTATCGCCAAGTTTTAATTGAGATTCTTTACTTGATGTGTTATATGTTGTATTTGATGTTGTTTGATATGATCCACTCTGAGTGGAACTATTCCTATTTGTGGAAGTAGAAGGCGTATAACTTGTTGGTGTTGTTGTCGGATATGAAGTACTTTCCGTAGAATTATAACTAGAATAATGAGAACTATGAGATGAATGGGAGCTATGTGAACTATGGCTCCTATGTGCCATAGTAGTATAAGTATCATCATTATTGAATGTTATAACTAATTTTGGACTTAGCTCAGTTTTTTTCGTCCCTGAAATACTAGAACTTTCACATTCATTGTTTAAATCTATTTTTTCCAAGTCATAAATTGTAGCATTTGATTCCGTTGATACTAATGATGCTACAGATGAAAGAAAAATACTTTTTAAAATTTTGATGTGTTTTAGTTTCATGATCTTAACTTTTATGGTTGAAAATTCGTTTTTATCTCTACATCAAATCCTCAATAAAATAAGACAATCATCTTTCTGCAATATTTATAATATACTCAAATTCAAACAATTACATTTAATCAACTTTCAAAGACTATCATTTACATAGTTTAAAATAATTCTAACAATACAGATATCGTGTAAGCCACTAAAGTAATAATAATATTGTTCAATTAACACCATTAAATCAATTTTCACATTTAAAGCAACTATTATATTTACTACTAATGGGTTATATAATTCTTTATATTAATCAAGTTTCACATTTCATCGTTACTAGGTATCGGTTTTACAATGCCATACCCACAGTCTGTTTTATCCCCACATATTTATTAAAAGATTTTTCTATTTCTTTTGATCCCTCAAAAAAAACGAGCATAAATCTGCAAATTCACCAAAGTAGATGAAAATCTACCATGTGAACTACATGTGATCAGTAAGAATTAATTACTCTCACATGAAAATCTAATCCGAAAGAGGGTAATTCTACGACAAGAGAACACTATTCTACCCTAGAATTACCTAAAGTTCGAGTAAAAAAGATAATTCTACAGCGAGAGAACACCATATTAATCTAGTATTACCTAAAAATGAAGCGAAATAATACAATTCTACTGCAAGAGAACGTTATTCTAACCCAACATTACCAAAAGTTCGAGTGAAACAAAGTAGATCTACCTCAAAATAGCACTATTCTGGCTCAATTTTATCTTAAGTTGCAATAAAAGAAGGCAATTCCACAACCTTAATCATAGCCAATACACATTAAGCCAACAGCATAACAACTTAGTTTAAATTCATCGATTCGAGCACCGCCCCCAGCTGCATATCCGATGAGGTTTCCGTTTTAAAGTATAGGTTCTGGCGGTATCGCTTAATGGAGCTGTACGATACGCCAGCCTTATCGGCTGCCTCGCTTAGGTTATTCCCCAGCTTAAGATGCCGATAATGCTCAATTTCGTAGTTTTTCAGCCGGTTTGGACCAATAGCCTTTACGATAAGCTTGCTAACCACATCCACAATGTAGACAGCCTTAGGAGGGATGCATACCCTCATCCGCCTGATGGCCGCAATCCGAAGCACCAGCACAGGCTGCTGTCCCGGCAGCTTGCCCCTCATTACCCTATACTTAAAATGCACATTGTGGTACCCGTAGCTCTTATCGCGCATCCGGCACTCGAAGTTCAGCTCCAAGCGACCAACATCCTCCAGCTGATTTTTCACGAAGAACGAAAGCCCAAAATGTAAGGCATTGGTAAAATGCTTGTGCTCTCCCTCGTGTATCAGCATCTTTAGCTCCTTAAGCGAGATGGAGCGATGGGCCAAGTAGTCCAGCACGGGTAAGTAGGACTCCTGAAAGCAGTATCGCTCCTGCGTAAGATCGCAAACTGCTACCAGCATAGCCGCCTCCCGGGCTACCTCGTTAACGCCCTGTACCCATTCCTGTACCGACCTGCTGCAGGGATCGGCATCGAGCCCATACATCCGAATAAACCTTTCGACAAGAAGCATACTATTTGCCATAGCTATAGGTATTATTAGTTATAGATGATTCTAAATGCTTAGTAAAACAAAAATAGCATTATCTACGAATACACCAAACCCGAGCCTCAGAGGTAATTCTTAAGCAAAGAGCCACGGAGGCACGAAAATGCAGAGAACACAGAGCCTTTTCCTACCCCCAATTTACACCCCACCCATACACCCATAGCCATCAAGCTAAGAGATACCATTCTTAAAGGAAGTACTTATGGCATGCTTATTTTCGACTCCCCCCTAAACCCCCTCTCTTAGCCGAATGGTTGGTTAACCAATAAAAGAACGTTGCGGCTTCTGCCTCTTTTTCTCAGGCGACGCCTGCTCGGCTAAAAGAGGGGACTTCAGCGCTCCGATTAGGCTGCAGCTTATATCCATGCCGCTGCCCCCTCTTTGCGAATGGCAAGTAGGTGCTTACGGCATGAGCAGGCATTCTAATGCCATTCGGAGAGAGGGGGATTGGGGGTGAGTCGGAATTGCGAAACGGTTAGCACCCCACGGCGAAGTCTGCGAGTTAAGCCACGACAGCCTTTCTTTGTTTCGTCTCTTTGGGTACAAAGAAATGAAAAGAGGTGGAAGACAACACCCGTAGAGACGGGATTCAGATCCTTTTCAATAAAACAAAAACCAACCTACGAAATGGAAAAAGAAAGAACCCACCCCTACACCCCTCCCAAGAGGGGATAACGTGCTGCTATCTTACAACAGACGTTTTTATATAAGCAAAGCATCCAACGTAAACACCGTGGCCTTAGCCACACCATCTCCGTCGTGGGTTCTGTTCGAAGCGGACGAAGCGATCACAATTCCACGTAAGGCGCAAAGGTCCAATGCGCGTACAAACCTTTATAGAATAATAAGAACGCCCCACGCCGAAGTCTGCGAGTTAAGCCACGACAGCCTTTCTTTGTTTCGTTTCTTTGGGCACAAAGAAATGAAAAGAGGTAAAAGACAACGCCCGTAGAGACGGGTTTCAAACCCGTCTCATTAAAACAAAAACCAACCTACGAAATGAAAAAAGAAAGAACCCACCCCTACACCCCTCCCAAGAGGGGATAACGTGCTGCTATCAGGCAACAGACTCTATTATATAAGCATACCACCCAACGGCAAACAAATCACACGTAAAGCATCCACCTCCCTCCGTAAACACCGTGGCCTTGGCCACACCATCTCCGTCGTGGGTTCTGTTCGAAGCGGACGAAGCGATCACAATTCCAAATAAGACGTAAAGTTCCAATGCGCGTGCAAACCTATATAGACGAAGAACACCCCACGCCGAAGTCTGCGAGTTAAGCCACGATAGCCTTTCTTTGTTTCGTTTCTTTGGGCACAAAGAAATGAAAGGAGATGGAAGACAACACCCGTAGAGACGGGATTGAAACCCGTCTCATTAAAACAAAAACCAACCAACGAAATGAAAAAAGAAAGAACCCACCCCTACACCCCTCCCAAGAGGGGATAACGTGCTGCTATCAGGCAACAGACTCTATTATATAAGCATACCACCCAACGGCAAACAAATCACACGTAAAGCATCCACCTCCCTCCTTAAACACCGTGGCCTTAGCCACACCATCCCCGTCGTGGGTTCTGTTCGAAGCGGACGAAGACACAAAATTTCAGAGCACACAGAGTATTCAATTTAAAACTTGTTCCCTTTGTGATATCCTTCGTGTCCTTTGTGGTAAATAAAAAAATAGAGCCAAATGGACTACGTTTTGCCCCACTATGCCTTCGTAAATTTGACTTAACGCGATCGGGAATAAAAACGATAAGCATCCCACATCGCCCAAATGCACTCAAATGTCAAATTTAAAAACATTACAAAATGGCAACAACAATTACCACAAACGTTCCACGTACCTACGGTAACTTCAACACGTTCATTCGAAACACCAACAGCTACATGCTAGAGGGAACACCAAAAAACAGCGAACGATTAGACATACCTGTCGAAATGTTAACCACCTGGAGTGGAATAGGTAAGAAATGGATTATTGCATACGACAAGTATTCGGATAAATACAACCTTCGCACCCAAGCCATAAACGACGAGCTACGTTCCATTATCGACGAAGCGGACACATTTAACGTGAGCCAGCACTTCTTGGCCCGCATCGCCATATCCCCCAAGGCCACCATCACCGATCTCGAAACCTTTGGCATCCGCAATGGATCTGGACCAAAGCAGAGCCGTTCTATACCTCAAACACCCATTTCCAACTTGGTAGAGGCCACGCTTAAGCCCATTGGTGGCGGTTCGGTAATGGTTAAGTGCTACAGCAAGGGATCGCGAGCATCCATCCTCGATACTGCCGACTGCGTACAGTATCTCTTCACGGTTGGTACTACTGCTCCATCTTCGGTTGAGGATAACGGCTTAGATAAGGAAATCTCCACCAAGGCATCGTTTATGCTCCCTACCGGAGCCCATAAAATGGGAATGTTCCTCTACATCTACTTTCGCTGGCACAACACCAAGCATCCCGAGCTCTCGGGTCCATGGAGCCCCCTGCAAAGCACCATCATCATCTAGCACCAATCCGCAAAACCATAAAGAGCGAAGATTATTTTCGCCCTTTTTTATTTAGATATGGATATCGCACAATTCATCGATCAATAATTCGCACAGCATAGGCGGGTGTCGAGACGGGTTGTACAGACGGGTTTCAAACCGTCTCTCAATCAAAAAAACATCTCAATCAAAAAACACAAGATACTACACATTTCCCAAAAAATTCACTAAATTGATACCCCCTACAATACTGGCGTACAGACGGGCGTACGTACAGACGGGTTTCAAACCCGTCTCTCAACAAAAAACATCTCAATCAAAAACACAAGATACGGGTTTAAAACCCGTATCTACAAAACCACCACCATGACCCTATACAAAAACCAATACCGCATCGAGACCACCCGCCTGCAAAATTGGGACTACACCACCTATGGGGCATATTTCATAACCATCTGCACCTACAACCGCGAAAACCTATTCGGCCACATCACCAACGGCGAAATGCACCTCAACCTCAACGGCAATATCGTCGAACAATGCTGGCACGACTTACCCAACCATTACCCCAATTTGATATTGGATGCATTCGTCATCATGCCCGATCATATCCATTGCATTATAATGATTAACAACAATTCCGATGGGGGCGATAATGGAAATGATGGCATCGATGGCGGCAATGGCATCGTACAGACGGGTTTCAAACCCGTCTCCCCCGGAATGCAAGAGACAGGTTTGAAACCTGTCTCTACAAAATCCCATGGCATTTTCGAATTCGTTCGCGCCCTCAAAACATTTTCATCCCGTCAAATCAACAAAATCAACGATACCCCCGGCACCCCACGTTGGCAAACCCGATTCTACGACCGCATCATCCGCGACGAACCCGAATTGCAACAAATCCGCCAATACATTCACGACAACCCCGCCAAATGGGAAAAATGATCTCCACCCCAATTTCATCCGCACGTAGAGACGGGTTTCAAAACCGTCTCTCTATAAAAGGTTTCAATACCCGTCTCAATAAAAAAATTCTCAACCCCATCCCCAATAAAAAAGACGGGCAGTACCCACTAGTGTCCGGGAAATATTATTAAAACACCTACTAACACATTGATGTTTAATTGCTAATTCAGTTGCGATAAAGTCGGAACATATCAGATGCTTACTTTTGCGACAAGCTACAAACTGTAAGCAATGAATAGTGGAACCTATATTTTTAAGCAATTATGCCAGTTCTTGCCTGAGGACTACTTCGAATATTTGGTCAATAAGTACGATGGCAACAAGTACATAAAATCGTTTACCTGCTGGAACCATTTCTTGGTTATGCTGTGGGCTCAGCTGACAGCCCGGGAAAGTTTACGCGACATCATCGGATCGCTTAATGCGCATCGGTCAAAGTTTTATCGTTTAGGCTTTGGCAAAAGCGTTTGCCGCACAACGCTGTCTGAAGCAAATGAGAAGCGAAATGTGGAAATATTTCGGCTATTTGCTGAACGAGTTGTTAAGATAGCTCAAGATAAAAGGGGTAACATCGAAGGGCTGTTCATGGAGGGAATCCCTCATCGTGTGCTTGCGTTGGATTCAACAACAGTTACTTTAAAATGGGAAGCGTATTCGTGGTCCAAGGTGCAAAATGGGAAAGGAGGAATTAAGGTTCACACCATGTTTGACATCCTTACAAGCATTCCGGTTTACAATGTAATCACCGACCATGACGTCAGGGATCAAAGCGTTATGGACTACTTTCAATACGAACCGGATGCATTTTACATTTTCGACAAAGCCTATGTCAAACTGTTATCTCTTAACAAAATCGATGAAGCAGGTGCATTTTTTGTAGTGCGAAGGAAAGAGAAAATGAACTTCGAAATTATAGAGGAATGTAGCTGCGATGTCCATGAAAAAGGCATTTTACGCGACTTAAAAATAAGATTGTCGAATCGTTGGGCGAAAGCTCGGTATCAAAAACCTCTGAGAATAATCTACTACTACAACGAAGAGAAGAAAGCAACTCTAGAATTCTTTACGAATAACCTCGATTTAGAGGCGCATAAAATCGCATACCTATACAAGTGTAGATGGCAAATTGAGATGTACTTCAAATGGATAAAGCAGCATTTAAGGATAAAGCAATTTTACGGAACTTCCGAAAACTCTGTAAAAATCCAAATATATGTAGGCATTATCGCCTACTGCTTGGTAGCTCTAGTCGGTGTCGAATTGAAGTCAAAGTCATCGCCATTTGAATTACTTCGAATCTTGAGCGTTTCGCTTTTTGAAAAGGAGAACCTAAAAGAGTTCCTAGCCAAGGCTGAATTATCGGAGAACTTTCAACCTGTAAGCAATTCAAACCTTAAATTATTTTAGCGGACAGCAGTGGGCAGTACCCGTCTTAAAAATCCCCCCATACCTACCTCTCGTAATTATCTCGTTTTTACAATCAACAGCAAAGTTTTCGGAGTAACCGTCACCCCCAGCGTATCGGCATGCGGTTTCACAAAATCGTACGAAACAACGCTCTTCGACATCACCGATGAAAGGCCTTCTTTTGAAGTCACAGCACCGTTAAGAATGTAGCGAACATCGCCATTAAGAAGGTATTCCCGGCTATCTCCTAACCCGTTTTTTCGGCAGTAAGACTCCGTGAAAAAGAAAAAGCCAGAACGCTTAGCGTTATCGCCAAGGTTTATTCCAAGCACATCTTTCTTTTCCTGTTTATAGTGAGCACATACCTCATAGATGTTGCCGTTAATTCTATTAGCCACATCATCCGCTACTCTTTGTCCATCAATAACAACGAACTCCTTATCGTTGCTCCCATCTTTCGCGCTCTTATTAGGTACAATAGAGAATTTTACCTGATCATATAATACACTGCTCCCGTTTGCGTCAGAGATCATCGATCTACCATCTAATCGAAATTGTACCCCCTTACCTTTCTGCTTGTCGGAAGCCTTTACCACCTTCTGCGATTCCATTTTTAGGTACGACGATGCAATACGAGCCCTTACATCGCTAAAGCAGAGAACCAGCGCAACCATTAGCGCAACAGGAAGCATCAGCAGTACCTTAGCCATGCTTACTTTCGTCGATCTTTTCTTGTTCATCATAGCAATACGTGTTTTTAAATGATTAATGTTAAAGCTGCTCACCAACGCAAAGCCACCTTTCGATACGCTTGCATTTAGTAGGCTATACTGGTACACCTTACGGTTATATCCCTTTTGAAGAATTGTGCTATCCACATCAAACTCCAGGTTTTGGGCAACAAGACGCTTGTAGAGCCATGCCAACGGATTAAACCAAAGAGCTGCCCGGATCAGTTCGGCAAGCATCAGATCCACAGAATGCAGTTTATGGGCATGAATACGCTCGTGCTCAATAATCTGGGCAACATCCTCCTTGTTAACCATCGAAGGATTAAGGAAGATCCATTTAAAAAAGGTAAAAGCAGCCGAATTAGCCTCCACCTCGTATACCCTTGTGCCACCAATCTGCGAGCAGCAAGCCTTTTGCCTAACCAGCAGTATCCGACCAAGATTGTACAGAAATAGCAGAAGCATAAAGGCAAGCATGGTAAAGTACGCAACCAACAACCAGCTTACCGCCCCCACTGGCAAAGGTCGAGGTACAGCTGCATCTACAGCGGGGATATTACTAGCCACAGCAGGCGTGGCTACGTTTTGAGCAACCTCCGACTTAAAGTAGACCTTTACCACATCCTTAACAACACTCTGTCGCGAAAACCATCCAGTGAAGCTTACAGCAGGCAGCGTAAGCGAAAGAACCATCCCCAATAGCAGAAAAATTCGATTAAGCCGGTAGAAGGTCTCCCTAACAAGGAACAGGCGGTAAAACAGGTAGAAAATGGTAATCCATGCTGCCGATTTTATTAGATACTCTATCATTCCTTACCCTCCTCTCCCTTTTCGATCATATCGATAATCTCCTTTAGCTCGCCAGACGATATCTTCTGATCGCGGGCAAAGAACATCACCAGATTTTGGTACGAGTTGCTGAAGTAGCTCTTCACCACCCCCGACATAAAGGTTTTGGTATACTCCTCGTGCGTTAGACAAGGCGTATACTCGAATGTATTACCAACCTTGCGTGAGGTTACAAACTCTTTTCGCTCGAGATTTTTAACTACCGAAGCCAACGTTGTGTATGGAGGCTTTGGTGGCGTATACTTCTCTAGTATATCTTTTACCGTACAGCTACCGATTTCCCAAATTAGAAGCATTGCTTCCTCTTCCTGTGGCGTTAATTTTTCCATGATGATTAATTTATTACGAAACATTCGCAAATGTACGAATGTTTCGTAATTACCAAATAATTTTGTCCTTTATTTTTTATTTCCCCCCATTCCCACCGTAGAGACGGGTTTCAAACCCGTCTCAATAGAAAGGATTTTAATCCCGTCCCAAAAAGTTCGCCCCCCCTCTCTCATATTTTGGATGGAACGAGGTAGCCCCCGTCTCCACATTATTTCATTTTTCCCATACCAATAATTATATTTATGAAATTAAAATATAGACAAACATAATCTCCTCAGACGATGAAGAAGATCCTAACCCTCGTTCTAATGGTGCTATGCACCGGAGCATTTGCCCAAGAAAAGAAGGAAATTGTCGTAAAATCGGATATCACCGACGCCACCGTATTCATCAATGGCGCACAGGTAATCCGTAAGAAGATGGTCGACATCACCCCTGGAAAATCGACACTAAAGTTTGTTGGACTATCCCCCTACCTCGATGCCAAAAGCGTTCAGGTAAAGGTAAACGGGCAGATCACCGTGCTATCGGTAAACCACCAGCTAAACTATACCGACAGCGCTGCGCAAAGCAAGAACATCGATCAGCTCCTGGCAAAAAAGAAAACAATAGAGGATAAGCTAACGGTAGAGAAGACAAGCCTCGACATCGTTAACGAGGAATTTCAATTCCTCAAGGATAACCGAACCATTGGAGGAAAGAATCAGGAGGTAAGCCTCAATAACCTAAAAGAGACCTCCAACTTCTACCGCGAACGAATAGCCGCCCTAAAGATGAAGGAGCTGGAGATAAACAAGAACATCGATAACCTTCAAACTGAAAAGAGGCAGGTCGATAATCAGATCAAGCAGATTAGCACGACTCCGAAGCAGCCAACAGGCGAAGTGCTCGTAAAGGTAGATGCCCAAAGCCCCATGCGATGCGAAATGGAACTCAGCTACTTCGTGAACAATGCAGGATGGTTCCCCTCGTACGATATCCGAGCCAAAAGCATCGAAGACCCCATCGAGCTAACCTACAAGGCGAACATACACCAGAACACCCTCGAAGATTGGAAAAATGTTAGGCTAAAGCTATCGTCCACCAATCCAAGCCAAGGCAACGTAGCGCCACAGCTGCAAACCTACCTCCTCGACTACACCACCAACCCACCCCGCTACAACGTTACCAACAACCAGGTATCGGGTCGTATTATCGATGCCACGAGCAATGAGGCAATCCCCGGAGCAACCATCATCATAAAAGGATCAACCATAGGAACCGCATCCGATGTAAACGGCAGCTACTCGCTATCGCTCCCCAACAGCAGCTGCGAGGTGGAGGTATCGTTCGTAGGCTACCAGTCGCAGGTTCTTCGGGTCAACAGCTCAACCATGAACGTCTACCTTAAACCACTAGAGCAAAGGCTCGATGAGGTTGTAGTTACCGCCTATGGCATACGAAGAGATTCTGAAATGGAAGAAGCCCCTACTAGAAAAGAAACAGGAACAGGAGCAGTAGCAAAGCCGCTACGCATCAGAGGTACAAGCAGCCTAGCCATCCCCGTAGCGCAGGTCGAAAGTCAAACGGCTGTAGAGTTCGAGATAAAAACGCCCTACACCATCAGCTCCGACAACAAGAGCACCACCGTCGAAATAGAGAGCTACGCGGTTGATGCCGGCTTCGAGTACTACTGCGTTCCCAAGGTCGATAAGGATGCCTTCCTGATTGCCAACATCACCAATTGGGAGCAGTACAACCTCCTCGAAGGCGAAGCCAACATCTTCTTCGAAAACACCTTTGTGGGCAAATCGGTGCTCGACGTACGCCACATCTCCGACACCCTTAGCCTATCGCTCGGAAGAGATAAAAGCGTACTTGTAAAAAGGGATAAGGTAAAGGAGCTAACCACCAAGAAGCTGTTCGCAAGCAAGAAGGAGGATAGCCGCACATGGCACATCTCAGTACGTAACGGAAAGAAAGCGCCCATTAGCATGATCCTTTACGATCAAGTACCTGTATCAACAAACGATGAGATTGAGGTAAACACAGAGGACCTTTCCGGAGGCAACCTCAACAAGGATAAGGGTGAAGTTAAGTGGACCTTTAAGCTCGATCCATCAGCAAAAAAGGAGATCGACCTAAAGTACACCGTCAAATACCCCAAAGAACGAACCCTGAACATCGAGTAGAGACGGGGGTCAAACCCGTCTCATTAAAAAGGGTTTCAAATCCTCCTCTCACAAAAGAGGGTTCATCCCCATCCCCTTGAAAATAGATTTTTCCCCGTCTCCAAACATGGTTTACCGAGACGGGGGAAACCCTATATTCTATAAAAGGACAACACCAACTAAAATAATATCTCACCAACTATGGAAAACATTCAATTGCTCAAAACCACCAGCTTCGACACCATATTTGAAGCATTCAACGAAGCCTTCTCCGACTACGAAGTTCAAGTTACCAAAGACGAGCTTAAGGTTATGCTTACCCGCCGAGGGTTTCTTCCCGAACTTTCGTTTGGCGCATTCGACAACGGCAAGCTGGTATCCTTTACCCTTAACGGGATAGGTAACTTCTGCGGCATCAAAACCGCATACGATACAGGAACAGGTACGCTTAAGGAATACAGAGGCAAGGGAATTGCATCAAAGATCTTCAACTACTCGATCCCCTATCTAAAGGAAGCAGGAGTATCGCAATACCTGCTAGAGGTTCTACAGCACAACACCAACGCAGTTTCAGTTTACTGTAAACTGGGATTCGAGGTTAGCCGGGAGTTCTGCTACTTCAAGCAAAGCGCCTCGGAGGTTGTCCTTGCCGATAAGCCGCTACAAAACGGCTACACCCTTCAGAATATTACGCTCGAGCACAAGGAGAGGATGATGGAATTCTGCGACTTCGCCCCATCGTGGCAGAACAGCTTCGAGGCCGTATCCAGATGCCTTGCCGACTTTACAATAACAGGAGCATTCGACCAACAGGCGCTGATTGGCTACTGCATATTCGAGCCAAACTCTGGCGACATCACCCAAATTGCCGTTGACAAAGCGTATAGAAGAAAAGGTATAGCCTCAGCCCTAATAAACGAGATTACAAAGCACAACAGGTACAGCTCCATTAAAGCCATCAACACCGAAGCCCCCTGCGAACCAATCACCGCATTCCTAACATCGAAGAACATCACCCAGCTCGGCAAACAGTACGAGATGATAAAACCGTTGTAACCGTAGAGACGGGTTTCAAACCCGTCTCCTTTATTCAAACCCGTCTCTTTTGTTTGAACCCCATCTCTTTAAAAGAATTTCAAACCCGTCTCCATTAAAAGGGTCTCCCCCCCGTCTCTTTAATTCACCCCCACCTCCCCCGAAAATCATTCACCATGGCAACAGACACCAAACAAATAGTAGCCAACCTCCTATCGTTCTACGATTTTACCGATAAAACCATAGTATCCGTAGGTGCTGGCGGAGGACAGTTCATCGAATACGGAAGAAGCGCCAAGAAGGTCTACGCCGTAGACAACGACAAGTACGCACTAGCAAAGCTGGAGGAAAACCTGCAAAAGGCAAACCTCTCCGATAAGTTCACCCTTATCCATTCTGAATTTGAGGACATCACCCAAACAGCCGACATCGTGCTATTCGAGTTTTGCCTTCACGAGATGAAGGATGCCCGAGCCGCCATTAGCCATGCGCTAACGCTCTCGTCCAACATACTAGTAAGCGACCACTACCCAACCTCAGAGTGGGCATACATTGTCGACGAACGAGAAAAGGCCACCGCCAGCTGGAATGCCATAGACACCTTCAGCCCCAGAAAGGTAGAGCAGCACGATACCGTTCAATCCTTTGCCGATTACGAGGAACTCTACCAAAAGGTAAAAGGCCAAGGCGAAGCAACCATACAACGAATCGAGAAATACCAAGATCAAACCAACCTCCAAATCCCCATGTCGTACGTATTTGCAATGATATAGTACAATGAGAAAGACGTATTCTAAAACGCGAAATCCCCCACATCTGCCTACTTTACACAGCACAAACCGTAAACTTTCACTATCTTTACCGCCAATACAAAAAAGTGAAGAATGCACCCTGTGCATCTTTTATCCCGATGATCCTTTAAGACAAACCCCATGGCACACATCATTCACGACATCTCCAGAACGTTTAATGAGTACCTGCTCATTCCAGGGCTAACATCAAAAACGTGCAACCCCGATCGGGTAAGCTTAAAAACGCCGCTAGTTAAGTTCAAAAGAGGGGAAGCACCCGAAATTGAGCTGAACATCCCCTTCGTATCCGCCATCATGCAATCGGTATCCGACAGCAAGATGGCCATTGCGCTGGCCCAAAACGGCGGGCTATCCTTCATCTTTGGGTCGCAATCCATCGAGGAGCAGGCGAAGATGGTTCGAATGGTGAAAAAGTTTAAGGCAGGCTTTGTGGTGAGCGATGCCAACCTCACCCCCGAGCATACCCTACAGGATGTGCTCGACCTAAAAGAGCAAAAAGGGTTCTCTACGATTGGTATCACCGATGACGGATCGTCGAACGGTAAGTTGCTCGGGCTGGTAACCAGCCGAGACTACCGCCCAAGCAAAGATCCGGTGGACAAAAAGATAAAGGATTTTATGACCCCATTCGCCAAGCTGGTTACCGGCAGCCTGGGGATATCGCTAAACGAAGCCAACGACATCATCTGGGAGCACAAGCTCAACACCCTACCCATTATTGATGAAAACCAGCGCCTCCGATACTTCGTCTTCCGCAAGGATTACGACAACCACAACGAAAACCCCAACGAGCTGCTCGACTCGCACAAGCGGTTGATCGTTGGAGCAGGCATCAACACCCGAGACTACAAGGAGCGCATTCCTGCGCTGGTTGATGCAGGCGTAGATGTGCTTTGCATCGATTCGTCGGATGGCTACTCGGAGTGGCAAAAGGTAACAATCGAGTTCGTTCGCGAAAAGTACGGCGACTCCGTAAAGATCGGCGCCGGCAACGTTGTCGACAAGGACGCCTTCCTTTACCTAGCTGAGGCTGGTGCCGACTTTATCAAGGTGGGCATCGGAGGCGGCTCCATCTGCATCACCCGCGAGCAGAAAGGTATTGGACGCGGACAGGCTACCTCCGTTATCGAGGTGGCACAGGCCCGCGACGAGTACTACGAAAAAACGGGCACCTACATCCCAATCTGCTCTGATGGCGGTATCGTTCAGGACTACCACATGGTGCTTGCGCTGGCAATGGGCTCCGACTTCATCATGATGGGCCGATACTTTGCCCGCTTCGACGAGAGCCCCACCAAGAAGATAATGATTGGCGGCAACTACGTAAAGGAGTACTGGGGCGAAGGATCGAACCGCGCCCGCAACTGGCAGCGGTACGACATGGGCGGAAGCAGCAACCTGAAGTTCGAAGAGGGCGTAGACAGCTACGTACCCTACGCCGGAAAGCTGAAGGACAACCTAGACCTTACCCTCGGAAAAGTAAAATCAACCATGTGCAGCTGCGGAGCGATATCCCTCCCCGAGCTGAAGGATAATGCCAAGATAACGCTCGTATCATCCACCAGCATCATCGAAGGTGGTGCGCACGACGTCATCCTAAAGGAAACCAAGTAGCGGCGCAAACCGCTGCCTAACGAGCTTTGCAAGGGTGCCAAACAAAAATTTGGCACCCTTTTTTTACCATAACCTTTCGGCATGCAAGGGTGGATTGCGCATACGCATTGAGCCGTTGCAAACCTACAATGAAGCGTTGCAGACCTACAATGGACCGTTGCGCATACGCAATAAGCCGCAGAGCAACTGCCTTCAAAAGAAGCAAACAGCACATACGACTCTGTACATCAATACACTTACCAACTAAATTATAAATAAGCAGCAGCGTCACCAATAGGATAGAATGCTGCAACGTAGTTTTTAAGGATTCTTGTCCTAGGATAAAGGCAACGACAAAGGGCTTACCAATAATTACCACTTATTACCAGCGATTAATTCGCAAAGCCTTTATCCGCCAGTAGCTAGGGTCGTACATTTAGCACATATCCACCATCAGCATAAGAATGATGAACATCCTACTGGTATACCCGCAATATCCCGACACCTACTGGAGCCTCAAGCATGCACTCCGCTTTATCTCCAAGAAGGCCGCATTTCCTCCGCTGGGCCTGCTCACCGTATCGGCGATGCTCCCTGCCGAATGGAATCGGAAGCTGGTAGACATGAACGTTACGCCGCTCGCTTCGGAGGATATCCGCTGGGCCGACTACGTTTTTATCAGCGCCATGCTCACGCAAAAGGATTCCGCGGCCAAGGTGATCAACGAGTGCCGAAAGCACCAAACGAAGGTGGTGGCAGGAGGGCCGCTCTTTACCCAGGACTACGCCAGCTACCCCCAAGTAGACCATTTCATCCTTAACGAGGCGGAGCTAACGCTCCCTCCCTTCCTAAAAGACATCCGAGAAGGCTTACCCCCTCAGAGAGTTTACAGCACCAGCGAGTTTGCCGACATGGCAGAAACGCCAATTCCCGACTACTCGCTGCTGCCGATGAAGGACTACATCACCATGAGCCTCCAGGTATCGCGCGGATGCCCGTTTGCCTGCGACTTCTGCGAGATAACCTCGCTGCTGGGCCATCGGGTGAGGATGAAACCTACCCACCAGGTTATCGCCGAGCTCGACCAGCTGTACCGGCTAAGCTGGCGTGGGTTCGTGCTAATTGTTGACGACAACTTCATCGGGAACAAGCACGAGGTTAAGCACAACCTGCTCCCCGCAATGAAAGCGTGGATGCAGCAGCATGGCCATCCGTTTACCTTCAGCATTCAGGTATCCATCAACCTTGCCGACGACGACGAGCTGCTCTCGCTCATGCGCGATACGGGATTCACCTACACCTTCATCGGCATTGAGACGCCCGAGGAGAAAGCGCTGAAGGATTGCAACAAGATCCAGAATAACAACAGGGATCTGCTTCAGAGCGTGGCGAAAATACAAAAGGCAGGGCTCGAAGTCTCCGCCGGATTTATCGTTGGATTCGACAGCGATACCCCCTCCATCTTTCAGCGCCAGATAGACTTCATTCAGCGAAGCGGAATCGTTTCCGCCATGGTGGGCATGCTGACAGCCCCCAAGAACACGACGCTCTACAACCGGCTTCTATCCGAAAACAGGCTCGTCAACGAGCGCCCGGGTAACAACACCGACTTTACCACCAACTTCATCCCCATGATGAGCTACGACGAGCTGGTGGAGGGATACCGAACAGTTGTAACAAGCATCTACTCGGTGAAACCCTACTACCAAAGAGTTCGGCACTATTTGCGGGGCTTCAAACGAACAAAGCTGCAACGAAAGCGGTTTGAACTAGCAAACCTAGCGGCATTTGTAAAGTCGATATTCATCATCGGAATTGTAAAGAAGGGGCGAGCCGAGTTCTGGAAGTTCCTGATATGGACGCTTACCCGATATCCCCAAATGCTTACCGACGCCATGACCTTTGCGGTTTATGGCTACCACTACCGAAAGGTGTACGGGATAAGCTGATGCTGATACCCTCCTGATGCTCGAAAATATAATGGAGTCCGGAAACCATAGCAAACGGGGCGCAACCGAAAAGCCAAACGAGTAGGACGATATAATACGCATAGCGATGAAAAGGTTGATCTTAGCTCTTTTCGCGATAGCCATAAGCGCATCCTTATTCGCCCAAACCTCGGCTCGAAGAGGTTTTATTGGGATGACGCTAGGCCCTTCTATCCCTGTTGGCGATTTTGCGAGCAAGTACTCCGATAATGCAGGGGGCGCCAACGTTGGGCTTAACATTAGCCTGCTGAACTTAGGCTACACGTTTGGAGGCAACTTAGGGGTAACAGCGCTCTGGTTTGGAGCTGCACACAAGGTAGAAACCAACGGAAGCGGAATGGAAGCCACTTGGAGCTATGGAGGTCTAATGGGCGGAGGACTTTACACCATGCCGATAACCAACCAGCTTAGCTTCGACCTAAAAGCGATGGCGGGCTTTGTTTCTGCCAAGCTGGATATCGACAACTTCGGAAATACCACCGCCAACGGTGCTGGTTTCGACGTAGGAGCAGCCCTTCGCTACCACTTCACCAACAGATTGAGCCTGCTAGTAACGGGCGATTACTTTACCACCAAACCCAATTTCGAAGGGACAGACATGCGCATTACCACCATCAACATTAATGCAGGTATTGCCTACCGATTCCAGTAAAATGAGACCAGCTTAACTGGAGAGTATCAACTAGGGATTTCCTGCGCTGCAACTGTTTCTTAAGCGCTGCATTCACCCCTAAATCCCCTACAACTCCTGTCGTAAGTCTTGATACCTGCATCTTGCGTCTTGTATCTTTTTACCCCTCCCTCTCCATCATCTTCTGCACCGCATCGACAACTAGCGCTGCCGACTTTTCGGGACCAAAGAGCGAGTTATCGATGGTAAGGTGGTAGCTCTTGGTATCGTTCCAATCCCTATGGGTATAGTGCCTGCTGTAGTTCATTCGCTCCCTATCCTTCTGCTCCATCTCCTTTTCGGCTAGGGCTGGGGCAACGCCGTAGTTCTCAACAATTCGTTGAATTCGGTAGTTCTTGTCGGCATGAACAAACACGTTGAGGCAATGCGGATGCCCCTTCAGCACAAAGTCGGCACAGCGCCCAACAATCACGCACGACTCGCGCTTGCTAATATCGCGGATCACCTTGCTCTGCACCATGAACAGCGAGTCGAGCGGCGGCATCTCCTCGTTAACGTAGGCGTAGTTCTGCTCGTAGAGGTCGAACAGCAGGCTGTTGGCCAGCTTCTGCTCGTGCACCTTCACGTACTCGGGGGTAAAACCACCTTCGGCAGCCGACAGGTCGATTAGCGCGGTGTCGTAAAACGAGATGCCCAGCTTTTGGGCAACCAGTTCACCGATCTCGTGGCCGCCGCTTCCGTACTCGCGCGCTATGGTAATAACCATTCGAGTTTCGACAGCGCCACCCGCCGCTTCGACGGCTACCTCTTCGGCAGGAGTTGGTACGCCAATGTACTTATCGAGTACCGCTAGCTTACTCCCGTAGAACCGGGCAATGGTGCCCACCAGCAGCGCTGCGACGATGGTACCCTCGCGGATGCCCTGCAAATCGTGCAGCAACAGAAAGGAGCTGACCACCCCAATAGCCACCAGCGAGCAATCGAGCCCTACCTTAGCCTTTCCAAATTCAACATGGAATGTTTTGGCGATGGCAAGCGACAGCCCCTCGCCCGCCAGGTAGGTAACCTTTGCCTTCACCTCCAGGAAAACCCCAAAGGCAAGAATCGCGCAGCTAAGCAGGCACAGCAGCCACTGCGTCCAGTAGCTGGTAGCATCAACGCCCGATAGCAGGTGCATGGCAACATCAATAAAAACACCAAAGAACAGCGCCACGGGTAGCTGCAGCAGCTGCACCAGCTGGTAGCTGCGCCTCAGGAGCACCACCTGCAGCAGGATGAGCAGCAGATTCATCACAATAGATGCCGTGCCTATTGTAATGGGGTAGCCCAGGCTATACACGTACGGGATACACGAAATGGGCGACGTGCCCAGGTTGGCCTTTACCGAAAGGGCAACGCCAAAAGCCATAATAAACAGTCCTATTACCAGAACTACGCTTCGGATAGCAATATTATTCTTCATCATAAGTAGAGTACAATTCAAAACTTCAGCCTGCAACAAATAGCCTGTACAACAAGTTAGCGCGTTGAATTATCGGTATGCTTATCCCCCAGTGGCAATACGAATGATATGCACGATGCAGGTTACGGCTGCACCTACTTGCGGGGGATGCCCTGCTGCTTTTATGGGGAATGGGCCAGCGAGTGGTCTCCTACAGCAGGAATTCTTGCAGAATGGCGCAAAGGTACTAATTGTACGGGCAACGCCAAAGCGTAATACAGCCAATCGGAAGGCGAAAGAAGAACAGCCGCAACCTGCTGGGAGAGGTAGCGCCTACCATGCCTGACGCTAGATTCGCCGAACTTAACGTTGGACTCAATGAGTTTGATGTTGGACTCGACGAACTTGACGTTAAACTTCCCAAGTTTGATGTTGGACTCAACGAGTTTGATGCGAAACTCTCCGAGTTTGACGTTGGGCTCGACGAGTTTGATGTTAAACTCACCGAACTGGATGTTGGACTCGACGAGTTTGATGTTAAACTCACCGAGCTGGACGTTGGACTCGACGAGTTTGATGCGAAACTCACCGAGTTTGACGCTGGAATCGACGAGTTTGATGCAAAACTCACCGAACTGGACGTTGGACTCGACGAGTTTGACGCGAAACCCACCAAGCTGCAAGGGCTGCTACCTGATCTGCCTATTATCCTTCAGGTATCGCCCAGGAGTAACGCCAACGTGCTTCTTAAAGAGCTTAGTGAAATGGCTTTGGTCGAAAAAGCCAATGCCGTAGGCGGTATCGAGCACTGAGTTGCAAGTAAGCAGGAATTCCTGCGACTTCTTCACCTTACAGATCAGGTAGTAGGCGTAGGGCGACAGGCCGTAGCAGCGGTGGAAGTAGCGGTTAAAGTGGTACTCACTTAGGTTGGCCGCTTGGGCCATTTGGCCGAGCGAAAGCTCCTGTAGGCAGCAATCCTCGATGTAGCGCTTTGCCCGTTGGATGCTGTGCGATGCCTCATCGGTTAGGCAGGAGCCGCCATCCTGCAGCGAATGGCTAAGCACCTCCTCAACGATAGCCGCTAAAAGAGGCGTCAACCGCACCGAGTGCCGGTCGTACTCGGCCAGGGTATGAAACTCCCGAATCATCGCCAGCAGCGTAGGGCTATGGACTACCAGGTTGGGAAAGTAGCAGCGGCCATCCATCGCTAAAGATATCACCTTGTAGCTATGTCCCTGTCCGTTTATCGAGCGGCAGGAGTGCGGCTCGAAGGGTTGAACCATGTAGATGTCGCTGGGCGCTAGGTTCACCGTACTACCCCGGTAGTGGAACGCACACTCGCCAGCCTCCACAATGCCCAAGGTGTAGGTGGCGTGAAAATGGGCAGGGAAAGCGTTTACAATGTTGTAGCCATGGGTTACCGCTTGCGCCTTCCCGCAGCCAACCTCAAAGCGAACGATCTTTTCCTGCTCGGTCTTCATCATCTTTTAAGCTTAAAGTAATGCGGGGAAGAACTTAGCAAGTAAGAAGAGCCCCTCGCTTCCAGCGCGAACGGAGTGGTAGACATCTGCAGGAATAAAGCCAACATTCCCCACACGGTAGTCCAGCGTTTTATCGTCCAGCATACAGAAGCCCGAGCCTTCCAGCACCTCATGAATCTCCGTTTTCCCAGGATGGTTGTGGAGCTCTATCTCGCAGCCGGGCTCCACCCTTACTAGATGGTAGCTCACCTTGCTACCGGTACTTTCCCCCTTAATAACATGCTTAAGGGATACACCCTTGTAGGTAGGATGCGCGTTCCACTCCAGCTGTTCGACCTCAATGCAGGTATCGTTAATGTACAGCCTTCCGTTGTCGAAGCATTTTGCAGTCATAATCATTTTTACTTTGGTTACGCGGACAAAAGTAGACCTCGACCAGCGGAAAAAATTGTAAAATATTGCTCTTTGTCCGAAGGCGGTAAGCTAGAAGTAGCGGTTAATGGCTCGCCTCAACGCCTCGTTAAAGAAGTACCAGTCGTGCTTCCCCTCCCACTCCTCGAAGGTAAGACCGAAGTCCAGCGTTTCCATCTCGTTGCGGAATCTGATATTTTCGGCATACAGCGAATCGGAAGTGCCGCAGGCCACGTAGAGCTCCGGCTTAACAAGTTGGCGACTCGCCTCCTTGGCCAGCTCCACAATCTCGAACTTAGGGCTCCATGTCAATTCTGGACCAAAGGCGGCTTCAAAATCATTGATCAGGCGCTCCCCAATCATGTTGCTAAACTCCTCGGTTTTGCCATGAGCCCGCTGGTAGTCCATCCCCTCCTTCAAGAAGAGACAGGCGGGAGCAATCGCCGCGCAGTATCCGTACTGCTCAGGTTTCGACAGAGCGCACTTCAGCGCACCATACCCGCCCATCGAAGCCCCAATAACGGCGGTGTCTTCGCGCCTAGCCGATATGTTGAAGAAGCTCTTGCATATCAAGGGCAGCTCCTCGGCCACATAGGTAAAGTAGTCTAGCCCATACTTCATGTCGGTGTAGAAGCTGCGGGCAACCTCGGGCATCACAAAGATGATGTCGTGCTCGGCGGCATACACCGGCAGCATCGAGTAGTTGGCCCAATCGGTGTTGCAGCCAAACAGTCCGTGAAGAAGGTAAACCACCTTATAGTTTCCCTCCTCCTTTAGCATGCCGGGGGTAACAACGGTAATTCCAGTTTCCATGGCCAGCACATTCGACAGCACGCTACCACGTAGTATCATTATCGATTCCTTTTTTATGGTTGAAAATTAAGAAAGCCTCTCCTATCCTACTCCACTTAAGAGGAAGAGGGGACGGTAGAGGCGAATACCTGTAGCCTTAAGGATAGCAGCAGAGATTACATTTTCGTAAAGACAAACGTATAGGTAAGCTGCTCCTCGTAGCCCTTTCGCGTTACCGTTACGGTGAAAGAATGAGTCTTATCCCCAGTTTTTTCAGCTACAACGATGGAAACATCAGGATAGATACTGGTAAAACTAACCGTTGGAGTTACCACAGAGTTGTCCAATATAGCATAGTTGATTGAGATATGCTTTTTTGTAATCTGATTCTCAACGCTATTTATTGTCATATTCTTAACATTGTTCACATCCAGCATCACACCACTAGTAACGCTAAGCGGCTGTCCATTAATGGTAACAGAGGTAATTCCCAGAACCAAATAGTCGGCAGGAGTCTCCTTATCGTCGTCCTTACTGCACGAAAAGCAGAGAACAGTTGCCAGTAACAGCAACAATAGACTTATTTTTTTCATTCGTAACAAGATTATAATTAGAATGCAATTTTACTAAAAAGGATGGTGATTATCCAGTTGTTTACTTAATAGCAACATCAGGGTCGTAGGCGGCAATTTTCTGCTTCCAGGTTTCGGGGATAGGGATGCTAACCTTATCCTTAATGTTGTAGCACACTAGAACAACCGAGCAGGTAGAAAGCACCTCTCCGGTTTCCTCCTCCACCAGCTGATGCCCCATGGTAAGGCTCTTATTACCGACATGTGTTACATGCGTTTCAACAAGAATCTTTGTTCGCATGTATATAGGCTTCAAATAGTCTATTTTGATTGATGCCCCAACCACGCCAATTGTAACGAAGTCCATCTCCGGCAGCACCTCATCGAAGTAGTGCAGCTTGCCGGCGTCGTAGTAATTCTGGTAAACCGTATTCGACACATGCCCCAGCATATCAACATCGCTAAACCTTACCTGAATTGGTATAATACTTTTAAATGATGCTTTACTCTCCATAGTTGCTCGTTTGAGCAGCGAATATACCACTAGTTACGGGTAGCGCTCTTCTATTTAAAGCTCGTTATGCTAAATCATCGCTTCTTCGAATTAGCACCAATGGCAAGCTCGTAGGTATGCTTTAGCAGCTCCACGCCTCCCCACGCTCCATGCCCCGGAACAACAAGCTTTACATTAGGGAACTTATCCATCACCCTCTTAATCATTTTGGGGTAAGCCTTAACATCGCCATCCTCGGTATTACCCAAATCGGTATAGCTTAATCCTTTTACCATACAACCCGCAAAAAGTATATTCTCCGATGGCATCCAAACAACAATGTTATCCAACGAGTGGGCCGCCCCCAAGTAGTAGCACTTTACAGGCTTACTTCCCAGCTTCAGCAACAGCGAATCCATAAAGCCATGCTTAGGAACAGGCAAATGCTTAGCCTTTGCAATGCTTATGGTCTTTTCGCAAGCATACGATTCAATTCCCATAGATGTTAAGTACCTCAAACCACCCATGCAGTCGGAGTGCCAGTGGTTGGGCACAAATCCAACCACACGTAGCTTCAACGAATCCTTAAGGTACGATACCAACACCTTTGTAGCAGCATCGGTTGTAGGCGTGTCAAAGAGGAAAGCCTCGTTTCCACTTGTAATCACCATACCGTTAGAGGCAACACGCCCAAAGCGTCCCATGTCGGCATACGATACATGCACGTAGACATTGTCGGATAGCTTTACCAGCTCGATATCCTTCGAAATTTGAATTCTCCTGCAGGTACCCTGCGAGAATGCGCTGCAAAAAGCCATCCCTGCAGCAACAAGTAATACAATTTTCTTCATCTACTCTCTACTCTCTACTCACTACTCCCCATTCACTACTCCCCATTCACTACTAATTACTTCAAGAACAACTTGCCCAACATCTCCTTATCCACAGCACAGCTAGGCGTAAAGTCATTCGACTTCATGTAGTTTACAATGGAACGGTAGAGCTGTACCGCCTCAGGGTTCTTGGTTAGCCTATCGAGCTGCGACATGCAAACCAGCAGTTTACCATTACCCACCTTAAACTCGAAGATGAGCCCCATCTTGTGGTTCCGCTCTAGGTTATCAATCACCTGCACAATTGGTCTGTAACTGGAAGGTGTACTATCCAAAATCAAAGAATTGCTTGCCTTTATAATAGAGAACCACTGCCAGCTGGTGTGCGATTCGGTAGGAAACTGATTAAATATCGGATGGTTCGGGTTGGTTAGTATCCCCATTGTTCCAGGAGATACAGGCTTCTTAGCCCATTCGCTGATTCCCTTAAACATCCCATAATTCCAAAACTCAGGAGGGAACAAACCAGGAACGCTACATGCACTCACATCCTCGGTTTGAGGGAAAAGCAGCACCTTTGCACCTTGCTGCAGCTGAGCAAGAACATCGTCGGTAAGCTTATGAGTCACAACAATGCCATCTGTATTAATAGGATTGCTATCAGGCTGTGGGTATACCCAAATTGGATAGCTGTTTACGACCGAGCTACCCTTAACCGAAACGATTACCGTTAGCTTCTCGGCCCCCTTAATTGCCGATAGGTCGAATGCAACATCCCCTACCAGCCTTACACCTCCATTTTCGATAGATGCAGAATCGAAGTTCCCCTTATAAAGGATATCGCCATTCTGTCTCTTCACCAACCACTCAACACCATTACCAATGGACCTATCCGAGTAGTTGGCCACCTCAAACTTTGCCTTAAATATTTCGTTATTTGTCCAGCAGTACTTTGGGAATTCGAGCAGCAGCACAACATCGTTACAGGACATGCGCCAATCCTGCTCGGTTACCACCTTCTTGCTATCCATAAACGCATCGAGAATTCCGACTAGCGCCGATCCCTGTCCAGGATAGTCCTGCAAGTCGAGCAGCTGGAATCCTGCAAATCCCTTTGTGCGAAGTGCAGCCTCCATCTCGGCTTTATAGCATAGAGCAGCCCAGGCTCCCGATGCCTTTTGAAAGTCTACATTTTGATTCAGCATCCCTGCCTTTTTTAGCCTACTGCGAAACACCTCAAGGTTCCAAGCCCTAACAACGCCTGTATACTTTGCAATCTCGCTGTAATCGGGATATACCTGATACTGTCCAATCTCGTGGCTAACTAACGGCATTTTGAGCTGCGAAACGGGATACGCAAAGTTAATCATCGTCGAAGGCACCTGCGTATTAATGATACCACCCTCCTTCGAATCGGCAAAGGCGTGCATCAAGCGGGTATGCGTCAAGATAGTGTCGTGCGCGTAGGGCGTTCTTGCCCCCACAAAGAAGTCAGAGTAACCACGAGGCTCCATAAAGCCAATGTTATTGTTCGATCCCATAGAGTAAAGCACGCGATTATCGTAGCTCTTTAGCGCTACCATATTCTTTTCTACACGATCGTGCCCCGACCATATTTCGTTTCCAGCCGATAGCATTACAAACGAGGGATGATTTGCATACGAGTCGAGCATGGCAATCCCTTCATCCTTTAGCTTGCTAGCTACGGTATCCGACTCCAACCCTCCCCAAAATGGCAGCTCGGCTTGGATATAAATACCTTCGCGATCGGCAGCATCAAACGCTGCTTCTGGAGGACAGTACGAATGGAATCGGTAGTGGTTTATCCCGTAGTGCTTGGCAATTTTAAATACGCGAAGCCACCCTTCCACATCCATTGGGGGATATCCGGTAAGCGGGAATACGCAGCCATCGTGCTTACCACGCAAGAAGGTTGTACGACCGTTAATGTCGAACTGCGTACCCTTTGCGGTAAAGCGCCGCATCCCAAAGGTTACGCTCTTCGAATCCTTCACCTTTTTCCCCGAAAGAACAGCGGTAATCTTATATAGCGGTTGCTGGTACTCATCCCAAAGGCTGCAATCGTCGCCAAGCGTATACTCTAGAATAATGGTAGGCTCGCAGGCCTTTGTTACCTTTAAGGGCTTTAGTTGCACAGACTTGCCATTAAGGGTTTTCTCGAGCATTAGCACCAGGTCAACATTCCTAAGGTTTAACCCATTAGCGATATCAACCTTCACATTCACCTTCCGACTGTCAATATCCGGATAAGCCCTAAGCTTGCTGATGTATGTCTTTGCGGTTGCCTCCAGCTGCAGCTTACCTACAATACCATTCCAGTTTGTTTGCGTATCTTCGCTATAAATATGCACGCCCCCGTACGGAGTTAGCTTTAAGCTGTTATCTACTCTGATGGTAATGTAATGCTCGCCGGGAGTAATGTAGCGGGTAACATCGAGCAGCTGCGCAGACTGCAGCAGGCTCGATCCTCCAACCAGAATACTATCAACCCATACCTGCGAGGACTTTGTTCGTTCGAGCTGTAGCTCAACATGCTTCCCCTGAAAATCTTTAGGAATAAATATCTTCCTCCTATACCATGCAGCCCCCTCGTACTTGTAAAGCCGGCAAAGGTGCATTGTGGTGGTATCCCTATTCACAAATCCCTTCCTATTCTGATCCATTGTACCTGGCAGATCAACCACCTCGCTCAGATTCTTTACAAACCACCTCTGACGTACTCCAACATTGGCAGTATCCATGGCAAACTGCCACTTACCGTTCAGCGAAATCTGTTTTCTGAAATTATCGCTGTCTCCTTTTGCACTGAATGAGAGCAAGGCAAATGGTAGCAGCAACAGGAATAAGTTTTTCATCACTACAAAATTTATAATAGCAAAGGAAGCATCTCTTGTTGTAATGCACAACACATTTGCCACACAACATTGCTCCCATTTCAGGATTAGGTATTCACCTATCCTATATTAATCACCTTCTTCTATCGCCCCTAATACTTCTGCAATGTTCGAACTAACTCTATAACATAATTAGATGAGTATGTCCTGCTACTGACTCGCTATTCAACCGCTCCGCGGTTGAGATTATGCTGAACGTTGTTTCCCCGCATTGCAAGCGGGGCTATTACAATTCAATCCTTGCAGGATTGTAGATTAACAACCATTATGCGATAATACTCAGCATTAGTATAAAACAACCTATCATTACTACAACCTGAAGCCCGTAAGGGCTTTAACTTTAATAGCTCCGAGTGAAACTCGGGGAATTAGGACGTAAGATGGAAACAACCCCGAAGAGGGTTGAATAGATTCTCTGAAAAGCAGGTAAACTCATCTATACTACCACCCTGTTCGTTACAAAACCTAGAAAACTAGGAATCAGCGCAGCAGCGCACCATTTACCTTTACATCATCTAGGGTAATGCCCTTTATCAAGCGCTTATCTATGCTGCCATTTGCGGCCTCAGCATCAACATGCTGAAATATGAAGTTCGACAGATGGGTATTCTTGTTAACTCCAACATCAAAAAGCACATTGCATTTCAACCTGATATTTCGCAAAATAATACTATCGCAAAAGGACAACGGCACATCCTTACGCCCATTCAGATCGAAGAACTGAGTCCATGGCTTAGCGTATAGAAAGCTGCCAACGTGCCCCTGAATGTTTTCAACCGTAATATGCTCGTAGCGTTGTGGAGTGTCTGGCCGCATCTTTAGCCATAGCAACCGTTCGCAACCGTTAACCGAACAATTACGCATTAGTACATTCTTACTATGTATGGATTCGCTTCCACAAGTTAACGCCGAATGGCAGTAGCCAAACGTACAATCTTCAATAATGATGTTGGCGTTTGGCCCATTGCAGGTATCCCTGTCGGCCCAAGGGCCTTTCCCGCCCTTTAAGGCAATGGCATCGTCGTTTACCGACATGTAGCATCGCTTAACCCAAAAGTTGGTGCAAGCATCAATATCTATGGCATCGGTACTTGGTGCCTTTACGGGAGCAGCGGGGGATAGTATGCGAAGATCAACCATCTTTACATTGCTACACTTATAGAAGTGGCTGGTCCAGAAGCCCGAGTTTACCAGCATTACGTCCTGTAGCCTAACATTGCGGCAATTCCATATAAACACCAGCCTAGGACGTGATACTTCGAGGTTGGTGCAGCTCGGATTCTGCTTTCTCCTCTCCCAAAAGGCATTCCAATAGCCAAGACCATTGCCATCAATTGTTCCTTTACCCAAAATGGTAAAACCATCAACCCCGTATGCGTTTACTAAGGCAGGATAGTAGTCGATACTTTGCCCCTCTATACGAGATGGCCTCATGGGGTAGTCGGAAATTCTACTAGATCCCTTCAGCGTTGCCCCCTCGGAGAGATACAAACTAGTACCCGGCTTAAAGAATAGGGCACCGCTCATGTAAACTCCCTTAGGCACTACCACCACACCCCCACCTTGCCGAGCAGCAGCATCAATGACCTCCTGAATTGCCTTAGTTTGAACAACCAAGTTATCGTTAACAACCCCATAGTCGGTAATTAGGTACGCCTTACCTAAATCCGACAGCTCTACTTTTGTGGTGTCTAAAAACCAGCCCGAAATCTTTGTCCCATCAGGGAAGTAATCGTTCCTAGCTTCCTGCGAATAGGCCCCTTGCGAAATCGCAGTAAAGCAAAGCAACAAGCAACAAATTCTTTTCATCGCCATACATTTATTAAGTATTCGATAAGCAGCCGATATCCCTCTCTTAAGCCAATGTCATTAGGTTAAGGAAAAACATTTCCTCGGAGTGTCATCCCGTGCTTGTCACGAGATCTATCGTCTGCCCGAATGGTCCTCCGTTCGGCTGAGGCTTCTGCCCATAGCTGTCAAGCTAAGAGCAGATCTTAAAAAGATAGGATCGAGATTAAGCACTAGCACCTGATTGAAGCTGGTTATCCCCTCCTTGGAGGGGGAAGGGGGTGGGTTTGTTCGTTTAAATCAACATTACTCGCTTCACTCGCGTTCTTAACCACCCCTACCTCCCGCCTAAGCGGAAGGATAACCAGCTGCTATTAAGTGTTCTTCTTTAAAATTACAGCCTAACTTGACGGCTATGGGCTACTGCCTCAGTCGAACGGTTGCAACTTCGGCATTGCTAAGTAGCGGTCAAAGACCTCAATCCAAAAGTAGCAAAAAAGTAAAGCGTAGCCATTGATGGTGGCCACGCTTTACTCTTTTTGCACCTTCTACTGTTTAATATATGTCTGTTTACCGCTTCTATGTTTCTATGGAAACGCTAGCGTTCCATTGTACTGTATATAAAACATGCTAATCGTACAAACCACATGTTCTCAATAAACCAGCAACTCTACTTAAGAACATTAACCTCATATACGCCAGGCTGTACCTCAAAGGTGAAGGTACCGCCTTCGTTTCTAACAAATCGCACCTGCTTTACCTTCTCGAAAGGCGCATTGTTTATGGTAATATCCTTCAAACTTTTGGCCCTCAGAATAAGTGTAGCGGATGTATTTGAGGGAACTTTAAAGCTGTAAGCTATGGTTGTGTCTGCTATTTTCCAGCTACTTTCAATCCTACCATACATCGAGTCGTAATATCCTTTTGCAAAACTCATCTTACCTGTAGGATCAGGCTCGGGTTTTAAAACAAAATGCTTAAATCCTGGCGATTTCTCATCGCGTGCAATACCCAAACAGTAGCTGTACATCCATGCACCAACAGCGCCAAAAGCATAGTGGTTAAACGAATTCATGTTGTTATTACCTCCAAAGCCATCGATATGGGTATACGAATTAAGCCTTTCCCAAATGGTTGTGGCACCTTGCTCGATAGGATAAAGCCACGAAGGGTAGGTTGTTTGCTGTAAAAGATGGTATGCTAAATCGGTTCTACCATAGTTCGACAATGCCTTACTTATCCATGCAGTTCCAATAAAACCGGTCATTAACGAATAGGGTGGCGTTTCAATGTTCTGATCTGTTTTACCCACTCTAGTAATTGTGTTAGCAAAATTAGCGGTAACCTTTTCGGTAATATCACCATCCACAATACCAAAGGCCAATGGAAGCGCGTAGGATGCTTGCGTATCAATTACCTTTTCTTTAAATATGGTTTTTCCACTTGTTCTATCTAGGTAGGTTTTATTGAAGAAGGCTTTTCGCTCATCGCAGAGCCTTTTAAACTTAGCTGCATCTTCTGGCCTATCAAGAATCTGAGCCACTTTGCTGATGATATCCAAGTCGTAAATTAAGTAGGCCTCCCAGAAAAGTAGTTTCTCGTTGTTTCTATCTTCCAAGCTTAGCCAATCGCCCAAGCTGCCCCATGTATTCTGCTCCTTCTCTTTGAAGATACCTGTTTGAGGATTTATATCGCGTAGTAGATATTCAATGTAGCTGCACATTGCAGGGTAATGCTCCTTCAACAACTCTTTATCATTATATTGCTGAAAGCTCTCCCATGCAACGGTAATGCCAGCACTTCCCCACATCATCTCGCCAAAACCAACACCCAATGGTGCAACATCAGGGAAACGGCCATCCTCGCGTTGTACATCGCGCATGGTTAACATATGGCGGCGCAAAAATTGAGGTATTGTTGCCAAATAGCATGCGGTAGGCGAGAAAACAGAGATGTCGCCGCTCCATCCTAATCGCTCGTTGCGTTGGGGGCAATCGGTTGGTATAGACATAAAGTTAGCATAAGACGACCATGTTATATTCTCCCACAGTTTATTTACCAACGGATTTGATGTTTCGAACTTCGACGACAGCTCGGATATAGAGCTTAACACCCGCGCCCTAACATCGCTTAGTGGGAGCGGTTTGTCAATTCCTGTAATTTCAATATACCTAAAGCCATGGTACGTAAACCGTGGTTCTACTACAGCCTCGGTACCTTTTGCAATATATATATCCTGAACCATCGCAGCTCGAATATTTTCGAGCATAATCATGCCGGTATTTTCTTGATATCCCGGAAGATTAGGATACTTTACTTCGGCAAAACGAAGCTTTATCACCTGACCAGGTTTAGTATTCTTTAGAGTGATTTTAGGAACACCTGCCATATTTTGGCCCATATCGTAGATAAAGACACCTGGACGAATTTCTTCCACAGACTGTGCTGTTAGCTCTTTTATATCCTTCACCGCAGCACCATACTGCCCGGTAAGCTTCGACGTGCCAAAGCTATCTTGGGTCAATGCTCCATTAGGATAGGCAGTTCCTTCCAACGGAACCTCTGAACATTTTACCCAAGCCGAGTCGTCATACAGTGCGGTCGACCAGCCTTCAACCAGCTTCTCTTTGGTAGCATCGTACACCTCGCCCTGAAACATGCTGCTATATACAGTAGGACCATTGTTGAAATACTTCCACACCGAAGGGTCCGAAACTATTACATCGGTTGTTCCATCGGCATAGGTAACAACCAGCTTAGCCAGCAGCGACTGCCTGTCGCCAAAGAAGTTCCAGAATTGCCCCATGTAGGTGCTACCACCACTCCACCAACCTTCGCCAAGTATTGCACCCATGCCGTTCTTACCTTGCTTCAGATAGCTGGTTACATCGAAGGTCTGGTACAGCTGCGTTTTATTGTACTGGGTAGAACCCGGATTAAAGTAATCGTCGCTAATCCTTTTACCATTAATATACATATCGTAGATACCCCGTGAGGTAACGTACAAACGCGCCTTCGATATCTCTGCTTTAGCAGTAAAGCTGGTTCTAAGCATTGGCATCGAATTCCTTGAAGGATCTACTGTTTTAAACACACCTAAAGAACTCGTACTACCAGCCTCTTTAAAATCATCGGAGAATAGCACATTCGATGGCGCCCTAAAGTTCCTTACCTGTACATTCGAGAAGGTTGCTTTTTGATTTTCGCGTAGCGCATATCCAATATTGGCAACAACAGGGTAGGCTACAAAGTCGCCTCCTTGCCCGTTAGGATTCAAGTTCGCGGTTCCGATTTGGTTTTCCTTCGTTTCGCCATCAACATAAAACTCGGTTTGCCCTAGCACCGAGTACAGGTACACGGTATGCGGCTCAAATCGGTTTTGGTTGTTGATAAGGGACGACGAGATATCAAAGCTTTTAAGTGGTCGATCGCACTTATCTTTGGACGCGTAACCTGCCCTATAAATATTCATTCGAGCTTTTCCACCTGAATTTAAGGATGCAAGATCGAGCTCTACTAAAACATAGGAGCTATCACGCTTATTTTCGAGCTTATATATATTTTTATTCTTATCCATCAGCCGCTCATCATTCGCACCGTATATAAAACCCGCCTTTGTGCTATTCGATTTCTTATCGAGCTGTACCCCGAAATTTATCTTAAATACCGGAAGATATTGCGAATAAAAGGTCAAATGGTTACCGCCTATCCACTTGGCACCATTCCATGCAGACTCATGGCAATCCATCAGGCCTGTTTCGAACCACGATTCTGCCAGATGCTTCTTCTTTTCCTGATCCCATACAACAAGCTGCCATTTATACCGTGTAGCAGCTTGTAGCGAACTTCCCTCGTATCGTATATTCAACGATTCACCGCTAAATACTTTCCCCGAATTCCATACCTCCCTATTAGCATCGGTAAACACTATAAGCTGGTAAGCTGTTTGAAAGCATCCGGGCTTGTCGGATTCCATTTGCCAGCTAAATCGTGGATGCTCTACCTCAATTCCCAAAGGTGTTTGGGTATATTCGGTTTGCAGCTTTATTATCCTAACAGCTGCTGCTTTAGCATTTAGAATCGGAAGAATTAGAATTATCAGAATAGCCGCAAGTTTTACCTTTTTCATTTGCTCGGTTACGGTTAAATTATCAATTCGAAGAATAGCTCATTACAGGCACAGTATAATGCTAGGTATTGTACACACAATATGCCCATATCTCAGCCTTCGCATAAATTGTACGGACTCCAGCCGTTCGGCATTGAAAGCCTAAAGCCTCGCCTTCTTAAGTAGTGCAGGTTACACTATACTAACAGCATAGGCGCCGCTTTAGCAACCTTTATACCGCTGCTAAAGTAAGCGAATCGTTAGCAACACAGCAAAGCGCATTTCTAGTATTCTCCATAAAAGCAACGCTTACGCACATCTCCTTAATATGCAGCCCGAAGCTAAGCGTAGGCAATGGCTAAATCGTGCTTAAGGCAAGCACCTACCGCATTAATTACAGACTGGTAGCCTTGCAAAAAAAAAGCGTAGTAAAGAAATACGCTTAGGACCATAAAAGGTTCTTTTTTATTCTCCTATAACTGCGGTCAAAGACCGCTACTTATGTTCAGCGGCATTACAAAATGCAGCCGAGTCCAGTGTGTTTATTCTACGGCGAGTAAGGGGCAACAAGCGCTTGCAGGTTTCCATTCTCTCAGCCTGCACTGCAACTACTGCGCCGCAGCAAGTTTCCACCTACCACTTCGCCCACTTGTTGGCTATACAGTTTGTTGGGCTTTCATGCCTCTCTTTATTTCATAAGTTAGATATTCCTGTCCGTTATCAGTTAAACCCGTTTCTATTTTAACCATTCCGCACTTTTCTGATAGAATTATCGAATTTATGTTTTTTGAATACATTCTTGCGATTAAAGTCTCAACATTCAGTACTGTAAATGCGTAATCAATTAAACCTAAACAAGTTTCCTTTCCATACCCTTTTTGCCAATGTTTAGAGTCAATTATATATCCAAGTTCTAACTTCGAAAGGTTATTAAATGAATTAAATATTCCAGCTTCTCCAATAACTTCACTTGTCTCTTTAATTTCAATTGCAAATATTCCGAATCCTAACTCATAGTTGATATTAGTCGCAGCATACTTGTCGTTAAGTTCATTTATAGTCCATTCGGATCTTCCTGTCGAAATAAATTGCATGTTTTTAGTCTTGTTATAAATCCTATGCAATTGACAAATGTCAGATGTCGAAATGTGTTTTATAAAAAGTCGTTTTGTTTCTATTACAACCATCGTTTGTTTTTCTGTTATTGCACCAAAACCTGCTCTCCATAGCCTAAATCAACGCTTGAGGCTAGGCGAAGTTTAGCTACGCAGAACTCGCACTTTGTACTCAGTTGTAACTTCGACATTGTTAAGTAACTGTCTACAGACTGCAATCCAAAAGTAGCAAAAAAGTAAAGCGCAGCCTTAATGTTGGCTACGCTTTTATACGGTTCTGCTGCTTTGGCGTTTAATGGTGACTAAAGGCGCTACTGCTTAACAACCTTCTGCCTACCAATCGGGCAAAGCCGTCCGCCAAACGTGCGCTGATGGTAGCTCTGGCTTAGATGAGCCTCCGCTTGATTCATAGCACACCTACGGCAAACTAAGCAAAGGTTAGCAACAACAACTATATTTTTTGCCCTTTTCTATATTTCACAAACCTAGACATTCCATTCTTTCTAAATTCAATTCGTAATTCTTCATTATCCTTTCCAAATTTCCTGTCAAATACTTTTTGCGAGAGCTTAGAAATAGGCTGATTATTAATGCTAAGAATTGTATCTCCAATATTTAATCCGCCGATATATGGAGCAAACTGCCGATATGCACATTTCACTATAGCAAAATCGCCATCCTTAATGGCATATATCCCGCTTACGGTTGATTTAAAGGGTTTCTGATAACCTTTTCTTGACTTTAAATATAGCTTCTCATTCTTAAAGTCGATGGCATAATCAAATCTGCTCATCAGCTCGTTCCCAATTAGCCCATCATAGTAGGTATTGCTATGGGCTCCATGCAAATCCTTAGAAAAGGATACTACTGGCAGAGGTATTAAATAACTTGCAAATTGAATTTGATTTGCCCTAAACTCACCACCATCCGAATTTCCCGAAACCCCAGCATCTAAAATTGTGTAGTCTATTACATCTGATATATGACCCCTAATTTTGTTGTAATAAGGCGTATTTAAGATAATAATATCCGTACAACCCAAATCAATCATTAGCCTAGGCTCTACTATCGGTCCTCCTTTAAGCTGAATTTTAGGTCGAATAAAAATTCTTTCACGCTCAAATTCGAATGGTATACAAGTATCATATTTTTCTGAATTAGCCAGCGTATCAATCCTAAGCGTCAAATTCGTATTACTAATATGGAGAACCCCTCCACCTATAAAATCATTACCAACAAGTCCTGCTATCTTTTCATTAAACACGGCTTCTAAATTAAAAATAGGAATAGAATCAAAAGAAACATGGTGCAAACCCAGACTAATGTTTAATGAGTTACGAATCATTTTTATTTTTCGATATCCTCGATTGCCAGCACCTCCAATTCTTGCCGTATCTATCTCGCGAATCAACTTCTGCTTATCCGAAACAAAGGTACTATCAAACAGTAAGCCCGATGCTCCTGTATCGTATATAAACATGCCTTTAATACTATCGTTTACAAGCGCTTCAAACTTTATATATCCATCAAACGTAAATTTGGTATTTACCTGTTTACCAACTCTCGCACTCTGACAACTTCCCAAAATTAATAGAAGTACGAAACCTGCTATTTTATGTCCTGTCCACATGATATGTTATTATTAAGTAGAGTTTATGATTCAGCAGTATAGGTAGCAACTGCATGTAAATTTCCATCAGCTTCTCTGCTAAGCATTGCGTCCCTACGCTCAGCTGAATATGATTTGCTATCATCTTTTTTTAATTTATCACCATAAATTCGGGTTAGTTAAAATATTTGCTAGAATATTTGAAGCCACATCTGCCCCAAATCCGCTTATTATCTCAATGATTTTTTTATGTTTTGTCGATTTTGCTTCATCTGCTTTTAATAGTTTTTCAATCTCAACCCACTGAGATTTAGTCAACTCGTCTTTAATAGCTGATAATATTAGATTAACATTAACAGTTTGATTCTGTGTTAGATTTATTTCGATGCCTGAACTATTTTTCTTTTTTGTTTCAGGAAGACCAAATGTTTCTAATTCAGTTATCGTTGCTTCAAGAACTTCCTTTCCTTGCAGTTTGCATTGATTAATATTATTGTTGTAATTTCCACCTAAAGCACGCAAATCTGATACTCTGTGCCGAATTTGGTTTATAGTCTTTATCGCAGAATAAGATTCTCCAAATATTCTTTCTAAAAGTATAGTTGTTGAACCTTTCCAAGCATCTAAGTCGAAATCTGGTTTGTCAAACTTGGAAATCTGAGATTTTAATAATTCAATATTCGTTTCAATCATGTTGCTTTTTTTTCAAACTTTCCCATAACGTTTTGCGGTATGAAACGTAGTGGAATGCGTAGCGAGAACTTACCCCCCGCTACTAACCTTGCCAGCGGGGTTACAACTGTTATCGGTATTAAAAATTGCCAATTGCGGGCGATTTCCTATCAAGTTACACAAAAGTTGAAGCGGACTACAACCTTTGAATAACCTACTATTCCGGCAATTTTTTATACCACATGTTGTGGGCTGTTGTTTTTTTTCATTTTTATTTTAACGGCCAATAAATCTTTTTAAGTGGAACTAAAGACTTTGTCTCGTTGTCAAAACTATCATAATACTGTATAATCAATTCGACTAAAATATCAGAATCCACTAAAGTTATTGGAATATTTGCTCTTTCTGCTTCATATTTTGCATCTTTAGAAAATCCGCCTGTTGAAACATATAATCCTTTGTCACTTGCCCTTAATCCACCGAGAAAACTTCTCACTTCTTGCGACCCCATTGAACCTTTTCTGTGTTTGACTTCTATGACAATCTTTGGGTTTTCTAATCCTAATCCATCGGGTGAAGCAACAATATCTTTTCCTCGGTCAGAACCTCTTGGACTAACTCTTGTTTTATACCCCATTGCTCTTAGTATCCCTGCAACAAGTTCTTGCATTTCCTCCCAATCCAATAATAATGCTTTGTCCTTTATAAACTCATGTGATTTGGCTATAAAATCATCTTTGATAATTTCTAACGATTCTTGTTCAGATACCTCTTCAATCGTTTTTGACGGTTTGCCAGCCAATAGAGAAAACAAATCTTCTCGTGCTTGCTTAGGAATATCAAAGATTGTCAGAGTCGCACCAAGTGTATTTTTCGTTGAAGTTGACAAGTCATCTCGTTGTACTTTTCCAATCCATTTAATCTCACGAGTATGGTAATATTCACATAATTTTTCATCAAATTTATAATCAGATGCTATTTCTCCGATTGAATATGTCCGTTCTGAAGGATTATAGGTCATTACACAATCACCAATTTTGAAATCAATCAGAAATCTATAAATCTGTCCTGCACTACTAATTACTTGACTATTTTTATATTCAGGATAGATTTTTCGAACAAGTTCTTTCAGTTTTTCAATATTATCAACTTTCGATAAATCTCCAGTTGCATTCCAACCGATTGAAACTATATTTTTTGTCAAGAAGTCTTCTACTAAAAAGGCTCCTTCACCTGCCCTAACCATCCATAATTGATTTTTATTCATGTTATTCTAAATTTTGCAGTGTCATTTTTTTTGTAATTGCCCGCCAACTAGTTTATATATGCAACAAAGCTGCGCCTATCCCCCCATTTTCGGTATATCTGCGCAGCTCCTGTTACGCCTATACGCCTACCAAAGAAAACTAATAATCACAAAACATCAAAGGTATTTTAACCCCTTATCCTAATAAAAAAGCGGAGTCCCGCCAAGGCGAGACCCCGCATAACCAAGCAGTGTATAGTACAAACAAAAGTAATTCTAGTTCTTGCTCATCTTAATCACAAGCTTAACCGTCTCGCTGCCGCTGATATCGGCCGTAGCCGGGTTGCATTTAAACCCAGGCCTATTAAACTCCAGATTAACCGAATCGGCGCCCAACCCCTTCATGTACGATAACCCATTGGCGCTGGTCTTCTATTAGCATAGAAGCGGCCTCTCATCACTACGACCTGAAGCCCGTAAGGGCTTCAATTTTAATAGCCCCGAGTGAAACTCGGGGAATTAGGTCGGAGGATGAAAACAACCCCGAAGGGGTTAAATAGCCTCTATGAGAAACGGGCTAGCTCATTACTAATACCCACCCTATTCATTATAGGACCATAAAAAAACCCGGATTGCTCCGGGTTTTATAACTATATCGCCACTTGGCAACACCTACAGCTTCACTTCGACACGCTTTCCTTTATACCTTACTACGGGATCAAACTTTTCGGTAGCGCTAGTACCAGTGCCCTTAGCAGTATCAACCAGCACAATGCTAAATGTTCGGCTCTCCATCATACCGGGGAACGCTCCTATCCTATCACCAATTATTAGGCACCTCCTTTTGTCGTTCCACTCGAGCTTAATTAGCGAGTATGCCCCTTTCTCGTAGTTGTAGCTGTCGTTTTCGTCCTCGTACAGGGTAAATTCGCCATTTGCACCCCTATAAACACGAATCTCAAGGTTGTCCCACCTCTTTTCGGTGGCATACTGCACCTTAGGACCAATGGGTAGGATAGCCCCTGCCCTCACATACAAAGGGATGATATCGAGCGGAGCCTCCTTTTTTACGGTTTGTCCGCCACCGAGCTTTGCTCCAGTCCAGAAGTCGTACCAATCGGCCCCCCTTGGCAGGTAAACCTCCTTTGTTTTAACGGTACTATAGTCTTCAACCGTTAGGGTATCGGCTCCTTTCACCTGTTTTTTCGAGTACATGGGCTTCGAAACTGGGCTTACCAGCAGCGATTTCCCAAACATAAACTCATCGTTAATGTCCAGCGCCTGCCCATCGGCGGCAAAGTCCATTACAAGGGCACGCATCATGCTCGAGTGATTGGCCGTTACGCTCCACGAGGTAGAATAGATGTAGGGCAGTAGCAGGTATCGCATGTTAATATACTTTGCAATCGCATCGTAGGTTGGATTGCCCTTTTCCCCGAACTGGTAAATCTCGCGGGGCACCCCCTCGCCATGCGAGCGCATCATCGGGCAGAATGTCCCAAGCTGAATCCAACGGACATGCAGCTCCCAGTAGTCGGTGTTCTCCAGCGGGTTCTTAAACTTCCACAGAAAGAATCCGCCCAGGTCGCTATTCCAATAGGGAATTCCGCAAAGCGAAAAGTTCAAGCCAGCCGATATCTGGTTTCGTAGGGCATCCCACGAGGCCACCACATCGCCCGACCACGTGTTTGCGCCATAGCGCTGCTGACCGGCAAATGCCGAACGGGTAAGAATAAATACCCGCTTTTCGGATGTTAGCGAGCGCTGATGCTGCGAAACACCACCTACGGTCATTAACGGAAAGGCATTGCGCACCTTTCGGAACGATCCCAAGTAGGTTTGGGTATCAAAGTCGGAAGGCTTAGGATCAAGATGATCGGGTTCCGAAGAATCCATCCACCAGCCATCCATTCCCAGCGAAAAGATGCCCTTGTTAAGGTAGCTCCAGTAGATATCGCGTGCTGATGGATTGTACGGATCGTACACCCTAACCCCCGATGGGTAATCCTGATTGGGTGGCCACTTCTCCGAACCCGATTCGGGCCAGGTTTTAAAGCGGTACAAGGCCCCTATCCTATCCAAGTCCCTATACTGCTTTGTCATCGGTCCAAATGAGTTCCAAATGGATATAATCATATGAGCATTCATGCCATGCACATCGCTTACCATCTTTCGAGGATCGTAAAATCCGGGATTAAGGAACTCCATGGCATTCCAAAGGTAGTTGTTGCCCCAGTACTGCCAATCTTGGATGATGCCATCGAGCGGAACGCCCAGCTCACGAAAGCGCTTTACCACGCCTACTAGTTCGTCCTGGCTCTTGTAGCGCTCCCTGCTCTGCCAAAATCCGTATGTCCACAGGGGAAACATGGGCGCCTGCCCAGTAAGATTACGCATGCACCCAACTACGCCATCGGCATTGTCGCCTAGCATAAAGTAGTAGTCAATGCCATCGCCTACATCCGACTTAAATAGCGTTTGCTCGGGGCTATCCTCAAAAACAGTTGGCGAGTAGTTATCCCAAAACACGCCATACCCTTTAGACGACAGGAAAAATGGGATGTAGTCGTCGGTATTCCCCTGCACCATGTTCAGCTTCAGGTTACGCTTCGACATCTTTCCCTCCTGCTGCTGGCCCAAACCGTAAATGGCCTCATCCTTTCCGAGAACGAAGGATTGCGCGACAGTAAACGTCTTAACACCCGCATCGTCAAAATCGGCAAAAGTGGCACCTGCCTCCTTTTCTGTCATTAGCGGCACCTGCTGGTTGGCAAACGCAACAGTACCCGTTTTTAGATTTAGCAGCACCTCCATCTTGACGCTTCTCAACGACAGTTTATCGCCAGACTGCCTTACGCTAAAGGCTACCTTTTGTGGTTTTTGAATAACCGAAAGGCTTTGCTTCTCAAACGTTTTACCTTCGGGATACTTCACAACCCGTACCGTAGAGGGTCCATACAGCTGCAGCTCAACCCTAACAGCATTTACCACTGCCGTCACCCCATAATCGGTCTTCTGATAAGTCTGTGCCTTACCGGATATGCTAACAGCTAGAAGCAGCATAACACTTATTTTAATCCGCAATCGCTTCATATCTTCTTTATTTTATATAATCATCTCCTACTGTTACTCAAGCGTAAATGTTATCGGAATTGTAAAATCGACACTTACATTACGACCATTTTGTCTCCCTGGTATCCATGCCGGCATTGACCTAATAATTCGAATAGCCTCCTTATCCAATTCCGAAGAAACACCTCGTAGTACACTCACATTTTTCACCTTTCCACTTCTATTTATAGTAAACCTTATGTAGACAGTACCCTCTATTCCCATATCAAAAGCTTGTTGAGGATAGATTAACATGCGTTTTAGATATCGCATTAACTCCTCAACACCGCCTCCTGGGAATTCAGGATATCTAGAATCATCATGAAATATATTTTCCTGTAATACCGAGGTGGTATCTTTTACTTCTTGATATGCTGGTATATAACACATAACACCATCATCATCATCAAATTTTGATGTTGTATGTTTTCTTTTTTTTCCAAAACTCGGTTTACGCTTATTCGTTAGCGTATCAGCACCTTTTGTAATTGCAGCATTTCGAACCCCAGCTTCAGCCTCGCTAGAACCTTCATCAGTCTCCTCCGTTCCTCCACTGCAGCTTACCAGTAAGTTCATCAGCGATAGAATTAGAATACCTACGCTAATTTTTCTTTCAAAGTATCTGCGTTTATGGGTCAACCTAAAAAGCATTGACATCCATACAATCATCAATCTACAACACAAGACATGCAACCTTAGAACAAATATCTTCATTTATCACTTCTTTCAGCCAACCAATATTATTCGAAACAGTTTGAATGAGGCTCTAAACCAAAGCCAAGCAAAATTACCCCATAGCGCAACAGCATCACCTTAGTCATTGTAATGTTGCTGTCGGAGAACCGCAATAAATGTAGCAAAAATGTAAAACTTTATTCTGTTGTCAACCAAGGATTCATCCATCAAGCCAAAGCATAAAACCTACCCCATTTACGGAGACCTATAGCCCATAAAGACTTCAATTTTAACAGTCATGAGTGGAGTTTGGAGAATTAGTCCACCAGATGTAAACACCCCTCCAAATGGTTGAATGTATTTACTGATAAACAACCAAATACCGCCATACCACACACCCCTTTCGCCATAGAGCCCATTGCCACATCGCCTCTTTTTCCACTAATTTATCTTAAACGTGAATCAGCAATAGTAAATCCTCCTACATTTGCATACCGATCGTTCAGTATTTATCTACCATGAGTGACACAAAAGAGTATATCATCGACAAGAGCTACGAGCTGTTCCTAACCCACAGCTACGAGGCCGTTTCCATCAGCGACATCAGCAAGGCCATCGACATGACCAAGGGCGCGCTCTACCACCACTTCCTCAACAAGGAAGAACTTTTCAAGGCGGTGGTCGATAAGCACTTCATATTTCCAGTAAGCACGCTTGATATCGAAACAATCCCCCTAAAGGAGTTTATCGACGAAAACATTAAGTCGATGCGTCATACAATAGACAGCTGCCTATCGTACAGTGCCGAGTTCTCCCCCATCAACTACATCTCCTTCTTGGTCGATGCCTCGCGCCACTACAAGGGGTTTCTCGATAGCACCGATAAGCATGTAAAAGACGAGGAGACAAAAATGATTGTTGTGCTAAAAAATGCAATCAAACGAGGAGAAATTCGCGACGACATCAATGTCGAAGTTACCGCCTACACCTTCACCTCGCTACATATGGGCCTTGCCGGAAACCTTGTTTCCAGTACCGCAAATGTTGAAGAATCATTCTCAATACTCAAGAAACAGGTCCTCGAGTACTACAAGCTCCTCAAGAAAAATGATTAGCCGTATCGAGTACGGCTTTTAATTTGCCCCACAACATACCAAACGTTTAGTATTTTCAAGAAAACAATTTATATGAAGACAACGATTATTGCCAGCTTTGGCTTGCTGGCCATCACGGCCTGTTCCAACCACCCAGCCACCACCAGCACCAACGCGCAGGATGGCATTAAGGTAAACGTAGCAACGGTTAAGGAGGTTATGGTTAACACCGACCTGCACTACAGCGGCACCGTAGAGCCACAGCAATCCATCCCCCTCACCTTCCAATCAACTGGGATCATTACCCAGGTGCTCGTGCAGGAGGGCGACGCCGTGCGCAAGGGTCAGCTGCTGGCTACCGTCGATAAAAGCGACAACGAGTCGATGTACAACGCCGCAGTTGCCAAGTACCGCCAAGCCAAGGATGCCTACGACCGCCTAAAGGTGGTATACGACAAGGGAAGCCTTCCCGAGATCAAGTGGGTGGAGATGGAGACCAACCTCAAACAGGCGCAGTCGCAGATGGAGCTCTCCAAGTCTAGCCTCTCCAAGTCTAGCCTTCGCGCACCCGTTGCCGGCATCATCGGCAAGCGCAACGTCGAGCCCGGGCAGCACAGCGCCTCGGCCGTCACCCCCCTCGAAATTGTCCGCATCGAGCGCATCTACGTCAAGGTGGCCGTCCCCGAAAACGAAATCGGTAAGATCCGCAAGGGCCTCAAGGCAACCTTCACCATTTCCGCCCTCAACGATAGAACCTTCGAAGGTACCATCACCAACGTAGGCGTAGTGGCCGACCAGATATCTCGCACCTACGAGGTGAAGATCGAAGCCGCCAACCCTCAAATACTGATGAAGCCCGGCATGGTTTGCGACGTAAAGGTGCACCAGAACCAGCTGGTAAAAGCCACCGTTGCCCCCTACCAAGCTGTTAATAAGGACGACCAAGGGAAAACCTACGTTTTCGAAGTCGACACCATCGCTAAAAAGCGAAGAAGACTACCGTTACAGCTGGGCAGTACGATCAGAATGGCGTTATCATCCTCTCCGGATTATCAGCCAACTCCTTGGTAGTAACCGAAGGAAAAGAAAAGCTTACCAACAACGCCAAAATCGTTTACTAGTATGGGCGCAAGAAAAATCGGATTTATAGAGGCCGCCATGAAGTATAGGAACATCGTATTTACGGTGGCAGCACTCCTTCTTATTATAGGTGTGTGGGCGCTAAAGGAGATGCCCCGCAACGAATTCCCCGAGTTTACCATCCGTCAGGGTCTTGTAGTGGGTGTTTACCCGGGTGCAACCTCGGCCGAGGTCGAGGAGCAGCTAACCAAGGAGGTCGAGAACTACATCTTCGGATACAAGGAGGTGAAGAAGGCCAAAACCTACTCGCAGTCGCGCGATGGCATCATGTACATCTTCGTGGAGCTAAACGACGACGTTAAAGACTCCGACCGCTTCTGGTCCAAGCTCCGCCACGGCCTTAACGAGCTGAAAGCTTCGCTGCCATCGGGCGTGCTTGCCCTAGTGGCCAACAACGACTTTGGCGATACAGCCGCGCTCCTCATCACCCTCTCCTCCGACACCAAGTCGTACAAGGAGATGGAGCAGGATCTCAAGCGCCTCGAGGCCGAGTGCCGCAAGATTCCGGCCGCCTCCAAGATTAAGCACTACGGGCTACAAAAGGAGCAGATCCACGTTAAGGTGCGCCCCGAAAAGCTCAACGAGTACAACATCAAATCGCTCTCGCTCCTCAACGCCTACCAGTCCAACGGCATGGTCAACAGCGCTGGCGTGCTCAAGGATGGCAAGAACGACCTCACCGTTCACTTCCCCACCAACTTCGAGTCCGAGAAAGACCTCTACGAGCAAATCGTCTACTCCGATCCCAACGGCAACGTCGTTCGCCTAAAGGATATCGCCACCATCGAACGCAAGTACGAGGATCCCGACAGCTACATCCGCCAGAATGGAAGAAATACCATCCTCCTATCACTGGAGATGCAGCCCGGCAACAACATCGTACAGTTTGGTAAGGATATCGATAAGGCCATTCAAACATTCGAGGGCTACACCTCTAAGGATGTTAAGGTCGAAAAGATCTCCGAGCTCCCCAAGTACGTCGACGAGTCGATCTCAAACTTTCTGGAGGAGTTTATGCTTGCCATCATCTCCGTGATTCTGGTTACCATGCTGCTGCTCCCCATTAGAGTTGCGTCGGTTGCTGGCGTCACCGTGCCCATCGCGGTGCTCATCACCTTGGGTATCCTCTTCTTCGTCGGCTTCGAGCTCGACACCGTTAGCCTTGCCGCCCTTATCGTGGTTCTGGGTATGATTGTCGACAACTCCATCGTGGTAATCGACAACCACGTCGAGAAGCTCGACCACGGCATGGACCCCTGGAAGGCTGCCGTTAAGAGCGCCAAGGAGCTGCTGGTTCCTATCATTGCCGCAACGCTGGCAATCATCTCGGCCTACCTTCCGCTAAGCATATTCCTTCCCGGCGTATCCGGCGAGTTCGTCTTTGCCTTCCCTTACACCATTGCCATCGCCCTCTTTGTATCTATTCTGGTAGCGATCCTTATTGTTCCCTACCTCAACTACCGCTTCATCAAGAAGGGATTACTCCATCACGAACATGATAATCAAACCGATGGTACGGATAAAAAGAATGCGGCTTCGGAAAAGAAGGGCAAGTCGATGCTCGATAGGCTGCAGGACTTCTTCGATAAAACGCTGGAGGCAGCCTTCCGAAATCCGAAGACAACCGTTGGAATTGGCATAGGCTCTGTGCTGCTCTCCTTCGTGCTCTTCGGCCAAGTTAAGCAGCAGCTTTTCCCCGACATGGAGCGCAACCAGCTGGCCATCGAGGTTTACCTCCCTACCGGCTCGTCGCTCGAAAGCACCGATGCCGTACTTAGCAGTGTCGAAAAAACGCTGAAGAAGGATAGCCGCGTCACCAATGTTACCAGCTTTATCGGAACCGGCTCGCCCCGCTTCCACACGGTGTATGCGCCCAACATGCCCGCGCACAACTACGGCCAGATGCTCGTCAATACCACCTCCAACGATGCTACCAAGGAGCTCTACGCCGAGTACGCCTCTAAGCTCGCCGATGCATACCCCAATGCACACGTTAAGTTTAAAATTCTCTCGTTACTGGCCACCAAGGCGCCTATCGAGATCCGCATTTCAGGTGATTCCATTGCCGACCTGCGCGCTGCCGAAAAGCAGGTTAACGCCATCCTTGCTAAGACAAAAAACCTAGCTTGGGTTCGTACCGATTGGGATCAGCAGCAGCAAAACATCCATGTCGACATGGATAAGGACAAGGCCAACCGAATGGGATACACAAAAAGTCTGGTAGCAACCTCGCTCCTAGCCTCGCTTAACGGACTTCCGCTAACCACCATCTGGGAGAACGACTACCCCGTACAGGTTAAGCTCTACAAGGATAGCAACACGCCCAAAAGCATAAAAACCCTACAGGACGAGTACGTAACCTCGCCAAGTACCCTATCGGGCGTTCCGCTTCGCGCCTTCGCCAAGCTTACTCCCGAATGGACCGAGGGAACCATCGTCCGCCGTAACGGCATAAGAACGCTAACCGTTCAGGTCGATGTTTCGCCCAATGTGGTCCCTTCCGATGTCTTCTCCGAGATAAAGCCTCAAATCGACAAGCTTAAAACCCCCAATACAACCATCTCATACGGCGGCGAGCTCGAATCACAGCTCGAAACCTACATCCCAATGGCCATCGCCCTTTTGGTGAGCATCGTTATGATTTTCTTCATCCTGCTCTTCCAGTTTAAGAAGATAAAGCTATCGCTGCTCATCATGAGCACCATGCTTCTGGGCCTACCAGGTGCTGCAATTGGCCTCTACGTAATGCACTTCCCCTTCGGGATGACCGCCTTTATGGGTGTAACCAGTCTCTGCGGTATCGTTGTCCGTAACGGCATCATCCTAGTCGATTACGCCCACGAACTCGCCGAAAAGAACGGCTACTCCATCTACGAGGCCGCCCTTGCAGCCGGTAAGCGCCGTATGCGCCCAATCTTCCTAACATCGGCAGCCGCTTCGGTAGGTGTAATATCGATGATTGCCAGCCGCTCGCCGCTATGGGGCCCACTCGGCACCGTTATCTGCTTTGGTTTGATGATTTCGATGGTGCTTACGCTGTTTATCCTCCCCGTTGTTTACTGGTTGGTGTACCGCAAGGAGTCTACCCCCAGCAGCAATGCAACCATTCCTGCCTCCACGCTTATTATTATAGGTATGATGCTCGCTCCTGCAATGGGTAACGCCCAAGCTGCAAAATCAGCTGCAGTATCAGCCCCCATCCAACGCCATCTAACGCTCGACTCGTGCAAGGCAATTGCTATTAATAATAGTAAAACGCTAAAGCAGTCGCAGCAGGAGGTGCTGGAATCCATCGAGCAGAGCAAGAGCGCATTTACCAGCTACTTTCCTGTAGTTAATGCAACTCTTGTGGCAATGCGCGCTCCCGATTACCTGATAAAGACACCGGCAACCAACCTTCCCGTTTACGACGGAAACCCTGCCAACTTAGCTGCCCCAACGCAGTTCACCTACGTACCCGGGTTCAACGTGCTCGACAAGGCCAACGTCGCCATTGTCCGTGCCACTCAGCCCATCTACGCAGGAGGTCGAATCGTCAACGGCAATAAGCTAGCCTCTTTAGGAAAAGAGGTTAGCCTAAAGCAGAAGGAGATGTCCACCACCGAAGTGCTGGTTAAAACCGAAGAGCTATTCTGGACCATCATTGCCCTTCAGGAGAAGATGAAGACCGTCGAGAAGTACCAGGGCTTCCTCGACACCCTCTCCCGCGATGTTGCCAACATGTGCAAGGCAGGCCTTACCCAGCGCAACGACCTGCTTAAGGTACAGATAAAGCAAAACGAGCTGCAAATGAATAGGCTGAAGCTGCAAAACGCCATTAACCTAAGCAAGATGGCGCTCAACCAGCAAATTGGGCTCCCCAACGAAACGCCCATTGCCCTCGACTGCGCGCTCAACCAAAAGCCTACAATGCCACAGCTCGCCAACAAGCAGCAGGCAACAGCCAACAGGGTGGAGTACCAGCTGGTAGGCAAAATGGTAGAGGCCGAAAAGCTGCAAAAGAAGATGATCATGGGAGACTACCTCCCTCAGCTAGCCCTCTCGGCCGAGTGGGACTACTTCGACATCAACAATAGCAGCACCAAACAAACGTTTGCAATGGTATCACTAAGCATCCCCATCAGCGATTGGTGGGGAGGCTCCAAGAAGATAAAGCAGCAGCAGTTTAAGATCCAACGCAGCCAGCTCAAACTCGAAGAAACCGCCGAGAAACTCGAGTTGCAGATGAGCCAGTCGCAGAACGAGGTTACCGAAAGCGTTAGCCAGATACAGCTATCGGAGAAGATGGTTCAGCAGTCTACCGAAAACTTCAAGATATCAAACGACAACTACAAATCGGGAGTTATTGGCATATCCGACCTACTCGAGGCTCAGGCTCTGCTTCAGCAAACCCAGAACGAGCTATCGGAGAAGATGTGCAACCACCAGATCGTAATCTCCAAATACCAGCAGGCATTTGGTATTTACAAGTAGCACTCACAAAACAAAAAAACAACCGTGTATCCAAAAACAATTAGCTATGAAGTCTAGGAGGCTATTTTATACTAGTAGAATTGCAGAGGTTTTCCTCGAGCAGCAAACCTCGAAGATGAAGGTTGAAGACCTAGCCCTATCGCTAGGGGTTACCAAAAAGACGCTTTACAACTATTTCGACAGCAAAAAGGAGATGGTTGAGAGCGTAGTCGATTACATTTCGAAAAGAAAACTAAACGAAATAAGGCAGGGGCTTACCGAGATCAATAACCCAATCAACGCATTGGTTTACGTTGGAAAAAGCATTTTCAGCATATCTCAAACGTACAACGCCATCGTTGAACTCCCTATGGACTACTTAAGCTCGCCCATTGTTCAAAGCATTTTTAAAGAAAGACGCGAAGAAATCCTCGAAATCGTAACCTTTCACTTTTGTAAAGGTGTACACTTAGGCCTCTTCGATTCGGACATAGACATCGAGCTTACCAGTAACTTCTACATCTTTCAACTCGAGAACCTTTTTATAAGAAAGAATTCGCTGTCCAACCATCAGCAGCTGGTGCAACTCCTTTACTACTATTTGAAGGGGAACTGCACCTCTAAAGGGCTCGAAGTTCTAAGAGAATCGTTCGATTTAAGGGTTACTGCATGCTAGCGTATTCGCCATTTTCTAACAAATAGGGTGTCAGTTTTTTGTGGATTTTACGCCTCAAAGTGTAGATTTAACAAAAAAAACGCATTTATTTGACCAAAAATATCGAAAACATAGTGAGAATGTAGGCTCTAGGCTATTGCACGTTATTTTTTTCTGTATATTAGCTTTCGTAAACATCAGAAACGTTACCGTATTTTTGATGGATGCAAAAGTTAACATCAATACTAATTCAACTATTTTATTGCAATGCAAGAACTACTTAACCAAATCAAAGAGCAAATTGCACTTTACAACGAGAACGTAGAGGCATACTCTTCTAAGAACAGTAAAGCTGCAGCTGCTCGCGCAAGAAAAGCTACTTTAGAGCTGACTAAGCTTTTTAAGGAGTTCAGAAAGCTTTCTATCGATGATTCGAAGAAGTAAGTAGAAAGAAGTATAGGAAAGAGGGGTCATTCTAAAGAATGACCCCTCTTTTTATTTGTAGGTAATGTTCTACCCTATCAGCAATCCTTCAATCCTAACCTTATAGGAGCCATCCCTCAGCTTGGTAACGGCGTTTACCAAACCGCTATGCCTCCACTGCAGCATGCATCGACGAGGTAAAAACCAGTACCTCATTCCCTGCTTAATCTCCACCTTGCTCTCCTTAATGATTCCCTCGTAGGCCTGGGAAACGTAGTAGCCAATATCAACGAAACCCTCCGCACGAGGTCGTAATGGGCCGGTAACATTCCAGTTAATCACCCCATTTCGGGCATCGGCGGCAGAAACAATACCGCAGTGGGTGATGGGGCAACCGCACGACATTCCCATTGGACGCCCAATCATGACGTCCCCCTTCTTAACGCCCAGCTCTTTTATCAGCGCTGGATTGTAGGGAAGAATAGTCTCCTTGGGGCCAGGCTCATCTGGAAAGCAATCGAGAATAAAGTCGAAGTCCCGCTTTAGGTTGTCCTTCCATTCCATTTTTTCGCCAAGGCCCGAAGCCTCCTTGGCGCACATAAAGCACCCTTTTGCATCCTCTTTGTTCCCTAGCTTATCGGCGATATGGATGCATTTTTTAAGTTCGGCATCATCCTGTGCGGCCAAGCCCGCCAAATCGCTGCAGCTTTTACATCCGCAAGCCCCGCAATCCAACTTGGGAAGCGAAGCAAGTATTTCCTCATGCTTTTTTGTTGCTGTTTCCATCTTTATAAAGAAAAAATTGAGTTGAGTTTTTCTACCTTCTGAACAAGAACCCGAATGAAAGCATCCACATCTTCTTCGCTGTTGAACCGTCCGAATCCGATTCGTATGGCACCCCGTGCCTGAAACTGATCGCGGCCTATGGCCTGAAGCACGTGCGACGCGTTGTGGGTTGAGTCGTTGTTGGAGCAGGCCGAACCGGCCGAGACGGCAATGCCCTCCTCGTCGAGGAGCAGCAGAAGGCGAATGGTTTCGCCCTCGAGGCCGCCTATTGCGAAGTTAAGGTAACCCGACAGGCGGCTTTCCATGCTGCCGTTTACGTAAAAGCCATCGAAGTGGTGCTGAAGCACGTCGATGGTGCGGCTACAAAGTGCCGATAAGCGCTTGGCCTCTACCTCCATCTCGGAGATGCATAGCTCGGCGGCCTTTGCAAACCCGACAACTCCTGGAAGATTTTCGGTGGTGGAACGAATGCCAAACTCCTGGCCTCCTCCATGGAGCAGGGGGGTAATGGCCGTTCCACGCTTCACGTAGAGGCATCCAACACCTTTCGGCCCGTAAATCTTATGGGCATTTAGCGACATCAGCGTAACGCCAAGCGAAACCACGTCGACTGGAACCTTACCAAACGACTGGCAGGCATCAGTATGAAGGAAAACGCCCCTTTCGCGGCAAATCCTACCGATCTCGGCGATGGGCTGAATGGTTCCAATCTCGTTGTTGGCGTGCATCACCGACACCAGAATTGTTTTGGCGTTGATTAAGCGCGACAGGCGCTCCAAATCAACAACCCCATCGCCATCGACAGGAAGGTAGGAGACGAAGAATCCCTGCGTTTCGAGCCACTTACAGGCATTAAGTACGCAGTCGTGCTCTATCTGCGATACAATAATATGGTTTCCCCTATGCCGATTGGCAAAGGCAATCCCCTTTAGAGCCAGGTTGTTTGCCTCTGTTCCGCCCGAGGTGAAGACAATCTCGTCGGGGTTGGCGTTTATGAGCTTCGCCAGCCGGCTTCGGCAGCTTTCGAGGAGCGCCTTGGCCTGAGTTCCGAACGAGTGCAAGCTGGAGGCATTGCCAAAGTCGTCCATGTAACACCTGGCCATCTCGTCGAACACCCTTTTATCAAGAGGGGTCGTTGCTGCGTTATCGAGATAAATACAATGGGCCTTACTCTCCGACATAGAACAAATCGTTTTCCATGGTTCGAAGCACCCCGAAGTGGTTCTTCGCTCCGATCTCCTTTTTACCTACGCAAATGGTACACGTACCCACAGGAGGGTTACCCTTAAGGAACATTGGCTGCTCGATATCCTTTGTCTTGAGGATTTCGCGAACGATAGGATCGATGCCAATGCCGTACAGGGCGTTGCTCTCCACCACCATGATCTCCTTGGCGGCTTCGAGAATGCGGTACCGGAACACCTCGCGCTCGGCCTGAGATATCAGGTCGATTTTGGTAACCACGCTGATGTCGGCTAGGGTTAGCATGGGGCCAATTTTTCGGGGCAGGTTCATCCCGCTGGTTGCCTCGAGCACCACAATGCCCAAGGAGTTCTCCACATAGGGCGAGCAGCGCAGGCAAAGGCCGGCAGTTTCAACAAAAAGGAAGTCGGCCTGTTCGCTTTCGGCCCACTCCACCGCCTCGTCGAGCACCACCACGTTGCAGTGGTCGGGGCAAAGTTCGCCAGAGTATATGCGCCTGGTGGGAATACCAAACTCCTTATTAATTAGCTCGGCCTCGTCGGCAAAAAGGACATCTATCTTCAAATAGGCTGGTTTTAGCCCCTTACCTATGATTCGGCGGATTACCTGGCGGATTACGGTTGTCTTTCCACAGGTTGGAGGTCCTGCAATAACAATTAGCTTCATGGCTTAATCTTTACTTTAGTGATGGTTGATAGGTTGCGGCCAGTTCGGTAAGCTGCTGGTTAAAGAGCGAGCTGCTGATCTGCTCGCCGGCACGGATAAACTTTCGGAACTCGAGCATGATGTCGTCGAGCTGCTTTAGGCCAACCGCTGCGGCACGCTCTTCGTCGCTGGTAACAATGAGCTTCTGCATGGCCCCGCTCTCCATGATGATGCGAAAATCGGAAAGCAGCGCAATACGGGGGTCGTGCGTTACAAAAACGAAGATCTTGTCGTACTTCTTAAGCAGCTCCAGCGCCTTGGTACGGTCGATGCCCGCATTCTCAATCTCATCGAGCAGGATGATGGGCGAATGGCCGATAATAACAGCATCGGCAATAAGCAGCGAGCGGGTTTGCCCTCCCGATAGCTCGGTCATCGAAGTCTCCCTAACAATTGCCTCTCCAGTTAGCTGGTTGGCAAACTCCAGCGTCTCGTTCACCATCTGCTCAATATCCTTCGAGCCTCTAATCTTGGCATGAATGCCCAAGAATTCGCCCACGGGCAGGTCGGATAAAAAGTTGGTATGCTGCGAGATGAGCGCAATGGGATGCTTCGAGGGGTCGAAGGAGAAATCCTCGGGAATCGTCTCCCCGTTAACCAGCACTGCGCGCTGCGAGGGGGTGTTCCTATTTGCAAAAAGCTCGATATCGTTGATCAGCGTAGTCTTTCCGCAGCCCGTTGGGCCGACAATGCTGATGATGTCGCCCATCTTCAGGTCAAATCGCTCGACCTTCTCCGGGCTTCCACCCTTACCAATACCGCCAATAACCGTTAGCGTTTTTATTTCCATCGTTATACCATTATAATAGTTACATCATACAATATTATTGCAAATATCTACCGATTTACTGTATATTTGTATTGAAGGTTAAACCCAAATAGATTAAATATTCCATACTGCTTAATGAACTTTTAAGCTATGGTACAACTCAACACAGATTGCAGCTACAATGGAAGCCATATTTAGCGATAGCAGCTGGTTAAAGCGCATTGCCCTACAGTTTATCACGGAGAGGGAGTTCGAGAAGATTGAGCGGACCTCGGTAAAGCTCGAGTACAAGAAGGGGGAGGTTATCCTGAAGCAGGGTAACCAGCCAACACACGTGGCCTACCTGCAGCAGGGAGTGGTAAAGTTCAGCTACCAGAACGAGAACAGCAAGCGCATCATCCTTTCCATTGTGGCCGCCCCCAAGATACTGGGTGGGGCCAACCTGTTCTACAAGGATAACAACCTTTTCTCGATTGTTGCGGTGGAGGATTGCAGCGTAATCCTCATGGACTCGAAGGTGCTGCTCGAGCTGCTTTCGAATAACGGAAAGCTGGCCGTTGCCCTCTACCAAATTGCGGCCGAGATGTTCAAGAAGTCGATTCTGAACTTCGTGAGCGTGGCCAGCAAGCAGAAGGAGGGGCGAATTGCCGATACCATCCTCTACCTATCGGAGGATGTGTACCGCACCAGCGACTTCCCCCTATCGCTCACCCGCAAGGAGCTGGCCGAGTTTGCCTGCTGCTCGCCCGAGAATGTGATAATGACCCTGTCGAAGTGGCAAGCCGAGCAAACGATCGACCTTTCGGGCAAGCAGCTACGGATATGCGACCTCGACAAGCTCAAGCAAATTAGCAAAATAGGATAACCCATGCTTACACAAAAAACAAGGTACGCCATGCTGGCCCTAACGCGGCTGGCCAAAGAGTACGGCAAGGGCACATTGGGCATTAGCCAAATAGCCGAAAGCGAGCTGATCCCCAAACGATTTCTGGAGTCGATCCTCCTAGACCTGAAGAAGAACGGATACCTGGCCAGCAAGCTGGGTAAGAGCGGCGGCTACTTCCTGCTCAAGCATCCTGATGAGATTAGCCTGCTGGAGATCATCCAGCTATTCGAGGGCAGCATCGCCATGCTCGCCTGCACCTCCGAGAAAAGCTACCAGCCCTGCGAGCACTGCAAGGACGAGGCCAGCTGCCCCATTCGAAGCACCTTTAAGGACATTCGGGAGTATACCTTCCGCAAGCTGCAGAGCACCACGCTCACCATGCTTGCCAGCCAACCCTCGTTGGCTGAACAATAGAAACAAGCTGCTATCTGTAAATAGTTTGGCCTCAGTGCCAAACGCCAAGGAGGCATTGACTTAGGCTTATGCGCCAGCGCATTCCCCCACAGCAATGCCTCCTTTATATTATGTCTCACAGCAATAAAAGTACCCACCCCTCCTAAAAACTTAGGGCAATAGGAGGAATGAAAGACTAAGGTCAATTGGGCGAAATGCTGAAAACTCATAACGGCTTAGCACTTCGGCCAAGGATTTCGCCTTTAAGATTTACACTACTCTATTTCGAAGGATATCCCCCGCCGGCGGGGGTTAGGGGGTGGATTTTTTTAGAAGTGTATAGCAATCATTGGGATCAAGTATTTACCTCTAACGTCTATTTTCCTCCCCCTTCCCCCTCCAAAGGGGGATACACTTTGTGCTACGACTTGCTGATTCCTTTACATCTACCTCCATTATGATCGATGTTTTTTTAAAAGCGATATCCCTGGCTCTTCGCCAACCTTATTGAATGACCACAGATTTTTTTGTACAGAAGGGAATTATGCTTAAAATCGAGAGGATAACCGTTATTGCTTAAAGGAAATCTCATTTTCCTTTAACGATATCTCTTATCCTTTAAAGGAAATCTCATTTCCTTTAAACATTATCTCTTATGCTTAAAGGAAATCTCATTTCCCTTCAACAATATCTCTTATCCTTTAAAGGAAATCTCATTTCCTTTAAACAATATCTCTTATGCTTAAAGGAAATCTCTTATCCTTTAAACATTATCTCTTATCCTTTAAGGAAAATCGCTTAAACCGCAGAGCTACGCCTCCTACCACTCCATCAAACCACCATTTGCTCCTACACGTTTAGCATCTAGCCTTATATAACACTCATTACAGCTATTGAGAGCGACAAAATGGAGCAAAAATCTTCCTCCCAGCGTAGTAAACACTCTTTTTGTAAAAAAAAATGATGCTTTTTAAACAACATTTGCTATACCTATGTTAATATACCAAATGGAGAGACCAGCAGCAGGCAGGTTGGGCAACCAACAACATGCTGGATGACGGGCATTCCCGCTATTGAAGGTCGAACATTGACAAAATAAGTATTAACAATTAAACAAAGGACTGCCTATGGCACGCAAGAAGAGAACTTCTGCCGCTATTGATCTGCTAAAGGTCAGGCTTGCCGGACTCCTTTCCATCGACGAGAAGCTCGTGCTGGAATATGGCGTATCGGTAGCAGAAGGCACCAGGCTGCTCAACAACGGGGAGGCAATTCTTCAGTCCTACAACACCACGCTCTCTATTGTCGACGATCGGCTATACGAGCTGGAAGGTGCGGAAAAAGTCATAACCGACTTCTGCTCTAAAACGCTTTCGGAGGTACTGCTCAAGTACGGGAAAGATAGCAAGGAGTACGAAAAGGTTGGTGGCAAACGCAGTAGCGACGTGAAGCGCAAGCAACGCAAGCCCAAAAAGGGGAAGTCGAAAGCCCCTGAGGCGTAGCGCTGCAAAAAACAGGTAAAAGGAGGATTCGTAACGAGTTCTCCTTTTTATTTTATCTGGTGAACAGCTTTTAGTGACAAGCCTTGAAAAAGTAAAGTGCCCTTTGATGATTTGTAATTATTAGCTTACTTTGGTAGTCGTATAAGCGTAACAAAAGCTGCGCATGTAAACGAGTTGGCACTAATACTAAGAAGACCAAGCAAATGACCGAAGCATTAATGATTACCAATGTAAATTCTGGAGTTCAAGCCAATACGGGTATGAACTTTCAGAAGAATTGTGCTATTTACTTGTTTCTTGAAAGATATGAGGACATAAAAGATGAAAAGTACTTTATAATATTAGAGCATCAAGATGATATAATTTTCGGCTACCTATCCGATGAGAATAGCCTTAAAACTGTTGAAACAATCCAAGCTAAAAAATCAACAAATAAATGGACTCTTAATAGTCTTATTGAGATCATCAAAAAAATCGCACTTTCAAGTCAAGATGTGTTAAATGACAATTATCCTAAAACTGATAGTTTTTATCAAAAAAACTATTTTACGACCAATAATACTATTGAACTAAAAGGACAAAATAACAATACAAAATATAACACCATTATCAATGAGGAAAATGCAAATGTCTCATTTTCAAATTTAGATCATGCTGTTAAAACTAAAATATTACAGGGAAACAAAAACGTAACCTTTACTAAAAATGATATTAGTAACCTTGAAAATTTTCACTTTCACTTTATCGACATAGGCAGAACTTCAAAAGCCCAGAGAGAACAACTTATAGGCAAGTTTAGAACTGTATTTGGTAATAGAATTACTGACCATATAGCAGCATTAGATACTCTTACATTTAGATTAAATGAAATTGAATGTACTTTCAATCAAGGAGATTCTGCTAATTTATCTGATTTCTCAAAAAGGATAGAATCGTCTGAAATTAATGAAATTATAGATACGCTTACAAGTAAAAAACTTGCGTATGATTTTTGGAGAAGTAAAAAAGATGAAGTATGTCAATCTCTGCAGATTAACATTTTTGATAGAGACCTATTTGAATTTCATTATATAAGTAGTTTTGATAAATTCAAAGATTTAAACGAAAGCGAACATCGTAAAATAAACACATTTGTAAAAGATAACAAAGAAATTCTAAAGCGTTATTATACAGATAAAGAATGTATTAATGCTTTATATTCTGATTTTAACACCACCAAATCAACAACATTAAGTGGAATTCAACTTAAAGCTGCAATATCAGCAGCGTATCTTGAAACAATAAATTCATTATGAAAGTAAAACTAAACATAAAAAAGATACTTATCTATAGTGAGGAAAATGACAAGTACTTTTACTCTGACTTCGGAGACAAATTGAATGTTATTTATGGGAAAAATACAGCAGGTAAAAGTACGTTAATACAACTTATTCTTTACTGTTTTGGTATTAATGACAACAAAATAAAGTTAACAGAGATTTTAAGTGAAGGAATTTTTGTAAGATTAGATTGCTCAATTCAAAAAGAAACAAGTTCAGAAGTATTAACGCTTATACGTCAAGATGAAACACTATTAATTAAAGACATTAATAAAAAAGTTCTTCGTTTTAATGGTATAAATAGTGATAATTCCGTTGAACACATTAAATTGAAAAAATTCTTCAATGAACTCTTTGATTTTAATTTGTTGTTAGAATCCAAATCTGGCATATCGGAAGCTCCAATAGAAACAATATTTTTACCTTATTACGTTTCACAAGATGTGGGTTGGGTGTATCTACGTAAATCATTTAGAAATTTAGATTTTTACAGAAATTTTAAAGAAGATTTTTTGGATTATTATCTAGGTATAGAAAATACAACCGATAGAAAAAGAAAACGAGAGATAGAGAATGAAATAAGTGGATTACAAAAAGAAATTGCTTTTTTTACCAATGTTGAAAGAGAAAATAGGGATTTCGAAATTTCAAAAAATATAGATGATTCTCTTACAGGTAAAGCTAATGAGTTAGTTAAATCGCTCTCTAATTCAAAAGCTGAACTTTCTAGATTAGAAGAACAATTAGTAAGCGAATCAAACAAACTCACATTTTATAACCAAAGACTGTCTGTTGTATCAAAAGTTAAAAGAAATCATACAAAACAATTTCCGGGAAAAGACAAATGCCCAACTTGTACTCAATCATTGCCATTAAGTGTTGAACAAATATATGTTCATTTTCAAGAAGATAACGACACAGAAAAAGAGCAAAAACAAATTAAAGAAAAGATTAAATGTGTCCAATCTAAAATTAATTCATTAAACAATAAAATTGAGGTTTTACGTAATGAGATCAGTGATAAATATATATCATATTCTTCATACAACCAAAGCAATATTACTTTAGATAGTTGGCTTGAAAATAAAGCAAACATTATTTTAAATAGAAATTTAACAACTCAATTAGGAGCGTTACATCTTGATTTAGTTCAAAAAAAAGAAGAACTAAGTGAATATAAAACAGAAGATGATATCATAATTGAAAGAGAAAAGAAAAATTATTCCTTCAAACAAATATATTTATACAATAATGCTCAATTAGGACTTCCTACATTAGAGGAGGAACGCTTTTATAAGGTTTATGAAATATCAAGTTTCCCATTCCAAGGTGTTCAACTTCATTTGGCTGTTCTTAGTTATCATTTTGCATTTAATAAATTATTAACAGAGACAGAAAAGATACATCGATTACCTTTTATTCTAGATAGTGTGTTTAAAGAAGATATTGATGGAGGGAATAAACAAAGCATATTAAAGTTTATAAATTCAAATTATCCAAATGACACACAAACAATATTATCTATAGCTGATGATAAGAATAATGATTCTAAAATAGAAATATATTCAAAGGAAATATTTAAAGAAAATGCACATTTAATTTGCATTGGAGATGGAGAAAAAGAAAAAGCGTTATTAAAGCCAAATGACAATTTACATGATGATTTAATAAATGAATCATATGAAATAATAGAAACAATATAAAAGTACTATTGCTAATACTGGCTATAGGCAATGGAGGGCTTCTACTCTGCTCGCATGTCTGATTCCCTCTAGCTCGTCGAAGAATAAACGCCCTCGCTCGTCGCAGTATAAATGCACGAGGCTCGGCGGCATTTGTAATGCCGTCGAACATAAGAAGCGGTCTTTGACCGCAGTTAAACAGCAAACTTGTACTAACCATAAAAGCGCAGCCACCATCAATTGCTGCGCTTTACTTTTTTGCTACTTTTAGATTGCGGTCTGTATACCGCTACTTAGCAAAGTAGAAACTTCAACCGAGCATAAAGTGCGAGTTCAGCGCAGCTAATCCCAACGACATAACTTTTCGTGTACAAGCTGATCATCAACCAACTTTAGGCTTTTATACAGTTTTGTACCGCATCCTTTTTCGACACCTCATCCGAAGGAATTCTCGTCCTAAATATCTCGTTAAGCTCCTTTAGGTGCGAGCTGGTATTGGTAACAAGCAGAAAAGGGAATATGGCATGCACCAACGATGCGACGCTACACCCCACAAGCGTCCTAAATAAGGTAGAGTGCAAATCGCAAATGCTCCAAATAGGTCATTCCAACCTCGCGGGGATGCTAGGTAAACAGGTGGTTCAACTTCATATAGAGTTATGGATTACAAGGTCCTTATTGTACCGCAAGTGCTTTCTCCAAGTTGCCTCCCTGCATTGGAATAGCGACAGATAGATCTTCGATTGCTCATTCTTATATTTCGGGAAGCATCCCCTCTTTTAATTTCCCCAACAGCAGGAAAGGTACGGATAATGTTCATACAGATTTTGGACAATAGCGCCACACTAGATGGGCAGGTCTAATCCATATGTTGCCCTAGTAGTCTAAACGTAGCTAAAAACAAGTGGTGCGGCGCCATCGCCTCAGGCATATCGGGGGCAAAGAGCTAGTTTTGCACCCGAACAAAAAAAGTAGGCTCATGTTGGTGGCGATATTTGCTTTGGGCGTCCTTGCTGGCGTACTGTCTGGACTGTTTGGCATTGGTGGTGGAATTATTATGGTGCCCACGCTAATTGCGCTGTTCGGAATGGATATGCTTAACGCCAACGCCACATCGCTTGCTGCAATGCTGCTCCCTGTTGGAGTTTTGGGAGTAATCACCTACTACAAGGCAGGGTACATTAACCTAAAGGACTCGCTTTGGCTGTCGCTGGGTCTATTTGCAGGGTCTTTCCTCGGAGGCGAGCTGGCAGTATCGGTTAATGTTTCGCTGCTCTCCAAGCTCTACGCAGCCTTCCTGCTATACATTGCGGCGGGTTACCTAAACATTCCTGCACTTATTTTTAAGAAGAAGGGCACGGCATCAGCTGAAGATGGGGAAAGGATCTCCCGTGCATTTTGGACCTACATTGCGGTGGGCATCCTAGCCGGAATTATTGCCGGGATGTTTGGCAAAGGCGGTGGACTCGTAATTGTCCCAATGCTGATAAAGTTCTATAAGTACAACCCCAAAGCAGCAACGGCCACCTCGCTTGCCGCGTTGCAACTCCCTGTAGGGCTCCCCAGCGTTATGATTTACGCAGAATCGGGATATTTAAACCTTTCATACGCAGGATTAATGGCTATTGGAATTGTGGCGGGTGTTTTCTTTGGCTCGAAGTTGGCGCTCAATCTGCCAGCTGCTACCTTTAAAAAGGTATATGCCGTTTTCCTAGTTGGCGTATCGGTTTTTATGGTGTACAAGTACATTTAGCATTTTGCGAGCACGAAGAGGGATGCTCCTCTCTAGGCATACAACAACACTAGCAGCTCCTAATAGCAGCAACTAACTCCTCTATCTTTTCGTAGTCGAGCTTAGAAACAGATGCTGTAACCCCTGAGATTTTGCGAATAAGGAAGCGTTCAAAGAAGTTCATTCTGTCAATGTAGAACTCCCCGCCAACAACTCCCGACCAAGCAGCATGTTTCCTTAGCTGATCAAGGAAAGCACTGCGCAGCTCTGCATCGTATTCCTTATAGTTCATGCCGCATACGTAAAGGGCAACTCGCTTTTGCAGCAATATGCTAAGGTTTCTAGCACAAAATGTGGCGACCTTTCCTCTTATCTTGCCAGCGTAAATCGAACCTCCAATAACAATACAATCGAATGCTGCTAAATCAGGCATCCGAGTTTCCTCTAGACTAATGAGCGTAACATCACCACCCAGCAGCGTTGCAATATGCTGGGCAACCTTTTCGGTAGTCCCATGCTTGGTAGCGTAGACTATTGCCACCTTCCTTTCGTCCTGTATCATATCGTTAAAGGGATTAGAGTTATCGGTACAAGCCATTATCGCGAATGTACGCTGCCACCTTCGATGGCACCAGATGTTCGATGGGCTTCTCCCCTAGCACCAGATTGCGTATCTGTGTTGATGATATATCAAGCAACGACGCATTAACCTTTTGAGCATCATAGGCAGCTGCTAATGCTTCTGAATTGTCGCCTTCGCGGGGATAGAAATAAACGGGATACTTTTCGAGAAGATGCTGATACTCCTTCCACTTCTCGATAACAGCCAAGTTATCGCTCCCCATAATCAGCGCAAACCGATAAGTAGGATGATCTTGAGAGAGCATCTCCAGTGTTTTGAAGGTGTACGAAGGGATTGGGAGACCAAATTCTACATCCGAAACCTTAACAGGAAGAGCAACGTCATCAAGCGCAAGCCTAAGCATGGCTAGCCGATGGGCGTTAGAGGCTAAATTGGAGATTTCCTTCAGCGGATTTTGCGGGCTTACCACAAACCAGAGTTCATCAAAACCTACCTGACGAAGCATCTCTCCAGCAATTTGAAGATGCCCATTATGTACAGGATTAAACGAACCAAAGTAAAGCCCGACGAACATAAAGATTCTTTAATTTATACTACTTATGTGATGTGAGATATGAGACGCGCAACAGAAAAAAATAAGAATCATTGTTACATTAGTCAACCTGAGCATCTCATATCTCATTATAAATACTATTCTAAAAACGAAGCAATAACCATCTCAGCCTTGTCCTTTGCCTCTTCGAGGTTATCGTTCACCACCACGACATCGAACTTATCGGAATACGAAAGCTCCTCTTCGGCTTTGGCGACACGACGCTCTATAGCTTCAGCGCTATCGGTTCCTCGGCCAACCAGCCTGTTGCGCAGCTCCTCTACCGATGGGGGCATTACGAATAGCGAAAGGGAGTTATCAGGAAACATCTTTTTAAGGTTTACTCCACCTTTAACATCAACATCAAAGATAACAACGTTACCCTTCGACCAGATTCTGTCGAGTTCGGATCTAAGCGTTCCGTAGAAGTTGTCGGTGTACACCTCTTCCCACTCTACGAATTCGCTATTAGAGATGCGTTGCCTAAAATCTTCGGCAGAAAGGAAGAAGTAATCCTTACCGTGCTGCTCGCCTTCGCGCATCTTACGCGATGTGGCCGAGATGGAGAATTCGAATTGAGGAAACTTTGATAGTAGATGCTTAACTATGGTAGTTTTCCCAGCCCCAGATGGAGCTGAGAAAATAATCATTTTACCGTTCATGTCTGTTGAGTGCGATTTTCGATTCGCGAAATGCGAAAGTTAGAGAATGTTGAGCACCTGCTCCTTAATCTTTTCAAGTTCGTCCTTCATCTGAACTACCATCTTCTGGATATCGGCATCGTTGGCCTTCGATCCAAGGGTGTTGATTTCGCGCCCCATTTCCTGAGCAACAAAGCCCAACTTACGACCAGGCGTCTCCTCGACATCGCAAATCTCGCGGAAGTACTTGCAGTGGTTGCGTAGGCGAACCTTTTCTTCAGTAATATCAAGCTTCTCGACGTAGAAAATGAGCTCCTGCTCAAATCTGTTTTGGTCGATATTCGCTTGAGGAACAAATTCGGCAATGTTATTGGCGATACGAGTCTTTATTACCTCTATCCTCCCCTTTTCGAAAGGTTCGATGGTAGTAACAAGGTTCTCTATTTTCTCAACTCGATGAAGAATATCTGCTATTAGAGCAGCCCCTTCCTGAGCGCGGAACTTTTCGATCTCGCAAAGTGCCCTCTGTACGGTTTGCTTAAGAGCGGCAACCTCCTCTTCTGTTACCTCCTGACGTTGCACATGAAGCACATCGGGCATACGAAGTATGGTTTGTACCACAGGCTCGTTGATGAGGCTTATTTCAAACTTCTCCGAAGCCTGCTTTACCTGCTCGTAGTAGCTCCCGAAGACATTCATATTAATAGTTGCAGGAGCTTCCTCTTTTACGGTCTCAACGAAAATAAATAGGTCGGACTTGCCCCTAACAAGCTTTTTGGCAACTTCGGCACGGAGCTCCAACTCGTACTCGCGGTACGACATCGGAAGCTTTACGTTTAAATCGAGCTGCTTACTATTTAGCGAACGAAGCTCGATGGTAATCTTTTTTCCCTGTATTTCTTGTTCGGCTTTGCCATAGCCGGTCATCGATCTTACCATATTCTATATAAATTTTGATAAAGGTAACTCTTTTTCATCTACAATGCGCTCTAAATCTCTACTTCTCCTCTCATTGCCTCTTCCGATTGGCCGATTCCCGAGCGGTGGAATACCGTTTTCCCCTTCCATTTTCCCGTTTTATAGTAGGCAAATGCTCCAATCATACCAACGACCCACCCTATTGGGATAGACCACCAGATGCCATCTTCGCCAATTGCCTTCGTAAGAAGGTAGGCAGCAGGTACACGCACCGCCCATAGCGAAATCAAGGTGGTGAGCATCGGAACCATAGTTGCGCCGGCACCACGCAGCAGCCCGTTAACCACAAACATAATGGTAAACATCCAGTAAAAAGCAGAAACAACCGTGAGGTACTCCCCTCCAATTCTGACAACTTCATCGCTGGTTGTAAACATGCGCATCATGCTATGCCCAAAAAAGATAATAACCAGCGAAACAATTACGGTAATCACCATCGACATGCCCAGGGTTGAGGTAAGCCCCTTTCTGATTCGATCCATATTCCCCCTTGCTACGTTTTGCCCAACAAATGTTGATAGCGCTATGGAAAAGTTCATGGCAGGCATCATTGCCAGAGAGTCAATTCGCGAAGCGGTGCTATAGGCCGCAATTACGTTCGTCCCAAAGGTGTTTACGATCCCCATTACAGCTGTCATCCCCAACGCCACAAAGGTTTGCTGAACCCCTGAAGGTAAGCCAATCTTCATGCAGTGACGAAAAATCTCACGATCGAATTTAATCCCCTTTATTGCAAAGCGGAAGATCTTGTGCGTACGGTTTATGTAGATTACTGCGGAGACAAATGCCCCCAGCTGAGCCAATAACGTTGCCCAAGCAGCGCCAGCAATTCCCCAATGAAAAACACCAATGAAAAGAATATCGAGAAATATATTGGCAATAGTCGATATTATAAGGAAGAACAGCGGAGTCTTTGAATCTCCAACGCCTCGCAAGGTTGAGATTACGCCGTTAAAGCCAAAGAAGGCGATCATTCCACCTAGGTATATTTTCAGAAACAGCGCTGCATCATCAAGCAGCTCCTCTGGAAGTAGAATTAATCGCAAGATAGGCTTCGCAAGAAAGATTCCAGAGACAGCAACCACAAAACCAGCAACTAGTAGGAAAATATTAATGGTATCGGCAGTCTTCTTAACCTTATCGTACTGCTTTGCGCCAAAGTACTGCGCAATCACAATCGATCCCCCACTACCAATACCAATAACCAACGCTATGATGAAAAAGATAATCGGATACGATGCACCAACTGCTGCAAGAGCCTGGGGGCCCAGATATCGCCCTACGATGATGCTGTCTATAATGCTATAGAGCGATTGGAATACATTTCCAAGCAGCAAAGGAACCGAGAAGTTAAATATAAGCTTGGATACATTTCCTTCGGTAAAATCTTTCATCAGGGTTCGATTGTAATGAACCGTAAAATTCGAACTTTTATGCCAGTAAACAAACAACCACATCCATAATCTAGGACACCCGTATTTTAACACCAAAACACAGGCTAGCACAGATTAGGTTCTATACTAATGCTGAGTATTATCGCATAATGGTGGCGGATTTACAATCTGAGAGGGTTGAATTCGAATTTTCGCACATGCAATGCGGAGAAACAGCCTCCAGCATAAGCACAACCACGGAACGATTGAATAGCGAGCTAAATGTAGGACATTACCCAACTAAAACCGTCATAGAGCTTAAGCATTTTAGCCTTTGTAAGAATAACATTAGCCATCAGCAATGTGAAATACTCCCTGCAAATTTACAACCTGCCATACTTCTACGCCATCTGCAGCAGCTAATTCCAAAATAAATAGATGGAATTACGGAGCAATTGCTATCGCCGATGCTCCATCTTTGATCCAAAATGAAGCATTTTGTATTAAAAATGCCTTTTTTCGGGTCTAAGATGGAGCATTTTGCATTAAAGACAATGTGAAATAATACTGTATTTAACTATTTGCCATAAAATATGCTTCATTTTGTATTAAAGATGGATCATCTTGAATCAAATATGGAGCATTTTGTATTAAAGATGAAGTATATTGTATTAAAGATGAAGCATATTGAATCAAAGATGAAGCATTTTGTATTAAAGATGGAACATCTTGTATCAAAGATGAAGCATTTTAAATACAAAATGAAGCAAAGTTTACAGAATGTTAATTCAAGGCCTAATCTTGCAAAGCATGTAAATCAGACATTAGCACGTATATTTACCTCAAATGACAGATAGCACCACTTCTACCAAGGCTACAGTGTCAAAGAGTGCAAACTACATTCACATAGTGCAATGTAGTGTTATAGAAATGGTACACTGCTAATGGCTAATTTGCTACAAATTGTTGATTTAATTCTATTGGTTATTTAGTTGGTAAATGCAACTATTTATTTGATAATTACCCAATAAATTGCAGGGCTGCTTTACCTAGAGCAACCGCATTTAAGATTTTCTTTAAAATCACAGGGATACAGAGGCACAGGGTAGCACAGAGCAATTTCAGAATTTGCCCATCGCAAGCTGGAGGCTGGATAAAAAATCGCTGCTATGACAACGTTACCTTGCCCGTTTTCTAGGCAGGATAAGCCGTAAAATACTTTTGGTAAAAGCCACAGCGCAAAAGGGGAAAGTGCCTTGCACCTTTGTCGCTCGCAGCCACAGGCTTCACGCTGTATTCTCCGATCGTAAAGGATCAACGCTAGAAATGATTACGCCCTGTGAGCGCTGGGTATCAGAGCCTCCGTGTTATGCTACTTTAAAGTGCGGTTGTCCGAACTCCATAAGGCAGCTCCGATTAGGTCAAAAAAAGAGGACTCTTACGAGCCCTCTTCTATTTTTGATCAAACGAAACGTTGCTACTTCACCTTAAAGCTGTAAACACTCGTTTGCGAATAGGTCTCCCCTGGTTTTAGAACCGTAGATGGAAAGCTCGAATGATTTGGCGCATCAGGGAACTTTTGTGTTTCTAAGGCAATTCCCGAACGGTAACCATGCTTTTGACCATACTTGCCTGTATCTACTCCATCCATAAAGTTACCACTATAGAATTGAATTCCTGGCTGATCGGTAGATACCGACATCTCTATACCTGTCTCTGGCTCAAAAACAACGGCAGCCAGCTCCACGCCCTTACCCTTTTTGGCTAGAACCCAGTTGTGGTCGTATCCCTTCCCGTTTTTAAGCGCTACAAAATCGTTGTTGATTCTATCGCCAATGGCAGTCGGTTTTCTAAAATCAAGTGGGGTATTTTCTACCGACGATATTTCACCAGTTGGAATAAGCAACGAATCGGTAAGCGTGTAGCTGTCGGCAAGCAGCTGCATCACATGCGAATTTGTCGATTTGGCTGAAGTCCCGTGAAGGTTGAAGTAAACGTGACTCGTTGGATTAACAACAGTAGGCTTATCCGTTGTTGCTGCATACTGGATCTTAAGTTCATTACCTTCGCTTAACGTGTAGGTTACCTTGATCTTTAAATTACCAGGATAGCCTTCTTCGCCATCAGCAGATAGGTACGAAAGGGTGATGTACTGGTTTTCTCCCCTACTTACAACGGTATCAACATCCCAAACTCGCTTCCAAAATCCATTCGAGCCTCCGTGTAGGTGATTCCCATGATCGTTTAGCGTAAGGGTATACTCCTTACCATCGAGGGTAAACTTACCCTTTGCAATTCTGTTGCCATAGCGTCCTACAATAGGTCCAGCATAATTATCAGTAGCATTAAGATAGCTTTTAATGGAGCTATATCCCCATGCCACATCCTTAAACTCGCCACCTTTGCTAGGCACCCACAGGCTTACAATTCGTGCACCATAGTTGGTAATCTGAATAGCCATACCATTCTTATTGGTCAGCATATAAAGCGCGACCTTTTTACCATTCATGGTAGTATCGAAGCTACTTTCAGCAAGAAGCTCCTTACCACCTGAACCTGCATTTTTGCTGCAAGCCCCCAGTGCCAATGCAGCCATTAGCACAAAAAAAAGTTTTTTCATTGTTCGCTATTATTTAATTCAACCATATTTCAAGCATCGTGCATCAATATGCTACTAGTCCAATGCTCCTAATCAAACAAATTGTTTACCGTACAATTTGCTCATTTTCTAGAAATGATGCATCATCAATCAATAGAAAAATACCACCTTGGTATTAAACCAAGGTGGTATATACTTATCTGTACAGACAATCTTTTCTACAGTAATTAATACTATTGAACAGGAGCCGTATTAGGAGTGGTAGACCAACCTGGATTTTGGTAAATAGGCGAGGTTGATGCATCCTTGCCATCCTTAGAGGTAATTAAGAAGTGTTGAGCAGCAATAGGGCTTAAGTAATGCGCCATAGCCCATCTATATCCATTATAAGCAAGAGATGTAGGTGTCTTCTCATAAGGACGTAGATATGCACTTAATGAAGGTGCTGAAACATTACTAGCATCACCAATCCCATACTTAAGATCGCTTGCGTTGTACCAAGTTTGGATGGTACCACCCCATAGCTTAAATCCTTCGATATGGTAGGGAGTTGAAATCATTTGATCCATTGCTCTCCAACGCTTAAGATCCATAAAGCGTAAACCTTCAGCCATTAACTCGCAGCGACGCTCACGACGAATATTGTACAACGTCTTATCTACCATTTGACCTGCAGAGTATACGCCCCAATCGTTAGCAGCCTCCTTAGAAAGATCTGTAGCAGCAATAGTCTTATCAAAGTCAGGATCAACTCCTGCTCTGTTTCTAATCGCTTTCCAATAGCCTTTAGAAATATCACTCAACCTTCCATTTAGTTCATAGTCAGCCTCCATGTAGTTTAGGTAAGCCTCTACAGCTCTAAACACAATAGCACCAGTATAACCTTGACCATTACCACACTGAGCCGCATCGTAGTTTAATCCTTTTCGAATAGCATAACCTGTAGTATACTTTCTTTCAACATCAGAAATTGTGATTAAAGGGGTAAGTTCTACTGGAGTTGCATGGTCTCCAACTGAACTTGGATATAGCACATTCTTTTGTCCAGGTTCCTTCAAGAATAACCATAGACGACCGTCTCTATTTTTACGAACATCCGAGATTTGATCATCACCTGCATATCCTGAGCCAGCAGCATAAATTGGTAAACCGTTGGCCATTAAGAAACCTTCGACCATACCACGAGTAAGTCCAATCGCATGATTTCCGGATTGTGCGTAAACTGGAACATTGTGAGTTACGCCCAATCCCTTGTCGTACTTGCGCCATAATAGTACTTCGCTGTATCCTGACATATCAACATCACTAAACATTGAGAAGTAAGGGTTAACCGCATCTGATGTGCTCTGTTGAAGTACCATATTATTATTAACAAGTGGGATAGCATCTGCAACCTCTTTAGATGAAGCAACTGCTTCTCCCAAGAAGAATTCAATTTCCTTATCGATACTTCCACTAGTGAACTGGTAATTTGCATTGTAGTCCTTCGATTTGCCAGGCCAGTTTGATCCATTTGGAACAAATGCTGTTCCCTTGAAATACTTCAACCAAGTACCCTCGTATAGTGCAACACGCGATTTAAGTAGTAATGCGCAATACTTCGACAAACGATTTTTCTTTCCATCTGGAGCAACATTTTTCATTAATGTAATGGCAGAATCGAGATCCTGAAGAATAAATCGTGCAACCTCATTTCTAGGTGCTCTCTTACTAGCTGCAGCCAATATTTCCTGATTATCAGGAAGAGCTGTCTTAATAATAGGAAAATCACCAAGAGCCTGAAGTTTCGTAAAGTACACATAAGCTCTAATCATGTACATTTCGCCTATGTAATGCTTAATATTATCGATATTACCCGTAATAGTATTAGCCTTTAGACGAGGAACAACCTTGTTTAAAAAATAGTTACACTGGTAGATATCGCCAAAAGACCAATCTCCCCCATTCTGACCTACTTTAGACTGTCCTGGAACATACTTATTATCGTAGCCATCAGAAGCCATATTGTCGGTTCCGGCATCAATACCAAAAGTACCAAATGACCAACTTCCGTGGGTTGGGAATACACCATAACGTGCAATAGAATATGCCGCTAAGTGAGATTCGTCAGTTAAGTACTGTTCGGGCGTTAAGTAAGACTTTGGTGTTTCATCAAGATAATCATCACAAGAACTTAAAAAACCCAATGCTCCTGCGAATAGTAGTAATATTATTTTGCTTCTCATAGTTGTTTAATTTTAAAGGGTTACGCTAAGACCGCAAGAATAAACCTTGAACAATGGGTAAACATTACCACCATATCCACCATCAATGGTTTCAGGGTCAAACATCTTGGCCATCTTTGTATAAGTCCAAAGGTTTTCGCCCGAAACAAATACCCTTAATTTCGAAACACCAACCTTTTTGGTTAATTCGGCAGGTAGAGTGTAACCAAGTTGAAGATTTTTTAGACGAACATATGCCGCATTTTGCATATAGCGTGTTTGTGTTTCCATGTTCTTGCCATCTCCAAAAAGAGGACGAGGATAGTAAGAGTTTAGATTTTGTCCAAGAGGATTGTTGGCATCAGCACGGAAGTAGTCCTTATGCTCATCTAATCCGGTCGACCACCAAACACCCCATTTCCATGCACCCCAGAAGAAGTAGCTATCTTGGTAGTAATCTCTCTTCATGATACCTTGGAAAAATGCTCTAAAGTCGAAACCTTTCCAATCAGCAGACAAATCAACAGAGAATGGGAAGCGAGGTGTACTATTTCCAACAACCTTTAAATCTCCATGGTCAGATATGGTATTAGCTCCTTTATCAATCTTACCATCATTATTTAAGTCATTGTACATGATATCTCCTGCTTTCCAGTTACTACCAACAGCATTTTGACCTCCATTAGGTAAACTTGCAAGATGCGCGTTCATCTCTTCGTCAGACTTCGCGATTCCTTTTGTATCATATCCCCAGATTTCGCCATACATTCTACCAGCAATAGTTTGATCTAGGCGTCCTGTTGGGTTAGGATACTTTGTAATTTTAGTTCTAGAGTCTGCAACAGAAATTTTTATACCATAGCCAAGCCCATTAGCTAGCCTGTCTTGCCAATTAAGCGACAACTCAAAACCGTATGTTTTTAAATCTGTGTTGTTAGTCTTTGGAACATCAGTTCCAAGGGTCACTGGCAACTCAACACCAGGAGCCAACATATCATTGGTGTATCGAATATAGTAGTCGAACGTTGCAGTAAGCTTATTATTAAACATTCCTAAATCAGCACCTACATCCCAAGTTCTAATTTTTTCCCAAGTTTGTGATGAAGAAACCAGGTATGGAGCAGAAGCTGTATTTGGTTGTACTCCGTTTACCAACCAAGAACCATTTGATGTTCCTATTGGCATGGTCTGAATTGCAGGATAAAAGGCTAATCTATAATCGTTATCATTTTTAGTATTTTGATTACCTAAAGAACCATACGAAGCCCTTAGTTTTAAACTATTCACATATTCTTCTATTGGTTTCCAAAACGCCTCCTTTGAAACATTCCAACCTACAGAAACAGAAGGAAATGCATTCCACCTTTTATCCGCAAGGAATCGAGAGGTACCATCATACCTGAAGTTTGCCTCCAATAGGTAACGACCATCATAGTCGTAATTAAAACGCCCAAAGAAACCTGCCGTTGACCAGTTACCGTATCCTCCAGAAACACTAGGAGAAACTATTTTACCATTGGCATCAGTTCCAGAAGTAGTGTTTAATGTAGGAAGTGCTGCGGTAATAATACCATTTCTATCGCCAGAAACATTACGGTCTTTATACTGTTCAGCCTGGAAACCAACCATTACCTTAAAGTTATTGGCATTAATTGACTTCGAATATTCCGAAAAGATATTAGGGTTAAAGAAATTTGTTCTGGCAGCACCTTCATGAACATTGGTATATGAATTGTAAACGTAAGGGTCACCATTAACATTATGGTTATATGTCTTCTGTGAATCCCAATGTCTAAATTCGTCAATCGTCTTGTAGTTTAGTTCTCCAGTTATTCTCCATCCTTTTACAGGCTCAACAATAAGTTGTAACTGCTGATAAAGCCAGTCAGTTTGCTTTTTATCTCTACCTCCGTCTCTTAGCGCAAGAGCAGGAGAAGGAGACGAGAAAAGGTAGCCATTGGGATCGTATAAAGGTAGAGTAGGCCAACCTTGACGAGCCAAATCTTGGTTCAAACTATTGGTAAGGCTTGATGGGCGCTCGTAGTCTTCTCTAATCCATCGTCCATTATATCCCAACGAAACCTTATCAGAGATTTTGGTGTTGATCTTAGCAGTAGCAGCGTAACGATTGAATTTATCTCCTCCAAAACGCACAAGACCATCTTGATCTAAAAAGTTACCAGAAATATAGTAGTTGGTAGTCTCATTACCACCTGATACGCTCACGCTATGCTCCTGAGATGGAGCGGAGTTTTTGTATACCGCCTTATACCAGTCAATATTATCGTTACCTCCACCATAATCGGCCCAATTGCTTCCATTAGGAACTGTGGTCATAGGCAAACCATTCTTTGGATTGGTCAACTTCCCTGTCTGGAAATCTTTTATACGGGTTAGCCACTCATCACTAAAAAATGGACCAGCACCACTATTCTTATTGGCCTCGTTAAAATATAGAGCAAAAGTATAGGAGTCCATCATATGAGGCAGAAGCAATGCAGAAGTTCTCTTAAACGAGTTGTTATAGTTTACAACAGCCTTACCTGCTTTCCCTTTTTTAGTGGTGATCAAAATCACCCCAAAAGGAGCACGAGACCCGTATACGGCAGCAGCACCAGCATCCTTAAGCACCGATATATTCTCAATATCTTGTGGGTTAATGGCATTAATATCTCCCTCTGTTCCATCAATCAGAATAAGAGGTGAGCCACTAGAACCAGAGCCTATTGTTGCAATACCACGGATGTTAATTGAAGGGCGCGACTCCATAGAGCCCGAATTTTGGCTGATATTAAGACCAGCAACTACGCCTTGTAATGCCTGAGCAACATTTTGTACAGGACGCGTTTCGAGCGCCTTCTTATCTACAGTACCAACAGCACCGGTAAGATTAACCTTTTTCTGTGTACCGAAACCTACAACCACCAGTTCGTCCATACTGATAGCGTTTGATTCAAGAACCACCGCTATGTTTGTTTTCCCATCAACGGCAACTTCCTGCTTTTTCATTCCCACAAAAGAGAAAACCAGCGTAGCATTTTGAGGAACGTTACTTAGTGTAAAACGACCATCAATATCTGTTACTGTTCCCATGTTAGCTGTTCCTTTCACCAAAACACTAACACCAACAATAGTTTCTCCCTTTTCATTTTTTACAGTACCCGAGATACTGCTCTTTTTTTGCTGTACTGCAGAACTCGCAATACTGCTTCCTTCATTCCCGGCCCAAAGCGCGTGACTAGAAAATGCTAGAAGGGCCAGAAGAACCAACGTTTTTTTTCTTAGATCCATGTTCCTTGATTGATTGATTAGGTAAATTCGATTCGTGCAGATAAAATCTGCGATTTGAAATTTGAAGTACCTTTTGTTATTAAGGACTCCGTTTGTTGCTCTTTCTTTTCTTGTTACTCATCAGCCTGATGTTAATGACTTAAAATTATTAAAACAACGCTTAATACGGTTAAGAACCACAAGCGAAAATATGCTAGTTTGTAAAGAATCGAGGAGAAAATAAATTCAATTTGGTATAATATTCGGTTAAGACTCATTGACACATATTACAAACACTCTCTCAATTCAAAACCTATTTCACATTAAACAACAATACATTACCAACCAAGACCAGCATCATCAAAGAATATCATTAACAATATTAATGCAAATCCAATTTAAACATCACCACAATACAATACCAGTATGATTACAAAAAAACTTAACACTCCCCCCTCGTTTCAACCAAACATTATCAAACCTTACCGATCTCCCACATTAAGACTACTTCAATAAAACTCCAAGACAACTCAAAAGTTCGGAGCACATCTAAAAAAGATAGCGAAGGAATTGCTCATCGCATCGTAAAAACGCCCAATAAGCATCTATGAAGAAAGAAGACAACAGACAACTCTTATAAAAGGTAACAATTTCGAAGTTCTACATCTTGTTACCTCACACCACGATGGCTTAATTCATAAAATGGAGATCCGCCTACAAGTTCCTAATTTTAATAAGTTCCATGACACCTACTGATAAATTCTGATTCAAACGTTTATGCTAAATTTAGATATCAAAAGCTTAGGTACATTGATCTACTTGATAATGCACCCTTTGAGACCACGGACAGAAGTTTCATTATCCTATAACGATATCAGGTATTGCCAGTGCCTATCTTTTTCCTAAATTGAACCGTCTTTTGCAAAAAGTTAATACACCCATTAACTGTACGAAAAGAATCACCATACAAGACCTAGAGACGGACAAATGAAGAGACTTCAACTACTTGTTTTTTTTGCCTTTTCACTTGCAATTCCACTTCAAGGAATTAGCAACAGCATTCAACGCTACTTTCAAAAGGTTCCCATATCCGACCAGCTACCCTCCAATTCAGTAACTAGGCTCTACCACGACAAGTTGGGTTTCATGTGGTTTGGCACAAAGGATGGCCTTTGCAGGTACGACGGCTACTCGATAAAGATATTTCGATCGAACTGGAACACGCCTGCAAGGCTTACCAACAACGTTATCCAATGCATTACCGAAGATGATTCTAACATTTGGGTTGGCACCGACGAAGGCGTTAACATCGTTAACAAGAAAACATTCCAGATTAAGCCGCTAGCCATAGAGGAGCTGAGAACCGAACAGATTAACACCATCCTCGTTGATAAAGAAAAAAACATCTGGATTGGCACTAGCCGAAAAGGTATATATAAGGTATCGGAGGATGGAAAAGAAGTAGCCAACTACAGATACAAAAGCAACAACCCTCATTCAATAGGTGGTAACTGCGTTATCCAGATCTTTCAGGATAGGCAAGATCGCATTTGGATATGCTCTTGGGAAGGGGGCTTAAGCCTCTTCCAGCCCAAAACGAACAGCTTCTACCGCTACCCCAAAGTTGGCTCTCGCAACAACCCCTTCAGGGTTTTCCAGGATAGGAACAACCAGCTATGGGTATGCACCTGGGGGAATGGCATCTTTACCCTCGACCCATCAAAGCCCACAGGAAACCCTTTTGTGCCGATGAAATTCGAGAGCAACGGCAAGGCTCAGCCTATCGACCAGGTGTTTTACGCCATCACCCAGGATAGCAAGTACGGATACATTTGGGCTATATCTTTCGAGGGGCTATACCTTTTCGAGAAGAAAGACCGCTACACCTGCAAGGTTCTCGATACTGATGGACTGTTTGAGGATGCCGCCAATAAGATATTCCACGAGATTATTACCGACAGAAAGGGCAACCTATGGATTGGCTCGGAGGGAGAAGGCGTTTACCGGCTCGACTTCAACCGACCTGCCATTAGGAACTTCCCGCTTATGGAGGTTAGAAAGACGCTAGGATCGACCCCAAACATCATCAAGCTGTGCGAATCGGCTGATGGCAAGGTATACACGGCGATAAACCGCGCTGGCCTCTACATTGTAGACCCCAAAACAGGCAGCGCCACCAGGTACATCAACCCCGAAATACTGGCAAACAAGAGCATTTACGGGCTATCGAGAATAAAAAGCGCGCACCAAATTTGGGTTTGCGGCCAAGGGAAGAATTTTATATATGCAATAAACGATGACAGCCGGCAAGGTCGGGATTGCCACATTCTAACCATAGAAAAAGATGCCAAACAGATAACCTCGAACGCAATAGAGGACTCGCACAGGATGGCATGGATAGCAACATCATCCAACGTATACTACAAGCCGCTCAATGGTGGATTCGTTAAACTTAAGCAGAAGTTCTCCAACACCACCATCATTAAGGAAGATGTATTGGGGAACATATGGATAGTATGCGAGCAGGGCGTATTCCGCTACCTCCGCAAAAGCCAGAAGGTGGAAAAGGTTTCTTTCCCTGACGTAGAGAATACCACCATGCTTAACTCCAACAGCATACAATCAGTGTGCTGCCGAAGGGATAGCAAGATATGCTTGGGTACCAAGGAGGGTAGCCTTTTTGTTTACGACGAGGGCCAAAAGAGGCTAACGGATGTAAGCAAAGAATACGGAATAGTGGAAGATGCCGTGCTCGACGTGGTGGAGGACAACCTAGGCATGCTCTGGATTTCGACCAACAAGCGGATCGTTCGCTACAACCCCAAGACGCATGCCTCGTCGTACTTTACGGCTTCGGATGGCATTGTTGTCAACTCGTTCTCGAAGGATGCCTTTGTGAAGCTGGCATCGGGCCAAATTCTCTTCGGGGGCAACAACGGCATCTCGGCCTTCTCGCCCCAAAGCTACTCGCTGTCGGCAAAGCCCAAAAGGCAGCAGATTGCGATAACCGACATCCTCATTCAGAACCAATCGATCTTCGATTTAATCGACGACAGGCACTACGACCCTGAGGAGAATACGGTTACCATTCGCAACTCGGAGAACAACTTCGCCCTCGAATTCTCGTCGCTCGACTACAGCTCGTCGAGCAAGATACAGTACGCCTACCTGCTGGACGGCGTTGACGAGGACTGGACCTACGTGGGCAACAACCGCCGATCGGTGAACTACGCCAACCTCCCCTCGGGGCACTACACCTTTAGGGTTAAGGCCAGCGACGAGAACGGCGAGTGGACCAACCAGGAGGCCTTGCTGCACATTACCATCAAGCCGCCATTCTACCGGTCGTGGTGGGCCTACCTGATTTACCTGGTGTTCATCTTCGGCGGCATCTATCATGGGTCAAAGAATTTGGCCAACAAGTTAAAACTGAAGAACGAGCTCAGGATATCGACCATCGAAAAGGAGAAGACCGAGGAGCTGGCCCAGCTAAAGCTGCGCTACTTTACCAACATCTCGCACGAGCTGCTCACGCCGCTTACGATCATCTCGCTGCTGATCGAAAACCTGCAGAAGCGCCACGCCGAAGATAGCAAGCAGCTGGGCATGATGCTGGCCAACGTAAGCCGGCTCCGCAGGCTCATCCAGCAGATCCTGGCCTTTAAGAAGACCGAGAGCGGCGAAATGAAGCTCCGGATTCAGAAGACCGACGTCATCTCGTTCGTAAACAACATCTGCCAGTCGAACTTCCAGCCGCTAATCCAGGAGAAGGAGATCCGCTTCGTGTTCGATGTCGACCAGGAGTGCTACGAGGCGTACTTCGACATGGACAAGCTGGACAAGGTGCTCTACAACCTCCTCTCCAACGCCTTTAAGCATACCCCCAAGGGGGGCGAAATACGGGTGAAGCTCCGCTTTGTGCCCCGATACGGCAGCACCATCATGGTGCTTTCGGTATCCGACACGGGCAGCGGCATTGCCGAGGTTGACCTACCCAACATCTTCAACCGATTCTACATCAGCAAAACCTCGGACCAGAGCCAGAGCCACGGCATAGGGCTATCGCTGACCCACGACCTGGTAGCCATCCACAAGGGCCACATTCGGGTGAACAGCACCCCCGGCGAAGGGGCGGTCTTCACCTTCGAGATTCCGGTGTCCAAGGATGCCTATCGCGACGAGGAGATGGACGAGGAAGGCCTTGGCGAGTATCCGGCCGAGGAGGAGGCTACGGCCGACCAGGGCGAGGAACGGAAGCCCACCGATGCATCGGAGAAGAAGGACTTCACCATCCTGATTGCCGAGGACAACCCCGAGATCAACAGGATGGTTGCCGACCACTTTGCCGCCCGCTACAACGTGCTGTCGGCCGAAAACGGGGTGAAGGCGCTCGGCCTGATCCGCGAGAACGACATCGACCTGCTGATTAGCGACGTGATGATGCCCGAGCTCGACGGGCTCTCGCTCTGCCAGATGATAAAGAACGACGTTTCGACCAGCCACATCGGCGTGCTGATGCTCACGGCCAAGAACTCGACCGAGGACCGCATCGACTGCTACAACGCGGGGGCCGACGGCTACATCGCCAAGCCGTTTGAGATGCGCATGCTGGAGGCGCGCGTAAGGAACCTCATCAGCAAGCGCGAGCAGAAGGGCCAAAGCTTCCAGAGCAACATGGAGGTGAACATCTCGGATATGGGCTACAGCTCCATCGACGAGGAGTTCCTGAAGCAGGCCGTGGCCAAGGTGGAGGAGAAGCTGGCCGACATCACCTTCGACTTCGAGGGGTTTGCCTCCGATATGGGCACCTCCAAATCGACCCTGCACCGCAAGCTCAAGTCGCTTACCGGCATGTCGCCCGGCGAGTTCATCCGCAACATCCGCCTGAAGCACGCCTCCAAGCTGCTGCTGTGCAACGCGGGCAACATCTCGGAGGTGGCCTACAGCGTGGGCTTTAACGACTCGAAGTACTTTAGCCGCTCGTTTAAGGCCGAGTTTGGCCTTACCCCTACCGAGTACCGCGACAAGCACGAGGAGATCCGCAGGGAAAACGGCGAGCAGTAGGCACAGCACCCCCATAGGTGGATAAAAATACGGTAGAGGCGCCCGAGGATGGCGCCTCTACGCATTTTCCCCCTTTAGCCCACCCTCTCTTTAGCAAAGCAGAGCTCCACCTACGCTTCCACGCCCGCAAATGTGCCACCTGCGCTTGTAGGCGCCGCTCCGTAAACAGCTTTTCCCCGAGCAGCGCGCAATCGACCTTGGCGGTACCGTAATCGCGCCTAACCATAAAGCAATGACATGTGGCGCCTTCGCAATCGTGCTTGACTATGACGCAATGTCATGTAACACCTTCGCAATCGAGCTTGGCGGTAACGCAATCGGCATTGGCTGCTCCGCAATTGCACTTGGATGCTCCGCAAACGAATTTGACGCACCTGCAATCGAGTTTAACCATGACGCAATGACATGTGGCGCCTTCGCAATCGGGCTTGGCTGTATCGCAATCGGCATTGGCACCTCCGCAATCGGGCTTGGCAGTAACGCAATCGGCATTGGCACCTCCGCAATTGAGCTTAGCTGTGTCGCAATCGGTATTAGCACCTCCGCAATTGCGCTTGGATGCTCCGCAAACGGATCTGACGCACCTGCAATCGAACTTGACCATGACGCAATCAGGCTCAGTTGGGGAGCATTCGAAAACAGCAGCCGCCATTCGGCTAAGCAAAGCAGCCCCTCTAAGGATGCTTGTTGCCCTTAAAAGCCGCCACCAAACCGGGCGCAGAAGTTCCCAATTTTTAACACATTAGTTTGGTCTAACCAGATGGCAAATTTTCACACTTCCCCCAACAGGCATCACCCCTCCATCGCCATGCACACGCCTGACTTTTAAGAGTTAGCCCTATCAATCAACCACAGCGAGGAGACGGCACAAAACCTCGATCTGAACTATTTTTTCCCCGTTAATGACTTTTTTGTCACACCTACATCTCCCCCACCCTAATACATTTGTATGCTGTGGAGTCGGGTATTTTACAGCCTTTAACGTTATAAAACAGAAATAATCGACCCTAACACAGATACATCCAACAATGACAAAAAGTACTGCTATACGCACACGCCTCGCACCGCTTTGGGCGCTGCTTGCCGCCTGCACGCTGGCACCCTCGCTGGAGGTGGCCGCGCAGAAGACCGAGGCAAAAACCACCATCGTAAACGGTGCCGTACATACCGACATCGCCGGCAACCTGATTAACGCCCACGGGGGCGGCTTCCTGAAGGTGGGCGAGTACTACTACTGGATTGGCGAAAACCGACACGACGACGTGCTGGTGTCGTGCTACCGTTCGAAGGACTTGGTAAACTGGGAGCTGAGGGGCGACCTGCTCACCCGCCAGTCGAACCCCGAGCTGGCCAAGGCCAACATCGAGCGCCCCAAGGTAATCTACAACGAGGCCACCAAGCAGTTTGTGATGTGGATGCACTACGAGATCCGCACCGACTACAGCTACGCCAGGGCGGCGGTGGCCACCTCTTCGGATATCGAAAAGCCGTTTACCTACCTGCGCAGCTTCCGCCCGTTCGACAACATGTCACGCGACTGCAACCTGTTTAAGGACGACGACGGCACGGCCTACTTCATATCTTCCACCCGCGAGAACCGCGACATGAACGTGTACGAGCTCACCGCCGACTACCTCGATGTAAAGGAGAAGGTGCTGACGCTGTGGCCCGGCTCGCAGCGCGAGGCGCCCGCCGTGGTAAAGCGCGGCAGGTACTACTTCATGCTCACCTCGTTCTGCACCGGATGGGACCCCAACCAGGCCAAGTACGCCTTCGCCACCTCCATGCGGGGCCCCTGGTCGGCGCTGAAGAACGTGGGCTCGCCCATGTCGTTCGACACGCAGCCCACCTACATCCTGCCCATACAGGGCGCTAAAACCACCAGCTACCTCTACGTAGGCGACCGCTGGGATCCCTCGCAGTACTTCAACTCCCGATACATCTTCCTACCGCTAACGTTCGCCAACGACACCACCATGGTGATGGAGTGGGCAAGCAAGCTATCGGTAGATATGAAATCGGGCAAGCTATCGGCAAAGGCCACGACCCCCAAGCAGCTACGCATCAAGAGCAAGTGGACCGGAGCCTACCTAGCCCCGCTGCGCACAGCTGAAAATGGCGCCAACGCCATTGGCAACTACCGGCTCGACTACGCCAAGGAGGATCAACGCTGGGTGGTAGAACCTACGGGGAAAGACTTTGCCCGAATAAGGCATGTGCCAAGCGGCCGCTACCTCGACGACCAGGCAGCGCTATCGGACAAGAATAAGGACGATGGCCAGGTTTGGAAGATCGTAAAGCAGAGCGATGGTTGGTGCAAGCTGGTAAACAAGAAGAGCGGCAAGGCGCTGAGCATCGAGCGCTCGCGCAACAAGTCGGACGAGAAGCTCTTTACCACCGCCTTCGACGAGAAGTACGATCAGCACTACGACAAGCAGGGCTTCCTGCTGGCACCAGCCTACGAGTAGTGCTGCTTCCAGCCAAACATATACACGACATTTGGGTTTCTTTATTATAATTCAGGCTCCATTCCTAAGCAAGTTGGGTAATCGAAAGTGTTAATGATAGAATTTAGGAATGGAGCCCACTTTACACACACAACGAAACAATTCAGACGTATCGCATGAAAACAAAATGGTTAGCAACGGGTTTACTAGCACTATTGCTTTCGCCTTCGTTTGCACAGGAAAATAAGACTGTCAACGACTGGGAAAACCCCGAAGTATTTCAAATCAACCGGGAGCCCGCACGGGCAACCTTCCTCCCCTTTGCCGACGAGCGTTCGGCATTAGCCGACGAGTACATTCGCTCGCCCTGGTTCCTCTCCCTCAACGGGAACTGGAAGTTCCAGTGGTCGCCCACCCCCGATCAGCGCCCCGTTGATTTCTACAAGCCCAGCTTTAGCGTAATCAACTGGAAGGAGATAAAGGTTCCCTCCAACTGGGAGCTTCAGGGGTATGGCATTCCAATCTACACCAACATCACCTACCCCTACAAGAAGAATCCACCCTACATCGATCACTCCGATAACCCTGTTGGCTCGTACCGTCGCAACTTCGACCTACCCGCCAGCTGGAACGGCCGCCGCGTTTACCTCCACTTCGAAGGGGGCACCTCGGCCATGTACATCTGGGTGAACGGACAAAAGGTGGGCTACTCGGAGAACACCAAGAGCCCCGTCGAATTCGACATCACCAAGTACGTGAAGCCCGGTAAGAACCTGGTAGCCGTAGAGGCCTACCGCTGGAGCGATGGCTCGTACCTCGAAGATCAGGACTTCTGGCGCCTATCGGGTATCGACCGCAACCTGTACCTCTACAGCACCGAAAACATCCGCATTGCCGACTTCTTTGCCCGCCCCGACCTAGATGCCAGTTACAAGAATGGGCTGCTATCGGTTGATGTTACCCTGCGTAACTACAACAAGGCAGGTAAGAATTCACAGGTTAGGGTATCGCTACTCGATGCCTCAGGCAAGGAGGTATTCGCCCAAACCCAAAAGGCCAGCACACCTGCCGATGCAAAGAAGGATCTCACATTTTCGAAGAGCCTCTCGTCGGTAAAGCTATGGAGCAACGAAACGCCCTACCTGTACTCGCTGGTGCTAACCCTTTACGATGAAAACGGCAAGTTCGTAGAGACGGTATCATCCAAGGTAGGCTTCCGCAAGGTAGAACTCAAGAATGGGCAGCTGCTGGTAAACGGCAAGCGCATCTACGTTCACGGCGTCAACATCCACGAGCATAACCCAGTCACCGGTCACTACCAGGACAGGGAGACCATGCTGAAGGATATCCGCACCATGAAGCAGAACAACATCAACGCCGTTCGCTGCAGCCACTACCCCAACAACATCGACTGGGTGAAGCTATGCGACCAGTACGGTATCTACTTGGTTGATGAGGCCAACATCGAAACTCACGGCATGGGTGCCGAGCTGCAAGGCTGGTTCGACAAGTCGAAGCACCCCGCTTACCTACCCGAATGGAAGGCAGCACACATGGACCGTACCGTTAGCCTAGTAGAGCGCGACAAGAACCATGCATCAGTAATTCTATGGTCGTTAGGCAACGAGTGCGGCAATGGCCCCATCTTCCACGAAACCTACAAGTGGATTAAGGAGCGCGATAAAACCCGCCTAGTGCAGTTCGAGCAAGCAGGCGAAACCGAGAACACCGATGTAGTGTGCCCCATGTACCCCGAAATTAGGTATATGAAGGAGTATGCTGCACGCCAAAACGTAAAGCGCCCATTCATCATGTGCGAGTACTCGCACGCTATGGGCAACAGCTCGGGCAACTTTAAGGAGTACTGGGATATTATCCGCGGAAGCAAAAATATGCAGGGCGGATTCATCTGGGACTGGGTTGACCAAGGATTTGAGGTTACCGACGAGGCCGGTCGCAAGTACTGGTCGTACGGCGGCGATATGGGTAGCCAAAACTACACCAACGACGAAAACTTCTGCCACAACGGGCTGGTTTGGCCCGACAGAACGCCTCACCCAAGCCTATTAGAGGTGAAGAAGTACTACCAAGACATCTACTTTACGGCTACACAACCCGAAAAAGGTTTAGTAACAGTAGCAAATGAGTTCCACTACACCAACCTTGCCGACTACGTATTCAAGTACGAGGTGATTAAGAATGGAGAAGTAATAAAAAGCGGCAGCTTCGATGTAGCTCTAGCACCCGATTCTCAAAAAGAGGTTCAGCTAGCAATGCCCGAAATGCCTGCTACCGATGGTGCCGAATACTTCCTAAACGTATACGCATACACCCGCAACGGTTCCGAGATGATTCCTCAAGGACACGAGGTTGCCCGCGAGCAGTTTAAGTTAGGCGAAGGAAAGTTCTTTGCTAGCGCTTCAGCAAGCGGTGCTGCACCAAAGGTGTCAACCGATAAGGATAGAATCACCCTAAGCGCAGGTGGTGTCGATGTAATCATCAACAAGTGGTCGGGCCTAATTGGCGGCTACAGAACCGACAACAGCTGGTACTTCAACAACAAGCCAGCACCAAACTTCTGGAGAGCCCCAACCGATAACGACTTCGGAAACGGCATGCAGGCAAAGTGTAACATTTGGCGTACTGCCGGAAACAACACCTCTGTAAAAAGCATCGATGTGAAGGAAGAAGGCGGCAAGGCAATCGTAACGGCCAACCTATACCTAAAGGATGTTGCATCGGACTATCAGATTGTGTACACTATGGCTGCTGATGGTGCTTTATCGGTAAACGTAAGCTACAAGGCAGGTGCTAACGTACTGCCCGAGATGCCCCGATTCGGCATGATTATGTCACTGGGCGAAGAGTTCGACAACTTCAACTTCTACGGACGTGGTCCTTGGGAGAACTACACCGATCGCAACACCGCTGCTAACATTGGAATTTACTCTAGCAAGGTTTCAGATCAGTACGTGCCATACACCCGTCCACAGGAGAATGGCTATAAGACCGATGTTCGCTGGCTAACCCTTACCAACAATGATGGAAAGGGCATCCAAATAAAGGGACTTCAGCCAATCTGCGTAAGCGCGCTGAATAACTACCCCGAAGACTTTGATCCAGGTTTATCGAAGAAGTATCGCCACACCAACGACATCACTCCTCGCAGAGAGGTAGTGCTTTGCGTAGACCTCGCACAACGTGGCGTAGGTGGCGATAACAGCTGGGGAGCATATCCTCACGAGCAATACCTGCTAAAGGCTAAAGAATACTCCTACGGGTTTACCATTACCCCCGTTAAGTAGGCAACGGCACTAACACACTCAATAATTCCCTGCCTTTTTTTTATAAAGGGCAGGGTTATTAGTTAAAACAGACAAAACATTACATCATGAATAAGCCTAATTTTAAAGCACTAGCGCTCGTTGCATTTGCAGTGATACTCACCGCAAGCGCTGCACTAGCCCAGAAAAAGGCGGAGAAGCAGATTTGGCTCTTCTCGTACTTTAACGACAACGGACAAGACGGGCTACACCTTGCCTACTCTACCGACATGTACACCTGGAAAGCGCTCAACAACGACAAATCATTCTTAGCACCTCAGATCAGCAACGACAAGCTAATGCGAGATCCCTGCATCATTAAGGGTGGAGATGGAAAGTTCCACATGGTTTGGACAGTTAGCTGGAACGAAAAGGGTATTGGCTACGCCTCATCAACCGATTTGGTTAACTGGAGCGAACAGCAGTACCTACCCGTTATGGAGCACGAGTCAACGACCCTAAACGCATGGGCACCCGAAATCACCTACGATGCAAAGAAAAAGGAGTACATGATCTACTGGGCATCTACCATCCCCGATCGCTTCCCTATGCTTGGCGTAAACCCTAAGGACAAGTACAACCACCGCATGTACTACGTCACCACCAAAGACTTCAAAACATTTAGTAAGACAAAGCTACTTTACGATAAGAAGTTTAGCGTAATCGATGCAACCATACTTAAGGATGGAAAGCAATTCGTCATGTTCCTGAAGAACGAGAACGATGCCCCTGCCGAAAAGAACTTACGTATTGCCTTTAGCAAAAACCTCACTGGCGAATACAGCGAGCCTACAGCCCCAATAACCGGCAAGTACTGGGCCGAAGGTCCAACCGTGCTAAGAACCAAAGACCGTTGGATTGTCTTTTTCGATAAGTACATGGACGGAAAGTATGGTGCTATCGAATCTACCGACCTTAAGAATTGGAAAGACATCTCCGATAAGATATCGGTTCCAAAAGGAATTCGACACGGAACTGTATTCTCAGTAACCGAAAAAGAATTCGAAATCCTCAAACAAAAGATCGGAGAAAAATAGCATTACATCAGTATATCTTATATACTTGCAATCGAGCACAAATCCCTTTAGGTCACATTAAATTGGCCTAAAGGGTATTTATAAAAAGGACTAACTAATTCAGCACATTAAATGGCAACACTAGATTGGACAATTATCGGAGTATTCTTAGCCGCACTGGTGGGCGTTGTACTCTGGGTTATCAGAAGAGATCACAAAAACACCAGCGACTATTTTCTTTCTGGCCGTAGCGAAACATGGCTGGCAGTTGGAGCGGCAATCTTTGCAGCAAACATTGGATCGGAACACCTTGTAGGTTTAGCAGGAGCAGGTGCCGAAAGCGGCATGGCAATGGCTCACTGGGAAATGCAAGGCTGGATGATATTGATTCTTGGTTGGGTATTTGTGCCCTTCTACGCGCACAGCAAGGTATTTACCATGCCCGAGTTTTTATACAAGCGTTTCAACAAGAATACCAGTTCTACGCTATCAATCATTACCCTCATCAGCTACGTGCTTACCAAAGTATCGGTTACTGCATTCACTGGAGGTATTTTCCTACAGAGCGTACTAGGCATTAACTTCTGGTATGGGGCAATTGGCCTTGTACTGCTTACTGGTATTTTCACCGTTCTTGGAGGTATGAAGGGTATTATGATGCTTTCTGTCATCCAAACACCAATTCTTATTATTGGTGCCTTCATCATTCTATTCCTAGGATTGTACGAAGTTGGTGGCGGAGGTATTCTCGATGGATGGAACACTGTTCTTGAGCATATTGGTTCTAACAAGCACCTCATTCATGCCGACCCTTCCGATCCGCTATATGCTAAGTTCCCTGGTATAGGCGTAATCTTTGGAGCAGCCATCATCGGATTCTGGTACTGGTGTACCGACCAGCATATCGTGCAACGTGCACTTGCCGCTAAGGACCTAAACAACGCCCGTAAGGGTACCATCCTTGCAGGTTTCCTTAAGATTCTTCCTGTATTCATGTTCCTCATCCCAGGTATGATTGCCGCTGCGCTTAAGGCTCAAGGAAAAATCATGTTCGACACCAACGACCAAGCTTACGGTACTTTGGTTACCACCCTACTCCCTGCCGGAATTAAGGGTATTGTTACCGTTGGTTTTATTGCTGCACTTATGACATCGCTAGCAGCACACTTCAACTCTTCGGCAACTCTATTTACCATCGACTTCTACAAGCCACACCACCCCAATGCAACCGAAGCTCGCCTTGTATGGGTTGGTAGAATTGCTACAATAACCGTATTTGGACTAGGCCTCATTTGGATTCCTATTATGCGTGGACTAGGTAGCGTTCTCTACGAATACCTGCAAAACGTACAGTCGCTTATTGCACCAGCCATTTCGGCCGTATTTATTCTTGGCGTATTCAACCGCAAGATTACCCCAAAGGCTGGCGAATGGGGATTGCTGATTGGTTTTGGCGTGGGTATGTTCCGTCTAGTGCTGATGATCTTCAGCAACCATATTGCACCCGACAGCCTACTAGGAGAGATGCTTGCCATCAACTGGCTATACTTCTGCCTATTCCTATTCTTCTTTACTATGGCGATAATGTTCCTTATCAGCTTCTTCACACCTAAGGCAAGCGAAGATCAGCTAAAGGGACTAACATACTTTTCGCAGTCTCCCGAGCAGATTGCAGAAACCAAGGCTAGCTGGTCGTTCACAGATATCATTACCTCTGCAATTGTTGTGTGTACCTGCGTTGCCTTCTACATCTACTTCTGGTAGTTAAATTAATTATATTAAGACATGCTAGAAGCACTAAAACAGACTGTTTTTGAAGCAAACCTCGACTTGGTAAAGCATGGTCTCGTGATCTTCACATGGGGCAATGTAAGCGCTATCGACAAAACTTCAGGTCTAGTAGTAATCAAGCCTTCGGGCGTATCATACGATACCATGAAAGCCGAAGATATGGTTGTAGTTGATTTAGACGGAAAGGTGGTAGAGGGGACTCTATCGCCTTCATCCGATACTCCAACACACCTAGAACTATACAAAGCATTTCCAGAAATAGGTGGAGTGGTTCACACCCACTCTACCTATGCAACTGCTTGGGCTCAGGCTGGCGTTGACCTGCCCAACATTGGCACCACCCACGCCGACTACTTTGCCCAAGAAATTCCATGTACACGCCAAATGACCGAAGAAGAGGTTAAGGGCGAATATGAGAAAGAAACTGGGAATGTAATCATAGAGAGGTTTGATGGGATAAACCCCACATACGTACCAGGTGTACTGGTGCAAAACCACGGACCTTTTTCGTGGGGCAAGAACGCCTCCGACGCAGTTCACAACGCAGTTGTCATGGAACAGGTTGCTAAAATGGCGTATATTGCCTTCAGCATTAATCCTAATCTGACCATGAACCCACTGCTTATTCAGAAGCATTTTTACCGTAAGCATGGTCCAAACGCCTACTACGGTCAAAACAAAAAGAAATAACTTAAAATAAAAGAACATGGACTTCAAAAATTTAGAGGTTTGGTTTGTAACAGGAGCACAACTCCTTTACGGTGGCGATGCAATCATTGCCGTTGATGCACACTCGAATGCAATCGTAGAAGCACTAAACAAATCAGGGCAGCTTCCAATTAAGGTTGTTTACAAAGGAACCGTAAACTCTGCTCCCGAAATATCTGCCGCCTTCAATGACGCAAACGTAGACGACAAGTGTGTTGGTGTTATCACCTGGATGCACACCTTCTCGCCTGCCAAAATGTGGATTGCAGGCTTAAAGAACTATAAGAAGCCTCTTCTGCACCTACACACCCAGTACAACAAGGAGATTCCATGGAGCGAGATTGACATGGACTTCATGAACCTCAACCAAAGCGCACACGGCGACCGCGAGTTCGGACATATCGTTAGCCGCATGCGCAAGAATCGCAAGGTGGTAGTGGGGCACTACGAAGATGACTCAGTTCAGGGACATATTGCCGTTTGGATGCGCGTTGCTGCCGCTTGGGCTGATGCACAAGGCATGCGCATCATTCGCTTTGGCGATAACATGAACAACGTTGCCGTTACCGATGGCGATAAGGTGGAAGCCGAATTGCGCTTTGGCTACCATGTGGACTACTACCCAGTTGGAGATCTAGTAGCCGAACAGGATAAGGTTTCGGAAGCAGATGTAGACTCTTTGGTAGCTGTATACGAAAAAGAGTACGATCTAGCACCTAATGCAAAGAAGGGTGGAGCCCAACACCAGCAGGTGCGCGAAGCTGCTCGCGAGGAGATTGCGCTTCGTCGTTTCCTAGAGCAAAAGGACGCAAAAGCATTTACCACCAACTTCGATGCGCTTCACGGGCTCAACCAGCTTCCTGGGCTTGCCTCGCAACGCCTAATGGCCGATGGCTATGGCTTTGGAGCAGAAGGCGACTGGAAAACTGCCGCTCTTGTTCGCACCATGAAGGTGATGGCTCAGGGCTTAAACGGCGGCACCTCGTTCCTTGAGGACTACACCTACCACTTTAAGGGCAAAGGTTCCATCCTACAAGCGCACATGCTCGAAATATGTCCAACAATTGCTGCTCACAAGCCTAAGCTCGAGGTTCACCCTCTAGGTATTGGTGGAAAGGCTGATCCTGCACGTCTGGTATTCACATCGCCAGCAGGAACAGGCGTAGCAGCAACCGTTGTTGATATGGGCAACCGCTTCCGTATGATCGTAAACAAGGTAGATGTTATCGAACCAGAAGCAGCGCTACCAAAACTTCCTGTTGCCAGTGCTCTTTGGGTACCTCAACCCAACCTCGAAGTAGGTGCAGCAGCATGGATTTACGCAGGTGGCACCCACCACACCAGCTTCTCGTACGTGCTAACCGAAGAGTACATGGAAGACTACGCAGAGATTGCAGGTGTAGAGATGGTAACCATCGACAACAGCACCACCATCTCCAACTTCAAAAAGGAGCTGCGATTTAACGAAATGTACTACATGCTGAAGGGTTCTTTAGAATACTAGAAAAGATGGGTAACACAAAATACGTAATTGGATTAGATTACGGGAGCGACTCGTGCCGTGCGCTGGTGGTAAATGCCACCAGCGGCGAGGAGCTCGCATCCTCCGTAAAGTACTACACCCGCTGGATGAAGGGTATGTACTGCGATCCACTGGCTAATCGCTACAGGCAGCATCCGCTCGACTACGTGGAGGCGCTAGAAGCCTCGGTAAAGGAAGCGCTAGGCAAGTGTAAGCCAGAGGTAGCCGAAAATGTTGTAGGCATCTCCTTCGACACTACGGGTAGTACACCTGTACTCATAGACAGCGAAGGTACACCACTAGCGCTACGTCCTGAGTTTACCGAGAATCCTAATGCAATGTTCGTTCTTTGGAAGGATCACACCGCCATTAAGGAGGCTGCCGAGATTAACAAGCTTGCCAAGGAATGGAAGGTTGACTATACGGCATACGAAGGTGGCATCTACTCGTCGGAGTGGGTATGGGCAAAGATGACGCACGTACTTCGCGAGGATGCAGATGTTCGCAAAACAGCCTACTCCTGGATTGAGCACTGCGACTGGCTACCCGCCATTCTTACCGGTAACACCAAGCCCGAAGAGGTGAAACGTAGCCGCTGTGCCGCCGGACACAAGGCACTTTGGAGCGAACAGTGGGGTGGACTACCACCTGAGGATTTCTTCGTAGCCCTCGATCCTTGCCTAAAAGGATACCGAGACAGGCTATTTACCCATACCTACCCCAGCAATGAAAAGGTTGGAAGCTTAACTCCCGAATGGGCTCAACGCCTAGGATTGTCGACCAGCGTAGCCGTTGGAGTAGGCGCATTCGACTGCCACATGGGGGCAGTTGGTGCCCAGATTACCCCAAACACCTTCGTTCGCGTTATCGGTACATCAACCTGCGACATCATGGTATCGTCGTACGAGGAGATGGGCAATAAGCTGGTACCAGGTATTTGCGGACAAGTTGATGGCTCTGTTATCCCAGGAATGGTTGGACTAGAGGCTGGTCAATCGGGCTTTGGCGATATATACGCGTGGTTTAAGCGCGTAGTTGCTTGGCCAGTTGAAAGCATCCTATCGAAAACCACCCTAGTTGATGCTGAAACCAAGCAGAAGCTGATAGACGAAGTGCTCGACCAGATTATCCCTGCGCTATCGGCAGAAGCAGCTAAGATTCCGGTTAGCAGCAGCTCCATCCTGGCTACCGACTGGATGAATGGCCGCAGAACGCCAGATGCCAGCCAGCTGGTAGAGGGAACCATTACCGGGCTTACCCTAGGCAGCTCCGCTCCGCTCATCTTTAGGGCGCTAGTAGAAGCAACCGCATTTGGTTCGAAGGCTATAGTTGACCGCTTCCTCGAGAACGGAATCAAGATAGATAGCGTAATAGGCATTGGCGGCATCTCGCTAAAATCGCCATTTGTTATGCAGACGCTTGCCGACGTTTTGGGCATGCCAATTAAGGTTGCCAAGAGCGAACAGGCTTGTGCCCTTGGTGCTGCCATGTTTGCCGCTGTGGCTGCAGGTGTTTACTCGACTGCCGAGGAGGCCCAGAAAGCCATGGGGCAAGGATTTGCGCTGGAGTATCATCCAAACCAGGAGAACCACAAGGCATATCTTGAAATCTACAAGGAATACCTAAAGCTCGGACAAATTACCGAGCAGGCATTCTACACTCAGAAGTAATAGAAATTAATCTTGGAATTACGGGGGAAAGGATTTGCATCAGCAAACCCTTTTCCCCCATTTCGCATAAAATTCGCACCTATGAAGCTAAAACATACGCTGCTCTTAGCGGCGCTTACAGCATCGGTACAGCTAATTGCCCAACCATCGCAGACTAAGGAGATGGAGTTCCACAAGTGGGCAGCAACGCCTCCTATGGGGTGGAACAGCTGGGACTGCTACGGCCCGACGGTTACCGAACCCGAGGTTAAGGTAAACGCCGACTACATGTCCAAGAATCTGAAGAAATTTGGATGGGAGTATATCGTGGTGGACATCCGCTGGTATGTGGATAACGACAAGGCGCATGGGTACAACGAAAAGGACCCCGTGTTCTGCATGGACGAATACGGCCGCTTTATTCCATCGGAGGCGCGATTCCCATCATCAGCAAAAGGAAAAGGCTTTAAGCCTCTTGCCGACTACATCCACAGCAAGGGATTGAAGTTTGGCATACACATCATGCGCGGCATTCCTAAGGTTGCCGTTAAGAAGAACACGCCTATCCTAGGCTCTACGGCCCATGCTGCCGACATCTACAACACCAATCTGCTCTGCCCCTGGCTGGGCGACATGTACACCGTTGATGCCACCAAGAATGGTGCACAGGAGTACTACAACTCGCTGATGGCCCTTTACGCATCGTGGGGGCTCGACTTTATTAAGATTGACGACCTCTCGCGCCCATACCATCAGGATGAAGTTGAGCTTATCCGCAAGGCCATCGACAAGACAGGCCGCAAGATTGTGCTGAGCACCTCGCCCGGTGAAACGCCGCTGGCAAGCGCCGAGCACGTGCAAACCCATGCCAACATGTGGCGCATCATCGACGACTTCTGGGATAACTGGGGGCAGGTAAAGGAGCACTTCGCCCTATTCGAGAAGTGGATTCCCTACGCCGGCAAGGGGCACTGGCCCGATGGCGACATGCTCCCCATTGGCAAGATCGGCATCCGCGCCGAGCGTGGCGACAACCGCTTCTGCCACCTGAGCGTCGACGAGCAGCACACCCTAATGTCGCTATTCGCCATGGGTAAATCGCCCCTGATCTTTGGCGGCGACCTACCCAGCAACAACGACTTTACCCTATCGCTAATCACCAACAAGGAGGTTCTCGACATCAACCAGCACAGCAAGAACAACCGCCTGCTGTTTAAGGATAACGACATCTACGTTTGGACAGCCGACGCCGCTAACGGCGATAAGTACCTAGCCCTATTCAACGCCCGCGATGGCGAACAGCCCGAAAAGGTAACCGTTAAACTCAGCCAACTTGGTATAAAGGGGCAGGTTGCCGTTAAGGAGCTGTGGCAAAACAAGCCACTCGGAAAGGTTAGCGACGAGCTATCGCAGCTGATCCCCAAGCACGGCGTTGGGCTGTACAGGCTATCGACGGTAAAGAACAAGAAATAAACCTACGCACATGAAAAGAACATCAATTTATGCAGCCGCCCTTGCGCTGGTATCGCTGGGGGTGCCCCAGGCCTTATCGGCACAGCCGGTAAAGCTGACGGTAGAGGCCAACAAGCCCGTTGCCGAAATTCAGCCATCCATGTGGGGCATCTTCTTCGAGGATATCAACTTTGCCGCCGATGGCGGAATATACGCCGAGCTGGTAAAGAACCGCTCGTTCGAATTCCTTACCCCCATGATGGGCTGGAAGGAGCTAAAAACCGGCAACGCCTCCGGAAAGGTTCTTATTGAGAATAGAGGCGATGCCCACATCAACAACCCCCGCTTTGCGCATGTAACCGTTGATGCCGCCAATGGCGGGTTCGGCCTTACCAACGAGGGTTTCCGCGGAATGGGCGTGAAGGAGGGCGAGCAGTACAACTTCTCGATACTGGTCCGCAACAGCGAAAACTCCCCCGTGAAGCTAACCGTTGAGCTGGTTAGCGCCGATGGCAAGAAAATCGGCGAGTGCTCCCTCGATGGCTTCAAGGACGGCTGGAACCAATACACCGCCTCGCTTACCAGCAAGGCTACCGACGCCAAGGCCCGCCTCAACATCATCTTCACCGGAAAGGGATCGGTAGACATCGACATGGTGTCGCTGTTCCCCCATCACACCTGGAAGAATAGGCCCAACGGGCTGCGCGCCGACCTGGTGCAGCTGCTCTACGACCTAAAGCCGGGCTTCGTCCGCTTCCCTGGGGGATGTATCGTGGAGGGCCGCGACTTGGCCAACCGCTACCAGTGGAAGACCACCGTAGGCAAGGTGGAGGAGCGCAAGCAGATTATCAACCGCTGGAATACGGAGTTCAGCTGGCGCCCAGCCCCCGACTACTTCCAGTCGTACGGCCTTGGCTTCTACGAGTACTTCCTGCTTTCGGAGGATATTGGCGCCGAGCCGCTGCCCATCATCAACTGCGGAATGGCCTGCCAGTACAACACGGGCGAGGTAGTGCCTATGAACCAGCTGGAGCCCTACGTGCAGGATATGCTCGATCTAATTGAGTTTGCCAACGGCGATGCAACCACCAAGTGGGGCAGCCTACGCGCCCAGATGGGCCATCCTGCCCCCTTCAACCTAAAGATGCTTGGCGTGGGCAACGAGCAGTGGGACGAGCAGTACGTGGACCGATATAAGGTTATTGCCAAGACCCTAAAGGAGAAGTACCCCAACATTAAGCTGGTGGCTAGCTCGGGCCCATCGCCCGACGGCGACCGATTCGACTACCTCTGGAAGGAGCTCAAGGCACTCAACGGCGACCTAGTCGATGAGCACTACTACCAGAGCCCCGAGTGGTTCTACAAAAACGCCAGCCGCTACGACAGCTACGACCGCAAGGGGCCAAAGGTGTTTGCCGGAGAGTACGCCTCGCACACCAAGGGAGGAACCGCCCCCGAATCGCGCAACAACTGGGAGGCTGCCCTCTCGGAGGCCGCGCTGATGACCGGGCTAGAGCGCAATGCAGCCGTGGTACACATGGCCTCGTACGCCCCGCTGTTCGCCCACATCGAGGCGTGGCAGTGGAACCCCGACCTGATTTGGTTCGACAACCTCCGCTCGTTTGGAACTCCCAGCTACTACGTGCAGAAGGCCTTCGCCAACAACAAGGGGACTAACGTGGTGCCCATCCTGTGCGGCGGCGCGGCTGTAGCCGGTAAGGACAGCCTCTACGCCAGCTCGGTTATCGACCAAAAGAGCCACGAGCTTATCGTAAAGGTGGCCAACGCCAGCGCCAGCGCAAAGGCTACCCAGATAGAGGTTAAGGGAGTATCGGTAAATGCAAAATCGGCCAGCTGCCAGGTGATGCAGGCCCAAAACCTAGCCGACTACAACACCCTAGACACCCCCACCAAGGTTGCGCCCAAGCCAGCAGCCGTTAAGGTTGCGGGCAGCAAGCTTACGCTAACGCTCGACGGACGCTCGTTCTACCTGATTAAGGTAAAGTACAAGTAGTCCAACGCTGCCCTCATCGGCAGGATAGATAAAACCAAAGGGGTTGCCTAAGCTATAGGCAGCCCCTTTGCGGTATATGAATACCCTCCGTCGGGCAAGTACGGTAGGTGTTTCGGGTTCCGATTAGACCTCCGTACATCTCGGGTAGACGATTTCGGTTCCGATTAGCTCTACCCGACATCTCGGACGGACGATTTCGGTTCCGATTGGCTCTACCCGACATCTCGGGTGGACGATTTCGGTTCCGATTAGCTCTGCCCGACATCTCGGGCGGACGATTTCGGTTCCGATTAGCTCTACCCGACATCTCGGACGGACGATTTCGGTTCCGATTGGCTCTACCCGACATCTCGGGCGGACGATTTCGGTTCCGATTAGCTCTGCCCGACATCTCGGGCGGACGATTTCGGTTCCGATTAGTTCTACCCGACATCCCGGGTAGGCGCTACAACCATTCCACGGAGTAAGCCAACCATAAAAAAAGGGAAGAACCCGATGCGGTTCTTCCCTTTTCTAATATTATGCTAGGCTAAGCCCTACTGCGCTTTTTCCATCTCAACGGTAAAGTGGCGAAGGATTGGCGCCTCCTTGGTAATTACCACCCCGCGGGTGATGCTCTCGCGCCTATCGAACACGTTCTTCAGCGCAGCTGCAACAACATCCATGTGGTTGTTGGTGTAGGTACGGCGTGGGATAGCAAGGCGGAGCAGCTCCAGCTCGGGGTAGCGGTTCTCGTGGGTTTCAGGATCGCGGTCGGCAAGAATGGCGCCGATCTCTACCCCTCTGATGCCCGCTTCGAGGTACAGCTCCACGCCCAAGGTCTGAGCAGGGAACTCCTCGCGAGGCACGTTAGGAAGCATCCTTTTGGCATCAACAAAGATGGCGTGACCACCGGCAGGACGCTGGTAGGGAATGCCATACTCATCTAGCTTTTGACCAAGGTAGGCAACCTGGCGGATGCGGGTATCGAGCGTATCGAACTCCGTACCCTCATCGAGGCCAACCGCAAGGGCATTCATGTCCCTGCCGCTCATGCCGCCGTAGGTTACGTAGCCCTCGTACATGATGTTGAATACGGTAGCCTTCTTGTAGGTCTCCTCGTCCTTAAAGCCGATAAAGCCGCCCATGTTCACGATGGCATCCTTCTTCGAGCTCATGGTCATGTAGTCGGCGTACTGGTACATCTCCTTCACGATCTCCTTGATGGACTTATCGGCATACCCCTTCTCGCGAGTTTTGATGAAGTAGGCATTTTCGGCAAAGCGAGCCGAGTCGAACAGCATAGGAATGCCATGCTTCTTTGCCAGTTTGCTAGCACCGCGAAGGTTCTCCATCGATACGGGCTGCCCGCCTGCGGTGTTGTTGGTAATGGTCATGCAGATGAAGGGCACCTCGCTTGCGGGATGCGCCTCTAGGAAGAGCTCCAGCTTATTTAGGTCGATATTCCCCTTAAACGGAATTTCGAGCTGGGTATTCGACGCCTTGTCGATGGTAAGGTCGATGGCATGCGCCTTGCGGAATTCGATATGCCCCTTGGTGGTATCGAAGTGCGAGTTACCAGGGATGTAGCTCCCCTCCTTCACCAGCACCGAGAAGAGCACATTCTCGGCAGCGCGCCCCTGATGGGTTGGCAGGAAGTAAGGAAAGCCAAGGATGTTGTAGATGGCCTCCTTCATTTTGAAGTACGAGGTAGCACCAGCGTAGCTTTCGTCGCCCAGCATCATGGCGCTCCACTGCCTGTCGCTCATGGCGCCGGTGCCCGAGTCGGTAAGCAGGTCGATAAACACGTACTCGCTCTTAATGCCAAACAGATTGTAGTGAGCCTCTTTGATCCAGCGCTCACGCTCTTCGCGGGTAGAGCGGCGAATGGGCTCTACCATCTTAATTTTGTACGATTCTGCAAATGGAAGTTCCATAGGTATGTTTTATTAGGATTAACGTGTACAGCAAAACGCGCTAGCACGAGGCCAACGTCAGCTGAGAAAATAAGTCGATAAAGGTAGACGAGGCGCTAGAAAGGCAGCCTCAAAAGAAAGTTAGGAACAGAAAGCATCTCTGTTCTTCAGGTTACGGAATATCAGCTTTGAAGTAGTATTCAGTTTCATATTACCATTCTGATCGCCCCAAAAGTAGAAAAATAATACGAATACGGTAAGCCCTAACAAAAAAATAATTGCCCCATCACTCCGCAAAACATTGCAATATTGGCATTAGATGCTACATTTATCAAAAAAATACACTCCACTTTTTATGAGAAATATCTGTATCTCCATTGCGCTATCGTTGTTCCTGTTTGGCTGTAGCCAGTCGCACGATACGCTAACCATTAACGGCATAAAGTACAAGGTAGATGGCAGCCTCGAAAAGGGCGTCGGCAAATGCTTCTACGATAATGGAAACGTAAAGGCTACCGTCGAGATTGCCAACGGAACGCTTAACGGCAAGTACCTAGAGTACTACGAAGACTTCAAGGTGAAGAAAGAATGCTACTACAAAGAAGGGCAAACGGATGGTCCGCTAAAGATGTACTACAACAACGGACGCCTATTTAGGCAATCGTTCTACAAAAAGGGCTTCCTTGATGGCCCATTCACCGAGTTTAATCCCGATGGAAGCAAGACAATAGAGGCCAACTACAAAAACGGAGACATGCTAAGCCTCACCGAGTACAAGCGAGGCAAGGTTCTAAGCTACCACCTCGAGGTAAAGGTAACTGGCAACAAGTTCATGTCCGAAACGACCTACCACTTAAGCGTTACGCCAGCCCCTAAGCTCGCCGAGTTCTACCTTAAGAAGGGAAACGACAACTACCTGCTCGATGGCAACACCTTCACAACGCATCAGGTACAGAGTGGTCCAATGGTGTTCGTTGCAAAAGGCATTTCGCAGTACGATATTCCATTCCAGCTTACGGCAAAGAAGTAGCAGCGCCAGCTAACGAATAAAGCATAAAAGAAAAGCCAGACTGCTTAGTCTGGCTTTTCTTTTATCTAGGCTACTTTAAAACCTTTTCGGTGGTAAATGTCGATGCAGGCAATCCCGCACCGTTAGAGAGTATCGACGACGAACCGTTCCTAAAACCATATCGCACCAAGGAAGGATTGGGCACCTTAGCGCTATAAACCTCTACCCTACCTGCCACAGCCTTAGCCTCAGCAGGAACAAAAAGGCCATCGGCACCCGCAACCTCGAACTCATCCGTTGCTGTACCTGTTATTTTCAGGCCATCGGAATAGGAAAACTCGACAACGGCCTTACCATTACCAAACGTTGCTCCCTTAAACAGGGGACCATTGGCGGCAACCCCCTTGCCGTAGCTGCCAGCCAACGCCAGCCGCGCTAACCTGTCGCCAACATCAACCTTATTGCTTGGATGGATCGTCTTAACGCTTCCAATATCCATTGTAACGGCCATGCCGGTATTAGGTGTTGCCAGAGCACGTCGTTGAGCCTCGCGGATGTAGGCAGACTCGCGGTTAGCTACACCCGAATAGGCGTAAGGCGCTATTTGAGTATAGTAGAACGGAAAGCTTCCGATTCCCCAACTTTTACGCCAGCTCTCCACCATTAAAGGAAACAGCGTGCAGTACTGCTCCGCCCTTCCAATATTGGCTTCGCCCTGATACCAAATGGCTCCTTTTATCGTAAACGGAATTAACGGATTCACCATCCCGTTGAATAGCATTGCGGGGCTATTAGGCCCAATGGCCACATCGAGCTTAGGGCGTACGGCAAATTCAGCATCGTCGAACAGATAGAAGGCACCATCCTTTAGCTGGGCAATAGGAAGATACTTCCAGCTACCATCAAGCGCAATCTTCTTTTCTCCTATTCCAACCGAAAGCATATCGCTATCGCCCCAGATACCACCACCACCAGAGTTATCGACTACCCTTACGGCAATTACGTTATCGCCCTCCTTTAAGACTCCTTCGGGGATGGCGTACTTACGCTGCACCTGCCAAGCGCCAAGTGTTTCGGTGGCGCCTACCAACGTGCCGTTAACGTAAACCCTATCCATATCGTCAATCTTTGCTAGGTTAAGCAGCGCAGGCTTCAGGGCGTCCTCCTTCGAGATGCTTATCGTCCTACGAAACCATACCACGCCATCGAAATCGCCAGTCTCCGACTCGAAGCTTCGAGGGAGCATCATGCTTTTCCATTGCGTATCGTTGTAGGCAGCACTGGCGTATTGGGCATCACCAAAGTCGAGGTTCTTCCACCTTTCCTCTTCGGGTAGAGTGCTACTCAGGACAACCTTAGGGTGCGTGGCAAGCCACTTGGCGTACTCTTCCTGCTGCTTAATAGCTTTTGGATAGCCTTCCAGTACATTCGCATAGTCGGGATGCTGCTTTATGAAGGCAGGGGCAACCCAAGCCTCGGCTGCGGTACCACCCCACGCAGTTACTATTAATCCGACGGGCACCTTAAGCTCTTTTTGCAGCTTACGCCCAAAGAAGTAGGCGGTTGCGCTCAAAGTCTTCGCGGTTTGAGGCGAGCAAGCCATCCAGCTACCCTTAAGCCCCTCCTGCTTATCGCCAGAGAAGCAGCGCCCAACTGTAAAAAAGTGAAGGTTAGGGTATTTTGCCTCACCAATTTCCTTTGCCGAGTTCCGAATGGTATCAACGGGCGGCCATCCGGCTAAAGTCATTTCCATGTTCGATTGCCCGGAGCAAACCCAAACCTCTCCAACCAGAACGTCGCTTAAGGAGACGCTCTCCTTTCCCGATTTAATGGTTATCTGGTAAGGACCTCCAGCCTTAGGTGTTTTAATGGCCACCTTCCAGGCTCCTTGTCCATCGGAAATAGAAGAAACCTTGGCGCCCCACGAGGCTACCACCTCGACCTTTGCATTAGGAAGCGCCCTTCCCCAAACCGAAGCTGCCGACTTTTGCTGAAGTACCATGCCCGACCCAAAGATGTCGGCTGGCTTTAGCGATTGCGAGCTAGCCCAGAAGGGAAACAGCAGGGCCAATCCTAGTAAACGTGCTCTCATTATAAAGATTCTTTTTTGTTAGGAGCAATAAAACTACAAAAAGATTCAGAGAGAGCTGTCCGAATGCCGATATATCATGCCATATAGTCAAAAAGATACAACATAGGCAGCATACCTAAAAGAAGAGGCTGCTCCAAGGGCAACCTACAACGAATGGCAAAGTAGCATATCAGATGAAGAACGGTTTTACTAAGCCTATAGCGGCGACATTTCGCTACTTGGCATTACACCTATTCTACATCAAAAGAAACAGCCTTCAAATTTGGGCTGCATCTCTAATAAGAATAGAAACAAACAACAAAGAGGCGGCCCTAATCGGCTGTTCGCCTTGGGAGAAATCGAATATATGAATGTATTCTCGAACAGGGATACGATTAATAAAGACAGAAAAAGAGGCCGTATGAAATGCATGAACAGCCTCTTTTTATTACCCGCAGCAGGAAGCCTTTACGTTCTCCGTTACAATATATTGCCTACGATGGGATAAAAGCAGGTGGAAACCAGAAAATATTTCACATAAATTCAATCATCAAACAAAAACACTTTACAAATAAACTATTAAGCACTAATTTTATACGAATTAACCTAAATAACATGAAACGCGCTTTTTACCTACTATTCCTATCCGCATTGCTATCCTGCAACGCCCCTCACGACTCCATTTCTGTCAATGGAACAAAGTATCAGGTGGTAGAGGGAGATCTTAGTAAGGGTATCGCAAAATGCTACTTCGATAACGGCATACTAAAATCGACAGCGGAAATAAGCGACAGCACTCTTAATGGCAAGTATGTTGAGTACTACGACAACGGCAACCTAAAGAAGATATGGTTCTACAAAAACGGTAAATCTAATGGCCCATATAGGATCTACTTTGTAAATGGGAGGCTCTTTGAGGAGGGAACCTATAAAATGGGGGTTCATGATAAAAAGACGACTAGGTTTAACATTGATGGCAGGAAGGTTGCCGAAGAGGCCTACAACAATGGCGACATGGTTGGCCTTACCGAATTCATCGAGGGAAAACCTATTAGGTATCGGTTCAACATAGAGGTTGATAACGACTACACCAACTCGACAAGCACCTACCATTTTAGCATATCCCCAAAGCCATACGTTGCCCAGTACAACATGGTTAAAGGCAACAAGAAGCTGCTCATTATAGGAAGCAGCATTAGGATAAAAAGGCAAGCCCGAGAGCACTTCGTGTTTTTGGCAAAAGGCTTAACCAACAGCGGCATTCTTTTTATGCTCACCGCTGAGAAGTAGCGTCAGCCAATAACCTTACAAGGCAAGCAGCCACAGCCAACTCCTCGTAGAAATTTAGGATTCAACTAAAAGATGAAGAAGTTAACCGCCCTACTCTTCTGCACTGTCGTCTGCTGTAGCTTAACCTACGGTCAGAAAAACAGAATAGAGCTCGCCAATCATATTAAATACAACAGTCCAAACGAAAAAGCGACCTTCGCTAAGGTTGCCAACAACACAGCAACCCCGTTAGGCATGCTCTTTGCCCCAACAACTCCCGACATGGGCGATATCGAGGCTTCGTTTATGAGCTCGATAAAGCAAACTGCCGCCTTGCTACGGCTGCTTCCGTCTAAATATGGGCAGGAAGGTAAATCTTTAATGGACGCTTTTCTTAAAGCCATCCACAACGACTACCTCCTTAGCTACGACCCCTACTCAACAATGCCCCTTACCGCCTACTGCAAAAGTTTTAGCGGTATAACCGCCGCCGTTACCTATTCGCTACTACTTGCGGAGAAGGATATCAAGAGCTACATCTACGTAAACAAAAAGCGGAATAGCATGGAGATGGGCTTTACTTGGGGAAGCAACCTCTGCATCTTCGATCCCCCATTCTCGAACAGCAATCCTCTACGCATTGTTACGAATGACGAAAAGCAGGCTTACTTTAGGCAGCTAGTTCAGTCGAAAATCCTTCACGAATCGGAGCTCAGCCAGAATTTAGACAGTCTATACCTGGTGATGAACAACTCGGCCACCGTTTTTAGCTACCGCAGCATTGCCGGGCTCATCTACTACAACCAACTAACCAAGAATCCCGAGAAGACAAGCGACATGGAGACCCTCTACACCTTAATAAAGGTAGACCTACTCGACAGCAAGCTCCTCAAATCGAACTTTATTGAGAACTACATAACAGAAGAGCTGCAATCGGATAGGCACAACATCGAGGAGAACTTTAAGTTGCTCTACTTCCTTACGATGTACTCAACCTCTCCGAAGGAATACAACCACCTAGTTGAGTACCTGTTTGCAAAATGCGATAATCCGACGAATGCAACCAGATATTACCTTGCCTTTGCAAACGATGCCTTAGCGCTAAACCCTACTGAACAGAAGGCAACAACCATCAACCGCCTTAAGTACTATACGCTAGTAAACGATCACAGCTCAAACGCCATCCTAAACAGCAAGCCCGCCGATGTGCTAAACACCCTCAACGTGCTAATGGCTAAGGATAGCGTGCTAAACAGCTTCAGCGGATGCAGCAGCTTCTATCAGGAGCTCTGCAGCAAGCTTCTTGAAAGGCTAACGAAATCGGAAAGCACCACTTCGAAGATAGACTGGTATGGAACCCTATACGATCAGATCAGCAACAAGAACCAGCTCCGCAGCTTATCTGATGATATCCTATTTGGGCTACTAAGCGACATGGCAACCCTTCTATCGAAAGGGGAGGCTCAACCAGCCCTCGACCTATACCGGAAGATGAAGCAGTTAAAGGGAAATCCTATGGCCTCGTACAGTGCGGACAACCTACGAAGCACGCTAGAGTCGCTCTACAGCACCGTAAAGAGCAATGGGATGAAAGATGAAACCCTTGATGTTCGGAAAACCATTGCCACCATTAAGTAGAACCGCACAACAATCAGCGAGGACACCCCCATTTATAGAAAAGCAAATCGCCTTCCGTTGTGGAAGGCGATCCTATTTTTTACCACCTATTGTTATCCTTCTTTTTGGGCTTAGCAGCCTTTGCTTTTGAGCGAGTTTTTGCCTTCGCAGGCTTACCTGCATCCATTTGGTTAGCCTCGCGCAGCAATCCGCGCCAGTCGTCGCTGCCATCGCTCGAAAAGTCGATGGTTTCGGCATAATCCTTACGGGTTACCTCCTTAACGGTAATCGGTTTGTCCAAGAATGCTTCTATTTCCTTTAGGATATTCCTCTCCTCGGTGCTGCAGAACGAAACTGCAAGCCCCTTTTGCTTGCCTCGGCCGGTACGACCGACACGGTGAACGTAGTTCTCGGGCTTATCGGGCAAGTCGTAGTTAACCACGTAGTCGACATCAGGAATATCGATACCGCGAGCGCTGACATCGGTAGCAATTAGGAGCTTTACCTCGCCGCTGCGGAACCTTGCCATAGCCTCGCTACGTTCCTGCTGCTCCTTATCTCCATGAATGGTGGTGGCTTTTATGCCTACCCGATCCATTGCGCTGCAAACGCGCTCGGCTCGTACCTTTGTGCGAACGAATACAAGAATCTTGCTTTCGGGATTCTCGGTTACCACGCGCTCTAGGAAGAATCGCTTATCGTCCATCTCGACAAAGATAACTGAGTGGGTGATATTCTTTGCCACCGGATCCTTAGGCGAAACCTGAATTCGAATTGGGTTACGAACTAGCGAGTAAGCAACCGTCTTTATATACTCGTTGATGGTTGCCGAGAAGAATAGCGTTTGATGCTTTCGGGGAAGGAACTTAATTACATCCTGAATGTCGCGAACAAAGCCCAAATCGAGCATGTGATCGGCCTCATCTAGGATAAGTACCTCTACCTTGTTGAGCTTGATGTAGCCTTGGCTTACCAAGTCGAACATTCGGCCAGGGGTAGATACCAGAATGTCGATCCCCTTTTCGAGTTGGGCAATCTGCGCATCCTGCTCCACACCGCCAAATACGCAAAAGGTTGAGACGCGGGTAAACTGAGCCAGCTGCTTAAAGACTATGGAGATCTGAATAGCAAGTTCGCGCGTAGGAGCCATCACTAGGCAGCGGATTCCGTCGGTTCGGGTGGAGGATTTATCCTCGTGCAGCATATCAATAACGGGAATGGCAAAGGCTGCCGTCTTTCCGGTTCCGGTTTGGGCTATTGCAAGCACATCTTCGCCCTTTAGGATGGGGGGAATTGAGCGATGCTGAATATCGGTTGGCCTTTTGAACCCTAGCTCGCTAAGGTTTCTCTTTATCTGATCGGATATGTGGTAATCCTCGAACTTCATTCGTTGTCGTAAATTATTAAGCCACAAAGATACTCAGGATAAGCACACGTGAAAGCTGTTGGCAACTAATTAGCTGTAAGCAGTACGCCTATTAAACGCCAATAGGCCACCATCGGAATTCGATAGCAGCCTATTTTTTGCGTTTTAACCAGCAGCAAATCACAATTTGCCCCCGCCTACGCTAATTAGGGCGAAGCGTATTAAAGGTTCACCACAACCTCAGCCCTACGGGTCACCCTACTAGCAGGCTTGTAGAGGTAAAGATTGCCAATGGGACCGGCTCCCTTAATAACAACTACGTCGCGCACGGCATCCTTGCTTAGCATTCGATCCTTGTTGCTTAGGTAGTAGGCATCGAAGGTGGCCTTATCTAATGCGTTGGGCTGTGAAAGGAAATCGTAGTCCTGCTGGGCGAAATTTAGCTTCGCGGACATGCCCATGTAGGGCTCGTTGTTCGAGTTAGCCACCTTGTAACTGAAATCGTTGCTGCCCGATATCACCTTAACAACAGCAGTTGGACCATTAACCGAAAGGAGCCTTAACGTCACCTCCCCTAAGCGGATTTCCTTACCTACATCCATAGAAGTAAGCTTAACGTAGTCGTATCCTGCGGCAAGGCTACAGGCAACGGTTATGGTTCCTCCTATTTTTTTAGGCTTATCCTTTAATCCGATGGAACGTCCAACGGTAATCCTGCTTATGCTTTGAGATGTTGTATTGCCGCTGCTATCAGTTTGAAACGATGAGCTAAACTCGCTTCCAAACTGAACGAAGTTGATGCTTGTATCTACCCTTACGGCCAGCCCCTTTTCATTTTTCAACAGCACATTAGCCACCCTCATCGAAAAGCAACCCCTGTCGATATCGACATTGGCAGGAAACTTCGACTTCAGCAGAAGTTCGTCTGCCCCTTTGGTACAGGTAAATCTCCCCATAAGGCTATCGAGCGCTTCCGATAGCGCTGCACCAGTTGGCGCAACCGCATTGGCCCAAGGATAAACATAATCCTTTTGCGTATCTGCGGTTGGCGTTCCTGCCGATTGAAATAAATCCTTATACTGAGCATAAAGCATCTCCCGAATAATATCGGTAGCCTCGACCTTTTGCCTTTTCTGGGCAACTGCACCAGTAGCAAGAAGTCCAAATGCTAAACCAATTCCAACAGCTCTAGTAAATTTCATGCGAAACGTTTTATTCGATTTAAAAATATTAGAATCAAAATAACAACTTTTTTTATTCGCATCCAACTAGATACAAGCAAAGACTACCGTCATTCTAATAGAGATCACCTACAGGCTTTACTCCAGAACAAATCGGTATCCAACTGAGAATCCTACAGGAAAAAGATCGTTGTCGAACGTTACACCATGCTCGTTTTTAAGTTCATCGATGTAGCTATCAACTTTCGAGTCTCGAATAGGAACTAAAAGGCCAAACGTCCAATATCCGCTACCAGTGCGAAAAGGTTTGAAGTCGATGCCTACACCAAAGGTTACCCCATAGAAGATCTTGCTATACTCCGCTTTATTATTCACCTGCACCACGGCATTATAGCCGTACATGCCAAGCAAATAGGGAACGACCTTAGCGGGTTTGGCTCCTGACGTAACCCGAAACTTCGCCCCGACATTATAGCCAAAGTCGGCTAAAGCATATCCACCTGCAAAGAATAGGGCAATATCGGGGGCAAAATAATAGGAGATGCTGCTTCCGATTCCGCCATAGTCCATCCCAAGACCAAAGCCTACGGAAAAAGCCTCGCGCGTCATGGCCAAGCTCGTGTAGCCTTCGTTTTTACGGGTGGCATCTTGATGCTTTTCGGAGAAGGTGGTGTCGTTGCTTATATGGGCCAAGCCGCTTGCTTGCTCGCTATCGGCTTTATGGATTAAGGTGTCGGACGATGGAACACTTATGCACTCCGATGAGGTAACACGTCCAGCATTTGCCTCAAATGCCAAGGCAAGAGCAACGGCAAGGATCAGTGCGATTCTTTTCATAAATAGAAAGATAGATTGGTTATTGTGTATATTTTACTTTGTTGCAGCGTAACCTGATTCGCGCAGGAGATTTATCCCTACTCCTATTCTGCAGCAGGTTTAGCAAAAAGGCTTGCAAATATACATCAACAACCTTAACGATCTATCCGAAATAATTGAGATAAATCCGCTACCTTACCTTTCTATACTCACTCTTTGTCAGCGAATCCTCCAGCTTTAATATCTTCTTAAACTGCTTCTTTGTGGGTTTTAGTATCATCTTTAAGGTATCCTTCTGAGCAGAATCTCTAACAACCTCGTTATCCAACTCTGCAGCGAGCCGATTAAAGATCTTCTTCGACTCGATGTCCATTACTCTTAAAACTCCTCCTCGAAGCTTTAGCAGTTTAACGTTCCAAAGATCATCCGAATGCTTCTCATTCAAAACTAAAACCCTTTTATACTTACGTATGACACTTCCATCGTCTAAAGAAAAAAGCGTGTCCCTTACATTTTCATATAGGTAAATAGAATCCTTGGTTACCCTTGTACGATACTTTTCATTTCTCTTTTTATCTAAAACAACATTCCCATTTAGAAAGACAACCTCAGAAGTATCAATTTCGTTCTTGCTAATAGCCCACACTTTTACAGATTGCTTTACAATTAACCTTTTATCGATACTTAAAACAGAAGAGTCTTTGCCGATATATCTACCGATATACGAAGAAGGTATTCCATCCAGATCGCTAACATTCTCGGGCTGTGGCTTATCGAAGTAGATTGTCTCTTTATTCCCGCAGCTTGCTGCGAGTAGCAAAAGTCCAAATACAGCTAAGATGTTTTTCATACTAAAAAGGTTTTTATGAAATAGAATATTGATGCCACCGTTGGTTACGCTGCCAAAATCCAGCAACTATTCACACCATCCGTCAGAATCAGCAGGTTTAACTTGTTAAATATAGCAAATATAAAACAATACTTAACCTTCATTAAAACAGAATCACCCCTTGTTAATTCCGCAAATAGTCTTACGCCCCTTAATTCCTACAGCAGATGCGGCATAAAGGCATAATGCTATGCTTTACCATAAAGAATACACCCTAATTGAATTTTAATTTAGGTCGCTAAGAGAACCCCATTGGGACAATACCCTTGTAGAATAACATCAAACAACAGCGATAGCCGCAACAATAGATGAGCATAGAAGGTCTATGCTTCTATGCAACCAAATTAGCCATGCCTAAAAAAGGCATAGCTAAATATTGGCACTATCAATGCTTGAGATAATTTGATATAACAGCCGAATTGGCAAAAACTATGAATCAGGAGTAATCCCTTCAGTAGAGCGTATACTGCTTAGGAAAGAATCGCACCTAACAGCTATTGAAGCAATCTAGTTGACCACCTCTGCTCTATCGACAACCACAAAAGCAATAAAGCATCGTCACTACCCGATGAGCACAAACGTCTACCTTTTGCCTCGAATGCCGAAGCAAGATCATCCGCAAGGAGTAACGCGATTGCGTTTATCAGCAGAAGAATAGATTGGTTGTTGTTTACATTTCATTTAGCCGCAGCGTAACCTGCGCTGCTCAGGTGGTTTGTGATATTGCTCCCCTGCGTTAAGGTTTGGCAGGCGGGGCTGGGTAAGCAACCCAAGCGCAACATCCTATCGAGTCTGCCCCGAATAGGTTTTGCGGCGGCTTATGCGCTAATCGGCAGCACAAAAACCTGCTCGATGCTCGTGCTTACCTTGTAGAGGTAAAGGTTTACGATTTCGCCCTCGCTCTTTATTACCGTCAGCTCCTTTACCGAATCCTTGCGAAGAAGCCGTTCCCTATTCTTTTGAAAGTAAGGGGCAAAAGCCTCGAGCGTAAAATCCTTAACCGAGACGAGATAGTCGTAGTCCTGCTGCGCAAGCTTAATGCTCGAGGTTATACCGTTACGGTAGGGCAAATTGTTGGAGCGGGTTATAAGGTAGTCGAAATCGCCCCTGCCCGACACCACCTTTACAACGGCGCTTACCTTATCCATCGATAGCAACCGCAACGTTGTGCTCCCTAAACGAATATTCTTCCCAACATGCTGACGGGTAAGCCTCACGTAGTCGAATGCGGTAGCCAGCTTACAGCTAACCGACAGGGCGCCGGATACATTTGCCGGAGTACCTTCTAGCAGTGTCGAAGCGCTTACGGTAACCCTACTTGCGCCATTAGCATCCGTGCTGCCGCTTTCATCGCCCCTGAAGGGGTAGGCAGGCTCGTAGCCAAAGCCGGTAGTGCAAACGCTGGGCTTAAGCTTAACGGCCTCTCCCTTTTCGTTAGTCAGCCTGTAGCGGGCAATACTCATCGAGAAGAGCTGCTCATCGGCATCGACGCCTGCAGGAAAGGAGGAGGTGAGTACCAGCTTGTCGTCGACCCTTTCGCATCGGCAACGGGCAACAACCGTATCGAGCGCTGCCCTACGGCTACTTGCGCTGTAACTTCGAAGCTTCTCCCAAGGGAAATCGATGTGGCTTTGGCATTCGTTAGCCTGTAGCTGCGCTGGCTCTAGCATTCTCCTAAACGAATCGTAGAACATCCTCGTCGTACTATCGATGCCCAGGTGCTGTTGCCGTTCGTGGGCAGCCGCCAAAAATAGAAGGAGGCAAAAAATAACAGTCAGCTTTACTATGCTTAATCTCATACCGTACAAAATAGATTAGCGGACACCGAAAATGGTGCTCCCTTCCGTAATTCAACCAAGCAGGCTCGCCATTACGAGCGAAGCCTTCGGCTAATTCCCTTACGCGTTCAGCCTTTTACTCTACCACCTCTACCCTATCGGCAACCACAATGGTAATGGAGAGGTAGCCACGGCCCGATGCGGCAATGCGCTCGCGCAGCTTGGCAATGCTCTGCCTCGAATGATCTGTAGCTGTACCATTCCTCCTTTGCCTTTCGACCCAAGCCGAATCCTTGCACGGATTACTGTCGATGCTGCAGAGCAGCGCCTGATCGCGCTCCATCCTATCGGCAAAGGCACCATCAATACGAGCTTCCTTAACAGTACCCCAAACGCGCACGCGCTTTTTGTTAAGGCTAAAGTCGAAGGAGCCCAGCTGCTCGTTGGCAATAACCTCAACCTCGGCACCAGTAGCCGATTGTATCTTCATCTTTCGGCCATCGACGCCGCACATGTGGGCAACGACGCCCTCTACTTCGACTTTCTTTCCGATGTAGCTCGATATGCAAGCGGTGAGGCTATCGGCGCTAACCCTTACCGCCTGCGGGTAGCCCGCTACGCTAAGCAGGCAGGTGAGCAATGCCAGAAGCAGACCAGATTTTACAATACAATGCTTCATATTTCGATATTTAATAGGTAGGATATAGCAAAGCCCTCCGCCAGCAGCGCATAGCCGGCAGCGGTAGGGCTTACGTATGCGGCAAGATGCTACTGCAGCTTGTCGAGCTTACCATCGACGATACCGTAGGCAACCGATTCCTCGGCCGACATCCAGTAGTCGCGGTTGAAATCCTTCTCCACCTGCTCCACGGTCTTTCCGCAGTTGGCTGCAAGGATTTCGGCTCCCAGCCTTTTCGTTTTCAGGATCTCCTCCATCTGTATCTCGATGTCGATAGCAGGTCCGCCCGCGCCTCCGCTTGGCTGGTGGATCATCACACGTGCATTGGGCAGCACAAAACGACGCCCCTTAGCGCCCACCGAAAGAATGATGGAGGCCATGGAAGCCGCCAACCCGGTGCATACGGTAGAAACGGGGCTGGAGATGCTTTTGATGGTGTCGTAGATGGCAAAACCCGAGGTTACGTAGCCACCAGGGCTGTTAATGATCAGCTGAATCTCCTTGTTGGGAGCCAGCATCTCGAGGTAGAGCAACCGCTCGATAACCTGCTTTGCCGAGTCGTCGTCAATTTGTCCCCAAAGGAACACCTTTCGCTCGTCCAGCATCTTGGCGTCAATAATGTCCTGAAGCTTTACGTTGTTTTCCATAGTATTCGTTGTTTTTATGATAACCAGCTGCGCATAGGCTAACGCTTCATTCCTATCACTAGCGGCCTACTGCCTGCTGCCGAAGCCCCATAAAGCAGAAACCACCAGCAGATGCCATCGAAACGCTCTATACGCTGTAGAAGGACTCCCCATTCGTAAGCAGACAAGGGAATAACTCGCGAATCGCAGCATCGATATTGGGCAAGAACTTCAACCTAGTGCAAGCAAAGGTTGCATATATGTTTAGCCTATATGATTACGTACTAAGGTAGAAATAATTTGCAAGAAACCAACAGCATGGATCATCATTTGACGACTGCTGGCTAATGAACCTCCTCTATACGCCATCTGCGCCACCACCTTTACTAAGAGGAAGGCTGCTGCATTCGAAAAAGTTGAAGCAAATACAGCAAATGTTGTAACGAATACAGTATTTGTTTCAACGAATACAGCATTTGCTTCAACGAATACAGCATATGCTTCAACAAATACAGCATATGCTTCAACAAATAGAGCATTTGCTTTAACGAATACAGCATTTGCTTCAACAAATACAGTATTTGCTTTAACGAATACAGTATTTGCTTTAACGAATACAGTATCTGCTTCAACAAATACAGTAATTGTCATGACAAATACAATATTCGTCGCGGCTTAACCGAAAAATGCAGCAACAATATTCGTACGGATGACAGCCAACACTGCCCTGCATAGAGCCTCGACAATATACCAGCCCACATAGCCGTATATACCCATCGAACACTTAGCGCCAGCGGTATGACAATAAAGAATAGCGGATACCAATTAGTCAACCAGCATTAGGAACAGGCTCAGCTACCGCCTATTCTGCAATCGCATCACAACAAAAACAGGAATGCCCAGCAGCATCAGGATAAAGGTGTACATGGCAACCTCGGCGCCGGCGGCATAGGTGGTGTATACGCAGTAGATAAAGGCTAAGGCCGGGATAATGGAAGCCTTCAGGAGCCTTCGCCACGATTTCTCCTCAGTATTGGTAAGCAGGATTTGAGCCGCAGCGCTAAAGCTGTAGGCGGGTAGAAAGGCGAGCGTGGCCAGTAGAATCATAAAGTTGAACGCTTCGGTAAGCGAGAGCACGTAGTTAAGGCTGAGCAGCACGTTGGCCAATACGCCCGAAACGATGAGCGATACCGAAGGCGTAGAGAAGCGCTTGTGCACCCTCGCGAAGAATGAGGGAAAGAGCTTTTCTTCTCCGGCGGCAAACGAGCTTCGCGCGGTGGTGAGTATCCATCCCGAAGTTGCGCCCCCGGCAGCAACAATCACGCCCAACGCCATAAACCATCCGCCCCAGGTTCCTCCGGTGATGCGGTTGATGATATCGGACATGGGGGCAGTCGAGTTGGCCAGCTCGCCTTGAGGCATAGCCCCCATGGCGGCAAAGCTGGTGAGGATGTAGATGATGGCGGTGATGGAGAATCCAAGAATGGTGCTGAGCCGGATGTTTCTTGCCGGGTTCTTTATCTCGCCCCCCGTAACCGATGCGCTCTCGAGCCCGATGTACGACCAAAGGGTGATGGCTACCGCAACGGGGATGGAGCCAAACCCGCTAAGCTTAGAGGAAGATAACGTTTGGAAGAAGTCGAAGTTGAATCCCCAGAAGGCTACCGCGATAACAACAATCAGAACGCTAATCTTGGCAACGGTAGTAACGATTCCCACAAAGCCTGCCTCCTTTACGCCCTTTAGGTTGATCAGCGTGAAGAGCCATAGGATGGAAGAGGAGACCACAAATGCCAGTAGCCCGTTAGCTCCTAAAACAGGGAAGAAGATGGTAAGGTATCGGACAACAGCCGTAATGATTGCGGCGTTACCTACCCACATTCCGATCCAGAAAGTCCAAGCAATGAGAAAGGCAGCAAACTCTCCGTAGGCAAGTCGGGTGTAAACGATAGGACCTCCCGAGCGTGGGTAAAGGGCTCCGAGCTTTGCGAAGACAAGCGCAAGGAATAGCGATCCAACAGAGGTGATTAACCAAGCAATAATCGACGATGTGGGATTCGATGTTGCCGCTAGCGACTGGGGAGCTGTAAATATGCCCGAACCTATCATGTTCCCGATAACGATGGCGGTGGCTGCCCAAAGACCTAAATCGCGCTTAAGCGTACCATTGCCCGTATGCTGGTGCTGCTCATTCATATGCTTAAAGGGTTAAGATATTATGCAAAATAAGCGATAATAGATGTATAAGCAAATAGGAATGGCGCTACAAGATGGCAGGCAAAAGCAGCTGGGAAACGAAACTAAGCAAGGGGATACCAAGGAATAACTGCTTTTATGGCTTTCTAGCAGAGAGGGTTTTGCCAATTGCGGCATGGCACATCGGTATAGGTTGCTGCAAAGTCGAATTGGGAGAATGCCGAAGTACCATTCCCCGACCTACTCCTTAATAGTAACAGGGACTCCCTTCTCTAAGAGATTAGCTTTAATGTCTTCTAGGGTGTACTCGTTCAAATCGAAGTAAACAGTCCTGCCTAACGAACGGTCTAGCTCAACTCGGAGCTTTATCCTTCTAAAATACTGTTGCCGCTTAATCACAACTTGCTTTATTGTATCGTAAGGGATACTCCTATTTCGCATTTGAACAAAAACACGAAAAAGAAAAGCAACAGCAGTAGCCAATACCATAATCCCTAACACTAAATCGAGAGGCTTTCCCTTATCGAGGTAATCCATCAGCTTCGTTGATCCCCAAATAGAATAAATTACAATCAGGGTAACATGCATTACAACATCTCTTTTGCCATAGCAAATATCGATATGGCTATCTAAAAAGTGTACTTTGCCGTTTTGCGTCAAAAAATTGTTCCTCATACCCTATATTAAATATAAATAGTAACGTTCAATACGATTAGCGCCCTGTATTTGAATAGTTCGATTGCCACACATCGGAACATAGCCGTTACAACATCGGCAAATACTACATACAACAGCCACAACTAATCGATTAGTCAACCTGCTGCTTTTCGCTTATCTCGCTATAGTAGCGGTTAACCCTATTCTGCATCCACCAAATGCCAATGGGGAACCATATAATGTTGAGCATCTCCGACAGTATGTCGAAGATATTTTCGCAACCCTTTTTTCTTAACGCTACCAACGCTCTTGCTCCGTAGAAAACCATTGCTAGGAATAGCGCTATCAGCAAAACCTGAAAGCCAACAAGGACCCACGAAGGCAATACTGCCTCAACCTCGGTATCGTATAAGCGGCTTAACGGGTAAAAGAGTAAGAATAGCAGCAAAATGCCCAATACCGAATCCATAATACGTTTCTGCTTCAAGCCAACCTTACCGAGATATCCTCTAAGGAAAGAAGTTACGCTATAGCACCATAAGGATATCACCAATAAGGAAACAGACTGTACTATAGTCTTAGAGAATTTATAGTCGAGCTCGGTAAGCGGTAGCATTTCGCATATAAGCGAAGGTGTAATCAGCAGCAGGAATAGCATCCAATGCCTTGCCCTTACGAATAGCCTCATAGTTTTATCGCATATCAGGAAAACCGCCAATCTGCAAAAGGTAGATCAGCATTCGCTTTAAGTTAACAAAAATATAACTTTAAGCATCCTTGAACTTCAAACCCTAGCTCGGAATAAAAAGGATAACCGAGAAGGCTTATACAGTACGATTAAAAGAGATTTTCAAAAATGCTTACATGCCAAAAGTAGCAATAAAAGGTAGAGTTGAAAATACAACAACATAGGTAAACAATAGCGTTTAAAACATCAACTTAAATAGAAACACATTAAATTTTCTTATTTAACATCATTGACTATCTTTAACACACATCAAATCTAGATAAAATACATCAAACTATGGCAAACTACGAACAGGCATTGCAGTGGGTTTTATCCCACGAAGGCGGGTATGTCAACGATCCCGACGACCCCGGTGGCGAAACCTACAAGGGAGTAGCCCGAAAGATGAACAGCAAGTGGGATGGCTGGCTCCATATCGACATGCTGAAGCGGCAATCGGGCTTTCCGGCCAACCTCGACAAGGATTCGGAGTTGCAAGAAGCGGTAAGATCGTTCTATGAGGTTAACTACTGGGACCGAATTAAGGGTGACGAGCTCGCCAATCAGGAAGTGGCAACATCTATCTTCGATTTCGCCGTTAATGCAGGCGTTAGCACCAGTTCCTCATTGGCTCAGCTGGTTGTAGGTGCCGAAAAGGACGGAGTTATCGGCAATCAGTCGGTGCAAATGATCAACAGCTTCGACCCCGATCACTTTATCGCATCGTTTACCGTGGCAAAGATTGCCCGCTATGTCAGCATCATTAAGCGAAACCCAACCAGCAAGAAGTACTTCTACGGATGGGTTTGCCGAGCACTGAATGAGAACTAACAAAAGCCAAAACCATGGGATTCCTTCAATCAATATTTAGCAGCGGTGCTTCAAACATTGTTAGTGCCGTAGGTGGGGTGGTCGACAATATTATTACCACCAAGGAAGAGAAGATGCAGCTCGAGAACGAGATCAAGAAAGCCGAGCTGCAGTACCAAATAGAGATGCGCAAGCTTAACCTCGAAGAAACCGGACAGGTATTTTCCGATGTTAAGGATGCACGCGCCATGGCGAGTACCGTACAAACCAGCGCCAGTTCGAGCAAACTCTCGAAGAATGTAGGTCCGTACCTAGCGCTTGGGACAACGCTGCTCACCTTTGCCCTATTCTTCACGCTAATCTTCGGTTACTGCGAAAAGGGTAACACCAAGGAGATCGTTCTTTACATTCTTGGCGTGCTTAGCGCCATAGTGACGCAGATCTTTAGCTTCTACTTCGGATCATCGCAAAGTAGCAAGGACAAGAATCAAACAATACAGAACCTTACGGAGGTAAAGTAGTAAAGTTGAAAGATAAAGCGCGAAACATACCGCGCTTTATCAACTATCATACTTAATGAGAAGCGAGTAATAGAAGAAAATTATTCGACATCGGATATAATTCCCAATACTTATTTAATTCGGTAGAATAACAATACCACCCCTTCGGGGTTTTAGTTCCCATAATTGATACACGTTCTACAATAATTCCAGCCCTTCAGGCTTACACCAGCACCAAAATCCCGAAGAAATGATGCTATAGAAGTAAACACCCCGTATAATTAATCACCGCCAAAAGAGAGAATATTAAAATCATCGTCATACCAGCACCATCAACCGCAAAAATCCCGAAGGGATGGTATTATTGTAGAAAACAAACAACATTTTATACTAAACCCCGAAGGGGTGAAATAAAATCCATCACCACCCAACCTTCATAAGTCCCCAAAAATCTAATACAACAGTAACATTGAGAAAAATTAGCCCTTACCTTAAACAAATCGCTAAGGAATAGCCTTATTACATCTACCATTTCAGAAAAAACAACCATCAAAATCCCGAAGGGATGAGATTATTGTAGAAAACAAATAACATGTTTAACCAAACCCTGAAGGGGTGAAATTAAAGCTACCGCCATGCCAGGAACATTCACGCAGATTTACATTCAGATTATTTTCGCAGTAAAAGGACGCGAAAATCTTATTAGTAAAACGTGGAAAGATGAACTTTACAGATACATATCAGGAATAATTACCAACAAAGATCAAAAATCAATAATTGTCAACGGAATGCCTGACCATATACATATCCTTATAGGACTAAAGCCATCAATGCCAATATCAGATTTAGTAAGAGATATCAAGAACAACTCCTCAAACTTCATCAACAAGAAAGGTTTTGTAAAGGGGAAGTTTTCATGGCAAGAAGGATTCGGTGCTTTTTCATATAGCCATTCACAATTGGAGCAAGTTTATAATTATGTGATGAACCAAGAACTACATCATCACAGAAAGACATTTAAAGAAGAATACGAAGATTTCTTAAAGAAATTCGCCATTGACTATAATCCCCAATACTTATTTAATTCGACAGAATAGCAATACCACCCCTTCGGGGTTTTAATCCTATAATTGAACTGATTTCTATAATAATGACAGCCCTTCGGGCTTACACCAGCACCAAAATCCCGAAGGGATAAGATTATTGTAGAAAACAACCAGCATCATTAACCAAACCCCGAAGGAGTGAAATTAAAACCATCACCATACCAAAAACTACAATTGCAAAAACCCCGAAGGGATGGTATTATTGTAGAAAAGAAGCATCTATACATCCAAAACCCCGAAGGGGTGACATCAAAACTTCCGCCATCCCACCACCAATAACCGCCAAAATCCCGAAGGGATGACATTACTACAAAAACAAAGAAGAGACATCAATTCATCCCCCGTAGAAATGAATTTTTGCCTCCTCCTGTAGTCCTTTAATAGAACGCCATTTACTCCCAGCTCGCCGTTACAATGCTTCCCCCGTCGTCGTGGTTAACCACCTTAAGGTAGGTTTCGATCTCCTGCTGCATTTCATCAACATGCGATATTACCCCAACGATACGGTTCTCCTTCCGCAAGGATTTTAGGGTATCGAATACAATTCCGAGCGAATCTTTATCGAGAGTGCCAAAGCCCTCATCGAGGAAGAAGAAGTTTTGATCGGCACTCTGCATCCGTTGGATGTTATCGGACAAGGCCAACGCCAACGACAGCGAAGCCTGAAAGGTTTGCCCGCCCGATAGCGTCTTAACGCTTCGGGTTTTGCCGCCATTCATGTAGTCGCGCACCTGAAAACTGTTGTCTTCGGTCAATTCGAGGCTCAGCCGTTGGCGTGTCATCTTGTAGAATCGATCGTTGGCAGCGCTGCACAGGTTTTGCAGGTAGGTAGTGCTAATAAAGTCGATAAACTTATTCCCCTGGAGCATGTTCTTTAAGGTAGAGAGCTCCGATGCACGCATTATCACAATGTCTAGTTCCTTTCGGATGGTCGCCTGCTGCTCTAGGGCGGCATTCTTCGTGGCAATCTCGTTCTCAACACTACCAATATCCTTACGGTTAGCCCCTTCCCTATTGGCTAGCTCAACAACCGCAGCATCCAACTCCAAATGCTCCTGGGCATTGTAGGTGCGACCGGCAAACTCACTCTCATTCTCAGCAACTTGTGCCGTAACGGTTTGTACTGCCTGATTATGGTCGGCAATTTGCTTACGAACGCCGTCAACATCTAAGCCAAGGGCAAGCGTTTGCTTCACCTCCTCCAACGATAGATGCCCGTTAGCCTCCAGCTTTTGGCTTATGCTTTGGGTAATTGAATCAAGGCTCTGCTGCTCCTTATGTAGGTTAGCCTCATTTGCCGCAATGCTTCCGCTGCTCTTCCCCTCCAGTTGACGAAGATCGGCAATCTCGGTAGAAAGTCTGTCAAACTTAGCAACAACGCTGCTTACATGGTTGCGCTTAGCAATAGCCATATCTTCGAGCTCCTTTGGAGCCTTACCCTCATACTGAACGACCTGAAGATGGCGCAATCCGGCAATCAGCGATTGCTTTTGCCCCTCCTTCGAAGCCATTTCGAGCTTAAACGCCTCAACTGCCTTTCGGTACTTTTCGTTATTCTTCTCCTCTTCTTGAAGATCGTTCGATGCCTTTTCTATTGCGTCTTCCAGCGCCTTGATATCCTTTCCCAGCTTATCGGCTACGGCAAAGGCTTTACTTAAAGACTCCTCGGTTTTATACGCTTCCCACTCAAACTTATCCTGATGCTGCTTAAGATCAGCCTCCAGTTTGGCCACCCGTTCGGTAGCCTTACCACATTTTTCATTTATTCCTTTAAGCTTTGCACCAAGTTCAACCAGTTTCCTATCTAGCACGTTGCACTGGTCAATACTGGCTTGGGCATTCTCCTTTTGCTTGCGGGTTAAGCTGATTGCCTCAGCAACATTGGCGATATTGAGTATTTGCGGATGATGGGTAGAACCACATAGAGGGCAAGGCTCACCGCTTTGAAGCTCATCGGCATACTGCCCCAGCTTTTGCTGAACCAGCAGATGCTGTAGCTCCTTATCCTTTTGCCTAACGATATCGGTTAACCGAACAACCTCCTCACGAATCTTCTCCTGCGCCTGAGAAGGTGAAACAACCGGCAAGCCTACGCTAAGTTCCTTTCCATCGAGCAGCAAAACAAGTTCACCCTCCGCGTTCTTCTTTTCATTTAAGGCCGCTTCATGCTCATGTTTAGCCTCAACAAGCTGGGCGCTCAACAATTTATTATAGGTATACCACTCTCGCACCCTCGATAGTAAGGCAACATCAGGTAGCTGCTGCTTTAGGTTCTTCAGATTACCACTTTGCTTCTCCTGAATATCCTTTAGCTCCTTTACCTTAGCCTCATTAGCCTTAATTACCTCCTCGCCTTTGGCAATTCTAACATTCAAGTTCTCAATCTCAGCGATTAACACCTTTGCTTTTGCGATTCGGTCGAGATCGTCAGCCTCCGCATTAATCCGATCACGCAGATCGTAGTCTGCTTTTAGGGTTACCTGCTGTTGCTGCTTATCGGCAAGCTCATCTAGCGTCTTCTTTAGCGACAGCTTTTCGATTCGAAGCGCTTCATTTAGCAGATTGATGCTCTTTTGAGCCTGTTGCTCCTGCTCCATCAACCCTTTAAAGTGAACTAGGCAATACTCGTACCCCCTTAGCTGATCTTCCAAGCGGCTAATTGCCGCAGTCTTCACCTCTAGCTCCTTTCTGTCGGCAAGTAGCTTTTCCTTTTTGATGTTTAGCTCCTTTAGCCTCTTCCACACCTCGAGTTCTTTACGCTTTTGCTCGAGTTCGGCAGATAGCGCCTTAGCAAGATCCTGATATTGGCTTAGCAGCTCCTTTAATTGGTCAATCTGCTCAGCGCTAACATCACCTAACGACGACAGCTGCCCTTCCAGGAACTGACGCTTATCGTTATTGCGCTTATCCAACGAGGCAGCCTTCCTAAAGAGATCGTACTTCTCGAGGTTAAAGAGCTCCTTCATCATGTTGGTACGCTCTTTCTTATCGAGCTGCAAAAACTCCTGAAACCGTCCTTGAGGTATGATGATAGTACGCTTAAAGTTGGCGTAGCTTAATCCAATTGCCTCCTCTAAAGATGACAACTCTACAGGCTTCCAGTCACCACCATCATCAACAAAAGCCTTACGTTCAATCGTCTTTACATCTTCGAACCGCTTAGAATTACGTCGAGCCGAAACAATAACCAAATAGCTCTTATGGTTGATTCCAGAGACGAACTCAAATTCGATAAGCAGGCTATCCGACTTCAAGTTCATCATGTTATAGCCCCTACCCTCCTTGCTATTTAGCCTCTCGGTATCGCCATATATCGCATAGCTGATCGCTTCCAAGATAGACGACTTCCCGCTACCCACCTGACCAAAAATTCCGAAAATATTGGCGGCAGTTAACCTTGTAAAGTCGATGGTTTGCCTTTTCTGGTAGGAATATAATCCCTCTAGGGTTAGTCTTACTGGTATCATTACGCTTCCTCCTCTGCCAACATTTCCTTAAATAAGCTCATCAACGAGTCGCTAGGCTCTTGCCCCTTCTCCTTCATAAAGTAGTCCCGAAAAAGCTCTTCGGTATTCTTGCTAAGATCAGCCGTACTCCTGTCCGAAGCTATCAACTCCTTCGATTTTATATCGGGTATTATACTTATTATATTAGGATGAACCTCGATTAGCTGTTTTCGCTCCTGCGCCGTAATGTAGGTGTCGGATACAAGCGTAAGTTCCACAAGTGCATCTGGATTATCTCTTAACCACTCAATAGCCTTTTCAACACCATCAGCCCTGTAACGAAGCAATCGTTTACCCTTAGCCAGCGCAATCTCCTTAACAGCAACGTTTCGCCCAACCTCCATGTCAGCTATCATTACGTACTTGCCTTGATTAGCTTCTGCAAAGGAGTATGACAATGGGCTACCAGAGTACACAATCGGACAAGGAGCGCTATCAACAATCTGCTTGCGATGTAGATGCCCAAGAGCAACGTAATGAACTCCTTCTGGAACGTTTCCTGTAAAGATGGCTTGCGCACCTCCAACGTGCAGGATTGGCTTTTCATCCTCTGGTTCTTCGGGTAAATCCGCCCCCTCCTTTATAAAAAAGAGATGGCTTACAAGAATATTGCATCCCAGACTATCGCAATAGCCAGCTACCTGATTCTCCCATCTTGTGGCTAGCATATCGCGCAGCTGCTGCTCGTTGTTTTCCGTTCCAAGATATGTCTTCATCCGAAACTCATTGGCGTAAGCGGTATGCAGTATTCGAAGAGGCTCGTTGCATCGGGGCAGCTGCAGCTCAACAAATCCCTCTGCCGACTGCAGCACCTTAAATCCCGACTCCAATTCGAAGAGTGGAATAACCGTATTGGGATATCCGATAAAAACAATGCCGCATTCGCGCGCCAAAGGATCGGGAGACTCAATGCGATCGGGCGAATCGTGATTACCAGCAATGGCAATAACAGGGCGGGTACCGTTATTGGTTAGCCTCTTTAAGCATCGGTAGAAGAGATCAACCGCTTCGGTAGGGGGATTGTAGGTATCAAACAGGTCGCCTGCTATGAGCACGGCATCAACGTCTTGCTCGTTGGCTATTTCTACAATCTCGTCAAGCACCTCACGCTGCTCGTCCAAGCGAGAGAAGTCGTCGAGGCGCTTTCCCAAATGCCAGTCGGATGTATGGAGTATACGCATTGCTTATTTCTAATGAAAGCCTCTAAATTAACCAATTTATCTACTCATCTTATAGGAAAAGGAAATTGGCAGCAAACTCATTCACCCATCCAATCAATTCGCCTTCTCCAATAGCTTAAGCAGCCACAACAAACATTTAACGCCAAGGTCCATTATCCGTAAAACCCTAGCGCAGGCTTCATCAGGAGTAGCTTTAAATCGTAAACATATCGATACAAATCGTTATAAAAGTGAAGATTACAGGTACAATCGGCAACATTACATTACAATTCATTATGTTAACCTAAGTATTGCCTTCATATTAAAACATCAAAACGCCCTACACAATAAATTGATTAGCAAAAGGTTGATTTAACATTTTTATTTTGGCTGATTCGTTTTTCCAGATACTTTTGCCAAACCCGAGATGCAAAATCGGCAAACAAAAAGGCTTACGTACAACTAACTACAGACAACGAGATGATGAGCAACAATTCGACAACGTCAAGAATAATGGAGGCTATAGCCGAAAAGAATTGCCAGCTAGGCTTGGGCAATCTTCAGGCAAACCTTTCGAAGCTTATACCTAGGCTTGAACCCCAATGGATATACGGGCTTATTAATGTGGAAGAGGAGGCATCGTTCGAGTTTGCAGTGCTCGAAGACCTCTAGCGGCATCAACCGATTTAGGAAAGGATAAATATGAATACTGGTTTGATATAATTTTGTAGCAGTTTGTTTAATTGGTAAAGGGAAGATGGGAATCTTCCCTTTTTCTTTTGCGCGCTAGAGGCTGTGAACAAATATCGCAACATCGCTTCAACCTATCTGAATTGGGCAACGAAGGTGCTTCATCGACTTACTAGCGGCTCTTATAAACATTTAGGCGAGTTAAACGTAGTATTACTATTAAACTCTACGACTATGATAAGCAGCAAAATGTTAGATGCGTTGAACGACCAAATCAATGCCGAACTTTGGTCGGCATTCCTTTACCTTTCCATGTCGGCCGATTTCGAGAATAAGGGGTTTGAGGGGTTTGCCCACTGGTTTAGGGTGCAGTACAAGGAGGAGACGGAGCACGCGCTGAAGTTCCTCGACTACATTAACGACAGGTCGGGGACGGTTAGGCTTCACGCCATTAAGGAGGTTCCGCAAACGTGGGCAACTCCGCTTGACGCATTCGAAGAGGCACTAGCGCACGAGCTAAAGGTGACCAGCCTTATCCACAACCTAATGGACATTGCCGTTCTGGAGAAGGACTACGCAACCCAAAACCTTCTAAGGTGGTACGTTGACGAGCAGGTTGAGGAGGAGAAGAACGCTCAAGCCATTATCGACAAGCTGAAGCGGGTTGGCGACGGCGGTGGGCTGGTGTACATCGACAAGGAGCTGAAAAAGCGCTAGCGGCAGGTGCCATGCGCAACAGAACAACGGTTAAGGGAGCGGTAAAGCATTGCCGCTCCCTTAACCGTTTTGGCAGGGTACAGCTGGCAAATGCAGCCTCTGACAGCAAGGCTGGCGTTGGCAAGAGAACATAAGCAAAATTGCACGGGAAGATAGCGTGCACAAAGAAGCAACCCCCAATATATGAGTGCACGGCCGATCCCCTACTCCACCATGCTGAAATAGGTAGAGGCAGGGTAAGATAATAGCGGAGAGCGGAAGCTCTTTATCCTAAAGCATATCTTCATTATCTAAATGCATAAGGTTATTATCCTATAGCAGGTCTTTATTATCTAAATGCATAAAGCTATTATCTCAGAGCAAGTCTTCATTATCTAAATACATAAAGCAATTATCCCCAAGCAGGTCTCTATTATCTAAATGCAAAAGTCTATTATCCCGAAGCAGCCCTTCATTATCCAAATGCATAAGGCTATTATCCCAGAGCTGATCTTCATTATCCAAATGCATAAAGCTATTATCCCCAAGCAGGTCTTCATTATCTAAATGCATAAGCCTATTATCTAAAAGCAAGTCTTCATTATCCAAATGCATAAGCCTATTATCTAAATGCTAATGGCTACTATCCCAAAGCATACAGCGATTACCTTAATGCAGAGGCTTACACCATAAGGGGGAAAAGGCATTTCCTTGGCTGAAGAGGCTCCTACAGCGGGCGCTGCCGAGGAATCGAGGAGCATTGGCCGTCATCAGCCCCTCAAAGAGGGAAGAATGCGGGCTAATGCTGGGGGTTAACGAAGGAGCAGCTTAAACTTCACCTTGCTTGCCTCCTTGAACTCGGGGCTGGTGCCTCCGAACAGGGCGCGAATGTAGGCTTTGGCAGCCTTGGCGGCGGCGAGCACGCCGGTGCTGGGATCGTAGAGCAGCCGGTTGCGGGTGCTGCGGGCGGCGGAGAGGTAGGCGGCGGCGCTGTTGCAGGCATCGATGCTGCTGCGCAGCCGTTGGAGAATGGCGCGGAGGGCGTCCAGCGTAAGGGCCTGCTCGTTGGGGCTGTACTCGGGGATGGAGGCGAGCAGGGAGATAAGCTCGTCGAAGCTGTCGGCCCGGCTGCTGAAGCTGAGGTGCGATACGGAGTGATGCTGGGGTTGAGGGGTATCGGGGATGGCGGCATCGGCAGCCTTGGTGGCTATGGGTTTGGCGCGCTTGCCCCGGAGGCGGCGCACGATGGTTTTGGCGTTGGCAACGGTATGGCTGGAGGTGGTGGAGGCCTTCAGGGTGTTGATGGCGCGGGTGGTGGTGGGGAGTAGCTCGCGAAAGGCGGCATCGCGGCTGGCGGCGGCATGCTGAAAGCGGGCTACGGCTAGGCTAACGCCGTCGACGGCTTGGCGGGCGTCGGCCTCGAGCTGTACGAGGGCGGAATAGGCAATGGCGGGGTTGCTGGGGTTGTACTTGGCGCCATAGCTGGCGATGTGGACGTTGAGCAGGCCTAGGTTGTCGACGTTTTTGGCGTGCCCGGTTTCGGAGGTGCTGGCCATACAGGTTAGGTTTTATTGGGTGTGCGACTTACGTGCTTGGGCTAAAGGTATAAATTAGAGCTAAAACGAGCAAGCGCCGGTAGAAAAATAGAGGGGATGCTAGGGTAGGCAGGAAGATCCCCGAAGAAATTCATGTGAAAGTAATTGTCTTTTTAATGGTCACATGCAACTCGCATCGCAGTCGTTCATCAACTTTTTGGTGAATTACTGCATTCATACTCGTTTCGCTTAAAAAAATACAGACACCGTATTTAGCAGAGGCTAGAACTCAATAAAGAGAATTTCAACTTCTTATCTGTCCTTTTTGTAGGGCAAAAAGGACCAAAAACCCTTGGCACAAATTAACTCGCTCGGTCGCGGTGGGATGTCACCATCTCAAATGATTGCTTCTAGTCCTTTCATCGCTGTTGCGCTAATTGGCGTAGTAGCAGCTCCGCTCACTCGAACAGAATTCGTGCCAGTCTGGTATGGCTGCGCCATGGTATTTACGGGGTACGTTATTCTGCACCAGTAAGCCTGTCCGCCGTTGGTTGGTAATTCTTCTAATAATCGTTTTTTTTTGATTGTAAAAGCGAAATCCCCAGCTCCTCCCCCTTCGGGCTAGAGGAAGGTGAACTTGGCGCCAAAGGAGAGGTTGATGATGTCGCGGAGCCCGAGGTAGCGGTTCTTGACGGCGGAGATGATGTAGAGGTCGTTGGTGTTGAACTCGTAGAAGAGGGAGAAGGAGTCGCCATCGAGGTACTTCGAGAACCTATAGGTTACGCTTTGCCCGAGAAATACGTTGAAACGGGTGTTGAGCGCCCAGAAGTAGTAGCCGTTGGGATAGCGGTCGGGCAGCTTCTCCCAGAAGTACTGCCCGAAGAGCTTGGTCATGTAGATGCCGCCGGTGATGGGCTCGATGCTGCAGCGCTGGCCGAGGCTGAGGTGGAAGGGCTTGTAGGCCTGCTTCAGGGTGACGGTGAGGTGGGTGGGGCTTTGGCTGGTTGAGCGGAGGAAGCCCACGAAGAGGTTGGTCTCCCAGGTGCGGTGGCTGCCGTAATCCCAGCCAGGCCCCGCGGAGAGGGTGCCCATATCGCCAGCGTACTGCAGCTTTAGGTGGGTTGGGATGAGCTTGCTCCAGGCCGAAACGTACTCCTGCTTGAGGTCCTTGTCGATTTGTCCGGCGGCCGACAGGCCTACCGCTAGCGTAACGATGGTTAGTAGAATTTTTCGCATGGTACGGTTGGATTAGAAATGAACGACCTCGTAGGTGTAAGTCCCCCTGACGAGGGTGAAGAGCATGTAGCTGCGGTCTTGGATATCGTCGCAGCCGTAGTAGATGAGGCCGTCGTTGAAGAAGTCGGACTTCATCAGCGAATGGGCGTGGGCGTGAAGGCAGAATAGCGGGTTGGGGAACTTCAGCAGCAGGCTCTCGAAGTAGCTAGCGGTGTTGTTGTTGAACTCCAGGTCGAAGGGCTCGACGTGCATTACGGGGATGGTGTAGGCGTAGCTCTGGTCGGTACGGCCGAGTTCCTTGAGGATGAAGCCGTAGTCGGGGATTGGCGTGGAGTAGTCGAACTCCAGCGCGTTGGTATTGAGGAAGAGGAACTTGGTTTGCTTGAAGACAAAGGAGAAGTTGTAGTCGCCGTAGATGGAGCGGTACACCTCCTTACCATGGCCGAGGATGTCGTGGTTGCCAATGACGGCAACGTAGGGCACCTTGAGCTTTTTCAGGATGTCGTGCATCCATACGTACTCCTTGGTCATGCCGAAGTCGGCGATATCGCCGCCGTGCACGACAAAGTCGATGCCGCTGCGCCTGTTGATTGCCCTTACGAAGGCGTTGGTTTCGTCGTACGAGCGTTGAGTATCGCCCATTAAGGCGAACCGGATGGTGTCGTCGGAGCTGGCGGCTGCTGAAGCTACGATTCGTTGGATGTTCTTGCTGTTGATGCTGGAGTATTTTCGGCAGAGCGAGACATCGTAGGGATGGTATTCGATCATGTCGCAGCTGGAGCAGAAGGCGATCGCGAAAAGTGCAGCAGCGAGCCTAAGGAGTACGTTCATTCTATACAATTTCGGGTGGGTTGATTTCAATCTTTACCTCGAAGTATCGAGTGGCGCAAAGAAACAGCCCTTCGGCATGATCGTACAGCAGCGATCCATTAAATAGCGCTTACGGACATCCGAATCCCTACACTTTAACCGTAATCGAGTTTAAATCAGTCAGAAAGGTTCACTTCGAAAAACAAAAAGTAAAGCTTACGAGAAGGGAGAAATGGGACGGTAGCGGGAGCTAAAGGAAAACGGGAGATGAGCGCAAGCATCATGCAGGCCGAGTAGAGTGCGGCCATAGCGCAAATGTAGAAGGAGGTGGATAGGGTATAAAAGAATAGGGACCTCTCCCGAGGTCCCTACCCTACAAACTACTACAAACAAATCTATTATGAATAGGCCTCTCCCAACAATACTGCTGAGGAAACTTGTATTCCCAAATCTATAAAGCGGAAAGCGTCCAAGGAGCCTTTACGTTGCTCTTAACGAACACCCGGCTTACGCCTTGCTTTCCATTCACGTTAAGTTGAACGGTTGCTGTTAGCATATCGTCAATAACTTCAACTTTTACGTCTTTTACGATAACCAAATTTTCTTGGGTTGGATCGAAAACCTGCATGGTATTCTGTGCTTCGCTTTGGTAAACGATACGAAGAGGTAATGATTGGCCTTCTTCGCTAGTTGACATTAAGGCTTTAACGTCGTTTTCCAACAATGTTTGACGGACTAATTGGCCTTCAAGTACGTTGCTGCTTGCACTAGCCGAATAGCCTAAAAGCATAACAATTGCAGAAACTAAAAAAACAACCTTTCTCATAGCATTTCCCCTTAAAAATTTATCGCTTGTAAACCCAAACTAGAAACATTCCCTTTTTACACTAGAAAGTAACATTTCGGTAGATTTTGCAACGCTTTTAGTTTTACATTGCAATGCAAAGAAACAGGTTTTATTTCAATCTCAAACCACAGTTTCAATGGATTAATAATCTTTAATAATGCCAAAATCGTACTTAACAATAATCAAAACCTGAAAAAATGCGCTGTAATAATTTTCACCTCAACACTTTAATTTGATAACAATTTGTAATGCAACAAACCTCCACAGAATCGAAACCATCCGATAATTAACAGTAATTTCAAGGTAAAAACGTACTTCTCGCCTCTTTATCTAAGAATACGATAGGATTGTCTGTAAGGCAACCTGCGGCTATAGCAACAAAGACTCCGACAGGAAAAGACACCTACAACAAAACCCTAGATCTACGGCTCCTATACAAGATTCTGCTTACGCTTCATACCCTTTGCTTCGTTTATAAGCACCTTTGCCTTAACGATTATCGACACGAGCATTAAGGCTAAAACCGAGAAAGTAATAATCGCACTCATGACCTTACATTTATTAGTTGTTACTCGCTTACACCTTAAACCCAGAATTTGCCTTTTAGGCTCCTTCATCGTTTAAACCGAATTCACCTTTAAGACGCCCGATTCAGGAATACGTTACATTAATGATTTATAACCGCAATAGCAGTAACGGGTATAAACGTCCATCAAGTTCGACTATTCACATATATTTCAGGCGATAGGCGGCATCACCTGTTCTCGAAATTCGAAAAGAAACACTCCCACCACACAAGCTTTAGTCATACAAATCACATGTTTTTCGAACATTAATCATCTTTAACAGGATTACAATTCAAAAGGTTGTAAGAGACTTTTAACATAAGCATGCTACAAATTGGCAGCAAAACATTTCAAAAAAGAATAAAATATACCCATAAAAGAATTTTTCACTCATTCTCTCAGAATCTACATTACAACCTATTGTAATTAATCGCCCTAGATTTAATAAATTGCACTAACCCAATATTGATATCCTAGCTTATGAAATTTACAAAACCCCTTTCCATCCTACTAAAGGAATCGGAAGAAAGTGGCGATCACGCCCTCAAACGTACGCTCAACGGTTTTAATCTTGTTGCGTTGGGTATTGGTGCTATTATCGGTGCTGGCTTATTCTCCTTAACGGGTATTGCAGCAGCGGAAAATGCGGGACCAGCAGTAACCATTTCGTTTATTATTGCTGCTGTGGGATGTACCTTTGCCGCACTCTGCTATGCCGAATTCGCGTCGATGATTCCTGTTGCAGGTAGCGCCTATACGTACTCCTATGCTACCATGGGAGAAGTCGTCGCTTGGATAATTGGCTGGGACTTGGTGCTCGAATACGCGCTAGGTGCAGCTACAGTATCGGTTAGCTGGTCGTCCTACCTTGTTAAATTTCTCAGCAACATTGGCATTAACTTCCCCTATGAGATCAGCCATGCACCTGTCGATTCGATGACGCTGGCAGATGGAACGGTTATATCGGGAATCATTAACCTCCCAGCCATTTTTATTGTCTTCGCGCTATCGCTCCTGCTTATTAAGGGGACGAAGGAGTCTGCCTTTATGAATGCACTGCTGGTAGCCCTTAAGGTAGCCGTTGTACTCGTATTCATTGCAGTTGGCTGGAACTACATCAATCCCGAAAACTACCACCCATACATTCCACAAAACACCGGAGAGTGGGGACACTTTGGATGGTCAGGTATACTTAGAGGTGCGGCAGTTGTCTTCTTTGCATACATAGGCTTCGATGCCGTTTCGACAGCCGCACAGGAAAGTAAAAACCCGAAAAAGGATATGCCAATTGGTATTCTTGGCTCACTAATAATAAGCACCATTCTCTACATAGTCTTCGCTTACGTAATGACAGGGTTGGCCAACTATACCGACTTTAAGGGAAGCGCGGCACCTGTTGCCGTAGCCATTGCCAATACACCATACGCTTGGTTACAGCAAACAATCATTTTCGCCATACTAGCAGGTTTTACATCGGTAATGCTGGTAATGCTCCTCGGACAATCGCGTATCTTCTACTCAATGTCAAAGGATGGGCTTCTTCCAAAGGTATTTTCATCAGTACATCCTAAGTTCCATACGCCATACAAGAACAATCTGTTTTTTGCAGTATTTACCAGCCTACTGGCAGGATTTGTCAACATATCAGACCTCGGCCACATGGTAAGTATAGGTACGCTGTTTGCCTTTGTTCTTGTTTCCATTGGTATCATCATAATGCGCAAAAGAATGCCAGATGCCCCTCGAACATTCAGAACACCACTTGTTCCGCTTGTTCCCATTTTGGGGATTTTGGTATGCGTTTCCATGATGCTATCGCTACCTGTTGTTACTTGGATTCGTTTATTTGTGTGGATGGGATTAGGTTTTATTATATACTTCACCTACGGCATTAAGCACTCTAAGATTAGAAAAGCGGAAGCCGAGAAAAAAGACTAAGAAAAAAGGCTGATTCATAAATTGAATCAGCCTTTTCTCTATTAGAATCGCTATTAAGTGCGACCTAAAACACTTATCACCTTTTGCAGCTTAGCAGCAACATCGGCAGCAAGAGGAATAAGCGTAGAATTTTGGACCGATTGCATCGTAACCTCCGGATTAATGGAAGCAACTAGTGTAGATTCGTCATCCCTCTCGATAACTACCAAATTACAAGGAAGGAGGAGCCCAATTAGTTCTTCTTCAGATACTGCCTGATAGGCATACGAAGGCATACAAGCGCCCAAGATGGTGTAACGCTTAAACTCCTTTCCCAAAACATTCTTAAACTTCTTATCCAGATCCAGTTGTGATACTATACCAAAGCCTTCGGATTCTAATGCCTCAACTGCAAGCTGCACAGTTCTATCGAATGAGGCATTTACGGTTGTCTGAAATGCATAGTTCATAAGCTACCTATAGTTACTTAATATTGATACGAGTTGCGGTTTAGACTGCACGCCAGATTGACGCCACAGCACCTTGCCTTCTCTAAATATCATTAATGTTGGAACGCCCCGAACTTGATAATCAGCAGCCACCTGCGGATTTTTGTCTACATCAATTTTAATGATGCGAACTGCATCACCCATTTCGGCAGCAACCTCCTTAAGAATGGGAGCCTGCATCTTGCAAGGGCTACACCATTCAGCAAAAAAGTCGACCAGCACTGGCCTGTCTGATTGAATTATAGAACTAAAATTCTCCTTCATTGTCACACCTAATAAATATGGCCTTACATTTAGAACTAACAATTTACAACTCACAACCTCAAAAGGCGATCGTATAACAAAGATACAAGAATGCCATCCCCCAATCAACAAGCAAAAACTCGCATATGCCAATGTACGAACTGATCTTTATCAACCATTTTACTGATTTATTCTACCTTTACAGGACAAAAGCAGCATGTCATGAAAACTATCCTAGAAAATGATAGCGAATACGTTTGCAACATACAAGCCCCCTGTTTTCAGAAGCTAAATACAGAGGAGGTTGAACTAATCAGAAGCAGCAAAACGCAGGTACTCTTTCGCAAAGGAGAAAACCTTACCAAGCAAGGAGCATTTGCCACCTACGTCCTATTTATTGTAAGCGGCATTGCCAAGCAGCACATCGAAGGGGATGGAACAAAAAGTTACAGCCTAAGAATGGTTACACCCGGTGAGTTTGTGGGCTTATCATCAGTATTTACCAAAAATACCTACAGCTACTCTACGGTTGCCCTAACCGATGTTCAGGCATTTCTTATTGAGAACAGCAGCATCATGAAGGTTTCTCGGAGCAACGGAGAATTTGCCGTTAACATCATAAAGCGATACTGCGGACAAAACTCCATTCTTTTCGACACCATACGAACCTTGATGTACAAGCAGATGAACGGAAGAATGGCAGAAACGCTACTCTACCTAAACAGCATAAGAGTGGAAAACATTGAAGTATTTGGGCTACTTACCCGTAAGGATATCGCTGAATTTGCAGGCATCTCAACTGAGAATGCCGTAAAAATCCTCAAATCATTCGAAAAGGATAAAATCGTTGCACTCGACGATAAAAACATAACCATACTAAAACATGAGGCGCTAGAAGAAATTTCGCGACATGGATAGAAAACAATAAGCCGCTCTCTTTAAGGAGAACGGCTTATCATTCATTTTCATCAAGGTCGCTTAATACTCTTCAACCAATTTGCCTTGATATAACTGAAAATACTAAAACACTATATATTGAATTCCCAAATTCCTATTTTACAATCCTTTCCCGATCTCCTCAAAAAAGGAATAAAAGGCTCCCAACACCCTCCATTAAGTCAGAGACTATTGTGGAGCCTTTTTGATGATTTAAAATGAACAACCTGCATTGACATCAGCACCAGTCAGATTGTAATAAAATTATGTTGCTAAAATTATAGTGAAGCTCTTTCGAGACTCTTCAATCTATTAGCAAAAACTTGAATTCCCTCTGAAATAATCCTCCCTTAAGCGTTAGGCACTTCTCCGAGTTACCGCTCAAACCAATTAAAACCGTTCTACGATAACTCCGAGATATAATGCCTACTAGAAAACGAAAAATAAAAACTTCCAACAGCCAATATGAACGTTGTCAAACCAAAATTCAGATAAACACGGTCTAAAAGCATTTCCTGCAAACTCAACAGGATCAAAAGAGATAATGCAAATAGAAATACCCTACGTGAGATTTTCGAATAGATCAAATGTTTTAAAGTACAAGTAGAACCTACAGTACCCCCAAAATCTTCACCTACTCTGTTTTCGTTCAGCCTCCAACAAAATAGATAACCAAGAAATAATGCAAGCAATCATTGCGTTGAGATTTGACCTTAAAACTCACCTGTTATTTCAAGAGCAAAATAACATCGTTCTCAACGCAAATAAAATGGAGTAAAAGCTCATTTAAAACAGCCAAAACACCCATTTAAAATGGGTGTTTTACGCCACAACACCAGACTCAACTCACATCAACCAACTTATGCTTAATAGCATACATAACTAGGGCAGCTGAATTTCTACTGTTTGTCTTCTCGAGAAGGTTAGATCGGTGCCGATCGACAGTACGATGACTAATAAAAAGCTTATCCGCAATATCGGAATTCGAATAACCCAAACAAATAAGCTTAAGCACCTCCAATTCGCGATCGGTTATGGTAAGCTCCTTTTCGTCATCATGCTTTTTATTTCTGCATGAGATAACGCCCAGAAGAAGCTCTTGCGAAAAGTAGCTACCTCCCCTAAAGACCGTATTAATGGCTTTTACCACCTCGTCTACTTCCGAATTCTTAAGCAGGAATCCCTTAACGCCAGCATCAACCATTTTTTCGAAGTACTCTTCCTCGCCATGCATCGACAGCATTAGTATTGGTAGCGAAGGATGCTGCTTTAAGGCAATCTGAGTTGCCTCCATTCCATTCATTTCGGGCATATTTATGTCCATTAGCACAACGTCTGGTTGCAGATTCTCCAAAACCTTCAAAAACTCCACCCCAGACGATGCCTCACAGACAACTTCAATCCCATCCGACTCATCAAGTAGCATTTTAAGCCCTTTTCGAAACAGAGTGTGGTCGTCAACTAAAATAACTCTAATACGTTCCATAGTCCTTGTCCAATAATGCTTTTTATTTTATGCTGATATTTATAGCATATCAATGTCAGCTAGTATACTTAATTGGTACTTCAAGTGTTACCCTCATTCCCTTACCTTCTCGAGACCAAAGCCTCACCAGTCCATTAATCGATCGGATCCGACTCGATATATTCGACAAGCCATGACCTCCCTTTCGAGATACATCGGTTAAGGAGAAGCCTACTCCATTATCAGAGTAATCCAACTTTATGCTTCCATTTAATTCTAAAATCTTGACAATAATTTCGGTTGCATGCGCATGCTTTAGCGTGTTGTTTATCAATTCGGTTACAACACGGTAAAGCCCAACCTCTATGGGAATAGAATAGCGGTTAGAGCCCAATTCCAAATCAAGATTAATGTTGAGCGAGTCGTCCATTCGTAAACGCTGAACAAAACTTCTCAGCGCTACTTGCAATCCAAAATCGGTAAGACTTTGCGGACTTAGGTTGTTAGACACCTCCCTGATGCTTTTGATGGTCTCGTTCAACGTTTCCTTGGCCAAAGCATAAGCCTGCTCATGACGCTCTTTGCTGCCATCTTTGCTCAACGCGGTAATGTACAGATTCAGCGCTGATAGAAGCGGACCTATTGAGTCATGCAGATCTTTAGAAAACCTTTGCCGCTCGCGTTCTTCAGCATCGATTACAGCATTGAGCACTTCGCGTTCGGCAACTTTACGCTCTGTGATATCCCGCAGAAGAACCATCTTTACCTGCTTATCCTCTATGGTAATATTGCTGATGGCAACCTCAACCGGCATCACTGTTCCATCAAGAAGAGAAAGCGTACTCTCTGATTTATCAGGAAACAAAGCATCCTTTCTTACATCTTGATTAAATAACAACAGCTGTTTTATCGAAGGAACAAAGTCTTCAAAATGCTTATTTTCAACGTCATCATTAAGATTTAGTAAAATCTTTGCAGAAGGATTACAATCGAGGATTTCTGCATTATCATTTAATAGAAGAATAGCCGCTTCGGTCTGCTCGAACAACGATCGCCACCTTAACTCGCTAGCGCGCAGCACGCGCTCATCTTCGAGCAGCTGCTGCTCGGCAATTTTCTGCTGCGTAATATCAACATGTGTGCCCACAAAGTAGCGTGAGCCATCGCTCCCATTCTCTATTATCTTCCCCCTTGATAACAACCAGAGATAATGTCCATCCTTAGCGCGTATCCGATTTTCCTCCTTGTAGAAAACTTTCTTTCCGCAAATACAATCGTCAATAGACTGCTTTACCCGAATAAGATCGTCGGGGTGAATCAACGAATCAATAAACTCAAGGGAATTAACATACTCGTTAGACCTATACCCCAATGCATCCCAGATCTTGCTGCTAAAGTGCAAATCCTGCGTTTCAAGATTATACTCCCAAAAGCCTTCAGAGCTGGCATCAAGAATATTAGTGAGCCTTTGATGGCTGTTATGGAGCATTGCATGAGCATGCTCGAGGTTATTGGTTCTCTCCTCCACCAACTCCAAAAGATGGTGCCTATGCTTCTCTAACTCCATGTTTTGAAGCAGCATCTGTCCTTTCTGCGCCTCTAAAACCTCGTTTGTTTTTTGCACTTCAAGCGTTCGCTGAAGGACTCGCCTTTCCAGCTCCTCGTTTTGCTGAATTAGTTTTCGCTCTCGTCTCTTCCTCTTCAGATAGCTAATAATAATCGTGTTAATAATAAGCAGTATTGACACGATTGATACGAAAATTGCAACGCGGTGATGCTCGAAAAATGTTGGAGGCTTATTTACAATAAGGCTTCCTGGAGGAAGCATGGAAAGGTCTATTCCAAATCGGTTGAGCTGATTGTAGTCAAACTCGTATGCATTATAGCCTGTACGAATTACGGGCAAGCTATCAGCCTTACTCCCCATTAGTATCTTTAGCGCCAGCTGAGCAGAAAGCTGTCCTTGCTTATAGCCACTGGTAAGCATCCCTCCTACAATACCTTCTCCAAGGTAAAAGTTCCATGTAGAGTAGATTGGAACTTTCGCTCGTTCGCGAATAAGCTGCATGTTTTCGTCGAACGATATGTAATTGCCGTCCTTATCCTTCGTATAGTTATTCAGAAGAATCGCCTTCCGCCCCTTAAGCGAAGCCACCTCGTTAAGCATTTCGCCCAACTTGACATTCTTCAAGAATACGAATTTGACGCTTGTTTTTAGAATGCGCCTAGCTTCATCTATTTTCCTCTTATTAATACTAGACATCGGCTGCTGGTGGTCGTCGACAACAAAAACGGTGTCGAGGTTCGAATGCAGCCGAAGCATTAGCTCTATCGTATGCTGGAAATCGTTCTCCTCCGAAACCCCAGTAATGCCCTTCATCCCAGCAAGGAGATCTGGACGGTACTGGTTCACCCCACAAAAAACTACAGGAATGTTGGGATAGTAAACATCCCTGAACTGCCGGATAAAGTCGAACGCATTATCATCAGAAACAATGATAACCTTAAACGGAATATTGTAGAGCTTACGCTTGTAAAGCGCCAGCAGCTCTTTCATGTACTCGGGGTGGTAGTTCCGCTTAGTGTCGAGGTACTCGAAATGGATCTCCACGTTCTTTTGCCGCGACAAAACGGATTGGATGCCCGCCGTAATGCTGTCGGTCCAGTTTAATCCTTGATGGTACGAATGAATTACAAGCACCTTCTGCTTACGAGGCAAAGCCCAAGAATCAGGGATATATGCCAGTAAAGCAATAAGCATCAGGAAATTTAGCGCAACATAATTTCTTAATCCTCCCATTACCATTCCTAAAAGTTTTAAGTAAAGTAATGCACATTTTAGTCTGTTAATAATAGTAAAAAATACAGTATAAATTAACCATTTCAACTATTTATTTCACCCTAGTTTTATTGAGAACATAACCCATCTGTGAATTAGCACAATAGAGCATCTGCAAACCTTCCCCGCTGCTTCTAACAGTAAAAAAGATTCATTTCAGGGTATTTTCTCTACTTTTAATGCTTTAATGAAGCAGGCGAGCAAAAGCGCTCGTTGATGCTACGACAACACTCACACACCATTTTAACCATCTTATTTGAAGCACATAATGAAGTTTTCATTTACCCCTTACACCCTTGAGTTGAGGCATGTATTTACAGTTGCTGCCAATTCGAGAAGTACAACACCCGTTGTTCTAACTCAAATAATCCACGAAGGTTACTCAGGATACGGCGAAGCCTCCATGCCTCCATACTTAGGAGAGGATACGCAGTCCGTAATGCGGTTCTTATCGAAGGTAAATCTCGAACAATTCAACGATCCCTTTTGCCTCGACGACATCCTAACCTACGTTGACGCCATAGAGCCTGACAACACCGCCGCAAAAGCATCGGTAGATATTGCCCTTCACGATCTCGTCGGTAAGCTACTTGGACAACCACTTTACCGCCTATGGGGATACAACCCACAACAGTCGCCATTTACATCCTACACCATAGGGATAGACAGCCGCGAAGTTGTTATAGAGAAGACCCACGAAGCCGCACCCTACAAAATCCTCAAGGTTAAGCTAGGACGCGACAACGATACTGAAATGGTGCAAGCCATACGTTCGGTTACCGATAAGCCCCTTTACGTTGATGCCAACCAAGGATGGCACGATAGAAACAAAGCGCTGGAAATGGCACATTGGCTTAAGGAGAACGGAGCCCTGCTCATCGAGCAGCCAATGCCCAAAGAGCAGGTCGAGGATATTGCCTGGCTAACCCAGCATAGCCCGCTGCCTATTATTGCCGACGAGGGAATAAAACGCCTAAGCGATTTGGTAAAATACCAAGGTGCCTACTCCGGCGTAAACGTTAAGCTTATGAAATGCACAGGGCTTCGCGAGGCTCAGCGCATGATTAACTTTGCCAAAGCCACAGGCATGAAAACGATGATTGGCTGCATGACCGAAACCTCCTGCGCCATATCGGCTGCTGCCCACCTTAGCATTGTCACCAACTTTGCCGATTTGGATGGCGCGCTACTCATCAGCAACGATGCCTTCGATGGCGTGTCGGTAGTCGATGGCAAGGTAACGCTAAACAACCAACCTGGCATCGGGGTTACCCATCGGTAAGCCCCAGCAAATTGAATTGAAAGGGAGTCTAACTACAGTAGGCTCCCTTTTCGCATATTCAAAACTTCTCCCCATTCAATCTTCCGCTCCATAATAAACTTCTGCATAGGGATGTCGAGATGCTGACACACACCAAAATGAACGGAAATATATCTTCCTCTTTTCATTATATATTAGGTACCAGGAAGCAGCAATCTACTGTTACTCTCATTGCTATCTATCAAAATCAGGAGTTTTTCTTTATTAAGGATTAAAGCGTTAGGTATAAAGATACCTCCCTACGCATATGCTTACCCATGCTGACATAACAAAGATAGAGGGCGATTCCCCAATAAATATCACTCCAAAAGCTGATGCATGTCAACCCCAGATTCCTGAAAACATCTTCTGCTGGCTCTATATTTGTACCTGTAGCCAAGTATTAAAAACGACAATTAAAAAAAGCAGAATATGGCAAAGAACATCACCAGCCAAGATTTTAAAGACATGGTCTTTAACTACGATGAATCGCAAGAGTGGAAATTCAAGGGCGAGCGTCCAGCAGTAATCGACTTCTACGCCGATTGGTGCGCACCCTGCCGCATGGTTGCCCCAGTAATCGAGGAGCTAAGCACCGAGTACAACGGCAAGATCGACTTCTACAAGGTTGATACCGAAGCCCAGCAGGAGCTTGCCGGCATATTTGGCATCCGAAGCATCCCCTCCATCCTCTTTATACCCGTAGAGGGTCAACCACAGATGTCAACAGGGGCACTCCCTAAGAGCTCCTTTAAGCAGGCGTTTAAAGATATCTTTAGCGTAGAAATTGCGGAATAATGAAAGAACAACTTATGCGCCTGCTATCGGGTTGGCATTTTACCCGAATACTATACCTTGTCATCGGATTGGCAAGCTTGGGGTACGGCATCTACCTTAGCGATGCCACTTCGTACGCGATTGCCGGACTGTTCCTGCTACAGGCAATCTTCAACATCTCGTTTTGTGGTGCAGCAGGTTGCTGTACGGCATCGAGCAGCAAGCCTCGAATAGAGGTTGGCAGGTACAAGCCCAAGCATTAATCGATAGGATACTTACATACCAAAGGCCCTTAGAACGACTAAGGGCCTTTGCTTATTTTATGTGCTAAAATGCTTTTAAATCAGGCGCAAAAGGCAGTTCTTTGGTTGCACCACATCTTTACTAGCGAGCGGTCAATAAACCGCAATCAAAACTTCTTATTCTTATCGAAGTAAATTGTAAAAACAGCCTTTCTTTTTAGCTTGCTTTTCTCGGTGTCCTCCTCGTCGTAGTAGTAACGAACGGGAGTTAGTCCCACAACCTTTTTCTGCATCCGAAGCGTTTCTGGATCGACATACCACTCCTCGTGGAATATAACCGATTTAAAATCACCAGGTTCAAGGGTGCGCTGCTTTGTAAGTACCGAGATTGTTCCATCAAAATTCATTAGGCGTACGGTATCGATGCCAATGCCTACATTGGCATTTATCCTATCAACCGAAAGCCGCTGCTGGGTTTCAAAATCGTAAACCGGATAATTATCTTTCATTGCCTTATCCAAAAGAAGGTTGAGGAGGTGTTCTACTCCATACCTGCTAAGAAAAGGTGCATCGTTGCTAGCGACCAAGAATGTCGATTCCTCATCCGTCAGCTTATTGTACTGATCAAACTCCGCCTGCCTGCTCCAGAAAGAGTTCGGCAAATTAAAGAGGTACTCATGCTTAACCCGGTTGGTGAGGAGCATTCGTCGATTAGACTTCTCGATATCCTGCTCATTTTGCAGCGAATCAACTACCACAAAAGGAATGGAGTAGCAGTAGCTTTCCGAATTTTCTTTTAGGTATTTGCGAATAGGGCTATACGCCACAACCCATTTAGTAAACTCAAATGGTGTTTCGCTTAACGCCCACTCCTCTAGAAAAAAGAGGCCTTTAAGCTCCGAAATATCGTATGGCCTTAGGGATTCTGACACTTCGTGGTTTCCGGTAGAATCATCGTGATACACTTTAGAAATCTCCTGACCAAGGTTATGCATAACCTCATCAGCCGATAATGCCTGCTTATAACCAGCACCGTATGGGCTATCGCCATAAGAGGGGGCAAAAACCGATATCTTTGAAGCCTGCACCGTGTCAACTAGTAGCTTAAAGACATCAGCAACCGGCTGATTGTAGTACAAAGAACAGCCAACATCCAGCGCCTTATCGTTCGACAAGGTTGCGCTGCAGGGCTCGGTGCCAACCGTGTACCTAACCATCAACTTGGAGGGCATTAGCACGTTTGTACCTTTAACGACGGTTGCTTGGCCTACAGACTGCAGTGCCGTAGCTGCAAAAAGAATGGCTAAAATGGATGATCGCATATAATATACGTTGTGATTCGCAACAAAGGTAAGCATTCATTCAAGAAAAAAGAGAAGTCTGTTTCTATCAGGAAGATCCAACCTTGGCTTGGCGAAGCTGAGCCCCTAAATTCGGGTTGCAATTTCGACTTTACTTAACAGCTTACCCTCCATTTATTAGTAGAAATAACCAGCAATTTTTCAGCTGCGGTCAAAGTCCGCTTCTTAACATCGACGAAGACGCAACCGTAACGAAGTGGTGTTCGTCGTAGTTAGCAATCTGTGGTTTTACAAATTTTTTCTTTAATCCCAACATATGCTATCATTAAAGCAACTCACACCATATCACCATTAAACAATGATATCACTTTTTCAAAAGCCTTTCGAGGTGAACCTTGATAATAGATTTCTCCACAATAAGTGTAGTTCAATTTATCCAGAATCTTAAGCATTGGGATGTTGTCAAAATTAGTATCTACCTTAATGCTGTAAACCTTCTGTTCAATGCATATATTTTCTACCATTTTAAACAGTTGAGTAGCAACACCTTTCCCTTTTGATTTATTTGATGTAGCAACACGATGAATTACAACATAATTATCATTAGTAAGCCATTCCCCTTTAATGTCTTTGTAAGAAGGTTCATTGCCTAAAATGATCGCCGCATAAGCTACGATTATACTATCATCTATTAACACGTAAGCATAACCATTAATTATATCTTCAAAAATAGTTTGCTCATTTGGATAACCATTTTGCCATTGCTCGCTCCCATCTTGTTTTCTTTGCTCAATCGCGTCTCGTAAAATCTTCCAAATAATAGGAATTTCTGAAATAATGGCTTTTCTCAAAATCATTTCATGAGAATTATAAATTGAATATTCAATGTCAGCCTCCTCGCCTTTAACGTTCCGCGGCTATGTGCAGGCGGGCACTTATACTACGTGATGACGTTAATTAATTGTTTTTATGTTTACTATTGCACCAAATGCCCGCTTGCATATAGGCGCTGTTGTGCTTTTTCATTTTTCATTTTACCAAATCACATTCTCTGAATATTCTTGATCCTTGTAGTCATTAAAGTCTTTCACTTTCTTGAACTCGAAAGTCTCTACATTGATTTCCCAAATTGCAGAATTCATGCTCCAAGGATCAGTTAGTATTTCGACTGTTTCCATATTTTTAATTCGAATAGAGTGAATCCATTGAAGATTTTCATTGTCTATTCTTTTCCACTTTTTAGGAGTCCAAATCGTCAAATGTTCTCCTGCTACAATCACCCATTTATTGTTCTTGTCAATCAGTCCACATGCTGGGTCATCATAAAAATCGTCTTCCATTAAAGTCGCACCTGTTAATTTGTCGGTCAGGAAGGTCGCTTCAAACTCATTTTCAAGTTTTAGCCTGTCTGTTTCGTACAGAATATTCATAAGGTTAAATGGTGTCTTTGCATGAAGCCCAACGTTTGGCGATATAGGCAACAAGCGCCTGCGGGCTTCCGTTCTCTTAGCCTGTACTGCGGCTGGGCGGCATAGTAAGCTTCCGCTTACCATTTCACACGCTTGTTAACGATACCGCGTATTGGGCATTGTTATTTTTCATCCTTAATCATATTCTTGAATATCTCGTGTAAATGTAATTCCTGTTTAAAATCAACTGATTCATCAACTATTTTTGAAATAATCAAATCGAAAAAGTCCGTGATACTGTTTGAAAGCACAAACATATCTTCTTCGTCTCTACCGAAAATTATCACTTGTCCTTTAACTCCATTTGTATCTGGGTCTAAGTCGATTCCAATATAATTTCCTCCATGGTCAGAGAATACAGGAATCCATTGGGGATTAAAATACATTTTCTTAATCGCTCCGACAGGCGTTGAAGTAAATGGGATTTCTTCGTTAAAATTGTAATCTGTTCTTTTAACTTCATATTTCTTGTCTGAATACATGACAAACTCAAGTTCATCCCAATTATAGGAGTCTTTCTCTAATTCATGTAAATCCTTGACTAACAGAGATAATTTCTTATAATCATCAATATCAATTGTTTCTCTACTTTTATCGTCAGTATTTCCCGATTTATACAAATAAGGTCCACCATACGAACCTAAACCACAAGAAAACTCAATTTTATACCAGCTTTTCTTAAACAATCCTTTTTTTGGAGCTTTTGCAAAGTAAAATTCTACTATTTTAGAAAGCAATTCATTTGATTTATCTGGGTTTTTAAGTATTCTTTCGGCAGGCTTCACTAAAGATAGTCCGAATTGAATCTGCTTAGCCATTTCGTCAATTGGAATAAACCTATGACCAAGAAAACAACTTCTCTCATCACCTGATTCTCCATTATTAGCAAGATATAAATCAGTTAGTTCAGTCGGTATCTTTTCACCAATCAATTTGTCTATCTCTGCAACTTGATTTTCATTAGCTCCGTCATTAAGAGAGTTTAATTTCCAATCAAATTTCTCGGATTGCAATTCTATTATTCGCTTTAGTTTCTCTGATATATTCATATGGTTACGGTTTCTTGTTTTATAGTGCCCAACTCTATTATATGTGCAACAAAGATGCGCATATCCTTTCTTTTGGGTGTATAAGCGCAACAGATGTTGCGCTTATACGACTACCAAAGAAAACTAATAATTAAAGATCTTCAAAAAAAGGCTTTCCATTTTTCAGTCCTATAATAAATAGAGTGAATACATGCACATTACAATCAAACACCACAAGCACCTACTATTTGCATAAAAAATATTCAGCTAATTTTTGAACTCTTTCATTAATTAAGCGGTTGTACATACCAAATGCGAAGAAAAAGGTAAGGAGTAGCCCATTAGGCTAGTGAAAAAAGAAGGGGAAAGCCACAAAGCACCATTTGCAAAATGGAAAATGGTGCAGTAAAGCCCCAAAGCACAACTTGCAAAATGGAAAATAGAACAATGAGGCTCGAAAGTACAACTTGCAAAACGGAAAATGGTACAATGAAAACAGAAAAGACAATTTGCAAAATGGAAAATGGTTCAACGGAAATGAAAAGTATAAGATGCAAAAGTGAAAGCAGTACAATGAGGCACGAATCCCCAGATTCTAAAAAAATCCCCCATGCGATATCGCCCGAAGGTATCGGGCTAAGGAGAAATACAGCGCTATCCCAACGTTCAACAAATATTACAAACCAAACAAATTAAAGCTATGGCAAAATTTTTGTCATTTTTACGGAAATGTAAGCTGGATAACCTAATGGGTTATGCCAAGGAGCTTAAAGAAATTACCATTTCGGTGGGCATTACGGAGCTACCTACGTCTAATGCGTACGTGGAGTATGATACCGTTTTGGTCAAAATGGAGGACGGGTATAAGCAGGATAGAAAAAATCCGTTTACCGACGAGCTCGCTATGTGCGTTCAGGATAGAGGGAACACGTTTAACTCGGTAGACCTAACCGTACAAAGCTTTATCAACTCTAAAGGGGCTGCCGAAGCTGCTGCAGCCAAAAAGCTGAATATCCTTCTATCAAAGTACAAGGCAGAGTTCTCGAAAAGCACGTACAGCGGTGCAACGGGCATGATCTCCAGCTTTATTGAAGACATTAAGCTCCCAGAAAATGCAGAGGCCATTGCTACCCTAAAAATGGAGAAGAAAATAGAGCAGCTGATAGGTGAACAGAAAGAGTATGTAAACACCTACCTGCAATGTATCGCCAAGGATATGGAAAGCGAGGCAACCGTTGTTGCATCTAAAATTAGAAATGAATTCCTCCTCGCAACCCGTAGCCTATTTCTCTTTGTTGGGGTGAAGGCTAAAGAAAACCCTAACAGCAAGTGGTCGGAGCTGAACACGAAAATTGCCATACACAATGCCAAGTTCGAGAAGAAGGAGGCTGTTCGCCAAGCAGCCCTAAAAAAGAAAAGGGACGAAAAGAAGAATAAGCAGTAGCCTAACGGCATGCTGAAAATGGGATAGCAAAAAAAAGGGGCATGGCTCCTTTTTTTATGGGCTGACGTAAGCTCTAAGAAAAAAATGAGGTGCCGTAAGGGATATGCTGATCCGATTTTTTCTAAAATGCGAAATGGACATGAATATAGGGATACCCCTTCAGGGTTGTTGTTTTGAGATCCATCCTTCCGTGGGTTTCACCCATGGTTATTCAGGTATCGCTCTTTCAGAGCGGCAAAATGCTACGAAGTAGCTACCCCTCAGTAACCGTGGGTAACCCCCACGGAAAACCACAGAAGGGTAAATCAACCCCGAAGGGGTGACCCTAAGTCTTAAACTTTTGCCAATCAAAAAGGATATGAGTAAAATATTGGATGAAGACCACTCTTGAATTTTAGGACTACACGAGAACATCGCGTATCGCTTTAATGCACATCTGGGTTAAAAAGCAAAATCCCTTATTCCCTCTCCAGATCGCCATCATTACACTAGCCGCCAAACGGGAAATAAAATCTGACAACGAAGACATCGACCAAAATGAATATTTATTAACACCCTTTACGAAAAAATCAATAGTATTCGTATATTTGAAAAAAATCTATAAATAAACTACCATCGTATGAATAAAAGACTGCTCCTAGCGCTAATGCTAGTGCTGCCATTCATCTCCCACGCACAGTTTGTGCCACAGAAGTTTGGAAAAATCACCCCTGCAGAAATTGACTTAAAGGTCTACCCCAAAGACTCTAGCGCTTCAGCGGTAGTCCTGTTCGACAAGGGGCAATTCTACTATGATTTCAACTCGGTGACCAGCGATTTTAAAGTTGTCTTTCACGAGCATAAGCGCATCAAAATCCTAAAGAAGGAGGGCGAGGAGTATGCCACGGTAAAAATACCCGTATACGGTAAATCTGAATCACGCGAAATGATCAACTCGTTCAAAGCCTTTACCTACAACATTATCGACGGTAAGCAGGAAAAGGTTAAGCTCGATAAGAGCCTCATATTTAAGGAAAAAGTTAACGACAACCTATCCATCAACAAGTTCACCTTCCCCAGCGTAAAGGAGGGATCAATTATCGAGTACGAGATAGAGATAACATCGGGCTACGACGGCTACATCAACGACTGGCACTTTCAAAGCTCCATCCCCGTTGCCTGGAGCGGCTACGACGTCTCCATCCCCGAATACTACGTATTTAACCGACAGACCAAAGGGTACAACACCTTTGCAGAATCAACCCACTCGCAGGAGTCCAGGAGCATTAACTTTGGCGGATCCAGTTCCATCCTCTACACCAACTATATAGACCACTTTGTGATGAAGGATGTTCCCGCCTTCAAAGAGGAGCCCTTTATGGACTGCAAGGACAACTACCTCTCGATGGTTAGCTACGAGCTTCGCTCCATCCAAATACCAGGAGCTCTATATAAAGACTACAACGCATCGTGGGAGGGCATCTCCAAAGGCATGCTCGACGATAGCGACTTTGGCGGACAAATAAGAACCCGCGGCTTTTTTAGGGACGACTTAGCCGCAGCGATCAAGAACGACACCACCCAGCTTAGCAAGATCCAAACCATATTCAACCTAGTTAAGTCGAAGGTTAAGTGGAACGATGTAAACAACTACTGGTGCAAGGATGGCATCAAGAAGGCCTATAAGGATGGAATTGGAAACTGTGCCGAAATCAACCTCTTGCTTGTAGCCATGCTTAAGGAAGCTGGAATAACCGCCTATCCGGTAATTCTTAGCACCCGCAGCCATGGCTTAATCGACTTTGGCCATCCATCATCCACCAAGGCCAACTACGTAGTAGCTGTTGCCGAAGCCGATGGCCGTCAGCTATTCCTAGATGCAACCCGTAAGTACAACCAGCTTGGAGTACTTCCACTCGACTGCCTAAACGGTAAAGGACGCATTGTGGAGCCTGGTAAGTTCGAATGGATAGAGCTAACCCCAGGCACCTCTCCATCGAAGAGAAACTACTACAGCGAAATCAACATTTCACCAGACGGAACGCTTAGCGGCAAGATGCAGCTCGCATACCTCCAAAACGAGGCCAACGACAAGCGCGCCTCCCTCTTTGCCCAAAAGGAGGAAGACTACAAAAAGAACATCCAAACTTCCATTGGCGACTGTACCATCGATAGCCTAAAAATCACGAATCTCAAGGAAAACCTGGAGCTTCCGCTGTACATGTTCTTCCAGTACAACATTCCCAATAGGGCATCGATTGCGGGAAACAACATCTTCGTCAACCCATTTATTATTGGCAAGCAAACCGAAAACATCTTTAAGCTCGAGAAGCGCACCTACCCTATCAACTACGGATACCCCTTCCAAACCCGCCACATCATACAGCTTAACATCCCCAAAGGGTACACCATCGACGAACTTCCCAAAAACATAGCCGTTGGCACCTCCGACAAAAGCGCCATTGTGATGGTAAAGTACAGCGTAAGCGAAGGTGTCATTACCATCGACTACCTTCTCAACGTCAGCAAGCCCATATTCCTCCCATCGGAGTACGACGAGATAAAGGAGATCTACAACAAGATCGTCGAAAAGCATGCCGAAATGATAACCCTAAAGAAAGCCTAGCACATGACCAAAGCAGCACTACTAACCATCCTGCTAACTGCAACGAGCATCTGCACCTGGGCGCAAGAGGGATATCCGGTAAAGGATATCCCCGATTCTCTCTCAAAAAAAGCCGATGTGGTTGTACGCAACGAATCGTACGAGATTATCATCCATAATGAGAAGAGCTATACGGAGAAGAAGGTGAAAGCCATAACAATACTATCAGAAAAAGACAAGAAGTATGCGAACTACTTCGAAACTTACGATCTCTTCTCTACCATATCGAGCTTTAAGGGTACGGTTTACGATGCCAACGGTAAAAAGGTGAAGAAAATCAAGGAGTCGGATCTAACAGATCAAAGCTTCACCTCCGCCATCAACCTCTTCGACGACCAACGAATAAAATACTACGAGCTCGACTACCCCAACTACCCCTACACGGTAGTTTACGAAACCGAAATCTACAACAAGGGCATTGTAGCCCTTCCCAGTTGGGAAGCCTACGATGGCTACGATATGGGAATGCAGAAAACATCGGTAAAAGTTAGCTTCCCCACAGGAATGGGCGTAAACTTCAAGACCTATAACGTAAAAGGTAACGTAAAGGTAACCGAAGAAGACGGTAGAAAGACGATTTTCTATGCTGTAGAAAACCTAAAACCTATAGAACACGAGGCAATGCCAGCTCCGCTCCACCGGTATACTCCTCAGATAAGGTTCTCCATCGATAAGATGAACTACGATGGCTACGAAGGACCACAGGCAACATGGGAACAGTACAGCAGCACAATGTACAACCTCTACAAGGATCGCGATGATATTAGCCCCGCACTAAAAGCACAATTCGCGCAGCTGCAGGGCAAACCGCTGCTTGAGATTGCGGAGAATGTAAGAAAACACCTTGAAAAAAACACACGATACGTCAGCATTCAGCTCGGAATTGGAGGATTTCAGCCATTCAAAGCAGGAGTTGTCGAACGTACCGGATTCGGCGACTGTAAGGCACTAGCGAATTTTGCCCACGTACTATTTAAGCAGGCAGGAGTAACCTCGTACCCAACCCTAATACAAATGAATGGTGCTGGCGAGGTCGACCAATCGTTCCCAACCGACTACTTTAACCATGTGATACTTTGCGTTCCAAACGGCAAGGACACGCTTTGGATGGATTGTACTGCTCCTGAATTAAACCTAGGCTACCTCCCCTATCCAGATAGCGACTGCGATGTAGTACCTATCGCAGAAAAAGGAGGGAAAATTGTCAAGACGCCTAAGTACAATAGTAGCCAAAATCTTCGCCAACGAGATATTGCCTTTCAAATTGATGCAGAAGGCAACATTAATGGGAAAATCAAGACCGAAGCCAAACACTACCGAAGTGAAAAGTACTTCTTCAGGAATAAGGCAAGCGCCGAAGATCAACGGAAAGCAATCCTAGAGGAGCTACCGTTCGCCAACCCTGTTCTGTCGAACATTGCCTACAAGAACACCAACACTGCCGAAATGGACATCGAGGAGAGCTACTCGCTTAGCGCCAACAAGTACTGTTCGGTGGTAGGTAAGCGTGTATTTGTTCCCGTAGTAGCACTCGAAAGAACCTCACTGCTTCCCAAAATCGAAAAGCGCCTTGCCGATATCGAGGTAGATTTAGGCACTACAAGCAAAGATTCGCTCGAATTTAAGCTGCCAGCAGGCTACAAAATAGAAGCGCTACCACCCGACGTTAGCCTATCAACCGATTTTGGTCGCTACACGCTCTGCTGCAAAGTAGACAAGCAAACCTTGCACATTACCCGATGCATCGAGGTTAAAGAGGGAAAGTTTCCCGCGTCAAAGTACAACGAGATGTACGACTTCTACAAAAAGATGAGCGCTGCCGATAACAGCAAAGCAATTCTAATCAAGGAAGAGAACTAACCGATAATAATCCATAGAGAAAAAGGGCGCAAAGTATTTCTTTGCGCCCTTTTTCTTATATCGTCTCTCGAAACTGAGTATACTCAATTCCCATCTTGAGTCTTGTGTCTTATATCTTGTGTCTTATATCTTACCTGAAAAGATCGGTAAACTGCCGAGGAATACGCGACTCAAACCGATGCTTCTGACCTGTTATAGGATGTACAAATTCGAGGATATGCGCATGTAAGCCTAGGCGCTCGAATGGACTTTTAACGCCACCGTACTTCTTATCGCCAACAATGCTGTGACCAAGGTCTTTCATGTGAACGCGAATCTGGTTTTTACGCCCCGTATCAAGCGTTGCCTCCAGCATGGTATACTGAGACGACCTGCGCAGCACCCTGTAGTAGGTTGTTGAACGTTGACCACCATTGGGAGTAAAGCTCGACTTGGTTTCAAACGAACCGCCTTCGGTAAGCCATGTGGTAATCTGCCCCTCCTCGTTCTCCACCTTTCCGCCAACCACAAGCACGTAGCGACGATCGGTAACCGTATCGTTCCAGCTACGCTGCATCTGCTCCTGTACCTCCTTATTCTTGGCAAACATCATCACCCCCGACGTATCCCTGTCGAGCCGATGAAGTACGAATATCTTATTATGCTCGTTGGCCGATTTTACGTAGGTTTTCAGGATGGCGTAAGCCGTTTGCTCGCGTTCGCGTTCGGTACCTACCGAAAGCAAGCCCGCCTTCTTGTCTACAACAATCACGTAATCGTCTTCGAAAACAACCTTTAGCAGGGGATTCGTAAGCTTTTCTGGAACTAAACCTGTATTGATGGTAACAACATCGCCGATAGAAAGTGGCGTAGTATCAATGGCAACCGTCACATCGTTAACCGACACCTGACGGTGCTTAAGCATCGACTTAACCGCCGAACGGCTTTTCCCCGAATGGATTTGCTGGATGAATAAAAGAATGTTCGTAGGTTCCTTTACCGTATATACCTGAATGGTGGATTTTGCCTTTGCCTTATCCTTCGCAGGATTTGTAGCCTTTCGTGTCATACTCGCTGTCGATGTTATTTAGGGCACAAAGGTAGCAGAAAAAGCATCACTACACCAAGTTGCTGCTAACGACTTATCTTCCATAACGGAGAAGCCTCATTCTTTCGGGCAAGCCACATCGCCCTTCACCAAGAGCATAGAAAGAGCCTTGTCTATTTCATCCCCCTGGATATGCTTTCCTATAAACACGATGCGGCTTTCGCGCTCCTCTCCATTCTTCCAGGCATCCCCCTCCTCGAACATAAAGGCCCCACGAACCGAATGGAAAATCATTCTATTGGAACGATTGGCAAATGAAAGGATTCCCTTAACCCGAAACACCTTAGAGCCACCAAAGTAGAAGAAAGACTCCATCCACAACGAGAACTTATCAAAATCAAAGCTACCCGTATAGGTAAAGGCGTACGACTGGATATCGTGCATTAAGGCCTTTGTAGCTAGCGCAGCCGTAAAGCCGCCCATCTTAGTCAGCCCCTTTAGCGGCAAAACATTGGCGTACTTAAGCGTCGACTGCTCAATCTGCCTGCCGGTAAAGGCACGGATATCGAGCAGATCAACATTCGCAATGTTCCCAAACGATGTTGCAAATACGGAAGCCGAAGGATTTACGCGCGACATAACCATCTTTACAGCATCAAGATAGCCTGGAGTAACGCAGTCAACCTTGTTTACAATTACCACATCCGCCATTACCAGCTGGCGCGAAGCCTCCTCCTGCTCCTCCAGCAGTTCCTCTATTATAGGAGCATCTACCACACAAATTACCGCATCAACATCGAAGTTATCGGCTACTTCAGGCGTTGCAATAAATGCCTTAATAACCGTAAGCGGATCGGCAATGCCCGTTGTCTCCACCACCAACCTATCAAAACGGCTTCGAATGCGCAGCAGCTCCTCGAGGGTTGCATAGAGGTCATCGTTCATCGAGCAGCATATGCAGCCATTCGACAGCTCAAACACATTTCCTTTATCGGCGCCAACCACCAGCTCGGCATCAATATTAATATCGCCAAACTCATTCTCGATTATGGCGAAACGAGTATCGCTATACTTCTTGATGATGCTATTCAGAAGGGTAGTTTTGCCGGAGCCCAAAAAGCCGGATATAATTGTAACAGGAATTTTACTCATCTCACGGTTAGTTTTCATCAACGCTATTATCCTGACGCTCCCTATTAATCACCAGAAGGTACTCCACCATTAAAATAAAGATGAGGAGGAAGTAGGACTCCTGTAATCCCAAAAAATTAAGCAGGACACACATCGATAGCACGGCTAAGAGCACCAATCGCTGCTTATCAATACTCTTAAATGGGCTTTTCCAGATTTTTCGATAGTAGGCGATTCGCACCAAAACGTAAAAGAGGAAAAGAAAGTTTAGCGCTATCTGCCCAGCTGTAGTGCTAAACATCATAAGCGCCCCACAAGCGAGAACGCCTGCCCCAACCCAATAAATTAATAGCTTATCTGACTTATTCATCACTTTCTTATTTCATTACAAATGTAGTCAAAGCCTTTTATGCTTTAAAATTATTACAATCAATTCCCCTCATCGAACAACTTTTTTCGCAAGCACATAAATATTAAAAAACGTGTTAAATATTTATCTATCTATTTTAATAATGTTAGCCTTTTTTATTTAGATTTGTAGCAATAACGATGCTGACTACATCATTCTTATCGAAAAGGGATCCAGGCGTTTAAACTATAATCATATACTTACAACTTAGCAGATGCGGTTTCGACTAAAACTTCAGGTAGACCATGAATTTGGGAGTATCCTCCCGCTGAATTATCAATTAGAAGTATCTCAGTTAATCTACGACATTCTCACTGATGACAATTACAGCTTTAGGCAATGGCTTAAGTACAACGATATTCCATATAAAAACCACCCCCCTTTCTTCAATTTTTCGAACATTATAGTTGTTGATCGTAAAATTTATGGGGATAGAATGCTCATACTCTCCGATACGGTTGAACTTACCATTTCATTCCTATTCGACAACTGCACAAAAGAGTTTGTACACTACGCATTCGACAACCTGATATTCAAGTTAGGAGACTCCGTATCAAAAATTCGCCTTAAAGTTGTTTCCATAGAGCGACTTTTCAGCCCAAAATTCTCCGACAATATGCAATTTGTTGCTCGATCACCAATTGTACTAAAGAGTTTTGGAAATTCCCGATATGTAAGATTCCTAACCCCTACCGATCTTGAATACAACGATCTTTTCATCCAAAACCTAGAGGATAAGCATCGAATCTACAAAGGCAATTGTATAGAGAACCAAAACGTATACACGTCAATAGAGCTTCTAACCGAACCAAAATCGAAGCTGCTAGGCATTAACGGACAACAGAAGGAATTGGTAAAAGGCTATCTTTTCCGTTTCACCATCAACGCCCCCAAGGAGCTGCTTGAAATCGGATACCGAATAGGTTTTGGAGATAAAAACAGCTTAGGCTTCGGCTTTTGCGATATTCTATTCCCTACCGAGAAAAAATTGGAGCCAGTACTCGATCTACAAACCTCAAAAATGCCTACCGCACCAGAGGAGGCATCAACACCCCAAGATTAAATACAGCACCTAATACCTTGAACAAAGTTTCAGGTAAACCAGCATACCGATCAACGACATAAACCAAAAATGCTTTTGGGTGGTTCTGCCATCAAAAAGCATTTTTTTTACACATAGCGCTAATTCCGTTTATCTTGCAGCAAATAAAGTTGAAATGAGTACAACAACAACTATAGCGCTTATCATTTCGGGGCTGCTTGTTGGATTTATCAACACGCTTGCTGGTGGAGGAACCATTATATCCCTATCTCTATTCATGTTTTTGGGTCTACCTCCTGCAGTTGCCAACGGAACAAACCGCATTGCGGTTATTATCCAAAACCTTGTTGCTGTTGGAAACTTCCGCAAGCAAAAGATTATTGATACAGACAAAGGCATAAAGCTGGCGATTCCTACAACCATCGGTTCCGTTATAGGCGCCAGCATTGGAGCAAACATAAATCAGCGCATTTTTGAGGTTAGCTTTGGCATTATCATGCTAGCCATGCTTGGCATGCTAATCTTTAAACCAGAAAAGTGGCTGAAAGGAAACCAGCAGCTTGCCGACAAACCCGTATCACTGAAAAGCCATCTGCTATTCTTCCTTATCGGTATATACGGAGGTTTTCTGCATGTGGGAGTTGGCTATTTCATTTTAGCCGCAGCAGTGCTTGGATCGGGGCTCAATTTAGTGAAGGCTAATGCCATTAAAAACCTTATTGTTCTCTGCTACGTTCCCTTCTCGCTTCTGGTCTTTGTGATAAATAATCAGGTAAGTTGGAAGTATGGCCTCATACATGCCATTGGAAATGTGATTGGAGCATACGTTGCCTCGCGATGGGCAATCAGGTACGGATCGAATTTTATCCGTTGGATTATGATCTTGCTTATTCTTGTATCTATTGCGCAGACGTTTGGGGTAATCAACCTACAAGCAGCAATTCAGATGGTAAAATAGGAAGTCTTCTACTGTGCCAGGTAAGCGGTGTGGGTATCGTTATCAACAGCCAAGTACATTGTATGACCATGATTATCCTGCAACTCGAAGTAGCTTAAGCTGCCTTCAAACACCTGCCGGTTAAAATGCCGATGTGCCTTGCAGAATATTTGTTGAATACTATCATTAACGCTGTAAATCCATTTGCTAGCATCAAGCGGATAGTTTCCCTTATAGCGGAATGAGACATACGCCCTTGTAGAATCGGGCATAAATGAGATGCTAATCTTGCTTGCGGTAGGGTTAATGGAGTTGGGAATCAGCCCATCCTTTATCAGCCCATCCTCGCTGGCCTTACCAAGATTGTCGTATGTTCGTAGAATTTCGTCATCATTAGCAACAAAAAGCGCCATCAGCACAAAAATGCTGAAGAGCGATGCCAACAAAGGAATAAAAAACCACTTCATAGATTAGCGTTCTTTTCTTTTTTAGTTCCGCAAAGGAAGAAGTATTAACGAATCGGCAGTCGAATTTAGAGCTAAGATTTAATACAAAAACCAAGATTAACAATTGCCACCAATAAGCCTGTTAAACTTCCATTATGTAAGTAGAAAAACCCCATTACCACAAAAAGTAAACGCAAACAAATAAAAAAAAACCATCAGGTAGCCTACTTAGCATAGCGGATGGTTTTAATCTATTCGTAAAGATCGGTTAATTCTTCAAACCACTTCTCTCCAAGAGGGCATCAACAGTTGGCTCCTGCCCCCTGAACTTCACGTAAAGTTTCATAGGATGCAGGGTTCCACCCTTCGAAAGGATGTTGTCGCGGAACGATTGAGCTGTCTTGGTGTCGAAGATGCCGTTCTTCTTAAAGAGCGAGTAGGCATCGGCATCGAGCACCTCGGCCCACTTGTAGCCGTAGTATCCTGCGGCATAACCTCCGGCAAAAATGTGCGAGAATGCCGAAGAAGTGGCCGTTCCATCAACTGCGGGAAGGATATCTGTTGCAGCAGTAGCGTTACGCTCAAAGTCGATCATGTTTCCGGCAAACGGTGCAGCTTGCGAATGCCAAGCCATATCGAGTAGCCCGAAGCTTAGCTGGCGCAGCGATGCATACCCAGCCTGGAAGTTGGCGCTCTGCTTAATCTTGTTGATAAGATCCTGTGGAATCTTCTCGCCAGTTTGGTAATGCTCGGCAAACATATCGAGAAACTCCTTCTCTACAGCCCAGTTCTCCATGATTTGCGATGGCAGCTCCACAAAGTCGCGGTACACGCTGGTACCCGACAGGCTTGCATACTTGCCGTTGGCAAACATTCCGTGCAAGCCATGGCCGAACTCGTGAAGGAAGGTTTCCAGTTCGCCAAAGGTGAGCAGCGATGGGCGACTCTCGGTTGGCTTATTGAAGTTGAACACTAGCGAAACTACCGGACGAACATCCTTTTTACCATCGTTGTACTGCGAGCGGTAGTTGGTCATCCAGGCACCGCCATTCTTGCCGGCACGGGGATAGTAGTCCATGTAAAGCACCGAAAGGAACTTGCCATCCTTATCGTACACCTCGTAGGCTTCAACATCCTTATTATACACCGGAATGCTGGCATTCTTCTTAAACGATATGCCGTACAGCTTGCCGGCGAGGCCTAGCACCCCATCGCGAACCTTCTCGAGTTGGAAGTAGGGCTTTACCAGCTCGTCGTTTACGCTGTACTTCTTATCCTTTAACTTCTCGGAGTAGTACGACCAGTCCCAACGCTGCAGCTCGAAGCTGGCGCCGCTCTCCTTGGCAAAGGCGGTAACCTCTTCAACCTCCTTCTTACCGGCAGGCTGTGAGGCACTGAGCAGCTGGTTGAGCAGGCCGTTTACCTTATCGGCGCTCTGGGCCATGCGCTCCTCGAGCACATAGTCGCCATAGGTGTTATAGCCAAGTAGCTTGGCCATTTCGAGGCGAAGGTTCACCGTTTTGGCAACAATCTCATAGTTGTTGTACTTGTTATTCTGAAAGCCGCGCGATCCGTAAGCCTTAAAGAGCTTTTCGCGAAGCTCTCGGTTATCGGCATACTTCATGAAGGCCATAAAGCTGGGCATCGACAGGTCGAAGGCCCAACCGTCTAGCTTCTTCGACTGAGCAATTCCTTTGGCCATCTCGCGGGCACCATCGGGGATGCCGGCCAAATCGGCCTCGTTGGTTATGTGGAGCACAAAGCCGTTGGTTTCGGCTAGCACATTCTCATCAAACTGAAGCGATAGGTCGGAGAGTTCCTTGCTGATTTGGCGGAAGCGCTCCTTCCCCTTCTCGTCGAGGTTGGCGCCGCTGCGCACGAAGCCCTTGTAGGTTTTCTCGAGGAGCATCTGCTGCTCGTCGTCGAGTTTAAGGGTGTTACGCCTATCGTACACCGCCTTTACCTTGGCAAACAGCGCAGGGTTTAGGTTGATATCGTTCGAGAAGTCGGAAAGCAATGGGGCAACCTCGCGGGCTACCGCCTGCAGCTGCTCGTTGGTTTCGGCCGAGTTGAGGTTGAAGAAGACGTTGGCAACACGCTCGAGATCTTCACCACTGCGCTCTAGGGCAACAATGGTGTTGTCGAAAGTTAGCGCTGCCTTGCTGGCTACGATATCATCAACCTGCTTTTTGGCCTTTGCAATTATCTCCTGAAAGGCAGGAACGTAGTGCTCGGGCTTAAACTGTTCGAAGGGGGGCGTCTGAAAGGGGGTATTCCACGCCGTAAGCAGCGGATTGGCCACCTTATCCTTGTCCTTCGTTTCGGCAATTGTACTCATACTAAACAACAGTAAAATTGTTGGTAAAACTATTTTCTTCATAGCTGATTTATGTGGTTTGCAGCCCAAAGGTAGCATCTTGGGAGATACAAACCAACAGAAGATAATCGAACGATGTGGGCTATGCTCCCTCACACGGTGCTTTTTACGCCAGAACGCCGAAAACAAAACCCTACTCGGGGTTTTCTACTCTAGAACGGTTGCGTGCAAAAACCAGATCGGGGTTTTATACGCCAAGTCGCTAGCGTGCAAAAAACGATTTGGGGTTTTACACACTAGGCCGCTAGAGTATAAAAACCCACTCGGAGTTTTAAACGCTAGGCCGCTAGAGTACGAAAATTGGTTCGGGGTTTTATATGCTAGCGCGCTAGAGTGCAAAACCTCAGCTGGGGTTACATTTTTTACGGTAATCAAGGAGATAACCACCCCATCTACGCGCCTCTATTCCTCGTAAAAGGCCTCAATCCCCGGATAGTAGAACTTCTCCTTGGCCTCCTGCTCGCTAAAAATGAAGTACACGGCTTCAGCCTCGGCCATCACCTTTCCTTCAGAATTCAGGATGTGAGCCTTAACAGTGGCAAGTCTGCGATTAACCGAATCCACCCATCCCCGTACGGTTAGCGCACCACCATCAAGGTAGATGGGCTGGCGGTACTTTACGCTGATGGACGAGGTTACGCCTGCCGTCTTGCACTTCACGTTTACCACCCAGGCGGCCACCTCGTCGAGCAGCGTGGCCTGAATGCCGCCGTGCAGCACATTAAAGTAGCCCTCGAAGCGCTTCTGCGGCTCCCAGGTGGCAACGATATTGTCGCCATCCTCGAAGAACTCCAGCTGCAGCCCAATCTCGTTGGCAGGCGAGCAGCCAAAGCAGCGGTAATCCTTGGGGTGATGCTTTACGAATGGGTTTACGATCTTTCTCATCAATATATAAAGGTATGCGGAATAGGCTTAGTCGAGGAGATGGAAGCGATCGCCGTCGAGCATGACGGGGAACTTCTTCCTAAAGCTTAGGAGATCATCCATCGACAGGGTTACCGTTTCAGCTCCGGCAACGCTCGGTGCTAAGCTGGAGAGGTATTCGCCGCGCGAGCTGATAGCGGCCGAATCGCCCGAGTACGTCAACCCAGCACCGTCAACCCCTACCCTATTTACGCCAACCACGTAGCACTGGTTTTCGATGGCACGGGCCAATAGCAGCGTTCGCCAAGGGAAGCTGCGCGCAGCAGGCCAGCTGGCGATGTAGATCAGCAGGTCGTACTCGTTCTGGTTGCGGCTCCAAACTGGGAATCGCAGGTCATAGCAGATCAACGGGCAGATACGCCATCCCTTGTACGACACCACCAAGCGCTTGTCACCTCCGGCGTAGTGGTTATGCTCGTTGCCCATCCTAAACAGGTGGCGCTTGTCGTAGGTATGCAGCGTGCCATCAGGCTCAGCAAAAAGCAGGCGGTTGTAATAACTGCCGTTCTCGGCAACAATCACGCTCCCCATAATGGCCACCTTCGCCGATTGAGCTTTTTGGGTGATCCAGCGAACCGCCTTACCATCCATACCCTCGGCCAACACCTCGGGCTCCATCGAAAAACCGGTGGTAAACATCTCGGGAAGAACGACCAAATCGGCCCCAGCAGCATTCTGATCGATGATGCCGTCGATCAGCTGCAGGTTTCCATCCACATCGTGCCACTTCACATCGGCCTGAACTAGGCACACCTTAAGCTCATTCTGCTCCATAATCTCTTTTTCTTATGATTTGCCAAAGTAGCGAAAATCGAAGCTGATGGTAACGCATCAGCAGCGCCAGCACCTTACTTTTAAAGGTATTTATGCTGAAACAATGTCTTATCCTGTGCAATTCGGGCATGATAGCATTGCGAAAGCTGCTCGACAACCGACATAGGCACAGTTAGCGGCAGCCCCTCTATCTCGGCAATGGGCAGCACCGATGGCGATGTGCCCGATATAAATCCGGCTACCATCCTATCTAGCTCATCAACGCCAACCGCCCTCTCGACAAGAGGTAGTTTCAGCCTTTGGATCTCCTCAATAATAACCATTCGGGTGATGCCGCCAAGCACGTCGCCAAGCGGCGCCGTAATAACGCTACCATCAGCATCTATAAAGAAGAGGTTGCTGCGGCTACCCTCTGTTATTTTCTGCTGATGGTTCACCAGCACCACCTCGTAGTATCCTTTTCGGGCGATCAGGGCATCGGCTTTACCCCTCAGATGCTGGTTGAGCACCTTGGCGTTGGGGTTTGCCCTCTCCTCGTACAGCAGCCCAACCGAAACACCCTTACGGTACATTTCCTTCGACGGGTAGCGGCTCTTGATGAAGCCAGCGTAGAAATCCACCCCGTCATCCGACACGTTTACCACGTACTTCAGGTTGCAGCACTGCACGCCGTTCTTTTGGGCTAGGTCGAATAGCAAACTCGCCAACGTCACCTTATTTATATGGTACGAAACTCCGGCAAGACGGCACGAGGAAAGAAACCGATCGAAGTGCTCGTCAAAAAAAATAGGTAACCCGTCAATAAAGCGAATTACCTCGTAAACCTGCTTTTGAGGAGCCGCTATCGGCAAAGCCTCTACTATCGAACTATTTTTAATGATAAAGGGAAACTCAAACATTTCTCAAAAATTTCCTCCAAGTTATAAAACGTAGCACCTTCGCAGCTCAAGCGCATTTTCTTTAAGATCATTTATACTTCCCGTAAAGCTCCGACAAAGATTATCGGCGCAGAGGTAGATCGATGTCTCACCATCCTTCCACCTATTGCGAAAAATCAGAGCATCAGACGGCCTTGTTGATCCCCAAAACTGCACATTGGGGAGGTATTCCCTATCCAGCTCGTGCTTCAGCGCAATGGCATCAGCACCAACAAGCGTCACCTCTGCCGGAGCAAACGTCAGGTTAATAAGCAGCAGCCCCCAGTTGGCAATAAAAGGTCCAGCACCCGACATCTGGTTTTGCATATTCGAGAGCATCTGAACGGCAATCCTTTTGTACGCCGTATTGCTCAGCGCAACCGAAAGGTAGTAAAGCGACCGTGCCAGCGACGAGTTGGACGATGGTGTAACACCATCAACAAGATCCATCCTCCGTCCAAGGGGCAGTACCACATCCGAGGAGGTATAGAAAAACATTCCCGATTCCTCATCATAGAAGTCGGACAAGCACACCTCTACGAGCTTTTTTGCCTTATCGAGGTATTTAAAGTTAAACGTTACCGTATACAGCGCAATGTATGCATCGATCAAAAAGGCATAATCGTCGAGCATGCCGGCAATCTCTTTGCCCGGAGCATATCTTGCACGTAGCAGCTTGCCGTTGCTCATCAATGATTGCTCTACCTGGCTAATGCATTCGGCAGCAACCACCAAGTATCTGGGCTCATCGAATACCGCAGAAGCCAACGCAAACGACTTTATGGCTAAGGCATTCCACGAGAGGATTTGCTTAGTGTCGATGCCCGGTTTTTCTCTTAACGAACGAAAGCAGGATAGTTTCTTCAACGAGAGTTCTATTTTATCCAGTACCTGCTTAGGGGGCATCGCGTACTTCGCACAAAGCTGCTCTACCGACATGGCAACGCTCAGTATATTCTGGTTGCACTCCACATTACCATTACGGGATACCCCATACCTATCACAGAACAAATCGGTATCACCATCCAGAATCGACTTTATCTCGTTGTATGTCCACAAGTAGAACGTTCCTTCTCCCTCAGCAGAATCGGCATCCATGGAGCAGCAAAAAAGATTGTTTTCCATGTAAAACTCATTCAAAAGGAATTCGAGCGTACTTACCGAAACCTGCTTATACTTCTGATCTTTGGTGTACTGATAGCCATTCATGTAAACAATGGCCAACAAAGCATTATCGTAAAGCATCTTCTCGAAGTGGGGCATAAACCACTGCGCATCGGTAGAATAACGATGAAAACCGCCCCCAATATGATCGTAAATTCCACCCTGCCAGATTCTGTCTAGGGTAAGAACTACCTGCTTCATCACGCTCTCATCTCGCATATGGTAGGCATACGAGAGCAGGAACTCGATGGATGATGGCATTGGAAACTTTGGAGTTGATTGTGTCCCCCCCCACTGAGTGTCAAACTTTCGCTTCCAAGGTTCTACAATCAACCGAAGAAACTTCGGGAGATAATCCAACCCCTGAGATTTTTCTTTGATAAGATCCATATTCCTTACGCCGTTGGCTAAGTCTCCAGCCACACTCTCCAGCCTCTTCTTATCCGAATGGTAAAGTTCATTTACCTTTTCCAATATCTCGATCCATTGCTGCTTCGGAAAGAAAGTTCCCCCAAAAATTGGACGACCATCAGGCAGGCATACCACATTTAGCGGCCATCCACCATTGCCGGTGATGATTCGCACCGCATTCATGTACTGCTGATCAACATCTGGCCGCTCTTCTTTATCAACCTTCACGGAAATGTAATGGTCATTCATCACCATTGCCACCTCTTCGTCGTCAAAGCACTCCCTTTCCATTACGTGGCACCAGTGGCATGCCGAATAGCCAATACTTATAACCATTAGCTTATCCTCAGCCATCGCCTTCTTAAACACCGAATCGCGCAACGCATACCACAAAACAGGATTATGGGCATGCTGCAACAAGTATGGGCTTGTTTCTTCAATTAAACTATTTGTGTACAAAGGGACCTTCATTTCCACAATTTAAAATGCAGTCTAAACAAACACTTGAGGGCTAAGTTGTGCCATACTCACGTTCATTAGACGTTTTTCTTAGCTGTTAACAGTAGATTAAGCCAGATAGCTTTACTCAAATAGTACCTTCATCAATGATTATAAGGAGCATTGTCCATTCCACCATACAACCAGCTTAATTCTGTCGACAATATTAACATATCTTGGGGATAATTGTTTAGACAAAAGAAAGCCAAATGAACAGATAATTCGCTTATTTTTGCCGAAAGACAATTCATCACACACATAGGCCATGAAGAAAACCATTACTTCACTATTACTTTGCCTCATCTTTACAGGTGGAATACTTGCGGCTACCGTACAAGGCAACAAAAAGGATACAGCACTAACCAGCAAAGGCAAGCACCATATCGAAATTAAAATCGACGGTGTTAAGGACGCTAAGCTTATGCTGGGATACTATTTTGATTCGTCAAAGTATGTAATGGACACGGTACCTATAAATCACGAAGGGGTTGCCGTATTTAAGGGCGATTCGCTCATCTATCCAGGTGTGTACATTGCAATCTTGCCCGACATGACCAACTTCGATTTCTTAATCGACAAAAACAACGAGGAGTTTTCGATTGAAACCTCAAAGAGCGATTTATGGGGTTCTTTGAAATTCAAAAACAGCCAAGTAAATACCGACTTCATATCGTACCAAAAGTATATGAAGCAAAAGCAGGAGCAGGTGGCTGCAATTCAGCAAAGAGGCAAAGAGAAAGCATCGGACCCTGAGGCGCAAAAACAGGTATCAGAAGAGCTCCGTAACATCGACCGCGAAGTAAAAGCAAAGTGGGAAGAACTCCGAACCAAAGAAAATGGCAACCTCCTTTCGCTGCTAATTTCCCTTGTTGAAGCACCTACAATGCCCGACTTTAACATTCCAGAGAATGAGCCCAAGAAGGATTCAATACTTTGGTCAAAAAGATACAACTACCAAAAAGAGCACTACTGGGACAACATCGACCTTTCTGATGCTCGACTTTTGAGAACACCCATTTTTGCATCTCGACTCCGCAACTATTTTACGAATATTCTAATTCAGGCCCCAGATAGCCTAAAGCCCGAGGTTGATAAGTTTATCGCAAAAACGGAGGGGAATAAAGATGTCTACCAGTACTGCGTTAGCTACCTGTTGAACTACTACAACAAGTCCAACATCATGAGCCACGACGAAGTCTTTCTACACATTGCCGATAAGTACTACCTATCAGGCAAAGCGCCTTGGTCCACAAAAGATCTACTCACAAAGCTTGCCGATCGCGCAGATAAAATACGGCCTAATCTGATAGGGAAAACCGCACCTAATCTGGTAATGGAGAGCGAAACAGGCGAATACCTTGCGCTAGATCAGGTAGAGAGCAAGTTTACCGTTGTTTACTTCTGGGAACCTAGCTGTAGCCATTGCCAAAAGGAAACCCCACTACTTTACAACCTATACAATAAGGTACGAAACAATGGGGTTCAGGTTTACGCCATTTACACCCAATACAAAAAGGACGAGTGGACAAAATACCTCGCAGAAAAGGGATACGATTGGCTCAACGTCTGGGATTCGAACTACAACTCCAACTTCCGTGCGCTATACGACATAACATCGACCCCAACCATCTACCTTCTCGACAAGGATAAAAAAATCATAGCGAAGCGCATTAGCGTTGAAACTCTGGAAAAGATTCTTACCGAAATTAATCCAATGCAATAGCACCAAAGCGACCTAAACAGGTCGCTTTCTTTTTTTGATAGCTCTACACACTGCAAGGCCATAAGCATAACGCGCTAATCGTCAAAACAAGTAAAGGCCAACCAGACTTGCTGTTGATAATTTCTTCAAAAAAAAGTTACAGCGAAACATCATTTTCTCTATCTTCGCACAAACAAAACAGACGATGGGCTTTTTGCTGCTAAGTATATTATCATCTACCCTTATCACTCTAGTTTTTAAGTTGGTCTCACGACGGAAGATCGATATTTTTAGCTGCATCGTAATAAATTACCCAATTGCTTGCCTCCTCGGATTTGTTTTCTCAAATTTTTCAGGAGGCTTTTTTTTGACTCCAAAATTCGTAAGTGCCGCCGTTATCGTCGGCATTTTGTTTATCATCACCTTTAATCTTGTTGGGCTTTGCACGGCCAAGGCCGGGATGAGCATTACCACCATTGCCAGCAAGATGTCGCTGGCCATTCCTATTTGCATATCATTTATCTTCGACAGCAAGGACATCATTACACCAAATAAGGCTATTGGCATCGGCTTGGCGATTGTTGCCGTTATTCTAGCCACCTTTAAGAAAAGCAACCAAAAGGCAAGCGGCCTGCTTGCCGTACTTCTACCTGCAATTCTGTTTGTTTCGATGGGCTTAACCGACTCTATGGTTAAGCTGGCGCAGCTTACGGCCGTTCCTAGCGAGTACAGCGCAAACTTTTCGGCGCTTACGTTTGGGATTGCGGGAATCATCGGCTTGGCGGTGGCCTTTTCAACCGGCAAATCGAGCCACCTAAAGGATCGCAGCACCTTGCTGTTTGGCACGGCTCTGGGTATCGCAAATTTTGGGTCGCTCCTGTTTTTCCTATACGCGCTCAACTCGAGGATTGCCAGCTCGATCGTGTTTGGCATCAACAACGTTGCCATCGTAGTGCTATCGGTGGCTATCGGCATGATCTTCTTCAAGGAAAAGCTATCGGCCATCAACATTGCGGGCGCGCTTGCGTCAATCATCAGCCTAATTTACCTAGCATCAATTTAAATGGACGATACGTTTAAAACCATAGCGGAAAAGGCAGAGGGGCTCTACAAGGAGAAGGGCAGCAAGTTTATTGCCTACGCCTACCCGATTGCGGGCGAGGAGGAGGCCAAGGAGCTTGTGCAGGGCCTTAAGAAGGAGTTCTACGACGCCCGCCATCGCTGCTACGCCTACCGGATTGGCCCCAAGGGCGAATCGTTTCGGATGAACGACGACGGCGAGCCATCGAGCACGGCGGGGCGCCCCATATACGGGCAGCTGCTCTCCTTCGATGTTACCAATATCCTTGTGGTGGTGATCCGCTACTTCGGCGGGACAAAGCTCGGCGTATCGGGCCTGATCAACGCCTACCAGGCGGCCACCAGCGATGCGCTGCAGAACGCCGCCATCGTAGAGAAGACGGTTGACGTAACGCTCACCGCCCAGTTTGGCTACCCAATGCTCAACGAGGTGATGAAGGTGATCAAGGACGAGCAGCCCAGGGTGGAGCAGCAGAGCTTCGACAACAGCTGCACCGTGCGGATGAGCATTCGGAAGAGCCGTGCGGAGGTGCTCGAGGCCAAGCTTGCCAGCATCGACGGGCTGAGCCTCGACATAGTGGGGAGATAGCAAATCAATATAAGAAACACAACAGCATCCAGGTAATGAAAAACAAAAGCTTAGTTTCCATCAACGATTTCAGCAAGGATGAGATCATTCGGACGCTCGAACTGGCCGAAAAGTTCGAGAAGAATCCGGCGCAGAGAGTCCTAGAAGGCAGGGTAGTCGCATCGCTCTTCTTCGAGCCATCGACCCGCACCCGCCTAAGCTTCGAGAGCGCCATCAACCGCCTGGGGGGCCGAGTTATTGGCTTCTCGGAGACAGCGAACACCTCGGTGTCGAAGGGCGAAAGCCTGAAGGACACCATCCTTACCGTAGCCAACTACAGCGACCTGATCGTAATGCGCCATCCGGTGGAGGGTAGCGCCCGCTTTGCCAGCGAAGTTGCCCGCATCCCGGTGATCAACGCCGGCGATGGCGCCAACCAGCATCCTACGCAGACCATGCTCGACCTCTACTCCATCCGCAAGACGCAGGGAACGCTCGACAACCTCCACATCGTGATGATCGGCGACCTGAAGTACGGCCGCACCGTGCACTCGCTCCTTCAGGCGATGTCGCACTTCAACACGAAGTTCACCTTCGTATCGCCACCCGAGCTGAAGCTGCCCAACGAGTACAAGATCTTCCTTCAGGAGAAGGGGCTTTCGTTTACGGAGGAAACCGAGATCGGCAAAACGATAGATGATGCGGACATCGTGTACATGACCCGCGTGCAGCGCGAGCGCTTCTCGGACCTGATGGAGTACGAGAAGGTGAAAAACGTCTACGTCTTGAGGAACGAGATGTTCGCCAACGCCAAACCCAACATGAAGATCCTCCACCCGCTACCCCGCGTGAACGAGATCAGCGAGGATGTGGACGACAACCCACACGCCTACTACTTTACGCAGGCCCGGAACGGGGTGTACGCCCGCATGGCCATCATGTGTTCGATACTCGGATTGGAAAACGAAATAAAGTAACTAGCAATGAGCTCCGAAAAACAGCTGAAAGTAAGCGCCATCAAGGATGGTACCGTTATAGACCACATTCCCGCAGCAAGCCTCTTTAAGGTGATCAAGATCCTTCACCTGGACCGCTGCACCAACCAGATAACCTTTGGCACCAACCTCGAGAGCAAGCGGCTCGGCACGAAGGCCATCGTGAAGATCTCGGACAAGTTCTTCGAGGAGGAGGAAACCAACAAGATTGCGCTGATTGCCCCCGACGCGAAGCTCAACATCATCAAGGACTACGAGGTGGTGGAGAAGCGCGAGGTTTCGATCCCCGACGAGCTGGTTGGCATCTGCAAGTGTGCCAACCCCAAGTGCGTGACCAACGTGGAGCACGTAAAAACGCGCTTTACCGTGGAGGATAAGAAGCGCATCTCGCTCCGCTGCCACTACTGCGAGAAGCTTACCGAGCAGGATCAGCTGGTGGTTATCGCCTAAGTCATAAAAAGGAGGCTGCCCATTGGGGCAGCCTCTTCTGCATTGCCGCCCTTGGCATCGCAGCAGCTCGGCGGCCATCGCCCCAACACCCCCTCCGAGCGCAGCAAGCCCATACCTACGCCCAAAGGCAGCGCCTACGGCTCCGAATACGCGGTGCGCCATTCGGCAGCGGCCTCCCCTGCTCCGCCATCCCCAGCTGACAAAGCAAAAGATTGATTCCAGCGCCCCAAAAAGTCCGTATTGCAGCTCCAACACGCCCTATTGTGAGCAGTAGACGCTCCATTTTGAGCAGTAGCCGCTATATTTTTATCAGTAGACGCTACATTTTGAGCAGTAGTCGCTACATTTTGAGTAGCAGATGCTCTGCTTTGAGCAGTAGCCGCTATATTTATATCAGCAGACGCTACATTTTGAGCAGCATCCGCTACATCCTGAGCAGTAGGCGCGACATTTTTCTCAAAAAAGGGGCTATTTCGCTCGAAACAGCCTCCTGGAGATGGCAAAATTGCCCGATTTTTCGTAAGCTTGCCCGTATACCAACACTAAATCGCCATGATCCGATACAACCTAGCGCGCATCATCCTGCTACGCGGGCACAGCAAGCCCGCCACCTTCCTGCAGCAAAACGGATTCGGCTACCATAAGAGCCACCGCATGCTTGCCGGGCAGACGCAGATCACCTTTCAGGAGCTATTCGACCTCTGCAAGCTGCTCCGCTGCACCCCCAACGATCTCATGGAATGGGTTCCCGACCAAAAGCATCCGCTGGAAGCCGACCACCCCCTCCAGGCGCTCCACCGCAACATCGCCAACGAGGAGGCGCTGCAGGCGCTGCTTAAAACCATTCCAACCGATAAGGTAAACCAGATGCTGGAGCTGCTCGGCAGCATCAACCGCGAGCCGTAGCCCCATTGGCCGAGCCGGATACGCGAGGCGCACACGCAAAAAGGGCTACCCAAACGCTCTGGGCAGCCCTGCACTATACCGTTAGCCAATTCGGCTACCTACGACTCCTAAACGACGACGCAGCAACCATCGCCTCATCCTTCGCAATGCCCCTATAGGCCAAGTAGTAGAGGATCATCGACAGAATAGGGAACGAGTCAACCGTCGAAAGCGTCAGCGTGCTATCGCCAACAGCGGCAACAGAGTAGACGTAGTACCCGAGCAGCACCAAAATGCCAAAGTTCAGGAACATTGCCACAAAACAGAACCTAATCTGAAGCATGCGACGGCGGTAGAGGAATATCACAAGAAGGCCAACAATGGCGGCCACCACCAGAATCACGGCCAGCGGCCAAGCAGCGGCCATCTTCTCCAGCACGCCATTCTTTAGCTGGTAAATACCGTTATAGTTCAGCACCAGCTGCTGCCCATCGGTGGTAATAAAAGAGGCCAGCTTGGAGAAGAAGAGAACAGCAGTAAGCACCTCGGCTACTAAAAGGAAAAGAGTTTGAATACGTTGTATCATCGGTCGATATTAGTTTAAAATGGTATGCGCAAATATAGCGATTTCCCTACCTTTAGCCCCAACAGCAACCCTCCCGAATGCATGCAAAAGTTTACATTTAAGTACACGTTGATGCTAATTTGAAGAAAAAAGCGTAGCCAATGAAAAAGTACCGCTGCAAAGTATGCGGCCTAATTTACGATCCTGCCGTAGGCGATTCCAGCTCGGGAATACCAGCCGGCACCCCCTTCGAGGACATCCCAAGCAGCTGGAGCTGCCCAATATGCGGCGTACCCAAAGAAGACTTTGCCGAAATTGAGCCGTAAAAGAAAAGGGCCTCATCGGCCCTTTCACTATTTCAGCTCTTTTAGAACTTCCAGAAGCAGATCCCAATACTTTTGGGTTGTCTGAACATCGAGCCGCTCCTCTGGCGAGTGCGCGCCACGAATTGTTGGCCCAAACGATATCATATCCAAGTCGGGATACTTTTCGAGGAATAAGCCGCATTCCAAACCTGCATGAATGGCTCTAACAATAGGCTTTTCGCCAAAGAGCTTCTTGTAGGCATGCTCGGTTATCCTCAAAATTTCGGAATTGGTATTAGGCTTCCATCCAGGATAGCCATCCGAATGAACCACCGAAGCGTTGGCAAGGCGGAAAACGCTTTCCACCATTTGCGAGATGTCCACCTTCGAGGAGTTCACCGAGCTACGCTGGCTGGTTGTTACCACAATTTTATCGCCATCAACCATCTTTACGGATGCAAGATTGGTCGAAGTCTCAACCAAGCCGGGCATTTCAAAGCTCATAGCAATTACCCCATTAGGACAAGAGTAAAGCGCATTCAGCAAATCAAACTGAACGCTCTCGCAGATCGCCTTTTCAGGAAGTGGGGCTTCGGTTAGCGAAAGGGTAACACCACCATCGGTAAGCGCTAGCTCTTCCTTCACCTCACGCTCAAACTCCTTGAAGTCTGCAAAAAGGCTATCGGAGTATGCTGGATCAATGGTGAAAACGGCGTAGGCCTCTCTTGGAATTGCGTTCCTAAGATTTCCCCCATTAATATCGGATAGGCAGAGATCGTACTTCATCGTAGACTTCCACAAAAATCTATTGATGATCTTGATGGAGTTGCCATGTCCTTTATGGATGTCATCGCCGGAATGCCCCCCAAGCAACCCCTTTACGTCCATCCTAAAGGCGATGTAGCCACTAGGAATTGGACGATTATCGTAGTCGAAGGTAGCAAGAGTGTCCACCCCGCCAGCACAACCTATGAAAAGTTCACCCTCATCCTCGGAATCGAGATTAAGAAGAGTTTTTGCCGTAAAGAAGCCTGGCTTCATCTCAAAAGCACCAGTCAAACCGGTCTCCTCGTCCACCGTAAATAGGCACTCTATCGGACCATGCTCAATATCGTCGCTAACCAAGAGGGCAAGTTGAGACGCAATGCCAATTCCATCATCAGCACCAAGGGTAGTTCCATTTGCCTTAATCCAATTACCTTCTAGGTGAGGAATTATTGGATCAACATCAAAATCGTGCGCAACCTCGCTATGCTTTTCGCAAACCATATCCATGTGGCTTTGCAGCACAACAGGCTGTACATTTTCCTTTCCTTTGGTTGCCTTCTTAAAGATTATCACATTCCCAATTTCATCGCGCTTTGCCTCCAGCTTATTCTTCTTGGCAAAATCGAGTAGGTATGCTATTATCCTATCCTCCTTTTTAGAGGGTCTTGGTATCTCGCAAACTTCTAAAAAATACTTCCAGAGTAGATGCGGATGTAAATTTTCAATATTCGACATAGTATATTAGTTGAATTTAGTTAACCGGGTAAACTTAGAAACTTTTTCAAGCTTAAAACATGTTGAATATCATGTTTTGAGTTTTTTTTATTAACAATCAAAGTCCCAGAAGATTTTTTGATTAAAAAATAAAATAGCTGGTGTCTTAAAGTTTTTAATAGTAATTTTGCCTTACATCTTCAAAATTAGTGAGCATAACACCCTAATTTTAAAGAACATCATCGAAACACACTTATCATGCTTCAAGACGCAGAGATTAAGCACCTCCTTCTAGCCGCCATTCAAGCATCAGTAGAAGCGGGGCAAGCAATTTTGGAAGTATACCATTCAGACGATTTTCAAGTCAACTTGAAATCGGACAAAACGCCACTAACCCTTGCAGATCGCCGAGCACATGAAGTCATAAAAAAGCATCTTAGCAAAACACACATTCCCAACCTAAGCGAAGAAGGTCGCGATTTGCTGTACGAAGAAAGAAGAAATTGGGATTTGTTTTGGCTTGTTGATCCGCTCGATGGCACAAAAGAATTTATAAAAAGGAATGGAGAATTTACGGTAAACATCGCCTTGATTGAGAATAGCTACCCGATAATGGGTGTAATCTATTCGCCAATATTCGAGACCCTTTACTTTGGATGGTCTAAGATTGGCTCCTTTAAGCTTTGCGGCGTAAAACCAGACGAGCAATTTACGCTAAACCTAGAAGAACTAATACAACGTTCCAGCCCTCTTCCCGTTATCCAAAACCGAGATAGATTCACCATTACCGCAAGTCGATCGCACTTCACACCCGACACTGAGCATTTTGTTGAAGAAAAAAGAAAGGAAAACCCCAATTTAGAAATATTACAGCATGGGAGTTCTCTAAAGATGTGCTTCATAGCCGAAGGAACTGCCGACGTATACCCTCGCTTAGCCCAAACATCAGAATGGGATACTGCAGCAGGTCAAGCAATAATCGAAGGTGCAGGAATGCGGGTTATTTCTGCCATCAATGGCGAAAGACTCCACTACAACAAAGAAGAGCTCAACAACCCTTGGTTTATATGTTGTAAATAAAGGTTGTAAATAAAAAAGGAGTGGTGTTCCACTCCTTTTTTTATTTTACTATTCTCGATAATCAAAACTTTATCTTCTTTTCAATTTCATCCATCTGCAGTTTAAAAGACCTATCCGTTTCGATTAGATTCGAAATCGCCTTATAAGCATGCAGTACGGTTGCATGATCCTTTCCCCCAATCGTAGAACCAATTGTTGATAGCGAAGATTTCGTTAGGTTCTTACAAAAATACATCGCAATCTGACGTGCTTGAACTATTTCGCGTTTTCGAGTTTTAGAGCTTAGCAAATCGCTGGAAATATTAAAGTAATCACAAACCGACTTCGTTATATAGTCCAAAGATAGTTCCTTCGCATGATCCTTTACAAAACGATCAACAACCTGCGCTGCTAAATCCATTGTTATCTCACGCTTAATAAGCGTTGCTTGTGCTAACAACGATATGAGAGCACCTTCTAGTTCTCGAATATTACTTGTAATGGAAGTCGCCAAGTATTCAATTACTTCATCCGGTATCACAATCCCATCGTTGTATATCTTCTTCTTCAGAATTGCAACGCGAGTTTCAAAATCAGGCTGTTGTAAGTCAGCAGACAACCCCCATTTGAACCGGGTTAACAGCCGTTGCTCAAGACCTTGCAACTCTACTGGTGCCTTATCAGAGGTAAGAATTAGCTGTTTCCCCGACTGATGGAGGTGGTTGAATATATGAAAAAATGTATCCTGAGTTTTCTCTTTACCTGCAAATTCCTGTACGTCATCAATAATGAGCACATCTATCATTTGGTAAAAATGAAGAAAATCGTTTACCTCATTCTTAATAACAGCAGCAACATATTGGTTTTGAAACTTGTTTGCATTAACATATAGCACAAGTTTATCAGGGAAACGCTCCTTAACCTCAATTCCGATTGATTGCGCAAGATGCGTTTTTCCCAAACCCGATGAACCATAAATAAAAAGAGGATTAAAGGCTGTTTTCCCTGGATTTTGAGCTACAGCATAACCAGCAGATCTTGAAAGTTTATTACAATCTCCCTCAACATAATTAGCAAAAGTATAGTCAGGATTTAGTTGAGGATCAATCTCCAGTTTTTTTAAACCTGGAATTATAAAAGGATTCTTTATTGAACTACCTTCACTTTGGATTGGAAATGGAACAGGCTTATTTTTAAGTTCAGTTTTATTCTGAGCTGGATATTTTACTGTAAAAGGTTTGCTATTCGACACCTTATTATTGTCCATAACAATACTATACTCAAGCTTTGCATCAGGACCTAACTCCTTTCGCAAAGTTTTACGTAAAATATCAATATACCTCTCCTCTAAGTACTCGTAGAAAAAAGGACTAGGTACTTGAATTGTAAGAATATTACTATCAAGTCTAACGGGCACAATAGGTTCAAACCATGTTTGATAACTCACTGCTGGCACATTATCCTTAATAATCTTCAAACAATTAGTCCATACTTCTTTGTAGGTGTTCATGTTACGAACCTTGAATTTCTTTTACAATATTTAATGACGCCTTGAATTAAGAGGGCTAATCAAAAAAATGCATACAAAAATGTATAAAACAAATTCGAAAAAAAAGGAGGAACATCTTGATTTTTTCGAAACCCTTGCAACATCCTGTAAAACCCAAATAAATATTTTGGCGATAACAAACGATTCCGACAACATCAAAAATTGACGTTATCAGACTTTTAAGTTAAAAAAGACGAAGTAACCTAAAAAGACATTTAACTATATAGGGTGATATTTTTTTTAAAACAAAATCAAATGTTGATTATCTGTTGATTACACAAAATAAACAAGGGTGTATTTTGCAAGAAAAATGTCTCGTCCCTCCATTATCAAAGCCCCAAATTGCACTAATCACTTTTAATCAAGACTTTAGAAACAACAAACACTAATACTCTAAAAAAAAGACAATTACACAACAGCCTCTCCATTTTAAACAGTTAAAACAATGCTAAAACAAAGAAAGACGAACATATCGTTTAGGATTCTTTTTTAAATCTAAAGCAAGAGAGTCTATAGAGGTCGCCAACTTTAAGATTTGATCATGAACGGTAGACTCATATATAAGTTTCCCCACAGAACCTTGCTTACTATTAATATGAACAAGCATATTATTAAGTTCCTTTGAAGAACTTTCGAGATTTTTCAAAGCGGCATTAAAGTCTTTTACCGAAAGCGAATCCGAAATTCCTTTAAAATTATTTGCAACGACTCTCACATCAACAGCGGCAGCATTTAAAGATGCTATCAGCTGGTTAGCCTGATCGATGACACTAGAAACCTTATCCTTGTTTTGACCTAGAATGTAGTTTGCATTTTGTGATGCACCATTTAGATTAGACAGCGTTGATTTTACATCATTAATTGATTGAGCATCTAGCAACGTATTTATATTCACCAATGTTTGAGTCAACTCCTGAATAGCAACATCTGCCTTTTTCGAAAGAGGTGATAAATCGTCAAGCATAGAAGGAGCAATAGAAGCCATAAGAGTATCCCCTCTCGATGCTGGTACATTATAACCCTCAAACTGAAGTCGTATAGCTTTGGATCCCATGAAGTCAGTATTAAAGATTTCTGCAACTGCAGTTTTAGGAATCTTTACCTTTTTATCAATCGACAATTCTACGACTATTCTATTGGGATCATTCTTATCAAGCGTTATGTTATCAACGACTCCCACCTTAAACCCATGAACAAACACAGGTGCCGAAGTCTGTAAATTATCGATTTGCTGGTATATGACGTAGTAAAAATTTGAAGAACCAATAACATTTCTCCCCTTCAGGAAATTTGTGCCCCAAAAAAGGGCTACCAAACTCAAAACAACAGCAACACCAATTTTTACTTCTCTCGAAATTCGCATAGCAACTCTTTATCTTATCTATTTATTAAAATGAACGTCTTATCGAATCTTCTGTTGAGCTTCTTTAACTGATATCAGTTTACCATTCTCAAGTGCGATTACAAAGGCATCTCTATGGTTTCGTTTTACCTCTCTCAAATAAACGTTAGCGTCACTCAACTTGTCAAACGACCCAACGCAATACTTATATACTCCATCAACTAAAAGTTCATCGGCATCGTCGAGACTTCTTTTTTGAGACTTTGTAAAAGGAATACCTTTAGAACCTGCTATTTGAACACGAAAGACAATAGCAGATCGTGCAATTGAATCGGCATCATTCTTTACAGAGGTTTCTACAATAGGGGCTTTATCCTTCGACTTCTCAATTGAATCATTCTTTGAAGAAGTAGGCACTTGGGGAGGAAGTTGAACGTAGTTCTTATTATCGTAACTTACTTTATAGGCTTTAAACGAACGGAAAATAGACTCGGCTAATTCGTTTTGACCTGCTTCTGTTAACATGTACTGCTCATCCTTAGGATTCGAAATAAACCCAAGTTCCACTAGAACGCTTGGCATTGCCGTTTTCCAAAGAACAAGAAAACCAGCTTGCTTAACCCCCCTGTTAACCCTACTAACAGAACCGGCCACCTGGTTCTGAACCAATTGAGCAAAAAACAAACTTTGATCTAAGAATTTACTCTGCATCATAGAAAATATGATGTAAGACTCTACAGATTTAGGGTTGAACCCTTCATACGTTGCATTGTAGTTATCCTCCATTATAATAGCAGAATTCTCCCTGGCTGCAACATCGAAATTATCTGCACTTTTATGGAGCCCCATTACGTAGGTTTCTGCACCAAAAGGAACTGAACTTTTATTGGCATTAGCATGTATGGAAATAAAAAGATTTGCACCACTTTTATTGGCAATACGGCTCCGAACGTCAAGTGGAATGAATACATCAGACTCCCGAGTGTAAATTACCTTAACATCGCTATAATTTTCGGAGATTAATTTCCCAAGTTTTAACGCTACTGACAAAACGATGTCTTTTTCCATCGCATTTTTCCCTTTTGCTCCGGGATCTTTACCGCCATGACCTGCATCAATAACAACCCTTGTCAGCAAAGAGCGATTACTGCTTTGACAGTATCCGCTACTGCTATAAAGCCCTATAGCAACAACACATACCGCCAGCAAGACTTGCCGTCTGGTAAAAAATGCTCTATTCTTTGCACAAAGCATTAGAGTAATATTTGAATTTTGTTTAGTTTTGAGGGTCGTTTCCGTAATGACATAGAGCAAATTTAATCAATATTTATAAAGTTGAGCAGGACGACCTTAAACTCTGTTAGAAAATTAGCATTTGCGCTAGTACTTCTACCAACAATTTATGCTGCGAGTGGCATAACGGTAGGCAAGCCCATCTCATACAGGACAAATATAGGTGCGGATACGACTTCGGCTGACACCGCTAGCAAGAAAAAAGAAAAAATTGATGATCCCGTATACTCAAATAGCGAAGATTCTATTGTGTATAATTTTAGGGATAAAAAGATGAGCCTCTATGGTAAAGGACAGGTCAAGTTCCAGAAATCGCAACTCAACGCGAACTTCATAGAGATGAACACAACCAACAAGGTGGTGTTTGCGAAGGGTACTCCTGATAGTACAGGACGATTGGCTGGCAAGCCCATCTTTCAGGATAACGGTGAGACCTTTAATATGGAGACCATCTTTTACAACTTCGACACGAAGAAGGCTAAGATCACCAATATTATTACGAAGCAGGAAGATGGCTACATGCATAGCGCCATTACCAAGAAGATGCCAGACAACAGCATCAACATTGCGAGTGGAAAGTACACAACCTGCGACCATGAACACCCCCACTTCTACCTTAACGTATCGAAGGCTAAGGTAATTCCCAACAAACGCATTGTGGTTGGCCCTTCGAACTTGGTTATTGAAGATGTTCCGCTACCTTTATTTATTCCTTTTGGTTTTTTCCCAAACACCAAAGGAAGAGCCTCTGGGGTGCTTCTCCCTACCTACGGAGAAGAGAGAACCCGAGGATTCTACATTGGCGATGGGGGGTACTACTTTGGAATTAACGAAATATGGGATTTAGAGCTTAGAGGTTCGTTGTATACCTTGGGATCGTGGCAGGCTAGTGCAAGTACTCGCTACAATAAGCGTTACGAATATCAGGGATCGTTTAAATTCCAGGTTATGCACAACGTTATTGGCGACAAAGGCTCTACCGACTACTATAAAAGTAACGACTACACATTCAACTGGTCGCACTCTCAAGATCCGAAGGCGCATCCAGGAACAACGCTTTCGGCATCGGTGAACTTTAGCACCTCGGGAGCGCGCTACTTTACCTACCAAAGCCCTAAGCAAAACCTTGCAACATCGGCCAGCTCGAGCATCTCGTATGCAAAATCGTGGAGAGATAAGCCTTACAACCTTTCGATTGGCCTTACCCACTCGCAGAACAATACCGATAGCATCTACACCTTTGGGCTACCATCGCTATCGTTCAACGTAAACCGCATTCAGCCTTTTCTGCGCAAGAAGAATGAAGACGGGAAAGTTAGGTGGTACGAAAAGTTCGGGTTATCCTACTCGGGAGAGCTGAACAACCAGCTTACCATAAAGGAAAAAGACCTTTTTGATGGGAACTTCAAGAATAAGTTCAAGAATGGGATAAAGCATTCGGTTCCTCTTTCGTACAATTTCAACCTGTTTAACTACCTGAACTTTTCGCCAAGTGCCAACTACAACGAGAGGTGGTACTTCAGCACCATTAGAAAGAAATGGAACAATGATGCTAAAAGGCTAGAAATTGACACCGTAAAAGGGTTTAAGAGAGCCTACGACTACAGCTTTGGGGTGGGAACATCGACCACGATGTATGGGATGTTTACCTTTAAGAAGGGAATGGCAATTCAGGCCATTCGCCATAAAATAACCCCTTCTATTAGCTACTCGTATACGCCAGACTTTGGCAACCCCAAGTATGGCTTCTTTAAAACGGTGCAAACGGATACGCTTGGGCACACTCAACGATACTCCATATTCGAGCAGGGCATTTACGGAGGGCCATCGGCAGGAAACTCCAGCGCGCTTAGCTTCTCGCTGGGCAACAACCTGGAGATGAAGGTTCGCTCGAAAAAGGATACCGTTACCGGGTACCGTAAGATAAAGATCCTCGAGAATCTTTCGCTCTCGGGGTCGTACAACTTCCTGGCCGACTCGATGAAACTATCGAACATCGGCTTTAACGGCAACACGCAGCTCCTCGAAAAGCTGTCAGTTTCGTTTGGAGGGTCATTCTCGCCCTACGCGCTTGCGCCAAACGGGCAAATCACCAAGGAATACCTGTACCATAAACAGAAGAAGCTGGCAAGGCTTACCAACTTTTCGTTTACCCTCGACTGGTCGCTTTCGGGCGCAAAGTCGAACAACGTGAGCACGGCGAATGCCAGCCAAAACCCGATTGTTAGCCAGCGAAGCATGGAGGCGGGTATGCCAGCCTACATCCCCTACGCCAACTTTGAAGTGCCGTGGGACCTGCGATTCGGCTACACGTTTAACTACTCGAAGCCGGGCAAGCTGTCTACAACAAGCCAGATTTTGAACACGTCGGGGAACGTAAAGCTCACCCAGAAGTGGGCCATTAACGCCACCTCGGGCTACGACTTCACCATGAAGAATATTTCGTTCACCCAGATAGGGATTACGAGGGACTTGCACTGCTGGGCGATGAGTTTTAGCTGGATTCCTATTGGGCAATTCCAGAGCTGGAACTTCTCGATCAACGTTAACTCGGGCGTGCTCCGCGATGCCCTTAAGTACAAGAAGAACGAAAGCTACATCGACAGACAGTACGGATACTAATCACATTTTAAACGTTTAAGTCATGAAAAGAATCATCAACACAGAAAAGGCTCCGAAGGCAGTAGGCCCCTACAGCCAAGCGGTAGAAGCTAACGGAACGCTATACATATCGGGACAGCTGCCTATCGATCCTGCAACGGCAAAGTTTGCCGAAGGCGGCGTAAAGGAGCAGACAGCCCAAGCACTCAAGAACATTGGCGCCATCCTAGAGGCTGCTGGATATACCTACAACGACGTGGTGAAGTCGACCGTTCTGCTGAACGACATGAACGATTTTGCCGCCATGAACGAGGTTTACGCATCGGTGTACACCCAGGATCAGCCTGCCAGGGTGGCCTACCAAGTGGCAAAGCTGCCAATGGGCGCCCTTGTCGAGATCGAAACGATTGCCGTAAAGTAGCCCATCATCAACCCCAATACGGAAGCCCCGCCAAACGCGGGGCTTTTCTTTTTTCGCAAAAGCTATACGAATAAATTAGAAGGCTATATTTGCACCCAAAACCTATACCTGATGGCAAGCATACACGACATACTGGCAAAGCAGACGCTCGAGTTCGACGATCTTGTGGCGCTGCTCGCCGCTACCGGCGACGACCGTAAGGCGCTGTTCGAGGCGGCCGCCCGAACCAAAGCCGAGCACGTTGGCAACGTGGTTTACCTAAGGGGGCTCATCGAGTTCTCGAACGTATGCCGCAAGAACTGCCTGTACTGCGGAATCCGGCTCGACAACAAGGAGGTTGAGCGCTACACGCTCTCCGACGAGCAGATTGTTGCCGCTGCGAGGTTTGCCCTCGAAAACCGATACGGATCGATCGTAATCCAGGGAGGCGAAATCACCTCGCCCGCATTTACCCAACGAATCGAGAATCTGCTCCGCGAAATCAAGGCGCTATCGGACGGCAAGCTGGGCATCACCCTATCGCTGGGCGAGCAGAGCGAGGATACCTACCAGCGCTGGTTCGATGCCGGCGCGCACCGCTACCTGCTGCGCATCGAATCGTCAACCAAAAGCCTTTACAACAGGATACACCCCAACGACGAAAACCACGTGTACGAGGATCGGCTGGAGGCGCTGCGCCTGCTCAAGAAGGTGGGCTTCCAGGTGGGAACCGGGGTGATGATTGGCCTCCCCCACCAAACCCTCGAGGATCTGGCGCGCGACCTGATGTTCTTTAAGCAGATCGACATCGACATGTGCGGCATGGGGCCCTACATCGAGCATCACCAAACACCACTTTTTGAGGAGAAAGACTGCCTGATGCCGCTGCAGGACAGATTCGACCTTGCACTTAGGATGATAGCCACCCTACGCGTGTACATGAAGGACATCAACATTGCCGCAGCCACCGCGCTGCAGGCCATCGATAAAATCGGAAGGGAAAAGGCCATTAAGGTGGGCGCCAATATCATCATGCCCAACATCACCCCAGGGGTGTACCGCGACAGCTACAAGCTGTACGAGAACAAGCCCTGCACCGACGAGTCGGCCGAGGAGTGCACCGGATGCCTCGATGCGCGCATCACCCTAACCGGCGATGAGATTGGCTACGATGCCTGGGGCGACTCGCAGCACTTCGGCAGGAAGCAGAAGTAGCCGTATCGGCGATCCTTCCTCTTTATAACGCTCGGGGAGAAAACCCCGAGCGGAGTTTTACACTCTAGTCGGCTAGAATACCCAACCCGGAGTAGGGTTTTGCTTCCGAATTGCCTAGAGAACAAAAACCGGAATGAGGTTTTGCATCCGAGCCCGCTAGAGTGCAAAAATTGGAACAGAGTTTTGCTCCCAATCCTGCTAGAGTATAAAACTCGGAATGGTTTTTGCCTCCAAGACCGCTAGAGTGCAAAAACCGGAATGGGGTTTTACTCTTAGGCAATCCAGCAAAAGAAAAAAGCCTAGTAGGGAGCCCCTTTCTAAGGTTAGCGGCTTCACCTATCGTCATTACAACATATTATAAGGTACTCGAAGGAAAAGGGCTGCTCCGTTTTGGAAGCAGCCCTTTATGCTAGAAGTACAGGTCGCGTTCGCCCTGCTTTATCTTTTCGAGACGGGACACCAGCTCGTCCTTGAACTTGTCGCCTTCGAGCTCGGCGATGGTCTCGTCAATGAGCCTCCACCCCTTTTCGGCCGTAGAGGGCGAGGCGTAATCGACGATGTACTCGGCCAGCGTAAGCACCGCGTTGGGCGTACAGAACCGCTTGATGAAGCCCGGAACCGAAAACTCCATGAAGTGCTCCCCTGTCCTACCCCTACGGTAGCAGGCGGTGCAGAACGAGGGGATATACTTGTTGTCGAGCAGATCGTCGACCACCTCGGCGAGGCTACGGTCGTCGTTAATCTTAAACTGCTCGCGCTTGAGGTCTTGGTTGTCGGGATGCTCCTCCTCGGCGTAGCTGCCAATCTCGAGCTTCGTGCCCCCGTCGAGCTGCGACACGCCAAACTCTAGAGCCGCCTTGCGGATGGACGATGGCTCGCGCGCCGTTAGGATTAGGCCAGTGTAGGGAACGGCCAAGCGAAGGATGGCGATCAGCTTCACAAAGTCGTCGTCGCCCACCATAAACTCAGGCGACACATTTACCGCCGAGGCATCCTTAATGCGGGGGAACGAGATGGTGTGAGGGCCCACGTTGTAGCAAGCCTCGAGGTGGTTGGTGTGGCGGATAAGCGCCAGCACCTCGTAGCGCCAGTCGTAGAGCCCGAAGAGCACGCCGAAGCCGTTATCGTCCAAGCCCACATCCTGCGCCCGGTCGAAGGCCGTTAGGCGCCAGTCGAAGTCGCGCTTAGGCCCCGACAGGTGGTAGGTCTTGTAGGTTTCGGGATGGTAGGTCTCCTGGAATATCTGGAAGGTGCCAATGCCTGCCTCGTGAACCAGCTTAAAGCCCGCGTGGTCGAGCGGAGCGGCGTTCAGGTTAACGCGGCGAATCTCGCCGTTGCCCTTCTTCACCGAGTAAACGGTGCGCACGCACTGGGCCAAGAACTCGGCATCGTAGCTCTTATGCTCGCCAAGCGAAAGCACCAGGCGCTTCTGCCCTACGCTTTCGAGCGCCTCCACCTCCTTCACAATCTGCTCCTGGGTAAGCGTAACGCGCGTCTGCTCCGTGTTGGTCGAGCGGAATCCGCAGTACTGGCAGTTGTTCTGGCAAAGGTTACCCAGGTAAAGAGGCGCAAAAAGCACCATACGGTTGCCGTAAACGCGGCGCTTAAGCTCGCGGGCGCCCTCCTTGATCTCCTCAACCAGCACCGGATCGGTGGTTTGAACAAGCACAGCGGTATCGGCAAGCGACAGGCGCTGCTTGTTCAGCGATTTCTGAATAATGGCGCGAACCTTTTCGGGAGTTGGCTCAGCGCTGTTTATGAAGTTCCAAATTTCGTCGGGATCAATAAAAGGTCTCGATTTTTCGTCGGCAATACGGTATTGCTCGGGGTTAAATTTCATCTCTTTTTATGTTGGTTTTAGACTAAGGTTTAGCTTGATTTTGGCAGCGAAGGAACGAGAATTGACTTGATGGTAACCCCAGGCAACCTGCCTACAGGGCCAGTAAACGCACCAATCTCGTCGGTAGTGCCCTCGAGCACCAGCGAGATAACGCTGATAGATCGGCCGCTAAGGGGAAGCCCCTGACGACCCAGAATGATGTGGGAATGCTTAGAAATAATGGCGTTGAGCTGCTCTACAGCTCCACGATCCTCGACAACAATGAGTGCTGCCCCAATTCTCTTCTCCATTAGCAATACCTTTGGATTAGACTTCGATGTTTTGATGATCCTCGAACCAGAAACTCCAGCCCTTCAGATCTTGCCACAGCTGTGTGACCGTATATAAGCGTAAAAGGATTAGCCCAGCGCTACTTCCTTTTTAGCGATCGTTCCTTTACGAAGTAGGCAACCTTCTCCAGCGAGGTAATCATATCGTATGCCTCGTGATAGATATTATCGGAAAAGCTGATAGGCGTTGACGTAAAGCTCAAAACACCCTTTATGCCTGCCTTCTCAATTATCGGAGCAAGCAGCGGTGCCGCATTGGGCGATGCGGTAACCACCGCAATGGTAATGTTCTCCCGCTTAACAATCTCCTCAAAATCGTCGATGCTGTAGCACATAACCCCAGACTGAAGGGTTCCAATTTTCGCCGGATCAACATCGAAGGTCGCCTTAATGTTAAGCTTCGATCGCTTACCATTAAAGTAGGTGGTTATAGCCTTTCCCAAGTTTCCCATCCCTAGTACTGCAACGTTTTGCCCATCCTTGCTGTCAAGGATTTTAGAGATAAGATCGATGAGTTCCTTTACATCGTAACCTTTCTTTGTCATGCTCGAAAAGCCAATCAGCATCAAATCGCGACGAACCTGAACGGCAGTATTGCTATGCAAGTTGGCCAATTCATGCGAATAAATATGCGTTTTGCCATTAGAGAGGCAATCAAAGAGTGTCCTTCGGTATTCACTAAGCCTTTCAATGGTTTTTTCCGGCAACTTCATAAATCTACTTTATATAGAGCGATAAAAAGGTCCAACACAATCGAACAAAAGCTAGTCCAACAACATAATACAATAGGACATTAGCTTACTTTGAAGAGGGACGCAAGATATGAAAATTTCGACAATCATGTTGTAGCATTCACAATGTTAAACAGAAAAATACGAAATCTGCGTGGGTAGGCAATCGCCATACAAAATACGAAGAGAATGGAAAACCAGCTCTACACCATAGATACGGAGAAGTGCGTAACCTGCTACGCATGCATAAGGGAATGTCCGGTAAAGGCTATTGACGTTGGACAGAACAGCGAAAACCTACAGATTGTGAAGGAACGCTGCATTGGCTGCGGGTTATGCGAAGAGGTATGCCCCGTAGATGCCATCAGCTACCGCAAGTCGATAGAGGAATGCCTCTCGCTCATCGAATCGGGAGGACTTGTTGCTGCGCTATGCGAGCCCTCCATTTCGGCTGAGTTCCCCGACATTACCGACTACCGAAAGTTTTCGCAGATGCTTCGCGCGGTAGGCTTTACCAACGTTTACGAAGTTTCGTTTGGGGTAGATATGGTTGCCAGAGAGTACAACAACCTGCTGAAGGAGTTTAACGGCAAATACTTCATCACCTCGCTTTGCCCCTCGATGGTATCGCTAATCGAGAAGTACTACCCCGAGCTGGTTCCCAACCTTGCCCCCATCGTCTCGCCCATGGTTGCTTCGGCAAAAATAGTAAAGCACCTCCACTGGGATTGCATCAAAATTGTCTACATAGGCCCCTGCGTCGAGAGTAAGAATGAGGCCAAGCGCTATCCAGGGCTAATCGATGCCGTGCTTACCTTTAGGGAACTGCGCGAGATATTCGAGGAGCAAAACATCAAGGAAACCTCGCTGGAATTCTCCGAATTCGATCCACCCTACGGTGCAGAAGGCGAGCTCTACCCCATCAGAACAGGATTTTTAGAGGCCGCTCATATCTCGCAGGAGCTGCTCACCGGCGAGATGAGCTCCGTTTCGGGAAGCAACAACCTCACCAGCATGCTCGACTCGTTTGGGAGAAACATCGACAACATAAAAAGCCACTTCAGCTGCTTCATGTGCCACGGCTGCCTAATGGGGCCCGGAACCACCAAGAAGAAAAACTACCAAGTACGACGATCGGACGTTATCAAGTTCGCCCGCAAAAGGATTGAGTCGCTCGAAAGGGACAAATGGGCGGAAAACCTAAAGAAGTTCCGCTATATCTCGCTTAACACCACGTTTAAGGAAGACAACCAGCGCATAGATAACATTCCTGAAAATACTGCAGAGGAGATATACAAGGAGATCAACAGGGATCTAAAGAACCCAGACCTCGACTGTAAGGCATGCGGATTCAACTCGTGCAAGGAAATGGCCATTGCCAGCTACTGCGGGCTTGCCACTCCCGACATCTGTCTGCTGAACAATAAAAAGACAATTGCCAAGCAGCGCCATCTGCTCAAGCAGGAAACCGAGAAGTACAACAAAACCAAAGAGGCCCTTGTAGAGTCGGAAGCGCAGGCCAACCAGGCCCGTGTGGTAGCGCAGGAGGCACAAGATAGCCTTTACGCCACCATCAGAAAACTACCTTTCGGGGTTGTTTTTGCTGATAAAACCCTAAAGGTTACCTACTCCAACGAAAGTTTCGTTGAGCTACTTGGCGAAGATGCCATGCAAATCAACGAGGTTGTGCCTGGGCTTATTGGAGCGCAAACCAAGTCGCTTCTACCAAAGGATATCTACAACCAATTTTACCTTGTTGCACAAAATCCCAACGAGAGCGTTAATAAAGATTTCAAGTACAAGGAGCGCCTGCTCAATGTTCAAATATTCAGCATGGCGAAAGGAACGCTGGTAGGTGGTATTTTTAGAGACCTGATGATGCCCGAAATCCAAAAGGAGGAGATCATCCGACGCATAACGGAGGTTATCGACAAAAACCTTTCCATCGTCCAAAAGATTGGATTCCTGCTAGGCGAGGGTGCAGCCGAATCGGAACGGATGCTCAACTCTATCATTAAAACCTTTAAGCAAACACCCAAAGAAGACGATCTCTAGACTAGCAACAACATGAACAACCTTCCTTTTTCCATAGAAGTAGCCTGCAGCCAAAAAACACACTTCGAGGAGCGCATCTGCGGTGATGTTTTCTTATCAAAAAAAACAGAAGGCAAGCAGCGGGCCATTGTTGCGCTATCAGACGGCATGGGGCACGGCGTAAAAGCCAACATTCTGGGAACGCTAACCGCCACCATGGCGCTAAGCCTTACCGAGGAGCACAAAAACCCCAACTCCATCGGCCAGATAATCATGAAAACGCTGCCCGTTTGCAGCCAACGCCAAACCAGCTACTCCACCTTCACCATAATCGATGCCGACCTGAACAAGGAGGTATCCATCATCGAGTACGACAACCCTCAAACCCTTATCCTAAGGGGAAAAGATATCTTCGAAGCGGAATGGCACTGCATTGTTCCCGAAGGCGAACGCCGAAAATGCAACCGGGAAATTCTCGCCTGCAACTTTACTCCACAAAAGGAGGATCGAATTATTTTCTGGTCGGATGGCATAACCCAAAGCGGCATTGGCACCGACGACTACCCAACGGGCTGGGGCATAAAAAATGCCATCGAGTTTGTTCGAAAGATTGTTGGGGCAGAGCCGCTGATCTCGGCCCAAAAGCTGGCATCGAAGGTGGTAAACATGGCAGCGGTGAACGACGATGGGCTGCTAAAAGATGATGCATCGTGCGTTGTTCTCTACTTCCGAACGCCCCGAAAGCTGCTCATCTGCTCGGGTCCCCCTTTCGATACAGAGAACGACAGACTGCTGGCTAGTAGAATTAGGGAATTTGATGGCAAAAAGGCTATTTGCGGAGCAACAACGGCCAACATTATTTCGCGCGAGTTCCGCCAACCCATTATCGACAATCTCTACTCAACCGACCACGAGTTGCCGCCCACCTCTACTATGCAAGGGGTAGACCTAATCACCGAAGGAATACTTACCCTAAGCAAAACACTCCTTCTCCTCGACAAGTACAACGATAAAGCCCCGCTTAGCAATGGTCCCGCCGACGAACTCGCAAAGCTAATCCTCGACAGCGACGAGATAACCTTTATGGTGGGCACCCGCATTAATGAAGCCAACCAGGACCCTAGACTTCCGATTGAACTCGAGATGAGGCGTACGCTTGTCAAACGGATTAAAGATCTTCTAGAGCAAAAGTTCCTGAAGGAGGTGGAGGTGGAGTATATCTAGCGACCCAACAAAAAACGCTGGTACAAGACCAGCGTTATGCAACTATAGCAATTAGGAAATATATCACCCCATTAAATAGGCGTATTATCCACTTTTGCCTCTATCACCTTCTCAACCTCATCTGGAAGGTTTGAGAAGAAGTCAAAGCCAGTCTGCGACTCAATATCATCTATTGACACACGGTAGTTATACCACGATTTACTTGAAGCCGTCTGATCGTTGGGAATCCATATTGCTATTGTTCGTGTTTTGGCATCGACTCTTGCCACATCATTTTCTCCATTAAGCAAAGCAATAACAACTTTCCATGTATACTTAGGTACAACTACACCTTCATCACCTATTTTTTCCTTGTATCCATATCGTCCAGCACCACCAACACCAGCAGGCCCCGCTACAATGTAAAGTTCGTACCCCTTCTTTGCTAAATAGCGACAATAATTTTCAAAATCGGCCCAAGGCTTTTGATTGTTTTCAGGTGCTTGAGGCATCATGTTGGTCATTAAAAATGTTGCCGAATTATAGCTAATAGAAGTTGTTCGATCAGCCGAAGGACAAATGTGCCCCCTGTCAAACCCCGAGCCGCTATAGCTGTACTCTTTAACAGCGACCCAAGAAGAAGGAAGCGTAACATCAGACCTAAAATTATCTTGGCGATCGACAGGACCTATCCATGCCGTACTTAAATGCCAACTCACCCAATTGGCTGTATGCTTAGAGTCATTATAGGAAAGCACATACTGATCTTTTACCATTAGGTAGTTATCGGCATTAACTACGTTGGCAGAAGCATTAGACGGATTGCCCATAGCTAAGTTGTCACCTTTAACTGATGGACCAACAGGTATTGGATCGGATACGTCTTCTTGCCCATCATGAATATAGCATGACGTTAGTAATACTATACTAACCAATACGATTAAAAATCTTTTCATCTCAGAAGAATCAATAATTAACAATTAGATGTAGCTGTTCAGCTACCTTATTAAGGTAGACTATGCTAGTGTACTTTAAAATATCAACACAGAAGCACAGAGTTTCAAAATTATTCTTTCATGCTTAACGCTTAAAAACAAAGGACAACTAATCTATGGGGAGCACAGAGGGCAACATTCGGTTGCTTAGTACCACCCTTTTTCACACGTCAAGAATTAGCAAAATCCTTTTATTCATCTTAGTGCGCCTCTGTATTTCTATACCTCTTTGCTGAGTAACTACAATCTGCAATGTTACGCATTGCACCCTAAAAATTAACCTTAAAAAAATGAATAAATATTTTTTTCTTAAAATTAACTCTTCCACATTTTTTTATACCTTCATGGCCTTTTCCTCTTCACTTTTTAGTTGTCCATTTTGGAAACTAAAACCTGCAGAACAAGGAATAATAAAAGTTTAAAATCATCTGAAATAGAGAAACAAAGCAAGTTTAACGAATATGAGGATTAACTTCAGACTGCTAGGGATCTTATCTCTGGCATTTTTTATCGGAGGATGCAATCTCGATAAAAATGACGATAATGCTCCACAAAATGGGGCCATTTCAGTAAGCATTACTCCTGAAGCAACAGGGAATATTCCGGATAGCCTATCCTTGGAAATTAGAAAAGCATCGGGAGATGTAGTTACAAGCTATAGCGAAACTGCAAAGATTCCTAGTAGTGGAATTACGCTTCCAATAGGGGAATATGAAGTAAGTGCTGTACCTACCAATAAGAAAAAACCACTTTTTGATAGGCCTCTGTACGCAGGGACAAGCACAACAACAGTATCATCTAGTTCCACCAGCAAGGTAAATATCAACCTAAAGCAGACCAACTTCAGCATTGGTGTAAGCTATTCCGACAAGTTTAAAGCTGAGGCAACAAACTATTCGACCACAATAACAGATCCTCAAGGTTCGCTTACATTCCTTAGCAACGAGAGCCGGTTGGGATACTTTGCGGCAGGGCCACTCACCATAATCACCAACTACACCGACAGTAAAGGGGTTAAGAAGACTGTTGATCGTACCATTGCAGCAGCAGATGCTAGCATTGCTCCAGCATCTAAGCTAATGGTTTACGTTAACCTACCGGAGGAAAACACAGCAGGAAACTATACAGGATACTACCAGAATGCATCGGGAAAAACTGGCATTGAACTAAAGGAAGCATTAACCACCATTATATCTACCGGATATAAGACACAAACCTACGGTGCCCTTTATACTGCTTACAAAGTTGGAGACATAAGACCTGATGGAACAGGTGCAATATGGGATGTTTACTCGGATACTCCAGGCACGACTCCCCCCTACTACTTTCAACCCGATCAAGATCGTTGTGGCAACTACCAAAAAGAGGGAGATTGCTTCAATAGGGAGCACTGCATTCCTCAAAGCTGGTTTAAGGAGGCAAGTCCAATGGTATCCGACTACCTTCACATTCTACCTACCGATGGGAAAGTAAATGGCATGCGAAACAACTGGCCATTTGGTGAAGTTGGTTCGGCATCTTGGACATCGAAAAATGGGAGCAAGCTGGGTAAAGCCAAATCAGACTTAGGTACTTCGAGCACTGTTTTTGAACCTATTGATGCCTATAAAGGAGACATTGCACGCATATACCTCTACTTTGTTACCCGATACGCGAAGGAGCTAAGTAAGTTCGAGGGAAATGGAGAAGAAATTTTCGATTCCAAAACCAGCTTAGGACTCGACAAATGGGCCATCAACATGTTCCTCCGATGGAGCAAAAATGACCCAGTTAGCCAAAAAGAAATTGACAGGAACAAAGAAGCGGAGGCATTTCAAAATAATCGCAACCCATACGTAGACCACCCCGAATTTATTGACATGATATGGGGCAACTCAACAATTAAAGTTGTATCGAAAGCAAAAGGCTTTAAGTACATCTACATGACAGCGAAGTAGAAAACGAATAAAATCAAATTAAAATCAAAATAGCACGAATTATGAGAATGGTAATCACCCTGATTATTTCGCTATTCGTATCGCTTAGTGCGATGGCTGATGGTAGCGTTATAAAAGGAAGGATTGTTGATTCGAAAACCAGAAAAGGTGTTGCTGGCGTAACCATTAAAACCACAACAGGTGCAAGCACCACCACCAACTCTGATGGTATTTTCGAGTTAAGCAATTTACTTCCAGGCAATGGAACTGTTTCTATTACAGCTCCTCAAATTGTAAGTCAAACGGTTGACGTAAATGTAAACATGGACCAGATGGTTGATCTGGGCGAGATTTCGGTTCAGCTGGCAAGTACGCAGGACGGAACGGCGCTTGTGCTCGACGAAACTGAGGTTGCCGACGACGAGGGAGGCGCACAAAACGTATCCTCGCTGCTGGCCTCCTCCGACGATGTTTACTTCACCAACTTTGGGTTTAAGTTTGGCGCCATGCGCTTTAACCTGCGCGGCTACGACCAAGACAACTTTACCACCTATATTAACGGTATCAACTTTAACGGTACCGAAAGAGGCAACTTCCAGTACTCCTCCATTGGCGGACTAAACGATGCCTTTAGAAATAGGGATGCCGGAAACGGACTAGAGATGACTCCTTACTCGTATGGCAATATTGGTGGTGCCTCAAACATAGACTTAAGGCCAAGCCACCAGTCTATGGGATCGAAGGCTAGCCTTGCATTTACCAACAGGGCCTACACCACCCGCGCTATGGCCTCCTACTCTACGGGTATCCTGAAAAACGGATGGGCATTCACCGCCTCGGGCTCGCAACGTTGGGCCAAGGAGGGTAACATAGAAGGTACCTACTACAACAGCTGGGCATACTTGCTTAGCGCCGAGAAAGTCTTTAACAGCCGCCATAGCCTATCCATTACCACCTTTGGTTCGCCTACCGAAAGAGGCACCAGCGCTGGTAGCGTGCAGGAGGTCTACGACCTAACCGGCGACAACCTCTACAACCCCAACTGGGGATACCAAAATGGGGATAAGCGTAACGCTCGCGTGGTAAAATCGTTTGAGCCAACCCTACTCCTCTCCTACGAGTGGAAGATTAGCCCTAAGACCACCTTCAATGCAGGTATTGCTGGACGTATTAGCCAATACAAGAAGAGCGGATTAAACTGGTATAATGCGCAAGATCCACGTCCTGATTACTACAGGAAGTTACCTAGCTACTTTACAGACGAATCAGCCGATGCCGTTAAGCAATCGTGGCTAACCAATAAATCGACCAGCCAAATCGACTGGGATAACATGTACGACATCAACAGAGCCCAAGGAGGTGATCTACGATCGGTGTATATCCTAGAAGATGTGCATAGCGATTTTAAGGATTTAACCTTTAACACCTCGCTCAACAGCAAAGTTACCGACAACCTAACCATGATTGGCGGCCTTGAGGCCCGTAGCTATGTTGGCTCGCACTACAAAACCATCAACGACCTACTTGGTGGCAAGTACTGGCTAGATATCGACCAGTTTGCCGAACGCGACTTCCCCGACAAGCCAGATATGCTCCAAAACAACCTAAAAAACCCCAACCGCAAGGTTGGCGCTGACGATACCTTTGGCTTCGACTACGATCTTCACTCAACTTCGGCCAACGGCTGGTTCCAAGGGAACCTGAACTACCAAAAGTGGGAGATGTCGGCTGGTGTAAAGTACACCTTTAACTCGTTCTACCGCAAGGGTAACATGCAGAATGGCCGTGCCATCAACGATTCGTACGGAAAGGGTGCTACCCATAACTTCAACGACATCTCGGGTAAGGTTAACGCGCTTTACAAGCTCAACGGCAAAAACTTCGTTGTGCTAAACGCCCTTTACGAAACCCGTTCGCCACTTGCCTACAACGCCTACGTATCGCCCCGTATTAAGGATACCAGCATTCCGGATATGAAGAATGGCAAGATCATGTCGACCGACTTAGGCTACATGTTCAACTTCGGGATTGTACGAGGACGCGTTTCCGGATACTACACCGTATTTAAGGACCAAATTGAGATCAGCAACTTCTACCACGACGGATACCAAACCTTTGTTAACTACATCCTAACCGGTGTTGACAAGGAGCATAAGGGTGTTGAAGTTGGGCTATCGTCGAAGGTAACCTCCAGAATTACGCTCGAGTTCATCGGCAATGTTGGGCAGTACACCTACACCAACAACCCCAAAGGGACAACCAGCTACGAAAACGGAAGTACCCAGGACACCCAACAAACCGTGTTCTACGACGGCTACAAGGTGAGCGGACAACCTCAAACGGCGCTTAGCTTTACCGCCAGCTACTTCCACCCTTCGATGTGGTTCTTCGATACCAACGTAAACTACTACGACAACAACTACGTGGACCTGACTCCTGTTCGTAAGGAGAAAGCGGTACTCACCAAAATTCCTCAATTTTCGGCTCAAGAGAAGTTCAACAGCAGCATTGTATGGGATGCCTCCATCGGCAAGCTGATCTACTTCAAGAACAGAACATCGCTCAACATCAACCTATCGGTTCAAAACATCCTTAACGACAAGGATATTAAGACCGGCGGATTCGAGCAGGGTAGATACGACACCGATGGAAGCGCAACCAAGTTCCCTAGCAAGTACTTCTACCTGCAAGGGGTGAACTTCTTCCTTAACATTGGATACAAATTCTAAACAGCCACAGTAAAATGAAAACAAAACAATTTTCCATAATACTTACCGTCCTATGCGGCTTTCTGTCTGGGCTTTCGGGGTGTACGCCCGAGTTCGACGAGCCAACCGTAAAGGAGTACAAGTACGAAAAGGCGGCAACCCTAACCATTGCTCAATTTAAGAGCACATACAACTACGACTTTAAGCAGATCACCGATCCTGTAATACTTAAAGGTGTAGTAAACGCCACCGACGAGTCGGGCAACATCTACAAGAAGCTCTACCTGCAGGACGAAACTGGCGGGCTCGAAATCTCGCTGGATGCAACCAGCCTGTACACCCAGTTTAAGGTAGGCCAAGAGATCTACATCGAGTGCAAGGGGCTATACGTCGGCAAGTACGGTGGAGTGCTTCAGTTGGGCTTCCCTTACAAAAAAAATGGGGTGGATGCTATTGGACGCATGCCACAGGTTGTTGCCATGGCGCACATATTTAAGAATGGAACGCCCAACAAGGTGGTTACCCCCATTGCGGTTAACTCCTTGTCTGAGCTAAACAACAGCATGCTCGACAAGGTTGTCTCCCTAAAAGTATTCTTCACCAATGGAGGAAAGGAGAAGTACGCAGACAAGAGCTCACAGTACCCCACCGAGCAGGCCTTTACTGACTTGAAGGGAGCTAAGGGAATCATCTACACCAGCGGATACGCTCGCTTCTCGCAGGAGCTGCTCCCCAAAGGGCTCGGCACCATTACCGCCATCCTATCCGCCTACAATGGCAAGTGGCAGCTCATCATTAGGGATAAAAATGACGTTGGCACCTTTGATGCTAGCGTAACCACCCCTCCTGTTTACCAAGGCGAGGCAACCCATACCATTAGCCAACTAAAGGCTACGTGCAACAGCAAACTACAGCTAATTCAGAGCAACATGGTGGTAAAAGGTGTTGTAACGGCCTCGGACGAATCAGGCAATATTTACAAAAAACTCTACATCCAAGACCAGAGCGGAGCCATAGCGGTTAACATAAACGCCAAAGGTCTATTCAACTCATACCCAGTTGGGCAGGAAATCTTCATCGAATGTAGAGATCTATACATCGGTAATTCGAATGGTAACATAGAGCTTGGCGCCAGCTACAACGGCAATATTGGCCAAATGGAAGATGCAACTGCCAGCAGCCACATCTTTACCAAGCAGGCTGCCATCACCCCTATTGCACCACTTGCAACCACCATTGCAGAACTCACCGACGATATGAACGGAAAGCTAATCACCCTAAGCAACATGAAGTTTACCAATGGAGATGTTAGCTACTACGTTTCAAACAACAAGCCAACCTCGGAGGAGATGAAGGACGATAACGGCAATTCGATCATCGTGTACACCAGCAACTACGCCACCTTTGCCAACGAAAAACTACCTTCGGGACACGTTACCATAACGGCAATTCTGACAAAATTTGACGGAAAATGGCAGCTAATTCTTCGAAACACTAAGGATGTCGTAAAAGATTAGCTATTTTTACACCACGAAATACCGTAGTGATAAACACTATATTATTTACAACCCACAAAAAACTAAGAAAAATGAAGACAAAGCTATTTGTACTTGGCCTTTGCGCCATGGCGGCCTTCGCTTCTTGCTCGAAGGATGATGACAATGATTCTCCAAAAACAACCGAACCTAAGGTTGTTATTACTGAGGATTTTGCAACTGCTACAAAAGGTACCGCAACTGATGCTGGTGCTGATCTTTGGACCGCTACCGACAATTTTCCTACAGCCACCCTCGTTTACCAAGCAGCTGGCGCTGTTAAGTTGGGCACAAGCTCAAAGGCTGGCTCTCTAGAAACTAAGGCGCTCGATCTATCAGCCAACACTGGCAAGGTTACCGTTAAGTTTAAGGTAAAAGGATGGTATGCTAATGCAAAGCTAACTGTATCCATGGGCGACGAAACCCAGAGCGTTGACGTAGTAGCAGATAAGTCGGCAACTACGCTAGAAGAAAAGACTGTTACCTTTACCAAAGGAACTGCAACCTCAAAAATTAAGTTCGAAACCCCAATGGTAGCCAAGTCTTCGACTGACGCAACGCTCGTACCTGTGCGCTTCTTCATCGACGACATCCAAGTTATCAACTAAGGAATCGGAACACGAGTAAAGAAGCCGCCCCACCCGGGGCGGCTTTTTTTATTTCCACACTCCGCACGGCCCAACCCTCGATCGGAAGAGCCAACTCACGTTGCGCACCCCAAACTCGCCTGGAGCAACGCCAAACTGGCGGTGCGCAGCGACAAACTGGCGCGGAGGAACGGCAAACTCGCACAGATTACGCCAAACTGGCAGCGATCGGTGGCTAACTCACGGTACGGAGCGGTAAACTCACGCAGATTACGCCAAACTGGCAGCGCCGGACCCAAACTCACAGGCAACCGAATAATTTTCCATTTTTTTTCACCCAACACGCATTGCACTTAAAGATATTTTCAATACTTTCACAAAAACCAACTAAATCTTGTTTGCACAATGAAAGAAAAGAAATCGCTATCGGCCCTACTAGGGCGCACCCGCAGCACCATTAACACCATTACCATCAATCCCGAAATCAGGACAGAGCTAAAGAAGTACGGCTACACCGACGAGCGCCTCGACTGGGGTACCACAAAGCTTACGGCAATAGAATCGTTCTTCGAGAAGCAGAAGAAGGAGCAGGGTGAGGCCTACGCGGCATCGAAGCAGTACCTGGAGCAGCGGGCCCACGTGGAGGAGTTCTACCGTAAGGACATCAAGCTGCTCCGCATACCAGCCCGCAGCAATCCCGAACTCGACAAGCTGCTGCCCAAGCAGGTGCAAACCGATAACGCCAACCAGCTGGTGAAGGACAGCATGGAGGTGTACCAAAACCTGATAAACAACCCCAACCTCGCCGCCGCGCTGTTGCTGGTGGGGCGTAAGCCTACCGACTACGCCGACAAGCTGGCCGAGGTGAAGCAGCTCGGGCTGCTCGTTGCCCAGTACGAAAAGGAGTTCGCCGAGGCCGTAACCGCCACCAGCAACCGCGATAAGGAATTCGACGAACTACAGGCCTACTGCCGAGACCTGCGCACCATTGCCGGACTGGCGCTGGAAGGCAAGCCCGCCCTTAAGAGGCTGGTAGACGAGCTGTAGCATTAACCCATAAGCATATAAAAAGGAGAACTTACAGGCTCTCCTTTTTTCGCATTATAGCACCCCAAATTAAAATGTTAATTTGGCCTCAATTTCTTGTGGCAGCCCGCTTCGCTTCTAAATATTATTGCTACTTTAGCAACCTTTTCCCTAAAAAAGCACTTTTTAACGAGGAATTGCTTGAGAAAGACCTGCCACAAGCAGACAATAGAACTAGGTTAACACTCAAAACCGTCAATGTAATGCTCCTAATAAAACTGGCCAAAGGATTTGCAGCCCTAACTGTACTCTCCTCGCTATGGTTACCGTCATTTGCGCAAAACGGGCCAACACGCTACGCAGTAAAGGATCATGGGATACCCGCCTACCCCAATCCTGTAAAGTTCGAGCAGCCCGACGGCAAAACCGTTACGCTCTCGCTAAAAGGGGATGGCGCGCTTCACTGGGCCGAAAGCGCCGATGGCTACAAGCTGGTAAAGGATGCTAAGGGATTCTTCTGCTACGGCGTAGGCGACGCGGCGAAGGGAATGGTAGCATCCGACGTTCCGGCCTCCGATATTGCCACCCGAACATCGGCCGAGAAAACATTCATCAGCACGATAAACCGCGAAATTCAGTATAGCCCAAGCCTAATACAGCAACGTCGAGCCGCAAAAAAGGGCTTCCTAAAAAGCGCCAGCGCTCCACAACGGGCTTTCCCAACATCAGGGAGTCGCAAGCTCATCGCCATCTTGGTAAACTTCTCGGACGTGAAGATGCAACGAACACGCGAAGAGTTCAACAACCTCTTCAACCAGAAGGAGTACTCGGTAAACAAATCAACGGGTAGCGTCGCCGACTTCTTCTCCGACAACTCCTTTGGCAAGATGTCGCTTTCGGTTGACGTGGTTGGCCCCTACACGGTATCCAAGCCCATGTCGTACTACGGCAGCAACGACAGCGACGACCAAGACACCAATCCCGACAAGATGGTTTCCGAAGCAGTTGCACTAGCCAATGCCGATGTCGACTTCTCGCAGTACGATAACGACAAAAACGGAGTGGTTGATGGTGTTTACGTCATCTTTGCCGGCTACGGCGAGGAGGCAGGAGCATCGGCCGATGCCATTTGGTCGCATGCATGGCAGATTCCAACCTCAACCCTAGATGGGGTAAAGGTGTCGTCGTACTCCTGCTCGCCCGAGCTGATGTACAACGCACAGGACAACCCCAACGCCAAGATTACCACCATTGGTGTTATCTGCCACGAGTTCTCGCACGTATGCGGCCTGCCCGACTACTACGATACCGACTACGAAGAGTCGGGCGGAGAATCGCCAGCACTGGGTAAGTTCGACCCCATGTCGTCGGGCAGCTGGAACAACAACGGCAACACACCGCCGCTCCACAACAGCTACTCCAGAAACATGCTCGGCTGGGGTACCCTCAAGGAGTTCGACGCCAAAAAGAGCAACACCCTCTTGCCCCACTACAGCAATACCGTTGGCTATGTGGCCTCAACCGAACCCAACGAGTACTACATCTTCGAGAATCGACAAAAGGTGAAATGGGATGAGTGCATCCCCGGCCGTGGCATGGTGGTGTACCACGTGGTGTACAACAATAATGTTTGGAGCCAAAACATCATCAACAACAACCCGACAAAGGAATACTTCGAGTTAGTTGATGCGGGGACGTCACAGAACTCATCATCATCACCATTTCCTGGCACTTTAGGCAATAAATCTTTTACAGCCTACACCTCCCCAGCCTTCAAAAACTGGGATGGCACAGGGCTAAACATGCCGCTGCTTAACATTACAGAAACGGGAGAAAACATAACGGTGGATGCTAAAACCGTACAGTACGTTACCTTTACGGTTAAGGAAGGAACCATCGTTCTTCCCGATGCTGCAATCACCATAAACGGTAACACCTATAATACGAATAGCAGCGGAAGCGTTCAGGTAGAAGTTTCCCTGCTGGGGAGCAAGGACTACACCGTATCGAAAAATGGGTATGCGAATAGCAACGGCACCATTACCACCGATGATGATACCAGTATTAATGTGAACCTTCTTGGAAATGGAGATCCTAAGTTTATAAGACTGATGAATGGCACCACGCCGCTTCCGAATGTAAAGGTTACCCTATACGGCAACACGCTAGCTTCTGATGCCAACGGTAACGTTCAAATACCACAATCATCAAGTGCCATCATACAGCCAACCTTCGAATTCAACTCCAACAACAAGTTCAGCTACAGCATCGCGCTTAGCAATACCGGGAATACAACCGATGTAAACTTCAAGGAAGTGGTGGTAAGCGCCAAGTCTCGCATAGGAGCAATTGCTACAGCCAAAGTCAACGCCAGCATCTACGCTAGCATTACATTAGGAGGAACAAGTACCGCTTCGTTCTATGTTCCTATGCTTCAGCAATCGATTCCCTACACGGCAACGCTCAACGAGAAGTTCAGCATCACGGGCACCATTGGTCAATCAACAGCCTCCACCGACACCATTAAGCTTTGGTACAACACCTATAGCGTTTATGCCGCACAAGGAGCAAATGTGGTAGGCAACGTCGACGTACAGGCATCAAATGGAGAAAAATACACTACCAACCTCCAAGGCTTTTTCAGCGTTTACCTACCAATAGACACTGAAGGCATTACCTTTACCGTTAGTTCGGACAGTTATCAGCCTACAAGCAAGTACTTAAACAACCTTTCCAGCAACTTGGACAAGCTTACCCTTAACCTGGTAAGCCGACAGGGCAACGAACAGTTTACCATCGCCCCCAATCCAACCACGGCCCAACAACTCTACATCTACAGCAAAAACGAAAAGGCAACCATCTACGTTTACAGCAACAGCGGATTGTTGGTACATACACAGGAAATTGGAATCGGGAGCAACCAAATACAAAGCAGCCGACTTACAAAAGGATTGTACATCGTAAAGATTAAATCAGACACCCACCAAGAAACAAAGAAGATCATCGTAATATAAACAACTGCCATAAGCGCATTATAAAGGAATAATATCGCACTATGAGAAAGTTACTATTTGGCCTAATTATACTACTGGCCTACACTGCAACGGCTCAAGAAAAAAAGTACGCCGTTTACGGGGTTGCCTTCTACAACCTCGAGAACCTCTTTGACACCAAGAGGGATTCGATTATTAACGACGAGGAGTACACCGCCGAAGGTGCCTCGGCGTGGGACGAGAACAAGTATAAGAACAAGCTCAGCAACATGGCCTACGTCCTCAACCAGCTTGGAGGTAAATATCTTCCTCTAGGTCCAGCCGTTATTGGCGTTTCGGAGGTCGAAAATGAAGGCGTTCTCAAAGATCTTGTTAATACTGGCGATTTTGCCCAAAAAGGGTACAGCTACGTGCACTACGACTCGCCCGACTACCGAGGCATTGACGTGGCCCTGCTGTATAACCCCAAAATATTTACGGTAGAATCGAGCACGGCCATTCCCTTGCACTTCGCCGACAACCCAACCTTCCGCACCCGCGACCAGCTGCTGGTAAACGGGACGATTGCCGGAGAAAAGGTTCACGTAATTGTTGCCCACTGGCCATCGCGCCGAGGCGGAACCCAAAGCACCTACCGCGAGCGCGCAGCCGCACTAGGCAAGCACATCATCGACTCGCTATACAGCGCAGACCCAACCGCCAAGGTGTTCTACATGGGCGACCTTAACGACGATCCTGCAGATATTAGCGTATCAACAGTTATAGGGGCAAAGGCAAACCAAGCCGACGTAAAGCAAGGGGGAATGTTTAACCCATTCTATAATATTCTTGCAAGCGGTGTTGGCTCGCTAGCCTACAATGGCTCTTGGAATCTGTTCGATCAGATAATGGTATCCAACAATCTAGTAGGAACCGACCGCTCCAACCTAAAGTTTTGGAAAGCCGAGGTATTCAACAAAGATTTCTTGATTAATCAGGATGGGCAGTTTAAGGGATATCCCAAAAGAACCTTCTCGAAAGGAATTTGGTTAAACGGATATAGCGATCACTTTCCTACCATTGTTTACCTACTAAAGCAACAGTAGCCATGAAGCAATTCATCAAACTTATCGCACTCGCAGGATTCATTTCGTGCAGCGGAATAGCATCAGCGCAGCAAGGAAGCATTAGCCTACCACAGCCTATAACACGTGGAGGAATGCCCTTAATGGACGCCCTAAAAAATAGGGAAACATGCCGAAGCTTCAAGTCGGATGAATTGCCGCTACAGATGCTATCAAACTTGCTCTGGGCTGCCAATGGCATTAACCGTCCAAATGGGAAGCACACCGCGCCTAGTTCCATGAACTATCAGGAAATTGACATCCTTGTAGCTCTAAAAGGAGGCGTTTACAAGTACAACACCAAGGACAATCGTCTTGAACTCGTTATCCAAGGTGACTATAGAGCGCAAACTGGCAAACAAAGTTTTGTTGGCGAGGCCCCCGTAAACCTAATCTACATTGCCGATTTTTCGAGAGTACCAAAGGGAGAAACGCCAGAGCAGCTAAATGCATCGTATGCTAACTGTGGATTTATTGCGCAAAATGTTTATCTGTTCTGCGTTTCCGAGAATCTTGGTTGCGTGGTAAGGGGCTACTTCGACTCCAAAGAACTATCGAAGGTGATGAAGTTGCAGTCCACTCAAAAGATTATCCTTACACAAACTGTAGGATACAAGAAGTAAAATAATTAACGAGACTTATTCGAGGAGCCTGTCCCGCAATCAGAAGGCTATGATCCCTGGGTAAGTCTCGTTTCCTTATTAGTAATTATTTAATTGTCGAGATAGCTTCCCTTACATGGCTACTCGCCGAAAGTGCCGAATTAAATATCTTTCGAATAATACCTTCCTTATCAACAACAAAAGTCACCCGTCCGGGGAGTAGACCCAGTAGCATCGGAGGGACTTCTAGCAGCTCTCGCACCTTCGCATTTTCGTCAACTAGCAACCTATAAGGTAGCTTATAGGTTCTCTTAAACTTTTTATGTACAGTCTCGCTATCGGAGCTTACCCCAAACACTTCAAAGTTATTTTTAACAAAATCGTGGTAGGCATCACGAAAAGCACAAGCCTCTCGTATGCATATAGGAAGCCCATCCTGAGGATAAAAAAAGAGCACAAAATTCTTTTTGCCTATAAGTGAATGCGACGAGAATGTCTCACCATCCTGATCGTAGAGGGTAAATTCGGGTATTCTATCACCAACTTTCATAGCGCTAAGTGTTGTTAGTCCGTTCTTCAGTAAAAACAATCGGGTTAGCCTTTTGTTGATGCAGAAGCCACATAGGCACAAAAAAAGAAGGAGCCCAAACAAGGACTCCTTCAATATACTATAGCAAGATAGAAATTAGCGATTATCGTACTCGGCAAGAATCTCGCGAACACCATCGGGCGATACACGACCGTACACCTTATCACCAATAGTTACCACTGGCGCTAATCCGCATGCACCAACGCAACGAAGACAACTCAACGAGAACTTCCCGTCTGCAGTTGTTTCTCCAACTGGAATATTAAGGGCACGCTTAAACTCCTCAAGCACCTTTTCAGCACCACGTACGTAGCAAGCTGTTCCAGTACAAATTGAGATTGGATACTTACCCTTCGGAATCATATTGAAGAACGAGTAGAAGGTTACCACTCCGTATACCTTTGCAACCGAAATGTTAAGTTCAGTAGCAACCACCTCCTGAACCTCAGCAGGCAGATATCCAAATTCTTCCTGGCATTTATGAAGTACGTTAATTAGTTCGCCTTCATCGTTACGAAAATCTTTACAGATTGACTTGATTTTATCGAGTTGGCTTTGCTTAAGCTCTAACTTTATATGTGACATTGTATGATACCCTCTCCTATTCGTTAGTGATGATGATCTCGCTTTGGCTCTTATCGAAGTAGTGAGTATGGAGCAAATGATGAGCCTTTTCGCTCATAGGATGTCCCAAGAACTCGTCATATAGAGTCTTGATATATGGATTCTCGTGCGATTTACGGCAAGGCTTATTGGCATCTTCGCGATAAATGGCCATTGTACGAGCAGTAAGAACGCTTGCATCGCCATGGTGTAGCGGTTGACCACCACCACCAATACATCCACCAGGACAAGCCATAACTTCAATAGCATGGTATTGTTCTTCTCCACTACGGATCTTATCGAGTAGCTTACGAGCATTACCTAAACCATGAGCAATACCAATTCTAATAGGTGTACCGTTGAAATCAACAGTAGCAGAACGAATGCCATCCGTACCACGAAGTTGATGGAAGTCCACTTTCTCAAGCGTTTTCTTGGTAAATACCTCATATGCTGTACGAGTAGCAGCCTCGATAACACCTCCAGTTGCTCCAAAGATCACAGCAGCACCAGTCGATTCACCAAGCGGCTGATCGAAATCCTCATCAGGAAGATCACTAAAGTTGATATTTGCCTCTTTAATCAGGTGAGCAAGTTCGCGAGTTGAAAGTGCATAATCAACATCAGGGTTACCGTTAACCGAGAACTCTTCTCGTTGGCATTCGTACTTCTTTGCCAAACATGGCATAATCGACACCACAACTAAGTCCTCACGCTTTACGCCAATTTTATCTGCAAAGTATGTTTTCGCAATTGAGCCAAACATCTGTTGTGGCGAACGAGCAGTAGAAGGCACATTAAGCATATCAGGATAGTTCGTCTCAAAGAAGTTTACCCAACCTGGACAGCAAGAAGTAAGAATAGGTAACTTAACGTTCTTATCTCCCTCTAGGAACTTCGAGATACGGCCAAGTAACTCAGTTCCCTCTTCCATAATAGTAAGGTCGGCTGCAAAATCGGTATCGAAAACGTAGTTGAAACCTAAACGACGAAGCGCAGCTGCAAGTTTACCAGTTACAAGTGTTCCTGGTTCCATACCAAACTCTTCGCCCAATGCAGCACGTACTGCAGGAGCAGTTTGTACAATTACCGTTTTCTTAGGATTAGCCAACTCGCGGACAACCTTTGGAGTATGGTCAACCTCGGTAAGGGCTCCTGTAGGACATACAGCCACACACTGTCCGCAGTAAGTACAAGGCGACTTTTGCAAATCCTGTTCGAACGCAGGAGCAACAACCGACATAAAACCACGGTTAATAGCACCAAGCGCACCAACAGTTTGAAAGTCGTTACACATGGTTTCGCAACGACGGCACATAATGCACTTATCCATATCGCGAATAATGGATGGCGAGAAGTCTACCTTATAAGTAGACATTTCGGCAAACTCCTGACCAGGTATTTGACGAACACCTAGGCGAACAGCCATATCCTGAAGATCGCACCTCCCAGATTTAGGACAAGTAAGGCAATCCTTAGGGTGATCAGAAAGAATCAATTCCAGTACTGTTTTGCGGGCATTGAGAACCCTCATGGTATTGGTCTTAACAACCATCCCGTTCAGACACTCGGTGCTGCACGAAGGAGCTAGGTTTTTACGACCCTCAACCTCAACAACACAAATGCGGCAACCAGCAGGCTTATTTTCGATGTTCAGATGTTCCAAGTTCATGTAGCAGAGAACAGGAATATCGATTCCTATTTTCTTTGCAGCCTTGTAGATAGTAGTTCCTTTTTCTACTTCAACTAGGCAGTTATCTATTGTTAGCTTAATAGTTTCCATCTTTAATTCCTCAACTATTTTATGTTGATAGCATTAAACTTACATTTCTCCATACAAGCACCACACTTGATACAAATAGCAGGGTTAATAACATGTGGCTGCTTACGTTCGCCTGCAATTGCATTAACAGGGCAATTACGAGCACAAGCGGTACATCCAACACAAGCGTCTGGATCGATAACATAGGTCATCAGAGCCTTACATTGTCCTGCAGTACACTTCTTCTCGTTAACGTGATCGAGATATTCGTTGTAGAAATTGTCAAGCGTTGAAAGAACTGGGTTTGGCGAAGTTTGTCCAAGCCCGCAAAGAGCAGTGTCCTTAATTACATGAGATAGGTTGCGTAAACGATCAAGATCCTCTAGCGTACCATTGCCCTTGGTTATTCTATCTAAGAGTTCGTGTAGTCGCTTATTACCAATACGGCAAGGAGCACACTTTCCGCACGACTCCTCAACAGTAAACTCAAGGAAAAATTTGGCAACCGACACCATGCAATCGTCTTCATCCATTACAATCATACCGCCCGAACCCATCATAGAGCCTACTGCGATAAGATTGTCAAAGTCAATTGGAGTATCAAGGTGTTTTTCTGTCAAGCAACCACCAGATGGTCCTCCTGTTTGAACAGCCTTAAACTTCTTACCATTCTTGATGCCCCCTCCAATTTCGAAGATAACCTCACGAAGGGTGGTTCCCATTGGGACTTCAATAAGTCCTACGTTATTGATTTTGCCTGCTAGAGCGAAAACCTTAGTACCCTTAGACTTCTCGGTTCCTATGCTTGCAAACCACTCTGCACCTTTTAAAAGAATTACAGGAACGCTAGCAAGAGTTTCTACGTTGTTTACGTTAGTAGGTTTAGCCTTATAACCTGATTCTGCGGGGAATGGAGGTTTAACGGTTGGCTCACCACGAAGACCTTCCATCGAGTGAATCAAAGCGGTTTCTTCTCCACAAACAAAGGCACCTGCACCGTAGCGAAGTTCTATATCGAATCGGAAGCCTGTTCCCATAATATCATCGCCCAACAAGCCATACTCGCGAGCCTGGTCAATGGCAACCTTAAGACGATGAATTGCCAACGGATATTCGGCACGAATGTAAACCAAGCCCTTGGTAGCACCTATAGAGTATCCGCAAAGAGCCATAGCCTCAATTACGGAGTGAGGGTCACCCTCTAAGATCGAGCGATCCATAAACGCACCTGGGTCTCCCTCATCAGCGTTACAAACCACATATTTTTGGTCTGCCTTGTTCTTGGAGGCAAAATCCCACTTTAATCCAGTTGGGAAACCACCGCCTCCACGACCACGAAGACCTGATTTCTTAATCTCATCGATAACATCCTGAGGCTTCATTTCGGTTAATGCCTTACCTAAAGCCAAGTAACCATCACGAGCAATATACTCATCAACATTTTCAGGATTGATAAATCCGCAGTTGCGAAGTGCAATACGAATTTGCTTCTTGTAGAACTCCATGTGCTTGGAGTCCGATATATGATCTTGGGATGTTGGATCAACATAAAGCAGACGCATTACCTTACGTCCCTTAACGATATGCTCGTTTACTATTTCTACTACATCTTCAGGTTTTACCTGTACGTAGAATGTATTATCGGGCATAATCTTCACAATTGGTCCCTTTTCGCAGAAGCCAAAGCAACCAGTCATGATAACCTGAACATCATTTTCGAGTCCCTTTGCTGCAAGTTCTTTTTTCAGGTTAGCAACAATAACGTCGCTTTCCGAAGCTCTACATCCAGTACCACCACATACTAGAATATGCATTTTATACTTAGACATTCCGAATCCTCCTAATATGTACTATTTAATAGACTGATAGTTTACAGGAATGATACCATCAACAAGTTCACCGTTTTTGATGTACTTTTCTATGATTTCATCAACCTTCTTAGTATCAACATACCCGAATACAACAGGCTCTTCGCCAGGACGCTTAACCTCAATCGTGGGTTCGGCGTAACAGTAGCCCATGCATCCAGTTTGAGTAACAACCGCAGATATCCCGCGCTTATCAAACTCTTCAATTAAGTATTCCATTACGGTTTTTGCACCAGAGGCAATGCCACAGGTTGCCATTGCAACCTTAACCTGCACATGGTCTTCTACCGTTTCGGCCTTTTCCCTAAGGTTAACCTTAGCCTCAAGGTTGGCTTTCATCTGCTTCAGATCTGCCAATGATTTAACTTTGGTCATAGTTTACTTTCGTTTTCCAGTCGTAATTTATCCTATCGCCGCCAAATATATGTGAAATTATTAACAGGAACACATTTACAATTAATCTTTTTTTGCAAACAATCTAGTTGTTATTTAGATTAAATATAATTAATTGTTTGATCATTTCACTTCTCCTTTAAAACCATTTAGTTTGATTTGCGTTATGTATATATCTATTCAGCGACTTTACACTTACACATTGTTACTTGACAAATACTGACTATTGCCTTTATTTTAACTTCTCACAGTATTAACAAACGCAACTTATTTTTTTATTTCATCAAGGTTTTCGGAAATCATTTCTTTAAGGAAATTGGCAATTTGAGGCTCAGAAATTGGAGTTTCACCCAAGATCTCTTTCACCTCACGGGTATCGAAAATGTAATGATTACCATTATAGGAATGATCGTAAATAAAATTTACGGTAGGATTCCCTGACGCAATAAGGGAGATAACACCAGGCAAATCTCCCCATGGAGGAGTATCAATGTTATCCATCTTAAAGGTTGCAACCACTGTAGTTCCTATATCAACCGCTGAGGAAATATGCAATTCTCCCCCACTCTGAGTTGCGCTCTGCTTAAAAAGCGGAATGCCAAGCCCCACCTTTCGGGTTGTACGAGAGGTTACAAAAGGATCCTCAACCTGCTTTACCATATCAGGAGACATTCCGTTGCCATTATCTTTAATAGTAATAGATATGAGATTTCTGTTGACATCCTCTTCGACGAAAATTTCAACCAGTGTTGCATTCGCTCGGGTTGAATTCTGAACAATATCCAGAATATGCAGCGACAAATCTTTCATCAGAATTAGTTTCTTTTAGTGAATGTAAGGAACTTAAGGTATCCTTACAAACCGTCCATTTGCGTTTTGAAATGCCTGTTTTACCTCATCAAACGTCAACTCGTTTAGATTAAAACAGGTAGTTACGGTTCCAATAGCATCGATAAAGTGAGAATCGGAACTTTGTATAAAGGGTTTACCGTCGAGGTAGGGAAACAACTTGCAGAACTCCGCTTTAGACGTATGCTGAGATATCTCCAGAGCATCATAGTTAAGGTCAAACGGGATAAAGCCGAGCTGTGATATAACGCTATACTTGTTTTTATTTACATGTGCCGGAATAAACAGTCCTCCTAAACTATGAACAACTTGCTCAATCTCTTCGATAGAGGCATCTAAACCTGATATCAACAGATATGGCAACTCTTCCAAGATCTCTTCCTGCTCGTTTACCACTACCTGATATCCAAAAATAGCAGGGTTTAGAGGAATTGGAGGCAACCTCTCCTCAATATATGACTGAAATTGGTTAAGCGAATCCTCATCTGGAAAGAATGTAAGGCAATGAGCTTCTTCGCGAGTAGTTACCTCAGCACCCATCAGCACAAAAATGCCGTCGCGTTCGGCTAAAGCACGAACAAGAGGAGCATGCTTTGTACAATTATGGTCGGTTATGCCAATAATACAAAGGCCAACCTCTTTTGCTTTTGCAACTATGTTGGTTGGGCTCATTTCCAGATCGCCACAAGGCGATATTACGGTATGAATATGCAAATCGCCTCTATATTCAACCATCTATAGTAGTATATCCAAACCACTACTGCCAATTATTGGCAGTAGTAATAAAGGAAAGGTTCTGATTCGTTCAACAAGCCAAAGAGTTTCCCAACAACATCAAATGTTTCCATTTCGGTGCTAAGAATTGGAATCCCCTCTTCATTACTTTGGGCTGCTGTGTCGCTATCGGGCTCAAGCCCCTTTACAAGAACAACCGCAGAAAGATCTTTTAGGCTTGCAACGGCCATAATATTCTTATGAGTTTGCAGGGTAACCCAGATATTACCCGTCTGCGCATTTCCCATTACATCACTAAGCAGGTCGGAAGCATAACCTCCGGTTACCTCATTCTCCAGCCCCTCGGCTCCCGAACAAACCTTAAGACCTAGCTTATCTACAATTTCAGCGATCTTCATTCTTCTTTCCTCTTTTAGTACAATCTTTATCGAATCTATCTTTACCCCAAATTTTCTCTATCATTCTCAGCGCATGCTTGCTATCGAGCAGCCGCTGGTTTTCGAGCTTCTTCTGGAGAAATATGCAGTTGGTAATAACCGAACGACCTTGGACAACATCCTCGGCATGCGCCTGACAGGTTGGTGCACCGCAAACGGAACAATCAATACCAGGGAGGAAGCACATAAGCCTTCTCACCTTCTCCATCTTTGCGATTGCCTTACTTACATCTATGTCGTAACGGAGACTGGTTCGTGGGCGAACATCCTCGGTGAAGGCATTGGCTTCTAGCATATCGGAGTAGCTATCAATATCAAAAGTTAGCGTGCTTGCATCAACATTTCGGGCACGCTTTTGCATTCGCTCCACAACAAGGAATCGGTTGGCAGGCGCAAGAATACCTCCGGCACAACTTTGATCGCACATGCGCAGCTCAAGGAAGTCAACGTTCTCGACCTCGTCGTTTTCCAACCTTTCCAGAAAGTCGATTACGTTTTTCATTCCATCAATCGACAGCGATCGTCCCTTTATGCAGGCTGCTTCTCCACCAGTGAGCGACCAAAGCATCTGCTTACCGTTAAGGTTCGACTTGCGATCGGGAGCAATATTCTTTGCGCCACCCGTCGACTTTATTACCTTCATCACCTTATTATATATAAAGTCGAGATTAATAAAGCCGTTGATGCCCGAGTTATCGACCGCAACAGGCGAAACGATGGCTACAATCTTTGCAGCACAAGGCGTAATGTAAAAGATTCCAACATCGTCATCATCAATGCCCATCTCACGATACTTTTGACGGATGTACATAGCTGAGAAGTCGAGCGGCGCCTTTATTGGCATGATGTTAGGGGTAAGTCCCGGAAAGTTTACCTGAATAAGACGAACAACTGCCGGACAGAACGAGGATATCACAGGATGCTCAACAGTTCGATCGGCAACACGCTGGTTGACCAGCTCCGCAAGAAGACGCGCCCCCTCTTCGCCCTCGCAAATGTCGGTAAAGCCTAATCCTTTAAGCACCGTAAACACATGCTCGGGCTCTATGCCATCCTTAAACTGCCCCAACACAATGGATGGAACAAGCGCAATGCGATGCTTATACTTGAATATCTTATCGAAATCGTCGTGATAGTTGATGATGGCGTTAACAGGACAAACGCGGTAGCACTCGCCACAGTCGACACATCTGTCTGGATAAAGATGCGATTTGCCATCCCTGATGCGCAGAGCCTCGGTAGGGCAAACTCGTACACAATGTGAGCATCCGATGCAAACATCTTCCAATATTTTCAAGGCATGAAAAAATTTCGGTGTGCTCATATCCTATTCCACTTGTGCTTTTAGGTTAATCGTAATATCAAGCGTAGTTCCAACTCCAAGGTCGGTTTTTATGTCAAATACATCGGCATTGGTGTCGATATTGGGAAGCCCCATCCCGGCCCCAAAGCCCATTTCGCGTACTTGTGGCGATGCGGTAGAATACCCTCTTTGCATTGCCAGTGGAATATCGGGAATTCCAGGACCTTCATCCTCAAGCTTCATCCTAATCTTTTCGGCATCGATATTTACCGTAATAACGCCCCGGTAGGCATGGGCAACGATATTTACCTCGGCCTCGTATAGCGCAACCACAACGCGTTTAATCACGCTTTGGTCGATATTGAGCTGCTTAAGCACCTTTTTCACCTGACTAGATGCCCATCCTGCCCGAGCAAAATCGCCCCCCTCTACTTTGTAATCGAGCTGCATATGCTAAAACACAGGCTGTAATCCAGCATTGAACAACAATCCTGCCGTTTTATACATGGAAAACTTGGTTCGAAGCAACACCAACCCCAAATCTCTTCCTAAATCAACAATATCGCTGCTGATTTGCTTATCTCGAACAAATAGTACTACAGGAATATCCGACATCTCGGCGGTTCGAACGGCTTGCAGGTTGGCAAGGCCCGTGATGAGCATAACATCGTTGGTGGATAGCGTAAGCACATCGCTCATTAGATCGGAAGAAAAGCCATGACGAACGATCTGATCTAGCTTATCTTCTCCACAAAGAACATCCGCTTGAACAAGGCTTACGACTTCAGATAGCTTCATAGGTTTTAGTTTTGGAAACAACCATTTTCTACAAAGCGAAATATAGCTTAATTTTACAACATTAATAATATTTACAACAATAAAAGTAAAAAAGAGGGTAAAAGTTCAAAAGGATTGACTAAGGTAGATTCATGATAGAACGGATATAGCAAGGGAGCCCAAAACATCTTAGGCTCCCTTAATCCATAATACTATAATGTGAATGCAGCGTAAATATCGAACTATGAAGCAACAACTACCATGGATGAATCATAGAAAACCCCGCCCCTCCCCCCTCGCAAGGAGGCGATTAAGAGCCTTGATTAGGAGTTGCCTCTATTCTTTAACCTCTTTACCTTCCGAATTATTTTAGCTTCGTAAAACTTACTTCAATTTCTTAAGCTTCTTAAAAGAAGTTTGATCATTACACCGAAAACACACCTTACTATAAGGCACTACTCTACCACATCAATCTCGTCAACCAGACGCTTAGCGCCGGCATACTTATCGATAAGAAACATAGCGTAGCGAATGTCTAGGATAATGTTGCGGCACTGATCTGGATCGTACATGATGTCGCTCATGGTTCCCTCCCAGCAGCGGTCGAAGTTTACGCCTATCAGGTTACCATCGCCATCGAGTACAGGGCTACCTGAGTTGCCGCCGGTGGTGTGGTTGCTGGCAGTAAAGGCAACTGGAATGGTGCCGTTAACGGCATATCTGCCATAATCCTTCTTTGCGTAAAGCTCGTGAAGTTTTGTAGGAACATCGTAATCGTAGATGTTGGGATTATCCTTCTGCATGATGCCTTCGATGGTTGACTGATACTCGTACTTAACGGCATCTACTGGCTTATACCCCTCTACCTTACCGTAGGATATCCTTAAAGTTGAGTTGGCATCGGGATAGAATACCTTGTTGGGTTGGTACTCCATCTGTCCCTTCATGTAGGTGCGCAAAAGGAGGTCTTGCTCGTTGCGAAGTTGGGCTAAAGGAACATCAACAGCATCCTTATACATATCGCGAACCGACATTACCAGCATATATAAAGGATCGGCCTCTACCTTTTTATACTGATTTGCGGTGTAGCCATTCACAAAGGCATCGAAACGAGCCTTATCGGTAAAGACAGACTTAGCGTAGACCTTCGCAGCCATTGCAGCAAATCCTTTATACTTTGCCTTGAGGCTCTGAACCTGTGCAGGCATAAACTGTGATGGTACATTGGCATCGAACTCCTCCATCATGGCAACAAAAGTCTTTTGGTCGATAGGCATAAAGTAGTCCTTAAAGTAAGGCTCAGCTATATCCTTCAGCTTATCAATCTGCTTGCTGATCTTTGCAGCATCGGCATTCTTCGCCTTAGAGTAGACGACCAGCGAATCGAATGAAGATGCAAACCGAACGGCTTCGATAGCATAAAGAGCCTCTGCTTGGAAGTCCTTGGCAACGGTTAGCTGATTCGAAGCCTCGTTGTTGGCATCGAGTTTTTCGATAACCGAAGCGTAATCGGCATTCCCGATATTTTTAGCCCAGGTGGTAAAGGTGGCTTCAAACTCCTTCTTTTTTTCAACGGCTCTTAAGCGGATAAGCCCCTTTAGCTCGCCCTGCCACTTCTTCCAGGCGTTGGCAATGTAGGCGTTTTTAGCAGCGTACTTAATGCGTACGGCAGGATCTTTCACCATTTCGGCATTCTGAATATCCAGACGCTTGGTGCGAAGGCGTATCTTGTTAGGATTGCTAACCTCGGTGATCAGCTGCACCGACGAAGCGGGCAAATACTCCTGCGTTCTGCCAGGATAGCCGTATACAAGGGTAAAATCATTCTCCTTAATGCCCTTAAGCGATACCTTTAGGCTGCGCTTGGGGGTGTAGGGGACGTTGTTTGGCGAGTAATCGGCAGGATGATTGTTCTTGTCGGCGTAGATGCGGAACATGGAGAAGTCGCCAGTGTGGCGGGGCCACATCCAGTTGTCGGTATCACCACCGAACTTGCCAATGGCTGATGGTGGAGCACCTACCAAGCGAACATCCTTATACTCCTCGTACACGAAAAGGATGTACTGGTTGCCGTAAAACATGGCCTCAACCGAAGCAAGGTAACCATTACCTTTCTTTGCCTCTGCAACAATGGCCTTACTGTTCTTTCGGATGATATTCTGACGCTCGCTCTCCGACATTTGGCCATTTACCCCTTGCAAGGCCTCGGAGGTAACGTCCTTCATACGAACTAGGATCTTAACAGAAAGACCAGGATTAGGAAGTTCCTGTTCGGCAGTGTAGGCCCAAAAGCCATCCTTCAGGTAATCGTGTTCGACGCTGCTATGCTTTTGGATGTTGTCGAAGCCGCAGTGATGGTTGGTGATAACCAATCCATTTTTTGAGATAATCTCGCCCGTACAGCCACGACCAAAGATTACTACAGCCTCCTTTAGGGAGTTTTGGTTCTCGTTGTAGATATCCTGAGCCGACAGCTTAAACCCTTTGGCCTGCATGGCCTTTAGGTTGTACTTTTCGGCAAAGATGGGAAGCCACATGCCCTCGTCAGCACGCACCTTACCTCCTAGTGCTGCCAGTAGCAGCAGGCTTATCGCCAGCTTTTTCATATTGATGGTTTTTGATTGTTGTTTTCGAACGCTGATTTTGCTGATTGTACGGATTTACACGGATTATATTTACCACAAAGAACTCTAAGGATATCACCAAGGGCACTAAATTATTCATACTTCATCTTGTGTCTTGATACTTGCGTCTTGTGCCTATATCTGTGCCCTCTGTATCTCCGAATATCTGTTTTGGATCAACTACTCCATTTTCTTCAGCTCCTGGTAAACCCTATGGATAGGGAATCCCATGACGGTGAAGAAGGAGCCTTCGATCCTGGAGATACCAATGTAGCCTATCCACTCCTGAATACCGTAGGCGCCAGCCTTATCGTAGGGCTTATAGTGGCGGAGGTAGAAGTCTATTTCCTCATCCGAAAGCTCATCGAAGAAAACGTCGCACTCGTCGGAGAAAGATAGCTTTTTAGAGGCCGAGCGAATGCAAACAGCCGTAATAACCTTATGCATCTTACCCAAAAGCTTGTGTATCATTCTAAAGGCATCGTCGTAGTCGGCGGGTTTGCCCATTACCTCGCCATCGGCAACCACCACGGTGTCGGAGGTTATGAGTACCTCGTTACCCTTTATGCCTACGGGGTAGGCATCAGCCTTTAGGTTGGAGAGGTATTCGGCCACCTCCTCGGCAGCAAGGGTATCGGGGTAAACCTCTTCAACCTCGAAGCTGTCGGCAAGGGTAAACTCGAAACCAGCATCCCTTAGCAGCTGGCGGCGACGTGGTGACTTAGAAGCCAGTATGATATTAAACTTATCGCCTATTGCGTTTTTTTGCATTATATCCTGTTTTGCGGGTTAAAGCCTTGATATAGGGCTGCACTTCTCCCCCATTTTTTCAGCCATCCAAAAGTAGGTAAAATAGCTATAGCGGTTGCTGTTGTAGAGCAAGGTATGACAGTAAATATTAGCGCAAACATAAACCATATAGGAGTAATAATATAGCATAATTGGAGTTAGGGAAAGCGTTGAAGTAGACAGATTGAACAACTACTTACAATGGTTCTACCAATATAATATGACACCTAATGAATGGAGATGCAACAAACAGACAGAAAACAATTACACACAACACTCTAAATTAATAAAAACCTAGATATCAACTCTATATTATCCATTTCTATAATATTTAAGGTATTTTCTTCTTCCATTAAGAGATATTTCTAGCGTAGAAATGGTTGTTTCCAGCAAAGAAAGATTTGTTTTTTACGTAGAAATAGTTGTTTCCAGCGAAGAAAGATTTGTTTCTTACGAAGAAATAGTTGTTTCCAGCAAAGAAAGAATTGTTTTTAGCGTAGAAATATTTATTTCCTGTGCAGCAATAGATGTTTTTGCTGTAGCAATAAATGTTTTCAGCGTAGAAACATCTATTGTTTCAGAAAAAACAACCGTTTATGCTGCAAAAAGGAAACAAAACGAACTACCATAAATGGGTATTCGAAGTATAACACCTTCAACATAGCATTATAGCCTGACTATTTCCAAATAAAAAAACATCCGTGAATTAACTATTTTTAAATTTTATCGTAAAGTATTAGTGGAAGTTTAATTAAAGTCGCCGTAATATGCCTTCATAAACTCAAAAAACATTAGCATATGGAAAAGAACAGCATCAACACTTTCTTCGACAACAGCTCGGATTACGAGCTGCTTAACATCGGAAATGCGACTTACAGCAATCTGAAGGGGAATAAGTACTTCACCTTTAAAGAAGGACAGCTTGAATCGTATAACAACGACATCATTGCGCTAACCAACGCAAAGGCGAAGTGCGAAAACGGGGGCAAGGTTGAATATTCCGCAAAGAATATTGCTCGGGCCAAGCTGCTAGAGACAACCTCAACCATTGCCAAGATCGTAAACCAACAGGCAGAAGGCAATCTTATGATTTTAAAGTCTTCGGGATTTCCAACTCGCAAAGAGGCCGAAAGCTATCCTGAATTCCCAGCCCCTACAAGCTTAAAGCTAAAGTCAGGTATGGCTCATGGCGAAATTATTGTAGAGGTTCCTGTACAGAAGAATACCAGGGTGTACTGCATCTACCATGCTCCAATGCCAGCATCTGCTAACATAAAAGAGTGGAACAACGTTCTATCCACCAAGCATACAGCCATCATAACAGGGCTAACTCCTGGAACTCAACAGGCCGTTAGGGCTGGATACGTAGGAACCAACGGAAAGATAAACCTTAGCGAGATATTTACAATATTCGTGCAGTGATGCACCTTTTGTGTCATGAGCTAACATTTTCTTTGAAGGCACCCTTAGGGGTGCTTTTTTTGCAAATCGGGAAAAAGGATGATCGGAAAAATTGGGGTTACACCATGTCATATGGCTTACTACTCATTACACTTGGTTGCAGCGCGAATGCATAATAATAGAGAGGTTGATTTATAGAGTAAGCATTCCCATTTATCGAATATAACAACACAAAAAAAACATACAATACACGTTCATAGCCATCTGCTAGAAAGCCCGCCAAGTAGCAGCGGCTCTGCGGGCTTTCTATTTAGTCTTACCTATGCAAAATTACTGACGACCTAATTTGATACAACCTTCAGCCCAACTATCGAAATGATAAGGGTGGTTAGGAAAAACACCCTCCAAAAGGTTGCGGGCTCGTTGAAGTAGAAGATGCCAACAAGAACGGAGCCAACGGCACCTACACCAGTCCAAACACCGTAAGCGGTTCCTATAGGTAGCGTTTTGGTAGCCTGCAAAAGCAGCAGCATGCTCAGCGAAAGGCAGAGCAAAAAGCCTCCAAACCACAGCTTCGAAATAAGCCCAACGGTTTCGTTTGCCTTGCCAAGGCAGGTTGCAAAGCCAACCTCAAACAGTCCGGCAACTACAAGTATCAGCCAATTCATTGTTCTAAATTTATTAGTGTCTGCTTGCTATACATAATGCTAGCGGCTTACCACCTTTCGGCAGCCCAACTTTGCTGCTGCTCGCGGGAAAGAAATGTCCAAGCAACGATACGCGTTATTTTATTACCCTGCCCCATGGGAATGGTAGTAACCTCAACCGCCTCCACCTTTCGTAGTGCATGGTATACGCTAGGCAAATTCGACTCCTTCGAGACTAGGGTTGAGAACCATAAACAGGAGGAGGCATACTGCCTGCTCTGACTTATCATGCTGCGAACGAAGCGCTCTTCACCGCCATCGCACCACAGCTCGTTGCTCTGCCCTCCAAAGTTTAAGGTTGGCTTGGCACCCCCTTTCTTCCCCAAGTTTCGCAGCTTGCGAATAGAGCCTGCCTGAGCGTCGGCCATCGATGCATGAAAAGGTGGGTTACAGATGGTAAGATCGACCCGCTCATCAGCACGAATAATTCCCCGAAAGAAGCTGCTTGCGTTAGGCTGCAACCGGATATCCACCCAACCCTCTAGGCAAGGATTTTGCGAAACAATGCCTTTAGCCGAAGCTACAGAGACGGGATCGACATCGGCACCAATAAACGCCCAGCCATACTCTTTACGCCCAATAATTGGGTAAATGCAGTTAGCACCAACGCCAACATCTAGGCACACAAGCTTACTTCCAGACGGCACCTCTCCCCCATTGCAGTTCGCCAGCAAGTCGGCAATATGATGGATGTAGTCAGCCCGGCCTGGTATTGGCGGGCAAAGGTAGCCTTGAGGGATATCCCAGCTATTAATGTCGTAGAAGTGCACTAGCAGCGCCTTGTTGAGCATCTTTACCGCATCGGGATCAAAGAAGTCTACCGATTGGTCGTTGTACTCGTTGATCCTAACAAACGGGGCTAGCTCCGGGCAGCTTGCCACCAGCAGCTCAAAGTCGTAGCGCTCGCGATGCCGATTTCGTGGATGCAGTTTAGCCTTTTCCTTTGGATGTTCCCTCTTTTTACGAAGCATAGCAGTTTAGTCGATAGCAATGGGCTGTTCATCTACAGCCCGTATTAAAAAATAAGGCGGCATACCGAAAGATGCAGAGCAATACGCCCTGCACCCAACAAAATTAGCCGCAAAAATCCTTTAGAATTGGTATACCTTGTTTAGGACAATGTAGAATACACCCGTATAAAACACGCCTGCAAGCATTATGAGCTTCACCAGCAAACTTGCCAGCTTATAATGAGCGACCTTACTTGCCATCACCACCCTAAAGAGTAGAACTACAAAAGGAATGGCAAGGGTAATGGTGATATATACCAACGAAAGCCAATCGAGCTTGCCGGAAGGTAGCACCGACAGGTATCGCCAGTAAATATAGTAGATGAACACCATCTCAAGAACAATACAGATAGCAGCAACCACCTTAGCGCTCTTTATTCCGTAAGCCACAGGGATGGTGTTGCGACCGGTTTCAAGATCGCCTTCGAAATCCTCCATATCCTTAACCACCTCGCGAATAAACGTGGTGATGAAGGCAAAAAAGGAGAATCCAATCACCCAGTAGGCAATGGCATTAAGGTTTATCTGATTTTGCTGGATTACGATAAGGATAGTCTTGGTTATTCGGGCAAACTCAAACATCAGCACAATGAGCGGAACCATTGCCGCCATTAGCGCAATAATAATGTTCCCGATAAGCAGCTGCGCCTTATAGGTTGTAGAGTAAAACCAAAGCAGACCTCCAACCAGCGGAAAGATTAGCGCATAGTGCCAAGCACCCACGTAGAAGGATGCTGCAATGCCAAGCAGCGAACCAATGGTGCTAAGCGTAAAGTGCAGCTTAATGGCAAACTGGCGAGTGAACTTTTTACCAACCAAGACACGCTTAGGCCTGTTTATGGCATCAGTTTTGGTATCGAAGTAGTCGTTAATGGCGTACCCTCCGGCAGCAAGCAGCACCGTAGCCAGCACCAACATGGCAAACCAAAACTCCGACATCTGTAGCGATAGCCCCTTGATGTTAAGAATTGGAGCGATGATGCAAAAGCGAACTAGGTACTGGGTGATGGCGATCATCACCAGGTTGTTCAGGCGGATTAGCTTAAATAGATTGTACATTGGAGGTAGTATTGGTTAGCCATTTGCCATTCAGACGGAGTACCTGCTCGATAACATCGCGCACGCAGCCCTTTCCACCAGGGCAATCGGAGATGTAGCGTGCTATTTCTTTGATCTCGGGAGCAGCGTCGGCAGGACAGGTAGGCATACCCACCTTCTGCATCACCGCCATGTCGGGGATATCATCGCCCATGTAAAGCACCTCTTCGGGCTTCAGATCGTACTTAAAGCAGAAATCGGTGAAATCGTCCATCTTATCGTGCGAGCCAAGGTAGATATCGGTTACCCCGAGGCTTTTAAACCTTGGGCGCATCGACTCGCCATTTCCACCGGAAATTATGGCAACTGGGAAGCCCAGCTTCACCGCCAGCTGAACGGCATAACCATCGCGCGTATTTTGAACCCGAAGCATCTCGCCGCTGGGATGGATAAACACCGAGCCATCGGTAAAAACTCCATCAACATCAAAGGCAAACGCCTTTACCTTACGTAAATCTTGCTTAAAATTGGCCATCTCGAAAAGTAGTCTTCTTTTGGGGCGAAAGATAGGAATTATAATGCAAGATGGGAGAGGCTAGATTTAGATTTTGAGCAGCTTAGCTTAGGCTGCACGCACTATGGGTTATTCGCGAGGAGTTACAGGGGTATAAGCTATTCGCATGAGGGAGGATGAAGCACCTACTGGATTGTATCGGTTCCACCGGAAAACGGCGAACCCAATACAGGGATGCATCGGCGCAAACCTGGCCTCGCCAAGCGCAGATGGCGCCCCCGACAGCAAGCGTCTTGGTTGTTTATCGCCTAGTTCCTGCCTTTCATCGATATTTTCTTGGGATATGGAAACAATGATGCAACCTTTGCAAAAGAATAACTATTTAAACCAAACCCATGTATTACATTAGGTACGTTTCTTTACTGCTGCTGCTAATTGGCACCTCTGTGCAACTAAGCGCGCAAAGCCGCTATACGCTAAGCGGCTACCTCAAGGACAAGAAGAACGGGGAGACGCTCATCGGCGCTACCGTTTACATCAAAGAAACTAAACAGGGAATTGTAACCAACCCCTACGGCTTTTACTCCATATCGCTGCCTAAGGGCGAGTATACCGTAACCATCACATTTGTGGGCTACAACCGAACGGAGAAGAAGGTTAACCTCAACGCCAATACCGTACTCAACGAGGAACTGGAAAGCGAGAACGTACAGATGGAGCAGGTTATTGTAACCAGCACCCGCAAGGACGAAAACGTAAGCCGCACCCAAATGGGGATGGCCAAGATTGACCCCCGCAAGCTGAGTACGCTACCCGTGCTAATGGGCGAATCGGACATCATGAAGTCGATTCAGCTGATGCCGGGCGTTCAAACGGCCAGCGAGGGATCGAGCGGGTTCTCCGTTCGCGGAGGATCAACCGACCAGAACCTTATCCTGCTCGATGAGGCTCCCGTTTACAACGCATCGCACCTTATGGGCTTCTTCTCGGTGTTCAACTCCGATGCCATTAAGGATGCAACGCTCTACAAGGGCGATATCCCGGCGTCAAACGGCGGAAGGCTTTCCTCGCTGCTAGACATCCGCATGAAGGATGGCAACCGAAAGGAGTACCACGTTAACGGGGGTATCGGGGTTATCTCCAGCCGCCTTACCGTCGAAGGGCCCATCAAGAAGGATAAGGGGTCGTTCATCATCTCGGCGCGCAGAACGTATGCCGACATGTTCCTGAAGCTATCCAAGGACTCGATGATGCGCCAGAACCAGCTTTACTTCTACGACGTAAACGCCAAGGCCAACTACGACATCAACGCCAACAACCGGGTGTTCGTTTCGGCCTACTTCGGCCGCGACTTTGCCGGCTTTGGGAAAGACTTCTCGTTCAGCTGGGGAAACGCCACGGTAACCACCCGCTGGAACCACGTTTTCAGCAGCAAGCTGTTCTCTAACCTTACCCTTATCTACTCCAACTACCAGTACAACCTCGGCAACTCGAACGCCAAGCCAACCTTTAAGTGGCGCTCCAACCTCGAGGATGTTGGGCTGAAGTACGACTTTACGCTCTACCAAGGGGCTAACAACACCATCAAGTTTGGCTTGGCCAGCACGCTGCACTTCATCCAACCCGGCATGTTTAAGGTGGATGGCAAGAAGAGCGACTTCCAGACCACCGACAGCCGCGCCATCGAAAATGCGGTTTACCTGCAGGACGAGCAGAAGCTCGGCGAGAAGCTAACGCTTATCTACGGGTTACGCCTATCGTCGTTCCACAACATGGGCCCAGGATCGACCTACACCATCAACAAGAGCTTCGAGGTAACCGATACCGTATCGCACGGCAAGGGGAGCATCTACCACTCGTCGTTTGGGCTGGAGCCCCGCTTTAGCGCCAACTACCGCCTCGACGAGACCTCGTCGATAAAGGCGGCCTACAGCCGCACGCGCCAGTACCTGCAGCTGGCCTCGAACTCGGCAGCCGGCTCGCCGCTGGATGTATGGTTCTCCGCATCGGCCTACGTGAAGCCGCAGGTTTCCGACCAGGTGGGCTTGGGCTACTTCCGCAACTTCGACGAGAACGCCTACGAGCTGTCGGTTGAAGGCTTCTACAAGTGGATGCAAAACCAGATCGACTTTAAGGATAACGCCGACCTGCTGCTGAACAACCAGCTCGAAAAGGAGCTGCGCTTCGGAAAGGCTCAGTCGTACGGGGTGGAGATATTCGCCCGCAAGAATACCGGCAACCTTACCGGATGGGTTAGCTACACGCTGTCGAAGGCTACCCGCAAGTTCGCCGACATCAACCAGGGCAAGTCGTACAAGGCCAACTACGACCACCCCAACAACCTGAACGTAACGCTCTCCTACAAGCTTACCAAGCGCGCCGAGCTGACCTCGTCGTGGACGTACTACAGCGGAACGCCCATCACCTACCCAACGATGCGCTTCGGCTACGGCAACATGAACCTGCCCATCTACGGCGATAAGAACGCTTCGCGCCTGCCCGACTACCACCGCCTGGACCTGTCGCTTACCATCAAGAACAAGCGCAAGCCCGGCCAACGCTGGGAGAGCGAGTGGAACTTTGCCGTGTACAACGCCTACAACAGGGGCAACGCCTACTCGGTGTACTTCGAAACCGACGAGAAGGATCAAACGAAGATCAAAACCTACAAAATGGTGATGTTCCCGATTATTCCATCAGTAACCTATAACTTTAAGTTTTAAGCCATGCGCAAGCTCACCATATTTTCCATTTTAATTGCCATCGCCTCCCTCTTTGCCAGCTGCAAGAAGGAGTTCGACCTCGACCTCAACGGTCAAAATAAAAACCTGCTCGTAGTAGAAGGAATGATTACCGACCAAAACGAGCCCCAATTCATCAGGCTATCGCGTACGGTTAGCTACCTAAATCAGGTAAAGCCACAGCCCGTGGAGGATGCCTCGGTGGTGGTTAACGTCGATGGTAAGGACATCGCCTTCACCCAGCAAACCCCGGGTGTCTACTACGCCCCATCGGGCTTTGTGGGCGAGGTTGGCAAAACCTACAACCTGACCATCACCGTAGACGGGCAGGTGTACAAGGCATCATCGAAAATGAACAAGCCTCAGCTGATGGAGGCGGCATCGACCAGAACGCACGAGTTTGATGCCGACTACTTCGAGATTCGCCTCACCTTTACCGACAACCCCGATAAGGGGGACTTCATCCTGTTTAAGTACGCCCGAAACGGGCAGCTGATCGATACGCTCAACAAGTGGTCGTACTACAACGATAAAATCACCAACGGGCAGCACTTCGATAACATCCGTGTTTTTGGCAATGTAGAGGGAAGCGTGGGCGACCAGATAACGGTTTACTCCTACTCCATCAGCGAAGAGTTCAAAAATTTTATTGATGCTGCGGAGTCGGCTACCGACGAGCCTATGCCCTTCTTTCCCCCCCCAGGTGCTGCCATTACCGGAAACATCTCGAATGGGGCTGTTGGATTCTTCCAGGCCTCGGCGGTAAAAAAGATAGCAACGGTGCTACGGAAGTGATAGCACCCCATAACGATTAGTACTGGAGGGAGGGCTCGCGCAGGCGGGCCCTCCTTTTGTGCATCTACGGAAGAACTAATCGTATCCGAAAAAGTCTTCTCGGTAAGTCGGGTAGAGCTAATCGGAACCGGAATCGTCGTCCCGAGATGTTGGGTAGAACCAATCGGAACCGGAATCGTCCGCCCGAGATGTCGGGTAGAACCAATCGGAACCGGAATCGTCCGCCCGAGATGTCGGGTAGAACCAATCGGAACCGGAATCGTCCGCCCGAGATGTCGGGCAGAGCTAATCGGAACCGGAATCGTCCGCCCGAGATGTTGGGTAGAGCCAATCGGAACCCAAAACGTCCTCCCGAGATGTACGGAGGTAGTAATCGGAACCCGAAACGGCTACCGGACTCTTCAATCCGAAGCCGTGGAAAATGCGCCTAGCGCAAAAGAATTGCGCCATTTTTTCCTATCTTGGCAACTAGCCAACGTAGAAAGCCCATGGAATTTACTCTAAACAACCTTCTTTTAATAGGCTCTGCGCTCTTGGTGCTGAGCGTCTTCCTCAGCAAGACAACCAAGTACGGCATTCCGGTCGTCATCCTCTTTATGCTGGTGGGCATGCTTGCCGGCGTAGATGGCCCCGGCGGCATTAACTTTTACAACACCCAAATATCGAAGTTTATTGGAACGCTTGCGCTGATCCTTATCCTCTTTTCGGGAGGGTTGGATACCCGCTACGCCGACATCCGCCCCATTGCCAAGCGGGGCGTGCTGCTCTCTACGCTGGGGGTAGTAATCACGGCCCTGCTCACCGGGCTATTCATCGCCTACACCACCGAGCTCAACATTAAGGAGGGGCTGCTGCTGGGGGCCATCATCTCGTCGACCGATGCGGCGGCGGTATTCACCATCCTCCGCTCAAAGAGCATGGGGTTGAAGAACAACATCCGCCCCCTGCTCGAGTTCGAGAGCGGCAGCAACGACCCCATGGCCTACCTGCTCACCTTGGTGTTCATCATGCTCATCAAGCACCCCGACACCAACGCGTGGGGGTACCTCTGGTTCTTCGTCAAGCAGTTTGCGCTGGGGGGCGCCGTGGGCGTGGGCATGGGGTTTGCCATCATCCGCATCATCAACCGCATCGACCTCCACTTCGACGGGCTTTACGCCGTGCTGCTGCTGAGCCTCTCGCTGCTGGTGTTTGGGGTCTCCGACCTGATAGGCGGCAACGGCTTCCTCTCCGTTTACCTGGCGGCCATCATCCTCGGCAACCACGAGTTTGTGCATAAGCGCAGCCTCATCAAGCACTTCGACGGGCAGGCGTGGATGATGCAGATCATCATGTTCCTCACGCTTGGACTGCTGGTTACCCCATCGCAGCTGCTTCCGCTAGCGGGCGTTGGGCTGCTGCTCTCGGCCTTCATCATCTTCGTTGCCCGCCCCATTGCGGTGTTTACCTGCCTGGCCAAGTCGCAGTTTAGCACCCGCTCCAAGCTATTCATCTCGTGGGTGGGGCTGCGCGGCGCGGTGCCCATCATCCTATCGATATACGCGCTCGATGCCGGAATCCAGAAGGGGGCGCTCATCTTCAACCTCGTGTTCTTCATCTCGCTCACCTCGGTTTTGCTGAAGGGAACCACCATCCCGACGCTGGCCAAGCGGCTACGGCTGAGCGTTCCCATGCACATCCGCAAAAAGTCGACGGTGGACATCGAGCTGGCCAACAAGGTAAAGTCGATTGTCATGGAGCTGGACGTGCTCCCCGAGCACCGATGCGTTGGCAAGATGCTGGTAGACCTCGACCTGCCCCAGGGCATAACCATCTCGATGCTGCACCGAGGGGAGAACGTCTTCATCCCCGATGGCTTTACCCGGGTGAATATCGGCGACAAGCTCACCATCCTTGCCGATTCGGTAAACTCGCTGAAGGACTTCTACAAGAAGATGGGGGTATAGAACCGTAAAAACGGCAAGACGGGTCGGCAGCAGGGAAAACCCTACTGCCGACCCGTCCCTATTTATTTCCGAAGCTACGGGCGACGCCCAAGCGCTAAAGCTATACCAAAGGTGGCGCTGCCGCCATAAAAAGGTAATCGGCCATAATCTTCACGACTATGACCGACCTTCTAAAACCACATAAAAAAACGTATAATAATTGCGAAATGCAATTCGTAGCTATATTAGCAGCGTTCTCTGCGCCGGATGTACACATTTTATCCGTTATGCAAACCGCTGCCGACTGCGAAGGTAGCCATTTACATCCCAGTTGGTACTTTTCCCTTCAAAAAAAGAGAAGAGATGCCCCCAATTAGAGGAACAACCAATAAAGAACAGGCCCAGCACCACGCCAGCTTACGCATTATTTGCTACGGCAGGCAGCAGCGCTTACGCCACTACCGTGCTGCCAGCAGGAATGCAAACAGCCTCATCCTTTACCATTACGGTAAGCGGTTGCCCGCTTTCGTTGGTGAGGATGGTCTTGCCCCCCTCAAACTTAGCCTTAATAGTTCGGCCCCTGAAGATAACCTTAAAGGCAAGGCTCTTCCAATTTTCGGGGATAAAGGGGTTGAAGTAGAGCGTATCATTCTTTATACGCAGCCCACCAAACCCTTCGACAACCGACATCCAGCTACCGGCCATAGAGGTAATGTGAAGACCCTCGTTAACCTCCTTGTTGTAGTCGTCGAGATCGAGACGAGAAGTTCGTAGATACATCGCCTTGGCACGGTCCATATCCCCAATCTTGCATGCCAAAATCGAGTGAACGCAAGGGGAAAGCGACGATTCGTGAACGGTACGCTGCTCGTAAAAGTCGAAGTTCTTCCTAATCGTCTCCAAGTCGAAGTCGTTTTCAAAGAAGTAAATTCCCTGAAGCACGTCGGCCTGCTTAATGAACACCGATCGAAGGATTCTATCCCAGCTCCACTTTTGGTTGAGCGGACGTTGGCTAGGGTTGAGATCCTTTACCAGAATCTGCTCCTTATCCATAAAGCCATCCTGCTGCATAATAACGCCCAACTTTTCGTTGTAGGGAAGGTGAATCTTCTCGACAATGTCTGCCCATTTGCCCAGCTCGGCATCGCTATTAAAGGCAATCTTACCCTCAATAGCCGTCCAACGAGCAGCGTTAGCTTGCTTTACATAGCCAACCGCTTCGGCAGCATACCTCAGCGTCCAAGTTGCAAGATAGTTGGTGTACCAGTTGTTGTTAACGTTGTTCTCGTACTCGTTAGGCCCCGTTACGCCAAGCATGACATACTTTTGGCGCTCGTCCGACCAGGTGATACGCTGAGCCCAAAAACGAGCAATACCAACAAGCACCTCTAGGCCATATTCGGCAAGGTAGCCCTTATCTCCCGTATAGTCGATGTAGCGCTTTATGGCGTAGGCAATGGCCCCGTTACGGTGGATCTCCTCGAAGGTAATCTCCCACTCGTTGTGGCACTCCTCCCCGTTCATGGTGACCATGGGGAATAAGGCTGCCCCATTGGTAAAGCCAAGCTTCGCAGCATTCTCGATGGCCTTATCGAGCTGGCGGTAGCGGTAGATGAGCAGCTGCCTAGCCACCCGCTCGCCGGCGGTAGACATGTAGAAAGGCAAACAGTACGCTTCGGTATCCCAGTAGGTCGATCCACCGTACTTTTCGCCGGTGAACCCTTTAGGGCCAATATTCAAGCGCTCATCCTCCCCCGTGTAGGTTTGGAATAGCTGAAATATGTTGAAGCGAATACCCTGCTGTGCCTCAGCATCACCTTCGATAACGATGTCGGCATGCTGCCACTTCTCCAGCCACTTGCTGGTATGCTCGCCCTTAAGTACCGCATAACCATCAGCAACAGCCTTCGAAAGGATGCCATCCGACGTAGGAACTAGCAGCTCGAAAGGGTGGTTAAGGGTAGACGCCACCGCAACATACTTGTTTACGGTTAGGGTTTGCCCCTTTACCAGCTTCAGATCAGCGCTGCTCGACACGTACTTCTCGCGCTCGGTAGAAATTGCCTTAGCCTGTACCAGAGCGCTATCGATGGCGTACGTAACGCCCATGTTCCAGCACACGTTAAAGCTTAGCTTCTTGGTCTTCATCACAAGGTAGCCACCGTTGCTGGCGGAAGTTTTGGCAACCTCATCCCAGAACTTTTCGTTGTAGTTCGAGTCTTCGTTTACCACATCCCCATCCAGATAGCTCTCTACGGCTATAGTAGCATCGCCATCCAGCAGGCGTACCGAATACGAAATTGCGGCAACCTCAGGACGTGCCATGCTCATGAACCGCTCGGCAACCACCTCAACTTTGCTGCCATCGCCTAGCTCAACAACAAAATTGCGTTGGAGCAAGCCATGCTGCATATCGAGTACGCGCGAAAAACTCACCACCTTATTTTGGCTAAGGTCAATAGACTCCCCATCAACCTTAACGCGAATACCAATAAAGTTGGCAGAGTTCAGCACCTTTGCAAAATACTCGGGATACCCATTCTTCCACCAACCCACCCGAGTTTTATCGGGATAGTAAACACCAGCGATATAGCTACCACGTAGCATCTCCCCCGAGTAGTCCTCTTCGAAGTTGGCTCGCTGGCCCATCATGCCATTGCCGATGCTGAAAATACTCTCCGAACCTTCCACCCGCTGCGGGTCAAAGGCCTCTTCGATAATTTTCCATTCGTCAACTTTATAATTATTCATAGCACTGATACGATTACTTGTTCAACAAACACATAAACTTCTCGTAGTTAAGATCGGACAACCCGCCAATAACTACATCGGCCTTAGCCAGCACCTGCTCGCTACCGATACCAATGGCAAACATGCCACCAGCCTTCGCGGCTTCGATACCGGCTTCTGCATCTTCAAACACCACACTATGCTCTGGGCTAACGCCCAAAGCCGTAACAGCAGCAAAAAACACCTCGGGGTCTGGCTTGGCCGAACTCACCTTGTTGCCATCAATGATGACATCGAAGTTATCCATCAAGCCCAAGCGGGTAAGGATCAGGTTCGCATTTTTGCTTGCCGATCCAATAGCCGTTTTCACCCCATGCTGCCGCAATTCGGCAAGAAATGAAACTACACCAGGAAGGATTTCGTCGGCACCCATTTTGGTGATATAGTCAACATACCACTCATTTTTATCGTGCGCCCACACTTCCTTTTGCTCTGGGGTTGCAGTTACCCCTCCAACCTCAAGCAGAATCTCGAGCGATCGAACTCGGCTCACGCCTTTTAGCCGCTCGTTATCCTTCTGGGTAAACTCAAAACCAAGCATTTCGGCTAGCCGTTTCCACGCCAAATAGTGATACTTTGCGGTATCGACGATAACGCCGTCCAAGTCGAAAATACAGGCTTTAATCTCTCTCATTATTGTACCTCTAAATATTAACTAACAACAAACAAGTAGGCGGCAGTGATTAATGGGCAAAAAAGGTATTTCTAATGGTTAATAACCATACTATCACTGCCAGCCAACTTTATTCACAAAACGGATTAAGCGTCCTGCTTGTCCTTAACAACAAAAACCATCAGGCTGGCCGCTAGCCAAGAGATGCCCGCCATGATTATCATATAGATAGCACGGTCGCTAAACACGTACTTGAGAAGCATTCCCGATAAAACGCCACAGACAATTTGTGGTACCACAACGGTGATATTGAATAGCCCCATGTAAACGCCAGTTTTCCCCGCAGGTAAAGTGCGCGAGAGGATCGAATAGGGCATGGCAAGTATGGCAGCCCAGGCAACGCCTACGCCTACCATAGCAAGGATTAGCGCATACTGGTTCTTTACAAAGTAGATAGACAGAAATCCTAACGCACCAACAAAGAGCGCAGATGCGAAGGTTAGCTTGCGCCCCAACTTATCGGCGAGCTTGTTCATCACGATGGCGAATAATGCAGCAAAAACGCTGTAGAGGCCAAACAGCACACCCACCCAGTTAGCGGCATCGTTGTATGCGGCCGACGATGAGTCGCCGATGGCAGTTCCCCATATATGCTGCGCTACAGCAGGAGTCGTATAAACCCACATGGTGTATAGCGCAAACCAGGAGAAAAACTGAACTACAGCCAGCTGCTTAAACACAACGGGCATCCCCGTAAGAGTCGACCAGAAGCTGCCCTTGGTCGCTGCGCCCTCGTCTTCGGCGACTTTCCCTTGGTATTCATCAAACTCCTTGGGGGCATACTCCTTCGTACGGAAAACCGTCCAAAGCACCGACACCAAAAGCACCCCGCCACCAAGATAGAACGACCAGATTACGGAGTCGGGAACCTCTCCTTCGGGAGCGGTATTCGCAATACCCATATAGTTGGTAAGCACAAAAGGCAGGAACGAGCCCACGATTGCACCAAGATTAATCAGAAAGGTTTGGATGGAGTAGCCTAAGGTAGTTTGTTCACCTGGCGTCATATCGGCAACCAACGAACGAAATGGCTGAAAGGTTACGTTAAAGGAGGCATCCATCAGCGCTAGCATCATGGCGCCAAATACGATTGGAGGAATTACTGCCACCAACAAGCTGGAGTTAGGCATTAAAAGCATACCAACAGTTGCGGCAATTGCCCCCCCAAGGATGTATGGCTTCCGGCGTCCCAGCCTATTCCAAGTTCTATCACTAGCAGCACCCACCCAAGGCTGTATTACCAAGCCCATAATGGGCGCCACAAGCCAAAAGAAGGAAAGATGGCTCAGATCGGCCCCATAGTTGGATAGTATACGAGACACATTGGCATTTTGCAGTGCAAACCCCGCCTGAACTCCTAGGAATCCAAAGCTTAGATTCCAAATCTGCCAGAACGACAGCTTAGGTTTCGATTTCATTATTGTGTGCTATAAAGTTAACGTTAAAATAAACTAAAACAACAGCCAAAAATAGGGAAAAGAGTTATTGCTTTTCTGATATACTCCCTCGCTAAGAGAATGCAAAAGAGATATATTGGCATTTCAAACGTTTGCATGAGTATATATTTTAACATTTTTCACCCAATACATGTTGCACAACATCTTTTCCACGGTGAAACAGTTCCACCGCAAAGGTTTGCGGAAACCAGAAATAGGGCTAACCAACAAAGATCGGAAGGAAAAAATGCGAGAAAAGGAGATAAAAGACCGCTATCTACGCACAACAGCAGCTCGATCTTCTCTTCTCGGGATACGATGCAGAAGGATACCACGCCTCCGCCTTCGGAACGACAGGAACAGCCTCTTATAGCTGCAGGGGCAAGCATCTCCCACCAGCCACAATGCCGAGTCGGCGACACTCCTGTACGGCTAGCATAGCTCTCAAAAGGCACCTCTACACAGATGCAACACCTACCGAAAAAGCAGCAGTCCACCCGATTCCATCGAAAACGGTAATTCTAACGGTAAAAATATTGGATGAGCACACCTCCCCTGCTACAGCAGGAGTTGCCCCAAATACATGGACAAACACTTCCAAAGGTACCTGCCGTTCGTGCATCCTCCCCCAACCGCGCAGCCCATATACTCCGAAAGAAAGCATTACTAGCACCAGACGTGCCCACACCGAACCAGAAAAGCGCCTCTGATGGCACAAAAAATGGTTTATTATGCCTCGGAAACCTAATCGGGTAATACCCAGGGTACCTACCAAAAGTTTGAAAACCATTCCCTGTAACACAAAAACTACTTTCCTGAAGACAGAAAATCGATTCCTGCGGCACCAGAACTACTTTCCTGAAGACAGGAAATCAATTCCTGTGGCACCAGAACTACTTTCCTGAAGACAGGAAATCAATTCCTGTGGCACCAAAACTACTTTCCTGAAGACAGGAAATCAATTCCTGTGGCACCAGAACTACTTTCCTGAAGACAGGAAATCAATTCCTGTGGCACCAAAACTACTTTCCTGAAGACAGGAAATCAATTCCTGTGGCACCAGAACTACTTTCCCGAAGACAGGAAATCGATTCTTGTGCAGTAGAAAAGCGGTATTTCGAGAAAGCAAAACAGCCTTACAAGCATTCCAATAGGCGTTAGAATGAAAAAACAAAAAGGATGTAGCCATAAAGCAGAGCTACACAATAAGGCTAATGCTAGTTCAAAACAGAACACAAGCTGCAAGATTCGGCAATCGCAGCAACAGTTCACCTCATCCTACTGGGTAAAATGCAAAATTCGACGCATGTAGATAAAAGCAGCATAAGCCCTATCCCTTCAAATAGCAAGAGGGAATGCCAGCGGCATTCCCTCTTCAAATAGCATTACTGTAATTAGTGGCTAGGTGGTTTCGCGGACAACAATATTCGCTTCTAGCTTATGTTCTCGCTCCTTAGTAGGAGCGTTATTAATCTTTTCAATAAGCGTTAGCATTGCCACACGTCCCATCTCCTTCCCTGGCTGGCGCACCGTAGTTAGCGGAGGATCTACCATCTTGGCAATATCTTCATCCCCAAAGCCAACAACCGCCACCTGGTCGGGCACCAGTAAGCCTTCCCGTTTCAGGGCCTTCAGAGCTCCAATTGCTGTAAAATCGTTGCAGGTAAATATCGCATCAAACTCAATCCCCTTCGCAACCAAGGCCTCTACACCAGTACCTCCCTTTTCGAACGAGTCGGCATGCACCACCAATTCCTCCCTAAAGGGAATCGAGCTGTCCCGTAACGCATCGCGGTAGCCGCGTAACCTTTCGCGCCCCACGTGCGTCGATGCAGGACCAGCGAAATGAACGATATTTCGTCTTCCAATTTTAAGGAGATACTCAACTGCCTCGTAAGCCCCCTTGTAGTCGTCGAAGACCACGGAGTCGACGTTATCCTGATCGATAGGCCTATCGAAGAATACTATAGGGATGCCCTTTGCCTGCAGCTCGTCGAAATGCTCATAGGAAATGGTCTCCTTCGAAATAGATACGATTAGCCCCTCAATCCATCCATCCGAAAAAGCGTCTAGCGCTTCGCCTTCCTGCTCAAAACTTTCGTTACTTTGCTGAACAATTACGCGCATCTTATGCTTATCAGCCACTTCCTGAATACCTGCAATGACAGAAGAGAAAAAGTAGTGAACCAGCTCCGGTATAATCACCCCAATAATATTGCTACGGCTATTCTTCAAACTCAAGGCCATCATATTCGGCTTGTACTTCAGCCTCTGCGAAAGTTCCACCACAGCCCGCTTAGTCTCAATGCTAATATCTGGATGATCCTTTAGCGCACGAGAAACCGTCGAAACCGACAGCCCCAATTCTTTGGCGATATCTTTAATTGTCACTCGGTTATTTGTCATTCGATTAGGCGTTTCAATAATTTATTTACAAAATAAACATTTTTAGAGGAAAAGATGACACTCTTTCTGACATTCCATTTTCGACCCATGATTTTTATGTTTTACAACATTTTTTACAAGTCGCAAACGATTGCGACAACGTTTGCTAAAAAAACAAACAATCAACACTGGTTAACATTATTAAACTTACAATAGTTTTGTAGTGCAAAAAGGTCAATTTCTAGAACGTAAATTAACACTTGAATTATGAAACTACCCATTTCTGCATTAAGGAAATCCCTTATGACTTTACTGGTAGTTTCCCTATTTTCAGTTGGAGCAATAGCTCAAAATCTGAAAGTTACAGGGAAAGTAACTGATTCCAAAACTGGTGAAGGTCTACCAGGGGTAAGCGTAATCGTTAAAGGTACTACCAACGGTGTAGCTACCGATATCTACGGTGCATACTCAATTAATGCGCCTAAAGGTGCAACCCTCGTGTTCTCCTTTGTGGGCTACACGCCATTCGATGCTAAAGTTGGAGGAGCAACTCTAAACGTACAGCTTACCGAAGCCGCCAAAGCCATTGACGAAGTAGTAGTAATTGGCTATGGTACGGTAAAGAAGTCTGATGCTACTGGTGCCGTACAAGCCGTAGGCTCAAAAGACTTCAACAAAGGAGCTATATCCACACCACAACAGCTACTGTCTGGTAAGTCTGCAGGTGTCGTTATTACCTCTGAAGGTGGACGCGCTGGAAGTGCTACAAAGATTCGTATCCGTGGTGAGTCTTCACTAAATGCAAGCAGCAACCCTCTTGTAGTTATTGACGGAATACCTATGAGTTCTGATGATCTTAACGCTGTAAACCCTAACGATATCGAATCGTTTACCATCTTAAAAGATGCTGCATCAACTGCAATATACGGTTCGCGAGCAACAACAGGCGTTATTATGATTACTACCAAAAAAGGTAGAGCAGATTCTAAGCTAAGTGTAGCCTACAACGGCTCTTCGTCAATTAGCTACCTGCCAAAAACAATCGATGTTTTAAATGGCGATGAGTACAGAGCCCTTATTAAGGATCTTGCAGCAAAGAAAGTTGCCGGAGTAAACGACCAAGCCGTAAAACGCCTAGGCAGCGCTAACACCGACTGGCAAGACGAGGTTTACCGTACAGCATTCAGCACAGACCAAAACATTGCTATCCAAGGTTCATATAAAGGATATCCTTACCGTGTATCTTACGGTTACAGAGATGAAAATGGAGTTCTTAAGGGCGACAACTACAAGCGCAACTCTCTTGCAGTTTCGTTCAACCCTTCTTTTTTAAACGACTACCTTAAGCTAACCGTTAACGCTAGAGGTTCTAAGCAAGCTATCAACTATAGCGAGCAGGATGCCGTTGGTGCAGCAATAGCTTACGACCCTACACAAGTGATTAGAGACAACTCTAAATATGGTGGCTACTTTACTTGGACTAACCTTTCGGACGCCAACGCTAATGGCTCTAACAACTCGAACGGACAGCCTAACCCTATTGGTGTAAGCAACCCTGTTTCGTTGATTAATCAAACCGACAATACAGGAGATATTTACAAGTTTATTGGAAATGCTCAAGTTGATTACAAGTTCCACTTCTTACCTGAACTTAAGGCAACCGTAAACGCAGCGTTAGACTACACCGAAAGCCACTATGTTGACAACGCTCCAAACGATGCCGCATGGACCTACCGTGGTGGTATTGGAAGAATAAACAACTCGAATAAAACCAACAGAAACGAGCTTTTTGAAATCTATTTGAACTATAACAAAACTATCGGTAACCATGCTTTTGATGCAACTGCTGGATATTCGGACCAATGGTTTTGGTATAGAGGAAGAGACTTCGATGCTAGTTCTGTCAAAGTAAATAGAGACAACATCATCAGCAAAAACGAAAGTTACCTACTTTCTTTCTTTGGAAGACTTAACTATACATTCCTAGAACGCTACTACCTTTCGGCAACTGTTAGAGCTGATGGCTCGTCGAAATTCTACTCTGGTGGCCGTTGGGGTCAATTCCCATCAGTTGCTGTAGGCTGGAAGATCAACAAAGAAGAGTTCCTTGCCAATACAATTGTTAACGAGCTTAAGCTACGTGCCAGTTGGGGTATTACCGGACAACAAGCGGGTATCGGCGAATATGGCTACATTCCTTACTGGACCATCAGCGAGCCATCTGCTGCATACCAATTTGGCGACAAATTCGTTAATACATACCGCCCTGCTGCTTACGACGAAAAGCTAAAGTGGGAAACAACAACAACATATAACATCGGTACCGATTTTGGGATTTTCAATAATCGAGTTTCGGGTTCTGTTGACGTATACCTACGCAAGACCGAAGACCTGCTTTCTGAAATTCCAATTGCAGCAGGAACCAACTTCTCAAACTACCTTATTACCAATGTAGGCGATATGGAGAATAAGGGTATTGACTTCTCGTTAAACCTTCGTCCTATTCAGCAAAAAGATTTGAACTGGAGCGTTAGCTACAACATCAACTACAACAAGAACGAGATTACCAAGTTAACCAAGTTTGACGATCCAAACTTCCAAGGTATTGAAAAAGGAGGAATCTCGGGAGGTAATGGCAACCAAGTTCAGGTACTAAGAGTTGGTTCCCCTATTTACTCATATCAAGTTTTCCAGCAAGTTTACAATCCAAAAACAGGAATGCCTATTGAAGGTTTGTACGTAGATAGAACTGGTAAGGGTGGATCTGTAAGCGCAGACAACTCTAACAAGTACCTCTACAAGCAGCCAAACCCAACTGTTTCGATGGGTATTTCGAGCGCATTGCAATACAAGAACTGGGATTTATCATTTGCCGGACGTGTTTATCTCGACAACTACGTTTACAACAACGTTGCATCGGATAGAGCAACCTATGCCTCAGTTTACAACCAGTCGGGCTACCTTAACAACGTCCCTACCGCTGTAAACAAGACGAAGTTCTCCGCCCCTCAGTACTGGTCTGACTTCTACGTGGAGAATGGTTCATTCTTCCGCATGGACAACATCAGCCTAGGCTACAGCTTCAACAAGCTTTTCACCGAGAAGCTATCGGGTAAAATTACGGCTAGCGTAAATAATGCATTTGTTATTACAAACTATAGTGGTTTAGACCCTGAAGTATCGGGTGGTATCGACAATAGCATCTATCCTCGTCCAAGAATTTTCACCCTTGGATTGAACATCAATTTTAAGTAGTACGCTATTAAAATTAAAGTCATGAAATTGAATAAAATCGCAATATTTATAGTTGGAGTGATGTTTAGTGCAGCATCATGCACCAGCGATCTGGATGTAACTCCAATCGACCCAAGCCAAACGTTCTCGAAAGACGTTTTCTCCAATGCCACCGGATACAAGCAGGCACTTGCCAAATTGTACGCAGCCTATGCGGTGAGCGGGCAACAAGGTCCTTCGGGTAAACCAGACATTATCGGTATCGACGAAGGTTTCGGCAACTATTTCCGCCAATTATGGAATGCGCAGGAACTTTCTACCGATGAAGCGATAATGGCTTGGAACGATGCCACCATTAAGGACTTCCACTACCAAACGTGGACTCCCAACGACACCTTTATCGCTGCTCTTTATTCGAGAATTTTCTACGCGATTACCATTGAGAATGAGTACATCCGTGATGCCAACGAGTTTATGAGCAACTTAAGTGCTGCAGATCAGGAGAAGGCAAAAAAGTTTATTCTTGAGGCCCGTTTCCTTCGCGCTCTTTCGTACTACCACGCCATCGACATGTTCGGCAATGTGCCCTTTGTTACCGAAGAGGATAAGCCAGGCTCGTTCTTCCCAAAGCAGATCAAACGTGCCGATCTTTTCAAGTACATCGAAACCGAACTTCTGGCTATCGAAAAGGATATGGTAGCCCCTCGCGCCAACGAGTATGGCCGTGCCGACCAAGCTGCTGCTTGGACTCTTCTTGCTAAGCTTTACCTAAACGCATCTGTTTACAACAAGGAAAACAAGCCTAGCAATGATGCCATCATAAAATGGAATACCGAGTGCGCTAAGTACTGCGAGAAAGTGATTTCTGGGGGCTATTCGGTAGAGAACACCCCATACAGGAACAACTTCCTAGCCGACAACAACACCAGCAATGAAATCATTTACGCTATTGCCTTTGATGGGTCTTCCACTACTACCTACGGTGGAACAACCTACCTTGTTCATGCCGCCATTGGTGGAAGTATGAAAGCTAACGAATTCGGTGTTGGCGGAGGATGGGGCGGTATCCGTACAACCAAAGCCCTTGTTAACAAGTTCCCTGCCCCTCAAGATGCAAGTGCAGACAAGCGTGCAATGTTCTATTCAACGGATCAAACTCTTGACATCAACGACGTTGCTCAGTTTGGCCAAGGATGGGCTATCACCAAATTCCGCAACGTAAAAGCTAACGGTTCGCCTGCAACCCACGCGCACCCCGACTTTGTTGATGTCGATTTCCCCGTATTCCGCCTTGCCGATGTTTACCTAATGTATGCTGAAGCGGTTAAAAGAGGAAGTACAGAAGGCACCGAGGCTCAGGCCATCATATATATCAACAAGCTCCGCGAACGTGCCTATGGCAATACAAGCGGAAACATTACCAGCTACGATCTTCCATTTATCCTCGACGAAAGATCGAGAGAGCTGTACTGGGAGGGCCATCGTCGCTCCGACCTTATCCGATTTGGACAATTCTCAAACGGCAGCTACGTATGGCCTTGGAAGGGTAATGTAGCGGCAGGAACTAGTACCGATGGTTATAGAGACCTTTACCCAATCCCTACAAGAGATAAGAGTTGTAATCCGAACCTCACACAAAACGTTGGTTACTAATTTTTACGATTGAACTATGAAAAGAATGAAGTTATTAGCATACGTCGCCGCTAGCATCTTTTTGCTCGCCGCTTGCGACAAGGACGAAACCAAGGTTTACATTTCTGAAACCCCAACAGCGCCTGTTCTAAGCTCTCCTCAGAACGAATCATCTTTTGATTTAACGAAGCTAACCGATGTGCAAAAAACCGCCAATTTTGCACAGCCATTTACCTGGAGCCTTGCCGACTATGGCTTTCAGGCATCAATCCAATACCAAATTCAGTTTTCGAAGAATGCGGATATGTCAAAAGCTAAGGTTTTAAGCAGCGTTAACCTAGGCAAAACCTACACGCCTACCAACCTTGCATTCGACGAATTCCTGATTGGTAGTCTTCGACTAACTCCGAAGGTTGCTGCGAAGGTTTACTACCGAATAGTTGCATCGACCTCGGGGCTACCTAGCAGCACCTACCCTGACGGCGGTGCCACCACTGCCATCCAGTCGATGACCGTTACGCCTTTCAACACCCCTGTTGATGTTAAAACTTGGGGTATTGTTGGTAGCGCCACCCCAAATAAATGGGATGGTCCAGACTTCATGATGGACGATGGCGACAATGCCGATGAGTATGTTGCAACCGTTAACCTTGTTGTTGGCGAAATCAAATTCCGCTTCAACAACAGCTGGGATAAAAACCTAGGTGGTTCTGGCGGCGTTTTATCAAACGGTGGTTCAAATATTCCTATTACAGTAGCAGGAACGTACACCATCAAGCTAAACACCAAGGCGCTGACATATTCAATTGTTAAGCTCTAAAAATCTAATAGATTAATATAAGAGGATGCTCTAATTTTAGAGCATCCTCTTTTTGCACACTCTCAGTACTACCGTACATCACAAAACAATTAAAGATGAAAAAAGCAGTAATTGGAGTCCTCGCGCTGCTGCTCACCGCCACCGCATTCGGCCAACACAAGCAGAGTGCACAGCCAGCCATCAACCACGTAGCCTGGGCCAAGAGCGCCGTAATCTACGAGGTGAACACCCGGCAGTATACCCCCAAGGGGACCTTCAAGGCCATGCAGGCCCACCTCCCCCGCCTAAAGCAGTTGGGCGTGGACATCCTCTGGTTTATGCCCATCCACCAGATCGGCGTAAAGGACCGCAAGGGCGAGCTGGGCAGCTACTACGCCGTTCAGGACTACAAGAGCATCAACCCCGAGTTCGGCACTCTGGACGACTTTAAGGCCACCGTTAGGGAGGCCCACCAGCTAGGATTCAAGGTGATCATCGACTGGGTGGCCAACCACACCTCGCGCGACTCCAAGTGGCTCATCGAGCATCCCGAGTGGTTCGTAAAGGATTAGAGCGGCAACATCCTTGCCCCCTTCGACTGGACCGACGTGGCCAAGCTCGACTACGCCAACCCTCAGATGCGCGCCGCCATGATCGATGCCATGAAGTTCTGGCTCACCGAAGCCAACATAGACGGGTTCCGCTGCGATGTGGCCGGCGAGGTGCCCACCGACTTCTGGAACGACGCCCGCCGCGAGCTCGACAAGGTGAAGCCCGTATTCATGCTCGCCGAAGCCGAGAAGCCCGAGCTTACCCTCCGCGCCTTCGACATGGACTACGCCTGGAATCTCCACCACATCATGAACCAAATTGCCCAAGGCAAGCAGGGAGTATGCGCCATCGCCCAGTACTCCAAAAAGCAGGACTCGCTCTACGCACAAAGCGCCATCAGGATGAACTTCACCTCCAACCACGACGAGAACAGCTGGAACGGCACCGAGTTCGAGCGCATGGGCCCTGCCGCCAAAACCTTTGCCGCGCTGTGCTACCTGATGCCGGGCATGCCGCTCATCTACAACGGGCAGGAGGTAGCCTTCAACAAGCGGCTCGAATTCTTCAAGAAGGATCCTATCCAGTGGACAGGCGACGCCTCCTACACCACCTTCTACCAGAAGTTCAACCAGCTCCGTAAGGCCAACAAAGCCCTCTGGAGCGGCGATAACCGCAACGCCACCTACAAGGCCAACCCTACCACCAACACCCTTACGGTAGAGCGCACCAGCGGCCAAAGTAAGGTCGTTGCCATTTTCAACATGAGCGGGAAAGCGGCGAAGGCTAAAACCCCCTCCATGGCCAAAGCCGAGTACCTTAGCGGTAAAACCTACAAGCCAAACACAGAGATTACCCTCAAGCCTTGGGAGTTCCTAATCTTCGTAAAGTAGCACACCACAATGCTTAGAGGCTGCTCCTGCGAGCAGCCTCTTTTTTTTCCATCCCTCTCCGTACGCTCCAGCCTTCGGCCTCTGCTTTTTCGCGTTTGAGATAAGTTTTTGAGGTTTCAGCCCCAGGAGACTGTTCATGCAACTGTGTCTGCAAAATGATAACGATAACTTTGCAGACAATGAAAGAGGAAGAAAAAGTAGCGAGCTTCAGCTACGAGGAATTTGAGAAGGAGGCCATCAAAGGCCTTTACGAGCGCAAGAGCCTAAGCGGCGAGAATGGGGTGTTCGCCCCGCTGCTCAAGCACTTTTTGGAGAAGGCCCTAGCGCTGGAGCTGGAGCAGCACCTGAAGGATTCGGAGGGCAACAAGCGCAACGGCGCTACCACCAAAACGGTTAAGAGCTCGAACGGCGAGTTTGAGCTCAGCCCCCCCAGAGACCGTAACGGATCCTTTACCCCAGAGATCGTGGCCAAGCGGCAGGTGCTGCTGGACGACGAGCTCTGCGAGAAGGTGCTCTCGCTCTACGCCAAGGGGATGAGCTACGCCGACATTCGGAAGCTGCTGATGGAGGTTTACGGGCTTTCGCTCTCGCCCGCCCAGATGAGCGAGCTCACCGATCGGCTCATCCCCGAGCTGCAGGAGTGGCAGCAGCGCCCGCTGAGCCCGCTCTACGCGATAGTCTGGTTCGATGCCATCCACTTCAAGTGCCGCGAGGGCGGTGCAGTGCAGGGCAAGGCGCTCTACAACGTCTACGCGGTCAGCCAGGAGGGCTTTCGGGAGCTGCTGGGCATCTACATTGCCGGGAGCGAGTCGGCCCGCTTCTGGCTGGAGGTGCTGCAGGATCTGCGCCTTCGGGGCGTGGAGGACATCCTGATCGCCTGCACGGATAACCTCAAGGGCTTCAGCGAGGCCATCAGCAGCACCTTTCCCGAGACGGTCATCCAGAGCTGCATCGTCCACCAGGTGCGCAGCACGCTCAAGTACGTGGTTAAAAAAGACTACAAGGCCATCACCGCCGACATGCGGGCCATCTACGGCAGCCCCACGCTGGAGGCGGGCGAGGCGGAGCTCGAGCGCTTCGCCGAGCGCTGGGGGACGAAGTACCCCACCGCCGTCAAGAGCTGGCGGGAAAACTGGTACAAGCTGAGCTCCTTCTTCGACTTCGGCAGGGAGATCCGCCGGCTCATGTACACCACCAACCCCATCGAGGGCATCCACCGGCGCATGCGGAAGGTGACCAAGACCAAGGGGTGCTTCTCCTCCGACATGGCCATCAAGAAGCTGATATACCTCGTTATTCGGGATATCAACTCGAGCCCAAAGCGGGAAGTTGCGGGGTGGAAGCTCATCTACGGGCAGCTTTGCATTAAATTTGCCGAGCGGATGGCCAAGTTTGGAGCATGAAGAACACCCGCGAAGGAAGGCCAGGCCTCCTAGCGGGGCAAGGGTATACAAGTGGCTCCGTTCCTCCGCCACCCTTGCCCCGCTAGCAGCCCTAACCTAAAAGGCAGGCGTAATTCCTGCTTCCGAAAAAATAGGGTAGACACAGTTCCGTGAATAATCCTAGCCCCAGCTCTTCTGCTACTGGGATGAGCTCTGGGGCAACTTGGCTGAGCTCTATTGCTACTGCAGCCAGCTCTAGAGCTACTGCGACCAGCTCTAGAGCCACTGCGGCCAGTTCTAACGTTACTGCGATCAGCTCTAGAACTACTGCGACGAGCTCTGAGGCTACTGCGGCCAGCTCTGGAACTACTGCGACCAGCTCTAGTCCTACTGCGCCGAGTTCTGGAGCTACTGCAGCTGGTAACGAACAGGCTATCCTTTGCCTAGCAGAACCTAAACCTCCATTGATTCGATCGCACAGGCCACCACCACCTCAAATGCTGAGTTCTCCCAATAGCAAACGATAACCAACGCCTAACGCATCTTACCCCCCTCCCCCTTGAATACACAACCTCTTCTGCGCTATATTTGAGGCAGCAAAAAAGTGCCCTAAAAGCAAGTACCCCGTGAAACACCCCGATTGGACAAAGAGCGCAACCATCTACGAGCTCAACGTACGGCAGCTTACCCCCGAAGGAACCTTTAGAGCCGCCCAAGAGCACCTCCCCCGCCTAAAAGCGCTGGGGATTAAGATCATTTGGCTGATGCCGATTTACCCTATCGGGGAAGATGAACGGAAGGGCACGCTCGGCAGCTACTACTCCATTAAGAACTACAAGGCCGTCAACCCCGAGTTTGGCAGCTTCGACGACTTCAAGGCTTTTGTTGACGATGCCCACCAAAAGGGGCTAAAGGTGATCGTCGACTGGGTGGCCAACCACACCTCGCGCGATGCCGCATGGATAGCGGAGCATCCCGACTGGTACAAGTGGGATAACAACGGGAAGATCGTAGCCCCCTACGACTGGTCGGACGTTGCCCAGCTCGACACCCACAACCGCCAGATGTGGGCAGAGATGGCCAGCTGCATGAAGTACTGGCTCACCGAGGCCAACATCGATGGCTTCCGCTGCGATATGGCCAGCCTGCTGCCCGTCGAATTCTGGGAGTATATCCGCCAGGAGCTCGACCCAGTACGCCACGTGTTTATGCTCGCCGAGAGCGAAGATCCTCACCTGCACCGCAGCGCCTTCGACGCCACCTACTGCTGGGACATCCACCACATCATGAACGGCCTTGCGCAGGGTAAGAATACCGTCGAAGATCTAGACCGATGCTTCAAGAAGCAGCACACCCTCTTCGGCCCCCACGACATGAGGCTCGTTTTTACCTCGAACCACGATGAGAACAGCTGGAGCGGCACCGAATTCGAGCGGATGGGGCTTGCCGCAAAGCAGATGGCCGTCCTTTCCTTCCTAGTGCCGAGCATCCCCCTAATATACAACGGGCAGGAGGTGGCCCTAAGCCATCGCCTTAAGTTTTTCGATAAGGATTGCATCGAGTGGAACGTGAACCGCGACTTCGAGGAGCTATACAGGAAGCTAGCTGCGCTAAAGAAGAGGTACGAGGCTCTTTGGAATGGCGAGCTGGGAGGCGCCTTCAGCTACCACTTCGATAGCAGCAGCAAAATTTTTACCATAGAACGCGAGAAGTACAGCAGCACCGTTGTTGGCATATTCAACTTCAGCTCGAGCACCGCCTGCACCGCTACACCGCCATACCCTACAACCGATTACATGAAGGGCACCGATTACGGAGCATCTAAAGGGATAAGCCTGCTACCTTGGCAGTACATCGTGCTGGTTAACAGCATCCGCTAAGCGGGTAAAGATAGAATACCCGACTCTCCCAACATCAGCTCACGCCCCCCCTAGAGCGCTGCATCTGCAACCGCGCATTGAGCCTTACGCTGCCTTTGCGCTAGGCTACCTCACCCCAAAGTGGGTGTAGCCAACCACGGGTTGCGAGTGCACCTCTACCCTATCAACCAGCGCGCGGGCAGGCCCAATGCGGCAGTAGTCGATAAGCGTTTCCACGGAAACGTCGTCACCCTCAGCCTCCACCTCCAGCTTTCCATTGGGAAGATTCCTTACATACCCATACACGCCCAGTTCCTGGGCCTTTCGATCAACATAATACCGAAATCCAACACCTTGAACCCGACCGCTTACAACAATGCGCTTACTTACCATCTGCTTGCTTTAACTATTACGATTAACAAAGCCTTAACAAAAATAGGATAAGCAAACGCAATTCTGCAAGAAAAGGAGTGTCTAAGAAGGCAGTTATCTCACATGTAAATCAAAAAATCGACCAATGAGTTTAAACAAATTCAGGATTTTCATGCTTGCATCACTCCTCGGGCTGGCCGCGGCTGCCACAGCGCAGCAGCGCTCGGGCGGAGGGACGGGTGCAGGCCACAACGGGAATCCCTCTGGATCGCTTAAGTTCTCGAAGCTGACGGGAACGGTGATCGACAAATCGACAAGCAAGCCAGTAGAGTACGCCAATATCACCATCCTTCGGGCAAAAGATAGCACGTTTGTAACGGGAGGCATCTCCGACAACGCCGGAAGGTTTGCCATCGATAGAGTTCCCTACGGTCTATACACGGTAAAGGTTAAGTTCATCGGCTACGCCACTTCCGTAATCAAAAATGTTAAAGCCATGCAACCAAATACCGAAGTTGGTAAGGTTGACATAACCCCAGCCACCAAAAACCTTGCAGAGGTAACCGTTACAGGACGCAAGAGCGAGGTGCAGAACAACCTCGACAAGAAGGTTTTCAACATCGACAAGAGCATGTACGGCACCGGAGGAACGGCGCTGGACATCATGCAGTCGCTCCCTGCGGTTGCCGTAGACTTCGACGGCAACGTGTCGATGCGCGGATCAAACGTTACCATTCTGATTGACGGGAGACCCTCTAACCTCGTCAGCCTCGATCAGATGCCCGCCCACCTCATCGAGAGGGTGGAGATCATCAGCAATCCTTCGGCCAAGTACGACCCCGAGGGCATGTCGGGCATCATCAACATCATCCTAAAGAAGAATGTGCAGCGCGGCCTTAACGGAATGGTGAACCTAAACGCTGGCTACAACAACAAGTGGATGGGATCGGCAACCCTCAACTACCGAAAGAATAAGCTCAACTACTTTGTGAACTACACCCTGCGCTCGTTCGATGGCGAAAGCTACCAGGATATGTGGTCGAACAACACTTTCGGCAGCGCCAACACGCTGCTGCAGCGCAATACAACCACCAATAATAAGATGAGGATGCAGAACATTCAGGCGGGGGTCGACTTCTACCTGAACGATAAGAATACGCTGAACACCTCATTTACGCTCGAGCCCAGAAACATGAAGTCGAACGAGAATGCTACCGGTTCCACCAGCATCGACAATGTGAAGATGTACGACTACCAGCGCCAAACCTGGAATAAGAGAACCAACAATAACGGTTTTGAGTACGACCTAGCCTACAAGCATACCTTTGCCCGCGAAGGCGAGGAGCTGACGGCCGAGTTCAACATAGATAGGGGCAACGACAAGCTGGAGCAGACCTCCATCGAGCAAAACGCCAAAACTCCGGCCAATATCAACCCAAAACCGCTGACACCCTACACCGATCAGCTTACCAGCAGCACCAACGATAATACGAGAACCATGCTTCGTACCGACTATGTGCTTCCGCTGGCCGAGAAGGGGCGCATTGAGGTGGGCTACATGCTCTCGAACAACGACAGCAAGTCGACCTACGACCTGTCCAAGGCCTACGCCGCCAACACCGCCCCTGTTCTTCAGTCCCAGTACACCAACGACTTCGACTACCGTCAAACTGTCAACGCGGTGTATGCCAACTATGGCATCAGCGTGGGCAAGTTTAAGGCGCAGGCAGGGATACGCGCCGAGAATGCCGATACCCATGGCGAGCAGCAGACCGAAAAGAAGTCGTTCAGCAAGAACTTCTTCGATTTCTTCCCCTCTGCATTCGTGAAGTACACCCCCAACGACAACAACGAGTTCGGCATCAACTACAGCCGCCGCACCAACCGTCCAAGGATGTGGTCGCTGAACCCTTTCGTGAACCGCGCCGATACGCTGAATACCTCGCAGGGTAATCCCGACCTCAATCCCGAGTACATCAACTCATTTGAGGTAGGCTATACCCGCCTGTTCAACAAGAATTCTCTTACTTTAACTACGTTCTACCGAAAAACTACCGGGATTGTAGCAAGTATCCGCCAACAAATAGACGCGCTCCGCTCCTATACCACCTTCGTAAACCTAAACAGCGGCGAATCGTATGGCGCCGAGGCTTCGGCCAACATCAACCTGTTCAAATGGTGGAATACCAACTGCAGCTACAGCTACTTCCACACCAAGCTCACCGGTAACAGCAGCAGCGTGCTCGACAGTAAGGCCAAGGACTCCGATTCGTGGACACTACGCGCCACGTCGAACTGGTTCCTCAGCAAGCAGCTCAGCTTTCAGGTGATGTACAACTATAAATCGCCCGTGGTGACTACCGGAGCTGGCGGATTCCACGGAATGGGCGGAAGCTCGCAGGGAAAAACCCACGCAAGCTACTACGTAGATATGGGAGCCCGCTACTCCATTCTTAAAGGCAAAGGGGATATCAGCCTAAGGGTTAGCGACGTGTTCAATACCAACAAGTACATCAGCGATGGCTTTGGAAACGGCTTCACCTCGTACACCAAGAACTGGAGGGAGACGCCCAACGTCTTTATGGGCTTCACCTACCGTATCAACGACTTCAAGCGCAAGCAGCAGAAACAGCAAGACGCCAACGGCATGGACGAGGAGATAATGTAGCCCCAGCCAACCGAATACCGCCAACGAAAAGCGGGAGATCCAGCAGTGGATCTCCCGCTTTTTGCCTATAATAGCAGGGTGATGGATAAGGAATCAACGGCCTTCTAGGAAGTGTTGCTGCCGATGATGGCCGTAGCGCTATGGCTGGGACTCCTCCCTAGCAGCAAGATGACGGAGGGCGTAAGCATCGGCCACACCGACAGGTCGAAGGGGCGACAGATAAAAAGCAACGGACCCATCTACGCGTAGATGAACCCTATCCATAAAATTTCGTCCCCATCTACACGTAAAAGAGCAGCCGCTTAGCAAAATCCGTGCTCTTTTAAGCGTGGATGAGTAAACTCTTAGCAAATTTCTTACCCTTTTAAGCGTGGATGTGCATAATCTTAGCAAAACCCATGCTCTTTTAAGTGTGAATGGGAGTAATTTTAGCAGCGATCCTGCTCTTTTAGGCGTAGATGAACCATTCTTTTAGAATTTCGCGCCCATCTACGCGTAGATGGGGTACTTCTCATACGATCTGGCCCAGCTATGGAAGTCCACCAAGAGCCGCCGATGCTATCGACCCTTCGCCGCACCGCCGAATCGGTTGAGGTTGTAGCTCAGCGACACCATAAAGAGCTGCGACATGGCCTTATACCGGGCTTCCTCGATGTACGAAGCCGTCACAGTTCTCGAAAAGGGGCGGAACTTATCCAAAATGTCGAAGGCCAGCACCGTCAGCGCCAGCGACCTATCCTTTAGGAACATTTTGGTTAGCGCACCATTCCACAGATACGAGCTTTCGCCGCCCGCATTGCGGCTCCCCTGCTTGCGCGAGGCCTCGATGGTAGATTTCACCACGAAGCCGGCAGGAAGCCGAACCGTCATATCCCCCCCGAACGAGAGCGTGGAGTAGCGGCTGCTCTCCTTCGTGGCCGAGGCATTGGCTGCAAGCCCATCGTACGAGGCCCAATTGGTGGAGTAGCCGCAATTGGCGCCAACCTCTACCGATTCGAGCGTAAGGTACGCCTTAAGTGTCTCGCCCAGGGTGGTTTGGTTGGCGAAGTACTTCACCTGGTTAAAGAAGCTGGGGGTGTGGTTGTAGCCCGTATTCACGGAGGCCGACAGGTGCAGCATATTGGTGAACATCGACTTGGCGATGGTGGTAAAGTTGCTCACGCTGTACTGGCCATCCACGTTAACGGCCTGCTGGTAGTACTTCCCCAGCTCGTCGCGGTAGCTTTTGCTGGCAATGGCCTCCTGCGTGAAGCTGTAGCCAAGGTTATTGCTAAACGAGAGGAAGGAAACCTTGTTGAAGTAGCTGTAGCTAAGCGAGAACGAATGGCCGAATTCCTCCTTCAGCAGCGGATTGGCCAGGTAGATGCTGTTGGGCGTATTGGGGTTCTGGATCGGGTGCAGCTGCTCCACCCCAGGCTGCCGCGTATTGCCGCTGTAGCTAAAGGAGAGGTCGCTTCCCTCGCCGGAACTTAACGACACGAGCGCCGAGGGCGAGATATTCCTGTACACGACAGACGTATCGAGCCAGGCCACGCCCATCCGGTTGTGGTAGTCCTGGCTGATGATGTTGGCATTGGCCCCAAGGTTGACCACCAGCCAGCCGTTCGAGAAATTCAGGAAAACGCCAGCGGCATTCTTGTACTCCTCGTTCTTGTAGCGCTTCGAGTACATGCCGTTGGCCATGTCGTACCGCTTGGTGGAGGGGTTAAAGTCGAAGGCGGCGTTGGTGCTCCGGTTGCTGGTGGCATTCAGTTGGTAGCTGAGCTCCGCCGTAAGGTATTTGCCCAGAGGGTGCGTATAGGCTAGGTTGGTGCCCAACGACGCCTTCCTGCCGCTGGCATCAACGCTCTGGTTGCGGATGTTGGTCGAGTCCTTCGCCGCGTAGTAGTTTTTCTGAAGGATGAAATCGTCGCTGCTGCTGTTCGACAGCTTCCCGTCAACATCGAGCGAGAGCGTCTTGCGGGGTTTCGCCAGCTTCTTTTGAAGGAGCACGGCCAACCCGTAGGTTTCCGAGCTCGATTTACGGGAGGAGGTCCGCTCCTCCGAGTTAACCAGCGCCCCATTGGTGTCGAACAGGTGCGAACGGCTGCCGTCATGCGAGTCGCCCCCCGACATCTGAACATTCGGGGAGATAATCACCGAAAGCGTAGTATCTGCGGCATACTCAACCCGCGAGTAGAGGCTATGCGAGCGGCTAATCGAATTCCCCTCCGTATGGCTATCGCTATTAAAGGTTCCCCGCGTATCGTAGTTCTGCCGGTTGGCGCTTGCATCCTTATCGGTGCTGCTATACCCAAATCGGTAGCTCCCATTGGCGTGCAGCCTCTCGCTCGGCTCGTAGTTTAGGTTCACCGCAGCGTTGCCAATGGTGACAATGCCCTGCTTCGAGGCGTTCGGGAAAGCCGCGCCGCTCCCCCCGCCATGCCTATTAATGTTGTTGTACCCCCCAAAGGCCACCAGCTGCGTGGCGTTCTCGAAACCGCCGGTTCGCGCCCCCACGTCGTAGGCATCGCGAGTGCCAACGCCCGCCCGGTAGCTGCCAAATACGCCCCGCTTCTTGTCCTTCTTCAGGGTGAGGTTGATCACCTTCTCGGTGTTGCCGTCATCAATTTTGGTGAACTCCGCCTGGTCGCTCTTCTTGTTGACCACCTGTATTTTATCGATGATATCAGCCGGCAGATTCTGGGTAGCCAGCGACGGGTCGTTCAAGAAGAACTTTTTGCCGTCGACCATGATCTGCGTCACTGGCTTTCCGTTGATGGTAACAGCGCCATCCTTGTCCACCGTAACGCCGGGCAGCTTGCGCAGCACATCGGCCACCATATCCTGCTCCCTTGGCTTGTAGGCACCAGCATTAAACTCGATGGTGTCCTTAGCCACCCTAACCGGAGTGCTCTTCCCGGTGATAACCACCTCCCCTAGGGCAATCTGCTTCCGCACCATTCGGATGTTCCCCACGTTATAAAGTCCGCTAGCGCCTCTCGCGTTGATGCGCTTTATAGTAGAGCTGAATGACATTTGAGAAACCTTGACGAGGTAACGTCCAGGAGCTACATTCCGCAGTTCGAACACGCCGTTAACATCGGCAAGCGCCGAGCTAACAATGCTAGAGTCTCTGCTCGAAAGAAGCACAACCGTGGCAAACTCTACAGGGCGCTTTCCCGTAGTATCAGAAACAAAGCCAACAACGCTAAGCCGACTTTGCGAAAAAGAAGATGTTGCAGACAGGAGAATGAAGATTAACAGCCAAAAGAAACGCCGCATTGAATTAAGTTTGGTGCTGCAAGATAGCAAATAGCACCCAAAAACAAGCCCCGAACAGCAACCAAGCACCGCTGCAGCTTGCGATCAGAGCCATGTACGCCATACCAACAACGAAAAGAGCCATCAACAACCTTCCTAAAATAGTTGTTGATGGCTCTTCCTATAATTATTGACCCCTTCTTTTCGTCCCTTTCACGCATGCAGCGTTCCCGCCGCCAATTGTTCGTTTTATTTAAGAACGCTCCACATAGAAAGCTAGCAAGCGTTCTCAACCTAGAATCCTAAAAGCAAAATTGTGTAACAGGCTCGCTATCGTAGGTTATTATTATTGAAAATGCCGTATAGAATAACTCTAATAATCTCTTGTTGCCTTTGCTTTAACGCCTCGTCAGGGTTCATTTCCATAAAGTTGCTCTCAAAGGCCTTCAACGTTACCAAGAGATTGTGAGCCGTTAAGCTCATATTGAGAACCTGGAAAACACTACGACGAATACCTTCGTCGAGGATGCTCAGCACAATTTTAATCTCTTCCTTATCAAATTCCCGACGAATTTGATCAAAATGAGCCTTCTCCTTAAAAAAACAAGTCTTCAAAGCTTTGTGCGCATACACCAAATTCCGAATAATCTCCATACGCTTGATGATGTACATCCTAAGTTTCTCATGAGGATCGAGTACATTCGAGAAATAATTCTGTAACTCGGCAGACATCTTAGTAGACTCAACCTTTATTACCTCGTTATAAATCTCATCTTTAGACTTAAAGTAGGTGTATATTGTGCGTCGCCCTCTATTACAAGCAAGCGCAATATCATTAATTGTGGCATTATAGTAGCCCATTTCCCCGAAAACATTACGGGAAACATCTACAATGGTCTCGCGTGTCTTACTGAATTTTGCTGTCATGACTTAAAGGATTAGCCCCTAATTAAAGGTCGTGCAATATAATAGTTGTTTTTAATTATACAAAACAATGGTTATAAAATGCTTCATTTTTAACTTTGAAAATGAAGCATTTTAAACTACAAAGAGTACAGAGCCTTAAAATAAAAGCACAACATCTCAATCACGACGAAAAAGAACAACTTGTTTCTTTTCAAAGGAGTAATCAATAAAACAGCCTTAGTCTTTATGCTTAGTGGAGGATTTATCGTCAATCATATGCAGAAACTTTGTTAATATATCGGTTCGGGTATTCAACTCGCTAAGTTTACTCCCCTGCGAAGACGGATAAACCCTATTTGACAAGAAAATATACACAAATTTTCGGGTAGGATCAGCCCATACCATTGTACCCGTATAGCCTGTATGACCGAAAGATAGCCGCAAGGCTTCCTTCCCTACTGGACTTTCCTTTTTGCTATCGGGTTCAGGCTTATCAAACCCCAATGCACGTCGGTTGTTTGAGAACTGAGGTGTGTTAAACAAGTTAAAGGTAGAATCGCTAAAGTACCGATCCCCTCCATACACTCCTTTGTTAAGGTAAAGTTGCATTAGCTTCGCCAAATCTATCGCATTAGAGAATACACCGGCATGCCCAGCAACTCCTCCCATAAGAGCAGCACCTGGATCATGAACGAATCCGCGCAACAACTGATTTCTAAACGTATAGTCAACCTCTGTTGGTACAATGTTCGCCAGGCTTACTTTGTCAGTAGGATTATACATGGTTGAATTCATCCCCAGTTTCCTAAAGAACAAGCTATCCACAACCCTATCTAGCGATTTGTGGTAGCAATTTTCTATGATTCGCTGAAAGTAGTAAAAGCCAAGATCAGAATAATGGTATTCGCCTCTACCGCTAACTCTCGAACCTGTAATATCCACCAAAATACTATCCTTTATCGATTTCGAGACATAGATAGATGACGCCACTTGAAGCTGGTGCTTTTCGGAATACTCCGTTCCAAAAAGGGCATTATCCAAGTAGTAGCTTCGATTTTGATACTTCCCGTCTTCGGTCTTGAACGGATAGTCATCAGAAATTGTAGCACTATACAGTGGCTTACCTTTAAATACCGAACGCAAGTACTTAGGGTACATCGATATTCCAGAAGAAAGTCCTGACTGGTGGACAAGTATCTCCCTGCAAGTAATATCAAACTTATTGGTGTTTTTAAGTTCTGGAAGATAGTCACCTATTTTACGATCTACATCCAAGAACTTGTTGTCAGAAAGTTTCATAAGAACAGGCAGAGTCGCGCTTACCTTGGTTACCGATGCTATATCGTACATATCGGTTGTAGAAACTGTATCATCACCATTATAAGTCTTCGATCCAAATGCTTTATAATAAAAGATCACCCCATCCTTCATTGCCAAGACCTGACAACCAGGAATTGTCTGAATACTAATTGCCTTATTCACCAACTCTTCAACATCAGCAAAGCTCGTCCTGTTAATACCGAACTCTTCAGGCGTTCCCATCCGGATACGAATAACAGAATCGAGTTGAATTCCCCTTCCTTGTTTGAATTCAGGGTTAATAGAAACAGGAAGAAATCCCGTAGCCTTTCGTCCACCAAAGAGCACTTCGGCCATGCACTTTTCGCTTTGCACCGATGATTCATACCCAACAGTAATAGAATAAAAGTTATCCAAATTTGGGAAAAGACCTATTCCGTAAGGGCTTCCAAAGTAATTTAAAATACATTTCTTTTCGGTGGCTAATCGGCCAATAAATGCAGCACAAACGCTATCTACTCCATAGTTTTTCTCGGCACGAGCATCGGTATCATGATACCCAACTATAACTAGATTATACGGTTTTAAAACGTTACCTAGACTATCGAATGCTACTTGACCTGCATTTCTCTGTATATCGAATTGGCGAATCTTACAATACTGTGCCATCGTGTTCGTGAAAGTATTCTCCATATCTTCCCCAACATTCAAAACTGCAATACTTAACGTATCTAGACGCATAAGCGGAAGAATGTCATCCTTATTAGAGATAACCGTCATTGCACTCGCCACCATGCTTTCTCGTAACCCTTCGGCATTAGTACTGTTCAAATCTTTTACCAGGTTGTTATTTACATCAATTGGGTAATAACCTGTTAATCCAAGATCGAACTTTACACCAAGCACTCGCCTTACCTTCTCGTCTACCTCCTTCTCGTCAATACGCCCCCAGAAAATCTCCCATTCAATTTTACGAATGGAGGCAGGAACATCTTCTGGGAAAAGTAAGATATCGTTCCCCGCTCTTAGAGCATCAGAACAAACCTTCTCGGGCGATCGCGAAGCTGATATTCCCTTCATATTTAGCGCATCGGAGAACACTAAACCTTTAAAGCCAATCTCCTTTTTCAATAAATCGGTAACAACCTTTCGCGATATGCTTGTTGGATTGTCAAGGTTAGGCTCTAATGCAGGAACTGAAAGATGCCCTACCATTATTCCCTGAACACCAGCATTCACCAATTTCCTAAATGGATAAAGTTCTATAGAATCTAGCCGCTGACGGCTAAGCCCCAAAAATGGAAGTGCACGATGCGAGTCAACCTCTGTCTCTCCATGACCAGGGAAGTGTTTTGCACAAGCAATTAGGCCATGATCCTGCATACCTCGCATGTAGGCAATTCCCTTTTGACTGACCAAATCGCGGTTTTCGCCAAAAGAACGAACATTTATAATTGGATTTAGCGGATTGCTATTAATATCAACAGAAGGCGCAAAGTTTACATTTACACGAAGTAGCTTACACTCACGAGCAACCTCTTTCCCCATTTCATATATAAGGCTATCATTCTTAAATGCTCCTAAAAGCATTTGTCGAGAAAACCCCCTAATACTGTCAAGTCGCATCGAGAGCCCCCATTCGCCATCAATACCAACCATAAGTGGTATCTTAGAGAGGTTTTGGTATCTGTTGGTAAGTTTAGCTTGGGCTACAGGACCACCACGCATAAAGATTACACCTCCTATTCCATAATTCTTTATAAGAGATTCAACCTCCTCCACATTCTGCAAATCCTTTCTAGAAAATGCAGCAACCATCATCAGCTGCCCGATCTTTTGCCGAGTGGTTAACTGTGAAAATACAGAATCAACCCACTGTTCCCTAGTACTAACACTTTGCTTATACTTAATCTTTGCACCAGCAGGCTCTATTTCAACAAAAAAAGCAAAAACGATTGTGGAAATTAGCAGAAATGAGCAAGTGCGAAAAAAAAACCTATCCATCAAAAACAAACATTTAACTCAAAAGCAGGTAGACTTAAGACGTATCCTTAACTGCCAGACAAAGCTAGTATTTTATAATCCAATACACGAAAAAGGCCACCCGAAGGTGGCCTTTCATATACAGACATTAACTATCTATTTTTTTTTTTGTTGTTTAGCCATCTCTTCCAACTTTTGTTGGAAACGTGACTTCTTAACAGGCTTTTTACTAGCCTCCTTTAATTTAGCATGCACAGCCGCATCATCAACCGTTTGACGAATAAAGTAGGTTTGACCTAACGTGATAAGGTTAGACAACAAGTAGTAGTAACTCAAACCAGCCGCATAGTTGTTAAACCAAAGTAGCATCATCACAGGCATCATGTACAACGTCATAAACTTCATACCTGGCATCTGCTGGTTAGTATCTGCCATCTGAGCCGTATTAATCTTAGATGTTAGGTATAACGACACAGCCATTAGAAGCGTAAACAAACTAATATGCCCACCATACATTGGTATATCGAAAGGCAGATTAACAATTGAATCAAACGACGAAAGGTCATCAGCCCAAAGAAAACTTTTCTGACGAAGTTCAAACGATGCAGGAAAGAACTTGAACATTGCAAAAAGAATTGGCATCTGTAAAAGCATTGGTAAGCACCCCCCCATGGGATTAACGCCAGTTTTACGGTAGAGCGCCATAACCTCTTGCTGCTTCTTCATTGCATCTTCCTTCTTAGGGTACTTCGCATTAATCTGATCCACATCTGGCTTAAGCACCCTCATCTTCGCCATCGACAAGTAAGACTTGTAGGTAAGCGGAAATAGAACGAGTTTAATTAAAACGGTAAGGATAAGGATGATTATACCAAAACTGGCAATATGCGATTCCAACATGTCGAATACAGGAATAACTACCCAACGGTTAATCCAACGTATAATCCAAGAACCAAGAGGCACAACCGTCTCAAAGCCCATATCATACTTTCTAAGCTCATTGAAAAGGTTTGGCCCAAAGTAGAATGCAAGATCAATACTCTTTGTAGCAGGTGTAAATGGTACTTGAAGAGTTGCCTTAAAGTTCTTCACATAACCAGAATTTGGTTGATGCGTAGTTTGGCTCACATCTCCAGAGGTAAAACTATTTTTTGCGACAAGAATAGAAGAGAAGAATTGCTGCTTAAAATCAACCCATTGAATCTTGGTTGTTACTTTTTCGCTTCCAGTCTCCTTCATTGCCGAAAGTTCTTCTAAATCTCCCTTTTCACCTGGGAATTTGTAGGCAACATTGGTATAGTTATTCTCGTACTTAAAGCCCTTCTCCTGCTGTGGAGCATCCATAGCCCAGTTAATGTCCAAACTGGTCATGTTTTGTGGCAACTTACCTTCCAAACCAACAAAGTTGACCTTATAGTCAACCATGTAGCTCCCCTTCTTAAGGGTGTACACATACTCAATGTAACTCGAAGCATCGGTATACAAACGGAAAACTGCGCTTTTCACAGAATCTTTTGCAGATAAAACACCGTTCTTACCAACGTTTACAGGCTGAAAGTAAAATTTCGAAGTTGAAATACTCTGTCCAATAAACAGGTTAATATCAAATTGACTCTTTTCAGGAGTAAATAGAACCAACTTATCGCCATTGTAACGCTTATATTTTAGAGCCTCCACCGAAGCAATTCTACCTCCCTTATTCGAAAACACAACCTTTATTCGGTCGTTTTGAAGGGTGTAAAACTCCTCTGTTCCTTTAATAGCGCTAGCCATAGAAGCACCCATTGCTTCAGAAATGGATGCGACTTCGAGACTATCTTTAGCCTTTTCTTGCTTAAGCTGCTCCTGAACAACAGATGCCTCATTTTTCGACGTATCCTTTGGCATTTTTGCCTTAGCAATCGAATCAACAACTGCCTGTTCCTTTTGATACTTCGACATTTGTCGGTTATTGTAGTAGCTGAATCCGATTAGGATTACACCTACTAATACCAAACCGATAATACTTTTTTTATCCATTTAAATAAATTGTTCTTTATTTACACTTTTCAGTCTTATGCTTTAAGGCTGCCTTTACAAAGGCTACAAAAAGCGGATGTGGATTGGCTACCGTACTCTTATATTCTGGGTGGAATTGAACACCAACAAAATAAGGATGTTCTGGTATTTCAATCACCTCAACCAAGTTGGTTTCTGGATTAGTTCCAACAGACTTCATACCAGCAGCCTCAAACTGATCGATATATTGGTTGTTAAACTCGTATCGATGACGATGTCGTTCCGAAATTTCCTCAGACTTGTACGCCTTGTACGCCAACGAATCCTTGTTCAACAAGCAAGGGTATGCACCAAGTCGCATAGTACCGCCCTTATCGGTTACATCCTTCTGATCTTCCATCAAGTCGATTACAGGATATGGAGTAGAAACAACCATCTCTGTGGAATTTGCCTCTGCCATGTTAAGCACGTTACGAGCAAATTCAATAACAGCGCACTGCATTCCAAGGCAAATACCAAAGAATGGAACCTTATTCTCGCGAGCAAACTTTATGGCTGAAATCTTACCCTCAATACCACGATGTCCAAAACCTGGCGCAACTAGTATCCCATGAACATCGCCAAGCAAGCTAACTACATTATCATCTGCAATCTTTTCAGAATTAATCCACTTAATCTTCACCTTGCAAGAATTCGATGCACCACCATGAATAAATGCCTCAACAATCGATTTGTAGGCATCATGCAACTCGATATACTTACCCACAAGTGCGATAGACACCTCATGCTTAGGATGCTTAATACTATCAACCAGATTAATCCAGTCCGACAGTTCAACTTCATTATCCGAAGGCAGGTTTAGCTTACGAAGAACAGTAAGGTCTAACTTCTCTTTAAGCATTACAAGAGGAACCTCGTAAATAGTTGGAACATCAATCGATTCTATTACAGAATCCTTATCGACGTTACAGAAAAGAGCAACTTTTTTCTTCACCTCGGGAGAGAGCGATTTTTCTGTTCTTAGCACTAGAATATCAGGTTGAACTCCTGTTTCCAGAAGCATTTTTACAGAGTGCTGCGTTGGTTTTGTTTTAAGTTCGCCTGCTGCTGCAACATAAGGAACAAGCGTAAGGTGAATAACCAACGAATTGGTTGCTCCCAACTCCCAACGAAGTTGACGAACAGACTCTACATAAGGTAACGATTCAATATCACCGACAGTTCCACCTATTTCAGTAATTACCACATCGTACTTACCTTTCGATCCTAGAACTTTAATACGGCGTTTAATCTCGTCTGTAATATGGGGAATAATCTGCACGGTTTTCCCTAGATATTCTCCACGACGCTCCTTATTTATAACCGACTGATATATTCTTCCGGTTGTTACATTGTTTGCCTGAGAAGTTGGATTATTGGTAAAACGCTCGTAGTGTCCAAGATCAAGGTCTGTTTCTGCTCCATCTTCGGTTACATAGCATTCTCCGTGCTCGTAAGGATTCAATGTTCCTGGATCAACGTTAATGTATGGATCGAGCTTTTGAATGGTTACAGAATACCCCCGAGCCTGTAACAACCTAGCAAGCGATGCCGAGATAATTCCTTTTCCTAATGAGGATGTTACGCCTCCAGTTACAAAAATGTACTTAGTCTGTGCCATTATCGTTTTTTTTCAATCTATTCGGGTAGCTGAGAATCAATTAGGTTTATCTTCTCCTCAATAAGGGTAATCTCTTCCTTTGCCTTATTGATTTTGTTTTTAACGTCCTTAATCATCGTATCTGCATTCTTCGATTTAGCGAAGAAACCAATATTATTTTCCCACACGCTGATATCGGACTCCAGCTGGCGAATCTTACCGATGAGTTTATCTCGCTCGGCACGGAACTTTTTATCACCCCTACCAGTGTTTGACTCCACCCAACCTTTAAACTTTCCAATTTTACGTTCGGCATCGGTTCCCTTAATTTTCTGGAATTGAGCATCGATCACCTCGCGATATGTCGATTGAATACGCTCCTTATCTTTCATTGGAACAAAACCGATTTCTGCCCAACGACGCTGAAACTCCTTCAATGCTTCAAAGCTCCCCATCACATCTTCCGAAGATTCAAATGCCTTAATTTCCTCAATTAGGGCTTCTTTTGCAGTCAAATTCTCTTCGTAAAGTTTATCGATACCTGAGAAATGCTCAGACTTACGGTTAAAGAAAGAGTCGCATGCGGCACGGAAACGTTTCCACACTTCATCCGAATGCTTACGAGGCACAGGACCAACCTCTTTCCACTGCTTTTGAAGAGCAATTAACTCGTCTGTAGCCTTCTTCCAATCTGTTGATGCAGAGATTTCTTCAGCCTTAGCGCAAAGTTCCAATTTTGCTTGAAGGTTCACCTCAATTTGGCCCTTTAACTGCATGTAAAACTCACGTTTTTTTGCAAAAAAAGCATCGCAAGCCTCACGGAAACGCTGATATATCTTGGGATTCTCCTTCTTTGGCGCAAAACCTATAGTTTTCCAAACCTTTTGGAGCTCAATTAAATCTTTCGATCTCTTATTCCAATCTTTTGTAGATTTAGGATCATTCTCTAAGAGTTCTTCTGCCTTTTCGCAAAGTAGAGTCTTAGCATCAAGGTTCTTCTTTTGATCTTCCTTTTGCAGGTCGTAGTACTCCTGGTGCTTCTTATTTATTTTAGAGGTAGCCTCCTTAAATCTTTCCCAAAGCGTTTCCTTAAACTCTTTTACAACAGGACCAACCTCGCGCCACTGTTCGTGAAGTTTTTGCAACTTTTGGAAAGATAGAATTGCAGATGGTTCAAGAAGTAACTCTTCTGCCTTTTCGCAAAGAAGAATTTTGTTCTCGTAGTTCTTCTTGAGATCTAGATCGCGTAACTCGCGATTGATTTTTATATAATCGTAAAACTTTTCAACAAGGTAGTGGTAGTTATCCCAAAGATCTTTAACATGAGCCTGAGGAACCTGACCAATTTCCTTCCACCTGTTTTGAAGGCTTCTAAATTCTTGATAAGTATGATTGTGAGCTTCAGCTCCTTCAGAAAGAACTTTTAATTCCTCTAAAATCTGAAGTTTTTCCTTGTAGTTATTTTCTTTTTCGGCCTCTATCTCTTTACCCTTAAGATGCTTTGCATTCCTATAGGCCATTATGAGATCCTTAAGCGTTTGTTCTTCGGGGCACTCCGGTGCTTTAAATTCAGTTTCCTCTCCCCCTGCCTTTAAAAAATCAGCCTTTTTAGCCTCAACATCAACACGAAGTCGTTTGTAAAAAGCAATTTTAATAGCTTCGATTTCACGACGTGGGGACTCTGAGCTATTCGTTACGATAGCTTCGAGAGCAGCAACCAACTCTTGAAGAGAGTGACCTGAATAGTCCACCACTGGATGTGCAGCATCTTCAGTCTCTTCTTCTTCTCCAAGATCAATTTCTTCGGCAGCAAGCATAGCTTCCTCTTCCGAAAAATCAACAGCAGGACTAGTTTCGTTTCCTTCTTCTACTACTTCGATATTAGCAGCAGGGGTAGCATCCACAGTATCCTCAACGCTTTTGTTGAGCTGTTCCTCAGGAACTAGAGCATCATTTTTTTCAGATTCCATAACATTTAATTTGGAGTTTCCACAAATTGTCGCCAATTAATTATGGCACACATTCGAATACCAGAGTGCAAATATAGTATTTACCAATGCCAAACGAAATAATATTTTGCCTAATGCCATTGGGGGCCTAAGCGAAAACCGTTAATTTGACTTTAATAAAGTTTATAATACAACCTGAAAACTGCTTGTATTTTGGATCTATGATTCAATTCTGCAAATGACAGATAAGAAGCAATAAACATCCACGGCACTATCTCGCCATGAAATCTTAAATCAAACATTCAGGTATTCATTGCTGCCAAACCTGGCATAAGCAAAGGTCTCCTAATGCAACAATCAAAATTAAGCATGTTAAGCACTTAATTCAAGTGCTTGAACAGTATCCTACAATTAACATTCTTTCAGCGAATCACAACCATCCATTTTGCCTATACGCTACAGGAAATTAACTTTGCAAAAAGTTTACTATGAGAATTGACATTCTTACAATTCACCCCGAGCTTCTCGAAAGTCCGTTTAACCATTCCATTATAAAACGAGCCAAACAAAAAGGGCTTGTTGACATTGCTATTCATAACATCAGAGACTACAGCACTGACAAACACAAGAGCGTAGACGATTACGCATTTGGGGGCGATGCCGGCATGGTAATGATGTGTGATCCGATCTTCCGATGCATTGAAAAACTGAAATCGGAACGCCACTACGACGAGATCATATACGTTACCCCCGATGGAAAGACGCTTAAGCAGGGAATCTCGAATCGCCTGGCCACCTTCGAAAACATCATCATCCTTTGCGGACACTACAAAGGGGTCGACCATCGTATTCGCGAACATCTGGTAACGCTCGAAATTTCGATTGGCGACTACGTTCTTTCGGGTGGCGAGTTGGCTGCCGCCGTTATTGTAGATAGCATAGTGCGAATTGTGCCTGGCGCTATTTCCGATGAGACCTCGGCATTGACCGACTCGTTTCAGGATGGGCTGCTTGCTCCACCGGTTTACACCCGACCTGCTGTATACAATGGCTGGGAAGTGCCAGCGGTCCTACTTTCCGGAAACTTCAAGGAAATTAGCAAGTGGCAGGAAGAGCAAGCCATAATGCGAACCCAACAGCTCCGCCCCGACCTACTGGAAGATTAAATCTGCAACAACATAAAATTGATTGCTTCAGGCCGCTACTAATTTAAGCTAGCGGCCTTTTTTATTGCCAACATTTATGCAGCTAGCATGTTGTAAAATAAAAAAGATGAGAGCAATTCAATACGACGATTTTGGACCTTCGTCGGTTCTAAAACTCGTCGACCTAAAGCTACCAAAACCGGGAGAAGGCGAGGTTCTTGTTAAGGTAACCGCAGCAGGCGTAAACCCTGTCGACGTAAAAATAAGGGAAGGACTACTAGTCAGCCGTGTTCCCTGCATATTCCCCATTATACCAGGATGGGATTTTTCGGGCGAAGTTGTTGACCACGGCTTTGCCGCTCACCGCTTCGATATAGGTGAGAAGGTTATTGGCTACTGCCGCAGGCCAACCATACAGCATGGCACCTATGCAGATTACATAACTCTTCCTGAAGCCTATATTACCAAGGCTCCCCGAAACATTCCCCTAAAAAATGCGGCGGCGCTACCACTTGCAGGCCTAACCGCCTTCCAATCGCTATTTTCCCATGGCAAGTTGAAGAAACATGAGACGATCGTTATTTGGGGGGCATCGGGTGGTGTTGGCTCGTTTGCCATTCAGCTGGCAACAAAAAAGGAGGCTACGGTAATAGCCATCGCAAGCAAAAGGAATATAGAGTACACCAAAAAACTTGGAGCAAAATATGCCATCGACTACACCACTCAAAATGTAGAAGAAGAGGTAAAAAAGTTATCACCAGAAGGAGTCGACCTCGTATTCGACACCATTGGAGGAGAAACATTCAGACGAAGCTTCGACATCGTAAAGAGAAAGGGCAGGGTTATATCCATAATCGAAAATATTAAAGAAGCATCGCTTCTACCTAAACCCGAAATTGAGTACCACTACTGCTTTGTTGAGCCAAACTCTTCGAACCTAAACAGCTTACGCGAAATGGTGGAGAATGGCGAGCTTAAAATTCATGTAGACGCGGAGTACCCGCTCGAAGAGGCTGCAAAAGCGCAAGAAATGGTAGAAAAGGGGCACACAAGAGGGAAAATAATAATCACAATGGACTAAAAACGCCCGAAGGCACGACCATCTTCACAAGAACGATATCGACAAAGTGCTTCTTGGTCGAATGAAATATTGGGACTAATGGGTAGCTGCTATCATTGGTGGAGCAGTTATCCCTCTCCTCTTCGGATTGGTGGCCGATTATAGCCAAAGCATCGTTGCCGGATTCGCAGTTCCACTAGCCTGCCTAGCATACATTTTATTAACAGCACTTAGCACCAGCAAAAAGTCGGCATAATTCTTTTTTGCTATATTTGCAAAACCAATTAATACCCCAGATATCTTCGGATATCGATCTTGCAAGCCCAGATACCTTAGTCAGTATCTGGGCAACTTTTTTCTCCCATCGCGTAACTTTTCCTCCATTTTTGTTTACTTTTCGGAAAAGTCAACAACCATGAGAAGAGCCCTCCTCGTTCTTACCATTTTGACTCTTCCGATATACCTGTTTGCCTCGGAAGTCACCAGCAAGACTATTAAGTTACCCGCTTTCAACCGGATTGCCATTGTAGGCAGCTACAAGATCCGCATGGTCCAAACAAGCAATCCAGCCCTCACCATTAGCGGTCAAGCATCAATTGTAGAACGGATAAACGTATCCGTCCGCGACGGGTTGCTTATGGTAGAGATGCCCAAGCAGCGCGACCGCCGCATGCGCCTCAAAAGCGCCGAGATACCTACCCTTCACCTATCGTTTAGGAGCATCAACAACCTATTTATTGATGGAAGCGCAAATATAACCTCGCCACGCCCCCTAAAATTCGAAAACCTAGAACTGATGCTAAAAGGAGCGAGCAAGCTGGGCGTAGCGCTTGTGTGCAGCAACCTTACCATCGAAACCAGCGGCGCCGCCTACCTCAAGATAAAAGGGACATCTAGAACCTTTGTTCTGCGCATGAAGGGTTCGGGAATGTTCGACGGCTACAACTTGGTGACCGAAAAGGCCAAGGTGATAATCGAAGGAACGGGCAAGGCGCGGATTAACGCCCAGGAGAGGCTATCCGGCTCCATCAGCGTCTTTGGGACGCTCTTCTACAAGGGAAACCCCATTGTTGACGTCTCGAAAAACTTTGGGATTGTAAAGCAGATACCCTAGCTTCCAGAGAAGGGTTATCCCTCATAAGCCATAAAAGACGAAAGGCCTACTGTTGTAGGCCTTTCGTCTTTTTTACTTAGCGTTTTTCTCTCCAATATTTTCGAGAATCAGCTTTTCTATAGCCTGCATCTTCTCTACCGGAAGTCCCTGAACCAGCGCCACAAGCCCTACAGCGGCTTCTTTGCGACGGATTGACTGCAGCGCATGGTTGGCAATATCGTCTTCGCTGTCGCTTGGCGACCAGTCCAGCAAATCGTTGGGCGTACAGTTTAGCCTCAAGCAAATCCGCTCCAAATCGTACAGGTTAATGCTGGCCGTAGTACCATTAACCAGTCGGCTGGCCTTTCCCTGCGTGTATCCCAGCTTCCTAAGGTAAACACCCGGTCTTCCGATACCTTTCATCAGAAGAACCCTCGACACATCGAACTTTAGCATATGGCTTTGTTTTTTCGGGTAACAGAGGCCAATTTAACGAATAGCGCGATTATCACTCACTACTTTTCGAATTTTATTTCCAAAAAACGACAATTTCCACCGATTTTTTGTACCATTTTATCGTTTTATAAAAATCCACACCGCATTTTGGCGTACAGTATCGCTGTATAAAAAACTCCGACGTAGTTTGATACATATTTATCGCTGTATAGATATTTACTTCGTAGTTTGATACTCTTTTATCGCTGTATGAAAAACCACATCGAAACTTGGAACATTTACGTCCATCAACAAAAAAAGCGGCCCAAATGGACCGCTTTTACTCTATAAATAACCTTCGCTATTAAAGCACATTAACCGCCTTTACAGTTTCCATCCCCTTTTGGATAGCCTCCTCGTTCATTGGAATAAGGTGGTGGTGACGGGCAGGAAGCGACTTTTCGAGCCCCTTGCGCACGTTTTCCATCTTTACGATAGGCTTTAGGCTTAGGAATCCGCCAAGTACGATCATGTTAAACGCTTTAGCGTTGTTCATGCGAGCAGCTTCCTCGGCAGCCTCTATCCTGTAAATGTTGATATCCTTACGGGTAGGATGGTTTACGATTCCGTTAGGATCGTAAATAAGCACGCCACCGGGCTTTACCAACTCGGCAAACTTATCCATCGACTGCTGGTTAAGGATGATGGCCGTATCGTACTCGTGCACGATGGGCGAACTGATACGGTCGTCGCTTAGGATTACGGTAACGTTAGCAGTACCACCACGCATTTCGGGGCCGTACGAAGGCATCCAGGTTACCTCTTGGCCCTGCATGATGCCCGAGTAGGCGAGAATTTTTCCCATTGATAGAACGCCTTGTCCACCAAATCCTGCTATAATGATTTCTTCTTTCATTGCTTTAGAAATTTTGATGTTAGAATTGGCTATTCGTCTTTAAGATCGCCAAGCGGATAGAATGGGAACATGTTTTCCTCCATCCACTGGTTCGATTTTACTGGAGATAGCTTCCAACCCGAGTTGCAGGTACCTACCACCTCTACAAACGAGGTTCCCTTACGGGCAGCCGCATTCTCGAATGCCTTGCGAATTGCCTTCTTGGCCTTACGAACGGCAGCAGGAGTTTGAGCGCTCTGGCGGGTTACATACGATGTACCGGGCAGCTGAGCGATAAGCTCGGTGATGCGCAATGGGTGTCCGTTAAGCTCAACCGAACGTCCGTATGGGGTGGTTGCCGTTTTTTGGCCAATCAGGGTAGTTGGAGCCATTTGTCCTCCAGTCATACCGTAGATGGCGTTGTTAACGAAGATCACTACAATGTTCTCGCCACGGTTGCAGGCGTGCATGATTTCGGCAGTACCAATCGAAGCAAGGTCGCCATCACCTTGGTAGGTGAAGATGTGCTTCTCTGGGTTTAGGCGCTTTGCAGCGGTAGCCAATGCGGGAGCACGGCCGTGAGCGGCTTGCAACCAATCGATGTCGAGGTAGTTGTAGGCCAACACCGAACAACCTACTGGCGATACGCCAATGGTATCTTCCTGAATGCCCATTTCGTCAATAACCTCGGCAATCAGCTTATGAATAACGCCGTGGGTACAACCAGGACAGTAGTGCATTACATTATTGGTAAGCACTTTTGCTTTTTCGTAAACCAAGTTTTCTGGTTTAACGATATCTTGTACTAAAATTTCTGCCATCGCTATTTTCCTCCTAAGAAGTTAGTCTTAATTGCATCAACCACCTCGTTTGGCGAAGGGATCATACCGCCATACCTACCGTAGTGGTAAACAGGAACCTTTCCGTTTACGGCTAGTCGTACATCCTCAACCATTTGTCCAGCGCTCATTTCAACAGAAAGGAATCCCTTTACGTGCGAAAGGTGAGCCTGAATTTCCTTGGTAGGATAAGGGAACAGGGTGATTGGACGAAGAAGCCCAACCTTTAGCCCTTCGGCACGGCAAAGCTCAACCGCCTTCGACGATATACGGGCCGATGAACCGTAGGCAACGATGATGTAGTCAGCATCCTCACACATGATCTCCTCGCAGCGAACCTCTTTTTCGCGAATAGTATTGTACTTAGCCTGTAGCTTATGGTTGAACTGCTCCTGACGAGCAGACTCAAGCTCCAACGATGTTGCAATATGACGCTCACGATCGGCAGTCTTACCGGTGCAAGCCCATTCGCCATGCAACTTCAAGATATCCTCCTTAGACCAGCGTGGCTTGTAGTCATCAAGGTAAACCTTCTCCATCATCTGACCGATAACGCCGTCAGATAGGATCATGGCTGGAGTACGATACTTAAATGCAAGTTCGAAGGATAGATCAACGAAATCGTACATCTCCTGAACCGAAGCTGGTGCAAGAACGATCATGTGATAATCGCCGTGTCCACCACCCTTAACGGCTTGGAAGTAGTCCGACTGTGCTGGCTGAATGGTTCCAAGACCTGGGCCTCCACGAACAACGTTAACCACCAAGCAAGGAAGCTCGGCACCTGCCAAATATGTCAAACCTTCGCACATAAGGCTAACGCCTGGCGACGAAGATGAAGTCATTACCTTTTTCCCGGTAGCAGCACCACCGTAGAGCATATTGATGGATGACGTTTCGCTTTCGGCCTGCAAAACAACCATCCCGGTCTGTTCCCATGGCTTTCTCACCATTAGGGTTTCCATTACTTCGGACTGTGGGGTAATTGGATATCCAAAATAGCCATCGCAACCACAACGAATTGCAGCTTCTGCAACAGCCTCATTCCCCTTCATTAGCCTTAGCTCTTTCATATTCTTTTGCTATTCTAGTTAGGGTAAATTAGGCCTCAACTTTGGCCTTGTAAACCGTAATAACGCTGTCGGGACATACTAGTGCGCAGCTAGCACAACCGATGCAGCTCTCTGAATTTTCCATGTAAGCGTAGTTATAGCCTTTACCATTTACCTCTTGCGCTAGGCTGATAACTTTAGTTGGACAAGCAACAACGCAAAGAGAACATCCTTTGCATTTCTCAGTGTCGACAACTATTGCTCCTCGAATTTTTGCCATATGCAGTTATTTTGTTGGATTACACATTTTATAATGCGGCAGATTTGGCAACGGCCTTGTCTACCTTATGATTCTCGTTAAATTTTTTCAAGCGTTCATTCAGAACATCGAACTGGCTTCGGACAACCTGCGATACGCAAGCCCGAATTCCCTCGCGGTTGCTTCCGGTTGTACTTAGCGAAATAGCGCTTATGCCATAGTAAAGCAGCTCTTCTACGAGTTCTTCGCCTGTTAGATTTTGGTAGCCAACGGTAAAGTAGAATCCATCGGCAAGTATTTTATCCTCATCTCTGTCGTAAACGATATGAAAGCCGTTTTGCTCAAATACCTGCTTCAAGACTTTAGCCTTCTCGCCATACTCACGCGTATCCTTAACAAAGTTGTACTCCCCATCGTTCACAGCCTTTAGAAGCGCTGCAAATCCGTACTGAACCGAGTGGGCAACACCAGAAGAAAGACCGTAAATCGGACCAAAAATCATAGCCTTACCAAATTCGTCACTGGGAAAGTAGCGCTTTAGATCGGGGAAACGACGGCTAAAAAGCACATCGGATATTACCACGCAGCCAATGCGCTGCCCAGCATAACTGAATGCCTTCGACCCCGAGATAAGCATCAGGTAGTTGTCGGTATATTTGGCAACAGTTGGCTGATATGGTGGCACACCAGGCTTAGACTTATCCGTTCTAAAATCCATAGCGAAATAGGCTAAATCCTCAATTACTACTACATCGTATTGAGTTGCCAAGTCACCAATTATTTGTAGTTCCTTCTCGGTAAAACAAACCCAACTTGGATTATTCGGATTTGAGTAGATGATGCACGAAATGTTGCCCTGCTGCAAGTACTTTTCCAACTTCGATCGCAACTTCTCTCCACGATAGTTGTAAACATCAAACGTCTCGTACTTCATTCCAAGCATCTTTAGCTGGTTTTTCTGAACAGGAAAGCCTGGATCGATGAAAAGAACATTATCCTTAGCCTTATCGTACCTGCCAGCAACCATAAAAGCAGCCATTCCTCCTTGCATCGAACCAACAGTTGGAATGCATCCCTCTTCGCGAACATCTATGTCGAGGAAATTCTTCACAAATCGAGCAGCCTCTCTTTTTAAAGGAGCAATACCTTCAATATTTGGGTAAATCGATGTAACTCCATTCCTCAATGCCTCAATTTCTGCCTCAATAGCAATGGATGGTGTTGCTAATCCTGGCACCCCCATCTCCATCTTTACAAACTGGGAATTGGTTGCACTTTCAATTTGGTTTACCAATTTAACAAGTTCGCGTATAGAGGCTTTGCCTATACTTGCAATACCTGATTCGCGCTTCAACCGATCCACGGTTTCAATGTTTATAGGGGTTTGATGCATAACCACAAGATGATTGATTTTCAGTTTGACAATTTTACTGATTATTTTAATAAATAAAAACGATTTAATAGTTTTTTCTTGGCTTGACAAATAATTTATAAACATTTCAAGCATATATGATATCACATTGTAGGCAACAACAAATAAATCAATGACAAAATATAAGATTGCCACCCACCTGCGATTACACATTATTACAAATCATTGCCTGCAACTTACAATTACCAATCCACATCGCTCAAATCTTCAAATACTATTAGTACAAAAAGTCTGATAGAGGCAAAAAAAAACGACTTACAGGTTGTTAAACCTGAAGCCGTTTCCATATCATACGTAAAAAGAGAACTTCTAAGTAAATCGGTTTTATGCCGAATCTTTCAATCTTACTAAAGAACTCTTTCCCTTTTCAAATTTTCCGTGTGCGAATATAGTCAAATTCCTGCTTCTACTTCGCTTTATTGGCAGCAAAAGCAAGTATAACACCCAATACTACTCCAAGAATAGCAGCAAAAAGCACCTGAAAACTTGCAGGAAGCAAAAAGGTTATGGTATGTGCGGGTATCCAAAAAAGTGGTATCGTTTTTTTGAAAACAAAACCCCACATCATGCGCCAATCTACCTTTTGTAGTATTACAGCAACATCAATCTTTGAGAAAAGACCTTTTACAGTACCCCCTGTTTCTAAAATATGGGTGTCGGTTATTTTGTGAAGCGACATCATCACAGGAGCAAATATTAGGTTCATAAGGGATGAGGCTGTAAAGGACTGCAAGAACTTAAAACCAAACGAATCGCCAGCAGCACCTAGATAACCCAGTAAATTTACCGCTCCCGGCAGAAACAGCAAAAAGGAAACCTTAATGGCAATCCCTAAGAAGCCCCAAACGACAGCCCGGGGTAATAGACCAAAACCTTTATAGTCGTAAATCCCTTTCCGAATTCTCAAGCCCAAGGACTCGCCCAAAGTCGCCAAAATGGCAAACTTTATGAAGCTCATCACAAGTCCATGCTCAAGATTAAACTTACAGTAGATCTCATAAAGAGATTGAGAGAGAAAAAATGGCGCAAAAAGAGCCAAGACTACAAGGATAAATACAACATCATGACGTTTCATAGGTGATCATTTTATATGCTTAAGATTTAGATAAAAGGCTAGGTTGTTGCATTCTTTTTCGGCTTTTAAAAGTATTTCAAAGCCGTCTCTGACATTCTGCCTTACGCAGTTTCAACGCATAAAAACGCCGAAAAGGAGGCGATCAACAAATCACCCCCTTTTCGGCGTTTTTAAATATCTTATCAATTACTAATTTATAATTGAAAGGAATAGCCAATACAGCAATCCTGACACCAAAATGGTAATAGGCAGGGTTACCAACCAAGCAATTCCAATGTTCTTCAGAGTTTTTGTCTGAAGGTTCTTCAAACCTCCACTTGCAACCATCGAACCCGCAATCCCCGACGATAAAATATGCGTTGTACTAACAGGCAAACCGATAACCGACGATAGTGAAATAGTAGAAGCAGCAATAACTCCAGATGTTGCCCCTTGAGCATATGACATCTGCGTTTTCCCAATTTTCTCGCTAATGGTAACTACTATTCGCTTCCATCCTATCATAGTACCAAGACCTAATGAAATGGAAATTAAAAGAATTACCCATATAGGAACATATTCAGCATAGCTATCAATCCCTTTTAAATCACTTTTAAAACGCTTAATATCTCGTTTATTTACGCCAACAAAGGCATCGCTATTTTCTTCCTCTAAGGCTTTTAGTTTTTTTGCAGAATTAGTAAGGTCCACCCTAGCATCAGCAACTACATTATGAGGCAGTTCGCTAAACTTATCTACCTTAGATAAATCAGCAGCCAAAGCATTAAACTTTGCAACAGATATAGCTACGGTTTGCTTCTCTCCATAACTTAATTTGGTTGAATCTACCCTATTAAGAACAGACTCTACACGCTGGATGCTTTCAACCAAATCCCTAGGATCCTTATTATTATCAAGGGCAAAGTATGCTGGTGCAAGAGCTACAAGAATCATCATCATTAAGCCAACCCCCTTCTGCCCATCGTTAGACCCGTGCGAGAAACTTACGCAGGTAGAGGTAAATATCATTAAAGAGCGTATCCAAAAAGGAGGCGCTTTCTTCTCCTTAGGCTCCTTGAAAATCTTTTTCTTCTTTACCACCTTAAACAGAATGTACATCATCCCTAACGCTAGTACAAATCCCAAAACAGGGGTGATCAGCAAGGCTAATCCTATATCAATAATCTTTTGCCAGTTTAGAACAACAGAAGATTCGGGATGTAGCAGAGTGTAAGCCAACCCTGCGCCAAAAATAGCACCAATAAGCGTATGCGAACTCGAACAAGGAATACCGTAGTACCAAGTAAAGAAGTTCCAGGCTATAGCCGTAAGAATAATTGCCCAAATTAATGCCATTGCCTTGTATACGTTGTGGTCAGCAAGCATCTCTGCAGGTATAAGGTGCATAATACCCATTGCCACAGCAACTCCTCCTACGTACACGCCCAGAACATTCCACAATCCAGACCAAATTACAGCAGTCTTAGGCTTAAGCGAATTGGTGTAAATTACCGTCGCAACAGCATTTGCTGTATCGTGAAACCCGTTGATGAACTCAAAGGCAGCAGTTGCTATCACCAACAATACTAGCATGATAAAATGCACCGTATCTATTCCTAACATAAAAAAATGAGTGTTTATAAAGCGGAGCAAATTTTGCAAAGAATAATAACAATGCCAACTAATTACGTTTTTTTTTTAGTGTTGAAGAAAATCTGCTTTCGCAGGATTCATTTTGAAGAGTTCGAATTTCTTCGCTACATTTGTTTAACCCAAAAGATGAACCGTTTTACGTTACGCTCAACCATATTCTGATGCGTAAACTACAAAGGAACATCTAACCATAAAAATAGTTTATAATGAAGATTGTTAACAGGAACGCGCTAGCTGTAATTCCACAAAAGCCTTTCTGGGATTGGCTTTTATCAGTTGATGAGCAGTTTGATTTAGAAGAGATTGAAGAAAGTGGAGACTTTAACGTTTACCTGATTCCTGAATTCGAGAATGAAGATGAAATAGTTGAATATCTCGAAAAGAATTACGATCAGATCTTTAGAAATGAGCTGCTCGATTGGTATTCCGACGAAAGTTTATGGCCAACTGAAAGATCATGGGAGGTTTTCGAGGACTGGTTTACCATCGAAGCCCATTCGTTAGTTTACGACATGCCTAGCAGTCCATTACAAAAAATATAAAAAGTAAGGCTGACCCAAAAGGTCAGCCTTACTTTTTGCATATCGCTACTACAAAAGCAGCCACACCTCAATTTCTGATAAAACTAGACTTTAGAAGCTAACTCCTCGAATATGTAGGGCCACCAGCCTTTCACCCCCCAACTATTGCCCTGCCTCACAATAACAACATTATTCCGAGTAGAGACATAGACAAACTGCCCCAAAATCCCCATTGCATATATGTCGTTTGGACCTTCATCCTGCTTAACTCCCCACCAAAAATTCTTGTAATAGGTACGTTCTTGACTAAAGATTGAATACCAATCGTGCTTCATTTGGCGATATAAATCCCAGTACTCCAAATCGGTTCTTACGTCATCCGAACTCTTTAGGTTAGCACACCATTCGCTATTAAGCAGCTGCTTCCCATAAATCGTGCCGTCATTACCATAGAGTAAGCCAAACTTAGCCAAATCGTAAGGCGCAACTGCCATACCCCCATCCATCTTCAAATACCTCCCCTCTAAGCTATCCATGCAGAAAAGCGCATTTGAAGTAGGCTTTAGGTGCTGCCAAAAATTATGGTTGATATCTACCGACAAGTCGGAAATCCGGCTATCTACCATTCGGGTGAGCAGGTGCAAATGGATATCGTTGTAGTAAAAATAGCCATTACCCTCGCAGCAAGGCTTTATTGATCTTAAATCCTTTCGAATATCTGGAGATAGCCAAAACTTCGCCATATCGGTAAAAGGGCTTTTACCATGCCTATAACGTATACCCGACTCCATGTTCATCAAGCTCTGAAAAGTTCGATTTGCAACAAAGTCTGGCAAATGACTATGATACTTTCTCAACGCATCGGAAAAGGAAATAACTCCACCGCTTTCTAGTACAGACAAGTAACTTGCAAAGATACTTTTGGTAATTGAGTAGCACAGCATAGGTGTTCGCCCATTAATTCCATCAGCATAGTATTCGTAGGCAACTTTCCCATCCTTTAAAACTAAGAACGAAAGGGTATCTGTATGTCGAACTAACTCATCAAGAGTTTGCGCTAGATTATTATGAGCAATTGGAATTCTGCCAATCGAGGAATCTAGATTGGTATCCAAAGCAATATTCTCATCACCTTTTAAAACCTTAAAAGGGAAATAACGAAAATCGAAGACCGACTGCTTTGCTTTAGTAGCAAATGCAAACGCTAAGTATCGAAATAGGTAATGAGAATCGGGAACCCTACTGCTTAATTTCATTATTTGCCATTAAATAAAACACAAAACTAAAAAAGGAGATGACAATTGCCATCTCCTTTGAAAAAATAATTAGGTATTATACCCTACTTTTACACTAAACAAATCAACCTACCTTTATTTTAAATATGAGTTTCGTAACCTCTCCTTCGCAAATAAGGGGTGCGTGAGCATCCCAGGGCATAAAAAGCACAAACTCGTTTTGTTTTACGGAAACATAGGTTGTTGGCTGATCGTCGAAGAAGATAATATCTTTTTCGTGACTATACTCCCCTATTGGCTGCTGACATTCCTTTCGATCCTTCCATCCAAAAGTCTCGCCATCGCTAAGGCATAGCTGAAGATCGGCATATACATTATGCGCTTCTAGCTTAGCGTCCTTTGCGAGTTTTCCTTTAGAAACCGAAGGAATTACAAAGAGGTTCTCACCATCAATGAAGACCTTTTCGGATGGAAGATTATTTAAATCTACGGAGTTAATATAGTCTACAATCTTTTCTACAGCAGGAAGAAAAGCCGAATAGCATTGTAGCTGATTAATCGAATCAAGTATCATAGTGTGTGTTATTAAATTCTATTACGTCCGAAACGCAAAACTACTTTTGAGGCTAAACTACTATATTTGCCCCCCAAAAGAAAAGAACAAGATGAAAGTTTTACTCACCATATCGCTGTTGGTTCTTTCAAACATCTTTATGACTTTTGCCTGGTACGGGCATCTCAAATTCAAAGAATACAGCTGGTTTCACGCACTTCCACTTTTTGCTGTAGTCCTTATAAGCTGGGGAATCGCTCTTTTTGAGTACTTCTTCCAAGTTCCAGCCAACCGTATCGGCTTCAACCAAAATGGGGGACCATTTTCGCTAGTCGAGCTAAAGGTGCTTCAGGAAGTTATCACCCTAGTGGTTTTCATGAGCTTCAGCCTACTGGTTTTCAAAACCGAGACCTTAAAAATGAACCACCTTATTGGATTTGGCTTCCTGATTCTAGCCGTGTTCTTTATCTTTAAGAAATAGCCGTTCCTAGGAAAAGAACTGCGAGAAATCCTTCAGGTTTTTCGATTCGCCAAACAGGTAAAGGATATCATCCTTCTCAATGATGGTACCCAGCCCAATTGGGTGAATAACCTTCTCGACAACCGACTTCGATCCCAAGAAGTTGATCACATGCTCTTTTCGAATAATCGTCACCAGTTTAAGGTTGAACTTATCGCCAAGGAGCAGCTCGCCCACCGCTTGTCCGACTACTACAGGAGGTGCTGCCATGGAGATTATGCGGAAGCCTTCGGCAACAGGAAACGAGTCTTGAAGCCCCTTTACATCCAGGCGAAGCGCAAAGTCTTCTGCCGAATCTTTCTCCGGCGTTACCACCTCGTCTACCCCAATAGCCTCAAGCACGGTGGTATGCAGGGTGGAGATTGCACGACCGATTAGCTTATTCACCTTTAGCTGCTTTAGCTCTGCCGAAACAAGAATTGAAGCGCCAACATTTTCGCCAATTGCCACCACAACCGCATCGGCATCATTAAGTGGGAGCACCTTAAGTAGGTGCACCTCGTTTATATCCATACAAATGGTGCTGGTAATCTTCGATTTTAACTCCTCGACTCTATGGCTATTCGAGTCGATACCGATTACCTCGTGCCCCATAGACGTAAGGCGCTCGGCAAGCACCGAGCCGTAGTTTCCTAGTCCTATAATGATATATTTCATAACACGAATAATTTCTAGTTGACAAATATGCTAGTTTTCGGATAGCGGTAATTCAGTTCCGCGGAATGCTTAACAAATCCCGATAAAAACGTAAGCGCTCCTACCCTACCAATAAACATGGTGGAGATTAGAACGATTTTACTGCCATCGTCGAGCGTTGGGGTAATATTCAACGACAGCCCCACGGTACTTAGCGCCGAGATACACTCGAATACGATAGCCATCATATCTATTTTAGGCTCAAAAAGCTTTATCAGCGAGCTGGACAACCCAATCATAAAAACGGAGAGGAGAATGGCAGAGAAAGCCCTCAGCAGCGTGCTGTTGGTAATCTCGCGCCCCCCGATTTCGAGACGTTCACGCCCCCTCATAGTATTCCAAACATTAAGTACAGCAATTGCAAACGTCGTTGTTTTGATACCACCACCGGTAGATACGGGCGATGCACCAACCCACATCAGGAACATGGTGAGCAAAATGGTTTGAGGTAGAATTTGCCCCATGTTTACCGAATTAAACCCAGCAGTTCTTGGCGTTACCGATCCCAAAAACGACTCGGCCAGCACGCCGTACCAGGGCAGCCCCTTCAGCGTGTTGTTATACTCGAAAATTGCAAAGAATACCGTGCCAACCACCAGCAAGATGAGCGTGGTATACACCACCAGCTTCGTATGCAAGTTGATAATCTTGGGCAGATGGTGGTAGCGATGCTGCAGCCCAAACAGCTGCCGAACCTTGTTTCGCACCACATGCTTTACCAGCTGCATGTAGTTAAACAGAATGGGATAGCCAATACCTCCAAAGATAATCAGCAACGAGATGTAGGTATGCAGGCTATAGTTATAGCGTACACGCGCATCGTACAGGCTATCGCCAAAGAACGAAAAGCCCGCATTGCAGAACGCCGATATGGAGTGGAAAATTGCGTAGTACACCTCGCTCACATCCCCTATTGTATCCTTAACCGAGAAGTATATAAAGACTGCACCTATTGCCTCGATGATGAAGGTTACCAGTACAATCTTCATCAGCGTACGGAATATCTCGCCTAGGTTTTCCTCGCTAATAAAGTCGCCCATGTTGATCTGGTTCTTAAACGAGAGCTTATTCACCAAAAAGATACCGAAGAAAGAGGTTAGCGTCATCACGCCAATACCGCCGATCTGAATAAGCATGATAATGAAGAACTGGCCAAGGGTAGTAAAGGCAGTTCCGGTATCGACAGCAACCAAGCCGGTAACGCACACCGCGCTTGTTGATGTAAACAGCGCATCTACGAAGGTGATGCCATGCGTTGTAGAGTTGGGGAGCATCAGCAGCCCCGCCCCCACGAAGATGATAAAGAAAAAGCTGAAGGCAAATATGAGCGAGGTGTTGATCTCCTTCTTCAAAAAGCCGAAGGTGGAGCGGGATAGCTCCATAACCGACAGCACAAGCAGAAACACGTAGGTGAATACTTGACTCTTAAACACAGCAAGCAAGGGTGCCTTTGTTCGGATATACTCGTCGGGCTTAATGTAGGCGATCAGCAAGAGAAAAAAAATCACCGCAAAAAAGCCCCACACATAGTAGTGCCGCGTCTCTCTCGCTTCGCGGAATTCCTGCTTAAACGAACGAAAAAGGAAGCTAACAAAAAAGATTAGCAGCGCAACAAAGTAGAACCTGCTGGCCTCAGCATAAAATTCGTCGCTAAGGTCGAAGCCCACCTCGTATACGATAAGCGCTATGCTAAAAATACTGGTCAGAGCTAGTACGGTAGAAACGAGCTTATCCACATTTTTTTTAAGCCTGGCAAGCAGCTCTATCCGCCTCCAAAACGCAGTCTTGAAACGTCTTTTCATTTACTCTATAATGATTCGCGGCATATCCACAACAGGCGACAAAAATAGCATAACTAACCACGCCTTCGATAATTTTCATTTATAAACTTCAAAAAACTCAAAAGGCTTAAAATTTGTATTAAAAAGATGCTAAATTTGCGCCATAATCAACAAATACCTACATAGTATGGCAAGCGTAAGAAGACTAAAAAAGGACATCGACTACCTAGTGAGCGAAGTTGTTGCAGACTGTTATACGTTCTCCTACTTCCATCCAGCAAAGCAAGCAGAAGCGATCAATATCATCAACGAGGCCATTGAGCTTCGCCAGGAGATGATCAGCCGCGCTAACACGCCTGATGGAAAAGACAACAAGAAGCTCGTGAGAGCCTACTACAAGGCCATCTGGAAGGAACTTCTTGAGAAGGTTGACGGCATGTTCGGCAAGATTAGCCAGCTAAACAAGTAATATCGACTTTTCGTAACTCCAAATAAAAAGGGGGGAGCAGCTGCTCCCCCTTTTTTGTTACTTTGCGCTGCTCGGCATGCGACGGAGCCGCTCGGAATCGCACACCGCAAGCAGCAACCCTCATATCAAACTAAAAGACCATGACCTACAACTTCGACGAGGTGGTGGACCGCACCAACACCTCCTGCATCAAGTGGGATGCCCGCCAGGGCGTCTTCGGCAACCCCGAGGTACTCCCGCTATGGGTGGCCGATATGGACTTCCGCTCGCCCCAATTCGTGATCGACGCCATCGCCCAGCGCCTTACGCACCCCGTGCTGGGGTACACCCTTCGCCCCGACTCCTACTTCGAGGCCATCATCGGCTGGGTGAAGCGCCGCAACGGCTGGAGCATCGAGCGCGACTGGATTGCCCACTGCCCCGGCGTGGTGCCCGGCCTCAACGTGGCCGTGCTGGCCTACACCAACCCCGGCGACCGAATCGTCATCCAAACGCCCGTGTACCCGCCCTTCTTCGATGCCGTAAACCACAACGGCCGCACGCTGGTGGAAAACCCGCTTACGGTGGCCGACGGACGCTTCGTGATCGACTTCGATGATCTCGACCAGAAGCTCGCGGGCGCAAAGGCCATCATCCTTAGCAACCCGCACAACCCCGTGGGCCGCGTGTTCGACGAGGAGGAGTTGCGCCGCATCGGCGAGCTGTGCCTGAAGCATGGCGTTACCATCATCAGCGACGAAATCCACTCCGACATCATCCTTCCCCCACATAGGCACCTGCACATCGCCAACCTCGACGAGCGCTTTGCCGCGGCCAGCGTCACCTTTATGGCGCCCAGCAAGACCTTTAACCTGGCGGGGCTATCGACGGCCTACGCGGTAATCCCCAACGCCGAGCGACGAGCCCGCTACCTCCACGTGCTGGAGCAGCAGCTGCACCTCGGCATGGGCAACATCGCCGGCATCGTGGGGCTCGAGGCGGCCTACCGCCACGGCGACGAGTGGCTCGACCAGCTCGTTACCTACATCAAGGGCAATGCCGACCTGCTGGAGGAGCTGCTTAAAGCAATGCTGCCCAAGGTTACGCTCTACAAGCCCGAGGGAACCTACCTGGCTTGGATGGACTTTAGCGCATACGGTCTTGACGATGATGCGCTCGACCGCAAACTGATCCACGAGGCCCAAGTTGGCCTCAACAGCGGCAGCACGTTTGGCACCAACGGCCGCGGCTTCCGCCGCATCAACCTGGCCTGTCCCCGCGCCTACGTAAAGGAGGCGGTGGAGCGGATGGCTCGGGTGCTATAAGCCAGCTGCCGTAGCCTACTCGTACACCCCGTAGCTCTTCGGAAGGGCTACTGATACCAATTCGTACTCCGATTAGTCCTTCCGAACAACTACGAATACCAAAACGGTTTCCGGTTAGCTCTTCCGTACATCTACAAATACCCAAATGGGTTCCAGTTAGCTCTTCCTTACATATACAAATACTCAAACGGGTTCCGACTAATTCTTCTGTACATCTACAAAGACTCAAATGGGTTCCAGTTAGTTCTTCTGTACATCTACAAATATCAAAGTGGATTCCGATCAGCTCCTTTGTACAGCTACGGATATCGAAACAAGCACAGAATTGGCCATCCCTAGGGGTGGCTTTTCAATTTTTCGGAGGGGAATCGCCATTTTTCTGGGGGCAAACGGTCCATCGAAATGAAGAATGCCATAAATTAGCGGAAGTAACCCCAAAAAATCTAAACGACATGCTAAAAATGAACATCTCGCGCGTGCTTGCCCTTAAAGGAATCGACAATGCCTACGTCTACCTAAAGAAGCAGGGCTACAAGCACAACAAGGCATACCACCTGTCGCGAAGCCTAACCCAAAAGGTAGACGTAGACGACCTTGAGGAGATATGCCTAGGGCTAAACTGTACCCCAAACGACCTGTTCGAGTGGACGCCATCGAAGCCCGAAAACGACATCGAGGGGCATGCTCTACAGTCCATCCGCCGCAAGGATGCCGCCGTGGGGCTGGTGAAGCTGGTGCAGGGGCTGCCCGTGGAACAGATGGACGAGATTGAAAGGATGATACTGGAGAAGATAAAGAAGTCAAAGCCTACAAACACGTAGAGATGCGTTTGAAACGCATCTGATAAATTGGGGATCAATTGAGACGCGTTTGAAACGCGTCTCTACAAAAAATCCCGCTCGGTGGCGGGATTTTTTATGCTATTGATACATGCTATCGCGGAGTTCCTTAATCTTATCGCTGGTGATGTAGTCGTCGTAGTCCATCTGCTTATCGATAATGCCGGTTGGCGTAAGCTCGATGATACGGTTACACACGGTTTCGATGAACTCGTGGTCGTGCGAGGACATCAGCACGTTACCCTTAAAGTTGGTAAGGGTGTTGTTGAAGGCCTGAATCGACTCTAGGTCGAGGTGGTTGGTGGGATTGTCCAAGATCATCACGTTGGCGTTGCGGAGCATCATGCGCGAGATCATGCAGCGCATCTTCTCGCCTCCCGAAAGCACGCTCGACTTCTTGTAGATCTCCTCGCCCGAGAAGAGCATCTTGCCGAGGTAGCCGCGGAGGAAGCTCTCGCTGGTATCCGACGAATACTGGCCCAGCCACTCCACCAGGTTCATCTCGTTCTGGAAGAAATCGCCGTTCTCCAAGGGCAGGTATGCGGTGGTGATAGTGATACCCCAGTCGAACGAGCCGGAATCGGGCTGCATGTGGCCGTTGAGGATCTCGAAGAGGGCGGTCATGGCCAACGGATTCTTCGATAGGAAGACGATCTTCTCGTCCTTCTCTACGGTAAAGCTAACGTCCTTGAGCAGCACGGTACCATCCTCAGCCACCTTGTTGAGGTCCTTAACCTCGAGGATGCTGTTGCCGGTTTCGCGCTCGGGGGTAAAGATGATACCGGGGTAGCGGCGGGTTGAGGGCTGAATCTCCTCCACGTTGAGCTTCTCGAGCATCTTCTTACGGCTGGTGGTTTGCTTACTCTTGGCCACGTTGGCGCTAAAGCGCTGGATGAACTCCTGCAGCTCCTTCTTGCGCTCTTCGGCCTTCTTATTTTGGTTGGCCTGCTGGCGGAGGGCCAGCTGGCTGCTCTCGTACCAGAAGCTATAGTTACCGGGGAATAGCTTAACCTTGCCAAAGTCGATATCTACGATGTGCGTACACACCGAGTCGAGGAAGTGGCGGTCGTGCGATACCACCAAAAGGGTATTGTCGAAGTTGGAGAGGTAGTTTTCGAGCCACATTACGGTTTCGAGGTCGAGGTCGTTGGTAGGCTCATCGAGCAGCAGGTTGTCGGGCTTGCCGAATAGGGCCTGCGCCAGCAGCACCTTCACCTTTTCCTTACCGTTGAGCTCCTTCATGAGCTTGTAGTGGCTATCCTCCTTAATGCCTAGGCCGCTTAGGAGCATGGCCGCATCGCTTTCGGAGTTCCATCCGTCCATCTCGCCGAACTTCTCCTCAAGCTCCGAGGCGCGGATGCCATCCTCTTCCGAGAAATCGGGCTTTGCGTAAAGCGCATCCTTCTCCTGCATGATGCCCCAGAGAACGGTATGGCCCATCAGCACCGCATCCAGCACGCGAAACTCGTCGAATTCGAAGTGGTCCTGCTTAAGCACTGACATACGCTCGCCCGGCCCTTGCTCTATTTTTCCACGGGTGGAGTCCTGCGTACCACTAAGCATCTTTAAAAATGTAGACTTTCCGGCACCGTTTGCGCCAATAATACCGTAGCAATTGCCGGGGGTAAACTTCAAATTCACATCTTGAAAAAGAACGCGCTTCCCGAACTGAATCGCCAGATTTGAGACTGTAATCATTCGATTATCCTAAGTTTTAATCAATGCCTATAACTAGGCAAAAGTGCCGCAAAACTAGTACTATTATCGTTAATATGCTAGCACACCCCATCGAAGTATACTATAAAAGAGGTTAATCCAGCGCCATAAGGGCAATGCCACAGGCCTGACCTTCAAGCGAAGGATGTTTAGTGCTCTGCTTTGAAAGAATGAAGATAGATATCAAGCATTAGTGCATGATTGAAAATAGTTGTCCCCTCCTTGGAGGGGGTAGGGGGTGGGTTTGTTCGTTTAAAAAACAGCATTCTCGCTTCACTTCGCGTTCTTAACCCACCCCTGCCCCTCCAGTGGAGGGGATAACGTGCTGCAATTGGGAGTTTATCCTTTTGAATTCAGGCTTAGCTTAACGGCGATGGCCTCAGCTAAAAATACGGAATCGCCCGCTTTGCCATGCGCTACTACTTCCGCTCCGCATTCTTGGCAACATACTCCGAGGGCGACATCTTGAAGTAGTTGGAGAAGCACGCCGAGAAGTAGGTTGGCGAGCTGAAGCCAACCTCGTAGCCAACCTCGGCGATGGTAAGCTTATTCTGCTTAAGCAGGATGGCGGCCTGCTTAAGCCTGATGTTGCGGATAAACTCGCTCGACGACTGGTTGAGCAGCGACCGCAGCTTGCGGTGCAGGTTGGCGCGGCTCATGCCCAAATCCTTGCTCAGCAGGTCGCCATTGTAGTCGGAGTTGGAGATGTTCTCATTGATCAGCGCCAGCGCCTTTCGGAGGAACTCCTCGTCGGGCGAGGAAGCCACCACCTCGCTGGGCTGAAAGCTGATGCTCTTGCTAAACTTCTGCTTCAGCAGCTCGCGCAGCTCAATCAGCTTGGCGATGCGGGTTTTCAGGTGAGCCGGGTTAAACGGCTTGGGGATGTACGAATCGGCCCCGCTCTCCAGCCCCTCAATTCTATCTTCGATGGACGACTTCGCCGTAAGCAAGATAATGGGGATGTGCGAGGTGGTGATATCCAGCTTCAGCTGCTTGCACATCTCCACCCCATCGAGCACGGGCATCATTACGTCGCTGATGATGGCGTCAGGCTGAAACTCGGCTGCCATCTTAAGCCCATCCTCGCCGTTGCAGGCCTCAATAACGTTGTACAGGTTGTGCAGTTCATCCTTAACGTAGCGTCGGATGTCGTCGTCGTCCTCAACCACCAGCACGGTGTACAGCCGGCCAACGTGCTTAGCCACATCCTCATCGGGCATAGGCTCTATATCAATGGCTCTTTCGGCAAGATCGGTTACCACAGCCTTCTCCACGGGTTCGCTGGCCACCTCGGCGGCAGCGTAGGCCTCCTTTTGCAGGGGAAGATCAACGAAGAAGGAGGTCCCCCGCCCTTCCTCGCTGGATACGCTAATCTCGCCCTTGTGCAGTTTAACCAGCATCTTGGTAAGGTGCAGGCCTATGCCGCTACCCTTTTGCAAAGCGCTGCCCACTCCGGGCACCTGGTAGAAGAGCTCGAATATGCGGTCCAACTCTTTTGGACGCATGCCTTTCCCAGTATCCTCAACACCGATTCGAACATGCTCCTGCCCATAGACAGACATCCTCCGTACGCTTATGACGATTCGACCACCGCTAGAGGTAAACTTGTAGGCGTTGGAGAGGAGGTTGTAGAGAATCTTATCGAGAAATTCAGGATCTGCCCACCCCAAAACATGCTCCTCCTCCGCATCCAGCTGCAGGGTAATATGCTTCTGATGCGACAACTCCTCGAACGAGAACGTCATCTCCTGCAAGAAGGCAACAAGATCCATCTCCTGCACCTTGAGCTTCATCTCGCCCCGCTCCGTCTTCCGCAAATCCATCAGCTGGTTCACAAGCCGAAGCAGGCGATTCGCATTTCGGTGCATCATGTCCAGCAGCTTCCGTCTGGCAGGATCTGCTTCGGCAGCAATAAATCGCTCCAACGGCCCTATGATAAGGGTAAGAGGAGTTCTAAACTCGTGAGAGATGTTGGTGAAGAACTCAAGCTTTGCCTGGTGCACCTCCTCCGACTTCTGCTGTTCGATACGCGCAATCTCCAGCTTATTAAGCGTTCTAATCCTAAAGGTGTACAGCCTAAGCGATGCCCGGACAGCCAATGCTATCAAAATGGCATAGAAGAGGTACGCCCACCAGGTAAGCCAAAACGGAGGACGAATGGTTATGCGAATCTCCCTAACCGTTTTCGACCAAACACCATCCTGGTTGGTGGCCTTAACCTTAAACACGTATTTCCCAGGGCCAAGATTCCGGTACGTCGCTGAAGTCTTACCGCCAACCTTATTCCAGCCTTCATCGGCACCCTCCATCATGTAGGCGTATTGCGTTTTTTCTGGGAAGCTGTAGTTCAAAGCAACAAAGTCGAACGACAGCGTATTTTGTCGGTAGCTCAGCTCAACATCCGATGTTAGTGTAATGCTCTGAAGAAGCGGACTCTTCGGATTCTCCGTGCTTCGAATAGGAACAATGGCATTATAAATCTGGAAATCGGTTATCAGCACCTCTGGCTCAAACTGGGTACTGCTGATTCTCGACGGATCGAAAACGTTTAGCCCGTTCGTCCCCCCAAAAAGCATGCGCCCACCCCTGCAACGAATGGCAGAGCCCGGCATAAACTGCCCGCTCTGCAGCCCGTCGTGCAGGTCGTAGTTCTCGAACTTGCCTTTATCGATGCAGAACCTAGAAATTCCCCGGGTGGTGCTTATCCATAAATTGCCCTTGCCATCTTCCAAGATCGCCATTACGTTATTATTGACAAGCCCCTCCTTTTCGGTAAACGATTTAAAGTTGCGTGTTTCGTAGGAGTAGCGGCATAGGCCACTCGACGTTCCCACCCACAGGCGCCCCTTCGAGTCAACGAGCATTGCCTGAACCCGGTTCGAGCTCAACGACGAAGGATCGTCCTGTACATTACGGAAGACGGCAACATGCCTCCTGGCTCTATCGAACAGGTTAAGTCCCTCGCCATACGTGCCTACCCACAGATTTCCACGGGCATCTTCGCAGATCGACCGTACGTCATTCTCGCTGATTCCCGAATTCTTTGTGTTATACACCGCGAAATTTTGCGACCTAGGATCGTAGCAGCAAAGTCCTCCTGCATCGGTTCCCACCCACAACTTCCCCTGCGAGTCCTCAAAGATGGCGCGCACGGTATTGTCGCTGATGCTACGGCTAGTTCCATTTTTCAGAAACCGGGTAACCTTACCGCTCCGAGGGTCAACACGATTTAGCCCACTCTCGAAAGTGCCGAACCACAGCTCCCCCCGCCTATCGCAGTAGGCAGACAAAATTGCATTGCTACTTAGCGAACTTGTATTAGACGGATTGGAACGCATGCTGCCTAGTTTATTGAGGTTAGCATCAAACTTATCGATACCGCTACCATCGGTGCCAACCCACAGGTTCCCCTGTTTATCCTCGCACATGCCCCATACCTTATCGTACGACAGGGCGCTACCTGGCGTATCCTTTGCAATTAGCCTGAACTTATCGGGGATACTACTAATAAAGTTGACACCACCAGTGTAGGTTCCAATCCAAATATTGCCATCTCTATCCTGAGAAATGGATCTAATAGACTGGTAAGAAAGTCCAGACGGTCCCTCCCCTATATAATCGACGCTTATCGCATTTGCTCGAAAGACATCCCGAAGCTTAAAAATGTAGGCACCCTTGTCAGTACCAATCCACATATTCTGATTTCTATCGCAGAATATGGCAAAGACCTCCTTACCCGCAATGCTTTTCAAATTAGGTACTACTTGCAGCACTCCATCTTTCACAACCAGTAATCCCCTGTTGGTACCAATCCAAACATGGCCCGTAGGGTCTTCACCAATAGAGAACACCGTTAACCCCGCAGGATTTACACCCTTGATTGGAGTGCTCTTCCTGTTGACTAAATCGTACGCATATAGCCCATTTCCCTGGGTGCCAACCCAAAAAATGCCATTTCTCCCCTCAAGTATTGATTGCACTTTATAGTCACCCCTACTTTTGCATGCAGCAAGAATGTCTTTTCTATCGTAGAATCTGCCACTCCTTCTATCGTAGTAATTTATCCCATTTCGATAGGAAGCCACCCACAAATTCCCATCTCTGGCAGGAATAATAGATATAATATCGTTCCCATTAATGCTATACCTATCTTTCTTATGGCGGAATATGGTAAAATCGTCACCTCTACAGTTATAACGGTTCAAACCAGACTCAGCAGTACCAACCCAAATATCGCCATGCGCATCGCAGTAGATACTCTGAATGAAATTTTGCGAGATTGTCTTCTTATTCGTCGGATCATTTCTGTAACCTACAAAGCGATGCCCATCGTACCTATTAAGCCCGTCTTCGGTAGCAAACCACATAAAGCCTTGCTTATCCTGTACGATTTTGTAAACCACATTATTTGTTAAGCCATTTACCGTGGTGTACTTTTTAATATTGGAAGTATTGTTAGGTGATGCCACCACTGTAGCTATTGTAAACAACAAACCGAATACAACACTAAGGCTTTTAAAAGAAATACGACTCAAAAAAACGACAGTACCAATCATGATTTAAATTATTCACAGGTTCGGTGACAATTCTAACATTGAGAATGCCCATGTAGAATTCTCTAAAATTGTAATACATGCTAGCAATCTCAAGTAATCAGTCTTCCCCAAAGGCGACAACAGGCATCAACAAGCAAATACATATACAAAAAAACCAATTCGATTAAAAAATAAGTTAAGGTCACCCCCTCTTATGCATTCTCCATGCAAAACTATCAAAAAAAAGGAAACGCAACAGAACTTTCCTTGCGATAATCCGTACTATCTGCCGTAATAACAACATTTTGAATCATTTTCTAAGGACTTTCACTTTTAGCTGAAATCGACAATATCAAAAGAGTTTGAGACAATGTTTAATCAACATGGTATTGCTTTAGCGTTAATTTGATATTCTAAAATTAACACTTGGAAGTAGTTTTTACAGACGTTTTAAAACACACATTCTATGAGAAAACATCGCATTTGGCTTTATCTGCTACTACTCCTATTGGTAGTGCAGGGATGTAAAAAGTCAGAACTCGATTACGTAAACGAAGACAAAGCAGCACCAACGCTTAGTTTAAAGACTAGCGAGTTACACTGGGTTCAAGGTTATGATCTTTATGCACAGGGAACCGTAACCGATGATATCGGCATTAAAAGTATCAACCTTAAAATTGCCGAATGGTCGTTAGACAAAACAATAACCTTTGAAGATTCTTTGGTAAAATCTTTCAACCTCGACTACAAGTTTAAGGTACCCGCTACTGCTGTGGACAAGCCAAACGAAATCGTAATCACCGTTACTGACGTTAGCGGGAAAACGATTCAGAAGTCGATAATCGTACACATGGATGGAGACTTTACAATGCCCGTATTTGTATCGGCACCCGATAATGCCCTTACAGTAATAAAGTCTCAAGTTGCATCCAAAGAAACCGTATTTAGAGTCTCTATTGATGTTTCAGACAACAAGGAACTAGGATATGTTGTAATAAAATCTGGAGCACCGCTAAACTACTACGACAGCGTTTTAGTAAGCGGAAAGACTGCTACTGTTGAAAAAATATACACACTACCTAGCGAGATAGCCAACTACAAATTCGAGTACACCGTTGGAGACAAGGCAATTGGTACAGAGAAAGGAAATAGGGTTACAAGAACTACAAACCTTACAGTATCAGACATGCCTGACTTCGAAAAGATGTACTTGACAGATGTAGACACCAAAGTTGCGCTAAACTCCGATCTTTTTGGTGTTCCTATGCTTGTAGATCACACAGTTCCTTACACCTACACTGCAAAATACTACTCAGCAGCAGCAGACACTAAGGTTCGCTTTATTCCACAGAAAACAGACTTCCAACCCAACTGTTTTGGCTTAGATGATAGCAAAACAGTTATCATAAACGATCCCAACTCCAACCCAATTGTACTTCCTGCTGTTGGATACTATGAGATTGTTTTGAATACAAAAACTAGCACCTACTCGTTTAAACAATACACGCCAACCGATGCAACCCCAAATTCGCTTACTTATAAGTTAGATGGCGTTGACACTCCTATACAAATTGGGCTTATCGGAAAAGGCTTTGCTGATCACCCAGAACAAAACTGGAGTCCTAGTTCAGCAATTCTCCTAAAACAGTCTACAACTAATCCATACATCTATTCATTAGACGTTGAACTGGAGGGTAATGTTCAGTTTATCATTGGTCCTCAACACCCATGGGGATGGTGGATAGAGCCATTCTGGAGATTTGACAGTAAAACCAATCCAGAGAAAACACGACCTAACAACGGAGACAACGTTGACCTTAACGTGCCAACCCGCACTGCCTACACGTTCATTTTTGACTCGCACCTCAACAGGGCGAAGATGATCAAACGATAGTACTAAGACGTAAAAATTCACTTTATGAAAAGATATTTCAGTTGGATGCTAACCTTGCTACTACTCTTTGGAGTACTGCAGGTATCAGCACAAGTAAAAAACATAAAGGGACTTGTTGTTTCTGCAAAGGACAAGAGCCCTGTTATTGGTGCTTCCGTTATTGTAAAAGGGACTACCAAAGGCGCTATTTCGGATGTTACGGGAACCTTTACAATTAAAGCAGAAGCCAAAGATGTACTTTCCATCTCGGCCGTAGGCTTTAAAAAGCAAGAGGTTAAGGTTGGCAACAACACGACTCTGAACGTAACGCTTGAAGAAGACACCAAGCTAATTGACGAACTTGTAGTTGTTGGCTACGGTACTGTAAAAAAGCAGGACTTAACCACCTCCATTTCTACAGTTAAAGGATCGGAAGTTAAGAACTTTTCATCTGGCAATATCAGCAATGCGCTTCAAGGGAAAGTTGCTGGTGTGCAGATTATGAATGGATCTGGAGCACCAGGATCGACCCCAAAGGTGTTAATTCGAGGCATCTCATCATTTAATGGTTCAGATCCTCTATATGTTGTTGATGGAGTACCAATGGGCAATAGTCTTAACTTTCTAAATCCTAGCGATGTTGAAAGCATCGAAGTGCTTAAGGATGCTTCAGCAACTGCTATCTACGGAACTCGTGCTTCCAACGGAGTTGTGCTTATCTCAACAAAAAAAGGAAAGGAAAGCAAGATTACCTTCAACTTTGACGCCTACTATGGCATTCAAACACTACCAAAGCCAGAACTTGCCGATGGAATAGAGTATGCTAAGGTAATGAACGAGCGTAAAGCCAATGCGGGCGAGACGCTTCCTTTTTCTGATCTAAGTACAGTAAAATCAGGAACCGATTGGTGGGACGAAGTTATACGACCTACATCACCTATGCAGAACTATAACCTAGGCTTCGCAGGCGGAGATAAAAAGACCACCTATGCAGGTAGCATTGGTTACTTTAAGCAGGAATCACAAATGGATAAGGGAAAATGGGAAAAGGTGTCTGCTCGTTTCAATTCCGAGTACAAGTTCAACAAGTACATCACCTTTAGCCAAACGTTCAATCCTCGCTACGAAAGTTGGGTTAACACCCCTGATGTAATCTCCAACACCTTGTCAATGGATCCCACAACGCCTGTTTATATTCCCGTGGAGGAAAGAATAAATAATGGAGTTACGGATCGCTCTAAGCCTATTAGCTGGTTTGCCCGTTCTGTCCACAACCAATCGTGGAATCCCGCAGGAATTGTTTACCGCGCAGGTAACGATCAAAACAAGCAATATGCAATGACAACCAACTCAAGCCTTGCAATTGAGCCTATACCAGGTTTAGTTTTCAAGTCTCAGTTAGGATTAAACCTTCGTTTCGACGAGTATCGTAGCTACACCCCAATCTTTTTCATTGACAACTTAGAGAAAAATGATAAGGATCAAGTTAGCAGTACACATAATAACGCATTTGACTACGTATGGAATAACTTTGTAACCTATACGAAAACCTTTGCAAGCAAGCACAATGTTACAGCCATGGCTGGTTATAATATGGAGCGCTACTCCTATAGCAACTTATATGCTAGCCGCAAGGACTTACCCAACAGCAACGAGCTGCTTCGCTACCTTAACGCAGCAACTGGCGACAAAGGTGTAAGCGGTGTAGACAATGCAAGCTCATTAATGTCCTACCTTGGCCGTATCAACTACAACTACGATAACCGTTACTACCTAACAGCATCTGTTCGTACTGATGGTTCTTCGAAATTTTCTGAGAATAACAAGTGGGCTACATTCCCTTCTTTATCTCTTGCTTGGCGAGCTAGCAGTGAAAACTTCATGAAAGATATATCGTGGATTAGCAACCTAAAGCTACGCGCAGGATGGGGACGAATCGGTAATCAAAACATTTCTGATGGAGCCTATATAGATCAACTCTCTAGTGGTTATTATGTATTTGGAGGTGACAGAAGTGCTGTAATTGCAACTTACCCATCAACAGTGAGCAACAAAGACCTTAAATGGGAAACTGTTGAAGACTATAACATTGGTATAGACCTTGGTTTACTAAATGATAAGTTGACCATAACAGGAGAATACTACACCAAGGAATCTAAAGATATGCTCATGGAGACCAAATACCCAACCTATAGTGGTTATCCAACTTGGCTTTCGCGTATATGGGCAAATGTGGGCAGTATCCAAGTTAAAGGATGGGAAGCATCCGTCAACTATCACGACGAATACAATGGGTTAAAGTACGACATTGGACTTAACCTAACCCATGCAAAGAGCAAAGCATTAAAATTAGCCAACGGAAGCGAAATTCTTGATGGTGGATTCCAAGGTGGTAACATTACTCGCACCATCGAAGGTTCTGTGCTTGCTGGATACTATGGTTATGTTGTTGATGGCGTATTCCAGAATCAAACAGAAATCAACTCACATACATCCAATACAGGAAACCTGCTTCAACCCGATGCTGTACCTGGAGATTTCCGCTTCAAGGATCTGAACAAGGATGGTGTTCTTAACGACAAGGATAGAGAATACCTAGGTAACCCCTACCCTGATGTAACAGTTGGTTTAAACATTAAGCTGGAGTATAAAAACTTCGACTTTACCACATTCTGGTACGGATCATTTGGCAACGAAAACTTCAACACCACAAAGTATGCCTTGATGAGTGGAGCAAACAATGCCAATGTTAAGAAAGGACTATATGATGCATCTTGGAGAATTGATAATCCAACCAACTCTCAACCCCGACTAACTTCGGCTGATAAGAATAGCAATTTCAACAGAATCTCTAGTTACTATGTTGAAGATGCATCCTTTGTTCGCTGCAAAAACATTCAACTTGGATACACCTTTAACAAAGGTCTATTTGCCAACAACAAGTTAAGAGTTAGCCTATCCGCTCAAAACCCATTCCTCTTTACCAAATATTCGGGTCTTGATCCAGAAGTTGGAGGTGGCATCCTAAACGCAGGTATTGACTGGGGTACATATCCAGTTGCGCGTACCTATTTGGTAAACATGAGCCTATCATTCTAACCTATAAAAAAAGAAAACGTGATGAATAAGAAGATATCAAAACTACTATTTGCAGTAGGCTTTGCAGCTGCATTTGCGAGCTGTAGCGATTTTCTTGAAGAACCACCAAGAGGTACTCAAGATTTAAACACCTATTTCCAAACCGAAAAAGAATGTACTCAAGCGGTTAATGGCTGTTACCAATCTATACTGTATGACGACTGGTGGCAAACTACCTACTTCAAGTTAGTTTCCGACATGTGTACCGACGATATGTGGGCTGGTAACACCACTCAAGATGGTGGTGAAACTTGGGAACTATGTCACTACATGTACAAAGGAAAGGCTGGAAATGGCGTAAACAACAACCATTGGCAGTTTTGTTACAAAGGAATTTACCGTTGCAACATTGCCATTGAAGGCATTACCAACTCGCCAATAACCAACGATAAACTTAAAGCCCGTCTAATTGCAGAAGCCAAGTTCGTAAGAGGACTTATTTACTTTGAACTTGTTAAGAACTATGGAGGAGTACCTCTTTTAACTAAAGCAATTCCTCCAACCGAGGTAAAGATGGCCAAATCAACTGCTGAGCAGATCTACAACCAGGTAAAGAGCGATATGAAAAGCGCGGCGCAAGTGTTACCTGAGTCGTACGGAGCAAGCGATAAGGGACGCGCTACTTGGGGGGCTGCCATGGCCTACCTAGCTAAAGCTTGTCTTTACACCGAGAAGTGGGATTCTGCACGTACTGTTTCTGCTGAAATAATTGGCAAGAAGATCTATAAACTAGAGCCTGATTTTGCAAACGTTTGGAGCACAAAAAATCCAAATGGAATGGAATCGATCTTCGAAGTTCAGTTCAACAAGAATACAGAACTAAATACAGGCTTTAGACTTCCAGTTGTTTCAGGTTCTAGAGATGACCAAGGTTGGTCGTGGGGACAACCATCTGCAAACCTTGAAAAAGCATACAAGGACGAGGGTGATATAGAAAGACTCCGCTCTACCATCATTAAGAATGGTGACGATGTCTATGGTGACCCTAATGCTAAGGCATACGTTATTACGCCAAGCAAGCATAAGTCAGCTCGTATCTGCCGTAAGTACTACATTCCTAAAGCAGATAGACCAACTCCTTACGATGCTAGCACCAATAACCTTAACTACATCATGATGAGGTATGCAGATCTACTCCTCATCCATGCTGAAGCGGCATACAATAGCAATCATCCTGATGAAGCCATTGCTTCACTTAAGGAAGTTCGAGATAGAGTACACCTGACAACAGACATGAACCTTAGTGGTGATGCATTAAGAGATGCAATCTATAAGGAACGCCGTCTTGAACTAGCTACCGAGGGGCATCGCCTGTACGACCTACGCAGATGGAAGAATCCATCCGATGTATCAAAGTCAATGCTATCCTACATCTTTGGTCCTAATGGAACCTTTGTAAAGTGGAATATGAACGAAGCCACTGCCGACCCACTAGAATGGGCCAACAAGGGAGAAAGACAAGATAAGGGTATTTACTTTGAGGAGGGTGTGTACAATCTATTCCCAATTCCTCAATCAGAAATAGAATTGTCTGGTGGTTTATTAAAACAAAATCCAGGGTTGTAGTATAAGCCTGGTTGTTGGGAGGAAAGATCCTCCCAACACTTTTTTTTACAAACATACGAGGAGTGTGCTCTAGGATTACCGAGCAACACTTTCTATTTTACTAGCAGCATGTAATTCCTATTACAGATGAAATTTCAATCATTTTTTTTAGTAGCCTTAACTGCGCTAACAACCAACTGTAAGGCCGACAAATCGGACCCAAACGGAAGTGAGTATCAACCTGGGCAGGCAGTTGTTACTATAGATGTTTCGAAGACGTACCAAACTATGGATAACTTTGGGGCATCCGACTGCTGGACAGCCCAATTTATTGGAAAGAATTGGCCCGTAGAGAAGCGAAATGCCATGGCCGACTTGCTCTTTAGCACCGCAATGGATGCCAACGGACAACCAAAAGGAATTGGCCTTTCGTCGTGGCGATTCAACATCGGAGCGGGAAGCGCCGAACAGGGATCTACGAGCAACATCGAAACGGTATGGAGAAGATCGGAATGCTTCCTTAATGCCGATGGCACCTACGACTGGAACAAGCAGGAAGGACAGCGCTGGTTTCTTCGCGCCGCCAAGACCAGAGGCGTGGAAACCTTTATTGGATTCACCAACTCGCCCCCTGTTTACATGACCGAAAACGGAATTGCCAACAACAAGGGTAGAACAAGCGTAAGCTACAACCTAAAATCGGGCAAGATAGGCGAATACACCGACTTCTTGGTTAACGTGGTAAAAGGCATCAAGCAAACCGACGGTGTAGACATCAACTACATCTCGCCTTTTAACGAGCCCGAGTGGAAGTGGGACGGCAGCAGCCAGGAAGGATCGCCTGCGCTTGACTCCGACATTGCCCTAGTGGTAAAAAATCTCGACCAAAAGCTTACCGAGGCCAACTTGAACTCGAAAATTCTGGTATGCGAATCGGGTCAGTACGACTTAACCTACAAGGCAGACAACAACTACCCCGGTAGAAGCAACCATATCTTCAACTTCTTCAACTCAACCTCGCCTAGCTACATCGGGAATCTGAGCCACGTACCCAACCTGATTGGAGCCCACGGCTACTTTACGACCACACCTGAAAGCAAGCTGGTTTCGACCCGAGAAAGCATGGGCGCGGCCCTAAAAAATCAGAACTTGGGATTTTGGCAAACCGAATTCTGCATGCTCGAAACCGATCCTTTGGCTGGTAGCGGCCCTGGCAAAGACCTCACCATGACGTTTGCCCTTTACGTTGCCCGCATCATGCACTTCGACATCACCACAGCCAATGCATCGGCTTGGCAATGGTGGTTAGGCATCACCAATGGCGACTACAAGGACGGATTGGTGTACGCCAGCGACAACACCTCGGATGGTACCTTTACCGACTCGAAGCTGCTATGGGCCATGGGTAACTTTAGCCGATTTGTAAGGCCCGGCGCAGTACGCGTTAGCGTTGCCTCGTCTACCTACAAGACCAACGACCCTACAGGCCTTATGCTTTCGGGTTTTATAGACAATAACAGAAAAGAGCTGATTGTCGTTGCCGTAAACTACTCGACGGTGGATAAGACCTTCTCCCCTATCGTAAAGGGAGCAACCATCAGCTCGTACGTGCCCTACACCACCTCCGATGCAACAGGGGACAATCTTAAGCCTGGAAGCGCGCTAAGCTCGACCAGCGCCTTTAAAGTTCCTGCTCGTAGCGTGGTAACCTTTGTAGGCAAGATAAAGTAAGACTTAAGCATCAGCTGCCAACGCAGAATTGAGGGTTAGCAGGTGCTAAACCTTTTGCAGCAGCTAAAAAATGCGGCGCCATTGCAGGATATTATCCGGCATGGCGCCGCCTCTTTTTCCCCCATCCGGCTAGCCATCACAACAGCAACGACGACTAAGCACTCACCTCAAAAGGGAATCCAATTCCACCTCTCCCCCACTTCCCCATCAGCATAAAAGAAGAGGCTGTTCCCGTTGAGTTTTCATCCATAATAGATTAAATTGTGTATTTCTTACTTAAAGCCAAACGACATGGGTATAGGAGCAACTAAAATATCATCTGTTGATGCTGATACGCTTATAGAGATGCTGAATGCAGCGCTCTCGGAGGAATGGCTGGCCTACTACCAGTACTGGATTGGAGCAAGGTTAATGGAAGGCCCCATGCGGAGCGAAATTGAACCGGAACTTCTGCTGCATGCCACCCAGGAGCTCAACCATGCAGTGTTGGTCGTAAACCGGATAATCCAGCTGGGCGGGATACCCGTAACCAACCCAATGGATTGGATGACGCAGGCGCGCTGTCCTTACGATGCCCCCTCCGATTTTTATATCGAGATCATTTTAGAGCAGAATTTGAAGGGCGAACGGTGCGCGATACAGCGCTATCAGGAGATTGCGGATTTCACGCATGGGAAAGACCACGCCACCTACCAGATGGCGGTGACAATTCTCAACGAAGAGCTGGAGCATGAGAACGACATCGAGGACTGGCTTACCGATCTTACCCGCATGAAGGAGGAATGGAAGAAAACTAGAATGTAAACCCAATAAAATGCGTTGTTATGGAACAAGAAGTAGTATCGATGCCTCGAATAGGCGACGCAGCGCCCGCCTTTAAGGCCGTAACCACCCAAGGCGACATCAACTTTCCAGCCGACTACGAGGGCAGCTGGGTGATTCTATTCAGCCATCCTGCCGATTTTACGCCAGTATGCACCTCCGAATTTATGACCTTTGCCAGCCAGGAGGCCAAGTTTGCCGAAGTTAGCTGCAAGCTGGTTGGGCTATCGGTTGATGGGCTGTACAGCCACATTGCATGGCTCCGTACCATAAAGGAGAAGATTGAGTACAAGGGCATGAAGGATGTTGAGGTGAAATTCCCGCTTATTGAGGACATCACCATGGAAGTAGCCAAGAAGTATGGAATGATTCAACCCGGAGAGAGCAGCACCAAGGCTGTAAGAGCCGTATTCGTCATCGACCCTAACGGAATAATTCGGACTATTATATACTATCCGCTAAGCTTAGGCAGAAATTTCGACGAGCTATACCGCGTGATTGTGGCCCTACAAACCGCCGACACCTTTGGCGTGGCAACACCTGCCGATTGGCAGCCTGGCGATGATGTAATTGTACCAACTGCAGGCTCGTGCGGCGTTGCCAAGGAGCGCATGGAGAGTAAAGGCAACATAAAGTGCTACGACTGGTTCTTCTGCACCAAGAAGCTCCCCTACGACGAGGTAATGAATGCAGTAAAGGAGTAAAGAAGATCCGCTCGAAAAGCAAAAATGCCAGCAAGCACTCATTAGCAGCGTTACGCTTCGAGCTTATGCTTAGCAGCATCTACAAAGCATTTATGTATATGGTTCTACTGGAGCTGCGAATACCGTTACGTAGCGATCCAGTAGAACTATACCTTTAAAATCATTGACATGCTTTAGCATATCGGCATCAAACACATGTCTGGGAACCCAACTTTTTCGAGCGTTACAACATATCCTTTGCAAGCTGCCTAATTATTCATGGTCAACAACACCTATTGCGGCCCATTTACCCAAACATTTTTTGGAAAATGAACCTATTGCCCCTATTTTACCCATTTTCTCCGTTACAAACGGACTTATTGTCAGCAAAACATCATTTTCTCTTGTGAAAATGGATAAACTGCAGCTCATTTACTAATTTTCACTTGTATTTTTTTATATTTCACGGCCATTTACCCATTTATACTTGTACAAATGGGTAAATCACCTCTCATTTATCCATTTGTACAAGTACAATCGGACACATTGGCAGTTGGATATCCATTTGTACTTTTTTGTTTGGGCAATTCGCAGGATATCATTCCATTTTCTCCGATGCAGTCGGCACTATCTATCTTCGAAGTTCCAGCTGCAACAGCATAACCGACAATCTACCACCAAATCCGTTAATTGGTCGGCAGCTGCAACGATAGCATACGGCTGTATTACCAACTTACACGCATATAGGCGGGTGTACTAACGGAAATATAGACTCGCAACGAGGAGAAGACTCGCTGCAAAACATCTGGAGATCGAAATTACCTAGCAGATAGGCTCGATTAGCGATACAGAAACGAGAGCAAAAAGAAGAGCAACGCTCGCGGTAACGCAAAGCTCCGCAACATCTTTGCTGGAGATGGCAGGCAGGTGGAAGAATGGAGCAACCTTAAAGGTTGGAATTCATAAGATTCCAGTATAGGACTTTACGCCTTGTACTATTTGCCCTTATGGCAGTTGGCAGATAGTACGGTGGCATCCAAACCGGAGTTACTACGTGAGGAAGATGGAGAAATCCTACGCCCTGCCCTTCCAAGTAAGGGGAAACGTGCATCAAATTACGCTTATGGCAACTGTTTTTCATCGTAGTAGATTGAGAGGGGTTAACGCATCGGCAACCTTCGACGGCATCCTTTACGTATAAACAAACAGCACGAGATTAGCGCCAACTTTCACCTACAATATCTTCGATTTTTGCGATATGTGAGGGTAAATTCTTTTCGGCATTAGCTTTTCCCCCGTGTGCGACCATTCTATGAGGGTAGCGCATTTAAAAATGCGCAACAATTTTCTATCTATTCTTATTTATTTACATTTGCAAAGGTTGAAATTGCATAGCGTGTTTTTTGTAATTGAAGAGTAAGGGACAACTCCATGGAACAACTAAACGTAGTTAGCTTAGCCCTACTTTCGTTCTTCTTTATTTCATTTACCAACAAAAAGGGGAAGACTCTGTCTGAGAAAATCCTTATGTTTTGGTTGGGGATTCTAATTGTTGCGCAGGTAGCCTACCTAGTTGAGCGATCGGTGCTGATACACCGCTTCCACTTTATTGTAGAAAACACCTGCAGCCTTAATATAATCCATGGAGCAACGCTTTTAGTATACGTAAAGAGCATGCTCAACAAGGCTTACACGCTTAGCCGCTCTACGCTCGTTCACCTTATCCCCTTGGCGGTTTTAATTGTTGGAAAAGTCCTCATGCAGGATGTGTGGAACCTGTATAGCTGCGAGGCCGAAGGATCGTGCACCTGCTCGAACAACATCTTCCAAAGGTTGATTAGCTGGTATAAGGTGCTCGTAGTCGGTTCCTACGTTATTTACGTGCTCTTCCTATACCTGAGGACCAAGAAAACCGACTCCTACCTTCTCGATTTATCCACCCAAACCAAGTGGTGGTTAGCCACAGTGGTTCTAGGAAGCGTAACGCTTTTTGGTCTTATTGTAGCGCTGGAGCTGGTTCAGGTATTGAGCATTTACCAGATTACCGATAAGCTGCTTGTCATAAATGTCCTCACCTCTACTTTTGCCATCCTATTTATATACATTGGCAATAAGTATGCCTTTCTGCTATCGAAGGTAAGCAGCAGCGTAGATCAGCCCAGCAAGAAAAAGAGCAGCGCCCCACTGTCCCAGGACGACGAACAGCTGATTGATCCGAAGTTCGAAAGGATATTTAATGATGTAGACCAGCTGATGAAGGAGCAGCAGCTCTACCAAGAGCCCGAGCTAACCCTATCGATGGTTTCGGAGAGGCTAAAAGTGCCATCTGCCATAGTCTCCCAGGCCGTAAAGATCTTTTCCAACCAAACCTTTCCGTCGTATATAAATACGTATAGGGTAAATATGGTGATCGAAAAGATGAATTCGCCACGATTCAAAACCTACACCCTGCTATCGCTTGCGCTCGAGTCGGGCTTTAACTCCAAAGCCTCGTTTAACCGCATATTTAAGCAGCAAAAGGGCGTTACCCCCAGCGAGTACGCCGCCCAGCTAGGCTTAAGCCCCAACGAAGAGTAGCCACCCTTCCGCTGTACATATTTCCACCAGAAAATACTACCGGGTGTACCGCATGCACTCCCCCATTCTCTATAGCATTACCTCCAACAAAAGGGGAAGATTACCCTATATGCCTACAGTGTTACTCTTCCATTTTGCGCCTCCGCTAATCGGGGTAGAAAAGTGAAAGGGTATCGGTTTAGTTATCCGTCAAACCTACCTGCTTTTTCGAGCTAAAACACACCAACCCACCAGTCCTTCCCTGCTCAATAAAGGTCTCAATTATTACCATTCACCTATCCAACTGAGTTTTACAAGAAATTAAAAACATCTTTTTGAGACCTAAAACACAGGTCTCAAATGTTGAATTAAGACGACAACCACCTTTCATTACTCGTTATTTGCTACCGAAAACTCCTAAACCTATGTTCGAGAACCAAGACAAAAACAGAAACGAAGAGGGGAATATGAAGGATCATCCGAACGGTTCCCCCAACAACCGCACAGGACCTCCCATAGAGCAGGTTCTAAACAAAAAGCGCTATGCCGTTAAGCTGATTGAAAAGCGCACCGGCCTACTTATCCTAGCGGCTACGCTGCTCTTTCTAACAACATCGGTCTACCTTATTGCCCAACGTAACCTATACGTTTACCGAAACGTTTGGCACATCCTAGATCTGAACAAAAATGCAAGCTCAATAGAACTGAACAACTACAAAACCATCCGCAACTCCATCGGTTTCGAGGCGCTCGCCGATAAGCTAAAGCGCCACAAAGGAATTTATGGCGTGCAGTACAGCCCCTCTAAAGAAGACCTAACGGTTTACGTAAACGACAGCATCGTTACCGAGGATAACCTTCGCAAAATACTCCACACCAAGGCTAAGCATCCAGTTGCCTATCCCGAAGATACCAACATCAAGTTCTTTAGGTACAGGCTTTCCATCAACAACTACTACGACTCATTCGATGGGCTCGTACTAATGTATAAGCTGCAAACGATGAACGGCGTTTACTTCATCGAATCGGAGTATAAGAAGACGCTCTTCGTTGACATTTTCGCCAAGCAAGGCCTCAACGTCGATAGCCTAAAGGCGCGAATCGAAAGCCCATCGGTTGTAATGATTCTAAAGAAGAAGCCAACAGAGGTAGGCACCTGCTACACCATAAACTCTGTTGATGTCGAAAACGCCGATAGCCAACGCAGCAGAATCCTAAACAAGATCTTCATCAAGAACAGCTACGAATCGACCGAGGAAATTGCAGCAGGAACAAGGCTAGATACGCTAACACTTACCATGCGGAAATTCCCTTTTGGTAGAAAGCTTCCGTTCTCTCCCTTCCTTAAGGATGTAGAAATCGAGCAATTCCACATTCACAGCATAGTGGCAAAAAGTAGTGTTACATATCCCGAACTTCAAATTGTATTCGAGAGCAAAAGAGCATCGGATCGGGAAAAGCTGTTTTTGCTCCTCAACCACCCAACCTTTACGCATATGGTGAAGGGAGAAAAACGGGTTACAGAGAACCCATACGTTTTTATAAAGAAGAATTAACCAACTACAATCAAATCTAAATGACAAAAAGATTAGTTCTGTTCTTGTTTGTTCTGCTCATAGCATTCGCAGCAGAAGCACAAGTTCGAAATGTGAGAGGAAAGGTGCTAGACAAAAACAACCAGCCTATTCCCGGAGTAAACATTACCCTTAAAGGCTCGAAATTGGCGAGTTCGACAGGCATAAGCGGCGAATTCCTCATAAAGGTATCAGAGGCAAACAGCAAGATTACGTTTCGTATGGTCGGCTATAAAAGCCAAGAAGTTGTTGTTGGCAAGCAAAACGACCTTGTTGTGATCCTCGAAGAGGAGAACATCCAGCTTCAGGAAGCCATCGTGCTTGGCTACGGCAGCAAAAAATCGCGCGAAAGCGTTGTTGGAGCCGTTGAGCAAATTTCGGCTAAGGATCTTCAAGTAGACAGAGCAACCGAAAGCGTAGATAAAATGCTGGAAGGTCGTATGGCGGGTATACTTGTTGAGAACAACTCTGGCGATCCAGGATCTGCATCCGTAAGCATACAGGTGCGCGGACAAGGTTCATTAACTCAGGTTACAAGTTCCGATATTGTAGCATCAAGTCAACCTCTCTTCATCATAGACGGTATTCCCATGCTTGATGCATCGAATCCCAATATCGACAAAGCCTTCAACCAAGGGGTAACACAAACAAATCCGTTGTCGCTTATAAATCCAAACGACATTGAAACCATCACCGTTTTAAAGGATGCGGCAACTTCCGCCATCTATGGGGCAAATGCTGCCAACGGAGTAATCCTTATTACAACCAAAAAGGGAAAAGCAGGGAAAGCAACCTTCAACATTTCGCAGTCGTTTTCAGTTGCCAACGTCATTAACAGCGTAAAGTATCTGAATACGGAAGATTACGTAAAACTTGCCATCGAAGCACAAGTAAACTCAGGTATTTCTCTCGAAGATGCAAAGCTAAAAGCAGGGGCAACCGACATCAACACCAACTGGTACGATTTAGTCCTTCGACAAGGCTTTACTTCACAGACCAATATGAGCGTATCAGGAGGTTCCGAAAGAACAACCTACCGCTTCTCTGCAGGCTATAACAATACGAAATCAGTTTCCAAGGGGAATGATCTCTATCGAATTACCTCGCGCCTTAATCTTAACACAAAGTTGACCGATAAGCTCGACTTCGATGCCGTCTTCGGATTCTCTATGGCCAATAAGGATGTGTTTAGCATGTTCTCCGGGGCTTTCGCATTGAAACCAAATCTTTCGCCCTACAATGCCGATGGAACATTCAACACCAATCCTCCTTTTGACAAGGCGTATGTAAACCCCTTGGCCGCATTGGCACAAAATAAGAACCAAAAGAAGGACTACAACACCAACGGCAATGTGTCGCTTACCTACCATATCCTAAAAGATCTAAGTTTCAAAACTTCTATGAGCGTTGACTACACAAACGCAAGAACATACGTCTTCAATTCGAAGAAGAATGCATCGGGTGCCACATCTGGAGGTATGATAAAAGACATCTACAATTCAACGTTTGCTTGGGACAACTTTAACCAGCTAGAATGGAATAAAACGTTTGACGACAAGCACAACGTTTCTGTTCTAGCCGGCATGGAAATCAGCGATAAAAGTTCCAACGGACTACGAGCAACCGAGAAGAATTTACCGATGGAAAAACTCCCAATTATCGGATATGGAGCAACCGAAAATGTTGACGCATCTGCTTCAGAAAGTTCGGAAGGAACCATTTCGTATTACAGCCGAGTTGGATACTCGTACGACTCAAAATACAATGTCAGCGTAAACTTTCGTCGAGATGCATCCTCCATCTTTGGGGGCGATGTACAGGCAAAGAACTTCGCATCAATTGGGGCAACGTGGGTTCTTTCAAAAGAAAATTGGTTCCCTACCGATCTAGTACCTTTGGCAACGCTAAGGGCTTCGTACGGTAGCACCGGAAACTCTAAAATTGGCACATACTCAGCACGTGGAACATACGCATATGGATCATCGTATGTCTATAACGGTGAAGCCGGAGCGATTCCACGCTCCGCTCCCAATCTCGACCTTACATGGGAACAGAACTACAAGCTAAACATCGGCTTCGATGCCAGCTTTCTCAAATCAAGAATCGGCATAACATTCGATTACTATAGAAACACAGTAATCGGAGGAATTCAATCGTTGTACATCCCCTTAGAATCAGGATTCTCTACAGTCTCGGCAAACACCAGCGATATGGTGAACGAGGGATTCGAATTTACGCTTAAAACAAAGAACATAAACAGCAAAGATTTTAAGTGGAGGTCGAACTTTAACATCTCCAGCAACTCCAATCGATTAACAAAGCTGGCAAACAACCTCGACAAGTTGCCACCCTCTAGTTACTCGTATAATGGGCTAAAGCTCGGAAAGGACGTGAGCAGCATTTACACCGCACGCTATGCTGGAGTAGATCCTCAAACAGGAACTGCGTTATGGTACTTAAAAGATGGGACCATTACTACCGACGGCGTGCTGGCTAATAAGATCGAGAACCGTGTGTATGCAGGAAAAGCATCTCCAGATTTCTTTGGTGGTTTTGTAAACGATTTCGAGTATAAAGACTTTACGCTATCCATTGTTATGAGCTACAATATCGGAGGTAAGAAAACAATCCCATACAGCTACCTCAACACAAACTCGGATGGACGTCAGATCCTAATACACAACCAAACGGTGAACCAGCTTGACCGATGGACAACACCAGGACAGATTACCGATGTTCCAAAGCTCTCTCTCGACAATTACGTGGGATACGGTTCTACCCGCTATCTATACGATATGACCAATATCAACTTTAAGACCTTATCCCTAGCCTACAAGCTACCATCAAAATGGATAAAGCGAATAAAGATTGACAATGCCAGCATCAACACTCAGATTAGCAATCTAGCATACTGGTACAAGGACAAAAAAGGAGGAAGCGGAAACGGAATTGCTGAATACCGTTACGGTTTCCCCGAATCGAGACAGATAACCTTTGGTATTGACCTTAGATTCTAAAAAACAATGAAAAGCAGTACTATATTCCATATTGCATTTGTGCTGGGAACACTTGTCGGCACAACCTCATGCGAGAGTTTCCTCGACAGGGAACCTACCATGACCATATCGAACAATGAAATTACGAAGGACCTAGAAGGGTTAAATTTTGCAGTAGTTGGAGACTATAGCAACATAATGGATACCTATGGAAGCGCCCTGATTGCCTACTCCGAGAGCAGAAGCGGAAACTTGCAAATGGCCAAATCGGCAACAAGTGCCCTAGTTAAAGACATTACGCCCTCCTACGAGTTTAGTAACCTATACGACGACGAAGATGATGCCGTTATGTTTTTCTATGAGAATTTTTACAAGATCATTAATCAGGCAAACGACATCATCGAAGCTTGCAAAACCAGAACCTACGCTAACACGAAGCTTCGCGACCAGTACTATGGCGAAGCACTGTTTATGCGAGCGCTATCTCATTTCAACCTTTGCAACCTATATGCCCAACCCTACAGCTACTCTAAAATAGGAAGCCATCAATCAATCGTAATGATGGACAAGAAGATCCCCGTCTTAGATTATCCTGTACGTAGCAAGTTATACGTTGTGTACGACCTTATTATCTCCGATTTAAAAAAGGCCGATACCCTATTAACGAACAACAGCCGCACTACTGGAATAAAGCAGGCTTGGATATCACAGGCCGCAGTTCAGGCTCTGCTTGCAAGGGTACTTCTTTACAAAGGAGACTATAAAAACGCCTACTACTATTCGAACAAGGTGATTGCCGATTATGGCTACTCGTTAGTCCCCAACAAGGATTATCTTGGTGCTTGGAGCTCAACAGTTCCAAACCAGGAAGATATTTGGATAATAGATTTCACCGCCAAAACTACGAGAACGGTTTCGACCTACTACGGAGTTCCTGATGTAGAAAAGACAGTTGCTTGTTCTGTCTCTAAGGACTTATACTCGTTATACGAAAACGATGATGTCCGCAAAAGTTTAATAATTCCATTTCCAGGTGATGCTAGAGATACTGTTACCATCAAGTTTAAAAGTATCGGTCTTAAAGAACGATATATTCCAGCAATTCGCCTTTCAGAGATGTACCTAACCAGAGCTGAAGCTGCTGCAGAACTGTCTGATGTAATTACCGCTCGTAACGATCTAAACACTATCAGGCAGCGTGCAAATGTTAATGCAACTCCAATTTACCCTTCAGGGCAAGCACTTATCGATGCCATTATGCTGGAACGTCGAAAAGAGCTCGCATTTGAGGGACACACCTACTACGACTTTATCCGTAAGGGAAAAGGTATTACACGAACCTACTTTAATGGCATCAATAACAAAGATGTGCCTTTCCCAAGTGATAAGTTAATCCTGCCATTCCCAAAGAATGCAGTAGAACGTAATCCAAATCTTAATTCCAAATAGTATGAAAACTACCAAACAAATCTTTGCGCTGCTGTTGACCCTTGCAGTGCTGGCTATGGGATGTAAAAAGGACGATGAGCCATTTACGCCTACAGTTTCGTTCGAAAAAGATGCTATTCAGGTTTACGAAAACCAGAGTGGCGATGTAAGAGTAAAGATTAACCTAAGCGCACCAGCTGAAAAACAGCTAACAATTCCAATCGAGATTACGGGTACGGCTGTCAATGGCACAAACTATGTGATTTCGGATGCCGAGAATGTTACCATTTCTGCAGGAGCCTCATCAGGTGAAATTATTCTTCAACCTAGCATCTCGGCAACAGCCGACGATTACACGCTTACCGTTACACTTAAGCAGGCTGCAGGCTTTATTGTAGACCCTACAAAAAATGCGGTTACCGTTACGATCATGGACTCGCAGAAGTCGAACCTCACCAAGGTGTCGTTCGTGAATACCAACGAGGTGCTCACCAATCCACTTCTTGCCGAAACCATTGATGTAAAGGTTGCGCTAAGCGAAGCCTTATCAAAGGACATTGTTGTTCCTTTGTCTTTTATTGGTGCAGTAGAAGGAACTGACTTTACGACCGAAGGTCTTGACGGCGGCAGCATCCGCATTCCTGCCAACGCCCTAGAGGCAACCTTTAAGGTAAAAGTAAAATCGGCAGATATCACACAAGAAAAGAAGCTTGAAATAAACTTTGCTGGCGACTCTCAAGAATTCATCGTCGATAACACAAGAAAAACAGCAACAGTTACGCTGATTAACCCTGAGGTTGATTTTACAACTTCGTTCTTTAATGCAAATAACATTTTTAAGAACTTCAGTTTAAGCAATGGCACTGCTACTCAATTTGACACTAAAACGGCTTACCGAATAAAGACTCTAATTTGGGATATGACAACCAACGCGTTTAAGTCAACCGGAGAACATTGGGTGAATTTAGATAAAAGAAATGCATGGAAACCTGAAGTACATACATGGTTTAAAAAGGCAGGATGGACTTCATCGATTACTGTAGAAACTGAAAGATGGGAGATTCTTACCAAAAACTTACTAAACATATCAGATTATTTCCCCGCAGGTTACATTGTAAAATATGGAAATGTCACAACAGGATTTATCAACGACTCTTTTATCAAATTTATACCAACACAGAGAGATGGAATGAAGGGTGTTGCAATCATACCATCACAAGATGTAACTCTGTATAAATCGAAGGCAGGATACGACTGGTTCGGAACAACGACTGTTAATGGTAAAACTGTAACAAACTGGTATACCGACTCAAAACAAACATCTGGTGCTATATCGCAATCAACAAATGTTGAACCTGTTATTGTAAAAATTGAGAGCATCAATGGTTCCTACGACCTAACAACATCTACAATTTCAATGGACATTATACTTCAATGTTCGGACTCTAACTTTGCACCTACAGCCAACTATATCGTAAAAAATGAGAACGGTAAATACACCATTCGCTATCAATTCACTCAAGCTGTAATAAAATAAACAGGATGATCACCAAACTTACGTTTGTGACTCTTACCCTTTTTACCCTGAGCGTAGGCAACTACGCTCAGGGTTCTAATCCCAAAAAGGAAAGATCGACCACAACATCTCCACTAGAACAAACCATAGAAAAGAAAACCACCTCTATACAAGATAAAGCGCATGTAGAGGCTGGATTTATTAGCGTACTTAAAGTAAAGGATAGCTACTACCTCGCGATTCCCGACAGCATACTTGGTAGAGACCTACTATTTGCTGGACGTGTAGAAAAGATTAGCAACAACAAACAAATATCAGCTGGCCAAATCCGTAAGGATCCAATCCTTGTTCGTTTCCAAAAAAAGGGAAATCGAATTGTAATAGAATACCCCCAAGACTACCGCATTGTTGACGAGAAAGATCCAATAGCCAAGGCTATTGACAAAAATAACATCACCCCAGAGTTTCAGTTCTTCGACATTGAGGAGACTACGGGTAACAACTCTTACATCATTGATGTAACCAAATTCTTTGCCGACGAGATAGCGTATGTATCTCCGCTCGATGGCAAAATTAAATCGGGACGCCTAGAAACTAAAGGTGTACAGGTTATACGTATGAGCGTTAACGACCAAACCTTAGAGGTTAGCACGGTTCTACCTTTTGTTAGCGAAAGAGATGCCTCAAAAATCATCCTCCGCTATTCGCTCTACCTGCTGCCCAAAGTACCCATGATGGCTCGTGCCAACGACGACCGTATCGGGTTCTTCTCAAAGTCAAAACGTATCTACGAATCGGGACAACCTGTATCTACCCAACAGCTTATTTCCCGCTGGCGCATTGAGCCTAAACCAGAAGATGCAGAGAAGTACAAGAGAGGTGAATTAGTAGCTCCTGCTAAACCCATCATCTTCTACATCGACCCTGTAATGCCTGCCAAATGGCGCTCGTATGTTAAGCAAGGCATTGAAGACTGGAACAAAGCTTTTGAAAAAATAGGATTCAAAAATGTAGTAGAAGCGAAGGACTATCCCCAGAACGATGCTTCGTTCGACGAGTTTAGCTTCCGACACAACTGCTTCCGATACCTCCCCGTTGAAGATGCCAATGCCAGCGGAGAAATATACTACGACCCCCGATCTGGAGAGATCGTTCGTGGCGACATATTCTGGTACCACAACGTTATTAAGCTGCTGCAGGAATGGCGTTACGTACAAACAGCGGCAGCTGACCCCAAAGTTCGCACCCTTAAACTTGATGATGCTACCATGGGAGAGCTTATCCGCTATGCAGTAGCCCACGAAATGGGGCATGTACTGGGATTACAGCATAACATGCGCGCGTCGTATGCTTTCCCCGTTGATTCCTTGAGATCGGCAGCCTTTACACAAAGGTACGGCACTACTGCTTCTATTATGGACTATGCCCGCAATAACTATGTGGCGCAACCAGAGGACAAAGGGGTTAAATTCACCCCTCCCATCTTAGGCGATTTCGATTACTTCTCCATAAAGTATGGCTATAAGCCAATACTAAGCGCCACCTCAACCACTGAGGAGGTACCAACCTTAGAGCAATGGTTTAAGAACAACGGAAGCGATCCTAAATATCTTTATAGTGGTGCCGCTGTGGCTAAGGTTATGCCAGATCCTTCATCGCAAGCCGATGCCCTTGGCGATGATGCCGTAAAAGCATCGACCTACGGAATAAAAAACCTAAAGGTGATTATCAAGAATACGGCAAAATGGCTTTACAAGGAAACTGAGACTCCTGAGATTTACGATAATACCTATGCGGCTATATTTAAGCAATACTCCAAGGAACTAGGTCATACGCTGAGCTACCTAGGAGGAGTTTACGAATTTGCTGGAACAATTGGCGACATAAAAGCAAAAAGAAAGGCGGTTGATGCTGAAAAGCAGCGCGAAGCGCTCGCCTTTGCCGTAAACGAAATTCGCAACATTGGCTGGCTAAACGAACCATCGCTAATCCCCTACATCGGCTCTAAAACCGATATGCTTTTCCAAAAGCAGAACGATGTGGTAGATGATCTGTTGGGCAATTTCATCCCCTCGCGAATCATTGCCAACGAAGGATTGGGATGCACCTATACCATAGAGCACTACTTCAACGATCTTTCGAACTGTATCCTTAAAGCAGGAGCTGCCAACGATCGGTATGTTCAGAACCTACAGATATGTTACGTGCAAAAGTTAAAGGCACTATCTGAAAATAAGGAACAAAAGGGAACAATACTTTCGGCTGCTATATATGCACAGATAAGTAGTGTAAAGGGAATGCTAACATTAAGGGCTGAAAAATCGACAAATGGAACGGAGAAGAAGCAGATAGCATACCTTCTTCAAATTCTGAAATCGTAGTACTTGTTACACCAAAACTGGCTGCCCTGCGTTTTCAGGGCAGCACTACCCAAATCTTCCACAAAAACAAATTCAAACTATGAGACATTTTAGCATTGGACTATCTGTCCTACTGCTTCTGCTTTTAAGCATTCCCTCCAAGGCTGATGAGGGATTTTGGGTTCCTTCGTTGCTAAGCAAGTACCGAATGGAGGATATAAAAAAGGCTGGATTTAAGCTGACAAAGGAGGATATATACAGCATCAACAAAAAGTGCATTAAGGATGCCGTTGTTGGACTTTCCTCTGAAGGAATGGGACTAAAGAATTTCTGTACGGCATCGTTTGTATCGGGGAAGGGGCTTTTAACGACCAACTACCACTGCGTGATGCGCTATATTGAGCAATACTCTAACCCCGAGCACGACCTGCTTGCCAACGGATATTGGGCAGACACCACCACCCGCGAGCTGCGCTGCTTCGAGCTGAAGGTTAACCAGCTCGTAGAAATCCGCGATATCACCAAAGAGATAACCGCCGGACTCGAAAAACTCTCCGCAGCCGATTATGATCGCCAACTTGATATCCGTGGTAAAGAAATCGTGGCAAAGGCAACGAAAGGAACCAAGCTAGAAGGAGGGATTACCGCCTTCATGGGAGGGAATCAGTACCTACTTGCCCTATACAAAGTATTCGAAGATGTACGTTTGGTAGGCGTTCCACCTATTTCGCTTGGCAAATTCGGTGGCGATTCCGACAACTGGCAATGGCCCAGACATACCGGCGACTTTGCCTTTCTACGCGTATACGCCAACAGCGACAACAACCCCGCAAAATGGCGTACAACCAACCAACCCTATAAGCCAAATCACTTTCTTCCTATTAGCACTAAAGGTCTCAAAGAAAATGATTTTGCAATGGTAGTAGGCTTTCCCTCGTCATCACGCCGATACATTCCCTCGTTTGCGCTCGAGCAAATTGTTAAGGACGATAACCAGCACCGAATTGCCATTTGCGAAGCTAAGATGAAGATCATGAGCGAGGCAATGGAAACCGACGCCAACGTAAAGTTTCGCTACACCACCCGCATGAGCTCCATGATGAATAAGCTGCTTAAGTGGAAGGGAGAACTCTACGGGATAACCGTTAATGGCATCGACAAGAATCGCCTAGCCGAAGAAGAGGAGTTCACCAAGTGGGTTAACGCTTCGCCCGAGCGAATTGCAAAATATGGCGGGGTGCTCGACAGCTTAAGGGTTAAGTATAGGATTCTCTCGATGTATAACCGAGCCGATCTTTACTTCAACGAGGCGGGAATTAACGGTGCCGAGGCGGTACCCTTTGCCGGAAAGTTCGAGAAGCTGGTAAGCATTGTAAAAAGCGGCCGTAAATCATCGGCAAAGGCAGCCGAAGGCGAAGCCCGCCATCTTAAAACCCTGCTACCCCAGATATACAGCAACTGGAATACGGACATCGACCAAAAGGTGTTTGGCAAACTGCTGGGCATGTACTACAAGAACCTGCCCAGCTACTTCCACCCCGAATATATGGTAGAGGTAGGCAAAAAGTACAACGGCGACTTCGAAAAGTTTGCCGAAGATGCCTTCAAGTCGACCATACTTACCGATTCGAGCAAGGTATCGTCGTTCCTAGACAGCGTTGGTACCAAGGGGATCGACATGCTAACAAACGATCCGATCTATAAAATGGCGATTGGCCTATACATGACCAACGTAAATAAGATTATCCGCCAGCGAGCAAAGGCACAGGACGAGAACGGCTTTTTCTATACTCGTTATCTTGCCGGCATTATTGAGATGCGCGGTTTGGATAACCTGTACTCCGATGCGAATAGCACCATGCGCATATCGTACGGGAAAGTTAAGGGTGTAAGCCCTAACAATGGAGTTATCTACAGCTGCAGCACAACTGCCGATGGCATGTACGAAAAGCGAATGAAAAATTCAGATAATGCAGACTACAAAATGCCCGTAAGGCTAAAGGAACTCATCGAGAAGAAAGATTTCGGTAAATACTTCAAGGGAGATAAACTGCCCATTTGCTTCCTTTCTTCCTCGCACACCTCTAGCGGAAACTCCGGCAGCCCGGTTATTGATGCCAAGGGTAAGCTCATCGGCATTAACTTCGATAGGATTTGGCAGGGGGCGTACTCCGACTACCAATATACGGAGGAGAACTGCCGCAACATCTGCGTGGATAGCCGATTCATCCTATTCTTCCTCGAGAAGTTTGCAAAATCAGACTATATCCTAAACGAACTAGTAGTTCAATAATATTAGCAGTTTGTAGAAAGAAAAAGCTGTCAAAGAGATCAGGACGTCGGGGTGCGAACATCATGCTTTAACACTCTTCGTTATCCGTTATTGGATTAAGCACTGCTACGATTTCTGACTTGGCGACGGCTTTTTTTTAATTCACCTACTGCGTAAACCAATCATCCAATTGCCATGAAACTTGCGAACCTAAAGGCTAAGCTACCCCAGCTGGTTGTTCTCCTCTCCATTGTTGCCCTTATCGGAATCCGTACGGCCGAGAATGGTAGCGACTTGAGATCGAAAATAGCATCAGCCCCCAACACCGAGGTGCTAGCCTGCCTTAAGGCAATCCTCCCCGAAGCCGCCTCCATCGAAAGCGATGGTGTAGAGCAGTGGATCGTAAAAGATCGGAACAATGGCGCCATCGGGAAAGCGGTGATCGCGCAGCAAACCACCAGCAAGATTATCGGCTACAGCGGCCCCGTGCCCCTGGCAATTCTGCTCGACAGAAACGACAAGGTGACGGGGGTTGCCCTGCTACGCAACGACGAGACCCCCGAATTTGTGGCAACCGTAAAGGAGAAGGGATTCCTGACACAGTGGAACGGACTTTCGGCCAGCGATGCCGTTGCCAAGAGCTGGGATGCGGTATCGGGGGCCACCTACTCCTCCACCGCCATTGGCGAAACGGTGAAGCAGCGCCTAGCCGAGTACAGCAAGGCCTCGGCCGTTGCCCAAAAAGCCAGCATGAAGAAGATTATCAGCTACGGCTCCATTCTGCTGGTGCTCCTGTACGCCTTAGCCTTCTACTGCTTCCCCAAGAAGCTGAGCAGGTACCGCATCACGCTGATCGTTCTATCGGTTGGGGTATTGGGCGTGGCCTACGGCTCGTTCCTCTCCATCAAGCTGATTGGGGGATGGTTCATCCAGGGGATATCGCTGAAGAACCAGATCATCTTCCTCACCCTGGCAGCACTTGCCATTCTGCTTCCATTCTTCTTTGGAAAGAACTTCTACTGCACCTATGTGTGCCCCTTTGGCGCATCGCAGGAGCTGCTGGGAAAGCTTAACCCCAAGAAGCTGGAGCTGCCCAAAAGCGTAACCGGCATTCTCGCCCGTACCCGAACCAAGGTAATGCTCATTGTGCTGGGCATCGCCATATTTGGATCCACCATCGACGTTACCGGAGCCGAGCCCTTTACGCTCTTCTTCTTCGCCTCGGCATCAAAAGGGGTGGTAGTAATGGCAGTAGCCTTCCTGCTGCTCTCCATTGCCATTCCGCGCGCCTGGTGCCGCTTCTTCTGCCCTACCGGCGCGCTTATCGACTTCTTCCGCAAGGAGGCGAAGGATATCTTCCCCAAAAAGGTGACCTTCCAAACCCACCTGATTGCTCTTGCGGTTGCGGCGGCAGCGGTGCTCCTCTTTCTGGCCTCCGTAATTTTTGCGTAGAACGATACTGAACGGATAGGCGGTCTTCAAACGACCATTTTAAGCCGAAGCGCATCCTAGAGATATGGCACTCGAAAGCGCTAGGCGACTAAGCAAGCATTAACATGATTAATTATAATTTGCTATGATGAGAAAGTTTTTACTAGTAACCCTATTTTTCGTTGGGGCGATTATTGCTCAGGCCGGCAAGGTAGAGCTTGCCAATATGGCCAAGAACGCTTCGAAGCTTGCAGGGAAGAAAGTTGAATTTACGGGAATGGTTTACTCCGTTTGCCCCAAGAGCGATAAGCGAATATTCGTATCGCCAGAGAACGATAGAACGGTACGCATGGCCGTGGTGCTAAAGAGCGGATCGGCAGCCAGCTTCAGGGGAAAAAAGGTAACCGTTAAGGGCGTGCTAAGAAAGGTTGGATATGTTGCACCTAAGCCCTGCGGCCGATGCGATGGCGAAACCTGCGCTAGAAGCGTATCCGAAGAAAGCGCAGCCTCGTACTACGTGGAGGCTAGCGAGGTAAAGTAGCTTGTGAGGAATGCCATATTCATAAAAAAAGAAAGCGTAGCCGCAGCTACGCTTTCTTTTTTTATGCACCTAAGTGCTACTTCTTGCTATCCTTTTTTGCTTTAGGGGCTGCTTCGTTAACCTCGAAGCCGTACTCGGTGAGCTTTTTAGTCTGGTCGGGATAGGTGGCATTAACCACATCGCGAACCGAGCGCAGGAATTGCTCCACCTTCTTTGCCTCTGCGTTGCGGAGCTCGAATACATTCAAGCCAAAAATAGAAGAAAAAGCCATCGGCGAATGCAGAAATCATTTCCTAAAGCGAGGAAGCCATTCCTGCTCATAAAGAGCACACATCCTCCCCTGCTCGCCGTAGAATGAACGCACGAGGCTGGCTCATTTTGGCTACGCCGTGTTCAACTTCGCTACGGTTGTAAATACGTAGAACATAAGTAGCGGTCTTAGTCTGCCATTAAGCGGTAAGCTTGCACCAACACATAAAAGCGGGGCTACCATCAACGGCTGCGCTCGCTTACGCTCCTTGGAAAACTTACATGTAATTGATACCTTCCGCCTCCGAATACGGCCAGAGGCCGCGCCAAACCAAGCGTAGCGAGGATGCAGCGCTTAGCGGAGGGGTTAATTGCAGGCAAGAGCCTGCGGGGATAGATTCGACTTAGGCAGGAGCCTAAGCCGAACTGAGGCCGAACTGATGTAAAAAAAGATTACAGATCAATCAAAATAGACGAAAAATAAATTTCACAATAATACTATGGGTACATTAAGGCAAGATGGTAATCGCAATTTTAAGTTGCTTTACTATGTATTTATCACATGCTTATTCTTCTATATTTTAGGAGTAATCGATTTTATTATAGTTGAACTAACTAATTCAACTATATCAGTATTATTACCTAGCCAAATACATAAAATCTTGTTTTTTTTTATACTATTTGGTTATTTGTTGTTGCTATTACAATTTTTAGTTACTCTTGCTTATTTTTGGTTTGCAAAAACCAAAATATATAAATATAGAGTAATTATAACTCTAAGTATAATATTTCTTTTTGTTTTACCCATATATATTGGACTAGCATGTATGGGTGAAAATCCAAGGAGAATCTCGCATTAAGCCAAGTTTATTTAAACGCACTATATTCGCCTCAGTTAAGCAGAGGCTACCGTCAGCGCACATTCGGCGGTCGGCTTTGCCGCCGTCGAGCTATGGTGGCAGGCTTTGCCTGAGTGAGAAGCAGGTGGTTATGCAGCTATAGCGGGCTTATACCACCACTAAAGGCAAACATAAAAAACACATAAAGCGCAGCCCCAGCAAATGGCTGCGCTTGGCGTATTTGCTGGTGGGCTTTACCGGGAGTAGATGCATTTGTTGAGCCTTCAGATGCATCTATCGCACTAAAAGATGAATCTATTGAGTCTTTAGATGCATCTTTCACACTAAAAGATGTATCTGTTGAGTTTTCAGATGCATCTATTGCTCTAAAATATGCATCTGTTGAGTCTTTAGATGCATCTTTCACACTAAAATATGTATCTGTTGAGTTTTTAGATGCATCTTTCGCACTAAAATATGCATCTGTTGAGTTTTCAGATGCATCTATCGCACCAAAAGATGCATCTAATCGATTCAGATATTTATCAGTTAAGCAGAGGCTACGATCAGCGCACGTTCGGCGGTCGGCTTTGCCCCGTCGAGCTATGGTGGCAGGCTTTGCCTGAGTGAGAAGCAGGTGGTTATGCTGCTATAGCGGGCTTATACCACCACTAAAAGGCAAACATAAAAAACACATAAAGCGCAGCCCCAGCAAATGGCTGCGCTTGGCGTATTTGCTGGTGGGCTTTACCGGGAGTAGATGCATTTGTTGAGCCTTCAGATGCATCTATCGCACTAAAAGATGAATCTATTGAGTCTTTAGATGCATCTTTCACACTAAAAGATGTATCTGTTGAGTTTTCAGATGCATCTATTGCTCTAAAATATGCATCTGTTGAGTCTTTAGATGCATCTTTCACACTAAAATATGTATCTGTTGAGTTTTTAGATGCATCTTTCGCACTAAAATATGCATCTGTTGAGTTTTCAGATGCATCTATCGCACCAAAAGATGCATCTAATCGATTCAGATATTTATCAGTTAAGCAGAGGCTACGATCAGCACACATTCGGCGGTCGGTTTTGCCGCTGTCGGGTTATGTTGGCAGGCTTTGCCGGAGTAGATGTTCTTGTTAGCGGTAGTTTTGCGAAACGGATAGGAGAACAACAAAAATATAAAAGCGGAGCTACCATCAACGGCGGCGCTCGCTAATGCTCCTTGGAAAACTTACATGTAATTGATACCTTCCGCCTCCGAATACGGCCAGAGGCCACGCTAAACCAAGCGAAGCGAGGAGGCAGCGCTTAGCGAAAGGGGTAATTGCAGGCAAGAGCCTGCGGGGATAGATTCGACTTAGGCAGGAGCCTAAGCCGAACTGAGGCAACTAACTGCTTTAATTCATGCTCAACCTAAATGAAAAAGTATGTCAGAAATAAAAATATATGATCCTATCAATTTGGAACTTTCGATTATTGAAATTGACAATCTAATGCCATCTTTTAAAATTGAAATGCGGATATCTCTATCAGAATTGAAAGGTGAGTCTAAATTGATAGTTACGTTTTGGGTTTCAAATGAATCTTGGGATAGATTTATTGAAGATCCTTATAATGGGCTTGTGGATTTTGATGAAACTATAAGATTATTAATAATTCAAGGAGAAATTGGGGATTACTTCTTTGAAGTAAATACCTCTTTTCAAACTATAACAAAAGGAATATATAGTATTTTAAGGGTTACAATAAAAGAGGAAGAGAAAAATGTATTACTAGACAAATTTAAAAGCATTACTAAATGGTGGTAAGTTGTAGATTTTTCTTGGATAACCTATTAATTGCAGTCTATAAACAGATAATTAGTAAAGTCGAAGAGGCAACCGAAACATAGTGAAGTTTGGCGTAGCCAATATTCAACAGGCCTTGAGCGTTGGTGTAGATTACGGAGAGAAGGGTATAATAACTTAACTATGATGGCAATAAAAAAAAGCAGAATACTTATCATACTTACTGTGTTGATGTTAATTAATACGAATATCCATTCTCAGAATAAACAAAATATACCTGATTCGCTTTTGAATAATACCATCGTAAATGTTGAATTAGTAAAAGATAGTTGTGGTATTGGATTCTTAGTAAAGAATGAATTGTCTGATACGATATTGCTTAGATCTTCATTTTTCGTAGATGATCCAGCCAAGCCATCTCATATTTTAATATATTATTGTTTACATGATAAGAATAGCAATACGATAAACTGCGACTATGGTTATGCAACAAATACTTCAATTCCACCTGTTGTTTTGGAGTTTTTCAACAGAAGGGTTGCTATTCCTCCAAAAAAAGAGATCTATTTTCCCTTATCCATTCCTAGTTATGATAATTCTACTATTTTTTTGAAAGTACAATTAGTTCTTCTCCAAAAGGAAAAACTGTGGTATGAGCGAAAGACTACAAACTCAATTCAAATATAGAATTATTCTATAATAGCATACCTTTTCTAGGCTCTGCTCGCCTTAGAATAAACGCACGAGGCTCGGCGCATTTTGGCTACGCCGAGCTCCGCTTCGCGACGGTTGTAAATGCGCGCGAACTTAAGTAGCGGTTTATAACCGCTATTAAAATGCAAAAAGCATGACAGGCTGAAGCCAGCAGCCCCAAACGGCCACGGGAAAAGATTATCGTTAAAAAAAATCAGATAGCAGGGATTATACAATTTTATTGTTTTCTTGCATATTAAAGTAAGATGAAGAAATTTCTATCCATATCGTTTGCGCTGCTGATCTTCCTTTCAGGGATGCACCTCTCTATAGCCGCTCATAGCTGTGGCGGAGAGGTGGCGGCTGTGAAATGGTCTTTCTCTGAACAGAAGGCATCTTGTGGTATGGAAGATGATTCTTCTAGTTGTCCCGTACATAATGGCATATCATCAAGCTGCTGCCACGATGAGGTAGCCGTGTATGCTGTTGACAATAGCTACAGCCCTACTTCTTTTCATCTTGACTTAGGGAAACAGCCATTGCAGGTTGTTGCTTTACCTGCAAGTATTTCTACTCACACATTAGCATTTTACACATCACAAAACAAGGAAAGCAAACCGCCTGATGAATTATCAACCAGCATGGTTAGCTTGACAGATATTTGTGTTTTCCGTATTTGAATCTTCTTAGACTAAATGTGTTTGGGGGATGTGCTTATGCTCATTTGCCAACGCATTGCCGTTTCCGTATATTTCGTTTTGAATTACTATTAAACACGTTAAAAGTTAAGAAGATGAAAACAGTAAAAATCGTATTAGCAGCTATTATTGTTGCTGCTTTGAGTATTACCTCATACGCTCAAAAGCACGACCATTCCAAAATGGTTGCTACAAAAACTGCAACCATAAAAGTTTGGGGTAGCTGCGAGCTATGCAAAGCGCGCATAGAAAAAGCCGCAAAAATTGAAGGAGTAAGTAAGGCTGATTGGAATGTTGATACCAAGAAGCTAACCTTAGTCTACAACCCGTCGAAGGTAACTAGCGATGAAGTTCAAAAGAGAATCGCTGCTGTAGGCCATGATACTGAGAAGTATAAGGCTAACGACAAAGCATATCGTAGCTTACCCAGCTGCTGCCGCTACGTTAGGAAGAAGTAGAGAATAAGAAGGTTTTGTATTGGAATTTTTTTATCACTAGTATGCTGAACTTGTTTTAGTTCGGCATACTAGCTATCTAAACTCTTAACGTATTGCTCAATGTTTAATAGACTCGTAAAGTATTTTCTTGAGAATAGGCTTGTAACGTTTATATTCCTGATAGCCTTTGTGGTGCTTGGGATCGTTTATAGCCCGTTTAGCTGGCAAACAGGCCTCCCCCGCAATCCAATACCTGTTGATGCCATACCTGATATTGGCGACAACCAGCAAATTGTGGCCACCGAATGGATGGGGCGTTCGCCAAAAGATATTCAAGATCAGGTTACCTATCCGCTAACAACTGCCCTACTTGGCATTCCCGGCGTAAAAACGGTGAGAAGCACCTCTATGTTTGGAATGTCGTTCATCTATATCATTTTTAAGGATGATGTTGAGTTCTACTGGAGCCGTTCTCGTATCCTTGAAAAGTTAAATTCGTTGCCAGCAGGTACATTGCCCGCAGGAGTAACACCAACATTAGGGCCAGATGCAACTGCGCTGGGGCAGATTTACTGGTACACACTTGAAGGACGAAATCCAAAGACGGGCAAGCCCAATGGCGGCTGGAGTCCACAAGAATTGAGAACCATACAGGATTTTTACGTAAAGTACGGACTTTCAACCGCCGAAGGTGTTTCGGAGGTTGCATCGGTAGGCGGATTTGTAAAGGAATATCAGGTGGATGTAAATCCAGAAGCGCTTAAGGCCTACAATGTTTCGGTAATGGACGTAATGAATGCCGTTCGCAAAAGCAACCTTGATATTGGAGCCGAAACCGTTGAACTCAACAACGTGGAGTACATCATAAGAGGCTTGGGGTACGTAAAGAACCTAGAAGACTTGGACAACTCCGTGATTGCGGTTCGAAATAGTACGCCTGTGCGCATAAAAGATGTAGCGCATACCTCTTTTGGACCAGCAACAAGGCGCGGAGGGTTGGATAAGTCCGGAGTCGAAGCAGTTGGGGCGGTGGTGGTTGCTCGTTACGGTTCGAACCCCATGGAGGTGATTAGCAATATCAAAGATAAGATTAAGGAGATTGAACCCGGGTTGCCGCAAAAAACGCTGCCCGATGGTAGCGTATCGAAGGTAACGGTCGTTCCCTTTTACGATCGTACCGGATTAATTAAGGAAACTATTGGCACACTTGAATCGGCGCTATCGCATGAAATCCTTATCAGCATCATCGTAATCATTGTGCTCGTGCTCAACCTTAGAGCATCCATAATTGTTGCCGGATTGTTGCCTATCGGGGTACTGATGACCTTCATCCTGATGCACCTATTTGGGGTTGATGCTAATATTGTAGCGTTATCGGGTATAGCAATTGCCATTGGTGTAATGGTAGATATTGGAATTGTAGATGTCGAGAACATACTGAGACACCTCGAGATGCCCGAAAACAAAGGGATTAGAGGCAAGAAGCTGATGTCGGTAATCTATCAAGCAACAACCGAGGTACGATCGGCTGTAGTAACCTCTATTGCTACTACCATAATAAGCTTTCTTCCTGTATTTGCCATGGAGGCTGCAGAAGGTAAGCTATTCCATCCGCTAGCATTTACCAAAACATTTGCCCTGCTATCGGCATTTATCCTTGGGATAGTGGTGCTGCCTACCCTAATGCATATCTTCTTTAATGTTCGATTCAACACCACGAAGATCCGCAAGTACTGGAACTGGAGCTTAATTGTTGCAGGACTAGCACTGCTTACCCTATGGCATACCTGGCCTATTTTGGCTTTAACAGCGATTGGAATAAACAACCTGCTCGACCATCGTTGGTCGGAGAAACGCAGAGAATACCCCAGCTATATAACCATAGCGATTACCGTGCTTGTTGCTATATACTACCTTTCTATCGAGTGGTTGCCTTTGGGTGCACACAATAGCGCTTTGGTAAACTTTCTATTTGTAACAGGAATAGTTGGCGTTATCCTTACAGCACTTATGGCTATGGTACACTTCTACGAGCCTATTCTGCGCTGGGGCTTAGGTAACAAGCGAAAGTTTCTTTTGCTACCAGCGTTTACGCTGTTCTTTGGAATCCTCATTTGGCTTGGTATTGATCGAATAGCGGGTTTTGTAGCAACAGGTTTTGAAAAGGTAGGCTGGAATAGCTTTAGGCAAACATCTGTTTGGAGAGGTACGGCAAATGCGTTTCCAGGTATAGGGAAAGAGTTTATGCCATCGCTCAACGAAGGTTCTTTCCTACTTATGCCAACCAGCATGCCACATTCGAGCATCGAAAAGAACCTAGAATATGTTGAAACGCTGGATAGGAGGCTTTCTGCAATTCCAGAAGTAGAAATTGCTGTCGGTAAATGGGGACGTGTAAATTCTGCACTTGATCCTGCACCTGTTCAAATGTTCGAGAATACGATCAACTATCGACCCGAATACATTCTAGACGAAAACGGGCATCGTATGCGCTTTAAGGTTGATAGAGATGATAACTACGTCTTAAAGAGTGGGAAGACATACAATCCTAACAAAGAGGGATTTCGGGTCATTCCAAAGGATAGCCTAGTCTTTGACAGTAAGGGAGAATACTTTAGGCAGTGGAGACCCGAAATAAAACGTCCGGTGGATATCTGGAACGAAATCGTTAAGGTTACCAATATTCCCGGCTTAACCTCTGCTCCTAAGCTTCAGCCAATTGAGACTCGTCTGGTAATGCTCTCGACCGGTATGCGAGCCCCCATGGGCTTAAAGGTGTATGGCCCCGATTTGGAAACCATACAAAAGGCGGGGCTGATGTTTGAGCAGGAGCTAAAGAAAATTCCCGATGTAAAGCCATCCTCGGTATTTTACGACCGCTCGGTGGGTGCTCCATACATCGAGGTAAAGCTAAACCGTGAAGCAATGGCACGATACGGAATGAGCATTAACGATGTGCAGGAAGTACTACAGGTTGCCGTAGGCGGAATGGCGTTGAGCAATTCGGTTGAAGGGCGAGAGCGATTTCCAATGCGTGTACGTTACGCACGAGAACTTCGCAATACCCCTGAAGATTTGAAGCGTATCCTAATACCCTCAATGAATGGGGTGCAGGTTCCACTAAGCGAAATTGCAGATATAAACTACACGCAAGGAGCGCAGATGATACGCAGCGAAAATACTTTCTTAGTTGGTTATGTCATATTCGACAAGGAAGAAGGGAAAGCCGAAGTAGATGTTGTTGAAAATGCGAACAAAATTTTAAAGAAGAAGATTGATTCGGGGGAAATTAAGCTACCACCAGGTGTTTCGTACAAGTTTGCAGGAAACTACGAGCAGCAGATTCGGGCAACAAAGAGGCTTTCAATAGTTATTCCGATCAGCCTTATAATGATATTTATGCTGCTTTACTTCCAGTTTAGAACAGTTACGGCATCGTTTATCCATTTCTCTGGAGTATTTGTGGCTTTTGCAGGGGGCTTTATTATGATGTGGCTATACGGGCAAGATTGGTTTATGAACTTCTCCGTAGCCGGAATAAACCTGAGAGACATGTTTCAAATGCACCCCATAAACTTGAGCGTCGCGGTGTGGGTTGGCTTTATTGCCCTATTTGGAATTGCAACCAACGATGGGGTGATAATGGGTACGTACATCCATCAGGTATTTGAGCAGAAGCATCCGTCTACCGTCGAAGAGGTACGCGAGGCGGTGGTTACAGCAGGCCTTAAACGTGTTCGACCAGCAATGATGACAACTGCAGTCGCTGTTATTGCACTACTACCAGTGCTCACCTCTACAGGAAAGGGTGCAGACATCATGGTTCCTATGGCCATTCCAGCCTTTGGAGGCATGGTAATACAGGTAATGACCGTATTTGTGGTGCCCTTATTTCAATCGATGTGGCGAGAGTGGGCTGTAGGCCGAAAGAACATGGATGTTGTTGAACCAAATAACGATTAGGCAGGTATGAAAACAATAGGAAATAAAAAGATACTGTTCGCAATCGTGATGATTAGCTGTAGCATTACAGCCAGAAGTCAGCAACAATCCGATTTGCTGATGCATTACCTTGAGATTGCCGCAAAAAACAATCCTACTGTAATGCAGAAGTTTAGCGAATACCAGGCTGCACTGCAGAAGGTACCACAAGCAGGTAGCCTTTCTGATCCTGAGGTAAGCATTGGTTTCTTCCTAAAGCCGATGGAGGTTTTAAGCGGAAACCAAGTTGCCGAAATTCGCTTTATGCAGATGTTTCCTTGGTTTGGGGTGCTTAAATCTGCTAAGGATGAGATGAGCCTGATGGCAAATGCGAAGTACGAATCGTTTCGTGATGCAAAGCTGCAGACCTTTTATGACGTACAGCGTATTTGGTATGAGCTGTATAAGGTAAAACAGAACATCCACATTTCGGAAAAGAACATTGATATTTTACGTGCTGTTGAAAGACTTTCGTTGGTAAAATATAAAGCACCTCCAGCAGGAGGCGGGAGTCCTTCCACTCCTAAAAGCGTACAGGGAGGATCACCCCAGAGCGCCTCTTCGGGCTCGTCGGGAATGCAAGGCTCGGGAGGTGGTTCGGGCAGCAGCATGGGGGCAGGTGCCGCTCCGTCATCTTCGCCAATGCAGAGTAGCCCAATGGGGGGACAGGCTGCTGGTTCAGGGTTATCCGATCTATACCGCATACAGATAGAGATTGGAGAGCTGGAAAATAGCATTGACCTCTTAAAGAATCAGCAGGTCACTATTGTTGCCCGATTTAATACCACCTTAAATAGGTCAGTAAGAATGCCGTTGATGCTACCCGACACTCTTTATGCTGAATTTATTAATCCTCAACTACTCCAGGTAACAGATAGCCTATTTGCCAGTAATCCAATGCTGGGAATGCTCGGTTACGAACAAAAGTCGTTGGAGGCCCGAAAGAAGATGGTTACACGCATGGGATACCCTATGGTTGGGTTTGGTGTCAACTATACCGTAATCAGCAAAAGCACAATGTCGACTTCTCCGATGAATGGTAAGGATATGGTTATGCCAATGATTACAGTAACCCTGCCTATATACCGTAAGAAGTATAAGGCAATGCAAGCTGAGGCAGCATTAATGAAAACGGCAACAGAGCAAAACTATCAGGCTACTGCAAATGCTCTACAAGCCGAATACTACGAAGCCGTTCAGCTATACCAAGATGCACGGCGAAGGATGAACCTTTACGCTGCGCAGGGGCAGCTAACAAAAAAAACGCTTGATATTATGCTCAGAAGTTTTGCAGCATCTGGCACCGAATTAACTGACATTCTACGGGTGCGCCAGCAATTGCTCGATTATGAGATAAAACAGGTAGATGCTGTTGTAGATAACAATACCGCAGTGGCATGGCTTAACCGATTGATGGCAGTAACACAAAATCATCAAACCAATCAATGATAAGAAAAATGGAAAAGATACTTTCACGTAAATATGTACGATATGGTCTATTCGCATTGGGTGGACTATTCTTGGGATGGCTGCTATTCCACTCTAATGGGGGAACAGATAGTAAGCACACCCATATAGCCCAAGCGCGCAAAGCGACAATTTGGACATGCTCCATGCACCCTCAAATACGTATGACGAAACCCGGGAAGTGCCCAATCTGTGGAATGGATCTTATTCCTTTGGTACAAGGAGGGGCTGTAGAAGATTCCGAGGCTATACGCTTTACCAAGGAGGCCACTGCGCTTGCCAACGTACAAACTACGGTAGTTTCGCGCCAACAACCGGTAAAAGAGCTTCGATTGTACGGGAAGCTACAGGCTGATGAGCGTCTTTTGCAAAATCAGGTTGCCCATATTCCCGGTCGTATCGAACGATTGTTGGTGAACTTTACCGGGGAACCTGTACGAAAAGGACAAGCCTTGGCTCTCATTTATTCACCCGAGTTGGTCACGGCACAACAAGAACTCCTAGAGACTGCAAAAGATAAGCAGCAACAGCCTGAATTGTACCAAGCAGCGAAAGAGAAGCTGCACCTATGGAAGCTAAGCGATAGGCAGATTGCCCAAATTGAAAGCATAGGAAGGATAAAGAATAACGTTGAAATAACAGCTAATACATCGGGCATTGTTACTGGAAAGCGCGTAAGCAACGGCGATTATGTTAGCCAAGGGATGGTCCTATTCGACATTGCAAACCTCTCTTCTTTATGGGTAATGTTTGATGCCTACGAAAGCGATCTTCCGTTTATAAAGAAAGGGGACAAAATTTCGTTTACCATTCAGGCATTACCAGGAGAAAGTTTTGAAGGTGCTATCAAGTTTATAGATCCAGTAATCGATCCAACCAATAGAGTATCTAAGGTTAGAGTCGAAATTGGGAACCATACGGGGAAACTTAAACCCGAAATGTTTGCTACAGGTATCATAAAGGCCAACCTTAGCGAATATAAGAACAAAATAGTGGTACCCTCTTCAGCAGTTTTATGGACTGGCAAACGTTCGATAGTGTATGTTAAGCAGCCTAATACTGAAGAGCATATATTCAAAATGCGCGAAATAGAATTGGGTCCTAAGCTAGGAGATAGCTTTGTTGTAGAAGGGGGATTGTCTGATGGCGAGCAAATTATCACCCAAGGAACGTTTAGCGTTGATGCTGCTGCCCAACTAGAAGGTAAGCCCAGCATGATGAATAGCGATGGCGGAAAATCTTCTGCCGAACATAACCACGGCAGCATGCCGGGAATGGATATGTCTTCCACAGGTAACCAATCCTCAAAGCAAGCAACAACTTCAGCAAAAAGAATGGCAACGATTCAGCATGCTACTTTTAAGGTTTTTGGTAACTGTGAGTCTTGTAAGAAGCGAATTGAAGATGCCGCCAAATCGGTAAAAGGGGTTGTACTTGCATCTTGGAACATGACAACAAAGAAGATTCAGGTAGAGTATGACGCCACAAAAACAGGCATTGATGTCATTCATAGTGCTATTGCAAAGGTTGGGCATGACACCGATAGGCAAAAGGCCAACGATAAAACGTACAATGCATTACCTAACTGTTGCCTTTATCGCAAATAGAATTTAGCAAGTAGATGCAGATCTCAGTGTTAGTCGTAAAACTATATAGTCTTGATGATATCGGAAATTACCCTCAAAATTCATATTGTAAAGCGCAAATGTCCAGTTTTATACAAGGGAATCGGTGCGTTAAGTAGAGCCGATAAAAAATGACGTACAAAATTTGCGGCTTGAAGGTTGGGAATTGGGGTAGAAAAATGAAATGGGGTGAAAATACAAAGCCCTGTAAATCGAATGGTTTACAGGGCTTTGTTGTGCTTTGATGTTGTGGTCTGCGGAGAGGGAGGGATTCGAACGAGGTTTGTAATGGGTGGAAAATTAGGGTGTTAAATTGAGCTTTTTAGGGTCGTTCACCGAATTGGTGTCTTTGAATTTGGGATTTTTTGATGACTTAGGGATGCGATGATGGCGGGCAAAGTGGCTCTTTTTTGCCGATTCTCCTTTCCTTTTATCGGAGGTAGGCCTCAACGGTTTCCTCGGGAATGCCGGTAAAGGCGGCAAACTCGTGAACGGTGATGAACTGGTGCTCGTCTTTCCGGTTTGCCTTACGGATTTTGGTGAGCAGCATTCTGCCGTAACGCTCGCTCTTGCCCGTTATGAACTGGATGTCCTTGGGGTAAATGACTACGCGTGCCTGCTTCATGTTGGGGTATGCTTTATGTAGGTTTGATGTATGGCGCATCCCTGGCTTATCCGTGGAGTTGCCTAACCCAAAGTTACAAAAAAATGGGCTGCCTGATTCGGCAGGATGGGTAAAAAAGCGACGATAACGACCAGTATCGGAAGCGGTTAGTTTTATTTCTTGGCTACGCTTTGTAGCTTGCCCCTGTTCACCAAAATTTTTAGGATATGGCAAAACAGGAAGGACTAATTAAGCTGAAGGGAACGGTCGGAGACCTCTCCTTCTACAAGACCAAGGATGGGCACCTCGCCCGCATGAAGGGCGGCGTGGATGGTGCTCGCATCAAGAGCGACCCGGCGTTTGAGCGCACGCGCGAGAACGGTGCGGAGTTTGGGCGATCCGGCAAGGCGGGCAAGCTGCTGAGGGATGCACTGCGCAGCTTCATCAGAAACGGCTCCGATAGCCGCATGACCAGCCGCCTAACGGGCGAGATGATGAGGGTGGTAAAAGCCGACGGCACCAGCACGCGCGGCAAGCGCAACGTGCTGGACGGCGAGCTGGAGCTGCTGGAGGGGTTCGAGTTCAACAGCAACGCCAAGCTAGGTACCTGCTACTTCAGGAAGGTGGCCTCGACGATTGACCGCACCGAGGGTAAGGCGACCGTAAGCTTTGGGGTGATTACGCCAAAGAGCGATTTCGGGGCACCGGAAGGTGCTACCCACGTGAGGCTGGTGTCGGGTGTGGCCAAGGTAGACTTTGAGGCGGGCACCTTTGAGGTAAGCGAGGCTCAGCCCTACCTGGTTAGCGTGGCCGCTGCAGAGCCCACCAAGGAGGCGATATCGCTAAATAGCACCTTTGCCAAGGCGGAGACCAAGCCGCTGTTTCTGGTGCTGGGCGTGGAGTTTCTTCAGCTGGTCAACGGCGAGCTCTACTCGCTGAAGAACGGTCAGTACAACTCGGTATCGCTGGTTAAGGTGTCTGGCCTAGCGCAGCCTTAACCCTAATCCTACGGTAGATGGAGAATTCGGCGCCCTACTTCTACGCCCTGATCTCGGTGCTGCTGGCCGTTGTGGCCTACTTCCTTCGGCAGCTGCTAGCTGACTTCAAGCGGGTGGAAAAGGACGTTACGGAGGTCAAGTCGACCATGGCGCTGATCAAGGCGGAGTTCAAGGGGATCAACGAGCTGATGAACCAGCGGATTGAGTTTCTGGAGCGCCGGATTCACCACCTCGAATCGATCATCTTTAAAACAAGCGAGCATGAAGGGAAATGAGCTGGGCCTGGCCAAGCGTGCAGCGGCCCCCACCCCCAAGTTCTTTAGAAGAGTTCGTACCATCGGGCTCTGCCTAGCCGCCGTTGGCGGTGCGATTATCGCCAGCCCCGTTGCGCTGCCGGCAGCCGTTGTAACCGTTGCGGGCTACATCACCCTAGCGGGTGGCGTTATGACGGCAGTAGCCCAGGTGTCGGTTGAAGGCGAGTAGCACACGAGCGATAAGCCGCAGCAGCGGTAATGCGCAAAACCTTTTTGAGAGGATTTCCACGATTGGGAGTCCTCTTTTTTTGTTCGGGTAAACCTCAACACGGCTGATTGCAGCGGTAAGGTTGATAGTCCGAGCAGAGGTAGCCCTCATCAACCGATAGCGACCAGCAAAGGGAGTGGAGCGCCGGGTCAAGGTTTTTTCGGAAAATACTACCTGAGCCGGAGGCACGAAGGCGAGGGTGGAGATTTTGCGAAAAACCCGTAGGGCTTGACCTTGACGCATAGGCGCGGAACGACTTACATTTCGTATCGGCTGGGGAGGGCGGGAGTTTTAGACGATAGATATTAGACATTAGATTTTAGAGTTACAACGATAGGGAAACGCTGAGTGTCTTTTAGCGGGGTGAATAAAGGGCGGTTTTGGAGGGGGTGGCCGATGGTGTCAAGGGTGCTGGGGGTTTTGGGCAAGGGTGGCGAGGGAGGAGCCGATGTGAGGCGCGGAACGGGGTGGCGACTGCGGAGGGAGGAACGAACGGAGCAGCGACAGACCGGTGGAGCAACGAACAGCGGTGAGGCCTGAGCCACTTTTGCCGTGGGGTGCCGAGGTGGCGGACAAAAGGTAGCGAAGCAGCACCGACCGCGGCGACGGGCTTGCGAGAAACGAGCATGGGCTGGAGCCAGGGAGGAGCGGATGAGCGAACGTTGGCCGCTACCGCAGGCACATGATAGATGCGCTGCCCTAAATTCCCCCTCCAAAACTGCACCGCTGAAAGGGTGGCGGGGAATGCTGTGGTCTTTGAATTTAGGGGCGGTGGGCGGGCGAGGGGCTGTTTTGGGGGCTACTTTGCATAATGCGGTTATAGGATAAAGGCGCAGCCCGGAGCGAAGCGTAGCCCCTTGGGGTTTGTACTATAACATCGCGTTATGGTAAAGTAGCTTCCGTTGGCAGAAGCCTGGCGTGAGCAGCAGGGGCCGGGGGAAAGCTGCGCCTTTTTGCTCGGCAGCCGTAGCGAAGGGCTGCTGGGATGCCCGAAGGAATTGAGGGCATTGGAGCAGACCGAAGCGAAGGGTGCCGAATGCAAAAAGCATGACAGGCTGTAGCCAAAGGCCCCAAACAGCCCCGGGGAATCTCCGAAGAGAACAGGGAGTAAAGTGTAGAGTGATATAGTGGAGTTGAAAATCAATTATGGCGAAAAGGCGGCTACCCGAAGGGAAGGAGCCGCCTATGCGTTTATTGGGAGGATGGTGTGATTTCTTTAAAGAAATCGGACATCTCGCTATAGGTATAATCTCGATTATCTTGAAGTTTAGAAGAAACTGACTTTGTAGAGTTTGCTAAAGCTGTTGTAAAGTTTCCTTTGCAATCTTTGGTGATTAGCCTATGGAGACCTCTCGCTTTGATAAAGAAGCGTTCACTTTTTTCATATGAGGGGATGTAAGTTTTAAGGCTTCTTTCCAACTCGGAATAACTGCTAAATTTCCGTGTAGTATACTGGAAATGGTAGAGAAACCAAAGTTCGAGACAGCGTTCGGTTTCGAAGAAAACAATTTTACTTTCTAACCCTTTTTTTTTGTTTTTAATAATTTTGTTGTGATAACGATCCTTCAACTTGGAATACATGGCTTTATTTTGAGCGTTAGCCTTGTTGTCCATGTCTATTAAACAAAGAATTTTTGGGTAGCCTAATTCTATACACTCTTTGATCTTACGCTCTAAGTAATCAAAACCTTCTGAATATTTTGGAAGTTTAGGTTCGAGATTAACACCTACAAAATCTTTTACTGATTGCAGATAGTATTGTTCAGTAATACCTTCACCAATAACTGCAACAGATATGCGTTGTGGTTGAACTTTACGTTTTAGCACCATTGGTTAATCCTCCAAGAAAAGTGAACCTGTAGAAGGTTTAGCGCCTAAGCGACCTGAGCGGTAGGCGTTGTAAAGAGATATGTTTTTGTGAAGGCCAAAATCGGCAGCGGAGTAGAATTCAGATGCTGCAGATTGCCTATTTTTCTCGGCAAACCACACCATATCGCGGCGAATAAAGTCCTCGTCTAGCAACTGCTGGTTGTGGGTGGTTACAATAAGCTGCGCTTCGTTGGAGTTGAGCAAAAAACTAGACAGGAAGTAAATTAACAGGTCGTAGTGTAATTGGTCCTCTACCTCATCAATCATGTAGATATGATTACCATTTATCATATTGAATAACTTGTCGAGTAAGGTAAAATACTGGATAGTCCCCTTTGATTGAAGTCCTGAGATTAGAGGGAAGGCACCTTCATTTGTAGTGTGTGAAAATTCTACAACCTCTCTTGTTTCGCTTAATAGGCGTTTTTTTTCAGATGATGGTATAGTATCATTTTTAGAGATAGCCTCCCTAATATTCGGAGGTAGGTCGTACTCTATTTCTACAATATCTAGGTTGGATATATTGAAATCTGCTTTTTTTATGGCATCAAGAAAGAATCGTTTTTTGTTGGGGCTTTCTAAGATAGACTTGGTGATGTCAATAAATTTGAGGTTTTCGAAAACACCGTGTACGGTGTTCTTGAGCCACTTATAGACAATGCTAAAAGGTTCTGCATCAACTGTTATCTTTCCAAAGGTAGATAGAACAGTGTGGTTGTGTAAGGTATTGGCTATAATGATGTCTTTAGCCTTAGCGGACAGACCAAGAAGGTCACCAAACTCAATTTTTGGGGCATCACTTTCTTCTGATGCGGTACGAATATAGAATCTTGAAAGAATGCCGTTAGGAGCATACTTCATTTCTTCAGAAATTATTTGGTTTTCGTTATAAGAAACGGAGTACTGATACTTGATAGAGTTGATATAGAAAATGGCAGAGAGTACAGTTGGTTGCTCAATACTTTTATTATCAAGAAGGAACGGATAACGTTCAATAGAAGCCTCTTTATTTGATTTGGGATAAAATAGGAGGCTCCAAAGTTGCTGCATGGCAAAAAGGAGGTTGGTTTTACCAGATGCGTTAGCACCGTAAAGAATAACCAACTTTAGTAGGCGTAAGTTTGGCTTTACCTCGTGGGTAAGGAGTTCCTGAGAAGATGCATCCTTTGAAGCGACGAAGGATATGGTTTGCTTCTCGCGGATAGAGTAGATATTTTCGGCAGAAAACTCCTGTATCATTGATTTATGCTTTAAAATGGTAAATTACTTACAAATATAGACTGCAAAACTGGAATATGGTAGTTTTGTTCAGAAAATTTTCCATGTAATATGGAAAATCTACCATATGGATGATGTGTTAAATAGCAATAGCCCCTGATAAGTCGTAAAAACTCTTAAAAAGCGAAAGTGTAAAAAATGGGAGTTGTGGTGAAGTTTGCCAAAAACAAGTAGATAAGGGGGATTAGATAAGCATCTGATACCAGCCAATAAATAGCAGAAGGTGTTTTAAAAGGCGTATGCCTGTTGCTAATACATTCGATTGCGATTAAAAAACGCTACTTAAGTTCGACGGCATTACAACCGTAGCGAAGCGGAGCTCGGCGTAGCCAAATGCCGCCGAGCCTTGAGCGTTTGAATTATAGTACGGTTGGCGAGGAAAATGCAGGCAAGAGCCTGCGGGGATAGATTCGAATTAGGCAGGAGCCGAAACCGAACTGGGGTTGTAAACTGCGAGATAGATTCGCTATAAGTTGAAACCTAGGTGAACGGAGGGGAAAGAACCGCAAATAGATTGATCTTGAGTTAGAGTCTAAGAAAAAAAAGATACAGAGCGGATTAAACTACACCTATCAAAGATGAATGAAAAAAGAAGTTCCTTTTCATTTATGCAAGACTGATTTGTGTAATATTTTTTACATAAAAAAAATGATTGTTTGCACAAGTATGGAATATATTGTGTAAAACAAAATTTGATGAAGGAATTTTGTTATTACATTTCTATTCTTGGGTTGCTTAATGCAAATTAAAAAATTAAGATTATGACTTCAATTTCAAAGTGTTATGCACATAAAATAAATAAGCATTTCCTAAAGTATCATGCTACTTGGATTCCTATAGAACCTGTAGAACTTGGTGATTATGGGTTTATGCGAAATGGTGTTTTTATTTCTGAAGGAAATATTTATATCGATAATGAGCTAAAACTTAGAAAGAGAACGATAAAACCTCATTGCGATAACACTATTTTATATTGCGAAAAATCTTGTAACATCTCAGATCTAGATATTTCTGCTTCTCATGTCATAAAAGGAAATTTAGTTGTTGGATTCAATAAAGGCCATTCTATTTTTTTCAAAGCTTCTGGGATAAGTTTTAATGATATAAAAAACAAGGATGAATTATGTAAGCATCTTATCGATCGTTTTAAACGCAATGCTTGGTATTTAGATTACCATGTTGTAACTCGAGTAGAAAAATTTGACAATGCTATTATTGCAATTTCAGATAACCAGAAGTCTAAATTTAAACTTGAACTATCGGCTTCTTGTATAGAAAATCTTAATATTGAAAGTCCTTCTGCAGGTTTTAAATTTAAAGATAAATCAAATATTGAGCATGTGTATGAAGTACACAATGGGTCGGTAATGCTAATGTTGTCTAAACTTGAAGATATAAGAACAAAAGGATTAGTACTTAAAACCATTTGTTATGAATCACGGAAAGAACGATTTGTAAATATGTTCCGATCACATTCTTCTATGTATTCATAGTTCCATATTTTCAATTCTAACATTATTCAACTAATACAAATAAACTAATACAACATGCAACATCTTTCGTCAAATCATAAGGCCAAGAATACTTTTGGCTAAATTAGGCATATTAATTTTTATGTAATAGAGAGGAAGTGCAGATAGAAATGAATAGCATACTTTAAGCTACTCGAAAGGTATACACCGTCTATTGTTTTATGATAACAAAGTCATGGCGAGGTAGGGAATGGTGGGGTGAAACACAATAGACAAATTTCACTAAACTATTACTTAGGGGGAAGATAGGCTAATGATTGTATACAAACCTGAGTAACTTGGAGCATGGGAATCTGCGATTAAGCGGATTGATAAAGGTTAAAAACCGCTACAAAAGTTCGACGGCATTACAAACGTAGCGCGGCGGAACTCGGCGTAGCCCCAAATACTGCCGAGCTTTGTGCTTTTGAAATAGAGTGTGGTTGGCGAGGTAATTGCAGGCAAGAGCCTGCGGGGATAGATTCGAATTAGGCAGGAACCTAAGCCGAACTGGGTTCTATAGGACACTATATTATTTCTCACCTGGTTTAGTTAAGTTGACTACTTTTTGAGCCGTTTCGAGTACATAGTCGATGCCATTTTTAATACCACCATCTACATCTTTAGAAACTTTGGGACGCTTGCGGAGAGGGTCTTGGTGAATTTGTTCGAGGGCAAGCCTGATGTAGTCTTTGTATTCTTCTGAACTTGTTGTACTGTCCTTTAATTGCTCTGAGAAACCAACAATAGATTGAGCAATGACTAACTTATAGGAATAATCATCGAGTATATTCTTAGTACGGATGTACTGATTTGCACAGAAGATTGCACCTGCAATTGTGAATGGAGTTATTGCTAGACGACCAATGATATTAGCCCATAATGAAGAGTTATCTGGCTTTACATCTATTATAATCCAGATCCCAACGCCTACTGTTGCAGCAAGAAAAATGCCGGAACCGATAAGCCACGACCAATACCAAGATTTTTTAATTTTATTAATCTGAGTTTGAAATGAAGCGCTTAGGCCTTTGGCTGTGCTGTAACCTAGAGCCTCTATTGCATTATTTATTAGATCTAAAGCCTTTACTTTTAAATCATTGATTGTAATGTCATATCCGTGCATCTTCTGTTCGAATTCATTTGAGTGTATATTAATCAATTTCATTTTGTCTGAAGCAGAATCAATACCATTACTAAAGGTTTCTATTTTACTATACAGTTCTTTAGAACGGTTTAAAGTGTCTGCGATAGAATTAAAATTGGATTCTGATTTTGTAATTAGATTGTTAGTATCTGTAACAGAGTTGTTTGCTTTATCTATTAGCGTGATAAGCAAACCATATTTATCTATTGTTTCATCATATTCAGAATGGAAGTTAGCATTAAGGTCTTCGATTTCCTTTTTTATTTTAATATAAGCCTCAATTTCCTTGCTGATTTGCCTTTTTGCTTTGGAAAGACCTGCTAACTCTTCTTCAAATTGAGATTTCTTTCGAACCAACTCTGAAAGTTCAGCATCAAAATCTAGAAGGCGTTCTTTTGTATAGCGTATATGGAATGGTCTTATTGCTGTTTTAAGTGTATCAAGGTAGGAAATAAGCGTGCTAGGATCGTTTAAATACGATGAGATATGAGATAATGCATTTATTATGTTTTGTCTTTCATTATAGGTTGATAGTTTTAAGAATTGCTGCGGTGATTTAGTTAGCGTAGTTATATCTGTTAGTAGGCTATCGACACCAGAAATTAGCCCTTTATAGGTGTATTCACTTTCACTCCCAAAGGTACTACCGCTATGTGCATTCTTATCAATAGAGGAAATCTTTTCCTTTATTTCATTCTTGAACTGAATAATTCTTGTAATACTTGCTATTTCCATAATTGATAGATTATTAATGGGTATAATGCTACACAAACATTTGCTGTAAGAGGGCTTTTTTGAACTGGCGGTAACTGGTTAGCTGCTGCTGCAGGTGAGAGATTTTATCATCGAGGGATAATAGGAAGTTGGTGATATTGGTTTGTACTCTAACCACGATAAGGAACTTCGGATTTTGATATTTTGACATCACCTAATTCTTTGGAATCTAAAAACATCTTTAATGAGAATTTAGAGCGTTCAAAATCGTTTGTGGGACCTATAGTGATTTCTTTAAGCGCTTCTTTGAGAAATCGAAATTCCATATACGGTATTATAACCCCGTTTGAACATCTATACTTAATATCCTTTAAACTATGTTGAATATCTGTTGTATGTGAAATTCTTACTTCATTTTCATATTGATAAGAATTACTTTTTATTTTTTCAGGAAGGTTTGCTGTAATTAATATCTCTCCGAGTACAACTGCTGATTCCCTGCTGCAAGTATCTTCTGGACAACCTTCTGTAAATGTACTATTTAAATTATCATCCAATTTATTTTCAATTTGATTTATTACTTCAATTGTGTCATATTCCATATGATACATACTGTATTCTTTTACGTTGAGTAACTTTGAATCAAGTTTTAACATAATGCCATTCCCATTACCTCCATACATATTCCACATTGGAAGAATATCTGGAGAGAGGGAAAATGATACTATAAATATATCAGGTGTTGCTTTTCCATATTTTATTTTTAGGGATTTTTCGTTGATTAGTCTATCTCTTAAATCAACACCTAAAATTGTTTCCATCGGATCGTTTAAATATTGACGATGAGATGCCCAAAAGCATAGATTACCATCTTCTTCAATCAACCCATTTACTAGAGAGTTTATTGAGGTGTAGTGCCAAACATGGGGATGATCATCTGGATTGAATTCGTTATTCATTTTTTATATGATATTTATACAAACATTTGCTGTAAGAGAGCTTTTTTGAACTGGCGGTAGCTGTTTGCTGCTGCTGCAGGTGAGAGATTTTATCATCGATGGATGATAGTTTCAAGAAATATGAGACAAAGATCTTTTTGAGTGAATCCTCAATTAAAAAATCACTAATTCTTAATGAATTAACTTGAAAAACAAACGATTCAAACGTGAGAGAATTGTCATCTTGTTTTTCGAATTGTTGACGGAAGTTCATCAATAGGGCATCCTCGTCGGGTATAATGGCTCGCGAGTATCCTTCGGCTACCAACTGCTCGATGAACTGTTTTTTGAGAATAGCCTCGGATTGAATGGTTTGTGCTTTTGTTTCTGACATTTAGGCCTATTCGTTTTGCAGTACGTGTATTGATAAGAGAATAATATTGGTTACAAGTATAGTAAAAAAGAAAAGGATTTAATTGACTTTAAATCCTTTTCTTTGAATTATGTTATTTATGTTATTAGCAAACTAAGTCCTTGAGCCTTATGTTTAAAGCAAAAAGAATAGTGTCTTTAATAAAGGGGGTTGTGTTTGCGAATGAAGTAATAGATTTTAAGTCATTTACTTGGTATGAGATGAGTAGTTTTCCAAAACATTCATCTGCAAAAGAATTTGAGATTGATTCAATGTTGCTTAAATCAAAGATTACTTTATTGCCATTCTTAAGATCAGATATGAATGACTCGCGAATAATTGCACCTAAATTTCTTGTTGATAAATTTGTGCTAAAAATTGAAAATTGCACTCGCTTTTCCATAATAATTATTCTTTAAAAATTGCTAATCCCACAAATTGTCAATAATTGCATCTTCGTATCTTTCAAGATAATCTGTTCTATAATCACTATAATTAGGAGTTACACTATTAACATCAACCGCAATATTAGTATTAATTTCCAGATTAACAATAGTTCCTTGCCAAAAGTTCATTCTATGAACACTAGTATTACTATTAGTAACTTTAAGAAAGTGATTGCCAGAATAAATAGTTAAATTCCCTTGATTAGTCCTTGCAAAATTAGAAGTTGCAAAAAGACCGTATCCTTTCCCTTTTCCATTGGTTACCTTTTCATTGATACATTGACTTATGGCTTCTTCTTCGGACCATTCACTGTATAAAGGAGAAATGGTTAGTGCTTTATGAATACCTATACCTGTATCACAAATAGTTAATAATATTTTTCTTTGATTAGGAAAATGTTGACAAACAGCCCACCCTCCATTTGGAGTTTCAGAATGAATGCAAATATTACCAAGTATTTCGCCAAGGCAAAAGCTTAAAACACTCATAGTGTCAGTGTCAAGAACTGATTGTCTTTTTAATATTAAGATGATTTGATCAACGATTCGAAAGTCGTCCTTAACGTTAAAGTTGGTGATTTCTAAAAATTTACCTTGAGAGGACTTTCTAGGGTATTTCTCTTGAAATTTAATTCCCAAAGAATCGTAAAAGTTTATCCTACTGAGATAACCTTCATTATTAGGATTTGGAAATATTGTACCATGAACGTCAATTTTCCTCAATTTGAGGTTCCTAAAGAAGGCTGACAATGTTATTAAAATATCCGGAGTGGTATAACTTGCAGTTAGACTTATAGATACATTTATTATTGAATTCTCCTCAACTTCAAGAATAGAAGTTAATTGATTAATTAATGCAGGTAAGTCATTGTTAGAGATTATAATTGTGAAATCAGTAGGCATCAATAGGTTTTTAAAAGTTAATGGAAAAATCACGTTAATTTCAAGCAAATGTAATTAATTATTTGTGTAGATATTATGTGTTCATTTCAAAAATAACATCCGTCTAAAATAGTTGATCTTTAACTTTTTGCGCTAAATGGGTGTCAAAAATGTATTTTAAATTTGGGGTTTTCTGGATGTCGAAAACGTGGGTGAGGATGCTGGATGAGCCTACTTCTACCACCCTTTTGTAGATGGCGTTTTGCTCGATGATGGCGATGTCGGGAACGGCATCGAAAGAGGAGATTTCGACAAAACTTTTACAACGGCTTAGGCGTTGGCCGCTTTGCGTGCTCTTTTGTAATGCTTAGTGATAAAAGAATTACTAACTGCTTGTTTGAAAGTCAATGCTTCAACTAGGGTTTTATCTTAGGATTACAATATATTTGTAGTGTCAGTCTTGCGAGACGGACCCACCAGCGAGCTATGGGCCTTCGGGTTTGTGGTTCGCTGCTTTTTTTTGTAGGAATACACTCTTAGAAAGAGGCTTCACTAGTGGACAACCTCTAATTTAACGCTTTCGATGCTTTTAATACAACTCGATATTATCCAGCGTATTATCTCTTGGCTTGCATACTATCATTGTGTTGTGATAATGTGCAGGGAGAATGATAAGGATCTGAAAACAATGGATTTTATTTACAGATCATTAAGTTAATCCTCATCAGTAATGTGGTTTTCGTATCGATGGTTGGGAATAAACCATGCCAAGGAAGTCAGGATAAGTAAAATAAACGCTATTCTCGGGTATCCAAAAAACGCAATAAGTGCAGCCAAAGAATTTAATGAAATGGTTATGAAGATTTTGGTATATCCTTTAAATGTTTTAGAGAACTTTGAATCGTAACCGTGAAGAGCCCGTAATTGATGCACTAAAAGTAAGTACGATACAACACAAAGACTAAGTATTACAGCATAGAGGGTTACAGTTTGGCTGTTAAACGTATTTTCGCCCATCCAAGCAGTTGCAAAAGGGGTGAACGATAAAAAGAATAAGCCCAGCATATTGGACCAAAGTATTCTATTGTTCACCCTTTCGGCCATGTGAAACAGATGGTGGTGGCTACTCCAGTAAAGGCCTACAAAAACAAAACTTAGCGCATAACTCAGAAATACAGGCCATAGGTTCCACAACGATTCCCAACTGGTATCGTGAGGAACTTTGAATTCCAACACCATGATGGTGATGATTATGGCCATAACACCATCTGAGAATGCCTCCAATCTGTTTTTGTCCACGATAACTATTTTGAATGGCTTTTAACCCAACTTTCAACCTGTTTATCGGCATTGGTTACTGAACCTCCACGAATAGCAATACCCGGAAGAACTATTGCGCTTGGACAAAGCTTTTTAATATCACGTTCGCTATGCCCCAATCCGCTGCCTTCGTTAGTACAAAACGGGATAATGGTTTTGCCTGAGAGGTTGTACGATTCCAGAAAAGTACATACTGCCATCGGAAATGTTCCCCACCAGTTTGGGTATCCCAGGTAAATGGTGTCATAATCATCCATATTACTTACCCTATCATTCAATTCAGGTCGATAATCGGTGTTGAGTTCTTCTTTTGCAACATTAGTTGTTTGCATATAATCTACGGGATAGGGTGAAATGGTATCTATATGGAACAAATCACCGCCCGTTAGTTCTTGAATTTTCTTTGCAATTACTTCGGTATTGCCGATCGGCAGATTTTTGATACTTCCGCCAACATAATTTTGTCCTTTACGCGAATAATACGCGATTAAACATTTTGACATATTCGTTTTGTTTTAAAACATTAATCTACAACTTCAACTTTAGCGGCTACAAGAGCATCCGAGTTTTTCAGAAATAGTATCACTTCGTCATCCAAATCTCCAAGATGAACGACTTTGTATGGGGTGATGTCTGCATCACCATAAAGCACGGTAAAGGCAGCCCAGCCATCGTAATAGTAAATGCCTGCAGCATGAGCATAAGATGTCATCTCCACCCCCTTTACGGAAGGTTTTTGTGGCAACTTGCCGAAATATTCGTGCCCTGCATAACGCTGTAATGTCAACTCTAAGGGCAACATTTTCAAGAGGTCGTCCACAGTTTGATTGCTGTTAAGCGATGCTTCAAACTTTCGACCCTCAATAGATATTCTTATAGTTCTGCTCATCAACTTGGATGTTACTTTACAATTTATAGCTGCTCAGCCATTTAACCATAGCAGGGTCGCGATGGTCGAAAAACAAGCTTTTACCACTATCTAGGGTTTTAATTGATTCCATATCATCGTTACTCAATTGGAAATCGAAAATATTGAAGTTCTCAATGATCCTATCTTTACGAACTGATTTAGGGATTACAACAACTCCCCGTTGTGTAAGCCAGCGGAGGATAACCTGAGCAACCGACTTGTTATATTTTTTGCCAATACTTACAAGAACTTCGTTTTTAAAGATGTCGTTCTTTCCTTCGGCAAATGGACCCCAGGATTCGATTTGTACGTTATTTTCGGAAAGGAACGTTTGAACGTCGACCTGCTGATTGAATGGGTGTGTTTCTATTTGATTAACCGCAGGCACAACCGAATTAAACATCATTAAATCCATGAGGCGGTCGGGCTGGAAATTACTCACGCCGATAGCCCTAATTTTCCCGTCTTTGTATAGTTCTTCCATTGCCCTCCAAGCACCATAGACATCGCCAATGGGTTGATGAATAAGGTACAGATCAATGTAATCTAACCCCAAATTGGATAAAGACTTTTCGAAAGCACTTTTGGCCTTATCGTAGCTGGCATCTGAAATCCACAACTTTGTGGTAATGAAGAGCTCATTTCGGGCCACTCCGCTTCTTTTTATCGCTTTACCAACAGCCTGCTCGTTGCCATAAGCCGAAGCTGTATCTATTAATCTGTAACCAGCATTAATAGCTTCCAAAACACTGATTTCGCACTCTTGTGCATCAGTAACTTGATAAACGCCAAAACCTATGATTGGCATTTCAACATTGTTATTTAAAACGATCTTCTCCATTGCTTAATACTATATTGTTTTAAACTGCATCCATTGGCCACTTAAATACCTATAGATGAAAATTGCGGCTTTTACAATCCAATCAACAAACATTGCTACCCAAGTTCCAAACATGCCCATATTAAAATAAATACTGAACAAGTAAGCCAATACTATGCGACACAGGAGCATAGATAGACTAGCAACCCACATGGGAAATTTAGCATCGCCAGAGGCTCTGAACGTAACCGGTAATGTATAAGCCAAAGGCCAAATAGCAATCCATGAGCCCAAACAATTTTGGAGGCCAAAGAAGTAGCCATTTCTGAAAGATTATAGATATGCATTAATTCGGGAAGGATTGCCAAAACTATTACGCAACTAATGATATTGGCCACATATACAACTTTCATAATCTTGTTTGTGTAATACTGTGCCAATTCTAGTTCCCCAGCACCAACGCATTGAGAGACAACAACTGTTAAGCCTAAGCCTATAGCCATTCCAGGTAAAACCTGGAACATCACAATTGTCCCCGAAACGGCATTGGCGGCAATAGCAGCAGTACCAAACGATGCCACTAAACTAAGAACAACAATACGCCCCAGGTAAAAGAGGCCGTTTTCCAGTCCATAAGGTAATCCTATACCGAGAATCCGCTTAAGCATATCCCAATTAAACTTGTGCGAAAAGCTTCGATTTAAGCATAAAACTTGTTTCTTGTTTAGCGCTAACGATACGATAATAACGGCAGCAGCTATCCGCGACAAAAGTGTTGGTATGGCAACACCTTCCACTCCCAAATGAAAAACAAAAATCAAGATAGCATTACCAACTGCATGGGCAAGATTCATAGCAAGCATAATTTGCATTGGGAGCTTTGAATTACCCATCGATCTAAAAATGGCTGCCCCTGCACTGTAAATAGCCAGAAAAGGTATAGATAATGCAGTAATCATTAGGTAGGTATTTGCATCTTGACGAACCTCACTGGAAATTTGACCGAAAAGCGTATTTAATAGGATTGGTTTAATAAGGTAAACAATCAGCATGATGATAACAGAAATAGCACCAGAAAACCAAATAAGCTGATTTGCGGCTTCTTTTGCATCATCAACTTGCTTTTTACCAAGATATTGACCTGCAATAACAGCACCACCCGTTGATAACGCAGCAAAAAGACTGATAAGCAATGCCATTACAAAATCGACCAACGAAACACCAGAGACAGCCGATTCGCTGACATGAGCCACCATAATAGAATCGGCCAAACCTACCAAATACTCTAGAAACTGTTCTACTACAAGAGGTAGAAACAGATAAAACAAGTACCGATTAGAAAATTTTACTTTTAAAGATGAAGGCATTTTAAATGATTAGATATTTATTCCCATTTCCAACGCTTGAGACATTGCTTTTGAATTTTTAATTTCTCCAATGTTCCATGCGCTTGTACCATAGACAATCCCCTTTTCACTCGGATTATCGAGACAATCTAGAAATCCACGAAATTCTTCGATGGTTTTGTCTAAAGCTTGTTTATTGCTATCGGCCGCTGTAACGATAAAGTAAAAATCTTTGTTTTTGACTTCGATGTATCGGGCACAAATTCGGTCGATGAATGTTTTCATTTGACCGCACATGGTGTAGAAATACACTGGTGTTGCCATTACAATGATGTCTGCTGCAATCAGTTTTGAGAGGAGATCAGCCATGTCATCTTTTTGAGGGCAGCTTTTTTCGCCGTTAAGGCAGACGCCGCATCCAGTACAATAGTTGATTTTCTTATCCTTAAGAAAAAATTTCTCAACCTGATGACCAGCCGAATGTGCACCCGTAATAAATTGATCGCATAAAATATCAGAATTACCTCCTCTACGAGGACTTGACGAAATGACTACAACTTTTTTACTCATATAAAAAGTAGATGATAATGGGTTAATTAAATCAGCCGTAAGGAAATTATTGAATAGAACCTCCAAGGATGCTAAACTCGGAGGCTCCAATTAATTAGGCAAAGGCCCTATTGAATATCTCAAAGGCTTCTTCTTTTTCAATTTTGCAGAGTGCGCCAATGTTACCCCACTCAGTTGCTTTAGCTGCCAAATATTCTAGTTTGCTTTCTTCGACACCAGCGTCTTTGAGGTTTTTAGGCATCTTAATTTTCAAGGTAAATTCTTTTAGGCATTCAATGCCTTTTGTTGCTGCTACCGCATCGTCGGATTCAATCACCCCAAATACATTTCTGGCGAAATTTGCGAACAACCACGTATATTCAGGGGCTTTTTGTAGGGAAAATTCCAGATAAGCAGGAGCAATAAGCGCTAAAGTAACACCGTGAGTCATATCGTAAAGGCTTGACAACTCGTGCCCCATACTGTGCATTGGCCAGTTTGAACCTTTTTTACCGATTGCAAACTGGAAACTTGCTAAGGCCATTGAACTTGCCCACATAATGTTAGCCCTAGCATTATAATCTTGTGGATTTGCGAGAACCAAAGGAGCATTTTTAATGATTGACCTCATCAGCCCTTCGTTCATCATGTTTTGAACATCGGTAGATTCGCTTCCAGCAATAAAATAACACTCAATAAGGTGATTCAAGGCGTCGAAACAACCGGCCATCGAATGAATTTCTGGCACTGAAAAAGTATAGGTTGGATCGAGTATAGAGAATTTTGGGTAAAGAAGCGGATGCATAATTGTGTGCTTCTTATGGTCTTCTCCAGCAGTAATTACTCCACCCATATCCAATTCGCTTCCTGTACCTGCCATAGTTAATACAGATGCCAATGGAGCAGCTGCTTTAATTTCTCCTTTTCCACCTGCCATCAGATCCATCACATCGCCATTGTAGCAAACACCAGCAGCCATTGCCTTACAAGCGTCAATTGTAGAACCTCCACCAACGGCTAAAATGAAATCACATGCATTCTCTTTGTAAATCTTAATGCCTCGGTTTACATCCTCAACAGGTGGATTGGGTTTAATGCCATCGCAGTCAACAAAAGCAATGGAAACTTTTTTCAATTCTGCGACAACGGCATCATAAATACCGTTTTTCTTAACGCTTCCTCCTCCATAAGCAAGCAAGACTTTGCTTCCTCCGAACTGCTTTATCGAAGCGCTTAAATTAGCGATCTGACCTTTGCCGAAATGAACGGTTGTTGGTATATAAAAGCTGAAATTTTCCATTTTTATTGTGTTTTAAATTTGTCAAAAACTATCTGCTTCAAACAATCCAATGCAATGCCTTTAAATAGCGTAATACCTCGTTAATAGCATTCAATGTGTTATTAAAGTTTTGAGGTAACGGATATAAGGCAAGAGCTATATTCAATGGCACATTGGCAAACTATTTTGCATTCAGCCAGAGCACCTTGAACAATGCAAAAACTCATCGCAGTCATCACTCTGATTTATGATATCGATGTTACCATAACTTGAAACATCATCGAAAACCAAATTTCCAAAAAACTCAATCAGTTCAGGCTCTGATTCAATTGGAGTATTACCAGGCCATAATTCTTCGTGATTTTTTATGGCTTTTCCTGTCATATATATTTTTTCAATTTACTTTCAGGGAAGATAACTTTTATATGAGGGTGCCGATCTAACACCCTCATATAAAGGTGTTATTACATCATACCTAAAACGGGATGATTTACATAGGGTTTTTCAAGTGCAGCAATCTCATCAACAGAAAGTTGAATATCAAGAGCGGCAACAGCCTCTTCAACATGGTGTACAGATGTTGTACCAACAATAGGAGATGTTACAAATGGTTTGCTAAGCATCCAAGCCAGAGCAGTTTGTGCCATTGACACACCACATTCTTTAGCAATCCTCTCCAAGTTATCTACTACAACTTTGTCCAATGCATTTGTGCCATCCCAAACCCATTTTGAAACTTCGTCAATCTCAACACGAGAAGTTTTAGTACCCCAAGGGTGTGCAACGCGTCCACCAGCAAGTGGGCTCCAAGGGATAATTGCCACTTTGCGATCCTGACACAACGGAATCATTTCACGCTCTTCCTCACGATATATCAGGTTGTATTGATTTTGCATGGAAACAAATTTTGTCCAACCGTTTTTTTCTGCAATATTTTGCATTCGTTCGAATTCCCATGCGTACATGGTAGAAGCACCAATATATCTTACTTTACCACTTTTAACTACATCATGAAGAGCTTCCATAATCTCTTCCATAGGAGTAAGGGGATCTAAACGATGGATCTGATAAAGATCAACATAATCCAACTGTAAACGCTTCAGACTCTTATCAATTTCACTCATAATTTCTTTACGGGAAAGACCTCCGCCATTGGGCTTACCTGGGCGCATATCCATTCTAACTTTTGTTGCAACCACAATGTCGTCTCTATCCAATCCAAACTCTTTGATCAATTTACCAGTCACTTCCTCGCTTGATCCCATTTGATAGATATTGGCAGTATCGAAAAAATTGACACCCAACTCAATTGCTTTTTTGAAAATCGGTTTAGCGTCTTCAAAATTCTTTGCCCAAGGGAAAAGACCGTTTTCATTACCTGGTTTCCCGAAACTCATCATACCCAGACAGATCTTGGATACATCCAAACCTGTATTACCTAACTTAACGTACTTCATCTGTTCTTACTTTTTAATTATTTGGCTGTTAATTCATTAATTGAATTAAGGGCATTCAGTGTTCTTGGATACCCGATGTAAGGAAGAAGCTGTGTTGCTACACCTATTAAGGTTTCCTTGTTGTTGCCCACACTGATATTTCCCTGAATATGTCCTTTAACTTGCGATTCTGCCCCTCCCATGCTAATTAGCATGGAAAAGGTGAGTAACTCGCGAGTTTTTACATCAAGCCCTTTTCGTGTTAAATAGTCACCGAAACAGTTGTCGGACAAGAAGCGCTGAATGTGCAGCTGATTTTTTGGGGATTGCTCATACAGTTTGTCGATCATGTTGCCAAATATGCTCTTTTGCAAAGCGAGACCTGCTTCTAGCCTTGTTTCGGGAGTAGTGGTAGATTGTCCGTCCAATGGCAACGCTATTCCTCGTTCAATAAGTATTTCGTTGGTAGCATAGAGAAAATCAATCACTTTGGCAATGCCTACATAAGGAATGGCTTGGTAGATGATCTCCTTGACTTCTACTGGCGTAACCCCAACATTAAGGGCTGCATTGACAAACATCTTATACTCTGTTAGTGCTTGTGATGCAATGGTTGAAGCCATAATCGTCATAACACGTGTTTTTGTATCGATGTTGCTATGGCTAATAACTTCGTCGAATGCAAAGTTGTCGAACACCTCAACTAATTCAGGGTCGGTTTGCTTTGCTTTTGAAATGTAGTTGGGCCAAAGCTCATGGTGATTTTTTATGGCGGTTTCTGTAAGGCTTGTAGCCTTTGTGGATTCCTGTAGGGCTTGATCCCCGTTATCGTACTCCTTGTCTGATACAGGTTCTAACCAATCTGTTTGGTCTTTATCGAGGTCAGTCACAATGGCAATGTGAGTCATCGAATTACTATGAGAGGCTCCATGCCAATGAATTACATTTTTAGGAATTTTCACCACATCACCCTTTCGAATGATCTGTACCGGCTTCCCTTTCTCTTGGTAGTAACCAACTCCATCGATTACAAAAAGTATTTGTCCGCTAGCATGTGTATGCCAATTTGTTCTGGCACTTGGCTCAAAATTTACCGTCCCAATCATCGAGTTGTAGTTATCGTTCTGGTTTATATTTATATTAACCCAGACTTTGCCTACAAAATATTGAGAGGGAGCCTCAACCCCTTTAGCATAAAATGAATCCATATTGTTTTGATTTTTGTATTGAGCAATTGAGATGAGTGTTATTGAAAGTAGATAGAGGCAAAAAACTAATTGCTTTAAATATTTAAAGTTCACTATCATTCATTGTTGTAGAAATCACAAATAGTTTCTTTCATTATCCACAACTAAGCTTACGATTATGGTGCACAAGGTCACAGAACCTGTATGATACAGGAACTCCACCATCCATTTAAAAAAGAGGAGAACTCGAAAAGAAACGCTTTATAATATGCTATTTCTTAACCATATTTATTTTTTGTAGCCAGTTCGCCACTTCGTCATGTGCATCTTTCACATTGCTACCTCGGCATGCGTAGCCTTCCAATACAGTTGATTGAGGGCAGAGCTTTTTTATATCGATCACGCTTCGTCCCATTCGGCTTCCCTCATGGGTGATAAATGGTATAATAGTCTTACCACTAAAGTTAAAGGAAGACAGAAAGGTAGAAACTGGGGGAGCGATGGTACTCCACCAGTTAGGCGATCCTATAAAAATGACATCATAGCGATCAATACTGGCGAGTTTAGACTTCAATGCGGGTTTGTATCCTGCATTGATCTCCTTCTTTGCTTGATCGACAACTGAATTATAATCGGTTGGGTATTGCTTGACAGGAACTATTTCGAAAAGATCTCCGCCACTAATTTCCTGAATATATTGGGCAATAACACGAGTATTCCCGCTATGAGAAAAGTATGCAACTAAGACTCTCTTTGATTTGGTATTGGATTGGGCTTCTGCTCCTGAGTAAACCATTAGCATACCCGCTAATGCTACTAAAATAAATTTGATTTTCATGTCACTATAGATTTGTTCGTTTTTCAAGTTCTTCAGGATAACGCTCACCAGCGATCTTTATGTTCGCTAAGGCTGAATGTATCTCGGCTAACTCATTCGAAGAAAGCACTACATTTGCAGCAATGGTATTTTCTATTAGGCGGTGCAGTTTTGTTGTTCCAGGAATTGGAACAATGAATGGTTTTTGTGCAAGTAGCCAGGCAAGCGCTATTTGCGCAGGTGTAACTCCCTTCTGTTGGGAGAAAGCAAAGAGAAGATTAACTAAACCTTGGTTTGCTTCGAGGTTGTTTGGTGTAAATCTGGGAACGATACTCCTGAAATCTCCGCTTTCAAACTTAGCGTCAGTGCCAATTTTTCCAGTAAGAAAACCTTTACCTAGAGGGCTGAAAGGAACCAAACTTATTCCTAACTCTTCTAAGGTAGGAATAAGCTGTTCTTCAGGTCGACGCCACCACAAGGAATATTCACTTTGAACGGCAGCTATTGGATGAACAGCATGAGCCCTACGTATGGTGTTTACGCCAGCTTCCGAAAGCCCCCAGTGCTTTATCTTTCCCTCCTTTACAAGTTCTTTTATAGTCTCTGCAACAATTTCGATTGGAGTATTTATATCAACCCTGTGCTGGTAGTACAGATCAATGACATCCGTATTTAGACGTTTTAAAGATCCTTCAACTGATTTTCTGATCTGTGCAGGAGAACTATCCTGTACCTGTTTCCCATCATCGAATTTAATGCCGAATTTAGAAGCGATGACGACCTGATCACGAAATGGAGCTAATGCTTCACCGACCAACTCCTCGTTCGTGTAGGGACCATACATCTCAGCGGTGTCAAATAAGGTTACTCCATTTTCAAAAGCAGCCCTAATTAATTTAATGCTCTCCGTTTTTTCAAGTTTGTGGCTGTAAGCAAAGTTTAGCCCCATACAGCCAAATCCAATGGCAGACACCTCTAAGTCGCTACTTCCAAGTTTTCGTCTCTTCATAATTGCATCAATTAAATTTGTAGACCTATTCCAGTGCAAAGTTGAGCAGACTAGCACAATTGTACTGTATACAGATTACGGATTCTTTTACCTCAATTACGGATTCTTTAAATTGACTATAACTAGCTATAAAATAAGGACTAAATTTGTGCTGTACCTTTTAAAAATGCCACTATGGACGATATTCTTAAATTGGATAATATTAGTCAGTACAACTCGATGAGAGGAGTTGAGACGCTCCATCCATTGGTTAGTGTAGTTGATATGTCGAAGGCAAACCCTACCAAGAGTTTACGCATAAACTTTGGATTTTACTGTGTGTTTTTGAAGGATGTAAAATGCGGAGAACTTAAATATGGATGTAACTACTATGATTATCAAGAAGGAACTTTGGTTTTTGTAGCTCCAGGACAGGTTGTAGGCATTAACAGCAATGACATAGTAGAACCCAAAGGTTGGGCTTTACTATTTCATCCTGATTTAATTCGTGGAACTTCGTTAGGTCATAACATTAAGAATTACTCATTCTTCTCTTACGAGGTAAATGAAGCGCTCCACCTATCAGAAAAAGAAAGGCAAATCATTATCGACTGCCTTCTTAAAATCGATTATGAACTAAGGCAATCAATAGACACGCACAGTAAAACGCTTATTGCAAACAATATAGAACTGTTGCTTAATTATTGCATGCGCTTTTACGATCGTCAGTTCATTACTCGAAGTAATGTTAATAAAGATATCTTGCAAAAGTTTGAGAACTTGCTAAATGAATATTTTAGTTCAGAAATACCCCAAAGATTAGGGTTGCCAACTGTAAAATATTGTGCAGAAAAGATTCACCTATCTGCAAACTATTTTGGGGATTTAATAAAGAAGGAAACTGGTAAATCCGCTCAAGAGTATATTCAATTGAAATTAATTGATATTGCCAAGGAGAGAGTATTTGATACAAGCAAATCTATAGGTGAGATAGCCTATGAGTTAGGTTTCAAGCATTCACAGCACTTTAGTCGTATGTTTAAAAACGAAACAGGTTATACTCCAAATCAATATAGGCTATTAAATTAAGAAACTATACACTCTATTGGGCTATTGAAACCAATATGCGTTCAATTTGTATTATACTCGTTTGTCCTTTGAATTAACATCAAACGCCAGCAGGTTAAACATTTCGCGCATACGGGAACGAACGCGCTTGCCGTACTGCTCCTCGATGTCAATGCTGTTGAGGTTGGTGGTTAGATGGGTTGTTAGACCTTGAAGGCAAAATTGGTCGTAGCGGGATAGCAGGATTTCGGCCATGACGTTGCACTCCACGCCGTAGAACTTGAGGTGGTTTTCGGTACCGAGGTCGTCGAAGCAGTAGATCTTGTGCTGGCCACGGTTATAGGAGTTGGTGCTGTACTTGTGGATTACTGAGTAGCCATCGCGGTTGAACTCGAAGCTGATATCTCGACAGGGCTTCACCTGGTACTTGTACTGGGGTAGCAAAAGCGTGTTGAAAAGTCGCATAAGGCTTGTTTTTCCACATCCGACAGGGCCGGACAGCATTATCCCTTTACGGGGCGAAATGGTGTACTTCTGGCAAGCCTGCTGGTTGTTGGTGAAGTAGGCCAGCAGCTTTAGGAATAGTTCGTGATCCTCCTGGTAGATTTTGAAGCTGGGGTTGAGGGTGGCCTTGCCACGAGACTCCAGGAATTGGTAGGTTTGAGTGAGGTTCATGGCTGTGAAATGAAAAATGAAAAACTTGGGAATAGGGAGTGGTGAGAAGGGAATAGTGGAAATACCAAAGTTGGTAATGACAGAGATCGATTTGTTGAAACAGGATTGTTTGAAACAAAGGTGTACGAACCGAGCAAAACCACTACAAACAAATAATATATAATAATATATATACTATATAATATATTATATATAGTGGCGTTTTGCTGGTGCATAAATGCGTCACATTGTTGTATGTTGCAATATATCTGCATTTTACAAGCGTTTAACGTGGTGCATATCTGCATCACGTCGGTGCATTTTTGCACCAATCGTGGTGCATATCTGCATCGATCGTGGTGCATTTTTGCACCAGCGTAGTGCATTTTTGCACCACGTCGAATAAGGCAAAGCTGACTTGCTAAAGGGGTTCATCATAAGACTTGGGCGTGGAAAGGTTTAGCGGCTGCTGCGTTGGCGTTTTTGTAAAGCTTTGGCTGTTGATCATCCAATTTCTGGCGGCTGCCTGCCAGTCGCGCATGGGCGCTTTTCCTCCAACCTTCCAGCCGTTGGACTGGAAGTGGTTAAAGAACTTCTGCGCTTCAAGCGAAGGGTACCCCATCTCCCTGAAGTAGTCGGCAACAGCGGCCTGCTCAGGAGGAATCCTGGATTTACGTTCAGCCGCATTGGTGCCAGCAGGTTCTCCACTGCCGCTAGCCTTGGGCGTTAAGCGATGTATGGTGATGGAGGAGCCTAAAGCTGGATTCTTGCTTGCTGAGTAGGCGATGTACCCCCACATGGAGAGCTCCTTCAGACAGCGGTAGAGCGTATGGGGCGAACCGATACGGCTATGCTGCTGCAAGGCCTTTTTGTTGAGGATGAGCTGCCCGGCAAAGGAGGAGCGCTGCCACTGGTGCAGCAGCGCCAGGTAGAGGCTGATGTGAAAGGGCGTTAGCCTTAGATCGGTATCAAACCTCTCGAAAAATCCCAATAGCTGATTCTGGAGCATGGCCTTAGCGGTTATGGATGCGGTTCTCCTCCATGAGCTTCACGATATCCTCGTAGGCGTAGTAGATGGCGCCACCGATCTTGGTGTAGGGAATGGTACCGTTGATGCGGAGCGTTTGCAGGGTGCCGTCGGAGATGCTGAGCATACGGCGAACGTCCGCCGATTTTAGCCATGGTTTTTGCGGTGAATTTTGCCTAACCTTTAGTAGATCCTTAATCTCCTCGATTAGCTCATTTTTGAGGGCTAAAAGATCGCCGGTGGTGGCAATTTGATCGCGGCTGAGCCGCTGTAACGGTTGAATAGGTGTAGTAGTGTTCTGTCCCATAACTTTTAGTGTTTTGGTTATGGGGTAAAGTTGAAAAGGGTGAAATGAATTTTTTACCGATGTGTTACCTAGTCGGTAAAAATATTTTTCTTAAGACTCTGTATTTATCTGCATATCTATACGTTATAAAATATAATTTTTACACGCTTAGGCTTTCCTCAACTTTTTGGTTCAGCTTCTCCTGCAGGCGGCCGATGAACTGCGTCGGATTCCTCCGCTGCTTGATGCTGGAGTAGCTATCGTAGTAGTTCCCCACATCGACGTTAAAGGCGGCCTCTAAAACGCTCATTATTTGAGAAATATCGCAGCCACCTTTGTTTATGCAGCCTTCCGCATGGAGGGCGTAGGCCAGCTCCACCAGGTTCACCTTGGGGCTCGTCCATGACAGCTCCGCAGAAAATTGCCGACTCGGTAATACATCGGTATAAATTTTAGGATTTTCAAGCCTGCTGAGCTCCTGTTTTAGCAGCAATTTAACCCGAACAAAGGCAATTCCCTTGCCAACGATGACCGAGTTGCCGTTGATGGATGCGCTACCCAAAAAGAAGAGCGCCTCCTCGAAAAGCTTCGGCTGCTGCTTGGAGGTGCTCAGAAAGTACACCGTATCGAGGTTGGTGTGGCCCGATGTCCTGTAGCAGAGCAACTCGTTATGGGTATTAAGAAAGGACTTGATAGAAGTGAGCGTTCGCTTGCAGTGCGCCTTATAGGTGGAGCTGTCGCCGCAGTACTGCTTTTGGGAGATGTGGTTGAGCACCTGCTGGTGAAAGAAGATCTCGGATAGCATGTACGGGCAGGTATACTTGTAGAAGGCGATTTCGGATTCGGTGTTGGGAAAGGGATGGGTGCGCAGGTAGGTGTTAACTTCTAAGAGTATGCCCACCGCAAAGCTTAGCGCTTGCTGATGGGCCTCCATCGCAATGCCATCCTGAAGATCCTCCCGGCTCATCTCCGTTTTTAGCTCCTTACATTTTTGGTCAAGAAAGGTATTCATAGTGTATCAATTTCGGTTAGACTAAGGCTTATAGGGTTAATTCTTTGACTTTTTGGCTACGTTGCTTCTGCCATGAGCGCTAAGCTTTCGTGCCAGCATTTCCATGTCCTCTGCCACCTTTTTCTGCACCACCTTGGCGTAGATTTGGGTGGTCTTGATGTTGGTGTGGCCGAGCATGGCGCTGACCGACTCGATGGACACGCCGTTGGTTAGGGTAATGGTGGTGGCGAAGGTGTGGCGGGCTAGGTGAAAGGTGAGTTTTTTGGTGATGCCGCACACGTCGCCGATCTCCTTGAGGTAGGCGTTGAGCTTCTGGTTGCTGAGCACGGGCAGCAGCCTGCCGGAGGTAACCGTCTGCGGATGGTTGCGGTATTTCTCTATAATTTCTGCTGCCTTTGTGAGCAGCGGGATGTTGGAGGGAACGTTGGTCTTCTGGCGGTGGGTGTTAATCCAGAGGGAGCCGTTGATGCCCTTGGAGATGTTTTCGGGTTTGAGGTTGGCTACGTCGATGTAGGCTAGCCCGGTGTAGCAGGCAAAGATGAAGAGGTCCTTCACCTGCTCGAGCCTGGGGGAAACCATCTTCTTGTCCTCGATGAGCTCCAGCTCCTCCATGGTAAGGTAGCCGCGCTCAACGGGCTTAACCGCTGGGGAGAATCCCATGAAGGGATCTCGGTCTATCCACTCGTTGAGGAGGGCAAAGCGGGTGATTCGCTTGAGGTTTTTGACGTACTTGGCGGAGGTGTTGGTGTTGCAATTACGAACGGTTATGAGGTAGTGGTAGAAGTCGGCGGCAAACCCTTTGCCCAGGTGGGAAAGGTAGATGTCGCTGGAGCCGTACTTGGCCTGCATGAACTCGAGCACGTGGTCCTTGGTGGTTTGGTAGCGGGTAAGGGTGGCGGCGGCATGGTCTACCCCAACGCGCTCCTTAAGCCTGTCGTTGTGGAAGGTGAACACCTCCATAAGCGTTTTCTGAGTCACTGAACCTCCCGTTAGCAGCTGCTTGATGGCCGCTGCGGTAGTCAGCTTGTCATCCTTGATGAGCGACTCCTGCGCATCGTAGGTTCGCTGCTTCCAGTAGGTGATGTACTGGTTGAGGGATTTAGCGGCTTCGCTGCTACCGGTTACCATTCCGGCTGCAGAGTTCCACTTGCTAATCTCTACGTCACGCTGAAGGGAGATCTCGGCTCTTTTGCCGTTAACGGTGATGCGCATGTAGATGGGCGCCATCCTACTTTTGGTGCTCTTGGCTTTACGAATGTAGAAGAGCACGGCAATTGGCTGTTTTTGTGTCATGATCCTTACATGTTTTTGTTTGACAAGCTAAAAATAGTAGTGAATGACCATAAATCGAACTAAAACAGCCCAAATTTTACGATATAAACGGCAATAGTACAATAGCATAGGGTCAGATCGGTGAACTGTTTAGGGTGTGAAAAGGGGGAGTTCACCGAATTGGTATCTTTTTATTTGGGAATTGGGGTGAAATATTAGAAAGGGGTTAAAACACAAAACCCTGTAAATCATTCGATTTACAGGGTTTTGTTGTACTTTGATGTTGTGGTCTGCGGAGAGGGAGGGATTCGAACCCCCGGAGGTTTGACCCTCAACGGTTTTCAAGACCGCCGCAATCGACCACTCTGCCACCTCTCCGAGGACAAAAGTACGCCCATTTTTCTTTTCTGCAAGCAATTGCAGGTATTGTATATCTATTTTTTTTTACTAAGTACCTATATCTTTTGTGCTGATATAAGCTTACGAAGGGCAATCCTGTCGACCTTACCCGTAGGCGTAAGCGGGATTTTGCCCACATGAACAACCATCTTGGGCATTTCGTAGGGTAATAGGATATCCTTGTAGTTAAGGATGAAATCTTCGGCGCCCTCTACCACCAGCACCACCATTTCGCCCAACCGCTGATCGGGTAAAGAAGAAATGGCAAAGGGAAGATGCGAGCAACCGCTTAGCTTGGCCTCCACCACCTCGGGCGATATCTTTACGCCCCCTGTATTAATGATGTTATCGAGCCTACCGAGTATCCTAAACGAGCCATCGGGGTTAATCTCTGCGATGTCGTGCGTTTCCAACCTCGAGCTAGCAACAAGAGGCGCATCAATCACCAAACAGCCTTTGTCGTTAAGGCTTACAGCCACGTTAGGCATCGGATAGTAGGCATGCTGCCTACTACTGCCATTTAGCCGGTGCAGCGCAATGTGCGATACGGTTTCGGTCATTCCATAGGTGGAGTAGCAGGTAACGGTAAGCGGCTCTACCATTTTTTTTAGCGTTGACGAGACAGCCCCACTTCCAATAATAAGCTTGCTAATGCGGTTAAGAGAAAAGACGAGCTGCCCCGACGATGCAAGGTTGAACACCTGCATGGGAACCATTGCGCAAAAGGTATAATCCTTATCGATACAGGGGGTACCGCTAGGCTCTACCACCGTTAAATCGAGACCAGCAACCATGGCACGCACCACCATCATTTTACCTGCAATGTACCCCGTCGATAGGCAAAGCAATGCACTATCTCCGGCATGAAGATCTAACGCCTCGCAGGTCATGCGGGCGCTGTTTACCATGTGCTGCTTTAGCACCCGGATTCTTTTTGGCTTTCCTGTAGAACCAGAGGTTGAAACCTCTACGTAATCGTTGCCATCCAGCCAATCGGCAATAAAGTTCCAAAAGAGACGAAGATATTCCTTGGGAGATTCTGCGCCCTCCAATGCCATTCCTAGAAGTTCGTCCCTGCTGTATGCTTGTCCGCTTAACGTTAACGTATGGTTCATAGTATTCGATTTGCGATTAAGACGTGAGGATGAGATATGCTAAATGTGACTTGAGAATACGAGCAGCCTTCTCGCTACTCCACAATCCCATCCAACTTCCACTCTCCCCCATTTCGGTACATCAACTTCTGCCCATTGATGTATAAGGGTGAAGCAATGTTATTGGTAAAAAGCATGCCCGTGCCCAATCCTTGAGGTACAACAACCCCAAGCGATGCACACCACTGGGCAATTGCATTTAGCCCAACATTTGACTCTAGCGCTGAGGTTATCCACCACCCAATTCCTTTTTCTGATGCAAGATTGATCCACTCCTGCGCGCCTATGAGTCCTCCGTGAAGGCTCGGCTTAAGTATTATATAGTGAGGATTAACCTCGTCGAGCAGCAGCTGTTTCTGAGATGGGGTATTTACGCCAATAAGCTCCTCGTCGAGGGCTATTGGGATGGGAGACTTACCTGCCAAACAGGCCATTTCGGCAATCTGCCCTGCACGTATCGGCTGTTCGATGGAATGAATGATGTGCTTAGCAAAGTCTGACAATCTTGCAAGCGCATTTGCAGGCGTAAAGCCACCGTTGGCATCTAGGCGTATCTCCAAATCGCCAGGAGCAAACCGCTGCCGTATCCGCTTAACCAGATCTAGCTCCTCGTCGAAATCAATAGCCCCCACCTTTAGCTTAAGGCAGCGAAAGCCCTTCTCCACCTTCTCGCCGATCTGCTGAAGCATGTACTCGTGCGTACCCATCCAGATAAGCCCATTGATGGTTATTCCCTGTTCGCCTCTCACAAAAGGCGTATCCCAAAAAATATGATTCGCAGATTGCAAGTCGCGAAGTGCTGTTTCAAAACCAAAAAGGATAGATGGATATTGCCGAAGCTCCTCCAAGTCAATCCCGCCATCACGTTCGACAATCCGGCAAAAATGGCCGATTAGCTCCTCGTAGTTGGGCAAATCGTCGCAGCTGAGGTTTGGCAGCGGAGCACACTCTCCGACTCCTACCCTATCGCCATCGCGCAAAACAATAAACCACGACTTACGAATGTTATACACCCCTCGCGAAGTTCCTGCAGGACGTGCAAACTGGAGTGTATATGGAACTACGGTTGCGTTCATTTTTTAGATATTAGATTTGAGATATCAGATGTAAGACAAAGTGAAGGAGTCAAGATTTACACTGCGAATCCGGCATATCCTACATCTTGTGTCTTGAATCTTGCATCTTGCGTCTAACTGCTCACCAGTTAAATCATCGACAAATATAAGCCTGCACTATACAGCAGCACAAATGCAAGTGTCGATAGCGACAGCTTCTTTAGGTAGGGATCGAGCAATACGGGATCCTTAACCAGTATTATCTCTTTAAGATCGCGAATAAAAAGAACGATAGAAAGGTAAGGAAGCAGCATCCAGCAGCACTGGTAGTAAGCTATAGTATGTACCAAAGCGAAGAGCAATCCTCCGCCTATAAGACAAATATGATAAATCTTAGCCTTCTTAAAGCCCATCCGAACAGGTAGAGTTAGTTTTCCTGAGTTACGATCGTTAGCTATATCGCGCATGTTATTTAGGTTTAGCACCCCAACGCTAAATAGTCCAACTGACGAACCTAAAAGCCAAGCTCCCAAAAACACCTGCTGGGTGCTAAGGAAGTAGGTTCCAACTACTCCTGTAAGCCCGAAAAATATAAATACGAAGAGATCGCCCAATCCGCGATAGCCGTATGCCTTTTCGCCAACCGTGTACTTTACGGCTGCAGCAATGCAGCACAAGCCTAATACGATAAATAGAGCTATTCCCCAGATGGCAATGCCCATTGTACCCACAAACACCAGCGTCAAACCAGATGCTAATGCCAACAGCGCCATTACAACCATTGCCCTGCGCATTTGGGCTGGAGTTATCTCTCCGCTTTGAATGGTACGCTTAGGTCCTACCCTATGCTGGTTATCGGTTCCCTTCTCCGAATCGCCGTAATCGTTGGCAAAGTTCGATAGTATCTGTAAAAAGAGGGCAGTAACAAGCGACAGCGCTAGAATATCCCACCTTGCATGAAATTCGAATGCAGCCAATGCTCCCCCTAAGATAATGCTGGATAGGGCTAAGGGTAGTGTCCGCAGACGCGCAGCCTTAACCCACGATTTACGACTTGACAATTGTACTAGGTTTTAAATTCGATCGGTAAAGGTAGAAAAATTGGTTTAGAGGTTTGATTCTAGACGTTAGATTTTCAAGGCAAACGCATTTAAAACTAACAAAAACACAGAGGCACTGAGGCTCAGAGTTCACAGAGTGTAATCTTTTCTAGCTTTGATCCTTTACTCTGTGGCTTTTACTATTCGTGTTTTACGGCTTATTCTGCCTAGATAACAGGCAAGGGAACGTTGCTATATCAGCGATTTTTCATCCACCTACAAGCATCAGATGGCATATCCTGATATTGCTCTGTGCTACTCTGTGTTTCTGTGCATCCGTGTTTTAGAGGAAATCCTAAATGCGGTTGTCCTGGTTAGTTTTTAGACCATCCTGAAGAGAATTGTACTGTAAGATTCAAATAAGAAGCGCCACCGAAATTACGTCAGCAGCGCTCGTCTATATGTCTTTAAAGAATCAAGACTGGGATAATGAGAACATGAAAGATGAAAAGATGAAAAATTTCACCCGACGGATCCCTCTTCACTTGTTCCCTGTTTTCAAACCCCGACTCACTTCTCTCTACTTATTCAGAATCTCCAATACTTTCTTTATGTTTTGGGCATCAGCCTTACTACAAATAAGCAGCTGATCTTTAGTATCAACAATAACCAAATCCTTAACACCTAGAGCGGCAATCACCTTTCCTTCTTGACCAAGGATAATGTTATTGCCTGCGCTAACCTCTACTACTCGACTTCCCCGAACAACAGACCCCTGATCATTCTTCTCGAACACTTCGTCGAGAGCTGGGTAGCTGCCAATATCGTTCCATCCAAAGTCTACAGGAATTACGAATGTGTTATCAAACTTCTCCATAATACCAAAGTCGATGGAGATCTTTTCGAAGGTAGCAAAGAGGTCATTCAACTCCTTACTGGTATGATCGCGCTTGGCTTCGCCCAGTTTGCTTATCTTCTCCAACGTTGCAGCATGCTTGGGCAGGTACTTTTCGAATGCGCCCATCATGGTGTTTATACCAAAGATGAACATGCCGCTATTCCACAGGTATCTTCCCGATGCCACATACTCCTCGGCTCGATGTAGGTTAGGCTTTTCCCAGAAGCGAACCACACGGGTAGGCTCTCCTATATAGCACTCCTCGGTTTCAAGATATCCATAGCCCGTTTCAGGCTTGTTAGGCTTGATACCCAGCGTTACAATTGCATCTTTCCCTTCAGCAACCTCGGCAGCGGTAAGAATACGCTTACAGAAATTCTCCTCATTCTTTATAAGATGATCGGACGCCAGCACCACCATCGTGGCATCGGGATACTTCTCGCCAATTACCACAGAACCAAACCCGATTGCTGCGGCAGTATCCTTAAAAAGGGGCTCAATAATGATATTCTCCGTAGGTAGCATAGGCAACTCCTCGGCAATTCCTTTTGCTTGAATGGCATTGGTGCCAATAAAAATACGCTCGGCTGGAACTATCGGAAGAATACGATCGACAGTCATACGAATAAGGCTGCGATTCTCGTCTACTAGCTTAAGAAGCTGCTTAGGTTTTTCGCGAGTCGAGAGCGGCCAAAAGCGCTCGCCCGAACCTCCCGCCATTATGAATACGGTTAATTGCATAGCAATAATTTTTTACTTATAACAAAATAACTGAGAAGCAAAGATAGCAAAAATAGAAGCGCCCATGTAAACCAAAGGCGCTCATATAGTATAGTATCTACTGGCAAATTACGGATTAAGAGATATACCAATCGTACATCATCTTAACGCCATCCTCAATCTCTATCTTGTGATGCCAGCCCAAGGAATGCAGCTTAGATGGATCGGTAAGTTTACGCATGGTTCCATCGGGCTTATCGGAGTTAAAGGCAATCTGACCACCAAAGCCCACAACCTCCCTTATGCGGTAGGCCAATTTTTTAATTGTAATCTCCTTCCCAGTTCCTATGTTGATGTGCGTGTTTCGTATTTCCTGCGAATTGGGCGAGCTAGTGCGAATTTCACGAACTAAATCGTCGAAATTGACATTCTCCATACAGAAAACGCTAGCATCAGCCATCTCCTCACTCCAAAGAAACTCTCTCAAAGGAGCTCCAGTTCCCCATAGTTCTACGGTGCATCCATTCGAGTGCTTAATCCCATACTTATCTAGGATGGTAAGGATTTCCTGCTCAGAAGAGCTACCGTTTACACCTTCAACTGGACGTCTGTTCAGGTCTTCGCGCAATGCATCCCAGTTGTTATCGAAAAGACACTTACCGAGGTGCATTTTACGAATCATAGCGGGCAGCACGTGCGACTTCTCCAAATCGAAGTTGTCGTTCGGACCGTATAGGTTGGTTGGCATTACCGCTATATAGTTGGTTCCGTACTGCAGATTGTAGCTCTCGCACATCTTTATGCCTGCAATCTTTGCAATGGCATAGGGTTCGTTGGTATACTCCAATGGTGATGTCAGCAGTTCGGCTTCCTTCATGGGTTGCTGAGCATCGCGAGGGTATATACAGGTGCTACCAAGGAATAGCAGTTTCTTCACACCATGTACGTACGCATTGTGAATGATATTATTCTGTATCTGCAGATTCTGGTAGATAAAATCGGCACGGTAAATACTATTTGCCATAATTCCACCAACCTTAGCCGCTGCAAGAAACACATACTCGGGCTTCTCTGTAGCAAAAAATTCCTCAACCGCTTTCTGATCGCGCAAATCGAGTTCCGAAGAGATGCGGCCAATAAGATTCGTATAACCTTTAGCCAGCAAGTTCTTCCAAATAGCAGACCCCACAAGCCCCTTATGACCAGCAACGTATATTTTAGATTCCTTTTTCATTATATTTTTGATTTCACGAATTATGACGAATTACACAAAATTATTTCGAATTAACGGCTCTCTTGTATTGTAGGGACTTCGCTCCAAAATTTACAAGCATACCAAGTTCCTTTCCTGTTGCTTTAAGATAGTTGATTAGCTGTTTTTCATGAGGATCGGAAATGAAAGTTGCAGACTTAATTTCTACTACAATTTTATCGTAGCAAATAAAGTCTGCAACATGATATTTTTCAAGTACTTCACCCTCATAGAAAACAGGCAACTTCACCTGTGAACTAAACAGTATATTTTGAGCCGCAAACTCCTCTACCAAAGCAGCCTGATATACAGCCTCAAGAAATCCAGCCCCAAGCGTACGATACACCTTCATACATGCGCCGATAATCTTGTAGCTTACCTCCTTGTATAGTACATCTGCCATACCTTTTAGAAATTCGCGCAATTCACCTTAATTAGTGTAATTAGTGATCTATTACTCAAAGTAGCTCATCACCTGATATCCACCTTCCTTAAGGTAGTCATCCTTCTTGAAAAGCTTGATATCTGACTGCATCATATCTTCCACTAATCCCTTTAAGTCATACTTTGGCTCCCAGCCAAGTACTGTCTTAGATTTAGTAGGATCGCCAATAAGCAAATCAACCTCGGTTGGACGGAAGTATTGAGGATCGACACCTACAACCTGCTCCTGATTAGCAATACGCTGCTTCATTGCCTCTAGGTACTTTTCACCAACACGCTCAACAAACAGAGCCTCGTCTACGGCAACAACATGTCCAGTTTCGTTAGCGCCTTCGCCACGAAAATCGATGGTTAAGCCAACTTCATTCCCAGCCAGCTTAATAAATTCGCGAATGGAGGTGGTTATTCCAGTAGCAATAACGTAATCGCTAGGTTCATCCTGTTGTAGTATCAGGTACATTGCTCGAATGTAATCCTTTGCATGCCCCCAGTCGCGCTGCGAGCTAAGGTTACCCATAAACATATTATCCTGCATACCCAGCGCAATACGGCTCATGGCACGGGTTACCTTACGGGTAACAAAGGTTTCACCACGTATTGGCGACTCGTGGTTAAAGAGAATACCATTGCTTGCATGCATCTTGTATGCCTCGCGGTAGTTTACCGTAATCCAGTAGCCGTAAAGCTTTGCAACAGCATAAGGCGAACGGGGGTAAAATGGAGTAGACTCGCTTTGAGGCACCGCCTGAACTAAACCGTACAGCTCAGAAGTAGAAGCCTGGTATATTCTTGTTTTTTTTGCCAATCCAAGTAGGCGAACAGCCTCTAAAATACGAAGCGTTCCTAAGCCATCGGCATTACCTACATATTCGGGAGTCTCGAAGCTAACATGCACGTGGCTCATTGCTGCAAGGTTGTATATCTCATCGGGCTGAACCTCTTGAATGATACGGGTAATGTTCATGCTATCGGTCAAATCGCCATAGTGTAGGATAAAGTTACGATTCTCCACATGTGGATCCTGGTAGATATGGTCGATTCTATCGGTATTAAACAACGACGATCTACGCTTAATGCCATGTACAACGTATCCTTTCTTTAATAGGTATTCCGATAGATAGGCACCATCTTGACCTGTAACTCCGGTGATTAATGCAACTTTACTCATATTTCAAATAAACTTTTTGTGAGGAAAAAATTCGCTCACTAAAACGTAATAAAACTAATCAACTGACAAAACTACTCATATAAATGAAAAATGAAAAAACGGGGCTCTGTTTTACTGATTTAACGGATAGGCACAGATTCTTAGAATAGCGTTCTTTGTGTTGTCCTTTGAGAACATTGTGGTTAATATCCGCAGGTCATTTATCCACCAAGACCTCTAAGTAGGGCACTAATTTTCACAAATAACTAAACACCTACAACCAACCATTCGTGAATATTTGTGCGTATTTGTGGATATACAGCATACAGAATGAGCCGCAACATTGCGGCTCATTCTGTGAATATCTGTGCAATCTATAATATCAGCGTTCTAATAACACTGTGCGCAAACTATCTTAGGCTGTATTAAATCCTTATCCGAAAGGTTTAACTACATCCCTATTTCGGGCCATTCTATATCTTAAGATTGGTAGTGAAAACCACTATTGCATTCTTCATAGTAAAGACATTTACAAATCCAGACTCTGCTATTAAATGATTACCTCCCACTAACTTCTGTTCACTAATTTCAGCAAATACTGTCCATACTGGTTCTTTGCCATAGGTGCTGCTAGTTCGCGAACCTTATCTGCAGTAATATATCCTTTTTTAAAGGCAATTTCTTCCAAGCAGGCAATCTTTAATCCTTGTCGGCTTTCGATGGTGTGAATAAACTGGCTAGCGGCGAGCATGCTCTCGTGAGTACCTGTATCCAACCAGGCAAAACCACGGCCCATCAACTCAACATTGAGTTCTTCTCTATTAAGAAATTCCTAGTTAACCGAGGTTATTTCTAATTCGCCACGGGCTGATGGCTTTACGTTTTTTGTAACCTCTACTACATCGTTAGTATAGAAGTAAAGACCAACAACCGCATAGTTACTCTTAGGCTCTTTAGGCTTTTCCTCTAGGCTAAGCACCTTACCTGTGCTGTCGAAATCAACTACACCGTAACGCTCTGGGTCATTTACGTAGTAGACAAATACTACGTTCTTACGCTCCTTCCCCACCACCTCTACGCTGCGCTGTAGCATACCGCTTAAGCCATAGCCGTAGAAGATATTATCGCCAAGAACAAGACAAACATCATCATCACCAATAAATTCTTCACCGAGAATAAAAGCCTGCGCCAAACCATCAGGCGATGGCTGAACCTTATACTGAAAATTCACACCAAAACGGCTACCATCTCCAAGTAAATTATGAAAATGGGGAGTATCCTGTGGCGTAGAAATAATAAGTATATCCTTAATACCAGCCAACATCAGCGTTGATATTGGATAATAAACCATAGGTTTGTCGAAAATAGGCAACAGCTGCTTGTATATTGATTGTGTTGCGGGGTACTACCACCTGCTAAAACGATGCCTTTCATTATAAAATAGATATTAGATTTGAGACGTTAGATGTTAGATTTTTCAACACAGATACTCAGAAAACACAGAGGTCACTGAGATATATTTCGTGATGCGTGAACAGTGAGTCGAAAATCATGATCAGTAACGCGAAACGCGAAAACCATGAGGGGAGACTTGCGATATGTCCCAATTTTTCATCATTTCATTTTTCATGTTCTTCGTCTTGATACTTGTTATCGTGAATCTTGATACTATCTACTACCGTACATCTGCTCATAGTACTTCTGGTAATCTCCGCTGGCAACTTCTTCTACCCAATCCTGATTTTCGAGGTACCAACGAATTGTCTTCTCTATACCAACTGTAAATGGGGTTTCTGGATACCATCCCAACTCGCGGGCAATCTTGCTTGGGTCGATAGCATAGCGCATATCGTGCCCTAAACGATCGGACACGTAGGTAATCAAATCGTAGCTAATATTGCTAAGATCGGTTTTAAGCACACTTTGATACTTTGGCTCCTCACACATTAAGCGAGCAATAGTATCGATGGTAAGTTTTACAATATTGATGTTCTGCTCCTCGTTAAACCCCCCAACGTTGTAAATCTCGCCTACCTTACCCTTGAAAAGAACATTATCTATAGCCTTTGCATGATCCTCTACATATAGCCAATCCCTTACGTTATCACCCTTTCCATAAACTGGGAGTTTCTTTCCTTCCAGAATATTCTTAATTATAAGAGGTATTAGCTTCTCGGGGAAATGGTATGGACCATAGTTGTTAGAACAACGGGTGATATTAATAGGAAACTTGTAGGTTTCGTGATAAGCAATAACAAATAGATCGGCGCTTGTTTTTGAGGCTGAATAGGGAGATCGAGGATCTAGTGGCGTTGTTTCTGTAAAAAACTTTTTACCATAGGTCTGAAGATTATCACGACCTTTTACTACTGCCTTTACAGCTTCATCCTCTATTACCAGTGCCTGTGGCTCGGTATAATCCTTACTCAACGAACCATAAACCTCATCGGTAGAAACTTGTAGAAACTTTTTATCTACTTTATAGGTAGGATAGCCATTTGCATCTTTACCAGTACCCCATGCTCGCTTAGCGCACTCCAACAAGTTCTGAGTTCCCAATATATTGGTCTCCAAAAATATTTGTGGATGGGTAATACTCCTATCCACATGGCTCTCAGCTGCAAAGTTCACCACATAGTCGATATTGTATTCTGCAAACAAATGGCCTACCAGTTCTGCATTACCAATATCTCCCTTAATAAACTTCACTCTAGGGTCTTTTAACTCCTCCTTTATGGTTCCCAAATTTCCTGCATAGGTAAGCTTATCTAGAATTATTAAGGTTGTATCGTTATGCTTCTTAAGCATATACTTTACAAAATTAGCGCCGATAAAGCCAGCAGCACCTGTGATTAATATATCCATAATATTTAATTTTTTTAGTAAAACTTCGGTTTATCCGGCAAATTACTTAGCAACTTATACTGCAAATTACTTTCGGGAAATACAATTACCCACGCGGTTAAGAATATCAATACAAGATCAACATATAGCGATCTATTCTCTAAATACCACTCTTCCAGCTTACCTTTATATGGTGCAATCTGCTTAATATAGCATTCTGTTGCATCCATCATTGATTCGCTTAGTATTTTCTCTTCGTCTCGAAAAACAATAGAACCAATGCCTGTTATTCCTGGTTTTGCATTATATATTATCTCCTGAATATGCTCTGAATATCTATAAAAGTCAACCTCCATTTGAGGACGAGGACCAACTAAGGACATATTCCCAATAAGCACATTTACTATTTGAGGTAATTCGTTAATCTTCGTTTTACGAAGGAATTTACCCATTGGTAAAACACGAGAATCACCACGTAATGTTAGACTCCCAGTCCCCATATTTGGACTATTCTTTAACATGGTTGCAAACTTCCATATTTGAAAACGCTTGTTTTTATATCCCACTCTTTTTTGAAGGTAGAACACTTCATGCTCACCTGTAAGTAAAAGTACAATACAAATAGGTATCAAAATAGGTGACAATACTAGTAAAGCAACAAATGTTACTATAAAATCTATAAGGCGCTTAAGTAATAGATACATATATTATGCGTGATGCGTGATGCGTGATGCGTGAATTATAAAATTCTGCAACACATCATCACAATTTACATTTTTTGGTCTAGGTTTTTACCCGTTTCAATATGATGAAAATTTGGAAGGAATTTTGACATTTCTGCCACAACATCCTCCTTTTTTAAATCAGGTTTAGTAAATACCGTATTTAAGCCGTCTATAATAGAGTCTATTGCCTCAAAATTCCTTTTTGGAGCATTCTTCACTATACCAAGAGCCTTGAATGATGAATTATCCACAATCTCCTCTTCTGTAAAAAATTCTTCAAACGACTTTTCGCCTGATGTGTCAGATTTAAAGTAATAAACCGGGTATTTTTTTATCTTGCCATTTAAATCTAATGCCTTTTTGCGTGCTTCTTCTTCCGATTTGCAGTAATCAGGTTCATAACCTAGCGAAACAAGAAACTTATCAGCAATATTAGAAAAGGTCATCATCTGCTCGTTGGTCAACTTTGGGAAGAAAATATCTCCACTCTTACCCAAAACACATGCCATTAAACAAATTTGTCCCGATTCCTCGGGGGAAACGAAGTAGCGCTTAACATCCGATGGTGAAGAAAAGGGCTGAGATTTCATTAACCTATCAATAAACCCAGCTAGTAGGCTACCATTCGAAAAAGCGACATTGGCAAAACGTGCAGTTGTAATAGGATATTTTATGGAGTAAGCCATTATAACCTCTTCCATAATTTTCTTACTGCCACCCATTATATTAACAGGATTAGCTGCTTTATCAGTAGAAACACAGAAGAAATGCTTTGGAGGAAACTCCACCAATAGATCAAGCAATCTCCGAGCCTTAATTACATTATTCTCAATTAACGCTTGAACTGAATAAATATCCTTCTCACTACGTACATGCTTATGAGCAGCAAAATTGGCTACAATATCAAATGGTCCTTCCCTCCTGAATATCTTTTCAAAGATAGGATCTGAGAAGTTAATTGGATAGGTTTTATAGTCATCAGGCACCTTCAAGCCATAAGTGCTGCGAAGATCGCGAGTAAGCTCAGTTAGTCCGTTCTCGTTTACATCAAAAACATAAAGTTTCGATGGTTCATATTTTAGTAAGGCACGGATATATGATGATCCAATAGTTCCAGCACCACCAATTACCAATACAGATTTATCCTTAATTTCATTTATAAGCAGATCGTGATTTTTTTCAAGATCTGCCAAAAACATACTACGATCTCTTTTCGTGATGTTTTCGGATATAAACTTGCTAACGTTTATCATTGCTATTAGATTACTTTATTATACGCATCAACAACAGCTGCTATTACTATATCTAATTGCTCTTTTGTAAGACCATTATAGATAGGTAATGATATTTCATTCTTATAGAGCTCATACGTTTGAGGGTAGTTACTTATCTCATATCCCCTTGACTTGAACAATGTAAGCATAGCCATTGGGATGTAGTGAACATTTACACCCACACCACTTTCACTAATGATTTGTATCATTCTATCACGTTGTTCCTCCGAAAAATTCTTTACTCTTAGCAGAAAAAGATGATAAGAAGATTCCCTTATATTATCTTTATGCGGAGGGATAATAGCCCAATCGTATTGGGATAATTTTTCAACATAATAGTTGAAAATCTCTTTTCGTTCAGGTAATAAAGTGCTTCTATATCTTCTCATTTGCGAAAGACCTACCGTAGCACAAAGATCAGGCATATTAACCTTTAATCCTTGATCAATAATATCATATCGCCATGCTCCAGGCTGATTCTTTTCGAATGCACTTTTATTTTGACCATTCAGTGAAAGAGCCCTTAAATATGTCAATTCGTTAGCCTGATCGAATTGTTTTGGAAGATTTAAGACTATAGCTCCTCCCTCTCCTGTTGTAATATTCTTTACAGAATGAAGAGAAAATACAGTTACATCCGAAAGAAGCCCACTTTCAACACCATCGAAGGTTGCACCTAAAGAGTGAGCCGCATCCGAAATAACAAGTATTCTGCCCAACTTTTCTTGAGTAGGATTCGAAGGTGCAAATAGGCATTTTATTTCTTTATCCTCTAGCACTCTTTTTATTGCAATATAATCGCAAGGCCAACCGCCAATATCAACAGGGAGGATTGCCTTTGTTTTAGAAGTAATGGCAGACTTTAACTTCGATTCATCAATTGTAAAATCGTCCTTAACATCAACCATCACAGGCGTTGCCCCCATATTCAATGCACAAAGAGCTGTTGCACTATAGGTATAGGCTGGAATAATTACTTCATCGCCATAGCCAACCCCAAACCAACGGAGCATAAGCATTGCACCAGAAGTCCAAGAGTTAACGCAAAGCACCTCGCTAGCATTACAAAACTTTTTAATTTCTTCCTCAAGTGCCCTTGCTTTTGGCCCCGTTGTTAACCAACCTGTATTGGTTAAAGTATCTTGCATCTCTTTTACAACATCATCATCGATGACCGGAAGTGAAAATGGAATTTTCATATATCTTTATTTTTTAAGTGCTTCATATAATACTTCTATTGGATGCACAGCAGATCTACCTGTACCATCCTTTATATGATGACGACAACTTGTGCCTGGTGCTGCAATTACTACGTTAGCAGCAGCTTTACGAACTGCAGGAAAAAGAACCAACTCCCCAATAGCCATAGAGAGGTTATAGTGCTCTTTTTCATAACCAAAAGAACCTGCCATACCACAGCATCCCGTCTTCAATTCTTGAACTTTGTAATTTACAGGAAAACTAAGAACAAACTTAGTGGCCACAGTTGTTGCTATAGATTTTTGCTGACAATGCCCATGGAAATGAATTTCATATGCCTCATCAGTGAATTGTTCTTTTACAATGTTTCCCTTCTGCATCTCATGCATTAGAAATTCATCAATCAGAAATGCGTTACGAGCAAGATTTTTTGATTTTTCTCTATTTTCGGGTAAAGACAAATCTGGATATTCATCTCTAAATGAAAGTAAAGCCGATGGTTCTATACCAACCAAAGGGGTCCATTCATTAACTAATGGACTTAACAATTCAATATTTCTATTAGCGATTAGCTTTGCAGTTCGTATAAGTCCCTTTGAAATAAAGGTACGACCACTCTCATAATGGTTAGGTATTATCACCTCATATTCTAAATGCTGCAATAAAAGGATAGCTTTAATTCCTACTTCTACATCATTGTAGTTAGTAAATTCATCATTAAAGAAAATAACCTTACCCTTTTTGTTTGGATTTGATAAATTGGTACTTCTAAACCAACTCCTTAACGTTGTTTTATATAATAAAGGAAGGGTACGCTTATCACTAAAACCTAACATGCGTTGTATTGGCTTTGCAATAGCCTTTGTTCCCATAACGAAATTGGTAATGCTAGGAACTATACTACCCACCTTGTATATATAGGTAATATAGGCAACCAAACGAGAACGTAAAGGAATACCATTGGCATCGTAATAGTGCTGTAGGAACTCAGCCTTAAGCTTTGCCATATCTACATTTGAAGGACATTCTGACTTACAGCCTTTGCACGATAAACATAAATCTAATACCTCATACAATTCTCTACTCTCAAAGGGTTTAGAACTATGAGTAAGAATTTCGCGAAGCATATTGGCACGAGCCCGAGTAGTCTTACCCTCATCCTTAGTAGCCATATAACTCGGGCACATTGTACCTCCAGCAAGTATTGTCTTTCGACAATCTCCAGAACCATTACAACGTTCTATGGCTCTGAGCAGACCATCCGAATCAGAATAATCGAATATTGTATCAAACACCTTCTCCTTAACACCAATAGGATAACGAAGATGCGTATTCATCGAGGGTGTATCTACAATTTTATTAGGATTGAATATATTTTGAGAATCAAATGTCTTTTTTATTTCTTTCATCATTTGGTAGCAACGCTCACCAACCATGATAGGTATAAATTCGCCTCGAAGACGACCATCACCATGTTCTCCACTTAATGAACCACGATGCTTCTTTACCAAATGAGCAACATCAGTTGCGATCTCCCTAAATAACTTCACATCTTTAGGGTCCTTTAAATTTAGTATCGGACGAAGATGCAATTCACCACTCCCTATATGAGCATGGTAAACACAATCAAGACCATATTTATCAAGCACCTTTTTAAAGTCTTCCATGTATTCAGGAAGCCTTTCCGGAGCAACTGCTGTATCTTCTATTACAGAAACAGGTTTTCCATCTCCCTTCATATTCGATAGAATGCCTAATCCTGCCTTACGTAAATTCCAAACTCTGGTGATATCATTTCCCCAAATTATTGGGAAATGATAACCATAGCCATGTTGCTTCAATTCTGCAACAATAGCTTCATATTTTGTTACAACATCATCTTTTGCAGACTCCGCAAACTCCACTATTAGTATTGCAGCAGGTTCCCCTTCAATAAAGAAGCGATTGCGGTTTTGTTCAATATTATCCCTAGTAAGATCGAGAATATTCTTGTCCATTAGCTCTACTGCTGTTGGACCATATTTTAGCGCTATAAGATTTGCAAGAAAAGCCTCTTCGAGCTTATCTAGATGAATACAAATTACAGCCTTTTCAGATGGAGGAAGAGGAACTAGATTCAGCTTAGCCTCGGTAATTAAGCCTAGAGTGCCTTCAGAACCTGCTATAATTGAACAAATATTTATTTTTTCACTGCTATCACAAAAAATCTCGTTATCCATTAACAAATCAAGCGCATATCCTGAATTGCGACGCTTTAAGGATGGTTCCGGATACTGTTCCCTTAACTCCTTTCGGTTTTCCTCACTCGATAAAATCGCAAATACTTTTCGATAGATATCGCCTTCAAGCCCCTTTAATTCTAACTTTTTGTCAAATTCAGTCTTCGAAATCGGTTTAAAATGCACCTCTGCACCATCGGCTAAAAGCATTTTTACCTCTAATAGATGGTCGCGAGTACTACCGTATACAATGGAATGTGAACCACAAGAATTATTTCCGATCATCCCCCCAATCATACAGCGATTGGCTGTCGATGTTTCAGGACCAAAAAATAAGCCTTCTTCCTTTACTGAAAGATTTAACTCATCGAGAATAACGCCTGGTTGCACCCGAACCCAATGCTCATCTTTGTTTATCTCCAATATTGACGTAAAATGCTTGGAAATATCGACAATAATACCATTCCCGACAACCTGTCCCGCCAATGAGGTGCCTGCAGCACGGGGTATTAATGATAAATTATTTTCAGCAGCAAATTTTATAATCTGAGATAAATCTTCAGCATCCTTTGGATATACAACACCTAAAGGCTTTTCCCTATAAGCAGAAGCATCAGTGGAATAGATAATTCTATCTATCTCACTGATGCTTATTTCGCCCTTTATAAAAGGGGCTATTCTATTTATTAAGTTTTTCAATTCTTATAACTTTCTTACCAACCAAAAGGATGAGATGCTAATTCCAATTTAGCAAATGGATGATAATCCCCCTTTAAGCCCTGAGGTTCAGCATGACGAATATCATGGACTATTTCTATTGCAGTTCTTGCCTCTTTTAACCCAAATCCATTACCACTAAGAATATCCTTATAGGTTTCAGTATGAAGTTCTGTAAATCCATCACTAAATTCAAACTCAGAACCTTCTATGGTCATAGACCTAAAGGTTCTTTTGCCTGCCAACTTCACTTCTTCTGGTAAAGTATCGTAGTTAATACTTAAGAAGTATCTTACACGGGCCTTTTCAAATTCAAGATATCCAGACACCCTATCATGTGAGCTAACATGAACTACATTTTGCTGTACTTTACCGAATATCCAAGAAAGCATATCATAAAAGTGAACCCCAATATTGGTAGCAACCCCCCCACTACGCTTTACATCTCCTTTCCATGTGGTATAATACCAATTTCCTCTGGAGGTAATGTAGGTAAGATCAACATCGTACTTTGTATCGCGTTTTTCGCTATCAATACGCTCTTTTAATGCTTTAATTGCACTGTGAAGACGAAGCTGAAGCACATTATAAACCCTATGCCCAGTTTCCTTTTCTACATTCATTAGCGCATCAATATTCCAAGGGTTTAGTACGATTGGCTTCTCGCAAATAACATTAGCCCCTAAACGTAAGCCATAGCGAATATGTGCGTCGTGCAAATAGTTTGGTGTACATACCGAAACAAAGTCAACCTCTTTATCTGTCCCCTTATTTTTAGAGAGATGCCTATCGAATAGCTCAAATTCGGTAAAAAAAGACGATTCAGGAAAGAAGCTATCCATTATTCCCACGCTATCAAATACGTCGTAGGCAGCAATAAGATTATTCCCGGTATCCTTCATTGCCTTTAAATGACGAGGTGCAATAAAACCTGCTGCTCCAATTAGTGCAAAATTCTTCATTTTAAGTATTTTGGTATTAAACTCTTATCTAAGAATTAAATTCTAGCAACTTTTCTAATATTTTTTCACCAGCATCTCCTCTTCCGTACAGGTAATCGGATTTTTCTAAATCACCATATTTCAACTGACTCTCAACTTCGTTGATTATTTTATTATAATCACTTCCTACTAAAGAGTTATATCCATTATTAACCAATTCAACCCATTCGGTTTCATCCCTTAGAGTTATGCAATACTTGCTAAAAAAGTATGCCTCTTTTTGCAAACCACCACTATCGGTCATTACCAAACTGCAATTTTTTAATAGATGAACCATTTCAAGGTAACCTACTGGCTCAATAAATTTAATTTTTGAGGTTTCGAATGAAAAGCCTATCGCATCTAACTTCAATCTAGTTCGAGGGTGAAGTGGCAAAACTATATCCGTATTTTGAGATATCTTATTAAGAGCATCTATAATGCTTTTAAGTCTTTGGGGATCATCTGTATTCTCTGCTCTATGAATGGTACAAAGGATATAATCAGAAGGAATCTCAAGATTACCTATTTTTGCCTTAGAAGAGTAAAACATTGCAGCATCCTGCATAACATCACCAATATTTACAATATAAGCATCGATATTAGCATATCCTTCCTTCAACAAGTTATCTACAGCCTGATCAGTAGGACAGAATAGTACATTACTCACTCTATCAGTTAATATGCGATTAACTTCTTCAGGCATTTTCATATTAAAAGATCTTAAACCTGCCTCAACATGTGCAACTTTTATATGTAATTTAGTTGCTGCAATTGCACCTGCCAATGTAGAATTAGTATCGCCATATACTAAAACCCAATCTGGTTTTTCTTCAAGCAACACCTCCTCTATTTTTTCGAGCATCTGACCTGTCATAGCACCATGACCAAGACCATTAATATTCAGATTATATTTAGGTTTTGGTATGCTCATCTCCTCAAAAAACACATCCGACATATTAGTGTCAAAATGTTGCCCCGTATGAACTATAACCTCCTCTACCTGATTTGATTTTTGAAAAGCCCTACTTACAACTGCGGCTTTGATAAACTGAGGACGAGCACCTATTATTGTTACAAGTTTCATAACTACAACAATCAATCAAATTTATAGAAATTAATTTAACCTTTTTATCAACCGATACATTCTTCTCTGTGGGAAAGCATAGAAATCATAAAAAATTTCATATCCTCGCTTTTTATAAAACTCTATTACAGAAATATTATTATAATAATCTGTAGTAAGAGAAACTCTCTCTATTCCATTCTTACGAATTGCTCCCTCAAAGGCATTAATAAGTAATTTCCCAATTCCTTCACCAGCATAGGAAGGTAGTACTCCAATAGATAATAGTTCTGCATACATTCCATCATCAGAATAATCAGATTTTTTATCTAGGTTTTTAATTAATCGGAAAATAAAGTATGGATTTTTAAAAAGTATGCACACACCTTGTAACAAAAAAGCACAAAAATTTCTTTTCATCAACTTCTTATGAAACCCATTAGCACTCTTCGTCCCAACAGCAAAACCAACAAAATTGTTGTCTTCATCTACAGCACAATAAACTATTCCAAGAGAATGAGCAATAACAGCTTTGTAATAAGATCTAAGAAACTGTTTACCTAAAAGTGTTAAAAAAAAACCATTAAAAACTTTTAAGTGAACATTTACGATTTTTTCACAATCGCACTCTCTGCATTTAACAATTTTCGTTTCCAAACACTATAACTCCCCTGTTTCTTTTAGTTTATCGTGTATTAGTTCTAGAACTTCTTTGCAATAATATGTATCCGAATAATCATTCGATCTAAAATGTTTGACATCCTTATCAATTGTTGTTTGCGATAGAATATTTTGTCCTACATAAATCGAATAATCAGGAACATCCTTACTTACAATAGAACCTGCAGCGATAATACATCCTTTCCCAATTTTTACTCCAGGTAATACAATTGACCTAGCTCCGATAAAACTATAAGCGCCAATATACACTGATCCTCGTGTATAACCTTTTCTTTCTTTATTTGGAATATTAACAAATTCATTCCCCAATAATCGTATTGAATTTTCACTACCATGAGTAAAAATACCTACCCAAGCACCAATTTGAGCTCCTTCATCAATAGTTATCCCTTCTGTCGCATCAAGAATAGTATAATGCCAAACCCAAACATTATCTGCAATTCTAAGTTTATCAGGGCTCATAATAGTAACATTGCTACTTATCCTTGTAAATTTTCTGAATTTATTAGTTCCTAAATCAGTAAATCCATAAACCATAAATGGTTTTTGTAACTTTGCTATACATTGTCCTAACAAAGACATAATCTTACCAAAAGGTGAGCGATAAATATTTTCTGCAAACTTCATAATCAACTATTTAAATTAAAGTCTTCATTTTATTTGTCAAACACTTATAATCAAAATCATTAGCAGCAATCAAAGCCCTATCACACATATAATTATATTCTACCTTATCCATTTTTATAAGACTAAGAATTGCATCTGCATATTCTTTATCAGATTTAAATTCTTTAGAAATACCAACATTATATTTATTTATAATGTCAAAAGACATATTAATATTAGAACAAATTGGTTTTCCTGCAGCTAAATATTGAAATAATTTACTCTGACTCCCTCCATACTTACCAAAATCGCCTGGCATATAATTTAAAACATTTATGGAAGCCTTTGTTAATACATATGGAACATATTGAGGTTTAATCCACTTTTCCTTAAAGGAAACATTTGTTATATCGTTTTCAACACAATATTCTATTAAAAAATCACGATCATCACCATCTCCATAAATTAAAAATTTAACGTTATCATATCCTTTTAGCAATGCTGCAGCATCAATCAATCTTTTTAAATTATTAGCCAACCTAATAGAACCTAAATATACGACTTTCGTAATGCTATCATCTTCAAGTTCATCATCCTTTATAACAAATTCATTCTTATATCGATTGAAATCGTCGAGATCAACACCATTATTTATGTAATGAACTTTACTTAAATCGATTTTACCACCTAATTCTATACTCCATTTTTTATCCTTAATATATTGCTTTCCTCCTTCCATAGAAAAGACTAAGCAATCAGCTCTTTTATAAAGCCATTTTTCTAAGTAATAAGAGATTAGTACAATTGGATTCCATTTACTAAACATTTTTAAATCTACAAATGTTTGAGGCCACAAATCTAGTACTTCTACAATATACTTTATCTTGTTTTTTTTTGTATAAAAATATAAAATATTTCCAAAAGGGACTGTTGCAGTTTGTATAATAACATCTGGTTTATCAAATTTTTTCGCGATCTTAATAAAACGAAAAGGGAATTGAAATAACCCTAATATTCGATTTAATCCATTTTTTTTGTACAAAGTTGTATTAATATGAATAAAATTTATATTACCATACTTTTTTTCAATATAAAGTTTATTATCTTCAATTAAATTTTTATTCATATTATGCATAATACTAGAACCGAATATTGTTACATCGTATCCTGCCTCCATTAAATATTGAGCAAATTTTATTGTTCTTAATCTAGACTCCAATTCAGGAGGCATTGCATATTGATTTACAAGCCAAATCTTACGTCCCATATAACTACCAAGCATTTAAAGTATCAATAACAAAATCAACCTCCTCATCTGTCAATACTGGACTTATTGGTATACTCAATACTTCATTAGATAATTCAATAGTAATGGGTAAATTTAAATTACTATATTGGTTATAACATTGTTGCTTATGAGGTGGTATAGGATAGTGAATTAAAGTTTCGATACTTTTTTCTTTTAAATATTGAACTAAATCTTCCCTATTTTTGCTTCTAATTACAAACAAATGCCAAACATGCTCCAATTCATTTGGATATTCGGGCAAGACTATTTTTGAGTTATGAATGCTTTCAATATATTTTTTAGCAATTACATTTCTTTTTCTATTATCATTTTCAAGACCAAACAACTTAATACTTAAAAAAGCAGCTTGCACTTCATCCATTCGGCTGTTCAACCCTTGAAATTCATTTATGTATTTTTCGTAAGATCCGTAATTGGCAATCGCCCTTACAACTTTCGCTAAGCTATCGTCATTTGTCACTACCGCGCCACTATCTCCTAATGCACCAAGATTTTTCCCTGGATAAAAACTAAAACCTGCCGCATCTCCTAGATTTCCACTTTTAATAGAATTCCATTCTGCACCTATAGCTTGTGCGTTATCTTCAATAATCTTCAGATTGTATTTTTCAGCTAAACTTTCTAACGTTTTACTCCAACAAACTCTACCATATAAGTGGACAACTAAGATACCTTTAGTTCTTTCAGTTATGCTACTTTCAATCTTTGAAATATCAATATTAAACGTTTGGGGATCTGGATCTACAAATTTTGGTATTAGCCCATTATCTGTAATGGCCAAAATAGATGCAATATATGTATTAGCAGGTACAATTAACTCGTCCCCTTCTTTGAAAAAACCAAGTTCTTTATACGATCTAATTATAAGACGAAGAGCATCTAATCCATTTGCTACAGGAATAACATGTTTAACACCTATATAATTAGAAAGATTTTCTTCAAATTTCTTATTACAACCTCCATTGAGAAACCAACCAGAATCGATAACATCATTCACTTCCTTTTTCAAACTATCAGCATATAACTGGTTGATTTTTTGCAAATCTAAAAATTTCACTTTCATGTTATTTGTATGTTTCATGTCCATATTTTAATACCCAGTAATCAAATTCATCAGTGATTCTCTTTAAATCACAATTTTTCACTGGAATATCATGTAAAACATAATCACTAATCTCTTCTTCCAAATGATTGAAACCAAATTTACTTAAAGCATATTTATTTACACTTAAAGGCTTATTTGGAATATATTTTGAAAATGGCTTAATATTTTTCATAACAGCTGCATTCGTTGCAGCAATAGAGTAATGCCCAATTACAGTATACTGATTGATTGTACATGCCATTGCAATATTAGCTCCATCAAGAATTTTAACTAATCCGGCAATAACAGATGTATTAGTAATAACCGCCTTATCTTTTACATGAACATCATGAGAGACATGAACACCTTGCATCAAAAATGCATCATTTCCGATAATTGTACTTTCTTCGTAACAAGGTAACTCGACAAGAGAAAACTCTCGAATTATATTATTATTACCAATTAACAATCGCGCTGACTCATCTCTTGCAATAAATTTTGTGTCAGTAGGATCACATCCAAGTATGACATGAGATCCTATTACATTATTATTTCCAATAATAGTTTTCCCTGATATAATTGTATAGGGACCAATTTCATTATTACTACCTAACATTACATCAGAACCGACTATTGCCGTAGGATGTATTTTATTGTTTTTCATAGTGCTTTGAATTTGATGAACTCATCGTAATCTCTAATATAGTCACTTTCTAAATATTCCATCGAAGCCATTACTAAACACACAGAACCCGAAGAAAAATTTACAAGTTCTCTCCATATTCCCGGAACCATTAATAAACCCTGATAGGGCCGATTTAATGTAAAGGAACGTCGAATATTTCCGTCATCAAGAATAACATCAAAACTACCACTTGCAGCAACGATTAACTGCTGTAACTCTTTATGTGCATGTGCTCCTCGAGATTCACCACCTGGAATATCGTATAAATAGTAAACTCTCTTTATATCAAATGGTATGCTATACGAATTTTCTACTACAGTAATATTACCCTTACTATCGCTATGATGCTTGCTGAATTCTAGTATAGAACAATCAAATGCAGATGTTTTACTCATTTAAATTCATTTTAAATGCATTAAAATCTCGTATATAATCACTTTTATTATAAGATGTAGATGAAAGGATTAAAGAGAAAGAATTGGTTGAAAAATTTTCAATTCGTCTCCACATCATTTTTGGTATATATAAACCATAATAGGATCTATTTAAATGATATCGATATTCATTTTCCCCATCATGTAAAACAACGTCAAAACTTCCCGATAACGCTACTATAAACTCTTCATTAAACTTGTAAGCATGACTCCCTCTAACTTCTCCTCCAGGAACATCATATATCCAATAAGCTCTTTTTATTTCAAATGGTATATGCCTTGTCTGTTCTATAAATGATAGATTCCCCCGGATATCTATTATTTTTGGCAAATCAATGATTTTAGAGTGTCCCATATTAGTAAAGTAAACCTCTATATATCCTATTAATATTTTCCCTTGTATTAGCAATAAAATCTGATTTCCACTGTCTCGGGTGTATAAGTAACTCAACAACAGATTCTCTTCTACTTAATGCATCTATCGCCTCTTGGGTAAAATTTCTTGAATTGTGATCAGCAAGTCGATATGTTAGATAGTTCATATGCTCTTCATCATATGCTTCCCGAATGATGCCTAGTTCAGTTCTCACTGTTTCACTTACAATTGGAATATTTGTTAACTTTAACTTACGATTTACGTAATCGCCATGAGAGGCAACAGTTCGCATCAGCAATCCAGATTTGGCTTTCATATTGAGATAGTTAATTTTAAAGTTTTCTCGTATATGCTCTAAATCAGCAAGGACTATCTCCTTTTCTTTGATTCGATTTTTAAATGCAAACGTGGCAATTTCTTCATAATGGTAGGAAGCTTCTCCACCCATTTGCTCAATTTCTTGCATAATATCATAGTCACATGTATTTAACCGAAAGTAATAAGAACATCGTGCATCATACTTTTTCTCGATATTTAAGAATTGTTTTAAACAAAAAATATCTTTTGTATCAACATCACATCGAAGTATAAGAATATTTTTTTTAAAAACTATGCGTCTATTTTGTGTCAAATTAGCAAAAGAATTTACAGTATGAAATTCATAGTCATTAATTTTAGCAAAATGCAAAATAGTATCGTACTCAAAAATTTTTGAACTTTTAAAATAATCGTCATATATTCTTCGTAACATAGTTGCTTAGTTTATTAAAATTTTCTCATAAATATTAAGCAGCACTCTTTCTTGGGTCGACCAGTTAAACTCTTCCAATACTGCACGTTGACCATTTTGTCCCATTTCGTAAGCTAATGATTTATCCTGAATCAATTTATTAATAGCATTTTCTAATTCAATAATATTATCAGGAGCAACACATATACCACAATTATACTTATCTACAATCAGTTCTTTCCAGTCTTCAAAATCCGTACAAATAATGGGTAATCCTGACATCATGTATTCAAATATCTTATTATTGCCCATTGTACCTTTTGTCCCTCCACAATTTTTTGAATAATCAAAAAGTACAACACCAACAATTACTTTGTTATAAATATTTATTAACTCAGGCTTACTTACACGATCAATAAATAATATCTTATTTTTAAAATCTAGTCCAACTATTCGTTCTTTATAAGCTTGGCTTATATCTCCAACAACCCAATATTTAATCTCTTCTATATTTTGTATAGCATAAAGTATTTTATCTTGATTACTATTTTCATATACAGTGCCGGCATAACAAATTATCTTTTCCCTATCTAAATATTTGGCATAATTCACTTGATTCATGTCTCCATTATTTATAGTTGGATAATTTGTTACTAAAAAAACATTTGGTGTATTTATCTTTAAACTATCTACAATGTGAGGTGATACAGTAATTACCGCATCAAATTTATTAAGTTTTATTTTATATTTATATTTAATGTATTTTACAAATAAATATTTGACTACTGATGGCAACCATTTTATATCATTGATATACCCTATCCAATCTTCATGGCTATCGAAAATCACTTTATAACCTTTTCTTTTCAGCTTAATCCCATACCAAAATAGTTCTATATCATGAAAATGATAAATATTCGCATTAAGTTCTAACGCTTTTTTATATACTTTTCTAGAAGAACTTAAAACTCGCATTAATGGATTTCTGCTAACTTTAACATTAATAATTTTTATTCCATTTTCAACCCTAATCTCTCTATTTCCTGGCGCAACTAAATAAACATCATAACCTGCCTCGTGCAATGATTTGCATTCCTTAGAAAAAATTCTTACATCATTATCATCATGTGCACAAGTAAAATGGCATACCTTTATATTATTCATAGTCTTCATATTAAACAAAAAATTAAATTGCGTTCTTCTGATTTCTTGGAAGAAAGAACAAAATGATCATCATAAAAAAAAGTCCATTAGTCAACAATGCCGTTGAAAAGGTAGTTGACATTAATGCCATACTAGTCGTTAGTATAGGAATTATCAATAACTTCTCATCCAAACCTTTAGTACTAGCATCCAAGAGTCTTAAAATAAATAACACAACAAATGGAAAAATAACCACACCTAACATTCCCAAGTTCTGATAAGCATCAGAAAACAAACCACTATTAGCTCTTATTTGATAATCGCCTCCATATACACCTCCAATAATAAAGTCTATATTATCAGAATAGGGAGTTGGTAAATTTAGCCATTTAAAAAAACCTTGTTTAAAATACAATAATTCATTTTTAGAAAAAAAATCGTAATAACACAAGTGCAACTCCGCAGGTATAAATAAGACTCGTAACACCATTATTGCAGATACAAAAAATGTATCAAATAAATAATATTCACTTAAAGCAAAAACACAAATCAGAACTAAAGTCCAACTAAAATATGATATTCTTTGAAAACGATAAAACCAATATCCTAAAAACGACAAAAACAACATAAATAAGACAGATTTATGCCCACCAATACCAAAATTAAGAAGTATTACGACTGATAAAATTCCAACCATAAAATACCTTAATTGAGAAAGGAAGTAAACAAGCATAACTGGCAATAAAACATTTGCTGCTGAATGCAAATAACTAATTATCGAAGGTAAACTAAATCCTCTTTCTTCGAAACGTAAATCATATATATCAAATAGACCAAAATGAAAGCGAAAACCTGTATAACGACCTGACACATATAAGACTGTTGTTGTTAAAATTACCAGAAACAAATAGAACAGATTAGATGTTTTATAAGAATTCACATCTACTAATTTAAATGGCTTAATTATTATATTTCCACCAAATATTATCAACCAATATAATATCATCATTATATTGAATTCTATGCCAACGGGTATAAAAGCCATTAAACTCGTTGTCGGAATAAAAGAAAAACAAGCAAAAATTACAACTACATTAGCTGAAAGCGTTTTTCTTGAATAATTCTCTAATATAAGAGGAATAAATAAAATGAAAACAAACCAAGAAATAAGATATGTTGAAATAGTTGCATGATTAACCATTCTAACAGACTGATAAAAAGGATTTATCACAATAATATAGCAAATATCTAATAATATTCTAAAAACTATTAAACCTAATACATTTACAATATTAAAACGAAGTATCAATTTATGCACAATATCTTGTTCCCTTTGCAAAATAATAAGACATTAAAAAACTTACTAAATAAACTATTGATCGACCAATGGAAAAACATACCAAAGTTGCACGAATATTTTTAAAAACCAACACTCCACATAAAAGAGAAATTACAGTCACTGAAAAATAAAGAATTTGCCAAATTAATAAAGCCTTCATTTTTTCTGCAATTATAAACATGCTTGATCCAACTTCTGTGACAAAACTAATTGCGACCATAGGAATTAATAACCGCGCATAAATCCCAGCAGTTGACCACCCTGCACCCAATACGAACACAAAGATACTTGGCGCAAGTATATAAAAAAGTGAATACCCAAATAAAGAAATAAGAAATAAAATCCCTAAAACCTTAACATATGTTGATCTACAATTGCCATTCTGAACATATTCATCATTTGCTTTTTTCCTAAATACATCCCTAATTGCTAAACTAATAATTGAAGAAGGCACCGAAAGAATAAGTAATGCCATACCATAATAGCCAATTTCAGTTGTACTAAAATAATAGGCAAATATAAACACAGGCAATTCACCTCCTATTGTATTTAATAATTGTGCAGGTATGATAAATTTTGGACATTGTGAGTATTTCTTTGCTAAAACTTTCATTCGTAAAAATGAAAGTTGCTTTAGCATTGCTCTATCTTTCTTTAAAAACAAAAAAACCGAATATATAGCTGAAATAAAACGTCCTATGACTTCTCCGACAATTAATCCTATCGAATTTTTTTTCAACCAGCCCATGAACAGCTTACTAAACGTAATAACAAATGTGTTTGATATTTTATTTTTTGAAAGATTCAAATAATATTTATTACGAACACTCCATTCATTATAACACTGATAAATCGAAATAAACAATGCAATTAAAGGACTTAAATAAAGCCATTGCTCTAATCTTGGTTCGTTAAATACATTTGATATTTCTTTAGAAAAAATAAATATCAAAAGACTAAATATAATCAAACTTATACTAGAAAAAAGTATCGATAATGATATGAGGTTAATTGCATTCTTATTGGTAGTTGCAATAATTATTACTGTTTCATATTTTCCAGTTGCAAAAACCCCTATAACTACTGATAATGAAATTATAGTTGCCAACAATCCAAAATCGCTAGGATTATAAATTCTTGAAAGAACTGGATAAAAAACCATTGGAATAAACTGAGCAACAGTTGTTCCAAATGCAACTATTAATGTATCCGATATAAATGAATTTTTCAGACTAATCGCAGATAACCTCATCAAACAATAGTTATAAACTCCAATACTTCAAACTATGAATTTTACCTCTATAAATTCCTTTTACATCAACTAAAACTGCGTTATCGTGAGTTAGTGTTTTAAAGAATTTTTCATCAAGGTTATAGTACTCCTTATGCGAAACGGCAACAATAACAGAATCGTAATTACCAATAGGTTTTTCAATGAGATTAAAACCATACTCGTGGCGCACCTCTTCGGCATCGGCATGTGGATCAACTACATCAACATCGATACCGTAATCCTTAAGCTCATTAATGATGTCAGCAACCTTAGAGTTACGAATATCGGCAACATCCTCCTTAAAGGTAACTCCCATTACAAGTACTCTTGATCCTAATATATTTTTACCAAGTGAGATCATTTTCTTAACCAACTTCTTGGCAATATAACCGCCCATGGAATCGTTAATAAAACGACCAGCATTAATAACCTGGGGGTGATACTTTAACTCTTTTGCCTTATGTACTAGGTAATATGGGTCAACCCCAATGCAGTGTCCACCAACTAATCCTGGATAGAACTTTAAGAAATTCCATTTAGTTCCAGCAGCCTCAAGTACGTCAAAAGTATTTATGCCAATACGGCTAAAAATGATAGATAGCTCATTCATTAATGCAATGTTTACATCACGCTGAGTATTCTCTATAATCTTAGCAGCCTCGGCAACCTTAATATTTGGAGCACGATGCACACCCGGTTGAATAACCAACTCATAAACCTTTGCAATAGTATCTAAAGCCTCAGAATCGCAACCTGATACTATTTTTGTTGTATTGGTTAGGGTATGATTTTTATCTCCCGGATTAATTCGCTCTGGTGAATATCCCACCTTAAAATCAACCCCTGCCTTAAGTCCAGAAACCTCTTCAAGAATTGGAATACAATCCTCCTCTGTACACCCAGGATATACAGTAGATTCGTATACAACATAATCACCTTTCTTTAGAGCCTGTCCAACAGTACGCGAAGCACTTAGTAAAGGTTTTAAATCGGGTTGGTTGAATTCATCAATTGGAGTTGGAACAGCAACGATATGGAAAGAAGCTTCTCTAAGCGTATCAATCGAAGAGGTAAAAACAATATCGGTATTATCGAAAGCAGAAGAATCTAACTCAGAACAAGGATCAATCCCCTGACGCATTTTTTCTAGTCTATCCTCTTTGATATCAAATCCTACTACTGAAATCTTTTTTGCAAACTCAAGGGCTATAGGTAAACCAACGTAACCTAAACCTACAAGTGAAAGCTTTGCTTTCTTTTCAACAAGTTTTTTATACATCGTATTTGTTTTTACAATTTAGAAACACTCTCATTTATTAGCTGATACTTATCTCCGCTTTCAGAACAGGTAGCAAAACCTTCATCATTAAAATGCAGCGGCTGTCCGAACTCACTCATCCAACCAATTTGTTTAGCAGGGTTACCAACCATTAAAGCATAAGGCTTAACCGTTTTAGTTACCACTGAGCCTGCCCCTATAAAGGCATACTCACCTATATCGTGCCCACATACAATGGTAGCATTTGCACCAATAGTAGCACCATTTCCAACATGCGTTCTTTTATATTCGCTTTTGCGATTTACAGCGCTTCTTGGATTGGTAACATTGGTAAAAACCATCGATGGTCCTAAGAACACATCGTTACCACAAGTCACACCCGTATAGATTGATACATTATTTTGAACTTTGCAATTATCACCTAAAATAACATCAGGAGACACAACAACATTCTGCCCAATATTGCAGTTTTTGCCAATTGAACAGTTAGACATTATATGCGAAAAATGCCAAATTTTTGTCCCTTCACAAATTTCACAGCCTTCATCAACAATGGCGGTTTCATGCTTAAAATATCCCATAACTATTTCTTGAAAAATTCTTTTATAGCATTTGAAACAATAAGTTGCTCCTCCTTTATTATTTCTGTGTGAATTGGTAACGAAAGGACGCTATCCGCCAATAGTGCAGAAACATCTAAATCTTCACCTTGAATCGTAATAGACTTAAATGCATTTTGCTTTTGTAATGGCAATGGATAATATATCATAGAGGGGATTCCTAACTCTTCTAAATGCTTTTTAAGCATATCACGCTTCCCATCTTTAACCTTCAAGGTATATTGATGGTAAACATGGGTTGAGAATGGCATTTCAGCAGGTATTGTAATACCATCAACATCATTCAATAGTTCATGATATACCTGAGCAGCATTATATCGAGCATTTGAATAGTCATTCAGATACTTAAGTTTCACATTTAAGATTGCGGCCTGGATAGTATCTAAACGAGAATTACAACCAATAACCTCATGGTGATACTTAATCTTTTGCCCATGGTTGGCAATCATCCTAATCTTTTGTGCTAACTCATCGTTATTGGTCATTAATGCCCCACCATCACCATAACATCCTAAATTTTTTGAAGGGAAGAAAGAAGTACATCCAATATCCCCTATTGTACCTGTTTGTTTTTTTTCACCATTCGTAAACGTATAGGTCGCTCCTATTGCTTGTGCATTATCTTCAACTATATAAATATTATACTTTTTTGCCAACTCCATGATTGGCTCCATATCGCAGCATTGACCAAATAGATGTACTGGAATAATAGCCTTAGTTCGAGGAGTTATCGCTTTTTCTATATTATTTACAGTCACGTTGAATGAAGAGTAATCAATATCAACCATAACTGGAGTTAACTTCAAAAGTCCAATAACTTCGGCAGAAGCAACATAAGTGAATGCAGGAACAATAACCTCATCACCAGGTTGCAGATCAAGAGCCATAAGGGCTATTTGTAGAGCATCAGTTCCATTAGCACATGCAATAACATGCTTTGCTCCACTATATTCTTTCAGAGAGGTTTCAAAATTCTTAACTTGAGCCCCATTAATATAGGATGTAGAAGTAAGTACCTTGTTAATTTCAGATTCAATCTGATCTTTGATTTTATCATACTGACCCTTAAGGTCGCACATTGCAATTGCCATACTCTAATGTTTTAAAGTTTTTCTCATTAACTTTTCAAATTTCCCTCCGTTAACCTTATACAAGAATGAAATTATAAACACACCTACCACCCCAAAAAAGAATCCTAAAAAGGAATAAACGACAAGAATCATTGGTCTATTAGGCTTACTTTTTATGTTCGGCACAACCGCAGGTTCAACCACAGTTAACACCGGGGTAGCATCCTTTACCTTAATTTTAGCCTGCTCCAGTTGCTTAGCCAACTCCGAGTAAACGCTATATAGAAGGGTATATTCAGCATTAATACGATCGCCTGTTGTTTGAGCAGAGGCCAATATAACATTACGGTTCCCATCTTTAAATGCTGCCAGCTGCATCTGCTTTTGCTCGAAACTAGCCTTAGCCTCGTTGTAGCGCTGCTGTATAAAGTCGAGGTTTTGCTTTACCTTATCCACCTTAAAGTCTGTTATATACTTTTGCAGCAGCAAACGTGCAGCCTCCACCACCTGAGTGGAAGCCAATGCCTCTGGCATATTGGCTGTAAGATTTAACGTTCCCTCTTTTTCGTTTATTGCCAACGAAACCTTCGAAGACAGTAGTTTTGCTATAGCGTCTTCCTTTTGAGAAAGTCTCAAATATTTCGACACCCTATTCCCTACTCCCTTCTCACTAATCTCTCCTTTCACTGCTTTTATTATTACCACCGGCAACCCAATCGTGTACTTCTTTATCGAAACAAACAGGTTAAACGGTTGGTAGTCTTCGTTGGTATAGTAGTCATAAAGGGTAATTTCGTGTGGTATGTTGTCGAACTTTACCTTGGTGTACATTAAATCCTTTTGGAATGGCACGCTGGCCATTATTTTGGGGTAGATGGTTGGAGATAGGACATCGCCACCACCCATATCACCAAGGTTAACCCCTGCCATTGCAGCCAAACCAGCCAAGCCACCAGCCTTGCTTTTACCATCGCCTAACTGAGGAACCATAGTAACGCTACTGGTGTACTCCTTTGCCGAGAATATAGCCACAAAAAGCCCTATTGCAGCAAATATTGAAGTTACCTTAAGAATAAACTTACGGTTATCCCATAGATTACGAGCAAGTTCCAGAAGATCGATTTCTATTTCGCCGGATTTCTTGGTCGGCGAGGTTTCAATTTGGGGTTGTTGGTTGTTTGGAGTATTGGTCATTGTTGTTTGTATTCTGGTATCGTTAATCGTTAATAGGGAGTCGGGAATCGGCAAATGCGACTTTAAATAACTCTACGTTCCTCTATGACTTTATATCTTTAGTTTAGTCGTTAGTCGAAAAAACAACTTCTATTTGACTTTCTGTATCTTTGTGTCTCAGAGTTTACTTTGCCCGAGAATCGGATTTTCATTAATCTATATTTGAGAGTCGCGAGTTGTTAATAGTTAATCGGTAGTCGACTAACAACTAACTATTCCCAACTAACTACTAACGTCTAACATCTTTTTCTTTCAACACTTTAATTAGGTTCAATAGCATTTTCTTTACATGCTCTATTTTATCGAGGAGTTCAGGAGAAATTTCTGCAAAACCAAGTCTTAATATTAATTTCAATTGAGTATCTACCTCTGAAATCGAACCTAAAGCCACATAAAGAAATTGTATATATTCTTTTAAATTCTTCCTCGCAGCACCTTCTGCTATATTAGAAGGAACTGACACAACGGCTCTACGTACTTGCGATGTCAAACCAAAAGTTTCGGATTTAGGCAGACCATCCGTTAATTGGTAAACATCTACGACCAAACCCATTGATAACTTCCAAACATCTAAATCTTTATGTGTCATATTATCGGTGGTCGGGAATCGAGAATTGGCAGATATTAATCGAGGATTGCTAATCGAGAGTCGACTAACGACTAACGATTCCCGACTAACTACTAACTACTTAGTCACACTAATAATCGTAGCAATCATTGCCGCAATGGAGGCTAACGAAGAGCTGTAGCCTAATATTTCGCCAGCAGTGGCCCCCTTACGTTCGGGTTTGGTAGGTACTACAATTTCGCAACCAGGTTCAATTCGTGGAGAACTCCAGAACTTCTTTCGAGCTGCGGTACCGTTCATATATATAACGAATGCTTTTCTCTTCTTGGCACCATCGTCGTACCCCCCAGCCATGCTAACGTATTCGCGTAGGCTCACACTCTTTCGGTAGGTAACAGTATTTGGATATAGCACCGCTCCACTTATACGAACCGTGTTGCTAAACTGAGGCACCTCAATAACATCGTCCTCCTTAAGCACCACATCGTATTCCGATCCTGCATTACTCATGGCCTTTTCGAGATCGATACCCACAAAATATTCAGAGCCAATATCTAGTTTCTTAATATCTATAGTATCCTTCTTTGAAGAGTTACGTGAAGCAAGCTTTACCAGAGAAATCACCCTTACCGAATCATCGTGGGTCATTTTTCTTAGTAGTCGGGCACCCTTTATGTACGCCTGTGGAGTTAAGCCTCCCGCCTTAGTAATAACTTCGCTAAGTCGCTGACTTTTATTCGACAGCACGTAGTCACCCCTAAATACAACTTCACCCCTTATGGTAACATTACATTGCTTCTCATATCCTGGCGAAACCCGTACGTAAACCTCATCGTAAGGTGCCAAAGCAAAGCGTTTTGCCTCTGGCGATATCGATAACTTATCGTCTATGCTAAAGGAGAATACCTCGGCAGCCTTATCGGTAGGCTTTAGCGAATATGGATCTCTAATACGGCGGGCAATCTCGATTTGCTGTAGCGAAGCTTCGTACTTCAATCCACCTGCCATAACAATAAGGTCTTCAACCGTCATATCCTTACGGAAAGGATAGGTAGCGGCGCTATCAACAGCACCCTTTATGGTTACAGTAAACTCCTTTTGCAGATCGTATATCGAAGGAATGTAGAGCACATCCTTGTTTTCGAGCGCCACATCACCTATTTTATTGTTAAGTAAAGCGTATAAATCAACCGCAACCATCTGCTTCGACGAGTCAGGAAGCGTACGGGTTATTTGAGTACGGGTAAGAAATGCATCACCACGAACACCTTCAGCCTTATCAATAAGCTGTTTTACGGTAGAGAGTTTATCTGTTAGGGCAAACATACCAGGGCGTTGCACGGCTCCTTGTATCTCCACCCTATTACTAAACGATTTTACCACCTCGCCAACAGTTAACTCATCACCATCCTGCATGACAAAATTCTTAAAATCTGCCTTATCAACAGTATGCACCTCAAATTGACGGCCATTGCTTCGCTTTAACGTAATATTCTCAGAGTAGGCCGAAGACTTAAAATCACCAGCAAATCGAATAGCATCGGCAAGCGTTTCACCCTTTTTCATTTCAAAGATACGAGGACGCTTAACGTTACCTTCGATTGTAACCAGCTTATCGTATGGCGAAACAACCACCATATCATTGTCCTCTAAGCGGACATTAGAACCAAACTTTCCGTTAAGCAGGTAGTCGTACACATCGAGTTCGCCAACCATGTGGCTACCACGGTACACCTTAATGCTACGCAACGATCCTATATCGTTAACACCTCCTGCAGCATACAACGCATTAAACAGAGTTGCCAACGAAGGAAGTGTATAGGTACCAGGTGCTACCACTTCGCCAACCATATTCACCTTAATACTGCGAATATTGCGAAGCGAGAGTGTCAGGTGAGTACCACCACCGTTCAATCCCGAATAAATCCTAGACATTGTTAAGCGCAGCTTACTCTCGGCTCCTTCGATGGTCAAACCAGCTAAGGATACTGGTCCAATATTAGGAATAACTACGCGTCCGTCGGCACTTATCTTTTGTGCAATATTATCTTCCGATGCACCATAGATATTAATCATAAGTTCATCACCAGCACCTAATCGGTAATTCTTAGGCGTAGCAAGATTCATGTTTGGAGCAAACGTAAGATTCTTTTGGGAAAAGATCTCTCGACCAAACACAATTTTCTTTTTGGAGGCATCATCAACAAAAGATGACATTTTCTCATTTGTTCTATAAATACTATCAGCCTTCACATTCCTATCAACAGAACTAGGAGCAACAGCCTTAGTTACAGGAACCGACGAACCTGTAGAACCTTGTTGTTGCTTCATGGCAGCATCAATTTGCTGTTGCGAAACACCAACTGCACGAGCCTTTTCAACCATGTCGGGTGATATATTCTGCGAATTGGCAGATAAAGAGAGCAACGTAAGTCCAATTGTTGCCAGAAGAAGAGAGGAAAGTCTTCGTACTATCATCATCAATGTATTATATCGCTAGTAAGGTATAAGTACAGCAAAGCCTCGTCAGCCACATTAACTTTAATCATTAATGGATGACATATAGACATTTAGCAAATAAAAATGAAGAGTCAATTTTGCCAGTTACACCACTTATCCCTCGTTTTTTTTTTGCGGCTGTAAATATAGAACCTTTTAGTTGAGTCCTGTTCTATCCCCCAAAAAAAATTGTGAAAAATGTCTTTACAAGGCACTATAGGCATATATTACCTTGTATTGTAAATAAATACAACACCAAAAAGATCATGGAATACATTAAGGCCCTATTCTCTATGATCCAAATTTATAATGGCAAATAGTTTGATTACGGCTAACAGAAACCCATAAGGACTTAAAAATGAATAGACCCGAGTGAAATACAGAGAAGCAAGAAGAGGATATAAATAACCACAAAAAGGTTGAATGTATTCATTAGCAAGCCCCCAGTTCTACTACCCACCCTATTCGTTATAGAACCAATATGACTCTACAGTTTTGGGTGGTAAGTCCTACTTCTGGATCACCATTCAACCGCTTTACGTTTATAATTTTTTGGGGCATTATTCACCCGCTTTACATACGCGTCTATTCGAATTCAAACCTTTCTAATTACCCCTCAACAGCCATTATGCGGCATTAATCAAAGCGAAGCATAGAACCAATAGCCATCATCACAGCTACCAGAAGCCCATAAGGGCTTCAAGATGAATAGCCACAAATGAAACACGGGGGAGCAGGAAGAGGATATAAACAACCACAAAGTGGTTGAATATATTCACCAGCAAGCGGTCAACAATTGTCAATTCTAAGTTCTAATAATCGACGATTCTACTTCCCTAGCCTATAACCAATATTTATCCCGCCTTTATAGGGCATATACTCAGCACTTCCATTGAATTTTTCATACTGTTCACCAGTCTGAAAATTAAATCCGTAATAATTAGACCACTGACGACCGCCTCCTACAAATGCGTCGATTAGCCACCTATCCTTAATTTTCCATTCATAGCCTAATGTGACACCAGCCTGTACCGACCAGCCCATCTGATACTCATGAAGAGAATTATAATCCTCCTTAAAAAGCCAATGAGGTTTAGTCATTCTAAACATGGCGTAGCCGGTATTAATACCTACGAAAAAGCCCTTGTTAATCTCATTAAAGTAGTATCGACCTTCGGGTTGAAGCATAAGGATACGAAATGGCCCCTTATCGTTTGTCTCGTTTCTAAAGGTCATAAGCATATCAAACTCGAAAGTCCACTTATTGGAGAGTCGAGTTTCAATGGATGGATTAAATGCCTTTACTAATACTGCAGGAGCATTCAGCTTAATGTAGGTTTGCCCATAAGCGCTAGCAGAGGCCAAGATGATTAGCGATAGAATAAAACGTCGCATGCTGTTTTGAGTTTAGTTTGTAAAATTCTTGCGAAGATAGCGAATCGGAACACTGATCTAACGGATGCAACAGATTTTCACGGGATTTTTCACAAATCTACCATACACTAAAAGGACGCCGAACTGATGCCTTACACACCCCTTCGGCGCCCTTAGATACCTCTATTACCTATTCACAATTTTTCAATTTTTCAATTTTTCATGCTTTCACGACTCCATATACCTCTCCCTTCCCCCTAATTATAAACCTTAACATCATCTATAAACAACCGTTTCTTTGAGGATTTTATGGTAATTTTAGACGAGGAAGTTCCTGCTTTGGGAAAACTAGCTGTTACCTCTTCAAACTCTCCAGACATTATAGCATTGTAAGGGACCTCCTTTTCTATTTTATCAACCATTATCAACAGAGATGATTCAACCTTTTCCCATCCTTTCACCTTTACTTTTACAGTAACGTTACCACTATTTGCAGAAAGATCTAACGTTTTAGAGACAATGCTCCCCTCTGTTCCATCAATCCCTAATTTTATGGCACCACCAGCTTTATAGGCTTTTGTAGCTGATATAAAAATATCATCACCCGCCCATACAGCTGCTGAACCACTAGAACTTATGTTGTCACCTGTAGTTATCGAGGCAAAATCTTCGCTCAACTTTAACGTCTCTGTGCTAGCATTAGGTTTTAGCGAAATCGTAATCTTTTCATCCCGAGTATTCACATCATCTACACCTGTAATGGTCAGAACAACCTTAGATGGATCTTCGGAAGTCATGTCTATTGAAAGATTTACCAAATCCTGTGCCGCGAGTGTCAATGCTGATGAGGAACTTTTATCTCCAACATTTACTGTCACATTTACAGTCCCTGAATTGAAGTAACCAACACGTGTTTCAGAGGTTGCATAGGTAAGACTGCTACCTGCTTGCTCAATAGATGTGGAGTAGGACAGCGATTTATCCGTACAGTACTTCTTAAAAGCATCACTATAGCCTACCTTAATGCCTGCATTGGTTTGCTTACAAACAAGACTTAAGTTCTTTGTAGTTCCTGCTGTAATAGCAAAGTCCTGAGAAGCGCCATAAAGCGGCACACTAAAACCAGGGAGTGCTACAGAAGGAGAATTCACTTTAATGGTATACTCTCCCACTTCAAGTTCAACAGGATTCGCTCCTATAGCCGATACCTTTTTGCCATAGGAAAACTTCGCATCCGCCTTACTCGTGATGCTAACATCGTAATTATCTACAGCAAGGGCTGCCTTAAGACGAACCCGGGCATCCACCTGCGCCGAAATCTTAACAAACCCCTTTTGTTGTGCTACTTTAACATCTTCTTTGGAACATCCTAAAAAGACTATAAGTCCAATTCCTGACAATAGTTTCAACTTCATTAGCTTTGTGTTTTTTATTCTGAAGAAATTTACGGCGAATCAGCTACAATTTCCACATTTTAGTATAGCTAGCATAAAACATTGCATGAGAAAGTTTTTTTACGGTACATAACAAACCAAAAAATCGACGGATCTACAACTCCCTAATCCGACAAACTCTATCTTTACAGTATAAACCAAGCATATGAACAGCATACTTACAGTACTGACAATCTCTAATCTCGCACTAATTGCGCTTATTCTTTTCCTGCTATCGAGGTTAAAAGAGTTACACCTTTCCCAAAACCAGCAGGTGCAAGAGATTCACAAAATGGAAGAATCGATGCGGGAAGAGTTTCGCCGCAACCGCGAAGAGTTTAGCCGACTTGCCAGCGAAGGGCGCAAGGAGCAAACTCATTCGTTTAGTGCATTAACAACAGCCATCAACCAGCAGCTGCAGTACATTGCAAGATCAAACGAGGAGCGAATGGAAAAGATGCGCTTCGACAATAACACTATGCTGGAGCGCATGCGCGAAACCGTTGACGAGAAGCTAAACAAAACGCTAGAGGAACGCCTTGGGCAATCATTTAAAATGGTAAGCGAAAGGCTTGAACTGGTGCATAAAGGACTTGGAGAAATGCATGAACTTGCTAATGGTGTTGGCGACTTAAAGAAGGTTCTCACCAACGTGAAGACCAGAGGCATTTTTGGAGAGATACAGCTAAGCGTAATACTCAACCAGATACTTACCCCATCGCAATTTGGACAAAATGTTATGGTAAAAGAAGGAAGCAAAGAGGCTGTAGAGTTTGCCATAAAGCTACCAGGCAAGTCGGACGATGAGGTGCTCTGGCTCCCCATCGACTCTAAGTTCCCCATGGATGTTTACCACAACCTTGTTACCGCCTACGAAACAGGAAGCGCTGCTGCAATTCAGGAGTCCAACCGCCTGCTAACAAAAAGCATAATGGTAAATGCCAAAACAATTTCCGAAAAGTACATCAACCCGCCATACACGGCAGACTTTGCCATTATGTTCCTCCCTGTAGAGGGGCTTTTTGCCGAGGTTGTTCGCAACAGCACACTTGTAGAGCAAGCATATCGCGACTACAAGGTGATAATTACCGGTCCGACTACCGTTACAGCATTGCTCAACAGCTTTCAACTTGGGTTTAAGACATTGGCTATCGAGAAGCGATCGAACGAGGTTTGGAAGCTGCTGTCTGCCGTAAAGACTGAGTTCACCAAGTTTGGCGATGTTTTAGAGAAAACGAAGGTAAAGCTGAACCAAGCATCAAACGAGCTAGATTCGCTTGTTGGCGTTCGCACCCGTGCCATCCAGCAAAAGCTTAAAGGCATCGAACAGCTAAGCGAAAACGATGCTTCCACAATGATTGACTAGCCCACTTCTCTTGCATCTTGAATCTTGTGTCTTGTGTCTAAAATCTAATATATAATATCTCGTCCCTCCATGCAAGCATACACGCTAAATGCCTTCAGTAAAAGTTCCCAAGGAGGCAATCCTGCCGGAGTTATTCTCGTAGCCGACAACCTTTCGGACGAAGAGATGCAGCAAATTGCTGCCAAGGTTGGGCTTTCGGAAACCGCATTTGTTTCGCCATCGGACAAGGCTAACTTTAGGGTTCGCTTCTTTACGCCGGTACAAGAGGTTGACCTATGCGGGCATGCCACCATTGCCACCTTCTACCTTATGCACCACCTCAACATCATCAAGAAGGGGTGGTACACGCAGGAAACTAACGCAGGAATCCTTCGGGTAGAAGTCGGCGATCGCACCGTTACCATGGAGCAAAGGCCCCCTATCTTTTATGAAACAATTGACAAGGCAACAGTAGCTAAGTCGCTTAACATCTCCCCCAATGAGTTTATGGAAGACCTGCCAATCCAGATAGTATCCACCGGACTAAAGGATATCATGGTACCGGTAAAATCGCTTGAGGCAATTAATGCCATAAAACCAGATTTTGCGGAAGTTGCCGCAATATCTAAAATGCACGGCGCGATCGGATACCATATCTTCACATCAGAAACCGTAAACGGGAACGCTGCCCACTGCCGCAACCTAGCCCCGCTCTACGGCATCGACGAGGAGGCGGCTACAGGATCGGCATCGGGGGCGCTTGCCGGCTACCTATATAAGTATGGTATGGTAGCGGTACCATCGAAGGTAACGTTCGAGCAAGGCTACACCATGAAAAAGCCTTCGGAGATTGTTGTCGAACTTACCCGTAAACCAGATGGCAACATCCTGGTTATGGCTGGTGGAAGCACATGCCGCATCGAGCAAATAAAGCTATAAACATTTAAGAACTTTTACCCAACACCCCCTCCGTCCTACCCTAGTAGCTGTAATGTTTTCCAGCATCATCGGCTTAAAACAGCAATTAACATACACAATTTAGCTACAATTTTTAAGCATACATAGCAATATGAATTACAATTAACACCATATCGGGCGTTTTTTTGTAATATTTTTCCCCATTCCTACTATGTAGTTTCAAAATAAAACTATATGTTTACGCAAGCATTTACCATGCAAACGTTACACGACACTGCACATTTATGTATTTTGTCAACAAGCACTAAGCACATGGAGAAACTCATTACGATAGCCGAAGCCGCATCGAAAATTAAGGATGGAATGACTGTTATGGTTGGTGGATTTTTATCTACAGGAGGACCTAACCGAATTATAGACGCCCTCTTGGAATCGAGTGTAAAAGATCTTACGATAATTTGCAACGACACCGCTTTCCCCGACAAAGGGTTGGGCAAGCTAATAGTAAACCACCAGGTTAAGAAAGTCATCACTTCGCATATTGGGACTAACCCTTGCACCATCGACCAGATGAATGCTGGTGAACTCGACATCGAGTTTTCGCCACAAGGAACGTTAGCCGAGCGCGTTCGTGCAGGCGGAGCTGGGCTGGGCGGAATCCTTACCCCAACCGGAATTGGAACCGTAGTTGCCGAAGGCAAGCAGGTTATGCAGGTTGACGGGAAAGAGTACCTTCTTGAAAAGCCGCTAAGAGCCGACGTTGCCCTTCTGGGAGCCAGCATTAGCGACAGGGATGGCAACCTAGTGTACCGAGGCACCATGCAAAACTTCAACCCGCTGATGGCTATGGCTGCCGACATGGTAATTGCCGAAACCTCCGAATTGGTTGAAACAGGAGACCTAAAGCCGGAAGATGTAAGAACTCCGTCAATTTTTGTTGATTACATAGCAATATAAGACGCTTTTGGAGTTAAAGACGTTAGAAAAAATCCTCATCTAACATCTAGAATCTAAAGGCTAACATCTAAAAAAAAAGATACAAACCAATCATGATACTTGTATCGTGATACCTGATACTTATCAAAAATGGAAAAGGCAATAATACGAGTTCGAATGAGCTCACACGACGCCCACTACGGCGGGAACTTAGTTGATGGAGCCAAAATGCTTCAGCTTTTTGGCGATGTAGCCACCGAACTGCTCATCCGTAACGATGGCGACGAGGGGCTGTTCAAGGCTTACGACATGGTTGAATTCATTGCCCCAGTATATGCTGGCGATTACATCGAGGCGGTAGGCGAGATCACCCAAATAGGCAACACCTCGCGCAAGATGACCTTCGAGGCGCGCAAGGTTATCATCCCACGCACCGACATCTCGGCATCGGCTGCCGATGTTCTTGCAGAACCTATTGTAGTATGCCGCGCTAGCGGAACCTGCGTTGTCCCCAAAGACTGTCAACGAATTGCAAAATAAGCATCCCATGGAAAAGCTAATTATTACCGCAGCAATTTCGGGCGCCGAGGTTACCAAGGAGATGAACCCCGCCGTACCCTACACCATCGAGGAGTTTGTACGCGAAGCTGGACTAGCCTACGAGGCTGGCGCAAGCATTATCCACCTGCACGTAAGGTACGACGACGGTACCCCTACCCAAGACAAGGAACGTTTTAGGGTAGTAATGGAGGCAATCAAGGCAAAGTACCCTGATGTCATCATTCAGCCATCAACGGGTGGTGCCGTAGGCATGACCGATGACGAGCGCCTTCAGCCAACCGAGCTAAACCCAGAAATGGCAACGCTCGACTGCGGAACCCTAAACTTCGGTGGCGATGACGTATTCATGAATACAGAAAACACCATCAAGTACTTTGGAGAAAAGATGATCGAAAGAGGCATTAAGCCGGAGCTTGAGGTGTTCGACAAAAGCATGATCGACATGGCACTTCGCCTGGGCAAGAAAGGGTACATCAAATCGCCAATGCACTTCGACCTTGTGATGGGCGTTAACGGCGGCATCTCGGGCGAGCTGCGCGACTTTGTATTTCTACGGGGAAGCCTACCTGCCGATGCTACCTATACCGTTGCTGGCGTTGGACGCTACGAGTTTTCGCTAGCAGCTGCTGCTATTGTCGATGGCGGTAATGTAAGAGTTGGGCTTGAAGATAACGTGTACATATCGAAGGGTGTACTGACAAAATCGAACGGAGAGCTCGTTGAGAAGGTTGTTCGCCTAGCCAAAGAGTTAGGACGCGAGATTGCTACACCCGCAGAAACTCGTCGAATCTTAGGACTAACCAAGTAAAGAAATGTAAGACCACACTTTTTGAGACATATAGACTTTTTGCTGACCTTTTTGAACCACATATTAAAACGTAGACCTGAGAACCAAAAGCTGATAGCAGCTAGCATTAACCTGTAAATTTAACGGAGTACACTATGAAAAAAGGTAATAAGTACGGCACACACAGAGTGATTGAACCCATAGGTGTTCTTCCTCAACCTGCCAACAAGATCGACAACAATATGGATGAGATTTACGACAACGAAATCCTTATTGATGTCAAAACGCTGAATATCGACTCTGCCAGCTTCACCCAAATTGAGGAGCAGGCTGGTGGCGACGAAAAGAAGATTGCCGAAATTATGCTCGACATCGTTGCCAAGCAAGGCAAGCACCGCAACCCAGTAACTGGTTCGGGCGGTATGCTTTTAGGCGTTGTCGAAAAAATAGGCGATGCTCTTGCTGGCAAAACCGACCTTAAGGTTGGCGACAAGATTGCCACCTTGGTATCGCTATCGCTTACACCTCTCCGCATCGACAAAATTAAGGACATCCGCAAAGACATCGACCAGGTGGATATCGACGGAAAGGCTATCCTTTTCGAAAGTGGAATTTACGCAAAGATTCCTGCCGATATGCCTGAAAATCTTGCACTATCAGCACTAGATGTTGCAGGAGCACCTGCCCAAACTGCTAAGCTGGTAAAACCTGGCGACACTGTTCTTATCATTGGAGCAGGCGGAAAGTCGGGAATGCTTTGCTGCTACGAGGCTAAAAAGCGTGCTGGCGTTACCGGTAAGGTAATTGGATTATGCCACAGCGAAAAGAGCACCAAGCGCCTTCAAGAGCTTGGCTTCTGCGATTACGTTTTTGCAGCAGATGCAACACAGCCTGTGCCTGTGCTCGAAAAGATTGAAGAGCTAACCAACGGCCAAATGTGCGACGTAACCATCAACAACGTAAACATCACCGATACCGAAATGACCAGCATCCTTTGCACTAAGGATACAGGGGTTGTTTACTTCTTCTCTATGGCTACCAGCTTTACCAAAGCAGCCCTTGGAGCTGAAGGTGTTGGAAGCGATGTAACGATGATTGTTGGAAACGGGTATACCCGCGGCCATGCAGAGATAACCCTGCAGCTGCTACGCGAAAGCGAAAAACTACGCAAGGTATTTACCGATTTGTACGCTTAATAGCAAGAAAACAAACTGCGACTATATATAACCAATTTGTAGAGGATTTGTACGGAATGAAGACGGGATGCAAATATGGAACTCATCGGGTAATTGAGCCCCAAGGCACACTACCTCAACCTGCCTTAAAGGTTGACAACACGATGAGCATCTATGACAATGAGCTGCTGATTGATGTAACAACATTAAACATCGATTCTGCCAGTTTTACACAAATAAAGAAGGCCTGCAAGGGCGATATTGAGAAGATGGAAGAGATGATTTTCTCCATCGTTGAGGAGCGGGGTAAGATGCAGAATCCGGTAACGGGTTCTGGCGGTATGCTCATTGGTAAGGTTAGAGAAATTGGCCCGAACTTTCCGGACAAATCCTTGAAGATTGGCGATAAGATAGCAACATTGGTATCGCTATCGTTAACCCCACTAAAAATTAGCCGAATAAAGAACATCAACTTCGACAACGATCAGGTTGATGTAGAGGCTCAAGCCATACTATTCGAAAGCGGAATATACGCTGTACTTCCCAATGACATACCAGAAAAGTTGGCACTTGCCGTACTCGACGTAGCAGGAGCACCTGCCCAAACCGAACGCCTTGTTAAAGCTGGCGACACGGTTTGCATCATCGGCGGTGGCGGTAAATCTGGAGTGCTTTGTAGCTACCAAGCTATGAAGAACGCAGGTCCTACCGGAAAGGTAATCGTTGTGGAATACTCGAAGGAGAACGCGCAACGCATTCGCGATTTAAATCTAGCCACCCACGTAGTTGTTGCCGACGCTACCAACGTTATGGAGGTATACAATAAGGTTATGGAGATAACCAACGGCGAAGGCTGCGACGTTACCATTAACAACGTGAATGTGCCATCAACCGAAATGACCTCCATCCTAGTTACCAAAGATGACGGGCTAGTATACTTCTTCTCGATGGCTACCTCGTTCTCGAAAGCTGCACTTGGTGCCGAAGGCGTTGGAAAGGATATCAACCTCATAGTAGGGAATGGATATGCCAAGGGACACGCCGAGCTATCGCTCAATATCATCAGAGAATCTGAAACTGTAAAGGAACTGTTTAGCAAACTATATGTTTAAGACAATGCCTACCAACAAAAGAATAGAGCTATTCCCTGGAGTTACCGACGAGCAGTGGAACGACTGGAAATGGCAGGTTCGGAACAGAATTGAAACCCTAGACGAACTTAAGAAATACGTAAAACTCTCGGCTGAAGAGGAAGAGGGAATTAAGAAATCGCTCGAGAAGTTTAGAATGGCAATTACGCCCTACTACCTCTCGCTCATCGATTGGAGCAACCCTTACGATCCTATCCGCCGTCAGGCAGTGCCAGGAATCGAGGAAACGCATATCTCCAGCGCCGACCTTCTCGACCCTCTACACGAGGATGAGGACTCGCCAGTACCTGGGTTAACCCACCGTTACCCAGACCGTGTGCTATTCCTTATCACCGACATGTGCTCGATGTACTGCCGCCACTGTACCCGCCGCCGCTTTGCAGGTCAGAACGACAGCTCAACACCAGAGCAAAACATCGACAGAGCCATCGAGTACATTGCTAAGACACCACAGGTTCGCGACGTTGTGCTATCAGGTGGCGATGCCCTTCTGGTAAGTGACGAGAAACTCGAATCTATTGTTAAGCGTTTACGCGCTATTCCTCACGTTGAAATTATCCGCATTGGAACCCGTACCCCAGTGGTTCTTCCACAGCGCATAACCGACAACTTGGTGAATATGCTCAAGAAATATCACCCAATTTGGGTGAACACCCACTTCAACCACTCCAACGAAATTACCGAGGAGTCGAAGGAGGCTTGCCGCAAGCTGGCAGATAACGGATTCCCTCTCGGCAACCAATCGGTGCTGCTTCGTGGCGTAAACGACTGCGTTCACGTGATGAAGAAGCTCGTGCACGACCTTGTTCGCATGCGCGTTCGCCCCTACTACATCTACCAATGCGACCTTTCGATGGGATTGGAACACTTCCGCACCCCCGTATCAAAGGGCATTCAGATAATAGAAGGTCTTCGTGGTCATACCACCGGATTTGCAGTACCTACGTTTGTAGTTGATGCACCCGGCGGCGGCGGAAAAACCCCAGTTATGCCTCAGTACGTAATATCGCAGGCACCATCGAAGGTGGTTCTTCGCAACTTCGAAGGGGTGATTACCACCTACTCTGAGCCAACCAACTACGAGGATGTTTGCCACTGCGACGAGTGCAAGAAGGCTACCCACGAGGAGGTAGAAGGCGTTGCTTCGCTGCTACGCGGCGACAGGCTTTCCATCGAACCCAGCTTCCTTGCCCGCAAGGAGCGCCACAAGCTAAGAGATCAGAACAAGTAATAAGCCTTGAACTAAATGCCTTTTATTGAGGACATACTTAAGCACAGAAGCCTCTCCATTGTAGGTTTGGAGAAGAATACGGGGAAAACCGAGTGCCTTAACTATGTCCTCAGTAGGCTAAAAGATTGCAACGTAAAGGTGGCGCTAACCTCCATCGGTATAGATGGGGAAACCCGCGACCAGGTATGCCAAACGCCAAAACCCGAAGTAACCGTTTACGAGGGGATGGTATTTGTCACCACCGAGAAGCACTACAAGCAGAAGCAGCTGGTATCGGAAATCCTCGATGTGAGCCAGCGCGCAACATCGCTAGGGCGGCTGGTTACGGCCAGAGCGGTAACCGCTGGCAAAGTGCTGATATCGGGAGCACCCGAAACTGCTGGGCTAAAGCAGATGATCGGTAAGATGAGGGAAAGCGGCATCGACCTTACCATTGTCGATGGGGCGCTTTCGCGAATAAGCCTAGCCTCGCCTGCTGTTACCGACGCCATGATACTGGCCACAGGTGCAGCCGTATCGGCCAACATCCCGCAGCTGGTGCGCAAAACCAAGTTCTTGTTCGACCTAATCGGCATTGACGAGGTGGATGCAGCGGTAAAGGAGCAATTCGTTGGAATCGAAAAAGGCATTTGGGCTATTGATAACGGTGGAGACATCCACGACTTAGGGGTTGCATCGGTGTACATGCTCGAAAAGGCCAGAGAGGAGCTGCTCCGATTTGGCACCACGATAGTGGTTAACGGCGCCATCACCGATAAGCTGCTAAGCCATCTGAAAAGCCAGAAGAACGCAAAAGATATAACGCTGGTAGCGCGCGATTTCACCCGGATATTTGCAACGCCCGAGGTTTACAACGCCTTCGTCAAAAAAGGTGGAACCATTAAGGTGCTGCAGAAAACCAGGCTAATTGCCGTTTGCGTTAACCCCACCTCGCCCGAGGGCTACGTGCTCGACTCGGAGGTGCTGAGGAAAGAGATGCAGCAGGCGCTACAGGTGCCTGTATACGATGTAAGACAGATTTGAGATGCAGCTAAAGAGTTTCATAGAAGAAGTTGGCGGGCTACGCTACATGGTCGACAGGCTCGATATCCAATCGAGCGTTGGACGGCGGATGCTGCTTGCCACTGAGCTGATGACCGTAAAGGAGGAGGTGGAGCGCGAGCAATCGAACCTCCAGCACGTGTTCGACCTGCTGGGCAACGGCGCTGCTCTTGCGGCTACGGATCGGATACGGGTAAAGCTCGCCCAAATCAGGGATATCAAGGGAACCCTAAAGAATATGGAGCGCGGACAGGTGCTCGACGACATCGAGCTATTCGAGGTTAAGCACTACGCCATCGTCGCCACCGAGATCCGCCAGATAGCCATCAGCAGCGGCATCTCCCCCATCGATCTTTCCAACCTTGAGGGCGTCATCGCCCTGCTCGACCCCGACGGCAACCGCATCCCATCGTTCTACATCTACGACGCCTACTCTGCCGAGCTATCGGCAATCCGTAAGGAAATAAAAAGGCAACCCGACGATGGCGACATCAGCCACCTGCTCGAAAAGGCCAACGCCATAGAGGACACCATCCGCGAGCGGCTATCCAACGAGCTAGGTGCAATGGCGGCGCTGCTAAGGCAGTCGCTGGAGCACACCGGAAAGCTCGACATCCTCATCGCCAAAGCCCGCCAGGCAAAGGATATGATGCTGGTACGCCCTACCCTATCGGATAGGGTTACCGCCTACCAGGGCATCTTCAACCCGCAGCTAAAGGAGCGGCTCGAGCAGCAGGGCAGGCGCTACCAGCCCGTTGACATATCGCTCGACCGCAGCATCTGCCTGATAACCGGCGCCAACATGGCCGGCAAAACCGTGATGCTGAAAACCGTTGCCCTGTGCCAGTACCTGTGCCAACTCGGCTTCTTTGTTCCCGCAGCAACGGCTTCGGTGTGCCTGGTAAACCGCATCATGACCTGCATCGGCGACGAGCAGTCGGAACTGAAGGGGCTTTCGGCATTTGCCGCCGAGATCCTTAATATCGGTCACATTGTGGCCGCAGCAAAATCGGACAAGAAGCAGCTCGTCCTCATCGACGAGCTGGCCCGAACCACCAACCCCACCGAGGGGAAGGCGATAGTGAGCGCTACGGCCAACCTGCTTAACGGCATGGGCATCCGCGGAATCATCACCACCCACTACAGCGGGGTAAAAACCAGCTGCCACAGGCTCCGCGTGAGGGGCTTCATCGATGGCATCGCCGAGGCAGTTACCATCGATAACCTCAGCAGCTTCATCGACTACTCGCTGGTCGACGACGACAGCGGCCACGTCCCGCAGGAGGCGCTGCGCATAGCCTCGCTTTTGGGCGTCGACGACGAGCTGCTGGAATTGGCCCAAAAGGCGATGGACGAGAGCAGCCAGATAGAGCCAGACAATCGCTAGAAGGTAAAGAACGACGATCTGAACATGAAGATCGACAAACTTCAAGTGAAGATCGGTAAACCTGAAGCGAAGATCGCCAAACTTGAAGTGAGGGACGGCAAACTTCAAGTGAAGATCGGCAAACTTCAAGTGAAGATCGGCAAACTTCAAGCGAAGGACGGCAAACTTCAAGTGAAGAACGCCAAACTTGAGGTAAAGAACGCCAAACTTCAAATGAAGATCGGTAAACTTGAAATGAAGATCGACAAACTTCAAGTGAAGATCATCAAACTTGAAGTGAAGATTGCCAAACTTGAAGTGAAGGACGGCGATCTTGAAGTGAAGGACGGCAAACCTGAAGCGAAGATCGGCAAACTTGAAGCGAAGGATGGCGATCTTAACATGAAAGTTGGCAATCGGCGAAGCCGAATGAAAATTTAGAGATGAAAAAGAAAACAAAGCAACATGATACAAAATAGTAAGCTAGGACTCGACTACAACACCGTTAGCTACGCGAAGGGTGTGGCAAAGAAGATTGCCGACGACGTGCAGCTTTTCGTGGAAAACTATACCACGGTTGCCGTTGAACGAACCCTTTGCCGCCTACTCGGCATCGACAACGTCGACGAAAACGAGGTACCGCTACCCAACGTGGTGGTAGACGAGCTAAAGGAGAAGGGCGTGCTAAGCGAAGGCGTAATGTTCTTCATCGGCAACGCCATCGCCGAAACGGGGCTAACCCCACAGCAGCTTGCCGAGCAGATTGCCACCAGCAAACTCGACATCACCACGCTGCCCATCCACTCCAAAGCGGAAATCAACAAGGCACTTGAACCCCATATCAACGCTGCCATCAACCGAATTAAAGCGCGCCGTACCCGCCGCGAAAACTACCTCAACACCATTGGTGAGGGTAGCAAGCCCTACATCTACGTGATTGTTGCCACAGGTAACATCTACGAGGATGTGGTGCAGGCCGAAGCCGCCGCCCGTCAAGGTGCCGACATCATTGCCGTAATCCGTACCACGGGCCAAAGCCTGCTCGACTACGTACCCTACGGGGCAACCACCGAGGGCTTTGGCGGCACATTCGCCACCCAGGAGAACTTCCGCATCATGCGTACCGCGCTCGATAAGGTTGGCGAGGAGGTTGGCCGCTACATCCGCCTGTGCAACTATTGCTCCGGCCTATGCATGCCCGAGATTGCCGCCATGGGCGCCATCGAAGGGCTCGATGTGATGCTCAACGACGCCCTCTACGGCATCCTCTTCCGCGACATCAACATGCAGCGCACGCTGGTCGACCAGTACTTCTCCAGGGTGATCAACGGCTTTGCCGGGGTGATCATCAACACCGGCGAGGACAACTACCTCACCACCGCCGACGCCTTCGACGAGGCGCACACCGTCCTAGCCTCCGACCTCGTTAACGAGCAGCTGGCCCTACTGGCCGGGCTACCCGAGGAGCAGATGGGCCTAGGCCACGCCTTCGAAATGACCCCCGACCTCGAGAACGGCTTCCTCTACGAGCTGGCACAGGCCCAAATGACCCGCGAGATATTCCCCAAGGCACCGCTGAAGTACATGCCACCTACCAAGTTCATGACCGGAAACGTGTTCAAGGGACAGATTCAGGATGCGCTCTTCAACCAGATCTCCATTTGGACCGGCCAGGGCATTCAGCTGCTAGGGATGATTACCGAGGCCATCCACACCCCCTTCATGTCCGACCGCTACCTAGCCATCGAGAACGCCAAGTACATCTTCAGCAACATGAAGAGCATTGGCGACGAGATGGAGTTTAAGCAGGATGGCATCATCCGCAAGCGTGCCCAGCAGGTGCTCGCCGAAGCGGTTGAGCTGCTCGAAAAGTTGGATAAGGAAGGGCTGTTTACCGCGCTGGAGAAGGGAATCTTTGCCAACGTAAAGCGCCCAAAGAACGGAGGAAAGGGCTTGAACGGCGTTGCCGAAAAGGGCACCAACTACATCAACCCATTTATTGAACTAATGAAAAACAGGAGCTAGCATGAGCGGAGGATTATACTCGATGGAGGCAAGCGAATTTGACAAAACGCTCGACCTAAAAAATATAAAGCCCTACGGCGATACGATGAACGACGGTAAGATGCAGCTCAGCTTCACCCTACCCGTTCCGGCAGGCGACGAAGCCGTTGAGGCCGCCAAGCAGCTGATGAAAAAGATGGGATTGGAGAACCCCCAGGTGGTCTTCTTTAAGGAGCTAACCGAAGGCTTCACCTTCTTCAACTGCTACGCCAGCTGCACCCACACCGTAGACTACACCAACATATACGTTCCAAAGGTGGAATCGACCACCATGGACATGCACGAAACCGACCAGTTCATCAAGGAGCACATCGGGCGCAAGATCGTCATTGTAGGCGCCAGCACCGGCACCGACGCCCACACCGTAGGTATCGACGCCATCATGAACATGAAAGGCTATGCCGGTCACTACGGATTGGAGCGCTACGAGATGTTCGAGGCGCTGAACATGGGCAGCCAAGTTCCCAACGACGAGTTTATCGCCAAGGCTATCGAGATGAAGGCCGACGTGCTACTGGTATCGCAAACCGTCACCCAAAAGGACGTCCACATCAAGAACATGGTGGAGCTGGTAGAGATGCTCGAGGCGGAAGGGCTTCGCGACAAGGTTATCCTCGCTTGCGGAGGACCACGCATCACCCACGAGCTGGCCAAAGAGCTGGGCTACGACGCCGGCTTCGGCATGAACTCCTACGCCGACGATGTGGCCTCGTTTGCCGCTCAAGAGTTAGATAGAAGATTAAACAAATAGGAGCTAGACGAAGTTATTTCAGAAGTTAGACAAAGTTATAGGAAGTAGAAACGGCCAACCCGTCCCTACACAACCAACTTCGAGAACACCACTCTATCTAACATCTAAAATCTAGCGTCTAATGTCTGTATTCAAAGAAATAAAAACCTACCCTAAATGGATAAAGACCAAATCAGAGAGGTAATTGCTCGTAGAGCAGCCCTCGAACTTAATGATGGCGATGTGGTGAACCTAGGAATTGGGCTTCCCACGCTTGTACCCAACTACGTACCTGCCAACGTAAAGGTGATTCTACAGTCAGAAAACGGATTGCTAGGGATTGGTCCCGAGCCTGCTCCCGGCGAAGAAAACCTTGAAATGGTTAACGCCGGAGGAGGCTACATCTCGGCAATACCTGGAGCATCGAGCTTCGACAGCGCCACCTCCTTTGCCATTATCCGTGGTGGGCACGTTGACGTTACCATCCTCGGTGCCCTTCAGGTTGACGAGAAGGGAAACCTTGCGAACTGGATGATCCCCGGAAAGAAAACCCCAGGAATGGGTGGCGCCATGGACCTGCTTATTGGTGCAAAAAAGGTGATCCTTACCATGGAGCACACCGCTAAAGGTGCGCATAAGATTATGAAGCAGTGCAACCTTCCACTTACCGCTGCTGGCCAGGTAAACATCATCATCACCGAAATGGGCGTTATGGAGATTACCCCAGAAGGCATCGTCCTCAAGGAGATCAACCCCGAGTTTACGGTTGAAGAGGTACAGGCAGCCACCGAGGCAACGCTGATTATTCCAAAAGACATCAAACCAATACAAAGCTAACCCTATGAGTAAAGTTTACATTATTGCCGCCAAGCGCACCGCTGTCGGCAAGTTTTTGGGAAGCCTCAGCAGCGTATCGCCTGCTGATATGGCCGCAGAAGTTATTAAGAACATCATCACCGAATCTAAGATAAACCCCGCCACCATCGACGAGGTAATCGTTGGAAACATTCTGATGGCTGGATACAAGCAAGGCATTGCCCGTCAGGCTGCCGTTAAGGCCGGAATACCTGTTGAAGTACCCGCATACGGAATAAACATGATTTGTGGTAGCGGAATGAAGGCCGTCCTAGATGGTGCTACCCACATAAAAGCAGGTGAAGCAGAAATAGTATTGGCAGGAGGCACTGAGTCGATGTCTAACGCCGGATACGTGCTGCCCGGAAACCTCCGTAATGGAAATAAGATGGGCGATTTCAAGGCAATTGACCACATGGTTACCGATGGCCTCACAGATGCCTTCGAAGGCTACCACATGGGCATCACCGCTGAGAATGTTGCCGAAAAGTATGGTATCACACGTAAGGAACAGGACGAATTCTCCTACAACTCGCAGGTAAAGGCAGCAACTGCCATCGACGAAGGACGATTCAAGAATGAAATTGTTCCTATCACCGTAAAAATTGGTAAGGAGATGGTCTCCTTCGATACCGATGAGTTCGTAAACCGCACAACTAGCCCCGAAAAGCTGGCCAACCTTAAACCAGCCTTCAAGAAGGATGGAACCGTTACCGCAGGGAATGCATCAGGCATTAACGATGGCGCTTCGTTTGTTCTTCTAGCATCGGAAGAGGCTGTTGCCAAGTACAACCTTACCCCTCTTGTAGAAATTGTTGCCACCGGACAAGGCGGCGTTGAGCCATCGATAATGGGAATGGGGCCTGTGCCTGCCATTGCAAAGGCGCTTAAGAAGGCCAACATGAACCTTAAGGATATGGACATCCTTGAGCTTAACGAGGCATTCGCAGCACAATCGCTTGGCGTAATCCGTCAGCTTTCTACAGACCATGCCGTAACCGAGGATTGGATTAAGCAGCACACCAACGTAAACGGAGGAGCCATTGCGCTAGGTCACCCTATTGGTGCATCGGGCAACCGCATTACCGTTAGCCTTGTTCACGAAATGATGAAGAGCAACAAGCAGTACGGCTTGGCATCGCTTTGCATCGGTGGAGGTATGGGAACTGCTGTAATCCTTAAGAAGGTAGAATAACATCCCCATCATAAATCGGAAACACCCATGATTAAGCAAGGAGATGTTTACACGCATAGCGTCGAATTTAAGCAGGTGGATGTTGTTAAGTTTGCCAAAATAACCGGCGACTGCAACCCTATCCACCTTGATGCAACCTATGCTGCTAATACTATTTTTAAGCGACCAATTGTGCACGGTTTTCTTTCTGGGGCCGTTTTCTCCAAAGTTTTTGGAACCCTTTTCCCCGGCGAAGGCACCATTTACCTATCGCAGGAGATGAAGTTTCTTGCGCCAATTTTTGTGGACGAACCCTACGAAGCCCGCTTCGAAGTTCTAGAGGTAAACACCGAAAAGCATGTCGGAATTATAAGCTGCACCCTGCAAAACAGCCAGGGTGTGGCCTGCATCATCGGCAATGCCAAGCTAAAGCATGATAAGCAATTCGTTTAACCTAATAGAAAAGCGATGAAAAGACTTGAGAATAAAGTTGCCATCATCACGGGTGGCGCAGCAGGAATTGGCGCAGCAACGGCAACCCGTTTTGCTGGCGAAGGTGCTACAGCCATTATTTGGGACTTGGACGAAGCTAGAGGCACCGCTCTTGCCGAGCAGCTTTGCAGCGAAGGGAAAAAAGCAACCTTCGCCAAGGTTAACACCGCAAAGTACGAAGAGATAGAGGCTGCAACCAAAGCGGTAATCGAGAAGTTCGGCAGGATTGATATCCTTATCAACAACGCAGGAATTACCCGCGACAGCACACTTAAAAAGATGACTCCAGAACTGTGGCAACAGGTAATCGACGTTAACCTTACTGGCGTTTTCTACTGTACAAAAATTATATCGGAGTACATGGTGGAAAAGAACTACGGACGTATCGTTAACGCGTCGTCGGTGGTAGCGCTATACGGCAACTTCGGTCAAACCAACTACGTGGCAACCAAGGCTGGACTTATTGGCATGACCAAGACCTGGGCTCGCGAGCTTGGAAGAAAAGGCATCACCGTAAATGCAATTGCACCAGGATTCATTGCCACCGAAATGGTAGCCAAAATGCCCGAAAATGTAATCGACGGCATGAAGAGCAAAGTACCTATTGGCAGGCTTGGACAACCAGAGGAGATTGCCGCAGCATACCTATTCCTTGCTTCGGATGAAGCAGCCTATATCAACGGAGCTACACTTAGCGTAGATGGCGGCATGACCATATAACACATTGTAAGCATTTATTCAATTTTCAACTTTAATTTTACACGATTCACTGTTATTTCAATAACATTTTTATACTTTTGAGATCGAAATAAAGAGATCTTATCAAGGACGTACCATAAATCCAAATCCGATATTCTAAGTAGAGGGTTTGGATTTTTTACATAGATATGGATTGGATTTAAACGAAATAACAGCATGGATTTTAGCTTAACAAAAACGGAATCCCTCTTTCTTCAGATGATTAGGGAATTTGCCGAAAAGGAGGTGAAGCCCCTTGCCTCCGAAGTTGACGAGCAGGAGTTTTTCCCCTTGGAAACGGTGAAAAAGATGGCGAAGCTTGGGATAATGGGAATTCCTGTTCCTATTGAATACGGCGGAGCCGGTGGAACCAACCAGCTTTACAGCATGGCGGTTGAGGAACTTTCGGCCGCCTGTGCAACCACAGGGGTAATTGTATCGGCGCACACATCGCTTTGCGCTGCGCCAATTATGGAGCATGGCACCGAAGAGCAAAAGCGCAAGTATCTTCCAAAACTTGCTTCGGGAGAGTGGATCGGCGCCTTTGGCCTTACCGAACCTAATGCCGGAACAGACGCCTCGTCGCAGCAAACTACCGCCGTTGAAGATGGCGACAGCTACATTCTTAACGGAAGCAAGATATTTATTACCAACGCCGAGTACGCCCACGTGTACATCATCTTTGCCATGACCGATAAGACGAAAGGGGTAAAAGGGATTTCGGCATTTATTGTAGAGAAGAGTTTCCCTGGTTTCTCGGTTGGAAAGAAGGAGAAGAAAATGGGTATCCGCGGTTCGGCAACCTGCGAGCTGATTATGGAGAACTGCATTGTTCCAAAGGAGAACATGCTGGGTAAGCTTCATGGAGGCTTTGGCATCGCCATGAAGACCCTCGACGGCGGCCGTATCGGTATCGCATCGCAAGCGCTAGGCATCGCTCAGGGTGCCATCAACGAAACCGTGAAGTACGCCAAGGAGCGCAAGCAGTTTGGCAAGTCGATTGCCGCCTTCCAGAACACCCAGTTCCAAATGGCCGATCTTGAAACAAAGACTCAGGCCGCACGCCTGCTGGTACGTCAAGCAGCCTACAAAAAGGATGCAGGCATGCCCTACTCTGTTGATGCAGCCATGGCTAAACTTTTTGCTGCCGAAACGGCAATGGAGGTTACCAACAAGGCAGTTCAGTTCCACGGTGGATACGGCTACACCCGCGAATATCCAGTAGAGCGCATGATGCGCGATGCCAAGATTACCGAGATCTACGAGGGAACCTCGGAGGTACAGCGTATGGTTATTGCAGCATCGCTATTTAAGTAGAATACAATTAGTGATGGAGTCAGCTCGATTAGCATTGAACATTGAAAATCGAATCCCGAATGATTTGCAGAAAGTAAAATCAGCGCAACTTCTCCCGTCCTAGAGGAAGAAGCGACGTAGTCGAGGGTGGTTGTCACTTATTTTTGAAAAACCACCCCGCCCTTCGGGCACCCCTCCTTAAAAAGGAGGGGAATAGTTTCAAAACATCATTTGCTCATAACATCAGAGCTGACATTATCAAACAAAATAAAAGAAAGACAATGAAAATTGTAGTTTGCATAAAGCAGGTACCCAATACTACCGAAATCAAGATAAACCCAACCACGGGAACGCTTATCCGCGATGGGGTTGCCAGCATCATGAACCCTGACGATAAGAGCGGGCTGGAGATGGCGCTGGAGCTAAAGGAAAAGCATGGCGCACACGTAACGGTTATCACCATGGGACCACCACAAGCCGATGCCGTGCTGCGTGAGGCATTTGCCATGGGAGCTGACCGTGCCATCCTGCTTACCGACCGTAAGTTTGCAGGTGCCGATACCCTTGCTACCTCTCATGCGCTTGCAGGGGCACTTCGTAAGCTGGAGTTCGACCTGCTAATCACCGGACGCCAGGCTATCGATGGCGATACCGCACAGGTTGGCCCACAGATTGCCGAGCACCTAGACCTACCTCAGGTAACCTACCTCGAGCAGATTAGCTTTGACGAGAACAAGACCTTTACCATGCGTAGGGCAACCGAAGAGGGCTACCAAATCCTCGAGGTTGAGAGCCCTTGCGTGGTTACCGTACTATCGTCGGCCAACCAGCCCCGCTACATGAGCGTACGAGGTGTGGTAGAAGCCTACAACCGCGAGGTGGAGATTTGGGGCGCCGACAACATCGACGTGGAAGAGGGTGTGCTTGGCCTTAAGGGCTCTCCTACCCGCGTTCACAAGGCGTTTACCCGTGGCGTTAAGGCTCCAGGCGAGCAGTACGAGGTGGATGCTGAAGAGGCTGTTGGCATCATCATCAGAAAATTAAAAGAAAAGTTTATCATCTAAACCGCTAGCAATGGACAAAGCACAGTATAGGGGCGTTTACGTCTTCGTAGAACAGAGAGAGGGTAAGGTGCAGCACGTATCGCTGGAGCTGCTGGGCAAAGCTCGCGACCTTGCCGATGCGCTTAACGAAAAGGTTTACGCCATCTTCCCGGGCAGCAACATCGCCGAAAAGGCTAAAGGCCTGATTGCCTACGGAGCCGACGTAGTGCTCTGCATGGATGCGCCCGAACTGGCCGAGTACACCACCGAGCCATACGCCCAGGCCATCTGCCAAATAGTAAACGAGCGCAAGCCCGACATCGTTATGATTGGCGCCACCACCATTGGCCGCGACCTTGGCCCTCGCCTATCGGCCCGCCTATCGACAGGTCTTACCGCCGACTGCACCCGCTTGGAGATCTCGGAGGAGAAGGAGCTGATGATGACCCGCCCTGCCTTTGGCGGCAACCTGATGGCGACCATCGTGTGCAAGGAGCACCGCCCACAGATGAGCACCGTGCGCCCCGGCGTGATGAGGGCGATGGATGCGGATGCTACCCGCCAAGGCGTGGTGGAACAGGTTACGGTGAGCTTCGACAAACAGAAGTTTAGGGTAAAACTGGTGAAGACGGTGAAGGAGGATAAGAATATGGTGGATATCTCGGATGCAAAGATCCTGATATCGGGAGGTCGCGGTATTGCCAGCAATGCCGAAGGGATAGAGATGCTCAAGGGGCTTGCCAGCACCATGCATGCTCAGGTATCGGCCTCGCGTGCGGTGGTTGATGCCGGATTCGTTGGTCACGAGCGCCAGGTTGGACAGACGGGGAAGACCGTTCGCCCCGACCTGTACTTCGCCTTCGGTATTTCGGGTGCCATTCAGCACCTAGCAGGTATGGAGGAGTCGGACTTCATCGTTGCGGTGAACAAGGACAAGGGGGCGCCCATCTTCCAGGTGGCCGACTTGGGTATCGTTGGCGATGCCCGCAAGATTATTCCGCTGCTGAACGATCGCCTGAAGAAGAGATAGAGTACACAAACTGCTACACTATAATTTCAATCCCCACTGGAGGCTTCGGCTGATGGTGGGGATTTTATCATACAGTTAATCGTCCACCTGCAATCGGGATAAAAAAAGAGGGGGGCTGAAATCAGCCTCCCCCTTTACTATTTTGTAGCTCTACAACTAGATATTCATGGTATTGAACTCTCCGTTATCGAGGAAGTAAAGCATGCCATTGCTAGAATCGATCTCGTAAACAACATCTCTATTAGAGCTGAAGTCAACATTCTTGATCTCTTTTCCGGTATTCTTCTCTACGATTACCAAGGTAATGGTTACCGTACCATTAGAGCTATCGCCCTTCATGAAGTAAGCGTAGTTGTTATCGGTACGAACAGCACGGCGTTTTTTGTCGTTTGCCTTAACGCTTTGGCGCATTTGCTCCTGAGCTTCTGATGCAGCCCCCATTTGTTGTGCGGACTCTGCATCCATAAATACTCCTGATGTGCTAGTAGTCTCGCCCTTGCTATTAACGCTAGAAACTCGTGCGCTAAGCAATCCAGAAGCGATACTTGCGGTAAGAAGTCCAGCCTTCTTCAATCTATCGCCTACCAGCTGCTTGTAAACCTTATGCTCTACCAGCTGCCCATCTTTTGTGATAAGCGCATACTCCTTTTGTCCGTATATAAAGTAGCCATCGTGTCTAAAATCGCAGCCAGCAATCTCCTCGGGGTTTTCGATTTTGAAGTCAACAGCCTTTGGTCTCTTCTTCTGATTGTCGGGATCGAGGATGTGAACGCGTTTTTCGCCAATAACAATGATCTTACCGTTAGCATCGTCGAAGGTTAGACGGTCGCCTTCGCCCAAGAGCATGCCCCACTTTCTATCGCCAGATTCCTTATCGTAAACGTTAAGGGCTCTTTTGCTGATCATGACACGAGTATTTTTGAACAGCTTAGCGTAGGCACCCCAAGCGTCTTTCTCGTCTACATCCTCTAGCTCTACGAACTTCTTCCATGCCTTCTTGCCGGTCTTTAGATCAACAGCCATCATTTTGTTGGCAAACTGAACTTCAAGCCCTTCGGGGAGGAATGCCATTGATTTAAGCCTAGGCGCGTCGAAATCTTTCTTCCAAACCTTTTCTCCGGTGGCGATATCGTAGATATTCAGCCCATCGTTATTTGCAAGGATCACCTGGTTTTGGTCGAACAGCTTGTACATTTTATATGTTCCATCGAGGATTACGGGTTGGCTCCAGAGGTTCTTTCCGGTAGCGGCATCAACGGCAATTACCTTTTTCCCAAATGGTTTTGTACCACTTAGCGACAGCATGTTGGATGCCGTAGAGCGCTTGTCGACAACAAGGATTACCGTTTGGTTTTGGTTTAGGAAGAAGGTTCCTGGGTTGCAGTCGTTTTCCCAAGCGATGGCGCCTGTTTTTCCGTTGAGCAACGCGAGCTTGCCGTTGTTGTTGTAGATAATGTCGCCAGAAGCGGTTGCGGCAGGCTTAAACAGGTCAACCGAGAAGGCGTCCAAGCCTTGAGCCTTAGCCAGGTACTTCATGGCATCCTTGGCAGCGCTGGCCTCGGCCAGCTTTGTGGTCCATACCACCTGGCTGGTGGCGATGTCGATTGCATGAACCTTCTGCGAGCCATCCTCATCCTTAACCTTCACCAGTAGGAGGTTTAGCTCGGGGATAAGATCGCCTGCGAGGTACGACTTGTAGGGGTTGTTGCCCTCACCAAGTACAATCTTACCGGTCGATACGTCGATAAGGTTGTTGCTAATTGAAGCAAATTGGGTGTAGGGGATGTCGAAGTACTCCTGCATGTCCAATCCCTTGGTCATATCGGAAGAGCCGGTTAGCGCACTTGCGGTACCTGCAGCCTGAAGAGCTGCCATCTTCTCCGATTTCTTGATAGTCCAAACTACTGACTTGCTAGTCGGATTTACTCCATAGTAGCTCGAAGAAGTTTCGACAATTGGAGTTTGTGTGAACTGGTGAAAGTAGATTGACTTTGATTTCCCTTCAACTGGCGTTTTCCAGTTGATATCACCTTGTGAGAATGCCTGCCCTGCAAGGAGCATGGCAAAAACGAAAAACGATTTTTTCATAAGCAGTATTTGATAATTAAGAAAAAAATCTAAAGAATTCAGCCCATTTATTTCTCCGCAGCTACACACACAACGCTGCTCTTTTTGAGGAGAGCTAAAGTAAGCATTAATTAGGAAAATTTTCAATTAGTAAAAACAAAAATTGATTTTTCCCTAAAAACCTCTCACCTACCCCTTGCACCTCCACACTATTGCCAGAATATGAGCGGAGGCAAGAGCATGGTGCAGAACCCAAAACTCCCCGTTGAAGGCTAGAAACCTTGGTTACTTGAGCGTAGCGAGGTCGCAACATTCAGCATGGAATGTTTATGAAGGTGGAGAAGTAGCTGCTACGCTATAGCCTCGGCCTCGCTGGGGCTATACGCTACGAGAACATATAGCATACATTCAAATAAAATACCGCCGAAGCTGCAGCTTCGGCGGTATTTTCATCTTAGTGAAGGTTTACATTGAGCGAAGGCTACAGCCCACCATCCACCAACCAAACCTTATTCTCGTTGTCGTTTCGTAGGGCGAGGCATATTTTTCTAGTGTAACCATCTCTTAAAACTACCTCACAGGGAACATACTCGCCAGGATATAAACCCGACTTAAACGGTTCTCCAATCTTTACCACCTTTAAGCCACTACACTTTCTTTTAATCAGCTTCATTAGCAAAAAATTATACTGTGCAAATGGTACCTTAACGGCATCCCAGCGATTCTTTGCCATTGAATCGAAGATGATTTCGGCGGCACGCTTGCTGCTGATGGTGCTAAAGGTTTCGCTTTTGATGTTCTGCACTGCGGCAAGATCGGTAACCTCTGCCCCCTTGGGCAATGCCAACGCAAATGTTGATGGGCTTATAGGTACGTTGTAGTCGATGCTTTCGGTTTCGAGGATAAGCGTCTCCTTACTGCCTTCGAGAACGTAAATCTTCAGGCTTTTAATCAGCTTGGTTTGGCTGCTGAACACGTACTCGCGGCGGTTGTCCGATTCGTTAATCGATCGGTTTTTACTATAGTCGTTAATGAAGTTGCCCTGCGCCTTCGAGGTAACGGTCATGTGTATTTCGCCATCCTTTTCGGCCATGCGAACCTCCGAGGTCTTGTCGGTAATTCCGGTTTGCTCCTTTCGCAGCACCGATTCGGGATCGAGCAGTATCCTAAACCACTCCACGAAACCAGCATCTAGGCTGCCCTTGTAAACACCGTTTGCCATAGGTATCCACATCAGCTGCTGCTTGCCATCGCATACAACTACACGCCCCCCCTTGTCAATCCGCCACTTTTCCGGCTTTTCGAACGACTTGCTGATGGTGTGCTCTACCATGTCGTACTCGGTACCAACGAGGGCAAAGTTATCGTTGGGCAGCGTGCGAACCCTAAGCTTCATAACCATATTTTTGATAAGCCCTGTTGCCTTAATTGAGCTTTCGAGAAGGGAGTTTCCAGCCTTGGCTTCGCCAACTAGGCTTTCGTTACCTTTATGGAGCAGCGGTATAGCAATTATTACGGCCACCAAGACGGCTGCAATAGCCGCTACCTTTTTAATGGTGGAATTTAACCGGAAGGTTCTGGTTGTTTTGTTTTTCATTGGTTGTTTCTCCTTACTTAAGTGATTAATGATATTCTGCTTAAGCAATACAGGAGCACTTGGCAGATAGCGCGGGTTCAGGCATTCGACAACCTCTTCCATTTCGTAAAAATCGGCAGAACAAGCAGAACAGGTTAGCAGATGCTCTTTCAGCTCGGCAGCTAGCGCTTTATCTACATCAGCATCAAAAAGACTGGTCATTTCGCGTTTAAACTCGTTACAATCCATGATGTACCTCCTTTGCTTTTTCGATTTTCGTTTTAAGTTTATCAATACCGTACTTAAACCTCGATTTCACAGTAGTAACAGGGATCTCGAACAGCGCTGCAATCTCCACAAAGCTGAGGTTGTCGAGCACCTTTAGGCGGATTACCTCGGCCTGCTCGGCAGGTAGGCTTTCGAGGAGCCCCTCGATGCGGTTGTACTCCTCGACGAGCAGCAGGTGGCTGGCAACAGCCCCCTCCTGCATCTCTAGCGGAATTACGGCCTGATCGAGCGGCTCGATCCTTTTCCGGCTCCAGCTACGCTGGTAGTCGGCACAGGCGTTGGATATACTCCGAAACAGATACCCCTTAAGGTTGCTTACGGCATGTAGGCAACCTACATCGCGGTATAACTTGATAAAGACATCCTGAACTATATCCTGCGCATCGGCAAAGCAGCCTGTTCGAAAAAAGGCAAACCGGAATATCTGATCCTGATACTCTGCTATTACATGCTCAAGTTCCTTCAATCGATCACGGCCGTGAGATTTATCCATTATTGCATTTTTAAGCATTCGATGTAAAGACGACAAAGGGAGGTAAAAAGACGTACAAGCTCCAATATTTTTTTTTAGAATGATTTGCACCTACTCGGCATCGTTGAATCGAGCAACAGCCCCCAAACAGGCTTTACTCCCCTTTCAGGATAATAAAAGTACACCCCTGCTATTCGACAACTGCCCAGAATATCGCTAACTTCGCCGCCATAAGAAACCAAATTCATACTATCATGAAAAAACTTCTACTTGTTGCTATTGTAATTTGCGGGGCATACATCGCCGATGCCCAATCGATCCAAACCAACATTGAGCGCATCCAGAGCGAGCTCGATAAGATATTGATAGAGGCCAACAGCCTCCCTGCCTACAAGCGTAGCGCCATCTCGGCCAGCATCATCAACATTAAGCAGATGCTCGGATCTAACGCCCCCGATCCGAGAAACACCGGCCGCCACCCTCAGGAGGGAACTATGATCAACCAAGAATTCGACGGCTTCCTTCTAGTCATTAAGCAAACCAGTCCGTTTGACACCCAGCTTATGCAGATTAGCAGGAGGGCTCGCAGCACCCGCTTCTACATGGATCAGATTCACGATATCCTAAAGCTGTTCAACTTTAGCAGCGAGCGCGATAAGGTGCGGGATATCCTGCTTCCTAGGGCCATCGATCCCGAAAATGTGCGCCTGCTCTACGACATGTACCCCTTCTCCAGCGAGCAAAAGAAACTCGACGAGATTTTATACCAGCTCCCAAACTAACATCTGCCGGCAGAACCTGAGAGAGGTGAGATGGTGAAGAACAAGTGAGGCGGCCTGAAAAAGTATCAAGACGCAAGATATAAGACACAAGAAAGGCAATCACGTTGCAGTAAGCAGTGGTTGCCTTTCTTGCGTCTTGATACTTGAGACTTGTGTCCTGATTTTATTTCAACGTTGCGGCAGCTTTGGGCAGGAATGCCGCCTCCGAGTACTCGCCGTTGATATTCCAAAATAGCCAACTCTGGTAGCCGGCATCGTAAACGGCCTTTATCTGCTGCCGTACCTGCTCGGCACCGTAGGTTTGGAAGGTTCCCGGCTTCAGGTAGCTGGCGGTAAAATCCTGCAGGTAGGGGCGGATGGTGGCGCGGTAGCCCTTCACAGGGGCAACCCTCGACCTTGTTTTGCAGAGCGCATTGTACACCACCCCATAGGGATCTAGGTCGGGTATGGGGAAGGCCACCTCGTTTACCTCCTGCCCGCAGGCGTAGTGCGAGGGGTAGATCATCGGCGATAGGAAGTCCATATCCTTTCCGACAAGTTCCAGGTACTGGCCAATCCCCTCGGTATCGCCGGCGCTCTCGCAGATGATGCCAAACACATCGGCCGAAAGAACGACATGGGGCAGCTGCTGGCGCGCGTAGGCCAAAAAGCCATTGATCGCCGCGTAGCGGGGCTGCTTCGAGCGGCCGAAGTCGACGGTGGAGAGGTCGCCGTTTTGGGTGAAGCGGACGTAGTCGAACTGAATCTCGTCGAAGCCCAGCGCCACCGCCTCCTTGGCGATGCTTACCAGGTACCGCCAGCACCCCTTGTTGTAGGGGTTAAGCCACGGCATGCCGTCGTTATCCTTCCACACCTTTCCGCTCCTATCCTTCAGGGCCAGGTCGGGCCTTTTTACGGGGAGGATGGGGTCCTTGAAGCAGACGATTCGGCCAATTGCCCGTATGTGGTTCCGGTGCAGCTCGGCGATGATGGTGGCCGGGTCGTACTTCTTCACCCAGCTCCCGATTTTGTTCACCTCCTTCACCTGCGAGGGGTAGCTGAGGCGGCCGTCGTCCTCCTTTACGTCGATAACGTAGGCGTTGATCTCGGTGCGGTTGGCCAGCTCTACAAAGTGGCGCAGCACGCTGGGGTTGCCGGCGCTCCACCCCGAGAGGTACAGCCCCTTAACGGGCTCAGTGGCGCTCTGACCCGCCAACGCATGGCGCGATGCATGCGAGCTACCGGCTGCAAGTACGCCTAGAAGAAGCGCTACAGCTCCTAAACAAGTTGCTCCTTTCGATTGTTTCCTCATGATGCTGATTGTTGCGCCAAGCCCTTTTCTTGGCGGCGCTAAAGATACCCACTTATGCCCGAGTTAGCGCCTAGGGGCTTTGCCAGCAATGAAGTTTAGCTATAAGGGAAAGGCGGAGGGGAAGAAGACAGCCTAAACAATAATTCCTACAGAAACGAGCATTTACCGCTACTTGCGGCCCTGCTCATCAAGGAATCGCAGGGCTGTAGAGGTAAATGGAACTGTGGAATCATAAATGGGAACGTGGTCGCCACCAGGGATTATCCATAGCTCGGCATTTGGTATAGAACGGCAAATACTTACAGGAATCTCAACGGGGAAAAAGTTATCTCGATCGCCATGCACAACGAGGGTACGTGCAGTAATGGTTGACAAGCATTGTGCCGTGAAATTCATATCGTCGTAGTTGTCGTGTAGCGCATTGAACTGCGCAATAAGCTGACGAATCTGTTCGTCGCCACGTTTTGCGCATTCCCGATACATTTCCTGCACTTGTTGGGGCATCGTGCCAAACGAAGCTCGTCGCATAATGGCCCTTGCCTGATCGGGGAAATAGGAAGCTGCGCTGATTAGCACCATTGACTCGATGCGCTGGGGTTGGCTCGTTGCCATATGCAGTAGTGCCATACCGCCAGTGCTCATCCCCATCGCCGAGAAACGATCTATCCCCAGCTTTTCGAGCAACAGGAACACATCACTAGCCGCGTCCCGATGCGTGAACCTATTCTCGGGATTGGTGGAGTATCCATGTCCACGCAGATCTACAACAATCAGGCGATGGCGCTCGGAGAGCGTGGAGGTAAAAGGATGCCAGTTTTGCGAACAACCACCGAAACCATGCAAGAGCACTAACGGATTTCCGACACCGTACTCCTCGTAGTACATCTCAATGTTGTTAATCCGAACGGTGTGCCCGCAAGCGGTTATCTGTCTAGGAGCGTACTTTGATTCCATGGTTGCCTCTCTTATATTAATTGCTGCCTAACTCGCCTATACCTCTGCCGCCCCCCCCTTTCACCACCCAACTAGGGAGAAAGCCCAAAGCGACAAGGTGCCAACCAGCCTCTCCAAAGGCCTACAGCGCTAGGGCTGCCCGCAAAGCTAGCAAGTTTTTTTTAAGCGAGGTGATCCTACGATCAGCAATTCATTAGCACACGTACATGTTCATTAATATTTTTTACCCCTATCGATTGGCAGATAAAAATCTTTTCCTACTTTAGGAGGCACATTACCATATACGTATAGCCAACATGTCCGTTTCAGCACAAGCCACAAATACAACACCTATATTGGCGCTCGCTGCCCCTACCCCACGCAATGCACCAGCAGCAGGGCCGATTGTGGTAGCGCCATCCCCAGCTGCAATACTGCCAGAACCGATTGCGTCTGCGATAAGCTCGATTGCGAAGCAGCCAAGCTCAATTGCGAAGCAGGCGAAGCCAATTGCGGAGCAGCCAAACTCGATTGCGGAACAGCCAAGGTCGATTACGAGGCGGGCGAACCCGATTGCGAGTGCGCCACATGCCATTGCGTCAGCCGGAAATGCCATTGCGTCAGCACCAAGGCCAATTGCGGAGCAACCAAGCTCGATTGCGAGTGCACCACATGCCATTGCGTCAGCCGGAGATGTCATTGCGTCAGCGCCAAGACCAATTGCGAGGCTGGCGAAGCCGATTGCGGAGCCGCCAAGCCCGATTGCAACGGGAGCAAGGCCAGCACCAGCAGGCATTTCCAACACCGAACAGCTAACCGGCAGGCAGCCTCCTTTCTTCGGGCACCTGCTATTTCATTAACTAAAATCCAATCAGAAAATGCAGAAGGAAACAGCAAACTCAGTTCGAATGCTCAAGGCCACGGGGTTGATCCTCGAGCAGAACAAGGCGAAGTGGGCCACCTCGGTGGTTCTCTCCAAGTCGGTACCCGCCTACATGGCGCTGGTCAACCAAATTGACGATTCGGCCGTGAGCGCGGATAAGAACATCTCGGCCGCCGCCATCGCCAAAAACGAGATCAGGGATTGCCTCGAAGAGGAGACCTTCCTCTGCAGCGCAGCGCTGCTCTCGGTGGCCAACTACGAGAAGGATGCGGCGCTGGCGCAGCCAGCAAAGCTGTCGGAGTCGCAGCTGGACAAGATGAAGGACGACGACTTGATTACCACCAGCAAGACGGTGCTGAACATGGCCAAGGCCAACGCCAAGAAGCTCGAGGAGTACGGGATTACGGCCACGGATATCGCCAAGATGGAGTCCCTAATCGGGCAGTTCTCGGGGGTGCAGGCCACCACCCGCAGCGAGGTGTCGACCCGCACGGCGGCCAAAGTGTCGATGAACGAGGTGATCCGCGCGGCCAAGGAGCTGCTCATCGACCAGATCGACCTGCAGATGGAGCTCATCCGCCGCCGCGAACCCGAGTTCTACAACGCCTACCGCTCGGCCCGCAAGATTGTGGACATCGGCATCCGCCACGAGAAGAAGAAGGAGGAACCCAAGAAGTAACACCTCGCAAAGGATCAGGCCGCCCGTTCGGCGGCCTTTTTCTACCCCACAACCTAAACCTAAAACCAACCGACCTATGCCCAAAGACCGAAAAGCCAAGGCCAAGAAGGAGCAGCAAAAGAAGCAGAAGGCGCTGCTCCAGCAGAAGGAGTACCACCGGCGGCGCGACGAGTACAACAGCAATATCACCGAGCTGGCGAAACGGCTCGACCTCGAGGAGTGGATTAGCAGCTTCGACCCTTACGAGATGCTCACCTGCTACAAGATGCGCATAACCTCGTTCGTATACCGCCCCGTGGGCGCAAGCAAACTCCCCCAAGACCTCGAATCATTTGCCCGAAGAATTTTCTCCAGCACCATCCGCAACAAGCAGTTCACCTACCCCTCGGGAGCTAAAGTTTCGGGTCACGAGGTGCTGCACCTCCTCGAAAAAATTGCCGTGGCCTCGCTAACGAAGATGGAGGAGGCCCCCGAACTCTACGCCCGGCTTCGCGAAAAGGTCGATACGTTCGTAGCGTTCATGGAAAGCAGCCTTCAGGAGATCGAGTCGGACCTGAGCTACCACAAGCAGATGATCGGGTGGATCAGCTCAACACCCGACAAGGTGCTCTACGTCTTCAGCCTTAACGTCGAGTCGAGCAATTCGAACAAGAATAAGACCATAAACGAATCGTGGACCAGCAAGTACTGCGTCAGCTACGAGGCTGTCCCGGTTCCTAGCCGAACGTTTACGGTGGAGGGCAGCCGAAGGATCGGCTTCCGGTACGGATTCCCCCTTAACGATGACAGGGAGAACCTGTGGCTCACCCTGCCCGCCCGGCTCTTCGGCATCACGGAGCAGGAGATGCTCGAGGTGTACATCCAAACCCACGCGTTAAACCGGATCGTCGAACGGATCGACACAATCCTCTTCGGCATGGCCTTCGCCATTTGCACCCTTGAGCTAAAGGCCAAACCCAACGTGCGAAAGGTGGGTAGCAACAGCTTCCTAATCGATGTGGTTGTCTGCAACCTTAAGCTGGGCTACTTTGTGGCCTGCATTATAGATGGCGTGGTGCTCATAAAAACCTTCCTGTTCGTCACCAGCTCGTCGACCCCCGAGGGGAACAAGCTCGACACCCTTACCGGGCTCAAAAAGATGGACAAGCAGTTTTTGGGGATCGATAAGCTCAGCACCTACCTGGCGCTCGACGTCAACAAGTCGCCCGAGCTGGTCGCCAGCTTCCAGGAAGCTGGGCTCCAGGAGCTGCTGCTGATCGACAAGGATGTGTTCTCTACCCTCTCGAAGCTAATCCCCGAAATCAACCTTACCGAGAATTCGGCGCTCATAGCCTCCTACATCGAGCGGAGAGCAACCGAGCTTAGCCTAAGCCAGGTGGAGGTGGAAGAGGGCGAGATAGCGCTGCGGTAGGAACAACGAAATCAGAAATCGATAAGCAAAAAGCATATGCCAAAAGATAGAAAAGCCAAGGCCAAGCGAGAGCGGCAGAAGAAGCAGAATGCGCTGCTCCAGAAGAAGGAGCACCAAACAATAAAAACCAACTTTTACCGCAAATTCTACGACCTCACCGAACGGCTGGGTGCCAAACCCTACATGCACCTTTTCGACGATATCGACAACATACTGTTCTTTAAGACCCGTACCGCCGCACTGATCTTCGAGCAGGAGGGCCGGCAAAAGCCCACCATCGAGGTCGAGGAGGTATCCAAGGCGCTGCTCCGATCGTACATGCTCGGCCAGCAGTACACCTACACCAACGGGGTAACCATTACGGCCGATGATGTGCTCTTCACGCTCGAGTCGTTTCGGAACATCATCAGGTTTAAAATACAAACGAAAGAGCCCAACCACGAGCAGATCGAGGCCAAGCTGCTACCCGTAAAAGAATTTTTAGATCGATGCCAGTCCGACGTGGAGGAGACAATTGAAACTTGGCTCAAGCTCATCGGGTGGACGGTTTCGATCCCCGACAAGGAGAACATCGTATTCCGAACAGAAATTGACATAAACCTAAAAAAGGGGGATAAGGTAAAATCGTTGAACGACTCGCTGACCCGAAAGTTTAAGATATCGTACGAGGTGATCCCCATCAAGCGCCGTCCGGTGCTTATCGAGGGCACCCGCCGCCCCTGCTTCCGCTTCGAGGTAACCAACGAGGAGGGTAAGCTAACGGCGCTAACCATTCCGCGCGAGAAGTTCGGGCTTCCCGGCACCCGCGCGATAGGCGTATACCTGCAAAGCCACGCCATCAAGCGGTTGGCCGAGCGCATCGACATCCTCCCCGTAGGCATAACGCTGGGCATGTGCTTCGAAGGACTACGCGAAACCCCAACAATCCATGCCGTAAACGCCCACAAGTTCCTTATCGAGGTGGTGGTAAGCGACATCAAGCTGGGGTACTTCGTGGCCAAACCGGTAGAGAACATCATCCTGATAAAAACCTTCCTGTTCATAACCAACTCCACCACGCCCGAAGGCGACATGCTCGACAAGCTAACCGGCCTACAGAAGCTCGACAAGCAGTACCTAGGCATCGATAAGCTTAGCACTTTTATGGCGCTAGAGACCAACAACACAAAGGAGCTAGCCGCCACCTTCGAATCGGCCAACCTAGGACACCTGCTCACCATGCAAAAGGATGTACTCAGCTTCCTTGCCACCCTTATGCCCTCGAAGCGCCACACCAACAGCTCCGAAGCCATTGCCTCCTACTTCAAGCGCCGCGAGGAGCAGCTACTTCTGAGCGAGCTAGAGGCTGATGAACCCGAGCTCAAACCCGAAAGAAGAAGATGGGGCTTCCTCGAAGCTATACTGCCCGAACGAAGAAGAGCGAAGATCGACAAAGCGTAGCAAAGAATCAGAAGCAACCAACAATTGCAAACCCGTCTCAAAGCGCTACCTTTGTGGCATAACTCTGTCTTTATGATGAAACATTCCGAACTGGTTGATAGGTACGATATGCAGGTTGATACGCTGGAGCAGCAATTCCTCGAAAGAGGGCTAACCGAGGAGCAGCTCGAGCCCTTCTTCTTCCAGCTGCGCACGCAAACCTTCTTCTTTGCCCGCCTCGACGATCTTTCCGTTGACGTAACGGTCCAAGCCGAGCTGTACGACCACTACATCGAGCGCCAAACCTCCATCGAACGATGGGTAGAGGACATGACCTATGCGCTTAAGTACGGCCTTATTCTTACCGAGGCTGGAATAGAAGCGAGCGAAGCCCCACACGAGATAGCCTACCTTAAGGCAACAATGAGCGATGAGGGAGACATTGCCGCCATCCACGCCAGCCTCGCCGAAGCGCTAGAGATGATAATGCAAAGCACCGACAACGAGGTGCTCGCAGGTAAGCTGGAACGCTTTAGGGAGCGCATGCTCTCCACCAACGACACCACCCGCGAAGCCATCATGCCCGTGCTCAAAAGGGTGGAGAAGCTGATTGAGAAAGAAGAGGAGGAATAACCCCATAGAACACGTAGAGCCGCGTTTAAAACGCGGCTCTTGTTATTTAAAATCGACAATATCGTACCACGGTTGAAGCGCGGCACGACATTGTTTATCCAGTTTTACGACAACGATTTTATGTTGTAATCGCTATAGATGTACTTTCCGTTCGATTTGTACATGCTCTCGATGGTATCCTTGTAGGCAGCCTCCACCTTTCCGCGAACAATCTTCATGGTGCTGTTCATCATGCCATTTTGCTCGGTAAAGGCTTCGGGAAGAATGGCGAAGCTAGCCGGAATCCAGCGCTCGGGGAACATACCGGCAAAGTGCCCTCCCTTACGGAATTGGGCAATCTCCTTGTTCAGTTCCTCAATGGCGTGCTTCTTCCCATCTACCGAATCCCATCCTTTATGATGATGCTGGTGGCTGTTCACGTAGCGCTTCATCGCCTCCTTGTTTGAAACAATCAGCGCAATGGTATAGGCATTTTGAGAATTATAGAGGATCACCTGATCGACAAGCTTACAGTGGGCAACCAAAGCCTCCTCTATTCCTTCGGGGCTGTACTTCTCGCCATCCGACCCAATCAGCAAGCTCTTAAAGCGGCCCATAACGTAGAGGAATCCATCCTTATCCATGTAGCCCATATCGCCAGTATGCAGCCAACCATCAATAACGGTTTCGGCAGTAGCCTTCTCGTTTCGCCAGTAGCCATGCATCACATTACCACCTCTTATAACGATCTCTCCCTTTTCGCCAACCGGTAATGAGTTTCCACCGTCGTCCATAATTTTTAGTTCCATTGGCTTTACAAGAAATCCCGAAGAACCCAGCTTATGCTTCTTTGCAGCATTCGACGATATGATAGGCGTTGCCTCCGACAGCCCGTACCCCTGATACATCGGAATGCCAATGGCGTAGTAGAAACGTTGCAACTCAATATCAAGCAGCGCCCCACCACCAATAAAGAAGTCGAGTTCGCCGCCAAAAACCTCGCGTAGCTTCGAGAAGATGATCTTATCAAAGAGCGAAACCAGCGGCTTAAGCAAGAAGCGTAAACCAGCCCCCTTATTAAAACCCTCCTTATTGTAGGCGTAGGCCACCATAAGCCCCACCTTAAAGAGCGTCTCTGTTACTTTTCCCTTTGCCCTTATACCGTTTTCAATATTTTTCTTGAAGTTCTTGGCCAACGCAGGTACGCTCAGCAGCAGGTTTGGCTTAAATTCCTTTATGTTTATTGGGATGTTTTTGAGCGTTTCCATTGGCGTACGCCCCACCTGAACGGTGCCTATGCTGGCACCGCAAGCCATAAAGCTGTACATTCCGGCCACATGCGCAAAGCAATGATCAAGCGGAAGGATGAGCAGCGTTTTGTAGCCAACAGGAATATCCATAAGCGAAAGTGCCTGCTCTACGTTTGAGGTGTAGTTGCCATGAGTAAGGATAATCCCCTTAGGATCTGCCGTAGTTCCCGATGTATAGGTGATATTGGCGAAGCTCTCGGGCTTTACCGATGCAATGCGCTCATTGAGGTGTTCCTGATTAGCGGCATCACCCAGAAACTCATCTCCCATTCTTTTTACATCATCCCAAAGAATTTCGTTTTCGGCGAGGTTGCTAGCCTTGTCAATAACAATAACCTTACGAATGCTGGGAAGACTTCCAACAATCTTCCTGATTTTTGGAAGTTGATTGCCTGAAACTACAATAAACCTCGACTCGGAATGCTCCAACCGGAACATCAAATCGCTAGACTCCTCTAGTTTAATTGAAAGAGGAACATCTACCGCTCCAGCATAAAAGATGCCGAGCTCCGATATCATCCAAGCATTGCACCCTTCGGCAAGGATTGCAACCTTATCCTCTTTTTCAACTCCAATAGCCATAAGCCCAGCAGCAAAACTTCGAACCTGCTCCTTAGTCTGCGAGTACGAGGTAGGCTTAAACGCTCCATTTGTCTTTTCCCACAGGTATGGAAGATCTGGATATTTCTTTACGCTTTCTTCAAAAAGGTCGATAATTGTCTTCATAAGTAGTTACACGCGATATTAATTGTGCTAATTGTATGCATTGCTCAAACGCAACAGCAAAAGTAATTGGTAAAAATAATTTTAATTCGCATTTTTAGCTATCCTTTACGGAGCAAAAGAAACGGGAATTCTGTTCCGAATTAAACTACTGATCGACAATGCGACTAAAATTTCTACTATATACAGCAGTAGGCTTTCTCAGCCTTGCCATTTGCGGAGCCATCCTAAAACTCCTCCTTTTACTCCCTATAGGAGATACCCTATTCAACATAGGAATGTCGTGCGCTCAAGTCGTAGGGCTAATCCTCATTGTTATTAACGGAAGCTTCGTCACCAATCGCAAGATGATACGAATAATGGGAGTTTTTGCTTTGCTGCCAATAATCGGCTACTTCGTCCAATGGTACAGCAGACCACATGGCATCTCGTTACAACTGCTAGGACTACTTCTAATCCTCATTCTTTACGCCAAAACATTTCTCGACAAGCCAACCAAAGAGGTTCTCGACTACCTGAAACTGATATGGGTTTCATCAAAAATCGCCGCATCATTTCTTGTGGTAGCGCTATATAGCACGGCCGTAATAGTAGGGCAACTTGCCAACATTCTATTCTACACCATGCTCATCTACTTCATCTGGATATCTACATCGCAGAAGACGGCAAAGGAAACCAAAGACAACGAACAGGAAGCAATAAGCTAGCGCACCAATACTCTTTCAGGGAATAAAATCACGATCTACTCACGCCCGCCTTGTTTAAGGCTATTTATGAATGCCATTACAGGGCGATGTCGCAATTAATCGCACATTCTCCTTTCTACAAGGTAAAATTCCAATATATTTGCGAGTTCAAAGTGTAAATGTTAAAAGTGTATGATAAAAATTACCTTTCCTGACAATAGTGTCAAGGAGTATCCGGCAGGAAGTACCAGCATGGATATAGCAAAATCAATCAGCCCACGCTTGGCTCAAGATGTACTAGCGGCAACCGTTAATGGACAAGTTTGGGATTTGACGCGCCCAATAACGACCGACTCTACATTGAAGCTTCACAAGTGGGAAGATGCAGAGGGTAAGCATGCCTTTTGGCATTCTTCGGCACACCTTATGGCCGAAGCACTCGAAGCCATTTACCCAGGCATCAAGTTAGCCATCGGGCCCAGCATCGAAAATGGTTTCTACTACGATGTCGACCTAGAAGGGCATCAAATCGTTGAGGCAGAACTAGCGAAGATCGAGGAGAAAATGCTCGAGTTGGCAAGAACCAAATCGCCATTCGTGCGCACCGAAGTTTCGAAAGACGAGGCACTAAAGACATATACAGAAAAGGGAGACCCTTACAAGGTTGAGCTTATTCAGGATCTCACCGATGGAACAATCACGTTCTACACTCAAGGCAACTTCACAGACCTTTGCCGTGGTCCACACCTTCCAGACACTGGATCTATTAAAGCAGTAAAATTAACCAGCATTGCAGGTGCTTACTGGCGTGGGAATGAAAAGAACAAGATGCTTACCCGTATCTACGGCATCACCTTCCCTCAAAAGAAACTTCTTGATGAGTATTTGGTAATGCTCGAAGAAGCTAAGAAGCGCGACCACCGTAAGCTCGGAAAAGAGTTGGAGTTATTCACCTTCTCGCAACGAGTAGGTCAAGGACTACCCTTATGGCTTCCTAAGGGAGCAGAACTTCGCGCTCGTCTTGAAGACTTCCTTAAAAAAATACAAAAGAAGTACGGCTACCAGCAGGTAATCACCCCACATATCGGACAAAAGGATCTATATGTAACTTCGGGACACTACGCTAAGTACGGCAAGGACTCGTTCCAACCTATTCATACTCCCGACGAAACTGAGGAATTCCTGCTTAAGCCAATGAACTGCCCTCACCACTGTGAAATTTATAAGGCTAAGCCACGTTCGTACAAGGATCTTCCTCTCCGCCTCGCTGAGTTTGGAACTGTTTACCGCTACGAGCAAAGCGGCGAACTTCACGGGTTGACAAGAGTGAGAGGCTTTACCCAAGATGACGCCCACCTTTTCTGCCGTCCCGACCAGCTGAAGGATGAATTCATGAAGGTTATCGACATCGTACTTTACATCTTCAAGACTCTTGACTTTAAAGATTACACCGCACAGATCTCGCTTCGCGACAAGGTAAACCGCGAGAAGTATATCGGAACGGAAGAGAACTGGGAAAAGGCAGAGCAAGCCATTATCGAAGCAGCCGCTGAGAAAGGGCTTAACACCGTAGTCGAATATGGTGAAGCTGCATTCTACGGTCCAAAACTCGACTTCATGGTTAAGGATGCGATTGGTCGTAAGTGGCAGCTAGGAACCATTCAGGTAGACTACAACCTTCCTGAACGTTTTGACCTTGAGTATATCGGCAGCGACGATAAGCGCCACCGCCCAATTATGATTCACCGAGCACCATTTGGTTCGATGGAACGTTTTGTGGCAGTATTGCTTGAGCATACCAGCGGAAAATTCCCACTGTGGCTTACCCCAGAGCAGGTTGTTGTCCTTCCAATCAGCGAAAAGTATAACGAATACGCAGAAAATGTTTTAAATTTGCTGAATAATTCCGATATTCGTGCCGTTTTAGACGACCGTAACGAAAAGATTGGCAAGAAGATTCGCGACAACGAGTTGAAGAAAATACCTTATCTTTTGGTAGTTGGGGAAAAAGAAGCAGAAACCCAAAGCGTTGCTGTCCGCAAGCAAGGCGAAGGCGATAAGGGTTCTATGACAATCGAACAATTCGCATCGCTGATTAAAACAGAGGTTGAGAATCAAATTGCCAGTAAATAAAAACCAATAATAGGAGATTAAACTATTAGCGCACTACAGAAATCCGGGAAAGGCCCTTATAAGCCACAGAATAAAGATAAAGATGAGGGCTTCAAGATCAACGAAGCAATTTCTGCAAGGCAGGTTCGTCTCGTTGGCGACAACATTGAAAATCCAGGCATCTTCTCGATAGCCGATGCCCGCAAGTTGGCTTACGATCAAGAACTAGATTTGGTTGAGATTACGCCTAATGCAGATCCACCGGTTTGTCGTATTATCGACTACCAAAAATTTTTGTATCAACAAAGGAAGAAGCAGAAGGAGATCAAGGCAAAAGCATCCAAGGTTATTGTTAAAGAAATAAGATTTGGTCCAAACACCGACGATCATGACTTTAACTTTAAGCTTAAGCACGCCGAGAACTTTCTAAAAGAAGGTTCGAAGGTTAAGGCTTTTGTATTCTTCAAAGGACGCTCCATCCTGTTTAAGGAACAGGGGGAAATCTTACTCCTTCGTTTTGCGCAAGAGTTGGAAGAAATTGGCAAGGTTGAGCAGCTGCCAAAACTCGAAGGTAAGCGTATGATTATGTTTCTCGCTCCTAAGGCTGCTAAGAAGAAGTAAATTAGTTTTAACCCTTAAATAGTTAGTTCTCATGCCAAAGATGAAAACAAACGCTGGTGCTAAGAAGAGATTTCAGCTCACCGGCACCGGAAAAATCAAAAGAAAGCACGCTTTCAAACGTCACATTCTTACCAAGAAGGACACTAAGCGTAAGCGCAATCTTACACACATCGGTTTGGTTCACCCAGCTGATATGAACAACATCAAGCTTCTGCTTGTACTTTAATTGTAAGATTTTTTATTAACAAATCGAATGAATTAGCACCGAAAGTGTCGTTGAGTCGACCGCTATCAATTCGTAAACATTTACTACTATGCCAAGATCAGTCAATTCCGTAGCTTCAAGAGCTAGAAGAAAGAAAATCTTAAAGCGTACCAAAGGTCAATTTGGTGCAAGAAAAAATGTTTGGACCGTTGCGAAAAACTCGTGGGAAAAGGGTCAAACCTATGCTTACCGCGACCGTAAGGCTAAAAAACGCAGCTTCCGCGCACTTTGGATCGTGAGAATTAACGCAGCAGCTCGCATGCACGGATTCAGCTACTCTGAATTCATGGGCAAGATTAAGAAGAGCGGTGTTGCTCTAAACCGTAAGGTTTTAGCAGACCTAGCTCTAAATCACCCAACTGCTTTCGATGCTATCGTTGCAACATTGAAGTAGAGTTAAAACTAAATAGGGGAAGGAGGCCATCAAGCCTCCTTTTTCTTTTTATGCCATGAAAATTATCGTAATAAACGAATCAACACGAGGCCGTTTATACCAAAAGCTAAGTACTACTTTAGTATATTTGAGCAATAATAAACAATCGCTTTGCGTTAACATCATATCAACCATAAAGCCATGAAAATTGCACTTGTCGGGTATGGAAAGATGGGCAAGGAAATCGAAAGAATTGCCATAGAGAGAGGACACAACATCACAATCATCATCGATCAAAATAATTCTGAAGATATTACCTCTCCTTCGTTTAAACAGGCCGATGTTGCAATTGAATTCACCACCCCCTACTCGGCGCTTACCAACATCCGCGCCTGTGTAGATTCAAACGTACCCGTTGTTTGCGGATCGACAGGATGGCACGACCACCTTGCGGAAGTAACAGAGTACGTAAAGGGCCGTAACGGTGCGCTTTTTTACGCGTCGAACTTTAGCCTAGGGGTGAACATCTTTTTCAAGGTTAACCAGTACCTTGCCTCCGTAATGGCAAAGTTTACCGACTACTCGGTTGAAGTTGAAGAATGGCACCACAACCAAAAGTTGGATTCGCCTAGCGGAACAGCCATCACCATTGCCGAGGATATCCTTAAAAGCTACCCCGACAAAACGGAATGGGTAAACCAATCGATAACCGACAAGAGCAAGCTGGGCATCATCTCCATTCGCAAGGGTGAAATACCAGGAACGCATACCGTTTCGTACACCAATCCAGTCGATTCGATTTCGATTACCCACGAGGCCAAGAGCCGCCAGGGGTTAGCCCTTGGAGCCGTACTTGCCGCCGAATTTGTTGCTGGGAAAACCGGTATATTTACCATGAACGATCTTCTGGCCCTATAACTAGAAAAAACAAACCACCTACCATATGAAGAAGATAAAAGAAATTCTTTCGAACAAATGGTTTAAGTTCGGCTATATCACCATAGCCTACCTCCTATTTATCCTTTGGCTAAGAAACCCTTGGCTGATCATTGGCGTTGCCGTTATCTACGACATGTACATCACTAAAAAGGTGAACTGGACTTTTTGGAAGCCAAGAAACTACAAGCAAAGCGGCAAGAGAAGCGCAGTTGTAGAATGGGTTGACGCCATCGTGTTTGCGGTGATTGCAGCATCAATAATCCGCATTTTCTTCATCGAAGCATACGTTATTCCATCGCCATCGATGGAGAAAACATTGCTCGTAGGCGACTACCTTTTTGTGAGCAAAACCGCCTACGGGCCAAGAGTTCCCAATACTCCGATATCATTCCCGTTTGTTCACCATTCGCTACCATTTACGAATAACCAAACCAAGTCTTTCCTAACCTGGATTCAGTGGCCCTACAAGCGCCTGGCGGGTTTTGGAGAGGTAAAGAGAAACGATGTTGTCGTATTCAACTTCCCTGAAGGTGACACGGTGGTGCTCCAAAACCAGGAGGTTAGCTACTACCGGCTTGTCCGCGAGCAAGGCCGCGACTTTGTATGGAACAACAACGACATCATTGTGCGCCCTGTTGACAAAAAGGAGAACTACATAAAGAGATGTGTAGCCGTTGGCGGCGACTACCTCCAGGTTAAGAACGGCCAGCTCTTTATCAACGGAAAGCCTTCCGAACTTTTCAAAGGGCAGCAAAGCACGTTTATTGTTCGAACCAATGGCACGCCTATAAATCCATCGGTATTTGAGAACCTCGGCATTAGCCAGGAAAACTACCAAATCATTCCGGAGCAATCGGCCTACTACATCAACACAACGCACGAGAACATCAGCAAGATAAAGAGCGTAGAGAATGTAGTATTTGTAAGCGAGAATCTAAACACGGATTACGATCAGGCTCAAATTGACATATTTCCCCACAACAAAGGCTTTAGGTGGACGGAGGATAACTTTGGCCCACTTTGGGTTCCTAAAAAGGGAGCAACCATCAAGCTTACCCCTCAGAACTGGCCGCTTTACGAGCGCGTAATTGGCGTTTACGAGCAGAATAAGGTGGAGGTTAAGGCTGGCTCTGGCATCTACATCAACGGGAAGCTGGCCAACAGCTACACCTTTAAGATGAACTACTACTTTATGATGGGCGATAACCGGCACAACTCTGCCGATTCGCGCTTCTGGGGATTTGTTCCCGAAGACCATGTTGTTGGGAAAGCCTCGTTCATTTGGTTCTCCGTCGATAATCAAAAAGGCCTATTGGGAGGAATCAGGTGGAGCCGTATATTTAGAGGCATCCACTAGGCTAACTCTCACGCAGAACCTGCGCCTACAAAAAGAATTACCAGCCGCCCCGTAGCGGTTCAAATAAAAAGGAGAGGGTGCCAGTAAGCTTACTGGCACCCTCTCCTTTTGCATTACCTCGCCAAGCAAAATATTTGCACCGTTGTACAATTACAATAGTACTTCCGTCGACCCGAAAGTACCGTTGTACATTTACAATAGTACTTCCGCCCACCCAAAAGTACTCTTGTACACTTACAATAGTACTTCCCCCTACCCAAAAGTACTCTTGTACACTTACAATAGTACTTCCCCCTACCCAAAAGTACTCTTGTACACTTACAATAGTACTTCCATCACCCCAAAAGTACCGTTGTACACTTACAATAGCCCCCAAAGTGCTCTTGTACATTTACAATAGTACTTCCATGCCCCCATTTGTACTCCTGTACTTATTGCGACCGCTACAATCGAGCAGGCAGGATGGGCAACGCTCACCCAACAAAAAGAGGGCGCCAAAATCCTGGCGCCCTCTTTCTATCGTACTCCGGTATGTACCGTTCTACTTTTCCTCTTCGGCTGATTCTTCAGCCTCTTCTGGATCAAACTCCAACATATCATTCTTCTGAAGAATGTTGTACCACGAAAAGAGCTTCTTCATGTCAGATGCGTAAACACGCTCGCGATCGTAGGCTGGAAGAACCTCCTCCATTGCCTTTTTAAGCTGATCGTTGGTGGCCTTCTTGGTATCAAGTGCAGGACCGCCGCTCATCTTCTCCTTAAGGTTAAGAAGAACCTGACGAAGAGCAACCTCCTCATCATCGGTATAAATAGCAATCTCGCCTAAAGCGCTCACCTTTGCTGATGCAGGGATATTTGCACGCTTTTTATCTTCGAGCGACTCTACGATGATTCCATTGCGACCTTGAGCGACATACTGGTAAAGTCCTGGATATCCGGCTATAGCCAAAATCTTCCTTAAATCCATATTGCTTATTGTTAGTTTTCTGAACTCGTGCAAATATAAGAAATTATGCCATACCTCTGGCTTTCTTTATCTTGTCGTATGCTTCATTCACCTGCTTAAATCGCTCCGTAGCCGACTTCTGAACATCGCCACCTAGGTGTGCCACCTTATCGGGATGGTACTTGACTGCAGCAGCTCTATACGCACGCTTTACCTCATCGTCCGACACGGTTGGCAGAATCTCCAGCACCGCATAGGCAGAGTTGATATCCTCGTAGTACATGCCCTTCGTCGAGGCCATATCCACGCCAGAAATGCCCATCGCATAGGCAATCTGCTCAATAACGATGAGTTCGGTCTCGTCTAAAACGCCATCCGCCTTGCCTATTCCATAAAGGAAATGAAGCAGCTGCAAGCGCGAATTGTAGTCGAGATTATCGCCGATCTGCCGGCCAACATCGTTAATCGGAATATCTTTTTGAAGGATATCGCGCAAGAGCAGCATCGCATCCTTCGTGGCGTCAACGCCGAAATTTTTCACAAAAAAGTCCTTTACGTAATCGAGCTCCGACTTCTTGACGGTTCCATCGGCCTTCATGACCGCAGCAACCAGCACAATGAGCGACACCCTAAATCCTTCCTGCGGATTCTGAGTTCTTGACGTCGCAATAACATCACCCTTTTCTATGAGAGTTCCAACGGCATAGCCAACAATAGCACCAATTGGGCCTCCCAGCCAGAAGCCTAAACCTCCAGCAATCCATCTTCCGTAACGCATATCAACCTCCTACAATCTCGTTAGTTCGTAATTAATTTTGAGTACCTGTGGAATTATAGCCATAACTCCATCGTTATAGATAGTCCAATCAGCGAGAGCCTCGCGCTCGTCATCGCTCATTTGGTTGTTAATCCGATTTCTCACCTCCTTTTCGCCAACGCCATCTCGGCCAACAACGCGCTGAATTCGCACGTCCTCCGGTGCACTTATGTTGATAGCATAGTCTACCTGCTGGCTTAAGCCGCTCTCAAAAAGAATTGCAGCCTCATTTATCACATAGTGATAGCCCGATTTCTGCCTCTTCCAATCCTCAAATCGGGCTCGAATAGCAGGATGGATAATCTGATTCAGCTTTGCTAGCTCATCGGGCCTTTCGAAAACAATAGCTGCAAGCTTACTTCGATCAACTCGTCCCTCACCGCTTAGCACACCTTCTCCGAACTGTTGCGCTACCTGCCTCACAACCTCAGGGGTTTCCAGCAACAAGCGCCCTTCCTTGTCCGATTCAAACACGGGTACACCAAGCACCTCAAAAAGCTTAGAAGCTGTCGATTTGCCAGAACCTATTCCACCTGTTAAACCTACTGTAATCATTGTTTTTGCTTGTATACCTCAATAAATTCCGGTTCAATTCTGATATGGCTCACAAACGAGGGGAAAGTATCCAGCTTTACCTTTATATGATTCGAGAACGACGATTTCTCATCGAAACGGGAGCTTAACCTAAAAAGAGAGGGCCTTACCTTTCTGTAATCCCTTAAAGCAACTCTAAATGACACCTCCGCATGCGATGGGATTAACAGGACAGAAGCCGAATCTGAATTGCTGATGGTAATTGGAAGCTTCAGGGTGCGTTCGGTAAATTTTGCCACATCAACGGTATAGGCCACCTCCTTTACCTCGGTTACAACATTCTTCTCCTCCAGCAACGCAGCAACTCCATTCATCGGTTCATTCAGCGCATCGCCCCGAATAACCGCCGTACGAACATACCGCTTATTCCTTATAACACTTTCAGGACCACTAATCAGAACGCTATCTGGTTTAACGCCAACATTGCCGATTTGCATATACTGTTCATCGAAGGTAAACTTAGTGTTTGCAACAACAGGAACTTTTTTAGTATAGGCTGCTGAAAAGGTAAAAAAGAGGGTGTCCGGAATGATATTCTCAATCTTCATATTGCTGGGCAACTGGGTCGAGAGATTCGATTTTAGGGAGCTGGTCAGAATGTAGAAGTTCCCCTTAGGCCCATAATAGCGATGTAGCCTATAAGATGATATATCAACATTAAAAGAAGCAAGGATTGACCCTAGCTTATATCGTAGAATGGTATACCCCTTTGTCTTTACTTGGATTTTAAGAACTGGAGCCCCTTCATCGACAAGCATTTTATCCGTTTCTGTATAGATTATTTTAGCAGGCACCTTAAGGTCGACCAGATAGTCTCCACCAAGCTTATTGAGATACCAAATAATGCTCGAGAATAAAAGGAAAAAGCAGAAGAGCACAAACTTTCCGTTAATTCGAATTTTGCGCTTTCGTCGGACTATCTCAGAAAAGCTATCAAATAAGTTAGATTTCATCCGAATATAGCTGTTATTTATCGGTCGGATGCTACCCGTATGGCAACGTATTATTCATGCCTATAGCACCTCTGCAAGCTACGCGGGTATACCAATAAAAAAGGCTTTCCCTTTTCATCAAAACAATGAAATTTCGAAAGCCTTTCTATATATGTTTACAATTAACGAGTCTGAGCGTCGCTCATATCCTTAAGAATAGCGGATTTATCCATCTTCATGCGAACATCTCCACCTACATCTACAGTAACATACTGATCGGTAATTTCAACAATCTTTCCGTAGATGCCACCAATAGTAACAATTTTATCACCCTTTTGAAGGCTGCTGCGGAATTTTGCGAGTTCCTTTTGCTTTTTCTGTTGTGGACGAATCATAAAGAAGTACATCACAACAATGATAAGCACCATCATAATAAGCATGCTTATACCACCACCACCATTGGGGTTAGCAGCTTGTAGAAGAACAGCTGAAAAGTTTGTCATTTCTGAGTCTTATTTATTTAAAGTTATTCTACAATTCCTGTAAGCGTTACGGTTGCATAGTCAGGCACCCCATTTGTTTTAAATGTGATCGATTTCTGCTGAGTACCACTCCATCCCTCGGAGTCAAAGGTTACCTCAACCGTTCGCTTTTCACCTGGCTTGATTGGAGCTGTGTCATATTTTGGCGTTGTACATCCGCAGGATGGCAGCGCCTCATAAATAACCAAATCCGATCCTCCAGCGTTTTCAAAGGTATAAAAAAGGACGACCTTTTCACCTTGTTTCACCGTACCAAAATCAGCAGTTTCATCAACAAACTTCATTATTGGGGGTGTTTTCCTTCCGCCTTGCTGATTGTTTGAGCCCTTGTTATTTGCACCACAACCGCTCAATAGAGCAATCCCAAGAACAATAAGCCACAACGCTCGCATGCTACTCTTCAGATATAATGCTTAATGGATCAATTAGCCCTAATCCCTCTTTCACGATCACCTTCTTCTCGATGAGGTCTTTTACGAGTTTATCGAGCACGCCATTAATAAAAACGCTACTATTAGAAGTGCTGTAATACTTAGCTAAATCAATATATTCATTCATCGTAATATTTACAGGAATATCCTTAAACTCAACTAACTCTGCAATTGCCTCAATTAGAATGAGGATATCCATGTAAGCTATTCGATCTACATCCCAGTTCTTGGTGTACTCATCAACAATTTCGCGATACTGAACGTGATTAACCGTAGCCTTTCGGAATAACCGCTTAGTAAAGTCGACATCAGACTCATCCTTATATAAAGGCATCAACCCTTTGTACGAAGCCTGATCCTCCTTAAACTTAGTAAGCGTTTTAATGATCATTCCGAGTACAAACTCAATCTCATCAACCCAATAAATGCTCTGATCCTCCAGAAGTTGGTACAGATCCTCAAAATCTTCAATCTCGCTTGTAAAAAAATCTATAGCAAACGCTCGATCCTGTTCGAAGGAACGATTCCCATCCTTCATATAGTTAGCATAGTACGGACTAGCAACGAGGCTATTGTACATCTTCTTTATCATTTCTGGATAACACTCCCAGGAAAGCTTATTTTGATAGAGTCGCTTACTAAGCTGCTCGTTGTTACGCAGAATTGCAACAACCTTGTTATCTACAAATTTAGTATTAGGATTACGTTCTTCTGCCGTTGGACGAAATTTCTGTTTGCCAGTATCAATTCGGTTTTGTGCAAAATCAGCTACCTCTACCAAAAGCTGCATTAAGAAGTGGTAAAGGTCGTAGGTTTTCTCAATGCTTAGGAACAATTCTTTCTCCGACCCGCTAATCGTTTTGTCACCACTCTTAAAATGACCGTAAAGAGCCTTTAGAACCTTAATTCGAAGTAGTCTTCTGCTTACCATAATAATAAAGAACGTTGTATTTGAACTCGCGCAAAGGTATGGTTTTGGCAACGGTTTAACAAACCTCTTTATAAAAAATAAGCAAACAAGAATTAACACAAAAATATCAACTCAAAGATCAAAATAGCGCCACGAAAAAGCTTTCGAGTTATCTTAAATATGTATTATTTTGTTAATTTTACAGTGTATTAAACAAAAAATAAAGAAAGTTATGATTGAATACGACCTACAAGAAAATAAACAATTCCCAAGGAATCAAGAAGAAATTTACACCGATTCCTTTAGAGCTGGTAAACGCACCTATTTCTTTGATGTAAAAGCCACAAGGCAATCAGAACTATACATAACAATAACAGAAAGTAAAAGAAGTCTTCAAAAAAACGGAAAGTTTAACTACGAAAAACATCACATCTACCTTTTCAAAGAAGATCTTGAGAAATTTGCCAACTCATTAAATTCTGTAGTAGAATATGTCAAGCAAAATCAAAAAGACATAAGCACTACTCTTCCAGACGACACGTTTACCGAATTAAAAGAAATGACCGAATTGTTTGTTCCTGTTTTAGACTTTGAAGATCTAGATAGGTAAATTAAAAAGCAAAAAAAAGGTCCGCTCTCTAGTTTTTACAAGTCTAAAAAAGCAAAGGCGATCAATTTGATCGCCTTTGCTTTTTATTATAATAATTAGAGAGGCTAACCTCACGGCCAGCCCCTCTTTTAACAAACTGCTATATAAAACTAAGCATTACTGCTTACCACCGCCAGCCCACCAAACTCTTACAGATAGTGCATCACTACCCATAGAAGCAGCTGCCGCTTTGACATTTTCCTTATTTAAGGTATATTCAGAAATTGCATATGAAAAACGAGCAACAATGTCATTACCTGACTCAAAACCAGGAATAGGCTCGAAAGTAATATCCCCATATGTTTTTTCGCCAGGTTTAACAAGAGATTTAGGGTATCCTGTTCTACGATACTCTGCCCACGCTTCGTATGCTTGAGTGTATAAATGGATGTACTTAGATGTAATAAGCATTTCCTTCTTCTTATCTACTGTTGCCACATTCCACTTTGCTGTTACTGCCGCAACATATGCATTTTTATCTGTAGTACTAACTCCCCACTTATCTAAGGATGCCTTAACCCCCTCCAAGAACCAAACTGCATCATTATCTTCTACTTCACTAATCATAAAGCAAACTGTTGGATAATCTAGCAAGACAGAACCAAATTCTGGCTGTAGGTTAACTGGAGACAATGCCGGTTTCTTACCATCAGGTTTTAAATTAATAACATTGCCATTTGCAGAAACGAATGCTGCTGTTTCGGTATCATCCATACCATAAGGAACCCCAATGGTATTATTATCCATAGTAGGTCCTCTATAAATAGCCAAACGAGGATCTATAATTCCGTTGAATGGATTCACAAAACCTTTATCATTATCATCCATCCCTTTAAGCAAGTTTACAAACTGCTTTGTTAGAGTAAAGTCATTCCTATTATCGGTAAAGAACCCGAAATAGATTGGAGCCTCATTAGGCTCTCCAGTACCGATAAAATTAAATATGGCATTATCATCATTAGATTTAAATACGCCATCAGTAATTGCGCTTTTAGCTTCTGTTAAATAGGTTCTATCAACTTTTGAAGCACGAAGAGCAATACGAAGACGAAGAGAGTTTGCAAACTTAATCCACTTGTCAATATCGCCACCATAGATTATATCCCCTGATGTCCAACCATTAGAGCAAGTTTTAAGATCCGCAACAGCTTGCTTTAATTTAGCAACCATTCCCTTATAAATATCAGATTGCTTATCATACTTTGGTTTGGGATATTTTACAGGATCAAAAGCTTGGCTATAAGGAATATCACCAAACGAATCCGTAAGGAGTTGGAAAATCCATGTCTCCATAATATCGCATGTTGCAATCTGCATTTTATTATCCCCATAAGCAGACATGTTACCCTTAGTAGCAGGATCGGTATTTAACTCTTTAATTTTCTCAAAGTTTAACATCCAAATGTATGAGTTACGAAAAAATTCGTTCATTACATTATCTCGAAACTGATACCTATCCTCCGAAGTATAGTTAATCTGGCACCATTGCTGACATGCGACTCCAGATTGACGTCCAGTATACCAAACATTATAGTAGTTATATGCAAATTGACGAGTAGCATAGGTAAAGATGTATGGAGTTGGGGATGCGTCTGACCTATTGGGGCTTGTGTTTATTCCTTCAAAGTTTGTATCACATCCACCTAAGAGAAGTGCTCCAAAACTTAGAATCAAACTATATTTTATGAACTGTTTCATATTCTCTCAATTTAAATTAGAAGTTAAAGTTTACACCAACACCATATGTTGCAACAGATGGAAGATAACCTCCTTCTACACCTTGCGCATTTGATCCAGCCATTTGAAGGTATTCGGGATCGAAGTGTTGTTGATCAGCAAACCAAGTTTTTAGATTTCGTCCAAAGAAAGAGACTCTCAATCCAGAAATTGGGCCAGTCCACTTCTTAGGAATTGTTATACCAAAACGAATTTCGCGAAGCTTCAAGTAATCCGTTTTAAATATATTCTGAGTATCAGGACCCGAGTAGTGGTCACGACTATAACGAGAACCTGCAATTGCTTTAGTATTGTCTATTGCAACTTGAGAAGTCGTTCCATCTGCATTTAGATAAGTAACAGTACCATCAAGTGCATTGTACTTACCATACACACCATCAAGAACAACACCTCCACCTATACTTTTAGCTCCAGTTTTCCAAGTTGAACCTTCTGTACCGTCACTATATTTGTAATTAATAGCATCACGGATATTAAAGCCATTTTCATTTATAGCGGCAGATTCTGCTAAAATACCAGAATACATTCCCCACATATATGATGTGTAATACATATGCCCTCCCTTCTGCATATCAAGAAGGACATTTGCATCAATTTGAATTCCATTGTTAAATTTGTAGTTGAAAGAATTAGTAATACCACCTGTAAAATCAGGATTAACATTTGCCAAAGGTTTAACTGCAGAAGGCAAATATCTTCCACTTGTACTTAACACCTTGTTTCCATCCTTGTCATATACAAAATCGGTACCATATATTACAGGATAAGACATTCCTTTGAAAGCACCAACCTGAACTTTAAAAGGAGCGTTACCTAGATTTAAATAATCTAGACCTTCTGCAATATCAACAACCTTATTATCAAGAGTTGATAGATTTACAGTAATATCCCAAGAGAAATTTCTAGTCTTTAACGGAGTTCCATTTACTTGAAATTCCCAACCTTTATTCTCCATTTTACCTGCGTTGATCCATAAACTAGCCCAACCCGTTGATCCGGAAACTTGAATAGGAACAATTTGATTTTTCGTATCTTTTGTAAAATACGAAATATCTACACCTATTCTACTCTTGAAAAATTTAGCCTCGAAGCCAACTTCCCAAGACTTTGTTTCTTCAGGCTTCAACTTTGCATTTGCAAGTTGAGTTGGCAACGAATATCGAGCATCAGAACCAAACGGCGTTTCTGCAGTAAAATAGTTTGACAAGTTGTAAGGATCAGTATCGTTACCAACCTGAGCATACCCCCCACGCAACTTTGCGTAATCAATAAAACCAAAAGACTTAACAGCCTCTAGTTCGCTAAGCACAAAACTAAGGTTTGCAGATGGATAGGAGTAACTGTTATTCCCGCTTGGAAGTGTAGAAGACCAGTCGTTTCTAGCAGTTAAATCAAGATAAACAAGCCGATTATAGTCTAGTGTTAAATTACAGTAAAGACTATTTATTCTCTTATGGCTCTTAGTATCTCTCGAAGTTGCCTTTGAAACAGAATTGGTTAAGTTATAAACTTCTGGAATAACTAGCCCTCCAACGGTTGTTCCACCTGTAATATCAAATTGACGATCATTCACAGATGAACCTAAAATTGAACTTAAACCAATTTTATCCTCAAGAAACCGTTTGTTAATGCTAAAGAATGCTTCTCCATTTACATCATAGTTAGAACGGACATAAAGATCGTAAGAAGATAAAGATTGTGATCCTATTGCTGTACGCTCTTCTTGCTTAAGTGTATAAAAATCGACACCTAGACGACCTGTTAGTTTTAGCCATGATGTAAAAGTAAGTGTTAAACCAGTATTTCCAAATAGACGATCTCTACGGTCATTCTGATAGTTCATATACCTTGACCAGTAAGGGTTATCGGTAAATTCTGGACCTGGATTATCCCAAGAACTTCTATTCCAAGATCTTTGCGTTCCATCAGGATTTCGCCATGCACTTAAGTCATTATAATCCAACGACGTATGAATCCATTGCCACATTTTCTGAACTGGATTTCGTTCTCCATAACCGGTTTCAGGACGACCTGTTGCTGTATTAACAACATATGTAGCAGTAGCCCATCCCTCTAAATATTTAGAGAAATTGTAATTCCCATTAAAGTTAATTGTATTACGCTTTAACTCACTATTAGGATAGATACCAGTAACATTCATATTAGTGTATGATATTCTGGTTGATCCTTTATCCGTAGCACCAGTAAGTTGGACATTATTAGTATATGTCACCCCTGTTCTAAAAAAATACTTGTAATCGTTCTTTGGATAAACCCAAGACTTTTCTACAAGATAGTTTTTAGTATCCCACTTATCAAAAGCATTCCAGTTAAGAACCTTAATATTTGGATCATACTTTGGCCCCCAACTTTCATCTGTCGCATATGCAACCAACTTATACTCTTTACCATCAATAACTTGGGTTAAAAAACCTTGTTTTCCTCCCTGAGCATCAGAGAAAGTAGCACCACCACCATATTCTTTTTGGTAAACAGGAAGAATGCTAGCCTTATCCCAAGTTATACTAGAGTTAACAGCAACACCCCAATTTTGAGCCCCTGCTTTTGCCTTTTTAGTAGTAACCATAACTACACCATTAGCAGCACGAGAGCCATAAAGAGCTGTTGCAGATGCCCCTTTTAGAATAGAAACAGATTCAATATCATCTGAATTAAGGTCAGATCCCATGTTACCATAATCGTAACCACCACCACCAGTTGCTCCATAAGAAAAGTCTGAGTTGTCAAGAGGAATTCCATCAACAACAAATAATGGTTGGTTGTTTTGAGTAAGCGATGTTACACCACGAACTTGAATTCTCGAGCCTCCCCCCATCTGGCCTGAAGCTCCAGTAATCTGCACCCCTGAAACACGACCAGACAAAGAACTTAGGACATTCTGGCTTCTTGCTTTTGCTAATTCATCACCCTTAACATCAGAAACAGCATACCCTAATGCCTGTTTAGATCGGGTTATACCAAGTGCTGTAACAACAACCTCATCAATCTTCTTTGTTTCAGAAATTAAGACAACATTGACAGTTGTTTTACCTTCAAGCGCTATTTCTTGTGATTTGAAACCAATGTAACTAAACACAAGAACTTTGCCTGTAGCAGGAACGTTAAGAGTGTACTTTCCATCAATATTGGTGGAAGTACCTACTCCAGATAAACCTTTAACGATTACAGTCACACCAGGAATCGGTTGACCATCTTCAGAACTTGTTACTTGTCCTGATACCTTTGTTTGCGCAAATGCATTGGATATACCAAAGCAAACAAAAGCCGACAATAGTAGCAGCTTTATTCGTTTCATACATTAGAATATTGGTTATACAGTCGCAATATAAACTTTTAATTATAGTTTTACAACTAATCGAAATTTTTTTTATCAATCTCAACTTACACCTCTTTATTAATTCATCATTTTTTTGATAGCGAGAGGAAACAATTGCCACAAACCATAAAAAAAGGAAGCATCCTCAACTGGACACTTCCTTTTTAAAGGGGTTATTCTTTAATAAATCGATTATTTTGCGATTATCAACATCACCTTATCTAGTATTCTAGACTCTAACTCCAATGCTTTTTTTAACAAAGAATTAGAATTGCTTACTATGTCACTAGCATATTTTTCGTCTTCTATGCCTTTTGCATTGATTCGAACATTCAGGTAAGCACCATAAACTCCTCCACGAGCAGCAATTGCTCCAACTCCTGCGTCGGATACCGAATTTGGATTGCCCTTTTCTGCCATCTCGAGCATTACCTCCATTGAGTTACAACACAACTCCATGGTTTTTAAGGGAACCTCCGTTGCGTATATAGTTGCATCTTGGATTGCCTTTTTACGAGCAGCCTTTTCCTCATCGGTCTTTTTGGGAAGGGAAAGGGCATCCATAATGCGATTAAAGGCGTTGGTGTCCTCGTCAACCATTTTCAGGAGCTGATCCATGTACATCTTGCCCTTTTCGGCAACATCAGAAAACTCTTTCCAGCGATCGTCCCAACCTGGTTTGTGAGCCGATAGGTTGGCAACCATGGTGCCAAGCGCTGCACCCAAGGCTCCCATATAGGCAGCAATTGAACCACCACCAGGAGCTGGAGATTCTGATGCGGTTTCGTTGGCAAAACCTGTAACGGTCATATCAACAAGCTGCTTTTTTTGATCCTTTATCATCAACTCGATGATCTTCTTTTGAGGATCGAAAGGATAGAGTTCATCTAGCCCCATCGACTTTACCGCAATCTTAATGATTTCCTCATCGGCAATACCGGCAGAGCGCTGCTGCTTTGCAAGGAAGTACTTACCAGCATCCATTATCACGCTTGCAGGAACAAGACCAACGATTTCGGTACCTGTTACACGCAAACCTCTTTCATCGGCTTTCTTCTTTACCTCTTCGAAAGCGACATGAAGCGGAGTTTGGTTAATATCTGTAATGTTCATCGATACCTGAGCAATTCCGTACTCGTCGATAAACCAACCAATGGCCTTAGTTCCCATGAGGGTTCCTGGGGTCCAGATTTCCTTTCCGTTTTCGTCGAGTTTCTTCTTTCCTGTAACAGGGTTGCCCTCGCGAACTGGTCGTCCTTTTTCGCGAACATCGAACGCAATGGCGTTAGCACGACGCGTAGAGGTGGTATTTAAATTGAAGTTTACAGCTATAAGGAAGTTACGCGCACCAACAGCAGTTGCTCCTGTTTGAGGAACAAATGTGGCTGGACCAAAATCGGGCTTCCACTCTGGCTTGGTCATCTTTTCGGGAAGTGCCTCGTACTCGCCGCTGCGGCAGAAGGCAAGGTTTTTACGCTTTGGCTCGAATGCGGCACTTTCGTAGCAATAGATTGGATACTGAAGTTCATCGCCCATGCGCTTGGCAAGCTTACGGGCATACTCTACCGTTTCGTCCATGGTGATGTTGGCCACTGGAATTAGCGGAAGCACATCGGTTGCACCAAAACGAGGGTGAGCCCCTTGATGCTTGCTCATATCTATAAGCTCTTTTGCCTTTTTAGCAGCGCGGAAGGCTGCTTCGCAAACCTCATCGGGCGTACCTACGAAGGTTACCACCGTACGGTTGGTTGCCTTTCCGGGGTCAACATCGAGCAGCTTAACGCCGTCAACAGATTCAATTTCGTCGGTAATCTGCTTAATTATGCCCATATCGTTCCCCTCAGAGAAGTTGGGAACACATTCAATCAGCTTTAGGTTCATAGCAACGTACTATTAGGTTTATTTTGTTCCAAAGATCTTTTTCACCAAATCGGAGCCATACTTAGCGGGCTCCTGACGGATCTTGGCTTCTTCCTTTTCTACCAAAACGAAGAGTCCGTCTACAGCCTTATCGGTTACGTACTGATTCAAGTCGGCTTGCACCTGCTCCTTTGCTAGGAATGGGGCTACCTTGTTGTACTTGTCGACAAGCGGCTTCCAGTACTTGGTGATGGCAACCTGCGACAAGGCATCTACAACAACCGGTTTAAACTGGTTGGCCAGCTCTACGCCTGCGGTGCTACGCAGGTATACGGTGGCCGCATTCTTATCGCCTGTTGCAATCTTTGCGGCATCGGCAAACGACATTTTTACTATCGCAGCCAAGAAAATTGGAGCAGCCTTCTTAGCAGCCTCTTCGGCAGCACGGTTGAGTTTTTCCTCGAAAATATCAACCTGAGACTGAAGGCCTAGCTTAACGGCATAGTCCTTAACCGCAATCGCTTCTTTGGGGAATGGGATGCGAATGTCCATATTCTTGTTGAAGCCGTCGAGCATGGAGGCGGACTCGGCCGACTTTGTGGCGGCAATCTTTAGCGCATCCTTTAGCCCGTTCGAATAGTCGGTATTCGTTAGCGAAAGAATCGACGATACGCCAGACGCTAATGAGGATTTTTTTGTAGAGGTCGCCTTTGTAGAGGTTTTGGTCGTTTTCGACGTAGCCTTCTTCTTCTTGCTCGAAGCTTGCGCATCAACGTTTAAAGCGGGCATCAGCAATGCCGCTACAGCAATAATCGCTAGAACTCTCTTCATGATCATATCTTTTTACCGTTTAAAAATACCTTGTCGACCAGCTTTTGGGTATACGCGTAGGGCATATACTCGTACGATGGAATTGGTTTTGTGATAAAGAAGTTGGCAATCTTTCCTCTAGAAATCGACCCATGCGTGCCGCTCAGCCCCATGGCGTAGGCCGAGTTGATGGTGGCCGCATTGATAGCCTCCTCGGGAACCATCCTCATCTTTACACAAGCCAAACTTAAGATAAATTTCATATCCCCCGATGGCGATGAGCCAGGATTGTAGTCGGAAGCTAGGGCAACGGGCAATCCGGCGTCGATCATCTTACGGGCAGGTGGGTAATCCATGCCTAGGAAGAATGCGGCACCAGGCAGCAGCGTAGCCATGGTGGTTGAGTCGAGCAGCGCGGCAATCTCCTCATCGCCGGTAAACTCGAGGTGATCCACCGATAGCGCCGAATGCTTAACGCCGAGCTGGATGCCGCCCGATAGCGCCAGCTCGTTGGCGTGTATTTTGGGGCGAAGGCCGTACTTGGCTGCGGCTTCGAGCATGCGCTCGGTTTCCTCGATGGTAAAGAAGCCCTTATCGCAAAAGACATCGATGTACTCGGCCAGATTCTCGGCGGCAACCTGCGGGATCATCTCCTTAACGATCAGCTCGACGTACTCCGACTGGCGGCCACGGTACTCCATAGGCACGGCATGCGCCCCCAGGAAGGTGGCCTTAACGGTGATGGGCGATTCGCAGCGAATGCGGCGGGCGACGCGAAGCATCTTGAGCTCCGACTCGGTTGATAGCCCGTAGCCGCTCTTTATCTCCACGGCCCCCGTACCAAGGGCAATGATCTCGTTGATGCGCTCCATGGCCGACTCGAAGAGCTCGTCCTCCGTGGCAGCGCGGAGGCGCTCGGCCGAGTTCAGGATTCCCCCTCCCCGCTTGGCAATCTCCTCGTAGGAAAGGCCTCGAATCTTATCGATGTACTCTATCTCGCGGCTGCCGGCGTACACCAGGTGGGTGTGCGAGTCGCAGAACGAGGGGAACACCATGCAGCCGGTGGCATCCACCACCTCGGCATCGGGATAGTCGGGGCAGCTGCTCATCGGGCCGAAATCGGCAAAAAGGCCATCGTAGATGTAAAGGTATGCGCCATCGATTGAGGGTAGCTCCTTCATGTCGCTACCGGCCACCCACGTTTTGGGTAAGTCCTCTACCTGAACCAGCTTTTTTATGTTCTTTACTAACAGTTTCATAGATTTCAACGTTTACAAAGCTTCAAACAGAAACTTCAACAGGCCAAAATTATAAAAAAACAAAACCGAACGAGCAATTATTGGATATTTATAAAAGGAGCCGCCATGAAGCAGCGCCCCCCTTCGAGCGACGAAGACGAGCCGGAATTTCCGTTCGGAAAAACGTACGCCGCTACGCCCGCGTGTTAAATTCCTGTCGGAATTTTGCATCCAGCTACGCCCGCGCGTTAAATTCCGACAGGAATTTTGCATTCCGCTACGCCGGCGTAGAAAATTCCGAGAAGAATTTTGCATCCCGCCACGCTGGAGTGAAAAATTCCGAGAGGAAAATGTGTCCCGGCGCTCTGGCGTGAAAAACTCCTAGAGGAAATTTGCATTTGACACTCCCAAATGAAAAACGCCTAGAAGAAATTTGCACTTGGTACTCCGAAATGAAAAACTCTTGGAAGAAAATTGCATTTGGCGCTCCCAAACGAAAAACTCCTGGAGGAAATTTGCACTTGGCGATCCCAAATGAAAAATGCGGAGAAGAAGCGGAGCTTCAGCCCAACAATCTCTCCCATATCAAAAAGGAAATCCCGGCAACAGATCGCTATTGCCGGGATTTTATTGGGTTAGATGCCCTTTTCTGCTGCTTTTGCGAAGTACTGCCACAGCGCGTCGTCGGGGACAGGCGCTACGATGGTCACCTTTTCCTTCTTTACCGGATGGATGAACTCCACCTTGCGGGCATGCAGGCAAATTCCACCATCGGGGTTCGAGCGCGCGAAGCCGTACTTCAGATCGCCCTTTATGGGCGAGCCGATGCTGGCCAGCTGGGCGCGAATCTGGTGGTGCCGCCCCGTGAGGAGCTCCACCTCAACCAGCGAGTAGTTGTCGCTTTTGCTGATAACCTTATACCTCAGCTTGGCCTCCTTGGTGGTAGACTTTGGCGCATCGAAAACGTAGCTCTTGTTCTGCTTCTCGTTGCGCGAGAGGTGATGAACAAGCAGGTCCTCGTCCTTTTTTGGCGCCTGCTTAACGATGGCCCAGTAGGTTTTATCCACCCCGCCATCGCGGAAGAGCTCGTTCATGCGCTCCAGCGCCTTGCTGGTCTTCGCAAATATGATAACGCCTGTGGTAGGCCTGTCGATGCGGTGCGTTACGCCAAGGAATACGTTGCCGGGCTTGGCATCGCGCTCCTTAATGTAGTCCTTTACCACCTCCGAGAGCGGCTTGTCGCCAGTTTTATCGCCCTGAACGATATCGCCCGCCTGCTTGTTGTAGACAAGGATATGGTTATCCTCGTAAATAATATTCTCCGGTTTGAAAGCCATCTGCTAGTACTGCTCATTATCGTTGGGGAAATCGCGGCTCTTCACATCCTTAATGTAGGACTGGGTAGCGCCCTTCATCTCGTCAAAGAGGTTCAGGTAGCGGCGCAGGAAGCGGGGCGAGAACTCGTGGGTGATGCCCATCATGTCGTGGATAACCAGCACCTGCCCGTCGACGCCGTTGCCAGCGCCAATGCCGATGATCGGAATCTTCACCTCGCTGGCAACCTGCTTAGCCAAGGTTGCTGGAATCTTCTCTAAAACGATGGAGAAGCAGCCGGCTACCTCTAGCAGGTGCGCATCCTGAATCAGCTTATCCGCCTCCTCCTTCTCCTTGGCGCGAACGGTGTAGGTGCCAAACTTGTGGATGGACTGCGGGGTAAGCCCCAGGTGCCCCATTACGGGAATGCCGGCCGAGAGGATGCGCTGCACCGACTCAATAACCTCAACGCCACCCTCCATCTTAACGGCATCCGCCTCGCTCTCCTTCATGATGCGGATAGCTGAGGCAAGCGCCTCCTTCGAGTTACCCTGGTAGGTTCCGAAGGGCAGGTCGACAACAACAAGGGCACGCTTTACGGCACGTACTACCGACTGTGCGTGGTATATCATTTGATCGAGCGTGATGGGAAGGGTAGACTTGTGCCCTGCCATTACGTTTGATGCGGAATCGCCAACTAGTATAACATCGATGCCAGCGGCATCTAGGATCTGGGCCATCGAGTAATCGTATGCGGTAAGCATTGCAATCTTCTCCCCTTTAGCCTTCATCTCCATGAGACGATGGGTGGTAACCACCCTTACGTTGCTTTCTACAGACATGACTTTGGTTTTTTGTGAAACCTATTCGTAATGATTTATCCGGCAAATCTACTAAGTTCGTTTAACATTTACGGAAGCCTACCACAATTCTACCACAATTATAACGTTTGGCAACATTCCAAAAGCAGCCCTGCCGGGCATTCTCCTGATTCAGCCGGTGCAAGCCCCTGTTTCAGCGAAAAAAGTGCAGCACAAGCAAGCATGTCCCATCCGTTAAAATAGCGCCGCTACCTTTTATTATTACAATGCAATACCTACATTTACGACCGTTGGATTTAGGGAATTAGAATATCAATCACAAACACGTACAAAATGCTTATCTACAACTTTGACAGCCTAACGGGGCGCGAGGTACAGATTCTCCGTGGCTACATTAAAGGTTTGACTAAGCGATACTGGTTTTATGCTGGCTCAACTGCGTTGCTGATTATCGTTTTTTCTGTTTTAGGACTTGGGATTGGGGGAATTGTGGTAGGATTACCGCTAAACTTTATCGGCTGGGGGATTCTTTTCACCTACAAATTCGTAGCAATTCTTAGGGATATTAAGGAACGGGTTAAGGTTGTTGGAACCGCCATAATCAAGGAGAAGATTTCGCTTAGGAAGAAACGGAATTTGGTGGTGGAAATCAACGGCACCAAAGTTTTCAACACCATGAGCTTTCGCCTGCTAAAGGCTGATCTGTGGAATCACTTCAACCCCGGCGATAAGGTTTACGTTGAGTACGCCCGCCATTCGAAGCTGATACTATGCTACAACAAGCCTGCCTCGTAAGGTAAGCAGAAGCTATTCTATAGAAAAAGGAGCACTACCCCGGTAGCGCTCCTTTTTAGTTTATGATAATCTTACTTGGTTGAATTCCCGTACACCTGGTAGACAAGCACCCTCCCCGCGTCAAACCTTACGGTGAACTGGTCTCCCAACGCCTCGTTTAGCGTTCCCTCCCACCACGACAGTAATGGGCGATCCGCAATATCCCACTTCAGCCCTTGGTAGGTTATCGGAGCGCTGGGGGTAAGCGAAAAGATGGAGACCTGCTGCCCCCGGTGGCTTGGGAAGGTTGTTGTTTCGGAGATGGCGATAAACCGACCATAATCGGTGTACATGAGTACGTCAGCCTGCTCGGCATACCGAGCCAGCAGCGAGATATTCCCGAGGGTATGATCCTCGCGCAGCCCCGTTGCCCCAAGAATCACCACCTTTTCTGATCGTAGCGACAACGCCAGCTCAAAAGCCTTGGTCAGGTCGTTCGAGTCCTGCGATTCTATTCGGATTACCTTATCGCCTAGCCTATCGAGCAGTTCCCCATTAAGCGAGTCGAGATCGCCAACCACGTAGTCGGGCATGCGGATGCCGCTTCCGATGAGCTTTTGGGCAGCACCATCGCAGCAGATAACCATTGGGGCATCGCGCAGAATCGCCAAAGGAATGGGATGAGCAGGGAACTGCCCATCGGCAAGGATAACGGTAACATCAGGCTCTATCATACTTAACTTGTTGCTCGGCGAGCTTCTTCCTCCACGCATAGTAGCCAGCAAACGACATCACCGTGTAGAAAAAGAAGAGCACCACCGATGGGTAAAGCCCCTTCCAAAAGTAGAGGCAAAGCGACACAAAGTTAGCAATTACCCAAATCCACCACATCTCGATGATCTTTTTTGCCAGCATCCAGGTAGCCACAATGCTCAACGAGGAGATAAACGAATCCCAGTAGGGCACGGGCGAATCGGTATAGCGCTTGAGGATTTCTGCTATGCCAAAGAAAATTATGGTTGTTACCAAGGATAGCCCTAAGGCCAAACGTACATTCAGGGAAATAATCGGCAGATCGTTCTCCTCGCGGCCATCCGATCCGCACCACCACCTATACCAGCCGTAGATGCTGATAAGCACGTAGTACACCTGCAAGCCCATGTCGGCATAGAACTTGGCGGAGAAAAATATCGCCACATAAAATGCCGACGAGAGCAACCCTACAGGCCACAGCCACATGTTTCCCTTTATTTCGAGAAACAGAAAGAGCAGCCCTAAGGTGGCTCCTATAATCTCTACATAGTTGGCGGTTATCCAAGCAAGCATATCCTTTAGATATTAGACATTAGACAATAGATATTAGACACACGACACACGATTCAAGACGAATAAAGGCTTTGCAAGAAAGAGTTGGGAACAGCGACTATTTCCTGCTCCCTTCTCCCTATTCCCTACTTTTAGAACCTCAACGCCAAACGGCACCAGTAGTTGCGGGTTGCCTGTGGGAACAGGCCGTCTTCAATATAGTCTGGAGCATTTCTAAACTCGGCACGGTATATCCATGCTTTTGCAATATACTTTTTGCTGAAGAGGTTGTTTACCCCAAGCTGAAGGGTAATGTTCTTAAGCCCCAGCATCGAAAAACTATACTCCCCCAAAAGGTTAGTCACACAATACGCATCGAGCTTGCGAAGGTTGCTCGACGTATTGTCGTAGTACTGCTTGCCCACATACTTGGTGGTTAAGCCTAGCTTGAAGTTTCGTGCAGGCTCGAAGGTAAACATGCTCGACCCAATTACATCTGGTGAGAAGGAGATATTGGTAGTTCCCAAGTTGGTGCTCTTTATCTCGTAGTTATCCCAATCGCCACTGGGAGCAAGATCGGAGAGTTCCACCGAGTAGACGAAGTTCTTAATCTTGTTGCGGCTAAGGGTAAGATTCCCCTCCCACTTTAGGGCATTCGCAATCTTCACCCCAGCCATCAGCTCGATACCTGCGCGATAGCTGCTCTTCACGTTTTCGCGGATAGCATCGCCCACGTTGTTTACCCTTCCGGTAAGCACCAGCTGATCCTTGTAGTCCATATAGTAAAGGTTTGCCCCTAGGCTGGCAACATCGCCAGCATACTTGTAGCCTACCTCGTAGTCTACCATACGCTCGGAGGTTTGGTTGCCGTTCAGCTTCAGCCCATCGGTGTAGTCGGTTCGCGTTGGCTCGCGGTTGGCGATGGAAACCGAAGCGAACACGCTATTCTCCTTGTTGATGGTGTAGAACGCCCCCGCCTTAGGGTTCCAGAACTTGAAGTAGTGGTTCTGGGTGACATCAACAAGGTCGTCATCAGGCCCCTTGAGGCGGTAGCCAACGTAGCGGAACTGGAGATCGCCAAATACGCTTAGCGCATCGGTTAGCTTCCAGCTGGCCTTGGCGTATAGGTTGGCATCATCCTTTGTTGCCTTGTTTCGGTACCACTCGTACTCGGCCGGAATGCCGTGGTTTAGCTCCGCCCACATAATCTTTCCAAAGTGATCGTTGGTGAAGCGGCTTGCCGCCCCCCCAACCGTAATGTCGAGGTTCTCGGTTGGCGCAAGGTTCAGGGAGATGGTCGATCCGAGGTTGTCGTTATCCAGCCACTTCTGAACGATAAAGTCGCTCTTCTTGTAGAGAACGTTATCGACGGTAACGTTGGGCAGACCGTACTTCTTGAACTTGGCATCGTCCTTATAGTTGTCGTAGTAGCCCTCGCCGTGAGTAAAGAAGAAGCCAAGGTTCAGCGTTGCCTTGTCGGTAAGTTTATTGGCGTAGCTTACCAGGTAGTGCGTCTGCTTGTAGTTGTCGGTTTGGTTGTCGTAGATGTGGCGAACGCCCTTGCTGTCGTAGTAGATGCCCTCGGGGTTGTAGGTGCGGTTGGTGTCGATAACGCTGCTGGGCACGCCAGTCCAGCTGATGCCGGTATGCTCCTCACCGTAAATTACGCTTGCCTTCAGGGTGCTTCTATCGCCGTAGTAGGTACCCGACACCTGCGCCGACTTGTGGTCGGAGGTTGCCCTATCCATGTAGCCATCGCTCTTGGCGCGCGAGATGCGCGCGTCGAAGCTGAAGCGGTTGTTGATAATACCCGTTCCGACTAAAGCATTACCCCTATACGAGTTGTACGAGCCTAGGTAGTTGCTAATTTCGGCGTAGGGCTCGCTGCTCAGCGCCCCGGTTTGGAAGTTTACGGTAGCCCCAAACGCGCCTGATCCGTTGGTAGAGGTTCCCACACCGCGCTGGATCTGCACGCTGCTGGCCGACGAGGTGATGTCGGGCATGTTCACGAAGAACACCTGCTGCGATTCCGGGTCGTTAATCGGAAAGCCATCAACGGTGATGTTGATGCGCGAGGCATCGGTACCGCGGATGCTGAACGAGGTGTTGCCAATGCCGATACCGCTCTCGGTGGTGGCCACAAACGACGGCGTTAACTCGAAGATCTGCGCCACATCGCCGCCGGTATTATGCTGCTTGATCTCGTAGGCCTTAAGATCGGTAAAGGCCATGGGGGTGCGCTTCGAGGCGCGGGTGGCCGATACCACCACCTCGCTGCCCAGCACGCTTTGCGCTTCGAGGGTGATGTTTAGGGTAACGCTGCCCTTAACGTCAACCTTCACCTCCTTGGTCTTGTACCCGATGTAGCTTGCCCGTAAGGTGTACGCCCCCTCGCGCACGTTCGTTAGCCGGTAAAAGCCCCTGTCGTTGGTGGTAGCACCCCTACCCGATCCAACAAGGGTGATGGTTGAACCTACAAGCGGAGCCCCATCGGCCCCCTGTACGGTTCCAGAAATAGCTTTGCCTCCGCTGCCGTTAGCCCACGTGAAGAGGGCGCTAACAACGAAGAGCATCATCAGTAATACGCTTAGCCTGCGCATGATTAAATCTTTTAATAATTAAACATTGGGCGCTAGTGAGGCGCCAACACCAAAAATTAAAAGGGGGAAATGTTTTAACAAGAAATCGCTTTACTCCCTACGCCAGCACTACCTGGATCAGGTTAAAGGGTATAATCTCAGCCCGTAATATTAGGGCACCCCCGATAGACGCGCCAAAGATAGAGCAAAAAATACGGGAAAGTGAGCCTTTTTTGAAAATTTCTTCGGCATCACACGCCCAGGCGCTGAGGCTCAGCGGGCGCAGAACGATTTATAGGATGCCTAATGATGCAGATTTCCCAATAGATGATGGTAGGCGAACCTACCGATGATGGTAGCATAACCTATCGACGATGATAGCCAAACCTACCGACGACGCAAGCCTAACCTATCGACGATGGTAGCCCAACCTACCGACGACGGTAGCATAACCTATCGACGACGCAAGCATAACCTATCGACGACGGTAGCATAACCTACCGATGACGGTAGCCCAACCTATCGACGACGCAAGCCTAACCTACCGACGACGCAAGCATAACCTATCGACGACGCTGGCATAACCTATCGACGACGCAAGCATAACCTATCGACGACGCAAGCATAACCTATCGACGACGCAAGCATAACCTATCGACGACGCAAGCATAACCTATCGACGACGCAAGCATAACCTATCGACGACGCAAGCATAACCTATCGACGACGCAAGCATAACCTATCGACGACGCAAGCATAACCTATCGACGACGCAAGCATAACCTATCGACGACGCTGGCATAATCCACCGACGGAGGTGGATCAACCCACCAAAAAACAGCGGATGCAGGAGTTGCAGGTTTGCCCAACATGCTTACATTTACAGCCTAGTTAACAAATCATCGCCTAAATATCCTTTGAGTAAAAAAAGAGCATCATCCGGCTACCCCATTTTCACCAAATAAGCCATCCTCCATCTTCTCCCTGCTAGGGGATGAGCTCTACGACAAGCAAAATCAGATAGGCAGCATTGCTGCAACGCTAACCATCAAATAATCGAACAATGAATTATCGTATTCTTATCCTACTTTTTCTCGCGGTCCCTGCGTGGGGGCAGCAAAAGGCCTCCGTGTCCAACCTGCGGAGCGTTGTCGAAGTCCTGGCCGCCGACTCGCTACGGGGCCGATCCTACAAAAGCGACGAGCTGCTGGTGGCCCAGCGGTACATCGTGGAGCAGTACAAGCGGGTGGGGCTAAAGCCGATTGGCAGCAGCTACCTCCACAGCGTGGAGTGGCACGACCAGTACGACGGCAACCAAAAGGTGACCAACATCGTTGGGGTGATCGAGGGAGGCGACCCCGCGCTTAAGGACGAGTACATTGTTGTTGGGGCTCACTACGACCACGTCGGCTACAGCGTCGGCAAGGATACGGTGATCTACAACGGGGCCGACGACAACGCCTCGGGCGTATCGGGCATCATCGAGCTGGCCCGCATCATCCTTGCCGGCGGCAACAGGCCAAGCCGGTCGATCCTGGTGGTGGCCTTCGACGCCGAGGAGGCGGGCCTTATCGGGTCGAGCAAGTTTGTAAATAGCCCACCCGTTCCCATCACGAGCATCAAGGCGATGCTTAGCGTGGATATGATTGGCCATGCCAACCTGATTCGGGGCGTGGAGGTATCGGGCATAGGCTCCCTTAAGGGGATCGCCATTCCCCAGTCCCTATTCACCTCCTCGGATAGCCTAGGGGTAAAGCTTCGCCGAAACCCCTCGTACATGATACACCACACCGACACCAGCCCCTTCCTCCAAAAACACATTGCCGACTTCTACGTCAACACCGGACTAAAGGCCAACTACCACAAGCCTACAGACGATGCCAACACGCTCGACTATCCCGGGATGGCCTTTGCGGTGGACAACCTTAAGCCGCTCGTCCTCTTCCTCGCCCAGCAGCCCAACATCTGCTACACCAACCCCATTCCTCGCCTGGCGATTGGCGTTACCGCCGGCGCTGGCAGCAACCGCTTTATGCTAACCGATGGGCCGCTCGACAACAAGTCCTCATTCACCTACAGCGCCGGGCTATCCTTCCTCTTCCGGCTGCAATCGAAAACGGCGATTCAGGCAGATGTGCTGTACAAGAGCAAGACCAGCCGCTCGGAGATGGGGCGTATCTCCATGCCAAGCCTCCATATTCCCATTCATCTAATGGTGATATCGCCCTACAAAACCGCCCGCGTGTTTACGGGAGTAGGCCCCTACTACAGCCACTCCTTCGACAGGTACGTTGGCGGCGATAGGCTAAAGCTGAGCAACCGCGAGCGCGACGACTACGGCTTGAGCATAAAGCTGGGCTTCATCGTCATGAAGTACCAGCTAGCCCTGAGCAGCTGCTACGGCCTTAAGCGGCTGGTGGACAACCAGCCGTTAACGCACTACCGCAGCGTAGAGGCTTCGTTTACCTACTATTTAAGATATTAAACGTAGGGGCGCAAAATGTTGCGCCCCTACTAACCATCTATTCCAAAGGGCGCATAATGATGCGCCCCTACGGAAACTATCCACCCAAAAGGGCACAATATGTTGCGCCCCTTCTAGAAAATATCCAACGAATTGATACGCTCATCCGCCATTGCATAAAACATCGGGGTAAAGCTAGCGTTGGCACCTGTCAGCAGGTAGATGCCGGTTCCCTTCTCGCGCGCAAACCTACTATCAACCACACCAACAAGTTTAACCTCCCGGAACATTGCAGCCGCATCTTTACTTGGCTTACTACCCACCTTTATAACATTTTTAATAGCTTTAAGGCGTGGAAGCCAGTAGATATAGTCGGCATTAAATGCGTAGGCAGCTGGCATCGCGCCCCTGTTGTAGTAGTTTAGCGCGCCAGTTTGCCCGTAGTTGTCGCAAAAGACAAGGGTATTCCGCCTCTCCCCTTTCGGTATCATCCGGTAGGCCTTTAGCGACTTATCGGCCATCTCGTGCCAGCCAACCATATCGGCAAAGTCCTGGGGCAGCTCATGGTTCTTGCCATCCTCCCAGCGGAGCATGCCCATCTTCTCGAAGGCTGCCGGATTTTGCGATATCGCTAGCGGTGTCGATATAGGATAGATAAAGTCAGCGGTTAAAATAAAGACAGCAAGGTTGCAGCCAGCCAGCAGAGGGGTAACAATCCTATTCCATTTTAGCGATAGGATGCGCTCAAGGTAAACGCTCCCGAAAGCCAACAGCACCGGATACAATCCAACGGCGTAGTACCCTTTGGCTTTTAGAAAGGCGTAGAGCGTAATAACCGCAACAATGCTAATTCCAACAAATCGATATGGCCTAAATGGCTTAAAGTTGGCAAAGGCAATCAACCCTGCTACCGCCAAAGCCATCGATCCCGACAGGTACATCGCCTGCTCCTTCAGGAAGTTCAAGGACGAGTTATTGTCGAGTTGGGAAGCCTTCAGCGCCTTCATGTGCTCTACGGCAGGGAAGTGATGGGCAACCTGCCAAAGGATGTTGGGGAGCAAAAGAATCACCAGTAGTCCAATCGCCTTCCACACCGAAGCTTTAGCCAGCAGCCTTCGCTGTTCGGTTAGCAGAATGGCAACGGCTAGCCCAAAGAGCAAAAACACCAGCGTGTACTTATTATAGATTCCCATTGCAGCAACCACCGACAGCCCATAAATCCACTTCGCCTTATCGATTTGAACGTACTTAATCAAAAAATAGAAGGCCATTGTCCATGCCAGAATATCGAAGGCATTGGGCTGGAACAGGATGTTCAGCCGTACCAAAACCGAGAAGAGGATGGCACATGCCGCAAGCACCCTCGACCATAGGCTTCCGCCCATCGCCTCAACAATGAGCCAGGTAAAGACAATGGTTAGCGCACCAAAGAGCGCTGGAACAAAGCGAATCCAAAACAGTCCTCCGCCAAGCAGGTAGATAATGGAAGAAAATAGCGACGTAAGCGGGGGAACGCAGATAAACCCAAAATCGAGGTGCTTAGCCTGGTCGAGGTACAGAAACTCATCGCGGTGCAGCTCGTAAACCTGGTTGACCAGCGTAAATTGCAGAACAAACTTTACCAAAACCAGCAGCAGCAATATCCAGTATCGGCTAGTAAAGGCCTTAATCTTTGATGAAATCATTTTAGTACATATTTTGTGCGCTATGACGATCGGATAGTGCAATAAGTTACAGCCCGCAAAAATAAATAAAGAAGGGATAGGCTGAGCATATCCCTTCTTTATAAAAATGCACCACAAAGCTACTACACCCCCAGCACCTCCTTAAACGCATCGATAAAGGCATGCTTGGGTAGCGCTCCGGCAGCCATTTGCGGCTCTCCCTCGGCGGGTATAAAGAGCAAGCTGGGCACGCTTCGAATGCCAAAGGCAGCCGACACCTCCTGCTCAACATCGGTATCCACCTTGTAGAAATCAATCTTCCCCTCGTAATCCTTCGATAGCTCGTCGAGCACCGGTGCCACGGCCTTACATGGCCCGCACCAGGTAGCGTAAAAATCGATGACGGCAGGCTTATTGCCCTTGTATTTCCAGGTTTGTTCGGCTTCGTAGTCAAAAATCTTTTCCCTGAAAGACTGTGTTGTTAAAACTTCCACCATAAATAAATGCTTTAGAATAGTACCTTTGCAGCCTTGATGGCTCTTCTTCCATCAAACATCTACGCCAAAGTTTTGTTCGATACAGGCTGCAATTGGCGTACTTTTGCAACGACAAACAGGATTTCAGACTAATGCGCAAATATTTCAAGCACCCCATCTTTAAGCTTATTTCGGAAGTTGTAGAGGAACAGCAGGTAGAAGCCTACGTAATTGGCGGCTTTGTCCGCGACCAGCTGCTGCACCGCGAGTCGAAGGATATCGACATTGTGGTAGTTGGCAGCGGCATCGAGCTGGCCGAACGGGTGGCCGAGCGCCTAGGGCCACGGGCAAAGGTGAGCGTCTTTAAGAACTTTGGCACCGCCATGGTGAAGTGCAAGGATCTGGAGCTCGAGTTTGTGGGTGCCCGCAAGGAGAGTTACCGCATCGACTCGCGCAAGCCAATCGTTGAGGATGGCACCCTTGAGGACGACCAGAAGCGCCGCGACTTTACCATCAACGCCCTTGCAATGGGGCTTAACAAGCATAACTACGGGGAACTGGTCGATCCGTTCAACGGCGTAGAGGACCTGGAGAACTACATCATCCGCACGCCGCTCGATCCCGATACAACATTTTCGGACGATCCGCTGCGCATGATTCGCGCCATCCGCTTTGCCGCGCAGCTGGGCTTCACCATCGAACCCGAAACGCTCGCATCGATTGCCCGCAACCGCGAGCGCATCGCCATCGTATCGAAGGAGCGCATCAACGACGAGCTCAACAAGATCCTGCTCTCCCCCATTCCATCCATCGGCTTCCTGCTTTTCGACGAAACGGGGCTGCTGGAGCTCATCTTCCCGCAGCTGCATAAGCTAAAGGGGGTAGAAACGGTAGGCAACCGCGCCCACAAGGATAACTTCTACCACACGCTTAAGGTGCTCGACAACATCGCCCGCAACACCGACAACCTGTGGCTGCGCTGGGCGGCGCTGCTGCACGATATCGCCAAACCCGCCACCAAGGCGTACAATCCGCAGCAGGGTTGGACCTTCCACGGGCACGAGTTTCTTGGGGCTAAGATGATCCCCGGCATCTTTAAGGCAATGAAGATGCCGCTCAACGAGAAGATGAAGTACGTGCAGAAGCTGGTGCTGCTGCACCTGCGCCCCATCGTGCTCTCGCAGGAGATCGTTACCGACTCGGCCGTGCGCCGCCTCCTCTTCGATGCCAGCGACGACATCGACGACCTAATGATGCTCTGCGAGGCCGACATCACCTCAGCCAACGACAAAATCGTGGAAAAGCACCTAAAGAACTTCCAGCTGGTACGCCAGAAGCTCAAGGAGATCGAGGAGAAGGATGCCGTCCGCAACTTCCAGCCTCCAGTTACGGGCGAGATGATCATGGAGACCTTCGGGCTTACCCCCTGCAGGGCTGTCGGCGACCTAAAAACGATCCTTAAGGATGCCATCCTCGATGGCGTAATCCACAACAGCTACGAGGAGGCCTTCGCGCTGATGCTCGAAAAGGGCAAGGAGATGGGGCTGACGCCGAAGACATCAGAACGCTGATAATACTGATCGAACAGATCCTCACAGATTCTATACTTTAGCACAAAGGATAGATAGCACCAAGTTCGCCGTTTCCAACGGTTGCCCGATCAACGCTGTGAATCCTCTCCTTGGGAGGGGCAAGGGGTGGGTTGTAGCTCAAAGATTACCACAAAGGCCACAAATACAAAATTTCAGACCCTCTATAACCGCTGAAACAAAAAGGGAGCAACCAAAAGTCGCTCCCTTTTCCTTTTCGCTAATCCTTGATGGGCTACTGGAAAGCAACCACGCCAAGATCGAAGATATTTCCAATTGTTACATTAGCATTCAAATCCTTGGGCTGAAACTTGTACGCAGGGGCAACGCTTACCGTGTAGCCACCCTCGGCAACGCCACCAATTAGGAAGCGACCTGCTTTTACAATGGATGCTGCAATGGTATCGTTCTTTTGGGTAACCGAGTTCAGCTTAAGAAGGTACACAGTGGTCGAAAGCGTATCAGGAGTAACCTTTCCGGCAACTGCTCCGCGAACCGCCTTCTCGTATGTCCTAAGGCAAGGCTTCAACGAGTACTTGCCGTTACCCTGCGCTACAACCGACTTGGCCGCATCGAAATCGACGGTTAGCACGTAGGCTACACCCGCCTGAAACTCGGCATGAAGGTTTAGCTTAAGCCCCGACTCGAATCCGCTTGGCACCTTAATGCTAATGGTTTTGCCATCCTTCAGAACAATGCTGTTATTCTCGCCCAGCTTCAGCCTAATCTGGCTGATCTTTCCGGCAGCAATTTCCTCGCCAGCCAGAATGGTATCGGCGCCATTCCTAAAGTCAAGAAGATTATAAACACCCGCTCTTTTTAAAGGAAGAGTCTTCCATCCAGCATCCGTGCCATTAACGTTGTACTCCACCCCCTGAATATCGACCAGCACCTTGGCGTAGTCGGCAGGCGCATCGGTTAGGCGAACCTCAAAGCGGCTGGTTGAGGTGACATCCTCATTCGAGCAAGAAGAGAGGCCCCCTAAGCCAACAGCCCCAGCAATCAGACAAAAAAATAGATTTTTTCGCATATCGCTATCCCTTTTATGATTTAAACACATATAGTACAACTACGGGATGCATCACCCTACCATAAAAAAGCAACTGCTATCTTATGAAAGGAATAATCTCCATAAAACCATATGGTCTCAGTCGGAATAAATTCGGTCGATGGGGATGTAAATTCAATCGGCATCGATACAATTTCGGTCGATGGGGATGCAAATTCAGCCGGCGTCGATATAAATTTGGTCGATGGGGATGTAAATTCAGCCGGCGTCGATACAAATTCGGCCGATGGGGATGCAAATTCAGTCGGCATCGATACAATTTCGGTCGATGGGGATGCAAATTCAATCGGCGTCGATACAAATTTGGTCGATGGGGATGCAAATTCAATCGGCGTCGATATAAATTTGGTCGATGGGGATGTAAATTCAGCCGGCGTCGATACAAATTCGGCCGATGGGGATGCAAATTCAGTCGGCATCGATGCAATTTCGATCGTAGCGCTACTGGTAGCGCTCAACAAAAAGGCCAGCGCTTTGGAGACGCTGGCCCGAAGTATCATGAGACCTTATAGGCTATAGGCTCCAGTAGGTAAAGGTCTCCCTCATCTCGCGAAAGATGCCCTTCACGTCAACAAAGACGCAGCCCTCGTTGGCGATCGAGCGGAAGTAGTCGCGGTCCAACGTCAGGTAGTCGCGGTGCGATACGGCCACGATGATGGCGTCGTACCTATCCGTTACCTTACCATCGGCAAGATGGAATCCGTACTCGTGGTGCACCTCATCCGACGACGCGTAGGGGTCAACCACATCAATCTGGTGGATGCCGTACGATTTGAGCTCGTTGTAGATGTCCACCACCTTCGAGTTGCGGATGTCGGCCACGTCCTCCTTAAAGGTAACGCCCATGATCAGGATCTTGGCCTTCTTCACCTCCTTGTCGGCGGCAATCACCTTCTTCACCACCTGCTTGGCGATGTACCCGCCCATCGTGTCGTTGATGAAGCGGCCCGAGTTGATGATCTGCGCGTGGTAGCCCACCGCCTTGGCCTTGTACGATAGGTAGTAGGGGTCTACACCGATGCAGTGGCCGCCCACCAGCCCGGGGAAGAACTTCAGGAAGTTCCACTTCGTACCGGCGGCCTCCAGCACCTCGTAGGTGTTGATGCCCATACGGCTGAAGATGATGGAGAGCTCGTTCATAAAGGCGATGTTGATGTCGCGCTGGGTGTTCTCGATGATCTTGGCAGCCTCGGCCACCTTGATGCACGACGCGCGGTGCACGCCCGGCTTAATGACGATCTCGTAGGTCTTGGCGATCTCCTCGGCCGACTCGGCATCACCACCCGAGGTGATCTTCACCACGCTGGTAAGCGTATGCACCTTGTCGCCGGGGTTGATACGCTCGGGCGAGAAGCCCACCTTAAAGTCCTGGTTGAACTTCAGACCCGACAGCTCTTCGAGCAAAGGAATACAATCCTCCTCGGTGCAGCCGGGGTATACGGTCGACTCGTACACCACGTAGTCGCCCTTCTTCAATACCTGTCCGATGGTACGAGTTGCCCCCAAAAGCGGCTTCAGGTCGGGAAGGTTGTGGTCGTCGATAGGCGTTGGCACGGCAACAATAAAGAAGCTGACCTTTCTCAGCTCCTCAATATCCGAGGTGAAAAGAATATCGGCATCCTCGAAAGCCTCGTGCTCGAGCTCCTTGCTAGGGTCGATGCCTTTACGCATCAGCTCAACACGCGCCTCGTTGATGTCAAAACCAACAACCTTAAGCTTACGGGCAAATTCTAGCGCAATAGGCAACCCCACGTAACCCAAACCGATTACGCCCAGCGTTGCCTTCTTATTTATTAGTTCTTCGTACATCTGTTAGTGAGTAGGGAGCAGGGAATAGGGAGAAGTGAGCTTGCTCAGCTATTTCTCCGCTCGATTTATATAATAAAGAAATCTGCACTATTCGCTAGCGCAGATCTTCCCTATTTCACAAAAGGATGGTAGTCGCCTACCTTACCAATGGGTTTTGAGTTGCGAATGTCGTACACCGTTTGGATGGATTGACGGGCGCACTCCAACCCGAAGCCTTTCCCCTCTAGGATATGGCGGTAGCTGGCGGTGTGCAAATCGGTAAAGCCATCGCTAAACTCAATCTCGCGCCCCTCAACGGTAATCGAGCGGAAGGTACGAGCCCCACGCTCGCGAACATCCTGAGGAATGTCGTTGTAGTCGATGCTGAGGAACCAGCGTACGCGGGCGTTCTTCAGCTGCAAGAAACCAGCAGCCTTGTTAGCCTCCAGCACGTGAACGGTATTCTGCTGCACCTCACCAAAAATCTAGGTGAGCATATCGTAGAAGTGTACGCCGATGTTGGTGGCAATGCCGCCCGACTTGTTTACATCGCCCTTCCACGAGGTGTAGTACCAGTTACCACGGCTGGTGATGTAGGTAAGGTCGATATCGTAAATCTTATCCTTTGGACCGTTTTCAATCTCCTCCTTTAGCGCAATAATGGTAGGATGAAGGCGCAGCTGAAGGATGTTGTTGATCTTATGCCCTGTCTCCTTTTCGATAACGCCAAGCGCATCGATGTTCCAGGGATTAAGCACCAGCGGCTTTTCGCAGATGGCATCGGCTCCCTGACGAAGGGCAAAGCGGATGTGCGAATCGTGAAGGTAATTGGGTGTACAGATGCTTACGTAGTCGATCTTTTGCCCGTTGCGCTTCAGCTTATCGAAGTGGCGGTCGAAGCGCTCGAACTCCACAAAGAAGTCGGCATTGGGGAAGTAGCGATCCATGATGCCAACGCTATCAAACATATCTAATGCTGCCAAAAGGTTGTTACCAGTCTCCTTAATTGCTCTTAGGTGACGAACCGCAATAAAGCCTGCAGCACCTATTCAATCCGAAATTTTTCATCCTTATATTTTTTACTGATACAAGTGCCAAGACACAAGCATCACGAAAATTCTACTTGATTATGCAATCTTTACAACCTCGTCGTTCGCTAACATGTAGCGCTCGCCACTTTCGGGGCAAACGGCGATACCCTCGCTATCGAATTCGAGTTGGTGCCCAAACTCGCTCATCCAGCCTATCTGACGGGCAGGATTGCCTACCACCAAGGCATAAGGTTTTATGGTTTTAGTGACAACCGCGCCAGCGCCGATAAAGGCATACTCTCCAATATCGTGCCCACAAACGATGGTAGCGTTGGCACCAATGGTAGCACCTTTGCCTACTACAGTCTTGCGGTATTCGCTCTTGCGGTTAACGGCGCTTCGTGGATTGGTTACGTTGGTAAACACCATCGAAGGTCCGAGAAAAACATCATCCTCGCAGATTACGCCGGTATATATCGACACGTTGTTCTGAACCTTGCAGCCTTTGCCGAGTACAACATCTGGCGAAATCACAACATTCTGACCGATATTGCACCCTTCGCCAAGGGTACACCCGCTCATGATGTGCGAAAAGTGCCATATCTTAGTTCCGTCGCCAATTTGGCAACCCTCATCAAGAATCGCCGTTTCGTGGGCAAAGTAATCTGCCATTTCATGATAGATATTAGATTTTAGACGTTAGCAACAGCAGCGAGACTTTCGTTAAGGAGACAATTCCCTATTTCCTACTCACTACCTATTCGCCAAAAACTCAATCACCGAGTTAGAGATGTAGCCTAACTGCTCCTCGGTTAACTCGGTATGCATCGGAAGCGACATCACCCTCTTGCAAAGCATTTCGGTGATTGGGAAATCTGTATCTTTTCCCTTTGCCTCGCCCAGCGCCTCCTGACGGTGTAGCGGAATGGGGTAGTATATCATCGAAGGAATGCCCTTTTCCTGTAGATGCTTCATTAAAGCAGCCCTATCTACATCCTCGTCGAGAACTACGGTATACTGATGAAATATGTGCGATGAGTTTTCTGCCCTAAAAGGAGCGATCAAGCCAGGCACACCTTCGAATGCTGAATCGTAGTAATCAGCGGCCGTTCTGCGCGCCTTATTATACTCGTCGAGATACTTCAGCTTAACGTCGAGCACGGCAGCCTGTATGGTATCCAAGCGTGAGTTAACGCCAATCATCTCGTGGTGGTAGCGGATGCGCATCCCGTGGTTGGCCACCATCCGTATCTTTTCGGCAATGGCATCGTCGTTGGTGAACAGCGCGCCACCATCGCCGTAGCAGCCTAGGTTCTTAGAAGGGAAGAACGAAGTCGTTCCGATATGCCCCATAGTTCCGGCATGCTTTACCGTACCATCGGCAAAAGTATAGGTTGCACCAGTTGCCTGGGCTGAATCTTCAATCACATAAATGTTATGCTTTTGCGCAAGCAGCAGGATTGGCTCCATATCGGCGCACTGCCCGAAAAGATGAACCGGTATAATGGCCTTTGTACGGCGCGTGATGGCCTTCTCGAGCCTTTCGATGTCGATGGTGTAGGTATCAGGATCGACATCTACTAGAACAGGCTTTAGGCCAAGAAGAGCAACCACCTCAACGGTAGCGATAAAGGTAAAGTCAGCAGTAATGACCTCGTCGCCGGGCTTTAGGCCAAGCGCCATGAGCGCAATCTGAAGCGCATCAGTCCCATTACCGCATCCAATAACATGGTTAGCCCCTAAATAGCGCGAAAGACGATCCTCGAACAGCTTCACCTGCGGCCCCTTTACAAACGCAGCGGTACTGACCACCTCCTGCATCCTACCATCAATTTCGTCTTTTATACGATTATACTGCCCCTTAAGGTCAACCATGCTAATACCTGTCATCATTATCCTCCTATTTTTGCATAGACCCACAAAAGTACTATTTCTAGCAGAACGAGGAAAAACTACAGCCTTTAAAGAAGCCTAACGGCTGCTTTTTGCATTATTTAAGCAGCCACTGGCAAGGGTTGTTTCCAGCGGCAGCGCGGCTTGTCGCGCTGCCGCTAACCAGAGAAGTGCAGCACCGCAGCACATCCTTTTTCCCATCGCCCCCAAACGCTACCGTAACACCGTACGCTATTTCCTCTGGCGAAACGCTTCGCCGAAGGTTCCTCCTCCCAATTAGACCGTAGGGAAAGCCACACCGTTGGCCGATGCTCTTGTTTCATTATATGAAAAAATTCAACGTAGGATGATACTTTCATTTCACTGTGCGAAAACCTTCATCGTAGGATGATACTTTTATTTCACTGTACGAAAAACTTCAACGTAGGATAATACTCTTTTATCGCTGTGTGAAATTTTACAACGTAGTTTGATATATTTTTTCGCTGTGTGAAAAACGACATCGTCGATTAATACTTTCATTCCATTTTATAGATATTTCCGCTGTCGTTTGATACTTATTTATCGTTTTGTGAAAAACTCCGCCGTCGATTAGCATACTTGCACCGCCAAATAGAAATTTCCGCCTCTGCTAGACTCTTCTTATCCGCCACGCCACCCTTGGGTCAAACGAAGAAAGGACGCTGAGGAGCTTGCTTGCCTCCTCGCGTCCTTTCCTGATATTCTATGGTACGAAGCGCTAGTGCTTCCCCGAATTGTAGTAAATCGACAGCAACTTGTTTGCCGCAGCAAACGAGCTGATCTTATCGTCGAGTACCTGCTGCTCCAGCAGTTCGAGGTTAACCTTCACCTCGCTGCTATTGTAGAAATTGCGCATCAGGCGGCTATTGATGGCCTCGATCATCCAGTAGCGGGCCTGATCCTTGCGCCGGTTGTGGAAGTAGCCGTTCTCCTGGGTTAGAGCAACGTAGCGCTCTATATTCTCCCAGATATTCATAATGCCAGCGTTATCCAACGAGGAGCAGGTTTCCACCTTGGGGCTCCAGCCAGACTCGGTGGCGGGGAAAAGCATCAGCGCGCTTTGGTACTCTATTTTTGCCGACCTTGCCTTGGTCGCGTTTACCCCATCGGCCTTGGTTATGGCAATCAGATCGGCCATCTCCATGATGCCACGCTTGATGCCCTGCAGCTCGTCGCCAGCACCGGCAAGCATCAGCAGCAGGAAGAAGTCAACCATCGAGTGAACGGCAGTTTCCGACTGCCCCACCCCTACCGTTTCGATGAAGATTACATCGAAACCAGCGGCTTCGCAGAGTATGATGGTTTCGCGGGTTTTACGGGCAACACCACCAAGCGAGCCCGACGATGGACTGGGACGAATGAACGCCTTAGGGTCGGCGCAAAGCGTTTCCATACGGGTTTTATCGCCAAGGATGCTACCCTTCGAGCGCTCGGAGCTGGGGTCGATGGCGAGCACCGCCAGCTCGTGGCCTAGCGCAGTAATCTGCCCTCCGATTGCCTCGATAAACGTACTCTTCCCCACACCCGGCACACCGGTGATGCCCAACCGTACCGACTTTCCGCTGTAGGGCAAGCACCGCTCGATGATCTGCTGAGCAAGCTCGCTATGCTCGGGCAAGGAGCTCTCGAGAAGGGTTATGGCTTGGCTTAGTATGGTTCTGTTTCCGGCCAAGATACCCTCCACATAGCCGTCAAGGGTTAAAGGCTTCCGCTTTTTTCTTTTAATTTGAGACAAGGCGTTGGGGTTAACAATAGGAGGCTGCTCCACCCCGCTGTTAACGCTCAATGCGCTTTTGTTTTCGTTTTCTTCCATAAATGCTATCTTAGGAATACGTCTTGTTCGGCCGCAAAATTATAACAATATAAATTAGAAACCAGAATAAACCCCTTGCAGAAATTCCTGCCATGAAACATCTAGTTGACGATTTATGGGACATAAAAAAGCCCGCCAAGCAAGCAGCTGGCGGGCCATTACTATAATATGAATCTTCTCTGCTCTACTTTGGCTTTACATTTCCGGTCAGACGAAGCACCACCGACGGATTTTTAGGATCGTTGGTTATCACCGTTATGGTCTTTCCCTGACGGTTGCTATACCCCGATGTGCCGAAGCTAACCTTAATGCTTCCCGACTCTCCTGGCTTGATAATGGTTCCGCTAGGAGCTCCGGTGGTACATCCGCAGCTGGTACCAATTTTACGGATGATCAAATCCCTTTTGCCAAGATTCTTGAAGCCATACTCGTACACCACAGCCTTCCCCTCGGCAACTTCACCAAAGTCGTAGGTGGTTCTATCAAACTTGATGGTTGGCATATCTGCCATTTCCGCAGGCGTCATCTTAGAGTAGTCCTCCTCAACTGTAGCGCTAACCGTAAATCGACAGTCGTCGCTTGCCCTATCATCTACAAGAACAGACATGTTATCAACCACAAAACCCCAATCGTTCTTTTTCTTGGCATCGTATGTTACCACTATAGTTCCTTTTTCATTAGGCTTTAGCGAAGATGGAGTTACGCTAACTTTTAAATGAGCAGGCACACCTGATAACCTTACGCTGATAGGCTTCGCACCGGTATTTATGATTCCGACCTTATTGGTAACAACGGCATCTGGATCTATACGCGTAAAGGCAAGGTGAGAAGTTTGCATACGCAACTCCCCTATTTTACGAGGATACAAATCAGCAACGTCTTTAGCCTTTTCCTTTACAAGCCCGCTTAACGTCAGCACAACAAGAGGCTTTGTAGCATTCGATGATACCGTAATGGTTTTATCAATCGGACCAGGACGGTTCATTGGATCGAAGGTAACCTTTATTACGCCCTTCTTTCCTGGAAGAATTGGCGCCTTGGGCCACTCCGGCGTGGTACATCCGCACGAAGAAACCACATTGGTAAGAATCAGCGGCACCCTCCCCGTATTCGAAAAGGCAAATGAATACGATACAGGACCACCCTTCTCTTCAATCTGTCCGAAGTCATGCGTGGTTTTCGTAAAGTTTATTACCGGCTTTGCAGCCTGCCCAAACGCGACTCCCACCAAAATGGGCAGCAAGCCAACCAACGACAAGATCTTTTTTTTCATTCTTAGCGATTTTAGTCTTTAAACAATTATCGTTCAATCTTGGCAATAACGCAATACAACAAAACCTATTGCACTGTACTTGCTTTATAAACCTGATTTCTTTGTTATACAGAAATTATTCCCCAACTTTAAAAAGTTGGTAGATTTGCCTCAAATTTAGCAGCAAAAAAAAACATTCAAAGGCTTAAAATGATAAATCTTGACCAAATCAAGCAGGAGGTCACCGAAAGTTACGATTGGGCAACCTCAATTTTCAGGTATTTGCACCAGCATCCCGAACTTTCGTTCGAAGAACACGAAACCTCAAAGTTTATAGCCAATACGCTACGCAAAATCGGCATTACCGACATCACAAGCGTTGCAGGCACTGGCTTATTGGCAGCTATAGAAGGCTCTAAAGAGGGGAAGTCGATCGGATTAAGAGCCGATATTGACGCCCTCCCCATTCAAGAAGAAACCAACCTACCCTATGCATCTGCCAATAGCGGTTGTATGCATGCCTGCGGTCACGATATGCATACAGCCGTGCTACTATCGGCAGCAAAAGTACTTTGGAAGAATCGACATAATATAGAAGGAACCATCTACCTCCTATTCCAACCTGGCGAAGAGATGTTCCCAGGTGGAGCCAGCAAGGTTCTAGAATCGGGCATACTCGATAGCAAAGGCATTGAAGCCTTTGCAGCGCTTCACGTATCTCCCGAAATAGAAACAGGTAAAGTGGGTATTCGTCCCGGAATGTACATGGCATCAGGCGACGAAATACACATTGAAGTTAAAGGCAAAGGCGGACATGCAGCCCTTCCTCATACACTAGACGACACCGTTCTAGCAGCATCGAGCATCGTGGTTAACTTACAGCAACTAGTTAGCCGTATTGGCGACACCCGCATTCCAACTGTACTGTCAATTGGTAAGTTCATAGCCAATGGTGCAACCAATATCATTCCCTCAACAGTAAAACTCGAAGGAACATTCCGCACCATGAACGAAGAGTGGAGAGCAAAAGCGCATCAGCGCATCACCGAAGTTATTGAGAGTACCGCCAAAGCATACCACACAGAGGCTATTGTTGACATTAAAAAGGGATACCCCTGCCTAATCAACAACCCCCAAATTACCAGCAAGGCAAGAGCTACATTTATTGAGAACTTGGGTATCGAAAATGTCATTGATCTCGACATTCGAATGACAACCGAAGACTTTGGTTTTATCAGCAATCGCTATCCATCCGTATTCTTCCGCCTAGGAGTAGGCGGAGTTGAAGGCTCGTCAGGAATGCTTCACAACGGAAAATTTATAGCCAACGAAAAAGCTCTAAAAACAGGCACCTTTGCACTGATTACCCTTGCCAAAAGTTTGTTGGAATAGCAAACAACACAATCTACGAAATGACGTAAGCCCAGCGACTCAACAACCTCTCGGTAAAAAATTGACATTGAATGTTTTTTCAGGAAGATCAAAAAAGTAAAAGCTGCGAGAAGCATCAAAAAACCTAAGCATTGGTATTTTTTCACCGAATTATGTTTCGCTTTATAATAATTCCGTTTAAATTTGTCCAAAGCAAACCTTTTACAAGTTTAACCAAATACTAATAAGTAATGGCTTACAAAATTAGTGACGATTGCACCGCTTGCGGTACATGTATTGACGAGTGTCCAGTTGAGGCAATTTCTTCTGGTGATATTTACAAGATCGATCCAGAAGTATGCACCGAGTGTGGAACTTGCGCCGATGTTTGCCCAGTAGAAGCAATTCATCCAGCTTAGTCAAACCGCTTAAAGGAAATAAAAATAGGCTTCGGCCTATTTTTTTTGCAACAAACTGTCCTATATTAAAACATTGAAAGTATTTATTACACACAAAACAACATCACGTCGTCCTATTACACAACAACAAGCCTTTGTCATTACAAAAGCAACACCTACTATAAAAATACAAATCAACACATTACATTATTTGGTATACAAATTGCAAATCTCAACGCAGATGAATGAAAAGGGATACATACTAACTGAGGAATTAAAAAAAAGAGCATCGCGCTACTTAGCCTACTTAAAATTTCAGAAGGTTAAGGGGCGTAATATGTTTGACACAAACGAGATGTCGTCCGCACTTGGATTTGATAAGCCTACAATATCCAACGACCTTCATCTGCTTGGCATCTACCATGTTAACTCAGCAATATCCATTAGCAGTGGAATCGACATCATAGAATCGCTGTTGGTTGTGAATCGCCTAAAGGAGGCATTTCTAATATGCACTAGCAAGCACGGAAAAAAGATTATCAACGCAAAAGAGTTATCCCTGCAAGGAATAAAAGTAGTTGCGGCTTTTGATCCTTCATCCAGTTTTGATGCATACGAAATAGACGGGATCAAAGTATTAAGTACCGACAGGATAACTAGCCTCTCTGATCGGATGCATATTCAATTTATGATAATTGCAACCGAAAAAGAGCAAGCACAGCAAGCTGCCAATATTGCCATAGATGCCGGAGCAAAAGCAATTATCAATATATCGGGAGAAGCGCTAACACTTTCTGAAGGAATAGCCTGCATCAACACAAACGGGTTTGACAACCTTGCAGAAGACATAAGTAAAATACAAGCCTTAATGGCAGCAAATACACATTGAGGATATGCAGCAAAAAGTTGAAGTTCTAATTTGCCTTGGCAGCTCGTGCTTCTCGCGAGGAAACAGAGAGATGCTTGATGCTATAAAAAAGCACCTCAAAGAGAACAACCTTGAAGAAAAGGTATGCTTTAAAGGGAAGCTCTGTTCAAACATCTGCAGCAGCGGACCTACAATTTCCATAAACGGGGTTGTATACAAAGAAGTGCGCTTCAACACGGCAATAACTCATATCGAAAACGCCCTTAAACAGCAGCAATGAACCTAGCAAACCCGATATATACCGAGATAAACAACTGCCAGGATTGCTATAAGTGCATCCGCCATTGCCCTGTTAAAGGAATAAATGTTGGTCAAGGGAGCGCTTCGATTGTTGGCGAGCGCTGCATCTTTTGCGGGAACTGCGTTACCATTTGCCCCGCAAACGCAAAGAAGATACGCAACGACCTGAAGGCTGCACGCAACATCATAAACAACACAAAGATTGTGGTTGCCTCGATTGCGCCATCCTACGCTACGGAGTTCTCAAACATTTCCATATCAAGAATCACCCGTGCGCTTAAGATGCTAGGATTTAGCGCCGTTTCGGAGACGGCACTTGGTGCAGAGGTTGTTTCGAAAGAGACCGCCAACTACATATCAAGGCATGAAGGGGGCATATTTATATCATCGGCATGCCCATCGGTGGTTGAGCTGATATGCAAATACTACCCCAACCTCAGCGACTCGATTGTTCCTATACACTCGCCCATGGTTACGCACGGACTGATGATTAAGGAGTGGTTTGGGAAAGATGCCAAAACCATCTTCTTTGGTCCATGCATATCGAAAAAGCGCGAGGCTGACAAGTATAAAGACTCCATTGATGTGGCACTAACCTTCAACGACCTGCGCGAATGGCTGGAAGATGAGGGTATCGATTTCGACCTAATCCCCGAAAATGAGGATACCTTCGAGCCTAACCTTTCGAGTATGGGCTCCATTTACCCGCTTGACGGAGGAATGGTTGCTGGAGTATCCGCCGATTTAGAGAAGAACAGCACCATCTACATGAACTTTTCGGGAGCCGATGCAATTAGACAAACGCTAAACAGCATAGGTATCTGGGATTCGAGCCAAAAGCTATTCCTCGAGTTGCTCTCGTGCACCGGAGGCTGCATCCACGGACCAGGAACATTAACCAAAGATTCGACAGCAATAAAGCGATATAAGATTCAGTCGGAGCTTAATCGCAAGAATACAAGAGATGCCAAAGCAGCTGCCACCACTCCTAGTATAGACATTAGTCGTAGTTTCAGCAATATTTATCCAGTTCAAAAAAGGCAGCATGCTGAGGCTGATCTTCTAGAATCGCTAAGCGCAATAGGCAAGCAATCGGAGAAAGACGAGATAAACTGTGGTGGTTGCGGCTACGACAGCTGCCGTGATTTTGCCGCAGCGCTAATTGACGGACAGGCAGAGCGCAACATGTGCGTATCGTACATGCGCAAGGTTGCCAACGACAAGGCTACGGTTCTGCTTCAGAAAATCCCTTCGGGAGTTTTGCTGGTGGACGAGGAGATGAAGGTTGTTGAGTCGAACAAGAGCTTCGCCAAAATGATGGGAGCAGAAATCGAGATGATTAACGAGGCGAATCCGGGACTTGCTGGAGCCAACGTTGCCAAGCTAGTCCCCTTCCATAAGCTATTCTCGTCGGTGCTAAGTACCGGAAAGGATATCATGGAGCGCGACGTACGATTCAGCGATAAGGTCTTTAAGGTTTCGATATTCACCGTACAAAAGCACAAAATTGTTTGCGCCATTATGCGCGACCTTGTGGTACCCGAAGTCCGCAACGATGAAATTGTGAAAAGAACGCAAATGGTTATTCAGGAAAACCTGGAAACCGTACAAAAGATAGCCTACCTACTTGGCGAAAATGCATCGCGTACCGAAACCATGCTTAACACCATCCTAGAGGCATACCAAATTGAGGAAAGCAGTGAAAGATAGCCCCTTTTTCATAGAAGTTGACATGTGGCAGCAAAACTGCAAGGGGCGTCCCGTGTGTGGAGATGTCTTCCTCTCGAAAAAGATTAAGGAGGAGAACCGCCTGGTGATGGTGCTCTCCGACGGTTTGGGAAGCGGTATAAAAGCCAACGTGCTGGCATCGCTCACCGCATCGATGGCGGTAAACTACACGCTGCTGAAGGAGCCTATCGACCGAATAGCGCACACCATCATGAAAACGCTGCCGGTTGATAGCGAGCGAAAGATTAGCTACGCCACCTTCACCATCGTAGACATTGAGTCGGATGGCGAAACCAACGTGGTGGAGTACGACAACCCATCGTTTGTGCTGGTACGCAACGGCAAGGTAATTACGCCCGAGAAGGAGAGCATTACCATTGAGGAGAGCAGCATCCGCCGAAAGGTTATGTACCGATCGCACTTCATCGCCCAAAAGGAGGACAGAATGGTGCTCTTTTCCGATGGCGTTACGCAATCGGGGATGGGAACCCAGCAGATGCCTTTTGGCTGGGGAGATGAGGCTGTTCAGAAGTTCATTATTAAGGAGCTGAAGGGCAGACCAACCCGATCGGCAACAACACTTGCCAGGAAGATTGTGCTTCAGGCACAAAAAAACGACATATACATGCCGATGGACGACACAACCTGCGCCGTTGTGTACTTTAGGGAGCCACGCCAGCTGCTTATTTGCACCGGTCCACCGTTCCACGAGCAGAAGGATAGGTATCTGGCATCAATTGTAAAGTCATTTCCAGGTAAAAAGATTATCTGCGGAGGAACTACAGCCCAAATCCTATCGCGCGAGTTCGGCAAGGAGATAGAGGTAGGTTTCGACGTAGGAAAATCGGGGCTCCCTCCCACCTCATCCATGGAGGGCGTTGACCTAATTACCGAAGGAATACTTACCATAGGGAAGGTGGCACAAATCCTCGAAGAGCACACCACAGGAGAGGTTGAGGGAGACGGTCCTGCCGTTGAGATTGTTCAGCTGCTGCTGCAAAACGACATCATCGACTTTGTGGTTGGAACTAAAATCAACATCGCCCACCAAGATCCCAACCTGCCCGTTGAGCTGGAGATTCGGCGAAACGTGGTAAAGCGAATAGTGGAGCTGCTGGAGGGAAAGTACCTGAAGGAGGTGAGGCTGCAGTTTATTTAAAGAGAAACTAGACGAAGCAAAAAGAATAGGGATCAAGCCCAGCAAACCGAGGTTTGACAGACTAACCAACATAAAAAACGTAACGAAAAACTGACCTATGATAGCTGTAAAAATATGTTCCGGGACGCTCTGCTACGTGATGGGCGGATCGGATCTTTGGACGCTACTGGAGGTGCTACCCGAAGAGCTAAAGAGCAAGGTGGTGATTAAGGGATCGCCCTGCTTGGGGTACTGCAACACCGATAAGCCGGTGAAGGCACCCTACGCCGAGGTAAACGGGAAGCTAATCCGCGAAGCATCGGTATCGAAAATAATTGAGGTAATAAAGGAAGAAATAGGAGGAAAGTAATGGCTGTTACCAACAACGCAATGCTAATTCGCCGCGAGCTGATGACTAGGCTTGCGAAAATGCTGAACGAAGGAACCATCGGACAGGAAATCGACCGTATTCCAGTTGAGATGCGCCCCCGCTACAGCGAAACATCGCGCTGCTGTATTCACAAGGATCGAGCGGTTATCAAGTACAAGCTGATGGCGCTGCTCGGATTTAACATCGAAGACGAGGAGGACGAGCTAACCCCGCTATCGGAGTACGCCCGCATAGCCTATGCCCGTGGAAAGAAGGAAAACAGCACCATGCTCACGGTGGTCGACGAGGCGTGCAGCTCGTGCGTAAAGGCAAACTACGTGGTCACCAACATGTGCCGCGGCTGCGTTGCCCGCCCCTGCACGATGAACTGCAACAAGGACGCCATCGTATTCGTCAACGGGCAGGCGATCATCGACTCCACCAAGTGCGTTAACTGCGGGCTCTGCCAAAAGGTATGCCCCTTCCACGCCATCATCTACCAGCCCGTGCCCTGCGAGGAATCGTGCCCCGTGGGAGCCATCACCAAAGACGAGCTGGGCATCGAGCGCATCAACAAGAGCAAGTGCATCAACTGCGGAAAGTGCGTGGTGGCCTGCCCGTTTGGCGCGGTAATGGAAAAGACCCACTTTACCGAGCTGTATAGAGGATTTAAGTCGGACAAGAAGGTGGTTGCCATGGTGGCGCCCGCCATTGCAGGACAGTTTAAGGTGCCGATGGAGAAGATCGTGGGAGCGTTCAGGGAGCTGGGCTTTGACGAGGTAGTGGAGGTGGCCGTGGGCGCCGACATCACCTCGCAGTACGAGTCGGAGGAGTTCCTCGAGCGCATGGAGGAAGGTGCCCCATTTATGACCACCTCGTGCTGCCCTGCGTACGTGAACCTGGTGGATCGCCACATCCCCGAGCTGAAGCCCTTCGTGTCGCACACCAAGTCGCCGATGTACTACACCGCCGAGCTAGCCCGCCAGAAGTACCCCGACGGCATCCTGGTAATGGTTGCGCCCTGCACCGGCAAGCGCCACGAGGCCTTCTACGACCCCAACGTGGACCTGGTGCTAAGCTTCGAGGAGTTTGGCGCCCTAATGGTGGCCCACGGGGTGGAGATTACCGAGGCCGAACCCGGCAGCATCGACAAGGAGGTTACCAGCGTAGCCCGCGGATTCGGCTACTCGGGCGGCGTTACCAACGCGGTGCTCGCCTACGCCCCTACCGCCAAGGTGGAGCCGGTGGTGATTAACGGTATCGACAAGGCGCAGATACGCGCCCTGAAGCAGCTTCCCAAGTCGTGCTCCGGCAACTTTGTCGAGGTGATGAGCTGCGAGGGCGGATGCGTGGGCGGATGCAACGTGATTGCCAACCCCAAGATTGCCCTTCGCCAAATCGACGAGCTGATGAAGCGCAGCAAGGTAAAGTAAACGATACACACAAAAAGCCGCAGGAGGCTATTCCAATGCGAAATACTCTACTGCGGCCGTTAAACGATAAGCTCTGAGCTTAATTCTGATCTACTCGTAGGGAGGATTAGGTTGTGATTTAGGTTTGGCTGTGGGGTGGTTCCCACGGCCTTTTTTTATCACGGATTACGGGGATTGAACGGATTGGCATTGCCAACCATACTATTCACCTCTACAAGCTTCTGCTTTTAATCTTACCGTACTCCTCTTGGTACACCTTCACGTCAAACTTTTCGGCTTTACCCAGCTCTACGGCTTTTCGCTCCATGCTTTCTGCCTCATCAAAGAGCTTCAGCTTGTACAATATATGGGCGTAAGTATCGTAGAAGCTCGCCTTGGGGGTTACCTCAATGGAGCGTCGGCTCCACAGCATCGCCTTTAGCAGGTAGTCGGTTTTATCGCCAGCCATCAGGTAGAAACGCCATGCGGCATTATTCAAGATGGTTGCATAGCTATCCTTGAAGCTAGTATACGAATAGGTCTCGGTTCTATTCACGGTGGTATCGGAAAGTTTTGTACGGGATGCTGCTGCTTTATTTCGAGCGGCAAGATTTATCGAGTCTTTCTTCTTTAGCGAATCCACCGAAATATTCATATAGTAATCATTGTAAAAGTAGGAAGCCTTTTGGAGATAGCTAACGGTGTCCTTTACGCCAATGTAATACTCCATCATTACTGCATTCCAATTTTTGTTCCCTTCTTCCCGATGGTTCTTTCCCCAGCAACGCTCGGAGTAGCCTGCGGCAGAATTCGCCAGTTGCTCATTTTTAGCGGCAACAGCCCGGCTCAAGGTATTTTCCACTATTGTATTGTTGATGGCAATACGGACGGCCGATGGCTCTACCTTATAGATGCTATCAACCAAAGGCCTATTCATATAAGCCAGCGTGTAAGCATTGCCATAGACAACTGGCCCCGCTTTAAGAATGAAGAGCACCTCGCTGTACTTGGAGAAGTCGGCAACGCTCAGCCCCTTCACGTACTTCTCAACTAGGTCGGCATTGTCGGTAATTCTGGCTCGCTGCCTTTTGCCGATGTACTCCTTCAGGAAGGTCGTGCTGCAGCTTCCTGCGGCATACTCGCGGTCGTAATCAGCCATCGACTTCTCCTTTGAAGCGGCAATTGCCCTATCGGCAATCTCCAGCAATGGTTCGGGGCAAGGTAGCGGAGCTATATCGGCAAACAACAATCCACCCTTTGCATCAAGGAAAATAAAGGAAGGATACTGGGATACGTTATAGGCCCTTATAATTTTCCCCGCATTTGCCGTATCAGCCATGTCGACCCTATAGCAGACAAAGCTGCTGTTAAACTTCTCGGCTACACGCCTATCGTCAAGGCCCCCCGTGTAATTTTTTGGGTAGGATGGCGACTGAACGGTTACGAGTACAGCTAGCGGCTTTTTCTCCTGTACGGCCAAGGCTTTGGCCTTTTCGAAAGAGGTTTCGTACTTGATTTTCTGAGCCTGAAGCGATACCGAGCAAGCCAGCAGCATCAGAAAAGCGACAACAAATCGTTTCATGCAATAGGATTTAAGTTAAAGTTCGATTTTCATCTCGTACCCCACCACCCCGAACGGGGTGCAAGCCGAAAGGCTAATTCCAAAGCATGCTTACAGGTAGGTGTACGATTATAAAGTTGCCCCCAATGTAGCAATAAACCTCCAACGTTAAGCAGCCTTAAAGAAAAAAACATTGCCGGAGAATAAAGAGCCGTCGCACCTGCTCCAAAGGTTGCCACAGGCGAAAAACGAAGCGCCACACCCGTTCCAAAGCCTGTCGATGCCAGAAAATGAACCGTCGCACCCGTTCCAACGGCTGTCACAGGAGGAAAACGAACCGTCACACCCGCTCCAAGGAGTGTCAATGCCAGAAAACGAGCTGTCTTACCCAATCCAAAGGCTGTCACAGGCGAAAAACGAAGCGTCACACGCCATCCAAAGCCCGTCACATGACAGAAAGGCAGCGTCACACCTCATCCAAGGCCTGTCGCTACCGAAAAACGAACCGTCACACATCAAAAATAAAAATTCTCAGGCAAAAAATGGACCGTCACACCCGATCCAAAGCCTATCACATGACAGAAAGGCAGCGTCACAACCGAGAAAGGAGCTGCCGAAACCCGAAAAGGGGCGACGACGGCAGGGCTACCGCCAAATATCCCCAGAGTCTCGCTTGCCTGCTACTGTTCCACATCGGCACCAAAGGCGTCGGGCTGCGGTAGGCAGGACTCTACCAGCGAGCTACCCGCGCCGAGCGGACCTTGCGGCTTAGGCGCTGCCTCGCCGGAGAACCTTCGGCGGAGCCATCGGCGGGCGGGCTCGTCGTACAGCTTAAGGCAGGCGTAGGCCAGCACGATGGCCAGCGCAAACACGAGCAGCGCCAGCGGGTACGACTCCCTAAGGGTTAGCTTGTGGTTGAACACCCAGGCCCTGTAGAGCTCCACCAGCGGGAAGTGGGTGATGTAAATGGGGTAAGAGATCTCGCCGAGGAACCGGCAAAGGGTGGTGGATAGCTTGCCGCTAAGCTGGCTGCTGGCTCCGATGAACACCACCAGCGGGAACAGCACAACGATGGTTACCGACTCGTAGATGCCGTTCATCCAGAGGTGCGCGTACTCGCCAAGGCGCGGCATCACCAGCAGCACCACCAGCAGCAGACTGCTGAGCAGGAAGCCATGCTCCACCCGCGCAGGCTTGCCGATGCGGAAGAGCAGCAGCCCCGCAAAGAAGGGGTACACCACGCGGGTTAGGCCGTAGCGGATCTGCACCAGCTCGAGCGACCATCCGCCAATCACGTCGCAGGCGGGCCCGGTAACGGCCAGGTGAACCAGCACCCCTCCCGAGAGCACCACCAGCACCGCCAGCAGCGTGGTGGAGAACCGGCGAACGAAGAGGGCGTACAGGATGTTGGCCACGTACTCGTAGAAGAGCGACCACGCCGGCCCGTTGAGCGGGTACATCTCGGCCCCTCCGCGGATGTCGAAGGCCGGCAGCAGGGGCAGCATGGTGCAGCCCACCAGCATCACCAGCATCACCTTCCAGGCGGGCGCCACGGCAACCATGGGCCAGAAGTCCGACCGTTGGAAGAAGAAAAGAGCAGCCCCAAGGATGGCGCCCATCACCACCAAGGGCTGGAGCCGGATGAGGCGCCGCTTGAAGAAGCCGCCCGGGCTCATGCTCCCCCATCGGTCGTCGTAGGCGTAGCCGATAACGAAGCCCGACAGCAGGAAGAAGAAGTCCACCGCCAGGTAGGCATGGTTTAGCAGCAGGTCCACATGGCCCTGCGCGTGCACCTCCAGGATGTGGAAGGCCACCACCAGAACGGCAGCCACTCCACGAAGGCCATCGAGGATCTCGTAGTGCGGCTTAGGCGTTAACGATGAAGCGCTCATTGGGTAAAGCAAGATTCGAGTTTGACGGGTTCTCCCGTACGGTAAATCGCGCAAATGTAGCAAAAACAGCAGCACCGCCCAACCGCCGAAATCTTGCCTTTACGCAGCAGCACCGCTCCCCTCAAAGGCAACCGTCATCAATTCGGGGGAAAGCCTCCCCCGCCAGGGATTTCTCTTTTAAAAAATCATCGATCATAATGGAGGTAGACGTAAAGGAATCAGCAAGTCGTAGCACAAAGCGTATCCCCCTTTGGAGGGGGAAGGGGGAGGAAAATAGCCGTTAGAGGTAAAAACTTGATGCCAATGATTGCTGTACACTTCAAAAAGTCCACCCCCTAACCCCCGCCGGCGGGGGATACCCTTCGAAATAGAGTAGTGTAAATCTTAAAAGCGAAATTCCTGCCTCCCCCGCTTGTCAACCGATTTAACGAATGCCCCGAGTGGCTCTCTACAAATTACGGTTTCAGAAGAGCATTCATTTTATACATTTGCACCAACCTACGCCGCCGAACGGCAACGGGAGTCCACCGCCGCGTGCTCCCGCCCCACCGACGGCACGGCCGAAGCCACACAACGTCCGACCAACCTTTAAAACACAAAATATCGAAGCATGAAATCATTACTAGCAGTGGCCATCACCTTGCTAATCGCACTGCAGGCCACCTCGCAACCCCTACAGCGGGTAATGCCCGAACAGGTGGGCATGAGCACGCAGCAGCTACGCTACGCCGACCAGGCCATTCAAAAAGCAATCGACAGCAAGCAAATCCCCGGAGCCGTCCTCGCCGTAGTGCGGCAGGGCAAGATGGCCTACCTGAAGGCCTACGGCAACAAGCAAACGGTTCCTACAGCAGAACCGATGACGGTAAACACGGTGTTCGACATGGCCTCGTGCACGAAGCCCATCGCCACAGCCATCTCGGCCATGATCCTCATCGAGCAGGGTAAGCTGCGCCTATCCGACAAGGTGAGCCTCTACGTCCCCTCGTTTACCGACAACATCCGGGTAATCGATCTCTTCACGCATACGTCGGGCCTCCCCGCCTACGCGCCCATATCCAGCATCAAGGCCAAGCACGCCGCGCCCAACCCCAGTCCCAGCCCCATTGTAGAGTACATCGCCACCTGCAAGCGCGACACCACCCCCGAAACAGCCTTTAAGTACAGCTGCCTAAACTACATAACGCTACAGCAGATCATCGAAACGATTAGCGGGAAAAGCTTAAGGGACTTTGCCAAGGAGAACATTTACGACGTGCTGGGCATGGACCATACCGACTACAACCCTACCGGCAAGCTGCTCGAGCTATGCGCGCCTACCGAGAGGCTGAAAGACGGGAGCGTCCTCAAGGGCATCGTCCACGATCCGCTAGCTCGAGAAATGAACGGGGGAATATCGGGGAATGCAGGTATATTCTCCTGTGCCGACGACCTGGCCATCCTATCGGCAGCGCTGCTTAACGGCGGAGAGTACAACGGCAAGCGCATCCTCAGCCCCATGGGCGTACAGGCGCTCACCCATGTACCCGCAAGCCTAGCATCCTTTGGCCGATCGCTCGGGTGGGACGTATCCTCGCCCTACTCCTCCAACAAGGGCGACCTATTCGGGCCAAACGCCTACGGCCACACCGGCTACACGGGCACCTCCATCGTAATCGACCCCGATACCCAAACCGCGGTAATCCTCCTCACCAACCGGGTTCACCCCGAGGATAAGGGCGAGGTAACCCGCCTGCGCACCATGGTGGCTAACGTCGTTGCCGCCTCCATCTACCCCCCAGCGCGCAAGTACACCGACCACTACTACCAGCGCACGCTACAGTTCGAAAACGAGAATCCGATCACCGATGGCGACATCGTTATGCTGGGCGACAGCATGACCGAAAATGGCGGCGATTGGGGAACGCTCCTCAACGCAAAGCACGTGCGCAACCGCGGCATCATTGGCGACGATGCCATGGGCGTTTACGATCGCCTATACCAAATCCTACCCGGTAAGCCCAAAACGATATACCTAATGCTTGGGGTAAACGATGTATCGCACAACCTCTCGGCAGATAGCGTGGTGACGCTGCTCACCACGGTTATTGATAGAATACAGTCCGAATCGCCCAAAACCAAGCTATACCTGCAAAGCTTAATCCCCATCAACGAATCGTTTGGCCGCTACAAAACCATGATAGGTAAGACCAACTTAATACCGGAGATTAACCAGAAGTTTGAACTGGTTGCTGCCCAAAAGAAGATCCAGTACATCAACCTCTACCCCTTCTTCACCGAAAAGGGCACCAACGTGCTGCGCAAGGAGCTCACCACCGATGGTTTGCACCTTACCAAGGAGGGATACGACATATGGAGTAAGCAGCTGAGGTAGCACAACCGGCAATTTACATAAACAAGGCGCAGGCGTAAAGGACACCCCCTTTACGCCTGCGCCTTGTTTATGCATACATCGATCAAAGAAGTTTAGGAAGACGAAATCTCGAAGTTCAAACAGATCCGAATGCCACTCCTATGCTCTATAGTAGTTGCTCCCAAGAGTTCGAATAAAAAAAGTAGCGCAGCCCAATGTTTTTTTCTTAAACACTATTTTTATTCTGTAACTATCTTTAACTTTACAATTGCGAGGCAACCGCCCGCTCGAACAGGGGAAAAGGCAGTGAACAACACCATTTACCCATCGACCAACACTAGCAGCACTAATTATTAATTTAAAAATGACCAACAATGAATGCCACAACCGACGTAAAAGCGCCCTACAACACCGCCATTTTTTACGATGTTGAAAACCTGATTAAGGGCTACGGCTTCAGCAAGAAAATCGTACAGGGGTTGTCGCTCCACGACATCCTAAAAAAGATTGGAGAAACAGGAAAAACCGGAAGGATAGCCACCCATAAGGCCTACGCCAACTGGCTCAACCCCACGCTAAGCTTCCTTCACTCCGAGCTTATCGACCTGGATATCGAGCCCATTACCGTGGTGGGCACCAACGGGGGAACAATAAAAAACGTTGCCGACATCCGTCTAGCCGTCGACGTTATCGACACCCTTCACACCCACCCCGAAATCACCACCTACGTTATCATCTCGGGCGATGGAGCCTACGCAAGCCTCGCCCGCAAGCTTCGCGAGTACAGCAAGGTGGTTATCGGATGCGCCTACAAGCAGTCCACCAACAAGCTCTTTGCCTCCGCCTGCGACCACTTCATCTGGGTGGAAGATCCCGAGGTGGAGAACGACAAGGTCGAGGTCCGCGTTTCCGACACCCGCAGCCAGCATCTCATCGAGAAACTCAACGGAAAGGACTCGAACAGCAACAACCTTATATGGCAGCGCATCAACGAACTTCTGAGCGCGTTCGTCGACTCGAAGGAGTACAAGAAAGCGCTGGAATGCGGCATCAACCCATCGGTAATACGGGAGTTCATCGGGGCCGCCATCCCCAACTTCGACCCATCGGCTTTTGGATTCGAACGCTTTATCGACTTCCTAGCCCATGCCGTCGAGAACACCGAAATGGCAATCTACCTCTTTCCCCCTTCCGATATCAAAATTGGACTCAAAAGCGCCAAGCCCACAAACGCCGTATCGCTAAGCAAAAGCAACATCAAGCGGTTTGGCAACGACAACAACGCCGACATCCGAGATCAACGAATAAGGAGAATGACCCGGGAGATAAAGTCGATCTCCACCAACGCCAGCACCAAGGAGGTGGTCGAAAAGCTTAAAGAAATTATCGAGTGGATTGCGGCAGATCCAGAATTTCGAACCAGCCTAACCGAGGGCGTCAATCCGGCAACCATCGACTGCGCCATTCGCGAGATCGTAGTTGGATTCTCCAGCAGCCGGCTAGGGTTTACGCGCCTCTCCGAGCTGCTCAGCTGGCTCACCTGGGACACCGAGCTCTGTCTTGTCCAAAACCAGACAAACAAATCCATCTGGAAGGTGATATTCCGATCTTCCATTCCAGCAGATTTTGCGATATACGAAAGCAAAATGCTTCCACAAGGCGACAGAGCAGAAGAAAAAGCCACTCCCCTTACACCTTGGAAAATAGAAAAAGAGCCAACCAAAGAGCCTACAAGCATCTTTAGGCAGCTATCGAACCTATTCCGAACAAAGCATTAAGCCCACCTACAAACACAAACGACCCCGATATCGCATCGGGGTCGTTTGTGTCTAACCAAAAAACCTAAATCTATGAAAAAACTATTATTAAGCGTTCCTAACACTAAAGTAACCCGTAAACCTTTTGGCAATCGCTCTACTCGAATCTCTTCGACATCGATGCCGTAAAAGTTTTACAGTACAAACATACTACATAATATACCCCATGCTGGTTAAGGTGATGTTAGAGCTGGTTAATGGCTCGTTAATTGTTTCGGGGAATCAACCTGCGAATTTAAGGGGAGTTAAAACAGCGCTTTGCAGGAAGGAAGTTAAGTAGAGGCTAGCCAGTAATCAAACCATATAAAAACATCAACCCCCGATGTCGCATCGAGGGTTGATGTATAACCAATAACCTAAATCTATGAAAAAACTATTTCTGTCTGTCTTACACTAGGAGTAAACGTAACCCCTTTTTATCAGCCGTTCTGTTCGAATATTTCCAACAGCGACGCTGTAAAAGTTTTACAGTACAAACATACTACATAATACCCCCCATGCAGGTTAAGGTGATGTTAGTCCTAGCTAATGGCTCGTTAATTGTTTCAGGAAATTGATCTCCGCCTTTAAGAGGAGCTAAAAGCAAAGCATCACAGAGGTGATCCCTCGGCGAAGCGCCGGCACCGAAACGTATAGACACAGAAAATCTATGAAAAAAATCTATTTTCTGTCTAGTGCAAAGTATTCCGTAAACTTTCCTTCTCTAAAGACTATTCATCTTAGCCTTTCCCTATCGGGACGTTGAAAAGTTTTACGATACAAACATACATCATAAAATAGTCATTACGGGTTAAGGAGATGTTAGAGCTGGTTAACATCTTGTTAAAAGCCGTCTCAGCATCCGAGTCCAAGTAAACTGGCGACATCTCGCCTACAACAATAACTTCATTTAACTTCTTTCGATTTGAGCCCGTTTACAATCCGTTGGAAAAAACTGTTAATTGCAATATCTTTGCTGAATTATTGAATGTTATACAAATAAACCCACGGAATGTCAGCATTAGGAAGGCACATTTTGGTTGAGTTTATGGGATGTAATCCCGAAATCCTCAACGACGTGTTTGTTATCGAACAAGGAATGGTGAAGGCCGCTACCAAAGCAGGGGCAACGGTTATCAACTCCACCTTTCACCACTTTTCCCCTTACGGAGTATCGGGAGTAGTGGTTATACAGGAAAGCCACCTTGCCATTCACACATGGCCCGAATACGGTTACGCCGCTGTCGATTTATTTACCTGCGGCGAATCGGTTGATCCTTGGATCTCGTTCGACTACCTAAAGAAGGTATTCGAGTCGACCAACTACTCGGCTTTAGAGATGAAGCGCGGATCGCTTAACCTGCTTCAGCACGTTAATTTCGATATGAACAACGTCCGCGAGGAGGCAAAAAAACACATCAACCCCGACACCTTTAATCGCAACGTGTGGTTTACCGACAAAGATGACAACCAGGCACTCTCGCTTCGCTACACCGGCGAGGTGCTCTACGATAAAACTTCGGAGTTTCAGCGTACCCGCGTTATCGACACCTACGCATACGGAACAACCCTTACCATCGACAACATGGTAATGTGCACCGAAAAGGATGAAACCCACTACCACGAGATGATTAGCCACCCAGCAATCCTTTCGCACGGACAGGTGAAAAACGTTCTTGTAATTGGAGGCGGCGATGGCGGCACCATCCGCGAGGTTCTACGCCACGCTTCGGTTGAGAAGGTTACAATGGTTGAAATTGACGCGAACGTAATTGAGGCATCCAAGCTATTCCTTCCCTCAATCTCGCGCAGCTTCAACCACCCCAAGCTAAAGCTTATTGTTGGCGACGGCATCAAGTTTGTACAAGAGGCCAGCGCCGAAAGCTACGACCTCATCATTGTTGATGGTTCGGATCCTGTTGGCCCAGCCGAAGGCCTTTTCTCGAAGAAGTTCTACGAATGCTGCTTCAACGCGCTAACGCCAAACGGTATTTTGGTAACACAGGCCGAATCGCCACTATTCAACGACCACGCTTTTGTTGAGCTCAACGGATGCCTAAAGGAGGTGTTTGGAACGGAAAAAGTAAAGACGCTTCTCTTCCACATCCCAACCTACCCATCGGGAACTTGGAGTTTCCAGCTAGGCGTTAAGGGTGATGTTGACGTTACCAACGTAAGCAACGAAAATGCAGAAACGTTTGGCAACAACCACCTGCTTAACTACTACAACGCCGACGTACACCGCGGCGCATTTGCCCTGCCTAACTATGTAAAACGAATGCTAAACGAGCTGTAATATGGAATTTGATCCTAACGGAGTTGGCCAACCAAACGGCAACTACTTTGCTCTTCCCTACTCGCCCGATGAGGCCAACGTAGTGCTTCTTTCGGTGCCTTGGGATGTTACCACATCTTACGCCCCCGGCACAGCAGATGGCCCTGTGGCCATTCTCGAGGCATCGCCGCAGCTAGACCTCTACGATCCTTTTGTGAAGGACGCCTGGAAGGTTGGCATCGGGACGCTGCCTATCGACGAGGATTGGCGCGACAAATCGGCTGAGCTACGAGATTTGGCCGAGGACGTAATCGAGCGCCTAGAGAATGGTGAAGATGAGAACTCGCCCGCCATTACCAAGAACCTTAAAACCATCAATAACGCCTCGGAATCGCTAAACGAGTACGTTTACGCCGAAGCAAAAAAATGGATCGAAAAGGGGAAGATTGTAGGTGTAGTTGGCGGCGAGCATAGCGTACCATTTGGGCTGATAAAGGCTCTGTCGGAGAAGCACGAGGGCATGGGTATCCTGCACATCGATGCGCACTGCGACCTACGCGTTGCCTACGAAGGCTTCACCTACTCGCATGCCTCCATCATGTACAACGTGCTCGACAAAATCCCTGCTGTAGACCGACTAGTGCAGGTGGCCGTTCGCGACTTTAGCGAAGAGGAAATTGCCCTTGCCATGAGCCATCCGAAGGTTGTTCCATTTACCGACTACGAGCTTTGTGAAGAAAAGTTCCAGGGAATGAACTGGCACGAACAGTGCGAGCAAATCATTGAGCAGTTACCTAAGAAGGTTTACATCAGCTTCGACATCGATGGGCTTACCCCCGACTGCTGCCCAAATACAGGCACGCCAGTTCCTGGAGGATTATCCTTCCAAGAGGCCATCTACCTGCTAAAGTTAGTCGCCGAAACTGGCCGTCAGATTGTCGGATTCGACCTTGTAGAGGTTGCCACCGACGAAGATGGCGAGTGGGACGCCAACGTAGGAGCCCGCATGCTCTACAAGCTATGCAACTTGGCTTACAAATCGAACCAGAAATAGTATAAGAAGGCTGCCCTCAACGAGCAGCCTTCTTTTTTAATCGTATTTCATCTTTTTGATTTACTCAAATAGCGACAAAAGAAGGTGCAGATTAATCCGCACCTTTTCACTATTTAAATTAAGAATGCTAAAGTTGCTTGAAGAACGATACGCCACCATTGAGATCAACCATAACAAGTATTTTCTTAGCACCATTGGTTAACTCTACAAAATAATTATCCGTTTCCAATGAATGGCCATAGAACATAACGCCATACTCCGATCCTCTATAATCGATAAAGAAAACCGAATTTACGGTGTAATCTTTGTATGCCGTTTTAATCTTACTCTGGCCCTTAGAAGGTAGATCTGTAAACTTCTTAAACGTACTTGTTGCGATCAGCTTCGAGTCATCATCGTAAAAGGCCGTCATTGTTTGTCCGTCTTTCGAAAATACGACCCTGTCATAGTAGGTTGCTCTTGACCAATGAGCGTTTGGAATCTTTCCAAAATCAGATACGAATTGCTCCTTGGACATTTCGCTCACCTGATTTCGCTTCGCTTTTCTCAACTCTTTTCTCTCACCACGTAGCTCTTTCTTGGTTTCCTTCAACTCCTTCTTGGTATCTCTTACGGCTCCTTTTTCATTTTCTTGGGCATTTACTTGAAGCATAGAAAATGTAAATAGAAATGTTGCTGCTAAAATTGCTACTCTTTTCATGATTGAGTTTATTAGGGGTTAACATGAGTAATTTACGACAGCTGCAAGCAAAAGAGTGCTGTTGATGGTTAACGGGTCTTCGAGGAGAAAATGCAATATATCGCTGCCAATTTAGAACGATTTAGCTACACGTTTCCGATTAACTTAACGAGATCGAACGCAGAAAGCGCCAGCACAAAAACAAGAAGGCGAGAACGATTCCTTCCGCTTAGAGCTAACGACTACTTACAGCAGATCGCCAAGCAGCTTTCGTTATACATTCCATTCGCCAATCTGAAGATTAGGCGGCACAAGTACCCGCTCGTAAAATGGATGAATAAGCTGCCTAAAGAATGTTAACCCCTTAGTACATCCCAAGAAACTTTCCCCTAAAGCTGTCGAATGCTGGACACCGACACCCGCATTGCTGCATGCCCTACAGCTGCGGCAATGCGTGGGGCATTGCGTATATTTGCACCGAAATACTGCTACCAATGAACAAGTATCAAAAAGAGTACATATACAGGATTAATCGGGTGATCGACTACATTGAGGCGAACATCAACAAAGAGCTGTCGCTTGAGCGGCTATCCGATGTGGCCAACTTTTCGCCGTTCCACTTCCACCGCATCTTTTCGGCGTTCACGGGCGAAACGCTGAACGGCTTCATCAAGCGCAAGCGCATCGAACGGGCCGCAAGCATCCTGCTTAGCGAGCCTGACACCTCGATTACCGAAGTTGCCTACTACTGCGGCTACAACAGCCCATCCGTATTTTGCCGAAACTTCAAGGAGCGGTTTAAGGTAAGCGCCCAAGAGTTCCGCAGCAGCTGGGACGAAAATAGCAAGAATCGTCAGCTGGATAGCAAAAGCGGTAAGCTCGACGAGGGCTCCAATGCGTACGTTTGCGATATCGAATCACAAACAATTTGGAGGAAAGAGATGAAAAACGTTATCGAAGTTAGGGAGATGCCCGCAATGAACGTGATCTACTGCCGGCACAAGGGCGAGTACAACCAGATAGGCGCCGCCTACGACAAGCTCTTTAAGTGGGCGGGGCCAAGAGGTTTACTCAACCACCCCGAATGTAAGGGAATTACCTACTACCACGACGACCCCAAGGTAACCGCGCAGGAGAACATCCGCCAGAGCGCCTGCATCACCGTATTCGAGGATGTAAAGACCGAGGGGGAGATTGGCAAGATGCAGATTCCGGGAGGCCGTTACGCCGTCGGGCACTTCGAGGTTAACGAGCAGGAATTTCAGCAGGCATGGGACTCGATGTGCCTGTGGGTGGCGCAGAGCGGCTACCAGCCCGCCGACGCCAGCCCCTACGAGCTGTACCACAACAACCACGAGGAGCACCCCCAGAAGAAGTTTATTGTGGACATCTGCATACCGGTGAAGCCCCTGTAGCCGATGGACTGGCTCGTTCGGCTCCTCGGGGCGATGGCTGCAAGACACCTCGCCACCATGCTCGGCAGCATTGCGGAGCTGGCGCTGCGGCTCGCCAGGCATCTTTTCTGAAAGCATCCGTACCCAAAGCGCTGATGGCGCACAGCCCCCTAGCCGGATTCGTCCCGCTAGGGAATTTTTTTGTGCAAAGAAGATCGGCGGCGCGCCGGATGCCATACGTAGCGACAGGTAGGGTGTTAGGTACAACTCGATCTTCATGCATATTTGGCAGCCGCAAAGCTGCGGCAACCTTTTATGCATGAAGTTTTGCCTGCCCCACTCCTGCGACGCCCCATTATGCATACATATTTTGCAGCCCCAGTCCTGCAGCAGCCCATTATGCATGAATATTTGGCTGCCGCAGCTTTGCGACTACCCATTATGCATGCATAATGGCCTTCCAACAGCGCGTAGCAGCCATCACCCTATAAAAAAGGGGGCCCGCCTGCGGCGAGCCCCCCTCTATAAGTTGTCTTCTGGTGCTACTTTACGTTATCCACGGCTTTACTTGCAGCATGCAGCAGTGCGGCGGTGGAGATCTCGCTACCAACAGCCCCCTTCATCCACAGCTGGGGAACGATGCGGCCCTGGGTTAGCATGCGAACCATCTCGGAGGCAAAGTTCTTCCCCTCCACCTGCTCCTCAACCTGGAACTGGATCAGCTGTCCAATTGGATAGGCGCTGAGGTAAAGCGGTATCTCAATCATATGGCTGTAGATGGCGAGGATTGGCTCATCCTTGCTGCCAAAAACATCGGCGTAGTACTGGTTCCAAACATTCTTGGCAATGCCGATGGTGGCATCCTTAAGCTCGGCGGCGGCGGCGTTAGGATGCGCGTACATCCACTTCCAAACCTCCATGTCGACAATAGAAACGCCCATAATCTCGTAGGCCGACCAGGCGTTGTCGAGGATGTTCAGGTCGCGCTTGTTAGGATTATTTTCGGGGATGCCCAGCAGCTCGAGGTCGCGCTTCTGGAAAAGGAAGGCCTGCGCCTCGGTGAAGGAGGTGTTAGGAACACCGCTAAGCATGTAGTAGTCCACCAGCTCCATGGTGATGGTCTGCTCCACGTTGTGCCCAAACTCGTGCACGGCGATGTTGTATCCCTTATAGTCCATCCCGGCCTTACCAACGCGGGTGCGCAGCAGGCTGTAGTCGCCCTTCATGGCAGTACCGGCGGCATGGCCCGAGCCACGCGATCCCTCCACCTTTACGCGCGACTGGATAAACTGCTGCTGCTCGGGGGTAAAGCCCAGCTCGCCAAGGATGCGGGGCATGTCGTCCCTAAAGGCATCGGCGGTGGGATACTTGGCGCGGGTTTTGGCGCTCAGGTCGTCCTCGTTGATGGTGCTGCGCGACTTAAACCCATCGTACCAGATGTCGAACGGCTGCAGCTTGCGGCCCAAGCGGCTCGCGATGAGCTTGCCCACCTTGCGAATTTCGGGGGATGCCAGGTACTCGCGGAAGAGCTTCTCGACATCGGCCTGAGGAATCTCCATGCCGTACTCGAAGTTGCTCTGCAGGAAGGTTGGCTTGCCGGGGTAGTACTGGTCGAATTCCTTTGTTACGTTGAAGTTGTTTAGCAGCACCTGGTAGCGGGTGTTGGGCTCGCTGGCAGTGGCAACGGGCTTGCCGTTGTCGGTAACCACGTTGGTAACGGGGTTCCACTTGTACTTGCCCGAGTTGATCACCTCCTTAGGAATAGACTGGTCGATGATGCGCTTCATAACGGCGTACACCAGCTGCTGCTTCTGCAGGCCGGTTTGCTTGTTGGCGTAGTTCGACTTCAGCTCGTCGCGAAGGCCCCAGTGGGTGATGAGCTTCATATCGGCGGGGAAGAGCGACTGCCCCTTATCGGTAAGCAGGTTGCCCATGTAGATGTTGTAGTCGGAGATATACTTCTCGGCATCCACCGAAATCTTGGTGGCGCGCTGCTTGAGTTCGGCAGGGATGCGCGAGGTGAACATGTCGCCCATGCGCGCGTAAGCCCACTGCTTGCGGCTCCAGCCGGGCCCTAGCTGGGTTTTCTCGGCCAGCGAGTAGGTGGGGAAGTTGAGCGACACCATAAAGGCCAGCTTATTGGCGTAAAGATCGTCGGCCAGGTGCGCCGATGGGTTAAACGAGCCAACAATTTCGTCGATGGGCTCCACGGGGCCCCAGTCGAGGTCGAGCGGCTTCTTCAGGTCCATTGTAATGCGGTTGTTGTAGCCGTTCAGAATCTCGAAGGCGCGCGATAGCTTGCCAAAGAGCGCATCGAGTTTGGCGGGATCGGCCTCGTAATTGTCGGCAACAAACTGCTCGAAATCGGCAACCGAGCCATCGCTGGCGCGCCAAAGCATGGCGGTTTGCTCCACGCCCCGCTTGATGCGGAACGATTCGCCCTGCCCGTACTTCGACTCGAGAGCCGAAATCATCTTTTGTACCGACGACGAGGGTACAGGTGTTGCATCCAGCAGCTGAGCGTTAGCGCCTAGCGCCCCCATCAGCATCGATAAAGAGTACATCAGTAGCTTTTTCATCCAAATAATTATTTAAAGCGGTTGGATGGAACACCCATACAAACGTTAATCCGTTCGTGTTTGCGGTAAAGAAACATGGGTGTTTCATAGGTTGTTGAAAATTTTAGTTTGACGTAAAAGTAAAAAAATAAGTTAACAAGGGCTGATGTTCCCTCCTTAATGTTACCGCAGTTTTCTACCCGCGTAGGGGCAGGGCTATTTTTGCCCCCTCGGGAATGAGCTTTCACGGTTGCGAGAAGGTTCCCGACCCCTCGGCTATGAGTTTTCACATCTGCGAGAAGGTTTCCGACCCCTCGGGTATGAGCTTTCACATCTGCGAGAGCATTCCCGACCCCTCGGCTACGAGCTTTCACGTCTGCGAGGACATTTCCGACCCCTCGGCAATGAGCTTTCACGTCTGCGAGAAGGTTTCCGACCCCTCGGGTATGAGCTTTCACGTCTGCGAGAAGGTTTCTGACCCCTCGGCTACGAGCTTTCACGTCTGCGAGAGCATTCCCGAGGCATCGGCACCCCGCTAGCACAAGCGCGGAGCCGTTGGCAAAAGAGCGGCCATCGGCATCACCCTAGAAGATCACCCCTACGTTAAGCCCAAACAGGATGGTCGACTTGGAAATCGTTCCCGCACCGTTTAGCTGGTATTCGGCAAACGGGCTTAGCGAGATCTGCCCTACGGATATTCGTCGAAGATAGCTTGCCGAGAACCGCACCGCCGATAGCGGAATAAAGCGCTTGGACGTGCTATCGCCCTTAGCGAGCTGCGTCCAACAGCCCCGAGCCCCCAACGTGGTGCTGAAGGATGTTTTTGCCCCCGAATAAAGGCGGACAACACCGTCGAGGCCCAACAAGGCCTGGTAGTAGCTCTGCAAGGAACTGGAGCGCTTGGACGAATCGGAACGAGCTCCAGAAAGCTCATAGCCAGTATTCGAATCTACCAGCAGCATACTGGGTAAGTCGCCAAGCCAACGGCCACCAACCGAAAGCATCAGCCCAACCTTCTCCTTGTACATGCTCCCCACAAAGGCGTTTGCCCCGGCAAGCACAAAGAAAGAGGAGCCGCTGCGAGCAGTACCGGCATCGAGCGAAACGCCCCAGAAGTAGGACAGGTAGCGCTTAAAAGGAACATGGTATTCGGGATATTCGAGCGATAAAAAGCAGCTGGTCGACCAGCTGGGGTTCAGGTGATACTTCTGTAGCGATGCACCTCCTCGTCCAATAGGCGCATCGGGCAGCTCGCGCTTAGCGAAAGAGCTTCCGCTTGCCGGGCTGGAGGGTACAGCGCTGGCAGCATCAGAGTCACCCACCGAGGGGGCACTAGCAAGCGCTCGATGCTTGATCGCCGAACCTTGCCTTGCCTTTGCCATCCTACGCTTCTTTATCCATTCCCGGCCCGATACGGCATCAGCCTCATCCATCTCGGAAACTGATGCACGTGCAGGTGCACCTGCAAGCCCTTGCGATTTGGCGTAGGCACGGCTGCTATGCCGAGCATCGGAGACCCCACCCTTGTGGCTAGCGGACGTTGCTCCCGACACGGCGGCTGACTCCCCGTTCATCGAGGCCGCTGCGCTGCTGGCTTGGGTTGGCAATGCTCCAGGATAGCCATCGGGCGAGAGGGCAACATCTTCCTCGCCCTCTGCACGAGCAGCACCACCAGATCGAGTAGCGCCCCCTGCTGCCACTGCAGCGCCCGTAGAATACGCATCCGTAGAGCAACCTGCAGCGCCAGCCCTACCTCCATTTAGATCCCTATTGCTACCGGAATTGGCCTCACGCCCTATGCCCAGTAGGTTCGCAGAGCCTGCTCTATGCCCACCAGCCGTAGAAACCGCACCACCAGGTTGCCAATAACCTGCGACATGGAGGGGCGAAGCGTCGGCCCCATCGTACCGTTCTGCTCCTATAAGGCCATTGGCCCGAGGAACGGCTTGCTGGAACGCAGCGGGCTGCATTACGTATTCTTTCACAACAATTCGTTCAACCGTATGCTTTTCGACAATTCGGTACGTTACATACCCCGATATGGCCGCCGACACGATGGCAACAACCGCCATTTTGAGGGAAACAAAACGAACAACAGCACGCGCTACCCTTACGGCACCACCTTCGACACGCTGCCTTACGCGAAATGCCCTGCCCGAAGGAATTCTGCCGGCCACATCCTCCCATCCGGTAACCTCAACGTCGGGAGTCCACTCCTCGAGCGCCTCCTTCCACTTTTCCTCATTGTTGATACCGTTAGTTGTTCTCATAGGAATGATGTTTTGTAACCAAAAGTTGCAACTGCTGCTTGGCTCGGGTTAAGTTGCTACGGGATGTTGATTCCTTTATCTTCAGCTTCTTTGCGATCTCGGCGTGGGAGTACCCCTCTATTTCGTACAGCACAAAAGGTATCCTGTAGATATCGGGCAGGGAGTCCAAGAGCCGGATGATGTCGTTCGCGTTAAGCGAATCCAAGAAGCTGGCGTTCTCTGGTATTTGGGCTGTGATTTCGCCCCCGTCGGTGGTGGAGACCTTGCCCATCGCCGACCGATAGTGATCGATGGAGGTGTTTACCACAATCTTCCGGAACCAAGGCTTAAAATCCGACCGCTCGTCGAATAGATGAATCTTGGAGAACGCCTTTACGAAAGCATCGTTCAGTATTTCGCGGGCGTCCTCCTCTACAGAGGAGAACCGCCGGACAACAGAGATGCCGTACCGAAAAAACATCTCGTACAGCATCTTTTGGCAACGGCTATTCCCCCGTTGGCATCCCAGTACTATTTCTATAAGGTTATCTTCCAAAAATTTTAGAGTTCTATAAAACGACAAATAGGGGTAGCAGCCAAGCTACCCCCTACACTGCCCGTTATATGTATTGACTAGGTAAATATGATTACAAAATAAAGCGTTTTTTGTGATAGATCATTCCTGTACCCAAAGCAAACTAGCCGACAGGTACCCACGCTGATGCTCTTGAAGCATTACCTTTTCGGGTTGCTTCTGATGATGAGCACATCTCCCCATACGAGGCTGAAAAGAGAAACGCTGCAAGAGGTGTGATTATTTTTATTTCCTTAACACTTTAGGTGGAGAATGCAACGCTTAGTATATCCCAAAAGCGAAATCCCTGCTCGCAATCCCAACTAGGCACAAGGCTTTGGGATAACCCCGTAGCTCGATGGCAGCGGAGCGCCACAAAACAGCGTACCACCCATGCTATTCGTTGCAGAGCCTTCATTTTTTGCGCATCTCAAAGCTCCAAGAAACAGCTTTTCCTTGTGCTTCCCCCATAAAATGCGTTACTTTGCGGCCACATAGAACAGCATCATGTTTGAGTTCGGCTTATTCTCGACGCATACTCCCTATATCATTACGGTGGTGGCCTACCTACTATCGTACGGATTCTATGCGCTCAACAAGCCCAACGCCGATGCTGCCGAGCTAGCGGCTACCTCAATTTCATCCTCGCACGAGATTCGGCTAGCGAGCACCACCAGCCACCAGGCCTACGATGCCACCAGCCACTTTCAGGCGCAGCAGGCCGAACGCCCCGAGCAGGTAAGCCAACCTCCCGTTGCCGTAGCCGTTCAGACCGAAGTCTGCAGCCACCCGAACGCGACCCTATCCGCCTACTACAAGGTATCCATTCGCTTTTCTCGCCCTCCTACATTCTGCTAGCCCTCCAGCTGCCTGATGGCGCAAGCTGCACCGTCGGCATCTCAACCATTTAATTAAGCTAGTAGAATACTTACCGAAATGCGCGAGCATTTTAAGGAGAAAAAGAAAACTATGAACCGTAAACAAGTAGCAGCCGCACTTATGCTGATGTCGGCTGCCTCATTGGCCAACGCGCAGCGCGCCACCGAAAACAACGACACCACCATAGCCAAGAGATACGAGTTGGGCGAAGTACAGGTAAGCGCCTCGCGCAACAACGCCAAGGTAAAGGAAATCCCCGCATCCATTTCGGTGATCTCACCTCAGACGATAGCCGAAACCGGCATGAAAACCCTCAGCGGATTAACGGCAACCACGCCGAACGTCTTCATGGGCGACTATGGGTCGAAGCTAACCTCGCCCATCTACATCCGCGGCATTGGCTCCAAGATCAACGCGCCATCAGTAGGGCTATACGTCGATCGCGTTCCCTACTTCGACAAGTCGACCTTTGCCTTCGACTTCTTCGACATCGAGCAGATAGAGGTGCTCCGTGGCCCACAGGGTACGCTCTACGGGCGTAACACCATGGGCGGCATCATCAACGTGATCACCAAATCGCCCATGACCTACCAGGGCACCTCCCTCAACCTCTCGGCCGGAACCTACGGCGCGTACAACGTTAGCGGCGGGCACTACGGCAAGGTGGGCGACAGTTTTGGCTACTCGCTGGCCCTTAACTACCGCCACAACGATGGCTTTTTCACCAACACCTATAACAACACGCTGGTGGATAACCTCAACTCGTTTGGCGGGCGTAACCGCCTTATCTGGAATATCACCAAGAAGCTGTCGGTCGAGAATATAGCCTCGTACGAGCGTAGCCGCCAGGGAGGCTACCCCTACGGGTTACTTAATTCTGTTACGGGCAAGGCAAACCCTATAAAGTACAACGAGTACAGCTACTACAACCGCGACATGTTTTCCGATGCGGTGGTGGTGAAGTACGATGCACCATCGTACGAAGTCCTATCGACATCGTCGTACCAGTACTTTAAGGATCGCCAAGCCATCGATCAGGACTTTTCGGAGCAATCGGTTTATTTCGTAAATCAGTACCAGAAGCAGAACATGGCTTCGCAGGAAGCTGTCATCCGCTCTAAGGGAGCAAAGCGCATCAGCTGGCTGTTCGGCGCCTACGGCTTTGCGCAGTTCTTCGACAACAACGTTGATGCCTACTACTACTCAAAAAAGTCGTACGACAAGAAAGCCTACCTGCACGATATTATGGGATATGCCTTTTTCCATCAGTTAACCATAAACGATTTCTTGGTAAAGAATCTCAGCCTTACTGGCGGCATACGGCTCGATGGAGAGAAAGATGTAATGGACTACACCTACAAGGTTCTTGCAGCAAATGGGGTTACTACCAACATGAAAGACACCACCTATCCTGCACAAAAAACGCTTGAGATTATTCCCAAAGTTGCCTTATCATACAAGTTGGGTTCAAGCAATATCTACGCTACCATCTGTAAGGGATATAAAACAGGTGGGTTTAACACCTCCTTCGAGCGACCTGAAGACACAAAGTTTAATCCAGAACATAGCATTAACTACGAAGTTGGGGTAAAGAGCCCGCTTCTTGGAAATCTTTTCTATGGCGATCTTGCCCTTTACTATATTGATTGGATAAACCAGCAGATAACACAACCACTACCAAGCGGCAGAGGTGTCATGCTAAAGAATGCTGGGAAATCCCGCAGCAGAGGTCTTGAAACATCGCTACATTTACTCCCAATCGCAGGGTTTGACGCATCTATCAGCTACGGCTACACCGATGCCACCTTTACCAAGTACACCCAGATTAAGAATGGCACTACCATTGATTATAGCGGCAACTACATCCCCTACGTTCCAAAGCACACGCTAGGAATTCAGGCAGGAAAGACCTTCAATTTTGCGAATAGCACAATTCTAGATAAGATAAAAATTGGCGTAATCTATCGCGGAGCAGGAGCCATTTACTGGACAGACGCGAATAACCATCACCAGCCTTACTACAGTGTATTGGATGGAAAGATTTCGTTTATTCGCAAAAGCATCCAGCTCGACTTATGGGGGCGTAACCTAACCGATACGGAGTACGAATCCTACTACTTCGAGATGCTACCAAGTAAGTTTATTCAAACAGGTCGCCCCATGCAGCTGGGGGTAAACCTATCGGTGAACTTCTAAAAGGGAGTAGGGAAAAGTGAGTGGGAACAAAAAGTCGGGAATCGGGAATAGTTCTGAATCTCACATCTAAAATATAATATCTAACATCTCAAGAGATGAACCCAAAAAGTTGGCAAAAATTTCCGGTACTCTTTAGCCTCTACATCGCACAGTCGATACCGATGAGCTTCTTCTCGACGGTTGTGCCCGTAATCATGCGGCAGGAGAGCTACTCGCTGCAGTCGATTGGCCTTTTGCAGCTGGTGAAGCTGCCCTGGATACTCAAGTTCCTCTGGGCGCCCTTTATCGACAACCATACCCGCTCGCTGAAGGATCTCCGCCGCTGGGTAATCATCTCGGAGCTCTTCTATGCGGCTATAATAATAGGCATAGGCTACTTCAACCTGCAAACCGACTTTAAGCTAATCATCATGCTAATGGTGGTGGCCTTTATTGCATCGGCTACGCAGGATATTGCCGTAGATATCTACGCCATTCTGATGCTAAAACCATCGGAGCGCGGGCTGGGCAACAGCATGCAGTCGGGCGGAACATTTGCCGGAAGCATTTTGGGTACAGGTGTGCTGCTCATTGCCTACCACTACTTCGGATGGAACTACCTGCTGATTCTTTTGGCAGCCTTTGTAGCCTTTGCCATTATCCCCATGCTGCTATACCGCAAGCCACTGGCATCGCACGAAGCCATTACCAAGCGGGTAACGCTAGCCGACATCTACCGCTTCTTTGCCGAAAAGGGGAGGCACAAGTGGGTGCTCGTTCTTATCTTCTACTACTCGGGAATCATAGGAATACTAACCATGCTAAAGCCCTACCTGGTTGATTTGGGCTACAACGTTAAGCAGATTGGCTTTATGTCGGGGATATTCGGCACCTCGGTGGCAGCCATCAGCGCCCTTAGTGCCGGATTCTTAGTTAAGTGGATTGGTCGTAAGATCTCGATGTACCTATTCCTGTTGGTTAGCTTAGCGGCTGCGGCATTCTTCTGGTTCATCTCGCAAGGCACGCCATCCGTTGCAAGCCTATACGCGGCTATTGGACTGCTGTGGTGCGGATATGGTCTTTCGACGGTTATCATCTACACCATTTCTATGGATAAGGTGCGTAAGGGATGCGAGGGAACCGACTTTACCCTGCAGATTGTAGTAACACACCTTAGCAGCCTTATCTTTGCGGTGGTTAGCGGCAAGCTGACCGACAAGCTGGGCTACACCAACCTCTTTGGCATCGAGGCGCTGCTAAGCCTGTTCACCCTAATTGTTATCACATACGCTTTTCGTCAATACAAGGAAAATGAAAATATCTAGCCAGCTCCTGCAAAAGTATAACGTACCCGTTCCAAGGTACACCAGCTACCCACCTGCCAACCACTTCAGCAGCGAGTTTGGCGAATCTAATTACATCCAGATGCTCGACGAGTCAAACAGCGGCACGCCCCAGCATTTGGCCTTCTACTTCCACATTCCTTTTTGTAAGAAGATTTGCTTCTACTGCGGATGCAACGCCTACACCATGGGGCGCCCCGAGCAAACCGAGGCATACCTCAGGGCAATCAAAAAGGAGTTTGCGTTGGTAGCAAAGCATATCGATCCGGCTCGCAAGGTGTCGCAAATCCACTTTGGTGGCGGCACACCAAACTCCATCGATGCAGCGATGCTCAAGGAGTTGGTGGATATGGTTGCCAGCAGCTTCAGCTTTATCGACAAGCCCGAGATTGCCATAGAGTGCAACCCTGCGTACCTCACCCACGAGTACGTTGATGCGCTCAAGCAGGCGGGGTTCAACCGCTTTAGCCTCGGCATTCAGGATTTCAACGATGAAGTGCTCCGCACCGTCAACCGCGACTCCTCGCGCATACCTGTTGACGAGCTGGTGGCCTTCATCAAAAAGGGAAGAAGCGACATTGGCGTTAACCTCGACTTTATTTACGGGCTCCCAGGTCAAACGGTGGAGAGTTTCCTCGAATCGGTAGAGAAAGCCGCAGCCATTCGTCCCGATAGGCTTGTCACCTTCTCGTACGCCCATGTGCCCTGGATGAAGAAGCACCAGATGATACTCGAGAAGCGCGGACTGCCATCATCCGAAGTGAAGATGGAGATGTTCCTTAGCGCCTACGCCCTGCTAAAGCAGAAGGGCTACCAGCCCGTTGGCCTCGACCACTTCGTGCTACCCACCGACGAGCTATTCGCATCGCTCGAAAGCAAGGAGCTGCACCGAAACTTCCAGGGATACTGCACCCGCCGCACCACCGGACAGGTGTACGCCTTTGGGGTAACCGCCATCAGCCAGCTGGAAAAAGGATATGCCCAGAACGTAAAGGATATTGCCGAGTATATCGCCACCATCGAGAACCACCATCTTCCTATCGAAAAGGGCTACACCCTTTCTTCAGGTGAGATAATTACCCGCGAGACCATCACCGAGCTGATGTGCAACAAGAGGGTTAGCTGGAGCGATGTCGCCAGCAAGCTAGGCGTACCTGTCGAGGATGTTAGGACGCAGGTAGCTGTAAACGATGAGGTATTGGCTGGCTTTGCCGCCGATGAGCTTATACGCTACACCTCCGACGAGATTACGGTAACCGAGCTAGGGGCTATCTTCATCCGAAACATTGCCGCAGCGCTCGATAGCGCATACCAGCAGCAGGCAAACAGCTACTCCAAAACCGTATAGCATGCAAAAAAATATCACCTCCGATGTAACCGTTATTGGCGCCGGACTTACCGGGCTTACCGCAGCCTTCTACCTGAAGAAAGCCGGCAAAAACGTTACCGTAGTAGAGCACAGCCACCGCGTTGGCGGCGTTATCCGCACCTTTAGTCACGATGGGTTTACCTACGAGGCGGGGCCCAATACGGGAGTTCTATCATCGCCCGAGCTAGTGCAGCTGTTCGACGATCTTGGCAGCAGCTGCACGCTCGAAACCGCCAACCCCAACGCCAAGCGCCGCCTGATATGGAAGAATGGTGCTTGGAATGCCCTTCCTTCGGGGCTTGGCTCGGCCATCGGCACGCCGCTATTCTCGGTTGGCGATAAGCTGCGCATTCTTGGCGAGCCCTTCCGCAAGCCAGGAAATAATCCTTACGAAACCCTCGACCAGCTGGTGCTCCGCCGCATGGGGCGCAGCTTCCTCGAGTACGCCATCGATCCGTTCATCTCCGGCATCTACGCGGGCGACCCTTCGCTGCTGGTGCCCAAGTTTGCGCTGCCTAAGCTCTACAACCTAGAGCAGAACTACGGCAGCTTCATCCGCGGAGCAATGAAGAAGGCCAAGGAGCCTAAAACCGAGTTGGAGAAGCGCGCTACGAAGAATGTCTTCTCGGTAAGCGGAGGCCTGCAAAGCCTCGTTGATGCGCTTGCCGATGCAGTAGGACGCGAAAACATCATCCTGAATGCCGAAAATACCCAGATAACCCCAACCGACAATCGCTACCAAGTATCGGCAACCGCTACAGATGGCGATGCCATTTGCATCGAATCGTCGAAGGTTGTATCAACCGTTGGGGCCTACGAGCTGCCATCGCTGCTTCCGTTCCTAGGTGCCGATGTGCTAGCGCCCATCACCAACCTCCGATACGCCAAGGTGGCGCAGGTGGTAGCCGGATTTAGGGAGTGGAACGGTATTCCGCTTAACGGTTTCGGGGGATTGATCCCCTCGAAGGAGAAGCGTCAGGTGCTGGGCATCCTCTTCCCCTCCTCCATCTTCCCCAACCGTGCGCCCGAAGACGGAGCGCTGCTGTCGATATTTGCCGGAGGCATCAAGAACGAGGCGGTGTACAACCTAAGCGACGACGAGCTGAAGCAGGTTGCCATGAGGGAGATATCCGAAACCATGCGCACCAACTCCAAGCCCGACATGCTGGAGGTGTTCCGCTACCCGCATGCCATTGCGCAGTACGAGCGGTCGTCGGAGGAGCGATTTGCCGCCATCGAGAAGCTACAGACCGCCTGCCATGGGCTTATCCTTGCAGGCAGCATCCGCGACGGCATCGGCATGGCCGATAGGGTTAAGCAGGGGGTAAACATCGCCAACGGAATTGGAACAGATAGGCTTTAGAGTTTAGAATTTAGACGCTACATTCTCGATCTGATTCAAACGAATACCCGATTTTGCCTCCCTGTTACTACTTCTTGGGCGTCGGTTACATGGTTTGACCCTCTGGTTACAGTTTTTTGGACATCGGTTACATAGTTTCACCGCCCGGTTACAGGTTTTACCCCTCCGGTTACAGTAACCGACCACAAAAATGTTGTAACCGACGGCTCAGTAGCTCCCGGGACGGGTATTTTATAGCTACCGGGCTCCTAAACTCAGCTACCGACACCCAAAACTTAGCTACATGGGGGTAAACCTTAGCTACCGATATTGAAAGCTGAGCTACCAAAGGGTAGAAACGAGAAAGGGGCAAGCCGAAACATGTCCCTGTATGGTTGGTCTAATATTAAAGGCTCAATCCTACGCTTACCCCAATTGGAGAAAACCAGATGCTTGTGTACCTAAAAGGTGCTATCGGAACACAGGAGAATACTCTAAAGTTTACTTTATTTGATTTTAGAGGTTGAAGTCTATACCCTATAATTGGATATAGCAAGTAATTATATTTGGTGTTTCCTCCTACAATAGTTCCTCCTAATCCCAATTCAAAATAGAATTTTTTCTTCCCCAAATTGGCTGTAATATGGTGAGTAAAGGTGATAAACTTATCTGGAGAATAATTGGAATTTCCCCATTCAGCAATATGAAGGTGGTAGTCTTCATTGTATCCAACACCAACTTTACCCGTTAAAAACATGGTTGAACTAAATGGAAAGATTCTTTCGTAGTTTATTGAAACAACCGATGCATCTCCCAAAAAGTTAGCGTATACACCACTTCTCGGTATTATGTTATTGGAGCCTGTTGTGTTCTGTGCTACTAAACTGATACTCGCAAAAAAACACAGCAGGAATAAGTATGTTTTTTTCATCAGAAAGCATTCAAGTTTGTACGTATTAAATTCGAATGAGAACGAACCTTTCGAAAATTACAATAATATTCTCAACAAATTATAGTATCACATAATCATAGCCGAAATAACTCCGTAATTGAATTATTACCAATAAACGAAAAAGGGGCAAGCCGAAGCATGCCCCAATATGGTCGATTACTTATTTTGATTTCTTACTCCACGTACAGCACCAGCCCCTTCAGGTATTCGCCCTCGGGGTGGTAGATGTTAATGGGGTGATCAGCTGGCTGCGTAAGCTGGTGCAGGATGCGCACGTTACGCCCGCTGATGGCGGCGGCGGTAAACACCGAGTTGCGGAAATGCTCCTTGGTAACCACCTGCGAGCAGCTGAAGGTAAAGAGGATTCCTCCCGCCTTAATCTTGTGGAAGGCAAGCGCGTTGAGCCTGCGGTATCCCAGCAGCGCCTTATTGAGCACCTTGTTGTGCTTGGCAAACGCTGGAGGATCGAGGATAATGAGGTCGTACTTACCATCGATGGTGCGGAGGTGCTCGAAGGCATCCTCGGCGTAGGAGGTATGGTTGTGGTTGGTCCCAAAGTTGAGCGCCACGTTGCGATCCACCATGTCCATCGCCTTCTTCGAGCTGTCAACCGAATCGACGCTGTTGGCGCCACCGGCAAGGGCGTATAGCGAGAATCCTCCGGTGTAGCAGAACATGTTGAGCACGTCGCGCCCCTTGGAGTACTTGCCCACCAGCTCGCGGTTGTCGCGCTGATCGAGGAAGAATCCGGTCTTCTGCCCCTCCTCCCAGCTAACGTTGAACTTGATGCCGTTTTCGAGCACAGGCGTATCGATGGCCGATCCGAAGATGTACTCATCCTTGGCGTTGAGCCCAGCCTTAAAGGGAAGCGTTCCCTCGCTCTTATCGTAGATCGCCTTGATGCGGCTGCCGTAAACCTGCCTGATACCCTCGGCGATGTAATCGCGCGAGAGGTACATGCCCACCGAATGCGACTGCACCACGGCAGTTTCGCCGTATATGTCAACAATCACACCGGGGAGGTTGTCGCCCTCGCCGTGGATCAGGCGGTAGCAGCTGGTAGTGCTGCTACTGGTCAATCCTATGGCAGCGCGAGCCTCAAATGCGCGACGAATCCTAGCATTCCAAAACTCCTGGTTGATATTAACAGGATCGAACGAAAGGATACGAACGGCGATAGAGCCAATCTGGTAATGCCCCAGCGCGATGAACTCGTTGCTGGCGGTGTACACCTCAACCACGTCGCCCTCCTTAGGGTCGCCGATGATATGACGTATGGCACCTGAGAAAATCCAAGGGTGGAAGCGCAAAAGGGATTCCTCCTTTTTGGGCTTCAAAAAAACCTGTGCGGTTACTTCCATCTTATAAAGAGATACCTTTAATGTCTTCTATGAGCTTGAGGTAGATTTCGCGGCTCACCCAAGCATCGGTGGCGCCGTACAGCTGCTGGGCGTGGGTGAGCACGGGGCCTTCCCAGTTGGAGAGCTGTTGCGACTTAGAAATTCTAAAGTTTAGGACGATGGCCGACATCTTCTTAAGGCTCTTCGCCTCGATGCCGTAGGCGTCCATCATTTTTTGGATGTCGACAAACCCGTTTGGGATAAAAGGGGTAAGCTTTTGCAGAGCCGTGATATCGTCGCGGATGGCAGCGCCAACCTTCTTGATATCGGCGCGCTGAAGGATGCTAGCCACCTCTACGGGTAGCCCAATCATATTTAGTCTGAAAAGATAGCAGTGGGCGTGGTCGGAGAGCTGAAGTAGAGCAACCTTGTTGCGCTGCCCCTTCTTAAAGTTGGGGCGGGTTTCGGTGTCGCAACCCAGCAGCTTGACATTTGCCAAGTAGGTTACGGCATCAGCAACCTTATCGGGGCTGTCCACAACATGTATTGCTCCCTCGAATGCTCGGATGGGTAGCTCGTTTAACTCCTCTTTGCTTATGGATGCAGAGTACATACTTAGTCGATATTTCGGTGGCTATCCTGAAAGCGATTGAAGAAGCCTCCCTTTGGTGCTTGAGCCTCCTCATCGTTTTCCGTTTCTGTTCCGAAGTAGATGGCGCGGTGAATTGCCTTAAGCGCAATAACCGACTTATACCCCCAGTATTCGGTAAAACTATTCTTTAACTCGTAAAGCGCATCGTTAATGCACTCCTCGTTGCCAAAGCGGTAAAGTTCCAAGAAATCCTTCAGATCTTGGTAGATATCAGCAAGCGTTTCGCTAATCGAAAGCTGCTCGCCCCCCTCGGTATCGAAAAGTTTTTCGGTGTACACCTCGTAGAAATCGTCCCTATCGCCAAGAAGTTCGGCAACATTATTTCGAATGTAAGTCCAGTCGGTTTCCGAAACAAATTTCTCCACCTCCTCATCAAAAAGCTGCTCGACATCGGGCAGTAGGCAACCTTTTAAGTAGATCAGAGGAAGCAACTTTTGCGCATGAATGAGAAATTCGTACTGCTCGTACTCGCCTGCTCGTTCCAAAAATGCAGTATACTCCTTGGCTAGGGTAACAACCTCTACCACATTCTTAGAGTATATCAAAGCATTCTGTTGTTCGCTCATTTATTTCTATTTTAATACGCAAAGATAGTAATTGCGATAATTCCTGAAACTTTTCGTTAAAGCAGGAACGGTTCTTCTAGCTATATTTGTGGGATATCTGAAAAGTTATTAGGAAGGATTTTGAAGTTAACGATGACCCAACCACTGAGCCGTTCTAATATCTAGCATATAAAATCTAATGTCTACCATCTAAACATGGACATCATAAATTACCTCATCATAGCATTCGTAGGCGTTCTGTGCGGCTTTATCAACATACTGGCGGGTAGTGGCTCGCTAATATCGCTTCCCATTCTGATGGGATTTGGGCTATCGCCACACATAGCCAACGCCACCAACCGCATTGGCATCCTTCTCCAGAACTTGGTAGGTTCGGCTAGCTTTGCCAAGCAGAAAGTGCTTCCGGTTAGGGAGGGACTTGTTCTGGCCATCCCTGCCAGCATCGGCTCTATTGTTGGCGCCTACATGGCGGTAGATGCCCACGAGGATGTTATCCGCTGGATGATTCTTTCCCTCTATGCGGTGATGTTTTTTCTGGTGTTCTACGGCCCCGACAAGTGGCTACGCCCCAAGAGCGACCAACCACTGAGGCTTCGTCCTCGCGACATTATCATCTTTACGGCTATTGGCTTTTACGGTGGGTTTATTCAGGCGGGCTTAGGCTACTTCCTTCTGGCTGGGCTTGTGCTCAGTATCGGCAACGACTTGATTACGGCCAACGCCCTAAAGGTATTCCTAGCCTTTATGCTTACCATTTTTGCCCTTGCCATATTCTTCTACAACGGGCAGGTGAACCTCCCCTACGGCATTAGCCTAGGCATCGGCAACATGATTGGCGGCTGGTTTGGGGCAAAGTATGCAATTAAGTGGGGAGCTAAGGTTATCCGCTACTTTCTTTTGGGGATGCTGATCTTTTCGGTCGTTTACATGATAATCTTCCAGATGTAGCCTATGGCACGGCGATGCATAGTACTGCTGATGGTAATCTTTTGCTGCGCCTCCTCGAAGGCACAAAAGGACTCCATACGCATCGCCTTCTACAACTGCGAAAACTTCTACGACTCGTTCCGCGACTCCACCATCAATGATGCAGACTATACCCCAGACGGCCCTCGCCGCTGGAACTACTCGCGGTTCCTTGCCAAGCGGAATGGCATCTTTAAGGTGTTTGCCTCGATGAGTTCCCCCACCCCGCCCGAGATCATCGGCCTTTGCGAGGTTGAAAACCGATTTGTGCTCAACAAGCTCTGCTACGAAACGCCACTCTCGAAGTTCGAGTATGCTGTGGTGCACCAAAACTCGTCGGATGCCCGCGGAATAGACGTTGCCCTCATCTACCAGAGGAATCGGCTAAGGCTGCTCGACTACCGCTACTTCAACCCGAATGCTATAGATACGAGCCTGCGCACCCGCAGCATCCTTTACGCCCGCTTTAAGTGGGGCGAGTTCGACACGCTGCACGTTTTCGTCAACCACCTCCCCAGCAAGCTGGGAGGCGAGCGCTCCAACAAGTCGCGCATGCTAGTTGCCCGCCTGCTAAAGTCGAAGGTTGATTCTATTCTTGCGAAGAACCAGTCGGCAAGCATCGTCGTTACCGGAGACTTTAACGACCTACCCCAAAGCGATGCGCTGAATACTCTTAACGACAGCCTGCTTGTAAACCTTGCCGCACCATTAGCAACGGAAGACCGTGGCTCCATAAAGTTCGACGGCACATGGGAGCTCATCGACCAATTCATCGTTTCGAGAGGCTTGATAAATGGCGACACCCCTGTTATGCTAAAGGGCGGACAGACCATCTACTCCAGCCCCTTTATGCTCGAAGACGACAAGGAAAATGGAGGCACAAAACCCCGCCGTACCTATAACGGCTACCGCTACAACGGCGGCTATTCCGACCATCTACCCGTCTTTATAGAGCTGATTCGCGCTTTATAGTCCACTTTTTTTTCAATTTCCGCACAGCATTTAGCGTACTCGTACCCAGCGGGGTTGGGTGTTTATGCCCCATTCAATTACGCTCAAGGTGCCCAAATAACGATAGAAAGGGTGTAACGATCTTGAGATTTCTGCGTCATACCGCCAAAACATAAACATCAATACAAAATGAAACCTATCTATTCTGTTAAAGCTATTCTGCTCTTGATCCTGATTGCAGCAGCAGGGACTCTACCTGCCGAGCCCATAAGCAAGGGAAGCATTTCGGGAAGGGTGATCGACAAGCTAAGCAAACAGCCTATTCCATTCGCCGCCGTAAGCTTAGCCATACTCCCCGACACCACCATCAAAAAATCGGTGATAACCGATATAAACGGAGCCTACACCTTCAACCAGGTAAACGATGGCCGCTATGTGGTATCGGCCCGCATGGTAGGCTACGAGCCAAAGCACTCTAGGCCCATTGCATGCAAGCAAAGCTCCGTAAAGATGGAGGACCTCACGCTCGAAAACAACGCCGTGCTACAAGCGGTGACAGTAAGCACCAAACGCCCCGAAATAGAGCAAAAAGCCGACCGCACCGTGCTAAATGTGGAGAATAGCACTACCGCATCCGGCGAAAATGCCTACGAGGTGCTCCGCAAAGCTCCCGGAATAAACATCGACAAGGATGACAAGATATCGCTAAAGGGAAAGGATGGGGTAATGGTTACCATTAACGACAAGCCCACCTACCTCTCGGGACAGGAGCTGGCCAACTACCTCAAAACTCTTCAGGGAACCGAAATCGAAAAGGTGGAGCTGATCTCCTCCCCCCCTGCCCGCTACGAGGCTGCCGGTAATACTGGTATCATCAACATCAAGCTGAAAAGGAACAACAAGATTGGGGTGAACGGAACTGCCAACGCGGGCCTAACCATCACCAACAAGGTTGGCGGAAATGGTGGTGTATCCTTAAACATGCGCAAGGGGAAAATAAACACCTTCGGATCGCTGAATGGAAGAAGGTTCTGCTACAAGAACACCCTATTCCTGGATAGAAAGACAAATAACGACATCTCCCAGCTCATTCAAAATGGCAAAGGAAAGGGAACCAACGACACCTACAACTTTCTAGCAGGGGTCGACTACGAGATGAACAAGCGCCACACCTTTGGGGTGATGGCAAGAGGATCGAAGTACTATGAGGATTTTGAGATGAACACCCGCACCAACCTGATCGTAAAAGACGGCAGCCTCGCCCAATACCTAAAAAGCTCCGCCGTTGACGATAACAACAACAGCAACCTTACGCTTAACGCAAACTACCGAATGACCATCGACACCGTTGGCAGCTCGCTGAATGTGGATGTCGACTACGTGGAGTACAAGAATCGATCGAACCAGCACAACGACACCTACTACTTTAAGCCCAACGGCGAAACATTCGCCCCAACCCTGCTCCTGAAGAACCAAACCCCTTCCGACATCTTCATTAAGTCGTTTAAAACAGACTACACCCACCCGTTCGCGAAGGGGGTGATGCTTGAAACCGGGGTTAAGGGCAGCACCGTAAGCAGCGACAACGACCTAAAGTACTACAAGTACAACCACACCACCAGCACCTGGGAGGTAGACAACGAGCGATCGAACCACTTTAAGTACGACGAGAGCATCCTTGCCGGATACGCCTCGCTCTCGTACGACAAGAACAGTTGGAGCATTAAGGGGGGCCTACGCGCCGAGCAAACCTGGAGCAAGGGGAACTCGATCAGCATAAATAAGGTTACCAAGCGCGACTACCTAGACATCTTCCCCACCCTTTTCATCCAAAGAACCATCAACGAAAACAACTCCGTAAACATTAGCTACAACCGACGCATCGACAGGCCCTGCTACAGCAACCTCAATCCGTTTGCCTTCCGAGTTGACGAGTACACCTACCAGGAGGGCAACCCCTACCTGAAGCCCCAGTACACCGACAACATCGAGTTGAGCCATGCCTGGAGGAACAAGGTGTTTACCAGCGTTGGGTACTCGCATACCAAGGACGTGCAGAACGAGGTGCTCGAAGAGGTGGCCAACCCCAACAACCCACAGGCTATAAAGCCCACCAGGATCTACAAGCGCAACCTCGACGAACTGAACAGCGTTACCCTCAACGTTAGCGCCAACCTCAACCCCATCTCATGGTTCCGCACCAACAACAACATCACGGCGATGTACAACGACTACAACTGCAACAGCAAGGAAACGGGTAACATCAATACATCGAACAACGGCAAGGAATCGGGCAACATCAAGGTCATGTACATGATCTACTCCAGCAACAGTTTCATCCTGCCCAAGCAGTACATCTTCGAGGTGATGGGAACCTACAGCAGCGCCATGTCCTACGGCCTTATCGACATAAAACCCCGATATGCCGTAAACATCGGCCTGCAAAAGAAGTTCCTTAGCGACAAGCTAACCGCCAAGCTCTCCGTCGACGACCTCTTCAAAACCACCAGCAGCAGGGCAACTGCCCGGTACAACGGCATGGACCTCTACACCAGAAACACCTGGAGCAGCCAGCGATTCAACATTTCGCTCACCTACCGCTTTGGCAGCAGCGATGTAAAGGCAGCCCGCCAGCGCAGCACCAGCTCGGAGGAGGAGCAGAACAGAACCGGCAAGTAGGAAACGGTTACTATATTATTTGCTAAACCCAAGGGTGTCCCGTTCGCGAGGCACCCTTGCTTTTTTCGCTGGCAGCCGATAAATCAGCCCGAAATGGAGAACCACCCTGCGCCCATTTACGCTACATTTGCGGGCACCCCCTACGGGTGATCATCAAAAAAATACGGGCATCGCCCAGACTTTACGTACAACCCTCTAGCACCATTTTACCATGAACCGTTTTTTTGCACTACTCCTCATGACTACCATTTCGAACTTCGCCCTCGCGCAGGGCTACATCGCCCACCGCGGAGCCTCACACCTGGCCCCCGAGAACACCGTAGCGGCCGCCAAGCTGGCCTGGGAGCAAAACGCCGACGCCGTAGAGCTCGACATCTACCTCACCAAGGACAACCGCATAATGGTGATGCACGACAAGAACACCAAGCGCACCACCGGAAAGAGCATGGTAATCTCCGAATCCTGCTCCGACAGCCTGCGGATGCTCGATGCCGGATCGTTTAAGGATGCAAAGTACGCAGGCGAACGAATCCCCTTTCTGGAGGAGATGATTGCCGCCACCCCCGAAGGGAAGCAGCTGGTAATTGAGCTGAAATGCGGCACCGAGGTTCTCCCCGCTCTTAAAGATGTGGTGGCAAAGAGCGGAAAGCAGTCCCAGTGCCTGTTTATCGCCTTCGACTGGAATACCATTGTCGACACCAAGAAGCAGCTCCCCCACAACGCCTGCTACTGGCTAAGCAGCAAGAAGGAGGGGCTTTCGGAAAAGATGAAAGCCGCAAAAGCCGCCGGCCTCGACGGGCTAGACCTAGGCTACAAGGCCATCGACGAGCAGGTGATGCAGCAGGCAAAGGAGCTCGGGCTCGACATTCTGGCCTGGACGGTTGACGACCCCGCCGAGGCCAAGCGCCTAACCAGCCTTGGGGTTAAGGGCATCACCACCAACCGCCCTGGATGGCTAAAGGAGAACGCTAAGTAGGCACCCGCCTGCTGTCGCAATGGCCCGCTGGCCCATTCACGGCCAGCGGCATACGCAACCGCTACACAGATAGCGCAGGACATCCCCCCGGAGGGGTGTTGCTGCCGCTGCAAAGAATTGGCCCGACCCCGGGCCAGCTCTTCACTATACCACATCCTCTCGGCCCGACCCCGGGCAAGCACTACTACACCCTGAATCATCCCGGCCCGACCCCGGGCAAGTAGCAAACCGCAATGGGAGGAGTCGGCCCGACCTCGGGCAAGTACCAAACAGGCATGAACACCATCGGCCCGACCACGGGCAAGCAGCAAACAGCAACGGGGAGAGTCGGTCCGACCCCGGGCCAACTCTATCCGAAGGCAAGTAGCGCCTGCACGATGGCCGGCATCATATAAACGGGAAAAGATAGGGCTGGAGCACCGAGATGCAGCTACGACAGCCCCCTGCGGAGAACAGAATCGGCGCCCCTACCGCACAAACACCCAGCGGTCGCCCACCGACAGGTCGGGGTTAAAGGCGTAACGGCCGTAGTCGAAGGTCTTGATGTCCTCCACATCGTCAACGGCCTGCTCGGCCATAAAGCGCACCATCATTCCACGGGCGCGCTTGGCCATCAGGGCCACCACGCGGGGCCTGTCGCCCTTGTACTCCATAAAAACGGGGGTAACGATGCGCGCCTTAAGGGCTGATGGGATAACCGACCGGAAGTACTCCTCTGAGGCCAGGTTGACGAGCGTTGCATCGGCCTCAGCAGCCAGCTCGTCGTTGAGCGCATCGGTAATTTGGGTGCCCCAAAAGTGGTAGAGGTTCCTGGCGCCATCAACGGAGAGCTTGCTGCCCATCTCCAGGCGGTAGGGCTGGATGATATCCAACGGACGCAGCACGCCGTACAGGCCCGAAAGGATGCGGAGGTGCTGGCCCAGGTAGCCCACCTGAGCATCGCTCAGCGAACGGACATCGAGCCCATCGTACACGTCGCCATCGAAGGCGTACACCGCCTGACGGGCATTCTCGATTGTGAAAGGTTGATGCCACTGCTGGAAGCGCTCGAAGTTGAGCTCGGCCAGTTTGCTGCTGATGGCCATCAGCGAGCCAATTTCGGCAGGATGCAGCTGGCGCAGCGCGTCAACGAGCCGCTGCGAGCGATCGAGGAAGCGAGGCATGGTATATTCTGCCACCGGAACGGGCTTCCGGTAGTCGAGCGATTTGGCTGGCGAGATGATGATCTTCATGGCACGAGTAGATTAAAGACACAAGACGCAAGATTTAAGACTTTCGTCCTACTCCCTACTTAATTCGCGTAACCGGAGCCACATCCAGCGAGGTGCGCTCGCCGTTCAGGTACCTAAAGTATCCGGTGATGCCAATCATGGCGGCGTTATCGGTGGTGTAGCCAAACTCTGGTATAAACACCTTCCACCTGCGCTTCTTCCCCTCCTCGACGAGCGTGCTGCGCAAGCCCGAGTTGGCCGAAACGCCCCCAGCAACGGCAATCTCTCGGATGCCGGTTTGCTTAGCAGCCTTAACGAGTTTATCCATGAGCACCGCGATGATGGTATGCTGGATGGAGGCGCACAGGTCGGCCTTGTTCTCCTCAATAAAGTTGGGATTCTCGGCAACCCTGTCCCTCAGAAAGTACAGGAACGATGTCTTCAGCCCGCTAAAGCTGTAGTTAAGCTCCGAAATCTGCGGTTTGGCAAACTTAAAGGCCTTAGGGTCGCCCTCGGCAGCTAGCTTATCGATGAAGGGACCTCCAGGATAGGGCAGCCCCATCACCTTAGCGCACTTATCGAAGGCCTCGCCGGCGGCATCGTCGAGCGTTTGCCCGATGATCTCCATCTCCAGCGGGCTGCGCACAATCACAATCTGCGAGTGGCCACCCGACACCAGCAGGCATAGGAACGGAAACTGTGGATGGTTGGGCTCCTCGCCCGGCTTTTGGATGAAGTGCGCCAGGATGTGCCCCTGAAGGTGGTTAACCTCCACCAGCGGAACGTTCAGCGATATCGATAGCCCCTTGGCAAACGACGTCCCCACCAGCAGCGACCCCAGCAGCCCAGGACCGTTGGTAAAGGCAATCGCATCAACCTCGCCAACCTCAACGTTGGCCACCTCTAGCGCCCGATGCACAACCGGAATGATGTTTTGCTGATGCGCGCGCGAGGCCAGCTCCGGGATCACCCCGCCGTACTTTTGGTGGACATCCTGGTTGGCGATTATGTTGGAGAGCAGCACCTGATCGCGAATTACCGCAGCCGAAGTGTCGTCGCACGAAGATTCTATTGCCAAAATTGTAATTGCCATAGCGTAAAGCTGTGTATAAAAATTTATTTGTGCTAGTTTTGTGACTGTATGACAAAAAAGGCACTTCTAAAAAAAGTTTTCAAAATATTCTCCATAACGGTACTGATATTAATATCGATACCGCTATTTCTTTTTTTAGCATTGAAGAGCCCAAAAGTACAAACTTTCGTCGTACATGAGATCACCAATATCCTTTCCGAGAAGTTTAACGCCAAAATTAGCATCGAATCTGTCGACTACGCCTTCTTCAACAAGCTTAGGTTGAACAAGGTTTACGTGGAAGATCAGCATGGCGACACGCTGCTCTATTCCGGAAGAATTTACGCATCGCTGCGAGGGTACAACCTCGGCAAAAGGTTTATATCGATAGGAACCACCGAGCTCGACAACGGCAAGTTCTACCTTAAGCAGGATTCGACGGGCGTTCTCAACCTCAAGTTCATCCTCGATGCCCTTGCCAGCAAGGACACCACTAAGAAAAAGGCGTACAGCTTTAAGGTCCGCAACTTTAAGCTGGTCGATTTCGCGTTCAAATACCACAAGTGGAAGCCCCAGGTTAAGCCCTACGGCATGAACTACACCGACCTCGACATCCGCCACATCTACGTCGATCTTAGGAATATTCGCATTGTAGGCTCGAAGATTACGGCAAAGATGGAGAACTTGAGCGCCTACGAGAAGTGCGGATTTTTGCTGCGCCACCTCGGTGCCGATGTCGACTTTTCGCCCAAGGAGATAAAGCTATCCAACGCCACCATCAACACCCCAAACAGCCTCGTAAAGGCATCGTACATCATATTTCGGTTTAACGGCTTCGCCGACTGGAAGGACTACGTGCATAAGGTGAAGATGGACGCGCTTTTCAACAACGCCTTCGTCGACTTTAAGACGATATCCTACTTTGCCCCCACCCTGAGCAAGTGGAACTTCAAGGGAATCCTTGATGGACGAGTAAGAGGTCCCGTATGCAACCTCCGCAGCAGCTACCTAGAGTTTAAGACAGGTGATAGCACGAAGCTATCGCTAAACTTCTCGATTGTAGGACTACCCAAAGCCGAGGAAACCGTTTGGAGAGGTAACGTACACGAGCTAACCTCCAATGGAAGGGAGTTGGGACAAACCATAAAAACCTTTGTTGGCACCCACGGCGAAAGCGTGGCAGGTATCATGGCTAAGCTGGGGAAACTAAAATTAAACGCCTACTTCAGCGGAAAATTCTCAGCATTCAACTCGTCAGCACAGGTATTTTCATCCATTGGCAATATAGTAGCCTCGCTAGATACAAAGGCGAGCAACGGGCACACCAACGCCTACGCCTTAAACGTCAGCACAAGCAACCTCAACCTAGGTCGTATTATCGATTCGAAAGAGGTTGGTGCCGTTACAGGAACACTCAAATCATCAGGCGCAACAGAAGGAAGGCTGATAAAGAACTCCTCCACGGAAGCCAACTTCAACAGCGTCTACATTCACGGTTACGACTACAAGGACATCGCCCTAACCCTAAACCGCGAAGGCAAGCTCTACGACTACCTAGTTCGGGTAAATAGCCGCGATGCCGACTTCACCTGCGCGGGGAGCTACAACTTCAGTAGCCTTCCAAGTAGAACGATGGCCTCGTTCAAGGTAAACCATGTAAACCTGCACCGATTAAACTTTACATCAAGCGATACGATCACCTCAATAAAAGGTCTGTTTAATGTTGATTTTACCGGAACCAGCATTGATAATATAAACGGATCGGCAACCCTACACAACGCCACCTTCTCCACGCATAGCAAAAGTGTGCTCGTTGGAATGGCTAACGTCTACCTCAAAAATAGCAGCACCGAAAGGGAATTGAGGATTGAATCCGATCTGGCAGATGGGGTAATTAAGGGCAACTCCTCGCTTCGAAATCTTGGTTTGGCAGTAAACCACTTCACAAAGCTATACTTCCCTGCAATTGCCAAAGCAGAAATACCACAACTACCGACGACAGCAAAAGGAGGTTCAACTACAGGAGAAAAAGCTCCTGCGGCAATCCAACTAGGAACGCAGCAGCAATACTTTGTAAATGTCAAGGTGAAGAAAGTAAACGATGTTCTCGGACTCTTTATTCCAAGGCTAAAAGTTGAGAAATCATCAACGCTGCTGGGCTCAATCAACACCAGCAACAACACCTTCGACATTAAGCTAATATCACCGCTTCTGCAGCTGGGGTCAAGCCAGTTTAGCAAAGTAAACCTACAAGCCGTTGGAACACCCGGAAACATGCGGACGTCGCTAACCTGCGGTAAGTACCAGATAAAATCGCTTGCCTTAAGCAACATCAACCTCGATGCAATGGGTGCCGCAAACAGAATTAACACAACGGTATCTTTCAACAATAACACCAAAGAGAACCATAACGAAGGCGAAGTGAAGTTCATAACCACCTTCGAGAAAAAGACGCATTCGCCAAAGCCTCACATCGAAGTAAACTTCCTAAAGTCGCTCCTAACGGTTAACAATACCCCATGGAAGATAGGACAAGCACTGGTTAGCATCGATAGCACCACCATTGGGATTGAAGATTTCAAGATAATCAACCAGCAACAGAAGATTGCCGTTGCAGGTAAGATCTCAAAAAATCGAGACGATCAGCTCCACTTCATCATTAACAACTTCGACATCCAAAATTTCAAGTCCTTCTTCCAAAAGTCAGGATACGATATTAGAGGTGCTCTAAACGGTATTGCTACGCTAAAGAATATCTACGAAAGCCCAATGCTCTTCAGCAACGTCAAATTCGACGATGCCTACATCAATGGTCAATCGGTAGGTAGTCCCGAATTAGTAAGCTCGTGGGACGAAGTAAGCCGCAAGGTCAGCGTTCTCTCCACAAATACTATCGACGACAAAGAGGTGTACAGGCTATCTGGCACCATATCTCCCGAAACAAAGGATCTTGAGTTGGATGTCAAGGTAAACCAGCTACGCCCCTTCCTGCTCGAGCCCTTCACCAAAGGAATCGTATCAAATATGAAGGGCAACATCAGCGGCGATCTCCGCATTACTGGAACAACTGATACACCTATAATAAATGGCATAGCCTACCTCAATAGTATTCAAGCCAAAGTTGACTTCCTAAATACGACCTATAACATCACTGCTCCTATTGTCATAACCCCAACAGAGCTCAGCATTAAGAACGATACGCTTACCGACGCATTAGGCAACCTTGCTTTCGTAAATGCCTCAGTAACCCATAAAAACCTCAAGAACTTCAAGTTCAACATCAACATTCAACCCAAAAACTTGCTTGCACTTAATACTACCGCTAAGCAAAACAAGGTGTTTTATGGAACCGCATACGCTTCGGGTTTAGTTCAAATACTAGGTAATCTACACGACCTAGAGATGCGTATCAACGCCGTAACAGAAAAGAATTCGAAAGTATATATACCCCTAAATAATCGAACACAAATCCAGGATCAAAGCTTTATCACCTTTATAAGCCAGAAGGAAAAGAATGATAATAATGCAGAATCTGCATCAGACACTCCAAGTATGAAGCAGGAGAAAAAGCCCAAGTCGAACCTAAAGATATACCTTGAACTTCAGGTAACCCCCGATGCCGAAGCACAAATTCTTCTAGATCCAGGCTCTGGAAATATCTTAAAGGCCCAAGGAACCTCCAACTTGAGCATGGAGGTTAATCCATCATCCAACATTTTCCAAATTCGAGGCAACTACACCATTCAAAAGGGGAACTTCCGCTTTTCACTACTAAATCTCACCTCAAAAGATTTCTCTATTGATGCTGGAAGTACTATAACCTGGACTGGAAATCCATCAAACGCAACCATAAATGTAACCGCACGCCATAAGGTTAGAACCTCTCTTGGTCCAATACTCGTTGGCTTAGACCAAAACAACACACAACGCTACAACGTCGATTGCAAGCTCATGCTCGATGGAATGCTTTTAAACCCCACCATAAAGTTGGGGGTTGAACTTCCTGATGCCGAAGCATCAACCCAAACACTAGTACAAGCCGCTCTTAACACAGAGAGCCAAATGCAAAAGCAGTTTGTCAGCCTGCTCTGGTTCGGTCAATTCTTCCCCGAACAAACAACAGCAAGCAACGAAAATCCAATAGGAACCTACGCCAGCAAGGGCATGGCAACCGACCTCCTTTTCAACCAGCTGGCAAACCTTGTTTCGCAAATATCCAACTCGTTAAACTTTGGCATAAAATACACCCCTTCAACAGCAACCACTACACAAGAATACGAGTTTTCAGGGTCTTATAAGTTCAAAGACTGGCTCACCGTAAACGGTACAATCGACGTAGCCGACAACACAAAATCAACAGGACGAGGCGTTGCTGGCGACTACGATGCAGAGGTTCGCCTTGATAAAAAGGATAGGGTTAAGTTTAAAATGTTTTCCCGCCAAAAGCAAGACTACCTATTAAACAGCACCACACAAAGTAGACAGGGAGTTGGCATATTCTTTCAAAACCAGTTCAACTCATTTGGAGATCTTTTCAGAAAAAAGAAAAAGAATAGTGCGCCAACACCTCCAAAACCAGCCTTACTCCCAGAAACTAAGTCGAAAAATGACTCTACGAAAACACAAAAAGGAGGAAAATAGTATAATAATAAGTAGTGCCACAAACAGATCCTCAACACTTAAGAACATTCTCTTACATTAAACCTTTGACGAGAATAAACAATTTACTATTTTCGACAGGGCAAATACCCAAATAAATAGTTGTGATTTTAAGCAACTTGACAGGTAAGGGTGAGAAAAGATGAACATTAAGCAGACAACAGCAACAAGTTTATTTGAGCAACAAGCCTAGAATAATATATGGTTAGCACCGATACATCAAAAAGGGTAGGAATTATAGGGACATTGTTTTTTCACACAGCATTTGTGCTTACACTGCTGCTGATCAGCCTTAAACCTCAACAACCTCTCCCAGCCGAAGAGGCTATCCTTATCAACTTTGGCGACAGCGATGTTGGCAGTGGTTCTGTAGAACCATCAGCCGCAGACAACATTGCACAGGCAGCGCCAAACCAGCAAATGGTTCAGGAAGAGAGTCCGATGACTCAGGACATAGAAGATGCTCCTAGCCTACCCACAAAAAGCATTGCTAAGAAGAAGCCCCACATAACCCTTCCATCTGCTAAAATTGTAGCACAAAATACACCGGAAACGACACCCACAACTCCTGTTGAAAAGCCCCGCGAAGTAAACAAGCGCGCTCTTTTCCCTGGTAGAAGCAATTCCGGTTTACCTTCACACGGTGAAGGAGATGGTGGCGGTATTGGAAATCAAGGAGACCCTAACGGCTCACCCGATAGCAAAAGTAGAATTGGTGGTAGCACAGGCAGCAGTCGAGGACACTCCTTTAGCCTCAGCGGAAGACGCATTGTAGGTGGCTTCCCTAATCCTGCCTATAACGTACAAGCATCAGGAAAGGTTATTGTTGCTATAACCGTTAATCAGAACGGAAATGTAACTAAGGCGACCTACTCCCCTAAAGGCTCTACAACGTCCGATTCAAGGCTAATTTCGGCGGCTATTGCAGCAGCACAACGAGCTCGCTTCAATGTCGACCAGGATGCACCATCCATACAAACTGGGAATATCACGTACATTTTCAACCTTCAATAATTTAAGAGCGGGAATTTCTCGCTCTTTTCGTTTCCCCTCATGATCAAGCTAACTAAGGCACCACTTACCTACACATTTAACCTTTTTGCCAATAGAACAGATGTTAGAACATTTGTAACAACCCGTATTGGGGGTGAGGGTTCGGAACATTTGGCAACATGCAACATTGGGCTTTCCGAATTCGAACCAGCAGCAATAACCATAAGCAACCGACAAAAGATTTGCGCTGCACTAAACCTCGATTTCGAAAAGATGACCTTCCAAAATCAAGTACATAGCGATACAATCACAATTATAACCAGCAGCAATGCAGGTGCAGGAAATCGCGTAAAGGACCAATCAATACCCAACTCCGACGCCTTAATTACCGAGACTAAAGAAATCACCCTTTTTGCACAGGCGGCAGACTGTGTACCTATCGTTTTATTCGACACAGAAAGAAAGGTAGCAGCAGCAATTCATGCAGGCTGGAGAGGTACTGTGAAAAAAATAGCCCAACAGACTGCCGAAAAGATGATCGCTGAATTCGGATGTAACGCGGAGAATATACTAGCCGGAATAGGCCCATCTATTGGTCATTGTTGCTACGAGATAGGAGACGATGTTGTTGATGCAGTATCCTCGAACTTCCCAAATTCTACAAATCTACTAATACCCTATAATAACAGGTACCACCTCGATCTTTGGAAAACGAACGAGGTGCAACTTGAAGAAGTAGGAATCCCTCCTAGAAATATAGAGATTGCCCGATTATGTACCAAATGCAACCCCAACCTCTTTTTCTCATCGAGATACAACAACGGTAAAACAGGCCGATTTGGAATAGGAATAACAATACTATAGCAAATAATGACTAAACAACTCAGCTGATTTCTAACAAAAATCCCCACAAACCTTTGCTTGTGGGGATAAGAATAAATATTTCAAAAAACCATTACTTCGATGCAACTAACCCTTCTAATGGTTCAAAGAATCTTTTCAACTTCTCGTGAGGAACTGATACGCATACGCGAGCATACTTATCAGCACTTTCCATCTCCTTCGCAAAAAAGCGTAAAGAAACGCTTGCAATATGGTGCTCCATTAGCACATCATAGTTCAAGTTCAGAATGGTAAAAATACCAACAGGAGTCGACTCTTGGTAAAACTCCTCTGCCAAGAACCCTTTTTCACGTAGGTATGCAATATTCTTGGTGATACCCTCAACTGTTTTTTGCTTGAAATCGGCAACAGCCTTTTTCCCCTCTTCGGTAGTAAGAAGTCGTAAAACTAGCTGCTGAGCAAAGCCGTTAATTCCATTTGTAGCAAAGAGTAATCGTAGCAAAATTTCCTTATTGAACAACGGATTATTACAATGGATAAACCCTAGACGCATACCGCTAAGACCAACCGACTTGCTGAAACTTTCGGTAATAATCACATTTTCGAGAGGAAGAAGACGTTCGTAGAAGTTGTCATCGGCACCTTTAAAGATACGACGGTATGGGCAGTCACAAAAAACTACCACATCGTTATCGTTTAGGAATTTAATTAGTTCGAACAACTTTTCGTCGTCGTACTTGTCGCCAACAGGGTTGCTTGGATCGCAGATTAGCACGGCATTACCACGGAGCTCATCTATCATCCCCTTTAGCGACGATAGCGAGTGGTACAGGCCAGGCGTCTTCCCTCGCATCTGCATAATCATAAAGTACGACTCCCAAATAATTTCTGGAACGTATACTTTATCAACCTTTACTGTTTGGAAGGCCATATCAATTGCAGCCATCCCGCCTCCCGTAACCGAAATCTGGGCAGGATTGGTTTTACCTCCAAAGAATTCCTTATTTATCGCATCCTTAAGCGCAGGGAAACCTGTTGTTGGTGGATAAATCTGAATTTCGGGAGAATTGAAATCGATCGATTTGACTACCTCGCTCAAATCAATGTTTACTACAGCATTGATTCCTCTGTTCAAGGCAAGGTATTCTTGGCCTGTCTCCTGAGTTAAGCGACGAACTAAATCGCCAATTTCAACAATAGCACATTGCTCGGTGCCACTTACAATTACTTCCATAGTATATAAATTTAAACACGCTTCGTTCCTCGGATGCAAGGTAGAAAAATAAGGAAACGATCCACCACCCCCTATTTTCGAAGGGGGGATAGTTAAATAATAGCGTCTAGCCCAATAGCCATTACCGTATTCAACGATAATAAAAATATCAGCTATAGTTTAAAACACGCCGACCTCAGTTGCCATTAAATTCAAAAGCAAACCAAAAACAAAAACTTCCGAACTGTTTAGATTTATTTAACCGTTTTAACCGAGCACACCTGCTTTTATGGCTTAGTTCAGCGTATTAAAGCGATCTGTACGATTTTCTAATGCTCATTGCATGTTCTATGAGCACCCCAGAAGAGAGCAACAAGATGATTACCTAAAAAATTAACCCCATTCCTTATAAACTCTTCAAATTACTAAGCTGCTTTTCAGACAAAAGCTCATCATATCCCACACGCGAACACCATGAACACCAACACACTTATTCTACAAACTACGCAATTCTGTTATTTGTAAAACACGACCATCTCTATTATTGTGTAAATTCACATAAATAATACTGAATTATACTCCAACAAAACCAAAAATATTCGCATCGTTTTAACCTATAAATATTAAACAAATTACAATTCACTATTTCAAATAATATAATTACATTTTACTTAACCATTAACACGACAATAACAAAACACAAACTAAAATTATCTACTACTTAACTAACCATTAACATTTGCAAGAGTAATTAGTATTTTCAACACCTCAATAACAGTATTATCTAAACAAACAAAACAATGCATTTGCTAAATAACACAACAAGCATATCACCTAATAATAATTCATTAAAATTTCAAATAAAGCAAGTACACAAGTACACATAAAAGCCTTTTCACATAGGAAATCCCCATCAATCATCATTAGCAATACAACCAGAATATTAAATAATTTATTAATTAATTTAACTGGAATTTAATAAAACAAGTGAATATCTATTTAATAATATTTTATTTCTCTCATAAAAAGCACAACAAATATTATTTAATCAGAAATATAAAATCGCCATTTACCGATTAACAAGACGCTAACAATTAATATGGAAATACCTAATTGATTCGAGCTTCAGCGGCGGAATAACTTTGTCCTGTCAGTAGAAATTTATTGTCGAACCAAAAATTTTGTATTATGAAAAAGTTCGGAATTATTGTAGTGTTTGCAATGCTTGCAATCGGCGTGAGTGCGCAGGAATTTAATCATCCACAACCAACCCCAGCAAAGGGTAATGAAGCCAACCTTAATCAACAAGGATGGAAGCAATGGGGGTTTATCTACCAGTTTGGAGATGCCAATAAAGCTACCATAAATCAAGGTATGATAGCAGCTCCAACAGGAGAAGGTGTAATGAACCATCAAACTGGCAGCTACGGCAACACCGCTTTTATTACGCAAATTGGGTTCAACAACGAAGGTACCATCAACCAATCAGGACATGGCAACCTAGCAACCTTATGGCAGCTTAACTGGGGCTGGTATCATGGTGGCCCATATGCTGACATTGTAAACAGCCATCAAGGCCCAAAACCCGGAGCCATTGGTACTATTACCCAAACAGGGAGCCACAACATTGCATCAGTTCTTCAACTAAGTGGTAGCGTATTAAACATTGTCCAAGGGGGCGAGCATAACTTTATTGGCGGCTCTATGGGCTTTGTTAACTGCTGCTATCCACTATCGCAGTACAGCTACGCACAAAGCTGCTGTCCTAACTTTATGTTTACGCCTTTAATTATTGGCGAAAACCAGAAATGGGATGCTGCTAGCATCACCCAAACAGGCGAAGGAGAATTCTTCTTTGGTGTTGGCGTACTAAAAGGCACAAGAACCATCATCCAAGGTAATGATGGAACTTGGAACAACAAGACCTTTGACAAGCACCACCACGCCCAACTCGACTACAACGCAATTTGGCTTGAACAAGCTGGCGGTAATGCAATGCTATCGCAAAATGGCAGAAAGAACCGGATTATCCTAGATATAGACGTGCTACATGGAGATCCAAATGGGCCAACCGTAAAAATTGAACAAAACGGCTACAAGAACTATGTTGCCAAATTCAATGGACCATGCGATGATTGCGGCACTGGAGCTGCTGAGTTTAACGGAAAACTATTAGATGTTAAACAAACTGGAGACCACAACAGGCTAAGCATTGAAAGCGATGGATGGAACAACACCATTATTGCTACCCAAAACGGATCGAACAACTTTGGTATGATTGTTCAAAAAGGCATTGGCTACCAACATATGTTTACGGGCTACTGCGCAGGTTGCCAACAATAACTTTACAATCCGAAACAATGACGTTAGGATAATGCATTAATCTAATTTCATGTGCTGACAGCCCCGGATGAACCGTACATCCGGGGTTTTCTTTGTGCCATAGCTAGCTGCGCTAGGCGCTACCCACCTCGGTAGATATCCTGCATGCAGCTGCCTCTACAGCACCCATCAAACGCACAACTGATAGACGACCATTTTTTGTTACAAAAACCACCATAATTAATGCTTAAACAAATCACCAATTAACAATTTAAAGCATCGATTTGCGCTGCACTTAAAACAACCAATAAATTACAATTCACATTAGGAAATATTTCTCATACAAATGTTACCATTAACTCTTTAACATCGCTCTTAATATATACGATTTAATCGAGCATTTAACTTGCGTTCAAATACCATTACATCAATTATCCAACTTACGTTACAACAACCGATCAAAAACAGCCCACATCCATCTTATACGCTAATTTATGCAGGTTCTGAAAAACGATGCTTAAATTTACACAAACTTCAGCCCAAAAGAGGCATCAAATGGAGCAACTCCATGCATAAGCATAGGGTTTAGCCCAGCTAAACATCCACCCTGAATGTTGGGCAACACTAAAAATGCACTCCGCATTAACCAACGTTTATCGAATTTGATTATCGTTAATTAAACAAATGCTCATTCCTCGCTCATGTTACACAAATAATGCTATTTAATTAGAACAGCAAGCCAATTTAAAAACATCAATTAAATTTCAATTAAAGAATATGGAAATACCTAATTGTGGTGCGCCTTGACGGCAGCATACATTTGCTCCTGTCAGTAAATTTTTATTGTCGAACCAAAAATTTAAGATCATGAAAAAGACAACTGGCCTACTGTTAGGACTAATGTTGATTGGAGCTGCAGCATTTGCGCAAAACAACACTGCAAATCTTAACCAAATCAACAACTACTATGGCTTTGGCTTTATCACCCAAATAGGGCAAGATAATATGGCCAACGTTAACCAGTACAATGGTTTGTTCTTAAAAGGCTTTATCAACCAGTTAGGCAAGCACAACGTTGCAACAACTAACCAAAAGTTCTCGTTGTTTAGCAAAGCCGAAATCGACCAAGTAGGATGGGGCAACAACGCCACAATCAACCAAACCATGGATGGCTGGTGGTTCTTCCCAATGCCATCGGATGCTAAAATTGTTCAGAAGGGTATGAGGCTTAATGCTACCATCGACCAAACAAAATCGTTAGCTGATGACGCCGATATTATGCAGTACGGCAGGAACAATATCGCCACCATCTCTCAAACAGAAGATGTGGCTGACAATGCCCTAATCACCCAGTTCGGCAGGCATAACATGGCAACCATCTCTCAAACCCTTGGAGGCCTAAGCACTGCGGTAATTATGCAAGTACCCAACAGCAAGGATAACGTTGCTACCATCACCCAAATTGGCAACATGTATGTACTTGGCAATATTGTACAGCAAGGCAAGAACAATACGGCAACCATAGGCCAAACTGGTTCAGTCTATAGCACCGCTAACATATTACAAGCCAACCACAGGAACGTTGCTACCATCGACCAAACTAGGGCTGCACTATCCAATGCCGATATCAACCAAACAGGTGGCCACAATACCGGTACCATCACCCAAACCATGACTTTTGCAAGTGCTGCTGCTATCACTCAGCCTGGCTACTTCAACAATGCTACCATTAGCCAAACCAACACGGTTCTTTCTACGGCTAGCATCACCCAACCTGGTTGGTTCAACTCTGCCTTTATATTCCAAAACAGCACCGATGTTCATGCCAATATCCTTCAAGCAGGGCTGTTCAACACCGCAAGCATCAAGCAACACGGCAAGCACCTGTTCGCAACCATTGATCAGCTTGGATGGCTTAATACAGCAACCATTGATCAAAACGGGAAGAACCACATGGCATTCATCTTCCAGGTTGGGATTCTCAACAATGCATCTATCACCCAAACCGGCGGCAAGTGGATGGCACCAAACGTAGCTAAGATCGAGCAGTACGGATTCTTTGGGGTGGCTACCATCAACCAAAACGGCTGGGGCAACCAAGCATCGATTACCCATCCATCCATGTCATGGAAAGCAACGGGCACCATCACCCAAATGGGCCATATGAACGAGGCCAACTTAGTCCAAATGTCTAATAGCACTGCAGACATCAACCAAGTTGGAAGCCACAACCTAGTTACTCCTGCAGTTATATGGTTCGGAAACAAGCTGGATGTTGACCAAATTGGCCACTTCAACAAGCTAACCGTGATGGGTACATCGGTTAACAGCACTATGAATGTTAAGCAAGTAGGAAATTGGAACGTAGGAATCATCGTACAGCACTAACGGCGCTCTTTGGCGGTAGCCGTACGGAAATACTACAGCCAAAAACATTGCTTCAAGTGTGACACGACACTAGTATTAACACCCCCGGATGAGTCCCTGTACCATCCGGGGGTTTTCGTGTATATTCCCGCAGGTGCAACGCCTACAACGCACACGCTGATAATGCAAAAAATAATTTAGGCAGCAATGTAAAGCGGCCATACGCCGTCCGCTTACGCGAAATGTAGCGACAGCACTAGAGTGCGCTTCCTTTCTGCTTAGAAGCACGCACTAGCACTTTACAGGAAAACACCTTTGCCCACAAGCAGGCACCCGCAGCCCTCCGACAAGCAGCCTTTCGCCGAAAACGGCCCCAAATAAGCTACGCGAGCATGCCTTCCTTCAGAAAAAAACTCGAATATTTTACGCGAAGGCCTTCGCCGCTAGAAACGCCCCCAAATAACTTACACGGGCATGTCTTTCACGAAAAAAAGCCCCAAATAATTTACACGGACATGTTTTCTCCCCAAAAGAGGCTCAAATAATTTACGCGAAAGCCTTCGCCGTTAGAAATGCCCTCAAATAGCTTACACGGGCATGTTTTTCACGAAAAAAAGCCCCAAATAAATTACGAGGACATGTTTTCTCCCCAAAAAAGGCTCAAATAATTTACGCGGGCAGGCCATCCTAAAGAAGAGGAGCAGCGATACGCCCCCCCAAAGGGGTGATCAACCGCCGAAGCCTACGCCCCACCCATAAGCAGAATAAGCCAAACCTAACACCATTAATTTATGCAGCTGTTTTTTTGTGTAGCAGTTGGAAATGTCTAATATTTTATTCTTATTTAACACGCAATAAAAAAACAAAATCCGTATGAAAACAAATTCAGTTTACCTAACCAAGATGCAAGTTGGCGAAGTGTTCAACTTCATCAAGCTGATGCTGGCATTGTTCAGCCCAATTCCAAACCTCAACGCCAGGCTTAAGGAGCTGGTAACGGGCCTCTCGAAGACCATGGCCGACATGGAGGGGGTAATGTCGAGCCCAACCTACATCATCGAAACCAAGAACAAGAAGGCAAAAGACACAAAACGCGACAGCGAATACCTCTGCTTTTTGACCTTTACCGAGGCCTTCACCCACAGCTCCAACCCGGCCATCAACGAGGCCGCCAACCTCATCCACAAGGCGCTTAAGGATGCCGGAAACGTACAGAGCATGAAGCTCGACAAGGAAACATCGGCGCTATACGGGCTAAACAACCTGTTTACCACCAACGAACGCTACATTGCCGCCCTACAGACGCTTAACGCCAAGCTAATGTGGGATGCCGTAATGGCCGCACAGGCTGAGTTCGAGAAGGAGTACAGCCTCGTTAGCGATATGAAGGTAAAGGAGTCGGAGCAGGTTGCAGCCTACGAGCTGGCAAAGGTAGCCCGCAAGCAGAGCGCCGGCATTCTGGAGATGCTCGATGCGCTTAGCCTGGTGGATCCCAAGCCCGAATACGACGAGCTGATTACCAAAATCAACCACGAAATTGACCTTGTAATGCAGCAGCTGCGCACCCGCCAAACGCTTGCGGCCAAGGCCAAGAAGGAGCCAAAGAAGCTCGATAGCAACGAATAGACAGTACGCCCCCCCCCAACAAGGCCGAGCTAACGCAGCTCGGCCTTGTTTTATTCTAGCCCCTACAGATTCGTAGCATCCTGAGTTCAGCAGGAGCAAAACTACGTTTCAACGATCACAAAAGGAGCAGCATCACATACCAGAACCCTCAATAGCTGAATCTCTAATTCGACGTGTTTCACCTATTCCACCGAGGGAGTCATTGAACGCCATTTAGCCTGCCATGCTTGAAAATACCTCCATACATCATTTAATCTGGCAAATCGTGATTCATACGCTGGGTGTTCGAAAACCGTCGATATTTCGGTATTCCCCCAGCGCCACAACGAAGGAAGGCCTTCCGAAATCCTAAAAAACAAAAGGTTACGCCTTAACGCTGCTCGCAATACAAATACCCCTAAAAAAAGTGCAATCTTTTACTAAAGCCCTTCAAAACGCGAAAGCGGGAGTTAACGTTTTTACCAAAATTGTAGGGTATTCCCCCATAGCCTTTTAAGAAATCTGAATTTTTGAAGGGAAAACGATGGAATAAGAACTTATAGCAGCTACAAATTCGATAACAAAACCGGAGCTAAACCTTAACGTAGCCTACAAATAGAATACAAACGAACGCTTACGAATTTAAAATTAGCAGACGTAAAAAAATTTTAGGAGAGCATTATAAAAGGAAAACAAACAAGCGCAAAAGAGTATGGAAAATCCTAATTGAAGCAACCGTTGGCTGTGAGATACCTTTGCTCTTGTCAGTTTGAAACAAAGTTTAAATGTCAAACCAAAAATCAAGAGTCATGAAAAAGTTAGGAATTATTGCAGTGCTTGCAATGCTTGCAATTGGAGTAAGTGCCCAAGACGGAAAACCAGGCCCAGGGCCAAAGCCAAACAATGACAATACTGCCAATCTAAATCAGGAAGGATGGATGCAGTGGGGGTTCATCTACCAGTATGGCACAGGTAACACTGCTACCATTAACCAAGGTATACTAGATGATCACCATTTTCCACTAACAACAAATGGCGCACCACAACAAAAGCTCAGCTTTAGGAACGTTGCTTTTATTTGTCAAATAGGCAGTGGTAACGAAGGTGAAATCAACCAACTCGGCCATGGCAACTACGCAAACTTAATGCAGGTTCGCTTCGACCAGCATCACCCAAATTTTGTAGCCGACAAGGATCATCACAAGCAACCTTATGGTGAAATTACCCAAACAGGCAACCATAACATAGCTTCTGCTTCTCAGTTTGGCAATAGCTACTTAAATATTAAGCAAGGAGGCATGTATAATTTTGTTGGTGGTCTCAGATACGTTCACAATCCAGGGATTACAGGAGCTCCTCAACACAACTACCAACAGGACAACAATACCAGCGTTATATATGGTCCACTAGAAGTTGGAAACGACGAAATACTTAATGTTACCCAAGATGGATACGGAGATGCATTCTACTCTATCGGCGTATTAAGAGGTGGTAAAACAACCATTAGGCAAGATGTAGAAGAACATCATCACCTAGATGGTTTGAATGGTCAACCACACCAAGCACACCCCAACTTTAACGTTATCTACCTATCTCAAAAAGGTGGTGATGTAGATCTTAGCCAAAATGGGAAATACAACTTGATTTGGTTATATGTTAAGGGGAAGAGTAACGAAAAACCAGATGTTGACATAACTCAAAAAGGCACAGGAAACGTAGTTGCTAAATACTACAGTCCATTTAGCCCTTACGCTTCAGGTCCTGCTGAATTTAAAGGAGAAAGTTTAAAGATTACTCAAGAAGGCTTTGCCAACAGGCTTAGCATCGAAAGCGAGAGTTCCAATGGCGTAATCTCTGTATCCCAAAAAGGCGCTTTCAACTTCGGAATGATCTACCAAAGCGATTTCCGCCACCATCATTAATATGGTATTCTCAGTAACTTCCAAACAATAAGGCCAAATAAAATTAGCCTTTGAACAAAAACCCCAGCAATAGTATAGTAAAATACTGCTGGGGTTTTCTAATGAATAAAGACGAGCATATCTATATTAAAAACAAGGCAACTAACAAACATATAATTAAGGCAATAGTGGTACAAATATTATAAGGAAAAGGTTACTTGGAATATCTCGAGCAAAGAGATAATCCATCCCTGAATTTAGAAAGACAGCACGTTAATTCGTAGCAAGGCCACATAGAAGTTCATACAACATCCTCTTAATAGGACAAACCATTATCCTAATTCTTAGAGCCATGGTTGTTGCGACAACTACCATGGATTTTACTTTAAAAGCTAGAGTTTTGTTAAAAGAAGCCATTTTTTAAACCTAATCGTTTAACCATAGGTTAGTAAGGTAAAACTCAAAAAACAAAGCAATATGAAGGTTTTAGCATTTACGGCATTTCTACTTCTGTCTGCATTGAGCACTCCCCTATTTGCTCAAACCGACACTACCAAGAAAGATGCTAAAACTCAAGCGATACTCGAAGAATTGGTAGGCAAAATAAGCAACGGCAAAAATGGCAAAGCCTCATTTGAAGAAATTACAGGTGGTTTTGTAATGGATCAAACCAAGACAAGAGCAGGACGAGACTTTTATGACTTGTTTATCCAAAACCTAGTACTGCCCGAGAATGTCATGGATTACTCCATTGTAATCGACGAAACACCAGGTCTTGGAACATCAACTATAATAAAAGTAACCATTAACGACATGGAGATATACGGCAACTACCTACAACCCAAACGAGATTTAATTGAGGAGACAGCCTACGAAGCTGTAGAGTTAGCCGCAGATTTTATAGTCAACTATAACCAGATACTCCTGGAGTTAATCAACAAAGAACAAACAGGATCCGGAATTTTTTAAATAGTCAAAGTATGAAAACACTAAAAGTTGTATTGTTACTTGTATTTCTGTCATCGGCAGCAAGTAGCGCATTAGCCCAACAGTTGACGTTTTCGTTCATCAACCCTTCGTTTGGAGGAAGCCCGCTAAATGCGAGCTGGCTTATGCAGTCTGCCCAAGTGCAGTCGGACTACAAGCAAAAGGAGGCTTCCACAACCGATAAATCCGATTCGGAATTGGATGAGTTTGCCAAAAACCTCAACAACCAAATTCTTTATTCGTTGTCCAATGCTATTATTCAAAAACAGTTTGGAACGGACAACAAACTAAAAGAAGGAGTATACAACATTGGAAAGTATCGCATCAACATTGGCTCTGGTTCGGGAGGTGTAACAGTTACCATTTTTGACAATTCTACGGGAAATCAAACACAAGTAACAGTTCCCAATTACTAATTATCAACAGAACAGCAATGCAAACCACAACAAAAATTAGGCTATTAATTGGAGTTGCTGCCTTAGCATTTATCGCAAGTTGCGGCAACTACACAAGCCAGCCCTACAAACCTGAGAGAGCAAGGCTGGGCCCCGAAACCCCAATGAAAAAAACACTCAGCCAACTCCCTCCACCAAAGGAGAAAGTAGTGGCAGCAGTGTATAAATTTAGAGACCAAACTGGGCAATACAAGATGTCTGAATCAGGTGGGTCGTGGTCTACTGCCGTAACACAGGGAGCTACAACCATACTTATCCGTGCGTTGGAGCAATCAGGTTGGTTTATGCCAATTGAGCGTGAGAACATCAACAACCTGCTAAACGAGCGTAAAATAATTCGATCGAGCAGAGCTCAATTCGAAGGTAAAGAATCAGACCTCCCTCCTCTCCTATTTGCAGGAGTCCTATTAGAAGGAGGTATTATCTCCTACGAAACCAACCTGCTCACCGGAGGTTTGGGAGTTCGCTACTTTGGTATTGGTGGTAATACCCAATATCGGATGGACAGGGTAACCATTTACCTTAGAGCTGTATCTACATCAAGTGGAGCTGTTCTAAAAACGGTATACACCTCTAAGACCATCTTGTCGCAGGAGATTAAGGCTAATGTATACCGCTATGTAAGCTTAACTAAGCTGCTAGAGGCAGAAACCGGCTTTACCTACAACGAACCATCGGAGCTATGTATTACCGAAGCCATAGAAAAAGCAGTACAATCTCTCGTTATTGAGGGTGTCAAGGAGAAGTACTGGCAGCTTCAAAATGCGAAGGACACCTTAAGTGCACCGATTGTAACCTACGCAAAGGAGAGTTCAATGAATGACGACATTGATGTATACGGGAACACAGCAACCAACCCACAACAAGTAGCAGGGCAGTTCAGTATAGGAGCATCTGCTGGAGTAGAACAGTATAATGGAGATTATGCATATAGCAACTATCAACCATTTGCATTCATAAGCTCAGACATTGCCCTATCAAAAGTTCTTTCATTTGGTCAGAATTTTGGCTACCGCTACAGCTATATAAAGAACGGTTTTTCGCACCAGTTCTTCGATGCTTCTGCCGACTTAAAGTTCTCTATGTTCCCGTACCATAAAGGAACTCCAATCTTTGTTCTAAAAGGAGGGACTTGCATTACTGCAAAATCGAATAACGTCCGTAGCAATACCAACGTATTCCCCTACATTGGTGCAGAACTTGGCTTTAAGTACCGCCTCAACAAGAACTTCAGCCTTAACTTCACAGGCATGTATAGCTACATGCTTACCGATGAAATTGACGGCGTTAAAAATGGAGATATGAATGATAAGTATTGGGGCGCAAAATTGGGCTTTTTCTACCACTTCTAATTTTTAAACCACTTAATTAAAAAAAGATGAGAACAAGAAACAAGATATTATCGACAATACTACTGCTATCTTTTGCGGTTGTTATAGCAATTTCATGCGAAAAAGACCCATTCCCTGTTAGTGAATATGGGAGTATCAAAGGGGTAGTTACCGATGGAAAGACCCAGACTCCACTTAAAGGGGTTACAGTATCAACCAATCCAGGTAGTTCTACTGCTGTTACTAACGACAAAGGCGAATATTCGCTTGATAATGTAAAAATTGGAACAGTAACTGTTAACGCTGAAAAGACAAACTACACTACCTATTCGGCTCAACTTGAAGTTCGCAAAGGAGTAACCTCCACTGCCAACATTTCGATGCAGCAGGCAACCAAAACCATTGGAGCAATAACCCTCTCCGGCTCTATACCCGATAGTAATGCTGTAGATATAAAACCGAAAATAACCATATCGTGGAAAATTGTACGAGAAGAACCTCTCGATGCCATATCCTACAAAGTAACCGTTAAAGAAGTGGGGAGCAAAATAGAGAAGGTGTTCAATGATATTACTGACACTGCCCTTGTTGTACAAGGGCTCAAATTTTCAACTAAATATGCTTGGAAGGTAGCCGCAGTATATAACAACTCTGTTGTAGATACCAGCACAACCTGGACATTTACCACAATGACAAAACCCACCATGTCAGTTTTTTTTTCGAGGAGCTCGTCTAACGGGCTCTATCAAATCATCGCAACCGACCCTGACATGAGCTACGAAGAGGTTGTTACTGAAAAGTATGAAAAAACAGCCTTCGCACCTGTTGCTTACAAGAACCAAAACCTAATACTCTTTACATCCTATTACGAAAATCTACCTTATGTATTTGGGATTTTTCGCGATGGAACAGGAGTCATGAAAATATCGCCTTACCCAAACATGTCAGCCTACTCTATCGGTAACGGATACTCATTCTACAACCATGGCAATAGTATTCTTTATACCTACATGGATCGTCTATATGCCATTAATACCGATGGAACTAACAACAGGCAAATTGCTACAGCTCCAACAAATCGTCAATTCACAAACGTAGACTGGTGCCCCGAGACAGGTAAGATTGTGGTACGAACAGTTGGTCCTATGCCATACGAATCGGAATTTTACACGATGGACAATGACGGCACCAACATGCAGCTTCTTATTGGAGGGGTAACAGGAATGCTTGAATCTCCATCTTTTTCTCCAGATGGGAAGTATTTAGTCTATAGCCAAGATGTTAGCGGAGTACTCGACATTTCCGGACAAAAAATACAATCGCACATTTTCTTGAAGAAATTGACCGACAGTTCAGCCCCTGTTGACCTAACATCTAGTGGAGAAAGCACAACAACATCGAATGGCAGCAACGATCTTTTTCCTCGATTTGCACCTGACAATCGACAAATTATCTTTGTTAATAGACCAAACTTAGGTACTGCAATTGGTGACATTTTAAAAACAGACATCTATAATGGAGGTAGAACTTCAGTGGTTACTAACGGCACCTTCCCATTTTGGTCGTTGTAGAATAAGTCGCAATTTCGAAGCACATAAAAAGCAGGATTGAAAGAGAGACTTTCAATCCTGCTTTTTTACACATTGCTTAGTTACACCTGAACGTATTTATTCTTGATGGCAAACAACACCAATTCTATAATATTTTTCGACCCCGTTTTTTCCATTAAGTTAGAGCGATACTTTTCAACGGTTTTCTCTGATATACACAACTTATCAGCAATCTGCTTCATTGGCAACCCTAAGATCGACAACTCTAGAACTTCGAGTTGTCGTTTTGTAAAATTCATTTCATTAGGTTTTGTAATCCCCCCATCACTGTAAGATACAGGATCAGGTGCACTTTTTTGCCCCATTAAGAATAGATTTCTATCTATCAATGATTCTTTAGCATCCAAGGAATTGGAAATATCAATATTTTCAACCAGATCATAGGAATTAACCTTTTGAAAAACGATAAGAGCAGATCGCTTCGCAAAAAGCGTATTTAGCGAAGATAATACTAGATTATATTCCTCATAAGAGCCGTTCTTCTTTATGCGGAGGTTAAGTTCTTCACGACTTTCGCTATTTGCAAAAATTTTATAGGACAGATGTTGAAAAGCATCCTTATCTATCCCAACAACTTCCCAAATAAACCCGCTACCATCTTTATTGAAAATGCTATAAAAAGAGTTATTAGCATTTACGATATTAAAATCTGTATCGTAAATGACAATCGGATAAGAAACCTGATCAAAGGATTTTAGAAAGATTCGTTCCGACTCCCTCTTCAGCCTACGATGAGTTTTTATCCTAGCCTCAATTACCTGTTGTAAATTTCTGTTCTTAGGAAGTTTATCTAAAACCAAATCAACACCAAGTTCTAGGGCAAAGAGGCTATCCTCCATACTAATGCTATCCGAGATAACAATAAATGGAATATCAAATGTATGACTGCTCTCTTTTATAATATTAAAAAACTCAAACGACTTAAAACATTCCTTTTCTGGAACACAAATAATCAAATCTGGAGTACACTCAAACGCCTTTTGTATGCCTTGAGCGCTTGATAATGCAACAAAGCAATCGTACCCAAACTTTCGTAACGATTCTTCTAGTGTACCAATAGTGCTAACATCATCGCCGACAATGAGAATAACTTCTTTTTCTTTCATAGAAACAAGTTAACTTCCAAAGTCATACATTCTTCTCCTCTTCATCGTTAGCAAAAAAACTCTTAATGATCTAGAGAGTCTTTTATGCAATAGATCACTCAATCACGTGCTACCACAAAAAAATGATCCAATTCATATTACTAACAGAGGGTATGTGAAAAGGTTATCTATTCTGCGTTAAAGAGTTTATCCTAAAAATCGTTGCATATCTATTTGTCAGTTTGCACATTATTAATAACAAAATGTTATTCCAAACTATCAAAAAAGATTTGTTCGAATGCCTAAAAAATTAACTTTGTAACTCACAAAACAATAAACCTGAACGCTAATCATGTTCAAGATTACCCAAAAATCATTGCTTGCCCCCAACATCTACCTCATGGAGGTTTATGCGCCACGAATTGCAAAAGCGGCAAAACCAGGGCAATTTCTTATAGTAAGAGTGCACGAAAAAGGCGAACGTATTCCTTTAACAATTTGCGATTATGATATAAACAAGGGTACTGTAACCATCGTAACGCAAACTGTAGGAGCATCAACCAACCTAATATGCGCTAAGGAAGAAGGAGATTCGTTCCTTGACGTAGTAGGTCCACTCGGACGCCCAAGCGAATTTGTTGAGGAAACTCCAGAGCAATTAAAATCTAGAAAAATTCTTTTTGTTGCTGGAGGTGTTGGCACTGCACCTGTATACCCTCAGGTTAAATGGTTACACCAGCAAGGAATTGATGTTGATGTGATTATTGGAGCAAAGAACAAAGATAATCTCATACTCTGCGAGGAAATGAGCGCTGTTGCAAAAAATGTGTACATAGCCACCGACGATGGTTCTTTTGGAACAAAAGGACTTGTTACCAACGTTATTGCAGACCTAATCGAGAATCAAGGGAAAACATACGATGTAGTTGTAGCCATTGGTCCTATGATTATGATGAAGTTTGTAGCGCTCACTACTAAAAAGTACGATATCAAAACCATTGTATCGCTAAATACTCTAATGGTTGATGGAACAGGGATGTGCGGAGCATGCCGCGTATCGGTAGGAGGCAAAACACTTTTCACCTGTGTTGATGGGCCAGAGTTTGATGGACATCTTGTAGATTTTGATGAGGCTATGCGCCGCCAAATAATGTACAAATCGGCAGAAGGGCAAAAGCTACGCAAACAAGAAAAGGAGTCTGACGAAAGCTGCCAATGCGAAAAATAATAGAAGAAAATACCATGGCAAACAAAATACCAAGAGTACCTGTCCGCGAGCAGGATCCCAATATCAGAAGAAACAACTTCGAAGAAGTATCATACGGCTATAACAAAGAGGAGGCCATGCTTGAAGCGACTCGCTGCCTCAACTGTAAAAAGCCCAAATGCATTGCAGCATGTCCGGTTTCTGTAAACATCCCTGCATTTATAAAGGAGGTAGTGAAAGGGAACTTTGAAGAAGCGGCTAGAGTTATTGCTGTAGACAGTAGCTTACCTGCCGTTTGTGGTAGAGTTTGTCCACAAGAGTCGCAATGCGAAGGCGATTGCATACTTGGAGTAAAATCGGAACCCGTTGCAATTGGCAAACTCGAACGTTTCGTAGGCGACTTCGCAAACGAAAATCATCTAAACCTCGCAGAAGTTGCCGCTCCAAATGGATTTAAGGTTGCGATTATAGGTAGCGGCCCTGCAGGATTAGCCTGTGCAACCGACCTTGCCAAAATGGGCTACGAGGTGAAGATCTTCGAAGCGCTACATCAACCTGGCGGCGTGTTAGAATATGGCATTCCGGAATTTCGTTTACCCAAAGAGAAGGTTGTAAAAGCAGAAATTGAGAATGTTAGAAAACTTGGTGTTAAGATAGAAACCGACGTAGTAATTGGTCGTACAGTGACCATTGATGAGTTAATTGACGAAGAGGGCTACCATGCCGTATTCGTAGGATCTGGTGCTGGTCTTCCCAAGTTTATGAGCATTCCTGGAGAAAACCTCAACGGTGTAGTGTCAGCCAACGAATTCTTGACCAGAAATAACCTAATGAAGGCCTACGACGAATCGTACGACACCCCCATTTTCGTTGGAAGCAATGTTGTTGTTGTAGGAGGTGGTAACGTAGCAATGGATGCAGCCCGTACGGCAGCACGCTTAGGTGCTAATGTTACTATAGTTTACCGTCGTTCTAAAGCAGAACTTCCTGCACGTGTAGAAGAAGTTCACCATGCCGAAGAAGAAGGTATCGTGTTTAAACTGCTCACCAATCCAACCGAAATTATCGGAGATGAAAAAGGATGGGTTAAAGCAATAAAGTGCATCCAAATGGAGCTTGGCGAACCCGATGCTTCTGGTCGTAGACGCCCAATTGAAATGTCAAACTCTGAGTTTGAAGTCGAAACTGACGTAGTTATTATGTCGCTTGGCACATCGCCAAACCCACTAATTTCGACAACAACCCCAGGGCTCGAACTCAACAAATGGCAGTGCTTAATCGCCGACGAAAAGGGACAAACAACGCGAGAAGGCGTATTTGCTGGCGGTGATGCCGTAACCGGAGCCGCAACCGTAATTCTGGCAATGGGAGCAGGAAGAGTTGCCGCAAAATCGATTGACGAATACATCAAGAATAAATACTAATGGAATAAGAAAGGCCGCAATCGCGGCCTTTCTATTTTATATCTTCATACAGCACCTACTGCTGCACTACTTCCTTCCCTAAAATTTTACGGATTCTGTAAACGCTAAAGAGGGCAATAAGTGCACCAACTACAGCTAATGCCAGATTCAGCTGCCAGCTAAGCATCTTACCATTTTCAAAATCGTCCCCAAGCATGCCTGCCGCTACATACGCAACAATGTTGTTTATGAAGTGAACAACAATCGAAGGCAGCAGCGATTTCGTCCTATAAAAAAGCCATCCCATAAAGTATCCGATAATAAAAGCAGGAATTGCTTGCCAAGGATTCATATGTATAGCGGCAAAGATTATTGCAGACCATAAAATTGCCTTCTTTCCCGAATAGTTTTCCAGAAAAGAACGGAGAAAGATTCCTCGGCACAAAACCTCCTCAAGTAAAGGTGCGGCAATGCAAACTAGGGCAAAGCCCCAGATACTAAAAGAGAACATCTGACTAAAGAGCGTCCTCATAAAATCGGGTATCGGAATTAAGCTGGTGACATAATCACTAGCATATCCAAATCCCAAAACGAAAAGCAGCAGGAATGGAACGATCTGAATATCGAACTTTCTAAAAAGCGTTGTGAATTTAGCCTCAAAATCATGCTTTTGAAAAAGAAAGGCCATAACAACAATAATCACAAAAGGAATTGTATACCCCAGAAATAAAGTCAAATCCTTACTATCTTTAATTAGAAGGGCAAGAATACCTGAAACTGCAATTGTTACAGCAAAAAAGATCAGCGTAATATACCAAGCCTGAGTTATGGTTGGAAATTTAGATCTAGGCTTAATAATTTGTTCGGTACTATTCATATTCACATTTTTCACCTCATACAAAAGGGCCACCCTGTGGCAGCCCTTCTGATAAGTCATATTAACAGTTTTACTTGTCTCTATCGGGCAAGATCAAATTTAGTACAATTCCTACGATTGCGGCTAAGCCGATGCCGGAAAGTTCAAATTCACCAATTTTCATTGCGACACCTCCAATTCCAACAGTAAGAATCAGGGCTACTATAATTTGGTTGCGCGACTTCGAGAGGTTTAGCTTATCAACAATCATTGTTTTGATACCAATCGTAGCAATGATACCAAAAAGAATAAGCATAATCCCCCCTAGGACTGCTTCCGGAATCGATTTAAGAAAACCGTTAATCTTACCAAGGAAGGCAAAAGCAATAGCGGTTACACCCGATATCTGTAAAACACGGGGATCAAAAACCTTGGTCAGTGCAATTGCCCCAGTAACCTCAGCATAAGTTGTAGCAGGAGGGCCTCCTACAAATCCGGCAACAGCACAGGCAACGCCATCACCAAGCATGGTTCTATGCAATCCGGGATCTTTTACAAAATCCTTTCCGGTAACAGCGCTAATTGCGTAGATATCGCCAACGTGCTCCACAATTGGAGCCAACGCTACAGGAATCAGATAAAGAACAGCCTCTATCGAAAACTCTGGAGTTACAAACTTTGGCATAGAAATCCATGGAGCGTTAGCAATAACCGAGAAATCAACATTTCCGGTGAAAATTGAAACGACATATCCGACAACAATTCCTATAAAAACAGGGATTAACTTAAGGATTCCTCTACCGTACATTAGCGCAACGATTGCACCCGCCAGAGAAATACAGGCAATTGGCCAGTTAGACGACGCCATCTTTACCCCCGTTGGTGCAAGCGAAACTCCAATAAGAATAATCACAGGCCCGTACACAGCAGAGGGGAAAAGACGCTTTACTAGGCCTATTCCCCTCCACTTTATTAGTGCCGATACAATGCCGTAAATAACGCCAACTGCTGCCATTCCGCTTAATGTCCCTGCCAACCCATAAAGCGCTGTGGCTTTTTGTATGGGAGCAATAAAAGCGAAAGAGCTGCCCAAAAAAATGGGAACTTTACCTTTCGTAATCAGTTGAAAGATTAAAGTTCCCAAACCTGCTGTAAATAGCGCCACCGAGGGATCGAGTCCAACGAGTAACGGCACCAGCACTGTCGCTCCAAACGCCACAAAAAGAAATTGTACTCCAATAACAATCCTCCGCTGAGGCGTTAAATCGTACTCAGAATGCTTATCAATCATTAGAAAAACGTATTAAACCTGTAGAAATATTCCAGAAAGCCATATTCAAAAAATCCTGCAAATATAGGATAAGAGCCACGCATTCCGAACAAGACATCCATTAAATACGTTTAAGAGTTAGCTTCTACAAGCACTAATACAACACGTAATAAGTAAAATCATAATTAGGACAGCCATGGCAAATTTAAGCACAAGCTACATGGGCTTATCCCTTAAAAGTCCATTCATTATTGGGGCAAGTAATTTGAGCGATAACGTTGACCGATTGAAAAAGTTGGAGGAAGCAGGTGCAGGTGCAATCGTCTACAAAACGCTCTTCGAAGAACAAATTGAACTGGAGAGCCTCGAACTAGACAACGACTTGGAGGCCTACAACGAGCGCCACCCCGAGATGGTTCGCATATTTCCAGAACTACACCATGCTGGTCCTAGAGGTCACCTGCATAAGTTGAAAAAGGTAAAGAGCGAGCTAAGCATTCCCGTAATCGGAAGCCTCAACTGCATTACGCCAGCCACATGGGTAGACTGGGCAGTGCGCATGCAGGAGACTGGCATCGATGGCCTTGAACTAAACTTCTACTCCTCCCCTTCCAAGTTTGAGATTACTGGTGCCGAAATCATCAACACCCAACTCGATGTGCTGAAAGAGGTGACGAGCAAAATAACCATCCCGATAGCCGTAAAGCTGAGCCCATTCTACGGCAATCCGCTTGAGGTCATTTCGCGAATGGATAAGCTTGGCGTAAAGGCATTCGTGCTTTTCAACAGGATGTACCAACCCGACATTGATATTGATGCCGAAGCCATGAAGCAATCGTACGTATTTAGCCGTTCCGACGATTCGCGGCTAGCGCTACGCTACTGCGGCTTGCTCTTTAATCGAATTAATGCGCAGCTATCAGCAGCTACCGGAATCGTTACCGCCGAAGAGGCAATTAAAACGTTCCTTGCCGGGGCAAATACCGTACAGATAGTAAGCGCGGTATACAAGAATGGTCCTGAATACGTAAAAAGTATGATTGCAGAAACAGAAACATGGATGAATATGAAAGGCTACGAAACCATCGATGAGGTTAGAGGCAAGCTATCGTACGTCAACCTTAAAGATCCATTTGCCTACACTCGTGCCCAGTACATCGACATACTCATGCGATCGAGCGAATGGATTAATCCTTGGTTTATTTAGAAGCAGGAAGCCTTGCATCTTACAAGGCTTCTTTTTTTGCCTATTTAAAACTTTTCACCCAATGGATGGTTAAAATAACTATTAATGGTCATTCAAATTTTAAACAATTCCCATGAAGAATTTTACAACCACTTTAATCGCCATTTTGCTTTCATCAGGCTTTGGCTTTTCCCAAGCATCGCTTAACAGCAGCCCCGCTGCCCAACAAGCAAAATTCAGCAGCTTCATAGATAGCGCTTCGTATGCCTATGGCGTAGTTTTAGCCAGAAGTATGGAGAGCCTACGGGTAGATTTTAACCACGGGCTCGTACTGCAAGCGCTTAACGACGTAAAAAATAAGATCAACCTATACAACGACACCACCATTAACGTCCTGCTTACTAAACTTCAAACTCAAATTCAACTAAAAGAGAAAGCACGGATTGATGTTTTAACTAAAGAAAATGAGGTTAAGATGAAGGCGTTTTTCGAGGAAAATGCCAAAAAGCCCAACGTAAAAACGACAGTCAGCGGCCTTCAATACGAGGCAATAGCAAGCGGCCCTACAGATGGCCTAAATCCGACCATTAACGATACCGCCGTGGTAAACTTCGAGGCCAAATTTATTGATGGGAAAATACTGGACTCTTCCTATGGAGCAGAAAAGCCTGTACGCATGCCGCTCAACCAAATCATCCCTGGACTACAAGAAGGCATACTGCTCATGAAGCCCAAAGACACCTTTATCCTTTACATTCCAAGCACACTCGCATACGGTGAAAAGGGAGCTCCTGCAATAGAGCCCAACCAAGGCATAATCTTCAAAATCGACTTGATTGACATCATAAAAGGTTCCGCACCGCTTCCTAAGTATTAGCCTAGCATGCATACCAATGCCTAATCGACCTACATAAAAAGGGCCTACCATATTCAAAGGGTAGGCTCTTCCTTTTTCGTAAATTAGCAGACCATGAATGTAGATCCACGAAGAGTAATTACGCACAAAACCACCGGCTCCGCTATTAGGAAGGTGGTTTACCGCATGAGCCGCGACCAACGGGTTAGCGACAACTGGGCGCTGATATTCGCCCAAGAGCAGGCGCTACTGCACAGCTGCCCGCTAGAAGTTGTCTTTACCCTCACCTCCTCCTACCCCTTAGCCAACATGCGCCACTACAGCTTCATGCTACAAGGATTAAAAGAGGTAGAACGGAGGCTTTCCGTGCTAAACATTCCCTTTAGGCTTATACTCGACAACAATCCAACAAGAGCCTTAGAGCAGTACATCATAGAAAATGAAATCAACCTAGTGGTTTCCGACTTTGACCCGCTGCGCATAAAGCGGAACTGGATTGAAGCCATCAACCAAATGGAAGGCATAGCCCACTACGAGGTAGATGCCCACAACATTGTTCCGTGCCGCTGGGTGTCGCAGAAGGTGGAGTTTGGGGCCTACACCATCCGCCCGAAGATAAAGCGGGCGCTTGAGGATTTCCTTACTGAGTTTCCTCCGCTAAAAGAGCAAAATGGCGTTGGCAGGTTAGACAGGCAGCCTACCAACTGGCAACAGGTGGAGACGAGCATTCAGGCAGACTCATCCGTAAAGCCTATCGGATGGCTGATGCCGGGAGAGGCCAGCGCCATGCGAGCACTCGACAGCTTTATAGAGCAGAAGCTCGATGGCTACAGCGAACGGAGGAACAATCCGACGCTCGACGGGCAGTCGAACCTATCGCCATTCCTGCATTTCGGGCAGTTATCGGCGCAGCGAATCGCCGTGGAGGTTAGCCGAAGAGCTGCGGCATCGCCCTCCAGCGAGGCCTTTCTGGAGGAGTTCATCGTCCGGCGCGAGCTGTCCGATAACTTCTGCTTCTACAACCCGAAGTACGATAGCGTCGGCGGCTTCCCCTACTGGGCCAAAAAGGACATCGACCTACACAGGACCGACCCTCGGGAGTTCTGCTACCCGCTAGAGCAGCTGGAGCAGGGGCTAACGCACGACCCGCTCTGGAATGCCGCCCAGCAAGAGCTGGTAAAGCGGGGAAAGATGCACGGCTACATGCGCATGTACTGGGCCAAAAAGATCTTGGAGTGGACTCCTTCGGTAGAGGATGCGCTTGCTACGGCCATCTTCCTAAACGATAGGTACTCGATTGACGGGCGCGACCCCAACGGCTATGCGGGCATTGCATGGAGCATCGGCGGGGTGCACGACAGGGCCTGGTTTCCGCGCCCCATCTTCGGAAAGATACGCTACATGATCTACAACGGATGCCGATCGAAGTTCGACGTGGAAGCCTACATCAGAATGGTGGCGACGCTGTAGCCAAGCGGCATCGGCACATAAAAAAAGCGAACCTCGCAAGGGAAGTTCGCTCCATTTTGCCACTACAAACAGCTAGAAGTAGCGAGCAACAAGCAGGTACACCAGCGCGATGGCCAACCCTAGGCCCAAAAGGATTATAAAGATACGCGCAAGCTGTTCGGTAGTATTCAGCGGCTGCTTTTCCACCCTCTTACCATGATAATAGCGTTGCTTTGTGACCATAGTACTAATTTCTTTAGGTTAATACCGTTAATCGAAGTTCGGACAGCAGTAGCAAGGTAGTGATTTTTCAAATACAGCTAAGCAACTTCAAAAAAATTATCCATCATCCGCATCAAATTCATACGAAAAGCCTTTCCCCTTTAGATCAAAAGGCAGAAACCAAACGGAATTCCCCCTCCGCAGTCGTAGGAAAGGCAAAAGCATCGCCGGACGCCCCTACCTTCAGCCTACAAAAGGGCAAAACGCCAGCAAATATTCTTAGCGCAGCCAGCGGAAGGGCAAGCACCGATGCAACGGAGCTTTTTCTGATTGTTGTATTTTTCACCACCATTTTGCAATAAAATTTGCAAATGTATTTTTCATTGTACAAATAGAATCTCTAATTATTCATCTGTATTTTTTAATACGCATACCGAATCTTTAAATATTCATTTGTATTTTATGCACTGCAAATGACAGCATAAATTTTACAACTGCATTTTTCATAACAAAAGTAGCATCACATAAAATACAGCTGTATTTTTAGTATATTTAGCGAAGTAAAGCATGCAGCAACGCGCAGCAGGGCCAACGAAGAGGAGGATGAGCTTTCGTTGGCAGCCAATTGGCCGAAACGATCTGCCGATGGCCTTTCGCGCAGCGGCAGAAGGACAATATCTCGCCGAAATGGCCTTTCGCGCAGCGCCGTTGCCGCCAAACAGAACGCGTTTAACCTTTTCGACCTATGAAAAAGACCGCACTGCTTCCCCGCCTGAGCGTGAACAGCATCATATGCTACACCAACAGCGTGCTCGACGACGTAAGCCTGTACGTTGATGCCGCGCTGCTCGATACGGAACGCTACCATGCCGTTGTGGAGGCCAAGCAGCGCTTCGAAAGCGGGTTTAACACCAGCCGAAGAAGCAACATCAACCTGAAAAAGGCCGATACCACCCGCGACCGGGCCTTCCTGCACCTGAAGCACCTAGTGCTGGCGGGCTGCTACTCGGCCAAGGAGGAGCAGCAGCAGGCGGGCGAGCATGTAAAACACCTGATGGAGCGCCTCGGCTTTACCCTGTACCGCAAGAACTACAACACCGAATCAGTGAGCATCAGCAAGCTGCTGCACGTGCTTAACAATGGGGAACACAAGCCCGCCGTGGACGCTCTTAACCTGCAGGAAGCCCTAGCTGGCCTGGAAGAAGCCAACCAGCTATTCGACCACAGCGACATATTGGCCAATAATGAGCGAGCCGAGCAGAAGGCAATTGCGCCGCCCACGCGGGTGCGCAAGGCGCTCGAGCAGGCTATTCGGGGGCTCTGGGCCTATATCGACGCGCAGGCCATCATCAACCCGCAGCAGGGATGGGATCGAACCCTGCATGCCGTGGAGCTGCTCAACGACAAGTACAGCGCCGAACTGAAGCGCCACTACACCTTCATCAGGAAGAAAAAGGAAAAAGGAGAAGGCTGCATGGAAGAGCAGCCACGAGAGGCGGATACTAGTAACAATACCCCAGAACAGAGCGAGAAGCCATGTCTGGGGTAATATCTTGTGTCTTGAATCTTATGTCTTATATCACCTCCACGCACAGCCCGTCGTAGGCTAGGAAGACGTTTGGGGGGAGTTCCCTGAGCACGTCGGCGTGCTTACCCAGCTGGTGCGAGATGTGGGTGAGGTAGGCCACCTCGGGCTTCACCTCCCGGATTAGCTCCAGCGCCTGGCTCAGGGTAAAGTGCGAGATGTGCTCCTCGCGCCTCAGGGCGTTAACCACCAGCACGCGCGTTCCGACCAGCTTCTGCTTCTCTTCCTCGGAGATGTAGTTGGCATCGGTGATGTAGGAAAAGTCGCTAATGCGGTAGGCGGACACAGGCAGGCGGAAATGCCTCACCGATATGGGCGTCACCTCAACCCCCTTCACCGTAAACGGCTCGCTGCCGATGGGGTGCAGCGCCATTTGCGGCACGCCCGGATAGGGCTTCTCGCTAAAGACGTAGGAGAACTCGACCTTCAGATGCCCCAGCACGCGCTCCTGGGCGTAAATGTCCATGGGCCGATTGAGCACGTAGTTGAAGGCGCGAACGTCGTCGAGCCCGCCCACATGGTCCTTGTGCTCGTGGGTTAGCAGAATGGCATCCAAGTCCGTCACCCCCTCGCGGAGCATCTGCTGGCGGAAGTCGGGCCCAGCATCAATCAGGATGCGAACGCCATCAACCTCCACCATTGCCGACGAGCGCAGGCGCTTATCGTGGCTATCGCCCGACTGGCACACCGGGCAGCTGCAGGCAATAATCGGCACCCCCTGCGAGGTTCCCGTTCCTAGAAATGTAACCTTCACCGCTTCTATTTATGGGTTGAATAGTACCGCAAAAGTAGCACATAAACCGACAAAGTATCCCCCGAAAACGCCCCCGAGCAGCATATCAGGATAATTGGATTACCTTTGCCGAAAAAACAGAGACCATGTCGGCAGTAGTATACCTGATTCCAACCACGCTGGGCGATACCCCAATCGAGAACGTCATTCCGCAACACGTAAAGGATGTAGTCCTAAACACCCGATTCTTTATTGTGGAGGAAATTCGCACCGCCCGCCGGTTTATCAGCAAGCTCAAACTGGGCATTCAGATCGACTCACTCACCTTTTATGAACTCAACGAACACACCCACCCAACCGAGGTTCGTAGGATGCTACAGCCCGCGATGGACGGAAACGACATCGGCATCATATCGGAGGCAGGTGTACCCGGCGTTGCCGATCCTGGAGCCGATGCGGTTGCCGAAGCACATCGACTGGGGGTTAAGGTTGTTCCGCTGGTTGGGCCGTCGTCTATTCTGATGTCGCTAATGGCATCGGGACTAAACGGGCAGAACTTTTCCTTCGTAGGCTACCTCCCCGTAAAGCCCGCCGAAAGGGTTAAGGCCATAAAGACGTTGGAACAACGCTCCAACCGCGAGCACCAAACCCAGCTCTTCATCGAAACGCCTTACCGCAACAACCACATGCTGGCAGCGCTGCTGGAAACCTGCCACCCCGAAACGCGCCTCTGCATTGCCGCCGACATCACCACCGAAACCGAGTACATTGTGACAAAAAAAATCGGAGACTGGCGTAAGCAAGTCCCCGACCTTCATAAAAGACCCACGGTCTTTTTAATTCTTTCGTAGCAAATATTTCGGAACAACGATAGACGACGCGGTAGTTGTAGATGAGGTGGGGTTCTCTACCCTATCAACTACAATATAAAATTTCAGCGGCGTATAGGCTCCAATGGAAGGCTTGCTGGTTGAGCTAGAGCTACCAGATAATCCATAACCATTGGTTGACGTAAATACAACCTCTGCCTTAGAGCCCTTGGTCATTTTACGCAATGCCTTATCAAAACCAGTAACAACCCCACTACTACTTGCTGCCATTGTTACAACTAGCGTATCTCCAGAGGTAGTTGTAGAAGTAGAAGTCGACGAACTAGAAGAACTGCCACTATAGGGCGCATAAGGAGCGAAAGTATCCGAAATGGTTTTTATATTCGTATCAAAGCAGTATCCATCTAGGAAATATCCAGCATAGTGAACATACACCTTTGTTCCATTTCCAATGGTATCGCTAATAGCTGTACTTCCCTTCTCAAGTTCCTTTAGATACACAGCCTTATCCTTAATATCAACAAAACCTGGATTATTCTTAACGTAAGAGTCGACCAGCAAAGAATCGTACTCCCTAGGCTTAGAGATAACCTTTACCAGCTCCAACTGATACTTTACAGGGTGGTTAGCCTGTACGTATGCATTAGGAAGAATTGGCATCTGCCCAAACTTAACGGCTCCGTAAGAACCAAAACCAAGGTACGAGGGAATAAGAAGATCAACCTTGCCTCCTTCCTTCATGGTCAACAACGCCTCCCTAAAGCCTTGAGGCATCGAACCTGCCATGTACAAGAAATCGGGGACTATGTGATAGTAGTTTACGTTATAGTCTAAATGGTTAAATACGGTGGTATCTGTAGAGTGGAAGTAATCGCCGTCTAGCGTCTTACCGGTAAACTTAACCATAACCCAATCGGTAACGGTTGGTGTAGCGCCAGTTCCTTCCTTAAGCACGTTTAGGTAAAGCCCCGATTCCGTCTTATTTTTCCATATAGGATTTTGCTCAACATACGCACCGATAATACCATCTTCCACTACTCGATCTGATATGGTTTGTTCCTGAGCGCATGAGTAAAGCCCCACTGCAAGGGCTGCTAAAGCCAATACTTTAAGATAGCTATGCATAGAAAAACTGTTATTGCAACTTTTTATTCGTTCTTATCTTTCAACTTTGCTGATATACACCCTTACCCCTATTGCCGAATTGGCAGGGACAGCGCCAATATCGCTTGCTCCATAACCATAGGTCGATGGAAAAAGAATTTGAGCGGCATCGCCATCGTACAATAGGCGAAGCCCTAGATCAAATCCTTTAGGCAACCCGCTCTTGCCCACTACTACCGTAATAGGCTCATACTTGGAAAAGGGATTAGCCAATGCCTTAGCCTTTGCCACCGACTCTATATTCGTGGCATAGGGTTCAAGAGTTGTAGCATCTTTCACAACACTTAGAATGTAGTAGAAGGTAACCTCATCTCCCACCTGTATCTTAGTGGAGTTTGCACCCTTAACAAACCGATTACACCACAAATCGCCGCTCTTTTCGACGCTATCCGTAAGTTTGGTGGTCTTTACAAAAGACTCTATTAGGGTATTCTGCGCCACTAAGCTGGTTGTAGTGGTTTCCTCTTTGCCGCAAGACGTAATGAATGCAGCAGCGCAAGCAAGCGTAACGACAAAAAATGTATGTTTAAAAAATCTCATCAACTTCTAAAAATTGGATTTGCAGATTGGCTAATTGCTTTGCCTTTAGGCTCCCAAATGTAGGAATATTCTTTAAATATAGCTACCTCAAGCCGCAGGCGATGCCCAATTTTACCTATATAAACAGCAAATCAATCCTATTTATTGTGCGCTACTGCACACTTTTTATTCTTACATCGTAAACGAGCGTTGCCCGCGATGGAATTTTCTCGCCATCGCCAACCAACCCATAGGCTGAATGAGGCGTGAAGATAAATTGAGCGCTATCGCCCTCATGAAAATACTTTAGTCCTTCATGAAGACCGGCAATTCCATCCGACTTATCAACTACAAGCTGAGCAAGTTCAACACCCGAAGAATCCAAAGGAGTACCATCAATCAGCCGTACCTTATAGCTGTATAGAACAACCGATCCAGACTTTACCTTCTTACTCCCACCGCTTTCCACACATCGGTAGTAAAATCCGAAGTCCGAAAGGCTCATCTTAAGCCCATGCCGTTCGATATAGCCTTCAACAACCAGCATATCCTTCTTATTAAGGTAGCGATTGGCTCGGAGCATCTTATTTTCTTCGACAGAATAGTTGGTTTGATGCTTTACGTAGCCCTCTTGAGAGTTGTTACTGCAGGCAGCCAGTAACATTAATCCTAAAATGCTAGATGCTTTTAACAATTTTGTCTGCATTTTCCCTTACACAGATTTCGAAATATTTAATAACCTCAGGCAGCTTCATTTGAATTCGCCCACCAGCAGCATTTTTATGCCCACCTCCGTAGAAGTACTTCCTCGAGAATTCGTTTACCGAGAATTCGCCCTTCGAGCGTAATGACAGCTTTACGTTCCCATCTGTCTGCTCGGTAAAGAGCACGGAGAAATTCACATCTTTAATAGAAAGCGGGAGGTTTACAAGCCCTTCGGTATCACCAGAACGATGCTTAAACCTGTTAAGTTCCTTTAGCGTTAGTGCGATGTATGCCGTTTTATGCTCCCTAAAAACCACCATTTTCTCGTTTAAACAGTAGCCCATCAGGCGCATCCGTTCTTCCGAAAATGTGTTATATATCGCTTGGTGGATTTTATCCTTATCGATATCCAACCCCAGCAAGTCGGCAACAACATGAAAAGTTGCCGGATTTGAGCTCGAGTAACTAAAGGAGCCGGTGTCGGTCATAATCCCGGCATAAAGTGCTTCAGCCGCGCCAATGGTAAATAGCGATTGATAGTCCAACCCCTTGATGATATGGTAAACCAGCTCGCAAGTTGAGCTAACCGACAGCTCCGAAAACTGAAGAATAAAATCATCTTCTGGATAGAGGTGATGGTCGATTAGCACCTTAGGTGCCGATGTTGCCTTAACCACATCACCCATTCCGTTTAACCTCGATATAGAGTTGAAATCGAGGCAAAGAATAAGGTCACTTCTACCTAGCACATCTGATACATCCTGCGGATTTTTCTCAAAGTTTAGGCACTTATCCGCATCTTCCATCCAAGCCAGAAAGTCTGGAAACGAATTGGGAACAATAGAGTAAACCTCTCTACCTAATTGTTTTAAGATTTGATATATGCCGATTGAAGAGCCAACGGCATCACCGTCAGGATTTGGATGTGTAACTATTGAAATGCACTGCGCATCATTCAGCAGCTTTTTCAGTATCTCGAGTTTGCTGTTATCTATCACTTCCTAGTTTTTACGGGCTAAAGATATCAATTCTTTTGTTGGTTCGAATAATTTATTACTTTGCGCCCCTCAATAACAGTTAACAAAATGAGCGGAAATATCACATTTACAATCGTAAAACCTGATGCGGTAGCAAATAATCACACTGAAGCAATTTTCGGAATGATCGAGAAGGCTGGATTCGAAATCTTAAGCCGAAAGGATACCACTTTAACCAAAGAACAAGCCGAAAGCTTCTATGACATACATAAAGGACAACCTTTCTTTAGTGGACTGGTAGAGTTTATGACCTCAGGTCCAATTGTAGTAGCTGCTCTTAAGAAGAAAAATGCCGTAGAAGATTTTAGGATGACGATTGGAAAAACAGATCCACTTGAAGCCGCCGAAGGTACAATCCGAAAAATATACGGCGAAAAAGTTTCGCGTAACGCCATTCACGGCTCCGACTCTGACGAAAACGCCCAAAGAGAAATTCGCTTTTTCTTTACCCCAGAAGAGGTCGAATTCTAGAAATAAGCAGCCATTGCCGATTATTGGTTATCGAACAATCAAATCGGTGATGGCATCTTCTCCCATTCTCCGGTTTATCGACTTCACCAAATCTGCGCTAATCAGCTTCAGTTCACTTCTAATAATAGAAGATTTCACCTCAACGAAAAGCACTCGCTCTCTTACCCACATTCCACCTGTTGCAGACGCAACTTTAAGCCCTACGATGTCCGACCATTCGCGCTTTATTTGAGCGCTAAGCAATCCTTCTTCAAACTTTTTATCCTTAAAAATGCTTTTGAGCAAATCGGATACCGCGTAAGTTTTACCTGGTTTCATGGTAAGATTTCCTTTCGTTCTACAACACCATCAGCAACCGAAAAGAGGTAGGCTTCATTGAGAAGTACGCCTAAAGCCTCTTCAAGTCGATGCTTATTGCTATCGGTAATAAATATTTGGCCAAATTGATCGTTTCCAACCAACTCTATTAGTCGCGAAACTCTTCGGGGATCTAGCTTATCGAATATGTCATCGAGCAGCAGGATCGGCTTTACGCCAGCAGACTGCCGCATCAATTCGAACTGCGCCAACTTAAGCGATATGAGCAACGTTTTGTGCTGTCCTTGCGACCCCATCTTTTTAGCAGAATAGCCATCAAGTTGCAAGTCCAAATCGTCACGATGCACTCCAACCGAAGTATGCTGCAAAATGCAATCCCTCTCGTAATTTTTTACAAGCAGCGACTTCATATCACCTTTTTCAAGGTGGCTAATGTAGCGTATTCCTGCCATCTCCTTCGACTCTGAGATAGCGGAGTAGTAGCTGTCGAAAATTGGTTGAAGGTCTTCAATCAATTTCTTTCTACATATATATATGTATGTCCCAACCTCTGCCATCTGAATATCGATAACCTCCAGCACCTCGTACGAAGAGCGAATGGAGAGGTCGGACTTAAGCAGCTTATTCCGATGAGCAATAAGCCTGTTGTACTTTTGTAAGGCGGCAAGGTAGCTTCTATCAACTTGAGAAAGTACCATGTTCATAAACCGACGTCGCTCTTCGCCCGACTCCTGCACAAGGTTATTATCGGCAGGCGAAATTTGCACTAATGGATAGACTCCAATATGATCGGCGATTTTGTCGTACTCTTTTCCATTTTTCTTTATGATTTTGCCGCTACCTTGCTTAAAACCACAATAGATCTTATCCTCGTTCCCTCTACTTTTATATGTACCATCGATAACAAAAAAAGGTTCGCTATGCTTTACGCACTGGCTGTCGGCCATCAACCAACCACTTTTGCACATCGACAAAAAGTAGATAGCATCCAGCATATTGGTTTTTCCAACGCCATTGTTGCCCACAAAACAGTTAATCTTCGGACAAAACTCAGCCTCGACGTTGGCAAAATTTTTGAAGTTAACAAGGTTTAATCTACTTAAAAACATAGGCTGAAATACTTATCCCCAATCGATTACATCTGAAATTTCCGTACATATATGTTAGCAAATGTACTACAAACGATCGGATGACAAAAGGCACACAAAAATTTCCATATTATTTAAAAAGAATTACTTTTGCTATCCTATTTTTGACAACAAACAGATTAATAATATGTCACACGAAAAGAAAACGCATCAAGAAGAGAACCTTCAGGCAATTGAGGGCGCTCTAACTAAATCCGAACAATTCATTGAAAGATACCAAAAGCTATTGATCTACGGGTTTTCTGCCGTAGTGGTAATTATAGGACTATTCTTTGGGTACAAAAAGTTAATAGCAGAACCACGAGCAGAAAAGGCTCTTGCACAAATGGCTGCAGCACAGAACTACTTCGAACAAGGCAACTACAAAATGGCTCTTGAAGGAAGCGCAACCGATGCTGGTTTTGCCAAGATCGTAGATGAGTATGGTTCTACAACAGCAGGTAACATTGCCAATTTCTATGCAGGTATCTGCGAACTAAACCTTGGTCAGTATCAAAAGGCGCTAGATTACCTTAACGACTACACCACCGACCACTTGGTGTTTGGCCCACTTGCCGAAGGCGCTAAAGGTGATGCATACGTAGAACTCAAGCAGCTTGACAAGGCTGCGGATGCCTACATGAAAGCCGCTAAGCTAAGCGACAACAACTTTACCGCTCCTCAGTTCCTCTTTAAGGCAGCTGCAGTATACGAAGAACAAGGAAAGTGGAAAGATGCGCTCAGCAACTACGAAAACGTGAAGGACAACTACCCACAAAGTGCAGAAGCAACTGACGTAGACAAGTACATTACACGCGCCAAGTTGAATACTAACGAGTAATATTTCTCTCTCAATACAGAAAAGTATCAATTGAAAGATTGGTACTTTTTTTTTACCTTTTGAAAAAATTTTAAGACATGGCTACTAGCTTACAAAACCTCTCAACAGAGAAAGGTGAAATTCCATCTGCAAAAAACATGAAGTTTGGCATTGTCGTGGCTGAGTGGAACGACGAAATTACCAGCAAACTTTTGGAAGGCTGCTACAGCACCCTTATCAAACACGGAGCGGTTGAAAAACACATCATAGTAAAACATGTGCCCGGAACCTTCGAGTTGACCGTAGGAGCCCAATTTATGGCCGAATACACCGAAGTTGACGCCATTATAACACTTGGCTGCGTTATTCAAGGAGAAACACGCCATTTCGACTTTATTTGCCAAGGAGTAACCCAAGGCATCACCCAAGTAAACATTAACTACAACATTCCTGTAATTTTTGGGGTTCTAACTACAGACAACCAACAGCAGGCTCTCGATCGTGCAGGCGGAAAACACGGCAACAAGGGCGACGAAGCCGCTCTTACCGCCATAAAAATGGTCGCACTGCAGAATGAGATGGAAAATCATGAAAAAATTTTCAACTTTTAATCGGTTGAGATTCAAAAATCAAACAAAAAGTCTGGAATAAATCCCAGACTTTTTTCTTCACAGCCCTTGCAGATTCAAGAATTACCCATATCTTTGCATCGCTTTTGAAAGGAAACGCTCCTGATAAAAACAAAAGCAAACGCTCTTTAAAATAGAGAATTGCCGGTGTAGCTCAGTTGGCCAGAGCAGCTGATTTGTAATCAGCTGGTCGGGGGTTCGAATCCCTCCACCGGCTCCAAAGAAAGTTCTTAAAGTATTATTGTTGGGGAGATACCAAAGCGGCCAACTGGGGCAGACTGTAAATCTGCTGACTTATGTCTTCGTAGGTTCGAATCCTGCTCTCCCCACTTACCAACAATCGCGGAAGTAGCTCAGTTGGTAGAGCATCAGCCTTCCAAGCTGAGGGTCGCGAGTTCGAATCTCGTCTTCCGCTCCAAGCCTTTGATTTATCAAAGGCTTTTTTATCAAAAGGCCAATGTAGCTCAGTGGTAGAGTACTTCCTTGGTAAGGAAGGGGTCGCGAGTTCAATTCTCGCCATCGGCTCTAAAAAGCTCCGAAAGTATTCGGGGCTTTTTTAGTTTACATATTTTTGCAAAAAAACTTTTATAATTCGCAAAGCGGCAATACATTTGCAGTTCGGAAAAACATCCAAAGAAAAGTACAATGGGAAGAGCATTTGAGTATCGCAAAGCACGTAAGCTGAAACGCTGGGGTAACATGGCTCGCACTTTTACCAAGCTAGGCAAGGAGATTATTATAGCCGTGAAATCGGGTGGTCCTGATCCAACGTCGAACTCACGCCTCAGGGTGTTAATTCAAAACGCCAAGGCGGCCAACATGCCTAAGGAAAACGTTGAGCGTGCAATCAAGAAGGCTACAACTAAAGAACAAGAAGACTATAAGGAAATCGCCTACGAAGGATACGGACCTCACGGGATCGCGATTATCGTAGACACTGCAACAGACAACCCTACGCGTACTGTAGCGAACGTTCGCAGCTACTTCAACAAGTGCAACGGGTCGCTGGGCACATCGGGAAGCGTATCGTTTATGTTCGAGCATAAATGCCACTTTAAGGTAAAGGAGAAAGAGGGCATTGACATGGAAGAACTAGAACTTGAGATGATCGACTTTGGTGTTGACGAGATCTTCGCTGATGCTGAAGAAGGAAACATCGAGATCTACGGAGTATTCGAAAACTTCGGGAGCATCCAAAAGTACCTTGAGCAAAACGAGTTTGAAATCGTAAGCGCCGAATTCGATAGGATTCCAACCGACACCAAGGAGGTTACTGCAGAACAGCAAGCCGATATCGAAAAGCTGCTGGCTAAATTCGAGGACGACGATGACGTTACCAACGTTTTCCACAACATGAAGGAAGTAGAGTAACAACCATCAGGATATAACAAGAAAAGGAGGGCTAAACCCTCCTTTTCTATTTCTAGTAGCCGCGAACGTTAAGGCTACTCGGATTTATACTTAAATGCGGCCTTTTTCAGCCTATCCATTATCGCAATTCCAATCCCCTCCTCTTTTATTGGCTCAGCTACGATAAAGTCTACATCCGACTCTTCCATGTCGTGTAAGGCTCCGAATAGGTTGGTGGCAGCCTCCGCATAGCTTCCGCTTTTAGAAAGCACCCGAACAATGGCAGGACCATCAACTGCTCCATCGCCCGAGAAGGCAATGTAGCCATACTTTTGTCCGGCAAATTCGCTTATGCTACTGGCAATGTAAAGCGGCTTCTTAGGGCTATAGTGGCTATTCAACAAGCCCGGTGATGGCAGGTGGTCATCTACAGGTTTTGTAAAGTCTACGACCGTGACATCGGGCAAAACAGCTTTAATATCGGCGGCAGTAATAGCACCGGGACGAAGAATTTGGATTAGCCCCTCCTCTACTGACACTACCGAGGATTCGATACCAACCGTAGTGTATCCACCCTGAATAACATAATCGACCCCTTTTAGCTGCTTGGTGACATGCTTATGGTGTGTTGGGCTAAGCTGCCCGAACTTGTTGGCGCTTGGCGCCGCAATTACGGTACCCGAAAGCGATATCAGCTGAAGCGCTATTGGGTGGTTCGGCATTCGAACCGCAACGGTATCGAGCCCCGACGTTACAATATCGTGCACTTCGGGTTGCTTAGGGAGCACCATGGTGAGAGGCCCCGGCCAGAAATGCTCAGCCAGCTTAAGCACCACCGGAGAAACGGACCTTGTAAGCTTCGACAGCTGGGAAATATCTGAAATGTGAACAATCAACGGGTCAAAAGAAGGACGCTCCTTTTCCTGAAAGATACGGGCAACGGCCGCTGGATTAAACGCATCAGCACCCAATCCGTATACGGTTTCGGTAGGGAACGACACCAGCTTTCCCTCCCGAATAGCCTCTGCTGCAAGCTTCATCGATTCGATATCGACACCTAAATATGCCATAATAGTAAGCTATTCATTAAACCGTCAAATTTAGGGCTTATAATCTGCGCATCGTCCGCCACACGCCCCAATGAACAAAGAAATTAAGCTAATTCGCTATGGCTTAAAGGGCATAAAACAGCCGAAAGGAGACGCAGCCAGACCAGCGCCCAAAAAGGTTTAACAAATAGTAAACGCCCGAAAAACTAACGCCGCAAACCTTCCCATTTCTTCATTTTTATTATAGCTTTACGCGCTAAATTGACAAACATGGATTTTAGGAATCTACCTTGGAAAAAAATCAGAATTATTGCCTTGTGCATCGTAGCAGGGCTAATTGCAATTTCCATCGTTCTTTTTGCCTTTCGCTCGTCAATACTGGATCACATGGTAACGAAAAAGGTTACCTCGTTCAACGAGTCGCACAAGGCAGATGTGCAGGTTATCAACCCCCATTTTACGGGAATCCTTACCATAAACTTCGACAAGATCGTAATTAAGCCGATAGACAACGATACGCTGATCAACATCGACAACCTTAAGATAAAGATTAACCCGTTTAGGCTTATGATGGCCCGCCTGAGCATCACCAAGATGAACGCGGACAACATCAACATAAATGTGCTGAGGGATTCGACGGGCAACAACTACACGTTCCTGTACAAGACCACCCGCAAGGACGAGTCCACCACCACCAGCACCAGCTACGCCCGAAGGGTAGAGCGCCTGCTGGACCTTTTCTTCGACATCCTGCCCAGCGACATCCACATCAAGCGCTTTAACGCCAGCATCAGCTCGTACGGGCACAAGGTTTCGGCTACCGTTCCACGGTTCGACATCAGCAGCGGCGAGGTGGACCTGCAAGCGCGTGTTACCGAAAACGACTCCACCACGGTATTCCGGTTTGTTGGCGACATCAACACCTGGCTTAACAGCGCCTCGATGAAGGTTTACGCCACCAACACCCCTAGGGCTACGATTCCTTTTATCACCTACAAGTACCACGCTAAGGTAGCCTTCGATACGCTAGCCTTTGGCATCGATGGCTCGGGCTACCACCGCGGAAAGTACCAGGTTAAAGGGGACGCCATGTTCAACAACCTCTACATCGACCACCGGAAAATCGCCCAAAAGGAGGTGGTGCTCGAAAAAGGCAACTTCGACTATGTTGTAAACTTTGGCAAGGACTTCATCGAACTCGACAGCGCTACGGTGGTTAACTTCAACCGCCTAACGTTTAACCCCTACGCCAAGTATCGCTCCAAGCCTAATCGGTTTGTGGCGCTATCCGTCAATAAGGATTTCTTCCCCGCTCAGGACCTGTTCAGCTCGCTGCCCGACGGAATTTTCTCGACGGTGAAAGGGCTTGAGGTGAACGGCGAGCTTTCCTACCACCTGAAGTTCGAGGCAGACTGGAACAACCTCAAGAACCTCGTTTTTGAGTCGGACCTCCAATCGCGCGACTTCAGCATCCGCAAGTATGGCGAAGTGGTGTACCCCTACATCAACGCACCGTTCCAGTACACGTTCTACGATAACGGAGTGCCTTCGCGCACCTTCTCGGTAGGCCCCGACAACCCCAACTTTAGGAGCCTCGACCAAATCCCGAGAGTGCTGCAGTACGCCGTAATGTTTTCGGAGGATGGCAACTTCTTTGGGCACCGCGGCTTTTTAATTGATGCCTTCCGCGCATCGCTGATCCGCAACATCCAGGCGGGACGATTTGTTAGGGGCGGAAGCACCATCTCCATGCAGCTGGTAAAGAACATCTACCTATCCCGAAATAAGACCATCGCCCGCAAGCTCGAGGAGGCGCTGGTTACCTGGCTGATCGAAAGGCAGCACCTGGTATCGAAAAACCGGATGATGGAGATCTACCTCAACATCATCGAGTGGGGACCGGGCATTTTTGGGGCCAACGAGGCGGCCGAATTCTACTTCGGCAAAAGCGTAAGCCAGGTTACGCCCAGCGAGGCCATCTTCATGGCCAGCATCATCCCCCGCCCAAAGAAATTCTACTACAGCTTTAGCGATAGCGGAAGCCTGCGCAGCCACTACACGGGGTACTACCACCTCATCGCCAGCAAGCTGCTGCGCAACGGCATCATCACCCAGGAGGAGTTCGACGGCATCTACCCGCACGTTAGCCTCAACGGCCTTGCCAGCATGTACCTGCGGCACCCCGTCGAAGATCCGGCTGACACGCTGCTCATAGGGAACGAAATCCCCACCGATGCCGAGCTCCCAACGCCAATCCAGGAAGAACCTGAAACCTACTAATAAAAAACGCATTACTCTACAGGGTAATGCGTTTTATCTTTTTATGTGGCTATCTTTGCGCAATAATTCAACCGAATGAGAGAATACGATTTGGCCATCGTTGGAGGTGGTGCAGCAGGACTAGTTGCCGCCTGGGCAGCCGCAAGCGAGGGTGCACGGGTGGTTGTGCTCGAAAAGATGGAGAAAACAGCCCGCAAGGTACGCATCAGCGGCAAGGGGCGCTGCAACATCACCAACGAGTGTAGGTACGACGAATTCCTATCAAAAGTGAACACCAACCCGGCCTTCTTCCGCTGGGCCTTCAGCGGCTTTCCCCAAAAGGCGATTGTTGATTTGCTCGAAAAATACGGCGTTAGAACCGTGGTGGAGCGAGGCGACCGCATCTTCCCCGAAAGCGGCCAAGCGTGGGACGTGGCCACCGCCCTGCTCGATGCCGCCACCGACGCCGGCGCCGACGTGCACATCTTTAAGGAGGTGGTAAACATCGGCGTCAGCAACAGCAAGGTTACCACCATCGAATTCCGCGATTCGGAGCGCGGCCACGAGACGGTAATGGGCGTAAAGGCCATCATCCTGGCCACGGGCGGCAAGTCGTACCCCCGCACCGGATCAACCGGCGACGGCTACACCTTCCTCGAAAAGCTGGGCCACCACATCGTCCCCCCTCTCCCATCGCTCGTTCCGCTACAGGTAAAGCAGCTGGAATTCTCCAAGATAATCGGGCTACAGCTAAGGAACGTAGAGGTTTCCCTCGAGGTTGAAGGCTCCACCGTAGCCAGCGAGTTCGGCGAGGTGGAATTCCTGGACAACGGCCTTGGCGGTTCGGCCATCCTCCGCATGAGCCGGCAGGCCGTGCTCGCCCTCGAAAAGGAGCAGAACGTGGGGCTAACGCTCGACCTGAAATCGGCGCTCAGCAACGAGCAGCTCATCCAGCGCATCAAGCGCGACGTGAAATCGGGCGAGTTCTCCTCCACCGAGGAGCTGCTGATGGGGCTTCTCCCCAAGAAGTTGGTTAAGCCATTCGCCACCTTCCATAAGATTGGGCTGAAGAAGGAGGCCGCAGAACTATCGACCACCGAAATTGCCAAGCTTGCCCGCACGCTGAAGTCTACCCGCCTAAACGTAGGCGGCACGGCCGGCTTCGACGGCGCCATTGTTACCATGGGCGGCGTTTCGCTAAAGAATATCGACCCAAAGACGATGCAGTCGAAGGTCGTAAAAGGGCTCTACGTGGCCGGCGAGCTGCTCGACCTCGACGGGCCAACCGGAGGCTACAACCTCCAGATCGCCTTCTCCACCGGATACATGGCCGGCAAGAGCGCCGCAAAAGGGCTTAGAGAGTAAAGCATCGCGCTTAATATACAAGAACACCCTAGGTAATGCACATTATCTAGGGTGTTTTGCTTCTGTACCGCTCCCTCCGCCTCACCTCATCAAAACACCAGCAAAAGCATCGAAGTAGAAATATCGCCAATTGAAGAAGCAAAGCCCCAATCAGAAGTAGCCAACAAGCAATCAGGAGTTGTACCCATGTAATCAGAGGTCGCAGCAGCGCATAGCGTGGCCGCCACCATTTCTGCAATGGACGAAATCGTTCCTGTAATGGCCGAAGCCATTTCTGCCATGGTCGCTGAAGAATTAGCAATGATAGAAGCTATTTCTGCTATGGCGGAAGCAAAATTAGTAATGGCCGAAACGACTTCAGTAATGGCGGAAGCTATTTTAGCAATGGCCGAAGCCACTTCTGCAATGGTCGCTGAAGAATAAGTAATGGTAGAAGCAACTTCAGCTATGGCGGAAGTAAAATAAGTAATAGCCGAAACGACTTCGGTAATGGCCGAAATAGAATCAGTAGTGGCCGAAGCTACTTCGGCAAATGCAGATGGAGTGTAAGAGCAGAACGCCCAAAAATACGACAAGAAAAAAGGCCAACCGGAAAGGTTGGCCTTAAGCTTATTTGAGATATCTACTAGATAACATCAATCAAATTAGAGTCAGCGGCAACAGTTTGACCTTCTTCAACGAAGATTCTGTTTACCAAACCAGCGAAGGTAGAAGGAATACTATTCTCCATCTTCATAGCCTCAAGGATAACGATAGTTTGTCCTACAGCTACGGTTTCGCCTGGCTTAACAAGGATCTGAAGGATCTTTCCGGGCATTGGAGTTTGAACTGGCTTGCCATTCTTAGTAGAGGCAGCAGCAGGAGCAGCAGCGCCAGCAGCAGGTGCAGCAACAGCTTCCTTAACTACGTCAAGAATTGCAGAGTCAGCAGGAATAGTATCGCCTTCGGCAACAAAGATATTGTTCACGAAGCCATCGAATGGGCAGGTGATGCTGTTTTCCATCTTCATAGCCTCAAGGATAACGATGGTTTGTCCAGCCTTAACTGCATCGCCTGGCTTAACAAGGATTTGAAGCACCTTACCTGGCATGGCAACAGTAACATCTTGACCCTTTACGGCAGACTTAGCAACAGTTACAGCAGCGGCAGCCTCTACCTTTTCAGCCTTTGGAGCGTTCTTGTATTGCTCCTTCTTAGCAGCGGTTAGGTAATCCTTAGCAACAAGTGGGAAGAGTTCAAGAAGAAGAACTTCCTTCTCGTTTTCAGCTAGTTTCACGCCAAGACCAGCGATTTCTGGGTTTGGCTGCAGTTGGTGCTTAGATACATCGTAGTCACTTTCCTCGCGGGTACCGCAGATCTTGAAGCGGAATTCTGGATCTACAGAAACAGGAGTCTTACCGTACTCACCCTTAACCATGTTACGGAATTGGTTAGAAACGTTGCTGTACATTTCCTTACCGTTCATGATGTCAAGCGCGCAGTTTACGGCTTGTGCACCCACGATTTGGCTGGTTGGGGTTACCAATGGAGGTAGACCAGCGTCCAAGCGTACTTGTGGGATTAGCTCCATAGCCTTTGGAAGGATGTGCTCCGACTTAAGCGCCTTAAGCTGAGCAACCATGTTGGTGTACATACCTCCAGGGATTTCAGCCTTCTTTACCAGTTCGTCTGGAGCAGGGAATCCGAAGTGAGCCTCGATAGCTTGGCAAGCTTCAAGAAGTTCGGCTTCCTTACCAGCCTTAGCAGCATCTACAGCCTTATTGAATAGGGCATCGATTTCTGCAGGTAGGGTATCGGTAAGTGGGTTGAATGGCTTAGGGAACTTCTTAACTGCATCAACATCGGCAAGCTCCTTACGGATATCAACAAGCTCAGAGTTGATCATGGCAACCGCGTGCATGTTGATGTCTAGCTCAATGCCTAGCTTTTGGCAGAAGAGGTAGATAAGCTCGATAGCTGGAGCAGCAGGACCACCTGCAAAGTTCCAGATGTTGGTATCAACAACATCAACACCGCTTACGATAGCCGAAAGAACTGCGCCAAGACCGTAGCCAGGAGTACAGTGGGTGTGGAAATCGATAGGTACGTTGATGTGCTGCTTGAATAGCTTAATAAGACCAGCGATGCGTGCAGGTGGAATAAGACCGCTCATATCCTTGATGGTGATCATGTCAGCACCAAGAGCAGCCATTTCCTTTGCCTTACCAAGGAAGTACTCGTCAGTAAACACTGGAGTCTTCAAACCTTGAGGGTCGATGGTGTAGCAAACAGCGCAGTCGGCAATACCACCGTACTTCTTAACGTACTTAATGGTAGCCTTAACGTTGTTAACGTCGTTTAGCGCGTCGAAGATACGCATGATACCAAGACCAGACTCGATAGCGTTGCGGCTAAAACCGTCGATGATTTCGTCTGGATATGGAGCATAACCGAAAAGGTTACGACCACGAGAAAGAGCAGTAAGCTTAGAAACATTGCCAACAGCAGCCTTGATAGTCTCTAGGCGAGTCCAAGGGTTTTCGTTCAGGTAACGCATTACAGAGTCAGGTACTGCACCACCCCAAACTTCCATAGCGTAGAAGTTGGCGTACTTGTAGAAAGGTAGCAGCCTGTTAACCTGTGCCTGAGTCATACGTGTAGCAAAAAGAGATTGTTGACCGTCACGCATGGTCAAGTCTCTAATAAGAAGTTTTCTTCCCATGACTATAATTAAATTGTTTGTGCCTTTGTTCAAGAGTGCCTCAAAACTATTATTTTTCCACTGTTATTCTGATAACAAATTCGTATTATATAGCATGTCATAACATGTTTAATAACATCAAACCCGAAACACGCAGATCAAAGAATATGGAAGATAAAGGTACAGGCTCTATTCAAACTCTAGCTCGCCAAAGAACTGAGGTAAATGAAAATTTGGCTTAACAGCGTCTATCTTTTGCCACGACAGGTAATGCGGGGTTGCCAATTTATCGCCACACTTATAGAAGTTAGCCACAACCCTATCACCCGACTTTGGCGAGAAGTGATCGTTCCAGAAGACCTTGAATGGGATGGCAATGGTTATGTTCCACTCTGTTTCGCCCTGCTTCTCCGAAAAAGGCTTACTACCCAACGACGAAAGCACCCTGATAGATGAAAGTATGCTATTTTCGGCTCTTACCGACTCCGCTCCCTTCTTGTGAAGCCCTAGCAGCTTCTTCCCGATGCAAGAGACCTCCAAATTATAGTAATCCATGTTTCGCAGAGGCGAAATAAACATCTCGACACAGCTATCCTCCCATACTTTCCCGTTATTCTCCGAGACCGCAGCCTTTACTGATTGCTCTCGAACCTTATATTTCAAGAAAAGTTCGTACTCATTGTAGCCTAACCTAAGGGTAACACGAGGCTTGTAGGAGAATGCCTCCCAGTTTACCTGTTCTATTTTAAAAGACGAGATTTCCCAATCCAACGTTTGCGAAACCAGCTCTAGGTCTGGCTTTTCGATCTTCTCTAATACTTTTGTAATTATCATTCTGTTTCTTTTGTTGCTCAAAGGTTTAGGCTGACGAGTAAATAATCAGCTTATGCGAAACGAAGTCCTTATCGCGCTTATTTTCCTTGTCAAAAACGGGAACGAAAAATACAAAATAAAACAATTGAGATACGCCGTAACGCAGAATTTTAAATTCACTATTATACAGTAAATTTCACTTTTGTTTTAAAAATAGAATGGTAGTATGCTATTAATGCCAAAAAAAGTACATTCGCAAGCAAACAAAAGATAACCTTAAAAAACACCAGAAATGTCCGCAACCACTAAAAAAGTCGGCAGCAACTTCGTACCGTTTACGGTCGTAGCTATGCTTTTTGCCGTTTTTGGATTCGTCACTTTTGCAACTGGCGGATTAAACGGAATCCTTGAGAACACCTTCAACCTTCCCAAAGGGGGATGGCAATCTCAAATGGTATTCTTTGCCTTTTTCATAGCCACCCTCGCTTCGGCAAACGCATCAGCGTGGGTTGTTACTAAAGTTGGGTACAAGCGAGGAATGTCGGTAGGATTATTTTTCATCGCCCTCGGATCATTCCTATTTATTCCGGCAGCCATCTACAAGTCGTTCTTCTTTTTCCTAGGTGCACTTTTCGTAACTGGAGTTGGAAATACAATGACCCAAGCAGCCGTTAACCCCTACATTACCATTCTTGGTCCCATCGAAAGTGCGGCTCGCCGCATCAGCTTCATGGGCATCATGAACAAGTTTGCAGGTGGTCTTGCTCCTATCATCCTTGCATCGGCAATTACCTTTTCCCCTACCGCTACTCAGGATGATAAGCTTTCACAGATCAGCTCTACCTACGTATGGATAACCATTGTATTCGTTGCGGCTGCCGTTATTCTGCTATTCGTTAAGATGCCAGAAATCGAAAACACTAGCGGCTCATCATCAACCGACGAAGAGAAGGTAGAAGGCAAGCTAACCGACTACCCATACCTTATTCTTGGTGTGCTAACGCTATTCCTTTACGTGGGTATCGAGACAATGGTAATGGGACAAAGCAAGGCAATGGGTGAAGCCTTCAACATGGCAGAAGTTCACACTAAATTCTACAATGCACTCGCTTCATACGGCCTTATTATCGGCTATATCTGCGGGATTGTATTTATTCCTAAGTATCTTTCTCAATCGAAGGCGCTGGCTCTTTGCGCTGGTTCTGGCATAATCCTATCAATTGCAGGGTTACTTGTTCCTGCCGATGTAACGGTTACCTTCCCTTTTATTAACCTTGTAGGATTAGAGCAAACCACACTAATGGTTCCTGTTAAGATCCTAATATTTGCAGCAATGGGCTTCTCCTGCTCGCTGGTTTGGCCTGCCGTATGGCCTTTGGCAATGGACGGTCTTGGTTCATACACCAAAAAGGCTGCAGGCTGGATGATGCTTGCCGTAGTTGGTGGCGCTGTTTACCCTGTGATTTGGGGCATATTTAACCAAAACGGCATGCCTAATGCAGCATTTTTCCTAAGTATCCTATCGTTTGTTGCAATTTTCTACTATGGAATTGCAGGATATAAGGCAGGAAAGAAGTAAGAGAAAAAGAGAAATCAATATTGAGACTAAAAGGGGGATTACCAGTGCGGTTAATCCCCCTTTTTTATAATCCCAACACAGAAAAAGGGCAACTCATTAGAATTGCCCTTCGTTACTTTAATGCGATGAGGCTATCTATTCCTCAAATGCATAGTCGGTTTGATTAAACCTTTCAAGTATTGTTTTGTCGTTAATCTCCTTAGATAGCGAGGTGATTACATCATAAGGAACATTGAAAAGATCGAGAACTAGCAGACCATCGAGACAATCGTTGAAAAGAGGATCGACGTTTAGGCTGATGATCTTTCCACCCAACTTGGTGTACTTTTTAAGCAGCACCGGCATACGGTAGTCTTCCGACTCCACGTCGCTGATAAACTTATCTATTTTGTTGATATCGGCATTAGCCTGCTGAACGACAATCTCCGAATCGATATTATCGTATTTAGCCTTAAACCGATTCCGAGGCTTAACGTACTTCGCCATCTCGTAGTCGTAGTGGTTTTCCTTCAGAAAGTTCACTATAAGCTTCTTCGAGAACGAGGAGTAGCGGTTGCTCACGCTAACGGGGCCTATGAGGTATCGGTACTCGGGATGCTTGAGCAGGAAGTAAAGAATCCCCTTCCATAGCAGGAACAGAGGAAGCGGCTTTCTTTGGTAGTCCGTTACTATAAACGAACGTCCCAGCTCTATGCTTTGGTTGAGTACGGGTGCAAACTCGTCGCTAATCTTGAACAGGGATTGAATGTAGAAGCCCTTCTTCCCGTAACGATCCATAATCTCCTGACCTTTGCCAACACGATATGCGCCAACAATAGCATTAGCCTCATCATCCCAAATAAAGAGCTGGTTGTAGTAAAGGTCAAATTCGTCGATATCGATCTTTTGGTTAGTTCCTTCGCCAACTTCGCGGAAGGTAAGCTCACGCAGACGACCAATTTCGGTTATGAGATTAGGCATCTCTACCGAAGGGGCACAGATCACCGAATAGTTCTTGCTGGTAAAAAGCAGGTATTCATTTTTCAGCGCAGCAACTTCTGCCTGTACAACTTCAGGATCGACAGGTGCAACAACCGCCTCTACCGCTGTCTTCTTGACAATGCGAGGTTTAAAGAACTTCTTCACCTCGCTATCGTTAATTGGCGAGCTGAGCGCGTATGTTTTGGCTCTCAAGTAACGGGTATAACGCGAGATGTCGCTACCCTTAAACTCGCGTTGCTCCTCTACAGAAATAGGATTGCCGATGCGAATCTTTATTGTTTTGTTCTTCTTGTTGAACAATTCCGAAGGGAGTCTCACCGTACGCAGCATAGGATGCACCATCCCCAGAAGGTGGAACAAGTTAGAGTTGCTGCCATGGAAGTAAATGGGAACAACAGGAACTTCGGCACCCTTAATAAGCTTCATAATAGAATCGTTCCACTGCTTATCGGCTACGTTAAAGAGGCTCTGGTTGAATGCCGAAACTTCACCGGCGGGGAAAACTCCCAATCCATTACCATCCTTAACATGCTTGATGGCGCATTTTATACCTGCCAAGCTGGAGTTTATCGACTTCTTATTCTCAAAAGGATTTACGGGTAGGCAGAAATCTTCGATCGGCTTAATCTTTTGCAGAAGGAAGTTCACCATCACCTTAAAGTCGGGACGATGCTCCAATATGAGAAGCATCAGCAGAATGCCATCAATACCTCCAAATGGATGGTTCGAAACGGTGATAAATCCACCTTGAGGGATTCTTTTCAGCTCCTCGGGATTAATTTCGTATCTAATGCCAAGCTCCTCGAGTAGGCTATTTATAAAGTCGAGCCCCCTATTATCTCCAATTTTCGAGTAAATATCGTTTACCTTGTTAAAGCCCAAGACGAACATTAGCAGCTTAGCAATACCTTCGCCACCTAAACCTTGTAGGTTCGCTGCTCTCATTAAATCTTCTTCGTTGACAAGTTTCATAATTCTACATATAATTAGCGCCCCGAAAATAACAGAAATTCTCAATTATTAGCATTTCCTCCGCATTAATTCAACGTTAGATATTAGTTCTGCACCCATTTTTCACGCTAATGGCATTTTTGTTTTTGTAGATAGGCGCTAAAGTTTAATTTTACAGAACATTTTTTTTAAAGGGAATAATCATGAAAAGAACATTACTGGCTGTTTTGTTGGGTTTTCTGAGTACGTCGCTTTTTGCCGGAAGGTACAAGCCTACGACAGATGACGTGAACACGTTCTTGAAGAACACAACCTATGTGGTGCTGGAGTCGAACCAAATTAGCTCGTTCAACCTAAAGATTAAGGAGGCGATGGCTGCGAACTGGACTCTTACCAAGTTTGAGTTTATCTCCTCGGCGCAGTTCGAGCAAATGCGTAAAGACCGCGACAAGTCGTTTTTGGTGTTGGTTGACTTTAAGTACCCCGAGGAAAACCTCTCTATTAACTACACCCACTTTTGCGCCATGAACGGTTCGGCAACCAGCAAGGTTACCGATATGCCAGAGGTAATCAGCATTCCTGTTGCCTACTCCAAGAATGGAGATGCCTCCTACTTCTACAAGCTAGAGGCATTCCTACGCTTTTTCCAGCAGCACATCCTTGCGCTCAAGGCCGATCCTAAGCTGCTCAAGTCTGACATGCTCGACGACTACAACAATAATGCACCTAAAGTAAAACAGAAGGAGCTTTGGGTTGTAGAGAAAGATCTTGAAAAGGATATGCGCGATATCACCAAGCAGCGTAAGGCTTACCCCTTCCCTGTGAAGGTGGTTAATCCAGAAGATATTGAGGATGCCATTGCTAAAAAGGATGAGAACGTAATGTTCATCCACAAGGTTGGCCCTGAAGGACAACGTATGCAAGAGCGCGTCTACAAGATGGTTTTCAGCGCATCCGATGGCCTACTGTACTACTTCGACATGCACCACATTTCCGGATCGAAGCCCGATGGGATGCTTGAATCCGACCTTAAGAAGCTGTCAAAAAAATAGTAGCCACTACCGCTAATGTATAGGAGAACGATAGTTGGGTTTCGCCAATCTATCGTTCTCTTTTTTATTGCCTAGAATCACGAATGGGGATTTTTCCTACTCGCTTAATTAAGATGAATAAAACTTACTATTCTAAAATCCTTTTTACATTTGTCACTGCAACCAACTCAAATGAAAATGAAGAAAATAGGACTTATTGCATTTACCCTCGTGCTTTCGCTATCAGCTTTAGCCCAAGGCAAAAAGGCTACATCGGCCGACGTTGAACGCTTTTTTAAATCGACTACCTCCGTTCTGATATTTAACGAGAACAAAATGGTAGATATCAGCCTTAAGGATAACCTCACCAAGTACTGGAAGGTTACCCCAGTAAAGTACGTAGACTCTACCGAGTTCGAGAACCTAAGAACGGATGCCAAGAATTCCTTCCTTGGGATAACCGAAGTCCGCTACAGCAACGACAAGCGCGAATCGCCCTACTACTACTTAGCCCTGTCGGTGGGTGGTAATGCGGCAACCTACTCCGACATGCCCGACCTGGGATTCATCCCCTTTTCCACTACGCTCGAAGAGGCCTTCGACAACATGTACATGCTGCCAACCATGCTTAACTTCCTTCAGCTGCACATTCAGAACCTTAAGATGAACCCCGGCATACTAGAGGAAAGCCTCCGATTCTACAACAAGAACGTGGAGGAGCTGGCAAACAAAACAATCCTGATATGCAAGGATGACGTTGCCCCTGGCGTAACCCAAGAGCGCATGGAAAAGAAGAACAAGAACGACATCCGCTTCGTATCGCGCGAGGAAATCATCAAAGCCGTTGAGCAGCACACCCCCAATACCGTTGTAGGATACATGGTTTACCCCAAAGGGAAGGAGAATGGCCGCTGCTTCAAGATGCTATTTGGAACTGACGATGCGAAGCTCTACTTTTACGGAGATCACAAGGCAAACAAAATCCAAAAGGGCGGCTTTACCCGCTGGGATATAGAGCGTATTGCCAGATACTAGAGGGAGACTTTAGAATTTAGATTTTAGACTTTAGATAATAGACATAGGACATAGCATCGCACAAAGGCTTACACATCCTCATCTAATATCTAACTTCTAATATCTAACATCTAGCGTCTAATACAAAAGCTTAATATCTAACTTATATATGTCCGACGACAAAAAAATTATCTTCTCGATGGTTGGGGTGAGCAAGGTGCTCCCGCACAACAACAAAAAGATTCTGAACAACATCTACCTGTCGTTCTTCTACGGTGCCAAGATCGGCATCATCGGGTTGAACGGCTCGGGTAAGTCTACGTTGCTACGCATTATCGCCGGATTGGACAAATCCATACAGGGCGATGTGGTTTTCTCGCCCGGATACAGCGTTGGCTACCTGGAGCAGGAACCGAAGCTCGACGATAGCAAAACGGTGAAGGAAATCGTTATGGAGGGTGTGCAGCCCGTTGTCGATTTGCTGGCAGAGTACGAGGCGGTAAACGCCAAGTTTATGGAGCCCATGAGCGACGACGAGATGAACAAGCTCATCGAGCGCCAGGGCGAGCTTACCGAGCAGATCGACCACGTGAACGGCTGGGAGCTCGACAGCATGCTCGAGCGCGCCATGGATGCGCTTCGCTGCCCCGAACCCGACCAGGTGGTTGGTGTTCTTTCGGGAGGTGAGCGCCGCCGCGTGGCCCTGTGCCGCCTGCTGCTCCAGCAACCCGACGTGCTGCTGCTCGACGAGCCCACCAACCACCTCGATGCCGAGAGCATCCAGTGGCTGGAGATGCACCTTCAGCAGTACAAGGGAACGGTTATCGCCGTTACCCACGACCGCTACTTCCTCGACAACGCCGCCGGATGGATCCTCGAGCTCGACCGTGGCGAAGGTATCCCCTGGAAGGGCAACTACAGCAGCTGGCTCGACCAGAAGAGCAAGCGCCTAGCCCAGGAGGAGAAGACCGAAAGCAAGCGCCGCAAAACCCTAGAGCGCGAGCTCGAGTGGGTGCGCATGGCGCCCAAGGCCCGTCAGGCAAAGAGCAAGGCCCGCCTTTCGGCCTACGACAAAATGCTTAACGAGGATAGCAAGGAGAAGGAGGAGAAGCTCGAAATGTTTATCCCCAACGGGCCTCGCTTGGGCAACCACGTTATCGACGTGCAGGGCGTGAGCAAGGCGTACGGCGACAAGGTGCTGTTCGAGAACCTCACCTTCTCGCTCCCACCTGCCGGCATCGTAGGGGTTATTGGCCCCAACGGAGTTGGTAAGACCACCCTCTTCAAGCTTGTCATGGGGCTGGAGACGCCCGATAGCGGCACCTTCTCGGTGGGCGACACCGTTAAGGTTGGGTACGCCGACCAGATGCACAAGAGCATCGATCCCGAAAAGAGCGTGTACAACGTAATCTCGGAGGGCAACGAGCTGATGATGCTCGGTGGCCGCTCGGTAAACGCCCGCGCCTACGTATCGCGCTTCAACTTCTCGGGTTCCGATCAGGAGAAACTCGTAAAGAACCTTTCGGGTGGCGAGCGCAACCGCCTGCACCTGGCGCTAACGCTGAAGGAGGAGGCCAACGTGCTGCTGCTCGACGAGCCTACCAACGATATCGACGTTAACACGCTCCGTGCGCTGGAGGAAGGTCTCGAAGGATTTGCCGGCTGCGCCGTGGTAATCTCGCACGACCGCTGGTTCCTCGACCGTATCGCTACGCACATTCTTGCCTTCGAGGGCGACTCGCAGGTGGTGTTCTTCGAGGGTGGCTACACCGACTACGAGGAGAACAAGAAGAAGCGCCTCGGCGATGTGACGCCCCACCGCGTGAAGTACAAAAAGCTGATTAAGGAGTAATCGAAATAAGAAAATCCCCATCTGAAAGTCAGATGGGGATTTTTTTGTCCTATCGGGTGGGTATTAGCGATGAGCTAGCCCGTTTCTCAGAGAATATATTCAACCCCTCCTGCATAGCCGTCAAGCTAAGTCTTTTCCTCAAAACTCAAATACATATTCATGCTCGTTATCCCCTCCTTGGGAGGGGTAGGGGTGGGTTAAGAACGCTAAGTAAAGAAAAATGTTGATTTGAAAAAGTAAACCCACCCCCTGCCCCCTCCTAAGGAGGGGATAAACAGTTTCAATCATGCAATGGCACTTAGATTGAATTTTAATAGCCCCGCATGCAATGCGGGGAAACAGCGTACAGCATTATCACAACCGTGAAGCGGTTGAATAGCGAGATGAAAAGAGGACATTACCCACCTAAAACGTTATAGAGCATTTTTTTACTCCCTCGCCTACCACGCCAAGGCGCATAAAAAAGGGGGAACCGTATAGGCTCCCCCCGAAAAATCATTACACCAAGCGGCTACTGAATATCCTTCCTCACCAGCTTTACGGGGTACCGGAGCTCGGTGATGGAGGTGCGCATCAGCTCCACAGCCTTTTTGGTAAGATCAGAGACTGTTCCCGTGGGATCTTGGCTCTTAAGCTGCTGCGCCCAGGACTCGATGTAGGCATCCTTATCGAAGACAAGGTAGCGCGTGGAGTCGGCCGACATTTCGAGCTTCCCGTAAATGGACTTATTATCTTTGGGGGAGTTCAGCACCGCATTCAGGCGACCGCCACTAACGATGTACGCGCCCTGGTAGCGAGCCTTGGGGTCGGTTGCGTTGTTTACGGCCGAGCAGTACTGGCTGCCGTCGAAGGTAATATCGAACATTATGTAGGAAAGAACGCCCCCATTCATCATGGTGGTAAGATCTTGTTTTACCAATTTTGTAAAGTCGTCACTCGTAGCCTTCACCACAATATCTTCGTCCTTAGGGGTCTCAAAGGTCCAAGTTCCTACAATATCCTTGGCCTGCATCCCCGATTCGGTTCCAAATCCCGACGGCGAGCTGCCATCCTTGGCGCACGAGGCTGCCATAGAGGCACCCAGCAGCAGAACGTATAGGTATCTTTTCATAGCTATTCTGTTAAATTTAATGCATCCGAGCGGATGCCCCAAAGGTAGCTTTTTCTTGCTCAGTTCCTAGCGGCGCCGCACATTTTGAGGGGCAGCCGCCTGGCGCACGCACAAAAAAAGGGATGCTGCGCGCTAGCACAGCATCCTCAACAGTTAACCTTAATTATCACGTATCACATATAGAAACTGCCTCCCGGCAGGACAACCTAATCGATGCTAATAATCCTAGAAGTAGAAGGGGGGCCTAACCACGCTCCCCCTTCAGCTAACCTTTAAAAAAAAACAAAATTACCAACCAATGAAGAGCTGCCTCACGGCAGGATTTCCTATTTCTTTTCCTCTACCTTATCGTCCTTTTTGTCGTCCTTCTTATCCTTTTCCTGCTCGCGGAGCGTCTGCCGCAGCTTAACCACCTGCTTGTAGCGGGCGATGATCTCGTTAAGCCGGTTCGACAGGGCCACCAGCTCGGGCTTTGGATCAAACTCCAGCTTCATGTTGATATAGCGGAACAGTTTATCGATGCTGGCCACCAGCGGCATGGCTGCCTCTACGGTAGAGGGTAGCGCATCAGCGGCTCTTTCTACCCCACGCTGATCGACAGCGGATTCCACCATATGCTGGCCATCGCGCATATCCTGAAGCCACGCATCCGACTGAATGGTGGTGATGGCTGCACGGAGCACCGGATTTCTATCCACCTCGGCTAGAAACCTACCCACGGCTGCGGTTTCCTTGGCAATTGCAAGAGAGGCCATCCCCTCGCCAAAATCGTGGAATGCCTGCAGAATTACAGTTCCTGCAGCTACCCACTTGGGGTCGGTACGGTTTAGGCTTCGTTTGGCATTGCCCCTAAGGCCACCAATACCGCCATCGCGAAGGTTGTCGCCATCGTTTACCACCTTGGTAAGCTCAGGATGGTTCAATCCTTCGGTGGTCTTCATCATATTCGAATAATCGGTTTTCACCTGAGCCACCAGAGCCGAGTATTCGGGTAACTTACCAAGCTCTGGATCTACGGCACGAATGGTTTCCTCTGTGAAGGTCTGCTTCTCCTCTAGAGAGTAGCGTCGAAACATCGTTGGCTCAATCATCTTTACGTTATTTATTGTTAGTTTGTATTTGCAAGTGCTAATATATACGATTAAACATTAACTCCAAACATGTTTTGCAATTTATTATTACGAAAAGTAAAAATTTGCTTCCCGTGTAAGCTATAGTTCTTAAAAGCGTGGCGCTGCCAGCTGGCCATTTTTCGGACAGACAAGCCCCCCAAATGCCCTACAATAGTCTCTACGCCATTCCCGACCACCGACAAATGGTTCAAAAGTTTTTTTGGGAGAATTTGCTGGCAAATAAATAGCACAAAACTTTTTTTGAAGGATTTATCGCCGAACAAATGGACTAAAAAATTTTTTGAGGGATTTGTCGGCCAACAAATAGCCTAAAAACTTTTTTTGGAGGATTTGCTGGCAAACAAATGGCTCAAAAAGTTTTTTTGGAGGATTTGTCACCGAACAAGATTGGCTCCGCTCCTTTTCGCCAACCATTCGGAGGGAATGTGAACAACCAGCCCACTTTTTATCGATATTTAGGGCCGAAAAAATCGCAAAATCATTACCTAACGCCTTAAACAACCCACCATGGAGCTGCTATACGTTTGGATAGAGGAGTACAACAACATAAAAAGACAGGGCTTTAACTTTTCGCCCAAGCACAAATTCCATTTCGAACCCAACGAAAAAGAGGGCCCCGTTACAGGAGGAACCCTAACCCACGCCCCCATTAACCCCAACTACCCCGATAATTTCTTTGGAGAAAACATTAGCAACATTACGGCTATTGTTGGGAAGAATGGGAGTGGGAAGAGTAGCTTGATTGACTTTATTATTACTAGAGACGGATGGGGAACAGAAGAAATTGCCCCTGAGCTAATCCGCAATTACATCCTTATTACACAAGATAAAGATGAGCAGCACCACCATTTTTGCAGCCATGCACTAAGAGACTGCATTATGCAGGATGACAAGATGGTCAAAACAAAAGATGTTTTAGATGGATTTTACGTAAACGAGAAAGGAAATAATCCACACAATATTTTATACTACTCAACTTCGATAAATTCCAATCAAAAGAGACCTGTTAACAATTCCTTTACTGCCAATATCTCCTCAAACTTTTTACTCGAAACCTCTGGTCATCCTAGCGCATTTGAACTAGGAAAATCGAAAGATCATAATTCAACCAATCCCTCATTAACAGCATTTCATCTTCTTGATAAGAAAAAGCAGATAGAATTTTTCTCACATATTAGGAGGATAAGTAAGGAAAATAAATTGATACCATTCGCATGCCCAGATAAATTCTATATCCAAGTGCTATTCTCATTTGAGGATTCATACATAGATCGACTTGATTTAATACAAAGTCCTGAATACGGACTATTAAAATATAGACAACATGGCACAATACAAAAAGAAGACATCGTAAAATACCTGTACTTTGCACTGCTAGCATCCACGAACTACAAAGAAAGAGGAATCGCTAGTTACCCAGAATTGGAAAGAAACCTCAATGATGAGTTCAATATAAATACCGGATTCAATGATTATTCGCAATTATTAGATGAATGCATAAACAGCAGCATATTTGTCATACCGATTTCATCAAACGATAGAGATGAGAGATCTTCTATATTTGAATTAACATTTAAATTCAACATTGACAGTTTCAATAAAGAAGTTCTCTTATTTATTGAGGACAAGGAAGAAAAGCGAACCTTAAAAAATTGGGCATATAGCATAAGACCTATTATTTACTGGAATGACATAAGCGATGGGGAGGCCTCCCTGATCTCATTATTTGCACGCATTTGGCATGAGCACAAAAAGGCAAAAAGCATTTTTACGACCTGCATCTTCGATGAGCCAGACACTTCGTTACACCCCGAATGGCAAAAATCATTAGTTGATAGGTTTCGTTGGTTCTTCTCGCTTCTGGGCAAAAAAGACAATCACCATATCATTATTACGTCTCACTCCCCAATCGTCGTTTCCGATCTTCCTCGCGAAAACGTAATATTCTTAAATACGAAAGAAGACGAGAAAGGTAAACCTTGTTGCAAAGTATGCGATCCCAAAGATATGGACCGCACCTTTGGCGCCAACATACATAGCCTCTACCGCAACTCCTTCTTTATGGATGGGGTTATGGGAAAGTTTGCCGAAGGTAAAATTGGGGATGTGATTAAAGACTTGAGAGGGAAAGGAGAAATAACGAAGGAAAGGAAGACGGAGATTCGTTTTATCATCGGGCAAGTAGGCGAACCCTTAGTAAGAGAGATGCTGCTAAAGCAGTACAACCAGAAGTTCCACTTCAACGTCGAGGATAGAATTGAAGCGCTAGAAAAGGAGTTGGTGGCACTTAAAGCAAGAAGAGATGATACCAATTAGGCAGCACTATACGGATGCAATCGTAAAGAATTATCTAGAATCCATTTTAGAGTTTCTCAAAAAGAATAAGACATTAAGTGAACTAGAGTCTTTACTTAAATGCCACGCAAGCAAGTTTTCAATTGAAGACCTACTAATTGGTGATGTTCCGACGTTAAGAGAAATAGCGAAGGAAATAGGGATCGATAGTTCACCTGAGAAAAAAGGTAATGAATTAACTCGAAAAGGCCGTTTGATTCAAAAGTATGAGCTGTTTCGTACGCGAGATGTTAAAAGGAAAAATAGTATTCGAATGTATAACTTCCCAGATTTAGTAGAACTGTTGGGTATTACTGTCTGTCCGTATTGTAACAGAACGTTTATCTATTCTACAGTACGTAGCGAATCTGTGAAAACGATCTGTCAAATCGACCACTTCTTTGAAAAGAGTAAGTACCCATACTTATGCCTTTCGTTATTTAACCTAATTCCTGTTTGCAGTAGCTGCAACCTTAGCAAGCAGTCGAAAAAGTTTGGCAAGTCGCCGTTGGAGATTAAAGATGTAGATAAGGGATTTAAGTTCTCGTTAGAATATGCTAAGGCCGACTACACCAAGCCTGATGCATTTAAGGTAATTACAACAACGCCTGACACTGATCTAAAAGAGCAGAAAGAAATACTTGGCCTCGAAAAGCTCTACGAAAAGCACAACGACATCGGCCACGAGCTATTCCTAAAGCAGCACATCTACAGCGAGGATCGGATTATGGAGTTGTGCGAGTCGTTCCCCGAGCTGTTCACCTCGCCCAACGAGGTACGGCAGCTGGTGCTCGGAAGCTACATCGACAAAAAGGATGTGGGTAAGCGTCCGCTAGCCAAAATGACCCGCGACATCATGCTCCAGCTAGGCTTTCTAGCGGATTAGGCGAAGAAGTTGCCTCCAGCACCACAAAATAGCTATATTTGGGCAAGCGGTTGGCGCACAAGGCACCCACCGCCCAAACTACCAAAACGCGCTGCTATGTTCGACGACGACGACGATGACGATGACGACGCCCTAGAGGACGAGGAGGAGATGACGCCCTTCGAGGCCTGGTACGACGAAAACCTCCGCTACTACACCTTCCAGAACAAGCTTAAGCCATCCGAAGCAGTAATGGAGGCCGAGCTGTTCTTCAACAAGGTATGCCTCCGCTTCTGGCGCGAGGTAAAGGCGCCCATACGCGAGGTTATCCTCGGGCAGTACGAGGCGTTCGACACCGACCTGCACCCCCGAATGCTGGAGGAGATCGACAAGATTGCCTCCATGGCCGACACCGAAACCCTCCCCTCGCTGCTAAAGCTGCTGGTGGAGGATCGCCTAGGCGTAGACTTCCGCACCAAGCATAGCGACTTCGAGGGGATAGTCAACCTGTGCGGCATGCCCATGGAGCCGCACCTGCTAGAGCGCTCGTTCTTCGAGAGCATCCCCAACCTCTCCCCCGAGCAGTGCGAGCTACACTACCAGGAGCACATCCGCGAGGCCACCGAGGAAGCCGATCTGTACAACGACTGCCGCAAGGAGTACCTCGACATCATCCAAAACTCGCTGCTGGCCAGCTGCCGGCAAATCCTCAACCTAAGCCCCGACGGCATCATCATGTACGGCTACATCCTCTACAAGGACTACGGCCAGTTCGAGGATGAGGTATACCGGCTGCTGAACATGCTGGAGTACGACTTCCCGATAGAGTACCTCGACCTTCCCCCAGAAGAGTTCTCGAGCAAGTCGATCGCAGCCCACCAGCTGAAGCTCGACAGGATGCAGGAGGAGTGGGAGGCCGAAAAGAAGGCGGAGGAGGAGGCCAAGGCGAAGAAGGCCATGGAGTCGGAGAACAACACTCCCGCCGAGACATCCAGCAACGAATAGCAACACGTAGAATATAGAAAGGGGCCCCGTCGCTAGCGGCGGGGCCCCTTTTGCGTGCCGCTACGCTACTTAAACTTAAGCGAAACGGCAATCATGTTGGAGTATAAGCCATCGGAGCGGTTGTAGTGGCCGTAGCGCACCTCTACCGCGTTGAATACCCTCATCCCCAGAATGCCATCGGCCGAGGTGAAGCGCAGGTTCAGCCCGTAGCTCTGGCTGTCGAACTTCGAGAGGTCGTAGTCGCTGGTGTAGTAGGGCTCGTCGATGGCGTGCTGCTTATACGGCGCAAAGTACTTGGCCGCCGACTGCTGGTAGTAGCGCCCAAAGGGGGCCAGCGAGAGGAACGGGGTGAGCTTAACGGGCAGCTCCAGCTCGGCGGTATTGGCCCGTATGCCCCAGTTGTCCCAGTAGTAGCGGTAGAAGCCCTTCAGGATAACCCTATCACCCAAGAAGTAGCTTCCCCTAATGCCCACGGGCAGCTTAAAGCGGCTGTCGGGCAGATTCTCGTAGCGCAGCGAGTTGTCGTTAAACCATACGCGCTGGTAGCTGGTGCCGAGCAGCCCGTGCTGGTAGGCCACATCCAGCAGGAGGGCCAGCTGCAGGCGCGGGTTCACCACCTGCGACAGCACAAACGAGGCGTTGAACGAGTTGCGCGGCGAGTGGGCAACCGGCCCCGGATCGCTCTCCGACCCCGACCCGTACGGGACAATGCCCCTGTAGCCCACCACCCCCTTGTAGCTGTAGCCAATTATCGAGGAGTAGTCCACATTATCGCGCAACTCCTTGGGGATAATCACCTTCCACTCGTCGAGGTAGGCCGATAGCTTAACCGCAAGCTCGCGGTTCTCGTCCTTGGAGAACTTGGCAAACGACAGCGTGGCGCCCCGGCTCTCGTAGTCGAACTCGTGCGAGTAGGCAAGGTTAGCCCCCAGCTGGAAGCGCTTCAGCTCGTTCTTGTAGGTGTAGCTCAGCGATGGATAGATGTGGTTATCGGCCCTAGAGGCGCGCGAGTAGATGGCGTTCGATGCGCCCGTCTGCACGCTTGGCGTAGAGCCACCCGAGGCCCTCGAGATGGTGCTGCTCTTTAGTAGCGACGGATTAGCGTTGGGATTAACAACATCATCGCCCTTTGTCCAGCCTCCGGCAGGCAGCGTTCCGCCCTTCCAGCCATCAATCATATCCGACGATGCCGATGTGTAGTGATCGATGCCCAGCTGCACCCCAAAGGTGTGGAGCTTGTAGCTGCTGCGCTTGCTCATGGTAAGGTCGATCACGTTGGAGAAGTTCGTCAGGCTCTCGGTGCCAACGCCCCCGGTAACGGCCGAGTGGTTGCCATCCTGCGAGTAGTAGCCCGACACAAAGTTCACCTCATCAATTTTCAGGGGAGTCGACTTGTAGCTGCTTGTATCCTTAGCCGCCTGCCCAAAAGCCATTAAGGCCGACAGGTACAATCCCAACAGCGAAAGCGTAAATTTCTTCATAAGCGTTGCCTGCTTTAATTGTTACTAGTTGCAGCCGCAGCCACCACCCGTTTTACCTCCGTTGGCCCCCGAGGCCCCCTCGCGGTACATCAGCACATTCTGCTCCAGGAGCTGCACCTTGCGGGTGGAGAGCTCCATCTCCGAGTCGTTGATGTACATCTTCTGATACCCCTTCACGCTAACGCACGACGGGAGCACCATGACCAAAAGGGCCACTACGCCCAGCCATATCCTTCCTTTTGCTGCTTTCATTTGATGTTGATATTACGTGAGCAGTAAAGCCTATCATCGTCGGTAACAACTATGCAGGCGATATCCTTCATCTGGTTAATAAGGTTTAAGCCAACCTCCACCCCCATCACCGTAACGGGAGTGGCCATGGCATCGGCCAGCTCGGCCGACTTGGTGATAATCGTCACGCTCTTTATCCCCGAAACCGGGAATCCAGTCTTCGGATCGATGGTGTGCGAGTAACGCTTGCCATCAACGATTGCAAACTTCTCGTAGCTTCCCGATGTGGCTACCGAAGCATTGGTAATTTTAAATGATGAAAATGATTCGTTAGCCAAATTCGGATCGGCAACGCCAATAGTCCAGGCATCGCCGTTAGGCTGTGCTCCCCACACCGTCAGATCGCCCGAAGCATTCACCACGCCGCTGGTAACGCCGTTCTGCTGCATCACCAGCTTAGCCCTATCGGCGCCGTACCCCTTGCCGATACCGCCAAAACCAATGCGCATCCCCTTTTCCTTCAGGAAGACGGTACAATCTTGGGCGTCGAGCACCACGTTGCGATAGTTTATCAGCGAAACCGACTTTCGGGCCAGCTCCCTATCGGGCAGCGAAGTCATCTTCGTATCGAAGTTCCAGAATCGCTTATCAAGCGATCCGTAGGTGATATCGAACGCCCCCTGCGTCAGCTCCGAGATCCTTATCGAGCGATATATCAGATCGAACACCTCCCTATCCACCATCACGGGCTGTACGCCTGCCATTTGGTTAATCTGGTTGGTTTGGCTATCGTCGCTAAAGGTTGTCAGCAGCCGCTCAATACGCTGAATTTCGGCCACACCCTCATCTATACGAAGGTTGGCCCACTCCTCATTATCGCTCACCACGCTTAACTCAAACCGATTGCCCATTAGCTTGAGCGCACGGCTAAACATCTTTGGCTGCATTGCGTCATGCTCCATAGGCATTACCTCTGCTTTAGCTCGTCGATAAACTGGCTTGGAGTTAAGCCGGAATTTCCCTCCCATGTCTTCAGCACACGACCGTTGGCATCGAGCAGCAGCGTGTAGGGAAACGTACCTTTAGTATTATACTTTTCGGCAAGCGCCTCGTTGCGCTTAACCTGCTCGGCATCGAGCCTGTTCTTTTTCTGACGCGGAAAATCGGCGTTAACCAGAACCAGCTTATCCTTGGCGTAGGCCAAGAACTCGTCCGAATCGAAGACATCCCGTCGAAGCTTCATGCACGGACCACACCAATCCGATCCCGAAAAGTTGAGAAGAATAAGCTTACTCTCCTGCTTTGCCTGCTGCTGCGCCTGCTCCATATTGGTACCCCAAAACGATGGCACCGAGAGCATCGCCGATAGTAGTAGTGATGCTAAAAAATTCATAGTTTGGTTGTTTATTAAATGAACGAGAACTCTACTCCCTTTAGTATACTGATGCCACCCATTTAACAGTCAGCATTTCGATTATAAGAAGGTATAATGCATATACCCTACTGCCGTCATCCTGCAGCAAGTAACAAATGTTTTCGGAGGTTGTTTGGGCCAAAAATAAATCTAAGGCAATTCTAATATGATATTTTTAGCCCACAGGGATTCGAGCAAACACCTTACAATGCGTCTCTCTAGCAAAAGCTGCAACGGAATAAAGATAGATGGGCCTCTTAATGGAATAAAAAAAGCCCCGATCTTTCGATCGAGGCTTCTGTAAGTTTGGCGACCACCTACTCTCCCGCTTGGTGTAGCAGTACCATCGGCGCTGGCGGGCTTAACGGCCCTGTTCGGAATGGGAAGGGGTGGAGCCCCGCCGCCTAGTCACCTAAGTCTTTTCGGCAATTCGTCCGTTTAGGACATCGCCTGATTTCTTTTTTTTGTAAAAAAGCCTCGATCAGTAGATCGAGGCTCCTATAAGTTTGGCGGCCACCTACTCTCCCGCTTGGTGTAGCAGTACCATCGGCGCTGGCGGGCTTAACGGCCCTGTTCGGAATGGGAAGGGGTGGAGCCCCGCCGCCTAGCCACCTAAGTCTTCTTTTAGATCCTAGTATTTAGCACCTAGATCTTAGACTTCATAGCATATGCCATTCAATCCTCATATAGCGTCTAATATCTAGCGTCTAAAATCTTATATCTTTTAGATTTTGACATTCTTCGGACGAAGCGGCGTCTGCCCGCTAAGGGCGCGGCCCTCTCGGAGCTCGTTCGGGCAATTAGTACCGCTCGGCTAAGCGCATTGCTGCGCGTACACCTGCGGCCTATCAACGTGGTAGTCTCCCACGGCCCTTAAGGGAAGTCTCATCTTGAGGCAGGCTTCGCGCTTAGATGCTTTCAGCGCTTATCCCAACCGAGCGCGGCTACCCAGCGGTGCTCCTGGCGGAACAACTGGTACACCGGAGGCTCGTCCAACCCGGTCCTCTCGTACTAGGGTCAGACCCCCTCAAACTTCCTACGCCCGCAACAGATAGGGACCGAACTGTCTCACGACGTTCTGAACCCAGCTCGCGTGCCACTTTAATCGGCGAACAGCCGAACCCTTGGGACCTTCTCCAGCCCCAGGATGTGACGAGCCGACATCGAGGTGCCAAACCGCCGCGTCGATGTGAGCTCTTGGCGGCGATCAGCCTGTTATCCCCGGCGTACCTTTTATCCTTTGAGCGATGGCCCTCCCATGCGGAACCACCGGATCACTATGCCCTGCTTTCGCACCTGCTCGGCTTGTCGGCCTCACAGTCAAGCGCCCTTGTGCCATTGCACTCCACGCGCGGTTGCCATTCGCGCTGAGGGCACCTTGGGAAGCCTCCGTTACTCTTTTGGAGGCGACCACCCCAGTCAAACTACCCGCCAAGCGGTGTCTCCCTATCAGGGATTAGGCCCCGAAGTGGCGAAGGGCTGTATTTCAACGTCGGCTCCAACGATACTAGCGTACCGCCTTCACAGCCTCCAGCCTATCCTACACATCGCCACCCCAGAACCAGCGCTAAGCTGCAGTGAAGGTGCACGGGGTCTTTCCGTCCCGTTGCGGGTAATCGGCATCTTCACCGATACTACAATTTCACCGAGCTCACGGCTGAGACAGCGTCCAGATCGTTACACCATTCGTGCAGGTCGGAACTTACCCGACAAGGAATTTCGCTACCTTAGGACCGTTATAGTTACGGCCGCCGTTTACCGGGGCTTCGATTCAAAGCTTCTCTTACGATGACCTCTCCTCTTAACCTTCCGGCACCGGGCAGGTGTCAGGCCCTATACTTCACCTTTCGGTTTCGCAGAGCCCTGTGTTTTTGGTAAACAGTCGCCTGGACCTCTTCGCTGCGCCCCACGTCACCGTGGGGGCCCCTTATCCCGAAGTTACGGGGCTAGTTTGCCGAGTTCCTTAGCCGTGATTCACTCGAGCACCTCAGGATTCTCTCCTTGACCACCTGTGTCGGTTTGCGGTACGGGTGCCCAGCGCCTGATGCTTAGGGGGTTTTCTTGGAAGTCGGATTAGGGACGCTATCCGCTTGCCCGTGGGCTCGCGGTACTATCAGGTTCGGCAGGATCCGGCTATTAACCTACACCCTATACCTACACCCTTCAACCCGGCATTCCGTCGCCGGGCGGTCCTTTCACTCCTTCGTCGCCCCATCGCAGCGCTGGCCAGGGACGGAATATTAACCGTCTGTCCATCGGCATCCCCCTTCGGGTTAGCCTTAGGCCCCGCCTTACCCTGATCCGATTAGCGTTGATCAGGAAACCTTGGTCTATCGGTGGGCGGGTTTCGCACCCGCCTTGTCGTTACTCATGCCTACATTTGCTTTTCCACCAGCTCCACCAGACCTTACGGCCCAGCTTCACCGCCGGTGGAATGCTCCCCTACCATAATTTCTTATCCGCAGCTTCGGCGGACGGCTTGATGCCCGATTATTATCCACGCGCAGCCGCTCGACTAGTGAGCTGTTACGCACTCTTTAAATGAATAGCTGCTTCCAAGCTAACATCCTAGCTGTCGCTGCAGCCGCACATCGTTTCATCAACTTAGCCGCCTCTTGGGGGCCTTAGCTGGCGGTCAGGGTTCTTTCCCTCTCGTCGACGGACATTAGCACCCGCCGGCTCACTCCTGGATATCGCACCACGGCATTCGGAGTTCGTCAGGATTTGATAGGCGGTGAGGCCCTCGCATCCAATCGGTAGCTCTACCTCCATGGTGGTAAGTCCAAGGCTGCCCCTAAAGGCATTTCGGGGAGTACGAGCTATTTCCCAGCTTGATTAGCCTTTCACCCCTACCCACAGCTCATCCAGAAGCTTTTCAACGCTTATTGGTTCGGACCTCCATTCCGTATTACCGGAACTTCATCCTGGCCATGGGTAGATCGCAAGGTTTCGCGTCTGCCCCGTCCGACTTATTCGCCCTATTCAGGCTCGCTTTCGCTTCGGCTCCGTACGTAACCGCACTTAACCTTGCCGGACAGGAGCAACTCGTAGGCTCATTATGCAAAAGGCACGCCGTCACCCCACTAAAGGGCTCCGACCGCTTGTAGGCGCACGGTTTCAGGGTCTTTTTCACCCCCCTATTCGGGGTACTTTTCACCTTTCCCTCACGGTACTGGTTCACTATCGGTGTCCTATGAGTATTTAGCCTTGGCAGATGGTCCTGCCAGATTCAGACGGGGTTTCTCGTGCCCCGCCCTACTCAGGGTTCCTCCCCCGCCCACTCGCCTACGCCTACGGGGCTGTCACCCGCTATGGCACCGCTTTCCAGCGGCTTCAGCTTCGCTCGTGGTTGGTAATGGAGGCCCTACAACCCCCACCCGGCCGTAACCGGATGGGTTTGGGCTAATCCCCTTTCGCTCGCCGCTACTCGGGGAATCACTATTGTTTTCTTCTCCTGGGGGTACTTAGATGTTTCAGTTCTCCCCGTTCGCCTCCGGATTGCTCCGGATACCTGGCCTTCAGCCAGGTGGGTTGCCCCATTCGGGTATCCGCGGATCGATTCGTGCTTGCCGATCCCCGCGGCTTTTCGCAGCTTGCCACGCCCTTCGTCGCCTATAGGACCCAAGGCATCCCCCGTGCGCCCTTTTCTTACTCCTTTCCGCGCACCCGCCGGAGATCAACTCCGTCGCATGCGCCGCTTCGTCCTCAAACGTCAAAGATCTTCTGGTGCCTCCGGGTTTTAAAGCCGGATTTACCGTTTGCGCGCCACCCGCATCCGATGCGGCCGTCTGCCTCGTGGCGCTCAATATCTTTTGGGAAGTGCAGCTCTCAGATTTCGCCCTGATGGCGCTCCAGAAAGGAGGTGTTCCAGCCGCACCTTCCGGTACGGCTACCTTGTTACGACTTAACCCCAGTCACCGGTTTTACCCTAGGGCGCTCCTTGCGGTCACGCACTTCAGGTCCCCCCAGCTCCCATGGTTTGACGGGCGGTGTGTACAAGGCCCGGGAACGTATTCACCGCGCCATGGCTGATGCGCGATTACTAGCGAATCCAGCTTCACGGAGGCGGGTTGCAGCCTCCGATCCGAACTACGACCGGCTTTCGAGATTCGCGCCCCATCGCTGGGTGGCTGCCCTCTGTACCGGCCATTGTAACACGTGTGTCGCCCCAGACGTAAGGGCCGTGCTGATTTGACGTCATCCCCGCCTTCCTCGCAGCTTGCGCTGGCAGTCTCGGTAGAGTTCCCGGCTTAACCCGCTGGCAACTACCGATAGGGGTTGCGCTCGTTATGGCACTTAAGCCGACACCTCACGGCACGAGCTGACGACAACCATGCAGCACCTCGCCGACCGCCATTGCTGGCTATGAAGTTTCCCCCATATTCGTTCGGCGTTCGAGCCTGGGTAAGGTTCCTCGCGTATCATCGAATTAAACCACATGTTCCTCCGCTTGTGCGGGCCCCCGTCAATTCCTTTGAGTTTCACCGTTGCCGGCGTACTCCCCAGGTGGATGGCTTAACGCTTTCGCTAAGCCCCTGACCCTTGCAGGCCAAGAGCGAGCCATCATCGTTTACGGCGTGGACTACCAGGGTATCTAATCCTGTTTGATCCCCACGCTTTCGTGCCTCAGCGTCAATACTCAGCTGGCGAGCTGGCTCCCCAATCGGCGTTCTGCGCGATATCTATGCATTTCACCGCTACACCGCGCATTCCGCCCGCCTCGCTAAGATTCTAGCCCAGCAGTATCAACGGCAGCTCTCCTGTGGAGCAGGAGCCTTTCACCGCTGACTGACCGGGCCGCCTACGCACCCTTTAAACCCAATGAATCCGGATAACGCTCGGGTCCTCCGTATTACCGCGGCTGCTGGCACGGAGTTAGCCGACCCTTATTCGTCTGGTACTTGCAGGCAGGGACACGTCCCTGCGGTTACCCCCAGACAAAAGCGGTTTACGACGCGTAGCGCCTTCTTCCCGCACGCGGCATGGCTGGTTCAGGCTTGCGCCCATTGACCAATATTCCTCACTGCTGCCTCCCGTAGGAGTCTGGGCCGTGTCTCAGTCCCAGTGTGGGGGGCCTTCCTCTCAGAACCCCTAGCCATCGTAGCCATGGTAGGCCGTTACCCTACCATCAAGCTAATGGCACGCATGCCCATCCTTTACCGATAAATCTTTACCCCAAATCCGATGCCGAACCTGGGAGCCATGGGGCATTAATCCGCCTTTCGACGGGCTATTCCCCTGTAAAGGGTAGGTTGCATACGCGTTACGCACCCGTGCGCCGCTCTCAAGAACCCGAAGGTCCTCTACCGCTCGACTTGCATGTGTTAGGCCTGCCGCTAGCGTTCATCCTGAGCCAGGATCAAACTCTCCATAGTAGAAGATGTTGATTTCGGGGAATTGCTTCCCCTGTTGTTTCCTTAGCCCATCAGGATTACGTTAGTCTAATAAATCATCCTAATCGTTTTCTATCTTTTCACTGCACTTCCTCAAAGAACCTATTACTTTTTGCCGCTTCTCAGCGACCCGCTCCCTCATTTGCGGGCTGCAAAGGTAGGCTTTATTTCGAAACTTCCAAGCGGTTGGCCAACTTTTTTTTCGGTTGCCCCTTCGCGGCTTTCCGTCCTAAAACCCTTCTGGGCGGCCGGTGCTCTCGCTACTCCCTCGTCCGTTCCGGCTTACCTCCTAAGCCGCTTATGTTAAAGAGCCTCGCTCCCGTTCCCGCTAGCCCTCCCTGCGAAGGCGCCGTTGTTCCCGATTGCGGATGCAAAAGTACTGCCTTTTTCCGAACCTGCAACCCCTACACCATACCTTAACGCGTTAACGAACGTTGCCTCCCTTAAAATGAACTCCTTGGAGGGAAATGTTTTTTCGAAAAAAAAGAGTATATCCCCCATTGAAAAGCCATTTTACAACCAATCCAACTTACCTTGGGATACCCCCAATACCTTAGTAGCACTTGTAATAAAAGGGCTATCCTTTTTAGACAGCCCCTTTTTCTATAAGAAACTACACACTTAAGGAACTATACAACTTACAGCAACCTGAGATTCCAGCGGACTCCAAAATTGATCAAGTTAGTTCCAGTTTTTGCATTATTCATCATATCATACCTCCCATTTGCATAAAAGGCATGGAAACGAACATCTTTCGTTTCGAATGGGAAATATTCAATTCCAATTCCATAAACAAGCTGTTCTACTCTTGCATCTATTACATTAGGAGTGGGAATATAGTTTTCGTTTTTATCATACCCTAACTTAAAGAACCCTGTAACTTTCCCAAAATCATACTTAAAATTACCAGTTAAAGTATAATCTTTGAAAAGTTGCATGTCATCGGTATAAGCGCGATTAGTAAGATCAGCTTCTAAACAAAACTTACCAATATTAAACTGGTGTCCAAGGGCAATTAAGTTTATAAAACGCCCCTTTTCATATTCATAGAAGTTAACCGAGTGACGGTAGTTGATTCCATCTACATATTGCCCATTTAAAGCAAAGGTGTAAGTTAAGAATGTATGATCCCCAACTCTCTCCGTGTGAATAATATTGCCATTCCCGTCAACATAATATCCTAAACCACCATTGGTCACCTGAAAATGCCAATCATTTTTCCCTATGATAAACCCAAGATCGACACCAACCTTATAACCAGGAATATTATCATAAAGAACACTAGGAATATACATATCGATTGGTGCATAATCGTACTCGAAGCCTCCTAACGCAACGGTTTGCTTTCCTGCAGTAATAATAAATTTGTCTGTAGCATTAAAGGCAATCCACGCCGCATCAGTAGCATTCAAGAATTTATCATCTCCTTGTGCTGCTCTGTTCAGGCGATGACGAAACTTATAACTAATACGATTGGAAAGTTTCCCCTTTAATACAAGGTTGAAGTTCTTACATATTCCATGAGTGTCAAAATAACCATCATCGAACTGAGTAAGTGCATCTACACGTGTTTCTACTTGGAAGATCGCATTACTCCTTATGTATTCAGGTTTAAATTCCTGCGCATATGCGGTTGTTCCGATTCCAAATAAGAGCACCCCTACCATAATTGTACATGTCCGTTTCATCATTTTTGTCCTCCTATTAAAATTCGATTACGTTGAGTAACTAAAAGAACTATACTTACAAAGCATAGGGATAACTAGTATTCAACAAACATTCGCTGAATTTCTTTGTAGTCGTTGGTTTTGGTAAGTGCAAGCATTAGTAAGACTCTAGCCTTTTGAGGATTTTTATACCACGAAGCGGCAAATTCGCATTTATCATCATCGACCTCGTCAAATTGAGAAGTGGGTCCACTAAATACTCTGGATGAGCGAACAATCGCAACTCCCGACTTACGAGCAGCAACTAGAGCATCTTGAAGTGTTGTCGAAGGATTTCCATTCCCTACCCCTGCATAAACAATGCCTTTAACACCTGCCTTAACAGCAGCATCTACAAATAAAGGGGTAACATTGGCATAGCCATAAATTATCTCTACTCTAGGGAGCACTGATAAATTATCGACAGAGAACTCACTTTTTACAGTATGCTTCTTCAACGAAACTCTAGTATATATTGGTTTCCCATTATACATTATTCCTAGAGGACCGTAGTTAGGACAAGCAAAGGTTTCAACAGTAGTTGTCATTGTTTTTGTAACATCGTCGGCACCTAATATTTTATCATCCATAACAATCATTACACCGCGTCCTTTTGAAGATGGATCAATTGCACAAGCAACGGCATCATAAAGATTCTTAGGTCCATCTGCACTTATTGCTGTAGATGCACGCATTGATCCTACTAAAACAACAGGCTTGTCTGTCTTTAACACAAGGTTAAGAAAGTACGCTGTTTCCTCTTGCGTATCGGTACCATGAGTAATTACAAACGCCTGAACGTCTGTTTTTGCAAGTTCGTTAATGCGCTTTGCCAACTTAAGCCAAACCATGTCGTTCATGTCTTGACTACCAATTTGTACAACCTGCTCACCTTGAACGGTCGCAAGTGTATTAATTTGAGGAACAGCAGCAAGAAGTTTATCAACCGTAATTGCTCCTGACTTGTACGCCGAGCCTACTTCCGATTGCCCTACCCCGGCAATTGTCCCCCCTGTTGCTAGAATAGCAATTTTGGGTTTTACCTGAGCAAATGCAAAGTTGTTAAACGTAAAAATACCGAGCATCAGCAAAAATGCTATGCTAATTGCTCTTCTAATCGATACCTTTCTCATCTTCTCACGTTTTTATATTCGACTATAAAATAATAGTAGCCAACATAAAACCAACAGCAATAGCTACTGCCGTAGCCACTAAACCTGGAATCATAAAACTATGATTCAGCACATATTTCCCGATTCGGGTTGTCCCTGTTCTGTCGAAGTTAATTGCAGCAACAATTGTCGGATAGTTAGGGATAAAGAAGTATCCGTTTACGGCTGGAAACATTGCAATAATAGAAGCAGCAGGTAAGCCAAGCCCAATACCAAAAGGAACTAATGCCCTAACCGTGGCGGCTTGGCTATAAAGTAGAATCGATAAAACAAACAGCGCAAAGGCAAAAAGCCAAGGATAGGTGGTAACCATCGACAACAACGAACTTTGTAGAAATGGCATATTACCCTTGAAGAAAGTATCACCCATCCATGCAATACCAAAGATGGCAATAACAGCCTGCATTCCTGCTGAAAAAACAGACCCTTTTCCCACCTTTGCCACATTAACCTTCCCTAAAATCAGTATTAGCGCTGCTATAGAAAGCATGATTATTTCTATTGTTTCCGGCATGCCTAAACGCGTTGCCTTACCATCTACAATCCATTCTGGTCGTAAAAAATCGAATGACCCGAAAAGTACAATAAGCACAGCACCCAAAAGGAATAGCCATACCGACACCTTTGCGGTTGTAGGAACATTCTTGCTTCCCTCATCTTTACCAAGAGGTTCTACAAGTCCATCGTTCAAACGCTTAAGGTATTCAGGATCACTATCAAGATCTTTGCCCATGCGCGATGCAAACAAAGCTCCGACAAACACACCTGTAAGCGTTGCAGGAATAGAAATTGCAAGAATATCGGCAAGCCCAATTCCAAAAGGAGTTAGCATGCCAAGTAATGCCACAGTGGCTGCAGATATCGGACTTGCTGTAATCGCCTGTTGCGATGCAATAACAGATATGGAAAGTGGTCGTTCAGGTCGTATTTTCGAATCGGTAGCCACCTCAGCGATTACTGGAAGAACCGAATAGGAAACGTGCCCAGTTCCTGCAACAAGGGTAAAAACATAGGTAACAAAAGGTCCTAAAAAAGTAATTTGCTTAGGATTTTTTCGCAATGCTTTTTCGGCCAAATGCACCAAGTAATCCAATCCTCCTGCAGCCTGTAATGCTCCAGCAGCGGTAACAACTGCGACAATCATCAACATTACATCAATAGGAGGAACTGTTGGTTGAAGATGAAAACCAAAAGTAAGGATGGCCAAGCCTATGGCACCCATTACACCAAGACCAATACCTCCCAACCTCGCTCCTACAAATATTGCAAGTAGAACAACTAAGAGTTCAAACCAAAACATAGATATTCGATTTAATTAAGTACAAATGTATTGATACAGAGTACGGCAAAACAACACTAACAACTTCTCATTCCAATAGATTAACACATTAAAATGAAGTTAAAACACACCCCAAAGCAGTAAAACATTGGGATAGGGCCACAGATAAAAACCATTTCCAAATGCTAATAAGCCCAAACAAACATTTGCTTAATAGCAATCTTTAATATAAATTCATCAAGCACAACATGCCATCTTCTAATATTTAAATAACAAACATTTAGCCCAACAAAAGAGAAACACATCGAAATCGGCATTGGTAATACTCAACAATGCTACAAAGCAAGAGAGGCTGCCAACGATGGCAGCCTCTCTTGCTTTGTAGCATTGTTGCGAACTTACCTCATGTCGATAACTTCGACATTGGGATGCGCCTTAGTGTTAAATACGAATTCTGCATTCGACATAGAAAGATTAGGGGTAATCCTTGTAAACCTGACGGTATAAGTTACACCATCTTTCCCTACGTATATTACAGTTTTAGGCATTCCTGTACTTTCTTCGATCATTAACTTAACCTGCGAGTAAGCAGCCTTAAGATCTTTTGGGAAAAGATGAATCTCCTGGACCTTTACTCCAGACTCCTTTTTTGTTCCCTTATAGGCATACTTAAAATCGGTAAGGTAAGCGTTGAATAGCTTCGCAGGATTATTAAGGATGCTGGGATCGTTTGGATTTACATTTTGAAGGTTAACCTCAGCAGCCTCCTTTACGTGAGTCCAACGTACACGACCATTGCTATAAATATCGCTAGCCTTCATCGATATTTTAAACATGCTTCCCTTAAGCTGCATTTTGCCCTGCTGAGTGTCCTTTACCTTATCCTTTCTATTGTTGATTGAAATGGTAAACTCGGCAGTTATGGTGCTGTAAGATCTCGTTTTCTCCGAGAGCCTGTCGAGTATTTCCTTTGCTTGACGATCTTGCGCCATCGCTGCACCACCTGTAACGATGGCTAACAGTAGGAATAGTAACTTTTTCATCCTAAAATAATTTGTTTTTTGAGCCGAAGGATGTAGTTCGCATATCGACGTTCAGCTATGGTTGCATCGTAGCCAACATGCTCGTTTCATCTTATGCTATCTGTTGTCTAAGTCGTTTAGAATATGTTCGAGGCTGAGCTCATCAGTAATAAGCACCTGACGAGCCTTGCTACCCTCGAATGGTCCAATAATTCCGGCAGCCTCCAGTTGATCGACAATTCGACCAGCACGGTTGTAGCCAATGCTAAACTTACGCTGGATAAGCGAAGTTGATCCCTGCTGATTCTGCACAATAAGGCGAGCAGCCTCGTCAAACAGCGAATCGCGCTTGTCGAGATCGACGCTGGCAGCAGCATCGCCCTGCCCTTCGGGAACGTACTCTGGTAGCAGGTACGCAGTAGAGTAGGCTCGTTGGTTGCCAATAAAGTCGGTGATTCGTTCCACCTCGGGCGTATCCACAAAGGCGCATTGCACGCGGGTAAGATCGCTGCCTGTTGAGATAAGCATATCACCCCTACCGATAAGCTGGTTGGCTCCGGGTTGATCAAGAATGGTACGCGAGTCGATCATCGAGGTTACCCTAAAGGCGATACGCGCAGGGAAGTTAGCCTTAATTACCCCCGTAATAATATTGGTGGTTGGACGCTGGGTGGCAATCACCAGGTGAATGCCGATGGCACGAGCCAGCTGAGCCAAACGGGCAATAGGCGTTTCAATCTCGCGACCAGCCGTCATAATCAGGTCGGCAAACTCGTCGATAACCACCACGATGTATGGAAGGAATCGGTGACCGTTGTTCGGATTCAAGCGGCGCGATACAAACTTCTCGTTATACTCCTTGATGTTGCGCACCTGCGCCTTCTTGAGCAGGTCGTAGCGCGAGTCCATCTCGATACAAAGCGAGTTAAGCGTATAAATAACCTTTTGCGTATCGGTAATAATGGCATCATCAGAATCGGGAATCATTGCTAGGAAGTGGCGCTCAATCTTAGAGTAGAGCGTTAACTCCACCTTCTTAGGATCGACCATCACCAGTTTCAACTCCGAGGGGTGCTTCTTGTAGAGCAGCGAAGTTAGAATGGCATTCAAACCAACCGACTTACCCTGTCCGGTTGCACCAGCCACCAAAAGGTGGGGCATCTTTGCCAAATCGACAACAAAGTTCTCGTTGGAGATGGTTTTACCCAAACCAATAGGCAAATCGAACTTTGACTCCTGAAACTTTGCAGACTTAAGGATGGAGAGCATCGACACCACATCGGGTTTCTGGTTGGGCACCTCGATACCGATGGTTCCCTTTCCGGGAATTGGCGCAATGATACGGATACCCAGCGCGGCAAGGTTCAGGGCAATATCATCCTCAAGGTTCTTAATCTTCGATATCTTAACACCCGGCGCCGGAACAATCTCGTAGAGCGTAACGGTTGGACCGGTGGTTGCCTTAATGCTATCGATTTGAATCTTATAATTGGCTAGCGTGGTTACAATCTTTTCCTTGTTGGCGATGAGTTCCTCCTCGGTAACGCGGAAATTCGACTTGTAGTCTTCGAGCAATTCGATAGGCGGACGCTGGTACGACGAAAGTTCAAGTGTAGGATCGTACAGCTCACTATTGATAACGTCTTCGTCAGCATCCTTCTCCTCAGATGTCTGCTCGAGCATAAACTTCACCTTGCTATCGTCGAGCAGTATTGGAGTGAGCGGTTCTACTGGTTTATCATCAATATCGAAAGGAGGCACAACAGCCCCGTTGTAAGGGAAGGCGACAGATTTGTTTACCTCTTCCTGTTCGTTAACATCCTCCTGCTCGTAGGAATCTTCCTCCTCCTCTTCGTCGCGAACAATGGTGAAGGTGGCTTCCTTTGCCTGCTCGGTTTCGGTAGCACGAACAATCTGGGTATCCTTTACCGCTGGCTTTTGCTTTGGCTCTTCGTTACGGACCTCTACCTCCTCCTCTACCGATTCCTCCTCTTCGAACGATTCGGTTAAAGGAGTTGCAGGTTTCGACCTAAACAGATCGGCAACAGCCACCACCGTCTTATTTATATAAAAAATGGTATTACGGTTGATGGAGATGGCGTAGATAATGCTTACAAACAGCAGGACAAAGAAAGTTCCCAGTTTGCCGATAAAGGCAGACATCCACTTGCTAACGAAGTAGCCATGCTCGCCGCCTAGCCCACTACCCAAGGTTCCCTTTGCCTCGCCAAAGGCAAAGCCCAGAATTACCGACAGTAGGATAATCCCTAGGACTAGGGTCCGCAACGTCTTGCGAAATGGATAAGGGCGGAACTTAAGCACGCGGAGCCCGATGAGCGCCATGATAAACGGAAAGCCAATAGCAGATATGCCAAAGCCCTTATTCACGAGGGCATTCGAAAGGAAGGCACCCACCTTTCCAGTCCAGTTATCGACAGATATCAGGCTACTCGAAAATACCTTTTGCCAGATGAAGCTCTGGTCGCTCTCCCAGGTGAAGAAGTAGGAAACGATAGCCAGCAGCAGGTAGGCAGCAAAGAAAAGGATAAAGATGCCTACAATAAAGCTGTAGCGCCCATCCATGTGGTTTTCGGCGACTTGATTCTCCTTTTTAGCGGTCTCTTTCTTAGTGGTTTTCTCTTTCGTACTCATTCGGGCTAATGCTCCTTTTTATTTATATGCTACAAAGTAAGGTATAAATTCGTTTCTACGCGGCAAAAGGCTTCCAAAAAAAGAGGCGATGTTGATATCTTCCATGTTACTGAAGAACTAAACGAATAAATAAGGAGTTAGATGATGTGAAATACCAAAAGTCGACCAATGCTCTTAAAATACCGGAGTTCCTATTTGAGTAGCGGCTGGCAAGTGGGACAATAGTATATGGTACCGCCCAAGTAGGCCTCCTTAATAATGGTATCGCCACAATTGGGGCATGGAGCCGAATAGGTGTTTTTCGACAGCACGCTTTTGTACCCTCCGGGATTTCCGAAGAGATCCTTTTCGGTATCGCGCCCTCCCCTATCGGTCATATTTTGCAACGTCACCTTCAGGCAATGGAAGAGTTCCGCCTTCTGAAAGTCGGAGAGCGTAGATTTCTTCCGCTTAGGATGAACACCCGCATTAAAGAGGATATCCTGCAAAACACCGTTCCCCAATCCGGGAATACGCTGCTCGGTTGCCAGAAGCGCCTTCATCGACAAATCCTTGGTGGTACTCCTAAAAATGTTTTCGAAGAGCTGCTCATCAAAGGCATCGTCGAGCGGAGAGATGCTGCCGAGGCTACGCTGGTGGTACTTGCTATCGAGCGCTCCCCTGTAGGCGCAGATGCTGCCGTACATGGCAACGGTAAAGGCAAGGCTGCTACCATCGTCGAGCCCAAGCAGCAGCTGGTGCTTGGCAGGGCGTGGCTCTGAGGGTACATAGTAGCGCATGTTGGTGCCATCGCCAATTGTAATGGTGGCATCGCCATCGAGGCAGATATCGGCAAACATGCCGTGCCCTCGGGTTGATACAACCGTTCTGCCGATGAGCAGCGCCCCATAAGCCGTAGGATCGCCGCTATAGAAGGCAAACTTATGGGGGCTGGTGGCGTTAACCACCTCGGTAATCGTTCTTCCGGTTAAGGTTTCGCTGGCCTGCCGACTAATGGTTTTCGATTCGGGAATTTCTAGCATGGATGAGATGTTTTGGTACAACATTTTAATGAAGTAAATATATAAAATGCCAACCGTACCAACATCGCTTTGCTAAGTGAAAACTTACACTGACCATAACAGGAAGAAAGCCTTGACAACGGGAGCATAACAAAAGCGTATGCCCAGCGAGAATCACCAAAATCTCAGCCTAACTATCAAACAAAAAAAGACAAAGTGCAATATATTGTATTGCATTATTTAGGCAATACACACATCCGTTAACCTCTATTCTATTGACATATCGAAAACTACCGATGTACATTTAGCTCACAAAAAAATGAATACAACAAGTTGGGCTACACCCAATCCCCAAAAAGACGAGGTGGTCGGTGCCGAAAAACCCACGAGTAGGCAAAATATAAAACGAATTAGCCATGATTAGAAAAGAGGCAGAAAACAATGAAATTCGCGACATGTTGGCGCTAAAGTCTACGCAACAAATTCTCTACGTGAATACCACCATCGACACGCAAGCCATTATCGACCATCCAGAGTGGTATGCCATTTCCAAAGATCCGAACAACCCTACAATGATAAACACCAGGCAAGTTCCAGATCCTAACGATCCTAAAAAAACGGTTCCATTTAATCCAATATACATGGTTGCTACCTACAACAGCAGCATGTACTCGGGCACAACGGACCTAAAGGTAAATGCACAGGTGGGTGACCATATTTGCTGGGCCTCACAGTCCGAAACCTCTAACATGGATCATGCCGCCTACATCTATAAGATTTTCGGGGACGAGAATGTGTTTTACAACACCACCACCAGCTATCACAACTACCAAAAAGAGGTAAAAGTTCCATCCCGGAAGGATCCTCTCACGCTCGTTTCTGAAACTAGAACATTCCCATTCGTTGATGCAGCCATAGAAAATAGAGGCTCTGAGGCATACCACTTCTGCTTCGAAGTTTACAAGAGGGGAACAGACGGCACGCAGCAGCTATACGGATACTTTAAGGAAGATCCTCGAATTGAGGTAAAGCAGTAGCAAGCTCCTACTCCTACTTAGAGCAAAGGCAGCACTCCATTCGGGTGCTGCCTTATGACATATTAAGATCAAAACATGGAGTGCTATCTCTTAGGAGATACAGGGACTTTCGTCCGGCATGATCGCATTTAGGGAAGTTTTCCGCGTAGCATGACATCTATGGGCAGGAGCCTCAGACGAATAGTAGTACGGACAGCGTTGCAGGCGCATTGCTAAGCTGTCAAGTATTCAATAAGCTCGACATTCTTACCTGCATCCAGCTGCTGCTTCACCTCCTCGCTCGACATTCCGATATCGAGTTTGGCGGTATTGCCGCTCATCTCCTCAAGGCTGCAAAGCTTTACCTCCTCCTGGAATTGCTTCCATAACGTAGTTGCGTTCTGGAATCCGGTCTTTACACCAGCCCAATCCTGAGAACTGTATTTCTCACCCGACTTCTCAATCTCCTTGGAGATCTGAGTCAAGTCGTAATCGAGCGCCTTCCAGATATCCAGAATATACTTCATGTTATCCTCAACTGCTATTGCCTGCTCGGCCAGCTCCTGGAACGTTTTTGCAACCACCTGCAGGGTGGCAACATCGGCGGTGTAATCGTCCATATCATGCTGCAAAGCCTTAACCTCCTGTTTCAGGGTGTTAAGCTTAATGGAGTCGATTACAATATAGGTTGTCGCAACTGCCGCTGCTGCTCCCGTAAATATCCAGGTGAGCATACCGATTGGTCCGGCCACCGCCACGGCCACCACCGAAAGAATAATCGAAGCACCTAGAGCTATTGAGAGCCCAACGATTGCCCCCGTCAAACTGCTAATTTCAGACTTAATTTCGCCAATCTTCTTTTGCAGCTCCTCGATTTTGTCCTTGTCCACTTTTTCGTCCTGCATTGCCAGATCTGCAATATGCTGCAGGTTGGCCGCCTGCTGGGGAAGGGTATCCCTGAATTCGCTCATTCGCTGAATCACCCTCTCTATTTTTTGGGAGAGGTCGTGTATCTCCTCTAGGCTGTTGTTAATATCCTGCTTGAGCTTTTTACGGGCAAACTCGTCAGTTGGGTCTATGATCAGCTTATCACAATGATCAATCGCCTTTTGGAAGAGGTCTAAAACATCCTCATTCGAATCCATCAGCTCCGTGGGGAGTTCCTTTAAATTGGCCGCAATCTCGTTGACCCACTTAATGGAGGCTGCCTTTGCATCGATCAGGCTCTTCTGATACTCATCCCAATGGGCAGGTGCCTTCCTTAGTACGGGTAGTTCACTCTTGTTTACCGACGATACGTAGTTGCACACCTGTACATAGTTTTGGATGTAGGTGGAGTGGGGATCTACGGTGTTACCCTGCTTTAGTAGCGAACGTCCGTTCAGAATAGAATCTAACGAGCTGAAAAAAATTGTTTTTGTCTCCATAACTTTTGACTTTAAGGATTTTGTTCATCGGCGACCCCACTTTGCGGGAGCCATCTCCTAGTCAGAGGGTGAATTTACTCCTGCTGCGATCTACCTGTCCGATAAAACATTTAATCTGCTCAATTTACAACTACGGAATTCGATTTTCAAGGTGGAAATCACTGAATATTTTGGGATGGGGAAAATACGTAGACAGTTCAGACGTTAGATGTTAGACATGCTGGTGACTGGTGAATCAGGTATGACTGCCGAAGAGTGATGTATTCGTCTTCCAAGGCTAACCGAAGGTTATAACTTCAACTTTATTAAGTAGCCTATAGGCTGCAATCAAAATGCACGCTAATAACACTCCAATTCTTTGCAGTTTAAAACTGCTATTTCTGTTTGACGGCATTGCAACCAGAACGAAATGGGGCTCATGCCGCCGAGCCAAGGGCTATACTTCTTTCCCATTTTTAAGACATAAGCTATTGCGTAAAGATGGAAGATGTTTTACTTCTTACGGATCAGCTTCAGATCAACCATCAAATCCTTTGCTATAATCTGTAAGTAGTTCTCTAGCCTTTTGCTCTTTTCTTTTGTATCTACCAAATCTCCGAGTGAAACCATATATCTATGGCTATCCTGCAACTCACCGATGGGCAGTAGTGCGCAGTTGATACAGTAGAAGCTTTTGGAACGCCCATCGTCGCACTTCTGGAGGAAATCGGTGAGGATATCAACCCGCATCTGCTGCTGATCTACAAAAAGCTCGATTCCATTTTCCTTAATAAAGTCCAAGTTGGGCAGCATCTTTCGGTGCGTGACAAAGGAATCGGCTCCCGCACTCTCGGTTTTGAATCGATGGCAGGGGAAATCGCCACAATCAGCGCACGTTTCGAGTCCCCGCTTGCTTGCACAGCACGTAGCCACGCCACACGAGGGGTGCTTCTCCCTAAAACCCTCACCACAACAACCAGGACAAACCGAAGCTCCCTTGGTATGAAACCGAGGGCACAATCCACAGTCAATTCCACAACATCCAATCGTACTATACCTTTTTACGCTATCCGCCATACTATATGTATTTACTATCATTCTCCGTTGGAGTTGCCGCTACAATATTCCTTACCTACTTTTCAGCGGCCGCTTCATCATGATGTCGGTCTGCTCGTCGTTGCCCAGCTGGAAGACGTGCTTGTCGAACTCCACAAAGCCATTTTTGCGGTAGAAGTTAATTGCCCTCGGATTCTTCTCCCATACGCCCAGCCACACGTAGCTGGCGTTCATCTGCTGGGCCACCTGCATGGCCTTCGCGTAGAGCAGCTGCCCCACCTTTTTCCCGTGGAATTCCTTCAGCACGTAAATTCGCTCTATCTCTAGCGCTTCGCTATCCTTTATCTCGGTTTGCGACGGGCCGTAGTTCAACTTCAGATACCCAATTACGCTACCGTCGAGCAGCGCAAGGTAGAACTCCGAGTTGGGGTCGCCAAGCTCGGCGGCCAGCTTCTTGTCGGAGAAGCCTTCGCTTAGGTACTTTTGCATATCCTCTGCCGTGTTCTCGGCCGAGAATGTCTCGAAAAAGGTTTGCCGCCCAATTGCCTGCAGTGCTTCTATGTCGTTTACCGATGCCCGCTTAACCTCTATATTTTCCATCAACTTACTTATTTATCGATTCGAAAAAAGTTTGGCAGCCTCTCGTCCGCCACCCAAAAGTAGTAAAAAACAAGCGCAGCTGCTGGTACGGCTGCGCCTAGATGTGCTTATACGTGAAGTTCCTTCGCTAGGCAAAGATTCCCATACTCGTCAGCTCTGCTATTGCAGGCTTGATGCTGAAGCCTCATCCGAACGGGGGGGGAAAGCCAGGTTCGAGGGCGCTCAGCGGATGGGCAAATATCCATTCCTCATCAGGTCGGCTTCATTGTCAACCTCAATGGCACGGCCATCCGCTATCAGCATTTTACGATCCGAAATTGCGAGAACATCGCGGTAGTAGTGGTCGGTGATTAGTATCCCCTTTTCGTTTTTCAGCTGGAGCAGCAGCGCTTTTATGGAGTCTTGGTATAAGGGTTCGACCATCGAAAAGGGTTCGTCGAGCAGCATGAATTGGTGAGGCAATCTCGAAATCAGCAAAATCTCGAAGTACCGCCGCTCGCCCAACGATAGGGTTCCTACCTGCTGCCGCTCAATCTTGGCTATCCGGGGGTCGTAGAAAAGTTTGTCCTGCACATCTCCATCCTTATAGTATAGCGGAATTACATCCCTCACCCTTAAATCGCTGGGCAAAAAGCTTTCCTGGGGCAGGTACGAGATCTTCATCAACTCGATATTCCTCGACGTACTGAAGCGCTCGTTGTCAACCCAGATACGTTCATCGTCGGCGGATAGGGTGCCGAATAGAATCTTTAGCAACGTCGACTTCCCACAACCGTTACGGCCAAAGATGCCCAAAATCTCACCCGTTTTTAGGTGGAGCGAAATGTCGGACAGCACCTCGTGCCCATTGAACGCCTTGGACAGCTTACCTACTACGAGTTCACTCATTCAGGTACATTATTAGCAGCACAAGTAGTCCGGGAAGCGCAATCGCCAGGTTAACCGCCACCGATTTGGCAATCAGCCGCCGCTTGGTTATCCCCAGGTTGTAGTAGAAGTAGTACTGGTGGCCATGAAACTTCCTGTAGCAAAGCAGTCCAACGGCCAACCCGAATGTTGGCAGCGATACAAGGCCGGCGAGCGGGCTCACTACCACAAAGCACAGCACCGAAAATGCCAAGTTGTACCGTGTTGAATCAGCATAAAACTTCAAGAATGTCCTATCCATTCGGCTATCGCACTTGTTAATTATCGACCGTTTAAAATATATTCGTTCCTCTTTGCGGCATGGCTACAAGCGCCGGTGAGCCTCCCCTCTGCGGGGCTCCCGCCCCAGCTACTCCGCATCAAGTTGGGCCTGAAACTCGCTGAAGTATTGCGCCAAATGAAAGCCATCGGCCAAGCCGTGGTGGGCCTCAACCGACACCGGAAGCATCTTTCGCCCTTCGCGGATTGCGAACTTGCCAAAGGTAATTTTGGGGACCGACTCTTTCGGATCGAAGTTGGTAGGGTGCAGCAGGCCGCTAAACGAATTCCAGGGGATGGTTGAGTGGCGAATAAGGTTCGTCTTCAGATCGTCGTTGTTAAGCCGAAGCCCCGAGGTGCTCTTTACCTCCTCTATTTCTTTTTGCAGCTCGGCGTTGAAGGTGTCAAAATCGGCCGAGAAGTTTACAAACGCAAAGCCAAAGGTGCCATCTTCGCGGCCTACGGTTGTCCCCGCGTGTATAACATCGAACGCTACAACCTCGTCGCCTACGATTCTATACCGCAGCTCCTCTACGGCATTTACCGCGATCATCGACTTGTGCAGGTAGCTTGCAAAGAAGGACCTCCCGCTTGCCCTGGCGCTGTCGTAGCAGCGGGTGCAGTCGACCTCCGTTACCACCCCAAAGAAGGGGCTGGCCATTTTGGAGAAAAAGCGGAAGTGCTCCCTTCTTTTCCAGCTGTTGATGTCTATGGTTCTCATTCCTATCATGGTTTTGTTTTCATCTACGCGGTCAGGCGTACCCCATTCGGCGAAGGTAGGAGCCACCACCGGACAGGGCGAGCTAAAGTAGCAGCTTTTCGGGATGCTTGTTCCTGCTAGCTAAAAAAAGTCCCGAGTTAAGCGTAGGCTCTGCCTACGCTTTTGCTTTTTGCGGCCGCTGGCCGCATTAGTAACAGGCTGGAAGCCTTGGCTACCCAAGCGGGGCGAGGACGCTCCGTTGGGCGAAGGCTCCAGCCTTCGGCAGCTCTATCATAGCAGGCTATAGCCTGCAGAATAGATTCGGCAATGGGCGAAAACCTCAGCCGAACAAGGATGTTTTGCTTTACAATACCTCACATCGCCTTGTAAGCCGATATAAGTGTTAGTTTGCATTGAATTTTACTTTCTTGCAGACATCTTGATGTAATATCTTTTCATTCTATTATATATTTGCAGCCCTATGTTAGATATAAGGTGAGCACGATTTTTATATGAGAAATGCCGTAAAACAAATATCCTTCCTATTTTTAGCGCTCAGCTTCGTTCTAATTCTGGCTGATTGTGGTTTTATTTGTTGCACGCTCTCACCTAGCAAAGAATGTGAACAGCGAGAATGCTCCAGCTCCTTGCTCCAGCTAGATAGCACGCATACCGCAAATTGTGATGAGTGTTTTTTTGTTGATCCCACAAAAATGGATCTAAGTAGATATCTTTCGAGTATCGAAAAATCGCCCCGTTTAGTTTCTGTCCTAGAAGAAGATTGCTTTTCATCAAGCATTTGGCAGCCACCAAAGTTTTTGTAATTCATCCTTTTTTTACTACAAGTTAATGGTAGGTACTCTACCATTACAGCATTCGTATTACTTGTAGCAAGGCTTTCCTATTACTTATTTTTATTAAACGTTATAATCATGGGATTCAATGATTTTTCTGAATATGGACGTAAGCACCATAGTCACGATCATGACCATTATGGTAGGGATGATAACTTTTTTGACCATGATGATGATCATCACAACTCACATTACCATTCGAGGCATCACGATTTTAAGAGGGAGTTGATTAGCAAATACCTTAGGGACCCGAAGCTAAGGAGGTTGGTCATTTTTGCAATGGTAGCCATACTAGCTATTGCCATAGTCATCATAATCCTACTTTTTCCATTGCTCGTAAAACTATTTGACTTTATTACAGCAAATGGGATTCAGGGGTTGATCGACTCTGTTTGGAAAGGGAACAAGTAGCAATCATTTAAAGCATAAAAGAAAGTTTTCTTGGTCAGATCTGGTTGTCTTTAAATTTCATGGTTTCAGGTTGTAAGTACAATATCTTAATACGTCCTTCTACAACCTACAAATGACTGCGGTTGACAAAGTATAAGCCGCATCAGAAATTCCATGAAATTAAAGAGGCTGTCCAAATAATAATGGACAGCCTCTATTTTACCAATTTCATCTTTTAAAAGTTGGAAGCCTTGGCTACCTAAGCGGAGCGAGGACGCTCCACTCAGCGGGGCGAAGGCCCACGTTTGAACATCAGTAGTCTTACTAAAGAGAAAGGCCTAGCAAATATAGAATTTGCCAGGCCTTTCAAGTTAAACTATCATCATCTAACTTTAAAAAACGATCATTCGCTTAAGCTTGCGAAACAGCAACAGCAACGGCAACCGAAGCGCCTACCATTGGGTTATTGCCCATACCGATAAGCCCCATCATCTCTACGTGTGCGGGTACCGATGACGAACCTGCAAACTGAGCGTCGGAGTGCATGCGTCCCATGGTGTCGGTCATGCCGTAAGAAGCAGGACCTGCAGCCATGTTGTCGGGGTGGAGCGTACGACCTGTACCACCGCCCGATGCTACCGAGAAGTACTTTTTACCTTGCTCGAAGCACTCCTTCTTGTACGTACCCGCTACAGGGTGCTGGAAGCGGGTTGGGTTGGTAGAGTTTCCGGTGATCGAAACATCAACACCCTCGTGGTGCATAATCGAAACACCTTCGCGCACATCGTCGGCACCGTAGCAGTTTACCTTTGCCTTTTCGCCATTCGAGTAGGCGATGCGGTTAACCTCCTTAAGCTCGCCGGTTGCGTAGTCGAACTGGGTTTGAACGTAGGTAAAGCCGTTAACGCGGGCAATGATCTTTGCAGCATCCTTACCCAAACCGTTAAGGATAACGCGCAATGGCTCCTTGCGAACCCGGTTGGCCGACTTGGCGATACCAATTGCACCTTCGGCAGCGGCAAACGATTCGTGGCCGGCTAGGAATGCAAAGCACTTGGTTTCTTCGCGAAGCAGCATGGCGGCTAGGTTGCCGTGGCCAAGACCAACCTTACGGTCGTCGGCTACCGAACCAGGGATACAGAATGCCTGAAGCCCTTCACCTAGCGTTGCAGCAATTTCCGACGCGTTGGTTTGGCCCTTCTTAATGGCAATGGCAGCACCTACGATGTAGGCCCACGATGCATTTTCGAAGGCAATTGGTTGAATATCCTTTACAATTGTGTACACGTCCACTCCCTTGGCATCGCATATTGCTTTAGCCTCCTCTACCGAGGAAATTCCATAGGAGTTGAGCACCTTGTTGATTTGTGCAATACGTCTATCGTAGCTCTCAAATAATGCCATTCTTGTTTCCTCCTATTCTTTACGTGGATCTATAACTTTTACCGCCTCTTCCATGCGGCCATACTTACCCGATGCCTTCTTAAGGGCTTCGGTTGCGTCGGTACCGCCCTTAATCATGTCCATCATGCGGCCTAGGTTTACAAACTCGTAGCCGATGATCTCGCTATTGGCGTCAAGACCTATTTTGGTTACGTAGCCTTCGGCGATCTCCAGGTAGCGAGATCCCTTTGCTACGGTTCCGTACATGGTTCCGGTTACGCTACGAAGCCCCTTGCCCAAATCTTCGAGCCCAGCACCAATAGGAAGGCCCCCTTCCGAGAAGGCGGTTTGGGTACGACCGTAAACAATCTGAAGGAAAAGCTCGCGCATGGCCGTGTTGATGGCATCGCACACGAGGTCGGTATTTAGCGCCTCTAGGATGGTTTTTCCGGGTAGGATCTCGGAGGCCATCGCCGCAGAGTGGGTCATACCGGTACAGCCTAGCGTTTCTACCAACGCCTCCTGGATGATACCTTCCTTAACGTTTAGGGTTAGCTTGCAGGCACCCTGCTGTGGGGCACACCAGCCCACACCGTGCGTTAAGCCCGAAATATCTTTCACTTCCTTTGCCTTTACCCACTTGCCCTCTTCGGGGATGGGTGCAGGACCATGATTTGCACCTTGTGCAACGCAAATCATTCCTTCTACTTCGTGTGTGAAATTCATGTAAATGCAATTATGAATTAGAAAAACCTCTATTGCTCTGCCTGCGCAGCCAACCTTACAGCTATATGGCTGGGGGGATACAGCAGGATTGTGTATTGTTTGTATGAATTTGCCCGCTGCCGTACGAGCAATGCTGCCAAACCCGTATTCCGGTATTCACTCGGGCGGTACACCTGCCTATTGGGCCGCGTATGGCTAGCCCAATAGCCGCTCAAAAGTAGTAAAAATTGTCAGTGGTTTTAACAGCGGATTTCGTGTGATAGCTTAAATATCGTTTAACCATTACTCCAAACCCCGCAAATCCTGATGCGGCGATAACGATTGCCCCCATCAGCTCTATCGGGGCAGATTAAAGTAACTGCTTTTCGGGATGCTTGTTCCTGCTAGCCAAGAAAAAGTCGTTAAGGGCAACCTGTACCCTGCAATTTGCAGCCTACACCCTGCTATTTGCAGCCTCTACCCTGCTCTTTGCAGCCTCTACCCTGCTATTTGCAGCCTACACCCTGCTCTTTGCAGCCTGCACCCTGCTTTTTGCAGCCTGCACCCTGCTCTTTGCAGCCTCTACCCTGCTCTTTGCAGCCTCTACCCTGCTTTTTGCAGCCTCTACCCTGCTATTTGCAGCCTGCACCCTGCTATTTGCAGCCTGCACCCTGCTATTTGCAGCCTACGCTGCCAACCGGGAAAGGGTACCAACAAAAAGTTCCGGTAGCGAGGTGCTATCGGAACTCTGTTGGCGCGGTAGATGGCTCTACTTCGTTGGCTTTTGCTCGTCCTTTTTCTTTTTAGCCACTTGTGGGGTAAACATTGGCTTAAGCCGCTCGTAAATGGCCTTAGCCTTAGGATCGTTCCGCGAAGCAAAATGCTTAACGGAGCTGTAGTACTCCATGCAGCCCAGGAAGGCTTCGCTTCCGGCAACGGTTAGGGTGTCATCGACCAGCATCTGGAGGTTGGTGATACTTAAGGCGACGGTAGACAAGTCGGTTATCACCTTAAAGTCCTTATTCACCTCAACCATGTCAAACATGATTGGGGCGTACTCGGGAGCCACGTTCATCTCGTTGGTGATGCTGCTCACCTTACCCGTATTCCTAGTGCCCAGTTTGGGCAGTTCCTCCCGTTGGCTGGGAGTTAGCTCCACGCAGGAGGGCTTTAGTAGCGTGTAGCATTCCTTAAGGTGGGCATTCACCTTGTCGAGCACCTCCTTGGCAATAACCTGCGAATACTCATTTTTCATTGGCTGTTGGATTTAGTATTATTTTATATCAACCAACCGCTAAAGTAGTATTTTTTACATGTATTCCTATTTTTTACCGTTATTTTTAATACAAAAGCCATTTTTTGCTAAACCATCGGTCCAATTTCGGGCAGCCTCCGCGGATGTGGCCAAGGGCAAATCCGGTTTTCAGAGAAAAAACAGTACCTTCGCCCGCCGGCCTGCGGGCCTATCATCGGGAATTCCGCCCTCAGCACGGGCAGGCTTTAATTTAGTTGGGAACGGTTCGATTGATACGGCAATCCGTATGTAACAAGATTTATATTTACCATATGAACCAAACGATCTACAGCGTCATTACCGGAACGGGGAGCTACCTCCCCGAGCGAGTTGTGAAGAATGAGGAATTTTTGGGCTGCCAGTTCTACGGCAACGACCACCAGCCGCTCGACAAGAGCAACGAGGAGATCATCCAGAAGTTTTTGGAGATAACCACCATCGCCGAGCGCCGCTACGTCGCCGATGACCAGCTGACCTCCGACATCGTACACCTGGCCTCCGCCAGGGCCATCGAGGCAGCCGGCATCGACCCCGAAACGCTCGACTACGTGATTGTAGCCCACAACTACGGCGACGTGCTGCCCGGCAGCAACCGCGTGGACATCGTGCCCTGCGTGGCCGCCCGCGTGAAGCACCTGCTGGGCATCAAGAACCCCGCAACGGTAGCCTACGACGTTCCCTTCGGCTGCCCCGGATGGGTGCAGGCCATGATCCAGGCCAACTACTACCTGCGCTCGGGCGACGCCAAGCGCATCCTGGTAGCCGGTGGCGACACCCTCTCGCGCATATCGGATCCGCACGACCGCGACCGCATGATCTTTGCCGATGGCGCCGGCGCCGTGATCCTCGAGGCTAGGCCCAGCGACGAGCCCGTGGGCATGCTGGTCCACAAGACCCGCTCCGACACCTTCCTCTACTCCAAGATGCTCCAGATGGGCCCCTCGCTCAACCCCGCCGAGTACGAGGCTACAGGCAACCTCTACATCCGCATGAACGGGCGTAGGCTGTACATGTACGCCCTCGAGCATGTGCCCCAGGCCATCAAGGACTGCCTCGACGCGGCCAACCTGCAGCTCTCCGACATCAGCAAGGTGCTCATCCACCAGGCCAACGGCAAGATGGACGACGCCATCCTCGACCGCCTCTACAGCCTCTACGACATGACCCCACCGGCCGACGTAATGCCGATGACCATCTCGTGGCTGGGCAACTCGTCGGTGGCCACCGTACCCACGCTGCTCGACCTCATCGTGAAGGGCCAGCTCGCCCCCCACGAAATCAAGAAGGGCGACACCGTGGTTGTTGCCTCGGTTGGCGCAGGAATGAACATCAACGCCTTTGTCTACAAGATGGCGTAGCACCGCCTTAACGACATACCTACAAGCAGAGGATGCCCAGCGCATCCTCTGCTTTTTTGCATCAGCCCCTAAGCATACGGGAAAAGCAACAACCCTGCCCCTACTACCTTTAACTAATGCAGCAGGGTGGAGGTTAGGCAGCAATCCGTAGAGATTGTAGATTAGCCGCCATTATACGATAATGCTCAGGAGTAGCATAGAGTCTCATAGCCGTCAGGCTAAGGTTTAATCCATAATGTTCGACTCCTCCGGAGTCGTGGTTCCAGAATGACGCCCCTATCTACAAACCTTTAATGCCTATGGCATTATACTTTCGTTCGAAAAATCCCAGAGGGATTTAAGGTTTGTAGATCGAAGCATGGCAACCATACCGACCCGATACGGGTCGTACTAGAACATACAATACTGCTAGCAGAATCCTTTTTTCTTGGCCTGACGGCTATGAGCATAGAATCTACCCATCACATCTACAGCCCCACCCGATTCGTTACGGAACAAAAAAAGCCCCCGCCCTAGGCATTACCTAGCAGCGGGGGCTCAACATTTTTGCCGAATCAGCTATAGCACTTCCATAGCGCTCTCCAACGACCCGTAGTAGCGCATGTAGCCTACGGCATCCTTTTCGATGCTCATCAGGGTCATCTTAGTGAATGCGCTCTGGGGCAGCACCACCTCCACGTTGCCGATGCCCGCCGCCTTCAGCTTTGGAACAAAGACCTCGCCAGCCCAACTAGTGGCCTCAGGCTTCAGCAGGCCAGCATGGGTGGTGTCGCTAACAAAGCCCTTGCAGCCCTTGGCAACAACAAATTCCAGGCTCTTCTCCTGCCCATGCTTGTACTCCTCGGTGGTACAAAACTTCTTCCATGTTTGAACCAAACATTTCTTCTCTGCTACGTACGAAAGCGTAACGTAATCCAATTCTAATAGTGTTTCCATGATTATAAGTAAAACCTTAGCGTATAAGGAAGTGATGCGTATTAAAAAATAGCCTATCGGGGTTGATCCTGCGCAACAGTGGCTGCCTACCGCAGCCGTTACAATTCAAAAAAATCCGAGGACCAATAAAGATCGCTGATACAGGACTACAAGCGTGTCAACCTTACGTAAGCCAACACGAATGTACACTCTTTCCCGATTAGAAAAAAGACGGGCAACGCGATTTCACACTGATTATACAAAGAAACAAAACACCCCGTTACTCGCTTTAATCATCAAAAACAGCAACAATTCGCCATTTTTACTTTTGATTTTTCCGATTTAACCCAAGTTGAATATCGATTTATAGCCTTACAGCCAGCATCAAGCTATAAAATCATCGATTTTTTCTTCAATTATTTTCAAAATCATATTGTATGAAGTTAAAAAAATATAATTTTGGCGTTCGGTGGATGATGTAGGTCTCCACTCGAACTGGCGCTCCGTAGGGCGCTTGTTCGGCTTAATAACGACCTATATAACAACTATTACGAAATAAATATATGAGTACAAAAAAGCTAGCTGTGATTGCACTAGGCGGCAATGCGCTGCTTCGGGGCAACCAGCAGGGAACCATCGAAGAGCAGGAGCAAAATGCAACCGACACCCTAGAAAACATTGTATTCCTACTTCGCCAGGGCTACAATCTGGTAATAAGCCACGGCAATGGCCCACAGGTAGGCAACGCGCTACTCCAGAACGACGCCGGCGAGCAGGTGTACAACCTCCCCCAAATGCCGCTGGACGTTTGCGTCGCCGACACCCAGGGCTCCATTGGCTACATCATAGAGCGCGCCCTACGCAACGTGCTGCACAAGCACAACATCAAGCGCGAGGTGGTTACGCTGGTAACCCCGGTACTGGTAGATATCAACGACACCGCCTTCTCTAACCCCACCAAGCGTGTTGGCCGCATCTACTCGAAAGAGGCTGCCGACAAGTTGGCCGCCAGCAAGGGATGGGTTTTCAAGGAAGAGGTAAAGGATACCGGCAGCGGATGGCGCCGCGTGGTTCCATCGCCAACCCCTAAGGGCATCCTCAACGAGAGGGTGATCGAGAGCATGGCCGACCAAGGCTTCATCGTCATCGCATCGGGCGGTGGTGGCATTCCCGTTTACTACGACGAGGCAGACACTCTTCGCGCAGCCGAGGCAGTTATCGACAAGGACTCCGCATCGGCGCTTCTGGCCTCCAACATCAAGGCCAACGAATTCTACATCCTCACCGATGTGCCCTTCATCTACCTCAACTACAAGAAACCTAACCAGCAAATTGCCGAATTCCTAAACCATGCCGACACCAAGAAGTACCTCGACATGGGCATGTTTGGCGAGGGTAGCATGGCTCCTAAGATTCGTGCAGCGCTTAAGTTCATCGAGTTGGGCGGCGAAAAGAGCATTATCACCGAGGCAACCAAGCTCGAGGATAAGAAGTACGGCTCCAAGATCACCATGGAGTACGACACCGAGGATAAGCCAATTGGCTGTAGCTGCTAGGCATACTCGGCACCGCAAAGCAATCGTCCTTGCACGCCGATTAGCGTCTAGGGCGGCATAAAATTATTGACATGTAAAATGGCGTAGGTCGTAACAATTTGCTTACTTGCATAGGCGAAACGATTTACCTTAAAAATTAATGATATGGCATTTAACTTGCGTAATAGGAGTTTCCTTAAGCTTCTTGATTTCACACCAAAAGAAATCGACTACCTGTTGAATTTGGCAGCTGACCTTAAAAAGGCAAAGTATGCTGGAACCGAACAACCAACCATGAAGGGTAAGAACATTGTGCTTCTTTTCGAGAAGGACTCTACCCGCACCCGCTGCGCATTCGAAGTAGGCGCCATGGATCAAGGTGCTCATGTAACCTACCTTGGCCCTGCCGGCTCGCAAATGGGCAAGAAGGAGTCGATGAAGGATACCGCTCGCGTTCTTGGCCGCATGTACGATGGTATCGAATACCGTGGCTACTCTCAGGAGATCGTTGAGACACTTGCTCAATACTCTGGCGTACCCGTATGGAATGGCCTTACCACCGAGTTCCACCCAACTCAAATCTTGGCCGACTTTCTAACCATGCGCGAGCATACCGACAAGCCTCTTAACAAGGTTACCTTTGCCTACTTTGGCGATGCCCGCAACAACATGGGTAACTCCCTAATGGTTGGTGCCGCTAAGATGGGCATGGACTTCCGCGCTGTTGCTCCAAAGCAATGCTGGCCCGAGGAAGAACTCGTTGCTAAATGCCGCGAGATTGCCAAGGAAACCGGCGCTAAAATCACCCTTACCGAAGATGTTAAAGAAGGAGCTAAAGGCTGCGACTTCGTTTACACCGATGTTTGGGTATCGATGGGCGAACCAGCAAACGTATGGGAAGAGCGCATTAAGCTGCTTAAGCCTTACCAAATCAACATGAACGTTATCCGTGCTACTGGTAACCCTAACGTGAAGTTCATGCACTGCCTACCTGCATTCCACAACCGCGAAACCGTTGTTGGCGAAGAGATGTTCCAAAAGTTCGGTCTTGCCGAAATGGAGGTTACCGAAGAGGTATTCGAGTCTCCGCTCTCAATCGTATTCGACGAGGCAGAAAACCGCGTTCACACCATCAAGGCAGTAATGGTAGCTACACTAGGAAACTAGGTTTATCCTATATTATAGAAAAGCGTCCTCTTGTAGGGCGCTTTTTTTATTGGTTAGAACAAGGTACCATTCCCCCTCTATTATTCAAGCGCTATAATGCCCCCCTAACCTCTTGCTTACGAATTCGTGGATACTACTGCCCTATAAGGAAAACTCCCCCTGTTAATTGTCATACCAAACTATTTTTTTGCAGGTAATATTAGCTAGATTTACAGCATTTATTTCGCGTGTATGAAACTGATTTCAAGATTTTATAGCCTAACCGTACTCCTAATCCTAGCATTGATAAGCACCAATGCACAAGCCGGCCGAAACTCGCTATACCGATTCGATAACTTCTCGCAAGAACAGGGACTTTCAAACAATCAGGTTCAATCCATTTTTCAAGATCGTGATGGTTGGATTTGGATAGGAACCAGCTATGGCCTAAACCGCTTTGACGGGCTTCATTTTAAGCAATACAAAATGAAGCACAAGGGCAAAGCAAACCCTACAGATGGACTAATCCGCGATATTTTTCAGGACAAAGATGGCACCATTTGGGTAGGCGTAGAGAAAGGTGGTCTTTACAGACTAAGGAATGGGGTTGAAGAATTTGAACCAGTCATCATAAAAGGACTCGATGGCGTATCCGTAAACTCCATAAGGTCGGATAAGGATGGGAGTATATGGCTGGGATGCGATAACGGATTGTATAAGCTACTCCAATCGGAGAATGGACTAAAGGCAACCTTCATAAAATTCAAAAATCCTCTATTTGCAGTAGGACAAATAAAAAAGATACTCATCGACTATCGTGGCATTATTTGGGTAGGCACCGATAAAGGATTGCTCACCTACAACCCTAGTAACAGGCACCTTGCAAGGGTAAGTGCTGATGCAAAGTCGTACCTCACCGACGAGGTTTGGTCTCTATATGCCGATTCGTACCGAAAAATATGGGTTGGAACTTACAATAGCGGCGTGTACTATGTTAATGCCGACTACAAAAGCGCCAGCAGGTTCACCCCCTATCCTACTCAAGATCGATCGCAAACCGTTAAGGCGATAACCCAGGATAAGAATGGCGATTACTGGTTTGGAACCCGAGCTGGGCTTTACTCCTACAGCACTTCAACCAAACAGTACACCTACTATGGACACGAAAACGAGGAGCAAACAAGCCTAGGGCAGAATTCCATCCTTAGCCTTTTTGTCGATGCCAAAGGCGACCTGTGGGTAGGCACTCGAGGCGGAGTGAGCTACCTGATAGACGAGAAGAAGTACTTTAAGCACTACTCCATGTCTAACTCTATGGCCGATGGATTAAACGACAACGAAATATATGCCATCTGTCCATCGAGTAACGACGAGATTTGGTTAGGCACAGAAAATGGAGGCATCAACATTCTAAACAGAAAAGCGGGAAACTTTTCGGCTATCACCAAAAAGAACAGCGGTCTTAAGTCGGATTGTATAAAATGGTTTATGCCCGATGGACGCGGGAATGTCTGGGTATCAACCTACATGGGAGGAATTAGCATTGTAAACGCCAACACTAAAAAGGTGCTTAAGTCCTACGTTGCAACTCCCGGTAAAGCAGGTGGCATAAGCGACAATAGGGTTTGGATCACCTTTATGGATAGTAGAAAGCGTATTTGGGTTGGGTCGTATAAAGGCGTAGACCTCTACGATCCTGTGTCGGATAGTTTTATCACTAGAGGCGATATTATCGGAAATAAGCAGGTCAACTGGATTGAAGAGGATCAGTCCGGAGATATTTGGTTTGGATCGAACGATCACTTAGTAATCTATACTCCTTCCACTGGCACAAAGCGCATTGTCAACGAGGTTGTCAGAGATTTTCATAAGCTTTCGGACAACACCTTCATGCTGGCTACTCAAGGGCATGGCCTTGCCATTTTCGATAAAAAGAAAGGCGTAAAGAGATACTTAACCGAAGCTGAAGGTCTTGCAAACGACTTCACCTACTCCATCGTCGACGACGGTGTGGGGGGACTTTGGGTGAGCACCTCCAATGGGCTTTCGCGTTACGACCAGGCTACCCACAAGTTTATGAACTACTACCGGGTAGACGGTCTGCAGAATAACCAGTTTAACTATGGAGCATTTGCCAAAACACGAAGCGGCGAACTCCTCTTTGGAGGTATAAACGGATTCAACATCTTTAATCCAAAGCAGGTAAAGCCTAACAGCTATCGCCCTCCCGTTGTAATTACCAACATCAGCATATTTAACGAGCCCCTAAAGATCGAAACTGAAGATGGGGCAAACTATAAGCGCATTTGTACGACCAAAGAGGTAACACTTCGCCATAGTCAAAACATGATTACCTTCGACTATGCAGCCCTAAACTATGCTAAGGCGAATAAAAATAGATACTCGTACAAACTCGAAGGCCTAGAAGATCGTTGGGTTGATGCCCGAAATGCTACCTCGGTAACCTACTCGAACCTTGCCCCCGGAACCTACAAGTTTAGGGTTAAAGGCTCAAACTCCGATGGGCTCTGGAATGAGGATGGCGCCGTTCTGACAGTTAAAATAAGACCTCCATTTTGGGGAACAATTTGGTTTCGTGGATTAATGCTACTCGTATTCATTGCAATCATCATCCTCGTTATTCAGTTTCTAACTAATAGGGCAAATCTCCGCAACAAGTTAGTATTCGAAAAGACAAAGGCTAAGAAGCTGAACGAAATTGATTCGATGAAGCAGCAGTTCTTTACGAACGTATCGCATGAAATACGAACACCACTTACCCTAATTATAGGACCTGTCGAAAAGATGATCGAAAATCCATCGTTGAGTAATGGAGACCGGGTCATGCTGGAGATGGTTCGAAATAATACGCAACTTTTAATGAAGCTGGTAAACCAGATCTTAGACTTTAAAAAGTTGGAAACCGGGAAACTTCAAGCCGATTACGACAAGGGCGATTTAGTAAGATTCATGGAAAGCGCCGTCAAGCCATTCCAGTTTATGTCAGAAGAAAAGGGAGTTAAGCTTGTTGTCGATTTTCCTGAGCGCGAGCTTTCAGTATGGATGGATACCGATAAACTGGGTAAGATCGTAAACAACCTTCTCTCGAATGCCTTTAAGTTTACGGATCAAGGAGGTGACGTAAGGATTAGCCTACAGCTTACCGACAGCTATAGCTTCGAAGATATTGGGCAAAGAGCCTGCTACGAAATATCTGTTTCAGATACGGGAACAGGAATTCCAGCCAGTAGCGTAAGTAATGTGTTTAACCGATTCTTCCAAGCCTCGAATTCGAAGGGAATAACTGGAACGGGTATAGGTCTATCTATCGTAAAGGAGTTTGTTAAGCTGCTGCATGGTGATGTAGATGTTCAGAGCGAGATGGATCAGGGTACTACCTTCGTTGTTCGACTTCCAATCCTTGAGGACTACGAAATTAAAAATAGCGACGCCCGTGGTGATGATTTAGCAATGGCAAAAAAAGAGGACCAAGAGAAGATTGCTGCCTCGGCAAAATATTTGCTGGTTGTCGACGACAATGCGGATATGCGAACCTTTATTCGAGAGCATTTTAAGCATGAGTTTACCATTTTAGAGGCCGAAAATGGTAAGATCGGCTTCGACTTAGCAGTAAAGTATATCCCAGAGGTGGTGCTTTCGGATGTTATTATGCCAGTAATGGACGGACAAGAACTGTGCAGGAAGCTCAAAAAGGACGAGAGAACCTCTCACATCCCTATAGTGCTACTAACGGCCGCTAACTCTAAAGAATCGGAGATGAGCGGTCTTATTGCTGGTGCCGACGATTACATAACAAAGCCCTTCGATTTGAGCATCCTCAATGTGAAGATTGACAACCTGCTGCTACTCCGTAACAAACTTCGTGAAAAGTTAAAAACCGACATTTTACTTCAACCTACAAACATTTCCATAGCCTCCCCAGATGAAAGATTCCTCAGAAAGGCTGTAGAGGTTGTTGAAAAGTATATGTCAGAACCTGATCTGGACATAGAACTTTTCTCGTCCGAAGTTGGGGTTAGCCGCATGCAGCTCTATCGAAAGTTAGAGGCGCTCACCAGCATGACAGTAAAGGAGTTTATTCGTGATATTCGGTTACGAAGAGCTGCTCAACTTCTCGAACAGGATAAGATTACCATTTCTGAGGTTGTGTACGCCGTTGGGTTTAGAGACTTGGCGCACTTCCGAAAGTGCTTTAAGGATGTATACGGAATGAGCCCGTCGAGTTACTTAGAGAAGATAAGAAACGAGAAGCATGAATAGTGAAAAGGCTGTAGAGTTAAGAATCTACAGCCTTTTTTAAGTTCGCCCGGCATGGGCATCCCCCAATGGGGCAGGTTCATCAGTAGGAGTCATCTTGCTTAAGGCTCGAGGATTCGATAAAGAAGTAAGGGTGCCCTTACCCGTTGGATAGCGGAGACCAATATCGCACCCGCAGCAATCTGTCAACGCACGGAACCGTCATATACGGATCCGCATGTACGCTGCGCAGAAGGCCGAAGCGGGAGTTAACCGTGGCCCTCCTACCCGATCTGAAGAAACGACCTCCGTAGCCCTACGGACGTATATTCCGGAAGCAGAACAAACAACCCAAGCTCTTCGAATGAATATATCGATACAAGAAATGAGAACCGTAGCTCTTCAGACGAACACATCGAAACAAGAAATAAGAACTGTAGCTCCACGGACGAACTTATCGAAACATGAAATAAGAACCGTAGCCCTACAGATGAACTTACCGAAACAAGAAATGAGAACTGTAGCTCTACGGATGAACTTATCGAAACCAGAAATGAGAGCTGTAGTTCTACGGATGAACTTACCGAAACCAGAAATAAGAACTGTAACCCTACAGACGAACTTATCGAAACATGAAATGAGAACCGTAGCTCTACGGACGAACTTATCGAAACATGAAATAAGAACCGTAGCCCTACGGACGAACTTATCGAAACAAGAAATGAGAACATGTCGAAAGCAGGAATACCAGCAAAAAGGTCAACGCTCTAACCTCTATGCGGATCTGCATTTACGGTGGCCATGGAGGACGAAGCGGGAGTTAATTCCATTTCTTCTACCCGATTAAACGGCTGTCCTTCGCGCATATTGCCAATCTACATTGCTGTAATGTTACGTTTACCCGCTTCGAATGGGAAAAAAGTAGATGGTTTACTACCTAAATATATAGATATTCGCAGAACTGAAATGCTGATTGTAAGGGCTTCGTGGCTCTTTTCTAATATTCATCGGTACTGCTAAAAAGAAAATACACAATGCTACACATTAGAAACGGACATATTTTCAAGGTGGCCATTATTACATCTTTCCTAGGTGTCTTTGCTGGCAATGCACCAGCTATTGCACAGGATAGCGGACATGGAACGCCAAAAATGGCTCGGGAATGGCGCAACTTTGTAAAGGAGAAATCGGAGATATGGTACGCCTCTCCAGAGGCTGCAAATATTGCAAATAACATACTGCTCTATCAGCGTAGTTGTGGTGGTTGGCCAAAAAATATTCGCATGGACGAGCCGCTCTCCGATTCGCAAATCGCAGCAGTCACAGATGAAAAGGAAGTAACACAAGATGCAACCATAGATAATGGAGCAACCACAACCGAGCTAACATTTCTGGCAAAAATTTTTAATGTAACACACCGGGATGAATATAGAAGTGCCTTCCAGAAAGGATTTCTTTTTTTGCAGAAGATGCAGCTCGCCAATGGAGGCTGGCCTCAATTCTACGACAGAAAAGGTTATTACACTCATATCACCTATAATGATAATGCTATGGTGAATGTGATGAATCTTTTGAAAAAAATAGCCGATAGGGATACCGTATTTACTCGAATAACAACTGATGAAAACGCAGAGACTGCGAAAAAAATGTTTGATAAAGGAATTGACTGCATTCTCAAAACACAGATTATCGTAGATGGGAAACCAACTGTTTGGTGTGCACAGCACGATGAAGTTACCCTGCTGCCAGCCAAGGCTAGAGCCTACGAGTTACCATCATTTTCGGGATCTGAGTCTGCCGAGATTGTAGTACTTCTAATGAGCATCCCCAATCCTTCGCCCGAGGTTATTAATGCAGTTAATGGCGCAATGGCGTGGTTCGACAAGACAAAAATCGTAGGAAAGAGGCTCGATGAGATTACTAACGTAGAAGGCAAAAAAGATCGTCGTATGGTTGACGATCCTTCCGCCACTCCTCTATGGGCACGCTTCTATAATCTCGATGACATGAGGCCTTTTGTGTGCGACAGAGATGGTGTAAAAAAGTACGATATCTCCGAAATTGGGTACGAGCGAAGAAACGGCTATGCTTGGTATGGAGAATGGCCTCTGAGGCTCTATCCAAAATACGACAAGTGGCAGCGAAAAATTAAAAAGGTAAAGTAGTATTCAGTCGAAAGTTCAGTATAAGTATAATAAAGAAGATACACAGCTATGAGTAAAACACATGTTACGGTTATCGGACTATTATTAGCCCTAGTTGTAGGATGCTTCCATTCCATGTCTGCTGATGCAAAACCTAAAAAAAAATGCATAAGATATTCCGTATGGATGGGTGAATCTGAAATGAAGAGGCATAAGGAACTTTGGACGGCAGACTTCGTCTCAACCCCCAAATGGGATTACACCCAAGGATTAATGGCATTGGCGATGCTGCAGCTTGCCGATAGTACTAACGACAAGCATTTCTTCGAGTATGCAAAAGGTTTTGCAGATAAGTTTATAGACGAATCGGGCGCCATTGCCACCTATAAGCTGGAAGAGTACAACATTGACAAGATTAACCCAGGAAAGTTTTTGATTTACCTATACCGCCATACAAAAGAAGAAAAGTATAAAAAGGCGGTGGATTTGTTACGTCACCAGCTAGATACACATCCACGAACCACCGAAGGCGGCTTTTGGCATAAAAAAATATACACCAGCCAAATGTGGCTTGATGGTCTCTACATGGGTGCCCCATTCTACGCACTTTATGCAAAGGAGTACAATCAGCCTGCTGATTTTGACGATGTTGTTAAGCAATTTGTACTTGTGAACAAGCACACCTACGACCCTAAAACGGGATTAAACTATCATGGTTGGGATGAATTAAAAGCTCAACGTTGGGCAAATAAGGAGACAGGTTGTTCACCTAACTTCTGGGGACGAGCTATGGGATGGTATGCCATGGGCTTAGTAGATGCACTTAGCAACATGCCTGCCGATTATAAAGGTCGAGAAGAGTTAATTGCCATTCTGCATCAAGTTGCTGCAGGGATAAAAAAGTATCAAGATCCAACTTCTGGAGTTTGGTATCAGGTTCTTGACCAGGGGACACGACAAGGAAACTATTTAGAAGCAACAGCGTCATCAATGTTCGTCTACGCGCTATATAAAGGAGTACGTTTGGGCTATCTCGACAAATCGTATCTAAAGATTGCAAAAAAGGGATATGACGGAATTCTCAAATATTTTATTGTTAAGAATAGCGATGGAACCATAAGCCTTACCAGCTGCTGTGCGGTTGCTGGCCTTGGAGGAAATCCCTATCGCGATGGTTCCTACGAATACTATATCAACGAAGTGAAAAGGGATAACGATCCCAAAGGCGTTGGGCCGTTTATTATGGCCAGCCTAGAAGTTGAATCGATTTGCAGGCACAATAAGTAGCATATAGTCCTTACAGTTATCAGATTTAAGGGTGGCTTAACGAATGTTGAGCCACCCTTTTGCATTGTGATTATAATATAGATGTCGTTAATGCTTTATAATTTTGACCTACATTCACAACAATCATATATTTAAACAATAAATCAGTTAAACAAACTCGTCTTAAAGTTATATACAGTTTAACTAAATCAACAAATGTTATTTTTACCACCCATCTTTGGTATAAAAAACCTCTATTACCAATAGTATAACACCCTATATTGCACCGGTAACACCTACCATTATCCCAACAGATGATTGATTGATCTGCAACATGAAGTTATCTCTGGTTTTAATGAAGGTAAATGCTAAGCCTAACAAAACTTTTATTAAATGAAAAACATTTCTATTAGATTTTTGCTGCTTCTTGCATTTTGGGGAATTTCGAGCGCAATGGCTCAAACCCAAGAGGTAGCAGGAGTGGTAAAAGATGAAAAGGGAGAACTCTTGCCTGGCGTTTCTGTTCAGGTTGTGGGTACCACTGTAGGGACATCTACAAGCATAGATGGAACCTTTAAGCTAAAGGTGAAAGATCTGAACACCTCCGTTCTACGTTTCTCCTTTGTGGGGATGCAGAATCTGGACGTTCCTATAAAGGGACAAAAGAATTTAGTAGTAACCATGAAATCTGCCTCTGTTGAACTCGAAGAGGTTGTTGCCATTGGTTACGGGTTTGTAAAAAAAAGAGATCTAACAGGTGCAGTGTCTTCTCTTAAAACCACCGAGATTGTAAAGACAGCATCGAATAACGCGCTACAGTCTATGCAAGGTAAAGTTGCAGGATTGGATATAACGAAGTCGAGCGGTGAATCTGGTGCTGGAATAAACATTAGCCTGAGAGGAAATCGTTCTGTCATTGCCTCGAATGCTCCGTTATTCCTTGTTGATGGGATTGAGTATGGCTCAACGCTTGACATCAACTCTTCGGATATTGAATCGATGGAAGTTCTAAAAGATGCTTCATCTACTGCTATCTATGGCACAAGGGGCGCTAATGGCGTTGTTATAATAACAACTAAAAGAGGAAGTGCTGAAAAGAATGGAGGAAAAACAAGGGTTACACTGAACTCTTATCTTTCGTTTAACAGCCCAACCAACCTACCAAAGCTGATGAATGCTCAAGAGGAGTACCTTTTCCAAGCTGAACGAAAACGCTATAATGCCGAAAAAGGTACACTAGCGTGGGGAACAACAAACCTAGCAGACTACCCTGCCGATAAGGTATTATCTACCGTTGTAAGCTCACCTTACGAAAAATCTGTTTACGACATCTATAAAGAGGGTGGAGTAGATTGGTTCGATATGATTATGCGCAACAGCACTACACAGAACTACGAAGTGGCTGTTTCTGGAGGGAGTGGCAAAACTTCATTTAACCTATCGCTAGGATACATGAAGGAAGAGGGACTACTTCGGAACGACGACCTTAGCAGATATAATGGAAGACTTAACATTGACCATAGCATTGCAAATAATTTAAAAATTGGGGCAAGCATTCAGTATACCTATAGAGATTGGGCTCGAAGAGCCGACAACGTTTATTCGCAACTGATAAAAATGCACACGTTGGCTCAACCCTACTTTGCAAATGGGGACATCCTTGATAAACCGTCGGAGCTAGCAACAAGCCACACCAACCCGTTACTAAATGAAGTCCCTGGGTATTATCAAAATAACACGCAAAGCAATAGACTTTTCAGCAATGTATTTCTCGACTGGGAAATTGTAAAGAACTTACGCTTTAAAACCATTTTAGGGGTAGATCAGAACTCTAATCGTTATGGTGAGTACGAAGATTACATGTGCACAGGAAACTATCAATCGGGTCGTGGCTCTGCCTTCGAGGTTCAAAACAACCAATCATTATCATACACCTGGGAAAACACATTAAACTACTCAACAAAACTGGGTGCTAACCATGACTTCCAATTCTTATTAGGACAAAGTTCGTATCAATCTACCTACGAAATGCACGGACTTTCAGGAACAGGTCTACAGGATCATTATGGAAAGAACTCGTTCTACGAATTGTCGAACATTATCCCTGGAGGACGAACAATTGCTAATAATTACATAAAGAAAAACATGCTCTCCTACTTTGGCAGAGTAAACTACAAGCTATTCAATCGGTACCTGCTTACAGCGTCGTTACGTTCTGATGGTTCATCAGCATTATCGAAAGGGAATAAATGGGGGTACTTCCCCTCCATTTCTGGCGCATGGGTTATTTCTGACGAATCTTTTTTTGAAGGAATAAACTCAGTCAGCAATTTGAAACTACGTGCAAGTTGGGGAAAATCTGGCAACTCGGCCGTTGAACCTTATAGTACACTTACCGTATTAGGTGCCGACAAGGTGTATAATTCATTTGGAAGCAGTCTAATATCTGGACAGGTACCTGCAAATTTTGGCGATCCAAATCTGACTTGGGAGACAACCAAAACCTATGATTTAGGACTTGATCTTTCGTTGTTCAACAATCGAATATCTACTACTGTAGATGCTTACTACTCCAGAACTTACAATTTATTGTTGTATAAAGGATTACCTGCCACATCTGCGTATCCTCAAGTTTTAACCAATGTGGGTACTACTGAGAATAGGGGAATTGAAGCGACTCTAAATATTAGAGCAATTGAGAAACATGATTTTTCGTGGAATACAAACTTCTCTTTCTCTATGAATCGTGATAAAATCGTAGAGCTTGCAAGCGGTGCACATCAAGATTTATCCCTTCCTGGAATGGCGTTAATCGTTGGCAAAGCAGCACGTGCCTTCTACGATTACGAAGCAGATGGCTGCTGGTCGATTGCAGAAGCGGCCAAAGCTAAAACCTATAACCGGGTTCCAGGAGACATTAAAATTGTTGACCGCAACAATGATGGCGTTATTAACGAATCGGATAAGCGAATTTACAACCAGAGTCCAAACTTTATTTTGGGCTGGAACAATACGCTTTCGTACAAAGGCATCTCATTATCGGCCTTAATGTATGCACGTGTTGGACAATGGATCCAGTACGATTACAATACGGCGTATAAGCCTACAGAAGCCGATGGTTCTCCGGCTGTTGATTTTTGGACACCAGAAAATCAGGGAGCTAAATTTCCTCGCCCAGGTATTGCTTCTCAGAATGACATGCCAGCATTAGCTTATGAGAAGGCATCATTCTTTAAGATTAAAGAGGTTACATTGGGATATCAGCTTCCCTCAAAACTTACGTCTAAAATTGGAATGAGCAAGTTGTACGTATACGGTTCTATGCAAAACTACTTTACGTTTAGCAATCTCGACAACTACGACCCTGAGAGAGGTGGTGCAATATCGAGCCCCCTTGCTAAGCAGCTGATTGTAGGCTTAAACATAGAATTCTAGGTTGTATTATATTAAAATAACAGACGTATGAAAACAAAAATGAGATATACTATTGGGTTTATAGCCCTCATAGCCTTGATCAACGTCTCCTGCTCCGATTTTTTGGAGGAGAGCAACAAAACCAATTCTACTGAGGATTTGGTTTACTCCACCAAATCAGGACTCGACGGTCTTGTTGCTGCTAGCTACGCTTACCTCCGAGGATGGTATGGTAAAGAAGCAGCATTTGGTCTAAGCGAAGGCGGTACAGATACCTGGCTTACCGGCTACGATAACCGACAGAAAGTATTAATCGACTATTCTGGTATTACCCCCGAAGTAGCAGCATCCAGTACAAAAGAAACCATGAACGCATGCTTCGACGAATACTGGGAACTGTTCTACACCGCCATTAACGTGTGCAATACAGGTATCAAATACGTTACTGCCGCACCTACTACAGTGCTATCGGAAGGCGACAAAAATGCTTACCTAGGAGAACTTAAGACGCTACGTGCTTTCTACTACTGGCATTTGGTAGAGACATGGGGTCCTGTACAAATTAATAAGGAACCAATAACAGAGTTGACCACCATTGCGCATCGCTCGTCAGAAGCGGATGTATATGCCTTCATGCTCGAAGATGTTAACGATGCTATTGCCAAGTTAGCCAATAAGACAGCAAAAACAGGGCGCATAAACCTATGGGCTGCAAAAGCATTAAAGGCACGCTTGCTCCTCTACAAAGCTAGCAAGTTTAACGATAGCCAAGCATATGCCGATGCTGCAGCTACAGCAGATGAGGTTATTACTGCAAGCGGATGCTCATTTTACTCGAAGTATGCCGACTGCTGGTCTGGGGCCAATCAAAATGGGATATCCAACAAGGAGGTCGTTTGGTATATCGATTATTCAAGCATATTGGAGAACAGCATCATGCCTAAGAGGTTAAAGTTAGATCCGCAAGGGAAGCAAATGAACTGGTCGGCAATGATGATTCGTAATGCAGCAAACACAATTGGCGGCAATGCCTCGCATCTGATGTTCGTTGGAGTATGGAATGTAGTTCCCGCAACAGCTGGAGTGTTAAAGCGTACAGATACCGAAACCAACAAAAAACTTTCCTACTCTGGAAAGACGTACGATCTAGGCACCAGCTACCAATCCTACAGTAAAGGCTTTACACGCTATGTTCCGTCAGGATATCTTCTGGATCTATTCAACGACGAAACCGACCAGCGCTACCAGGCTTCGTTTAGGGATGCCTACCTAGTAGCACCTTCGCTACAGGCCGCCTTTAACGCTGGCATTGCCCCCCCATCTGGCTTTGCAAACATGCGCGATACCGCCATCTTCCTAGCTAAAAAAGCGGCAACCCCAGCACAAATCGCTCGTGCCGCAGGACGATACGTTCTTTTCTCTCGCACCGATGTGAGCAATTCCAAGGTATATCCCCTATACCAAGATGCTGAAGGAACCTTACCTACTATTGCAACGGGTACCGCTGGCAACGAGAACTATAAGGGAAACCGCATGTACATCCAGCTAAAGAAATTCGACGATTACACCTCTTCCGTAATTAGCGACTTATGCGAGCGCGATGCGTTTGTCTTCCGCTTGGCAGAAATGTACCTCATCGCAGCCGAAGGGTACATGATGGCCAACCAACCCAACTTGGCAAAAAGCAGACTCAACGATTTGCGCAACGCACGCGCCATTGCGGGCAAAAACAACACGCTATCGGCAGCTGAAGAGGCACAATTAGCGGCAAAAGACATCAACATTATCCTCGACGAGCGTGCCCGCGAGCTCTGCGGCGAGCAGCAGCGCTGGTTCGACCTTAAGCGTACTGGGAAGCTCATAGAAAGGGTTACCAAGTACAATGGTTCGGCAAAAAATAACATAAAGGCCATCCACCTTTTGAGGCCAATCCCTCAAACGCAAATGGATGCGGTTACCAACCGTACACAGGGCTCAGATCCTAACGGATTCTGGCAGAATCCTGGGTACGGCAATTAGCAGATGTGGTTAGGTTGGGGGCTGCCTATGCTTGTAGGCAGCCCTTTTTTGCATAGGAAAAAAAACAGCAAAAAAGATGCAATTCCCACTAATACACCTCAATATTAGGTCAACATCTAGGCTATTTTCTTTACACAATGATTCATTTTCTTTCTGGAATAGTTCATTTCCTTTGCGGAATGGTCTATTTTCTTTCTGGAATAACTCATTTTCTTTACGGAATGATCCATTTTCTTTCTAGAATAGACCATTTTCTTTCTGGAATGACGCATTTTCTTTATCAAATAGTCCATTTTCTTTACGGAATAGTTCATTTTTTATAAAAGACGAGCCTTTTTCTATAGCAAATAATTCCGAGGTTGTTACTCACGACATGAAGTCAAATCCACTTATCAGGTATTTTAGCGATCTGAACTCGCTTTCTCCCTTTCTCATCGCAAGATCCCCTGTTATCCATTATTGACAGGCATTTTTCTTGCAAAAATTTAACCGGAGGAGGAAGTAAACAGAGGTTTCTAGCAGCCGTTGAATGGCAGCAAGCCAACTTGCACATTGGCTAGAATCCCGAGCATTTGCAGCTAAAGCGGGACTGCCAGCAGATACTAGACTGAAGACCTAGCATTCTCCTTTTTTTTAGTCTGCCATCCTGTAAGCATGCCTTCCGCTAGGCGCTCACGCGCGGAAGGTATCGGGATTAGTTCAAAGCGGATTTACGTTCGATCTTTTTTTATACTGACGACCGCCATCATCTGCCTTTTTGCCTTAGCCGATTTCATCGCAAGGGTGCTTTGCTGAATGCCACTCTTTGCTGCGGTTGAAAAGCAACAGAAAACAAGGTATTTATTAACTAATTCAAGAATCATAACGAATATACATCGCATCATCAACTAGTTGTGGCATTATTCCAAAGTTAACAAATGTTGAATTTGAGATAATTCACCCCCATGATTGGGATGGGAAACTATCATCTTTAAGCAATAGTCGCCCTATATTGCGCCCATGAAAGTCGCCTCAAAAGATAAGAGGATGACACTAACCAACTAATCAGCATGCGGCCATTTAATGGCGCATGAACCTAACACAAACTTTTTTCAAGTATGAAACACATCTCGATGAAACTCTTACTCCTACTCGCCCTCTGGGGTATCTCGAGCGCAATGGCTCAGGCTCAAGACGTGAGTGGTGTGGTGAAGGATGAAAAAGGAGAACTGCTACCTGGCGTATCCGTACAGGCAGTGGGTACCGCCATCGGCACCTCTACAACAATTGATGGCACCTTTAAGATAAAGGTGAAAGACCTAAACACCGCCATTCTGCGATTCTCTTTTATAGGAATGCAGAATCAGGATGTTCACGTAAAAGGGCAAAAACAGCTGACCATAGTAATGAAAGCCTCATCGGTACAGCTCGAAGAGGTGGTTGCTATTGGATACGGCATTCAGAAGAAGCGCGATATCACAGGATCTGTGGCATCGGTTAAGTCGGATGCGATTGCGTCAATGCCAGTTGCCTCAGCAGTCGAAGCAATGAGCGGACGCCTAGCTGGTGTTCAGGTTACCTCAACCGAAGGTTCCCCAGATGCTGAAATGAAGATTCGTGTACGTGGTGGTGGTTCTATCACCGGAGACAATTCCCCACTCTACATTGTGGATGGGTTCCCTGTTGACCGAATCAGCGATATTGCACCATCGGATATCGAAAGCATCGATGTTTTGAAAGATGCATCCTCAACGGCAATCTACGGTGCCCGTGGAGCAAACGGGGTAATCATTGTTTCCACCAAGAAAGGTAAAGAAGGGAAAATGTCTGTTACGTACAACGCCTACTATGGCGTTAAGTCAATTGCAAAAACACTAGACGTACTTAAGCCCTACGACTATGCAAAGTGGCAATATGAACTGACACTACTTAGTAAGGATGACTTAACATCCTATACGGATTATTTTGGCGATTATAGTAACCTTACCTCATACAAAAATACGACCGGGACTGATTGGCAGGACGAGGTCTATGGGCGTACAGGATACTCCATGAACCACAATCTTAGCCTTACAGGCGGAAGCGATAAGTTCAGCTATGCCTTCAGTTACTCCTACCTAAAGGATAAGGCAATTATGATAGGCTCCGATTTCAATCGTAACAACTTTAGCCTTAAGCTGAATCATAAACCGAATAATAAGATTACGCTAGACTACTCTTTCCGCTATTCGGATACCCGAATTAATGGTGGTGGCCTTAATGAGCAAAACGAGGCATCATCGGCAGATTCTCGATTAAAGCACACTGTAATCTATACGCCAGTTCCACTAGGTATTTCGGGAGGAACTGATGATACCAACGAGGAAACCTTTGGCGATTTGACCAGACCCGATATTGCCATCGCGGATAATGATAGAAATCAACGCCGTGTAAACTACAACGCCTCCGCTAGTGCTGCTTGGGAAGTTTTTAAAAACTTTACAGCAAAGTCTGAAGTAGGTTTAGATGTTTACAACACCAATGAGGAACGCTTTTACGGTCGATCGACTTACTACGTAAAAAATGCACCAGCAAGTGCAAACCAAGGGTTACCTGCAGCTATTCTTACCAATAATGGTAGCGATCGCTTCAGAAATACCAATACTATAAACTACGATTTCAAGTCGTGGCTTGGCAGCGATCATAGCTTAAATTTGCTATTAGGACAGGAGATGCTTCATACCAGTTCGAAGCGACTCACCAATACGGTTCATGGCTTACCTAAACTATTTACATCTGATCAAGCATTCAAGCTTACATCAACAGGTGCAGCTTCATCAATCGATAACTTCTACAATCCCGATGATAACTTGACCTCATTCTTCGGTAGAGCAAACTACAACTATAAAGGTCGCTACATCCTTTCCGGTACGTTCCGTGCTGATGGTTCGTCAAAGTTTGCGAAAGGAAATCGTTGGGGATACTTCCCATCAGCTGCAGCTGCTTGGCGTATTTCTGATGAAAGTTTTATGCAATGGACCGAAAGTTGGTTGAACGACATGAAAATTCGTTTCAGCTATGGCACTGCAGGTAACAACAATATTCCTTCTGGCTTAATTAATCAAGTATTTGTGTCTACCAATACCGAGTGGATTAACGGGACAGGAAACTTCTGGGCACCATCTAAAACTATGGCGAATCCAGACTTAAAATGGGAGACTACCTATACGCGTAATATTGGTATCGACTATGCATTTCTAAAATCTCGTTTGACAGGATCTTTCGAATTCTACATGAACACTACGAAGGATTTGCTAATCGCGTTCCCAGTTGCAGGTACTGGTTATGATATTCAGTATCGTAATATGGGCGAAACCCAAAATAAAGGTGTTGAATTCTCGATGAACTGGATTGCCTTTGACAAGAAGGATTTTGGATTGAATTTCAATTTCAACATTGGATTTAACCGCAATAAAATCGAAAATCTCGGCAAGACGATGAAAGACTTCACTGCCGCATCAGGTTGGGCTTCTACGGATATTGGCGCAGACTATATTATTGCCACAGGTGGTTCTGTTGGCGAAATGTATGGCTATAAATCAGCAGGACGTTATGAAGTAAGTGATTTCGAAAATTATGATGCAGTTAAGAAAATATGGACACTAAAACAAGGAGTTGCAGATGCAAGTGGTGTTGTGGGTACTATTCGTCCAGGCTCTATGAAACTGCAAGATTTGGATGGAAACGGTAAGGTTGATATTAATGATCGCACATCTATTGGAAATGCCAATCCAAAGCATACAGGAGGATTCTCCGTTAACACCCGTTACAAAGGGTTTGACCTGTCTGCTGTATTCAACTGGAGCTATGGTAACGACGTATACAATGCTAATAAAATAGAGTTTACCTCTACTAGCAAGTACCAATACCGTAACATGATTGATGACATGGCAGATGGTAAACGATGGACAAATGTTGATACGGATGGTAATCTTGTTAATGATCCTACCAAGCTAGCAGAAATGAATACTAAAACAACTATGTGGTCACCATATACCGGTCGTTTTATTTTTAGCGATTGGGCTGTTGAGGATGGATCATTCCTCCGTTTAAGCACCCTAACTCTTGGATACAACCTTCCCAGTTTGATGCTTAAGAAAGTTAAAATAAACAGCCTTAGATTCTATGTTACAGCATACAATGTATTCTGTTTAACAAACTACAGTGGTTTTGATCCAGAAGCATCAACTCGTCGTCAAACAGCATTGACACCAGGGGTTGACTACTCTGCATATCCAAAGAGCCGTCAGGTTGTATTTGGAGTAAACTTAGCCTTCTAACAAATTAACATTGACTGTAATGAAGAAGTTAAAATATATTCTTGGATTTATTGCTGCCCTCTTTTTGGTTTCATGCGAGGATTATCTGGACACCCCAGCCAAATCCTCCTTAGAAGAATCGATCATATTTTCGACTCCAGATCTTGCAATGAAGGCAGTAATGGGGATTCATCAATCTTTCGGTGAAACCAACTCCTATCGCGGACGTTTTCTACCATGGTATGGGCTAAATTCAGATGTTGAATGGTACAATAGTTCTGAAAAGACTACCGGTCAGGCTCAACTTGCCAACTACACTCTAACCCCAACAAACGACCAAATGAACACGGCCAACAATGCTTGGGCAAAAATGTACGAGGGAATTGAGCGCGCTAATATGTGTATAAGCGGTTTACGCAAGTACGGAAAACCAGAACCAGGTACTGAATTGGGGCAAATATTAGGAGAAGCTCTTACTCTTCGTGCAATTATATATGCTGATCTTGTTCGTGCATGGGGAGATGTACCCGCTCGTTTTGAGCCTATTACTACAAGTACCGTCTACGTGGGCAAATCTGATCGAGATGTCATATACAAGCAGCTTATTGCCGACTTGGGTGAGGCAGAAGAACTTGTTGCATGGCCTAATGCTTCTGCTATGACTAAAACTATTGAGCATGTTAACAAGGCTTTTGTTAAGAGTTTTCGGGCTCGCCTATGCTTAGTTGCTTCAGGTTACAGCTTACGTGCAGATGGACAAATAAGAAGAAGCACCGATCCTGAACTATCAGTTGAAAAAATGTATGCCATTGCTAAAAAAGAGGTATTAGATGTGTACGGGTCAAAAACTGCAAAACTAGAACCAACTTTTGGTGACATCTTTAAGAAAAATGTAAATGATGATGTTACTGCAGGAGGTGAAGGCCTTTTTGAAATTCCATTTGCGGATGGTCGTGGTCGTATGGTATTTACGTTTGGAGTAAAACATAATAGCGTAGATCAATATACAGGTCAAAATAAGGGTGGTGATTCTGGAGTTGTTCCATTTTTGTTCTATGACTACGATGTTAAGGATACTAGACGCGATATTACCTGTGTTCCCTATGAATGGAGTGCTCTAAAATCTGGGGAAACAAAATCAAAGCAAGTGCTTAATCCTAGTGGTGTTGCTAAATGGTACTTTGGAAAATTCCGCTATGAATGGATGACAAAACGTCGTGTTACCTCAACAAATGATGATGGTGTGAACAAGCAGTATATGCGTTATGCTGAAGTGCTTTTAATGGCTGCCGAAATTATGAATGAACTCGAAGGCCCCAAAGCTGCCGCTCCATATCTAAAAGAAATTAGACAAAGAGCATTTAAAAAAGCAGATTGGCCTACTAAAGTTGATGCTTATGTAGATGCATTAACAGATAAGGAGTCTATGTTCAAGGCAATCGTTGACGAGCATGCATATGAGTTTACGGGAGAAATGCTACGTAAGGAAGCGCTAATCCGTTGGAACCTTCTTAAGGATAAAATGGATTTAGCAAAAACAAAAATGACAGAACTCGCAGTTTTAACAGGCCGTTATTCTGACATCAATAGCAAGTTATACTCACGCTATGCAGCCGATGGAGAGACATTGCAAATATATGGTTTAAACAGAGGCGAAACGGAAGATAAAACAAGCGAATACACTACTGTTACAACTTGGATTTCTGCAACTAAACTTCCTACTTCAAAGATAAACTCGCTCTACCTAACGGATCCTAATACTCGTCAATTCTGGCCAATTTGGCAGAACTTCATTGATTCTAGCAATGGACTTTTGAAAAATGACTATGGGTATTAATGTAATAGATAACACTGAACTGGGATACCACCCATAATTGTATCCATAATGAAAAAAGAAACCATCGCCAAGAGAAGCCTCTTGGTGATGGTATTCTAAAAAGCATTGCCTGTTTCTTATTAGCACCGAATTTGAAGATGTTTTTGGAACTGTATGTTCTTGATTATTGGATGTAATACATTGTATGATGAAAATTGGAATCATAAGCCTTTGCCTACTGTCTTTGTCGCTTGTTGGTATTGCACAACGAAATTTAAAAGTTAAGTTAACCAACAAGGAATCGGTCGCTTTTACCGATTACATGGTTAGAATCCCCCTTAAGAGTATCGAGGCGAAGATTGCAAACTTTGATGCCACACGCTACATGGTGCAAGATGGGAAGTCGGGAATAGCCATGCAGGTTGCATCGTATAACGGTACACTGTACGCCATTTTCCCAATAAACTTGGCAGAAAAGGATCAGAAGACTATCGTAATTACCAAAGCTAGCAAACAGTTTTCGTACCCCAAAAGAACGTATGCCGAGATTACCCAAAAGCAGGGGGGCGTTTTTGTAAACCGAAAGTATCAAGGAGGCGAATGGGTGAAAACAAATGCCATTCGTGTTGCCGACGAGCATACCGATCATTCTTTCGACATAAAGTACGAAGGACCAGGCTGGGAGAGCGATAAGGTTGGTTACCGTTTCTACCTCGATTGGCGAAATGCCACCGATTTGTACGGAAAGATAACCGACGCTATGGTTCTCAATCAGGTTGGTGTCGATGGTTTCGAGTCGTATCATCACATGTGCAACTGGGGAATGGATATACTTAAGGTTGGTCCATCGTTAGGAATTGGTACCATTGCCTACTGGGATGGCGGAAAAGCCAATCGTGTGGCAAAAACTGATAGTGTCACGAGCCAGATTGTTGCCGATGGCATTATTCAGTCAAAAATAGAAACGAACTATTACGGATGGGAGATTGATGGAGCAAAGCATCTTCTAAAATCGACAATAACCATCGATGCAGGTAGTCGCGCATCCCACCAAGAGCTATTCGTAGATGGCAATCTTTCAAATTTTTGTACGGGAATAATTAAGGATACAAAAGCGGAATTGCTAGTTGCGAATGGAAACAATACCAAGTGGGGATATATCGCAACTTGGGGACCTCAAAGCTTAAACAAGGATAACTTGGGTTTGGCCATACTTTACAAGCAGTCCGATTTGATAGAAAAAACGGAAGATAAGGACAACCATGTGGTGGTACTGAAACCAACAAATGGTTATGTAGAATACTATTTCCTTGGTGCTTGGGAGTTAGAAAAAAATGGAATCAAGTCGAAGGAAGCATTTATTGCCTACCTCTCGAACTTGCAGAAACAGTTAAGTGAACCTGTAGAAGTAAAAGTATTATAACCTAGTAAATGGCGAATATGGTAAAACATACAGTTAGGGTGTTGGGATGTACAGTCGCGATTGTAATGCTTTTAGGTTTTACGAAAAATACGGCTAAGCCAGATCCATGGTTATACAAAGAGACAATACTGAAGCATATTGTAGAGCCAACATTCCGAAATAAGCAGTATAGCATATTGGATTATGGAGCTAAAGCGGGTATGGACTTTAACTCGGCATTGGCAATTAATAAGGCAATTGAGGCTTGTGCAAATGAGGGGGGCGGTACGGTTGTCGTACCTGCTGGAACATTCTTTACAGGACCAATTGAACTAAAAAGCAACGTTAACCTGCATGTTTCCGAAGGGGCAATTCTCAGATTCTCTACAAATCCTAAAGATTATACTCCTTTTGTTCTAACCCGCTGGGAAGGCATCGACTGCTATAACTACAAGCCATTGATTTACGCCTATAACCAAAAGAATATTGCAATTTCGGGCAAAGGAACATTAGACGGAATGGCTAACGAACAAAACTGGTGGCCCTGGAAGGGGCGTCCAGAGTATGGTTGGAAGGAAGGAATGTCAAGTCAAGAGCATAATTCAGAAGGTAAGAATAAGTTGGTGATGATGGAAAGCAACCGCACGCCTATTGCCCAACGAATCATGAAGGAAACCGACCTACTTCGTCCTCAGTTTATCAATATTTACAGGTGCGAAAGAGTTTTGATAGAGGGTGTAAAAATAACCAACTCTCCCTTTTGGCTCATTCATCCTCTTATGTGCAACAATCTTATCGTTCGTGGAATTACTGCCGAAAGTAATGGTCCAAACAACGACGGTTGCGATCCAGAATCCTGCAAAAATGTGCTGATTGAGGATTGCTTCTTTAATACAGGCGATGATTGCATTGCAATTAAGTCGGGACGTAACAATGATGGACGTAAGTGGAATATCCCTAGCGAGAACATCCTAATCCGCCACTGTACCATGAAAAACGGACATGGAGGAGTTGTTATAGGCAGTGAAGTATCGGGCAGCTGTCGCAACGTATTTGCCGAAGATTGCGTGATGGACAGCCCTTTACTCGAAAGAGTGGTTCGAATTAAGTCAAACTCGTTTCGGGGGGGAGTTATCGAAAACATTTTTGTCCGAAACATCAAGGTGGGCGAATGCTCGGAGGCTGTTCTTCGTATAGAACTTAACTACGAGGTTAAGAACGGAGAAAAGGGGGGACATAATCCTGCTGTACACAACATAAATCTCGACAAAATAACCTGCTTAAAAAGCCGATATGGAATTTTTATTGATGGGTTAAATAGGGATGATCAAGTATCGGGCATTAGCCTTAGCAACTGCGATTTTCAGCAAGTATCTGAAGGCAATTTAATGACAGGTGTAAAGGGGGTTACCCTTAAAAATGTAAAAATAAAAGGAGAAGTGTTGAAGGAAACTCCTTCAACTTTAAAACATAAGTAGCTATGAAGGCAATATTTGAAGAACGTTACGGAACTAGTCCGGAAGATGTTAAGCATTACGACACTGAGAAGTTGAGGTCGGAATTTCTTATCGAGGAAATTCTGGTAAAGGGGCTTGTAAAAATGCTCTATACGCACAATGATCGAATGCTAGTAGGTGGTGCTATCCCAATGTCGACTCCGCTAAAACTGGAAGCTATAGATGCGCTAAAAGCCGAATACTTTTGTCAGCGTCGCGAGTTAGGCATTATCAACGTGGGAGATGATGGCGTTGTAACTGTAGATGGTCATGCCTTTCAACTCCAGTACAAAGAGGCGTTATATGTAGGACAAGGAGCTAAGCAAATAGAATTTGCAAGTGCAGACGCGGCTGTTCCTGCTAAGTTCTACTTTAACTCGGCTCCTGCTCATTGCAGCTACCCTACCGTAAAAATATCCAGAGCTGATGCCAACGTTCTTGACTTGGGCGCGATGGAGACATCTAATAAGAGAACGGTAAATCAGCTTATAATAAGCAAGAATATTCAAACCTGCCAACTTCAAATGGGGTTGACTGAACTCAAATCAGGTAGCGTTTGGAACTCAATGCCACCACATACCCACGCTCGCCGCATGGAGGTATACTTCTACTTCGAGGTTCCAGAAACACAAGCCGTTTGTCACTTTATGGGAAAACCTGATGAGACCCGCCATATTTGGATGAAAAACGAGGAAGCTGTGATTTCTCCATCATGGTCGATACATGCAGGTGCTGGTACTAGCAACTACTCTTTCATATGGGGAATGTGCGGTGAAAATATGGACTATGGTGATATGGATACTGTTCTACCAAACCAACTGCTCTAAAAAGCACATAAGGAGGAACTGAAATGAAAACATTTATTACTGATGAATTCTTGTTGGAAACCAAAGAGGCCCAACAACTCTACCATGATTATGCAGAGAAACTTCCTATTATAGACTTCCATAACCATCTACCACCTGCTGAAATCGCTAATGATTACCAATATAAGTCATTAACGGAAATATGGCTTAAAGGAGACCACTACAAATGGCGTGCGATGCGTACGCTGGGTATTGAAGAGAAGTACTGCACTGGTAATCCAACGGATTATGAGAAGTTTGAGAAATGGGCTGAGACTGTTCCATATACGCTTCGCAATCCTCTATACCACTGGACGCATCTTGAACTATTACGTGTTTTTGGAGTTGATGAAATTTTAAATCCAAGTACTGCGGATAGCATATATAATAACTGCACCAGTAAGCTCCAAACCCCCGAATACTCGTGCCGTCGATTGCTAGAACGCTGGAATGTTGAGACTCTCTGCACTACAGATGACCCAGCAGACAACTTAGAATACCATAAAAAAATAGCAAATGACGGCTGGAAGGTTACCGTTTTACCAGGTTGGAGACCCGATAGAATTCTCAACCTGTCTGATTTGGTATCGCTCAATTCATATATCGATCGTTTGGGAGCTTCAGCGGACACTAGCATCTCCGATCTCAGCTCTCTAAAAGATGCTTACCAAAAGCGTCATTCATTCTTCAACAGCATGGGTTGTAAACTATCCGATTACGGATTAAAGACCGCTCATGCCGCAACTTATACAGAATCTGAAGTTGAAACGATTTTCTCTAAGATTAGAAAGAGCATTAAGGTTAATGCAGAAGAGGAAGAAAAGTTTATCACCTTCATGCTTACTTTTTTTGCAGAACTCGACCATAGTACAGATTGGGTGCAGCAGTACCATATTGGTGCCATACGTAACAACAATACGTTAATGTATAACACCCTTGGTCCTGATACAGGGTTCGATTCTATTGGTGATGCCGCCTATGCAGAGCCTTTAGCGAAATATATCGACAACCTTCTTAGCAAGGGCAGACTAACCCGTACAATTCTTTACAACCTTAATCCGAAGGATAACGAAGTTATGGCAACCATGCTAGGAAACTTCCAAGGTGAAGGAGTTCGGGGGAGGATGCAGTGGGGATCTGCCTGGTGGTTCCTCGATCAGAAGGATGGCATGACAAAACAAATAGATACGCTTTCGGCGCTCGGTTTACTTCGTCTTTTTGTAGGAATGGTAACTGACTCTCGCAGCTTCATGTCTTACTCTCGTCACGAATACTTCCGTCGTATTCTTTGTAATATGCTTGGAAATGACATTAAAAACGGGCTAATAACGAACGATATGCCTTTATTAGGAGCTATGGTGCAGGATATCTGCTACAATAATCCCAAAGGCTATTTCAAATTTTAGGATCTACGTAAGTAACACTAGAAAAGACATAAGATGAAAAAGGTTGTAACATTTGGTGAAGTCATGCTCCGACTAGCCACTCCTGGATACGAACGATTTTCGCAGGCAAAAACACTTAATGCAACTTTTGGTGGTGGCGAAGCCAATGTAGCAGTTTCGCTTGCAAACTATGGCATTCCTGTAGAGTTTGTAACCAGACTTCCGAAAAACGATATAGCCGAGTCTTGCATTATGGATCTTCGCAAGTACGGCGTTCAAACCTGCAATATTGTTCGCGGCGGGGAACGTGTTGGTATCTACTTCCTCGAAACAGGTGCTGTTAATCGCCCTAGCAAGGTAGTATACGATCGTGCTCACTCTGCTATCTCGGAAATTCAACCAGGGATGGTAAACTGGCACGAAGTGTTTAAGGATGCGCAGTGGTTTCACTGGACTGGCATCACCCCTGCTATTTCGGAAAGCGCAGCAATGGCTTGCCTCGAAGCAATTAAGGTAGCAAATGAACTCGGAGTTACCGTATCTACAGACTTGAACTACCGTAAAAACTTGTGGGGATACACACAAAAGCCTGCGGCTATTATGGAACAGTTAGTAGCAGGATGTGATGTGATTCTTGGTAATGAAGAAGATGCTGAAACCTTCTTTGGTATTAAGCCTGAAGGGATGGACGTCACTCAAGGTCATGTAACGGCTCAGCAGTATGAATCGGTAGCAAAGCAGCTAATGGCGCGCTTCCCTCGGGCAAAACGTATTATTATAACACTGAGGGGATCCATTAATGCTAATCACAACACATGGTCGGGCTTAATGTATGATGGAAAGAAGCTTCATGAAGCCCCAACCTACCAAATTACACATATCGTTGATCGTGTTGGCGGTGGTGATTCGTTTATGGGAGGCGTAATTTACGGGCTACTTACTTATGGTGACGATTTGCAGAGTGCTCTAAACTTTGCAGTTGCTGCATCATGCTTAAAGCATACTATTTATGGTGACTTTAATCTCGTTACAGTTGATGAGGTAAAGAAACTTATGGGTGGAGATACATCAGGACGTGTGTCGAGATAGTAGGTAAATTATCAATACTAAAGAAATGGCAAAATTTACTAGAATTCAGGTAGCATTAAAAATGGCGGAAACAGGAATGGTTCCTGTTTTCTACCATAAGGATATTGATGTTGCCAAACAGGTGATAAAGGCTTGTTATGAGGGCGGCGTTCGCGTATTTGAGTTTACCAATAGAGGCGATTTTGCTCACGAAATATTTGGTGAACTAAATAAGTGGGTTGCCAAAGAGTGCCCAGAAATGACACTTGGGGTTGGTTCTATTATCGATTCAGGAACAGCATCTCTTTACATACAACTAGGAGCTAACTTTATTGTAGCTCCTCTTATAAATGAAGATGTTGCTAGAACTTGTAATCGACGTAAGATCCTTTGGTCTCCTGGATGTGGTTCTCTTTCCGAGATATCGAAAGCAGAAGAATTGGGTGCTGAGATTGTAAAGGTATTCCCTGGATCATCAGTTGGAGGACCTGGTTTTGTTTCGGCAGTAAAAGGACCTTGCCCTTGGACTAGCATTATGCCTACTGGTGGAGTTGAGCCTACAGAGGAAAGTCTGACAAAATGGTTTAAGGCAGGTGTAACCTGTGTGGGAATGGGCTCGAATCTATTTCCAGCCAGCGTCATTGAAGCCAAAAACTGGAAGTCTATAACAGACCTCTGCAAGTTTGCACTTGACACAATAAAAAAACTAAAAACAACCTAACCAATAGTTGGGGTGAGTTTCGATATCCGTTCTTACCCCAACTCTTTTCAGATACATAAAACACACCATGACTAACGTACGTAATGTAACGAATTATCGCTGGGTGATTGCAGCTCTTTTGCTATTTGCCACTACAGTGAATTACATGGACAGAAACGTAATCGGTTTCTTGAAATCCTTCTTCTGCTCACCTGTAGAAGAGGGCGGATTTGGATGGTCAAACTCTGATTTTGCCTTTGTTACCTCATTCTTTACCGCTTTTTATGCGGGGGTTACAATTATCGCAGGATGGGTTATTGATAAAATTGGAACAAAGTTAGGTTTGGCCCTTTCGCTAATTATTTGGTCTGTATTTGGAGTTTTAAATGCTTTCGCAGGAAAGACAGTTGCCCTACACGTTGCAATTCGAAGCCTTTTTGGCGTTGGCGAAGCAGGTAACTTTCCAGCATCAATAAAGACTGTTGCCGAATGGTTTCCAAAAAAGGAACGTGCTCTAGCAACAGGTATCTTTAACAGCGGCTCTAACATGGGTGCTATGATTTCGGCCCTGTTTGTACCTTGGTGTATGGTTTACTTTGGCTCCGAATTGGGCTGGAAGATGGCCTTTATCCTTACAGGATCTGCTGGTTTTATCTGGTTAATATTTTGGTTTATCTTCTACGGTACGCCTAAAGCCATGTTGGCTAAAGGAAAAGTTTCTAAAGAGGAGTTCGACTACATTCATAGCGACGATATAGTTACCTCTAATGGTACAGAAGCGAAGGAAAAGGTGAGCTGGTTTAGGCTTTTTTCCTACCGTCAAACTTGGTCGTTCTTCTTTGGCAAGTTTATGACAGATGGCATTTGGTGGTTCCTGTTGTTTTGGTTACCTGATTACCTCAAAAAACAATTCGACATGACCACTCAGGAAGTGATGTGGCCCACCTTTATTGTGTTTGGTATTGCCATTATAGGTAGCGTATTTGGAGGTAGCCTTCCAATGATGCTTATCAACAGAGGTATGGAAACATATAAGGCTCGAATGACTGCGATGCTAATGATTGCAATTCTTCCTCTAGTGCTTTTATCTACTCAGTATTTTGGTAATGTAGACCATTTTGGATCTTGGGCAAGCGTGCTAGCTGTAGCTGTCATCTGTATTGGCGGTGCTGCTCATCAGGCTTGGTCTGCAAACCTCTTTACAACTGTTTCTGATATGTTTCCTAAAAAAGCAGTCGCCTCGGTAACGGGTATTGGAGCAATGGCTGGAGGTATTGGAGGCGTTTTGGTTCAACTACTTGCTGGAGGACTAACCGACTTCTATGTAGAAACGCCTAAGACTGCATATCTTATTATGTTTGCCGTTTGTTCAGTGGCCTATTTAATTGCTTGGGTCATAATGAAGACATTCGTGCCAAAGTATAGGCCAATTACTGATTTGTAGAATTAAGAAAAGAAGAATATGAAAGAGTTAAATAGAAAGACGGTAGCTACTACCCAAAGACCAATACATATTATGCAGTTTGGCGAAGGCAATTTCCTTCGTGCATTTGTAGATTGGATGATTGACCATGCCAATAAGAAAGGTGTTCTCAATTCGGGTGTTGTTGTTGTGCAACCCCTCGAAATGGGCATGGTAGATATGCTCAAAGCGCAAGATAATCTATACCATGTTTACCTCGAAGGCATTAAGGATAAGAAGATGGTTAAAGAGGTGACTTTGGTTGAGTCAATTCAGGATGCTTTAAATCCTTATTCTGAATACGAAAAGTACCAGCAGTATATTCTTAGCGAGGAACTAGAGTTTGTGGTATCAAACACCACAGAAGCTGGCATAAAGTATCACGACGATGAGGATATCTTTGCAAAACCTGCTAAATCGTTCCCTGGAAAGGTTGTGGCGTTGCTACATAGCCGTTTCGAGCATTTTAAGGGAGATCCAACAAAAGGGCTTACCTTCATTTGCTGCGAACTTATTGAGAACAACGCTACAACATTAAAGGAGTATGTGCTTCGTCATGCGGAGAGATGCAACCTTGGCACCGATTTTATTAGTTGGGTTAAAGATTCCTGTACCTTCTGCGATACGCTGGTAGATAGAATTGTTCCTGGTTTCCCAAGAGAAAATATAGATGAAATTAAGGCTGAAATTGGCTTTAATGACAATCTTGTGGTTAAGGGAGAGTTCTACCATGTTTGGGCAATTGCTGGTGGCCGCGATGTTCAACGCCGTTTCCCTCTTGACAAGGCTGGTTTACATGTTCTATTCCTCGATGATATCAAATCATTCAGAGATAAGAAGGTTCGCATTTTAAATGGATCGCATACTGCGCTTGTTCCTGTAGGCCTTCAACTGGGATTTAAAACTGTAAAAGAAGCCTTTGATGATAAGCTAGCGGAATCGTTTATCAATAAGATGGTAGCAGAAGAAGTTCTTCCTGTAATTGATGAGGATCAAAATGAGCTTAAGCGTTTCTCAGAGTCGATAATTGAAAGATTCTATAATCCTGCAATTAAGCATTACCTAGAGACCATCTCGCTTAACTCTTTATCGAAGTGGGAAACACGCAACTTCCCTACCCTGAAAGACTGCTATGTAAAAAAAGGGAAGGTGGCATCACTTACTGCATTTTCACTTGCAGCTCTGCTTACTCTATATAGCGGTAAATCAGAAATCACTTTCATTCCTAACGATACTCCCGAACATGTAAAGTTCATTCAAACTGTTTGGAATAGCGAGAATATTTTAGAAACTGTTTCTCAAATTCTCTCGAACAGGGATATCTGGAAGGAAAACCTAATGAGCATTGAACCTTTAGCACCAACTGTAGCGGGCTTTGTTCAAAGCATCCTTTCTGTTGGAATGCGCAAATCCTTAGAAGCGGTTCTTAATTCATAAAATGCATAGATAAAATGGTCGTTGTATCTGTTATGGAAACGATACAACGACCACAACTTAGTCGAATATGAAGAGATGGCTTAGAATAAATGACCTCGACAACGTTTGTGTGGCTCTCGATTCCCTTGTCGCAGGAGAGGTGCTCAATATCGATGGGGTAGAAATTACCCTACAAGAGCCTATCGATAATGGGCATAAATTCTCTATCGCTAAGATTAACGAGGGCGAGGTTGTCTTGAAGTATGGCTTTCCTATCGGTTTTGCCTTACAGCAAATCATCCCAGGTCAGCTGGTTCATACTCACAATATCAAAACTACTCTTCGAGACAACTTAGAGTACGACTATAATCCTAGCCTATCGCAAATAAAGAAACCTGAGTCGGAACGCACTTTTGAGGGTTATTTGCGGAAAAATGGCGAAGTAGGCATTCGCAATGAGCTCTGGATTGTGCCAACAGTTGGTTGCGTTAACGGTCAGGCTCAACTAATAGTCGATAGGGCCAAGCAGGAACTTGACGTGGCACATATCGACGATATAGTTGTGTTTAAGCACAACTACGGCTGCTCTCAGCTGGGTGATGATTTGGAGAATACCCAAAAGGCACTTGCTGCACTCATCAACCATCCCAATGCGGGAGGTGTGCTGGTGCTTGGTCTTGGTTGTGAAAACAACCAGATTGCCAATCTCAAAAAGTTTGTGGGCAATGTGGATGACGAGCGCGTTGTTTACCTATCCTCACAAGAGGTAGAAGATGAAGTGGAGGAAGGCTTAAGTATTGTAGCCAAATTAGCCGAAGCGATGAAGAACGATTCGCGTACCTCCCACTCCGTCTCTCACCTTAAAATTGGGCTTAAGTGTGGTGGCAGCGATGGTTTTTCCGGTATTACTGCCAATCCTCTTCTGGGACGGTTTTCGGATTGGCTGGTTGGCTTAGGCGGTACAACTGTGCTAACCGAAGTACCTGAAATGTTTGGTGCCGAAACCATCCTGATGGACAGATCGAAGGATAACCTCATCTTCCAGAAGACAGTAAAGCTTATTAATGGCTTTAAGGACTACTTCCGCGAACACAACCAACCAATTTACGAAAACCCATCACCCGGAAATAAGAAGGGCGGCATAACTACCCTCGAAGAAAAGTCGTTGGGGTGCGTACAGAAAGGTGGCAGTGCCACTGTTATGGACGTGCTACATTACGCAGAACCATTAAAGGTGCCAGGACTTAACCTGCTATACGCGCCAGGAAACGATTTAGTAGCCTCGTCAGCTCTCGGTTTTTCAGGATGCCAAATGGTGCTATTCACCACTGGTCGTGGCACTCCATTCGGTTCGTTTGTGCCAACCATGAAGGTTGCAACCAACTCCAACCTAGCTAAGCATAAGGCAAACTGGATAGACTTTAACGCTGGTATCCTTTTAGAGGACGCTCCAGCCGAAGAGGTTACCAGTAGCTTTGTTGACTATGTAATCAGCGTAGCTAGTGGCGAAAAGCTAAAGCACGAAAAAACGGGATTTAAGGAGATTGCCATATTTAAAACAGGGGTTACACTATAAATCTCTTTAGTCGTGATTATTCACCTATCACCTATTGCCCCCAAAAAGATTTTTGGATGATCTACAGGGGTGAAGATCCTTCAAAAAAGATTTTTGGACGATCTACAAGGGTGAAGATGCTCCAAAAAAGATTTTTGGACGATCTACAGGGGTGAAGATGCTCCAAAAAAAGTTTTTGGACGATCTACAGGGGTGAAGATGCTCCAAAAAAAGTTTTTGGACGATCTGCAGGGGTGAAGATGCTCCGAAAAAGATTTTTGGACGATCTACAAGGGTGAAGATATTCCAAAAAAGATTTTAAGCGCATTTATCAGGCGGCAAATCCTTGCAAAAATACATTGGGCATTCACCTCTGCTTAAAAACAAACTAATTTTAGATGAAAAGCATAACGTTCCTGCTACTCTTTTTCACCTCCCTACTATCCTTTGGGAAGGAGCGCACTATCGTCGTTTCGCAAAAGGGAGATGGTAATTTCACTACCATTCAACAGGCATTCGATGCTGTTGCTAGTGGCTCTAATTCGTATACGAGAATTAAGGTAAAACCGGGCATCTACACCGAAAAGGTAGTGCTCAGACAGGACAAGCAGCGCATTATTGTGGAAGGCGAAGATGCTACCAAAACCATAATCACATGGGGAGACCATACGGGAAAGGTGGTTAACGGCGATACAATAAATACCTACTCCTCTTGGTCGGCATCCATTAGTGCAAATGAGGTGCTATTCTCCAATATCACCTTCGAGAATTCGGCAGGGCAGGTTGGTCAAGCGGTTGCATGCGAAGTGCTAGGCGACAAGGTTGCCTTTAAAGGATGCAGGTTCTTGGGGAATCAGGATACGTTTTTTACGCGTGGCCCTGGACGAATTTACCTTGAAGATTGCTACATAGAAGGAACAACGGATTTTATATTCGGCACCTCAATCGCCGTTTTCGAGCGGTGTACCATTCACTCGATAAAGAATTCATACATAACAGCAGCATCTACCCCCGAGGGGAATCGCTACGGCTATGTCTTCTTCCGATGCAAGCTTACTGCAAACGACGAGGCAACCAAGGTGTACCTTGGTCGTCCATGGCGAAGCTTTGCCAAAACGATATTTGTTAGCTGCGAGATGGGCAGTCATATTCTACCCGAGGGATGGCACAACTGGAATAAGAAGGATGCCGAAAAAACAGCCTTTTACGCCGAATACCAATCTACAGGGGCTGGTGCTAGCCCTAATACTCGTGCACCTTGGACTAAGCAGCTATCAAAAAAGGAGGCTGACGAGCTTACGCTAGCCAACATATTCGGGAAAGATGGCTACCGCAAGGGTTACGACGATAGCTGGAATCCATCATCACTACTAAAACGAATAAAATGAAAAAATTATTAGGCATGATAGCAGCTAGCATGCTGCTGTTTGGGTTCATTTCCAGCAAGCCCATCACCATTTACATGATAGGCGACTCTACGATGGCTGACAAGCCGGATAAGGTTTACCCAGAACGTGGTTGGGGAATGTTCCTTCAGCAGCATTGCAAGAGCAATGTAGCTGTTCAGAACTATGCAATGAATGGACGTAGCACCCGAACCTTCATCTCGGAAGGACGCTGGCAGGCTGTTTTAGATAAGCTGCAACCAGGCGATTATGTCATCATTCAATTTGGGCACAACGATGAGAGCAAAGAGAAGGTAGATCGCTACACTGCTCCCGAAGACTTTAAGGCAAACATGCGCCGCTTTGTGCTAGAGGCTCGTGCTAAAGGTGCAATTCCTGTACTCTGCACGCCTGTTGTTCGCCGCAGGTTCGACGACAAGGGGATGTTCTACGACGTGCATGGCGAATATCCAGATCTGACTCGTGCAGTAGCGAAGGAAACGAAGTCCGATTTTGTAGACATGCACAAGTTAAGCGAAGCCGTTGTTCGCGAGCATGGCGCCGAAGGATCTGTAAAGATGTTTGTGCATTTGAAACCAGGCGAGCTGCTTTGTGCTCCAGAGGGGAAGATTGACGACACACACTTTACCGAGTATGGTGCTAGCATAATGGCAAATCTATTTGTAAAGAATGCGAGCGAGCAAAAGCTGTCTATTTCTAAGTTTTTAAAGTAGAAAACTAACCATAGATGAAGAAGGTTACAGTACTATTCTTTTTTGGATTGATGCTTTCGGTATCAGTCCAAGTTGTAGGGCAAGCAAATGTCTCGTCGTTTACTCTACCCAAAGTAGAACAACCTACTTTTAAAGCCGATACAGTAAAGATTACCAGCTTTGGGGCGGCAAAAGGTGGCTTAGTGCTCAATACTGTTGCCATAAACAAGGCTATCGAAGCTTGTAGCAGCTCAGGAGGTGGCGTGGTTCTAGTACCTAAGGGCATGTGGCTAACGGGTCCTATAACGCTTAAAAGCAATGTAAACCTTCATCTTCAAGCTGGGGCTGTTTTGCAGTTTAGCAGCAACTTCGACGACTATCCTTTGGTGATGAGCTACTTTGAAGGGTGGGAAACCATTCGTTGCCAGTCGCCAATTAGCGCCAAAAAGCAGGAGAATGTTGCCATTACAGGCAGCGGCATTATTGATGGTGCGGGTCAGGCATGGCGCCCAGTCAAGAAGTCGAAGCTTACCTCCGAGCAGTGGAAAACATTAGTATCGTCAGGAGGAATCCTGTCTACCGATAAGAGCACATGGTACCCCTCGGAGAAATCGCTTCTCGGACAGAACACGACCATTCAAGGATACATAAAGGGAGGCTCGATGCAGGAGTACGAAAAGATAAAGGATTACCTACGTCCCAATATGGTTAGCTTGGTGGAGTGTAGAAATGTACTGCTCGAAGGTGTTACCTTCCAGAATTCTCCGGCATGGAACCTCCATCCGCTAATGTGCGAAAACCTTACCATCAACAAGGTAAACGTTCGCAATCCGTGGTATGCCCAAAATGGCGACGGTGTCGATATCGAATCGTGTAAAAATGGTGTGGTAACCAACTCCACATTCGATGTAGGCGACGATGGCATCTGCATAAAGTCGGGCAAGGACGAGGAAGGCCGCAAGCGCGGAATGCCAACCGAGAACTTCCGCATCGAGAATTGCGTAGTTTACCACGGACATGGAGGCTTTGTTATTGGCAGCGAAATGTCGGGTGGTGTTCGCAACATCATTGTAAAGAAATGTACCTTCCTAGGAACAGATATCGGCCTACGCTTCAAAACCACACGCGGACGTGGAGGTGTGGTAGAAAATATCCTTGTTGATGGCATCAACATGACGAATATCCCTGCCGAAGCCATCAACTTTAGCATGTACTACATGGGTAAATCGCCCATTGCCGAGCCTGAGGATGAGGGAAAAACTCAGACGACAGTAAAGGAGGTGGGCGCTAATCCGGTTGCCGACGAATCGACCCCTCAGTTCAAGAACTTCACCATACGAAATGTATCCTGTAAGGGGGCTCAGCAGGCTATTTACCTGGAGGGACTACCAGAGATGAGCATCAAAGGCATCAGCTTCGACGGAATTACCATCGAGGCTCAAAAGGGAATCATATGCATTGAAGCAGAAGATATCTCGTTTAGCAATGTCACCATTAAGGCGGCTAAAGGCGTGCCTATGGAGATGGTAAATGCGAGAGGTATAAAAACGTCGAAGGTTGAGCTGCTAAGCTCATCGCTAATTAAGGTTAGCGTTGCCGGAGCTGCCACCAAATCGATAAATTTGTCGGGGGTAAAGGGAGCCGAAGGGGCTTCTGTAAAGATCGGTGATGGGGTATCCCAATCCGAAATTGTAAAAAAGTAGAACAATGAAACGACTCCTACTGCTAGCAATATCGGTTGTATGCTGTAGCGCGGTGTTCGCTCAAGAACAGGTGTCGAAGGTATGGGTGGCCGATAACGGCGATGGCACCTACAAGAATCCTATCCTTTACGCCGACTATCCCGATCCGGATGTGATTAGGGTTGGGGATACTTTCTACATGGTATCGTCGACCTTTAACACTGTACCCGGATTAACCATAATGCAATCGGCAGACCTTGTCAGCTGGCAAATTATTGGCAGCGCCATTGCCCGACAGGAGCCTCTCGACGTATTTGCCAAGCCACAGCATGGCAACGGAGTGTGGGCACCTAGCCTACGCCAGCATAACGACGAGTTCTACATCTACTACGGCGATCCCGACTACGGTATCTACATGGTTAAGTCGAAAAGCATGACCAGCGGATGGAGCAAGCCCCACTTGGTTAAAGCCGGGAAAGGGCTAATTGATCCATGCCCCCTTTGGGATAACGACGGCAGAGCCTACCTCGTACACGGATGGGCCGGAAGCCGTGCTGGCATAAAGAGCATCCTTACCGTTAGCGAGATGGCCCCCGATGGCAAGTCGCTTATTGGCGAGGAACGCATTGTGTTCGATGGGCACGAGGCGCATCCTACCGTCGAGGGTCCAAAATTCTACAAGCGCAACGGCTACTACTACATATTTGCCCCAGCAGGCGGGGTGGCCACCGGCTGGCAGCTGGCCCTTCGTTCGAAATCGCCCTTTGGGCCATACGACGAAAAGGTGGTGCTGAAGCAGGGCAGCTCTAAGGTTAACGGTCCCCACCAGGGTGGCTGGGTAGACGATGTTAAGGGCAACTACTGGTTCATCCATTTTCAGGATGTAGAGGAGCTGGGCCGCATTACCCATCTTCAGCCCATGAAGTGGGAGCAAGATTGGCCCGTTATTGGCGTGGATACCGATGGCGATGGCATTGGCGAACCTGTTGCAAAGTACAGGAAGCCGAGCACCCTTAAGCCTGTAGCGGTGGCAACGCCCCAAGCTACCGACGAGTTTAACGCCCCATCGGCGGGACTACAGTGGCAGTGGCATGCCAACCCCGAACCAACCTGGGCATTTGCCTACAACAAGCTTGGGGTGCAACGCCTATACTGCATCACCGCTCCTGCCGAGGCAAAGAACATGTGGGATATCCCCAACCTCTTCATGCAGCGGATTTCGGCACCCGAAATGAGCGCCACCACCAAGTTGTCCTTTAAGGCTCTCCTAGATGGCGAAAAGGTTGGGCTCATCGTGATGGGGATGTCGTACGGATATGTGGCCCTAGAGAATCGGAACGGTAGTATTGTGCTCGTTCAGGCCTCGTGCGAGGGCGCCGACAAGGGCAACGCCGAGGTTCTTTCGGATGCTGTACCGCTAGCCAACACCGCCTACTTAAGGGTAAGCATCACCCAGGGTAAGCTCTGCCAGTTTTCGTACAGCACCAACGGAACCACCTTCACCAGCATCGGCAAGCCCGTTAGGTTTACCCAAGGGCGCTGGATTGGCGCACGCGTGGGTATCTTTGCCACTGGTAAAATAAAAAAGAACGATGTTGGCTACGCCGATTTCGACTGGTTTAGGGTAGACAAGCCCGAGGCCAACTAAACGAATAAAGAGTTAATCGTAAAATACATCATTATGTCACAACAACTATTTGATTTAACAGGTAAGGTAGCCCTAGTAACCGGCGCTACCCATGGTTTAGGAATGGCAATGACCGTAGCTCTTGCCCGCGCAGGCGCAACCGTTGTTGTAAACGATGCCCTACAGGAAAAACTCGACACCGCTGTGGTAAAGTATGCCGAGCAGGGGATCAAGGCCCATGCCTACCGCTTCGATGTTACCAAGGAGAGCGAGGTTATTCCAGCTCTGGACCTAATAGAGAAGGAAGTTGGCCCTATCCATATCCTGGTAAACAATGCAGGAATCATCCGTCGTATTCCGATTGTCGACATGGCCGTAGAGGAGTACGAGCTGGTGCTTAAGGTTGACCTAACCGGGCCATTCGTTATGGGCAAGAACGTTGCCAAGCGCATGATTGCCCGCGGCAATGGCGGTAAGATTATCAACATCTGCTCGATGATGAGCGAGCTGGGCCGCGAAACCGTTAGCGCCTACGCCTCGGCAAAGGGTGGCCTGAAGATGCTTACCCGTAGCATGGCTACCGAGTGGGCCAAGTACAACATCCAGGCAAACGGCATTGGACCGGGCTACTTTGCTACCGAGCAAACCGCCCCTATCCGCGAAAACGGCCATCCGTTCAACGAGTTTATCCTTAAGCGTACGCCAGCCGCTCGCTGGGGCGTGCCCGAGGATTTGGCTGGACCAGCCGTATTCCTGGCATCGGATGCCTCGAACTTTGTAAACGGCCATGTGCTTTACGTAGATGGCGGTATCCTTGCCACGTTGGGCAAGGCCATGAACGAGTAGACCTTCATAGCTTATAGCTAGTTTTTATTTTTCCTTTTATTCAATTGAGCAGGCAGTCCGAGGAGCATCGGGCTGCCTCTTTTGGTTATTGGCGCTATCATCAATGGGCGCCCCGATATGGTAAAGGACGGTAGGAATAAACGGCACGACCAGCAAGCTAAGGAATTTTCTCAAAACTCAAATGCATATCCATGGCTCGTTATCCCCTCCGAGGAGGGGGCAGGGGGTGGGTTTACTCGTTTATATCAACATTTTTCACTCCACTTAGCGGACTTAACCCACCCCTACCCTCCCGCCTAAGCGGGAGGATAAACCTTTTCAATCATGCACTGGCACTTAATTTCATCCTTTAATTTCAAAAAATATAATTCTATCATCCGCTTAACTTGGGAAAAATAGCAGGGATTTCGTCTTTATGATTTACACTACTCTATTTCGAAGGATATCCCCCGCCGGCGGGGGTTAGGGGGTGGATTTTTTAGAAGTGTATAACTACAATTGGCATCAAGTTTTTACCTATAACGTCTATTTTCCTCCCCCTTCCCCCTCCAAAGGGGGATACGCTTTGTGCTCGAATTGCTGATTCCTTTACGTCTACCTCCATTATGATCGATGTTTTTTTAAAAGCGATATCCCTGATAAAAATAACGCTGATGGCGCATCAACTTTTACACGAATTCCTATATTTGCCCCATCTCGAAACTGCAGGAGCTTTCCTGCACAACTACGAGGAAATAACTTTTATAAACCTTCATCGAAGCTTGCAAGAAACCTGCTACCACCCCACGGTGCTAGCAGGTTTTGATGCTTTAGGGTTTCCCGTTTACGCATATTGTGCTACTTTTGATGACGATAAATCTGAAAAAAATCGAATGATGAAGACGCTATACGCAATAGCGGCGGTGGTAGTACTTGCCGTAGGATGCCGCCCAACGCTCCCCAACCAGCCCAAGCCCTCGCCAGCCACCATTATCCAGCCAGCCATAGAGCTGATAAACAGCTGTAGCAGCGACAGCAGCCTCAACACCATGGCCTACAGGGCCGCATTCGATACCGCCACTACATCGCTGGTGGTGTACCTCGGCCAATCGCCCGCCAAGTACAGCTACAAGTGGGAGATCCCGCTCAAGGAGGTCGACAAGTCGGGCTTCATGCTCTTCCGCGAGGACTACAACGTTAGCTCCATCACCCTTAACATCATTGGCGCGCAGCCCATGGTGAAGTTCTACAAGGATGGCCAGCTGAAGTCGAAATCGGCGCAGTTTGTGCTCTACCTCGGGAAGTGCTTCAGCACCGAGGACAAGGATGCGGTGCTGCAAAAGCTCTACGACACCATCATCGCGGTGCAAAAGCCGTAGGCGAGGAAGCAGGAAACAGCGAGTAGGATATTCCGATCGCATAAAATACCAGCGTGGCCCTAGGGCTGCGCTTTTTTTTTGCCCCCTCTCCCACCCGAAGGATTAGCCCTTTTCGGATTTTCCCCACGAAAGCCTTACGATTTGATAGGATCAGCTGTATTTTATTTCAAAATCCGTAGCGATTTATTAGGATGAATTAAAAATTCATTATTTTAGCATTCGATAAGTATTTTAACATCCACAAAGAAAAAACAACAGCCCATGAAAAACGACTATTCAAAAGTAATTCCTCAAGAAGTAATCGACAAGGTTAAGGCAAAGCTGCTGGAGTGCCACACCGAGCTGAAACCTTACTGCGTAGAGCTGTCGGATGCCAGACGCGAAGAGCTGCCACGCTTGGGCAGCCGAAACACCGGCAAGGTGAGCAGCATCACTACCGAGATGAACGTGGCACCTGAGTACGCTCCACCAATGTTTTCGCTAGAGGAGGTTAACAAGGATTTTAAGGTGCTATCCGAGCTCTCGACGGTATCCCTAAGCATCAACAACCTCCAGCGGATGGTCGACGACACCGTTATTGTTGCCGGAAGCGAGGCCTTTGATGCCTGCATGGACTACTACAGCTCCGTTAAGCGCTTTGCCGTAAAGAACGATCCTAAGGCGCAGGCCATTTTCGAAAGGGTTAGCCCTTTGTTTGCACGTCCTGAACAGCGAAAGGCCAACAAGGAGAAAAAGGCAGCCGCAAAAGACGCCGAAAAGAAGTAAATGCTCCCCTTTATTTTAAGTGATTGCACCGCTTACCACTGGTAGACGGTGCATTTTGTTAGAAAAGCGCCAAGCTTCGAGCTTCGCCCCTGAAGCTTCAGCCTTTTACCCCGAAGCTTCGAGCTCCGACCCTGAAGCTTCAGCCTTTTTACCCGAAGCTTCGCCTTCCGACCCTGAAGCTTCGCCTAATTACCCCCAAGCTTCGGCCTCCGACCCCGAAGCTTCAGCCTTTCTACCCGAAGCTTCGCCTTCCGACCCTGAAGCTTCAGCCTTTTTACCCAAAGCTTCGCCTTCCGACCCTGAAGCTTCAACCTTTTTACCTGAAGCTTTAGCCTCTTTACCCAAAGCTTCGACCTCCGACCCTGAAGTTTCAGCCTTTTTACCCGAAGCTTCGGCCTTCGACCCTGAAGCTTTAGCCATTTTGGGGCAAGAATGCCTACCAGCAACGAATTCCTACGGATAAAAGCACAACAACACAGGAAAGTTGCTACTTTAGCAAGCCTACTCGTATAGCAATAACCCTCTGCAAACAGATATGTTATTGGAGCATTTCGTTTGCGCCCAATATTGGGACCTTAGCATACGGTTATAATAGATAAGACTGGCACCAATCAGACATACTCTCCAAAAATTAGTTAGATATGTCTTATAAAGTCAGACATACAAACGAGTTAGGCTCATTTTTTTTAAAAAACCGACAATCAAATTAAACACTAATAATTTCATGAATAAAATCAATACAACTGAAGAAGTTCATATTAATATCTTTTTCGCATATTCACGGGAAGACTCTGCTCTAAGAGACCGACTGGATAAACATTTAAGTGGGCTAAAAAGAAAAAATTACGTAAATACATGGTATGATGGAAAGATTGATGCCGGTAAAGAGTGGGAAAAAGAAATTGACACTAATTTATCAAAAGCAGATATTGTTTTGCTGTTAATTAGTGCTGATTTTATAGCTTCTGATTATTGTTATGATGTAGAGATGACGAAAGCAATAAGCAGACACGAAAAGGGTGATGCTGTAATTATTCCGATAATTCTCAACCCATGTGACTGGTCAGACTTACCTTTTTCAAAAATACAAGGACTACCTCAAAATGGAAAACCGATAACTTCTACTCATTGGGAAAACTCAGAAATCGCTCTAAATGAAGTCGCAAAATCAATAAAAGACATTGTCGAAAATCTCCTGAAGACCAAAAATAAACGTTTAAAAGCGATTAGCGAAATATTAAACGAGAAAGACAATGAATTAAAGATTACACTCCAACAATTGGAAGAGTATAATATTGAACAAGAAATTGCACGTGAGATAATTCAAGATTTGAAGAAAGAAAAGAAAAAAATCGAAGTTGAAATCCTCGCTCTAAATGAATCTGCTATCGAATTAGAGAAGTCATTAAAACAAAATCAAATTAAGATTGAGAAAATAATATCCAAAGAACAAGTGGATATAAATAAACTTAGAGTTGAGAAAGAAAAACTTTTGGGTGACGTGGACAAACTTAATAAAGAAATCGAAAAACTTATTATCAAGAAAACCAATATTGAAGAAGATATAAAAAGAAAAAAGATAACTGAGCCTAATAAATAGGGGTTTAAGCAGCATGTAGCGCCCTTCGCTAACCGAAGTATAATCCCCATGCTGAGCGGAGCGTCCTCGCTCCGCTCGGGTAACCAGTCTTCTAGCCTATAAAATACGGCCGGAGGCCGTAAGGTCCAAAAGCGTAGGCAGAGCCTACGCTTAGCTGAGATAAAACCATAAAACCGATTAAGACATAATACTATGATGGAAAAAGGAAATCACACTGATGGAGTTCCAGAAGAGCTTCAAAAGCTACTCGACAACGACTCACAAGCACAAGAATTCTTTAACTCGTTGGCTAATTCGTATAAGAAGGGGTATTGCGATTGGGTAGGCTCTGCAAAGCAAGCAGCAACTAGACAAACCAGAGCAGAGAAAGCGATTTTAATGCTTCGAAACAATCAGAAGACCCTAAAAACACTATAACCAAGAAACCCAAGCAGACATTAGCTGCAGCATTACCGATGCAGCCTGCCATTTGCTACGCCTCCGCTGAGCAGCAGTACCGCATAAATGAATCCCGATAAAAAAAATAGATTATGGAGTACGTAAAGGAAGACATCAGGAATCAGATACAAAAAACAAACCGAGCATTTACCAACTACTGGGGAAAGCTACAGTTCGAGGGCTTGCTAAGCGAAGACATCGACACCCTTACGGCAGTACTAAAGAAGGTAACCCGAGGCTTTCAGCTTTACAGGGTAATGGCAATCGTAATAGCATCAGTCCTAGTGGTGATATCCTTACAGAAATACTTCGACATGCTCGAATCGGTGGACCTGAATAGGGCCGGTGTCTTTATAATAATGGCAATAGTTTTTTTGCAGCAGGTTTACATCAACTATAAGGTAAAGGTTAACCTCGAAAACAAGATCTACCTACTAGAGCTACTAAAGAAAATAGAGCGGAAGTAGAGAAGACACAAGCTAAGCGGATGATAGAGTTATATCTTTTGAAAGAAAAGGATAGAAATTAAGTACCAGCGCATGATTGAAACTGTTTATCCCCTCCTTGGGAGGGGTAGGGGTGGGTTAAGGACGCTAAGTGAAGTAAAATGTTGATCTAAACGAGTAAACCCACCCCCTGCCCTCCCGCCTAAGCGGGAGGATAACGAGCCATGAATATGTATTGAGTATTGAGAAAGAACCTTAGTTTGACGGCTATGGGCAAGAGGCTTCGCCAAACAGGATTAGCCGCATCAATCATGTAACATTGCCATACCCTATTCTTTTCTTTCTAAAGTATAGAAAGATACAACCATCTTCTTGTCCCTGTGCACAACCCATAAACGCCCGCCCAAGCACTCCGCTTACACATCTCCAGCATTTTACGCCTACGGCAAAAGGGCTCGATGCATACCAGGGGGCTCTACGGCAACATCCTTACCCCAAAGGCGCCCAAACGGCTAAATGTGTAAGATAGCCAATATGCAAACGCCTGATCCTTTACTATTAAATAGAACGAAAAGAAGCATCAAACCGAGCTGTCGGTAGATATTTTTTTTGATATTGCCCAAAGTCAAAATAAAGAGCAAACGCTTGAAGCAGATTTTATCACATATCGCCTCAACTCCTATCCTGCCACAATCGGTGGCTGCGCTTGCTATTGCTGGTATTGGTACTGGGCTATGCCCTACTACTACTATTACCACAGCTACAATTACAACCCTGTAAGGGGTTGCGTTGTTCCATATAATCCACAGACCATTTAATGGTAGCCTCTACGGGGAGAAGTAGAGGTTTAACTTCCAGTTGAGCAATTAATATACTAACATATGAGAGTCTTGAAGTTTGGAGGTAGCTCGGTAGCAACTCCACAAAGCGTAGATGCGGTGCTAAGCATCGTCAAGCAGTCGGCCGAAAAGCGGCCCACCGCCTTTGTAGTTTCGGCCATGGGCGGAATAACCGACATGCTGCTGATGGCCGGCCGGCTGGCAACGGTGCAGAGCGAGGAGTACAAGCAGATTATTGCCGAGATCGAGAACCGCTTTCTCGAGTACGTGCGCCACATGCTGCCCATCACCACCCAAAGCGCCACGCTAAGCATGGTGAAGCAGCAGATAAACGCCATCGAGGAGATCTGCAACGGGGTGTTTGTGCTGCAGGAGATGTCGCCGCGCATCTCCGATCGGCTGGTTTCGTTTGGTGAGCTGATCACCTCGCGCATCATCTCGGCAAAGATGGAGGCCGATGGCATCGCCCACGCGTGGATCGACAGCCGCGAGCTGATAAAGACCAACAGCAAGTTTGGCCACGCTGCGGTCAGCTTCTCGGTAACGAATAAGCTTATCCGAAAGCGCTTCGAGGCCACAGACGAGCGGATAGCCATACTTCCCGGCTTTGTTGCCTCCGACGACTTTGGCAACACCACCACCCTAGGCCGTGGCGGATCGGACTATACCGCAGCCATACTTGCGGCTGCCCTAAACGTTAGCCGCCTGGAGATATGGACCGACGTTAGCGGCATGATGACCGCCGACCCCCGCCAGGTGCGCAACGCCAAGCCCATAGAGAGCATCTCGTACCAGGAGGCCATGGAGCTGTCGCACTTTGGCGCCAAGGTGCTCTATCCTCCAACCGTGCAGCCGGTAATGCGCAAGAAGATTCCGCTATGGATAAAGAACACCTTTGCCCCCACCGATCATGGCACGCTGATTACCGACTCCGCACACGACGGAAGCGAGAAGATAAGCGGGCTATCGAGCATCAGCAGCATTGCGCTGCTCAGCCTCGAAGGTGCAGGGATGGTTGGCATTCCGGGCTTCTCGAAGCGCCTCTTTGCCGCCCTAGCCGGCGAGGGCGTAAACGTTATCCTAATTACTCAGGGCTCTTCGGAGCACTCGATATGCGTTGCCATCAGCGAAAACGACGAGTACCGCGCCGTGAATGCCGTTAACCAGGCATTCCACAGCGAGATTGCCGAAGGCGTGGTGTACCCCATAAAGAGCGAGCGCGATTTCTCGGTGGTGGCCCTCGTAGGCAACAGCATGGTAAACCAGCCCGGCATCAGCGGAAGAATGTTTGGGGCCTTGGGGCGCAACGGCATTAACGTTAGGGCCATTGCCCAAGGATCATCCGAAAGAAATATCTCCACCGTAATAGCAACCTCCGACCTACGAAAGGCGCTGAACGTGCTTCACGAAAGTTTCTTCGAGACCTCGTACAAGCAGATCAACCTGTTTGTGGTGGGCGTTGGGAATGTGGGCAGCCGCCTCATCGAGCAGCTAAGGCATCAGCAGGAGTACCTGCAGGAGCAGCTGAAGCTTCAGGTTAGGATGATTGGCGTTGCCAATAGCCGCCAGATGCACTTCGACGAGGATGGTATATGCCTCGACAGCTGGAAGGAGAAGTTAGGCGCAGGATCGACAATGAGCCTCGATAAGTTTATCGAGATGGCGGTTGCCATGAACAAGCGCAACTCCATCTTCGTAGACAACACGGGCAGCCATGTTATTGCCAAAACCTACAAGCAGTTCCTAAAGCGGAGCATCTCGGTAGTAACCTGCAACAAGATTGCCTGCTCGTCGGCCTACAGCGAATACTCAGAGCTGAAGAGCCTTGCCCGGAAGTTCAACGCCCAGTTCCTGTTCGAGACCAACGTTGGCGCTGGACTGCCCGTAATCAACACCCTCAACGACCTGCTGCGCAGCGGCGACAGGGTTAACACCATACAGGCGGTGCTTTCGGGAACCCTCAACTTCGTATTCAACAAGTACGACGGCACCCGCTCGTTTGCCGAGGTGGTGCAGCAGGCGCAGGACGAGGGCTACACCGAGCCCGATCCACGCCTCGATCTGAGCGGAACCGATGTGATGCGAAAGATACTAATCCTTGCCCGCGAGTCGGGTCGTGTGCTTGAAATGGAGCAGATATCGAACGCAGGATTCCTGCCCGAGTCGTGCATGGAGGGCGATATCGCCAGCTTCTACGGCGAGGTTGCCATGCACGAGGACCACTTCAAAGCGCTGCTCGAAAAGGCACAGGCCGAAGGGAAACGCCTAAAGTACATCGCAACGCTTAAGGACAACAAGGCATCGGTAGGCCTGCAGGCCGTTAGCCCAACAAGCGACTTCTACAACCTCGATGGGAAAGACAACGCCGTGCTCTTCTTCACCGACCGCTACAAGGAGCAGCCGCTGGTGGTAAAGGGTGCAGGTGCAGGTGCCGAGGTTACCGCCTCGGGTATCTTCTCCGACATCATTAGAGCCGCAAGGGTTTAGCCGATAACGAATACAAACGAGACAAACAACAAGCAGTAAATGGTAAAACAGGTAAAAGTCCACGCACCAGCAACGGTAGCCAACATGGTGTGCGGATTCGATATACTGGGCTTTGCCCTCGAGGCACCCTACGACGAGATGGCGCTCCGCCTCATCAACGAGCCCATCATCCGCATCATCAATAAGGATGACTACAACCTACCCACCAATCCGCCCGACAACGTAGCTGGGGCAGCACTCCTTGCGCTGATGGATGAGCTGGATGGATCGGTTGGCTTCGAGGTGGAGATCAAGAAGAACATCAAGCCGGGCAGCGGAATCGGCTCCAGCGCGGCTAGCGCAGCCGGAGCGGTGGTTGGCGCAAACTATTTGCTGGGGAATAGATTCTCCTCCGACGATCTGGTGCGCTTTGCCATGTGCGGCGAGAAGGTGGCCAGCGGCGTAAAGCATGCCGACAACATCACCCCATGCATACTTGGTGGGGTTACGCTTATCCGCTCCATCTTTCCGCTCGATGTGGTGCAGCTGTCATCGCCAGCGCTACACGTCACCGTGGTGCATCCGCAGATAGAGGTAAAAACCGAGAATGCCCGCAAGATACTAAAGCATCAGGTAGAGCTAAAGGATGCCATAAAGCAATGGGGCAACGTTGCCGGATTGGTAGCCGGGTTGCTCAAAAAGGACTATGACCTGCTGGGACGCTCGCTGGAGGATGTCATCATCGAACCCATCCGCAGCATCCTAATTCCCGGTTTCGACGAGGTGAAGGCGCGGTGCAAGGAGGCAGGAGCACTAGGTGGCGGCATATCGGGTTCGGGCCCATCCATCTTTATGCTGAGCAAGGACGAGGCAACCGCCCACAGGGTAGAGGCGGTGATGGCAGAGGTGTTCACCCGCCTCGGCATCGACTACCACACCTACGTAACGACCATTAACACCAACGGGGTAAAGGTATTTGAGGAGTAAGGCTAAGCGTAGCGAGGAAACTAATAGCCAGCCGCCAAGCTAAGCCTGAAATCAAAAGGATAAAAGTCCAATAGGGGCACGTTATCCCCTCCTCGGGAGGGGTAGGGGTGGGTTAGGTACGCGAAGTGGAGTGAAAATGTTGATTTAAACGAGCAAACCCACCCCCTACCCCCTCCAAGGAGGGGATAAACTGCCATGATTAGGCATTAGGCTTTTATAAAAATTCTTAGGTTGACGACTATAGGACGCTACGCTAAGCCCAGAACCTCTGCGTTGATACTACCTTGAGCAAACCCGCTACGAGAATTCTAACATCATCAAAACAAACGAAAACCAATGAAATACTATAGCACCAACAGGCAGTCTGCGCTGGTAGATTTTAGAGAGGCAACCATAGAAGGGCTGGCGCCAGATAAGGGGCTGTACTTCCCGGAGTCGATTCCGCAAGTAGATCCCGATCTGATTAAGAACATCAAGTCCTACTCAAACGTCGATATCGCCTTTAGCGTGATGAGGCCCTACGTGGAGGGAGCGCTACCCGATGGCGAGCTGCAACGGATTGTAGCGGAATCGATCAGCTACGAATTCCCGCTTGTAGCCATCAACGATAGGATTGCGTCGCTCGAGCTTTTCCACGGGCCAACGTTTGCCTTCAAGGACCTAGGCGCCCGCTTCATGAGCCGCTGTCTGGGCTACTTTGCGCAGGATGCCAGCCAAAAGATGACGGTGCTGGTAGCAACATCAGGCGACACCGGCGGCGCAGTTGCCAACGGCTTCTTCAACGTTCCGGGCGTGGAGGTGGTTATCCTCTACCCCTCGGGCAAGGTGAGCAACGTGCAGGAGAAGCAGCTAACCACGCTCGGTCATAACGTGTACGCGCTGGAGGTGCAAGGCAACTTCGACGACTGCCAGCGAATGGTGAAGGAGGCCTTTGCCGATACCGCGCTTCGCGGGCAGCGGTTCCTCACCTCGGCCAACTCCATCAACGTGGCGCGCTGGCTGCCGCAGCAGCTATTCTACTTCTTCGCCTACAAGCAGTGGAAGGATAATGGAGAGGCGCCCGTGGTATCGGTGCCTAGCGGCAACTTCGGGAACATCTGCTCGGGGATGCTGGCCAACCTCTCGGGGCTACCCATCAAGAAGTTTGTGGTGGCCTGCAACGCCAACGATGCCGTGCCCGAGTACCTGCTCAGCGGCAAATACAATCCGAAGGAAACCATCAGCACCATTTCCAACGCCATGGACGTGGGTAACCCCAGCAACTTTGTGCGCATCCTGGAGCTGTACAAGAACAGCTACGAGCAGCTAAGGCAGCGCATGGCCGGCTACAGCATCAGCGACGAGGTTACCCGCGACACCATCCGCAGCGTATCCGACCGTTACGGCTACTGGCTCGACCCCCACGGAGCGGTTGCCTACAGGGCGCTGGAGCAGTATCTTGCCGAGCACCCCGCCGAGAGCGGCCTCATCCTCGAAACCGCCCACCCCGTGAAGTTCGACAGCGACGTAGAGGTGCATCAACCGCTGCCCACCGAGTTGGCCCAGCAGGTAGCCGCGCTGGTGGCCAGCCCCAAGCAATCCACCATCATCGGCCCCAGCTACGAGGCGTTAAAGGCCTTGCTGCTCGAAAACCGATAGCAAGCAACAATTAATGGTTTCAGGATTGTTCTCTTGATGCTAGCTAGGGTGAAACTCGGCTAGCATTGCTTCAGATTCGATGGGTTTAACGTCAGATTCGGCGGGTCTAACATCAAACTTGATGAGTCCAACGTCAAACTCGGCAGGTTTAACGTCAAGATCGACGAATCCAACATCAAACTCGATGAGTTTAACGTCAAGATCGGCGAGTTTAACGTCAAGATCGACGAGACCAACATCAAACTCGGCAAGTCTAACGTCAAGTTCGGCGAGTTTGCCCTACTTGGGGTACTCCACCCGGGTATGGTAGATGGTTAGCAGCTTGCGCTTAAAGATTTCCTTCACCAGGGTGAGCTCGCTGAGGCTGATGTCGGCCCGGTCGAGCTGGCCGCCCTCCATCTTCATCCGTACGATCTCCTCCACCAGCTGGCCAATGGTATCGGAGGTGTACACCTTTAGGCTGTGCGAGGCGGCCTCTACCCCATCGGCCAGCATCAGGATGGCCTCCTCCTTCGACTCGGGCCTTGGGCCTAGGTAGGTAAAGCGGTCGTCCAAGTTGGCCTCCGCCAAGCTCGCCTGGTACTTCCGGTAGAAGTAGCCCACCTTGGTGGTGCCGTGGTGGGTTCGGATAAACCGCACGATGCGCTGGTGCAAGCCGTGCTTGCGCGCAATGCTCACCCCATCGGCAACGTGGCGGATGATGATGCCCGCGCTCTCGTCCGGTTCTAGGTTGTAGTGCGGGTTGAAGCTCGACGACTGGTTTTCGGTGAAGTAGCCTGGGTTGTTCATCTTTCCGATGTCGTGGTAGAGCGCCCCAGCGCGGATGAGCAGCGGATTGCCGTCCACCTCGCGGGCCACCGCCTCGGCCAGGTTGGCCACCTGCAGCGAGTGCTGAAACGTTCCCGGAGCCAGCTCCGAGAGCTCGCGCAGCAGGGGCTGGTTGGTATCGGTAAGTTCGTGCAGCGTGGCATCCGAGAGAAAGCCAAACAGCCGTTCGATGGGGTAAGCAAACTGGTAAGCAATTAGCACGCAAAGCGCGTTAACGCCCAGCCAAAGCACATTCCACGCCGACTGGGAGTCGTAAACGGCATCCTTAATCAGGCTCAGCGCTAGGTAGGAAACCAGGTAGGTCAGGAAGACCACCAGCACCGCCACGAAAATTCGCCCGCCAGAGCGGTAGATCTGCTTCATGGTGAAGATGGCCACCACGCCTGGGAAGTAGTTCATCAGCACAAACTCGAAGCTGTTGGGCGCCACCATCGCGCAAATCAGTACAATGATGTTGTACGAGAAAAAGGCAACCCGCGAGTCGTAGAAGGTGCGGATAAACATGGCAGTAATCGTCATCGGAACAATGTAGATGCTCACCGTTCCCTGCTTAACCACCCAGGCCACCAGCGCCACCATCCCCACAATCGAGAGCAGCAGGAATATGGTCGTACGGTAGCCCGTAAGCACCTCGCGCCTGTAGCCCATCAGGAATAGGTAGAGCAGCGCCAAGGCTCCCCCCACCAGCAGCAACTGCCCCGCCACCAGGTAGTACACGTTTTTCGAGAACGAAAAGCGGCTCGCATTCTCCCGCTTGAGCGACTCCAGCATCTTAAAGGTAGCCTCGTTCACCACCTCGCCCTTCGAGACAATCTTCTGCCCACCACTGATCATCCCGTTCGAGTACGACATTTCGTTGAGTTTATCATTCAGAAACTGGGCGGTAGCCTCCCTGTCGAAGTCGAGGTTGGGCTTAACGTAGGCACTCAAGTTGATTGCCTGAACAAAGGCCTTTGCCCGCTTCAGGTTCGAATCGAAGTACTGAGTCGTAACCTGCGATAGAATATATGCGGTAGCCGAATTTATGGTGAAGAGATCGGAAACGGACACCTGCCCAGCGTTATCGTCCCGAATTACAATGATGTTATCCTTCCGCTGAGCGAACACCTGCGACAGCTCAACCTCCGAGATAATTCCCTTTGCGTAAATATCCCGGAGCAGAACCTCCACGCCCGCCATCACCTTCCGGTACTCAGCCGAAGGCATCGCCCACCCGCTAGGCTGCTTCTGGTCCATCAGGCTGCTCAACGATAGTGCCCCCGACCTCTCCGAAAGCCTAAAGAGCGGCATCGCCTTAGCCCGCAGCCGGCGCTTCTCGACAGACAGCTCGGCCTCCGTTTTGTACAGCGGAAAATCGTAGGGCGCGTACAGGTCGTCGTGCAGCCACGGAGCACCAACGCGGTACTCCTGCTTAAACGTTGGCGTCTTGGGTAGAATCCCCACAATAGCGACAGCAGCCAAGAGGAACAGTAGCAAAAGAAAGGACTTTTTTGTCCTGTAGATATCTAGGTTATAGAGCTTCATTACCGTGTATATTTCCAAAAAATAAATGCGGCGTTAAAGTTTGGAAAAATAAACTTAATCCTATACGCTAACGTTTAATTGTTTTTCCTAATTTTATATTCCGTTAACAACCATAACACTCAGTTCCATGAAATATGCAGTTTCTTCAATATCAGTAATCCCTATGAGGCGAGAGCCATCGGAACGTAGCGAGATGGTATCGCAACTTCTCCTAGGCGAATGCCTAACCATCCTCGAAGAAAAGGACAGCTGGCTGTATGTCGAAAATGCCTTCGACGGCTACCGCGGCTGGATTGACTCGAAAACAATCACCCCCGTATCTGAAACCTACTACAACGAGTACATCGAGCATTCGGGCTACGAAGTATCCTCCGAGATATGCCATGCCGTCGATGTCAACCGAGGCGACCATATCCTTATCCCCATTGGCGCAAGCCTAAACTACTACCGCGACGAGGCCAAGGAGTTCGAAATCGCCGACAAAAAGTACAGAATTACCAGCTCCATAGATGTAGTAAACCACAAAAGCAGCAACGGAATCATCGATATGGCAGCAGCCCTTCTCAACGCGCCCTACCTATGGGGCGGGAGAACAGCATTTGGGATAGACTGCTCCGGATTCACCCAACTTCTTTACAAAATTATTGGCATTAAGCTCCCCCGCGACGCCAGCCAGCAGGTAAACGAGGGGCAAACCATCAACTTCGTATCCGAAGTCAAAGCCGGCGACCTCGCCTTCTTCGACAACGACGAGGGTACCATTATCCACGTTGGCATTCTCGATGGCAATGGCAGCATCATCCACTCAAGCGGCAAGGTCCGCAAGGACATCTTCGACCAGCAGGGCATCTTCAACAACCGCTTAGGGAAGTACACCCACAAGCTGCGAGTGATTAAAAGAATCATTGAGTAGAAAATGCCCTACACATACCCCTATCCCCGAATGCAGGTAACCGTTGATGCGGTTATCATTCGCACCCTCGACGAGGGCGATGAAGCGCTTCTTATCGAGCGTAAGCACTCCCCATTCGAAGACTGCTGGGCCATACCCGGCGGCTTTGTGGATATGGACGAAACCCTAGCCGATGCTGCCAATCGGGAACTCTACGAGGAGACAGGCATTGTTGTGGATACGCTTTACCAACTACATACCTTCGATGCCGTGAATCGCGATCCTCGCGACAGAACGATAAGCACCGTTTTCCTAGGATTTGCCAATGAGGATTCGCAAATTAAAGCAGGCGACGACGCCAGCTCAGCCGACTGGTTCAGCCTAGATGCCCTGCCCCCGCTCGCCTTCGACCACGAGCAAATTCTCGACTACGCAAAGAAGTATCTCGAAAAGAGAAAAATAGAATAACGAAATGGAGCGGGCACCTCCGCTCCATTTCGCTGTTTTCAGGCAAAGGGCAGGTTGCAACCAGATACTTTTGTCAAAATCAACCTCCAACCTCCCCTCCATTTTTCCGGCAATGTTGTAGCGAATCACCAAAGAAACCAGCATTCCAGCAGGTGCCACCTACAAGTAGCAAAGCCTACATTCCACCCCCACTCATTGTCGCTAAATAAAAACTTATACTTTTGCAGGTTGTTTACAAACGCTGAAAACGGATAATTAGTAGTCCCACGAAAGGATTCAAACGCCTAGGAAATCTGCTAATGAGATTTTGAATTAGATGGTTTCAGAAAACCACGACAAGATTTAAACCCATTTTCAAAAAAGACGGAACTATGCTTTTAAAAACTGGAGATAATACGGCTATAGTAGAGAACGGTAAATTTATCTCCTACAACGAGGTTCATCAGAGGGTTAATGCCACCGCTTTAACCTACCAGCCAAACTGCAATGCCAAGGTTGCCATCTACTCCGAGAACAGACCGGGATGGGTTTACGCCTTCTACTCTGCTTGGCATAACGGATGTACGGTTGTGCCCATCGATTTTATGGCAAACCCTTCAGAGGTTGCCTACATACTGGAAGACTGCAAACCAGAAACTATATTCTGCTCCAAGCTAAAACAGGAAGCGCTATCCATTGCGCTTAAGGAGTTAACCTACCAGCCTAGGGTTATCCTCATCGACGATATCGAGAATATCCCACTGTCGCCCGAAAAGGTTATCTTGGACATTCGCCCCGAGATGGAGAAAACAGCGCTTATCATCTACACCTCTGGCACTACAGGTTCGCCCAAGGGGGTGATGCTGTCATTCGGAAACATAATGGCAAACATAACGGCGGTAACAATCGAGATTCCGATCCTTATTCCATCGGACACCACACTTGTACTGCTGCCCCTTCACCACATATTCCCGCTACTTGGCACCATGGTGGTGTCGTGCTACCAAGGTGCTCGAATGGCCTTTTCGCCATCAATGGCATCGGAAGACATTATCCGCACCATGCAGGAGTATAAGGTAAGCACCATCATTGGGGTTCCCCGCCTTTATACCGCCATCCGACGGGGCATAATGGACAAGATCAACAAAAGCATTATAGCCCGCAACCTATACCGACTTGCCGCAAAGGTTAACACCTACGCATTCTCGCGCTTTGTATTTGCCGCGGTTCATAAAAAGTTCGGAGGATCTATTCGCTTCATGGTTAGCGGCGGTGCCGCGCTAGACCCTGCTGTTGGGCGCGACTACCAGGTGCTCGGCTTCAAAATCCTAGAAGGGTATGGAATGACTGAGGCTGCTCCGATGATCACCTTCACCCGCCCCGACCGAATTGTTGTTGGCTCGGCAGGTGCTCCGCTAAGGGGATGCGAGATAGACTTCCGCGAGGAGGAAATCGTTGTTCGGGGGGCAAATGTTATGCAGGGCTACTACAACCGCCCCGAGGAAACTGCCGAAGTATTAAAGGATGGGTGGCTTTACACCGGCGACTTAGGCTACCTCGACAGGGATAACTACATGCACATCACCGGACGGAAGAAGGAGATCATTGTTCTTTCGAACGGAAAAAATATCAACCCCTCGATTGTTGAGTCCGAAATTGAGGAGATGTCGCCGCTGATTAAGGAGATTGGCGTATTCCAAAAAGGCGATCAGCTAAGCGCAATCGTGATTCCCAATACAGCAGCGCTCAAGGAGCGAGGCGTTACCAACATCGAAGAGACCATCCGCTGGGAGGTAATCGACAAGTACAACAAGGAGGCCGCCTCGTACAAAAAAATCGTATCCTTCACCATTTTCGACGGAGAGCTTCCCCGAACTCGCCTTGGCAAAATCCAACGATTCAAGTTGGCAGAGCTGGCCGTAGAGCGCAAGGACGAAGACGAGAACATCCCTGAAATTAAAATCAAGGAGTACCTCTGGATTAAGAACTTCATCGAAAACGAAAAGATGATAAAGGTGCATCCGAACGACCACCTGGAGATGGACCTAGGCCTCGACTCGCTCGACAAGGTGAGCCTGCAGATGTTCCTTGCTACCACCTTTGGCGTAAAGATGGAGATAAACGAAATTCTTGGATTTGGAAGCGTGATCAAGCTAAGCGAGCACATTAAGGAGAAGAAGAAGACCATGAGGATTTCGCAGATTAACTGGTCGGAAATACTTCGCGAAAAGGTTAAGTTTAAAATGCCAAGCACCTGGATCACCGGAAGCATCCTCATAAAAGCATTTAAGTTCTTCTTTTCGGTTTACTTCCGCCTACGAAATTCTGGGCAGGAGAATGTTCCCGAAGGGCCATGCATCATTGCACCAAACCACCAAAGCTACTTCGATGGCATTTTTGTTGCAGCATTCCTTAAGCATAGCCAGATCCGAAAGACCTTCTTCTACGCCAAGGCAAAGCATGTAAACAACCGATTCCTGAAATTCTTAGCCAATAAGAACAACATCATTGTTGTTGACATCGACCAAGAGCTCAAGGAGTCTATCCAGAAGATGGGTGAAGCCCTTAAGACCAACAACAACATCATGATATTCCCCGAGGGAACTCGTACCCGAAATGGCGAGCTTGGCGACTTCAAGAAAACCTTCGCCATCCTCAGCTGCGAGCTGAATATCCCCATCGTACCCGTTTCCATTAAGGGGGCATTCGAGGCGCTTCCCCGCGGAAGCCGTTTCCCCAAGCCCTTCACCAAGGTGGAAATCGACTTTCTTCCACCAGTGTCCCCCGAGGGGCACACCTACGACACCCTAGCGCAGCAGGTGCAGACCGAAATCGAGATGTTTCAGCGATAGCACACCTATACGTAAACGCGAACGAGCGGCATCAGACTGATGCCGCTCGTTCGCGTTTTATATGCTACACCACTACCGAGTGGTAATTGACTTCGCCACCAGGAAGCCTGTCGAGAAGGCAGCCTGGATGTTGTACCCGCCGGTATCGCCATCAACATCGAGCACCTCGCCAGCAAAGAAAAGCCCCTTGCAGACCTTCGACTCCAAGGTCTTTGCCGATACCTCCTTTAGGTTGACGCCACCTGCCGTTGCCATGGCCACCTTAAACCCGCCCAAGCGCTCTATGGTAAACGGATACTCGCAGAGGTAGGCCAACAGCAGGTTCCGGGACTTGGCGGTAACATTAGAAAGGCAGCACGAGGGTTCCACCCCCACCTTCAGGAGGATTTCCTTTGCTAGGCTTTTGGGCAGCTCGTACTCGCGTAGAAATTGCTGTATGGTGGTGCTTCCCTTGGCAGCGGCCGCATCCATAAAGGCGCTTCTAAGGCTATCGATATGCACACCGATGAAGTTCACCTTTACCTCATCGCCCGCCTGCATGTACCTCGAGAAATCTATAATACCAGGTCCGCTTAGCCCTTTATGGGTAAACCCGATGTCGCCCGAATGCTCGTTAATCTTTTTTCCATCGCGGTAAAGGTAGATGGGCACATCCACCAGCGACACGCCAGCAAGGTCGTCCATCGCAAAATCTTTGACGAAGATGGGGGTAAGCGCAGGACGTGGCGCAACAACCGTATGCCCCAGCTGCTCGGCAATGCGGTAGCCATCGCCCGCCGATCCGGTTGTTGGGTACGAGCAGCCCCCTGTAGCCAAAACAAGGTGCTGGCACAAGTAGGTGTTGGCTGCCGTTTTAACCCGGAAGCCGTGCTCGAACTGAGCAACATCAACAACCGCCTCGTTGTAGGCAATCTCCACCTTACGAGCAGCACACTCGCCTAGCAGCACCCGCAGCACATCGCGCGACTTTTCGGTTGCGGGGAACACCTTGCCGTTTTTATCGATGATGGTGGGCAGCCCCCGCTCGGTGAAGAAGCGCACCGTATTGCTGTTGGTAAATTCCCGCAGCGCCTTCTTGAGGAAACTGCCGTTGCCGCCGTACTTCGCCGTAAAATCGGCGATATCTCCCTCGTGCGTGATGTTGCAGCGCCCCGTACCGGCAATCAGCAGCTTCTTGCCGGGGCTCTCCTTTTTCTCAAGGATAAGGGTCGACCCTTCCGGCAAATTCACCGCGGCAAAGAGACCGGCCGGCCCTCCGCCTACAACTATCGTACTAAATGATTTATGCTCCGCCATAGTTGGCGCAAAGGTAATCCGAATAGCGAATCTATAAAATTGCCTATCCCATGCAATATTCAACGAAATTTGGGCAAGGCGGAGAAACCAAAACTTCTTTTTCGTATCCTTGCAGCCGAAAAAAGTGGGAGGTAGGCCAACAGCGCGACGAATAGCGCGGCGCCTGCAACCGCAACAGCTGATTAACCCTAAAAAACAACGGTATCCGTGAGTAAACTCCGCATTCTTATCGCTGCAGCGGCAGCACTAGTAGCATTTACCGCATCGGCAGCGGGCTACGACAAGGTCGACAAGCTGGCCTTTAAGATGCCCGGCAGTGCAGCCAAATCGTGCACCCTGATGGCGGAGTACATCAAAGCAAACGCAGCAACCGAGGACGAATACCTGCGGATGGCCTACATGTGGATGGCCAAGAACGTCTCGTTCGACAAGGGCGGCGAGATGGATCTGACCCTGTCGTGCAGCACCGACTCGATTGCCAACGTCATCCTGAAAAAGAAGAAGGCGGTATGCTCGGGCTACGCCGAGCTCTTCACCCAGCTCTGCCTCAAGCTGGGCTTCCAGGCCTACACGGTAGCCGGGTACACCATGCTCAACAAGGTAGTGGATATCGACGGCCACGCCTGGAACGCCGTGCAGCTCTCCAGCGGCGAGTGGAAGCTCTTCGACCCCATGTGGGGCGCGGGCACCCTGGTAAAGGGCAAGTTCTCGAAAAAGGTCAACGACCAGTACTTTATGGTGGAGCCTTCGGAGTTCATCAAAACGCACATGCCCTTCGACCCGCTGTGGCAGCTGATGAGCCACCCCGTAAAGGCCGAGGCCTTCTACAACGGCGAAACAGCATCGAAGGAAAAGGTGTACTACAGCTACAACGACACCATCGCGGCCAACAGCAAGCTCTTCAAGTCGGAGCAGCTGGAGGCGCTCTGCCGCCGCCTGCAGTGGGCCGGCGACGTCAACCCCTGCACCAACGCCATGATGGACATCTGCAAGCAGAACATCGTCATCCTAAAAAAGAAGGAGAAGTACGCCCTCGAAAACCGCAAGGTGAACAAGTTTAACACGGTGGTGGATCGGGTGAACATCGTGATCATCGACTACAACAAGCTCGTAGCGCTAAAGAAGACCTTCCGGGCAAAGGGCATATCGGCCTTTACGCTGAAGGAGCTGGCCGACACCTGCACCGCCAACCTGGCCATCGCCCAAAAGGAGCTCGTGCGGCTGAGCTTCGACGACGAGCAGCAAAAAAAGCAAATGCAGAACCTCACCCAGACCATCCAAAGCCTGCAAAAGCAGGTAAACGTGCAGCTCGCCTTCCTGAAAAAGCAGAAGGAGTTTGCCACCAAGAAGAAAAAGAAGAAGTAGGCCTAGCGCCCACATCCACGAAGCCCTCAGCCCGCCAGCTGGGGGCTTTTTGCACAATAAAGTTGGGGTAGATTCGTTTTAGTCGTATCAGAAAAAATCGATACATTTAGCCACCAAATACCCTATACCTATGAATGCAACCAATGCCGTAGCCCGATTTATTTCCATCGCCCTACTCTGCGCTACAGGTGCCAGCGCAGCCGCGCAAAATGCCGACACCCTAAAGGCCGACGAGGCCAAGCAAGCCCTCCCCAAGGTCAAGCCCATGCTTCCCGTAAGGTTTACCCCATCGCTGTACATGGTGCCCTACTACTACACCCCCAAGCCGCTAGCGCTAAGCCTGCCCGGCAGCCACCTTACCACCACCAACATGCTCCTGCTTAAGAGCTCGAGCACCGACAACGCCCTAAGTTCCATAAACCTTACCCTATCGAAGGATCGGGAGCGGGACAAGACGGCGCTGTTTTTCGGAATCGCAGCTACAGCTGCGGTATGGGGCGGGGTCGTAAACCAGGCCATAAACGGGAAACGGCTCTCGAAGGAGGCCCAACAAAAAAGGGCAGAAGCGGCAAGGACACCGGTAAGGCGATAGCAGGAGAACACCAGCAGCCCCCTCATCGCTCGGCAGCAGCACTACCCGTCGTACGGCACCGCAAACCTCCCATGCCGGGAAGGGTGCCCGAAGCCCAGCACCCAAAACTCCCGCCACCAGCCCCAGCAGAAGAGCCCCCGAATCGGAATATCGGGTCGGAACTTTATGCAGATGTAGGGCAGCGGGCAAAACCTCTGACCTCGGAAATACCCGACAACGCCAAAATAGACTTCCGAGCATGCTCGGAAATAACAACAACCCCTGAAAGCTATTTCCGAGCAGCCTCGGAAATACTCTTCACCCTCCAAAGTCTTTTCCGAGTATACTCGGAAATTACTTTATCACCTAAAAGGCAATTCCGAGCATGCTCGGAACTTACACTCAAACCCAAAAGAGTTTTCCGAGCATACTCGGAAACCACTTTTTACCTTCCGCACCATTTCCGAGCATCCGAAAATTGATTGCCAAAGGCCAGATACTGCTAGCGCGCCGAGGAGGATGCCCCAGCACCACCGGGCTACCGCAAATGCGGCCATCGGGCAGCCCCTCGGCCGCACCTGCACGCCTACCAACCAAAAAGGGCTACCTAATTGGTAGCCCTCTGCTGTATTTTCGTCAGGAATTTTACTTTGGCTGAACAACGGCCTCGCCAACGTACTTGCCGGCGGCCAGCTTCTCGCGGCAGGCGGAGAAAGCCTTAATGGTACGCTCAACATCCTCGTGCGTATGAACGGCAGTTGGGATAAGGCGCAGCAAGATTTGCCCCTTAGGAATAACCGGATACACCACAATGGAGCAGAAGATGCCGTAGTTCTCGCGCAGGTCGAGCACCAGGTTAGTTGCTTCTGGCACCTCGCCGTGCATGTAAACAGGGGTTACCGGCGATTGGGTAACGCCAATATCGAATCCCTCCTTCTTGAGGCCCGACTGAAGCGCGCCAACAATCTCCCAAAGGTTGTTCTTCAGCTCCGGACGGGTTTGAAGAAGATCCAGACGCTTCAGCGCACCAAATACCATAGGCATTGGAAGCGACTTGGCGAATATCTGCGAGCGAAGGTTGTAGCGAAGGAAGTTGATGATATCAGCATCACCGGCAACAAAACCGCCAATACCAGCCATCGACTTAGCGAAGGTCGAGAAGTATAGGTCGATTTGGTCTTGCGCGTTAAAGTGTTCGCCGATACCAGCACCCGTCTTACCCATGGTGCCAAAGCCGTGCGCATCGTCAACCAGCAGGCGGAAGCTAAAGCGAGCCTTCTTTTCAACAATACCGGGGATGTAGCCAAGGTCGCCAGCCATACCGAATACCCCTTCGGTGATGACCAAGATACCGCCGCCCGTTTTGTCGGCGTAGCTGGTGGCATGCTGTAGCTGCTTCTCCAGGCTATCCATATCGTTATGTCCGTACACGAAGCGCTTGGCAGGCGATAGGCGAAGGCCATCGATGATGCAGGCGTGCGCCTCCGAGTCGTACACCACAACATCGTTACGGCCAGCAAGGCAGTCGATGATGGAAACCATCCCTTGGTATCCAAAGTTGAGCAGGTAGGCATCTTCCTTTTTCTCGAACTGCGCTAGGCGCTGCTCCAGTTCCTCGTGCTTGGTGGTTTGTCCCGACATCATTCGTGCCCCCATAGGGTAGGCCATGCCGTATACAGCAGCCGCATCGGCATCCGCCTTGCGTACTTCTGGGTGATTGGCCAATCCGATGTAGTTGTTAAGGCTCCAGTTAAGCACAGGCTTGCCACGGAAAATCATGTGAGGGCCAATTTCGCCCTCTAGCTTTGGGAAAGCGTAGTAACCGTGCCCCTCTTTCTCGTACTTACCAATAGGACCGCGGTTTTTCCTTATCCTCTCAAATATGTCCACGATTAATTATTTTAAGTTCTACAATAACTTAGTGCGAAGTTGCGTTATTTTATGTACGCAAAACTATGCATTTTTTTGTAGTAACGGTTCAACCGCCCCCTATAAGTTGGCAGAGGGACAACCGTTAAAGCAAAAAAGTTTCACAGTTAATCGAAAAAAACTAAATTTGCCAATTATTTTTCCATAACCATGAGAAGAAAGTACGAAGTCATTTTTATAGTATCGGTAATTGCAGTGCTTTTCAGCAGCTGTGGCGGATTCGACAAGCTACTCAAAAGCAACGACTACGAGCTCAAGTACAAAAAGGCTATTGAGTACATGAACAAGAAGGACTTCTACCGAGCCTCGCAGCTTCTCGAACAGATAACCACCGTTTACCAAGGAACGGTTCGCGACGACTCGGTTAACTATTTCATGGCAAAGTGCTACTTTGGGATGGAAGACTACGAAGCAGCCGCAACCCTTTTCGACACGTTCCGAAATAAGTTTCCACGAAGCGTCTTCACCGAGGAGTCCGAGTTCCTCTACGCCTACAGCTTTTACAAGCAATCGCCTCGTATAGAGCTCGACCAAACATCTACCAGCAACGCAATTGTTCAGATGCAGGAGTTCTGCTACAAATATGCCAAGAGCCCCAAAGCCGATGAGGCTAAGAAAATCATCAAGGAAATGAGGGACAAATTGATGGAGAAGTCGTACCTTAGCTCGAAGTTATACTTCGACATGGGAGGCGAGTACTACAAGGCAGCCATAGTTGCTTTGAAGCGCGCCATCAACGAATTCCCCGACTCGAAGTATCACGAAGAGCAGCTGTACATGGTCGTAAAAGCCTCCTACGAATACGCGAACAACAGTATTCCAGAGAAGAAGAGGGAGCGATTCCAGGAAATGGTAGACAACTACTACACCTTAATCGCAGAATACCCAGAGACCAAGTACAAGAAAGAGGTTGAGGAGATGCTCAGCGTAGCAAACAAAATTGTTAAGAACTAAACTTAAGTTGTAAATTCCATATGGACTACAAGAAAGCCGGCGCAGCCAGCACAACAATTACCCGCGATTCGCATAAGATAGATGCCCCAAGTGGAAACCTATACGAATCGGTAGTTATTATCTCAAAGCGCTCCAACCAAATCTCGGTAGAGATGAAGCAAGAGTTAAGCCGTAAGCTCGAGGAGTTTGCCACCGTTTCGGATAATCTTGAAGAAGTATTCGAAAACCGCGAGCAAATTGAAATCTCGAAGTACTACGAAAAACTTCCAAAGCCAGTATTAATTGCAACTCAAGAGTTTCTTGATGGCAAAGTATACTTCCGTCTTAGCGGAGAAGAAGCAAAACAATAAGCATTACAATGCCTTCAGTTCTTAAGGACAAGCACATAATTATCGGTATTACCGGCAGTATAGCAGCCTACAAAGCTGCTATACTTATTAGGTTACTAGTTAAAGCAGGCGCCGAGGTAAAGGTGATAATGACCCCTATGGCCAAGCAATTCATCACCCCTCTTACCCTTGCAACACTTGCCAAAAATCCAATTTTGGTCGACTTCTACAATCCCGAAAATGGGGACTGGAATAGCCATGTCGACTTGGGCATGTGGGCCGATCTATACCTAATAGCCCCAGCATCGGCCAATACCATTGGAAAGATGGCCAACGGCATTGCCGACAACTTGCTTCTGACCACCTACCTCTCTGCAAAATGTCCTGTTTGCGTTGCTCCAGCAATGGATCTCGACATGTATGCACATCCAGCCAACCTCAAAAATCTCGAAACCCTAAAGACCTACGGCAACAAGATTATTGAACCAGCATCAGGCGAGCTAGCCAGCGGATTAATGGGCAAGGGCAGAATGGAGGAACCTGAGGCAATCGTCAAGTATATCGAAGATTTTTTTTTTCAACCGCTAGAGCTTAGCGGTAAGCATTTCCTAGTTACAGCAGGCCCCACCTACGAAGCCATCGACCCTGTAAGGTTTATTGGCAACTGGTCGTCAGGGAAAATGGGATATGCATTGGCAGAAGAACTGGCAAACAGAGGTGCTAACGTAACGCTTGTTAGCGGTCCAACCAACCTCTCCACGACTCATCCCAACATCAATCGAATTAACGTTATTAGCGCCGACCAAATGTACCAAAAGAGCATCGAAGTGTTTCCAAACACAAGCGGTGCGATAATGTGTGCTGCTGTAGCCGACTACCGCCCCGACAGCTACTCCGATGTAAAAATCAAACGCAAAAGCGACGATTTAACCATCAATCTCACCCCCAACAAGGACATTGCTGCCGAACTTGGCAGAATGAAAACAGCCAAACAGGTACTCGTTGGCTTTGCCCTCGAGACCAACGAGGAAGAGCAAAATTCAATCAAAAAATTGAAGAGCAAAAACCTTGATTTCATCGTTTTAAATTCTTTACGCGATAAAGGTGCGGGATTTAATCACGACACCAATAAAATTTCAATTATCTTCAAAGACGGAAAAGTTGAGCATTTTGAACTAAAATCAAAGGCTGAAGTTGCTCAAGACATCGTGAGTCAGATCGTTCGTTTCTTTTAACTTGGTTGTGGAATGAAAAAGTTGCTTCTTCTTGCACTTGTTCTTCTTGCTGGTAGACTTACCGAAGCTCAGGATCTGAGATGCAATATTTCGGTAAACGCATCTCAAATACAGGGAACTTATCGGCAAGTTTTTCAGACAATGCAAACCGATCTCTACGAGTTTATGAACAACCGCTCGTGGAGCAACAACGTGTACTCAACGGATGAGCGCATCGAATGCAACTTTCTTCTTAACATCACCGAACAAGTTGGTCCGAACGAGTATAAAGGAACACTTCAGGTACAGGCACGCCGACCTGTTTTTGGCTCCTCATACACCACTGTACTCTTCAACTTCAACGACAACGATGTTCAGTTTAGCTACCAAGAGTTTAATAAGCTTGAATTCAACGAAAACTCGTATGGTTCTGCGCTAACATCGCTTCTCGCCTACTACACCTACATCGTTATTGGCCTCGACTACGACTCATTTTCGACAAAGGGCGGCACTGAGTTCTTCAAAAAGGCAGAAAAGATTGTTAGCAATGCGCAAACAGCTCCCGAAAAAGGATGGAAATCCTTCGAATCATCACGAAAAAACCGTTATTGGCTGGTAGAAAACCTGCTCAACCCCAAGTATTCGCAGGTACGAAGCGCCATTTATATGTACCATCGCCTAGGTCTCGACCAAATGGCATCAAAAGTTGCAGAGGGGCGAGACGAAATCACCAACAGTTTGCTCAGCATCCAGAAGGTGTTTCGAGATAAGCCAGACCCCAACTTATTTCTTCTTAAAATATTCTTTGATGCCAAATCGGACGAAATTGTGAATGTATACTCAGAGGCATACGCATCGGAAAAGCAACGGGTTTACCAAATACTTGCTGAGATAGATCAAGCCAACGACCCTAAGTACAAAAAAATCACAGAAGAGAAAAAGACAAACTAACGACTCTGCCATGCTCCAATCGTTATCCGTAGAGAATTATGCCCTTATTGACAAACTCAATATCGAGTTTAAACAGGGCTTGAACATCATCACCGGCGAAACTGGTGCTGGAAAATCTATTCTACTAGGCGCTCTTGGACTTATATTGGGTCAACGAGCCGACACCTCAACGCTAAAGAATCCCGAAAAGAGCTGCATCATAGAAGGCATCTTTAATATAGAAAAGATGAATCTTGCTAAGTTTTTTGAGGGAAACGACATAGAATACGACAAGCAAGCAGCTATTCGAAGGCTGATAACGCCAAGCGGCAAGTCGCGCGCCTTCATCAACGACACTCCTGTAAACCTTACTACCCTACGAGATTTCGGGTTAATGCTCATCGACATTCACTCACAGCACGAAACGCTGCTTATCTCCAACCATAATTTTCAGATGAATGTATTGGATGTAGCAGCCGGGAACAACGCGCTACTGCTTCAATACCAGCAAACCTTTGCTTCGTATAAGAAGGAGGATAAAAAACTACAAGACCTCATCGAAGAGCAAAATAAGTCTGCCGCCGACTTCGACTACTACACCTTCCAGTACCAGCAGCTTGCTGATGCTAACCTTGCGGAAGAAGAACAGGAAGCACTCGAGGAAGAGGAAAAGGAGCTATCTAATGCTGAAACTATAAAAACAGAACTTCAATTTTGCAGCGAAGCCATTTCCGAATCGGACATGGCAATCATCCATACGCTAAAAAGTTGTCAGCAATCGGTTAGACGCATCAAAGATGTTTTCCACAAATCGGAATCTATTTTAGAAAGACTTGACAGCATCTCTATCGAGATAAAAGACATCAGCGATGAGATTATAAACTTCAACGAAAAGATTGAGATAAATCCAGAAAGGCTGCGCCAAGTAAAAGAAAGACTTGACTTGCTATACACCCTACAGCAAAAGCACCGCGTTTCCTCGGTTGCTGAACTATTATCTCTTCGCGACGAATTCGAATCAAAACTTTCGCTCATAGCCAACTTCGACGAACAGATTGAAAAACAGCGTATGCTTACAAGCGCATTACATGCTGAAACAAAAGCGCTAGCAATTCAACTGTCGGAAAAGAGAAAAAGTGTAACCGAGCAAATTCACAACTACATAGAGCATCAACTTAGTGAGTTAGGAATGCCCCATGCTAAAGTTCAAATAGATATCAACGAAACTGAGTTAACCAACACCGGTATAGACAAGGTAGAATTTCTATTTTCTGCCAACAAATTACTCCCGCTTCAAAGCGTTGCAAAGGTTGCCTCTGGTGGAGAAATGTCACGTCTAATGCTTAGCATCAAAACACTACTTGCAAAGAAAGGCGACTTGCCCACCATTATATTTGATGAGATTGACACTGGAGTTTCGGGCGAAGTTGCCGATAAAATGGGCTCCATCATAAAGGATGTGTCGCAAAGCATTCAGGTAATCAACATAACCCACCTTCCTCAAATTGCCAGCAAAGGCGATTACCACTTCTTTGTATATAAAGAAACAGGAGACGCTGCTACATCAACTCAAATTAAGCTACTCAACGCTCAGGAGCGTATTAGCGAAATTGCTAAAATGCTCAGCGGCAAAAATATCACCGATGCAGCCATCAAAAATGCTAAAGCACTCTTAAATAACTAGGATTTTCTTAGGAAGAAACCTATAGCAATGGACGATTCCTCTGCTCACATAAATCTTTATTGAACTTTACCCTACTATTGGGGTTATGGGCTTGAGTATCCGATTTAGTCTATGTTAATAGATGACTGTCGGCATCATCCGCTTTTTATCCCTATATTTGTTTAACTAAACTAAAAATCAATGTCATACAACCTACTTAAAGGCAAAAGAGGAATCATTTTCGGAGCATTAAATGACAAATCTATTGCGTGGAAAGTTGCTGAAAAGGCACATGAAGAAGGTGCTATATTTGTTTTAACAAACACTCCTGTAGCTCTTCGATTAGGAGAACTTGATGAGTTGGCAAAAAAAACCGGATCTACTGTTATTCCTGCCGATGCAACTAATGTAAAAGACCTTGAGAAACTTATTGCAGAATCAATGGAAATTCTTGGAGGGAAACTCGACTTTGTTCTTCACTCCATTGGAATGTCTCCAAACGTTCGCAAAGGAAAAACTTACGACGATCTCGACTACGACTATCTTCAAAAAACGCTCGACATATCTGCCATCTCATTTCATAAAGTCATTCAGACTTGCCGCAAACTCGACGCCATGAACGAGTGGGGATCAATCGTTGCCTACTCGTACGTTGCCGCACAGCGCACCTTATACGGTTACAATGACATGGCTGATGCAAAAGCACTCCTCGAATCTATTGCCCGCAGCTTTGGATATATCTATGGTCGCGAAAAGCATGTTCGCATCAACACCATTTCACAATCGCCTACCATGACAACTGCCGGAGGTGGAATCATGGGTTTCGATGGCTTGATGGACTTTTCCGATAGGATGTCACCCCTTGGCAACGCTACGGCTGAAGAGTGTGCCGACTACACCATTGCCCTTTTCTCTGATTTAACCCGTAAGGTAACCATGCAAAACCTACTCCACGATGGTGGTTTCTCGAGCATGGGTATGAGCGCACGCGCAATGGCTATGTACAATAAAAGTCTCGAGATTGAGTACACCGATATTGAGAATAAGGCTAAAACTAAGAAAGCAAAGTAAAGAAATTGACTAATCTATAATTGGTGAGGCTGTCCCCAAAGGGCAGCCTCATTCTTTTTAACAGTTTTAGCCCATCAAACAAAAAAATGCCCGCTGGTGTTGCGGGCATCAAGTAATTTCCATAAATATTTTCTAGCCAAGGAAGCTTTTAAGGTGCTTACTGCGAGTGCTGTGACGAAGACGGCGAATTGCTTTTTCTTTAATCTGACGAACACGTTCACGTGTAAGACCAAACTTCTCTCCAATCTCTTCAAGTGTCATTTCGCTGCAACCGATACCAAAGAATAGGCGGATAATATCACGTTCCCTATCAGTTAAAGTCGACAATGCACGCTCAATTTCCTTAACCAACGACTCGTTAATTAGGCTACGGTCTGCATTTGGCGAATCAGGATTAACAAGCACGTCCAAAAGGCTGTTGTCCTCTCCATCGACGAATGGAGCATCCACCGATACGTGGCGACCAGCAACGCGAAGAGTATCCGACACCTTTTCTTTTGGAAGATCAAGTGCATCAGCCAATTCCTCTGGTGATGGAGTACGCTCGTTTTCCTGCTCAAATTTTGCAAACGCCTTGTTGATCTTGTTAAGCGATCCCACCTGGTTAAGTGGAAGACGTACAATACGCGACTGCTCAGCTAAAGCCTGAAGGATTGATTGACGAATCCACCAAACCGCATAAGAGATGAATTTAAAACCACGGGTTTCATCAAACTTCTCAGCAGCCTTAATCAAACCGAGGTTACCCTCATTGATAAGGTCAGGTAGGCTCAACCCTTGATTTTGATACTGCTTTGCTACCGACACCACGAAACGAAGGTTAGCGCGGGTAAGCTTTTCGAGGGCTACCTGATCGCCTTTTTTGATTCGTTGTGCCAATTCAACCTCTTCTTCAACAGTAATAAGTTCCTCCTTGCCAATTTCCTGTAGGTACTTGTCAAGAGATGCGCTCTCTCTGTTGGTAATCGATTTGGTGATTTTAAGCTGTCTCATGAAAATATATTAACTTTGTGTTTAGTTCTTCTCCAAACTTAAATGCCTATACTGTACAAAGCCTGCAGCCCATTTGGATAGACTCCTTCTATAGTTATAACCTGTCGCTGTTGAGCATTAGCAAAGATTTCAGCCAGATCCTCCACACTGCTAATTGGTTGTCGGTTTATACGTAGTATTATTAGCCCTTTTCGGATGCCTTGAGACTTTAACTTCCCATTCTCTAATTCAACGATCTGAACTCCTCCCTTAAGCATTAAGCTATTCTTTAATTGGGGACTAACATTGGCATACGTGGCACCCATCGCAGTAAAACTGCCTTTAACGGCTATCTCTTGATTGTCACCACTTGATGTTTTACGTAAAGTAACCTTAAAATGTTTCACTTTACCATCACGAATTAGCGAAATATCTACATTATCACCAGGACGATAACGGGCGACCTGCTCCTGCAGCTGCGCTATCGAATTAACATTCATCCCATTAATAGACTCAACCACATCCCCTTTTTGAATGCCAGCCGCGGCTGCACCACCACCAGCAGTAACCTCAGCAACGTAAACACCAGAAAGAAGATTCTTTAATCCTAGCTTTTCCGCATTGTCTGAAGTTATATCGCTCATCGAAATTCCCAGAAATCCTCTTTGAACAGCACCATACTCCATTAGGTCGTATATCACTTTCTTTACAATGCTGGCAGGAATTGCAAACGAATATCCGTTAAACACTCCGTTTTGTGTGTAAATTGCCGTATTGATACCAATTAGTTCTCCTTTGGTATTTACCAAAGCCCCGCCAGAATTTCCTGGATTTACAACCGCATCAGTTTGAATGAACGACTCAACCTGGTACTGGTTCATATCTTCGCGAACAGGAAGATTCCTACCCTTAGCACTTACAATTCCAGCGGTAACCGTAGAGGTTAGGTTGAATGGGTTACCAACGGCTATTACCCATTCTCCAATACGAAGATTGTCGGAATCGCCTATGCGCATAAAGGGTAAGTCAGTTTGATTAATCTTTAGCAGAGCGATATCGGAATTAGGATCTGTTCCGACAACTTTTGCCTCGAAGGAACGCTTATCGTTTAGGGTTACCATCACCTTTTCTGCACCATCAACAACGTGGTTATTGGTAACGATGTAGCCATCCTTTGAAACAATAACCCCAGATCCAGCCCCCCTTGGGACTGGCTGATCTTGGCGTTGACGAGGAGTTGGTTGTCCAAAAAAGAATTCAAAAAACGGATCAGCTTGTTCAACCTCCGAGGAGTAGGTTTTAACGTGTACCACGCTGTTTACAGATTGTTCGGCAGCATAGGTAAAATCGGCACCTCCTCCTGCTGAATTACCAGCCTGATTGCTAACCAGACTTAGCTGAGGATTCATCAAATCTTGTGTGGTAACAAATCTCTTTTGCATAATGGTAATTGCCAAAATTGACGAAACGGCACCACCTAGCAATGCTGCTGCAACAATTGCAACCAAATTTTCTTTTCTCATATGCGTTAGATTTAAATTTTCAACTTGAAGTTTCCTTCACTGACACAACGACAGATATCCTTGACAAATTACATCTTTAGATATGCCATATTAATCTTAAAACGAATGGCATACACTACAGCGTTGTCAAGTTTTTCACTTAGCACAATAACTCAAAAGTGATGCCTTTTATTATAACGATTACAGATGCGTAACATAGATTAACCCAAATAAAAAGAGAACTATTTCCCTGTTATTAGAACCAAACAACTAATTTAGGAACATTAAAATGTTACAACATGATATTGAAGTTTGAAAAATACCAAGGAGCAGGCAATGACTTTGTTATTATAGACAACCGAAAGGGCGAGTTCTCGCCTAGCATTGACACTGTTGAAATGCTTTGCGACAGAAACTTTGGCATAGGTGCCGATGGGTTAATGCTTCTTGAAAAGGACGATAAGCATGATTTCTACATGCGCTACTTCAACGCAGATGGGAAGGAATCGACCATGTGCGGGAATGGAGGACGATGCATTTCCGTATTTGCCAGATCGCTTGGACTGGGCTCTGCTGAGAAGGTGGAGTTCAACAGCATCGATGGGTTGCACGAGGCATTTTTCACAGAAGAGGATGGAGAGATGCTCGTAAAGCTTAAGATGATTGATGTAAAAGAGGTTGAAGAGAACGACGACTACTACTTTGTCAATACAGGTTCGCCTCACTACGTTGCCTTTGTTGAGGATCTGGAGAATCTGGACGTCTACGAGGAGGGTCAGGCCATTCGCAACGATCCAAAGTTTGCGCCAGGCGGTACAAACGTAAACTTTGTTGAGATTTTTGACGACGAAATCTTTGTACGCACCTACGAACGTGGCGTTGAGGACGAAACTCTTGCCTGTGGAACAGGTTCAACGGCTGCCGCAATTGCAGCGTCCTTATTTCTCGAATCGGATCAGAACGTTTGGGACGTGGAGGTAATGGGAGGTAACCTACAGGTATCGTTCGACAGGAAAGAAGACGGGACCTTCGAGAATGTTTGGCTAACAGGTCCTGCAGAAAAAGTTTTTGAGGGCACAATCAACGTAGAATAGCAGCGGTAGTAAAATACGACTGAAAGGGCTCAAATACTTGTTTGGGCCCTTTCCTTTATCTCACCTATCTCAATAAATAAACGTTCACTCGGGAGAGTGGCTGATGGTGGTTAAGAATCGTAATGTGGTTGAATGGATTCGCTAGCAAGCGGCCATTGCTAGCGATACTCTTAATTCGATTCGTTATGGGGTAAATTAATTCGACAATATTGGACAAACAATAACAGAAGGCAGGTCTACAATGGGCAATGCCAACCCCGCAACTCGATATTACAGGTCAACAATAGCGATTGACAACTCCGCATTGCATTATTACAGGTCTGCAATAGCGATTGACAACTCCGCAATTCAATATTACAGGTCTGCAATTGGCGATGACAACCCTGCAATGCAATATTTCGGGTCTGCAATTGCGTTTGACAACCCTGCAATGCAATATTACAGGCCAACAATAGCGATTGACAACTCCGCAATGCAATATTACAGGCCAACAATAGCGATTGACAACTCCGCAATGCAATATTACAGGCCAACAATAGCGATTGACAACCCTGCAATGCAATATTACAGGTCAACAATAGCGATTGACAACTCCGCAATGCAATATTACAGGTCTGCAATGGGCGATGACAACCCTGCAATGCAATTTTACAGATCTGCTTAGGAATGGCGTATCTCCCCAATATTTACCAACAAGCCAACAATCAATGCTCGGGAAATTGCAAGGGCAAAATCCCTGCTATGCTCTCCCCTATTTGCTGTTACAGAGCCAGCAGATTACACGCATCGGCGTTTTCGTGTAGGTTGGATATCCGATTCAAAGAAGCACGATTAGCATTGATTTAAAGAGAATTAATTATTCGAAGAAGGTTGTCCACCTTTTTTGTTCCAAAAATGCTGTAACCTTTCGCTAGGGCGTACGTCATAAGGGGGTTAATTCATCATAATAGTGCTATGATAAAACTTGAGGACATTAATAAGACATACAACAACGGCAGCCCGTTGCATGTGCTAAAAGGCATCGATTTAAACATCCACGAGGGCGATTTTGTGTCCATCATGGGTGCTTCAGGATCAGGAAAATCTACCCTACTCAACATCTTGGGAATCCTCGACAACTACGATACCGGAGAATATCGCCTCAACAATGTTTTGATCAGCAACCTGAGCGAGAAGCGGGCCGCAGAGTACCGCAACCAGATGATTGGATTTATCTTCCAATCGTTTAACCTCATCAACTTTAAGAATGCCATCGAGAATGTGGCGCTGCCGCTGTACTACCAAAAGGTAAGCCGCAAGAAGCGCAACATCATGGCCATGGAATACCTGGATATGCTGGGGCTAAAAGAGTGGGCAACCCACATGCCCAACGAGATGTCGGGTGGGCAGAAGCAGCGCGTTGCCATTGCGCGTGCGCTGATCGCCAACCCCCAAATTATCCTTGCCGATGAGCCTACGGGGGCGCTCGACAGCAAGACATCCGAAGAGGTGATGAGCATCCTTAAGGATGTTAACCAAAAGGGGATGACGATGATTATTGTAACCCACGAAAAGGCAGTTGGCGAGAAGACGGATAAGATCATCCACCTAAAGGATGGCATCATCGAATCGATAACCCAAAACTAGGGCACCATGCTAGACTTATGGCAAGAGATAATGGCCACCATAAAGGCCAACAAGCTTAGAACCTTCTTTACCGGGTTTGCCGTTGCATGGGGTATTTTTATGCTAATCATTCTTCTGGCATCGGGGAATGGGCTGAGCAATGGGGTGAGCACGAACTTCGCCTCCGAGTCGAAGAACGCCATTTACCTGTGGCCGGGAACTAGCACCATGGCATACAGCGGCTACCAAAGCGGAAGAAAAATGAAGATGTCGGAGAAGGACATCTTTCTATCCGAGAAGCAGCTCCCCTATGTTGATACGGTTGCCTACAAGTTTTATCCATCGGAGTCGGCTACATTTTCCAATGGAAACAAGACGGGATCTTACGGGCTTCTGGGGGTTACATCGAACTATGCAGCACTAGAAGGTATAGAGGTTCTGCCGGGAATGGGCCGATTCATCAACATCATGGATATCCGCGAAACGCGCAAGGTTATAGCCATCAACGAAAAGATTAAGGAGGTGCTGTTCCCCAACGAGAATGCCATCGGCCGATACGTAAACGTCAACAACGTTATGTATAAGGTGGTGGGCGTCGTGAAATACGTTACCGGCAACGATAACCGGGAGGGGTACATCCCCATTTCGACCGCCAAGAGCATCTACGACTTCGGAAAAAAAGGATACGATGGCATCATTCTATCGGCCAAAAGCCTAAAAACGGCGAAGGAGAACGAGGAGTACAACACCACCATCAGAAAAGGGTTTGCCAGGCTGCACACCTTCAACCCCGACGATAGGGCTGCATTGGGGTTATGGAATAACTCGGAGAACTACATCCAGACCATGAAAATATTTTGGGCAATAAAGCTTTTCGTTTGGATTGTGGGAATTGGAACCCTAATAGCCGGAATTGTTGGCGTTAGCAACATCATGCTGATTACTGTAAAGGAGCGAACCAAGGAGTTTGGCATCCGTAAGGCCTTGGGAGCATCGCCCAACTCCATCATCAAGCTTATCCTGATAGAGTCGGTGCTTATTACTTCGGTATTTGGGTATATCGGGATGATGCTCGGCATTGCAATAACCGAAGCAATCAACTTTGCAATAAACCAAACCCCAGCAGAACCCGGCAACGTGATCTTCCGAAATCCAACGGTTGATGTTGGGATTGTTATTGCCGCCCTAGGAATTCTGGTTATTGCAGGGCTGATTGCCGGATACATTCCCGCAAAACGAGCCGTTACCATTAAGCCAATAGAGGCGCTAAGATCGGAATAGCAAAACCTATAAAATAATTATCATGTTTGATTTAGATCGTTGGCAAGAGATCTGGGAAACCATCACCAAAAACAAGATGCGCAGCTTTCTCACTGCGTTTGGGGTATTCTGGGGCATCTTTATGCTGGTGGTGATGTACGGCTCGGGCAATGGCCTCCGCAACGGCATTATGAACGGCATACAATCGGTTGCCACCAACTCCGTATTCTACTGGACAAACAATACCACCGAGCCCTACAAAGGATTTAAGAAGGGACGATCGTGGCTCATGCGCTCGAAAGATATTGAGATTATCAAGAGCAAGATTCCTGAAGTTGAGGTGGTATCGCCCATGCTATTTGGAGGTGGTCGAACACCAAAGAACACCATCAGAGGAGAAAAGTCGGGCTCGTACAACGTAAAGGGGCTAAACCCCGACTACGTAAAGATAGATAAGCCCGATATCGTTTACGGCCGATACATTAACGACATCGACATCCAGCAAAGGCGCAAGGCCGTAGTTATTGGCTACAACGCCTACGAGGATCTCTACAAGATTGGGGAGAACCCGATTGGCACCACCATTAAGGTAAACGGCATCTACTACACCGTGATCGGCGTGGTAAAGGGCAACTCGCAAATGAACATCAACGGGCCGGTAAACCGTAGCGTGATGCTCCCCTACACCACCATGCAGGTGGCCTACAACATGGGCGACCAGGTGCATGTGCTAGCCATTACCTCTAAGGCAAGCACCAGCGTATCGTCGTTGGAGGATAGGATTAAGGGCATCCTCAAAAAGGAGCACGACATCTCGCCCACCGACCCAGAGGCGGTATCTGGGTTTAACCTCGAGCGGCAGTTTAAGATGTTTGCCAACCTGTTCCTCGGCATCAAGGTTCTCATTTTGATCGTTGGCCTTGGGACGCTCTTTGCCGGGGTGGTTGGCGTAAGCAACATCATGATGGTAACCATCCGCGAGCGTACCCAGGAGATTGGCATTCGCCGTGCCCTTGGTGCAACGCCATTCAACATCCTTAGCCAAATTATGATGGAGAGCTTGGTGCTTACGCTCATTGCGGGAGTTGCCGGGCTAAGTTTTGGGGTATTTATCCTCAACATAGTTGACAACGTCCTTACGGCACAGAGCGCAGCCTCGAACGACGACATGTTCTTTATGAACCCACAAATCAGCTTCGACTTGGCCATATTCGCCATGCTTGTGCTGGTTATTGCAGGCCTCTTTGCCGGAATGATCCCCGCCCGAAAGGCACTTCGGATTAAGGCTATTGATGCGCTGAGGGACGAGTAGATTTCTTGGAGAAGCTATTTCAGAAGTTAAACGGAGTTAGATGAAGTTAGACGAATGTATTTTGAAGTCAGAGAAGCGGAAGAATAACAATGATTATCCCTCAAGGCCTATCTAAAATCTAACGTCTAGCATCTTTAAAATAAGGAACCAGTAAAAAATACATACGATGAAAAAAACTAAACGGATCATTTTCATTGCCATTATCGCCATCATGCTTATTGGCACATTTGCATTTCTGTGGAAAAAGGCTAATCCGCCCAAGGACCAGTACGAGGTGGTAGTGCCCAAGATTGGCAATGTAGAACGGAAGACTATTGCAACCGGAAAGATAGAGCCCCGCAACGAGGTGCTCATCAAGCCACAGATATCGGGCATTGTAACCGAAATTTACAAGCAGGCTGGCGATAAGATTACCGCAGGCGAGATCATCGCCAAGGTGAAGGTGATCCCCGAGATGGTGCAGATCAACTCGGCCGAAAGCCGCCTGAACCAGGCCAACATCACCCTAGAGCAGGCGCAGGACGACTACAACCGCGTGAACAAACTCTACAACTCGGGAGTAGTGTCCAAAGAAGACTTCCTGAAGTCGCAGTTCCAGCTGAAGAAGGCCAAGGAGGACAAGGAGAACGCGCAGGATGCGCTTACCATCATCCGCGAGGGTATCTCCAAGCGGTCGGCCAGCTACAGCACCACGCAAATCCGCTCGACCATCTCGGGAACCATTCTAGATGTTCCTGTAAAGGTTGGAAACTCCGTAATCCAATCGAACACCTTTAACGACGGCACCACCATTGCCAGCGTGGCCAACCTGCGCGACATGATCTTTAAGGGGAAAATCGATGAGACCGAGGTGGGGCGCATCAAGGAGCGAATGCCCATAAAGCTCACCATGGGGGCTCTTCAGGATAAGAAGTTCGACGCCATTCTGGAGTACATCTCGCCCAAGGGGGTGGAGGAGAACGGCGCCATCCTCTTCGAGATTAAGGCCGCAGCCAAAATCCCCGAAAACATCTTCGTGCGCGCGGGCTACAGCGCCAACGCCGAGATCACCCTCGACCGGAAGGTGAAGGTGCTTACCATTCCCGAAAGCGTGGTGGAGTTTGTGAACGACACCTCGTACGTCAACATCGTTAAGAAGGAGGGCAAGGAGCAGGAGTTTACGCGCAAGGCCGTTAAGCTGGGGCTATCGGATGGCATCAACATCCAGGTGCTGTCGGGCATCACCACCAAGGATAAGCTAAAGGGGGCACTCATCAAGAAGGATGAGGCCAAAAAGCAAGACTAGGCAACCATGAAGAAAGCATCAACCATAGCAACCCTACTGCTGATGGGGCTTATGAGCACCTCGGCAACCGCACAGGAGAGCTGGAACCTCGCCAAGTGCATCGACTACGCCAAGCAGCAAAACCTCGATGTGAAGCGCCGCACCAACGACATGAAGAGCGCCGAGGTGCAGGTAAACACGGCCAAGAACAGCCGCCTGCCCAACCTCAACGCCAACATCAACCAAAACCTGACGTTTGGCCGATCGATAAACTCGGCAAATTCCTACGTCAACCAAAGCTCGGCTACCACCACCTTGGGCATCAACGCCAGCGCACCCATCTACCAGGGCAGCTACATCAACAGCCGCGTGAAGTACGCCGACTGGAGCCTGAAGGCCGCCATGGAGGACATCAACCAGATGGGCGACGACATTACCATACAGGTAACGCTGGCCTACCTGCAGGTGCTCTACAACAAGGAGCTGGTGAAGGTGGCCCAGGAGAACGTAGACCAGGGCAAGCTGCAGCTCAAGAAAACCGAGGAGCTGGTAAACGGCGGACGCCTGCCCAAGTCGGAGCAGTACGAGAGCAGGGCGCAGCTGGCCAAGGAGGAGTACAACCTCACTAAGGCACAGGGCGACCTGAAGATTGCCCTGCTGGCGCTCGGCCAGCTGATGGAGCTGCAATCCATCGAGAGCTTCGACGTGGAGGTGCCATCCACCGAAAAGGTGGCCATCAACAGCGATGCCGTGCTGGCGCTTAGCTCGGGCAGCATAGAGAAGGCCTACGGCATACGCCCTGCCGTAAAGGCTGCCGAGTACCGCCTACAGGCCGGCGAGGAGTACATCAGCATGGCCAAAGCGGCCTACTACCCCTCGCTGAGCGCCGTTGCGCAGTACGGCAATAGCTACTACAACGTCTTCGACATGACTAACCCGTCGTTTTCGACCCAGGTAAAGAACCAGGGGCAAAAGGTGGTTGGCCTACAGCTGAGCATCCCCATCTTTAACCGCTACGAGAGCCGCAACAACATCAACCTGGCCCGCATAGAGCAGGATCAGCGTACGCTGGTGCTCAGCGATGCCAAAAAGGTTCTCTTTAAGGAGATGCAGCAGGCCTACTATAACGCCATGACGGCGCAGCAGAGCTTCCTCTCGGCCAAGCAGGCGCTGGAGGCATCGACCGTGGCCTACCAGTACGCGCAGGAGAAGTTCGACGCCGGAAGATCGACCGTATTCGAGATGAACGAGACCAAGAAGCGCCTGGCGACCTCGCAGTCGGAGCTGGCGCAGGCCCGCTACGAGTACATCTTCCGCACCAAGCTGCTCGACTACTACAACGGGACGGCAATTACCTTGTAGGGAGTAGGAAATAGCAAGTTGGGAATTCAGTATTTTGCTCGGGGCTGGTTGTCCGTATTAGCCCATACAATGAGAAAGGCGCAGCCCGATGGGGGTTGCGCCTTTTTTTGACGATATCGGTAATCTTGTAGCATGCAACAGGAAAGACATCGTCTGACAGCAAGGTGATTTTGAGACCAATTTTGGAATTCTGCCTGCCATTTTTGCGTAACAATATTGAGCCTGTAAACATAAACCAACGAAGGTAGTACCGCTAAGAATGTATTAACAGCATTCCTAACTTGGCCGCTTAGATATACTAGCAGCGGCGACCAATGGTATTGCTGTGGCCCCGAACGTAAGTTCGGGGAGTTTCGCCGTAAAAGGATTTGCCGCATCGGCTGAAGATAATTGAAGGGAGAAGGCTTAGTAGAATGCAGCCTTAACTTAACGGCTACGGGGTAGCACCTCCTCCGAACGTGGGGCTTCGCGCGCCGCACGGCAGCCCAAAATGGTGGATGGCAGAGGAACGTACGCTGTGGTTACTCACTTTTCACAAGCCACGCCTTACGCCTCCCGCCCGACCACGCGCTGGAAGCTCTTGTAGCTGCTAAAGCCTGCCATCTCCGAGAGTTCGATCTTGCTCCGTCCCTCGTTGGAGGGGTCGGCCAGCAGCCGCTGATACTCCTGCAGCCGCTGCTGGTTGATGTAGGCGCTAAAGTTAACCCCATACTCGGTGTTGATAAACGAGGAGATGTAGGTGCGGTTAACGCCCAGCGCCTCCGCCAAGTCGGCCATCTTAAGGTCGGGTTTCAGGTGTGGGGTTTCGGTGCGGACGTACTCCTCGAAGCGCTCGTGGGTAAGCAAGTTCTTCTTCAGAAGGGCGCTGTCGGGGGTGGCGGCCAGCAGCGGGGGCTCGTCCTCGACAATGGTCACATAGTGGCCCATCAGCACGTAGTAGCAGAGGTAGCAGTACTGAAACACCAGCACCATAACGTGGATGCCCATAACGGAGGTGTCCAAGATGGCGCTGCGCGAGTACACCAGCGATAGCATGGGGGTAATCAGCAGGATCACAGAAAGGATGAGGTAGCCCTGCACCCAGCGCAGCAGGTTGGGACGAACGCTGGGCTGTGCGACGGCAAAGCGCTGGTAGCGGAACAGCCGCCTAAAGCTCAGCACCGTATACACCACCGTAAAGGCCAGCCGCACGGCTGGCTTACTGTTGGAGTAAAGGAAGAAGAGGCGCTCGCCGCCCTCGTACGTGCCACGGCTCAGCACCACCCGCAGCTGCTCGGCCACCGGGGTAGTAAGCTGCAGGACTAGCATGCCCAGCGCCACAAGGGCGGGCAGCAGGTAGTGCCACCACGAGAAGCGCTCGGAGTAATCGGTACGCGTTATCCTAAAGATGAAGCCGTAGAAGTACACCTGAATGAGCATAAAGGCCAGATAAAAGATCCAGTTGATGCGCACAAAAACATCCGGCAGATAGTAGTAGAACAGCAGCGAAATGCAAGTAAACAGGTTGCTGGCTAAGTAGAGGAACACCCTAGAACGCAGCCGCCATTCGCCACGAGTACCGCGCATGGAGTCGATGGCAAGAATCAGCAACGCAGCAAACGTGGTAAAGGCTGGAGCAAGTAGTACAAAGAGAGAGTAAAGCTTATCTATCGGAATCATTCGCGGTTGCTCTAGTGGGGCTCAAAAGTACCAAATCATTCGGTAAAAGCGGCTGCAGCACCACCCGCAAACCCTAAAAACTCTTACAAAACGGGGTGCTGTTTTCCCCTTCCGTTCAGGCAGATGGACAAAACGTAAACTGAAATGTACGATTTGTCCGTTCGGTTTGCACCGCATTCACCTCCTTTGCGCAATTAATGGGGGAGAGCAGAAGCCACCCGCAAGGGAGCGATGCCTTTACGCGCAGCACGAATTCCAATTCATGCCGCCATTCTGGGCCTGTTCCAGAATTCCCCGAGGTACGGCACTGCGCTCCGAAGGAGGTTCCGAGAAAGACCTAGGCCGATAGAAAGGACATAGGACACCTTCGCCCCGCCCCACCTGGCAACGTTGGAAAAATAGCAAAACAAACAAGCATACATGAAAAGATTTCTACTAATCCTTGCCCTATGGCTGGCCATTGCCGCCGGGGCGGTGGCGCAAACCGCAATAAAACCCACAGGGGAAGGAACACAGGAAGACCCGTACCAGATTGCCACGCTGGATAACCTCTACTGGCTCTCGAAGACGCAGTACTGGGACGGGAGATACTACCTTCAAACGGCAGATATCGATGCCACCAGCACCAAGGATTGGGATGGCGGCAAAGGCTTCCCCCCAATTGGCGCATTAACCCAATCCTTTATCAGCACATACGACGGTAACGGCCACACTATTACCGGGCTGTACATCAACCGTCCCAGCGAAGAATATGTTGGGCTTTGGAGGAAAACTAAGGATGCCGCCATTAAAGGGCTTACCCTTACCAACCCTAACGTTATAGGAAAGAATTACGTTGGCTGCTTAGCAGGCTACACTTCAAACACCCCCATCGCCAGCTGCAAGGTGGTTAATGGAACCGTAACAGGAACATCGTACATCGGGGGACTGGCAGGCGAAGCTTCCAGCTCGCAGGTAAGCCTGTGCAGCTTTGGCGGACAGGTAAAGGGTAGCCCTACCACTACTAAAGCACCGGTAGGGGGGCTAGCGGGTACTGTATCCGTTGGAAGCACCCTTAGCTACTGCTACACCACGGGCAGCGTAACCGGTGTCAACAATGTAGCAAACGGAGGAACTGGAGGTTTAGTAGGAGTGCTCTTCTCCCCAGTTAAAGTGCAAAACTGCTACAGCACCGCAGACGTAGAAGGTAGCGTTAACGTGGGTGGCCTTGTAGGGTTCAGTTTGTCTAATTCAACTATAGACAGGTGCTTTAGTGCCGGCAATGTAAGTGGCACAAGCAATTTAGGAGGCCTTGTAGGGTTCTTTAGTAATCTAGGCACTGTAACAAACTCCTACTACGATAGTGAGGTATCTAAGAAAAGTGACACCGGCAAGGGAGCTCCTAAAACCACCGCCGAAATGAAAGCCCAAGGCACCTTCGCCGGCTGGGGCTTCTACGGCGAGCCGGTCAACGGAACCGACAACCGCTGGATGTTTATTCCTACTAAGGATAACACCACCACCACCCTAAACTACCCATGCTTTGCACCCCAATGCACCGACAATATTACCTTTACCTCGTCGCTCACAAATAATAAGATATCCGCACACCTAAGCCTCAAGGTGGCTGGCGACGTTTACATCGACTGGGGCAATGGTGTACTGGAGAAACGAGCTATTTCCTCGACAGATCCCAGCATTCCTTCTGAGGTTAGACAAAACCCCTTCACCGCAGGGAGTACTGTAAAAATACTTGGCAATGGCATAACTGGCTTTAACTGCGCAGAACAAGGGGTTTCCTCGCTCGATGTATCAGGATGCAAGCAACTCCAAAACCTGTACTGCAACAACAATAGCCTTACCGCAATAGACATCAGCAAAAACCCTGCGCTAAAAAAGGTGGTCGTCTCGTACAACCAGCTAAAGGAACTAACCACCTCCAACAACCCGCTGCTTGAGGAGGTCAACATCGAGTTCAACCCGGGGGTTTCGTTAGATTTTAGCAAAAACCCTGCGCTAACTTATCTACACTGTGCAAAAAATGGCCTGTCCACGCTAAATGTTAGCGCCAATGCCAATCTAAAGACACTAGTCGTCAACGACAACAAGTTCTCGCTGCCCACCCTACCTCCTGCCGGAGATTTAGGCCAATACGTTTACGCCCCACAGGCAATGCTAAAGGCTCCAGCCAGCAACGGCATAGTAGACCTCAGCAGCCAACTAAAGGCTACTAGTGCCAATGGTGAGCAAACCACCAGCTACACCTGGTACAAAGCTGGAACAGATGTTATGTTGGAAAAGAATACCGACTATACCGAGACGGCAGGCGTGTTTACCTTCCTAACCACCCCTGCCAGCCCAGTGTACTGCATAATGACCAACAAAGCGTTCAGCGAATTTACAGGTACCAAAGCCTTCCGCACTGAGGATATTACGGTAGAGAGGAACAGCCCATTGGCCTACAGCTTTACCCAAGGAAACGTAGGTGCCATTACCGAATTCAGAATGAGATGCAGCAGCGAAGGGCCTTGCTTTATCGACTGGGGCAACGGCGTTTTAGTAGAGGGAGTGCAGCATAGCACGCTATCCAACTATAACGGGTCAGCAACCGCTGGCAGCACCGTAAAGGTATACGCCAAAGATGTAGTAGAGTTGATATCAACAGCCACCGACATACGATCGGTTGATGTGTCGGCGTCTCCAAATCTGCAGAAGCTGAGCATCTCTGGTGCCAACATTGCAACGCTCGACCTAACCGGCAGCCAAAACCTTACATCTCTGGGCTGCACCAGCAGCAACCTAAAAGAGCTGAAGGTTTCGAGCCCTAAGCTAGTCGAGCTATCCTGCTATGCCAACAACCTAAAAGAGCTCGATATTTCGAGCTGTACGGCACTTACCACCCTTCATTGCTATCAGAACCAGCTGCAAGCGCTAAATTTAAGCAGCAACACAGCGCTAAAGGATTTTAACGGCACAAACAACCTGCTAACCACGCTCAAGCTTAACGCCAGTTTAGCACTCGAAAAGCTATCGTGCGCCGACAACCTACTTACCGAACTGGTATTCCCCGATACACAAACGCTGAAATACATCTACGCGAATAACAATAAGCTAGATTTTAACACGCTGCCTAAGGTGAAGTCGTACTACTACAAAAACTACCAATACGCCCCACAGCAGCCCATTGCGCCTACCGTAACCAACGGTGTGGTAGACCTCCGCAGCCAGCAAAAGGTAACCGATGCCGATGGTAAAGAGTATCCCACCACCTACACTTGGTACAAATCGGGAACAAACGATGAACTGACAAAGGATGTCGACTATACCGAGACGGCAGGCGTGTTTACCTTTATTTCTCCTGTTACCGATGGGGTGTACTGTGTAATGACCAATCCTGCCTTCGATGGGTTTGTCCGTTCGAGTTCAGGTAATATATTCCGCTCCGAGGAGGTAAAGGTAAAGGCTACCCCAATAATTCGATGGGAGAACCCCACTGATATTACCTACGGCAACATGCTAAAACCAGCAGGGTCAAACGCCGAAGGTACGTTTTCCTACACCCCTTCGCTGACCCCACCCCTCAATGTGGGCGACAACCAAACCTTTACCATCAAGTTTATGCCTACCTTCCCAAACAACGTCGAAGAGGTCACAAAAACGGTAACGGTAAACGTAAAGAAGAAGCAGCTTACAGTAATCGGCTCAACGCACACCATCACCAAGGGCGACGCGATTCCTACCCCCACCATCACCTACCGCGGTTTCGCGAATGGTGAAGACGAGAGAGTTCTCGACATCAAGCCTACCTTAACCAACGTGCCAACGGCCCAAAGTAATGCAGGCGAGTACGTCATTGGCGTAACTGGAGGCTCCGATAACAACTACAAGTTTGTCTACAGTGAGGGCAAGATTACCATTAACAAGATTACCCCAACCATCAACTGGGCTAATCCTTCCTCTATCTCCTACGGCACCGCGCTAGGCAATACGCAACTCAACGCCACGGCCACTGCCGAGGGAACCTTTGCCTACAGCCCTGCAGCAGATACCAAACTAGATGCAGGACAGCACGAGCTAAAGGTTACCTTTACCCCTGCCGATGCGGTTAATTATAACAGCACAGAGCAAACCGTAACACTGACCGTAGAGAAGGCTACCCCAACCATTGCTTGGAATCCCCCTTCGTCCACCTCCTACGGAACGCCTCTGGGTGCAGCGCAGCTAAGCGCGACCGCCAATACCGAGGGAACCTTTACCTACAGCCCTGCGGCAGATACCAAGCTAGCGGCAGGACAGCACGAGCTAAAGGTTACCTTTACCCCTGCCGATGCGATTAACCACACTGGTGCAGCGAAAACCGTTTCCATTGTTGTGGAGAAGGCCACCCCAACCATTACCTGGGCTACCCCTGCCGCCATCACCTACGGAACACCTCTGGGTGCAGCGCAGCTAAACGCAACGGCCGATGCCGAGGGAGCCTTTACCTACAGCCCTGCGGCAGATACCAAGCTGGATGCAGGACAGCACAAGCTAAAGGTTACCTTTACCCCTGCCGATGCAGCTAACTACAACAGCGTGGAGGCAACCGTTAGCCTTACCGTAGAAAAGGCGATGCCTACTATTACATGGAATACGCCAACATCCATCACCTACGGTACCAAGCTAAGCGACAAACAGCAAAACGCCACCGCTGATATTGAGGGAGCTTTTACCTACGCTCCTGCCGAAGGAACAACCCTAGCGGCGGGCAAGCACGACCTAAAGGTTACCTTCACCCCTACCGATGCGGCCAACTACAATAATGTTGAGGCAACCGTAAGCCTTACCGTAGATAAGGCAACACCAACCATTGCTTGGAATACCCCTTCGCCCATCACCTACGGCACGTCTCTGGGTGCAGCGCAGCTAAGCACTACCGCTGATGCCGAGGGAGCCTTCACCTACTCTCCAGCAGCTAAAACTCTGCTCAATGCAGGAGAAGATCAAACGCTAAGTGCTACCTTTACTCCTATTGATAAGGTCAACTACAACGAGGTTACAAAGACGGTAGCCATCAGCGTAGCCAAGGCGCCCCTTACCGTTACCGCCAGTAACTACACCATCACCAAGGGCGAGAAAATTCCTGCCCTCGAGGTTACCTACAAAGGGTTTGTGAATGGTGAAGACGAAAGCGTGCTCGACGCCAAGCCTACCTTAACCACCAGCGCAACCAATACCAGCCCCGTGGGCAAGTATACCGTCGTTGCCGCAGGTGGTGCTGCCAGCAACTACGAGCTGACCTACGTTGATGGCGAGATTGACATCCTCGATAAGCGTATACCTACGGTTACCTGGGCAGAACCTGCCGCCATCACCTACGGCAGTGCGCTAAACACGGAGCTGTTCAACGCTACCGCATCGTACAGCAATGCAGCAGTAGAAGGTACGCTATCGTACACTACCAACGGCCACTCGCTTAAGGCTGGAGATGTACTTAACGCAGGTACCCATAGCCTGAAGGTTACCTTTACCCCTACCGATGGCGACTACTACATCAGCGTGGAGAAAACCGTAAGCATTACAGTAAACAGGGCACCGCTTACCGCTACCGCCAACAGTTACACCATCGTCAAGGGCGAGCCAATTCCTGCCCTAGGGGTTACCTACAAAGGGTTTGTGAATAGTGAAGACGAAAGCGTGCTCGACGCTAAGCCTACCGCTACCACCACAGCAAGTGCTGCCAGCCCCGTGGGCAAGTATACCGTCGTTGCCGCAGGTGGTACTGCAAGCAACTACGAGCTGACCTTCGTTGATGGAGAAATTGACATCCTCGATAAGCGTATACCTACGGTTACCTGGGCAGAACCTGCCGCCATCACCTACGGCAGTGCGCTAAACACGGAGCTGTTCAACGCTACCGCATCGTACAGCAATGCAGCAGTAGAAGGTACGCTATCGTACACTACCAACGGCCACTCGCTTAAGGCTGGAGATGTACTTAACGCAGGTACCCATAGCCTGAAGGTTACCTTTACCCCTACCGATGGCGACTACTACATCAGCGTGGAGAAAACCGTAAGCATTACAGTAAACAGGGCACCGCTTACCGCTACCGCCAACAGTTACACCATCGTCAAGGGCGAGCCAATTCCTGCCCTAGGGGTTACCTACAAAGGGTTTGTGAATAGTGAAGACGAAAGCGTGCTCGACGCTAAGCCTACCGCTACCACCACAGCAAGTGCTGCCAGCCCCGTGGGCAAGTATACCGTCGTTGCCGCAGGTGGTACTGCAAGCAACTACGAGCTTACCTTCGTTGATGGAGAAATTGACATCCTCGATAAGCGTATACCTACGGTTACCTGGGCCGAGCCAAATGGCATTACCTACGGTACACCTTTAAATGATGCGCAGCTTAACGCCACCGCATCATTCAACAACGCGGCAGTAGAAGGTACGCTATCATACACCACCAAAGGCAACGCCATAAAGGCTGGAGATATACTTACCGCAGGCACCCACAGCCTGAAGGTTACCTTCACCCCTACCGATGGCGACCGCTACATCGGCGTGGAGAAAACCGTAAGCATTACCGTAAGCAAGGCAACGCTTACCGCTACCGCAACCAGCTACAGCATCCACGAGGGGGAGGCCATACCTGCCCTAGGCATCACCTACAGCGGATTCGTCAACGGCGATACCGAGGCAGTGCTCGAGGCCAAGCCTACCGCTACCACCACTGCAACGGCAACCAGCCCTACTGGGGTGTACGCCATTACAGCCGATGGGGGAGCAGCGGCCAACTACGCGCTTACCTACGTAGCCGGCAAGCTTACCATATCGAACCCCATTGAGGTAGCTTCGCTACAGGCCCCACAGGCAGGCTGCGAGGGCGACAAGCTGAGCCTGGCCTACACCCTTACCAGCGGTAAGCCTACCGAGTACCAGATCGTATTCGACGCCAAGGCTCTTGCAGCGGGCTTCAGCAACAGCGGCTACGCTGCGCTGCCTGCCGGTAACGGTACCGTTTCCATCAGCATCCCCTCAAGGGTGGCCGATGGCGCCTACACCGCCTCGCTGCAGCTGCGCGACGGCTACGGCAACATCAGCGAGCCTACGGCCTTCCAGGTTACCGTTAACGTGTCGGCCGACATCATCGTGCCCAAGTTTGGCAGCGTGGTGCTGATCGACAACCACGAAGGCCGCTTTGCCGGCTACCAGTGGTACAAGAACGGCAGCGCCGTTGGCGGGGCTACCAACCAGTTCTACAAGGACCCCAACGGCCTTAGCGGAACCTACTACGCGCAGCTTAAAACGGCTACGGGCCAAACGGTGAATACCTGCTCCAAGGTGCTTAGCATCAAAAAGAGCGCATCGGCTAGCGTGAGCGTTTACCCCAACCCTGCCCGTGCCGGACAGGAGCTCACCGTTAAGCTTTCGGGCTTCGGCGACGAGGAGCTGCTGGGCGCCGTGCTAACGGTGTACAGCACCCAGGGCGCACCCGTGCGCACCCTGCGCAAGGTGGAGCAGGAAAACCGCATCACCCTATCGGGCAGCAACGGCGTGTACATGGGCCGCATCGTCACCGCCGATGGGCAGGTGCTCACCTTTAAGGTGGTTTTGGCCAACTAAACGTAAAGGGATGGGCGGCAGCGCCGCTCATCCCTTCAACCTAAAAAGAATAGTAAGATGACGAAAAAGCTACTTATAGCCGCACTGGCGCTCGGCGCCTCCGCTGCGGCACAGGCCCAGAAGGGCGACCAGCTCCTTTCGCTTAGCGTGGGGGGCGGGTTCCACCAACTAGGCTACAGCATCGACAACGGCAGCCGCAAGGGCGGTGCCGGGTATACCCTCGGCGCAGGGTACACCTACTTCTTCAGCCCCAGCTGGGGCATCAGCACAGGCGTGGGCGTGCAGTCGTTCAAGGCGACCAGCACGCTGAACCTGCTGACCTCGGCCCCTAGCGTGGATGCCGAGGGCGACGCCTACGAGCTCCGCACCCGCTACAGCGGCTGGAAGGAGGAGCAGTCGGCCACCCTTATCGACATCCCCGTGGCGGCCACCTACCGAAAGGCGCTCACCGCTAAGGTGGGGCTAACGGCCTCGGTGGGCGCCAAGCTCTCCATCCCAGCAAGGAGCACCTACAAGGCCACAGGGGGCTCGATTACCACCACGGGCTACTACAGCCAGTGGAAAGCGGAGCTGGGCGACATTCCCGAGCAGGGGCTGAGCACCTACGCCCAGAGGCCTTCGGGCGATATCTCCCTGCGCCCCTCGGTGGCGCTGCTGGCCGATGCCGGCGCTACCTACCTGCTAAACAATGCCATCAGCCTGTACGGCGGCATCTACGCCAGCTACGGGCTGAACAGCATGCTCAAGGCCGACAGCAAGAATATCTACCTAAAGGAGGGCACCTACAACGGCATCTTCGAGTCCAGCCAGGTAGATAAGGTTAGGCCCCTTGCCCTAGGCGTTAAGCTGGGCGTGGTGTGGAGTTTTAGACATTAGTATTTAGATTTTAGATGGCTGATGCTTGATATTATAAGGAAGGACGATTAGACGTACTTCTAATATCTAACATCTAAAGTCTAGATGGTAGCCGTTAGTATTTAGATTTTAGATAGCAGATACTAGATATCATGAGGAAGAACGATCAGATGCACTTCTAAAATCTAATATCTAAAGTCTAATATCTTATAGAACATCCATACAATGATTGAGGCGCAGCCCGACGGGGGTTGCGCCTTTTTGTTGGTAGAACTTCGGGGCGTGTGGTTCTTTCCTCCCCTACTAAGCGTTGTATCCCCGCGACACGTTAATACGCGAATACGCGCGGCCTATTACCTACTCCCCACTATCCGCCACGCGCAAGAAGCTGCGGTAGCTGCTGAAGCCGGCCATCTCCGAGAGCTCGATCTTGCTTCGGTCCTCGTTGGCGGAGTCGGACAGCAGCTGCCGGTACTCCTGCAAGCGGCGCTGGTTGATGTAGGCGCTAAAGTTGACCCCGTACTCGGAGTTGATGAACGAGGAGATGTAGGTGCGGTTGACCCCTAGCGTCTCCACCAGGTCGGCGATCTTGAGGCTGGGGTTCAGGAAGGGGCGCTCGACCTGCATGTACTCCTCGAAGCGCTCGCGGGTGAGCAGGCTCTTCTTGGGCAGGGCAGCCCCGTCGGGCTCGGCGACACCAGTGCCCAGCAGCGGAGGCTCGTCCTCCACAATGGTGACGTAGTGCCCTGCCAGCACGTAGTAGCAGAGGTAGCAGTACTGAAGCACCAGCACCAAAGTCTGGAAGCCCATTACGACGGTGCCCAGAACGGTGCTGCGCGAGTATATCAGCGCCAGCGAGGGGATCACCAGCAGGAGCACCGAAAAAAAGAGGAAGCCCAGCACCCACCGCAGCAGGTTGGGGCGCCCATTGGGCTGCTCGGCAGCAAAGCGCTGGTAGCGCGCCAGCCGCCTAAAGGCCAGCAGGGTATACACCACCGTAAAGACCAGCCGCACGGCCAGCTTGCTGTTGGAGTAACGAAAGAAGAGGCGCTCGGCCCCGTCGTACTCGCCATGGCCCACCACCACCCGCAGCTGCTCGGCCTGGGGCGTTACCTGCTGCAGCATCAGCAGCCCCAGCGCAATGAGCCCCGGCAGCAGGTAGTGCCACCACGAGAAGCGCTCGGCGGCATCGATACGCGTCACCTTAAAGATAAACCCGTAAAAGTACACCTGGATAAGCATAAACGCCAGGTAGGAAAGCCAGTTGATGCGGACAAAGAGTTCGGGAAGGTGGAAGTAGCAGAGCAAGGAAAGCCAACTAACCAGCGCGCTACCAAAGTAGAGGAACACCCTGGAGCGCAGCCGCCACTCGCCACTACCGCCGCGCATGGTGTCGAGGGTAAGGATCAGCAGCGCGGCAAACGAGGTTATAGCTGGAGCCAGTATTACAAGTAAGGAATACAGTTCTTCGAGTGATATCATACGTTAACGGCCAAATAAGAGGGGAGCAAAAGTACCAAAACCGCCCACAAAAGACAGCCCCGCAACCCCTAAAATTCCTTAGAGAACAGCCGCCGCACCCCTCATTTTCAGCCATTCGCCAAATCGTAAGCTGAATTTTACGATTTGGCGACCCGGTTTACGCCGCATTCGCCACCTTCGCGCGATTTTTCCGGGAGCAGCATTACCCCTATATAGAGAACAACAAACAAGCATACATGAAAAGATTTCTACGAACGCTGGCCCTATGGCTGACCCCCACCATGGGGGCTCTGGGCCAAACCGCAGCTGCCGCACCGGCAGCGGTACCCAAACGAAGGAGCAGCAGGCTACCGCTGCTGGCCCTGACGCTAGCCCTGCTGGCAATAGGCGGGCAGGCAACCGCGCAGACCTTCGTGTTTGGAACAGGAACCCAAACTAAGACTAGCGACAACCACTTCACATGGACCGAGAATGGCAACACGCTGGATATCGTCATGACCAATGCCGAAACCCCAACATCCGGGCTCGGAACTTCGGCATGGAAGCTCTACAACAGCAGTGTCAAACAGAAAAGCATCTCGGTCACCTTCTCCATCCCCGGCTACTATTTCGACCTTACTGACTTCGATTTCTCCGAGGTATCGGGGGGGTATCAGCGGCAGGTGAGCGCCGCAACATCGAAGGGAGTATTCTATAATATTGAAAAAACCTCTTCCAATAACAACTACACCCCCCCCCTTCCCTCCTCTGTGTGTAACGGCATAACCAGCTTTACCGTCACCGTCAGCTTTTTGTCTAACGACTCCAATTTGAAGGATCCCACCAGCACGGACAATCTGCAATTCTTACTCTACATAACGAAGATCCAGCTGTCCAACGTGGCTAAGATCCAGAAACCGCAGCCCCCCACCAGCGTCAGCGCCACCCCAGGCGACGAGCAGGCTACGGTAAGCTTTAGCCCCCCCGCCAACAATGGCGGCGAGCCAGCCACCAGCTACACGGTAACCTCCAGCCCTGGGGGCATTAAGGCTACGGGCACCGCAAGCCCCATCGTTGTACCAGGGCTCACCAACGGTACACCCTACACCTTTACCGTTACGGCCACCAACAGCGCAGGGGATGGCTCTCCTTCCGACAAGTCGACCGCTGTAACGCCCTTCTACAAGCCCGATGTGCTAGTTGTTTCGAACGGATGGTATGACGAAAAGAAGGCAGCCCCGCAGCTGGTAGCCGATCTCTCCGACCGCTATGACGTAACCGTAACCACCACCGGGGTACCCGCTTCACTAGATGGCTACGCGCAGATTTACGACGTACGAGTAAATGAGGCGATTACAGACAACGACCTAAATCAATACGGCTTGTTTTTGAGTAAAGCAAAGGGCAAATCCGTCTTTGTGGCAGGAGAAGACTCCCGCACCCCAGCTTTCGACACCCGCAACCAGAGCATCAGCAAGCTTATCGAGACGCTAGGCGGAGGCACCATTACCCCTCCTAGTAAGGTATCGTATGACGCCGTATTGCTGAAAACCCCCTTCAACACGGGCTCAAGCAACATATCAACCGTAGCGCTTTCCTCACCTGGAATAGTAGCCTCGTCGGGTACGGGCTCCTTTATTGCCACCGAAGCCAACGGTACCTCGGGCGCTGGTGTTTACTTTCCCAAGGGCACGCTAGCCAACGCCACCGAGGGGTGTCTGGTGGTGATGTACGACATCAACTTTACCTATTATAACGACAATTCGGACCAAAAAGCATTTCGAGCCAACCTGGAGCAGGTAATGGCCGCAGGCGGAACGCGGCCAGGCCCCATCGCCTCCAGCGTTAGCTTGAGCGCCACCCCTAACCCCGTTGCCAAGGATTCGCGTGTAACCATTACCGCAACCGTAAAATCGGGAATCAACGGAGCGATGGTGTTCAAAAAAGGCGATGACGTTTGGACCAGAACCACGCTCGATAACGACGTTGCCTCCATTACCACCGCATTAGAATCCGGCACCTACAGCATAACGGCCCAATACGCTGGCGATGCAAACCTCAACGCATCTACTTCGGAGGCGCTTACGCTGGTTGTCTGCACCGAACCCGATGCGCCAACCATTGGCGCCGCTACCGCAGGCGATGGAAAGGCTACCGTAAGCTTCACCCCACCCACAAACAACGGGGGATCGCCAATTACAAGCTACACCGTAACCGCCAACCCTGTTGGCGCGGGCAAATTGGTCGCCATAACGGTACCCGCAACCGGAATTACCCCCGGGGTAGAGCACACCCTTGAGATGACCGGGCTTAACAACGGAATACAATACAACTTTACGGTTACGGCCAACAATGCAGCACTAACAAGCAAATCATCGGAGGCTTCGAACAGCGTAACGCCCAAAATGAGCCAAACCATCACCTTCGATAACCCTGGCGCGCAGCTCTACGGCACAACGCCAACCCTTTCGGCTAAGACCACATTGGAACTCAAGGTTACGTATACCTCCATGACGACTGATGTGTGCACCATCACCAGCGGCGGGGCGCTAAACTTTGTCTCCGTAGGAACCTGCACCGTAGTGGCCGATCAGGCAGGCACCGCTCTCGTCAAGGCAGCGCCATCCGTGTCGCAAAGCTTTGCAGTAACGCCAGTAGCACCATCGGCCCCCATCGGCGTTTCCGCCATCGCAGGAGACGAGGAAGCCAAGGTTAGCTTTTTCCATCTATCCAACAAAGGCGAAGCACCCGTTACGGGCTACACCGTAACCGCCACCCCTGGCGGCATTACGGCAACGGGCACCCGGAGCCCCATCATCGTGCCTGATCTTACCAACGATAACTCCTACACCTTTACCGTTACGGCCAACAGCAAGGTAGGCCCAAGTAAAGCATCAGATCAATCGAAAAGCGTAACGCCCTTCTACAAGCCCGACGTCCTAGTTGTTTCGAACAATCAGTCTGAAGAAAAGAGTGCAGCCGATCGGCTGGTAATGGATCTCTCCGCTCGCTACGACGTAACGGTAAGCACCAACGGAGCTCCCGCTTCGCTAGATAGCTACGCGCAGATTTACGACGTACGAATATCCGAATTCTATATACCATCTGGCGATATAACCCAATACACCAAATTTTTAAATAAGCCAAACAAATCCCTATTTTTGGTAGGAGGGACGCCTTGGTACGAGTTACGCAACCAGAACGTCAGCAACTTTATTAAGGAGCTCGGTGGCGGCACCATTGCCCCTCCGGCAGCAAAATCAGATCTTAGCGATGTAGCGCTTAAGGTTCCCTTCAACACGGGGGCAAGCAGCATATCAACCTCTCCACTGACCTATTACGGAATCGTCACCGAATCGGGCAACGGCTCCTTTATTGCCACCGAAGCCAACGGAACCTCGGGCGCTGGGCTCTACTTCCCTAAGGGCACGCTAGCCAACGCCAAAGAAGGGTGCCTGGTAGTGATGTACAACATCTCCTTACTGGCTAGCCCTTACAATAACTATGACTTCCGAATGAAACTGGAGCAGGTAATGGCCGCCGGCGGAACGCTGCCAGGCCCCAGCGCCACCAGCACCAGCCTAAGCGCCACTGCTAGCCCCGTCGCCCAGAAATCGCCTGTAACCCTTACCGCCACCGTAACCTCGGGCGCCACCGGGCAGGTGCAATTCGTGGACGTAACTAAAGATGGCACTAATGCTTTGGGCACGCCCTCGCTAGAGAAAGGGGTTGCCACCCTTACAACCTTAGATTTAACATTAGGCACCCATACCATAACGGCCCAATACACTGGCGATGCAGCCCACAACGCATCCGCTTCGGAGAAGTTTGAGCTGGTTGTATGCGCCGCACCCGATGTGCCAACCATTGGCACCGCCACCGCAGACGATGGAAAGGCTACCGTAAGCTTTACCGCATCGGCATCCGACGGCGGATCGCCAATTACGGTCTACACGGTAACCGCTACTCCTGAGGGCACAGGCAAATCGGCCACCATAACGGTACCCGCAACAGGAATCACCCCCGGGACAAAGCACACCCTTGAGGTGGCTGGACTTACCAACGGAACAAAGTACTCCTTTACCGTTACGGCCAGCAATGCAGTCCTAACAAGCGCACCGTCGTCGGCATCGAACAGCGTAACGCCCAAGCCCAACGTCCTGATCATTTCCAGCACGGAGACTGCCATAAAAGCAGCAGCCGACAAGCTCAATGAAGATCTTTCGAGCACCTACAACGTAACCTTAAGCACCACAGGAGTACCCGCTTCGCTGAATGGCTACGCGCAGATTTACGACTTACGATACGAAAATGCCTCGTTGGTTACCGCTACCGAACAGGCCCAGTACGTAAGCTTCTTGAATACGGCAAAGGGCAACACCCTACTCCTAACAGGTGAGCACCCTAACCCATCAACCGACCAGCGCAACAAGAGCATTAACGAACTTATAGCGCTAGCAGGTGGCGGCACCATTGCCCCACCAGCAAAAAAGTCGACTGAGTCCCTAATGCTAAAGATTCCCTTCAACACGGGAGCAAGCAGCATATCATCCGTAACGACGGTAGGCTGCGGAACCGTCACCTCGTCGGGTACGGGCTCCTTTATTGCCACCGAAGGCGATGGAACGGTAGGAGGCGGACTTTACTTCCCCCAGGGTACGCTTGCAAATGCCAAAGAGGGATGCCTAGTGGTAATGTACGATATCGACTTTACATCTAGCACCCCTAATATAAATGCAAATAACGAGCAGGAATTCTTCGACAACCTAAAGCAGGTAATGGCCGCTGGCGGAACGCTAGCTGGACCCAGCGCCTCAACCGTTAGCTTGAGCGGAACTCCCAATCCAACCGCCAAACATTCGCCTGTAACCTTTACCGCCACCGTAACACCAGGGGCAACCGGGGAGGTGCTATTCACGGAAGATGGAAATGTCTTAGATAAAATCACGATAGACAACGGCGTTGCCACCTTTAGCTATCCATCCATAGGCTTAGGCGAGCGCTCCATAAAAGCCAAGTACATTGGTGATGCTCGCTACAACGCATCCACCTCGGAGGTGTTTAAGCTGAATGTTTACGACCGACCCGCAGCCCCAACCATTGGAACCGCTACCGCAGGCGATGGACAGGCTACCGTAAGCTTTACCCCATCGACAAACAACGGAGAATTGCCAATTACGAGCTACACGGTAATCGCCACCCCTGTAGGCACGGGCAAATCGGCCACCATAACGGTACTCGCAACCGGGATCACCCCCGGGATAGAGCACACCCTTGAGGTGACCGGGCTTGCCAACGGAACAAAATACTCCTTTACCGTTACGGCCAGCAACAAGGTAGGAGTAAGCAAACCATCAATGGCATCGAACAGCGTAACGCCAATGCATACCTCCGTAATCGCATGGAGCAATCCTGCCGATATCACCTACGGTACCGCTTTAGGCAAGGAGCAATTCAACGCTACCGCCGACGTCCCCGGAACATTCGCCTACACCCCTGCCGTTGGCACCGTGCTCAACGCAGGCAATGCGCAAGCGATCACCGCAACCTTTACCCCCAACGATAAGGGGAATACCACGGTAAGCAAAACGCTAACCATCAACGTAGCCAAGGCACCGCTTACCGTTACCGCCAGCAGCCACACCATCACCAAGGGCGAGAAAATACCTGCTCTCAGCATTCGCTATGATGGTTTTGTGAACGGCGAAAACGAGAACGTGCTCGAGGCCAAGCCTACCGTAACCACCACAGTTCCCCCTACCAGCCCCGTGGGCAAGTATACCGTCGTTGCCGCAGGTGGTACTGCAAGCAACTACGAGTTCACCTACGTTGATGGCGAGATTGACATCCTCGATAAGCGTATACCTACGGTTACCTGGGCAGAGCCTGCCGCTATCACCTACGGCACCGCGCTTACCGATGCACAAATGAACGCAAACGCATCGTACAGCAATGCACCACTAGCAGGTACGCTATCCTACTTCAACAACGGCAACGCGCTTAAGGCAGGAGATATACTTTTAGCAGGCACCCATAGCCTGAAGGTTACCTTTACCCCTACCGATGGCGACCATTACATCAGCGTGGAGAAAACCGTAAGCCTTACCGTTGCCAAGGCACCGCTTACCGTTACCGCCAACAGCTACACCATCGTCAAGGGCGAGGCAATTCCAGCCCTCGGCGTTAACTATATAGGGTTTGTGAATGGTGAAGACGAAAGCGTGCTCGACGCCAAGCCTACCGCTACCACCACGGCAAACTTCAATAGTAACGCTGGCGTATACGACATCAACGTTGCTGAGGGAAGCGACAACAACTATTTCTTCAGTTACATAATAGGTACTCTAGAAATCAAAAAGATTACCCCAACCATCAGTTGGGCAAAGCCAGCCTCCATCACCTACGGAACAGCGCTAGGCGATGCGCAGCTAAGCGCTAACGCTGATGCTCCTGGTACCTTTACCTACGCACCTGCAATAGGCTCAGTGCTCAACGCAGGACAAGAGCAAACGCTCAGCGCGACCTTTACCCCTACCGATTGGGTCAACTATAGCGAAGTGACAAAAACGGTGACCATCAGCGTAGCCAAGGCTCCGCTTACCGTTACCGCCAGCAGCCACACCATCACCAAGGGCGAGAACATTCCTGCCCTCAACATTAACTATGATGGTTTTGTGAACGGCGAAAACGAGAGCGTGCTCGACGCCAAGCCTACCGCAACCACCGCCGCTACTGATGCCAGCAATGCAGGCAGCAATGCAGGCAGCTATGATATCGTGGCAGCGAATGGGGCTGACAACAACTACGAATTCACCTACGTGAAGGGTACGCTTACAATAGGTAAAATCACCCCAGTCATCAGCTGGGTTACCCCTGCCGCCATCACCTATGGCACCAAGCTAGGCGATGAGCAGCTAAGCGCTAACGCTGATGCCGAGGGAACCTTTACCTACACACCTACTGCAGGCACCTTGCTCAATGCAGGACAAGAGCAAACGCTCAGCGCGACCTTTACCCCTACCGATAAGGCTAACTACAACGAGGCAACAAAGAAAGTAACCATCAGCGTAGCCAAGGCGCCGCTTACCGTTACCGCCAGCAGCCACACCATCACCAAGGGCGAGAAAACTCCTGCACTCAGCATTCGCTATGATGGTTTTGTGAACGGCGAAAACGAGAACGTGCTCGAGGCCAAGCCTACCGTAACCACCACCGCTCCCCCTACCAGCCCCGTGGGCAAGTATGCCACAACGGCTAAAGATGGGGTAGACAACAACTACAGCTTTACCTACGTTGATGGCGAGATTGACATCCTCGATAAGCGTATACCTACGGTTACCTGGGCAGAGCCTGCCGCCATCACCTACGGCACCGCGCTTACCGATGCACAAATGAACGCAACCGCATCGTACAGCAATGCACTACTAGCAGGTACGCTATCCTACTCCACCAACGGCAATGCGCTTAAGTCTGGAGATATACTTACAGCAGGTACCCATAGTCTGAAGGTTACCTTTACCCCTACCGATGGCGACCACTACATCAGCGTGGAGAAAACCGTAAGCCTTACCGTAGCCAAGGCACCGCTTACCGTTACCGCCAACAGCTACACCATCGTCAAGGGCGAGGCAATTCCAGCCCTCGGGGTTACCTACAAAGGGTTTGTGAATGGTGAAGACGAAAGCGTGCTCGACGCCAAGCCTACCGCTACCACCACAGCAAGCGACAAAAGTAACGCTGGCGCATACGACATCAACGTTGCTGAGGGAAGCGACAACAACTATTTCTTCGCCTACATAATAGGTACTCTAAAAATCAAAAAGATTACCCCAACCATCAGCTGGGCAGCGCCAACAGCCATCATCTACGGCACGGCAGTAGGCAACGCACAACTTAATGCCACCGCATCACATAACGGAACGGCAGTAGCAGGTACACTCTCCTACACCACCAACGGCAACGCCCTAAATAGTGGTGATATGCTTACCGCAGGGACGCACACCCTAAAGGTAATCTTCACCCCTACCGATGTGGCTAACTACAACAGCGTAGAGGGTACGGCTACCCTTACCGTAAATAAGGCGAAGCCTACTATTACATGGAATGCCCCATCATCCATAACCTACGGTACCAAGCTAAGCGACAAACAGCAAAACGCCACCGCTGATATTGAGGGAACTTTCACCTACGCTCCTGCCGAAGGGACAACCCTAACGGCAGGTAAGCACGACCTTACGGCAACCTTTATCCCAACGGATGCGGCCAACTACAGCAGCGTGGAGCCAACCGTAAGCCTTACCGTAGATAAGGCGACACCTACTATTGCATGGAATACCCCTGCGGCCATTACCTACGGCACAAAGCTGGGTGAGGAGCAGCTCAGCGCTACCTCCAATATTGAGGGAACTTTCACCTACGCTCCGGCAGCAGGAATCGTGCTCAACGCAGGAGAAGGTCAAACGCTCAGCGCTACCTTTACCCCTACCGATAAGGCCAACTACAACGAGGTTACAAGGACAGCAGCCATCAGCGTAAGCAAGGCACCGCTTACCGCTACCGCAACCAGCTACAACATCCGCGAGGGTGAGGCCATTCCTGCCCTAGGCATCACCTACAACGGATTCGTAAACGGCGATACAGAGGCAGTGCTTGAGGCCAAGCCTACCGCTACCACCACTGCAACGGCAACCAGCCCAACTGGGGTGTACGCCATTAAGGTTACAGGCGGTTCCGATGACAGCTACGAGTTCGCCTACGTTGATGGCAAGCTTACCATATCGAACCCCATTGAGGTAGCTTCGCTACAGGCCCCACAGGCAGGCTGCGAGGGCGACAAGCTGAGCCTTGCCTATACCCTTACCAGCGGTAAGCCTACCGAGTACCAGATCGTATTCGACGCCAAAGCCCTTACGGCTGGCTTCAGCAACAGCGGCTACGCCGCGCTGCCTGCCGGTAACGGCACTGTTTCCTTCACCATACCATCAAGGGTGGCCGATGGCAGCTACACCGCCTCGCTGCAGCTGCGCGACAGCTACGGCAACATCAGCGAGCCTTCGGCCTTCGAGGTTACCGTTAACATAACGGCCGACGTCATCGTGCCTAAGTTTGGCAACGTGGTGCTGATCGACAACCACGACGGCCGCTTTGCTGGCTACCAGTGGTACAAGAACGGCAGCGCCATCGGCGGGGCTACCAGCCAGTTCTACAAGGACCCCAACGGCCTTAGCGGAACCTACTACGCGCAACTTAAAACCGCTACGGGTCAAACGGTGAACACCTGCTCCAAGGTGCTTAGCATCAAAAAGAGCGCATCGGCCAGCGTGAGCGTTTACCCCAACCCTGCCCGTGCCGGACAGGAGCTCACCGTTAAGCTTTCGGGCTTCGGCGACGAGGAGCTGATAGGCGCCGTGCTAACGGTGTACAGCACCCAGGGCGCACCCGTGCTCACCCTGCGCAAGGTGGAGCAGGAAAACCGCATCACCCTATCGGGCAGCAACGGCGTGTACATGGGCCGCATCGTCACCGCCGATGGGCAGGTGCTCACCTTTAAGGTGGTTTTGGCCAACTAAAAGTAAAGGGATGGGCGGCAGCGCCGCTCATCCCTTCAACCTAAAAAGAAAAGTAAGATGACGAAAAAGCTACTTATAGCCGCACTGGCGCTCGGCGCCACCGCTGCGGCACAGGCCCAGAAGGGCGACCAGTTCCTTTCGCTTAGCGCGGGGGGCGGGTTCCACCAGCTGGGCTACAGCATCGACAACGGCAGCCGCAAGGGCGGTGCTGGGTATACCCTCGGCGCAGGGTACACCTACTTCTTCAGCCCCAACTGGGGCATCAGCACGGGCGTGGGCGCGCAGTCATTCAAGTCGACCAGTACGCTGAACCTGCTGACCAAGGCCCCTAACGTGGATGCCGAGGGCGACGCCTACGAGCTCCGCACCCGCTACAGCGGCTGGAAGGAGGAGCAGTCGGCCACCCTTATCGACATCCCATTAGCGGCCACCTACCGAAGGGCGCTCACCACCAAGGTGGGGCTGACGGCCTCGGCGGGCGCCAAGCTCTCCATCCCAGCTAAGAGCACCTACAAGGCCACGGGTGGCTCCATCACCACCACGGGCTACTACAGCCAGTGGAAAGCGGAGCTGGGCGACCTGCCCGAGCAGGGGCTGAGCACCTACTCCCAGAGGCCTTCGGGCGATATCTCCCTGCGCCCCTCGGTAGCGCTGCTGGCCGATGCCGGTGCCACCTACCTGCTAAACGACGCCATCAGCCTGTACGGCGGCATTTACGCCAGTTACGGGCTGAACAGCATGCTCAAGGCCGACAGCAAGAATATCTACCTAAAGGAGGGCATCTACAACGGCCTCTTCGAATCCAGCCAGGTGGATAAGGTGAAGCCCCTCGCCCTAGGCGTTAAGCTGGGCGTGGTGTGGAATTTTAGACATTAGTATTTAGACGTTAGTATTTAGATTTTGGAGGCAGATGCCAGATATCCTGAGATAGGACGATCAGTCGTACATCTAAAATCTAATATCTAACATCTAAAATCTTATAGGCCATCCATCCAATGATTGAGGCGCAGCCCGCAAGGGTTTGCGCCTTTTTTTGTAAGCTTGCATCATCAAAAAATATAACACCAAATGCGTACATATTTTATTACGCTAGCGCTAGCGCTTACCTCGCTTGCCGCTAGCAGCCAGAGCAGCTTAAAAGTCGCAACATTCAACATCCGCAACAGCAACGCCAACGATGGCATCAACCGCTGGGAAAACCGCAAGGCCATCGCGGCCGAGTTCATCAACACCGAGAAGCCCGACATTATTGGGATGCAGGAGGTGCTCCAGGAGCAGCTCGACTACCTGAGCTCGAACCTGAATGCCTACAGCTACGTGGGGGTTGCCCGCGAAGACGGCAAGCAAAAGGGGGAGTATGCCCCACTCTTCTTCCGAAAAGATCGCTTCTCGGAAAAGAACCACCAAACCATTTGGCTGTCGGAAACGCCATCGGTGGCGGGCAGCGTGGGCTGGGATGCCGCGCTTACTCGCATTGCCACCATCGTTACGCTGTACGACAAGAAGGCGAAACGCGAGGTTACAGTAATCAACACCCACTTCGACCACATGGGCGTTAAGGCCCGCGAGGAGTCGATAAAGTTGATCCGCCAAAAGGTGAAGGAGCTCGACGCAAAGAGCTACATCGTGATGGGCGACTTCAACTCGCGCCCCACCGAGAGCGCCTACCTTACCGCCGTAAAAGACCTAGCGGGATTCCCTCCTCTTATCGACGCGCGTGCCTCCGCAAAGAATAGGGATGGAGCTTCGGACGACGGCGTTACCTTCCACGACTACGGCAAGATCACCAAGAGCTGCATCATCGACTACATCTTCACCGGAAAATCCTTCGAGGCCAAAGACTACCAGGTGATGGCCATCAAGAAGGGCGACGTGTACATCTCGGACCACTACCCCGTTGTTGCCACGCTGCAGTACAAGAAATAAGGCAGCCGATAAGGCTACCAAAAAAAATAACAAAAGGGCCCTCTAAAGGCGCCCTTTTGCTTTTTTTGGTAATTCATATAGTACCTAAATTGAACTTCATTTAAATAGATCAACGTTAGATATGCTTTCAGATTCTGCCTTGAAAAAATCACAATTTTACTACTTCGTCTAATTATATTCGCAACTTTGCACAACTATAAAACATACATTTAGCAATAGCAAGCACATGAAACACCAATTCTCACCTAAAAGACTTATTCAGAAGGCACTTCAAAACGAAATCTTAATTACCACTTTCTTTTCAATTACATGTTTCATCTCAATATTTCCAACCCTTGCCCCGATAACTATTCTTTTGTTATCACTTAACATCATTTTTATTCGGAGACATCTAATCGCATCAATAACCTTCATTGCCGTAGCAATGATCAATTTTATTTTCTTTTTATGCGTTTTAAATCCTCAAACTAATCAAGATTATAAAGAGTTGACGAAAATCGGATTTCATCCTAATTTTAAAGATTGTACAATTAGCGATTTAAACTATTATTCTAAAAAAATAGAAAAGTACAAAGAGCATCTAGGAGACTTCCCATATAGCTTAGGACACCTAGCTCTCGATGACAAAAAAATCCTAGTCACCCCAGATTTATCATACATTGTTAGTAATAATAATGGTGATATAACCTATGCCGACTACTACTATGAGAGAATAAGTTCCACTAAATATTACTTATCAGCTGTTGGTCCTGATGGAATACCTAAAACACTCGATGATATTTTACCATGCATTTCTAAAGACGAAATAAAGAAAACAGGCTTAATTAAGTTCTCTATTAGAAAAGATTCAATAGAATTACAAACGAAAAAACTTTTACAAGAGTAAATTCATGAGTTTATGGCAGTATACAAATTATAACATTCCTAAATTACAGCAGCACTACAACAACCATAAACTCGCCACAAAACAAAGCAAGACCAACCTTATCGGTTGGCCTTGCGCTTACATATCGGACGGTTAGAAATTGTGTTTTACTGCTTTGGTTGGGTTGGTTTATCCTTTTCCTTTTCTTTTTCCTCCTTCTTCTTGTTCTCTGCAACGGTTTCGCGGGTTTTGATCTTGGCCGCCAGCGGATCGATGAGCAGGTTGATCTGGTCGATGGCCTTCGCCACCTCGGGGTAGATGCCCGACACCGAATCCAGGTAGCTGAAGATGCGCTGGATCTCGGCGTTGAGCCCCTTCACCGCCTCGTAGCTGTTGAGGCCGCCCAGCTCCAGCTCCTTGGCCTTACGGTCGGCCTCGCTGGCGTCGAACTTCTTGTTGGCCGCTTCGAGGAGCGCCAGCAGGTCGTCGCACTTGATGGTTACCGCATCGGCCTGCAGCACGGGCGAGCCCTTGATGTCGGCCAGCAGCAGCTTGATGTTGTTCGACTCGGCATCGTAGGCGGCATTCTGCATATTCCAGCCACGGTTGCGGATGGCATCCTCCATTCGCTGTGCGGCCTCCCGCTGATCGGGGCGGAACTTGGCCGTGCGAACGGCCCCCTTGGTGGCCAGAAACAGACCGTCGCACTCCAGATCGAGCAACCGGCTGCGCTCGGTGCCAGCCTTATCCACCTTGGGCCCCACGCCCATTTCGTAGCGCTTTATGCCCTGCTCCAACCCCGTCACCATCGGCTCTGGAATTTGCTTCGAGGCAACGAGCCCCTTTACGATTGTACAGAAGTTACGTGCAAAAGTGCCGAGCTCGTCTACCAGCACTTTGCGAAGATTAAATGACTTTACTTTCTTCATTTGTTGTAGTTTTTTGGGAATCCGTATATGTAAGGCCTTTAAAAATATATACATTTTTTAACTACAGCAAATTCTATTTAACTTTTTCGATCGAAATGCAAATATTCCGTAGCTTTTCACCCCTCCCATCAAGCTCCCGGATAACCCACTCGCTCCTACCCTCTTCAGGAAGCCCTAATGCATCGATGTATTACCCCTAACGGATTTCCCGTAAGCCTAATGCATCGGTGTATCACCCCTAACCGATTTCCCGTAGACCTAATGCATCGATGCATCACCCCTAACCGATTTCACGTAGACCTAATGCATCGATGTATCACCCTTAACCGATTTCACGTAGACCTAATGCATCGATGCATCACCCTTAACCGATTTCACGTAGACCTAATGCATCGATGCAGCACCCCTAACCGATTTCCCGTAGACCTAATGCATCGATGCAGCATCATCCTTTTAAAAACCACAAGGGGCCACCCACGCGCGGTAGGCAGCCCCTTACTGTATCTTTTACCTAGCGGTTACCTACCGAAAACGTAGATTACCCGGCGCAGGATTTCGCCCGGCCGGATGACGGTGAGGTAGCAGCCGCTGGTTTCGTCGCCCTTGAAGGAGCGCATCAGCTCGCTGGCCTGCCAGGGCTCCAGCTTCTCGACGGGGATGCCGCTGATATGGGTGATCACGTCGTTGGCCAGCAGGCCTCTTTCCCCGGCGGGGCTGCCCTTCTGCACCGCGGTTACCACGAGCTTGCCCTTGGTCCAGTCGTCCTTGGTGCTCGGCTCGTAGGAGAAGCCGGCATACCGCTCGCCGTATTCAGAGCGCTTCTTCATGTACCGCTTTACCTTCTTCAGGAATCGCGGGGCCTTGCCCGAGTCGGAGTAGGTGAAGGCCGCTATCAGGTAGAGCCGCTTGGCGTTGTTGTAGTAATCCCACTTGAGGTTGCTCTTGGCCGCGCCGGGGTACAGGTAGTCGATGACGTTGGCCAGGTTGCGGCGGTACTTGCCGTTGGGGAAGCTGGCCAGGTAGTAGTTGAGCTTCCCCTCGTCGGTGGGGTAGGTGCAATCGAAGGAGTAGCTGCGCATGTCGTCGTACACGAACTCCTCGAGTTTGGGCAGCAGCACGGCCAGCTTCTGCGGGTCGTCGCCCACCAGCTCACCCGCCTCATCGTAGGCTTTCTGAGCATCGTACCGGTTCTTTTTTTCGTGGAAGAGCTGGTCGCCTAGGGCAACCTGCGCCTCGAAGAGGCGGCTCTTCAACCGGCCGTCCTTGATGGTGCTATAGGCATGATTGTAGTTCCAGATGGCCATCTTGAAATTCTTCTCGCTGAAGTAGGCATCCCCGCTCCGCTTGCTGGAGAGGAACGAGGAGAGCTCGTTCACCTTGGCCTGGGCCGCCTTTTGGTAAATCGAGTAGGGCCGCTGGGCCGCCTTGCTGTACCAGTAGTAGGCCTTGTCGTAGTTGGGTTCGCCGTAGCTGCCGTAGCGGTAGAAGTGGCCCGTGAGGTACATGGCCGCATCGGCATCGTTGTTGTCGGTCTGCGTCGGGCTCATGTCGTAGGCCCTTCGGAAGAGCTCGGCAGCCTTGGCGGCATCCTTGGCGAAGGGGGCCACGCCTTCGCGGTACTGGTAGGCGGCAAAGCTGATGCCCTCCCAGTCGTTGGCCTCCACGGCCCACCGCAGGTACTTGGCCGAGAGGTCGGGGTTCGGCTTCACGCGTCCAATGCCGAGGTCGTAGAGCACCCCCGCCTTGCCGCAGGCCTTGGGGTGCTTCTGCTCGGCGCTACGGGCAAGCAGCTGCACCGCCCTTGGGTAAAGCTCGCTCCGGTAGAAGATCATGCCCAGCTGGTACTGGTCCTCGGCGTTACCGCCCATAGCCCCCGCAACGCGCTGGTCGCCCAGCCCCCAACGGTTGTACTTCTCCTGTAGCGCCTGTACCTCGGCGTACTTCTCTTTTATGGGATGGTTGGCGTAGGCGCTCAGGTAGCCGCTGATGGCCTGGTGCATGAGCAGCAGCAGCTCCAGCGAGTCGGTATGCGGATAGGCCAGCAGCCCATCGTAGGCGAAGAGCTTCAGGTAGGCCACCCGCTCGGTGCTACCGCCCGGCTGCCCTTCGGTGGATAGGAGCTGCGCCAGGGCGGCGGAGTACTTGCCGCTGGCAAAGAGCAGCTCGGCCCCCTCGAAGCTGGCCTTCAGCGCAGGGGCCAGGGCGGGCAGCGGCTTAGCCACCACCGTGGCCACCTTGCCCGCGTACTCCTTATCCTTAAAGGTGACGCTGGTCTTCGTGAGCATGCCGATGAGCGTCTGCCGCACCTGCTCGGCCTCGTCGTACGAGGAGTAGGCCCCGTGCATGATGCGGGTGTTGTAGGGTAGCTTTCGGTAGAGGTCGTCCACGACATTGGACAGGTAGGGCCAGGTGCCGTCGGCGCGTCGGCCCACCTCGAAGGTTGGGGTGATGTAGAACGTGCAGGTGTTGTCCTTGAGCTTGTCCCCGTTGTAGGAGAAGCCGAAGTAGTAGAGCTTATCGGCCGAGCCCAGCTCCGACGATAGCGGGATGGTCGAGGCCTTAAACTCGTTAACGATGGCCAAACGGTTCTGGCCAATCAGGGTTGCCTGGGCAGCCTTGGCCTCCTCCTCGCGCTTGCTCTGCTCGGCCTCCCTGCGGGCATTCTCCCAGTACTGCCGGCTCTGCTCCTCCTGCTCCCGCTTCTTGCGGGCCTCGTTCTCCTCCCACTCGCGGTTCTTGGCGGCGCACTCCGCCTTCCACTTCTCATTCTCCCTGCGGTTATTTTCGGCGGTTTGCGATATGGTGTTCATGATATCCTGCGCGCCCTGCTTCACCTTGTCGAGCATCTCCTGGGTGTTGCGCTGCGCGTCGTTGTACTGGTTAATGGCCATCTCCCTCGCGTAGCGGTCAGCCTCGCCCGGCGAGGAGGAGCGGCTCGTCGTCGTCTGCTGGCGGCCACGATCGGCCTGCTGCTGGCGGGAACGCTCCTGAGCCGCCTGTTGCTGCTGCTGTTGCTGGCGCTGCTTGCTCTGCTCCTCCAGCTGGCGCTGCTTGGCCTGCAGCTCGGCCACCCGCTGCGACGACTGCGGCGAGCCCGTTACCGTGGTGGTTGGCGCACCGCCACCCGAGCTGGCCGCCTGTGCGGCGCGGGGCTTGTCGGCATCGAGCCCGCCCGATCGCACCAGCGACACACCGGCAACCGAGAAGCCCTTCTTCCAGATCTCCTTGGTCTTCTCGGCCGAGTAGCCGAGGCTGTTGCCCTCCGAATCGCAGAAAAGCGACGTCCACGAGGGCGAGCCCCCCATGTTATGGCCGTACCCCTTCCCCGAAACCGGGCAATCGGCGCCGCTGCGGATGTAACCCACCACCTGCGAGCTGCCCGAGGCAACACAGCGCAGCACGATAAAGTCGCGGCCATCGAAGAAGTTGGCGGGAGTATCGCCCCCAGCGGTCCACTTAAACGAGACACGAACCAGCAGCTCGCCCATCATCGTGGTCAGGTTCCACTTGGCAGTTAACGATTGGACGCTGGCACAGCTGTTGGGGCTATGGCAGTGGTTTAGGCTGCTCACCGTCATCTCGCCTTCGCCTTGGGCAAAGAGAAGAGAAGAGGCAAGCGTCCACAGCAAGACTAGAGCGGTTTTTCTCATGGATTTATTGCGTTGGTTAAAATTTGCAGCGTAGCGCATCGCCGAGGGATCAGCAGAAACCACGGCTGTTGCAGCAAGTAGAGCCAACCCAAACAAGGCTTGGGAATGATTCGAAAAAAGGCGCCTCAAAAGTAGCCCATTTATTCAGATGTACAATCCGCACAACCGCATACCACAGCGCCTTACAGAAGCCTACACAAGGGGCACTCCAGCAAAAAGCAAGGCCCCACAAGCCCTCCAAGACCCTATGGGGATCACCCAAAATCGTAAAGCTTTTAAGAATAATTGCGGATGGAGAAGCGGCAGCCAAGATGCGGCACCAGCCAAGGTAAGCAAGCGCCCACCTGCTACAGCAGCGATCAGAAGCCCCAAATGGCTCCAACGCGATTAGCCTCGAGAGAAGCTAGTGAAAGGAAGTAGAAGAAGAGAACAACCACGAGGTTGCTGGATGTATTCACAAGCAAGCGGGCCCCAGCGAACTTTACCGCCCACCCTTTTCGTTATAGAGCATGATGGCCGATCAAGCCGTAACCGATGCCCCCGAACGCTCCATGCTGGCAGGCTTAAGACGCGAATCGATGGCGCGCGAGCAGCAGGTATCCACCACAACGCAGATGGCGCCCGGCAGCAGCTCCACCTCCAGCGGCGCAGCGCCCAGCACCTCGCCGTCGAGTTCCAGCGGGCAGTCGCTTTCGGAGAGAATACGGCAGCGGCTAACCTCCACGTACCGCACCTCGGGGTGAATTACGGGTTCGGCCCTCCGCAGCTTACCCGTGAATCGGAGAAAGGTGAGCGCCGACACGCGCCCCACCACCACCAGGTTCAGCATGCCATCGTTGACCACGGCGTGCGGGGCAATGCCCAACCCACTGCCAAAGTAGCGCCCGTTGGCCATGCAAACGGCCATTACCGTACCCCTATGCGAGTACCCATCCGCCTCGATGGCCACCTCCTGCGGCCTGCGGAAGCAGATGGTGCAAAAACCGCCGATCCAGAAGGCCAGCGTCGCCCCTAGGAAGCGCTTTAGCCGCTCCACCATCATCACCGTGCTTGGTCCAATGCCGACATCGCCAATGTTGACGAAGTAGCGAAGCGCGGCAAGCCCGTTGGGCTGCGTGTACTGCACCCTGCCCACATCAACCTGGCAGGTGCTGTTCTGCTCAACCAGCTCAAAGAGGCGCTCCACCGAGGGCGTGGCGCCAATAGAGCGGGCAAAGTCGTTACCAGTCCCCCAAGGAAGCACGGCAAGGGTAACCGCCCTGCGCTGTGCATCGGAGAGCAGCATCAGGCCGTTCACCACCTCGTTAACGGTGCCATCGCCGCCAACGGCCACAACGTACGAGCAGCCCTGCTCCACCGCCTGCACCGCCAGCCGCTCGGCATCGCGGCTAGCCGAGGTGTACAGAAACATCACCGCATACCTGCTTTCAAAGGTAGACGCTATTCGGGCAACCAGCCCTTTAACCTTCCTCTTCTGGGAGTTTACGATAAAACAGACGGCTTGCATAGGCATTTTAAAGTGCGGCAAAGGTAGCAGAATTAAGAAAAGACCTCACGGAGGAAGGGAGGATTCAGCAGCAGCAACAACCTAGAAAATAGCTAAACGTTCAAGAGCTTTCATAAAAGTAAAAAGAGGAAGGCAAGCGCCCTCCTCTAATATCTAAAATCTATCGTCTAACGTCTGGAATTACGCGTCAATCTTGGCGTACTTGGCATTCTTTTCGATGAACTCGCGGCGTGGTGGAACCTCGTCGCCCATTAGCATCGAGAAGATGCGGTCGGCCTCGGCAGCGCTGTCAATGGTAATCTGACGGAGAATTCGGCTATCAGGGCTCATGGTGGTTTCCCAAAGCTGCTCGGCGTTCATCTCACCAAGACCTTTATATCGCTGAACGTGGATCGAGTTTTCGCGCCCGCCGCTCATTTCCATGCTGATTCTGTCGCGCTCGTCATCCGTCCAGCAGTACTGCATCTTGTTGCCCTTCTTAACCGAGTAGAGCGGAGGTGTGGCGATGTAGAGGTAGCCCTCCTTAATCAGATCCTGCATGTAGCGGAAGAAGAAGGTCATCATTAGCGTGGCGATGTGGCTACCGTCCACGTCGGCATCGGTCATGATGATGATCTTATGGTAGCGGAGCTTCGCTAGGTTAAGCGCCTTGCTGTCCTCCTCGGTGCCGATGCTAACGCCAAGCGCCGTAAACATGTTCTTGATTTCCTCGTTTTCGAAGATTCTATGCTGCATGGCCTTTTCCACGTTCAAGATCTTACCACGAAGCGGCATGATGGCTTGAAACTTACGGTCGCGCCCCTGCTTAGCGGTACCACCTGCCGAGTCTCCCTCGACAAAGTAGATCTCGCAAATGCTAGGATCGCGCTCCGAGCAGTCGGCCAGTTTACCGGGCAGCCCCGATCCCGAAAGAACGGTTTTACGCTGCACCATCTCGCGCGCCTTACGGGCAGCATGACGGGCAGTGGCAGCCAATATCACCTTCGAAACAATCTGGCGGGCATCCTTAGGGTTCTCCTCTAGGTAAGCCTCCAGCGCAGCGCTGGTAGCCTGATCGACGGCCAGCGAGACCTCCGAGTTACCCAGCTTCGTCTTAGTCTGCCCCTCGAACTGTGGCTCGGCAACCTTTACCGAAACAACAGCGGTTAACCCCTCGCGGAAGTCATCACCGTTAATCTCGAACTTCACCTTGGTAAGCGCGCCCGATTCGTCGGCATACTTCTTAAGGGTACGCGTTAAGCCACGGCGGAAGCCGGTAAGGTGCGTACCACCCTCTATGGTGTTGATGTTATTTACGTACGAGTGAACGTTCTCCGAAAAGCTGGTGTTGTACTGGAAGGCAATCTCCACTGGCACCCCATTCTTTTCACCTTCAATATAAATTGGCTTTTCGGTTAGCTTCTCGCGAGTACCGTCAAGGTAGTCTACAAACTCGCGCAAGCCCAGCTCCGAAAGAAAACTATCGCTCTTAAAACCAGGCGTAGAGGTTCCTTCTTCATCCACCTGTTCTTCAGCCTCACGCCTATCCTGTATGTAAAGGCTGATCCCCTTATTTAGGAACGCCAGCTCGCGTAAACGAGTCGAAAGAATATCGTAGGAGTATTCGATGGCATTAAAGATTTCGGCATCGGGCTTAAAGGTGATGGTAGTTCCAGTACGATCAGTATCGCCCATAATCGCCACCTCTGTCATTGGCTTTCCCTGGCTGTACTCCTGACGGTAGTGCTTTCCGTTGCGGTAGATATCGGCAACAAGCTTTATCGAAAGCGCGTTTACGCACGATACGCCCACACCGTGGAGACCTCCAGAAACCTTGTAGGAATCCTTGTTGAACTTACCACCGGCATGAAGTACGGTTAGCACCACCTCAAGTGCCGATTTCTGCTCCTTTTCGTGGAAATCGGTAGGAATACCACGACCGTCGTCCTCAACGGTAATGGAGTTATCCTCGTTTATGTATACGTTGATGTTCTTGCAGTATCCGGCAAGAGCTTCGTCAATAGAGTTGTCAACTACCTCGTAAACCAGGTGGTGTAAGCCTCGAACTCCCACATCGCCGATATACATCGACGGACGCTTGCGAACTGCCTCAAGCCCTTCGAGCACCTGAATGCTATCGGCCGAATAGCTGTTGTTTGAGTTAAGCTCATTGTTTTCTGCGTCAAGATTGCTCATTACTTGCAAAAATTTATGTTTTGATCTTACTATTCACGTAAAAAATCCTGCCTAAGATTAATCCTTAAATTAACTTAGGCAGGATTACATGCAAATATAGCAATTATATCCTAAATCTGAGCCAACAACAGGCTTTAGCGCCAAAGATTATTGCTCGCTTTTAATAGCTTAACCTTTTCCGATGGCTAGAACGAGTAGCTGGCGCCTACAACGCCATTAATCCCGTAGGTTTTGTACTGGTAGTAGGTGTCCGAATCGCTATTGAGTAGATTGTTGATGTTAATAAAGGCATGAATACGCTTGGTGAACTGGTATTCGCAGCCCAGATTGACGTCAACAAACGAGCTGAGCTTAATTGCAGGCATCATTGGTGAAATAACTTCACCCTTGCTATTGTAGTTATCCATCCACTTTACGTAGCGCGATCCAACGGTAAAGATGGATGCCTTAAACGTCCACTTCTCGTTGTGGCGGTAGGCTGCATCAACCGACGATTCGAAGGCTGGCATACCCCACGCCTTCTCCTGCTTATCCAGCGAGTAGCTGTACACCTGCGCACGCACGCCTATATCCAAGAAGTTCTTTACGGCTAAGGCAATCTCGCCACCAAAGGTAGTCTTCGATATGTTGTCGTAAATCACGTTGAAGTTGTTGTAGTAGCTCTTGCTGCCTTTCTGGTTAACGAAGAAGAACTGATGGTCGATTAGCTCGTAGCCACCCCACACGTTGTACGACACCGATGCGCTTACATTACCCTTAATACCTCCGGTGAGCACCATCTTATGCGCCGTATTCTCCACGTAAATTCCGGGCATTACAAAAGGATTTTCGGTGGTGATTTTCTTATAGGAGCTCACCTCTAGGTATCCGCCCACCTTAATGTAGGGCACAAAGAAGTTTCCGGCAGCATCGAGGGTTAAATGCCCAACAGGGAAGAAGTAACTTTTGGTGTTATTTCCCCACGCGTCGTTGGTGAAGTTAACGCCAATTGATGCCGTATAGAAGCTTCCGTACTTTCGGAGCATTGGTGCAAGGGTTACCACCGTATTCGACACCGTATCGAAGCTACCCGACTTACCAACATGAAGAATGTTTAAGCCAGCACCTAGGTAGTCTCGTTGGATATACTTAAACACCTCGCCACCTACCGTTACATGATTTTCCCCAAAATCGGCTTTGTCGTTGTAGTAATCGTAGCTAACCGATGCCTTGTAGTTAATATGGGTAGAATCCAAATAGAACGACTTCAGGTTTACCTCTGCCCTAATGCTGTTGAAATGCTGGAGCAGCGAATCCTTGTTGAAGCGGAAAGCAGGCTTAGCCATCTGGGCAGAATCAATGCCGTAATAAAGGTTCCTGTTATGACTGTAGGATACTCCTCCGCTCAGGATATTCGTACCAAAGAGCTTCTTGCCAAATAGCGCTATCTCGTTTTTCGAGTTGTTCGTTGGCACCTTTGGTCCTTTCTCCAACCCAATGTTACCTGTTGATGCGCGGTGCTTAAAGTAGGCACCGTAGCTGTAATCCACGTTGCGTGGGCTATTGTAGTAGATATCGAAGAGCGTGGTTGAGTAGTTGCCAATTCCTCCACGGATGAAGAAGTTGTACAGATCTTCCTTGGGCTCTTCGACCAGCTTAGCGGCAGCAATAGGCTTAACCGGAAAGTAGGTTTCCACCGGTTTCGAGAAGATGGAGTACTTAAAGCTAGGGGTTAGCTTTAGCGTATCCGTTATCTTGGGCATTATATTTAGCTTCGAAGCATCGTTGATGGTTGGCTCGTACGAACGGGTAACCTCCACCTGCTTGTTAAGCGTATTATCTTGGGTTTGCGCAAATGCCACAGCTGGCGTCAGCGCAAGTATCGTATATAGAATCTTCTTCATCATTGCTTACTTTTGAATTACCTCCACAGGGGCTTGCTGAACGTTCTGCTTTGCCTTTTCGGCTTCCTCAACCTCCTTGAGCAGCTTGTTTGCCTCATCAACCACACCATCATCCTTTACGGTGTAGCCATCGAGAATACTTTGAATGGTTGCCTTAGCCTGGAAGGCATCGTTCTTGTCCAGGTAGGTTCTACCGAGTAACAGGAAGCTCTTTCCGATCCAGTACTGGAATGGCGTATTCATATCGGCAAATTCGAACACCTCCTTCTCTACCGCTTCGGGCTTCTTTTGCTGGTAGGCAATTTGTATCTTCATAAACTTAGCCTCGGCTCCCTCTTTGGTTCGGACGTTGGTGGCAATTTGCGCAAACTCTGCCGAAGCGCCATCAAGATCACCCAACCCGTAAAGAGACTTACCCTTTACGTAGTGAGCCTCGCGAAGCAGCTCGGGGGTAGCCTTTTCGGTAGATATCAGCTTTGTTGCGGCATCGGCAGCCTGCTGCAGCTGCTTATCCTCGTTGGCGCTGCGCATCATCCCAACACGTGCCTCAAGTAGGTTCGACTTGTTTTCGGCATTCACCTCCAGCTTCTCGTAGGCGGCTAAGGCATCCTTGTAATTCTTCAGCCCGTAGCTAATGCTTGCATACTTCTTTTGCGATGTTTCCGAGAACTGGTTCTTTGGCATTTCGCTAACGTACTTGTAGGCTACAGCAGCCTCGCCTAGGTTACCAGTTCGCTCCTGGCAATCGGCTAGGTAGAAGTACGAGTTAAGAAGGAAATCACCATTGGGGAACGATGCTATGTACTTCTTAAATCCGGGAATTGCCTTGGCGCAGTCGTTGGCTAGGTAGGCGCGCTCCGACGCAGAGTACATCAGCGAGTCCTTCTCTGCCATGCCGATGCTTACATCCTTTCCTAGCTTTTGGGCATAGGTGAAGTAGGCATCAACGTCGTTCTTGTCCACGTAGATCTCCTTGATCGCCAAAAGCGAGTTCTTTGCCTCGTTGGTTCCGGGGAAATCCTCCACCACCTTCTTGTAGTATTCGAGAGCCTTATCGTCGTTAGCCTTGTTTACGTTAATCAAGCCCAGCTCCACCAATGCCTTGATGTAGTAGTTAGAGCCCTTATTCTTATCCAAGAACTTCTGGAATGTCTCCTCTGCCTTATCAAACTGCTCTATTTGGGTGTAGGTACGCCCTATTTCGAATAGCGCATCATCAACAAAAGGCGATTTTGGATACTTCTGAAGGAAGGTGTTCATCGATTCGATCTTGCGCTCGGGACGATCAACCAATCCAAGCGCGAAGCTACGCTGGTAGAGCGCATAGTCGGGATCGGATGCATTTAGCGCGTACGCCTTATCGTAGCTCTCGATAGCCTGCCAGTACTTACGCTCGTAGAAGAGGATGTCGGCGATACGGTTGTAGGCATCCGCCAGCGCTGGCTTCGAAGGAACATCCTGAAATGCGGTGTACTTACGGAACCAGGTCATACTCTCGTCGTACTTCTTCTGCTTAAAGGCGCTGTAGCCTAAGCCATAGTGCGCCAGCTTATACTCTGGCTGATCGAATGCCCCCGAAGCGAGCAGGAACTCGCCGTATAGCTTTTGGGCGTTGTCGTAATCCTCCAACCGGTAGTAGCTCTCGCCCTTCCAGTACTGCGTTAATGCGGCAAGCTTATGGTCATAGCTAGAGTTCGTCAACGACAAATCAAATGAAGCAATAGCCTCCTTGAAGTTCAGGTTTTGGAACAGCTCCAAGCCTCGATAGTATGCCACACGCTGAATGGCCGACTTCGTTTTAACATCCTGCTTCTTTATCTTCTGTAGCGATTCGAGCGCCGCCTTGTAGTTTTTGGTGTTGGTGTAGGCAATCATCAGGTACTCGTAGGCGTCGTCGACGCGTGGGCTGCTGGGATACTTCTCGATGTAGCTGTTGAACGCCTTGATTGCCTCGTTGAACGGGTTGTAGTTGAGCTCGAACGTTAGCTTGGCAAAGTTGAAAAGCGCATCTTCCTGGATATCCTTATCGAAGCTCATCTTTGAGGCCATGCTAAATGCCTGAAGCGCCTTTTGCTTTGCATTCAGCTGCATTTGGCTATACGCTAGATGGTAGTAGGCGTTCTGGCTTAGCGAATCTTCGCCCGAAACAATGCGCTCGAACGACTCTACCGCCTTCTTATGGTTGCCAGCCTTAAAGTTGATGAAGCCAATCAGGTAGCTATCCTCGCGGGTGATGTTCTTAGCCTCGTCGGCGTAGCGGTTGATGTAGGGCAACGCCTCGGGGTACATCTTCAACCGGTAGTACGACTCCCCAATCAGGCGCGATATCTCGGCGGCACGCGATGGGGTCGACGACTCAACGAGCTTTGGTCCCTGCTCGATCACCTTCTCGTAGTTGCGCTGGATGTAGTATATCTGCACGATGTAGTAAGGGGCAATTGGCCCGAACGACTCGTCGTTGAGCAGCATCGAGAATCCCTTTAGCGCGGTGGCGTAGTTCTTCTCCTCGTAGGCAATCTGCGAGTAGTAGTAGGTTGCCGGCGACGAGTACTTGTTGTCTACATCCTTGATGGAGGCAAAAGCCTGAGCCGCCAAGTCCTTCTTACCCGTGTAGTAGTACGATAGCCCCTTCTTAAAGTAGCTTTCGCACTTGTCGTTGAACCCTAGGGCGTCAACCTCCAGCCTGCTGTACCAGTAAACGGCATCGGCGTACTTCTTTTGCTTGTAGTAAAGGTTACCCAGCGCAAAGCAGGCGTAGTTTACCTTTTGGTTTTCGGGGTAGTGCATCACGAAGTTGCGCACCTCGCGTTCGGCATCCTTATTTTCGAGATGCACGCCGCACATAGCCTTGTAGAATTCGGCATTCCCCCGTTGCATCGTATTTTTTTGCCCAATTGAGGAGGTATACTCCTCAAAAAGATGCTGCGAAGAGGCGTACTTTCCCTTTTCGAACAGCTCCAGCGCCTCACGATATAGGCGCTCATCACTTCGGTTGATCTGCGTGGTTTGTCCTACTCCTGAGTAGCTTATTGCAACAAAGAAGAGCAGGGAGGCACAACCTTTAGCTAAGTTTTTTACCATTGACTTGAGAATAGATTCTGCCTAAAAATAGAAAGTTTTAGCCGAACCTGATGCAGCTCCCTCAAAATTATGGGAGAATCGCCCCCTGCAGCTTCACTCTTTTTTTGGTTGCTAAGCGAATACGAACTGAAACATTTGCTATTTTTGGATGCTAATTCGTTGTCTTTACCGATCTTTGTAGCCCTAAAGCGGAATCGCAACAGGCGACTACCACGAAAGCAAAAAACTTCAGGCATGATCTGAAGCCGCAAGGGCGCTTAAAATTTAAAGCAAATGGCACTAAACACAATTATTGAGATAAAGGACGCTACCATTTTCCAAGGTAAAAACGTAGTACTGAACAACGTCAACCTCGACATCGAGAAGGGGCAGCTGGTGTACTTTGTGGGTAAGGTAGGTAGCGGAAAGTCAACCCTCATAAAAGTTCTTACCGCAGAGCTCAGACTCGACGAAGGCGAAGGCACCATCTGCGGATTCGACTTCCGAAAGATTAAGAATAAGGAGATTCCGATGCTCCGCCGCAAGCTGGGCGTGGTATTCCAGGACTTCCAGCTGCTCAACGACCGCTCGGTGCGCGAAAACCTGGAGTTCGTGCTAAAATCGACCGGCTGGAAGAACAGGGTTGAAATAGAGACGCGGATCAACGACGTGCTCGAAAAGGTGAAGATGCAGCTGAAGGACTACAAGTATCCGTTTCAGCTATCGGGAGGCGAGCAGCAGCGCATTGCCATTGCCCGAGCGCTGCTCAACAACCCCGAGGTGCTGCTTGCCGATGAGCCCACCGGCAACCTCGACCCCGAAGCATCGGAGGATATCATGAAGCTGCTGCTGGAGATCAGCATCACCGGCTGTACGGTCATCATCGCAACGCACAACTACAGCCTCATCAAAAAATTCCCATCCAGGGTTATCCGCTTCGAAAATGAGACAATGGCTGAAATAAGCCCCGAAGCAAGCATCGGGCAGTAGCACTAACCCAAAGATACAACGAGCGGGGTAGGTTCTTTACGTAAGCACCTACCCCGCTCGCACGTTTACCTCCCGCTTAAAAAGCGCCAAACACCAGCCATTAGCCCCCAAATGCCCCTAGAGCATACTCTAGGCTGAATTTAATTCAGTAAGCTACTGCGATGAATTCAGTAGGCGACTGAATTTAATTCAGTAAACTACTGCGGTTAATTCAGTAGACGACTGAGCTTAATTCAGTAATTACTGCGATGAATTCAGTAAACGACTGTGCTTAATTCAGCAACCTACTGCGATTAATTCAGTAGGCGACTGAATTTAATTCAGCAAGCGACTGCGATGAATTCAGTAAGCTACTGAATTTAATTCAGCAAGCGACTGCGCTTAATTCAGTAGACGACTGAATTTAATTGAAGGAACAGTAGAATAAAGCCACTTCTGACTCCTCTTCATTTCATGTTTTGTTAGAACACCAGATTAAACAGATACCCCACCACCATAATGCCTAGGGCAACGATACCCGCAAAGGTTAAAATCATTGGCAGCTTCAGCACCTTCTTCAGGATAATCATCTCGGGCAGCGACAGCCCGATTACAGCCATCATAAATGCCAGAGCCGTTCCCAGCGATGCCCCCTTCTCGATGAGCACCGAAACGATAGGTACAATTCCTGCCGCGTTGGAGTATAGCGGAACGCCAATTAAAACTGACAGGGGGACGCTATACCAGGCGGACTTTCCCATAAGCGAAGCCATAAAATCTTCGGGAACGTAGCCATGGGCGCCTGCCCCAACGGCAATACCCAGCATCACATAAATCCAAACCTTGCCTACGATATCCTTCACTGCAACGTAGCCAAACCTGATGCGCTGCTCGAAGGAGATCGTCTCCTCGGCATCGCCCGAATCGCTGAATCGGGTTTGGTAAACCCAGTCCTGCACCCAATGCTCCAGCCGAAGTTTTCCGATAGTCCAACCGGCAAGTATAGCTATTGCCAGTCCCGTTACAACGTAGATTAGCGCCGTCTGCCAGCCAAACATCCCGAAGAGCAGCACCACGGCTACCTCGTTAATCATTGGGGCGGCAATAAGGAACGAAAAGGTCACCCCCAGCGGAACACCCGACTCCACAAATCCGAGGAAGAGCGGAATAGCCGAGCACGAGCAGAATGGAGTAACAATGCCAAGCCCCGCCGCCATTACGTTGCCCGTGAATAGCGACTTGCCCTCCAGCATCCTTCGGGTGCGCTCGGGCGAAAAGTACGACCGAATGATACCCACAAAAAAGATGATTAGGGCTAGCAGAAGTAGCACCTTGGGCACCTCGAAGATGAAGAAGCGCAAGGCTTCGGTAAGGTGAGCCCCTCTTTCGAGCCCAAGCGCCGAATCGACTATCCAGTCGGCTGCAGGCTGTAGGCTTCGGTACAGCAGGTACCAAACCGGAAGAAGGAGAAAAGGTATAATAGCTGGCTTACTCAATCGCATAACGGTAATAATTTTATTTCGACCAATCCCGAAATGAATGGGCAAAAAAAGGTTAGATAAAGAATAGCACGATATAGTATACCCCAATCAGGATAAACAGCACGGCAACCACCCTGCGAAACCAGAGCTCGAATGCCTTAATCCGGTTGTACGTTTTCCCGACATTGCCGATGGCAAAAGCCAACAGCCAGGCAAAAACAATCACCGGAAGCCCTGTTGCTACGGCAAAAAGCACTGGCAGGTAAAGCCCGCTTGCACTTGTTATGGTTATTGGGATCAGCATGGCAAAGTAGAGCACGCCGCTGTAGGGGCAAAAGGCAAGCGCAAACACCATCCCCAGTAGCAGGGTCCCCCAGTAGCTTCCTTTGCTCCTCTCTCCCAGCGTCTCGGTTAGCTTAGAGAACATCGGAAAGTTTAACTTTATAACATCGAGCATAAAAAGCCCAATAACAACCAGCAACGGACCTAGCAGCTTTTCACCCCAACCCTGAAAGAGCATGGTAATGCTCATCTGGTTGGCGCCCAAAAACAGGACGACCGCCAATCCGGTGTAGCTAATGGCTCTGCCAAGGGTGTAAACCAAACCGCTTACAAACACCCTATTCTTATTTTCGATATCGCGCCCAATAAAGCCAATAGCCGAAATGTTGGTAGCAAGAGGACAAGGGCTGATGGCGGTCATCAGCCCTAGCACAATTGCCGTTAGAAATGAGTATTGTGTGCTATCGAGTATGCTTTGCAATAGTTCCATCTCTCGAATCTATTTCTTCAACACCTCTTCGATAGCCTTTCCGAGTGCCACTTTTAGCTTTTCGGGATTCGATTTTGCATACATGAAGCCCTTCGAGGTAAGGTCAGCTCTTTTGCTGCCGCTTACCACTAGCAAGCTTTGCCCCTCTGCCTTACACTTGCTGGCAGCGGCCTTGCTGCTCGCATCGTCGAGGTTGATGCTGGTAAAGGTCACCTGTCCGCTTTTAACCTGCGCGGGATAAAGCGCCTCAACCGCCTTCTTCGACTCGCTCTCTACGGCCAAGCAAGTTGGGCACCTACGGGTAAAGTGGAAGTAGTAAACCTCTACCTTAGGGTTAACCGTTGCCTTAGCCTCCTTTTTTGCGCTCTTCGCATCTGCCGAAAATCCAGCAACAGCAAGCATAAGCGCTAGGCTTAAAAGAAAAAGATGTTTCATAAATTCGACCTATTCTATAAATTAATACTTAGCGAGCACCTCTTTAACCTCATCCTTGGATGGTACGCGCCCCTTAATCTCTACATTTTCGTTAACCACAAGAGCAGGAGTAGCCATAACCCCATACTTCATAATCTCAACAACATCGCTAACCTTAGTGATGGTGGCATTCACGCCTAGTTCGGCTACGGCATCGTAAACAATCTTCTCTAGGTTCTTGCACCTTGTACACCCTGGACCTAATACTTTTATATCCATAGTAAGCTGTTTTATTTCGGGAATTCCCGAACTGTTTGTTTAAAAAAATGTGCTATCGCTTAAAGAATTCGGCATAAAGAAGCTTAGCCTCCTCCCAATTCTGCCTATTTATACAGTACTTTATGTACGGTGGATTTATCTCGCCCTGAATTAGCCCCGCATTCTTAAGTTCCTTAAGATGCTCGGAGAGCGTCGAACGGGCAATCGGAAGATTTTCTACCATATCACCGCTATAGCAACACCTGTCGAGGTTGTTGGCTAGGTAGTCGAGGATGAAAATTCGCACGGGATGCGATAAAGCCTTACCGTATCGTGCCAACTTCTCCTGCTTTTCGGTGTAGTATTTCTCCTTTTTTGCCATTGTATTTCGTAAAATCCCGAAACGAAGGTATAAAATTTAGTCTTACGATAAATCATCAGGCATAAAAAAACCGCTAGAAATCATCTAGCGGTTTACCATAATATGAGTAAGAATATCCTAGCGCACCCTTACGATATCAGCCCACTTAGGAGAAACGGTAAGCGTAAGGTTACCCTTTACAGCGCTGTAGGTTTTCCCGTTAAGCAGATCGCTCATCGATTGGCCTGTTACCCCTGCAAGGGTAACCACCTGCTCCTTAACGGAGTTGTTAAGAGCCACTATTAGCTTGCGTCCCTTGTACTCGCGCTCAAAGACGTAAACGTCCTTAGCATCGTCGGCAATGAGGGTTTTAAAGGTGCCCAGCTGTAGGGCTGGGTTCGCGTTGCGTATTCCGATGAGCTTCTTGTAGTGCGCCTGCAACTCCCTGTTCACCTCTACCCTATCGGGGGTGCGCTTGGAGCCATCGACGTTGTAAACCTCATCGGCGTAGGTAATATCGTCCCAAACCATAGGCTTGCGGCAGTCGGGATCGTTGCCGCCCCACATACCAACCTCATCGCCGTAGTACACCATTGGAGCACCAACATAGGTCATCTGCATAATTGCAACGAGCTTTTGCAACTGCAGCTCCTCGGCGTTAGGCTTACGAACGCTATACTTCGGATTGTTTGCCGCCTGCGACTTGCCAAAGTATGTGCCCCAGTTGCGGTAGTTGCAGATGCCACGGTTTACAATGTGAGACCCAATTCGGTTGGCGTCGTGGCTGCCAAAGAGGTTCTGCACCACGTAGGCAACACCCTGAGGGTAGTACTCCCTTAAATCGCGCAACTTTCTATCGAACTTGGAGGCGCTGATGCGCATGGAGTCGGGGTTGATGAAGAACTCGGCACAGGTAAAGGCAAAGTTGTAGTTCATCTCGGCATCGAACTCATCGCCCAGGAGGTAAGGCTTTACCTTTTCGGGAGCTTCGACAATCTCGGCGGTCATATAGGCTTGGGGGTTGATGGAGCGAACGTGCTTGCGCCACTGCTTCCAGAAGGGATGACCTATGCAGTAGGCAACGTCGAGGCGCCAGCCGTCAATGCCGTACTTGGTACCCATGCCCTTCGGATTCATCCAGCGCTGGGTTGCGGCAAAGATGTACTGCTTGGGACCATCAACAATACCATTCGCATCCTCGCGCAGCTCGGGAAGCGACTTAACGCCAAACCACCCCTCGTAGTCGAACTTGGTTCCCTTAACGCTATCATCATACGACTTAACGGTAAACCAATCCCTATACGGAGAGTGCTGCTGGTTCTTCTTCAGATCGCGGAACGCGAAGCTATTTGCCCCTAAATGGTTAAATACCCCATCGAAGATAACGCGGATGCCCCTGTTGTGCGCCTCTTTGATGAGCTTTAGTGTCAGCAGGTCGGCCTTTGTCCACACCCAGGTAGCGGGCTTTAGCGGATTCTCGGTTGCCATTAACGCCCTATCGCCAACAGGATCTGGACCGAAGTTTGGATCGACATGGTGGTAGCTGGCACCGTCGTACTTGTGCGCCGAAGGGGAGTCGAATATCGGGTTAAGATAGATGGCGTTAAAGCCCATACCCTTTATGTAGTCGAGCTTTTCGATGACCCCCTGAAGGTCGCCCCCGTAGCGGCGACGGAGCATGTGCTTCCATAGCTCGGGTTCTCCATTAGCTTTCTCGTAGGGCTGGCGCTCGTACCAATCGCTACCCCAAGGGTGCACCTGCCATTGCTTAGGAGGATCGGCGGGGTCGGCACCCTTAATGTCGTTCACGGTTGGATCGTTGGTTGGGTCGCCATTCCGGAAGCGCTCGGGGAAAATCTGGTACCACACCGCGCTCTTTGCCCACTGAGGGACAAACTCTACGGTTTGGCTTGGCCTCTTCGCCACCGATTGCTGTGCCAGCGCAACCAGCAATAGTGCACAAGGTAAGGTTATTCGTTTCATGCTTCTGCAAGATTATTTATCGGATAAGATAATTCATGCCCAAATGTCGGAGGTTTAGCCGTCAAATAAAACAGGTAAATTTGGGTACGATGCATAATGCAATTGTGCCTATTTCAACAACCGAATTGCAACATTAAAGGAGAGGAGGCGTCCCCATAGCCTCCATGCTAAGGAGTTTCCCCAAATTCTCCAATGCATAATCAATGCCAGCAGTCCTTCCTCTTAGGCAGAAGGGTAAACGGTAGGTTTTGCTCGGTAAATCAACATTATTAGCCCACCCCGCCCCTCCCAAGGAGGAGATAACGTACTGCTATTAAGCTTTTATACTTTTAATTTCACACTTAGCTTTACGGCGATCAAACCGTCCTCCCCTATCGGCATCACCAGCACCGAATAGCGCCAGTTGATAAAATTGGGAAGTCACCCTATCTTTACCAAAAAGCCATCATGGTAAGCAATGCCCAACAGAACATTAACTATCAGAAAATAGTTGCCACGGTAGCGGTGGCGCTCTTTGCCGTTAAAACGGTGGCGTGGTACATCACCGGATCGGTAGCCATCTTTACCGACGCCATGGAGAGCATTGTGAACATGGTTGGTGGATTTGTTGGGCTATACAGCCTCTACCTTTCGGCTGTTCCTAAAGATAGGAATCACCCCTACGGGCACGGTAAGGTGGAGTTTGTGTCGGCGGGCTTCGAGGGGGCGCTTATCGCCATTGCTGGAGCCCTCATCATCTACAAATCGATACTCGCACTGATATCGCCCACCCCGCTGGCTAAGCTCGACTACGGTATCTACCTGGTGCTCTTCTCGGCCATCGTAAACTACGGGGTCGGCTACATGGCCATCCGCCAAGGACGGAAGACCAGCTCGTTGGCTCTTGTTGCCAGCGGCAGGCATCTGCAATCGGATACCTACACCACCCTAGGCATCATCGTTGGGTTAATCATCCTGGAGATTACAGGAAAGGGTTGGCTCGATGCAGTTACGGCTATGGTATTTGCCTCCCTAATCATCTACCAAGGGGTAAAGATTGTGCGGCATGCCCTTGCGGGAATCATGGACGAGGCCGACATGAAGCTCATCGCCGATGTGGTGGAGCAGCTGAACAGGAATCGCAGGGCACATTGGATCGACCTGCACAACTTCAGAATCGTTAAGTATGGAGCCGTGTACCACATCGACTGCCACCTGACGGTGCCCTGGTACATCACCGTAAAGGAGGCTCACCTTGAGGCCAGCCAGCTAGAAGGTTTTATAGTGGAGAAGTTCGGGAGGAACATCGAGATGAGCGTGCACGTGGAGGACTGCCACCTATCGGCCTGCTCGATATGCGAGGTTAAGGATTGCACTCATCGGGTAGCGCCGCTTTGCCATCGAGTGAAGTGGAACGCCGATAACGTTGCCAGCGTTAAGCGCCATATTGGAGATAGCCCAAGCTGCAGCCATAGCTAGTGCCTCCGCTTCCTACTCCTCAGCGGCAGGATGTACTGGTGGGGTGCCCTAACGAAATCGGCCACCAGCACCCTTATCAGCCTCAGGTAGTCGGATGGATTTGCACCGTGCGAGTAGAGGGCAACGGCTATGGATAGGCCAAAGCTAACCACCACATTCATCAACCCAATGCCAAAGATGCCTACGGCCACCTCGACCACCATCCCCAACGACGGCATCGCCGGGCTATCGGCTAGGGCAATGCCAAAGTTGGCCGCCGAAAAGGTGACGTGCCGGATATCGAGCGGAAGCCCAACGAAGTGCCCGATGGTAGAGGTGGCGCCAAGGAATAGGCCTAGCGCTACGTTCCCGGCGAGGTTCCCCATGTTGCCCGATAGGTATACGGACAGGCCATTCTGGCGTCGCCGACCGAGCAACCGCCCTAACCCCTTGTGCGACTCAACCCGCTGGCAGAAGCTGTTGTGAAGAATCAGGTTGTCGTAGTATCCGGCAATCAACCCCGAAAGCATGAGGTATACCCCCGCAATGGCCGCATAGAAGAGCGACAGGCTTGTCCACGGGCTAATATCGGCCAAAAGGGTAGCGCTCTTGGGGGCATCTACGACATGGCCTCCGCCGATATAGGTAAAGAGGGTGGCCAGCAGCCAGGCGAAGGGTAGCGATGCGGCCACATTCCCCATCAGCGAGACGAACTGGCTTCGGACGATCTGCCGAGTCAGCAGTAAGGTATCAGGGGTAATCATCTGCCGAGAGTCACCGCTGGCAAGGGTTTTGGCAATGGTGGAGGCCGTCATGGCAGGCTGCTTGGTGGCTAGGGTGAAGCGCAGCATGTATATGGCCACAAACCCCATCGCATAGTTAAGGCTATACCCAACAGCCGTACCTAAAGGGGATAACGGCAGGTACGATACGCCTAGCTTAAGGCAGGCCAAAAGGGCTACGACCAGCCCCCCCCCTAGGGCCGCCTTAAGCATCACGATGTACTCCTTGAGGTTGGCCACCTTGTAGTGCTCGCCCGTCTTGGAGGTGTTCACCGCAATCTTATAAAGGAGGAGCCGCGTGCTGGTATGCAGGTGACGGCTGATGCTGTTGCGCTGCTTCTCCACGCGCACCAGGTGCACCACCAGCTGCCGGATGCCATCAGCCGCCCCCCTACGATCGGGCGACCCGACTACGGCAAAGAGCATGGCGTAGCGCTCCACCTGCTGCTCGAACCGCTTAATCAAGTAGATGAAGTGCATGCTAACGCCGTAGCGGTCCTTATTCGCGTAGATATGCTCGATGAGCTTACGGCACTTCGCCAGATGGCTGAGGATGGCCTCCTGGTAGCGCTTCACCTCGTGCGCTGCCGATGGGGTACGCCGGGCCTTTACCAGCTTATTGGTGGCCCGCGCCAGCTCCAGAAAAGGGGAGTCGATGCTTTCGAGTTCGGGGAGCTTCGAGTCGATCTCGGGCTCGTAGGCAATGGCGGTGATGCGCTGGGCCAGCACGATGAGGGAGTGGGAGATGGCGCTCTCGAGGCCGGAATGCTGGAGCGGCTCCTCGGAGAGGCGCAACACCGCCATAAAGCGGTGCCAGTCGTCGCGCGAGAGCGCCGCGAGCCATATATAGTCGGTTCGATGGCTGAACACCTGGTGCAGCAGCGAGCGGGCGTCATCGTCGGGGTAGTATTCGGGCAGGAGCTTCCGGCTTAGCTTAGCCCGCAAATCGGGCCAGAAGCTGCGGATGGACACGATACCGCTTTCGGCAAAGAGCTTCTCGGAGCTATAGCCATTCAGCACATCGAACAGCAGGGTGGCCACCTGGCCGGCCAGCAGGGTATCCTCCTCAAGCAGTTCGGCCAAGTAGCCGAAGCAGGCATGGGCATGGCCAACATCGGAGGCCACCGCTGGCCGAAGCAGCCCTACCATGCTGGACAGCCGCAGGACAGCGCTCTGCCGCCCATCGGCCACCACCACCCTTAACTCTTGCTCGAACGTTGCTCTATCCATGCTGTTCCGCTGTTGAAATTAGCCATTACTCCGCTAATATAGCAAAAACGGAAGGAATAAGCAGGTTCGGCAACGGCTTTGGCGGGGGCACCTTTACAGCTACCTCCGTCCCCCTTACCTAACACCTCCGAACCACCCATTCCTTGCCCAACAGCACCTATTGGAGGTCGACCATGCAGCAAATACATAAAATACACCTTAAAGGCTAGGCTAAAGCGAGCAGATACAAGCGATGCCAAGCTTTAACGCCAAAGCACCCCCCCCACCGGTAGCCATAAACCTGCACAAAATCGAAGTTCCACAAACCAAAGGGGAGCTTAAATGCAGGCCAAATCGGAGAAATCCCCCTATCCCCCAAGTGCGGCAAACTATTTAACAAAGCGACAGTATTCTTCACATTCGGCTTTTTTAGCTGAAGATGATGTAATCTTCCTCCCCATATGGCTACGAATACGCAGCCCGCAAATGGCTATCTGCCCCAATTTTAAACAGAACACCAGCAGGAATAGCGAGGGCTAGCTGTGCAATAAGTTGAACAAGCACCACCCCAAGCTAAAACGCCCTTATAAATAAACAGGTACCACCAGCATCCGGCAAGGCATCGCAATGCGCCTATCCATCACCGACAATCATTTAACAATTTATACCAAGAGCTAAGCAACTGTGCAGCCTTGCCCAAGATGTATGTTTAATACATTTGGCACCAGAATAAACTTCAAGGGCAACTTATGTTTGAATCTATTAAAGGCTTCTTCTCCATCAAGAATCAGAAGTCGTTACAAGGGAAGATCTTCAGGGATGCGACATTCACATTTGGCGCAGTATTGGCTGTAACGGGAGCATTCTTTGCGTACACGAACTGGACAACCAGCAAGGAAAACGCCGAAAAGTACTACACCCAGCAGGCACAGGTAAACGCCACGGGGGCTAAAATGCGCATCTACCGCACCATCGGAACCGCACGTACCTTGACCATAGCGCTGGACAATATCCTGCAGAGCGGGTCGTCGCTTCGCGACAGCTCGATCTCGCGCCTGCTCACCAGCGTTACCCAGCGGCTGACTAAGTACAACGACATCACGCTGTACCACGCCGCCTACTTTTCAATAGACTCCAAATACCTTCAGGGCGATGGCTCGGAGGGGCATGTGCTCTACATCTCTACAGCCGATAGGCCTGGGGTAACCCGCCAGGTAAAGCAGGGATTCGACCAGAGCGGCGTCGACAAGTGCCTACAGCACGCCGAGTCCATCGACAAGACCGTAATATCAGAACCTTATACCAGCAGCTACCCCAACGGGTCGCCAGCTGCCTACGTGGCCACCATTGCCGCCCCCATCGAGTTTAACGGCAAGGTAGTAGGGGCGGCCGCCGTAGATATGCCGCTCGATCAGATGCAGCGCATCACCAAAAAGACGGCAGTTCCCGAAGGGGCATCGGCCTACCTGATATCGCACGACCAGCAGATGGTCACCAACACCAACGACGAACTCTACGGCAAGCCGCTAGCAGCCGATACCGACCCCAAACTGAAGGAGACGCTACAGACCATCTTTACGGAGAAGGATAAGAGCCTAGGATCGTACTACGTTGAAACCGATGACGTATCGCACTTTGTGGCACCAGTCAACGCCGACCAGGACTACACCACCTGGGCCATGGGACTAACCATTCCGAACAGCGTACTCTACAAGAAGGCGCTAACCGATACCATCCTGGCCATTATCGTATCGATAATTGGCTTGGTGATCTGCTCGTTCATGAGCAGCAATATGGCCAAGCGCATCACCAACCCCATCAACAAGATGAACGATAGCATCACCAAGCTGGGGCTAGGCGACGTGAGGAACACCAAGAAGCTCGACACCTCCGACCAAACGGAGATCGGCCAGATCAACCGATCGGTGAATAACCTGATCGACTCCTTGGGCGAGGCGGTTCACTTTGCCAACGAAATCGGCAAGGGCAACTTCGATGAGGACTTAAAACTCCAGAGCGAGAACGACAATATCGGACTGGCGCTGCTAGAGATGAAGGAGAGCCTGCGCCAGAGCAAGAGCCAGGAGCATCAGCGCCAGGAGGAGGAAATGCGCAACAACTGGGCTAACGAAGGGGTGGCCAAGTTCGCCGAGATCCTGCGCAGCAACCATGCCGACATCGGCGAGCTGTCACATCAGATCATCAGCAACCTGGTGAAGTACCTCGGCATCAACCAAGGCGGACTCTTCGTGCAAAACGATAATGAGACGCAGTACCTCGATATGACTGCCTGCTTTGCCTACAACCGCCGCAAACTGATGGATCGCCGCATCGAGGTTGGCGAAGGACTCGTTGGCCGCTGCTACGTAGAGGCTGAGCCCATCTACCTACTCGAAATTCCAGACAACTATATCACCATCACCTCCGGGTTGGGTGATACGGCTCCACGCTGTCTCCTCCTAGTACCCCTAATGGTAGACAAAGAGGTGAACGGCGTAATCGAATTAGCCTCACTGCAACCCCTCGAAGAGTACAAGATTAGCTTCGTACAAAAGGTTGCCGAGAGCATTGCCTCTACCCTTAAGGCAGCCCGCGTAAACGAGCGCACCGCCAAATTGCTTGAGCAAACCAAACTTCAGGCCGAGGAAATGGCCGCTGCCGAAGAGGAGATGCGCCAGAACCTAGAGGAGTTGCAATCTACCCAAGAGGAGATGGCCCGCGTGCAGGAAGACCAGAAGCTGGCGATGGACAAGATCAACACCGATAACCAGATGTTCGAGGCGCTGCTTAGAAGTACGTCGGAATACGTCAACTTTAAGGATAACCATGGCCGTTACCTCCGAATAAGCGAATCTTCTAAGAGGCTGTTCGAGATAGATCGAATTGAAGATGCCGTAGGCAAAACCGCCACCGATCTATTCAGTACCGACGTCGCAACCATAATTGACCAGGAGGACAACGATGTTATGGCCAGCCAAAGGCCAATCATCAAGCAAAGGGGTCAGTTTAAATTCAAGGATGGCGTTGTTGTAAACATAGAGAAAGACAAGTACCCCGTAAAGAATGCCAGCGGGGAGGTTGTTGGACTAGTATCGATATACAAAGAGGTGTAAGTAAGGGAATGAAAAGATCATAACACCTTTGTTGATGAGAGGAGTAAGCCGGGACGGCCTACTCCTCTTTCTTTCTTCTCCCTACACCAAGCAAAAAAGAGGGCCGAAGCTGCAGCTTCGGCCCTTTATGGTGGTCAGGAATACCCGTCTATATATCCAGCTTTACGATGGTGATACCGGCGCCACCCAGCTCCTCGCGCTCGTCGCCGAAGGACTTCACTAGGTCGACCGTCCGCAGGTAGTCGCGGATCAGCTGCTTGAGGATGCCGCTCCCCTTGCCGTGGAGGATGCGCAGGTCGGAGATGCTGAGCATGATGGCCTCGTCCACCAGGTCGCGCACCACCTCCAGGGCCTCGTCGGCGCGCATGCCCCGCAGGTCGACGTTGCTCTTAAAGTTGTTGCGGCGGGTGCTCATCTCCACCACCGTCGACGAAACGGTTCGGTCCTCTCGAATCTTCTGCTGGAACTCGGCGTTGGAGGCGCGCTCGAGCTTCTCCACCTTTACCGAGGTGTAGAGGTTGCCAAAGGCCACGGTGGCGCTTTTGCCCGATAGCTGGGTGATCTCACCAACAGCCCCCTGCCCCTTCAGGCGCACCTTGTCGCCCAGTTCGAAGGACTTCTGCTCCTTCTGCGCTGGCGCCTTCGGCTCAATAGCCGTCTTATCCGACTTGCGCTCCTGCCGCTGGCGCAGCTGCTCCATCTTACGGGCAATGCGGGTGTCCTCATCTTCCGACTCCGCCTCTAGTCTCTCCTTCTCCTGCTCAAACTGCTGGCGAGCCTGGCGGGTCTTCTCCCTCTCGGCGTTGCTCTCCTTAATCTCGCGGATGGTGCGCTCGATGCTCTTGTTGGCCTCGGAAAGAATAGCCTTAGCCTCAACCTTAGCCTTCTCCACCACATCCTTGCGAAGATCCTTTATCTCCAGAAGATCCTTCTCGAACTTAGCCACCAGTTCGTCCAAGCGCCTCTCGTTGCGCTTTATCTTATCGCGCTTGCTCTCCCAGTAGTGCTTGTCGCGGGCAATCTGCCTCAGCTGCTTCTCCATGCTCACATACTCGTCGCCCACCTTTTCTGATGCAGCAGCGAGCACGCTCTCAGGAAGACCGATCTTCCGGGCTATCTCGAAGGCAAACGAGCTGCCGGGCTTGCCCATCTCCAGCTTAAACAGCGGCTGGATCTGCTGCACGTCGAACATCATCGCCCCGTTGACAATCCCCTTGGCATCGGCAGCAAAGTACTTCAGGTTCGAAAAGTGGGTAGTAATCACCCCAAAGGTCTTCCGCTCCAAGAATTGGGCGAGCAGGGCCTCTGCAATGGCACCGCCGACAGTGGGCTCGGTTCCCGAACCAAACTCATCTATAAGGATAATCGATCTTTCGTTGATGCTGCGCAGGAACATCTTCATGTTCAGCAGGTGCGAGCTGTAGGTGCTCAGGTCGTTCTCCAGGCTTTGCTCATCGCCGATATCTATCAGCAGGCTTTCGAAGATGCCCATCTCCGAGATCTCGGATAGCGGCACCAGAAAGCCCGATTGCATCATGTACTGCAGCAGCCCAACGGTGGTTAGGCATACCGACTTCCCCCCGGCGTTAGGACCGGATATCAGTAGCAAATGGGTCTCCTTGTTCAGCTCGATGCTGAGCGGCACCACCTGTTTCCCCTCCTTCCTGAGCGTAAGCATCAGGATGGGGTGCTTGGCGTTGCGCCAGCTGAGGTGCGGGTAGTCTACCAGTATTGGCTTTACCCCATCGATATCCAGCGCCACCTTCGCCTTTGCCTTAACGAAATCAACCGTAGCCATATAGTCGATGGCGCCCAACAGGTCGGGCAGCATGGGGCGCAGCCCATCGGCAAAGGTGGTGAGGATTACCACAATCTCGCGGCGCTCGTCGTAGTAGAGCTCCTTGATCTCGTTGTTGAGCTCTACCACCTCTATGGGCTCAACGTAGAAGGTCTTTCCTGTCGCCGATTCGTCGTGAACGAATCCCTTTATCTTTCGCTTGTTGGCGGCGCTTACCGGAATCACCGGCCGCCCCTCGCGAATGGAGATCTGCACATCCTCATCCACCACCCCGCTGGCTTGGGCGCTCTTTAGGATTGAGGTCATCCTACGCGATATCTGCGACTCCTTAGCGCTGATCTCTCGACGGATCTCCAGCAGCGCTGGCGAAGCATTGTCCTTCACCTTGCCAAACCGATCGATAATGGCATCGATGCTGGCAACAACCGATGGGAAGGCGCTTATGCCCTCCGACATGCGGGTGAAGTAGGGGTACTTCTCCGCCTCCACGTTCCGCAGAAAGTTCAGGATGGAGTTTACCACCTCCAGCGCGCTACGCAGCAGCACCATCTCGGCGGGATCTAGGAATGTGCCGATTACGGCGAGCTTCCGGAGCAGGTTATCCACGTTAACATAGCCCGACTGAGGGAAGCCCACCTCCATGAGCAGGATTTGGCGGAGCTCCTCCACAAGGCTTATCTCGCGGACAATCCACTCGTAACTGGTGGACATCTTTACGGAATGCAACTTCTCCTTTGCCAGCTCGGTGGCGCAGTAGTGCTCGGTTAGCTGTCGAATTCGGTCGAATCCAACCTTTTCCTCGAAGGTATTGGGATAAATCAAGTTGTTTATTTCTATTAGTGATGCAAAGGTAATCACCAGTTGCGGTTTCTTCAAATCGGACTGAAGAGAAGTCGGGAGATAGATGGCAATATATCAAAAGGATTTTTTACATTTAATGCCGTAAAACAAAACCTCAAGTTATGATTCTAAGCACAACCCCATCCATCGAGGGCCACCAAATCGTAGAGTACCTCGGCATTGTTACCGGCGAAACGGTTATTGGCGCCAATATCTTCAGGGATTTTATGGCCGGCATTCGCGACATCGTTGGTGGCCGATCCTCATCCTACGAGGAGGTGCTTAAGGAGGCGAAGGACACGGCCCTTCGCGACACCATCAACGAAGCCCTTCGCCTCAACGCCAACGCCGTTGTGGGCATCGATATCGACTACGAAACCATTGGCCAAAGCATGCTGATGGTTTCGGTGAGCGGCACTGCGGTAAGGCTGTTATAGCCTTTGCAACGATAGCGAAGAGGTTGCCACTGTACGGCAACCTCTTTCTATTCGAGGTCTACAGCAGCTTCAACCTCCCCAACGCAGCACCCCACCCTTCCGATACGCTCCGGAGGCACTGCGGCTACTGATAGAGCCCCTACTTGCGTTTTCCTCGTGTGGTTAAGAGAAAACCTTACGACGTTTCCCTTTTTCCTCGCGACATTTTCTTTTTCCCTTGCGAGGTTAAGAGAAAACCACGCGACGTTTTCCGTTTTCCTCGCGACATTTTCTCCTTTCCTCGCGACCTTAAGAGAAAACCTTGCGACATTTTCCGTTTTCCTCACGAGGTTAAGAGATATCCTCGTGACGTTTTCTCTTTTCCTCTGGGTGTATTCACGGAACTGTGTCTACCCTATTTTTTCGGAAGCAGGAATTACGCCTGCCTTTTAGGTTAGGGCTGCTAACTGGGCAACGAAAGCTCGAAGAAGGCTTACCGCTGGAGCGGCTCCAAATATCGCACTTGTTAATGAGCGCATCTTTTACCCGTAAAATCGCCTTCTTTTTATACTTTTGGGCCAAATTGATCGTGGTGAAAAGAAGATTCCTCATACTGCTTATAGCAATAGCCGCTCTGGGATGCTCCAACAGGAAGCACGAGCTGGCCGATGTAATCCGCTACAACGAGTCGAAGGGAATTGCGACGCTAGATCCGGCATTTGCCAGCAACCTGAAGACGATCTGGGGCACCATCCAGCTCTTCAACGGGCTAGTTCAGCTCAACGACAGCCTCAAGGTCGAGCCCGCCATAGCCAAGTCGTGGGAGATTAGCCCCAACCAAACGCTCTACACCTTCCACCTGCGCACCGACGTTACCTTTCACGACGACCCCGCCTTCCCCCACGGAATCGGGCGTAAGGTGGTTGCCGCCGACTTTGCCTACTCCTTCGGCCGCCTGCTCGACGACAACGTGGGCAGCCCCTGCCGCTGGATCTTCGCCAAGCTCGACACCACCTTCCACGGCAACGGCCTTTTTGCGGCCAACGACTCCACCTTCCAGCTAAAGATACAGGCACCTGCCCCCTTCCTGCTGGGCATGCTGGCCATGCCGCCCACCAGCGTCGTGCCCAAGGAGGCCGTGGAGCGCTACAAGAAGGACTTCCGCAAGCACCCCGTCGGCACTGGACCATTCATGTTTAAGCTGTGGCGCGAGGGCGAGATGCTCGTACTGGTAAAGAACCCCAAGTACTTCGAGTTCGACGCCAAGGGCCAGCGCCTGCCCTACCTCAAGGCTGTAAACATCACCTTCATCACCGACAAGTACTCCGAGTTTATGGAGTTCATCCGCGGCAACCTCGACTTCATCTCCGGCATCAACCAGTCCACCAAAGACGAGATCATTACCAGCTCGGGCAAGCTCAACCCCAAGTATGCCGACCGCATAAAGATGCTCGAGATCCCCTACCTCAACACCGAGTACCTCGGCTTCACGCTCAACCTGCCCCCCAGCCACCCCCTGATGAACCCGCTGGTTCGGAAGGCCATTGCCATAGGGTTCGACAGGCATAAGATGATCAAGTACCTCCGCAAAAACCTGACCATGCCCGCCGAAAGCGGCATAATCCCCCCATCCATACCCGGCTACAAGCCCACCGAGAAGCCCTACGCCTACAACCCGACGCTTGCCGCCGAGCTGCTCCGAAAGGCAGGCTACCCCCACGGGCAAGGGATACCACCCATTACGGTAACCTCGCTCGAAGATTACGCCGACCTGCTGGAGTTCATCCAGCACGACCTGGCCGCCATCGGCATAACGCTCAACATCGACATCGTTCCGGGCGGATCGTTCCAGCAGGAGATGGCTTCCGGCAAGCTCCCCTTCTTCCGGGGCTCCTGGATTGCCGACTACCCCGATCCCGAGAACTACATGGCCCTCTTCTACTCGAAAAACGAGAGCCCCAACGGGCCGAACTATACCCGATTCAAGAGCAGCGAGTTCGACAAGCTCTACCTCGAATCGTTCTTCAAAACCGGTGAAGCTCGAAGCCAGGCCTTCTCCAAAATGGACAAGATCCTCGCCAAGCACACCCCGTTAATTCCACTCTACTTCGACAAAACTGTACGGTTTGTCAAAAAAAACATCGTCGGATTAGAACCAAATCCGATGAATTACCTTTACTTAAAAAAAGCCCGCAAGATTAATGGTAGTAGTAGCCTATAGCGCCTTAGGAACAACAGAGTGGAGCATTATTGATAGAGCAGGAAAAGTCGTCGCATTTACAACCGAGGAGTTAAACCCCATACTAGTGGATAACTACACCGTTGTACGCGCGCTAATTACCCACTTTCCCAAATCCATCGACCCCCGCAACATCACCCACGTGTTCTTTTACGGAGTTGGGTGTAGCGCCCAATCTCACCAGCAACGCATCGTTTTCTGCCTCGAAAGCTTTTTCGAGGAAGCCACGGTTATGGTAGATACCGATCTGACAGGTGCCGCAAAAGGCGTATTCAACCACACCCCAGGGCTAATCGCCATCCTAGGAGCAAGCTCAAGCACCGGCGCCTACAACGGCACAACCATTATCGAGAAATCGATTTCGCTCAACATCCACATCGGCAACGAAGGGGGCAGCATCAGCATCGGCACACAGGTAGCCAAAAGCTACTACTACGGCAGCATGCCCGACGAACTCAAGGAAATTTTTATAAAGGAAACGGGGATATCCCCAAACGAGCTGTTCAACAGCCTAAACAGCTCCGAAAACCCGGCCCAATTCCTTTCCGGCTTTGTTGAGTTTGCGAGTGCGCACAAAGCTCATCCGTTCATCAGGCAACAGGTGCAGAGCGCATTTCGCCAATTCACGGATCTACACCTAGTGCCTCTTTCGAAAAAGACAGGCATCACAAACATTGGAATTGTTGGCTCAATTGGCTTTCTTTTCAACGACATCCTACAGAACGAGATCAGCACGCACAAGCTCCAAGTTCAAGCAAAGGTACACTCTCCCATGCCAGGATTAACAGATTATCATCTTGCCATGCCCTAAACGGCGTGGTAAAGGATTTCGCTTCTCTTACTCCCAATTGTGCCAGAGTACTCCCTAAACTTTTGCGCCTGAACATGCATCTTGTAGTCATCGAGGATGTCGGCAAGCTGCTTGACCCTCGAAACCTCCAGCAGCTTAAAGCTGGCGTTACTGCATATCTCAAGAGCGGTTTGATAGTAGTACATAAACTTCGGCTTATCGTCCTGCTGCAGGTAGCTGCATGCGAGCAGAACATACCCCGACACCCGATTGAAGTAGCTTTGCGAGATCGGCGAAGCGTTAACCTGCTGTTCTAAGCCGTACGCCTTCACCGCCGACAGCGTATGCCGCCTATCTTCAATGCTCAACAGATCCAACTTGTATAGATCGTAAAGCATGGAAAGTTTTACATCCTTCTCCATTTCACCTTTTAGGGGATGCTTGCCTATCAGTTCCAGCACATCCCCGGCCACTGCCATATCCTTGAAAAGAATTAGATGTGGCAGCAACTCTAAGTAGAAAACAAAGGTCGACAACCGATTAGCTGCCGATTGACGGCTGTAAAGGATTTCGGCAGAAATCAAGCTATCCCTCAAGTTCTCGGCAGGCTCCTCGCTGTTTACAATATGTGCGTGGTAAATCGTCCAAATTGCCCAGAGTAAAATGCTATAGCCGCTGCACGACTCATCGACATGCAGTTCCTTGAGATCCTCCGAGAAGGCAAAGAAATCGTCATAATCGAGCAGCTGCGCCCTAGAAATAGCCAACCCCGCTAAGCTGTACACCCGCTCATTTGTGGTAGTCGAAGACTCCAAGATCATCTCCAAGAACTTGTAGTACGATGTGTTTAGATAATCAAAATCAAAGAAGGAGCTAATCAAGAACTCTTTTGCAACGGGATACTTGCTATACTCTTTCGCCAATAACGAAAGAATTGGCTTGTCATTTCTAAGCAGGTAAATTATATATTTCAGGATCTCCTTATCCCTGCTAATTGTATCCGGAAGCAGGTAGAAATCCTTTATGGCTTCAAAGTTATTCTCAGCATACGCAATGGCGTAAAGATTACTAATCAACCGAATCCTTAAATCTGAATTGGTATAATGCTTATCGACCTTTATGAACAGATCGTGGGTAACCCCTCCATTCTCCTCAACAAGGTAACGGGTTATCAGCAAATCCCGAAGGTTCGAGTGCGAGAAATCAACTTGAACAACTAGATTCTTGAACTTATTTGCGAATGTCTCTTCCGAAAGAATGCTGAAAGCCAGTAGATGCTCATAAGCCGCAAAGTAATTGCCTCCCTTTCGAAGATGAATCGGATACTTTTCCTTTAGGTCATTCTTCTTTACAGGCCGCAAGGTTTGCCCATATTGCTGTTCCTTAAGAATAAAATTGATGATATCCAGATTCTCATCGGCATACTTAGCATGCGCAACCTCCCTCGAAATAAACTCATCGATTACATCATTATAGCTTTGCAGCTTCAGCGTACTACTATTGTATATAGCAATAAACAGCTTCAGCATGTATGGATGAGAAATGGTCTCCTTAAGCATAAAGTTAAGCTGCTCCACCAGCAGTTTCCGTCCCTTTGCTTTCTTATTGATGAAATTATTGAATGCCTCCTGCAATTTTTTATGGTTAAGCAAAGGCAAGTTTGTAGCATCGCTTTCAAATGCACCATAGCTTAATCCCATCCAGCATGAAGCAGCATTCGTGTTGCCGACTACTTCCTGCACCATACTCCGTCCCCAAATGCTCGTTCGGGTAGTAACAACAACCTTAATAAACGCACTTCCAGAATACTTACTTACAAAATCGACAACTTTAGAAAGAAAAGTTACCGCTTTAGTTTGAGTGCTATCAATTTCATCAAGAGCATCTATAATAAGTAAAAACGATTTACCCTCAAACAATTCTGGATTGCCAAAAACATTCTCATTGGTTTTAAACAAATTGCTTGAAATCCACCTATCAATTGAAGTTGAATGAGTATACGATTCATCTACCTGAGCCCCCGTTAAGAAGTATATAATGCTATTTTTAAAAGCCTTACGATTCACATTTCGTACTACCCACGATGCAACTCCCAGTGATTTACCATAACCGCCTGGTGCTATTATTCCAGTAGCTGTATAGCGAGAATCAAGAAGAGCCCATATCTGATCGTCAACACATTGCCTAAAGACTACATCCTTAGAAACAACACCCGATTTCTTAAAAATAAAGGAAGCGATATTCATGGAGATCCTATCGGCATTTTCCTTACCGACATGCCAATTTGACATTGCATTGTCGAGTAAACCCGCTATAGAATGTTTATCTTCAAAATCGCAACAAAAATCTCCCCATGATTTATATCCAACAAATTGCGATAGCAGATCTAAGGTATGAACCGAAGGCTTACGTGGACTTGGCAGTAACCCCCATAACCTGCGTAATGTCGAATCGCTGATTCTTGCGCCACAACGTTCTGTTATTAATTCGGAAAGCGATTGGCAGTTTTTCACACTAGCCACCTTCCCTCCAAACTCTTGTTCAACGCGTTCCTTCAGCTTATCAAACATATCAAGATACCTCCTTTCTTAATTCAAAATGAGACATACTAAATAAGAGAAAAAATTTGACAACGATGACACTTGTTGGTGCAAATCTTTGAACATACTTTTGCCCCATCCAAAAACAACGCTCCTTGACTAATATAGATTCTAATAAAAGGACACAGGTTATTAGTGAAATAAGAATAAGCGTATGGGCAGTGATGAACTAAGAATAAACAATTAAGGAGCGTTTGTTTTTGTACCAAAACCGAAACATAAAAAAGAACAAGATCATACCATATAAAGAAAACCATTTAAGAATATATAATACTCGAAAAAGCGCCTTGCCCTTTGGCTATAGTAATGCTAATAAGAACAACTAAGCATAGCAAAAATGATTCAAATACAGGGCAGTGTTAAAACTTAAAGACTAAAGGGTGAGGCGTTTTTTTCATATTATTTGAATTATGATTTTCTTCGGTCACCGCACAACAGTTTTTTCGCTCTCCCAAAATCAAAATGAATAGAATAGTTGTCTATTCCTTCCCCTCACGGCAACCAACCTTTTAACATGAAGAAGATATTCATTTAGGATTCTGCGTTACCATCTGACTCTCTTTAATTAGCGAACAGACATAAGTTTCAATTCAGAAGCAATAAAAGCCCTTTACTTACATTTAACAGTTTTTGTTTTAATATATCTTACACTTTGTCATCATAACAAGCAAAAAGATTTCGTATATTTACTGAAATTTTTAATACGTAAACAACTGGAGGGTAAACCATGGAAAGCCTATTTGCCAAGTTAAGTTCCCAAAATGTAAATATTCCTTTTTCAGGAAAGACAAGAACAGAGCATGACCTACTGGGTAATAAAGAAGTACCAGTAGAAGCATTTTTTGGAGTCCAAACTCTAAGAGCTCTGGAAAATTTCAACATTAGCGGTGTTACGCTGAAATTCTTCCCAATGCTAATAGAATCGCTTGCATTGGTAAAAGAGGGCGCTGCTGAGGCCAACTGCGAACTTGGACTTCTTGAACCAAACATCAAGGATGCCATTGTTGAAGCATGTAAGGTTGTAAAATCGGGCTCGCTAAACGAGCATTTTATCGTTGATATGGTGCAAGGTGGTGCAGGTACATCAACTAATATGAATGCCAACGAAGTAATCGCCAACATGGCCCTAGTTTCTATGGGCAAGAAAAAAGGGGAGTACTCGTTTGTTCATCCAAACAACCACGTAAACCTATCACAATCAACAAACGATGCTTATCCAACAGCCGTTAAACTTGCTGTAATCTTCAGCAATCAACAGCTTATTGATGGTCTTAAATCTCTCATCGATGCATTTAGAGCAAAGGGTGTTGAGTTTAAAGACGTAATCAAGATGGGTAGAACCCAGCTGCAAGATGCGGTACCAATGACTCTTGGACAAGCGTTCGAAGCTTATGCAGTTACTCTTTCGGAAGAGATCGATCGCTTGGAACAAAACGTGAAGCTCTTCCACGAGATAAACATGGGAGCTACTGCCATCGGCACTGGAATTAACTCAGATCCAGACTACGCACCTCTTGTTACAAAGATTCTTGCCCGCATTACAGATCTTCCTCTTGTACAAGCAGCAAACTTGGTTGAAGCAACTCAGGACACTGGCGCTTTTGTAATGTATTCATCGGCACTAAAACGTCTTGCAATTAAACTTTCAAAGATTTGCAACGACCTTAGATTGTTGTCTTCAGGACCTCGCACAGGAATTGGAGAAATTAATCTTCCTCCAAAACAACCAGGATCATCAATCATGCCAGGAAAAGTTAATCCTGTTATCCCTGAAGTTGTTAATCAGATTGCCTTTAAGGTTATTGGCAACGACCTAACGGTTACAATGGCTGCCGAAGCAGGTCAGCTTGAGCTAAACGTAATGGAACCAATTATCGTTTACAGCATCCACGAGTCAATAGAGTTGCTCAGAAATGGAATGCGCACCCTTAAGGATGAATGTATTGAAGGAATCACAGCGAATGAAGAGCACTGCCGCAACCTTGTTCTCAACTCAATCGGGTTGGTTACAGCGCTTAACCCATACATTGGTTACGAAAACTCTACAATCGTTGCAAAGGAAGCCCTTGAAACTGGCAAGAGCGTTTACAACCTAGTTCTTGAGAAGGGTCTGCTTTCGCAAGACGAATTGGATAACATTCTCAAACCAGAGAATATGATTCAACCACGAAGGTTTACAAAGAAATAGACATCAACGCATATAAAAAAGGAGGCCTTTCAGCCTCCTTTTTTATTTACTCCTTCATACCTTTAAGAATACCCTCCACTTCGGTTTCGGTCTTCCTAAGCTTTTCCTTACAGAACTTGATCAGTTCTGTCGATCGCTTAACATCCTCTGCTATTTGATCGATATCTACATCTTGCCCCTCTATACGAGCTAGAATACTTTTAAGTTCGTCGAGTGCGGCACTATAGGTCAACTCCTTTTTTGCCATATATCTCCTGTTATACGTTTTACTACCGTTACCTTACTCTTTATTCGACCAGCATCAAGTAGGGTCTCAACCTCTTTCCCATCTAGGTCTTCGAGTTGCCGCACCACCTGTCCATCGCACAGGGTTAGCGAATACCCCCTCTTTAGCACCTCTCGCGGACTTGACGCCCCGATTCTGGCTTCTAGGTTATCTATTATTGTTTTCTGCTTAGCAAGCCCCACCGTCAAACCAAACTCCAACTCGCGGTTTACCTGTTGCAGGAAATCGTATCGCCGCTTAATGCTGAACAGTACCGATGCGTTAAACACATGCGTTACCCTATCTGCAAATCTTTTCTGATCGTTTAGGATGGAGGTTGCCCGATTGGATACCGTATAGGCTATATCGCTAATGAAAGTTCCATGCTGCTTAAGCATATCTCTAATTCTATTTAGTAGTTCATACTCCACGTCAAGCGTCAGCAGTTTTTGGTGGTGAATTAGACTCTGGGCCACATGCCCTATACCATTTGCATAGTCGACAAGTTCGTCCTCAAACTCCGCCAAGCAATCGATAAGGAAGTTGGCCACGGCGGTTGGTGTCTTAAACGACTGGTGCGCCACAATGTCAACAATGCTCTCGTCCTTATCGTGCCCGATTCCGGCAAGAACTGGGATCGGGAATTGGGCAACGTTGGCAGCAACCGCGTAGGAGTCGAAACAGACAAGATCGGTTTGCGAGCCCCCTCCTCGAATAATCACCGCGACATCAAAATCGTTTAGCCTGCTATAGATGCAATCGAGCGCAGCAATGATTGATGCTTCGGCCTCATTGCCCTGCATTACGGCGGCAAACAGTTCCACCGAAAAGGCATACCCAAACTGGTTAGCGGCAAGGTGGTTTAGGAAGTCTTGGTAGCCTGCTGCCGAGGCCGACGATATCACCGCGATTCGCTGCGGCGCCATCGGAAGAGGAACCTCCTTATTTAGGTCGACAATACCCTCCTCCATGAGCTTTTGAATGATAAGATTCCGCTGCAACTTCATCTCGCCAACCGTATAGGAGGGGTCGATATCCACCACATTTAGGCTAAGTCCGTACACCTCGTGAAACCGAACATCAACCTTAACCAACACCTTTAGCCCCTGCTCGAGCGCTATTCGAGTGGATGTTTCGAAGTATGCCTTGAGAAGTCGAAACTTGTTAGCCCAGATGTTTGCGCTTACCTTGGCGCGAATCTTTACGGTATCGGAATCATCCTTCTCGATTAGTTCCAGGTAGCAATGCCCGGCATAGTTAACCTTTATCTCACCTATTTCGGCCACCACCCAAATGGGTAGCGGAAACGAGCTTTGAAGGCTATCCTTTATCTTTTGCTGTAAGTCGAATAACGAGTAATGCTCCATTGCTTTGCTACTTTTCTTTTCAGCCAACTTACCTAAAGATAGAATTACATTGATATGCGGCAGGAGGTATTCGGCGGCTGATAAATGATGCTAAACTCTAGCTGCGACCTTGCCTACCTTAGAAGATCTTCTTCGGTTGGTTCCTTTAGTTTTCCCTTCATCTTGTTGAACGAGTTTAGCATCTCGGTTTCCTTCTTCACCATCTCGTCGGTTATTGTTGGGTAGCCATTATGGTAGGTAACTTTCGAGAAAACAGCTCCGTCCTGACTGTAGGTAATCCACTCGCCATCCTTCTCGCCATTTACGTAGGTGCCGACAATCCGTTTGGCGTTATTATCGTAATATCCTCGGTAAGGACCAATGAGTTTTCCATCCTGACTGTAGGTTAGCTCCTCCATCAGGGTGCCGTTGGAGTAATACTGCACCGCAGCACCAACACGACGACCATTTGTGTACTGGTACTTATACATCACCGCCTTATTCGGATAGTAGCCGTTTGCCTTTCCATCCTTGAGGTTATTCTTATAGTTCTCCACGTACATTGTTTGCCCATCGGGATAGTAGGTTATCCACTGACCCTCCTTTTTATTCTTCTCATACTTCCCCTTTGCCAGTAGGATACCGTCGGCATTGAACAGCTGCGCTTCGACAACGCTTGAGTTTGGAAGGTAGTTCAATATCGACTTTATCTTTCCACGCTTCGAGTAGCGCTTAACAAGGCCCACGGGCTTATCGTTCTCGAAGTAGGCTACGTACTGAATGGTGCTGTCCTCGTAGGTTTTCTTCCACCATCCCATCTTTTGCCCCCGTGCATTCTTCTGGTTAAATACGGTATCCTGCTGCGCCGAAACCGTCATTGCACAGCATAAAAAGCAGCTAACTAGAAATAGTATTGCCTTCATCTTCCTCTGACTTATTTAAACATTATTATCCGCACCAAAAGTAGCTGCAATAATGAAAGAAAAAAGCCCCAAGGAGGGGCTTTTTTCTGTTTATGGTTACGGGGCGAACTACTTCACCTCCTCGAAGTCTACATCGGTAACGGATTCATCCTTCTTACCACCTGCATCAGCGCCTTGTCCAGCACCTGCACCAGCACCAGCATCTTGAGGTCCTGCTTGTGCGCCGGCGTTGTACATCTGCTGAGATGCTTCATTCCAAAGCTCGTTAAGCACCTTGGTAGCCTCATCGATGGCTGCTAGATCTTGGCTAGCATGAGCCGACTTCAGCTTGCCAACTGCCTCTTCGATTGCCTTCTTCTTATCGGCAGGCAGCTTATCGCCAAATTCCTTAAGCTGCTTTTCGGTTTGGAAGATGAGCGAATCGGCATGGTTTAGTTTGTCGATTTTCTCCTTAGCCTCGCGGTCGGCATTCTCATTAGCCCTTGCCTCATCGCGCATGCGCTTGATTTCGTCATCAGAAAGACCTGATGAAGCGGTAATGCTAATCTTTTGCTCCTTGCCGGTTGCCTTATCCTTTGCGGTAACATGCAGGATACCGTTTGCATCGATATCGAAGGTTACCTCGATTTGAGGCACGCCACGTGGTGCTGATGGAATTCCATCAAGCGAGAAGCGTCCGATCGTCTTGTTGTCTTTTGCCAAAGGACGCTCACCCTGTAGCACGTGGATTTCAACCGAAGGCTGGTTATCCGCAGCAGTGGTAAAGGTCTCCGACTTACGGGTTGGTATGGTTGTGTTGGCGTCGATCAGCTTCGTCATTACGCTACCCATGGTTTCGATACCTAGCGAAAGTGGGGTAACATCGAGAAGGAGTACGTCGGTAACATCGCCCGAAAGTACGCCACCTTGGATTGCGGCACCTACGGCCACCACTTCGTCGGGGTTTACATTCTTAGAAGGCTGTTTGCCGAAGAACTTCTCAACCTCTGCCTGAACGGAAGGAATACGGGTTGAACCACCAACTAGGATTACATCGTCGATTTCGGAAGTGGACAAGCCGGCATCTCTAAGGGCAACCTTGCATGGCTCAATCACACGGCGGATTAGCTCGTCGCAGATTTGCTCGAACTTAGCGCGGGTAAGCGTCTTAACAAGGTGCTTAGGCACACCGTCAACTGGCATTAGGTATGGCAGGTTGATTTCGGTAGAGGTGGTGCTCGAAAGTTCGATCTTCGCCTTTTCGGCAGCTTCCTTTAGGCGTTGTAGCGCCATTGGGTCCTTGCGAGGGTCAATGTTCGCATTTTCTGCCTTAAACTCATCGGCCAACCAGCCAATGATGCGGTTGTCGAAGTCGTCGCCACCAAGGTGGGTATCACCGTTGGTAGACTTCACCTCGAATACGCCATCGCCAAGCTCTAGGATAGAGATATCGAAGGTACCTCCACCAAGGTCGAATACGGCGATCTTCATATCAGCGCCCTTCTTATCAAGACCGTATGCAAGAGCGGCAGCTGTTGGCTCGTTGATAATACGAAGAACCTTCAGACCGGCAATTTCGCCTGCTTCCTTGGTTGCCTGACGCTGCGAGTCGTTAAAGTATGCAGGTACGGTAATAACCGCTTCGCTAACCTCTTGTCCGAGGTAGTCTTCGGCGGTCTTTCTCATCTTTTGAAGGATGATCGCTGAAACTTCTTGTGGTGAGTATAAACGATCGCCAACCTTTACGCGTGGTGTGTTGTTGTCGCCACGAGCAATTTTAAATGGTACGCGCGTCATCTCCTCTCTTACCTCATCGTAAGATTCGCCCATGAAGCGCTTAATCGAGTATACGGTCTTTTCAGGATTGGTAATTGCTTGACGTTTTGCTGGATCACCAACCTTAATTTCGCCATTTTCGGTAAAAGCAACTACCGAAGGTGTTGTCCTTTTCCCTTCGTTGTTTGGAATTACAACGGGCTCGTTACCCTCCATTACGGATACGCAAGAGTTGGTTGTTCCCAAGTCAATACCAATGATTTTACCCATAGTATGTTTGCTTAAAAGAGTTAATTACTTAATTGTTGATGCCAATAGTATGGCAATACTTATGCCAAGGGAAGGGTTGCAGACAATTTGTCACACATCCCCAAATGCACGGCTCCACCAGCTGTATTGGGGTGGTTTGTGTCAGACCAAACCTGACAAAACAGTCCGAAGGCTGCCTACCCATGGAGCTCCGTTCCGAGAAGTACCGCATCGAAGGCGAAGCGGAATACCTCGATGGGTGGTTCGACGGGCCTCCGAGGTGGTACGATGCTAAACAAAAATGGTTGGGAGTAGGTCCCAACCATTGTGCGGTATCGTGATGCTAGCTTTACTTCACCTCAAAGTCGAACATCAGGGTATCGGCAATGTAGCCTTGCAGGCGGTCGCCAATGGCAACGGGGCCTACGCCGGCAGGCGTTCCCGTATAGATAAGGTCACCAATTTTCAGGGTGATGTACTGCGATATGTGCGAGATAATGCGGTTGACGCTGAAAAGCATATCGCCAGAGCTGCCCTGCTGCACCACGTCGCCATTCTTAACCAGGCGAAACGGGATACGGTCTACCGATTCGAAATCGGCAATCGGAAGGAACTTGCTGCTAATGGGAGCCGAGAAATCGAACGCCTTGGCAACCTCCCAGGGAAGCCCCTTCTCCTTACATTTCTGCTGCACGTCGCGCGCGGTGAAGTCGATGCCAAGACCAACCTCGCTGTAGTAGCGGCTGGCGAACTTCTCGCCGATGCACCGCCCCACCTTGTTGATCTTAATGATTAGCTCCACCTCGTGCTGGATATCCTTCGAGAAGGAGGGGTAAAAGAAGGGAGCGTTGTTGCGCAGCAGCGCGGTGTCGGGCTTCATAAAGAAGACCGGCTCCTCGGGTACCGGATTGGCGAGCTCCTTAGCGTGATCGACGTAGTTACGCCCTATACAGATTATCTTCATAGCACGATCGAACGATTACTTTACCATCATCCCCAGCTTAATGCGGGTTAGAACATTTTTCGTATAAAGGGGAAAATCGCCGTTCATCATCCAGGCGTAGTAGCCGGGCTCGGCTTGCAGCACCTCCACCACCGGACGCCCCCGGTGCTTGCCGAAGTTGAACACCTCAACATCCTTATCGTTAAGAACGATTCGTCCGGCAAAATCGACGTTGCGGGTCCTTGCCGAGAAATCGGAAAGGAAGTCGATGTCGTTCTTCAGCTCGGGGTAACGGTCGAGCTGCGCCTTGAGCACCTCGTAGGTGGCAACGGTATCGGCCTCGGCGCTATGGGCGTTGTTCAGATCCTTATCGCAGTAGAACTTGTAGGCGGCAACCAGCGTGCGCTGCTCCATCTTGTGGAAGATGGTTTGCACGTCGATGAACTTTCTTTTTTTCAGATCAAAGTCGATGCCGGCGCGGATGAACTCCTCGGCCAAAAGCGGCAAATCGAACTTGTTGGAGTTGTAGCCCGCAAAATCGCACCCTTCGATGAGCTGCACCAGCGACTTGGCGATCTCCTTAAACGTTGGGCAGTCCTTTACGTCCTCGTCGGTAATGCCGTGGATGGCCGTTGATGGGGCAGGAATGGGAATGGTAGGGTTCACCCTGCGCGTTTTCACCTCGGAATGCCCGTCGGGGAATACCTTAAGGATGCAGATCTCTACGATTCGATCGTTTACCATATCGATTCCCGTAGTTTCGAGATCGAAAATTACGAGCGGATTCTTTACGTTTAACTCCATTACTAGATAATTATTTGGGTAAAAGAAGGGTTAAAAACCTCGGCGAAGGTAGTAAAATTAGCAGAAAAGGGCTCGGAGGAGCGGGGGTTTAGCCGCATCTGCCTCCAAATTTCAGCAAAATGCACGCCTACCATCTTTTGTAAGGAATATCTTACTAATTTTGATTGTCGGTAAGCGGCACATCCGCAAAACCACACGATAAAACTCCAACAGCGCTTTAAAACAGATGGCAATTGCAACGCTCACAACCGACTGGTCGCGGCACGATTTCTACGTAGCCGCCCTAAAAGGAGAGATTCTGAAGAGGAATCCAGCGGCTGCCATCATCGATGTATCCCATCAGATTCCCGCATTTCAGCTACAGGGCGCGGCCTACGTCATGCGGAGCGCCTTCCACCATTTCCCCGAGAAAAGCGTACACGTAATAGGGGTGGATAGCGAGCCTACGCCCAAGAAGCCCGTTGTGGCGGTTAGCTACCAGGGGCACTTCTTTGTGGCGGTGGATAACGGGGTGATGGGGCTCATCTGCGACTCGCAGCCCGATGCGGTGGTGACCGTCGACTACGAGGACCAGGGGAACGGCTTCAGCGCGCTAGTGCCCTTTGCCAAGGCGGCGGCGGCGCTCACCTTGGGCGAGCCCATCGAGAGCATCGGAACGCCCAAGCCTTCGGTGAACCATATGCCAATGCTACTGCCGGTGCTCGACGCCAGCTTCATTATCGGCAACGTCATCTACATCGATACGTTTGGTAACATCATCACCAACATTACCTGCCAGGAGTTCGACCGCGTGGCCAAGGGGCGCCGCTACGAGATACTGATCCAGAGCAACCGCTACAAGGTAAAGGCGATCTCCAGCACCTACAACGCGGTGGAGGATGGCGAGTTTGTAGCCCTGTTCAACTCGGCCGGGCATCTGGAGGTGGCCCAGAACAAGGGGCGCATTGCCTCGATCCTGAACCTGGACATGGGCTCGTCGGTGCGCATCAACTTTTTTAACCAGTAGACAAAATCATCATCCATAATGAACGACAAGCAGCAAAGCTTCGACAGGCTTCTGAAGATCATGGACGAGCTCCGCGAGAAGTGCCCCTGGGACCGCGAGCAGACCTTCGAGAGCCTGCGCAGCAACACCATAGAGGAGACCTACGAGTTGATCGACGCCATCAACGCCAGCGACATCCCCAACATCAAAAAGGAGCTGGGCGACATCCTGCTCCACGTGGTATTCTACTCGAAGATGGCCTCCGAGAAGCAGTGGTTCGAGGTTTCGGACGTGGTAAACGCCCTTTGCGATAAGCTCATCTACCGCCACCCGCACGTGTTCGGGCAGGAGCAGGCCGAGAGCGCCGCTCAGGTGCTCCGCAGCTGGGAGGAGCTGAAGCTAAAGGAGAAGGACGGCAACAAGAGCGTCCTCTCGGGCGTGCCCAGCGCGCTTCCGGCGCTCATCAAGGCCAACCGAATTCAGGAGAAGGTGCGCGCCGTGGGGTTCGACTGGGAGGAGCGCAGCCAGGTGTGGGACAAGGTGCAGGAGGAGCTCGACGAGCTGCGCGTGGAGGTGGAAGCCATGAACCGCGAACGGATGGAGAAGGAGTTCGGCGACCTACTCTTCTCGGTGGTCAACGCCGCTAGGCTCTACGACATCGACCCGGAAGCCGCCCTGGAGCTCACCAACCGAAAGTTCATCAAGCGCTTTGGCTACCTGGAGGAGAAGACCATCAAGCAGGGGCAGCCCCTCAAGGATATGTCGCTCGACCAGATGAACGTGATCTGGGAAGAGGCTAAGAAGTACGACTAACGGCAAGGGCAGGTTCGAAACCTGCCCTTGCTGCTTATGTCGGGTAGACGATTTCGGTTCCGATTACTACCGCCCGACATCTCGGGTAGACGATTCCGGTTCCGATTACTACTACCCGACATCTCGGGACGACGATTCCGGTTCCGATTACTACCTCCCGACATCTCGGGACGACGATTCCGGTTCCGATTACTACCGCCCGACATCTCGGGTAGACGATTCCGGTTCCGATTGCTACTTCCCGACATCTCGGGACGACGATTCCGGTTCCGATTACTACCTCCCGACATTACCGGATAACCTTCACCAGCCCTGTTCTATTGAGCAGCGTTACCCTGCGGCGGTCGAAGGCGACGAGGCCATCGCGCTCCATCTCGGCAAACACGCGCGCCAGCGACGAGCGGGTGACCCCGAAGTAGTCGGCCAGTTCCTGCTGCCCCATGGGGAGCGAGAAGGTGACGAGCTGCCCCTTGGCCAGGTCGAGCAGGTAGTGCGCCAGCTTCTCCTTGATGGACCGAAACGAGAGGAAGTAGAGCTTGTTCGAAAGGAAGGTGGCCCGGTTGGACATCATGTCGAGGTAGTTGGTGAGCACCTGCGAGCTGGCCTGCATGATGCCCACCATCGACGCACGGGGGATGACCACCACCTTCACCACATCGTTGGCCACCACATCGACTGGCAGGCGGTTGTTCTGCCCAAAGAGAAAGGCGGGGGCAATGGGCCGCGGCGCCGAAATATCCTCGATTTTTACCACCTTGCCCGAGTTATCCACCATCTCTCCCTTAACGCTGCCCTCCAGGACAACCATCAGCCCCGTGTACTCGTCGTCGCGCGAGGCCAGCACGTTGCCCTTTACGTAGCTCTTTACGGCGTAGGGATACATCGACAAAAGGGTTTCCAGCTCCACAGGATCAACTCCATGGAACAGCGGGCAGCGGGATAGCAGGGTAAAATTCATGTTGGTTGGTTTATTATGTTGGTCTAAAGTTCATACAAACATTCCCCTAAAGTCCTTCGCTTACTAGCAGCACTTCATCCCCTCCTTCGGAGGGGCAGGGGTGGGTTTAGGCAATTTCAGATAGCAGATATCTCCCTTTGCATATGAAGTTCAACATCAATCAGCGAATTCTAGTTAAAATGCATGATACCAGTTTTACCCAACCCCTACCCCTCCCGAGGAGGGGATCAGGAGCGCTGATTAAGCGTTACTGCAAATTCTTTCGTAGAGCCGCACGGCCGTGCAGTTCTACCTCCCATTCGTCTAACTTCTGCTCAAAGTTAACCATAAAAAATGTTTGCGGTTTGTATCATATGGTACAGACTAGGGGCTGAAGTTGCCGTAGCTTTGCCTCATCAAAAGAACGTAAAACGACAAAACTGAAACCCATGATACGCGACATTGTTAGGATAGACCGAGAGCTGTGCACCGGATGCGGCGACTGCATCACCGGATGCCACGAGGGGGCGCTACAGCTAATAGACGGAAAGGCAACACTGGTGAGCGAGCTGATGTGCGACGGCCTTGGCGCCTGCATTGGCACCTGTCCGGTTGGCGCCATCACCATAGAGAAGCGCGAGGCCGAGGCCTACGACGAGGTGGCCACCATTATTGAGATGATCCCTAACGGCAAGAACGTGGTAACGGCGCACCTGCAGCACCTGCTCGACCACAACGAAACGGAGTACCTCCGCCAAGCATTCGGCTACCTACGTGATAACGAGAAGAGCATTCCATTTAATATTAACGAGGTGATAGACTCGCTGAAGCAGAAGGTGCAGCCAGCGGTTCCACAGATGCACCACCATCACCATGCCGGTGGCGGATGCCCCGGATCGGCAGCTCGCACCTTTGCGCCTAAGATGGCGACGGCTCCTACGGCCGACGATCAGCCATCGGCGCTTACCCACTGGCCTGTGCAGCTGCACCTGATTAACCCTGCTGCGGCACACTTCAAGGGATCAAACCTGCTGCTAGCCGCCGACTGCGTGGCCTACGCGCTGGCCAACTTCCACAGCAAGCACCTACAGGGTAAAACGCTGGCCATTGCCTGTCCGAAGTTGGACTCCAACAAGGAGGTGTACGTACAAAAGATCACCGCTCTAATCGATAGCGCCGAGGTTGACACCATCACCGTAATGCGCATGGAGGTTCCCTGCTGCGGCGGTCTGGTGCAGATGGCGCAGCTTGCCCGTGATGCCGCCAAGCGAAACATCCCCATTAAGGTGGTGGAGGTAGGCATTCAGGGGGAAATACTTGAATCGAAGTGGATCTAATTACAAGAAGTTAGATATTAGATGTTAGATATTAGAAGAACGTCCAATCGTCCTTTCCCAGAATATCAAGCATCTGCCATCTAAAGTCTAACGTCTAATATCTAATGTCAAAAGACTAACATCTAAAATAAAATACCATGAGCATGTTTTGCTACCAATGTCAAGAAGCAGCTAAAGGATTTGGCTGCACCATTAAGGGTGTATGCGGGAAAGACGCATCGACCTCTAACCTTCAGGACCTACTGCTATTCGTAAATAAGGGGATCAGCATCCTCCATACCGAGCTACGCGCTAAAGGATACCAGAGCAGCGCCGTCGATAAGTACGTTATCGACTCGCTGTTCTGCACCATCACCAACGCCAACTTCGATGATAACGCCATCAGCAACCGCATCATCGAGGGGCTTGAGATTAAGAAGAACCTTATCGCCGAATGCAGCAAGCAGGGTATCGCCATTCCCCAAACCATAGAGGTTACCTGGACAGGCACCCGCGAGGAGTTTGCCGCAGAATCGACCAAGGTGGGCACCCTATCGCTATCCGACAACGAGGATATCCGCTCGCTGAAGTCGCTCATCATCTTTGGGCTTAAGGGCATGGCCGCCTACGCCGAGCATGCCGGCAACCTAGGCTTCGAGGACAATACCATCAGCGCATTCATCCAGGATGCCCTTACGAAGACCACCCGCACCGACATCGGTGCCGACGAGTTGGTAGCCCTTACCCTCGAAACGGGCAAGTACGGCGTTACCACCATGGCGCTGCTCGACAAGGCTAACACCACCCGCTACGGCAACCCCGAAATCACCAAAGTGAACATCGGAACACGAAATAACCCAGCTATCCTCATCAGCGGTCACGACCTGAAGGATATGGAGGAGCTGCTGGCCCAAACCGAGGGCACAGGCGTTGACGTGTACACCCACAGCGAGATGCTACCCGCCAACTACTACCCTGCCTTTAAGAAGTACAGCCACTTTGTGGGTAACTACGGCAGCTCGTGGTGGAAGCAAAGAGACGAGTTCGAGACCTTTAACGGCCCCGTGCTCTTTACCACCAACTGCATTGTGCCACCGCTAGGCAGCGCCACCTACAAGGATAGAATCTACACCACCGGCTCGGCAGGATTGGAAGGGGCTACCCACATCGGTCCACGTGAGGATGGTAAGACGAAGGACTTCTCGGCAATCATCGAGCACGCCAAGCGCTGCAAGGCGCCTACCCAGATTGAGGAAGGCGAGATTATCGGTGGATTTGCCCACGAGCAGGTGTTTGCCCTTGCCGACAAGGTGGTGGATGCCGTTAAGTCGGGTGCCATCCGCAAGTTCTTTGTGATGGCCGGATGCGATGGCCGCATGAAGGATCGCAGCTACTACACCGAGTTTGCCGAGCAGCTGCCAAAGGATACCGTAATCCTTACCGCAGGTTGCGCCAAGTACCGCTACAACAAGCTTCCGCTGGGCGATATCGGAGGAATCCCTCGCGTTCTCGACGCCGGGCAGTGCAACGACAGCTACTCGCTGGTCCTGATTGCCCTTAAGCTGAAGGAGGTATTCCAGCTAAACGACATCAACGAGCTACCCATCGCCTACAACATCGCCTGGTACGAGCAGAAGGCCGTTATCGTGCTGCTTGCCCTGCTACACCTCGGCGTAAAGAATATTCACCTCGGGCCAACCCTCCCCGCCTTCCTATCGCCCAACGTGGTGAAGGTGCTGGTGGAGAACTTCGGCATCGCCGGTATCAACACCGTCGACGAGGACATTAAGCTATTCATGGGAGCCTAGTCCCCATTTGCTAGGAATTTTGAATTGTAGTGGGGCGCACTTCGGTGCGCTCCACATTTTTTCAGTCTCTGAGGTACAAAGGGCACAGCGATTTTCTATGCCTGTTTGTCTGCCCTTTCCTACTCCTTACTCCCTATATCCCCTGTTCCCGACTCCCTTTTGTTCAATACGGAGGCATAGCAGCACCAGCCCTCCTTTACGACCAACATTGAATAGCCGCCTTTAACCCAAAGAAGCCCCTTTGTACCATATACAAATCGGCCAACGGAACTCCGGGGACACCTTTGTACCATATACAAACCATCCAACGGAACTCCGGCGAAGCCTTTGTACCATATACAAACCATCCAGCGGAACTCCGGCGAAGCCTTTGTACCATATACAAGGCACCCAACGGAACTCCGGGGACACCTTTGTACCATATACAAGGCGCCCAACATCCCCAGAGGAACGCCTCTACCTGCGGTAAAATCACCGCCAAGCGCATCTTCTAGCACATTTTAGCTGCTAACCGTGTGCGTTTTACGTAAAACGAAACATAAAAAATCAACGCCATGCGAGTAGAAGGTAACAACATCATGCTGAATCCCCAGTTCAACCGCGAGAGCTGGGACGATGTAGAGTTTGTGTGGAACCACAAGCCCTTCATCCGCACCACCGTGTCGGAAGTCATGCACTTCCCCATTGTCGACAACCTTGAGACCGTCAACCAATCGCTGCTCCACAAGGCCTACAAGATGAACATCATCCCCGACGATAACGAAGCGCTGCTGCTGCGCCACCCCGTATCCCCCTGGAAAGAAGAGGTGCTCCTATCCGTCACCAAGCCGGTAGCCGATAAGGACTACATCGAGCTGTCGGGCACCTTCCGCAGCCGGGTTTTCGAAGGAAAGAAAACGCAGCTGCGCAGCTTCTTCAGGCAGATGGAGGCCTTCCTCATCGGGCGCAACGAGCGGCCGTTGACGTACTACGTAAACCGGGTAGCCACCAGCAAGGATGCGCAGGGCGAGGAAATCTACACCTACGTGATCATTGCCCAGGTTGCCAACCTCAGCAAGACCTCCGAGCCGCTCGATGTCGACCGCTGGTTCCCTTTCACGTAAAAGGCCATTTTATGGCTGCCAAAAACGATCAGCACTAACAGGAGCATCTAGGGGATAGGCGGTAGCCTGTCCCCACCTATATTAAAGTTGGACGATTCACCCATATTAATCGAAGAGTTTCCCCTTATGAAAAGAATAGCAACGCTGCTAGCACTGATCGTTCTCCCCTTTGCGGGGCTGCTAGCGCAGGATTTCAGGGAGCTAACCCCTCAAGAGCGAAAGGAGCTGCGCAAGAAGGAGCAGCAGCAGCTCGACTCCACCAGCTACGCCAAAGCGGTAGAAGCCCTATCCGCGCAAACCTGGGTACTCGAAGCCTACACCATACAGGGGCAGCGGGGCAGCCTCTACTTCGTCAACAGCACCACCAACTTTGTTATGATGGACAAAGAGAAGTCAACCGTGCAGCTGGCCTCGCCCTACCGAGCTGGCTACAACGGGCTGGGTGGCATCACCGTCGAAGGTAGCATTAGCGGGTATAAGCTCGAAACCGATAAGCATGGAAACGTCAGCGTACGGTTCATGGTGGTTGGCGTGGGCATCAACGCCGAGATCTTCATCACCCTAACGGCCAACTCCAACCGCGGCGAGGCGTACATCTCGCCCAACACCTGGGGCCGACGAATCACCTACAAGGGTAACATCGTTCCTCTTGAGGATTCCAACGTCTACAAGGCCATGCCCCTATAGCAGGAGCAGCGGCAAGCACCAATAATAGCAGGGGCCGAAGGTTTAGCCCGCCGAATCGACCAAGGGAGATGCCCGAGGTACGATATGTCGACAGGAGAAACGTCCGGCCCTTTTTTGTGCCTTTCAATTTTGCCTGCGGATTGCTACTTTTGCCCGACAAAACAACGACAATGCAACCCGTAGTCCTATCTACCGCCTACTTTCCACCCGTACAGTACCTCTGCAAGCTGATAGCCGGCAGCGTAACCATCGAAGCCCACGAGAGCTACCTCAAGCAGAGCTACCGCAATCGCTGCAGCATCCTTGCCGCCAACGGTCCCATGGCGCTCACCGTACCCGTAGTAAAGTGGCATGGAGAGAAGATGCCCATCGCCGAAGTACAGCTCGACTACAACAAGCCCTGGCAGAAGCAGCACTTCAAGTCCATCGAATCGGCCTACAAGAGCTCGCCCTTCTACGACTACTACATCGACGACTTCATGCCCTTCTTCGAAAACCGCTACGAGCGCCTGTTCGACTTCAACCAACAAATCCTAGAGACAATCCTAAAGTCGCTCTCCATAGCGCCCAGCATCGGCTACACCACCAGCTACGACAAAGTAATCGAGAACAAGATCGACCTGAGGTACGCCATATCGCCCAAGGAGAGCCAGCAGCAGCCCGACCCGCACTTCGCCCCAGTGGAGTACTACCAGGTATTCGCCGACCGCCACGGCTTCACCCCCAACCTCTCCATCCTCGACCTCCTCTTCAACGAAGGTCCAATGGCCAAGAGCATCCTAGAGCAAAGCATAAAAAAAGGCGAGTAGCAACACCCGCCTTTCATTTTATATTCTGATGAACCTAGAACTTAAACCCTAGCGTCACAATGTACGAATTACGGTTGATGTTGGACGTAGCAGTGCCCGAGTAGATGTCAACCGTTGAGTTGGCATCCTTATAGTAGTAGTCGTATAACGAATAAGCATTTTTCATCGTCATAAGGCTATACGCAAAGTCGAAGAAGAACGAACGAGTGCGGTAGCCAAAACCAGCAGAGTAAACGTTTGTAGCATTATCGGAATTGATGAAATCCTTTTTGTAAGGATTTTGGTAGTACTGATAACCTGCACGAAAGGCAAGTTTATCCAATTTAAGTTCACCACCTACTCTTGCGTTTATTGTATTGCGGTAGCTATTATCAATGGCACTATTAATATTATTAAAAAGTGTTCGATAATCATTCGAACCATGAATTCTCATTCCAGCATAGTTTACCCAATCAACATCAGCACTAATTATGCCGTAGTTTCCAAGAATAAATCCAAGGCTCCCCGTAAGACGTTGTGGAGATGAGATACGATAGCTAAAGGTATTGATTGGGGTATCGTACTCTGCAAAACCATTGTTAACATTCAAAAAGGTTGAATTCATATATGCCGAATAGTCCTCATCAATCGAATTCCAAGTTGGCGATTGGTAGGAAACCCCTATACGAATCTCTTGAATTGGCTTAAGGATCATTCCTAAGCCTAACGATACTCCTGTACCATAAGCGTTGTAAATCTCTTCGTAATTCAGTTCATTGAAATTTGACAGGTTGTTCTTATCTGCTTGTTCGTGGTAGTTCTTTGTCGAATGGTAATTGATGTTTGTGATATTTAGCGAACCTCCAACGTAAACCACATCCATCAAATTTCCGCCAAAAGCAATATTCACTACATCATTAAAACCACGAACCTCTTCCCATTGATCCTGAAAAACGGCATCATTCAGCCCTTTCTTGTCAATATCTCTTGCGTATGGCGCATAATATGGATCCTTGGCATACCTTGTTCGAGCCAATGGAGTAAGATAAAACTGATTATTGTTATCTGAACTAGCAGGATCCATTAAATACGTTTTCCAAGCAAGAATAGAGTTCCAAGGCAAGTTCGAATCAAATGGATTTTGGCTTAACAGATCAACCTGCTTTATTCCATAGGATTTTTCTGCAAAGTAGTCGGTAATAGAATTTTCGTTATTAACACCAGACAAGAAGGTATTCTGATTAAAATCATTCAGTCTGTTGTAGGAAATACCGAGATTGAAATTCCGAAGTTCGCTATTAGAGTTATTGAAAAAATTCAAAACAAGACCTGCATTACCGACATTTACCGACGTATGTCCATCAAAAGACCTATCGCCACGATAATCTATTTTTTGGTTGCTGTTAAGAATTCCAGTAGAGAAAGTAAACTCCGAAGAGCGGTAAACACCTACCCCTGCTGGGTTTATCATAAACGAGGACATATCGCCCCCTAGCGCACCAAAGGCACCACCCATGGCGGTAAACCTTGCCGATCCCTTCATGTAAGTTTGCGAAAAGCGGAGCACATCAGTTTCGCTTTGGGCAAGGGCGCCTACAGCCATCAGGCTGCAGGTTCCCCCTAGTAGTATTGCGCGAAGTCTCATAATCACACGTATTAGTTGTTATTTAAGTGGGTTGGTTGTAATCATTGTTATTAAGCATTACCTACGTCCACGGCTGCTACCCGAACTTTCCGAACGGCTACTCGACGATGAACTACTAGAGCTAGACGAAGAGCTTCTTGATGGCGACGAATAGCTGCTACCCGAGTTGTAGCTGCTGCTACGCGATGGGCTATTGCTGTCGTTATTGCTGCGCGATGGGTAGCTACGGCTATTGTCGTAAGAGCTGCTGCTCTCCGATCTTGGCACAACGGCTGTCGAGTTGCGACGCTCGTACGTCCTTGATGCTCCAGAACTGCTTCCCTCATTAAATACAGGCTGACCAGAGCGCGTTGGCCTGCTATAGGTATAGGTAGGCGTATACGCCTCTCTGCTGCTGCTAGGCTGACGGGTAGGTGTAGTAATTACCGAACGTCGCGTCGTAACCGATTGGTAATCGCGAGCGGATGTTCCACTCTGATAGGTACGCGAATCATCTCGCCTTACAGAAGAACTACCCCTGCTCGAACGGATCACATCAGAATTACCATCACGGCTCACCCTCGATGGATTGCTGGTATTTGAATAGCTATACCCTCTCGAAGACGGATAGTTGCGAACACTTGGCGTTCCGTAACGCATGCCACCATCGCGTGGGCCGTAAACAACATCACGATACCCTCTCCCCGAGTAGTAGCCATCATGATAATGATGTCCATATCCACCCCAGGAGTTGCCGTAATAAGGATAATCCCAGTAAGAATCATAACCCCAACCCCAGTTGGTGCTCAATCCCCAGCCCCAACCAACACCAAAACTCATGTTCCATGAATTTCTGTATGGGCTGTAGTAAGGTCCAAAGTTAACGTACGAGTTGTAGTATGGATAGCCAAACATCGAGGAGATGTACTTAGGCTCTGCCCATATCGTATTCCCCATTACGATGACGTTATAGAATGCAGGATCGTAAGCTGTAGCATACCACATATTTTGCGAATAAGCAGCACTCGATGGCATGCCATACCATGGATCTTTATATCCCAACTCTCGATTACGCTTTGCTTTTTCGTAGGAATCGGCTAAAACATCCTGGTAAGGATTGCCTGTCGAATCGGATTCAGAAGCAACATAAATGGTATCCGCCAAAGTTCTATTGGTTTCATTAACTAAATCGTTATACGACTTATCAAGAGGCACCCGCTTACCATTCGAAGCGCTTACCACTTGTTCCTTAGCGTCTTGTGTTGGGTTGTAGTAGATATCGTCGCCAGCAGAACTACCGCCTAGCCTCGAACTCGTACCACAAGACACCCCAAGAAGTGCTATAGGAACCAGCAATGTGAATAATTTTAAAGCTTTCATAATGACCCTCCAGCGTTTTATGAGAAACCGATTTTATTTATTTATTTTGCGTTCACAAATCTTACAAAAATAAAGCAAATTTCATACCAAAGTCGCATGGCAAAGGAAGTAACTCCACGCTCGGAGAATTATTCGCTTTGGTACAATGATATTGTACTAAAAGCCAACTTAGCTGAGAATTCGGCAGTCAGGGGCTGTATGGTGATTAAACCCTACGGTTACGCCATCTGGGAAAAGATGCAGCGCACCCTCGACCAGATGTTTAAGGATACAGGCCACGAAAATGCATACTTCCCGCTCTTCATCCCGAAGTCGTTTCTTAGCAAGGAAGCAGCCCATGTTGAGGGATTTGCTAAAGAATGTGCCGTAGTAACCCACTACCGCCTAAAGAACGATCCAAATGGCAAAGGTGTTGTTGTTGACCCTGAAGCCAAGCTAGAAGAAGAACTCATCGTTCGCCCTACATCGGAAACCATTATTTGGAACACCTATAAGAATTGGATTCAGTCGTACCGCGATCTTCCAATTCTCGTCAACCAATGGGCCAACGTGGTACGCTGGGAGATGAGAACTCGTCTCTTCCTCCGCACCGCCGAATTCCTTTGGCAAGAAGGCCATACTGCACATGCAACTTCACAGGAGGCATTAGAAGAAACTGAGAGAATGATTAATGTTTACGCCGATTTTGCGGAGAACTGGATGGCCGTGCCGGTAACCATTGGCCGTAAATCGCCAACCGAACGTTTTGCAGGAGCCGTTGAAACCTACACCATTGAGGCAATGATGCAGGATGGCAAGGCACTTCAATCGGGAACCTCTCACTTCTTGGGTCAAAACTTTGCAAAAGCTTTCGACGTACAGTTCACCAATAAGGAAGGTAAACTCGATTACGTATGGGCAACCTCTTGGGGCGTATCAACCCGTCTAATGGGTGCACTAATCATGAGCCACTCCGACGATAACGGTTTGGTTCTACCTCCAAAGTTGGCGCCAATCCAAGTTGTAATGGTACCTATATACAAGGGAACCGAAGAACTTGAAAGCATCAGCGGCAAGCTAAAGGAGATCAAGAAGCAACTTGAAGCAAAAGGCATTTCGGTTAAACTTGATGATAGAGACAACTTTAAGCCAGGATTCAAGTTTGCAGAATACGAACTAAAGGGCGTACCTGTTCGCGTTGCAATGGGCCCTCGCGACTTCCAAAACGGCACCATCGAAATTGCCCGTCGCGACACACTCGAAAAGCAACTTCTTTCGCAAGAAGGAATTGCAGACTATATCGAGCAACTTCTTACCAACATCCAGCAGAACATCTACAATAAGGCTCTTAACCATCGTAAGGAAATGACCACCAAGGTTGACAACTACGATGAATTTAAGCGTCTTCTCGATGAAAAGGGAGGTTTCTTTCTATGCCACTGGGATGGAACTGCTGAAACCGAAGAACTCATCAAGGAGGAAACCAAAGCAACCATTCGTTGCATTCCGCTAGAAGGCGAAATGGAAGAAGGCAAGTGTATGGTTACAGGAAAACCATCCAAACAACGCGTGATTATTGCTAGATCTTACTAGTCAAGTTGTATAAAACACAAAAAAAGGGGGAAATAATCGTTCCCCTTTTGCCATTTTTATATATTTATGGCTCGAATAAAAACAAATAACAGTCATGGATTCTGACCCGCAGGAAAACAAGCAAAACTTAAACGGCATCATCGATATCCTTCAGCTAAAGACCAACATTAAGCAGAAAGTATACGATAATACTTTCGAAGTATTCAACCAGTTAAAGGAGATGCTTCACGAGTTAACCAACGATATCAACGAAGAACTTTCCGGCGTAGACCGCAGGGTGAAATTGGAATATCGCGATCGAGGTAAGTTTGAAGCAGAAATCCGTATAGCCGAAGACATTCTTATCTTTAGCATGCACACTAACGTTTTCCAATTCGACAGAGATCACCAAATTTGGAAAACCTCCTATGTTGAGCAGGATAAGCTTAATGCGCTTTGCGGCGTAATTAACATCTACAACTTCCTTACCGATTCGTTTAAGTACAACCGACTTGATGACCTCGGCTACCTTATTGGCAGAATATTCATAAACAAGGATCTGAACTATTTTGTCGAAGGGAAACGTCAAATGGCATTCTTGTACAGCAACTTTGGGAATTCACCCATAACACCAGATGCTCTAAAAAAGATAATTGAGACTGCGATTGTTTATTCTCTAGAATTTGATTTGCTGGTTCCCCCATACGACACGGTAAAGATTGCCTCGGTTGCTCAAATGAACACCAAGATCGAGAACTCGAAAATGCAAACGGGGAAACGCCTTGGTTACAAGTTTAATTCTGACGATGTTAACGGATAAATTGACGTCTACAAATATTAAAAATGAAGAATAAATTCCTTTTTGGACTAGTTGCCGCTACACTCCTCTTTACTGCATGTGGAGGTGGTAACGACAATAAAAAGACTGCTAAAGTTGACCTAAAAGCAAAAGAAGAAAGCACTCTTAACGCTAAAGTTGCCGAGTATGCTGATTTCAACCTAACCGCAGACATAAGTAACCTGTCGGACAAGGAAAAAAAGATTCTCATCAAGTTATTTGAGGTAAGCCGCATAATGGATGACATATACTGGCTACAAGCATTTGGAGATAAATCGCAAGTACTTGACACCATTAAGGGAAAAGCTGCAAAGAAGTATTTTACCATAAACTATGGTCCATGGGATCGATTAGATGGTAATAAGTCATTTATTAGAGGATTCGAAGAAAAACCACTTGGGGCAAACTTCTATCCTACCAATATGACGAAATCAGAGTTTGAAGAGTGGGATTCTGCCGACAAAAAAAGCCAATATACAATTGTAAGACGTGATGAGGCTGGACAACTGGCATCTGTACCCTACTCTGTTGCCTATAGCGAACAAATCGAAAAAGCCGCAAAGCTGCTCGATCAAGCAGCCAAGTTAGCAGATAACAAGCAACTGAAAAAGTATCTTGCAACAAGAGCAAAATCATTCCGAACTGACAACTACTACCCAAGCGATTTGGTTTGGATGGATATGAAAAATAGCAACATCGATTTTGTTGCTGGACCTATTGAGAACTACGAAGACGAGCTGTTTAACTATAAAACCGCTTTCGAGGCGTATATCTTATTAAAAAACCATAGCGAAACAAAGTACTACAACCAGTTTATTAAGTATCTGCCTAAACTACAAAAGGCATTACCTGTTCAGAAGAAGTACAAGAAAGAAGTTCCAGCCAAAGGGTCTGACATCGGCGTTTACAGCGCCATCTACTATGCTGGCGATTGCAACGCTGCTGGCAAAACCATCGCCATCAACCTTCCAAACGATCCTAGAGTGCAGCTAAAGAAGGGTAGCCGCAAGCTAATGCTTAAAAATGTAATGGAGGCTAAGTTTAACCTCATCGTTAAACCTATTTCGGAGGTGGTTATCGATCCTTCGCAAGCCAACTTGGTTACCTTTAACGCATTCTTCCAAAACACCATGTTCCATGAGGTAGCTCACGGACTTGGAATCAAGAATACAATAAATAAAAAAGGTGCCGTTCGTGAAGCACTTAAAGAGCAATACAGCGCACTCGAAGAAAACAAAGCCGACATTCTCGGTCTTTACATGATTGGAGAACTCGTGAAGCTAAAGGCGCTTCCTAAAAAAGCGCTGATGGAGAACTACGTAACCTTTACGGCTGGCATCTTCCGCTCGGTTCGATTTGGAGCAGCCAGCTCACATGGAAAAGCCAACATGGCAACCTTTAACTACTTTGTCGACAATGGTGCTATTAGCAGAAACAACAAGACAGGCTACTACACCATCAACGAGCACGCGATGAAGCAAGCCATCAAAAATCTATCGCACGAGATTCTTGTTATCCAAGGAAATGGCGACTACGAAGCTGCTCTAAAAAGAGCAAGCGAGAAAGGAACAATACCTGCAACTCTTAAGAAAGACTTAAAACGTATAGATAGCAAGCATATCCCTCGTGACTTGAATTTTATTCAAGGTCCAAACGAGGTTGGGCTGTCTAAGTTTTAGTACCTAATTTTATAATCAAGGCTGTTAATATGGATCTTTCATTTTCTTTTATCAAATCCATTTCGAACATTTACGATGAAATGATCGAGAATGGATTTTCGTTGGTGTATCTAGGGGAATTTAACCACGAGATCACGCGCATGTTCACCAACATGACAGAATCAAGCATGGAGCGAAATAGCGAAGAACGTTCGGTTCAGCGCAAGGTTTTCCATGTGATGGTTGAGACCCTACAAAACATGAACAAGCATTCCGATGAGCTGAGTAAAAGCAGCCAAACCGGAAGCGGGCTTTTTATTATCGGAAAGAAAAACGACACCTACTACGTTATTACCTCCAATAAGGTAGCCGCGGAACATCGCGTTATTCTCGAAGAAAACCTCATAAAGGTGAACAACGCCACGAAGGAGGAGCTGAAAGAGATGTACAAAAAGCAAATGAAAGAGGGGATGTTAACCGAAAAAGGTGGTGCAGGACTCGGACTTATCGACATTGCACGAAAAACTGAGGAGAAGCTAAACTTCCAGTTTATCCCCTTCGATGACGACTACTACTTTTTTATATTGAAAGTCGAAGTCAGCACAAAGAAAATCTACCAATAAAGCAAGCAAACATAATAGAGAAGAGAGGCCAACAGCCTCTCTTCTCTATTTATACTCGTACGACTTATTTTTTATCGTATTTTAGTCGCAGAAATTACCAGCCTAATATGCGAGGATTACGATTGCTTTTGGTCTCCCTATTTTGCCTGCTTCTATTTAGCGCAGAAGCAAAGCGACCCAAAGTATCGAAAGACTCGGTTCTTATTAAAAGCCCAGCAAGAATTCTTCTTGGGAAAAAGGAGATGGTAATTTCTAAAGACACCATACTCTACCTTCCCGACTCTGTTGAATTGGTTATTCTCCGCAAAAACAAAAAAGTTAAAAGAATAATTAAAAACAACAATGCCATAATCCAGCACCTCAATGCCTGGGTATTCGCAGGGAAGCCCGACACATCTCAAATCAATACCGGAAGGCAGGAGTACCTAGACCTCTTTAGTGGCAAAATAGTTCGCAAGATCACCATCCAAAATATAAACGTATTTGGGGCGACCGTCAGCTACTCGAAGCCAAACGAGGAGCTAACGCTAATCGAAAAAACAGGCAATCGCATCCACCGAAACACCCGCGAAAAAACGCTTAGAAACTCGCTAAACATCCAAGAGGGGCAGGTAATTGCCCCCTACGAGCTTTCCGAAAAGGAGGTGATTATTCGTAACCTCCCCTACATCTCCGATGTGATGATTACCCCCAAGGAGGTTCCTAACACCGACTCGGTGGATTTGAATGTTGCCATTCAAGATATCTGGTCAATTGGCTTTCACTGGGAGCCATACTCTGCTGCAAAGGGTTTTGTTGAAGTATACGACGAAAATGCGTTTGGATATGGCCATGAAGCTGTTGTCAGAACCCGATACAACAATCAGCGTAGCCCCTCCGTCGGCTACGAAGCCTACTACACCATCAACAATATTGGAAAGGAAATTGTACGCATAAAGGCCGGCTTTGCAAATTACTTCGACCTCAAGAATCTGATCTTGGACGTACAAAAAGACTACTACTACAAGAGCAACTACGCCTATGGGCTGACGCTGCAGAAGTATCAGGACATGATACAATTCCCCCTGCATCAAACAAAATCATCAGTAGAAGAATTCCATAACGATATTTGGGTAGGACATGCCTTCCCGATTTTTCTGAGTCACCAGTTCGATGTCAACAAGCCGCAGCTGTACGTTGCTGCCCGAATTACCAACAACCGATTCTGCGGTGATCGATACGTGTCCATTATCGACAATCCGCTTTACCACGACCAAACCGCCTACCTAAGCTCCGTAGCCATTGCAAAGCAGTGGTACACCCAAACCAAGCTGCTGCTCGGCTATGGGCGTACCGAGGATATTCCGTCGGGCTATAAGCTAGAGCTGGTTGGCGGCTTAGAAAAAGGCGAATTTCGCAACCGCCCCTACTTTGCGATGAAAACATCGCAGGGAGGGATTGTGGATGGGATAGGCTACCTTAGGGGCTATGCGGAGCTCGGAGGGTACGTTAAGAACGACAGCATCCAGCAGGGGACAATCAGAACCGGTTTTTTCTACTACTCGAACCTTTTTAAGCTAGGCGTATACCGCTTCCGCCAATTTGCTAGCCTCGACTACACCCACGGCTTCAACCGGTTCAGAGGTCTCCAGGAAAGCCTTTACCTCGACGAGTACAACGGAATCAGGGGCTACGAGGGCGACAGCACCAAAGCGCAACGCAGGCTCAGCTTCCATCTCGAAACAATCGCCTACTCCCCCTACGCCCTGTGGAACTTTAAGATGGCTTTCTTCGCCTACTCCGATCTTGCATGGATGAGCGGACACGGCAACAGCCCCTTCAAGGGACCAATGTATAGCGGCTTTGGCATTGGAGTACGGATCAGGAACGACAACCTTGCCTTCAAAACCTTCTCCATCCGGCTAGGCTTCTACCCCCGAGTGCCATACGGAGGGACAATAGACCAATTTGAGATGTCGGGTTCCGACAGGTTGCGCCTTTCTGGCTTCAAACCCACCAAGCCCGACTTTGTCCAGTACCAAAATCAGCCGTAGCCACCCTCGCCTTTGGGTGCCTTTACGTACATTTGCGGCATGAATGTCTCGGAAATGATTCTTGAAGCAAAAAAGCGGCTACTCTCCTGGGGAAACCAATTCGGCATCTTTGCGCTGATCGATAGCAACGGGCTATCCCAAAATCCTGTTGAAACAGAATTCAGCCAATACGCGCTAGTTCTGGCTGCCGATGTGGATGCTGAAATGTGCGAGTCGGAGGCTCCATTCCGCGAGCTGGAGACCTTCGTACGCAACCAGTACGCCTTCGGATTTCTGGGCTACGACCTTAAGAACTACGTGGAGGATCTCACCTCTTCGAACCTCGATAACGTAGGCTTCCCCGACATCCACTTCTTCATTCCAAAGCATATCGTTGCCGTAGACTGCGCTGGGAATTTTACGGTTCTAAAGTCGGACAGAGACAGCGCCTCTATCCTTGATGAAATAAGCCGATGCCCGTTCGAGGCGAAGCCCCACAAACCGCTAGCGGTGGAGAGCCGGATTAGCCACAGCGAGTACATCGACTCCGTAAAGCAGATTAAGGAGCACATCCGCCGAGGCGACATCTACGAGATGAACTTCTGCCAGGAGTTCTTCGCAGCTGCTGCCGACATCGACCCGCTGACCACCTACATCGAGCTGTCAACCGTATCGCCAACCCCATTCGCCTGCTTCTACAAGCTGCACGACAGGTACCTCATATCCGCATCGCCCGAACGGTTCCTGCTTAAGCAGGGCAGCCGCGTTATCTCGCAGCCCATAAAGGGAACCATCCGCCGGGGAAGCACCCCCGCCGAAGATGAAATGCTAAAGCAGGAGCTTCGGAGCAACCCCAAGGAGCAGGCGGAAAATGTGATGATCGTTGATCTGGTTAGGAACGACCTCTCGCGAACGGCCCGAGATGGGTCGGTAACCGTCACCGAACTGTTCGGCATATACCCCTTTCGCCAAGTTTTCCAGATGATCTCGACGGTAGAGTCGGAGGTTAAGGAGGGCATCAGCGGCGTGGAGGTCATCCGCGATGCCTACCCCATGGGATCGATGACGGGTGCGCCCAAGGTTAGCGCCATGCGGCTCATCGAACAGTTCGAGAGCACCAAGCGCGGGCTCTACTCCGGAGCCGTTGGCTACTTCACCCCATCGGGCAGCTTCGACTTCAACGTGGTTATCCGCAGCATACTCTACAACCAGCCGGCGCGCTACCTCTCGTTCTCGGTTGGCGGCGCCATCACCTTTAGCTCCGATCCCGAAGCGGAGTACAACGAGTGCCTCGTAAAAGCCAAGGCCATCATGGAGGTATTGGGCAAAAAAAGCGGGCAACATAACGATTAAGCTGCTACCTTTACTCGAAAATTGAAGGGAATGCCACTTGCATCACGATTTCACAGCTTCGTAGCGCACAACGAGCTGTTCGACAAGGACGATCGAATTCTGGTTGCCATCAGCGGAGGGATTGACTCCACCACCCTGCTCCACCTCCTGGTGAGCCAGGGGTATACCGTTGCCATAGCGCACTGCAACTTCGGTCTACGCGCCGAGGAGTCGGATGGCGACGAGCGCCACGTGCGCAGCCTCCAGCAGCGCTTCGGCATCGAGGGCTACTACATCCGCTTCGACACCGAGCGCGAGGCCGAAAAAGAGGGGGAATCCATCCAGATGGCGGCCCGCAGGCTCCGCTACGAGTGGTTCAAGCAGCTCTGCAACACCGAAAACTACCAGTACATCGCCATCGCCCATAACGCCGACGACGTTGCCGAAACCTTCTTCCTCAACCTAACCCGAGGCACCGGCATCAAGGGGCTCACGGGCATCAAGCCTAAGACCGGGCGGGTGGTTCGCCCGCTGCTCTTCGCCCCCCGCTGCGAAATCGAGGAGTACGCCAGGCATCACCAAATCGAGTTTCGCGAAGACTCCACCAACGCCAAGGACAAGTACGCCCGCAACCGCATCCGCCACAACGTCATCCCCCAGCTAAAGATCATCAACCCCTCCTTCAACCAAACCATGCTCGACAACATCGCCAGGCTTCAGCTGGTCGAAGATTTGGTAACCCAGGAGGTTAACAGCTTCAAGCGTGATGCCGTAGCCGCCACCGCCGACGAGCTCCGCGTCAGCATCCGCAAGCTAAAGTTCAACCGTAACGCCTCGCTGCTGCTCTACGAATTCCTGTGCGAGTACGGCTTCAACAGCACCCAAACCGAAGGCATCATCCACTCGATAGAAAGCGGCGAATCGGGGCGCCAGTTCCTTAGCCCCAGCCACCTGCTCGTGCGCGACCGCGACCACCTCATCCTCTCGCCCATCAAAAAGGACAAAGCCGATAATATTTATCAGATTGATGCCGATTGCAGCTCCATCAGCAGCCCTGTTAAGCTGAAGTTCGATGCCCTAGATACGTCCGTACCATTTCAAATTGATAAGCGGCCCACCACCGCCTGCCTCGACCTGGGCAAGCTCCGCTTCCCCCTCACCCTGCGCCGGTGGAAAAGCTGCGACGAGTTCGTCCCCCTTGGGATGAAGGGCACAAAGAAGCTAAGTGACTTCTTCATCGACCAGAAGATGTCCATCCTCGATAAGGAAAACCAGTGGCTGCTCTGCTCGGGCAGCGACATCGTGTGGATTGTTGGCCGCCGCATCGACGACCGCTACAAGCTCACCGACCAAACCGAATCGGCCTACATCGCAACCCTGATGGCGTAGAGACGTGTTTCAAACACGTCTCTACCTGTACAGACGCGTTTAAAACGCGTCTTCTCGCACCTTCTCCACATATCCGCCACCTCCACTATCATCTCCCCGGCAGATGCCGATTTTCTGTGCAGCCGCGTTTGAAACGCGGCTCTACCAGCCTTCACCCACCCGGTAGATATCGATTTCCACATGTACGATACCTCCAACTAGTCGTCCGATATCAATTACTCGTACAGACGCGTTTCAAACGCGTCTCTTCGTGCCTCCACCCACTAGGTAGATGCCAATTTCCACATGTACGATACCTCCAACTAGTCGTCCGATACCGATATCCACCCGTCCGATGCTTCCACCCACATGTACGATGCCTCCACCCACCCGGTAGATATCCATTTCCACATGTCCGATACCTCCAACTAGTCGTCCGATACCGATTCCCCGCACACCCGAGTTTCAAACGCGCCTCTCCCATTCATTATCCATCACCCCCACCTTCTTATAGGATTTGTAGCAAGAATTACCTTCTTTTGAAGCGCGAGAAAGCGCATCTGCTCTCGCTTCGGAATGATTAATGATAACTGTATACCGATGAAAAAATCGTTACTAATTGGGGTAGCATCGCTGCTAAGCCTTGCCGCAGTCGCGCAACCCAACAAGGGGATATCCAAGGATATGCTCGACCAGATTAAGAAGACGTACAACGCCAACGACCCCAGCACCCGCGCCATCACCAACGCCCTCACCCACGTCGACGCCAAGAAGTTGGCCGAGAACAACGCCTTCGAGGGCAAAATCGACCACCTCTTCAAGTACAAGGTCGATGTTTCGGGCATCACCGACCAAAAGAGTTCGGGCCGATGCTGGATGTTTACCAGCCTAAACCTGTTCCGTCCAAAGGCCATCAAGCAGCTAAACGTGTCGGAGTTCGAGTTCTCGCAGAGCTACCTCTACTTCTACGACCTGCTCGAAAAGTCCAACCTCTTCCTCGAAAACGTTATCGCCACCGCCACCAGCCCCATGGACGACCGCAGGGTAGAATGGTACTTCAAGTCGCCCGTTGACGATGGAGGAACTTGGGCAGGCTTCATCAACCTAGTGGATAAGTACGGCTTGGTGCCCAAAAGCGTAATGCCCGAAACCAACACAAGCAGCAACACCTCTGCGATGGGAAGCATCCTAAAGAGCCGACTTCGCGAGGATGGGCTTACCCTCCGCGACATGGTTGCAAAAAAGGCAAAGCCAAGCGCCATCGAAGCGCAAAAGGCCACCATGCTTGGCGAGGTGTACCGCATTCTAGCCCTCAACCTCGGCGAGCCACCAACTACCTTCGACTGGAGGTATAAGAAGAAAGATGGAGCCATTAGCGACCTCCAAACCTACACCCCCATCAGCTTCTACCACGCCGTCCTTCCCGACGTAAAGGTTGGCGACTACGTGATGATGATGAACGACCCTACCCGCCCCTACTACAAGCTCTACGAGATAGAAAATTACAGGAATGCTCAGGATGGCATCAACTGGTGCTACATCAACCTACCTGTCGAAGACCTAAAGCAAATTGCCCTCGAATCCATTAAGGGCAACGAAGCCGTTTACGGAGGCGTAGACGTAGGCAAGTTCCTCAATAGCGCCGACGGCGTTAGCGCCCTCGAGAACTACGATTACGAGGCCCTTTACGGCATAAAGTTCGGTATGGATAAGAAGCAACGAATAATGACCGGCGAAAGCGGATCGTCGCACGGAATGGCCATCGTTGCCGTTGATGTGGATAAGAATGAGAAGCCAACCAAATGGCAGTTCGAAAACAGCTGGGGTGCATCGAGCGGCCACAACGGATACCTCACCTTTACCGACAGCTGGTTCAGCGAGTACATGTTCCGAATGGTTACGCTAAAGAAGTTCATCAAGCCCGAAATTCTAAAGGTTCTTGATCAGAAGCCTGTAGTTCTTCCACCTTGGGATCCTATGTTCTAGGTTCAAACCGTATAAAAACACAAAAGGAACGAAATCACTTCGTTCCTTTTGCTAAACCTAACCTAAATCTTCAGACACATTTAACACCTAACCTAAAACTTAACCTATGAAAAAACTAGTCTCAACTGATTTTCGATTACAAAGGTAGCTGATGTTAATCCTAACTCGACTAAAACTAGGTTAACGAAAACTAAACCTTCATTTTGTGGTATTTACGATATTATCAACACCGAGTCTTCCCTAAATGTTCGCTTGCAATATTGCTATTTTCTACATTTTTTGCATTTGTTATTCCAATATAATAGGGAAATATTAAATACAAACGTTTGCAACGAAACAAACCTTCAACATCAGCGTTTTTCTTCGAATTGGAATTATGGCACGGTATGGCAAAAAACGCTACACATCAATGCCAACGCGCAAGCAAGTCCACATCCAAAAGTGCTAATTAGCTTTAATCAAAAACATCACCCCTCATTAGCACCTTCAAATCTGCCCTATCCCTTATAGTTGAAGACAACGGTTTGCTTCAGTTCTGGATGAAGGCTATTGGCAACCGGGCATTCCTTCGCTGAAAGTTCAATAATCCTTCTGTACTTTTCAGGATAGCAATGGGGAAAGTTTAGTTCCACGATAATTTCTACAACTCTACGGGGATTGGTTCCCATGACTTTAGTTATGCTCACATCAGTTCCGTCAATATCAAAACCATGCGTACGAGCAGCAATTCCCATTATTGTAAGCATGCAGCTACCTAAAGCGGCTGCCAGCAAGTCGGTAGGCGAGAAGAACTCTCCCTTTCCCTGATTGTCTATAGGCGCATCGGTGGTGATTTTCTTACCCGAACGAACGTGGGTAGCCTCAGTACGCAAATCGCCTAAATAAGTTGTTTTTACAGTTTCCATGATTTTTGCTTTTGGTTAAGCAAAAATCATAGATTTCGACCATATAAGCAAGAAAGGGATGAACAGTTAACTCATCCCTTTCCTTTTTATTGACTCCTGCTACTTTTTATCAAGCAGATTAACCTCTTTAGATACTCCATCAACCGTAATGGTCACAAGGAAATCTTCTGTGCCGGCGCCATAGTTGGTAACAATGGTATGCATGCTATCAACAACCCGAGTAACTTCTCCCGAAACAAATACCGGCCAAATTGTTTTTAGATGCAACGGAGTAGTAGTCGTTTCAGTGTAAGCTTTACCTCGACGGTTTACGCCAGTAGCATCCACCGTGATATCGTACTCATCGTCCCATACATTAAGAGGGGTATCAACACCTGCGACCTTAGTCCATACCTTAGTGAAAGCCTGGGTATAGGTAGTACCATCAGCAAATGTCACCTTCCCATCTTTTAGGGTTATGGTAAGGGTGTTAGTTTGAGGATTCAGCACCATTATCTTAGTTCCCTCAATCTTGCGCCCATTAATGGTGAAGTTGTTAAAGGTAACTGTACGGGTTAGAGTGGTTACGTTTACGTTGATAATAATCTGCCCATTCTTCATCCAGCGCTGATTCTTCCCAATCTTCCAGTTGGCAAAGGTCACCGTTTTGGTGTATGTGCCGTCGTTATTGTTAGCAGTAGTAACGGTTCGGGTGCCCGAACTTTCAGGAGCAATATCCGACTTTAAACCAAGGGTAACCTGATCTACCTCGCTAGCAACCTCGTCATAGATTCCATCTACCTGGTCGCCATCAATGGCGGTTTCCTCATTTGCGTTAATCGTTGAAGCAGTATCTTCCTTTTGGCAAGAAGACATAGAGAGGGCTGCTGCAGCCGCTAAGACCCAGAACAGTTTTTTCATAAGAATGTGATTAAAAAAATTACTAATCGGCAGGATTTACCTCTACCTCGCCATTCGAGGCAACTTTGTACTCTAGTTGCATTGGAACGCAAACCAACTCTAGCGCCTGGCTCAAGCTCTTATCATTAAAATAGCCGCTATAGCGTCGGTTCTCGCAACCAGCACAGCTTACTTTGACATTAAACTGACGCTCTATTTCTGCGAAAACATCATCAAGTGGAACATCGGTAAAGTAAAACTCTCCTTTTGTCCAGCCTTTTTGCTTTTCCGATATCTTTTCAACGCTTCCTAAAGTGTTTCCATCACTACCAACTCCTAATCCTGGCGTTAGTATAGTATGAGAGCCACTTGTAACCTCGCGCACCCCTACTTTTCCGGTAAAGCAGCAAACGCGAACCTCATTATCACGAGCGAAAACGTTAAAGGTTGTTCCTAAAACTGATGTTACAAACTTTCCTGTTCTAACTTCGAAACGACGCCCCTTCATAACCTTAAAATAGCCTTCACCCTTAAGCGTTACTTCGCGTTTTCGCCACCACATATACTTTTGGTAGCTAAGCTGCGATTCTGAATTTAGAAGGACATTTGAACCATCGGGTAAAACTACTGCCAGATGTTCGCCTTTTGCACTAGCAACATGGGTAGTATGTGTCATGATAAGAGAGCCAACTGCAACAAGCAATGCAAAACTAGCAGCCACCGTCCACGTTATCGTAGGTGTAAGCCAACGACGCTTCGTTTTAGGTTGAGAGGCAATAGCGCTGTTGAGTGCCGCCCATGCCTCCTCTTTTGAACGCTTTGCTGGAACGGAGAACTGCTTTAGCAGCATCTCTGTTTGCTCATCTAAGCGTTGCCGGTCTTCAATATCTGATCTTTTATGGTTCATATCGCCGAAATTCATGTATAATACAACTACACATTTAATCACCCTACCTAGGGCAGCAATTTTCTATCTATTTTCTAAAATGTCAAGTTAAGGTACAACGAAGGTGTAAATCTCAGCCCATAGATATCGTTATAAATCAACGGAGATTTTCCCTGTGAAACATCCTGTAACGAGGTATTGCTAAAACCATAGGGACGCATAATCTCATTATTTTTATCGTATACGTTAAAAATGCTGGCGGTAACGGAAAGTAATGAGTACCCTATTCTTTGCTCATAAGAGGCAGACAAGTCGAGCCGATGGTACGAACCAAGTCTACGGCTATTCCTTTCGTAATCGGGCACAACCTTTAGGTTATTATACAACGCCAGTTCATCCCAAGGTTTCCCTGAGCCATATATCCATGCTGCCGAAAAATTTAGACGCCCAACCTTGTGAGATGCAAATGCCTTAAACTCGTGCTCTTGATCATTATTTGCGGGATAGCTATCATCAACTTTTAGGTTCTTCGAAAACACGGTTGACTGCGAGATGCTATAAGCCAGCGCGACCTGTCCTTTCGGATATAAATACTTGGCTAACACATCCACTCCTAAAATATCATTCGAGTTGTAGAAACTAAGCTGCCTAAGTTTATACTTCTGATTCACCAAAGAAGGAAGCAAAACCTGAGACACCAACCCTTTGGTTCGTTTAAAATAAGATTCGACATCAAATTGCAGCCTACTTGTTGCGTCGTAGGTAAATCCTACAATAAAATGGTTGGAAGAAATAACAGGCAAACTATCACCATTAGCAACAGCCCAGTAGCTGGTGTAATCGCCAATAAATGGCATTGGAACACTGTTTATAAACTGAAGGTAACGTCCTGCTGCCATTTTAACAATCAGCCCCTTGGCAACTTCAACGCTAATCTGCGCACGAGGCTCTACATAAGCCTTCTTTGTAGGAGAAAAGTAGGTAACCCTCAAACCCGGTGTAAAGGTTTTTAGCCAGCCTTTCCCAACATCCAAAAGAACATATCCTACCGCAGAGGTTCCGTCTGAGCCGACTCTTTTAGCCATATCAATAAGAACATTTGCTTGGTTGCTCCTGTAATTCTTGAAAGAGTAGGTACTATTCTGATTGCTAAAAACGCTTCCTGCAATAATCCCGGCAGATGGCAAGAATCGATATTCGCATTCAACCTTTGCTGTAAAGTCTTTTAATTGGTTATGAAGAGCGCTATACCTACGAGCAACCTCAGCTAGCGTTGCATTACGAGAGACATTTAGGTGTGTAAAATTCAGCAGGTAGGACGAATACCCTAAAGATGTTCTCAAAAAGTATTTATTACCCACCTGTTTGCTCCATTTAAAGCCGACTCCTTGATTATCTATATCTGACCCTTCCGAAAGAAGAAGGCGCTTTTTGTCGGACAGTAAGTCCATATTATCCTCTCCTCCATATACAGACAGTGATAAGTTTTGCGTCGAATCTGGACTGTAGGTAAGTTTACTATGCAAGTCTAGGAAATGATACTTGGGAGAATACTTCTCGTTATAGCTAGAAATATCCTTCAATGAAATTTCTGCAATGTCGTTCCTAAGCTTATCAAAGAGTTTACTATAAAGTGAAGTCTGGTAAACATCTGTATAAGATCGGCGAGCAGCAACTACCAAACTTAACTTTCTACCAATAGGAACCTCAGCAGAAACATCAACCGAAAGAGGGTCAACCCCAACACTAAAAATCGGTTTATATCGATTACCAGACTTTCCTGTAATTTCTATGACAGATGATGCAGTCCCCCCATAACGCGCATCAAAACCACCTTTAAAAATCTGAATATCCTTTATTGCTTTAGTATTAAAAGCGCTTAACCGTCCCAAAAAGTGGTTGATATGATAAATGGTAAAGCCATCAAAAAGAACTTGTGTTTGCGATGATGGCGATTTACGAATACTCAGATCTGCCGCCGACTCAGTTGTGCCATCAATACCGGGAAGCATTTGAAGGGATGGAGTAAAATCAAGAGGATTTAAAGCAGGAACACCAGAAGCAGCCCTCGGATTTAGCGTACTTTTACCCGCAATATTAGGTATCTGCACCAAATAGTTTTGCTTTTGGGTAACCACAACGCTACTTAGCACTGCATTTGCCCGATCGAGGTTAATTGAAAGCATTCCTGCTCTTGTCTCAGGAATTACCTCAACGCACTTCTTTTCGAAACCCAAATAGGAGATACAGAGTGTGACAGGTGTTGAAGATGGTAAAATAAGATTGAAATAGCCTTCGGCATTTGCTGTTACAGCATACTTCTTATCTTGAGTATAGATGTAGGCATAGGGAAGTTTCTCTCCTGTTTCCTGATCAACAACAGTTCCCCAAATTTTAAACCGGGGCAGTTCTACAGTCGGTTTTACGACAGCAACCTCGTACCCAACACCCCGAGAATCATTCCGTCTAGGTTTTACCACATATACTGCACCAATACGCTCCATTTCGAAGCTGCTTGATGCAAGAACAGACTTCAGCAGCTCATCAAATGAAGCCTCCCTAAAGACACCATCTACCTTATGCTTATCGGCAAGTTGAGCATCAAAAGCAATCTTAACATGGTTGTCGGCACTTATTCTTTCGAGAACTCCCGAAAGCGTTTTTTTCTTAAACGAGTAGGATAACCTCTCGGCAACCGCAGAGTATCCAAATCCCAACAAGAAAACAATTAGTATAAGCTTAACACATCGAAGATAAGATCTGAGACACTTACATGTATGCACCATTAAATTTTGTATTCCAACTTATTACGAACAAAATCCAGTGCCTCCTTCATCCTCTTTTCTACCGCCTTAACGCTAAGATCAAGCCTCTGGGCAATTTCGGAGTAGGTAAGGTCTTCAATCCTACTCATAAGAAATGGGATTCGACACTTTTCTGGCATATCAGACAAAACTCGTTCGAGGCGTTCTTTCATCTCCTGCTCGCGCATCGGATGATCAGCTTCCTCGGCATTTACATCTGACTTCGTCGTATTTTTTTGGAAATTCAACACCACTTTCTGATGCTTGTGGTGATTTTTTAGAAGATTGGCTGCAATGGTATAAAGCAACGACAGGGTGGATTCTTCGCGAATAGTATCGCGAATATCCCATAGCTTAATAAAAACCTCTTGGGCAATATCCTCAGACAAGTCAATATCTCCACACCGAAAATACAAAAACCTTCGAATGCTATCGTAGTAGTCGTCGAATACAGATTTAAACCAAGTTTCCTTATCTTGCTGTATCAGCACCATACAAATCCAACCCCAAATAATCCATTAATACAACTAGGCGCAAATATACCCTACCATTTTATCTTTCAAAAATTGAATGTGTTAAATCCGTGCACATAAAAAAACCGCTTCAAGTAAACTTGAAGCGGTCGTATAGTAATTATTATAGGGATCCCTAGATCAACCCTTGCTCTAGCATAGCGCTAGCAACTTTCATGAAACCTGCAATATTAGCACCATCAACGTAGTTAACACTTCCGTCTTTCTTAGTACCATACTTAACGCAAGCCTCGTGGATGCTTTCCATGATTTGATGTAGCTTTGCGTCAACTTCAGCCTCAGTCCAGCTGATATGCATTGCATTCTGAGTCATTTCAAGACCTGAAGTTGCAACACCACCAGCATTTACTGCCTTACCAGGAGCAAACATAATCTTTGCATCTTGGAAAGCCTTGATAGCTTCTGGGGTACAACCCATGTTAGAAACCTCAGCAACACACCAAGTACCATTAGCAAGAAGGTCCTTAGCATCGTTTCCATCACATTCGTTTTGGAAAGCACATGGAAGAGCGATATCGCACTTTACGCTCCAAGCTTTCTTACCAGCAGTAAAGGTAATACCGCTAAACTTCTTAGCCATAGGAGCAACAATATTGTTATTTGAAGCACGTAGCTCAAGCAAATAATCAATCATGTCGTTGGTCATACCTGCAGGAATATGGCAAACACCATCAGGACCAGAAACTGCAATAACCTTAGCTCCTAACTCAGTTGCCTTTTGAGCAGCACCCCAAGCTACGTTACCAAAACCAGAAACAGCTACAGTTTTGCCCTTAATATCCTTACCTGCTTTGTGTAGCATATGCTGTACAAAATACAATGCACCATAACCAGTCGCCTCTGGACGGATTAGTGAACCGCCCCAGTTGGTACCCTTACCAGTTAATACACCAACATTGTACTCGCGAGCTAGCTTGGTATACATACCATACAAGTAGCCGATTTCACGACCACCAACGCCTACGTCACCAGCAGGAACGTCAGTATCATTACCAATGATTCTCCACAATTCAAGCATGAAAGCTTGGCAGAAACGCATTACTTCAGCATTCGATTTTCCAACTGGATCGAAATCTGAACCACCTTTACCACCACCCATAGGAAGGGTAGTTAAAGCGTTTTTGAAAGTTTGCTCAAAACCTAAGAACTTAAGCATTGAAGGGGTAACTGCCTTATGGAAACGAAGACCACCTTTGTAAGGTCCAATTGCAGAGTTGAATTGAACACGATAACCTAGGTTGGTTTGAACGTTACCAGCATCGTCAACCCATGTAACACGGAAAGTAAAGATTCTGTCTGGCTCTACAATTCTTTCTACGATTTTGGCGGCTTCGAATTCTGGATGTTGGTTGTAAACTTCCTCTATAGATTCTAACACTTCGTGAACTGCTTGAAGATACTCCTTTTCACCAGGATGTTTCTGCTCAAGATCGGCCATGATTTTTTTTACGTCCATCGCTTTTATCTCTTTAATATATTAAACAAACGTTTTTTTCTATTCGCCTTGCCCCTACTCTAATGGAGCAATTTGATGCCGTAAATGTAGCTTTAATTCCAAATACCAAACAATATTTCACAACATATTTAATAGCATACCAAATATTTTTCATTACATATTGTAACTTAGACTCTAAAATCAAAATTTACAGATTAACGATCCCCTTATTATTCCGTCCATCAATAATTATGGTCAACGGTTTTTCGAGGGTCACCTCCCGTATATACTTGTTTTCGAACGTAGCTGGCAGCGAGTCGAGAATAGAAACATCAAATTTGCCATCGTTCATAAACGGGTTGATGGTAAAGTACCCCACGCGGAATGAGGTTATATTTTGGAAGAAGTGGCTGCCCTGGCTAGGGTCGACCCTGAAATTCTGAAGGCCGCACTCTACGATAAGCCTAGCTTCGGATATCTGAGGCCATTTCACAGGAATCCCCAGCCAAGGATCACTCGAACCCCAACGGCCAGGTCCCACAAGCACGTAGTATTCGCCCTTGTCCTTATACGTTTTGTTTATTTTCTCTAGGTCGTCGGCAATTTGCCGAGTGTATGTGGAATCAAACGCCTCTGGCTTCACGTAAACCACACTTCTAATACCCTCCATCACGCCATGGCCCAACGCCGAATTCGAGTAGATAAGCGCATCGTCAGGAGACATCTGCCCAATTTGCAAATCCTCCATCTCCTCATTTTCGACAATGGGCCGTATCTGTAGGAAGTTAAAAATCTTTGGCTGCCCAGGCTCAACATCGAAGTTTACGGCAAACTCTATCTCAATGGGAGAATTCATCTCCTTTTGGCAGAGCGCAAGCAATTCGTCCAGGATCTCTGCTAACGGGAATGTGCCATACTTCAATATTTTGGCAAAACTGATTATCCGCCACCCGGTAGGCTGATAATAGTCCCTAACCATATCGTTTTGCAAATCGTAGAATGAGGCGACATGCTGCATTCCTTCGTAGTCGCTCTTCGTATCGATTTCCAGCCTTTGGAGGTTTACGCCATCATCGGTGGAGATGGTGAAAGCGGCAGGATCTAGGTCGAGCGCATAAAACATCCGCTGGGTATCGCGTAGGGCCATTTGTGGCGTGCTTAGCTGCAGCAGGTGCTTGGGATGCTTGGGCGAAAAGCGCATGGTCATCCCTCCATCAACAATAAACTTACCCAGCCCAAAGGCTATAGAGGCAACTCCATCGTGCGAAGACTCGACCCCAAGCGGGTAGAAGTTAATGGAGCGGGCAACTCCCGAAAAGGTGGGATAGTACAGGTTCTCGTGCTTCGTTCCGCACACCTCTTGGAGTACCACCCCCATCTTCTCCTCGTCGAGCACGTTGGAGGTGGCGAAGATGTACCCACGGCTGCTGGCGTAGAACACCGAAGCGTACACGCTCTTTATGGCCTGCAGCAGCATGTGTAGACACTCCTCATCATCCTCCACTCGGGGAATCATGTAGGTGCTGTATATCCCGGCAAAGGGCTGGTAGTACGAATCTTCAAGTTTGCTTGAGGAGCGAACTGCGATAGGGTTCTTTACGTTACGCACAAACTCGCGAAGATCTTCAACGAGTTCAGTAGGCAGCTTCGCCTTGATGAATCGTTTTAGGATTTTAGCATCCGGCTCTTCGGTTCTGGCGTAGCTGTACAGCTTATTCTCCTCCATAAACTGGTCGAAGAAGTCTGTCGAGATTATCGTGCTGCGGGGGATGTTGATGATAACCCCCTCGTACTTATTAAATAGGTTGTACTTCTTGAGCATCGTATCGATGAAGGCCAACCCGCGCGCCTTGCCGCCTAGCGATCCGTCGCCGATACGCGATATCTGCAGCAGCTCGTTGTAGTCGTTGCGGTTAAACTTGCCGATTACGCCCCTACCCGTCTCCAGCCTATACTGGGTAATAGCGGTGGATACGTACTCGCGTAGCGCCCCCATATCGGCAAAGTCGGTTGCCTGAAGGCTTTTGAAGAGTTCGGCAATGGGGAATAGCGCCCGCGCAAAGAGCCACTTGCTAAGGTGGTTGTGGCTGGCATGGTAGTAGAGCGACTCGTCGGGGATGTTCATGAGCGCCTCGCAGAGCGTCTTCAGGTTATGGGCCTCGTAGATCACCTCCTTGGATACCGGATCGACAAACTTGAAACTGCCAAAGAAGAAGTACTCGCGCACATATTCGCCTAGCTCGTGCAGGAGCGTCTTCGAGTACTTATGGATAAAGCCAGTCCCCAGCTCATCGGCAATGCTCTTGTTGTTGAGGTCGGACGACTGGAAGATGAACGGCATGTAGGGATCCTCGCGGCGGATTACCTTGCAGAGCGTAATGCCCGCCCGTGTTTTGGAGTCGCGGCGGTGGTTTACCTTGAAGCTTACGTCCGACACCACGCCCAGCAGGTTGTTCTTGTACTTGGAGTAGAGTGCCATGGCCTCGTCATAGGTGGTGGCCAGCAGAATCTTTGGGCGCCCACGCATGCGCAGGTTTTGCTGCTGCTCGTTGACCGTTTCGCGAACGAAGTGGCGCGACTGGTTGAGCACCACCTTGTACAGGTTGGGCAGGTACGAGGAGTAGTAGCGAACGGAGTCCTCCACCAGAATGATGGCCTGAACGCCGATCCCCATCAGGTCGTTGTCGGCGTTCATCTTGTCCTCGATCAGCTTGATGATGGCCAAGAGCAGGTCGGCGTTACCCAGCCAGCAGAAAACGTAGTCGATGGCCGAGAGGTCCTCCTTCTCCATCTTCATGGATACCTCGCGCGAGAAGTGGGTGAGCACCACGATGGGCGTGTCGGGATCTATCTCCTTGAAGGTATGCGACAGCGAGAAGATATCCATCTCGCCAATGTTTAGCATCGAGATAATCAGGTCGAACGACTCCGTCTTAAGCCGGTCGAGCGCCTCCTGCCCCGAGCTCACCTTGCAGAAGTTTGGCGGATAGCGGAGGTTCAGCGAGACGTACTCCTTGAAGAGTTGCTCCTCGATTCGCCCATCCTCCTCCAAGATGAAGGCATCGTAGCTGCTGCAAATGAGCAGCACCTTATGGATGCGGCGCTGCATGAGCTTGTGGAACGAGGTATCGGCAAACTCTATGTTGAAAGGGCTTAAGTCTTTGCCCAGCTTAACGGGATCAATCATTCTAAACTTTTTTAAGCAATGCTAAGTAAGCAATAAACCGCAAAAACCGCAACGTGTTCGAGCGAACAAAGAACGGCCGACGGCAGCAGAGGAATGCCTTGCCGAAGCGGAGCTTCCACGAGAGAAGGAGGAAAATGGGCAACGCCTCCCTTTCCGTTTCCTGAACTCACGCGGGCTGCCGCTACTTCAGCGACCTAAAGTAGGGAGCTACCGCCCTAAAGATATCCTCTTCGAGCGCAAAATACCCCGTACGCGCGCCAGGGTTAGCCCCGCCCACCGTACCGTTGGTCATAAATACGAAGCCAATCCCCCGCTTAGGCTCGAAGTACAAGCCCGAGATTAGGCCGTAGGCGTCACCGGCATGGCCCATCAGCGGAATCCCCTCGATGGCGACATCGCCTTTGGGGGTGTTGGTTACCAGCTGAACGCTAAGCCCCCAGCATTGGAACATCCCGCCGTTGGTGTCGCCATTCGTGCCGTTGTAGCGCCACTGGGGCGTATGCATAAGCGCAATGGTGCTGCGCCTAAGGAGGCGCTTCCCCGCGTAGGCTCCGCCGTTAAGGTGCAGCTGCATAACCTTGGCCAAATCGAGCGCCGAGATGCGCAGGCCGCCCTGTGGCCCAAACAGGAAGCCGTTGGTGCCCAGCTCGTACCCCGAAAGGTTGCGGGGGCTTGGGCGTTGCCCATGGTAGCCATCAACCTGCGTCTTCCACCCGTCCTTGTTGCGGTAGATGGCGGCAACGTTACCGATGCTGCCAATTTCGGCCACGTTGTACCCCCCGGTAATCCCCAGCGGATCCAATATCTTTTCGCGCATGTACAGGTCGAATCGCTGCCCGCTGATGCGCTCGATAAGCGTGGCGATAATTCCGAAGTTGGCATTGCAGTAGGTAAAGTAGCTACCGGGCCTATGCGCCAGCCACATGTTGGGGGTATAGTAGCGGCCGCTGGGGAGCAGCAGCTCCTTTACCGACGGAATTGCCCCTGGGGTGCTGTAGATATCACCCAGAAAGCGGTCGTACCCATCGCCGTCGTTCAGGCTGGCCGTGTGCGACATCAGCATGCGGAAGGTGATGGGCACCTCGGGGAAGTTGGGGTTGCGAAGCGTAAAGCCCAGGTAGCGGCTAACGTCATCGTCGAGCTTAAAGCGATGCTGGTCGTAGAGCACCATCAGTCCCGTGGTGGTTACCAGCTTGGAGAGCGATGCGATGCGGAACAGGGTGCTATCGGTCACCGGGAGGCTGCGCTCGTAGTCGCGTAGGCCGGAGTGGTAGGTGCCGGTAACCCGGCCCTTGGCGTAGGTCAGCAGGCTAATGCCCATGAGCTGGTCCTTCTTCACAACCGAGTCGATGGCCGGCTGCAGCTGCGCCATGCCGGCCAAAGGCCCCGCAAGAAGGGCCAAGGCAACAAATCTTTTTCTCATTTTCAGGTAAATGTATTTAGAGGTGTACACGTTTTACGCCCCTACAAGTAAGCTATAATGGGGGATAACGGCAACCCCCATCCCCCAAGCAACGGCGAATGGCGGCGCAACGACGCTTTTTTAAAAGAAACATACATTTCTCCATTTTTTTTGATGATTATTCACATTAAAATTTGCTGCGGTTAATTATTGTTATATTTTTACGGGCGTCAATAGATGTCAAACCAACACGGAATAAGTATGAACGAACGTAAGTACAGAGGAACGGCCATCCAGATGCTGATGGCAACAGACCTAATCATCGACAACGCCATCGCAATGGCGCCAACCCTCACCGCCGCACGCCCGAAGTGGACGTTAAGCTACCTAACCGACATCAAGGGAAACATCACCGGCATCCTCGAAGACAACTTCGGGATTAAGGGCACCACCTCGCTTAAGGAAGTAACCGCCACCCTCACCACCAAGGAAATCGCAGCTAAGGCAATGCTCCAGCAGGCCAAGACGCAAATCGAGGTAGATTTCGGAAAGGACAAGACCAAATGCAGCAACATCCTAACGGCCCTTGGGCTCAGCAAGGTGAAGCTCATCAAGAACGCCTCGCAGGACGCCACCATCGAAATGCTGACCACGTTCCGCAACAACCTAACGCCAGTCCTTGAGGCCGACCTTATCGCTGCAGGAATGAGCCCCACCACCCTTACCAGCATCAAAGCGCTGGCGGCCGAGCTCTACCAGGCCAACGCCATCCAGGAGCAGAAGAAAATCGGCAGCAAGGAGACCACCGCAACCCTCAACGCCCAGCTAAACGACCTTTACGACGAGGTGATCGGCATAGCCAAAATCGCCTCAACGCTGCTAACCAACAAGGCCGATATCGATAAGTTCTCCTACAGCCGCGCGCTGAAGCAAATGGGCTACCACGAGTCAGAGAAGGAGAATAAGCCATCATCCGACAAGAAATAGCCGATCATTTTAAGTAATAGTAGTTTTTGTTATAATGAAGTTTTACAGGGAGGAAGTTACAGCAATCGCTAGTACTCCTCCCTTTACATTCCCCCATGGATGAACAACCGCTAGACAGCCCTCCCCCCCGGCATCCGACATTGATTTCCCGTACCGACGCCTTTCAGGCAAGCCTCTCCCACCCCGCTCCTACCCGTCCGATGCCTTCACCTAGTCGGTAGATATTAATTTCCACATGTACGATGCTTCCACCTAGTCGTCCGATATCAATTTCTACCCGTCCGATGCTCCCATCCACATGTACGATACCTTCACCTAGTCGGTAGATATCAATTTCCACATGTACGATGCTTCCACCTAGTCGTCCGATGCCAATTTCCACCCATCCGATGCTCCCATCCACATATACGATGCCTTCAACTAGTCGGTAGATATCGATTTTCACATGTACGATGCTTCCACCTAGTCGTCCGATGCCAATTTCCATCCGTCCGATGCCCCCACCCACATGTACGATGCCTTCAACTAGTCGGTAGATATCGGTTTCCACATGTCCGATATGCTCCCCAAGCCATACGACAAACAGTCCGTAAAAGAAAAATGCCGGATCGAATCCAGCATTAAAAAGATTTACGGAGAAGATGCTTGAACGATTACGCTACAGGGTGCGACCTACAACAATCTTGTCGTACTCCTCGTCGTTGGGCTCCCAGAGCTCCACCTTGTTGCCCTCCAAATCGAGGATATGAACGAACTTACCGTACTCAAACGCCTCTATGGCATCAAGCACCGTCACCCCCTCGGCCCTTAGCAGCTCCACCAACTCCTCTATATTCTCCACTCGGTAGCCCACCATAAAGTCGCTACCCGACGGGTCGAAGTAGGTGGTTTCGCCGGCAAACGGGCTCCATTGGGTAAAGCCCTTGAGGGCGGGGTTGCCCCCCTGCCGCCACTCGAAGTTGGTGCCGTAGTCGTCGGTATCGAGCCCCAGATGTGCCCGGTACCACTCCTTCATTCGCTTCGGATCTTTACACTTAAAGAAGATGCCGCCTATACCGGTAACGCGCTTCATGGCCTGCCATTTTATGTGGATATGGGTATAACAGCCAGCGCACCCAAAGAGCTAGCCCCACGGCCCAGTTTCTATCCGCCATTTTTATATATTTACGCCCAAAATACTTATACTACTATGGATTGTACGAAATCTATTACCATTAGCAACCTCCGCAAATCGTTCCGCTCGCCAGACGGATATGTAGATGTGCTAAAAGGCATCAACCTCGAGATTCCAGCCGGACAAATTGTAGGCTACATTGGCCCCAACGGTGCGGGTAAGAGCACCACCGTAAAGATCCTCAGCGGCATCATTCAGGATTTTGACGGTGTGGTGTCGATTCTGGGCTACGACATCCGCACCAACCCCATCGAGATCAAGCGCCGCATCGGCTACATCCCCGAAAATGCCGTGATGTACGACATGCTTACCCCCATGGAGTACCTCAACTTCGTGGGCACGCTCTACGGCCTCGACGACGATTGTATTGAGGATAAGGCCGACCGCCTGCTAGGCCTCTTCGAGATGGGCAAGCACGCCAACCAGCGCATGGACACCTTCTCGAAGGGGATGAAGCAGAAGATTCTGCTCATCTCCGGCATGCTGCACAACCCCGACATCATCTTCCTCGACGAGCCGCTCTCGGGGCTCGACGCCAACTCCGTAATCATCGTTAAGGAGATGGTCACCCAGCTGGCCCGCGAGGGAAAGACCATCTTCTACAGCTCGCACATCATGGATGTGGTGGAAAAGATCTCCGACCGCATCATCCTCATCAACAACGGCAACGTCGTAGCCGATGGCACCATGGATTCGCTGATGAACGGCGACAACCAATCGCTCGAGCGCATCTTTGCGCAGCTCACCGGCAAGGAGGGGCACCAAGTAACGGCCGAAGCCATCGTTCACGCATTCGAAAAGTAGGTGGTTATGGTAAAATTCTTCCTATTCCTGATTAAGCTTCTTCGAAAGCCAATAGAGCTGCTCGGTGCCGACTACAACCAGCTACGAGCCATTGTTGCCGCCAAGCTGATATCGGATTTTCGCCGTGTCCCCGAAGCCTCGAAGGGCATGCAGAAGGAGCGTAGCCTCGCCTTCCAGATCACCTCATATGTAATATTCGGGTTTCTTGTAGCCATCATGATGATGGTTATGGACAACCGCCTCATGGGGCTGCTGATCAGCTACACCTTTATCATGTTCCTCCTCTGCACCACGCTCATTACCGAGTTTACCCAAGTGGTCTTCGATCCGAGCGACAACCTCATTCTGCTACCACGCCCCATTAGCAATCGCACCCTTATGGTATCGCGACTGCTACACATCGCCTTCTACCTTGGCGTTATAGCGTCATCGCTATCGCTGCCAGCAACAGTAATCGTACTCGTAAAATGGGGATTCGTCCCTATGCTAGCCTACCTGCTTGGCGTTCTTACAACCACTGCCTTTGCGCTATTTTCCGCGAATTTCATCTACCTTGTTCTATCTCAGATGGTGTCGGCAGAGCGGTTTAAGAACCTCATCACCTACCTTCAGGTTGGACTTAGTGTGCTGCTTTTCGTTGGATATATTTTCATCGGAAAAATTCCCCAAGATCTAAAGTTGGTTGATAGCATTGGTTCTCAGTGGTGGGCCTACCTTGTACAACCCTTATGGAGCGCCATGCTGGTTGATATTGCTGCAGGAGCCACCATAACACTCGGAAGCATTGCTCTTGCAGCATTAGGCATCGCCGTTCCACTCCTTGGACTTATAATTATGGTACGCTACCTTACCAACGGCTACGATGCAGTTCTCGATAAATTGGCAACCAGCACAGAGCGCCACGAAGATGTAGGCAATAAGTACAAAAGAAAAAACTTTCTCCGCCAATTAACCTGCAACACTTCCACAGAAGAGGCCGGATGGAAGCTGGCCATGATTATATCGAGCCGCGACCGCAACTTTAAGCAGATGGTATACCCCTTCATAGGTTTCGCCTTTGCCTACATCTTTGTAATACTCAAGCCCGATTTCGCTCACTTTAAAGCCTCGATATGGGCCATATCGCAATCGAAGAGCTACTACGGCTTCATATTTATGGGTATTTACATTGGAATGGTGTTCGGGATGATTTGCGCATCGAGCAGCTACCAAGCAGCCTGGATATATAAGGTAACACCGCTAGAGCGCAAAGGAGAGCTGCTATCGGGAGCCATAAAGGCCATGCTCTTCAAAATCTTCATCCCGGCATATACGCTTATCTGCCTGCCCGCACTTTTCATCTGGGGAGGCAAAGTGATACCTATCCTAACATTTGGAGGGATACTGGTAGTGCTAACGCACCTCATTACAATTTTGCTTTTCAGCTACAACCTACCCTTTAGCGTACCACCATCCGACAACGGACGAGGTGCAAATGTTGCAAAAATGCTTATAATGATGCTATTTGCGGGTATTGCGTTTGGTTTAATTTATCTGCTAAACATGGCGGGAGCAGCAGCTTTCTGGATAGGCTGTGCGCTCGCAGGTGTTGCACTCTACGCAGTATTCGTAAGGATTAAACAGAAAAAACTAATCGAATAATAGAGCAAAGGGGATCTGTAAAATCCCCTTTGTTTTAAACCCTAAATGGAGTCCAACGCACGCTCTAGCGAGCCAAAAAACCTCATTGGTATATTATTTATATCGCGATCTACCTCCTCAAGCATTTCAAGGGTTAACCGGGTATAGGCGCTCGATGAAAGGACAATGTTAATGACAGCCATTCCCGCATTACGCAGCTTCGGAGTGATATTTCGGGAGACCCAATCTATGTCCTCTTTTTTCAACGGACAGGCATTGGTTGTATCGCTTACAAAATGTACGCAATGGTTTTCCACAAACAAATCCAACGATTTTTGCTGTCCTTCACGAAACTCTTCCGGGGTACAGTAGCCTGTCCATGTTTGAACTAAACATCCATTTTGAGAATCGATCTCGATTTGCAGATAATTGGTTATGTACCTATTTTCCATTCGTAATTTCCCCACTATGTTTTTTAGCCTATAGTATAATTATTCTCTATACTGAATCGGGGCGCTAAAGTAGGCATAATAAGCCTAAAACAAAACCCCATTCTTCATCAGGAAGGATGGGGTTTTGAGTCTTTTTGCAGGTGAAGCGCTAGTGCTTGCCTAGGCCCGAATTCTCCTTACAGCAGGCGGGCAGCTTCTCGTAGGCTTTAGCATCACGCTTAACATCATCGGCATCGTAGCCTAGCTTGGCAATAGCCTCTTTTATCTTCTTCAGGTCTGTCTTGGTGTCGTTGTACTCCACCCACACGGTTTGCTTGTCCACATCTACCTTCACATCTGTGATTCCCTTTTCGAATGGAAGGTTCTTCATAATCCGCTTCTCGCACGACGAGCACTGGATGGTTGTTTTTATGGTGGCACTGGTAGTTTTTGCCTGAGCCACCGTTGCAGCAAGCACTACCAGCAATACTGCAAAAAAGGTTACTACTCTTTTCATCGTTATCGAATTTTATCTATGAAACAATTAATTCAGCTATCTGGAGATCGTCCATCTCAGACCTCCATAAATCTTACGCCCCATAATCGACCCCCAAATAAATGAAGAATCGAAGTATGAACCAAACGGAAAGCTCGTACCACCCCCATTAAATGCAGATGTGCGGAGCATGCTTCTCCCCAGATATGGAAATCATGCCAAGAGATATTCTGGCGGTACAACCAGAAAGCACCCCGAATCTGTAAGCATCCGCATCTCCCATTTTCGATAAATTAAAGGTTAAGATGGGTACATGCCCTGCAATTTTGCTAGTTCTTTCCATCAAGATCGCTACCTTCAAAACTTTGAATGGAGACGGTTGTTCTGCCATTCACCCAATCGAAATAAAAACAATATAGATATGGTTAGTAACGTAAATCGTGTAGCCCTAGTTGGGACAGGCTTTGTTGGAACCTCGTTTGCCTACGCAATGGTAAACCAAGGTATTACTGGCGAGATAATCCTAATCGACGTAAACAAGGACAAGGCCGAAGGCGAGGCCATGGACATTGCCCACGGTATTCCTTTTGCCCCTTCGCGCACCAAGATCAGAGCTGGCGACTACTCCGACTGCCGCATGTGCGATGTTGTTGTGATTACCGCTGGTGCCAACCAAAAGCCCGGCGAGACGCGCCTCGAGCTGCTCGAGCGCAACGCCCAAATCATGAAGGGCATCGTTAAGCAGATCATGTCAAACTACTTTAACGGCATCCTGGTAATTGCCACCAACCCGGTAGACATCCTCACCAACGTGGCTTGGAAGGTTTCGGGGCTACCCAAGAACCGCGTGATTGGCTCGGGCACCACCCTCGATACGGCTCGCCTACGCCACGAGCTCTCGAGTTACTTCGACGTTGACCCCCGCAACGTGCACGCCTACATCATGGGCGAACATGGCGACACCGAGTTTGCCGCTTGGAGCCACGCCCTTATTGGCGTTCGCCAGGTGGAGGACATCATCGAGCAGAGCCACGGCAAGTACCGCAAGGAGGACCTCGAGCAAATCTTCGTGAAGGTGCGCGATGCCGCCTACCACATCATCGAGCGTAAGGGGGCAACCTACTACGGCATTGGGATGGCACTTACCCGCATCATCAAGGCTATCCTGAACGACGAGCGCTCCATCCTTTCCGTATCGTCATTCCTAGGTGGGGAGTACGGACAGAACAACATCTTTATTGGCGTGCCTGCGGTTGTTGGACGCGCGGGTGTCACCGAGGTGATAGAGCTGCAGCTGAACGACGAGGAGCAGCAGAAGCTGGCGCACTCGGTAGGCGTCCTCAAGGAATCGACAAAGCCCATCCTCGAAAACTTGTAGGATGAACCGCATATATAAAAGGAGAGCCCCGAAATTATCGGGGCTCTCCTTTTTTGTATCGTTGCTAAAGCCTAAAGCGACTGCTTGCTTTCGGCTGGGATATCCTTAGCGATTTTGTTTACCAAACCTTGAAGAACCTTTCCGGGTCCAAGCTCAACGAATGAAGAAACGCCATCGGCAACCATGTTCTGAACGGTTTGGGTCCAACGAACAGGAGCGGTTAACTGTGCAACCAAGTTCTTCTTAATCTGTGCTGGATCGGTGTATGGCTTAGCATCTACGTTTTGGTAAACGGGGCAGATTGGCTTGCTAACGGCGGTTGCCTCGATGGCGGCCTCTAGCTCAACACGTGCGGGCTCCATAAGTGGAGAGTGGAATGCGCCACCAACAGGAAGCTTAAGCGCGCGCTTTGCGCCGGCAGCCTTTAGGGCCTCGCAGGCAGCATCGATAGCCTCGTTGGCTCCCGAAATTACCAGCTGTCCGGGGCAGTTGTAGTTGGCAGGAACAACAACGCCATCAATAGAGGCGCAGATTTCTTCAACCTTAGCATCGTCGAGGGCAAGCACGGCAGCCATAGTCGATGGGTTTTGCTCGCAAGCCTTTTGCATGGCGTTGGCACGAGCGGCCACCAGGCGAAGTCCATCCTCGAAGCTAAGCGCACCTGCTGCTACAAGCGCAGAGAATTCGCCAAGCGAGTGACCTGCTACCATCTCGGGCTTAAAATCGTCACCTAACGACTTTGCCAGAATTACCGAGTGAAGGAAGATGGCAGGTTGGGTAACCTTGGTCTGCTTCAGATCCTCGTCGGTACCGTTAAACATCAAATCGGTTATGCGGAAGCCTAAAATTTCATTTGCCTTTTCGAAAAGTTCCTTTGCTTGGGGCACGTTCTCGTACAAGTCCTTCCCCATTCCGACAAACTGAGCACCTTGCCCAGGAAATACATATGCTTTCATCTGTTTCGGTTTTTTTGAGCTGCAAATATAAGCATTTAGCGGCTTACCGGGTAACATTGGCCGTGAGGATCGCCAGAACCGGCCCTACAAGGTACTGTAGCGGCAATTGGTAGATCATCTTTTTTCGTACTTGGCGGGTTGATGATGGCTTTTGCCCATGGCCGTTGAGGTTAGGATGCTTCTCAAATCCGAAATGCATAATCGTAGCAGGTAATCCTCCCGCTTAGGCGGGAGGTAGGGGTGAGTAAGAACGCTAAGTGAGGTAGATATGATGATTTTAACGAGTAACCCACCCCTACCCCTCCCATGGAGGGGATAACGCACCTTGATTATAGCATGTAGGTTACTGGCATCGCCACTAGCATAATGACTAATCACCAAACAGCAGCCACTGCCGAGCTTAGCCCTCGTCGGTTTCCGTCTTCTCGCTTGCCTGCTGTTCGGCAGCCTTCTTCTCCTTGGCCTGCTTCCGCAGCGTCTGTCGGTGCTTGACGTTGGCGCGGTAGCGGCCTACAATCTCGTTAATGCGGTGCGACAGCGCAACCAGCTCGGACGTTTGCTCGAACTCCAGCTTCACGTTGATAAAGCGGAATAGCTTCGAAAGGCTTTTCACCAGCTGAAACGCCAGCTTGTAGGCCGGCGACTGGGGCTCCTCTGCCTGCACAGCATCGCGATTGGCAATCGCCTGCTTTACCTGTTGTTCCCCATCGCGGATATCCTGCAGCCACGCATCGCACCCAATGGTGCTAACGGCAGCGCGCAGATCAGCGTTGCGGTCGAACGCAGCCAGCAAATTACTGACCTCCGCCGATTCGCTTGCCGTGGAGCTGCTGGCCATATCGTCGCCAAAATCATGGAAGGCTTGAAGGATCAGTTTGCCAGCAGCCACCCATGCGGCATCGCTGCGTCTAAGGCTTTGCGAAGCTACGTACTTGAGCGTGCGCACCCCCAAGTCGCGCAGCGCATCGCCGTTCCTCACCGCTTGGGTTAACTCTGGATGGCTAAGCCAAATCGAGGCCTGCCGTACAACGCTGTAGTCATCTTTCACCTGAGATACCAGCGGCATAAGTTCAGGAATACTTCCAAACTCCGAATCGAATACCGATATAACCTCGCTAGCAAAGGCCAGCTTCTCATAAAGCGATAGCCTGCGGTACAACAACGGCTTAATCATGCTGATGTTTTTAGGGGTATTAACCTTCTAGAGACTAATATAAAGCTATTAAGATAAACTTAGCACAGTCTTTCTTCTATTTTTACTTTTTATCACCTCTACACGCCGAAGAAAGCCTCCACAAAAAAGAGATAGCACATTTTTGCACCGGGAAAAGGTATAAGATTCTTTTTCGACGACAATAGCAGGCATAAAATCCTCCCGCTAATAACAAAAGGACAACATCACAAGTGTAAAGTCGCCTAAACCTTATAGGAAACCGACTTTACACGTGTAAAGTCTACCAAAATTGCCAAACCATCAACTTTACACGTGTAATGTTTTCAAAAACCAATAATCGTTCAACTTTACACCTGTAAAGTGATAAAAAACTTTGCTTCGATTGACTTTACACGTGTAAAGTCCGCCAACTGCTAAAGTAGGCCAACTTTACACCTAGCAGCTTACCGAAAAAAGATTAGAAAGAGTATTTTACTGCTAGGAAATCCCCCATTTGAGGTTTAGAAGAGCTTTTCTTTGCTGTAAATACCTCAAAAAAACACCTAGAAGAGCATCCGCCCCCACGTATCAGCACACAAAAAAGGCTGCCCGCGGGTAGCAGGCAGCCTTAGTAGCATATTTTTTCAGCGGAAGGGGGGGTTACTCCACCTCCCAGGTATCTCCGCTACGAAGCAGCTCGTCCACGTTGTGGATCTTCGCCTTCTTCATCACTTCGAGCACCTGATCGCGAACGTTATCGTCGTAGGTCGAATCCTTAACGGCACGGATCACACCAAGGGCAACAGGAAGCTCAGGAGACTTCATGTTAACCAGCATCATGTGGATACCGGGGTTAGGATTCTTGGCGTTGTGCACCATGATGTCCTTTTCGGTGATGCCGTTTTCGCCCAGCTTCACCACCTTCATGTTCATGTTCTCAACATCGAGCACAAGCCCCTTATCCTTATCCTTGCCGAAGATCATGGGCTCGCCGTGGCGTAGAACAATGGTTCTATCCTCGCGAACGCTCTTATCCACAAATCCGGCATGCGTTCCATCGTTAAAGATCACGCAGTTCTGAAGCACCTCTACCACCGATGTGCCGTCGTGCTTAGCGGCAGCCACCATGCAGTCCTTGGTAAGGTTAACCTCCACGTCGAGCGAGCGGGCAAAGAAGGTACCGCGTGCGCCAAGCACCAGTTCTCCTGGCATGAATGGGTGCTCCACCGTACCAAAAGGTGATGTTTTGGTGATGATGCCCAGCTTCGAGGTTGGCGAGTACTGCCCCTTGGTCAGCCCGTAGATCTCGTTATTAAATAGGATGATGTTGATGTCGATGTTACGGCGAACGGCGTGGATGAAGTGGTTACCACCAATGGCAAGGGCATCGCCATCGCCGGTGATCTCCCAAACCGATAGCTTAGGATTGGCCACCTTTACCCCTGTGGCAATTGCCGCAGCACGACCGTGGATTCCGTGGAATCCGTAGGTGTCCATGTAGTAGGGGAAGCGCGACGAGCAGCCGATACCGGAAACGAAGGTAAAGCGTTCCTTAGTATAGTTAAGCGCCTCGGCTACCTCAGGCAATGCCTTTTGAACGGAGGCTAGAATAGCATGGTCGCCACACCCGGGGCACCATCTTACCTCTTGATCGCTCTTAAAATCTTGGGCTGTATACTTGTTGCAAATTTCTGACATGGCTATTATCCCTCCAATACTTCGTTAAACTTCTCTACCAACTCAACTACCGAGAATGGTAATCCTTGAACCTTGTTGAACTGTAGGTACTCAAACTCCTGGAAGTTCATGCGCAGGTGGTTGGCGAATTGTCCCAAATTCAGCTCGCAAACAATAATCTTCTTGTAGCGCTTCAGCACCTCCTGGGTGTTGCGTGGAAGTGGGTTGATATAGTTGAAATGCGCTAAGCTAACGCTCTTTCCCTGCTTGCGCAGCTCCTTAACGGCCGAGTAGAGGTGACCGTAGGTTCCGCCCCAGCCAACAACCAGCAGCTCGCCCTCCTGATCGCCGAATACCTCCTGCTCGGGGATATAGTCGGCAACCTTGGCAACCTTAGCGGCACGAACGTCAACCATTTTTTGGTGGTTAATAGGATCGTGCGATACGGTTCCCTTCAGGAAGTCCTTTTCGAGACCGCCAACGCGGTGCTCCAACCCAGGAGTTCCAGGCACAGCCCAACGGCGGCTAAGCTTCTCGTCGCGCTTGTATGGCATGTAGTCGGCATCGCCGGCAGGTACAATTGGTGGGTTTATGGCAGGATAGTCGCTCATGCTTGGGATGCGCCAAGGCTGCGAACCATTCGCAATGAAGCCATCGGTAAGCAGCAACACAGGGGTCATGTGCTCCAGCGCAATCTTACTTGCATAAAATGCGTAGTGGAAGCAGTCCGATGGAGTGCTTGCGGCAACAACTACCATGGGTGCCTCGCCGTTACGTCCCCAAAGCGCCTGCATTAGGTCCGACTGCTCGGTTTTGGTAGGAAGACCCGTAGAAGGACCTCCACGTTGAACGTTAACAACCACCAAAGGAAGCTCGGTTATCACTGCAAGACCAAGCGCCTCCGACTTAAGCGAAAGACCAGGACCCGAAGTTGAGGTAACCGCGAAATCGCCCGCAAAGGCAGCACCAATCGAGGTACAGATACCGGCAATTTCATCCTCTGCTTGAAGAGTCTTAATGCCTAGTTCCTTTCTTTTGGCTAGTTCCTGAAGGATATCGGTAGCAGGAGTAATGGGGTAAGAGCCGCAGAACAGCTCGCGACCCGATTTCTCGGCAGCAGCAATTAAGCCCCAAGCGGTAGCCGTATTACCATTTATGTTACGGTAGGTTCCCTTCTCGCGAACGGCAGGAGCCACCTTGTAGGTACTTGCAATAGAGTGGGTGTTGGCAGCATAGTTGAAACCAGCCTGAAGCACCTTCTTGTTGGCTTCAACAATCTCAGGTTTCTTCCTAAACTTAACCTCGTAGTACTTTTCGGTAAAGTTTAGCGGACGGTTAAACATGCAGTAGCAGATACCAAGAGCAAACATGTTCTTGCTGCGGATGATGCTCTTATTGTCCAGCCCAGTATCCTTAAGCGCTTCCTTGGTAAGCGAAGTGATTGGAGCAAAAATAACAACGTAGTCCTCTAGCTTTAACTCGGCAACAGGATCGCTGGTAACAAATCCAGCGCGTTGTAGCCCCTTTTCGCTAAATGCATCAACATCGAGAATGATTGTACCACCTCTTTTGGTCCATCTTGCATTAGCCTTAAGCGCAGCAGGGTTCATTGCCACTAGCACATCGCAAAAATCGCCAGGAGTAGCCACCGGGTGACTTCCAAAATGAACCTGGAAGCCAGATACACCAGCAACCGTACCTTGTGGAGCACGAATCTCAGCAGGATAATCAGGAAAGGTTGATACACCATTTCCTAACAGCGCAGAGGTTTCAGAGAACAACGTTCCCGTAAGCTGCATTCCGTCGCCCGAGTCTCCTGAAAACCGGATTACCACGTCTTCCAACTCTAAGCATCTTTCCTTTGCATCCATAATTAATTCTTTTAGGTCAGCATGCTGCCCGATGCAGCACTATTTAGTCTCGTTTTGAAAACCGAATTATGATTTTACTTGCGGCAAAATTAGTGATTTTGAAATACTAGCCTCTATTTATTTCACTTTTTTATCATCTCAAAGAAATAGTCGTACAAATGAAAGTTAAAGAGCGATATTTAGTTACACTTTATCACATGACGCAACATGTTTCTTAACATGCTTAGCTTTATCGAATACGAAGCCATACAATTGTTAGATACAAGCAAACATGCAATACAACATAGTATAAAGTATCCTTATTTTAGTTGAAACAGCAGCGTTTCCTTAACGGTACTGCTACCTTTGCCCCACAAAATAAAATCGAAGAATATGCCTTACATCAGATCGGTTAGGGGATATACCCCTGTTATTGGAGAGAACTGCTTTATTGCCGAAAACGCCACCATTGTTGGCGAGGTTATCATGGGAAACGACTGCAGCATCTGGTTTAACGCCGTACTTCGCGGCGATGTAAATACCATTACCATCGGAAACAAGGTAAACATCCAGGACGGATCAGTGCTACACTGCCTCTACGAGAAGTCTAAGATCCACATCGGCGACAACGTCTCCATTGGGCATAACGTAACCATCCACGGAGCAACCATAAAGGATAACGTTCTACTTGGAATGGGCAGCACGATCCTCGACGGTGCCGTAATTGGCGAGAACAGCATCATTGCAGCCAATGCGCTAGTCCTGAGCAATACGATTATTGAGCCAGGTAGCATCTACGCAGGAGTTCCCGCAAAGTTCGTAAAGAAGGTTGATCCAGAGCAAACCAAGGAGATGATCAACAAAATTGCGAACAACTACCTAATGTACGCCAGCTGGTATAAAGACGAGGAATAGCTAAAGCGCTACATTTTCCTCTAGCACTACCTTGGAAGTATCAACGTGTAAAACATCTTCAAGCAGCGTCTTCATTGTCGAAGAAGCTCCGCTAGAGTAAAAATGGTATTTTGGAGCATCGTTATCTAAAGCATTCAGTTGCTGATCCTCCAAAATATCATTCACCCTACGGGCTATCGCAGGTGCCGGATCAATAATGGTAACGCCCTCCCCCGCTATTCTATCAACCAAAGGACGGAAAAAGGGATAATGGGTACATCCAAGAACAATATGGTCTGCCCCCTTTTTAATCATAGGCAGCACATACTTCTCTAGTAGTTCCTCCGCCTTCTTGCTATACTGATTTCCGTTCTCCACAAGCTCTACCAATCCTGTCCCTACCTGTTTTACAACCTTTATATCCGAAGCATACCTTTCGGTTGTGGCTTTAAACAGCTTTCCTCCAAGAGTCCCTGCTGTTGCCAGAATCCCAACACACTTTGTTTTTGTAAGAATAGCAGCTGGTTTTACGGCAGGTTCCATTCCAACAAATGGCAATTCGTAGTTCGCCCTCAAGTAGTCGATAGCCGCAGCAGTTGCCGTGTTGCAGGCGACAACAATCAACTTTACATTTTTCGATATAAAAAACTTCACAATAGCCTCAGAAAGTTCAATCACCTCCTTTTGGCTTTTAGGTCCATAAGGACAGTTTGCGTTATCCGCAAAGTAAATGATATTCTCATTGGGGAGTAGCGCGGCAATCTCTCTCCATACCGAGAGACCTCCAACGCCAGAATCGAAAACACCGATAGGCTGTTTCATTTTCAAACTTCTAGTAACAAAAAAAGCCACCCTCAAAAGGGTGGCTTAAAGGTATACATTATTTCACTTATTTCTTTTTTGAGGGAGCAGCTGGCTTTTCTGCTGGCTTTTCAGCAGGTTTATCTTTAATACCAAGCTGCTTTACAACTAAAGGCAAAACATCAACAGCCATTGTTGTATCGTAGTAAGCAAGCGAAGGAACAGCAGTATCAAATATGTAAGCAAAACCGTTAGCCTTACCTACAGCCTTAATTGCCTCAGTAATCTTTTCAACAATTGGTTTTAGAAGCGCACCTTGCTGCTTGCTAAGTTCAGCTTCTGCATTCTGGCCATATTCTTGAACACGTTGTTGCAAATCTTGTATCTCCTTTTCCTTGTTCTGACGAACTAGATCGGCCATCTTATCTCTACCCTGAACGAAAGCCTGATATTTTTGGTTTAGTTCAACCTGAAGTGATTCTATTTGAGAACCCAGCTCGTTTCTTAACTTCATCAACTTAGCTTCAGCAGAGTCTCTTTCTGGCATTTTAGAGATTACCTCTTGAGAGTTGATAACCCCAAATTTTAGGTTTTGTCCAAAAGCGGCTCCACCTACAAGAACAGCGCAAATTAGTAGAAGCGCCTTAATTCCGTTTTTCATTTTAATAGTTCTTTTTCGTTTTACGCAAATATACATTTCAAAAATTACTTATAACCTAGTTTCTGCAAAACTTCATCGCTTTTGTCGATTTTAGAACTTGCAAACATTACCGAAGGATTATTGGCTTTATCAAGGATTAAGGAATACCCACCATCAGTGGCTAACTCTTTTACAGCACTAAAAACCTGATCGTAAAATGGTTTAAGTAGTTCTTCTCTTTTCTTTAACATCACACCTTCAGGACCAAAGTATTTCCGTTGCAGCTCGTTTGCATCCAACTCTTTTTTTTGTAGTTCTGCTTCACGACTTCTCTTTTGCGATTCTGTGAGCAGCACCTTCTCTGCCTGATAGGCGCGATAGGCTTGATCTACATCATCGAACTTCGTCTGCACATCTTTTTGATACAGCTGCGCAAGCTTATCGAGTTGCTCAAGTGCTGCCTTATAGTTCGGTATTTTTTTCAGGATATACTCCGAATCAACCACCGCATACTTTTGGCTATACCCAAACATGCAGAGCAACATCAAGGTGGTTAGAAGTAAATACCTTTTCATCATCATCAAAAAATTAGTTGGTTGGCATACCTATTACGAAGTGGAAGTTGCTTCCTCCAGCACCAGGTGTTTGTGGAAGATCATCAAAACCATATGCCCAGTCGATACCTAACATACCAATCATTGGAAGGAAGATACGAGCACCAACACCAGCAGATCTTACCACTTGGAATGGATTATATTGTTTGATGTCTTGCCATGCATTACCAGCTTCAAAGAATCCCAAAACGTAGATAGATGATTGAGGTGTAAGCGTAATTGGGTAACGAAGTTCTGCACAGAACTTATCGTACACATTTGCCTTATTTATTGTCGACACCGATTGCACAGACGTTCTGTAGGAATACCTAGGAGTTACAGACTCGTTTTCATAACCACGTAAACCAATAGTTTCTGTGCCATACATTGCATATCCACTAAGACCATCACCACCAACTATGAAACTTTCGAAAGGAGAATATCCAACCTTGGAGTTATACATACCAAGGTATCCGAATTGTCCTTTTACAGCAAGTACAAGATCCTTGAATATGCTCTGATAGAAAGTTCCTTTAAATCCAACCTTATAGTATTCTACCCAACGGTAACGCTCACTGTCAGGCATTCCCGTTTTTGTTTCCTCGTTGTAGAGCGTATAATTTTTCCCATTAACCAACGAATATGGGAAGGTAGCCTTTAGCGAAATCGACAATTCCGATCCTTCACGAGGATAAATAGGATTTAGCGTAGAGTTACGAGATAGCGCAGTTGCCAAACTAAGGTTCGTAGACGTACCATTAGTTATAATAAAACTGTTCCAATCCTTCAGTTTGTATACTTCCGCATTTATAGAAGTCGACAGTGTAAAGAAATTATCTGGCCAATTCAAACGACGCCCTAGTCCGACAGAACCTCCAATCACCTTGAAAGACTGATCGCCGGATTGGTAGAAATAATACCCGTTAGTCTGTACTTGATAGAATAGCGATACAGATAGCGATTGAGGTTTCTTTCCTCCTAACCAAGGTTCAGTAAAACTAGCAGAAAAGGCTTTATAATAAGAACCGTTGGTTTGAGCACGAAGCGAAAGCGATTGGCTATCGCCTGTTGGTATTGGACGCCATGCACCCTTTTCGAAAATTCGTCGAGCTGAGAAGTTGTTGAATCGTAAGCCAACTGAACCTACAAACATGTTACCACCCCAGCCTCCAGAAAGTTCAAGTTGATCATTCGATTTCTCGCTAACGGTATACTTAATTCCTACAGTACTCTCCTGCTGGTTCGGATCCATCTGAATTCCTTCCCCAAGTTTTTCTGCATCAAAGTGCCCAAGTTGCCCCAAATATCGGATAGAGTTTACCACATTATCCTTTCGGTACAAATCTCCAGGTTTTGTTTGCAACTCCCTACGAATAACGTGCTCATTAGTTCTATCGTTACCTGCAATGCTAATATAGGAAATTGTGGCGGGCTTACCCTCGTTAACACGAATTTCGACATCAACAGAATCGCTGTCTACCTTTACCTCAATTGGTGTTGCGTTAAAGAATAGGTAACCTTGATTTTGATAAATACTTGCTACAGATTCCTCATCGGTATTCAAGCGCTTATCTAGGGCTACTCTGTCATAGTAATCGCCCTTTCTAATTTTGAGCAATGATCCTAATTCTTCTGCTGTATTCTTAGTATTCCCAACCCAATTAATAGATCGGAAATAATACCTATGACCTTCTTCTATTTTAATTTTTATTGCAATACGATCATCGCTTACACGATAAACAGAGTCACCGATAATCTTTGCGTCGCGATAACCTTTTTGCTCATAAAAATCGATCAATTCCTTTTTATCAGCTTCGTAATCGCTCTTGATATACTTTGATACGTTAAAGATATTCCAGTCACGACGGTGTGTCTTTTTTAGCACTCTTCTCAAACGTTCATCGGTATAGTTCACATTACCATCAAAAACGACATCCTTAATTTTTACCTTCTTATTCTTCGTTATGTTGAAAAGCAAATGCTCCGTATTCTGAACTACCGTATCAGGCTTTTGGGTAATGTTCACACCTACATTTAGAAAACCTTTATTGATGTAATACTTTTTAATCAAATCTGAGGTTGTATTAAGCATAAACTCGGTAATAGTAGTACCTCGCTTAAGCTTAAGTTTTTCATTCAAATCTGTCACCTCCGACTTCTTTGCGCCTTTAAAGTCCCAATTGTACAAGCGGGGCTTTTCTACCAAGTCTACCTTCAGCCAAATCCTATCGTTCTCTACTTTGGCAACACGTATCTTCACATCACCAAAAAGGTCTTGTTCCCAAAGTTTCTTTACGGCACGCGCAAACACGTCTCCTGGCAGAGTTACAGTATCGCCCTTAGCAATACCAGTAACACCAATGTAAAGATCAGGATCTAAATATTTAATGCCTTCTATAGAGATATCTTCGACTACGTACTTTTGGGGTTTCTCGTAGTTTAGCTCAATATCAACCGTCTGATCTTGAGCAAAAAGATTGCCCGCAAACAGCAAAAACAATAAGAGAAAAAATGCTCTTCTTTGCATTATTATGAATAATGAAGTTAGACTTATACCTTTTACTTACTCACTTGGTCACTTGTCTTACCAAAACGTCGCTCCCTTTTCTGGTAGTCAACGATGGCTTTTACAAACTCTTCTTTGTTAAAATCGGGCCACAATACCGGCGAAAAATAGAACTCTGAATAGGCACACTGCCAAAGCAAAAAGTTGCTAATTCGTTGCTCTCCACTAGTTCTAATGATCAACTCTGGATCGGGCGTTTCACGTGTTGTAAGATATAACGGAAATGATTGCTCGTTTATTGCTTCAATATCGAGGTTGCCATTTCTTACTTCCCGACAAATATCCTTCACAGCCTTTAGAATCTCCCATCGGGCACTATAGCTGAGTGCTAAGGTAAGCACCACACCTGTATTCTCGGATGTATTACTGATAGCCTTACGAAGTCTTTCGGACACGCCTGCCGGGAGCGAATCTAAATCGCCAATTGCAGTAAGTCTTATGTTATTCTTATTTAAGTTGGGCGTTTCTGATTCGATGGTTGATACCAACAGGGACATTAGACCATCGACCTCTTCCTTTGGACGAGACCAATTTTCAGTCGAGAAAGCATAAAGGGTAAGGTATTTCACTCCAAGTTCCGAAGCAATCTCCACCGTTGTTATAACAGAGTTCACCCCCTTTTTGTGACCAAATAAGCGTTGGTTTCCTAACTTTCTAGCCCATCTCCCGTTTCCATCCATAATAATTGCAACGTGCTGCGGCACTCTACTCTTATCAACAGACTCAACTGACATTTTCTTCATTCGCTATTTATAAGTATGCAGGACAAGTTTTTTGCCCCAATTTCAACCGATAGGATACTACCAAACCGTAAAACACAAACCAGTCGTTATTAATGAATACCGATTTACTGGAAGTTAAATTAGCATATCCGTCCAACTTATCGTAAAAAGTTTTAGAAAATTGGAGTTCAACCCCCATAGTCAAACGGGGTGATGCTGCTAATTTCACACCTGCTCCGAACGGGATTGCAGGCACAAAAGTTCCATCGTAAAAGTAACACCCCATTCCAACGAACAAATATGGTGAAAAAAAATCATCCTTCGCCTTTAATGGATTAAAAGGAATGAAGTTTACCTCATATTTTACATCGAGATTGAAGTATAATTGGTGGAATTCGATATCAGGAGGAATACTTGGAAGAAAACCATCACGATTTTTTGAACTTCCAGAAAGGGTACCTGCTCCGGCAGAAATGCGAATGCAGCTGTAGTCGCTAAGCAACCGACGATAAAAGGCTCCCCCATAAAATGAGGGGGATTTTAAAATATTGATATGATTAAAATCGCCAAGGTACGTGCTTGCCCCACCTTGCAATCCAACTTCATGAACTTCTTGCCCACGTGCCTGAAACGAGAGAACAAAAGATATAATGGTTACGAAGATATTTAAACATCGGCTATGCTTCATTACCGTCGATACAATCGTGACTTTCTCCAGTTCGTTTTCTCATTTCCAATTTGGTAAACAAGTCCAGCAGTTATTGTCATATAAGAATCTTTACTTTTTGAATATAGCGGATTGTTATAACCATCAAGGTAATCCGTCAAGGTGAAAACATAGTTTGTTTCAAGAAAAAAGCGGACATCCCGTGATATTGGCAAAGTGCTTCCCAACCCTACAGGAAAGACAGGTGTTGCTGTTTTTCCTCCTTCATAGCCAACTAAAGTAGCGTTTTTAAGCTTATCATTTGGTGATGGTGTATATATGCATGCCCCGATCCCCGCCTGAATGTAAAGTGATGGATATACATTCCTACTCCATCCTTGTCGCCGAAGCGAAGACTTAAAAAAGAAAGGTTCCTTTTCCGCTACGATATAATACACTCCAATAACAGAGACATCTAGTATAAACGAAGAAAAGCTATAACCTCTTCCCTCATTTCTCGACCCCTTATCGGTACCAGCAAGTAACCCAACGGTTCCATTAAGCTTAATAGAATACCTAGGATTAATATTGTACTTGTAGTACCCGACAACACCTACTCTCTTTGACATTTGGGAAAACTCAGTAATACTTTGAGCACTTGCCCCCTCTGCCCCACCGATATCAGTGTATCCAGTAAGCATTGACAAACCAACCCCAAATTCCTTAACCGTCTTTTGGTTAACTTGAGAATAACCTACCCAAGAAATTGAGATAAACAGTATAACAACCAGCGACCTTCTCATCTACTCTTTTTTTCCAACACTATGCCAAGCAAAACTATCATAAAAAAATAAAACTCTACGCCTTACATCCCCTAAATTACTAATTCCGCTTATCGAGTCCCCACAAAAGTTTATTCCTTAGATTAATACAAAAATTACCTCCTCTAAACTTAATAAATTTTATACAAGTTTCCGATTTCTTCAGGTGAAGCGACGCCCCACTAGGAACAACGAACCTATGGTTATCCATAGACCAGATTGCATACCCTGTACGGGATTCGACCTCTAAACGTAGCTTAGAGGTGTCGGGGAGCACTAAAGGTCGCATGTTTAGATTATGCGGAGCTATGGGAGAAACAACAAATACGTTTGAATTAGGATCTACAATCGGCCCTCCAATACTCATCGAATAGGCGGTAGAACCGGTTGGTGTTGCCACAATAACGCCATCAGCCCAGTAAGTACCCAAGAACTCTTCATCAATATATGCATGAACGGTAATCATCGAGGCATCCTGCTTCTGTACCGTTACCTCATTCAGGGCGGAGGGGAAGGATGGACGGGAGCTGCCAGTTTCTACCTCGATCATTGAACGAGACTCGATGACGTACTCCTTATTCAATAAGGCTTCGAGGGCATCGTCAACATCGTCTAGTGAGGTATAAGTTAAGAAACCCAACCTGCCAATGTTTATCCCCCAGATTGGAATATTGGTATCGCGAACCAGCGAAACGCAATCGAGCAATGTTCCATCACCCCCAATGCTTACCAGCACGTCAACCTCTGGAAAATCGTCAGCACCTAGGTACGTATGCCCGTGGGCGATGGTGAAGCTGCTTAGCGAATCAAGAAAGTCTTTGGATATGTACAACGTCGAAATGGTATTGAGCTTTGAGAGGAACTGAAGAATATCTGAAATTCGGGGGCTGCTAAGGGGACGCCCGTATACGGCGATGCGAATGCGATCTTCCATCATTTACAGGTTAAGGAATTTCATGAGCTGGTCGTAACGCTCATCTAACAGATCATCCATGTCGTTGCTTGCATTATAAACCTCCACTACATTGTAGCTATAGCGGTTGAAGGTTTGTACGATTGAGGTAAGATCGGTCGTATTCACCTTTATGGTTAGCTCGACCATCGAAGAGTCGGGAATGATGGTTAAGTAGGAGAATAGAATCTTTGCCTCGTTAGACTCGACCATTTGCGCCACATGTGCCAATGAGTAATCCTTAATCCCCATCCGAAGAACAATGATTCCGCCTTGATTCTCGAACGAGGAGTTTTCGGCAAACTTTACGACTAGTTCCGACACCGATATTGCCCCCGCGTATTCCTTTTCGGCATTTACAACGGGGATAACCGATAAGCTTAGGCTGGATGCCATTGAAAGAACGTCAAAAATTGGAACATTATCCTCGACGAAGTTGCTCCCGCAGCTAAGTTTGTAGCCGCTTATTGGCACTTCGGGGTCGTTCATATCGAGGATGTCGGACTCGGAAATCAGCCCTACAAGCTTGTTGCTATCCACCACCGGCAAATGCGACACCTTAAATACCTCCATCAGCGCAAGGGCTTTACCTCCTGTGTCGGTAATTTTTAACGCAGGAATCATATCAGACACCAAATCGGCAGATAACTTCATGAATATTTCTCCTAAATTTGCACTACTACTAACAAAAACGGTACAGCAATGACTAAGCTAAGTGTAAATATAAATAAAATTGCCACAATTCGAAACGCGCGTGGCGGGAATACCCCGAATGTTGTAGAGGCAGCCATTCGCTGCGAGAAATTCGGAGCGCAAGGCATTACCGTCCATCCTCGTCCCGACGAAAGGCATATCCGCTATCAGGATGTACGCGATTTAAAGAAGGTGGTGACCACCGAATTCAACATAGAGGGCTACCCCTGCAAGGAGTTCATCGACCTAGTGCTCGAGGTGGTGCCCACCCAGGTAACGCTTGTTCCAGACCCTCCTACTGCCATTACATCGAACGCGGGTTGGGACACAAAAGCCAACAAGGCATTCCTTACGGATGCGGTAAAGATCTTCCAGCAAAAGGGCATTCGGGTTTCGATATTTGTTGATCCGGATGTGGAGATGGTGCAGCACGCGCTAGAAACGGGCACAAACCGCATTGAACTCTACACCGAGCCCTACGCAACCCTATACCCTCAAGACCGGGAGCTTGCCATTAAGCCATTTGTTGAAGCCGCCAAAGAGGCCAACCGATTGGGGATTGGGCTAAATGCCGGTCACGACCTCAGCCTCGAAAACCTAGCATACTTCTACAAGAACATCCCCGGACTTGACGAAGTATCCATTGGGCATGCGCTCATATCCGACGCGCTATACCTGGGGATGGAGGAAACCATAAAGCGCTACCTCAACCAGTTGAAGTAGCATGAAGTTATTCTCGCGGCATACTGGCAACGGGTACCCTTTAATCATTGTACACGGGCTTTACGGCTCGTCGGACAACTGGCTATCGGTTGCCAAGATGCTAGAGAAGCACTTCAGCATCTACCTTGTCGACCTTAGGAACCACGGCAGCTCGCCCCACTCCCCCCTCCACAGCTACGAGGCAATGGCGCTAGATCTAAACGAATTCATCGAGGATAATTGTATTGAAAAGCCTATTCTAGTTGGGCACTCGATGGGTGGAAAGGTGGTAATGCAGCTCGGCTTAATGTACCCCAGCAAGGTTCGGCGAATGGTGGTGGTCGACATTTCGCCCCTTGGCAGCACCAACGCCCGCCATAAGCGGCACATCTTCGAGGAGCATAGGAGCATCATCTCCATTCTGCAGCACCTCCCCCTAGAATCCATCAGCAGCTACAAGGAGGCGGACACCCTACTCGGCGAGCATATCGCCTCGGAAAGGCTTCGCGGCTTTCTGCTGAAGAGCTTAAGCCGTAGGCAAGCGGGCTTTCGGTGGAAGTTCAACCTCGATGTCCTTGCCGAACAGCTGGAGAGCATCATGAGCGGATTCGACCTCAGCAACCCCGCGCACGTCAACCAGAGCAGCTTTCCGATGCTGTTTATTAAAGGTGCCGAGTCGGACTACATTGACGATGGCGATCGGGATGCGATTCGTCGTTTCTACCCCGAATCGGAAGTGGTGGTAATCGGCAACGCCGGGCACTGGGTTCATGCCGAGCAGCAGGAGCAATTCGTCGCCGTTCTGATGGCGTTTTGCCGCAACGAAGCATACTTTCTTTTCGAATAATCCCTTCACGCGCCTTACCTGAAGTACCTTCCCCAGCAGCGTACCCTTGGGGTCTCTCGGTTTTGGTATACTTCCCCAGCAGTGTATCCTCCAGGACTCCCGGTCGAGTATACTTTCCCAGTAGCGTACCCTCCAGGGCTCTCGGTTGAGTATACTTCCCCAGCAGTGTACCCTCCAGGACTCCCGGTCGAGTATACTTTCCCAGTAGCGTACCCTCCAGGGCTCTCGGTTGAGTATACTTCCCCAGCAGTGTACCCTCGGAGGCTCTCGGTTGAGTATACTTCCCCAGTAGTGTACCCTCCGGGGCTCACGGTCTGGGTATACTTCCCCTGCAGTGTACCCTCGGGGGCTCGCGGTTGAGTATGCTTCCCCAGTAGTGTACCCTTGGGGTCTCTTGGTTTGGGTATACTTCCCCAGCAGCTAGGGTACCACCTCCACCCGATCTCTATCTAGGATTGCTTCGCCCTTATAGCGCTGCATGATTTGCGCCACGGCAATCACATCCTTCTCGCAGTACGATGCAATTCGCCGGATGTCCCCTTCGTTGTAGTACACAGCAGCCACCATGCTCCCATCGATATCGTCTTTAGGCGTTGGGATGTTTAGGATGGTGGTGAGCAGATGCAGCGAGGTGTAGTGCTTGTAGTCGCCGAACTTCCAAAGTTCGAGCGTATCCAGGAATGGCACCTCCCAGGGCTTTTTGCCGGCAACGTCGAGAATGGAGGGCAGTTCCAAGCCGTTAACAATCATCCGCCGGGCGATGTACGGAAAGTCGAACTCCTTGCCATTATGGGCGCAGATGTAGGTCCCCTTTTTCGAGGTAAAGCGGCCCAGCGCCTCGGCAAATCCCCGTAGAATTTCCGCCTCATCAACCCCAAAAAACGACTTAACCCTAAAGGTCATCGCGCCATCCTTTTCGGCGAACCCCCCCATGGAGATGCAGACTACGCGCCCAAACTCAGCGTAAATACCGGCGCGCTGGTAGATATCCTCGGGAGTTTGCGCCTCCCTTACCAGCGAGGCAGCCTTCCGATCCCACAGTTCCCGGAAAACATCGGGCATAGCCCCGTAGCTTTCGAACAGCGGAACGGTTTCGATATCCAAAAAGATGACGTTCTTCAGGTTGATGTGCTTGAGCATGGCTACTGTTCTTGGTGATCGCGGAGGTTCTTTTCGATGAATATCTTGAGGATGTTTACGCCCACCTCGTTGTTGCCGCCTTGGGGGATGATGATGTCGGCGTAGCGCTTGGTAGGCTCAATAAACTGGAGGTGCATGGGCTTAACGGTCTGGTCGTAGCGGTCGAGCACCTTGCTCACCGAACGCCCGCGCTCCACGATGTCGCGAGTAATAACGCGGCTCAGCCGGTCGTCGGCATCGGCATCCACAAAAACCTTAATGTCCATCAGGTCGCGCAGCTCCTGGCAGGTAAAGATCAGGATACCCTCGACGATGACGATGTGGCGGGGCTCAATCGAAACGGTCTCCTCGGCGCGCGTGCAGGTGAGGTAGGAGTAGATGGGCTGATTGACGGAAATGCCCGACTTCAGCTTTTTGATATGTTCAACAAGCAGGTCGAACTCGATGGACTCGGGGTGGTCGAAGTTGATCTCAAGCCTCTTCTCCAGCGGAAGATGGCTGCTATCCTTGTAGTACGAGTCCTGAGGGATAACGATAACCTCCCCCTCGGGGAGCAAATCCACAATTTTCCGAACCACGGTCGTCTTCCCGGAGCCAGTCCCTCCTGCAATTCCAATAATTAGCATACGTCGATTTTTGGGGAATAAAATTAGAAAGATATTCCCAAAAAGCATGACACTTTAGCGCACAAATGTCTTTAAAAGTTTGCCGCGATACGCTAACTTCGCGGCAAATAATTTACTACGCAAAATGGCAAACCTCTACCCACTAAAATTTAGCCCAATTCTCAAGGAGAGAATCTGGGGTGGCAACAAGCTGAGCACCGTTCTTGGAAAGAAACTTCCTGCAAATAAGAAAATCGGAGAGAGCTGGGAGCTATCGGCAGTAGAAGGTGATATCTCCGTTGTAACAAACGGCTTCCTAAAAGGGAACGACCTCCAGGAGCTCGTCGAAGTTTACATGGGCGACCTGGTTGGCGAAAAGGTGTACGAGAAATTTGGCGAGGAGTTTCCGCTGCTCATCAAGCTCATCGACGCCTCCGACGACCTATCCATTCAGGTTCACCCCAACGACGAGCTCGCGCAAAAGCGCCACGACTCCTTCGGGAAAACCGAGATGTGGTACGTTGTAGGGCACGACAAGGACGCGAAAATATACGTTGGCTTCAACCAACCGGTCGACAAGGCGACCTACGTGAAGTACCTCAGCGAAGGGAAGCTCGCCGACTTGCTCAACGTAGAGACCTCGGCAAAGGGCGACACCTTCTTTATCCCATCGGGAAGAATACACGCCATCGGGAAGGGAAACCTGATTGCCGAGATACAGCAAACCTCCAACATCACCTACCGCATGTACGACTGGGGGCGCGTAGACGACAACGGCCAACCCCGAGAACTGCATACCGAGCTCGCCGTCGACGCCATCGACTACAGCTTCCTGCCAAAGTACAAGACCGACTACGAGGCAAAGGAAAACCAATCGAATACGCTGGTAGAATGCCCCTACTTTACCACCAACCTGATAAAGCTCAACAAGGGCAAAGGGCTGGAAACCGACTACGCCATGCTCGACTCCTTCGTAATTTACATGGTGCTGCAGGGCGACGTCGACCTAAACTATAAGAATGGCGTAGAGGCAGCCAGCGCTGGCGATACCCTCCTGATACCAGCCACCATGGAGCAGGTGACCATATCGGCAAAAAGCGACACCGAAATACTTGAGGTGTACATAAAGCTATAGCAATCAAAAAAGGTGGAGAAGAAATTTCTCTGCCTTTTTCTCTTAAAAAAGCGACATTCGTCAGCTGCAACAAGAAAATTAATCTCTTTTTTTAGTATAATTGCTCACTATTTTAAAGCTGAAGATTTAACCGTTCGGGTTTATAAGGGAATTCAAACTATGAAACACCTACTTGTTCTTACTCTAGCATTTCTATGCCTTACACCTTGCTTTGGTCAAATGATTGACCCTCTTGACGAATCTAAAACTCGCGAAAAGAACCAGGCGAATAAGATTCACAAGTCAATTCAATGGAGCTACAAGTACCAGAATGGCAAGCCATCCTCCAATGGGACTATTAGCGTTGTTACATTATACAACGCACAAGGATACCCCACAGAGGTTACCAACTATAATTCAGGAAAAGCATCCACCATACAGAAGTACTCCTACGACGTCAAGGGGAATAAATCGTTTTTCACCAACTTTGATGTTGACAAGGACACAACCGTTTACTCTGTTTCGTTCACCTACAACTCCGAAGGGCAACTCGTTCGCGAGGATGGATACGATGGACTATCTCCATACCACATCGAATACCACCACGATTCCGCAAAGCAGGTTACCAAGATCGTCAAGTTCGATTCTAGAAAAATCGTAGAGGAGTCATGGGACTACAGCTACTCCGATACCGTATGCAACATCAGCATAACCAAAAAAGGCAAACTCACCTACAGACAGCGAATTGTTAAGAACGGCAAAGGGCAAAAGTTGGAGGAGGTAAAGTACGACGCCATGAACAAGGAGCTCAAGAAGACGCTCTACTTCTACTCCGCCAATGGGCAAATCGACAAGCGCGACGAGTACGTTGGGGGCAACAAGCGCTACACCCACCAGTACATCTACGATGCCGACAACAAGCTCATCCAGGTAGTTCAAAAAGAGCCATCCGGGAAGTTATTCCCCTACAGCACCTACAAGTACGACAGCAAGGGCAACCTGCTACAGGAGCAGTGGAGCGAGAATAAGGGTGCCGAGTACTCGAAAAAGGAGTCTACCTACGATCAAAAGGACATCCTAAAGGAGGTGGATACCTACTACGCGCCCTACGAGTACCAGGTGCTGTACAAGTACACCTACGAATTCTACTAGTATAACCCACTTCAACACAATTCTAATGAGCGTAACCAAGAGCGTTCTTACTGCTCAAAAGGAAGAAATAACCGGCTACACCATCTACAATAAGCTGGCGGAAGCGGAAAAGGATCCGCACAACGCCCAGCTTTTCCGCGATATCGCCCAGCAGGAGCTGAGGCACTACAACGCCCTTAAGGATATCTCGGGGGTCGACATCGAGCCCAACAGATGGAGTACGTTCAGGAGCTACTTCATCACCCGAACGCTGGGGCTCACCTTCGGCGTAAAGCTGATGGAGAAGAACGAGCAGAGCGCCCAAAAGGCCTACGCCGAACTCGAACCCCTCTACCCCTTCGTCGCCCAGATACGCGAGGATGAGGAGAAGCACGAGCACCAGCTCATCGACATGATCAACGAGGAGAAGCTCAAGTACGTGGGCCGATGGCGAGGAGGATGCGCTGAAGTCGGCCACCTACACCGGCATTGCCTACCTGATTACCGTAGCGCTGCTGGTGGCGCCCTACCTGCTGCTCGACAGCGGGCTGATGGCCCTAGGCTGCATGATTGCCATTGCCATCTTCATCATCTTCATCTTTAACTACTACACATTTCGATTGCGAAGGATCTCAACTTCAGGAAGCGCTTCCTCGAAATGGCCATCATCAGCATCTCGGTGGCCGGATTCTCGTTCCTTCTCGGATTTGTGCTGAAGCAGCTCCTAGGGGTAGACGCCTAGCCCAGCTTCACATCATAAAAGATAAAAGAAAAGCGCGAGCCACCTTCCGGGTAGCCCGCGCTTTTTTTTTGGTCCTTATCTTTTGAAGCTCGTAATTACGTGCTCGGTAGTGGAAAAGCAGCTGTAATTCTACAACATTGCAGCAACAATAGCAGAAACACCTTTGTAATTCTACTACATTGCAACAACAGTAGTAGAAAAGCATTAGTAATTCTACAATATTGCAGCAACAGTAGTAGAAAATCCTTAGCAATTCTACAATATTGCAGCAACAATAGCAGAAAATCCTTAGCAATTCTACTACCTAGCGGCAACAGTAGCAAAAAACATCCTCAAAGAGACTAATCTTCCTTAAACGAGAACTCCCCTCTTTCGAACTGGCCAAACTTTTTGGCCAGGTAGCCCACCATTTTGGCGATTTCGGCAAACGATTCGGCCGTTTGCTGCGAGATCTCCTGCTTCTGCATGCCCAAGAGCAGCTTGGAGTAGAGCGCGTAGAAGCAGTACTCCATGTCGTTGGCCAGCGGCTGGGGCACCTTCTCCCTGAAGGAGACAAGGGCCGGTGTGGCGTTAAAGGTCAGCATGCGGTAGGTATCCTCGCCGGGCTCCTTTAGCAGGCGCTGGTGGAAGTCGTGCAGCTCGCCGATAAGGTAAAGGGTGATGGACGGAAACCCGCGCTGCTCCTTGCCCTCCTCGCGGATAATCTGGCAGTAGTCGCGGTACCACTGCAGCTCGGCCACGGCCTCCGCTTCGGGCAGGCCTAGGGGATCAATCAGCAGCTCGCGGATGCGACCCTCGTCGAATTGAATCGAGCGGAGCAGGTCGGTGAGCTGCCACATGAAGAGGATGTACTCCGCCACATTCTCCTTGCGCTTTTGCGATGATAGCTTCATTCGTCGGAGCCCTCCCTGCCCCAGTAGTAATTTTCCATTAGGTCGTCAATCTCGCGGCGATCGCGCTTGGTTGGGCGCCCGGTTCCCCTATCGCGCTGCACGAAGATCACGGTGCGATTCATCGTCAGCTTTTCGAGCTCCTCCTCGGGGGTAAGGTTCTCGGCGTAGAGGTACACGCTCTTGGCCGGCTGCCGGTTGGCAACAAGCGCCAGCACCTTAAAGGTGTACACCACGGGCATCTTCTTCACCCCGATGATGTCGTTCACCTTCACGTCGCGCGAAGCCTTGGCCTGCCCCCCGTTGATGGTTACGCGCCCCAGCTTGCAGGCATCGGCCGCATCCGTGCGCGTCTTAAAGGCGCGGATGGACCATAGCCACTTGTCGATTCGTACAGAGGTTACTTCTGCCATATCGGCTACTTTTTGTTGTAAAAGTTCATCGTTCGCGCCAGCCCAATGGTGCCAAAGCCCTTGATGGCCTCAACGCTATGGTCGATGAGCGCCGGAAGGAGCTTCTCCTCCTCCTCGGTCCAGCGGCCCAGCACGTAGTCCACCTGCTTGCCCTTGGCAAACGCATCACCAATGCCGAAGCGCAGGCGGGCGTAAGCTTGCGTTCCCAGTATCTCGTTGATATGCTTCAGTCCGTTATGGCCGCCATCGCTTCCCTTTTCGCGGATGCGGATGGAGCCCATGGGCAGCGCAAGATCGTCAACAATAACAAACACGTTTTCGAGCGGAATCTTCTCGGCCTGCATCCAGTAGCTCACGGCCTTTCCGCTCAGGTTCATGTAGGTCGATGGTTTCAGCAGGATGTACGTTCGCCCCTTAAGCTTCGCCTCGGCCACATCGCCGTATCGCTTGGTGGTAAAGGTTGCATCGGCCGCCTTGGCAAAGGCCTCCACCACCTTAAAGCCTATGTTATGGCGGGTATTTACGTACTCATCGCCAATATTCCCTAGGCCAACAATTAGGTACTTCAACGCTATAACAGTTATACTATAGAAGAAAGGCGTTAGGGGATAATACTCCTAACGCCTTTTATCGAATAGCGGTTAATTACTATTTCTTCTTCTTACCAGCTTGTTGAGCGGCAAGAGCAGCAGCTGCAGCAGCACCACGAGCGGCACGAGTCATCTTAACAGCACAAACCACGGTGCTCTTTGGGTTAAGAAGGGTAAGGTTAGGATAATCTAGCTCGCCAACCATTACAGTCTTTCCAAGGCCAAGGTTGGTGATGTCGATATCAAGCGTATCAGGTAGATCCTTAACAAAAGCCGAAACCTTAATCTTACGAGTTGTAAGAGTTAGCTTACCACCTTGCTTAACACCTTCCGAGCTACCGTTAAGCTTAACGGGAATCTCGATTACCACTTGCTTATCCTCGGTTACACGGTAAAAGTCGATGTGAAGGACCTTGTCGCTAACTGGGTGAAACTGAATTTCGCGGATAACAGCCTTCTCGCTCTTACCATCGATGTTTAGGTCGATAATGTAAGCGTTTGGAGTGTACAGAATGTCCTTAAGTTCCTTCTCAACTACGGTAAAGTTGATGTTTCCGCCATTACCGTAAAGGTTGCAAGGAGTAAGCGCATTACGACGAATGTCCTTAGCACCTTTCTTTCCAAGTTCGCTACGAAGAGCGCCCTTAAGTTCGATGTTTTTCATGTTACTTTGTTTTATTGTGTTACTCAGAGCCTAACTCGGCTCCCCATCACACCTTCAACCAAATAGAGAAGGCTGATATTTTGAGATTGCAAATATAGAAAAAACTACTGAATGAATGTCGAGCTAATCGACCTATAGTTGTACACCTTATCAATTACATCGGCAAAGTGGTCGGCTACGGTGAGCACCTTGATCTTCGAGGTGTCAACATCGGTACGAAGCGGAATGGTATCGGTAACGCACACCTCAACCAGCGCCGACTTGTTGATACGATCGTAGGCAGGCCCCGAAAGTACGGCATGGGTTACTACGGCACGAACGCTCTTTGCCCCCATGCTCATCATCATATCGGCAGCCATGGTAATGGTACCTGCGGTATCAATCATGTCGTCGAAGATGATCACATTCTTACCCTTCACGTCGCCAATCGCGGTCATGTGGCCTACAACGTTGGCCTTTTCGCGCTGCTTGTGGCAGATAACCATAGAGGCATCCATGAAGCGCGAGTAGGCATGCGCACGCTTTGCTCCGCCCATATCGGGTGCAGCAACCGCAAGATCATCGAGGTTGAGCGCCTTGAGGTAAGGCACAAAAATCGAGCTGGCATAAAGATGATCAACAGGAACATCAAAGAAGCCCTGAATTTGATCGGCGTGCAGGTCCATCGTCATTATACGATCTACACCAGATGCGCAAAGCAGGTTGGCCACCAGCTTGGCCCCAATCGAAACGCGAGGCTTATCCTTACGATCCTGACGAGCCCAACCGAAGTAAGGCATTACCGCCACCACGCGGTGTGCCGAAGCACGCTTTGCAGCGTCAATCATCAGGAACAGCTCGAATAAGTTGTCGGTTGGAGGAAAAGTAGATTGAATAATGAACACGGTGCACCCTCTGACGCTCTCGTCGAGGGATGGTTGGAATTCGCCATCGCTAAAGTCAGTGACGGTAGATTTTCCCAGATCTATTCCGAAGCTTTTGGCAATCTTTTCGGCTAGATAACGTGAGTTTCTTCCGGCGAAGAACTTAATCGTATGCTTTTGGGCCATTGGAGGGTGATTATGTCGTGGTATTTAATTTGACAGCGCAAAGGTATAAAATGAGCGCAAAATTTGCGACCGATGCTACTTATTTGTGTTAACAAGTTCTATGCACTCATCGATATAGGCCAGCAACTCATCGCCCCCCTTACGCTTAGAGCTCGACGTGTAGAACATCGGTGGTAGCTCCTCCCAGCTTTGAAGCAGCGTATTGGCATACTGCGACACGTTATCCTTTAGCACCTCCACCCCAATCTTATCGGTTTTGGTGAACACCAGGGCAAACGGAATACCGTGGGTTCCTAAAAGCGTGATGAAATCGAGGTCGACCTTCTGAGGCTCGAGCCGCGAGTCGATCAGCACGAAAAGGCAGGTTAGCTCATCGCGAGCCTCCAAGTAGGCGGTGATGATGTCCGAGAAGCCCTGCTTAACGCTCTTCGATGCCTTGGCGTAGCCGTACCCCGGAAGGTCTACCAAGTGCCAGCCTCCGTTAATCAAAAAGTAGTTGATGAGCCTAGTCTTACCTGGCGTGCCCGACACCTTGGCCAGTCCCTTCTGGTTGGCTACGTAGTTGATTAGCGACGACTTTCCGACATTCGACCGCCCAATAAAGGCAAACTCTGGGAGGGTTTGTGGGGGGCATTGCGAAGCCTTTTCGGCGCTCTTTACAAAGATGGCACTCTTTACCTGCATACTGCTTATTTTTGTGCAAAGATAGGAATTCTAAGCAGTTCGCCATTACCGAAAGAAGCGAACCGGGAGCTTCGAAGGCCAGCGAACGAAGATTTCTTTAGGCCAAACCGCCTTGAATGCTGCTAGACCTCCAAAAACACCCTGCTCTCTACCCCGCTTTTTCCTACCTTTACGGCAAAATCTAAAATTCATGCCGCTAAAAGTAATCGCCTTTGATGCCGACGATACGCTGTGGGTTAACGAGCCCTACTTTCGGGAAACTGAGATGAAGTTTTTTGGGCTACTCGACCACCTGCTGGAACCGCACGAGATAGAGCGCGAGCTGCTTACTACCGAAGCAAACAACATTGCCCTATACGGCTACGGCGTAAAGGCCTTCACCCTATCGATGATGGAGACGGCTCTGCGCATCTCCAACGGGTCGCTCGAATCTAAAGTCATCGCCCGCATCATCGAGCTGGGCCGTGAGCAGCTGGACCACGACGTGGAGCTAATTGACGGCGTTGAGGAAACCCTAAAGGCGCTCTACGACCAATACCGCCTGGTGGTTGCCACCAAGGGCGACCTGCTCGACCAGGAGCGCAAGCTGCGCAAGTCGGGCCTGGAAGGATACTTCCACCACGTTGAAATCATGTCGGAAAAGGCTCCCGAGGACTACAGCAAGCTGCTCAACCACCTCGACGTGCAGCCCGAGGAGTTTCTGATCGTGGGCAACTCGCTCAAATCGGACATCATTCCGGTACTCAAGCTCGGCGGCTACGGCATTCACATCCCCTTCCACACCCACTGGAGCCTCGACAAGGTGGACGTTAAGGTAGAGAGCCCCAAGTTCCGCGAGGTTTCCTCTATCCGTGAGGCGAAAGATGTTATTTGCGGCATGTAGCATGCGGAGCTGCCAAATGCACTCTATGAATGTTTAGCCGCATGTTCTAAATTGCCAAATGCATGCTCGGGAAGTCTAGCCACACGTTCTGAATTGCTAAATGCACACTCTGAATGTCTAGCCACATGTTCTAAATCGCCAAATGCATGCTCGGAAAGACTAGCCACATGCTCGGAATTGCCAAATGCATGCTCTGGAAGTCTAGCCACACGTTCTGAATTGCCAAATGCACGCTCTGAAAGTCTAGCCACACGTTCTGAATTGCCAAATGCACGCTCTGAAAGTCTAGCCACATGCTCTGAATTGTCAAATGCATGCTCTGGAAGACTAGCGGCGTGCACGGATTGAAAGAATACCCCCCAGATACCAGAAGAGGAGGCCCCTTGCGGAAAGCCTCCTCCTCGTATAGTGGTTACATTAGTCCTTTGCGTTGAGCAGCGCCTTAATCTTGAACTCCAACACGGTATTCCCCCAAAGGTCGTAGTTGTTGAACGGCTTATACTGAGGTATTACACCAGGTGCAGCATTAGGGAAGTCGTAGCCAACCTTTTTCATTATCTTTTCGGGACTATTGGTGTCAAACCCATAGTTGACGCCAACGAAAACGGTTCCCAGCTTTACCTCTAGCCCCAATGAAGCACCATAGAACAGGTTGGTTGCGCTAACCGTCTTGCTAAGCTTAGCGCTTGCGGTATTATCGCCATTTAGGTATTGAAGCCCTACCTTCCCCATCACGTACAACTCCACCAACTCTGGGTAAACCGTTACGTAGTACTTTGGAGCAGCATAGAAGTTCACCCCCTTATTGTTCGACTTCACACTAGCGTATGGTCGCCCGTTGATTTCCGTAAAATAGGTGTAAAAAGCCTGGTTCGAAGAGGGGACACTCTCTGTTCCTTTCTTGATAAACTCAGTATAGTTCAATCCGAACTCGAGGCCGAAGTGGTCGCGCAGCTCGTTCTTATCAACATCAACACCTGTAAAGCGGTACTCGTAGAATAGCCCGCCGTATAGGCTGTTAAACCCACCTTTGTTATTAGCGTCGCCCTTGGGGTTTACAATCGACATCTGAAGCCCCATGTTGTGCAGCTGGGCATGAGCCTTACCGGCGCCTAGCATCCCAACAATTCCTACCAAAGAAAAAAGTAATAATCTCTTCATCGCTATTTTTATCTTTTGCACAAATATAAGAAAAAACGGTTCTACAGGTAACAAACGAGACGGATGCCACTTTTATTGCGGAGCTAGGCCAAAATTGCCTACCCCTCTAGCAGCGGCAGCACCTCGTCGCGGTAGCTCTTGCCGATTGGGATAAGCTCCTCCCCCACCTTTACGGCATTCCCCTCGATGTACTCCACCCGGCCAGCGGCAATGATGTACGACTTGTGGATTCGCAGAAAATCGGGGCGGCACAGCTCGGCCTCCAGCCGCTTCATGGTATCGTGCGAGGTGATCTTTCCCTTGACGGTATGGATGGTTACGTAGTCGCCCAGCCCTTCTATAAAGAGAATTGTACTATGAGGAATCTTGTAGATGCGCTTATCGGCCTTAACGGCCAGGACGGCATTCTCGGTGGCGGATAACGGCTCGGGGACAGGCATCGCCGCTAACGCCACCGGTGCGGCACCCAGGCGTAGGCGATCGAGCGCCTTATTCACCGCCTTAAAGAAGCGCTCGAAGGGGATTGGCTTAAGGAGGTAGTCTACCACGTCGAGTTCAAAGCCCTCGATGGCGTACTCGGGGTAGGCCGTTGTGATGATCACCAAAGGAGGATTCCTAAGCGAGCGGAGAAAGTCGACCCCGGTAAGGGTGGGCATGTTGATGTCTAGGAACACCAGATCGACGCCCCCACCATTTAGGTACGGAACGGCGTCTATGGCGCAAGAGCACTTCCCCGCGAGGGTAAGCATGGGCATTTGCTCGATATACTTTTCCACCACGCGCTGGGCCAGCGGTTCGTCATCAACAATTAGGCAGCGAGCATTCATGGCTGTATGGTTATTTCGGAGGTGAATATACGATCGGTTGCCTGGTACGAAACGGCATGCCTTCCAGGATAGATCAGCTCTAGGCGCTTCGCCACATTATTTAGGCCGATGCGACCTCGCTCCCTATCGCCCTTGGTGGTGACGGCCGGATTGCACGGGTTTTCCGTATAAAACCGGATGGATTCGCCATCGGCATGCAGTCTCACCCCAATGGTAGCATTAGCACCACCGCAAAGCCCATGCTTGAAGCAGTTCTCCACCAGCGGAAGAAAGAGCAGCGGAGCAACCGGCTGCTGGTCGTCGTCAACCCGAACATCAAAGCGAACCTGGTTGCCCTCCGAAAGGCGAATCTCCTGCAGATCGATATACGACCGAAGAAACTCGACCTCCTTGCTCAGCGGCACGAAGGGCTGGTTGCACTCGTAGAGCACGTAGCGCATCAGCCCCGAGATCTTAAGGATGTAGGCGGGGGTTTGCGGCGAGGCATCCAGCGATAGCGCGTAGATGCTATTGAGCGCATTGAAGAAAAAGTGCGGGTTGATCTGCGACTTGAGCCCGGTAAGCTCGGCGGCCACCTTCTCGCTCTCAATGGAGGAGAGCCGCTCCCGCATCTCGCATACGGCCATCGAATCGGCCAGCAGCCGAATTATCGAGGTAACCAAACCTACAATAATCAGCAGCATCGTTAGCGACGAGGTCATTCCAAAGAACATATTATCGAAGTACCCTTGTGGGCGATACTTATTCACCCCGAACGTTTCCCCCAGGTGGAAGGAGGTCGCAATCACCAGGTAAATTAGCGCATAGTAGACCACCAGCATCAGCACAATATTGCCGATGTAACGCCACAGCTGGCGCCGATTGAGCAAGCGTGGGATAAGCGTAAAGTGGTTAAAGTATATGGGAATAATGGTGCTGACAGCAAATAGCAGCACAAACTTTTGGAACGAGCTTACGATTAGCAGCAGCGTCATCATCAGCAGGTGAGCTGCTACAACCAAACCATGCTGCCGGGCAAAGTGAACCACCTTTTCCATTCCGTTCTTTTTTTACACAAAGTAAGGGAAAATGGCGGCAAACGAGACTCCCTTTTCGACAAAAGCGCACCGCGCTGCGACGAACGGCCTCCACAAAAGCAAGTACGGCAGGCAGCAACCCTTTTAGCCGTTTGCCGCACCATCCTACTCATTTATCGAATAAAGTTGAAGAGCCGCTGGCAAAGCGTGATGTTTGCGATGGATTTGTAGGGCAACCATCGAGCAAAGCCTTACAGCAATCTGGGATCTAGAGTTTAAAATTAAACGTCGATAAAGTATGCAACCAATTGTAGAGTTAACCAACGCAACGTTCGCCTACCCCAACGGGGTGAAGGTGCTCAACCGCTTCTCGCTGCGCATTCCGCAGGGAAGCATCTACGGATTCTTAGGGCCCAACGGCTCGGGGAAAAGTACCACCATCCGCATCGTAATGGGCCTGCTTAAGGCGCAGGAGGGCGAAGTAACCCTCTTTGGGCAGCAGTACAGCACGGCCAGAATTCCGATCCTCTCGCGCATCGGGTCGCTAATCGACATGCCCACCTTTTACGAGCACCTTACGGCCTACAACAATCTGGAGGTAGTCCGCCTGGCCCACGACCTGCCCAAGGCGAGCATCGACGAGGCGCTGCAGCTGGTTGGCCTCAGCGCCACAAAGAGGCTAAAGGTGTCGGAGTTCTCGCTGGGGATGAAGCAGCGGCTAGCCCTAGCCATGGCGCTGCTGCCCAAGCCCGAGCTGCTGGTGCTCGACGAGCCATCGAACGGGCTCGACCCCAACGGCATCATCGAGATCCGCGAACTGCTGATCCGCATCAACCAGCAGCTGGGCACCACCATCTTCGTTTCCAGCCACCTGCTATCGGAGGTAGAGAAGCTATGCACCCACCTCTCCATCATCAACCAAGGGCAGGCGGTGTTCGAGGGCCCCATCGAGCAGCTCACAGAGCGCATTGCCACCCAAAAGCGGGTATGGTTTACCGTGGGCAGCGTCGAGGGCATCAGTAGCGTGCTCGAAAGGCCTCTGGAGATCCGGCAGAATGGCTCCATTAAGGTGGGATTTGAGTACGCCACCGACCAGGAAATTGCCCGCTGCAACCATCGGCTGGTCGCCAAGGGCGTGGAGGTATTCGGCATCCACAAGGAGCACCAAACCCTCGAGGAGATGTACATGAAGCTATTCGAGGATAGTAAATAGACGCAATTATCAAGACATTAGATGCAAAATGCCTTGAGCATGTAATCTTGCACAACTCAAATCGTTTGCCGCAAATCTAAAAACCGATCAACAATGAGAACCGCACTACAGCAATTCGGCGCTGCGTTTAAGGCCGAAACCATCAAGTCGAGGGGGACGGCCGCCTACTGGCTGACCTACCTTGGCCCCGTATTCATCCTGTTCATCTACCTTCTGGCCTTCTACTTCAAGGGGCACCTGATGCTTTCCCCGAAGGTAGATCCTTGGCTGCCCTTCATCACCCAAATATGGAATAGCGCGGCCATGGTGTTCCTGCCGATGTACCTGATTCTGCTCGCCAGCCAGCTGCTGAACCTCGAGCACAAGAACACCACCTGGAGACTGGCCTACACCCTGCCCCACAGCAAGCACGTAATCTTCTGGAGCAAGTTGGCCATGCTGTTTACGCTCAACCTGTCGGCCCACCTGCTCACGATGCTGCTCACCATTGCAACGGGGCTGCTGCTGGCCGTCATCAAGCCCGACCTCGGATTCACCCTGGCGGCCATTCCGTGGCAGCACTGCGCTGCGCTCTTCAGCAAGGTGTTCGTATGCAGCTTCGGCATCCTATCGGTCTACTACTACATCTGCTTTGAGGTAAAAAATCAGGTGAAATCCATGGGCATCGGCATCTCGCTCTTTATCGTAACCACCATTGTGGCCAGATGGGAGTACGCCTACCTGATCCCCACTTTCTACCCAATGGTAAGCGGAATGGAGTACCAAAAGATTGCAGCCGCACACGGCGGCCTCTTCGCCGCAAAGGAGCTGCTCACCGTAGGCGGGTTCTTCGTACTCTTCACCCTAGCCTCGTGGTACAGGGCCTGCACCAAGCGGATGGCGGTGTAAGATAATTGACAAGCTAACCTCAGGCAGCAGGGGCAGCATTCTTTTCTAGGGATGCTGCCCTTTTTTATATATTTAGCAGAAGATTCTGTACAATCTAAATATGTAAAGCATTCTTCCTCGCAGAAAATTTTACTACAAGGAAGCTCCTCCTCGATCTGCGGAGGGGCTTCCTTTTTTCGTGGCAGGCGCTCTACGGGTAAACGCTTCTCATCGCCCGCTTATCCTCCGCTACAACGGTAAACACCCCCACTCCTCCAAAAATGTTCGTCTTAATTGGCGTGGGGACGGTGTACAGATCGTGGTACGCCTCCAGCGAGCGGATGCACGTGTAGATGTATTCGTAGTACTGGCGCGAGATGTGCCACACCACCACCTTCACCGAGTCTCGCGGTATATTCTCCACCTCCAGATGCAGCGGCAACTCCTCCGTACGGTTGTCTCTCAAGTCGTAGATCCGGGAGTAGCGCCCTATCCACTTCTTCTGCAGGTATAGGTAGGCATGGAGCTGGAAGAAGCGGTCATCATCCCCGAAGGTGTTAGCAACGGTGGCATCAACGCTTACACCGTCAACCGCACATGCCCTTATCGCAACAGGCTTGATAAATTGGGCCTCGGCGGTTAAGGTATCGCCCCCCTTTCGGATGTATAGCCGCAGGCGACCGCTCTCGCTGTTAGGCAGCAGCACCTTGCTGGTGTAGTTAACCGTCATCTTGTCGTCGGCCCGGGTGTAAAACTGGTACTTAAGCTTGATGGTGTCGCCACCAAGCACAAAGCAGGCGAAGGCATCCTTCACGTAGCTCCGACTTACAACACCTTTCAGTTGCGAACTTTCGAGGAGCATCAGCTCCATGGGCATGCCAGGCCGCAGGATTGCCTCCACCACAAAATTTGGCTGCTGAGGCGGAAGCGTTACGCTCACATCCTCGCTCAGCTGGCAGCTGGCAAGCAGCAGAAGCCCCCAAAGTAGGATACGCGATTTCATAGCAAGAATTCAATCATAATAAAGGGAACCATTGGAAGCATCGAGCGCTTTTTTGTAACAAATGCTCTTTGCTTATTATCCAGCGGAACAGGATCGAAGTAGATAAAGTAGGGATTCGCCTGGTTGTAGGCATTGTAAACCCCAACGCTACAGCTAAACGAACCGTACGATCGAACCACAGAGTAGTGCAGCGCCACATCCAGCCGGTGGGCCAGCGGCAGCTGAAGGTTGTAGCGCGTGGTAAAAACGGGAACCAAATCTCCTCCCGAAGTAACGTAGATGGAGGTGGGAATGGTAATTCGCGTTCCACTCTGCAGGAACTGCGCCACCTGCAGCCTCAGCCTTCGGCTCAGCTGCAGGTTTGCCAGCAAATCTACCTTATGCGTAACGTCAAAGGGAGGATGAAACCAGCGCCCCTGGTTAATCTGAGCAAACTGCCTCAACGACTCACTAAACGAGTACGACGCCTCAACGCCTAACCAGTTCCCCTGATACGACACCGACAGCTCGGCCCCCCTCGAGGTCCCCCGTCCAACGGTATAGTAGAAGCCCTGGTAGAGCGGCTCGGGGTTCACAAAGTCAACCTGATTCCTCAGCTTGGAGTAGTAGGCCGATGCGGTAACCTGCGCCTGATCCCCCATCCGCACCTTCACCCCTGCGCTATAGTAGTGCGACTTCTGCGGCTTAATCTTGCCGCGGCTAGGGATAACCATATCAATGGGCAGGTTGATGCCCATGGGCTCGTAGAGATGATCGAACTGCTGGCGATGCGAGAAAGCGGCAAACACCGTTAAGGCAGAAGTCACCGGCGACTGCACGAAAATGCGCGGCGAGAAGTAGAACTGGCTCTGGTCGTAGTTCTCCATCCGCAGCCCACCTTTAAGTTGAAGATGCCGCCAAGGCCACACGTTAATGGCAGCATACCCGCCCCAGTTGCGATAGCCACCTGCCATGCTATCTAAAACCGACTCGTTCCCGTTAAACTCCCTAGAGTTGTTGCTTATTGCCGTTTGCATGTGAGCCGCAAAAACACCTGCATCAAACTGCAAGTCCTTGCCTACCCGGTATACCCCATCTAGGTTGAAATGATGTCGGCCTATACGATTAACGACCTGATTCCGTTCAACCTTAAGCAGCTTCATGGTAGTGTTGTAATGGCAATCGTCGACGCTGAGCTTAATGGTAAAAGCATCCGTCAGTTTCTTCTCCCAGCTGAGGGTTGCCATCGTATTTCCCCAAACCAGATCAACAACACCAAACCTCTCTTGCTTCAGCTTATCATCCGAGTAGTAGCCGGTTACTACAATCTTATCTTCTTTGGTTGGCTGAATGACAATAGAACCATTAATATCGTAAAGCCTGTAGTCTGGCAACCTATTGCTCCCGCTCTCGTTGCCATACTTTCGGTTGTAGTAGTTAGCAACAAGGTCGAAGTACGATCGGCGAGCAGCCACCATATACGACATCTTTCCCTTAACAGTAGGTGCTCGACTGTAAACATGCGAGGTAAGCCCGCCAATCCCAAGCATCAGCTCGCTGCTATCGGCCACCTGACTATTGCCCTCCATAATCAAGCAAGCCGATAAAAAATCGCCATACTTAGGATGAACATCATCATTCAGCAGTTCAACCTTGCTCAACGCTTTCGCATTTATCGAGGGGAAAATTCCAAGCGTATGGTTCGAGTTGAATATGGGGGCCCCATTGAGGAATACCTTATTCTGCGAGCTCGACAGCCCCCGCACAAAAAGTCCTGGATTAATCTCGTGGGCATGCGCCACTCCAGCCTTTTGCTGAAGCGTGAGGACAACATTGGCCTCCCCTAGTACAGGAATGGCCTGCTTGATATCAATGGAGCTTAACCCCAAATTCGTTCCCTTCCGTTCTGGGACAACACCTGCTATTGTTATCTCCGTTAAATCGTACGTCCTTGATGTCAAGCTAAACACCGGCAAGGTGCCGCCTGTTTTGACATTCGCAAACACTTGGGGTTTATAGGCAATGTGGGCAAAAAACAACGTCACTGCAGTTTTCCCCGAAACAGAGAAATAAAACTTGCCCAAAGAATCGCTGATGCAAGTTTCTCCACCATCAACATGTATGGCTACACCAGCAATAGGCTTTTGTGTTTGGGCATCAACCACAATTCCATCGGTACGCACCTGCCCAAAAGCAGAACTGGCCAATAGAATGATTACAAAAAACACGAATAATCTTGTAGTATAACCCATTTCTATATAATCGGGAACGTAAAGACAAATGCATCTCAGCACATGCTAGTACGACATTCGCGGATATCTATTGCGTCTGCTATTCCTAACCTACAAATTGCAAACGCCCCCAATTAGGAAGTCTTATGCCAACGACTTCCCATATCCGCCAAATGCACACTTGTAAAACAAGAATACAACTTACACTGTTTCTATAGGGATCCCAATTTTCGAGAAAAAACAGGAAAGAAACCTTAAGGATTATAAAAGAGATGAAATCCATCACCCGCACCATCTGGATACTATCGCTTGTAAGCCTCTTTACCGATACCGCCAGCGAGATGCTGTACCCCATCATGCCGTTCTACCTAAGGTCGATTGGTTTTTCGGTGGTGCTGATAGGCATCCTTGAGGGAATGGCCGAGGCTACCGCTGGGCTGAGCAAGGGGTACTTCGGCAAACTCTCCGACATCAGCGGCAGGCGCGTCCCGTTTGTTCGGATAGGCTACGCGCTAAGCGCCATCTCCAAGCCCATGATGGCGATGTTCATCTTCCCGCTTTGGGTTTTCTTCGCCCGCACAACCGATCGCCTCGGAAAGGGAATTCGTACAGGAGCCCGCGACGCCATCTTGTCAGACGAAGCCACCCCTGAGAACAAAGGAAAGGTCTTCGGTTTTCATCGCTCGATGGACACGCTGGGTGCAGTGCTGGGACCATCGCTAGCGTTGCTCTTCCTCTACCTCCACCCCGAGAGCTACAAAACCCTATTCTTCATTGCATTTATACCTGGGTTGATTGCCATAGCCGCCACCTTTTTCCTTACCGAAAGGCATAAAGGCAGCATAACAAATGAAAGTAAAAGATCTACCTCCTTCTTTTCGTTTCTTGGTTACTGGAAGACAAGCCCAGTACTCTACCGAAAGGTCGTGGTTGGGCTTCTAATCTTTACGCTATTCAACAGCTCCGACGTGTTTCTGCTGCTCAAAGCAAAGCAGGCTGGGCTAAGCGACACCGCCGTAATAGGAATCTACATTTTTTACAACCTAGTCTACGCGCTATTCAGCTTTCCGGCTGGCATACTTGCCGACAAGGTTGGGCTAAAGCGGGTACTTGTTATTGGTCTTTTTATATTCGCAGCAACCTACCTAGGGATGGGGTACTTTACCCACATCTACGCCATCGCTGCCATGTTTTTTCTTTACGGCGTATACGCGGCAGCCACCGAGGGCATCTCTAAGGCTTGGATAACCAACATTGCCGACAAGAAAGATACAGCAACGGCTATTGGCACCTTCACCGGATTTCAGAGCGTCTGTACGATGTTGGCAAGTTCCTTAGCCGGACTAATTTGGTTTAGGTTTGGGGCAAGTACCACCTTTATTGTTACGGGCATTGCCGCAGCGATTGTTGCTGCCTACTTCTTTTTCTTTGTTAAGGAGAATCGCTAACATGTCTTTTCTTCACCAACTATACTTCTTCATCGTGGCAACGAACCATTGGCACTAAATTTGTGTTAAGATGCAGCATTGCTAAACGCTCAGTGTAATTTAAAAATGTAAGGTATTATGGAAAAACGAACCAGCATTATTATCGGCGCAGCCATTGTGGTTGGGCTAGGACTTCAAGCCATACTCTTGGGCAGCTCCATTCAGCGCTTTCGGAAGGAAGATCGCACCATCTCGGTTAAAGGCTTTGCCGAACGTGAGGTAAAGGCAGACTTCTCAGTTTGGTCGATAAAGACTCGCGTTGCAGGAAACGACCTCGCGTTGGGAAGCCGATCGATTGATGAGGCGAAGATCAAGGTGGTTAACTTCCTGCTTAAAAATGGAGTTAAGCCAAGTGAGATCGTTCAAAAGGATCTAGTGGTTAACGACCGAAAGGCACAGGAGTATAGCAACTATAACGAGGCAAGTGGATTCCGCTACCTTATTGACAAGACCATTCAGGTTCGATCCACCAACGTCGAAAACATCCAAAAGATTAGCCGAATGACCGACGAACTGCTGAAAGCAGGCGTAGTACTTACCAGCGCAAACGAGTATGGCGGCAGCTCTGTAAAATATGTATTCACCAAGCTCAATGATATTAAGCCCGACATGCTGTCGGAGGCAACCGTCAATGCCAAGAATGCCGCCATTCGCTTTGCCAACGAAAGCCAAACCAAATTGGGAAAGATGAAGCACGCCAGCCAGGGGATCTTTTCCATTGTTGACCGGGATGAGTCGCTCTCCGGACAAGCTGAAGGTGGCGGAGGTTCTGGCACGAATGACCTCTACAAGCGCATTAAGGTGGTGGTTGGCGTGGAATACTCGATAGAATAGCCTATCCGAATACTATAATAAAAGATCAACGGGATTACCCACATGGTAGGTAATCCCGTTGATGTATAATATGCGAGCAAACTCGATGAACGCAGCTCCCGCTCTTAAAAAAGACAAATGCTTTTAGTTCTTCGACTGAGCAGCCTGAGCGCCTTTCTTTACCCTAGAACCAAACTGAAGGTTAATACCAAACTGAAGGTTAAAGCTTCGAGTATACCCCGGAACCATCACAGAAGAGCCATCATCCGATTTAAGGTTAACCATTCTGGAGAGAATGTTGTCGGCAACCACGTAGAACTGAACAGGCTTTCCGCCAACAACCAAACCTGCCCCAAAGTTATTCATGCTTCGGTTGTAGATCGAATAGGTAAGCGTAAATGCAAGCACCCTAAAAGGTGTAGCATTAGCCGAAAGCGTTAGTGCAGGATCGAAATAGCTACCATAGAAACCTCCACGAAGAAGCGCACCACAGTTTAACCAGCTAAGCGCATTGTAGGTTGCCCCAAGGTAAACCTTCGTTTTTAACATCGTAGTAAACTTAGCATTCTCATCTGTTGGCTTAAACTTTGTCTTTAGCGTATCTGCAATAGCCTCCATTGCCTTATCAAAGTCAACATCGCCATTTTCATCTGGGGTGATGTCGGCCCCATTAAAGTCGTAAGCACCTTTCGAAACCAGCTTATAGCCGTTCTGCGACCATCGGATAAAGCCAAAGTCGTTAACGCTACCGTAGAATGTAAACTTATCGTCGAACTTGTAGGTTCCCCCAAAATCGACTCCCAAGCCGAGGTTCGAACCAAACTTATAATCCTTAGAACCATTGGTTCCCTCATCGTCAAAGCTAACGTCGTCGATTTTCCCTTCCGCATTGCGGGTAAACGACAGCTTAGGTGCCGACACAAACATCTCGGCGTCTACATTTATAGTTGACTTCGAAAAATCATCGGAGGTTACAATGTTCGCCTTAAACTTGCTGGTTTTTACAGCAGCCAAGCCATTAAGGATCTTAAGGCGCGCACCTACTGTCAACTTCTCGTTTACCACCTTCGAAAGACCTAAACCCAACTCTACATACGAAAAACCGTTAACCCCCATATCGTCAAGATCGATGGTTCGAGGACGGTTTGTTTCGAAATCGTAGTTACCATTCTTAAGATCGACAAGCCCCTTGGGATAATTGTATCCAACAGATGTTTTCGATGATATGTTAAAATGCCCGTAGAAGCTATTCACCCTAAAACCGAAAGAGAGCAAATCAATGTTATTATCCAAGCGGATAAAGTTCATCTTGCCCAAGTTCTTCGAAAGTCCGTTAACATCGAATACCAAGGAGTCCTTTTGCAAGCCGCTCCCCTTCTTTAGCACATCTACAAGCGAAAACGACGAGTTATTATAGGAGATCCCAATGTTCGAAAGCGCAGGAAACCCTACGTAGGTCGAAAATTCTGGATTGGTTGACGGGTTAAGGAATGTTGATTGGGGAACCCTTGTCATATAGTAAAGGGTTTTATCTTGCGCATTAACTTCAGCAATAGTAGCAACCAGCAATATAATAGAAAGTATTACTCTTCTCATCTCTTTATCAGTGTATTTTTAAACTATAGATTATTGAGGTTTGCCTGAATAAAGCCTACAACCTTAATGTCGACCTTGTAGCTGGCAAGCAGCTTAACCGTTTGCCCCGTGCTATTTCCGTCGGTATTCGCCGTTGATATGAACACGATTCTGTCGCCAGCTTTTAACTTCTGGATGCGTGCCTGATTGTAGGATACCTCAACCTTTGATTCGGTTGCGGCAACCACCTTCCCATTCTGGGTAGAAGCCGACTTAACATCAAAAGGTGCTGCGAAAACATTATCGAGAACATTACCTGCGGCATCAATAATTACGGCTGTAACCTTAAGGTTGAGAGGGAAACCGTTCTTGAACTGAAACTGCAGCTTCATCAGATCGATGCTCTTCGAATCCTTAACAACACTCGAAAAGTCATACGACGACGTATCCTTTAAAACAACATTCGACAACTTAACATCGAGAGGCAAATCGGCAGCAGCTCCAATGTAAAGCTTATCCTTAGTATTTATTCTGTTTGTCACCGCGGGAAGGCTGCTTGGGTTTGCAACCAAACTCCCGTTAAAGTTTAGCTTCTGAGGGAACTTTGCAAGAACACTCACCAAGTTTGAGCTTGGATCTATGGCTGCCTCGCTAAGCCTCACCTTCTCGACACCATATGTGGGCGAGTATATATTTATTGGTGAGGGGAGCCCTGTAATTCTGTAGGCTTGACCATCCTTGGTTGCCATTACTCCGCTATGCGAAAAGGCGAATGGTAGTACTGCCTGATTCCTAAAGATCAGCTTAACCTGAGGATTCTTTATGTCGAAGTCGCCAACGTTATCCACCATATCGCTAAAATCTAGCGGCAGAGAGTTATTCTGAAGCGGAATGCTGATTTGCCCTAGGTTGCCAACCAGCTCGCTAATCCTAAGCGAGCTTAACCCAAACGATAGCGTAACCTTATCGTTGGTGGTGCTGCTGCCCTGCTTGGTAATGGCATAAGTTATTTTGAAACTAATTTGCTTGCCGCCGGAGGGTTTTATCTTACACCCTGCAAGGCTTAAGCTCATACTTTGGTTAAACGATCTTTTCAGATTTTCGCCATTAGCATCTACGACATCCTGCGACTCGACAGTATAGGAGAACGACCCATAAAAAGTTGCGCTGCTGCTAATGGAAAGCAATCCGCCTTCGAGTAGCGCCTCAGTTAACGTTTGATCGGCTCTATCTAAGCTGATCGTAAAGCTAAAGGAAGTTTGCCCACTAGTAGTGCCCAGGGGAAACGAAATGCCATCGGGAGCAGCGATAGAGGTGCTGCCCTGCATGTCCTTTACAATGTTGGCGTACTTGCTAAACGTAAGCGAATCGAAGGTTTGCTTGTACACCAAGTGAAGCAGCTTATCGCCATCCACGTAGATGTATTTGGTGGTATCGCTGCTCTTAGGCAGCACCTGCTCTAGCGCAATAGAGCCACTGGCAATGGGAAGCGCAACCGACGAGGTTACATCAACCGACGAGGAAAGCTTATCAATGTTGTAATCCTCCTTAACACACGAAACGGAGGCTAAAGCAAGAAGAACTGCTACTAGCAAGCGGTTTTTTACGATCATACAGCCTTATTTTTTTACTTAACGTCCGCAAAAGTATACTTCGAAAACCACCTAACCGAGAGTGATTAACATAATTATCCACAATTTGTGTTCACTCACCGCTCATCGGACAACAAGAAAAAGAAACGCTAAGCAAAACATGAGACATCCGCAAAAAAACGTGCCCCCTGCCTCTACACCAAAATAAAGTAACCCACCACCCCATCAAAAAAAGAGCAGCAAAATCATCTTTGGTATTTTTAAATCTTTAACTTTGGTTTTTACAAATCACACAAACTTAATCTACCAGTATGAATAGTTCAGTATTTAGCTTCGAGAAGCCAAAGAACGAGCCTGTTCTAAGCTACGCGCCCAACTCGCCAGAACGCCGCGAGCTGGTTGCCGAACTCGAAAAGATGTCTTCTCAACAGATCGAAATTCCACTAATAATTGGGGGCAAGGAGATCAGAACGGGCAACACCGGTAAGGTTGTTATGCCGCACGACCACAACCATGTTTTGGCAACCTACCACTTGGCCGGCGAAAATGAGGTTAAGATGGCCATCGAAGCGGCCCTTGAGGCACGCAAGAAATGGGAGAAAATCTCTTGGATAGATAGAGCCTCCATCGCCCTTCGCGTTGCCGAACTCATCTCCAAGAAGTATAGGGCCGTTATGAATGCCGCCACCATGCTGGGCCAAAGCAAGAATGCCTTCCAGGCCGAGATCGACTCTGCCTGCGAAACAATCGACTTCCTTCGCTTCAACGCCTACTTCATGTCGCAGATCTATGCCGACCAGCCCATGTCGCCGACCACCGACGTGATCAACCGCATGGAGTACCGCCCGCTGGAGGGGTTCGTGTTTGCGGTTACCCCATTCAACTTTACCGCCATTGCCTCCAACCTGTGCATGTCGCCAGCTATTATGGGTAATGCCGTGGTTTGGAAGCCGGCTACCACCGCCATCCTATCCAACTACTACCTGATGCAGATCTATAAGGAGGCTGGGCTGCCCGATGGCATCATCAACTTCATCCCCGGAAAGGGGTCGGTTATTGGCAAGGAGATCTTCGCCCACCGCGAGTTTGCTGGGGTTCACTTTACGGGTTCTACCTCGACGTTCAACACCTTCTGGTCGGAGATTGCCAAGAATCTGCCTCACTACCGCTCGTACCCCAAGATTGTTGGCGAAACTGGAGGCAAGGACTTCGTGATGGTTCATCCATCGGCCGACACACAGCAGGTGGCCGTTGCGCTGGTTCGTGGATCATTCGAGTACCAGGGGCAGAAGTGCTCGGCCGCATCGCGCGCCTACCTGCCTAAGTCGCTGTGGTATGCCGTTAAGGATAGCATCGGCGAAATGCTGACCGAGATCAAGGTGGGCGATGTGCGCAGCTTCAGCAACTACGTCAACGCGGTTATCGACGAGGCGGCCTTCGACTCCATCACCAGCTACATCGAAAAAGCCCGCGACACGAAGCATGCCGAGATTGTATTTGGCGGAAGCTACGATAAGAGCAAGGGGTACTTCGTTGAGCCTACCGTTATCCTGGCCAACGATCCCCACTTCGTAACCATCGAGGAGGAGATCTTCGGGCCGGTGCTCACCGTTTACGTGTACGAGGACGACAAGTACGAGGAGACGCTGGAGCTGGTTGACACCACCTCGCCCTACGCGCTAACCGGATCGATCTTCTCGAACGACCGCTACGCTACCGAGGTGGCCTTCGAAAAGCTGAAGTATGCCGCTGGCAACTTCTACATCAACGATAAGCCAACCGGTGCCGTTGTGGGACAGCAGCCCTTTGGCGGCGCACGCGCTTCGGGAACCAACGACAAGGCGGGTAGCTACCTCAACCTGATCCGCTGGACCAACCCCCGCTCGATTAAGGAGACCCTAAATCCACCTACCGACTATAAATACCCATTCCTAGCGGAATAAGAACTTCTGTTAAGGGCTCCTTCGGGAGCCCTTTTTACTTCCCCCCTACCCCAATTACCCACCAGCATTAGGCATCACAGGTAGCCGACGATGTATTTGGGGTATATCGGAATACAATCGAGGCATCTTTGACCTGCACTAGAGGCATGTCAAAGATGCCTCGACCGTATATCGGTCCCCCATGATGTACATCAATAATGCCTCAAACGTATCTTTGATATACATTAAGGGTATATCAACAATACATCGAACGTATATCAGATATACATTATGGGTATATTAAAGATACATCGAAGGTATATCCGATATACATTGATGGTATATCAAAGATACCTCAAAGGTATATCAACAATACATCGAACGTATATCCGATATACATTAAGGGTATATCAAAGATACCTCAAAGGTATATTGGAGATACCTTAAGGATGCTTCGAGATGGATTTTAACGGTAGCGGAGATACGGAAGAACGCCCTCGGCGGCGTACCCAACCACCCAAAGCAGGGCCTAGAGCTGCCCCCAAGCCAAGGCTACTTCTCGGCAGCCTTCTTACGGCCACCCGAGAACTGCTTCTTTAGGTCGTCGTAAATAGCCGAGGCGCTAGGGGTATTGCCCAAAGAGGCCAGCTTAACCGAGCGGTAGAAGGAGATGCAGGCGTTGTAGATGTCGGAACCCAACAGCAGGTTAGTATCCTTAATCCCTTGAAGGAGTACCTCCATCTTATCGATACGAGGGTTTAGCATCAGGTGAGTCTCCATGTCGAGCCGCAGCTGCCCGACATCAACAAACGAGGGGGTCAGCTCCGCGTTGTTGGCGATGTAGCCAGTGGCCTTGTTCACCCAATTCTCCATGTTGTACCTCACGCGGCTGTACTGCCTGCGCTGCTTGGGGGTAAGGCTTACCATCTTTTTTTCGAGCACCTGCTCGATGGTGGCCAGCGCACCGTCGAGTGCCGCCACCTCGTCGGGGGTAAAGGTGATTTTAGCGAGGTTGTCCTGTATCATAGCGTAGCAAGTTTGTAGGTTATGCGTTAGCGGGTAGGCTTCTACCCAAAAACGAAGATACACAATATCCGCTTCGGTTTAGCATCAGCGAGCGAGATAGAGACCCTGTTGGGCAGAGGCGGTTCCCATAGACGAACGGAGATGGTCTTTTACAGGTGAGGCCGATGCCGGATGCATGGCGAAGCATCGCAGCTCTCGCGCATCGTGACCATTTTTTGATGCTCATGGCAACTTTTTTCACGCTCCGTACTACCGTTTTACGCCTGCTACCACACCCGACGCTTTTAATTTGAAACGAAAAAGGTGTCAAATATTTGTAGAAAGTTACCGAATTAAATACTTTCACACCGTTTAGCTTCTAGCGCTAGGCAACTATCTGCACCACGAATATTCGAGATGCCTACATATAAAGCAATACAACCTAACAAAATGAAGAAGACGGCAACACTCCTCACGCTACTGCTCGCCCTGCTGGGCAGCAGCATATACCCAGCCCTTGCGCAAGGCTCGCTGGCGGGCATTCCCCGAATCGTAAGCTACAGCAAATCGATGTACAAGGGGGGCACCCAGAGCTGGATGTTCACCCAATCGGCCAACGGCTTCATGTACGTGGCAAACAACGACGGGCTCCTCGAGTTTGACGGCAAAGAGTGGAGCATCTACAAGGAGCTGCACGTGCTGAACAGGGCCGTACTCTACAGCAATGGCCGGATTTACGTCGGCGGATTTTGCGACTTCGGCTACTACTCGGCCAACTCGCACGGGGTGCTTACCTACAAGAGCATCACCCCCAAGCTGCGCCGGAAGTTCTACTTCAGCGACATCTGGAAAATCCACGAGCTAAACAACGAGATCTACTTCCAATCCAACGAGGCAATATTCAGGTATACCGGCAACCGCATCACCATCATCAAGGCCCCCTCGCGCTTCGACTTCTCGTTCATCGCCAACGGCAGGCTATTCGTAAATGATGCGGCGAAGGGAATCCTCCTCCTCGAAAAGGGGAAGCTGATGCCGATTGACCCCAAGCGCAAGGTCATAACCCGACAGCTCTCGGGGGTTTCCATGCTCGACTCAAAGCGATATCTCATATCAACCATCGACAAGGGGCTGTTTATTTACGACGGCCATACCATTTCGGAATGGGTCATCCCCGCCTCCAACATGCTGAAGGCGTACCAGATCAACTCAGAATGCAGAATTAACGGGTACCATGCAATAGGGACAATCCTCAACGGCCTTTACATTATTGATAGCCGGGGCAAAATCGTGCTCCACATCAACAAGAATCGGGGGCTGAGCAACAACACCGTCATAAGCATCGGGAAGGATGCAGAGAACAACATCTGGCTAGGGCTCAATAATGGCATCGCCAAGGTTGAGTTCAACTCCTCTCTAAGCTACATCGGGAATTCCTTCAACATCGAATCGGTGTACACCTCAAGCCTCCTGAATGGGATGCTGTATATCGGGACCAACTCGGGCCTATACAGCATAAGCTGGAACAAGTTTTTAGATCCGATGAAGAGCGAGAGCGACTTCAAGCTCGTACCCGGCTCGGAAGGGCAGGTCTGGAACCTAACCCAAGTGGGGGGCACCCTCTTCTGCGGGCACAACAACGGGGTTTATGCGGTATCGAATTCTAGGGTCACGGAGGTTAAAGGAGTTAGAGGCGCTTGGCTATTCATCCCAATCAACAAGGAGAAGACCAAAGTGCTCGTTGGCCACTACTCCGGCATAGCCGTCATCGAGAAGGTTGGCGCCCAATGGAAGTTCGTCAACAACATATCGGGGTTCAACGAGTCGTCGCGCTTTATTGAAGTTGACGACAACGGATACATCTGGGTGAGCCATGGGTACAAGGGAATCTACAAGATCAAGCCCAACAAGGAGCTCACAAAGTTCACCGCCATCGAATTCTACGGCACCCGCAGCGGCCTTCCATCCGACAAGGACAATAACATTTGGAGGATCAACGGTAAGATAATTGCATCAACCCAGAAGGGAATCTACGAGTACAACCCTTCACGAAACCTCTTTACCGCAAGCTGCTACTACAACAAACTCATCCCCGAGACTTCAATGATCAGCTACATGAAGCAGGACGAACGCGGAAACATTTGGTACTACAAGAACAACCAGCTTTCGGTATTAAGGCTTCAGGAAGATGAGAAATACGCAAAAATAAGTAGCCCATTCTACCCCTTAACCAACCACAACAACATAACCTTCGAATACATAGCCAGCCTTCCCGATAACACAACCCTAATTGGAACTGAAGATGGCATTGCTCTTTACGACCCCATGGCAAGCAAGGGCAACTCAACCCAATTTAAGGTTATAACTAAGAGCATTAGCGCTAAAGGCGAAACCTTTTCATACAGCTTCACTCCAAATCTATCGGTAAGAATTAAGCATAGCAACACGCCTATAACCATAAAGGCCTCCGTACCCTACAAAAACAACGATGCCGTACAGTACTCCTTTAAGCTCGAGGGATTTGATGACGAATGGTCGCAATGGAGCGACAACAACCACAAAGAATACATGAACTTAAGCGAGGGTGAGTACAAAATAAGGGTTAGGGCCAAAAGCATTAATGGAGAAATCCGCGAAGCAGAGACAAAATCGCTAACCATTCTTCCTCCATGGCATAGAACAATTTACGCCTACATCATTTACCTTATCCTGCTGCTGGCTATTGTGGTAAAAATCAAGAAGCGATACTACCTCAACATCGAGAAGTCGAGAATGCATGGTGAGGAAAAGCAGAAGTTGAGGTTTAAAGACCGGGAGGAACAGCTCATAAAAGACGCCCTGCAGTCGGAGAATGAAATGATTCGAATTAAGAATGAGAATCTACAGGAGGTGATGAAGCGCAAAGAGCGCGAACTTGCTCTTTCGACAATGCACATCATCCAAAAAAACGAGATGATCAACAAGATGAAGTCAGAGCTTTCAAAGTTACAATCCAACACCACCGACAAAACGGTAAAGGAGAAGGCAAGTAACATCATCAAAAAGATATCAAAGGACATCGATAATAAATCGGACTGGAAGATATTTGAGATGCACCTAGAACAAATCCATGAGGATTTCATGAAGCGATTGAAGGTGAAATATCCAGATATTACCTCGCGCGAGCTTCGGCTTTGCGTATATCTAAAGATGAATATGTCGTCTAAAGAGATTGCAACGCTTATGAACATCTCTCCCAGAGGCGTAGAGATTAGCCGCTATAGGGTAAGGAAGAAGCTGGGTTTGGAACGCGCCGAGGGTCTTTCAGAAATACTAATGGAAATATAGATTTCCTAGTAAGCCTTACATACGAGCAAGAATCAAAGATAAATTCCTACAACAAGGGTAATCCTTATTGTAGGAATTTATCTTTTAAAACAGCCCCTCATCATCAGAGAGGCTTGTATAAAAGTAACGAGGAGATTTCTTCATTAAGAACAAAGACCACAAGCAATTAAAGCCCCATTAATGGAGTAACAATAGTTACAGAACATGGCAGACAAGACACCTCCCCTTACAAGGTAATATAGAACAGTATCTTCAGTAGGCAAAACATGATGAGCAAAATCCCCAGCAATCCGCCCTCTACCTCCGCTAATAGTAAGCGTCCATATAATGCGAGGGAAAATGGCAAACAAGGAAGCACCAGCAGTGGCATTGATTAAGAAAAAGGCTCCCATACAATCAAAAAAAAACGGAGTTGTTATTTTACAAAAATTTCAAAACACAGAGTCGAAATGACATAATTTCAAAATATTTCGCAAGATGTGTTTTCAAGACATCATCTTTACTACTATTCAAATATTTAAACATCCATATGATGTATTTAAGATGAGTTGCAAAAATCGATTTGATGAATTTTTGAAGTAACACTTATTAACACTAAAAGGATTCATTAAGATATATTTGCCCGTGATTTAAGATTAAACCAACTAAAATCTAGACCTGAATGAAACAAAAAATTCACTTGACAATTTGGTTGCTCCTTGCCTTTACCTTGCAGACATATGCGCAGGGTAAGATAACAGGTAAGGTTACATCGGCCAATGATGGGCAACCTCTACCAGGGGTTTCTGTTGCAATTATGGGTAGTACCAGAGGGGTTACTACCAGCATAGATGGCATGTATTCTATAGAAGCGAAGAAGGGCGAAACGCTCATTTTTTCGTCTATTGGGTACGAGACTTACAAGGAGATTCTTACTGGCCAAAAGGCGATAAACGTAAGCCTAAAAGAATCGAACCAAAAGATCGACGAACTAGTGGTGGTTGGCTACGGTATTCAAAAGAAAAGCGTAGTAACAGCAGCCATCAGTAAGGTATCCGCCGAACAGCTGAATACCTCCAAGCCTTCGCGCGTAGAGGATGTGTTAAAAGGAAAGGCTTCGGGTGTACAAATCACTCAAAGTTCGGGACAGCCAGGATCTGACTCTAAAGTGCGTATCCGTGGTATTGGTACCATTAACAACAGCGAACCTCTATATATTGTAGACGGCATGGCAGTAGATGGAGGAATCAACTACCTAAACCCAACCGACATTCAATCGGTAGAAGTGCTAAAGGATGCAGCCTCATCAGCCATTTACGGGGCACGCGCAGCCAACGGCGTTATCCTTATCACCACCAAGAATGGACAAAAAGGGAAACCCACCGTTAGCTACGACGTTACCTACGGTTGGCAAAATCCTTGGAAGGAGAAGTCAGTTCTGAATGCAACCGAGTACATGAACATCATGAACGAGTCGCTTGTTAACGATGGGAAAGCGCCTAGATATACTGCTGAGCAGATAAAAAGTGCAGGTACTGGTACCAACTGGCAAAAGGAAACCTTTAACTACGATGCTCCCGTACAAAGCCACCAGGTTAGTGTATCGGGAGGAACCGACAAGGGCACCTACTTCCTTTCATTTGGCTACTACGACCAAGAAGGTATTGTTGGAGGCAACTACAACAAATCAAACTACAACCGCTACAGCATTCGTTTAAACAGCAGCTACAACCTGTTTGAAGACAACAGCCGTAACTTTCTTAATAAGCTAAGAGCTGGCACTAACGTTGGCTACTCGCGCAGCAAGTCGTCGGGCATCGAAACTAACTCAGAGTATGGCTCTATACTAGGTAGCGCCGTTACATTCTCGCCACTTGTTTCGGTTTATGCCGACGATGCTACTGCCGCCGAAATCCTAGCCCAGCACCCATACGCTGTAAAGGATAAAAACGGCAAGGTATTCTCGACTCCGCCTGCAGGCTTCCAGGAACTAGCCAACCCAGTTGGTATGCTCAACCAACCTAATGGCAGTGTTAACAACGACGATAAGTTTGTTGCCAACTTCTGGGGCGAACTAGACATATTCGAAGGGTTGAAGTTCAAGTCGAGCTTTGGGGCAGACCTAGCCTTTTGGGGTTACGACGACTATTCCTTCCCCTACTTCTTGGCCACTCAAGGAAAGAATCAAGACTTCAGTACCGTTTCGAGCAACATGAATCGTGGCTACAAGTGGCAGGTTGAAAATGTGCTTAGCTACAGCAAGTCTTTCGACAAGCATAACCTTACCGTTGTTCTTGGCCAATCTGCCCAAAAATACACCTACAAAAATATTGGAGGCAATTTTAGAGACCTTCTAGAAACCGATCCAAACAAAGCAGTGATAAACTACTGCATTGCCGACCAAAAATTATCTAAAATTAACGGTGGAACAGGTGGGTACGACAACACCACGCTTGCCTCATACTTTGGCAGGCTAGATTACAACTACAACGAGCGCTACATCCTACAAGGTACCGTACGCCGCGATGGCTCATCTAACTTCGGATCTGCCAACAAATGGGCCATATTCCCCGCATTCTCGCTAGGATGGAACATAACCAACGAAGAATTTATGCAAAATCGCCCAACATGGTTAAGCCAGTTAAAGTTACGAGCAGGTTGGGGTAAGAACGGTAACGAGCATATTGGAGGATTCCTTTACACCTCGCTTATGCAGGGCGGTCAGAACTACTACTTTGGTGGATCGTACCAACTAGGGACTCTACAAAAGGTTGGGGAAAATGGAGGAATGATGCAGTATGGAAGTTCTCCTGCTCGTATAGCAAACCCTGATATTAAGTGGGAGGAATCGGAACAAGTAGACCTTGGCCTTGACGCACGCCTCTTTAGCAGCAAGGTAAACCTTGGCTTTGACTACTTCAAGAAGAAAACCAACGGCATGTTGATGTACATTCCCATCCCCGATTACGTGGGTATGGCAGCCCCAATGGGCAACGTTGGCGACATGGAGAACTGGGGACTTGAGTTTGAGTTGGGTTACAAAGAAAAGATTGGAGACGTAAACTTCTCGGTTAACGCCAATGCAACCTACCTAAAGAATAAGTTAGTAAAGTTAGGCAACGCCTCTGGCGAGTCTATTCTCCAAAATGCAGGTGCTTCGGGACTTGGATCGTACGTTAAGGAGGAAAATGGTGAAATATTCCCATTCTTCTACGGTTTTAAAACTGATGGTATTGCACAGAATAAAGCACAAGCCGATGCCTATAATGCCAAGTACGGAGAAAAAGCTCAAGCTGGCGACGTACTATTCCACGACCTAAATAACGACGGTAAGATTACAGATGCAGATAAAACCAAGATCGGTAAAGGTATGCCCGATTGGACCTATGGTCTCTCGCTTAATGCAGACTGGAAAGGCATAGACCTAGCCCTATTCTTCCAAGGAACTCTGGGCAACGACATATTCGACTTCTCTCAACGCGGCGATATACCAGCCATGAACCGTCCATCTTGGATCCTTGATCGCTGGATTGGCGAAGGAACCTCAAACAAGCTTCCACGTATGACCATTGAAAACCCCAACGGAAACTGGCGTTCTTCGGATCTTTACATCAAAGATGGTTCGTACCTGCGTCTAAAGACCGCTCAATTAGGCTATACCCTTCCACTAGGACTTACCAAAAAGGCATCAATCCAACGTTTACGCCTATTTGTATCGGCCGAAAACCTTATTACCATTACTGGATACGATGGATTTGACCCCGAAGTTGCTTCTGGCGATTATACAACCATTGGTATCGACCGTGGCATCTACCCACAATCTAGAACCATTTCGGTTGGTGCAAACATCACGTTCTAATCCGCAAATAAGAAGAATCATGAAGAAATATAGCTTTATAGTTTTACTCATGGCTGCGGTGGCCTTCACCTCGTGCAGCGAAGAGTTTCTCACCTCGAACCCTACCGAATCTCAAGAGGCAGGTGGACCAGCAACAGAGGGAGCCATTCTTTCGAACTTGGCAGCAAGTTATCAGCCGTTGCTCTTCGATAGCTACGCCAACAACAACTACAACAGCATCGTACTAATGTCTGATCTGCAATCGGATGACATCTACAAGGGCGGTGGTGATGCCGGCGACCAGCACCAACTCTACCTACTATCTCAGTTTAACGCCACACCCCAAGAGCAACCATCGGGCCTTTGGAACATCTACTTCACTGGTATTGCCCGCTGCAACAATGCCATCATTGCCTGCAGCAAAGCTGTTGGAGTAACAGAGGCAAAGGTTAACCAATACAGCGCAGAAGCCCATTTTTTACGCGCCTACTACACCCATCTTCTGTGGAAATTTTGGGGCTATATTCCATACTTTAAGGAACCACTAAAAGCACCATACCTTGCCAAGCAAATGACTAACCCTGATGATATCTACAAGGAAATCATGGAAGACTTAGACTTTGCAATTGCTGGAGATAAGCTCCCCATGTCGGTTAGCGGCAGCGACCAAGGCCGCATCACTAAAGCAGCAGCGATGATGCTCAAAGCACGTGTGGTGATGTACCAAAAAGATCAAAGCCGATATACTGAGGTTGCCAAGAACATGGCTGCTATTATTAAAAGCGGCGATTACGTCCTAATTGACGCATCAAGCATAATCTCAGGAGAAACCAGCACTCCTTTTGCAGCAATGTGGAAGAATAACTACGAATTCTGCAAGGAAAATATCTTTGAGGTCAACCACCTTCCCGAAGGCAAAACATGGTCAAGCGGATGGCAAGGCTACGGCACCAACCTTCCTGCGTTCATCTCGCCAAACGGACTTGCTGGCAAAGAGATTGGAGATTTTCAAGGAGGTTGGGGATTTGCTCCTGTACGCGTTTCCTCTTGGAATATCTTCGAAGAGGGAGATACCCGCCGCGAAGGCTCTATAAATCATTTCGAAGAAGGTTACACAGCCCGATTCCAAAACACAGGCTACTTTCTTGCCAAGTACGCTGCTCGTAAGGGATATAACCCCCAAGGGGACGTTGACCTCAACTACTGCAACAACCTTCGAATCTTCCGCTATGCAGAAACGCTACTTAACTATGCAGAATTGGTTGTTATGAATGGACAATCTGAAGTCGATGGAATTACTGCACAATGGTGCCTTGACCAAATAAGAAAGCGTGCATTCGGAACCGACAAGTCAATTCCTGTGACTGCAGCAAACATTAAGTTAGAGCGTCATCGCGAGTTTATTGGCGAAGGCATGCGCTACTGGGATTTAGTACGTTGGGGCGATGCAGCCACTGTGCTAACCGAATCGACACCTCTTAGCACCCGTACTTGGAATGAGAACAAGAAATACCTCCCAATTCCCCAGTCTGAAATAGATAAAACCAAAGGGACTGGAGAATACGAACTAAAACAGCTTAGCAAGTACTAGTAAAGTACTTCTAACAAAGTAAATCATTAGTTTAACGAAGAATCCTCTATCTCAACCATAGAGGGTTCTTCAACCAAAACATAAAACGAATGAAAAACATTCTCAAAATAGGAATTCTCGCCCTGTTGTCGATAATGACAATGGTGGCTTGCGATCCACAGGAAGACAATGACTACTCGTTGGGCAGACTTCCGAACGCCAGCGAGTTATCGTTTACAGCAACTCCCAGCGCTGCAAATGCAAACATCATCGAATTTAAAAACACCTCGAAAGTGGCAGGTGTTACAACATGGAACCTTGGAGAGGGAACATCACTTAAGGGTGAGAGCGTAAGTAACGGTTATCCATACAAAGGAACCTATACCATCACTATGACTCTTTACACCACTGGAGGGGCTGTTTCTACCACATCGCAAATTACTATTGCCCAGGACAACCCCTCGCTGCTAAACACGCCAAACTTTACCGCACTAACAGGTGGTCCTACTAAACTAGAAGGTAAAACATGGGTGTTCGACCAGTATGTGTCAGGATACTTTGGTCTCGGACCAGCAGACGGTGCTACCGCTTCGTGGTGGAATGCAGGCCCTGACGAAAAAGCAGGTTCTAGCCTTTTCACTCAAGAGTTCACCTTCATTCAAGACGGACTTAAACTAGTATGGAAGAACAATGCCTACATCTACACCAATGGTGCAGGTAAGAACGCTCTTCCTCCCTCAAACTTTGTAGAAAACCCTGGCGGAGTAGGCGATTTCGACGTTGCTTACACTCCAAAGAACAACCTAACATTCTCCCTCAACGAGGCCACTATGACGCTGACACTTAGCGATGGTGCATTTTTGGGGCACTATGCGGGAACATCGGAATACAAAATTGTAAAGCTTACGGACAATGAACTTTACGTAAGATGTAATAGCAAAGTAGAACCAAGCAATGCATGGTACTACCGTTTTATTCCAATAGAAAAGAGGGTTAAACCAGTGATTCCTATTAAGGAGAAGCCACTTGCTGAAGATTTCGAGAAAACCGTACCAGCGGTAAGTTTTACTAGCGAAGCTATGGGACTTCTGACTTCAGCATCGTACTCCAACCCAGCACCTGTTCCAGTCGACACTTCGTCGAAGGTTTTCCTATACCAAAAAAGTAACGATTTCTACAGCAACGTCTATTACAAGACTAATGGCTATAAGTTTGACCTCACCAACCAACACAAGGTAAAACTTAAGGTGTATATTCCTTCGTACAACGACTACACAAAAGACAATAGTACAGCTGGTAACTGGATTAAGAATGCGAAGCTTCGTCCTCAAGTATCCGTCAAACTACAGGATAGCAGCCGTGGAAGTAGTTCTTGGGAAACTCAAACAGAGATTATTAAAGATAACCTTCCTACCAATACGTGGATTGACCTAGAGTTCGACTTTAGCATAGTTAGTACAAATAAGAACTACGATAAAATCGTAATTCAGTTTGGCGGCGAAGGACATTCTGGAACAGGAATCTTCTTCTTCGACAACTTCGAGTTTACTAAATAGTTTTTTCAAAGGACAGTCCTCTTCTTTGAGGATTGTCCTCCCTTTAAAACAAAGAATCTAATGCGCATCAAGGCCTACCTGCAAATAGTACTTTTCATGGCAATATCAGTAGTTTCCTCCTGCAAATCTGAAAAAGATAAGGCAACTCCTTTAACTATTGATTTCACAACAACCATCGATGGTACAACCCCAAACGAGGTAAAACTTAACGCCAATATTAAAGGAAACTACGATATTATCCGATGGAATTTTGGTGATGAACAAACTCTATCAGGAGAAACGTCCCCAACTCACACTTACATACATAAAGGCACTTACAAAATTACACTTTCCGCATGGAAAGGACTGACAGAGTTTAAATGCGAGAAAGAAATTGTTATAGAGAAAGACATACTAGACTTAGATTTTTCGCTAACGCACAACCCTAACAACAATAATACTATTGATTTCAAGGCGATCTTAACTGGCAGCTATGATAAAATCACATGGAACTTTGGCAATAATACAACCTCAGACAATATTAAAGAAACATCAGTCACCTACCCCTACGCAGGCACCTATACAGTAACTCTTTCGGCTTGGTCGCACGATGTTGAATTTAAGGCAGAAAAAACTGTAACCATTAGCAAGGATATCGTCAACCTCGCCATCGTATCCCAAAAAGTTGACAAATCTAACGGGCATAAGTATAAACTAAAAGCCCTAGTTGATGGGACTTACAGCAATATCAAATGGTCGATAAAAGGCAAAGAAATAGCAGGCACTACGGAAACAGAAGCATACTTTCCCTTTATGGGCACTTATACCGTTATACTAACAGTAGACACCGAAAAGTACTCATTTAAGAAAGAGGAAACTTTCACCATCTCTAGTGACGATCCTAATTACGTCGACAACCTTAAACTAGCGTGGTCCGACGAATTTGATGGAACATCTATAAATCAAAACAACTGGAAATTTGAAACAGGGGCTAGTGGTTGGGGCAACAATGAACTCCAAAACTACACAAATGGCGAAAATGCCTCGGTAAGTAATGGGATGCTCACCATAACCGCTCGAAAAGAGAACGACACCCACAAGGTGGGCTCCTACACCTCAACCCGTATGGTAACAGCAGGAAAAAGAGACTTCCGTTACGGTAGAATAGAGATACGTGCAAAACTTCCTAAGGGCAAAGGCACCTGGCCCGCCATTTGGATGCTTGGCTCCAACATTGGTTCTGCCGGATGGCCTGCTTGTGGAGAAATAGACATTCTAGAGCATATTGGGAGTAATCCAAGTATGGTACAAGCAGCCATTCATACGCCTTCGAGTTATGGTGCCACCATAAACGTTAAGCAACAAAACTTACCCGATGCTGAAACCGAGTTCCACAACTATGGATTAATATGGACCGAGAAATACTTGAAGTTTTATATCGACACCCCCGATAACGTATTCTACACTTATAGCCCTTCTGTTAGGAATAGCAGTACTTGGCCATTCGACAAGCCCTGCTTCTTTATCATGAACATTGCAATAGGCGGCAACTTAGGCGGCGAAATAGATGACTCCATTTTCCCTCAAAATATGGTAGTAGACTACGTTAGGGTTTACCAAGAATAACAGTAGAACAATAAAAGACATTCACAATCATGAGTAGATTCGCTACCTTAACATTGACCTTTATGCTAATATACTTTAGCGCTTATGCTCAAGATAACAACATAAAAAAACAACGTCCCCCTTTAATGCATGGATACAAGTTACTTTGGTCTGATGAGTTCAACAAAGACGGTACACCTGACCCCAAAATCTGGACTATCGAAATCGGTGGACATGGCTGGGGAAATAACGAGCTGCAATACTACACTGACCGCAAAGAAAATGCAGAAGTTAAGAATGGCCATTTAGTCATTACTGCAAAAAAAGAGGACTATCAAGGTAGCAGATTCACTTCAGCCCGACTTATAACCAAAGGGAAAAAGGATTTTACTTATGGAAGAGTTGAAATATCTGCAAAACTACCTGATGGGAAAGGTACTTGGCCTGCAATATGGATGCTAGGTTCTAACATAGATACGACTCCATGGCCTGACTGCGGCGAAATTGACATAATGGAACATGTAGGTTTTGATATGAACAGAGTTCACGGTTCTATTCACACCAAGTCGTATAACCATCCTGCCCAAACTCAAAAAACTGCCAACATTTTGGTGGATGATGTAGCAGGTAAATTTCATGTATATGCTGTAGAATGGAGCCCCTTGTGCATCGACTTTTACGTTGACAACCAACTATATTTCAGTTATCAACCCAACGAATACACACCAAGTAAATGGCCTTTTAACAATCCTTGTTTTATCATTTTCAATTTAGCCATAGGCGGAAACTGGGGTGGAACTGTCGACGAATCTTCCTTTCCCAAAAGAATGGAAATAGACTACATTAGAGTTTATCAACCAATATAAAAGGGAATAGCAGCACGATCCTTATTGTATTCATGCGATAGAAAAAACGAAACAAACAATGCATAGAATACTCACAATCCTTGGAAATACAAAACAACCTTCAATACAATAGACGAATGAAAAAATCTTTATTTTTCACTCTTCCTCTATCTATATTAACATGTGGCTTGGGATGTTACGCTCAGCCCAATCGAATTTCAATAGAGAAAGAAGCAACTGAACTTTTAAAAAAGATGACCCTAGAGGAAAAGGTTGGGCAAATGTGCCAGCTATCCCTCAACACCATTGGCAAAGGTGCTGATGTGTTTACATCATACGAGCCCTTTATGATTGACAACGAAAGAATAAAAAAAGCCGTTGTCGATTACAAGATTGGCTCCATACTGAACACCTCCAATAATCGGGCTCTAAGCAAAGAACACTGGTCACAGATCATTACCCGAATCCAAGAAGAGAGCGCTAAAACAAGACTGAAAATTCCGATTCTTTTTGGAATAGATGCCATCCATGGGGTAAACTACACCCAAGGCTCGACCCTATTCCCCCAGCAACTGGCGATGGCAGCTACATGGAATAGATCATTGGTAGAAAGAGGAGCTTCTATTACCTCATATGAGATGCGTGCGTCATCTATTCCTTGGACATTCTCTCCTGTACTCGATTTGGGTATCGATCCTCGTTGGCCTCGCATATGGGAAACCTTTGGTGAAGACCCCTACCTTGCAGCAGAAATGGGAGTACAAATGATAAAAGGCTATCAAGGAGCCGACAACAACGTTGGAGCCACCAACAAAGGAGCAGCTTGCCTAAAACACTTTCTAGGATACTCAGCACCTGTTAGTGGAAAGGATAGAACACCAGCTCTTATTCCCAATAACTACCTCTGCGAATACCATCTACCTTCGTTTAAGGCAGCAATTGAGGCAGGCGCAAAGTCTATCATGATAAACTCAGGCATCATTAATGGCGAATCGATTCACGCCAGCCACCGTATACTCACAGACTTACTTAAAAAGGAACTGAAGTTCGATGGTGTAGTAGTAACAGACTGGGCTGACATCGAAAATCTATATAAACGCGACAAAATAGCAGCAACCCCTAAAGAGGCTGTCAAACTAGCTATCAATGCTGGTATAGACATGTCTATGGTTCCATACTCCACTGATTTTTGCGACTATCTTGTGCAGTTGGTTAAGGAAGGTGAAGTATCAACAAGTCGCATTGACGATGCTGTTCATCGTATTTTAGTAATGAAGTTGGAACTCGGACTTTTCGAAAAACCAACTACTGACTATAAGGACTACCCTCTATTTGGCTCAAAAGAATTTGAAAACTCTGCGTACAATGCCGCATGCGAGGCAATTACTCTACTTAAGAACGACAACATTCTTCCAATAAAAAAAGGAGCAAAATTGCTGGTAACAGGACCAAATGCCAACTCAATGCGCACGCTTAATGGTGGATGGAGTTACTCTTGGCAAGGTGAAAAAACCGAAGAATACGCACAAATGTACAATACTATTCTTGAAGCCATGACCAACGAATTCGGTAAAGAAAACGTTCTTTACACCCCTGGTCTTGAGTACAACATGAAAGGACAATACTACGAGGAACAAAATACTGATATTACAGCAGCAGTGGAGAAAGCAAAACAGGTGGATTACATAGTGGCTTGCCTTGGAGAAAACTCCTATACTGAGAAACCTGGAGATCTTCAAGATCTTTACCTATCAGAAAACCAACAACAACTAATAAAAGAACTCTCAAAAGTAGGCAAACCAATCATTTTGGTACTCAACGAAGGACGACCTCGAATCATAAGCAAGATAGAACGGTATTGTAAAGGGGTAGTAATGGCCTATCTACCTGGAAACTATGGAGGAGATGCTCTTGCTGCAATTCTATCAGGTAAAGAAAACCCATCAGGTAAACTTCCTATTACTTACCCAGCCTACCCCAACTCACTCATAGCCTACCACCACAAGCCAGCCGAAGAACAAAAGAAATCAGAAGGAGCCTACGACTACAACGGTGAATTTACGCCACAATATCCATTTGGATACGGACTATCTTACACCAACTTCACCTACAGCAACCTACTACTTAGTTCAAAAGAGTTGCAAAAAAATGGATCAATAACAGTTACTGTAGATGTTAAAAACACAGGCAACCGGAGTGGAAAAGAAGTGGTAATGCTTTTCTCTTCTGATCTAGTAGCTTCACTCACACCTGATGTTAAGCGCCTACGCAAATTCGAAAAGATAGAATTAAACCCAGGCGAACAAAAAACAGTAAACTTCACTATAACACCAAATGATCTTAAATTCTTCGATTTGGAGGGTAAGGCAAAAGCAGAGAAAGGAAACTTCACTATTGAAATTGGCAATTTATCTCAACAGTTGTCACTAGTTGAAGATGTAACTTACTAGTAAAATTCTAATTAAAAGGCCTGAATTCTTACGACTATCACGAGTCAACATAGAATTCAGGCTTTTGTTTTTCACCTACCAGTACACACCACAGAAAACACAATCAAGATACAATTGAAAATATGGTATTTACATCAAAAAGACAGTCATTCACAAACAATAAAAGTTGCTACAAAACGTTAATCCTCCAATCTATAAACGAACTTAAGCTAAGCCATTTCATTTTTTACCTACCTTTACCCACCAGTTAAAAGAGGGAACCTTATGTGCCAACTCGATTTCATTTGCATCGACAAAAGCCTATCTGTTTCGAAGTACAAGCAGATCATCAATTCCGTCCTTGGCGCTATTAGCGAGGGTCGGTTGGTGCTGGGCGATAAAATGCCATCCATTAACGAAATCTGCGACGAATTCGATCTTTCGCGCGACACGGTGCTTGCCGCCTACAACGAGTTAAAGTCAAAAGGTATCATATCCGCTCATCCTGGCAAGGCGTACTATGTCTGCTCCACCAACGTGAAGATGGAGCAAAACATCATGCTTCTATACGATGAATTAAACGCCTTCAAGGAGGAACTTTACAACTCATTCATCAAAACCATCGATGGCAAAGCCAACGTCGATCTCTACTTCCACAATTTCAATCGAAAGATCTTCAACCACCTGCTGAAGGAGAACAACTACAAGTACACAGCCTATGTGGTAATGCCCGCCCAGTTTACCGGCATATCGTCGCTACTTGGTGACCTAAAGGGTAAGGTTTACGTCCTCGACCAGCTTCCTGTGGAGCTGAGAGGGAACTACCCAACCATCTACCAGAACTTTGAGAAGCAGGTGTACAGCGGGCTGATGGAGGCAAAGGATTTAATCGCCAAGTACAAAAAAATCATATCGGTGTACCCTGGTGGTAAAGAGCCAGAGTCTCAGTTACGCGGATTCATCCACTTCTGCAAGGAAGCAAACATCCCCTTCGAGGTGGTAAACGACCTAAAAGATAGAACGGTTAAGGCAGGGGAAGCATACCTAGTAGTTAACGATGCACACCTAGTGGAGTTGGTGAAACTTGCCCGCAGCAACAACTTAGAGATCGGCTCCGACATCGGCATTATCTCGCTTAATGATACGCCACTAAAGGAGGTAGTTGCCAACGGTATCACCACCATATCCACCGACTTTGCCAAAATGGGAGAAACGCTTGCCAACTTTATCCTAAACAAAACAACCGCACAAATCGAGAATCCGTTCTCGCTAATCATCCGCGGTTCTCTTTAATCGAGCATTACAAACAACAGCAATAAAAATAATAAGATGAAACCAACATTGTTGATACTCGCTGCCGGAATGGGAAGCCGCTACGGCAGCCTTAAGCAAATGGATGGGCTTGGTCCAAACGGCGAGACCATCATGGATTACTCGGTTTACGACGCTATCCGCGCCGGATTCGGCAAGGTGGTATTCGTAATCCGTGGCAGCTTCGAAAAGGAGTTTAAGGAAATGTTCTCGAAGGAGCGCTACGGCAATAAGATTGAAGTGGACTACGTGCTTCAGGAGCTAAACAAGATCCCAAGCCAGTTTACCCTTAATCCAGAGCGCTCCAAGCCTTGGGGTACAAACCATGCCGTTATGATGGCAAAGGATGCCATTAAGGAACCTTTTGCGGTTATCAATGCCGACGATTTCTACGGCAAGGATGCCTTTGCCGTACTAGGTAAGTTCCTTAGCGAGATCAACGGCAAGAAGAACGAGTACTGCATGGTGGGCTATCACTTGGGCAATACGCTTTCGGAGATGGGTTCTGTATCGCGCGGAGTTTGCAGCTCTGATGCCAACAAGAACCTAACTGGTGTGGTAGAGCGTACCAGCATCGAAAAGATCGATGGCGTTATTAAGTATAAGGACGAAAATGGCGAACAGGTTGCCGTTGCAGCCGACACCATTGTTTCGATGAACATGTGGGGCTTTACCCCCGACTACTTCGAGCATTCGGATGCCATGTTCACCGATTTCCTTGCCAACAACATGGAAAACATCAAGTCGGAATTCTTTATTCCGCTAGTGGTTAACAAGCTCATCAACGATGGGACATCAATCCTTAAGGTTCTTGACACCAACGCGCAGTGGTTTGGCGTAACCTACCAAGGCGACCGTCCTGCTGTAGTTGAGAAGCTGAATAGCCTTATCAAGAACGGCGAATACCCAAGCAAACTTTGGGAATAGACATAGGGACAAAGAGCGGTGCCTGCCACCTAAAAGGCAGTAAGCACTGCTCTTTCCAAGCCTAACAAAAGCAAAGAGAGACGCCATCACATGAAAATCTCAATAGACAAGTTTGGGGTAACGCCTCAAGGAAAGCAAGTCGACCTAATTACTTTCGAAAACGAAAGTGGGGCATACATTAAGGTTACCAGCTACGGAGCAAAGTTAGTATCGCTTGTTATCCCTGACAAAAATGGCAAGTTAGCCGATGTTGTACTTGGCTACAACGATCTGGAAAGCTACCTTAACGGAGAGCGCTTTTTTGGATCGAACCCAGGTCCATTTGCGAACCGCATTAAGGATGCCTCGTTTACCATCGACGGACAAACCTACCACCTTACCCCCAACGAGGGTGCCAACCTGCTCCATAGCGGCAGCAGCGCCATTGAGGCCGAGGTTTGGGACTACGAGGTAGAGAACGATGCGGTAACATTCAGCTGCAGCATACCCGATGGGAAATACGGATTCCCTGGCGATACCAACATCAGCATTTGCTACAAGTGGAGCAACAACTTAAAGTTGTCGCTGGACTATCGAGCAACTACCAGCAAGCCTACCCACATCAACCTAACGCATCACTCCTACTTTAACCTTAACGGAGATGACTGCGATTCGATACTAGATCATATCGTATCCATTGATGCCAGTAGCTACCTCGAGACGGACTGCAACTCCGTTCCAACAGGCAACATACTTCCTGTTGCAAATACACCGCTCGATCTAAAGGAAGCCAAGGTTATAGGTGATGGCATCTTCAGCGAATACGAGCCTATACAGAAATGTAAAGGTTACGATCACTGCTACGTTATCGACAAAAAGGAGGAAGGACTCTCGCACTGTGCTCGAGTACTCGATCCTAAATCGGGCAGAACCCTGGACGTATACTGTACACTTCCAGGGGTTCAATTTTACACAGACAACTTCGAAAATGGGGTACAACCCGGCAAACATGGCAAAGTCTATCCCAAAAGGAGTGCCTTTTGCCTAGAGCCACAGTTCTACCCTAACAGTCCAAACATTGAGTCTTTTCCGAGTACCCTGCTCCGACCAGGCAGAGAGTACAACCAGACAATAGTTTATCAGTTTAATCTAAAACATTAGCACGCATGTCATTTTCAACATTGGATTACGTTGTCCTGATGGCTTATATTTTGATTATTATAAGCGTCGGATTGTGGGTTTCGCGCAACAAGGGGGGTAAAAAAAAGAATGCCTCTGAGTACTTTATTGCGGACAAGAGCCTTAGTTGGTGGGTTATTGGCACATCGCTTATTGCAAGTAACATTTCGGCCGAGCAGTTTATCGCCATGTCGGGATCGGGTTATGCGATAGGAATGGGTATTGCATCGTACGAGTTTATGGCAGCACTAACGCTGATTATCGTAGCGGTATTCTTCCTACCAATCTTCCTAAAGATGGGTATTTACACCATGCCCGAGTTCCTAGAGCAACGCTACGACAAGCGCGTAAAGACGGTTATGGCCATATTCTGGTTGATCGTATTCGTTTTCGTAAACCTTGCTTCTATCCTCTACTTAGGTGCCCTTACCGTTAAGAACGTTCTTTTTGAAGGACAAAACCTGCTCATATCGGGTGTCGTTGTTGATCCATTATGGATTGGTATCATTGTGCTTGGATTGCTCGCTGCTTCGTTCGCAATCTTTGGCGGATTAAAAGCAGTAGCTGTAACCGATGTTGTACAGGTAGTATTCCTAATTGGAGGTGGCTTGGTTACCACCTATGTTGCCCTAAAAGCACTTGGACACGGAAATCCTCTCGATGGATTCATAACACTTACCAGAGATCACAAGGACCACTTCGATATGGTACTAACCAAAGGTCAGCACATGATAGCCGATGGTAAGGGTGGCAGCAAGGATGCCTACATGGATCTTCCTGGTATTAGCGTTCTTGTTGGTGGATTATGGATTGCCAACCTATACTACTGGGGATGTAACCAATTCATCATTCAACGTGCGCTTGCTGCAAAGAGCATCAACGAAGCCCAAAAAGGGTTAGTATTTGCCGGATTCCTTAAACTTCTTCTCCCCCTAATCGTTGTTATTCCTGGTATTGTTGCATTTGCACTAAATGCAGACATCAGCAAACCCGACGAGGCTTATCCTTGGTTGCTTTCTAACATTGTACCTACTGGTATTAAAGGGTTGGCTTTTGCTGCTCTGGTTGCTGCAATTATTGGTGCTGTTGCCGGAATGCTTAATAGCATCTCAACCATTTTTACGATGGACATCTACAAAGGATTTATCAACAAGAAGGCATCGCAAAACAACCTTGTTCTTACCGGGAGAATCTCTGCTGGTGTAGTTCTTATTATTGCGTTCCCTATTGCGATTATGCTACAGAACCTCGATCAAGCATTCCAGTTCATTCAGGAATTCACCGGTTTTGTTAGCCCAGGTGCTCTTGCCATCTTCCTACTCGGATTCTTCTGGAAAAAGGCATCTGCAAACGGTGCGCTTCTTGCGGCATTAGGTACTTTCATCTTCTCTGTAGCATTGAAGTTCTTAGCACCTGAGATCCCTTTCATGGACCGTATGGGCATTGTGTTTATCCTATGCGTTTTAGTAATGGTTGTTACTGCATACGCTGAGGGTAACAAACCAAGCGACAAAGCAATTATCATTACTCCAGATCTATTTAAAACCACAACTAGGTTTAAAGTATCTGCAGCGTTAATCTGTTTATTTCTTATAGTAATCTACACCATTTGGTGGTAATACCAACATCACAAAATGTTAAAGGAAACAGTTAGAAAGTCTTTCAATGAAAGGTTTCACACCACCGGAGCAGTTTACGCTGCTCCTGGCCGTGTGAATCTCATTGGCGAACACACCGACTACAACCTTGGCTTCGTTCTTCCTGGTGCTATCGACAAGGCTATCATCCTTGAGGTTAAGCCTAACGGCACCGAATCTTTCAACGTAAGGTCTATCGACTACAACGAGGAAACCTCATTTGTAGCAAACGGACAAAAAACTCCATATGCCTGGGCCAACTACATCCTAGGCGTTATCATGGAGCTTAAGGCGCTAGGCTTTACGACTCCTGGATTCGACTGCGTATTTGGAGGAAACATTCCACTTGGCGGCGGACTATCATCATCAGCAGCACTTGAGAGCGCTTTTGCCTTTGCCATTAACGACATGAATGGCTTTGGTCTAAGCCGCATGCAGCTGGCTAAGGTTGGTCAGCTAGCCGAGCACAACTATGCAGGTGTACGCTGTGGAATTATGGACCAGTTTGCCTCGCTGCATGGGCAGAAGGACATGCTGATGAAGCTCGACTGCCGTTCGTTGGATTACGAGCTGGTTCCTTTTAAACTTGATGGATACAGGGTAATCCTACTCGACACCAACGTTAAGCACTCGTTGGCTTCTTCGGAGTACAACGTTCGCAGGGCCCAATGCGAGGAAGGCATTGCTACGATTATCAAGAGACATCCTAAAGTAGAAAGCCTGCGCGATGTTACCCTCGAAATGCTTGCCGAAGTAAAGGCGGAGCTTAGCCCTGTGGTTTACAACCGCTGCGAGTACGTGGTGAAGGAGAACATCCGCCTTAACGCGGCCTGCGAAGCGCTAAAGAAAGGCGACATCCTTTCGTTTGGCAAGGAGATGTACGGCTCTCACGAAGGGCTCAGCAAGTACTACGAGGTTAGCTGCAAGGAACTCGACTTCCTTGTTGATGTGGCAAAGTCGGTTAGCGGAGTAATTGGTGCCAGAATGATGGGCGGCGGCTTTGGTGGGTGCACCATCAACGTTGTTGCCGAGGCCAACCACGACGAGTTTGTTGCAGCAGCAGTAGCTCAATTCGAAAAGCAATTCGGGAAAAAGCCTACCGTTTACGATGTAGTCATCAGCGATGGCGCTAGAAAGATTTCGTAAATAATTAGATAATTAGAGAGGGGGTCAATTGACCCCCTCCTTTATTTTCTACGACATTGATCAATACTACGACTCTCTATCGCACATAAGGCCTTCAGCAGGGCAAGCGAAAGCAAGCTCCCCAAAGCCATTCCTGGCAATAAGAATACCGCTTGTTTCAGCAAGATGAGAAATTCGCCACCTGCCACCAGCAGGACGAGCATTGCCCCCACCTCCGCAATAACGATTAGGATAAAGAAATTCCAGAACTTGGGAGTAATCCTACGGAACACCAACGCAGCTACGACTAGTATAAAAACGAGCACCTCACGCGTTAGCTCTAGCTCCAAAAAGGAAGTATCTGCCCCAATAAAAAAGAAAAATAGCAAAGGGGGAGCAACCGCATTTATCAAACCAAACTCAAATCCAAAAAATATGGTGCCAACTATCACGGCAACAAGCTGCGGATAAAAGTAACTACACCCGCCAGGAAGGCAGGTGAGTATCTCTTTTAGCAGTAGGTACGATAGCACAAAGACTAAAAGATAGAGGTAAAACTCTACATCTTTTAATCCATAAGGAAGAGTTCGTCGACATCTTCGAAGTGCGAACATACAAATACAATTAATTTTAAATGCAGCCCAAGATTATAATCAAAAAAGAGGAAGATATAAATCTCCCTACTTCATGTACGTATTCACAATTTCCCCAATAAACATGCGATGGTAATCGTTATGAGGGTAAAACTTCTTTATTTTCTCCTCAAGGAAATTGGCTGGATCGATATCGGCAAAGTATACTTTTCGGCATTCGCATACCAGTTTAGCTTCCCCGAAATAGGTGCTTCCATGTTCCGAAAGAACAGGGGTCAAGCCGGCCTCCTTTATCTTTTCCACCTTACGGCCTGATACCGTTCCGCATAGCTGCAACGTGCTACGATACTTCTCATCGAAGAATGACACCGTAAAGTAATCTTCGCTTTCAACAAAGCTGTACGTAAACCTAGATGGGCGAACAAAAATCATCACAACGGGCATATTCCAAAGTTCTCCAAATCCTCCCCACGAAGCCGTCATTGTATTGCAATTGTCTGGATTGCCAGCGGTAATTAGCATCCAGTCTTTCCCTATAAGCTTAGTGGCGCTTTTCTTTACCTCATTTATATCAACTTTTTTTAGCATATCGTCATCATTAAGGGTTTCTACTATTGGCAATATTAAAATGTTTTAACAACAATACATGCTATTGCTCCGTTTTTTTTTCATTTTACTGCAAAAATAATTGATGGTAAAAAATCTACGTAGCCAGCTAAAAGAGCAGAAAAAGGTTGGTATTGCAGCTCATATGTTTTTTAGCTTTATCTGCAAATCACACGTATTTTTGCTCGTTTTACACGTATTTATACATCAAATGCACGTATTTTTGATTATTATACACGTCTAATAGCTGTACTTAAACGTTTCTTTTGCATTTTAACACGGTTCATTAACAATTCTACACGATACATTACTACTTTCACACGGTTTTCTACACATATTGTACGGTATACTATCATAAACGTACGATATACTATCACAAACGCACGATACACAGCCTAATCCAAGAGAGTCACCCTTGGGATAATTTCTGTATTTTTCTTAAAGCGAGGCTCGTATTTTTTTGAGAATTGTAAATTTGCCAAAATTCATTTTAATGGCACACCACATTGGGCAGTTGGCGGCTCTTGTCACCGCATTCTGTTGGACGATTACAGGGATAACCTACCAAATAGCAGGGAAAAAGATTGGGTCGGTAAACGTTAACATGATCCGAATGCTCATAGCCATTGTACTTCTTTCGGCATACAGCTACTTTACCTACGGAAGTTTCTTACCAGTTAACGCTACTTCGCACAACATACTTTGGCTGTCGCTATCTGGCCTAGTTGGTTTCGTATTTGGCGATCTCTGCCTCTTTCAGGCCTACGTTGTGGTTGGAGCGCGCGTTGGTATGCTGGTAATGACACTCAGTTCGCCGATTGCGGCCATCTTCGGCTGGCTGATCATGGGTGAAACGATGTCGGCAACCAGCCTGCTGGGAATGGCTTTAACCCTTAGCGGAATTGCCCTAGTGATTCTGGAGCGCCCCTCCGACAACGGTGAAAATGGAACCGAGAATGGGAAACTCAAGCTTTCGTATCCGCTAAAGGGCATTCTTCTTGCCTTTGGTGGCGCATTCGGACAAGGATTTGGGCTGGTGCTAAGCAAGTACGGCATTGGCAGCTACAACGCCATTCAGGGAACGGAAATCAGGGCTATTGCGGCACTGGTTGGCTTTGCTTTAGTTTTCTTTTTCATCAGGCAGTGGCCGAAGTTCTTTCAGTCTGTCCAAAATCCGAAGGTTGTAGGCGTGGTTGCCATTGGCTCGGTGTTTGGCCCCTTTCTGGGAGTATCCCTCTCGCTATTTGCCATACAGCATACATCAACAGGCATTGCCTCCACCATCATGTCCATAATGCCCATCCTCATCATTCCAGCGGCCATCTTTCTATTCAAAGAAAAGGTGACGTCAAAGGAGGTTATCGGGGCACTGATTGCCATTGCGGGAGTTGGCCTTTTCTTTCTGTAGCGCCATCGGCAAGAGATTTTCACCTGTAGAAAACAAGTTTTACCCACAGAAGAGTAACTTTCACCTGCAGGAAGGAGGCTTTTCCCCACCAGAAAGATACTTTTACCTACAGGAAAGTGACTTTTACCCACTGAAAAACACATTTACCATACCGAAATGCATGTTTTACCTACAATAACTCATGTTTTACAAGCTAGAATCAAACTTTCACAGGCAGCTTTGAAACTTCTGCTAGGGGGTAAAAAATGAATTGTATCTGTATAGCATTATAAAATTGTGCGATTTCTGTTTAAACACAATTAGTTACACGTGTTTTGAAATTCGGCAAATTTAAAACGAGTTGTGATTTTCTTTAATTGCAGTTTAATTCTGCTTTAACTTTTAAAGGTGTATTTAAACGCCAATTACCCCACACGTACAAACAGCCATAAACGGCTTTACAGTAGCCTAAATTGGCTAAAATAGCCATATATAGCAGCATTAAAACAGACGCCCGGAAGGTTGATGCCTTACCGGGCTTTTTTATGCAAAAAAGACCCCGAAAAAAGCAACAGGCGAAATAACAGGCGAACAAAACAGGGTTTGAAAATGCGGCATAATCCCCCCGATACATCCAAAAACAAGCCGCTAACATGGGTAAAAAGAAGGATAGCCCCCCCTATATTCCTAGCGTTATATAAATAACAATATGAATTTAAGTTGTGAAAACCAATAATATAGAATAAAACAACATCTAGTAGTGTGCTTCAAAACGTGTGCGCTATCCCATACTGTTGATACGGATTGACGCTTTTACAAGTGCAGCGAATTTGATGCTGTCTAAAGGAACTTCTTTGTCTTGGTGATATTGGTTTTGGGATACGAGCTTAACGTATCCTTCCTTGTCGCTTTTCTGTACGTACTTAACCGTGATATAGGTGTCGCCGTCGAAGTCTATGGAAAGGAGGTACATTTCTCCCCAAAAGATATTTTCCTTGTTATTAATGACCTTGTAAGCGATAATATCTCCAGACTTTAGAAGCGGATACATGCTATCTCCTGTAACATGAACTGCACCATCGCACTTTGGGAGGTTTGGAATGGTTAGATAATCTGTAGGCTTTTGCTTGTGTAAGTCGTCGAATATGGCTACAACACCAGCAACTGCTTCGATGTTGTATAAAGGAACCCTATCAGATCTACGCATATCGTCGGTTTTAAGTTTAAACTCACGGACTATAACGTTTGATTCTTCATTTGCCTTTAACATTTCCCCTCTGTCAGAAAGCAGCCATTCTGAATTTATGTTCGCATTTGCGGATATGGTTTTTTGCAAAACGTCGAACGATGGATTCCCCTGTCTTTTACCTACAATATTCTCAATAACGGTTGGTGCAACCCCTATTGAGTTTGCAAAGGCCCTTTTGTTACCCGAATAAAGTTCATCTATAATCTTACTAAACTTCTCATTGATAGTCATAACACAAAATAATATTCGCAAACGCGTATTTTTAGAGTTTATTATTTTGAAATGTTCGCAAAAGCGTATAATATTGCAATATGTTTCTGAAGTAAAACACCCTGTAAAGATATTAATTTTTAAAAGCGGAGATATCATGAGAAAAAAAAAGAAGGTTGAAGGGTTGAACCCCATACTGGTTGACCTTGGGGAAAAAAAGGTTCTTGCAGAACTTTTTAAAGTAAGTCACCCCACTGTGCGTAAGGCGTTAAACGGGGAAATTGAATCACCAACAGCGCTACGGATAAGGAAGGCCGCAATTGAAAGAGGCGGCATTGAAAAAAAACAGAATTAATACTGCCCCAATATCAATCCCCGACGATTTGAGTACGTGTAAGCAGCCACATCGGAACCTGCCGGGGAGCAAACGGAAAATTAAGGGATTTATGGAATCACCATACGAATACCATAACGATATACTAGGCGTGCTAGCCCGATACCTGTTTGATGGACGTAATGCCAGCGAGCATAGCCTAAAACTTATAGGAGAGCGAGGATTCCAACTTCGCATTAGCAAGGGGGCTTTAAGAAAACTCCGTTCAAATGGGCCAGGAACTCCCATGCTTGTGATGTGGGCTAGCCTACCGCAAGCATGGCGCGATGCACTGGTTAAGACATTTGGAGCTCCACCTGAAAAGGTAAGGGTTCCTCTGTTCGAATCGAAGTACGAACGGGATGCTAGGGCACTTGCATTCTACTCATCGTGCGAAACCAAAGCGGGGGTGGCGCTTACCGATGAGGCCATTGAAGAGTATACCGTAAACGCCTCGGTGCTAAATACGCTTAATAAGGTGTACACCGAACGCGTAGGCTACCGCAAGAGCCTGCGAGGTTCTACCAAAACAGCATGGGAGGCTACGGTGGACGAATGCAACCGTGTAAAGGAGAAATTTGGGCATACCCTTCCATCTAACCCTACCCGACTTAGGCAAAAGCTTAACGAGTATAAGAAAAACGGATACAAGGTTCTTATTCATGGAGGTTGGGGTAACGATAGCGCAAGGAAGGTTGATGAAGATATTGAGCAACTGCTTAACTGCCTTTTCGCGAAGCAGGAGCATAAGCCAACGGCCACCGAAATTGCTCGCCAGTTTGATGGTTTCCTTTCAGGCTACATTGAGCTGACCAACGAAAGAACAGGAGAAATATATAAACCATCTGACTTTTCGATTAAGTCGCTGAGCACGGCAACTGTTACCAACTACCTAGCGGAATGGCGTAATGCTATCGGAACGCAAGCGGAGCGTAGCGGAGATAGGCAGAAGTTCATGCAGCGCTTTAAACCATACGCCTCGATGGATCAGCCAACGATGGCTGGTAGCTTAATATCCATCGATGACCGCCAACCACCGTTTGAGTATGCAAAGGGCAAGCGCCTATGGTTCTATAACGCCATCGATATTGGTAGCGAATGCTTCACCTGCTGGGTTTACGGCAAAACCAAAGAAGGAATCATCATCGACTTTTACCGTCAGTTGGTAAGAAACTACACCATGTGGGGGTTAAGCATGCCTGCTGAGCTTGAGGGTGAGAAAAGCTTAAACTCCAGCTTCCAGAGTACCTTCCTAAGAGAAGGAGCCATGTTTGAGTATGTCAGGATTGAAGCCAACAAGGCACGAGGTAAGCGAATAGAGGCCTACTACAGACAGCTACGCTACCAGTTGGAGAAGAAGCGCGAGGGATGGCTGGCCCGTCCGTTTGCCATTAGCGAAGCGAACGAGGCAGGTCCAGGACAAGTGCCACAAATACCCTACGAAAAGATAGTTGAAGGCTGCCTTCGCGATATCGAGACTTGGAACAACATGCCTCACTCCAAAATTAAGGACAAAACACGCTGGGAGGTATTTCTGGAGTCGCAAAATCCAGACGTGCAGCCTACCAACTGGAGGGCCATACTCCCATCGTTAGGCTATAAAACCCGAACCAGCTGCCATGTTGGAATAGTTAACCTGCAGTATGAAGAGTACCTAATTGGTGATGCTGAAGGCATCTGTACGGGGGATAAACTCCTACATCTGATGGATATCGTGGAAGGACGGGAACTGGATGTTTACTGGCTGGATGATAATGCCGGGAAAGTGATGAAGGCGCTTGTTTATCTAGCCGATGGTGACCGCTACATCTGCGAGCTACACCCTAAACCCCGATACAACAGGGCAAGAATTGAGCAAAAGGAATCGGATAAAAAGGCCTTAGAGCTGATGAGCCGCTACACCGCTACCATAGATGGCTACATGAGCCGCCAAAAGAAGAAGCTCGAACGAATACACATTGAGGATAAGAGGCCAGTGACTCCGAATCGCAAGTTTCAGATTAGCGAGCTGAAGCCAATGGCGCTTCCAACGACTGAGCATAAGGCAGAAATGATGCCAGCGCTGGAGGAGTTTGAAAACGAGCGCTGCGAGGTATCGTATAGCCGCTCACTAAAGGATAGATTCTAATTAAAAAACAACCGATATGTTACAGCTAACCAACGAATTTAAAAATAGCGTGATTACAACGCTACTTGAGGTTCGAAAGAACTTTGATGGTACCGATGCTGCTTTTGCTCGTCAGTGGGGCATAAACGGCTCTGTTTTCAACCGTATGAAGGCAGGCGAAACCGAACAGATTTTGAAGGATGGAAAGTGGTTGAGCCTTGGCCGTGAATTGGGAGTTTCTATGTCGGAGCGCCGATGGAATACGGCAAAAACGGAAGTATTTAAGACCATTGAGGAGGACGTACTTTTTTGTAAGGAGTACGCTAAAGGGCGAATTTGCGTAGACGATTGTGGCATTGGTAAAACCTATACCGCTCAGTACCTATCAAGATCCCTTAAAAACTGCTTTTACGTCGATGCTTCTCAAGCTAAAACAAAGCAGCTGTTCATTAGGCTTATAGCCCAACGTATAGGATTGGATTCGACAGGACGATTTGCCGATGTAAAGGCCAATATCAAGTACTACATAAAGATGCTTCCTAACCCAATCATCATAATTGATGAGGCTGGCGACCTTGACTACCCCGCCTTTTTGGAGCTAAAGGAGCTATGGAACGGAACCGACGGTGCCTGCGGATGGTACCTGATAGGTGCTGATGGTTTAAGAGCCAAAATAGAAAGAGGAATCAATGGTAGAAAAGTAGGCTACCGAGAACTTTTTAGCCGATACTCGGAACGATATACATCTGTAGTGCCCACAGGCAACCATGATAGGCTTCAGTTTTACAGGAAGCTCATAACAGACGTTCTTGAGGTAAATATGCAGGATAAGAGCCTACTCCCTACGATACTTAAGAAGTGTCTAACAACCGATGGAAGCGGGTACGTAGGCGGTTTACGCCGCGCTGAGAGTCTGCTAATCCTAAACATGGAGGCTTAGAGATGGAGGAGCAAGCGACTGTTGGGGTAGATATAACGGATAAGGGAGCCGAGAAGAAACGAACGCAGCCAAGAAGCCTAACTGCGGCAAACGTACTTCAAAAGAAAAGAGGTCGAACTGTTAAGCTGCAAAACCCGATACTACGCCAGCTGATTGGTGAGGCTGAAGCGAAGGGTTACTGGCTGATATATGGCATGGAAAAGAACGGTAAAACGTGGTTTACGCTTCAGCTGGCAAAGGACATCTCGCTATCGGAAAAGGTAGCCTACATATCAGCAGAAGAAGGTGTCGATGACTCGTTTAAGCAAGCATGCCTAAGGGCTAATATAACCGCATCGGACAAGATTGTTTTTGACGAGTACTTGTCGGTAGATGATATTGTAGAGAAGTTTAGCAAGCCCAAGACTCCCAATATCATCATTATTGATAACCTAACGATGTATGCCGATGAGCTTAAGAGTAGCCGACTAAAAAAGGATCTACTTGATAGGCTACCCAATAAGCTGATCATTCTTATTGCCCATGAGGATAGAAAGAAACCATATCCTGCAGTAGCGCAGATGGCGAGAAAACTCAGCAAGGTTATTATCAACGTAGTTGGACTACGAGCCTTTGTGGTAAGCAGGTTCTCTCAGGGAGGACATGTGGATATAGAGGAACGCAACGCGGAGCTCTACTGGGGTGAAGTTGGTCAAGCAAGTTAAACCATTCTAAAAAACATAACCATGCAAACCGTACACGAAAAATACCTGATAAAACGCCTGCACACCCTATTTGGGAGGCTCGGATTTGACAAGGAATCCAAGCGGGAAATGCTGTTTGAAAACTACGGGGTGACCAGCAGCACGGACTTAACCTCGAAGCAGCTCGCAGAACTTTGCGACAAGCTGGAATGCGAGCTGAATCCACAAAAAAGGGAGCTGGATAAATACCGCAAGCGCGTTATTGCCGCCATAGGCGGATGGCTTACTGCAATGGGCCGGGAGAACGATATCAAGCTGATTAAGTCTATCGCCTGCAGGGCTGCGGAAACCAAGGCGTTTAACGATATCCCGCTGGAGCGCCTACGATCAATCTACAACGCCTTTATCAAAAAGCAAAAGGACTTAAAATTCGTGGATAACCTAACCAAAGCCGAGATAGAGGTTGCCTCGTATCTCAACTAATACCCATTAGCATGAAAACCGAAGAAAAACCAACCAAACAGTATGACACACGGACGTACATGCGGGCGCTTAGAAAGGCCAACAAGGAACTTAATAAGCTGCAACGAATAGTAAGCACGTGCTCCACCGACGATTTGGACAAGAATTTACGCCTTTACCGCGCTGCCGAACTTAAGGTGAAGCAGCTGGAGGATAGAATAGATCCTCCGTTGAGTGGTAAATACGATATCGAACCCTTACAAATAATGCAATAGGCTATGGAAGTTAAGGATAAGCGTAGCACACGAGAGGCTCTTGTGCTGGATATAAAGAGCCTCAGCAAGCTGGTAAATGCTCGACATGACTGGTTGAGCAAACCAGAAAACCGCAAACGGAGAACCTATCAGGCGGTTGCGGAAGATACACGAACGCTGGAACGCCGCCTGCAGGAACTGAAGGAAGAAAACTTGAACGAAATAAACCGAGAAAATCAACTAAAAAACAATAGAGATGAAGCAAAAAGGTAAAGTTTGGACTGATGGTAGCGGCAAGCAGCTGGATACATGGGCTATTAATCCAGTGCTAAAGGTTGAAGAGAAGCATGCCCAGCGCATTGCCGGGTGTGCCCTTAAGGCAGAAAAGGCGCTAAAGGAGCTGAACGATGCTGTTGATGATGCCCAGCAGGAAGTATACGAGGCAAAGCTAAAGGATGCTCAAGTAAAGGACTACAAGCGCCTACCTACGCCAGAATCGCTCACCTTCTCGGCTTTCGACAAGACCATCGGCGTTGATATCAGAACCACCCGTAGGCTAATATTCGATAAGACCTACGTGAGCATCGTAAAGGCAAAGTTTGAGGAGTTCTTTGCTGTGTTCGACAAGGACGAAAAGGAGTCTAAGAAGTTCTCGTTTCTCCGCGACATGGTAAACTCCCTACTCTTTAAGGGTAGCGGCGACCTAGACCAAACAAGCGTTAACGAGATACGCGCCCATAAGGCTACTGCAGAACGCAACAAGATCCCCGGATGGGAGCTATTTGTAGAAGCGGTCGACCTATTTGACAAGGCCATCCGAACCGAGCCGGGCAACCGCCTTTACTACGTTGACGTGGCGGAAGAAAATGGGAAGATGCGCAGGGTAGCTCTAAAATACACGGACATCTAAACGTTGGGTTGTGGAAAACTCTAAAATATCGGTAAGGGCACAAGATGTTGTGCCCCTACCAAAACCCAGACATGTGCTGGATGCCGATGGATACAAGGTGATGCTATGCTCCTTCTGTCATGGGTTTGGGTTCCTGACTCAGATGAACGACAGAATGGACGACTACGAGGATGTTGTATGCTCGAATTGCCAAGGCACCGGAAGGTATATGATACGATACGAACCAAAGAGGTTGGAGTTCTTTAAAAAGCCAGTTAAAACCTATTGAAAAACCATTTAAATGCCGCTTAAAATGATACCAGAACTAGTAAAAGCAACATTAGCCGCATACGCCGTAGTTGGGCTGGTAACCATTATCGCTGGAGGCTGTAAAGATCATATTGGCATCGGTAATGCCGACAGCTACAACGATTGGCTTGCTAAAAACTACAAGATTATCGGTGATAAGTACTACCGAATTCACCCACCAAACTGCTTTGAAAGTAATAAGGAGCGCAGGAAGCGCTACAAGGTGTATTGTGAAACTACCAATAGAAGGAACAATGGCAAAAAAATCGTTTGAAGAAATGGTACTTGTAATGCGTCAGCTGCAAAAGGAGTACAATAGAAGCAGAGATAAGAAGATGCTTTCCTTAAAGATAATGGCGGAAGTAGGGGTTGACGAAGCGCTCTGCGCCCTATTCCCTGAGCAAACAGAGCCAGAACCGGAAGAGAAACTTCCATCACTATTTGACTAAACGAGATGGTAGATAAATTACTCAGTAAGCTTGGCGTTGGATTTGTGCTCCTGTTTATGGTGTGCGAGCTGAGCTACATTAACTCGAAAAGCCTGCTATTCCTGGGCAACGAGTTTGGAGCGATAGACAAGCTCTTTGCCGTGGTAGGCTCTATGGCCTTTAGCATGGTCACCGTGCTGGTGATGCGCAAGAGCCGGGAGAGGTGGATAAAGGTGGTGTTTCCGGCGTTTGATGCTCTTCTCGTCTTTTGTGGTTTTAACCTTCAATTCGCCGCTCAAATTGCATCGGGGCATGATAACCCCGTTCGTTTACTTCTGTCGGTTTTTATGGCCGTTTTTACAGGATTAATCACCTACTCGCTCGGTTTGATTAACTACACCGACCACGTGGCCGATGCAAATGATTCGAAACGATACGCAGAGGATGTTGAACGAATCAAAGCGGAATCGAAATGTATCATTGATGATTTGGAAAGAAACGTTTCATGCTTGTCGGTGGCGGTTGGTGAATCAGAATCGAAGGTTACTGAATTAAGTCTGATACTCGATCATGAGAAAGCGAAACGCCAGCGATACGAAAATGCGGCAAAGGATTTCATGGCGAATCATCTTTGTTTCCTAGCGTGGGGGGCAAAGAAGAAAAATGAATCGAATCGAACGCCTGATGAAAAGAAGGCGATTACCCTTGCGGAAAAAATCAAGGCTGGAGAGTCTGTAAAACTGGAGGAGGTGCTTGCATGAAAACAAAGGAAGAGTTAATCCGAGATATGATAAACTTCTTGTCTAATCCACCGAAACTTGAAACCATATATGACTCCATGCTTTTCCTTGAAAAAATCAAAGATAAACTGGATGTGATATACAACGAAGGGTGTATAAAAGGCTTTGAAGACGCTAAAAAAGTTTCAACAGTCTACAATCAAAAAACTAAAGCATTATGGATTCAATCTTTGAAGAGATAAAAAATGAAAGGCTCGCTCAGGATGCCAAATGGGGTGAGCAAAACCACAAACCCATAGAATGGGTTGCGATATTAACTGAAGAAGTTGGAGAGGTCAGCAAAGAGGCTCTCGAAAACCATTTCAAAGAGTACTACCGAGATGTTGATCGCCTTGCCAACTACAGAAAAGAGCTTATTCAGGTTGCCGCCGTAGCGGTAGCCATGATCGAGAGTCTTGAAAGAAATAAACCCTTATATCAAAAGTTGTAACCCTTATAAAATCTAAAACAATGATTCAATTTTCAGAGGCCACAATGGTTGAACTTTACGTTCATGGTGTAGGTAATAAATTTGTTGGAGACGGCGTGTCGTTTTCGGAGAATGAGGTAGCCATTGACAATAACGAAATGCTTACCGGACTGCTGCTGAACTTCTTCTTTGCTCCAATAAAAGGGGACGCCTACTTTAATTTTTGGCATGCTACATCGCTCGACTTAAATCCCGTTTATAAAACGGTTGAGCAGGTGTTTAGTGGTGGCCATACATTGGGGCATGCAAGTAAAATATTGGCAACGTTGCTTTACGAGGTTTCGGATCACCCCAACATTAAAAGCGGTGAGCTGTTCGTTGCCCTATTTAAAGACATAGTATGCGATGGAGAGGTGGTAGATGGGTTGGGAATCTTTAAGTCGGAAAGTACACAGGCAAGCCTAGTGGTAGAAAACAATGGCAAGGGTAAGAACCTTAAGCCGATTATTGGAATTAACCCTACCTCGCTGGATAAGGCATGCTTAGTGCTTAATACAGAATCGGACTTTGGCTACAAGGTGTGCGTGGTTGATAACACATCAAGGAATAGCGAGGCTGTTTACTGGAAGGAAGCCTTCCTGCAGGTTAAGGCTAGAAACGATAGCTACTACAAGACCCGCACCTACCTAGATGTTTGCAAGCAGTTTGTAAAGAAGGTGTTCAACGAGGATAATGAGGTAGATCCAGCGGATCGGGTGGATATGCTCAACCGCACCGCGCAGTACTTTAAGGATAACGAGGTGTTTAACGCTGGTGACTTTGAGGCAACGGTCCTGGAGCAGCCCGAGATCGTTGAAGCCTTTAAGGATTACAAGGATAAGTACTCGACACTCTACCAAGTTAAGGTAGAAGATGAATTCGATATTTCGGAAGGGGTTGTTAAAGGCATGGCCAAGCAGTTTAAGAGCGTGATTAAGTTAGACAAGAACTTCCATATCTACATGCATGGCAACCGGGAGTTAATGGAAAAAGGTTACGATGCCGAAAAGAAGATGTCCTTTTACAAGATTTACTTTGATTCTGAAACCGTTTAAACATTTGACCAATGCATGTGCTACTAGTATCGTCAAAATTTGATGGTGAGATAGAGCTGCGGTACGATGAGAATGGCGTACTGGAAAAGTTTGAGAATAGGGCGAAGCTTGAACCCGCCATGCTCAAGTGGTTTCTCGATTACTTTCCGCTAACGACGGGAGTTTTGACGTGGATGATCGACAACACGAAAACGCTACGATTAAAGGATGTTCCCATCGACATAACCTTTGCCTCGTTTTGGGAGCGGTACAATAGGAAGATCAACCGCAAGCGATGCGAGCCGCTTTACGACAAGCTGGATGAAAGCGAAAAGGTAAAGTGCATAATGGCAATCAAACAGTATGATTTCTTTGTACAGCTGCATAACCGGGCAAAGATGGATCCGGAGAACTGGCTAAAGCGGTACGGCTGGGAGACCGAATGGAGCAAGATTAAATAATGTAAATCCGAAGTTTAAACTCAATTGTTATGGAAAATTTTCCGAGACGTAATCAGTTGGATAAATGTACTCCTGCTGAATTATCCATCTACAAAGCGATGGAAGAGGTTGAAAAAGCAGGTGCGGATGTAAAACTTACAGACGCAATTACAAAACTAAATGAAGCCCTAAACTTAGTCGCAGATTTTGTCGATGGTAAATGATTGTTAGGTGCAAAATGTAGTTTATAGAAAAAAAAGAGGCGCGAATATCGAGCCTCTTTTTTTGCAAAAAGCATAAAATAGGAATTCATTATATTTGTAGTACAACTTTACCCCATTCGAAAAAATCTACTGTATGCGTAAGCGTGACCTTATAAAAAAGCGAGATCAGCAGCTGGTACAAAAGTTTCACGAGCTGTACGATGTAAAGCGCAAACGGATGGACGATGTTCTAAAGGAACTGTCGGAAAACGTGTTCTTTTTGAACGAGGACTACATCTATAGCCGAATATTCTACTGCCAAGAAAATAACGCTTACTACAACGAGCTACTTAAAAGCAAATCGCTGCAAGATTAAGGTTTAAAAAAGGGGATTCGATCCCCTTTTTTATTTGGTATCGACAAAAAACAGCGGATTAGCGTCAATAACCTTAGGTCTTTCAATTCTCGAACTTTCAACAGCTATATCAGCCACAGGCTTGTCAGGATAGTCAACCTTTGCGCTGGAGTCCTCTATCACACAGCCAAACGAAATGCGGTACAAGTTGCCGGCACCGCCACTTTCTTCTTTCCCCATTCCAACTCGCCTAAGCGTACCGTAGTTGACACCCGATTTTCCGTGAAAAGTCTGGTGGATCTTTGTTAGCGTCCTGAGAAACTCAAGTGCAGAGCCTTGGTTGTACGATCCTTGGTAGGTGTCGCTAAAGGTCTCGTAGAAAAGGTACATGTCTATTTGAGTGTCGCAATCCTGAATGAGCAATCCCTTATCGTCGCACCCGATCGTGTTGAAGGAAAGGAATAGCGCAGGAGTCGGAAATGGCAACTCATCGGTTAGGTAGGCAACCTGATCGTGCCATAAGTCTACCCATTCCACTTCGGGCAGCTTCTCTTTAATCGTTGTAGATAGCTCTACGTATAAGTCATCCCATGCTTCCATTGCTAGTATTTTTAGTAAGCGCTATTACCATCGCTTTGTAGAATAAACGTGTACTCCTGTTTTTGTTTGTCGAAATTTGTATTAACCGTACCACGGAACCAACTATCTAGGTTTTGCATTAGCGTTCGGCTTTCGCCTATAAACTGTCGCTTATCGATCTTTACCTTAGAACCGACCTTTTTAAGCGCCATGAACTTGCAAAACTCCGCTTTCTTCTTATTCCTTTTCTTAAACTTCAGGTGCTGCGCCCAGAAGTAGCGCTTCATTTGTTCGGTTACGGTGATGTATCCACCTTCGTTGTGGATCTCGGCATGATCGGAGTCGGCAATAACAACCAGCCTTTGGTCTGTAGCCTCCAGCTTCCTTATTGATTGCATCAACTTCCCGCTTTTATAAAGCGTTCGCTTGCCAGCCAGCGGAGTGCTCGATTTCTTCCACTTGGTTAAAGCACCGTCCGTCCACCCTTCGTTAACGAACGACTCCTTAAAAAAGATAACAGACTCAGATGCGGCATACCTTATGGCATTTTTCTTGAGCAGCTTGGCATGCCTTAAAAACTCAGGAATTTTGTTTTTCGACATAAATCAAAATAAGTTGTATATTTGTGATGCTATGGGAGCGTGATTCGTCACAATCCCAACCAAGAAAAGGCGATAACTCCGGTTGTCGCCTTTTCGATTTAATCCAGGTCTTTTAGGAATTCGTCAAACTTCCGCTTTGATACCTGGTCGCGTGTGATTGAAGCAACCTTGCCATTGGCAATGACAAATACCTGCTTTAGGTTGGTGTTTATACCCTTGTTTATCCCTCCGCATATTCTTCGAATAAGAATATCCTTGCAGTCGTTCTTTTCTGCGCTTATATCAATAACAACCGATTTAGCACCCTGCTCGTTTGCCGATTTAAAGGAGTTTACAATGAACTTATCCAACTTAATGGGCTTGCCATTCCTGACGGCTTCGAATGTTTTTAGATCGGCCTTTGAATTTGGAGCACCTATTCCAAGTTCAGGGTTCTTGTATCCAACAATATTGTTGACGTGAGGCCTTACGTAGATGTTAGTCTTAAGGTTTTTGGCAAGCGTCTTTGCGGCAGTTACGTTTGAATCGGTGTCGGAGATATCAGAAAAGTCGCTGATGAAAACCTTGCTATCGCCGCCAGCAGACATGCTTTTACTGTAAGGTGCATACACCTTCATTTTCTCCGAATTGTCGGCAGTTACCTTTTTGGAACCACTGGGTATTGAAGCGAAGTAACTATGGTTTTCCACGAAAATCTTTCCTGAAAAAACAGGGTTGTTTGCCCACTTTTCGTCCAAGTTTTGCATTTTATGGTGCGTTGTTGGCGGTTCGTTAGTCTGCTCGAGCCAGCAACGGCAACCGGGGTCGTATGGTGGGATTTGCTTCCATTCGTCTATTGGCTTAATTACGCCATCGTTTACGGCATGGCTATCGCGCACCTCCGAGTCGCCCATTGTCCTATTCTTGAGGTATGGATATATGTCGGCATCGGCCATATATGACTCAAAGTCGCGAGCAGAACTGGCAGAGTTGGCCACAAACTTTTTCTCCACCTCCATCCATGTTTCGTTATGGAGCATGGCAGCCTTCTTTGCTTGATTAACGAAATCATCCTTTGAAAGATTCTGCTTCGATAAATCTTCGATCCGCTTAATTAGGTTGTAGGCCTTTGCTCCCGAAAACTTCAGCAAGTTCTCTCGAATCCTTCGAGTAACCGGACTTTCGTCGTATCCCTTACCCCATGCGGATTGAGTTTCCTTGCTGAAGGCGGAGTAGTTTTTTAGTACCAGGTCTTTGTCTAGCTGATCTGCCTTAATCTCTCCGTTCCAAACCTGATTGGCCAACCGATCAAAGGCTGCATCCCAAGTGGCACTATATATAATAGGTGTAGCTTCACTTTGAGGAGTGCCACTATTTAGGGTTGAACTAGGCTTTTTTTTTTCGCCTGCAGGCGGAGTGGTATCCCCAAGAGCAGACTTTATGCTAACAATAGGAAGTCCTGTTATTTTAACAAGCTCATCGACATCAAAATTATAGAATGAGGACAACGCCTTTACCGCTTCCAATATATCTTTTAGCGATAGGGATTCCGTTTCATCGAATTCGAAGGTTAAGTTTTCGAGTGGTTTATATACCGAACTCAACTTAACGAGCCTTGGCTTAATTTCTTCGTTGAAATAGTATTTGAAGATAAGCTTATCAACCTGATGCCTATACTTCAACAGTCTCTCTTGTACCTCTGCCGATCCTACGAAACTCTTTTCATCTGAAATACCCGAACCTCCAAGTATGCGCTTACTCATTTCGTTGTTGGCAACCTTGCTAATCAACGTCTCAAAAGAGTTGTATGCGTCAACGTTGTAGTTATTGGGGACTTCAATTTTCTCGTTACCTTGGAGAACTGCAAAATGATTCATTCTAAAGTTCTCAAGCATTTCGTAGAGTTCTTGACGCCTGCCATCATCCATGCGTTCGGTAATAGCGAAAATAGGTGGCACTCCAAATTTTTCTATGTAACTCAACCATGATCCTAGTCCTAGTTTCTTTGCAAGAACTATTGACGCTAGCTGATTGAGCATTCCTAAACTCCAATCCCCCCCTATCTGTATATAATAGTCCTTGTAAAGACCATCTTTGTACGAAACGCCATTGTCATCGTATTCTTCTTGTATGACAATACCCTTTGTTGCAATAAAGTTTGACTGAGGTATTTGCTTTACCTCTTTCAGCTCGCCTTTTTCGTTCAACTCGAAAAGTTCGAGCAGCTTCGTTCCTTCGTATGTATGCATACATACGAGCTTAACAAGTTCGATGTACCAAGGCCTTTCGAGTAATTTGTGCGCTTCCAAATCTTCAACCCCATTGGCATCCGTCAACTTATAGGCAGCACATTGAATCGGCAGAATGCGGTTGTCAATACAGCTGCCCAGATGTAGATCAAGCATCAAGGATTCGTAAACGCGCATAAGCATTCCCCTTCTTGGATTTTCCGGGTCTGTTGCGGCCATAACACCATTAATCCAGTCCTTGATTTCTTTTCTTTTGTAGGTAGTTGCTTGCTTTGTATAACTAGCCCTCTTCTCTGTACGATTATAGTATTCGTTGAAAAGAGAAGAACTCTTTACACGGCTAAGTATGACTCTTTCTGCTGCCGCAGTAAGTCTATTTACGATGGATTTACTTTGCATTTAAATGGCGTTTAAATAAAATAGTTATCGTTGGTATTGTTGCCAAATAGAGGACTTGCAGAAGAGCCGTCTTCCTTAATAAGAAGAGGACAGTTGACCAGTTTCATTGCTCCAGATTGAATCTTTTCGAGTTGCTTTACTGAATCGTTGTAAAGCAGAACGTAATCTTCAGGCACCTTGCGGGCTGCATTTCTACGTACGGAACGGTAAACTACAATTGATGCAATGATTTGGACTAGCACGCCATTGCGAATAGGTGTTTCTGTAAATATCTTGTCGCAGATGTACTTGCCAGATATGTAGGATATGACAAGGTCGATCGTTTTAGCCTCTATGTTATCAAGAATATCGTTATCGTTGATATTTACAGGCGCTTCGGTAGCGATGCTGTCGTTCATTAATCGCTCCTGGATAATTGAAACCAAATCTTCTTTATTGATATATTTCATGGTAGTTCTATTGAACGTTTCATCTTTCCTGTTTTCCACCAACTTTTACCTTCTTTGCGCTTAGGAGTACAGTACAGTTCCAACTTAGATATAGCCTGCTGATCGGCATCCGGACTATCGTCATGCTCGGTGTTGCCTTCTTCAACGGCACATAGCTGCATAATCCCAACCTGCGTGTCGGAGTGACTTTTCAACTTATCGTTGTAGAATATTCGGCTGTTTTGGTAATACGGCTGCATGGTTATCATACGCATGGTTTTATTGCTGTGAGGGGTGTTGATCTTTATCAGGTTTAATGAAATACCCGTTTCGTATTCCACCTCTTCAATGGCACGTTGTACCTCGCCATTCCAAAACTGCGATTCGTACTGAAATATGACATTTACCCCCTCAGGAAGCCTTTTTTTGAAGTCGCACATCCATTGTACGGCCATCTTCATTTTTGATTGCTTCACGTAGCAATCCACCAGCCAAAAGTCAGTTTCGTGCAGTCCCCACGCTTTTACCGAATTATAGTCGCTCTTTTCGTTGTCCGTATAGGCAATATCCCAATGGACAATTATCATTTTGAACTCTCGGAAATCAGGAATATTAGCCCATTGTATTTGATCCTCGCTAAAAATGGTGCCCTCCAACTTCGTCTCGTGCAGGTACTCTGCATAGGCAGCAACGATGCCCATGTCGCGCTCCTGCTCGATATAGTACTCCTTTGTGTACATGCTTTTCCATGCAGGCTCATGGGTTGCCTTGTTGTAAGCCTTAATTTGGTGAACCTTCCAGTGCGGGTGTTTTTCCTGCAGCATAGTTTGCGTCATCACACGGGCAAACTTATTGTTCGCATATAGCATTCGTCGGATAGGACCAGTCATTGTTGGAATAATGTCCCTCTCAACCTGCTCCGACTGCTTGCGCATTCGCTTTGGATTGCTGATAGTGTCCGGAGTTTCGAGGTCATCGATTACCCAAAGGTTAGGGCGACGCTGCTTAACGCGCACCCCGCGCACCTTCTTCTTTATACCAAAGGCCATTCCAATAAAGCGCTGGTCGATGGTTTTGAAGTTCCCTATTTCCCAGTCACCCTCACATTTTTGGGCTCCAAAATCGTGTATGAGTAGCGGATTACCTTCCAGCTCCGCTTGCACGTCGGCAAGTAACTCCTGGGCGCGCTCCTTACTGTCGGACATTAGGCAGAAAAAGACTTCTTCGCCTCTTACCCATAGCCACAGCGGTATGATTACATCACACCACACCGACTTAGCAAGTCCGCGCCCCCATTCGGCACAGCCCTTAAAAAGGGGATCTTCCTTAACCATTGTCGCAAAGTCAATATGAAACGGGGCACAATCGGCTGTTGCGTAATGAGGGAGGTAGCTTACCACGAAGTAGGCAACGTCAACTTTGGCCCTTTCGATTCGCGCCTTTTGTTCGGCTTTCGTTTCGAATGGGTTTACATCGTTGGCTTTTCGGACGATCTCCAACTTCTTAAGGTATTCCTCAGCCCTTTGCTTATCCGCTTTTTGACGTGATGTTGCCATTAGCCTAGTTCGTTAGTTTTTTTACGGATTAGCTGGGATTGAAAGTCGATGGTCTTTTCCCATAGGTCCTCATCGTATACGCGGAGCGAGTTAAATATTTCGTCCATAATATCGATGAATACGCCAAGGGTGTAGTTCTTGCCTCCAAGAGAAATAAGCGTCTTATTGATTTTGCTCATCTCGTCGCTTAGCGCGCTTGCCTGCTTTCTTAGCCGAGCCTCCTCTTCAGCATTACCGCCAGCAACGGCATCCTGTATTAGCGTTTCGAGGTTAAGCCGCTGCTTGGCCATGAGGGATAGTAGACGTTTAGTGTTTTCGATATCGACGCTTGAACAGTGTTGACGCGCTTCACGCTCTTCCCTCCAGCTACCTTCCTTTGCCCATTTGGACATGGTTGGCTCAGAAATATCAAGCATTTGAGCCACCTCTTTTTGGTCTAGCCCCTGAACGACAACATACTCATACGCCGTGTGCTTTAGCTTCTCGTAATCCTTTCGCTTACGTACTACCTTTTTACCTGTGCCCATACAATAGTTATTTACACAAAGGTGATTGTAATTAGTTGTATTGTAAAAAGTTGATTTTTTCTACTATAAAAATTTCAAGTTCTACTATAAGAATTTTAGGTTCTACTGCTGAAATAGTAAGCTGCTGAAATAGCGATTTGTGGGATAGGTAAAAAGGGGGAAACTTTGTGGTCTAATGGAACACAAAACCCATCATTGACAAGCACTATGGCGCATGAAAAATTACAGATAAGTATTTCAGCAGAAGGCACCGCTTCACGAGTTGATATTATAGGGTCGATCTCGGAATGGGGACGTAACAATGCTGTTGACCTTAGAACCCGATGCCAGGAACTTAAGGATGGCGGAGCAACCAGCTGCCATGTTTACCTGATGACAGTTGGAGGTGATTGCTTTCAGGCCAATGAGATCGTAAACATCCTCAATCAGGTATTCGGAACGTATACTGCCGAGGGAGGTGCTATCGTTGCAAGTGCAGGTACCTATATAGGCGTTTGTGCAACGGAATTCACTATGGCCAAGAACGGGCAGTACATGATTCACAAGCCAAGCGGATGGGTTGAAGGTAATGAGACCGAGGTAGAGAACTACCTAAAGCTTATCAAGAACATGACCGTTACCTACTACGACGCCTATAAGGCTAAGCTTAATAAGCCGGAAAAGGACTTTAAGGCCAAGTGGGATGGTGGCGATTTCTGGCTTACCGCACAGGAAGCCGTTGAATGGGGCTTTGCGTCTAGCGTTAAGGATGCTGTAAAAATAGACCAAGAAACAGCGAAGGCAATACAAGAGAGCGGCTCTCCGATTGCCATTCTAAATACCGATTTAATTCACAAAAACGACAATGAAGAAATGGATTTAAAAGCAATTGCAAGATCGCTCGGAATGCCTGAAGCCTCTACTGAGGAGCAGATAAATGCTAGGCTTCAAGAAAATGCCCGTAAGGCAGGCGATTATGATACGCTAAAAGCGGAAAGTGATCGCAAGGAAAAGGAGCAAAAGGCCGCTCAGATAAAGGCTTTGCTGGACAAAGGTGAAAAGGATAAGCTTTTTGCCGCTGATGCCCGAGCAAAGTGGCAGGAAATGTTCGAACAGAATTTTGAAGGAACCAAGGCTCTTTACGAAGGGCTTAAGCCTATCACTAAGCCGCTTTCTGCATTCACCAAAACTGGCATTGACGCTAACGGAAATACCTACCAAGGTAAGAACTTCGAGCAGCTACAGGACGAAGATCCAGAGCTACTGGCAACCCTACAGGACGAAGATGAAGAGACCTACAACGCGCTCTTTGCTGATTGGAAGAAACGTAACAAAATTAAATAGGAGGCTACCGAATGGCAACTATAGCAGATGGCAGCTGGTTAACCCAGTTTGTATCCCCTCAGCTCCTTGCTGAGTTTAAAAACTACAAGGACGATTTCATTGGCGTACTGAAGGGAGCGCCAGCCTCGGCAATTACTGCTGATGGTATTCGCTTTAACAAGCTCATCAACAACGTTGGATTCTTGGTAAACAACACCTCGGAGTTTACTGCCAAGAAGATGACCGGGAAGAAAATCTTTGTTGACTGGGAAAAGTACGATACTGAGCCTACCGAGGTAGATGATTCAGAGATTAGGTATTTGGCCTACGATAAGCGTTCGGCAGTTCGTGTTAAGCATGCTGAGGCGTTTAAGATGGGTATTCGCGACCATGTAATGTGGAAGCTTGCCCCATCGGTATCCACCGATGCCAACATGCCTGTTATGCGTACCTCCGGGGCAAATGACGGAACAGGTCGTTTACGACTCTCCTTTGCCGACTTGGTAAAGTACCTTGAAAAGGTAAAGAACCTGAATTTGCCTAATGAGCAGGAACTGTACATGGTTCTTTGTCCAGAGCACGAAACCGACCTTATTCTGGACCGCGATAGCGCCAACTACTTTGCCGATAAGAATATCTTCTTTGACGTAACTACAGGCAAGGTTCGCTCGGTTATGGGCTTTAAGTTCTTCTCGAATAACGCCGCATTGGCATACGCTGCTGATGGAACGAAAAAGGCAAAAGGTGCTGCACTTGGCGCTACCGACCGTAGAGCATCGCTCTTCTTCTATGCTCCAAACACCGTTTACCATATCGAATCGGTAAAGATCCTCTACAGCCCTGAGACTACCGACACCAAATCGGCAGATCCTAAGTCCATCTTCAGAACTCAAACCTACGGTTTGATTGACCGAATTGAGGAGATTGGCGTTGGCGCCATTGTTTCGGGTATTGCGGTTTAGTTTCACCAATGAGCCGGGTAATTCCGGCTCTAACACTTAAGCACACATGAAAACATACAATTCAGAAGAGCTAAAGGCAATTGCTAAGGATATTTTTTCTCGCTATCCAAACGCCCAAAAGGTAGCCGTAACCAGCGATGGAATGGCTTTCATTACCGACGAAGGCGAGAACGCTGTTAAGAATCACGCTGTAAACAATGTTTACAAGAAGGAACTTAAGATTACCTCGTTTACCCGTGAAGAACTCGAAGATTCGAAGGGACAAAAGCCTATCAAGGCAGAAGATCTGATTGCGCTTATTCTAGCAGCAACTACTGCTGAAGAGGTAGAGGCTATTAAAAACGAGGAGGCTGCAGGCAAGAATCGCAAAACGGTTATAGACGCTGCAACTGAGAAGTTGAACTCGCTAAATAACGAGTAGAATGAGCTTCGCTGGTGCATCAATCAACAAGCTGAATGGCGGATTAAACCGCCATTCAGAATCGGACAGAGTTGTTTGCCTTATCGGAGGGATGACACTCCCTAGCGGTATGGCCTACAACACTGCCTACGAGCTGCTCTCTATTGAAACGGCTGAGGATTTAGGAATCACCCAAACCACTGACGATACCAATAGCGAGCTTGCACACTACCACCTGAGCGAGATGTTTAGGTTAGCCTCTGAGTCAAAGTTCTGGCTTATCCCTGTGGATAAATCTAAAACAGTAGCGGCCCTAGTGGCAGATGCTGATTTGAAAACGGCCATTCGGAGCATAAAGAACCTGAACGTGCTTGGCATTACCGGGCTTGCAACTACGGTTGACACCTCGCTTGCTGATGCGGTAAGCCTACAAGGTTTGGTAAATAGCCTTGCCGATGAGCATATTCTTATTGATGGGGTATTTGTAGAAGGCGTTGGAGGAGTTGCTCCGCTTGCCATTACGGCCTACCCCGACTTAAGAACGGTGACTGCTCCTAACGTAACCTACGTTGTGGCACAAGATCCTGTCATGGCTGCATTAAAGGCTGGTTACGCCAAGCGTGCTGCTGTTGGTACTGCCCTTGGTTCCGTTGCGGTAAGGCGCATTCACGAGGATATCGGGAGCGTGGATATTGAAGAGAAGCCACGATCACGCCGAGGAGAGGAGAATTATTCGCTAAGCGATGAGCAAACCGGACGTTGGCTATCTGCCTCGTTATCGGATGGCAAGAAATTCGCCAGCCTAACTCCACAAGAACAAAAGGCGCTGACGGCTAAGGGTTACATGTACGTAGGCTCATTTGCCAACTATGGAGGGTTCTACTTCAACGGTTGCCCAACAGCAGTAAGCGCCAATAGCGATTATGCGTACTTCAACCTTAACTGCATTTGGAATAAGGCAGCAAGGATTATTCGCAATACGCTAATCCCAAGGGTGCGCTCCAAAGCACCAACTGATCCAACAACCGGATACCTGAAAAGTACCTGGGTGTCGGGACTGGAAGCTGCTTGCCTAAGCGCATTGAGCGCGATGGAAGCCTCTGGCAATATCGATGGAAAGGATGTTTCGATTAGCGAGGTTCAGGCCCCAAGCGAAACCACCCCGTTGAAGATAAAGGCGCTTGTTGTGGTTGGGAAAATTGTCCACGAGTTTGACGTGGATTTAGGTTTAACCGAAAAACTTTAGGATATGTCAACAGCAAGTACGCTAATTAACAAGTTTGGAAAGATGACAGGATGGAACTCCATTACTGTCAACCTTCTTGGCAGAGACGTTGAAGGAATTACCGAACTGGAGTATGACGATAGTGTTGAGTTGGAGAATGCTAAAGGGCAAGGTAAGTATCCTTGCGGGAGAGGTGAAGGCAACTATGAGGCAAAAGCCTCGGTTACCCTATACGTAGAAGAGGTAAATGCCATTCAACGATCGCTACCTCCGGGTAAACGACTATCTGACATTGCTCCATTCGATATTGTTGTCGAGTACGAGTACAACGATTTTAAGGTTAAGGATAGAATCCATAACTGCCAGTTCAAAGGCCGTTCGATTGCGGTAAAGCAAGGCGACAAGACCATCGCCAACAAGCTAGAACTTGTGGTAAGCCATATCGGCTGGTCCGTATTGTAAAACCATTTTAAATAGCATTTAAATGAAAAACTCAAAAGCCATTTTGCTCGGATTATTCACGCTACTAGCGTTTGTTTTAACTGCAGGTGCGGTTGCTCATGCCGATGGAGGTGCTCTACAAAATACCATTTATGCGCTGGCTCCTGCGGCCATATTCAGCGCAAAGCTAACCCCTGAAGTCATTCAAGAAATGAAGGTAAAGTACGGGCAGATCAAAATAATTACGGTGATTGTTGAGCCTGAGGAGTACGATATCGACATACTTACTTCAGATCAGCTTCAATACCTAAAATCGCAAGGGGTAGACACGCTCCTACTAACTAACAAAAGCCTATCACTGGAACAACGGCTATCATCCGTAACGGCATCACTAAACGATAGCGAAAAAGACGAGTCGGCAAAGGATAAGATAAGGAGCATTGCATCGGGTAAAGTGGTCGACGAAGGCGAAAAGTATCAGTTTGCGGTTAGACGTCCAGACAGGGGATTAATTAAGATGCTTATGCCGCTGGCCCAGCAAAAGAAGCTGGACGAGTTTTCTGAAAAAGGGGTAAAGAACTTGGTGGTTGCTGGTGATATGGATGCCTTGGAGGATGGCCTAGTCTTTATGGGCGTAGTTCAGCAGCTTCAAGAGCTGATTGCTCCCTACGAAAGTTTTTTATCGAAGGCGTAAAGCAGCACGAGATTTCCGAAGAGGGAGATTATATAAGGGAGGGCGATGCATCCATTCGCCATTATTTCCATATCGATCCGGATAAGCTACATGATGACGAATGGTGCAAGCTTTACGCAGAATCACTCCATTTAAACAAAGTAAACTTCTTAAACCTTAAGACGGCAGTTTGTGCTGCTGTTGTGGAGATTTTTGGCAATGGCAACAACAACGACACAATGGATTCTTGAGCTAGTGGATAAGCTGACCGCACCGATGAAGAACGTCATCGGTGCGGCAGATGAAGCGGCAGAGAAGGTTGAGGGCGTTGGAACCAAAGCCGAAGGCAGCAAGGAGAAGATTAAGAAGATGTCGGCAATAGATCTCTACGCTGTCGCCGATAGCGTGGAGAATCTTGCCAACAAGTTTGACGCGTTAAACGAGCCAGGTGCTAGGTTTAACGCTCAGATGAAAGAGGTGGAAGCCATAACAGGAGTTACAGGCTCCGCTCTTGACGATTTAGGCAGTAAAGCCCGAAAAACGGCTAAGGATTTTGGAGGTGACGCATCTGACATGATGGAAAGCTACAAGTCTATCCTATCGCGCTTAGGCCCTGACATAGCAAACGACCAAAAGGCGCTCGACTTGATGGGGCGAAATGTAGCTACCCTCAGCAAAACTATGGGTAACGACGCTGTTGGTGCGATGGATGCCTTAACCACCTCGATGCTGCAAATGGGCGTTGACCTAAGTAACCCAATGGAGGCTGCTCAGGAAATGACGCGGATGATGAACGTTATGGCAGCTGGTGCAAAGTATGGTGCCGCTGAAGTACCAAGCGTAAGTGCTGCCTATAAGGTTGCAGGGGTTGAAATCAAGAATGCAAAAGTATCATTCGAAGAAGGTAACTCTGCCCTGCAAGCGCTTGCACAAGGTGGTAAGTATGGAGAGCAAGCAGGAACAGCGCTTCGCAACATTCTTGGGAAAATGGCAGGTATCGATGTTATTCCAAAGGACGCTCAAGAGAAACTAAAGGCTCTTGGCGTTAACTATGATATCGTATCAAATAAGACGCTTCCTCTTACCACCCGCTTACGCGAGCTGAAAAAGGCACAGGCTGATGCAACGCTGTTTGCCCAAATGTTCGGAACAGAGAATAGCGCGGCAGCAAACATTATGGTAGATTCCATCGACGCCCAGGATAAAATGACAAAGGCTATAACAGGTACCAATACGGCAACTGAGCAGGCCGATACCATTATGAGCGGTTGGACTGAACGTATGAATAAGGTTAAGGTTTGGTTCACCGATCTTAAGATTGGAATGTTTGATGTGACATCAAAAATCACCCCATTTATTGATGGACTTGCAGGAACAGTGGTAGTGATGGCAAACCTAGCTAACGCTAGAACTGGAGTTGTAATGCTCTTCAATACCCTAAAAACAATGCCTGTTGTGGGCAAGTTGGTAACGTGGGGATCTACCATTGCAAGCGCAGGGTTTAAGATGATCTCTGCAGGAGCAAAAATGGCGGGTGTTGCCATTATGAACATTCCAATAATCGGATGGATTGCCGCCATTATCGCTGGGTTAATCGCGCTTGGAACCTACTTCTACAAAACATCGGCTACGTTTAGAGGCGTCCTTATGGGAGTTTGGAACTTCATTAAAACATTCTTCACGGGAGTTGCATCTTTTATTGGTGATGTATTTAAAGGTATATGGCACCTAATAAAAGGGGTATTCAACCCGGCCAACTGGTTCGACAAGAACTACAAGTTTAGCGACGGATTTGACAAAATAGTAGGTGCAGCCAAGAAGTTTGGGCGTGATTTATCAAAGGCTTACGGCGATGGTAAAAAGCAGGGAGAGGAAAGCTTCTACGAAGATAATCCGGACAAGCGTCCGAATACTTCGCATGCAGGCGCAAAAAGCAAAACGCTTGAGATTAAAAAGCCGACCACAAAGCTAACCACCTCCGATCTGAGCAAGGGTAAAGGGAATGGAACAAGTGAAATGAAGGGTAGCGGAGGCGCTTCCATAAAAAGCATTTCTCAAAGGATTGATATCAAGAACTACTTTACTATAAGTGCTGATGCTGACAAATCAGATTTTGAAAGCATAGCCGAAAAAGTTGTAAGAGTTATTAACGACAAGCTAAGGGATGGTGTAATAGTTTCCGCTAATTAATATGTATAACCCATTAACTGAAAATATTAACAAAGAGAAGATAGCCGCTGACTACAAAGGCGACCTAAAGAAGGCTGTGCCGACTATAGATGTTGCCTTTGTAGGAAAGCTGCTCTCCGATGTGTTTGGAGTTGAAAGCCCAATCTATCTGCCAACATGGTGGCAAGCTAGGGAGTTTAAGGCTGGTTCATATCCTGACATCAAGTTAAGGGAAGAAGATCCAGAATACGACGATGCTCCTGTTCGGTTTGGGAACAAGGTTTTTGGAGCATTTTGGATTAAAGAAGGTTCATACAAGAAGTATGAGGCTGATGGAACTCTGAAGGACTACAGGTATTCTAGGTTCTTAATGCCAGTGGCAACAATAGTTGATTTTAGCAGGCCAAAAACAGTTGTAAAGACATCTACTGTTGGAGGGATAGGATCGGTAAAGGAAATCTTTTCGCTGGAGGATTGGAATATCACCATTAATGGGATAATTCTTCCTGATGAGAATAACCCGCCTGCATTTAGATCGGTACGCGGGCAAATGGATGCCATTCAGAAGTTCCATGAGATTGCAAGTAGCATTGGTGTAGAAGGCCAAATTTTCGCTGATAGAAACATCGTCAGCATTGTTACCGAAAGCCTAACGTTTACGCCTGTTCAGGGTAAGCCTAATATGATGCAGTATAGCATAGAGGCTGTAAGCGATGAAGATATGCTAACAATGGTTTAGGGTATGGCATACACACTATATGGAGAATTAAAATTCCCTGCCAACAACGGGAGGCAGGGATTCAAAATACGAAGGTTTAGCGCTGTTAAGATTGAAACGAGTTGGCAATCGCTAACAGATACTGCAGAAATCACGCTACCTCGAAAGACAAGAGATTTTAACAGGTTTCGCGTTACCGATTGGTTTAGGGAGGGAGATCCGGTTGAAATATGGCTTGGATGTAACGACAAGTTTACGCTTGAGTTTAGCGGTTATATCGCAAAAGTTCCTGTGGGAATACCTCTTGTTCTGGAACTGGAGGATGAGATGTATAAACTGAAACGCAAAACAGTTAGCATAAGCCTTCAGAATTGCTCTTTGAAAAAATTGCTTCAGACAATCGCACCTGGTTACGAGATACAGTGCGACGAGACTAAAATGCTTGGTACTGTTCGATTCTCCAAGATGGCTGCAAGTGCCATTTTGGATGAACTTAAAAAAACGGGCATTCACTCCTGGTTCGAAGGTAAAGTGTTACACGCTGCATCAATTGCAAAAAGCAGCATTCCTGCAGTAAAAGTTGTCATTGAAAAGTGTGCAGCAGAAAGCCTTAAGCAAAAGTCAATAGAAAATACGCTAGTGACTATTAGCTTGATAAGGAAGAAGGGTAAAAAGTTGAAGGTTGAATACGGGGACAAAGGTGCCGGGAAAACAATTCACAGAACTCTTAGCGGTATAAACCTTAGCGAAGCAGAAATGATGGCTGAGGCAAAAAAGATATACCATGCTGTAAAGGTACCCGGTTTGGATGGTGATGTTACGCTATTTGGGAATCCAAGAGTTCAGCATGGTATGAGAATGGAATTATGCAGCTGGCTGTACCCCGAAAAGAATGGTCTTTACTACATCGATGCTGTTACCAAAACATTTGATGGAGGTGGATTTCGTCAGGTTTGTAAACTAGGAGATAAGGCTGTATGACGCTTAAAAGTGAGTTAGATCAGTTTGGAATGTTGTTCAAGCACCATTTAAATGGAGCCGTTAAAGCGACGTTGGTTTGGGTTACTGCAGGTGAAATAGACTGGGTAAACAAGACAATGACCGCAATTGATGAAGATGATCTTCCTTACTATGATGTACTGCTTGGCGTTGGATCGATGTCTGTAAAACCGAGGAAGGATACAGATTGCCTTATTGCAAAGATAGAGGGAGATGAAGCAACCGCATTTCTGGTAATGGCCGATGAAGTAGAATTAATAGAATTCAACGGGGGAAAGAATGGAGGATTGGCCGTTGTTCCAGAGCTGAAGACACAACTCGAAAAACTATCCAAAAGGGTTGATGGTCTCATCGATGCAATAAACAGCCCTAAAGTAGTGGCAACGCCTCAAGATGGTGGTACCGCACTTTTAGGACTTCTCCGAGTAGAGTTGGCTAAAATAACAGACAAGGAATCTTTCGATAAAATCGAAGATACAACCATAAAACACTGACATGAGAGGATTAATGCTCGATACTGAATTTGATTTAGCCGTTTCTATCGAAAGAGATGGGAATGGTATCATAACACAAGGGGTGGCTGTTGGCGACAATACCGATCAGTGTGCCGCTTTAGTATTGAGCATGTCTCAAGGTGATCTGAAGGAAGATCCGCTATTGGGTTGTGGCCTGACGCAGTTCGTTAGGGGAAAGTATAGCCCATCAAAGATTGAGAAAAGGATTCGAGCCCACTTCGCTCGTGCAAGCATCAACTACGACGATTATAGCAATAAGCTGAGTGTAACCATTAACACTAAACCATTATGATAACCATTAACCAGCTAAAGGGGGTTTGTCCCTTAACAAGAACAGGTGTACTACAGCCATTCGTAGATCCATTAAACAGGTGGATGGAGCAGTATGGAATAAATACCCCACAAAGGAAAAGACATTTCATCGCACAGGTGGCCCACGAATCGGGGTGCTTCAACTATGTCAGAGAAATAGCCAGCGGTAGCGCCTACGACACCGGAAGATTGGCTGTTAAGCTTGGTAACACTCCAGAGGCTGATGGCGACGGGCAGAAATACAAGGGCCGAGGTCTAATTCAGGTCACAGGCAAAGCAAACTATGAACGATGCAGCAAAGCCCTTTTCGGCAACCTTTCCTTGCTTAGTAACCCCGCGTTGCTAGAACAACCGGACAATGCTGTGAAATCTGCATGCTGGTTTTGGACTACCAATGGGCTAAATGCTTTTGCTGATGCTGATGATATCGTCACGATTTCGAAGCGCATTAATGGTGGAACGAATGGGTTGGATGATAGGAAGAGACTTTACGAACTGGCTAAAAAATTCATTGTATGAACGAAGTAGCATCAACGATAGTAATTGCCCTTGGTACTGGTTTGGCCGGATCTTTTGGAGGGTGGATCTTCGGCCGTAAGCGGCAGAATATCGAAAATATTGACATGGCTCTCGAAACTTGGCAAAAGGTGGTCGATTCGTTGGAAAAAAGAGTAGACACCCTGCTAACCAAGGTAGATGCGCTATCAAAAGAAAACGACGAGTTAAAAGAAGAAATCGCGAAACTTCGCGATGAGATAGCCTTGCATGCCAAACGCAATAAGAAAATTGAGCAACTCGAAAAAACAATAGCAAAGTATGAAAAACTTCTTACTGATAACGGGATTGATTTTTAGCATCCTCCTTTTCGGATGTCGAACGTCAAAGATTGTAACATCGGAAGATGTTACGTCGAAAACATCAAGTGTTGTTGATTTGGCTAAATCGTCCACAGCCAAAGCGGTTGAAAAGGACTCCACAACGAAGGTTGATAAGTCGGTAGTAGACGAGGTAACCACCCGAACAACTACTACAACCAAATACTCTCAGCCTGATAGTTCGGGGAAACAATACCCGGTTGAGCAAACGGTTTCGCAGGAAAAAACGAATCGCAAAACGAATTCCAACATCACCGAAAAAACAGGGAAGTTGAGCGAGGTAGCAAGTGCCACTAACGAAAGCAATAAGTCAAAATCGGATGCGAATGCTAAAACATCATCTGATTCGAAAACCAAAACCAAGCCTCCCGCAGCATTTACGTGGATGGCTATAATTATTTCACTTGGACTTGTTGTACTAGCCTACTTTGTGCTTAAACGATTTAGGGTGGTAAAGTAACCTTTAAATGGTATTTAAACGGTAGTAATGGCGAATTTAAAAGTATATGAACGGCAGTCGATGCTGGATGTTGCTGTACAGCATTCAGGTGGGATTGAATCGGTTTTTGATTTGGCTTTAAGCAATGGGCTGTCAATTACTGACGATCTAAACCCTTACGATTCGCTGCTTGGAAGTGAGCCGATAGTTGACTCGGATATCGTCGATTATTACTCGAATAAAGGAATAGTTCCTTTTACTGCACCAACCGTAGATGATTTAACCCAGCATCCCGTTGGAGGAATCAACTTTATGGGAATAGAAATCGATTTTATTGTATCCTAGTATGGCACGAAGCATAGCAGAAATAAAGCACACCATTTGCGCTGAGTTTATGGGCAACGAATCGGCGGCAGCCATCTACCGCTTTAAGGTGGGCGATGACTTTAACGCCACATTCAGCACGGTGTCCGTTGAGAGCATTCTTTTCTACACGGTGGCCGTTTGCATTTGGACTCTGGAGACGCTGTTCGACCGCTTTCGATCGGATGTTAGTACCCGGATAGATGAGATTATTGCCCACCGCCCAAAGTGGTATCGCGACAAGGTGCTAGCCTTTATGGTAAACAAAACGCTTGTTCCGGACAAGGACTACTACGACTCCTCGTTGATGAGCGTAAACGATATTGAAGCCGCAAGGGTCGTAAAGCATGCGGTTGCTACCGAGAATAAGGATGCTTCGATACTTACCATTAAGGTAGCAGGAGAAACTAATGGAATCCGTACCCCATTGCCAAAAGAAGTGGAAGTGCAGTTGGATGCCTACATCTACGAGATCAAGGACGCTGGCGTAAGAATCAACCTTGTAAACATTGCTCCGGACGAGTTCAACCTTTCGTGCGACATCTACTACAACCCGATGCTACTACCCGAAAATGTGCAGAATGCCTGTATCGATGCGGTTAAAAGCTACATCGAAAACCTGCCATTTAACGGTATGTACACCAACATGGATTTGGTGGACACCCTTCAAAAGGTTGATGGCGTTAAGGTGGTGGAGCTACGCGAATCATCGAGCAAGGAGGCTGGCGTCGATACCACCGAGGCTATCGATGCTGTGAAGGTTCCTGCCGCTGGATACTTTGTGCTGAAGAGTTCCACCTTTACCATGAAGCCTTATGAGCAGTAGTAGAATCTACGACATATCGCACAAGAAGCTGGTGTTAATGCTGCTACCCACCATGCTGCGTAAGCCGCTGCTGGTAGCCATTGCGAATGCAATGATTTCTCCGGTGGTTAGCCTGTACCGCTCGTTTATGCAGTTTAGGGATGAGACCAACTACCGGTTATACCACAACGGGCAAACGTGCTACCTCCGCGCCGTGCTTAACGATGCCTTTGATCCAACAAGCCGACGGATCACCGTTACCGACGGTGATATTTCAGGTGCGGCAGTTTTCATTTACCAGCGTTCGGAGAGCAAGTTTAAAATGCTGAAGCGGCGTGGTGAGGGTGCTCTGCTGATTTCGCGACGAGGGTTTTCGGGAACAACGGGCTTCGACTTCATGGTAAACCTGCCCATCGATCTTAAAGGCTTGGATGAATCTCGCCTTAGGGCAATAACCAACACCTACAAACTGGCGAGCAAGCGCTACGCCATCAATTATGTATAGCTATGGATAAAATTTTAGGTAACTATTTGAATCAAGCAAACCGCGATTTTCCACTCGATGCGGAGACGCTGGACTACATACAGGGCAACGCAGCCATGCTCGCCATGCTGGGAAATATCGGTGGGGATAAGATAATCCTTGCAGGATGCGACCTAACCAATGGTGGTGCAAATCGCTCGGAGGGTTACGTATTTGTCAAGACTCAGGCTTTTCCGCAAGGTGAGATTCTTCGCTTTGACGGTGGAGCGGTAAGCGCCGGGCTTTACGTAAAAACCGAGTCGATATCAGTAGACGCCCAGGGCAACTCCTACCCAACTGCCTACACCCGCCGTTCGCTGGCTGCAGGAACCGGGAACGAGAAGTTTGCTTGGGCAGACTTTAAATCGATCAAGACTAACGTTGAGTTGGAGGCTAAGGCAAAGGTGCTCGAGGAAGCCATTGCGCTGCTGGCACCTCCACCGCTTGGCATCGCGCAGATTTGGGCGGGATACTGTACTCCTGAAGCAATTCCTGCAGGTTACGCCTTGTGCGACGGCTCTACGCTTTCGGCTACTGATTATCCAGGGCTATACGCAAAGATTGGTAGGCTGCACACGCCATCAGCAGTAGGACAAGGTTTTTTTAATCTTCCAGACTTAAAAAGCAGATTTGTTGTTGGCTTTGATCCTAATGATGAAGACTATGATGCCATTGCAAAAAAAGGAGGCTTAAAATCGGTGACTTTAACGGTTGCCCAACTTGCTAAACATTTCCATTTGTTTCTTGGCAATAGGTTAAAAGGCGACTCAGTAGGAGTATACACAGATTCCGATGAAAGTGCAGCAGGCATACGAGTTTCTGGAGATTCAAACTCTTCTGAGGCTAGAAATTATAAATCAAAAGAGGCTGGTGGTGGCGAGTCGCACGAGAACCGCCCTCCATACTACGTGATGGCCTATATAATGCGTTTGGGATAACTTAAAATAGAGCAAAATGGCACTACGAAGCATACAGCAGCTTAAGAGTTGGTTTAAAAAAGGGATGTACCCCACCGAATCGCAGTTTGGCGACTGGTTGGATTCGTTCTTTCATAGGGAAGATAAGATTCCCGTTGGTTCGGTGGATGGATTGGCTGAAGCCATAAACGGTAAGGCTGAAAAGTCGGATGTTGAAACGCTGTCGCAAAGCGTAGCAACCGTGTCGCAGCAGGCCGGCGCTGCCGATCTAAAAGCACAGCAGGCAATAGAGGAGGCTAGCAGCATTATAACCACGCTCCGCGATGGCGTTGCTCCTGCAGGTGATACGCTTGCCAAGTTGTACGCTCAACTGCAAACAATTTTAACGATACTACAATCCGATGATGTTACCCTCGACACGGTGCAGGAGATTGTTGCATTCATCAAAAGCAACAAGACTGTAATCGACACAATATCTACCAGCAAGGTAAATATCAGCGATATCGTTGACGATTTACTTTCTACTGCTGCCAATAAGCCGCTTTCTGCCAATCAGGGAAGAGTTCTTAAAAATCTTATTGATAGCAACGCCAAGGTAATACTGCTTTCGGTTTGCTTTTCTGATGCGCAGGAGGCAAACATTTCATTCCCTGCAGCAGCAACCATTAAGAAGCTATCGTGGGATGCTTCCCTCTTTACATCCGTACAAGCGGGTGTAGGAACTGCATCGACAATTACTAACGGTAATACCATCTCAATAGCGGTAGCAGCAGGTTCCGCTCTAAACTTAAAGATTGCCTTTGCCACTGGCAAAACAATTGGGAGCCTACTTATTGAAGGAAGTTACAACTAAAACAAACAGCATGATACAGTTAAATGGCAATATTGCTTTTGACGAAACTAAAGCATTCGCAGAACAAACCGATGAGGTAAAACAGACGGTTATTGATACCTGCTATAGCGAGGGGCTATTTGAGCCTCCCTACGAGCTAAAGATGAAGGTGGCATCGGCAGGTAGCCTTGCCCAAGAAGAAACCATTACAAGCGGCAACAACAAAACTACCTTCGACAGGTGGGCACGCCCACGGGTACTGGTAATAGACAAAGGAACCTACTCCATCATGGTTGAGCGTACCTACATAGAGCAGGCTACCAACTGGAGGCTGGATAACGAACAATTTACAGTAACCTTAAAACAGTAGAGCTATGGCATTTTCGTTGGCATATAAGAGAACGTGGAAAACCACAGGGGCAGGATACGTTTACGTTGATAGTTGGGGAGGTGATGACTTGCTTGGCGATGGTAGCGCTGATAAGCCTTACCAAACCATTAACAAAGCGGTGCTTAAAAGCGGGAACTTAGTTTTGAAAGGATATTTCTCGGAGCAGGTGAGCGTTTCAGGTAGATCATATAGTTCAGATTTCTTGGGAGACGCGATTTTTGACGGGAAAAACATTTACACCATAAATACCCCTAGTTGTATCAGATTAATAATTGCGAACATTTGTCCTTTATCGTCCGCCTTTGGTGTGATTTCTAATTCTATTCTAGTTAATACAAAAGGAGATAATTATGGGCAATCTTCGAGTTATTCTATCTATGATACTTTAGTAGGCACTGTTGGTTCCCCATATATTTTCTATTCTAATACAACCGGGGCTGCTTACTTAAATATAACAAACTCAGCAAGGCCATCGTGCGGAGAAGTAATTATGTCAAAGTCTATTTATGACAATTGTAAGGTATTTCTTGATGTAGGCCGATCTAGTGTTTTACCTAAGTTCGACACCTGTATTTTTAGAGTTAATTGCACATTTTGGGCAAGGAAATCAGATAATACTGGAGATATTCGTATAGATGCTGATGGGCAAACAGCTGCTCAGAAATTTGCAGCCATTATGAATTGGATGTCAAATGGGATTATTCTATCTGGATATTCAAAGATTTCTTGGGCTAACTGTAAGATAACCGATAACAGAATATTTAATAAGCCAGATGGAGATACGGATGGATACAACTTCGACTATTCGCTAATATATGGAGATAAAGATAACTATCCTGCATGCTATATGGATAGCGGTAAGCACATTGGTCCATTCCCACCTGCGATGAAAATAGCGTTTAAGGCAACCGCCGATCTTACCTCATCGCCATTCGAGATTGAGGTTAAGCCAACCGATAAGGTGGTAATAATAGGCGAGCGTCTTGGCCTTGCTTCCGATTTTGCGGGGTGCGTGTTGCTGTCAAAGCCAATGCCTGTGCCAATGGGTACTAACTTCAACAATATCAACCTTAGCCTAATCCCCGATACCGAAAAGAATGGAGTGCTGATTACTCCTTTTGATGATTCCATCGACTTTAGCGAAGGTGCTAAGATTACCCCAACGGTATCGGGTGTTCCGTTATTGGCTGGCGTATCGTACTTCGTAAAGGCTGGTAGCGCATACGTCACCTATGCAGGCAATACCTACCAAGGAGGCTCGGTAATTACGGCCGTTGATAGCACAACCCTTTGCTATAAGTCGGCTGGCGACACGGCAACACTTCACCCTATTTACCGCCCAACTATTTGGAATGGCGTTAAGATGAAAATTGCTGAGTCTCGCGATTGTCCTGCGGATTTCATGACCAACGATGTTGCCTACCCTTGGATCGATTGTAAGAGCAACCACTCGTCAGGTGCTAATACGGATGATGCAATTGGTATGCGATGTCTAAGAGTTGGAAACCTAATAACTGGAGCGCTTGACGTTGGAACTGATGGCAAACCATTAACGAGTGCCCACCCTGAGTTCTACAGCGCTGCAAACTCGTCTAGGGCTAAGTTCCTAATTGCGGCAAGGTGGGTGATTCTTCGTCTTGCCATAACAAAATACAACTAGCATCATGCAGATAGCGGGACTTTCCTTTTCAGTACTTACCAACTACGGGATTTTTCCTGAGAGCAGCTTTAGGCTGTCATCGGTTGGCCTGTCGGTAATTAATCAGGGATTGAAGCCTCCTTTGTTGGGGGCTGCTTCGCTATCGGTTATTACGCCTTACGACCGCTACCCAGAAAGCAGCTTTAAACTTGCATCGGTAGGGCTGTCGGTTGTAAGTAAGCCCACCATGCCATTTGTAACCGCAATAGGGCTATCCGTAATTCAGCGAACGAAGTTTTCGACGGTAGAGGTAACCGATCTCAAGAAAGGTTATAGCTATACGATGACTAGCTAGCAAAAAAAAGGCCATCGGCCCGTATTTCAATCCTCTCACAGATATAAAACACAAAAAATGCGCAAGCATCCCCGCCGATGGCCCCAAAGCCTTCTGATGGGAATGCTTGCGCATTTATTTTATATCTGTGAGAGGCTACAAAGATAGTTGAAATACCATTTAAAACCATTTTAAATCATGAAAACACCGATTAGTTATTACGGAGGTAAACAGCAGCTGTTGCCAAATATCTTACCGCTAATACCGGAACACACCATTTACACTGAAAGTTTTTTCGGAGGAGGAGCTGTATTCTGGGCTAAAGAGCCAAGCCGTTGCGAGGTCGTTAACGATGCGAATATGAATATTGTCAATTTTTACGATGTTTTAAAGCACGATTACTTCTCCCTCCGTAAACGGATAGAAGCAACTCTTCATAGCCGCGAAACCTACAAGAAGGCCATGATTATTTATTCAACGCCAGAGCTCTTTGCCGACGATCCTGTTATCCGCGCCTGGGCGTTTTTTGTAGTGACCAACCAAGGCTTTTCGTGCAAGATAGGCACGTGGGGTTACGACAGAGATAAGCGGGCTAGAACCGTGCAAAATAAGATAGACTCCTTCAACGAAGATTTATCGGAGCGCATGAAGTATGTTCAAATAGAATGTAATGAAGCGCATAAGGTCATATTGAGCAGAGATACCGAAAGCACCTTTCACTACGTCGATCCTCCCTATGTGGGTTCCAACCAAGGTCATTACGGAGGATACGAAGAGGAACATTTTAGGCGCGATTTAGACGTTTTAATCAAGGTTAAGGGTAAATTCCTGCTTAGCTCATATCCGAGTGAAATTTTAGACGAGTATATAGCCAAAAACGGATGGTATTCGATTAGTGTGGATAAGGCGTTGAGCGCAGGGAATGGAAATACGCTTGAAAAGAGGAAAAGGAAGGTGGAGGTTTTAACGGCGAACTATGATATAACAAAAGAGGGTGTTTAGCACCCTCTTTTCCTTAGTTTGTAGCTTATTTCGTAAATCTGATCGTAAAGTTTATCTACTGTTCTAAGTAAGTTGCTGTCGTATGCGCACTGTTCGTATAATGTAGAAACTGCCTTGTTTAGTTCTTTTATTGCCTCAGTAGTTTTCTTTTTGTCAATCTCTTTCATGTTGTTGCGTTTTTGTTTATTCAAAGGTGGACAATCAATAAGCCACTTCCAACGGCATTGCGATCAATAGAGTTATGGTGAGTTATGCGGGTGTTATATAGTTGACATTAAAATAATGACGTAGAAATAGAGTTAAATATTTACCGATTTACTACATTTGAATCAAACTTTAGCGAAATGAAAAACATTGTATTTTTATTACTCATAGGATTAAGCTATTCGCTCCATGCTCAAAATGCTAAAGGAGTCTTTGTTTTTGGCTCTGACACCCTTCAATACAATCGCCATAATAAGGATTTACTGCCTAGTTTAGAAAAGGCGAAACCAAACTTGCATCGCGCTGTATATTACCTTGATATTGCATTGGATAAATGCCAAGAGTCCATCAGTAAAGGTGTAAGGGCTGATTTGATTGGAGAATATTCTTTAAATGAACAGATTCGCGATTTAAATAATGCCTTAACTGGCGATTGTAAGAAGTTTGCAGGTAAGATAAATATTGAATCTTATAAATCGGAGTTGGCGTTCTATGAAAAGTGCAATGACCTTATTTCAAATGCTAACATCCTAAAGGCAGAAAGAGAACGATTGGTCTCAGATAGTATTAGAATTGCTAAAATAGAATCCCAACAACAGGCAGGAAAGGAGGCGTTTGTTGCATCTACTCCCCAACGTGCAAAGGAGGATAGTATTCATAATTTGAGGGCAACATTTCCCCATAAATTGGGAACTACTTTTGGAGGAGAAGACTATATCGAAGTTAGCGGTCTTCTCGATGCTTTTTTGCAAACACCAGAAGGCCTAAATCTAAACCCGACGGGTGTAAAAGAGTTGGGGAATGGGCAAAGAACGGTTTATGAGAATAGAATGGGTACGAAGAGGCTTTTATATACTGACTTCTTTTACAGCAAGGATCGTAAGCCCAAGGTGAGCAAGTTGACCGTTAGTGGGGACTTTGAATTAGTTGTTAAGTTGTACATCGACTATTGGTATAACAACCTAAGGTTAGCCGACTTTAGCAAGCCAGGAGTAATTACAAGTTATCACAATACGGATGAAATTAAACTCACCGCAGACGTCCGTAAAGGCACAGCAAGCATAGCAATAACAAGGGCGCCCATTAACTAGGCGCCCTTGGCTTATATGCGTGCGTTCTATCACAAATCGTTTTTAAAATCGATACAAATCGTTTTTTCGATTATACTGCACACCAATTTGTGACTTTCACCAACAAACCTATCGATTTCCCAAACAAAACAGCCACGTTTACCCGCCAATCTTTAATTTTCACCAGCAAATCAGTATTCCACCAAGCGGCTTCATGTTCTTTAATTGCGCATAACTTTTTACGCGGTTTCTTGCTATATTCGCATTATTAGATGCAATCCATGAAAGAAGCCGAAGAAAAAGACGCTAAAGGAATGACGGGCAAGCAGAAGAGCGAGCATCCCGTAAAGTACTACCTCGTGCAGTCGCTCGTTGTATTGCGGAATAAGTACGTGCTTACCATCGTAGTTTTTCTGGTATGGCTCACCTTTTTCGACCGCTACAACCTGGTTGACATGATGACCAACGCATCGGCCATTCGCGAGATGAAGGACGAAAAGGAGTACTACAAGACCAAGATTACCGAGGATAGCACCCGGATAAAGGAGTTGACCACCAACAACGAGAATCTGGAGAAGTACGCGCGCGAGCAGTACCTGATGAAGAAGGCCGATGAGAAGATTTTCATCGTAAAGCAATAAAGAAAGGCGGACACCACAACGTGCCCGCCTTTTATTTTCTAGCCTCTCGCAAGCAAACCCTACAGTTTGCCCCTCGATATCATCTTAAAGATCTCCCCAAAGAGCAGCACCAGCGAACCGGCTCCGATGGCCACCAGCCATCCGTTAATGCTGATGTCAACATTTCCAAACGCGGCTTGGAGCACCCCGATCTTGGTAGTGGCCCAAACAATGGCAAGGCCCGCAACGCTCGAAACAACCAGAGGAATATTCCCCAGCAGCTTCGACCTAAATGCTGATGCGTTCAGCGATCGGTTGTTTAAGCTGTTGAACAGCCTTGCAAAGATCAGCGTTAGGAAGAACATAGTCTGCGCCTCGATTAGCGGCAGCTTCAGCACAACAACCCCAACGTAGTAAACCGCAAAGGTTACCAGCGCAATGGCCATCCCCAGCGACATGATGCGCAGCAGCCCCATTCGGGTGATAATTCCCTCGCTTACGGTACGGGGCTTACGGTGCATGATGCCCTCCTCGGCAGGTTCCAAGCTTATGGCAATGGCAATAAGCCCGTCCATTATAAAGTTAATAAATAGGATTTGAACGGCAGTCAGCGGCAGAGCCAGCCCAAACCCAAATGCAATCATTATGGCAAACACGGTTCCGGCATTTCCGCTAAGCAGGAAGATGAGAAACTTCTTGATGTTTTCGAAGATGGTACGCCCCTCCTCCACCGCCGCCACGATGGTTACGAAGTTGTCATCGGTAAGGATCATATCGGCAGCCTCCTTGCTTACGTCGGTTCCCGTAATGCCCATAGCAACGCCGATATTTGCCTTTTTAAGCGCCGGAGCATCGTTAACCCCATCGCCCGTCATAGCAGCAACATTACCCTGCTTCATGAGCGATTCCACGATACGCAGTTTATGCTCGGGAGCAATACGTGCAAATACCGAAGCCTTATTTACGGCAGCATCCAGCTCAACCTGGTCCATCTTTTCAACATCTGAACCAGAGTACACCTGCGACTCGTCGTGGGCAATCTTCAGTTCCTTGGCAATGGCAAAAGCGGTAGCCTTATGGTCGCCCGTAATCATGATGGTACGTATTCCAGCCCTCTTGCAGGTGGCAATGGCGGGCTTCACCTCCTCGCGCGGAGGGTCGATCATAGCCACAAAGCCAGCCAAGACCATATCCGTAAGCATCTTGTCTGCTAGCGGCTCGCTATTGTCTACCATCTTATAGGCAACAGAAATAACACGGAGAGCATTGGCGGCAAAACCGGCAACCGTATCGGAAATGCTCATTTCCATTTCCGAAGATAACGGCTGAGCACCATCCGAAGCATCCACCATCGAGCACTTCGCCATCACCACCTCAAAGGCTCCCTTAAGGATTACCATTTTACCGTCAGCAGTGATATGCGCAGTAGCCATATACTTCTTATCCGAGGAAAACGGAATCTCCTCTACACGCACATTATTCTTTCTGATGGCATCCGTATCAATCTTTGCCTTTTGGGCTGCGGTAACAATGGCGCCTTCGGTCGGATCGCCAAGAATGCTCCACCCTTCGTCGGTGAACTTCAGCTCGGCATCGCTGCAAAGCACACCGTAGGAAAGCACTTTTGTAAGGATGGAATTCATATCGTGCCTTACCTTATGTCCATTTAGGATGATATTTCCTTCGGGAGAGTAGCCGCTTCCATCCACATCAAAGGTGGTCGAATCGGCGTATACCCTTCTGATCGTCATTTCGTCTTTGGTAAGCGTACCCGTTTTATCGGTGCACACAACGTTTACGGCGCCGAGCGTTTCAACCGCTGGCAGCTTCCGGATAAGCGCCTTCCTTCTAACCATACGCTGAACACCTAGCGCCAAGCCGATGGTAACAACGGCAGGTAGCGCCTCGGGGATAATGGCAACCGCCAGCGCAACCGCCCAAATAAAGGCATCTAGAATGGTTCCCCCATTAAGGAGGTAGGAAACAACCGAAAGAAGAAGCGCAACAACAATAGCAATGATACCGATATTGCGACCCAGCTTATCGAGGTTCTTTTGAAGCGGCGTTTGCTCGGTTTTAGTATTCTGCAGCATGGTGGCAATCTTCCCGAACTCGGTGTTAGAGCCAGTTCCTACCACAACGCCCTTCCCCCTACCGTTCGAAACAGATGTTCCCATAAACAGCAAGTTCTTTCGATCGCCAAGCGGTATGCTATCGCCCTCGATAGTCTCGGAGATCTTCTCAACCGGCAGCGATTCACCGGTAAGGGCAGCCTCCTCAATTTGTAGGTTGTTACTTTCGAATAGACGAATATCGGCAGGAACTTTATTGCCGTAGGTGATAACAACCACATCCCCCGGAACAAGATTCGAAGAAGGAATTTCGGCTGCTTCGCCATCTCGAAGTACGGTTGCCGACGGTGAAGCCATCTTACGAAGTACCTCAAGCGCTTTTCCTGCCTGAAACTCCTGTAATGTTCCCAGAATTGCAGCCAACGCCACAATAACAAATATGGATATCGATTCAACTTGCTTCCCGAGTATAAGCGATATGGTAGCGGAAACAAGAAGTACCGCTATCAGCACGTTGGCAAACTGCGATAGAAAGATGGACAGCAACGATGACTTTTCCTCTGCTGCCAGCTCGTTTTTACCATACTCTTCAAGGCGCCGAGCCGCCTCATCAGCAGACAAGCCCATCTTATCAGAAGACAAAGCCTTAAGCGCATCATCGCTGCTTATGCTATGCCAGCTTCTAGTTGATTTTTCTTCCATTTCTCACTCTTTAGAAATACGTTTCCCTAAAGTAGGCTATTCCTTAAATTAAACCAAGCAAAAGCCCGTTTAACCGCATGCAAAAAGGGCTACCGAATTTCGGTAGCCCTTAACTTGTTATTTAAAGTACAAAATACGCTACTTTCCAGGAGTGTAAGAATCGTTCAATCCTTTAATCACATCTTTGGTAATATCGATAGCCTCGTTGCCAACTAGTACAGGCCCACCATACAAAGTGGTGCTAATGATTACCGAATACCCCTTGGTCTTGTTGTATTCCTTAAGGAAATCAACAATTTTAGTATGGATGTTACGAAGGGCAACCTGTTGCTCTTCGGCAAGCTGCATGCGGTACTGATTCTCTTGCTGAGAAAGCGACTGCTGCTTCTGCTGAAGTTTCCCTTGCATATCTTCTGCCTGCGAACGGGTAATCAACCCCTTTTGAGCTTTATCCTGAAAGTCTACCGCCTCGCGTTGGAAGCTTTGAACTCTTGATCCAAATTCGCCTTCGATCTTCTTAGTCTTATCCTGTAACGACTTGTTCAGATCGGCTGCCATATCGTACTTTGCTAAAACAGTATCAATATTAACGTAAGCAATCACATTCTTAGATGCAGCAGGAGTCCCTGCAACAATCTTCTCTTGGCTTCCTTTCGAAACGAAGAACATGATGTAAAGGCCAATAACTGCAGCTGAGATAGCGATATAAAAAATTAATGCTCCTTTTTTCATAAAAGTTTTTTGTTTTCGTGTTCAATGCAAATATATACTAATTTATTTACGCACTCACATGATACATGTAAAAATACGACATCCCCAGAGCATCAAATAAGCATCTTCAACTTGCAATAACAGGTTAAAACTCAGGACAAGGAACGGCCTTCCACTTTTTCCTTCCTTGAGTGCTAAACTCGTAGGTTAACGATATTTCGTGAGCACCTCCCGAATCTACCCCAAAATTGGAAACAGTAAGATCGTAGCTATAGGCAATATTAAAGTTTGGCACCTTTATGCCTATAAGAAATGCAAGCGCATCGGTTCCCGAATTCTTAGCAACAGGAATCCCTCTATACCATACACCAACCATTAATGGACGCTTATACCAGTACAGCCCGAGGTCAAACTGATGATAAATTCCCTGCTGCCTGTAGTTAAAAGCAGCCGTTACGCTTTCATCAACGGGTCTAAGGTAATAGCCTTGCAATACAAAACGATATCCCCCATGCAACGATATCTTAATAGGAACCCGATTCTCCGACCCAAGCAATGACCGATCAGGACGAAGCAGGTGATCAAAGGCCAATCCTAACCATACATTGGGACCAACTAGAAGAGAAGATGCAGAGAAGTCGAATTCGCGATTAGATGCATTTCCCTTCAGATTAGAGATCGAGCTATTCTGACCTCCTGATGAAAGTTGGTCTCCGAGGATAAGATTTGAGTAATCAATCGAACGCTGATTATAGTAGAAACCAGCACCAGGTCGAACATACCACTCAAAGTTTATCGGAATATTATAGGAATATAGCAGTCCCAAATAGGTATTTGCAAGGTTCAATGATCCGGCAACATCACGAAACGCTATCAAACCTACTCCACTTTTCAAATTGTAGAAGTAATGGTCAACAGCAACATTATAGGTATTAAACGATTTGCTTAAGCCAGTCCACTGGTTACGATAGCTAGCCGTTATACGAGAATCCTTTATCGCACCAGCAAAAGATGGCGACAGGTATAGCGAGTTAGCATAAAACTGCGTAAACTGTGGATCTTGCGCCTTTGCAAACAAAACACCAAACCCAACAAATAATACAAGCAAATATTTCCTTAACATCATCATATCCCTCCAAAACTATCGAAGTAGCGTAACGTCACCTCTAAGGTCGAACGTCTTTCCGTTGGTAAATCGGCCCGTAGCTCTGTACACGTATACACCCTGCTCACAGAGTTTACCCTTGTAGTAGCCATCCCAGCCTTTGCCGATCTCATCGCTTTCGAACAACTTCTCACCCCAACGATTATAGATCAATAGTTTGTATACAACCACACCCTCGCTCGTAGGATGGAATACCTCGTTTTTGTAGTCGGGCACCTCGTAGGTACCGCCATTCCCCCCGTAGAGGTTCGGAATGAAAGCATTGGGGAATTTAAGTACACCCTCGCCTACTACCTTAACCGCAGCTTTTACCAACGTATCGTCCACACAACCATTCTCGGAAGTCACCTTTAGGCGCACATTGTAGTTACCCAACTTCTTATAGCTGTATGTAGGGTTCTTCTCCGTTGACGTACCTAGCACATCTCCAAAATCCCAAGCGTAATCTTTTCCTTCGATTGACGTATTATAGAACTGTACACGAGCCTCGGGCAGCATTGCCTCGCCAGGAGCAAGTTTAAAACTTGCTACAGGATTAGGGAAGACCTCCAATGTAGTATAAGAGTAAGAATTACCACCGTCACCTTTTACGGTTAACTGAACGTGATACTTTCCAGGAGTTCTGAACACGTGATATGGGCTATCCTCAGTTGAAGTTGTTCCATCTCCGAAATTCCACTCAATAGACTTATAGAACTTCGCCTGATGAACAAACTGAGTTTCCAAAGGAGAACAGCTACTACCAACGCTAGACGAGAAAATAGAAACAGGAATAGCAGGCTTTAGATAAAGGAACTGTGTCATCTCATCCTTACAGTTTCCATTCGACACCTTCAGCGTTACATTGTACTTATAGTCATTTCCCTGATCGCCCCATGTCTTATAAGTATATACAGGAGGATCTACGCCAATGTACTTGCCTCCATCTCCAAAAGTCCATTCGTAGTTCCAATTTATTGCCTTTGGAGTTGTCTGGTTGTTAAACAGGAACGAAGCATCTGGGAAAGTACGCAAAGGTGGATCTATGGTAAAGTAGGCAATAGGAGCCGAGAATACCGTAAAATCTTTCGATGACACATGCTCACAACCATATTCCGATTTAGCTTTAAGCTTAACATTATACACCCTATCCTGCTCCTTGAAATTTTGGAACACATGGCTAGGTGAGCTAACGTGAGCAGTAACCCCATCATCAAAATCCCAAGTGTAGTAAATTGCATTCTTTGAGGTATTCGCGAAATTCACCGTCAACGGATTACATCCTGCATCCGAAGGTGTAAAAGTAAAGGCTGATGTAACATGAGGATATGTATACACCTTCTGAGAAATACTGTCTTTACAACCAAAATCGCTAACCGTCTTTAGCCACACCTCCGTCATTTTAGGAGTATCAGCAAGATTATCAACGTTAAACTGAACATTAGAATTACCATTTCTTACCACAGATGTCGTTCTATCATTATCAAGCCAAAAGGTGTATGTTGGCATAGAACCTATAGAGAGATTCTGTACATCCACGTTAAATGGAGCACAACCCGAGGCCGTATTTATTGCCATTTGAGCCTTAGGGATAGGACGAACCACAACCGTCTTAGTCGTTGAGTCACTACATCCGTGGATAGAAGTGGACTTTAGCTTAACAGCATACGTAACCCTCTCGGTTTTTGACAGGTTAGTAAATGTATACTTAGGATTAACATCTCCAGAACCACCTAGGCTACCAAAGTTCCATCTATAAGAAGCAGAGTTGTTGTACGACTTTGTTTCGTTTGTAAAGTTTATGACCAATGGATTGCAAGCTTCTGTAACATCCATTGCAAAATCGCTTCGTGTTCCAGGATAAATATCTACCGAACGCTCAACCTCCTTATAGCAGGTCGCGTCTCCCTTATAGAATACCTTTAACTTTAAATTTTCGGTTTGAATAGTATAATCCGTAGTCGAATTTATAAAGTTCAAATCAGGAATTTGCTGTGAAGTGCTAGTTCCGTTCGAACCTAAGGACCACTCGTAACGATATGCCGAAGATGGATATGCATTAGCAACCTTAACAGTTAAAGGCGTACATCCATTTACCTTGTCTAAACTAAAATCAGCCAACATCTTTGGATAAACATCTACACGCTTGGTAGAAACATTGGTACATCCATCTTGGTTTTTAGAGGTTAGCACAATATTATAGGTTTTAATGCTAACAGTATCACTATTGGTAAATACCATTGATGCAGGTGTAACACTTGCCGAAGAGGTATTATTTCCAAAGTTCCAGGTGTATGCAGAAGAACCTGTAGACGAATTGGTAAACGAAACTGTAAGTGGATTACACCCCTTGTCCGTACTCAAACTAAAACTAGATTTAACCTCAGGTTGAGCATCAACAGTTTTAGTTATAACATCATTACATCCCGTTGCAGCATCACGAGCAGTAAGCGTTAACGTGTATGTTTGAGCGTTCGAACTATTGCCATTATAGATGTATGTTCTAAATCCAGCCTTTGTTATTGTAAGAGTATCTCGCTTATTTCCATTTACTACATGCCCAAAATCCCAAGAATATTCAGTTCCATTAAGTGAACTGTTGGCAATATCAATCGGGAATGGGGTACACTTCGAAGACTGAACAAAGGTGAAGGCAGCCTCAACCTTGGGGTATACACCTATGGACTTAGATGCAGTAGCTTTACACCCCTTTGCGTTAGTTGCGGTTAGTACCACGCTATAATTCTTCGTAACAGAATTCCTATTGACGAATGTATGAGCCACTGTCTCCGTAACATCTGAAGATTTTACCGACTGTCCGTCGTTAAAGTCCCAATTAAAGGAGAGATTCCCTCCTGTAGATGTATTAGTTAGTACGACAGGTAGGTCTGAACAACCAACAGCTTTATCGGAAGTAAACGAAGGTATCAATCTTGGGTGAACCGTAAGACTAATTGTTGAATCGTCGGCACAGAGCGTATTTTTGTCAAGCACCGCCAACTTAATAGGATAGTTCACTACTGTGTTAGCTGATTCACTATCGATAATCTTCTCAAAAGCAATTTTATCAGTCTTAACATCAACTTGGGATGCACCCCCAATAGTATGACCATAATTCCACGTAAACTGCTGTCCATTGAGCGAAGTATTGGTGAGCTTAACCTTCACTGGGGTACAAACCTCCAACTCCTCCAACGTAAAACTCGATTCTACTCTAGGAACAATCGAAATATCCTTCACAGCCTCAGCAGAACATCCAATAGCATTGCTAGCAACAATCTTAGCAATAAAAGTTGCATTGGTTGCATTTCTATTCAGATAGGTATGAGATACAGGATCTAGCTTATCTGTAGAGTACGCCGAACTTGGATCTCCAAAGAACCAAGTATAAGTTGTGGCACCCGTTGTCGCATTTTGGAAAGACATCTTCCCGCTACACTTATCAACAACGGCGCTGGTAAAAGATGGTAATACTTTTGGATATACGGTCAAATCCTTAGAGGAGACAGCAAAGCAACCTGACACCTTATCTAGGGTGGTTAACTTTATTTGGTAGGTCAAAATCTGATTGAGATTTTCGCTATCAATTATCTTCTCGAAAGCATCCTTTGTTGCCCTAGTCTCCTGTTGTGCAATTCCTCCAATAGTATGCCCATAATCCCATTTAAACTCACTACCATTCAACGAGGTATTGGTTAACTTAACCTTAACTGGGGTACACTTTTCTAACTCCTCCATGGTAAAACTAGACTCAACAAGAGGAACAATAGAAATATCCTGAGCAAATTCAGCAGAACATCCTATAGAGTTACTAGCAATTAACTTAGCGTTAAATGTTGCATTAATACCACTCCTATTCAAGTAGGTATGTGCAACAGGATCTAGCTTATCTGTTGTGTACGAAGAGCTCATATCCCCAAAATTCCATGTATATGTTATTGCACCAGTAGTCGCATTTTGGAAGGATAGTTTTCCTGTACACTTATCAATAATAGAGCTGGTGAAAGAAGGTTTTACCCTTGGATATACGCTAATATCCTTTGTAGAAACCGCAGAACAGCCCGATGATTTATCCAATGTAGTTAACTTAAGGGTATAGGTTTTTACCTGAGATGGATCTTCGCTATCAATAATTCTGTCAAAGGCATCCTTTACCGTTTTAACATCCTGCTGAGCAACACCACCAACGGTATGCCCGTAGTCCCACTGAAATTCAGTTCCATTCAACGAGGTATTGATAATGTGAATCTTCATAGGAGTACACTTCTCGACTACATCGTAGGTAAACGACGATTCTACACGAGGAACTACATCTATACTGAACGTTTTTGTGGCTTTACACCCCTTAGCATTTTCGGCAGTTAGCGTTGCCGTATAAGTTTTTATCGATGCAGTCCTATTTTCGTAGGTGTGCTGCTGAGCAGCCGTGCTGGCCACACTGGCCGATTGCCCATCGCCAAAGTCCCAAGTATAGGAGGTGGCACCTGTTGAAGTATTATTAAAGGTAATCGCACCCGTACACTTGTCAACTACTGTAAATGTTCCGTTAGCCACTACCCGAGGGTCGACCACCACAGGAACAGTACTTGCGGTAGACTGACAGGCACCACCAGAGTTGGTAGCCACCAAGCTAATGGGGTACGTTGCAGATGTTGCCCCTGTATTGTCGTAGCTGATGGTAAACGAATCCCCTGTTGTCTTAGTAGCGGTTCTTCCATCTCCATAATCCCAAGCATAAGAGGTTGCGCCTAACGAGTTGGGAGTAACCTTAACATCGAAAGGAGCACAAGCAGATAACTGCTGAACCGTAAATGCAGCCTTCAGGAAAGGATGCACCTTTATCGGCTTTGTTATAGATGCCTTACATCCATATATAGAACTAACCTCGAGCGTTGGATTAAAGGTTGCATCATTTGTAAAATCGAAGTTGTTGTAGGTATGCGAGATGGCAGGCTGCGATCCCGTAGCCCCATCATCAAACGACCATTGGTAATCGTACTCCTTAGCACTGGTTGAAGCAGTAAAGGCAACTGGCAACGGATTACAACCAATGGAGTTATCAACCGTAAAGTCGGCGACTGGCTGTGGATAAACGGTTGCCAAACGAGAAACAGTCTTAAAACAGCCACCCTCGTTGGTAACCGTAAGCTCTACGAAATGCTTTTCGGGGAGGGTTGTACTATTGGTGAATAAGTGTTGTCGGCTAGCAACTAGCGTATTTTCAACAACAGGAGCCGAACCATCCTTAAAGTTCCACTCGTACTTATTCGACGCATTACCTTTAGAGACGTTTAGTATGGTGGCATTAAAAGGAGCACACCCTCCGAGATCTTTTATGGAAAAATCGGGATCGATACGCGAAAAGACCTTTACCTTAGTAGGTGAAACGTAGGTACTTTGGCAACCTCCCTCGGAAGATTTAACCGTAAGCCTAACATCGTACGTTGCGGTAGCATAGCTAGCATTATTGTAAAGGTGCGCCACCGCAGGTGTTGCCTCTGTAGAAGTGGATCCATCACCGAATTCCCAAAGAAAATCGGTAGCGCCACCTGACGAAAACTTGCTTATGTTAAGCATCTCCCCATCGCAGAGGTCGGTTCCTCCATTAAACGAGAAGGTAGCGTTGACATACGGATAAATTGTCACATCTTGTTTATACGAATCCTTACATCCACCAGCACCTTCAACATCCAACTTTATAGTACGGGTAACCGTAGTAGCCGAAGTACTTGTGGTAGAGATATCGTAAGCATTGGCAAGGGTGGCGCTTGGGGTCTGCGAGAAGCCACTCCAATCCCAAGTCCTTTTCTTAATAGGACCTGTTGATCCATCGGTTAGCACGGCGTTAAATGTTGGATCGGGACATCCGCTTATCTTATCGAGCGAAAAGGATGCATCCACCTTTCCGTAAACATCGATGGTATCTTTCGCAATCGACTTACAGCCAAACTTGTTGATCATGGTCAACGACACATCGTAACGCAGTTTATCCTTGTTTAGAGCGGAAAAGTCGTGCTTTACGGTTGGATCGCTGGTATTAACGCTTCCCCCATCACCAAAATCCCAGATATAGGTAATATCGCTGGCTGGCAACGCCGTTGGCGGCGATACGTTCTCGAAGGTAAGGCTACGTGGCGAACAGTAGGACGGAGTAGGATCGATTCGATTCATCTTTGCCTCCACCGATGGGTACACCGTAATTTGCTTTTCTATAACATCGCCACAGCCCGACTCGCTCTTTACGATGAGCTGAACGGTGTAGGTTATGGGGGTATCGGTATTGTTTACGTATAGATGGCTAAACTTTTCCACCAAGCCTGTGGCCTTAAACATATTCGAAACCGTATCCTTGGTATCGCCAAAGCTCCAGCGTAACTCGGCCGCATTCAGGGAGGTATTGGTAAAGTTAACCGTAAGGGGTGAACATCCAGTAATGTTGTCGACGGAGAAGTTGGCCTTAACCGGAGGCAAGATCTGGAGGTTAATGGTTTTAACCTCCTTCATGTTACATGCTCCTGAAACCTCAACCTGGTACTGCTTCACCCCTTGAAACGGGATGTTGGCAATTGGGTTGAATACGGCAGGATCGCTTAGATAATCGACAGGAGTCCACTTATACGTTGTACCCCCTTTGGCATAAAGCTGAATTGGGGCGCCAAAGCAAACCTTGGTTTCGCCAGCTTCTACACCTGCAACGTTGGCATCAATCTTTAGCTCGTTGAAGTCCGAGAAGAAGCCGTAGTTACAACCTCCGCTACTGGCTCCGTAGAAGACTCCAAGGTGGAAGAGGTCACCCTTATTGGTAAGGATATTTCCCTGACCTTGCTTAAGGGAGGGAAACTTGCCCGTATTCCAATCGAGCACCTGCATAAACCACCAGTCGGTACCAGGAAGCTGTGTCCACGTTTTTCCAGCGGCGGCTTCCATGTTTACCTTTACTCCATTCAGGTAAAACTCGTTTTTACCATTGGTACGCACCATTACATTCGTATTGAAGGTCTTTCCACCATCATTCAGCTTATTAAAAGCCACCTGGGTGCTACCCGTACACTTATCAATGGCAGGAAGAATGGCGCCACCAAGCTCGCCGCCATAACCACCAACATGGAGCACGGTAACCTTCTTATCTACATCAACAATACAGAAGTCGCCAACCGTACCAATATCGCATTGTTCCCCTGCGTTTATCACCTTTGTCGAAAAAGTGTTACCATTGTTATTGTAGAACTTTACCGTGGTATTATCTTCTGTTGCGGTTACGTATATGCGGTCGTCATCGGTCTGCGCCTTGGTTCGAAGAACTACATACTTAAGCCCCAGCGAAGCCATATTCACCAGCTGGTCGCCAATAATATCGTAGTTGCCCCCCCCATCGCCATGAACGGAGTCGTCGTTAATGGTAATGGCAACATCCTCGCTCGAGGAGATCTCGGTACCGGCAAGGTGCCCAGCAGCAGACCTATCGGGCTGCCCACCAACGAGCTTTGGAACAACGCAAATTGCCTCTCCCGCCATCAGCGTTACCGTCTTGTCTGCATTGGCAGGAATCGACGTTCCATGCATGTAGGCATCCTGGCTCGGCTTTATGTGGATCACCGTATTATCCTTGGTGGCCACAATGTTAATGGAGGAGTATGCAGGATTGGTATTGGAAAACCCGTGGTTGGTTCGCTGATTTTGAAACGGAACAAAGAAATGATTGCCTAGGGCATTCTTCCCCTTCAGCGCATAGAGCTCGGTATTGTTGATGTTGGCATCCTGGTAGTAGGCCGTAATTGGGGTTGTAGCCGTAATCTTTAGCCCACACTTGTTTGCCCCAGATGGGTTTGTGGGAGTTGGTAACGTTTTATACTGGTTCTCTGCATCGGGATTCCCTGCCCTGCTGGCGTTAATCGCCGTATTGATATAATTATCCATGGACAGGTTGTATGCCGATCCTGCAGGAATGTTTATAATGATTGGGGTAAACGATGGATTGGCCGGCATGCTCACCGTAACGGTGCTGGGCATGTCGAATGTAGAAAAGGTGAATTTGGCAGGCTCACCTCCTGGAATCTGATGCTCGTAAGTAATATCGGGAATGACAAACCAAAATTCAGTATCCGTTTGCGCGAAAGATTTCAGTCCACAAACCGTAAATAGGAGCAACAGCAATATGCCCCTAAAAGGATTAAATACAGCCTTTACCTTCATAACCAACAGCCAATTTTATAACTAAAGCTTAAGGGCATTACAACATGCCCATTATCCCCCCCATTTCACACCTTAAAGAAAGAAAACATTTATTTTAAAAAAAACATAGATTTCGAAAAATAAACACTTCGTACTCAAAAAAAGTTTCTACAAATGTTACCCGCTACATTTACAAGCCGTTATTCGCAAAACAAAAGTTGCACAGCAAGCCTCATCTCCACCACGAGTAAGCGGTATAGGCGCCCCTATTATATATGGGGGAAGAGACATCCCTCGCTGCCGGACTCAATCGCGCACACCGGAGGTGTTGCCCAAAGCCTTCAGGCTAAGGCGGAATAAAAAAGGGGAAACGTCCAGTAGCAGCAGAAGCAGCGCGCTTAGGCCTGACGGGACCTCCTCCATCCGTTATTGGTGCTACCATATCTATAAAACAAAAAAGCCCACCTTTTTACGAGGTGGGCTTAGCATCGTACTTCCAAGGCTACTTCTTTTCCGAGCCGCCATCGGTTTTGGGGGTGGTGTCCTTCTTGTCGGAATCCTTCTTGTCGCCATCCTTTTTATCGGCCTCCTTCTTCTTCCGCTCGATGTACTTCTGGCGGATGCTCAGGTAGCGGCTGTAGATGGCGCGCTGCAGCTGGGCAAACTGCTCCTTGCTGGCGTTGTACTTGGCGTTGTAGGCTAGGTAGGCGTAGAACGCGTTGATGGCATCCTCCAGCTTCCGGCGGCTATTCGTGGCCGATTGGCTGTTCCGGTACTCCTCCTTATCGTTCTCCATCTCGCCCCAATCCGAACGAAAATCGCTCTCGCACTTGTCCATGTTGTCCACGAATGCCTTGATGCCGATTTCGGTGGCCATCTGGTAGTTCTCGGGCTCCTTCATGCGGCTGATGATGATCTTCAGGTACTCACTCTCCTTCGAGTCGGGCAGCTTTTCGACACCCGAGCTGTACATGTTCATAATGCTGAAGAGCTTGGTGGCTTTACCCCGAATCGCTTCGTCGGGCGAGTAGGTGAGTGAGTCGATAGCCTTGCGCGTACCCACGTAGGCATCGTCGCGGCGCTTGTCGGCCTCGTTCTTGCTCAGCGTGTTCTCGCTTTTACGCACGCGAGCCATGGAGTCGTCGTAGCTCAGCTGCTCGCTCACCACCTCCTGGTAGGCTGCCGACTCCTTCACCTCCTTGAGGGTAGTGCCCACAACCTCCTCCTTGATAACTGTTGCAACAGCACCCACGTCGGCTACGCAAGGTTGGTCATTGCTAATTCTTCCATCGATATTAGGTTTTGGTTTAACGGCTGATTGGTTTTGCACCACTTGCTTAAGGCAAGGTCGAATACCCCTAACGCAAGCTACTACAAGGGCTATACCGCCAGTTGCACGTGCTGTAGCTTTCCTGCCGAATGGCGATGGCGCTTTTCGATAGGTGAAAGTTCAATCCGCGCATTCCGATAGAGCTTTTCCTTAGGTAAAAGCTCTGTCCGCGACCTCCGACGAAGCTTTTCCTTAGGTAAAAGCTCAATCCGCGTCCTCCGACGGAACTTCTCCCTTGGTGAAAGCTCTACCCGAGGTTTCACGCATTGGCTACAGCTCGTGCTACGATTAAAAATTGGAAATCTTTGCTGGCTATTGGGCCCGATTTGGCTGAATAGCCCGTAATGTTATGCGTTAACTGATATTTTTGCTGGCCTAAAGAATGCTACTAAAAACAATCTTTACCGATGCCTAATGTAGAAATTTCAAGATGATTAACAAAGCAAGTGCGATTTTTTTTGCGGTGATTTTTTATCGCGTACGGGGTTTCGAGAAGCAGTTTCGAAACATTTAGCTTTATTAAACCTGTGGCGATATTGCTTTTTCTGCCTAATTACTAGGCAGAACAGGGTCGCAATTTAATTCCTGCTGGCGCTACGAGACGTCCCCCCCTCCGATTTATTGAATTATTAAGCTATATTTCACAACGAAAAGCTATAAGAATCTGTTGGATTATGAAAAGAGGGATGAGAAGGATGATGCTGTACATCATCCTATTGGTTTGTTCTACCATCGAGCTAAAGGCTCAAACAGTTTACCTAAAAGAAGGCTTTGAGCTGGGCAGAAAGCCCGACGGCTGGACAGAAGAAGCGGTAGTAGGAAGCGTCCCCTGGCGCTACCGGAATGGGGGGTACAACCCCGCCGACCCCAACCTGCTGAAGCCTGCTGCAACGTACGACATGTTCCGTAACCCCGACAAGGCTAAGGCTGGCACCTACAACGCCTGGTACTTCACCCAAGGCTTCGGAAGGGAGCAAACCCGGCTGATAACCCCGCCCCTTAACCTTAAGTTCGCAGTATTGCCGACCCTAAAGTTCTGGCTAACCATCTACGAATGGAGGGTTCCAACAGGGGTAAACAACGACATCCTGCGCATCTACTATAAGGTGGGCTTTAGCGGAGGATGGAGGCTCCTGCAAACCTACAACTTCGTGCAGAACGAGTGGCGCGACTTCCAGCTGAACCTCCCCTCCGACGCGCTTCAAAAGGACGTTTACCTCGCCTTCGAAGGGCTCAGCCGCTGGGGTATGGGTATCTGCCTCGACGAGGTGAAACTCGAGGAGACCGGCTCGCAGGCCAAGTCGCTTGTCGAGGCAACCCCCGAAGGGGTAACCACCGACATCATCCCCAACGGCACGACCAACAACCCAATCCTCTGCTCGCGCCTAAAGGTAACCGGCAACACCGGCGATGCTATTCTCAGCAGCGTAAAGGTAAACGCCATCGCCACCAAACTAACCGATATCACCCGTGTAACGCTTTACGCCACGCAGGATCCCGAATTCAACACCTCCACCCCCATAGCCAGCGGCACCCTAAGCGGCAGCTCCGCCGTTCTTACCGCCAGCTACAGCCTACCAACCGGCTACACCTACCTATGGGCCACCTACGACATCGCCTCCGACGCCAAAAGCGGCAACACCGTCGATGCCGAAATTCCGGCAAGCGGCATAACCGTCAACGGAACCGCGTTTGCCAACGCCACCATCAACTCGGGCGGCAACCGAATAATCAAGCAGAACCTGTTCTTCGACGACTTTGAGACCGACAAGGGATGGAGCCTATCCAACGATTTCGAAATTGCCGCGCCAATGGGCAAATCGGGGGCATACGGCAACCCCGACCCCGAGAATGCAGTAAGCGGTAGCAAAGTCCTCGGAAACGACCTCACCAAAGATGGGGTTTACGATGCCAACATCCCCTCGTCGGCACCCTACACCGCCACATCGCCCAGCTTCGACGCGCTTTTCTACAAAGGATTGGTGCTAAACTTCAAGCGATGGCTGAACGTTGACATGTACGACACCGTAAAGATTCAGGCAAGCAAGGATAACGGCGCCACGTGGGCCACACTTTGGAAGAATACCGACTACACCCTCGACGATAGCTGGCAGTCCGCTTCGGTGGCCTTCCCCGCCGAGTTCGACCGCGCCCACAACATCAAGCTCCGCTACACCCTCTCCTACACCAACGGCGATAGGGAGTTCACCGGATGGAACATCGACGACGTTTCGGTGGTGGGCAACTTCATGGAGAAGGATTTGGCCATGGTCCAGGTCGTGAGTCCCACCAGCACCTGCGGAAGCGACGGCACCAGCCAGCCCATCACCCTTAAGGTAAGGAATGCCGGATCGAAGGAGGCCGTTGCCCCCATCCCCGTCAAGATTACCATTAACGGAGGGTCCACCATCGACGACAACATCACCCAAAACATAGCCCCAGGTGCCGAAGCAACGGTAACCCTCAGCAAAACCTTCCCCGCAGGCCTCTACGGCGACCTGAAGGTGCTGGCAACAACGCTGCTCCCCGGAGATGAGGATAACGTGAACGACACAGCCAGCGTCAACGTACACATTTCGAAGACGTACAAAACCCCATACACCACCAGCTTCGACACCCCGGACGACTGGACGAAGACCGGCTACAACTGGATGCACGGCGTGTCTACCGCACCCAACATTTCTGGAGATAGCCAAACGGATAAGATGTGGATTACCAACCTCAACGGTAACTACGACAACAACGCCAAGGCAATACTCACCAGCCCCTGCTTCGATATTATAGGCCTCGAAAAGCCAATGCTCGAAATCAAGGCCAACTACATCACCGAGTTGAACAAAGACGGCGTAACCCTATCCTACTCCACCGACAACGGCGCCACCTGGCAGCCCGTTGGCAAAAACGGCGACCTCTGGGACGACTTCTGGGGCTGGAAGGATCAGGCCTCCATTGCCTCGTCGGGCAAAATCGGCTTTACGGGTAACAGCAACGGCTGGCAGACCATCAGCCACCTGCTGCCCGCAGGCCTAAACGGGGCTACCGGGGTGAAATTCCGCTTCGAGTTTACCAGCGACGCCACGAACGGCTTCTTCAGCGGGTTTGGGCTGAACGGATTTGCCATAAAGGAGGCTCCAGACGACTTCGGGATCTCCGGAATCGTTAAGCCGGTAACGCTTACCGGAGCCGAAGTGTGCGGAGGCTTCACCGATAAGGAGAACATCACCTTTAAGGTAAAGAACTGCGGCATAAAAACGGCCAAGAAGGGCGCACCCGTAAAGGTATCCTTCAAATCGGAGTACTCGCGAACCAATGGCGGCACCGTAAGCCGTACCGAGGAATTCGAGGAGACCTACAACCTGCCCAATGACCTGCCCGTGGGCAGCGAGGTGCAGCTCGTCACCTCCAAAACCATCGACATGAATCGCGGCGGATTCTACAACATTACGGTAACAAACATCGACAACCCCGAATATTTCTACAAGACGGACAACGACAAGAAAGTTCAGATGGTAGAGGTAAAAAAGCCAACGGTAGACCTCGGTCCAACCGTAATACTTGGGCTTCCGACCCCATCGGATCCGCTTAATCCGAATAACCACGAATTCGACATCACCACGGACGCCGATGGTTTCGGCTACACCATCAAGTGGGAGAAGAAAATTGGCGAAGGCATATGGGGAGAGCTCGCCAACAACGGCTACAAGCAGGCGATTACATCGGCGGAGTTTGTAAGCCCCAACAATAAGATATCCTTCAAGGTAACCCTTACCGATAATACGCCGGCCAAATGTAGCGTTAGCAGCACCGCCGACGTGTACAAGCTCAACCCCAACGTTGTCGCCGAAGCGGTGGTGTCGCCCGCCAACAAGTGTAGCCTCGACAAGGCTCAGGCCATCACCGTTAAGGTTACCAACAAGGGGCAGGCTATTGATGTCATCAAGGCGGGAACCGAAGTTACGCTTCGCCTAAAGTATAAGGGAGCGCTTCAGCCCGTGCACAAGACCACGACCGTCAAAGACCTTGCCGCTGGCGAGTCGTTTGACTACATCTTCCCCGAAACCTTCGACATGTCGGCCAAAGGCACCTACCCCATCGAGGTTTCGGCTACCATTCCGTACGATATCAACACGGCCGACAACCTAGCGGCCACCATAGAGTCGTACGGGTTCCCAGCGTTTACGCTGACCCCACAAACGCAAACGGTAAATGCGCTCGAGTACACCTACGACGCCGATCCTTCGCTGGCCTACAAGTCGTACGAGTGGTACGACAAGACCACGCTGAAGACGAACAAGGTGATTTTCCCCGGACCCGCCGACAGCAAGGTTTGGTGTACGGTAACCGATGAGCATGGCTGCAGCACCAAGTCGGAAGCCACCATCACCTTTGCCGTAAAGGATGTCGCCGTAAAGTCGATCAATAATATTCAAACGGCCTGTACGCACGAGCCTACGATGAAGCCCTCGCTGACCATCGAAAACAGGGGTAACGTTACCATCCCCAGCGGAACGGCTATCTCATTCGAGGTTACGAAAAACGGAGCCACCAGCACCGACAGCTATACGCTTACGGCGGCACTGGCTCCCGGAGCTTCGGCCGACATCATCCTAAATAATCCGATCGATATCTCGGCCAAGGGAGCCTACACCGTAGCCATTGTGGCGAAACTCGCCGGCGACCTGGTGGCGGACAACAATGCGCAAACGGTAGCGGCAGAAACCTACGGGCTACCCCAGTCGAGCCTTCCGCCTACGATAACTACCAAAGACGTAGAGGTGACCCTTGATGCCGGAGCCGGCTTTACCGACTACAAATGGAGCACGAGCGACATCACCCAAACCATTCTGGTATCGAAAGATGGCAAGTACGATGTTAAAATCACCGATGCCAACAAGTGCTCCAGCATCTTCAGCACGCAGGTGGCCTTCATCAAGAACGATTTGTCCATCGATTTAACCTCGACCTACGGAACCAGCAGCACCGTCTGCACCGGCACCACCGAATACCCGGTATCCGTCAAGATAACCAACGTTGGCAACGACACGCCCAAGGCCGGGACAACCATACCCGTTACCTTTAAGGTCGGAAGCGTGGAGGTGAGCGAGGTTATAACGCTGGCCAACGATCTTGCGCCCAACGCGAGCATCGAATACACCTTCGCCAAGAAGGCAACCTTTACAACGGCTCAGCCAACGGGCGTTTCGGCAATGATTACCCTCGACGACCTAGACCTCACCAACAACTTCAGCAAGGTGATCAGCGTTACGGTAAACCAAACGCCTACGGTGAGCTTGGGCGACGACATCGCCTCAACCGAATCGAGCTACACCATTGTGCCCACCGTAACCCCCGATCTGGCATCGAACACCTACCTGTGGAGTACCGCCGCCACGTCGAAGACGCTGACGGTAACCAACTCGGGAGCCTACACGCTAACGGCAACCAACCAGGGCTGCTCGACCTCGGACGAGGTGATGGTCAACTTTAACCGAAAGGATATTGCCGTGGCCGCCATCGATAGCCCTAAAGACTTCTGCGCGGCTCCCGAAGGCCATGTCGTGGCCATGAGCGTCAAGAACTCGGGCATGGAAAACATCGCTACAGGAACAAAGTTTACGCTATCGTACACGTTTAACGGCAATACCGTTTCCGAAGAGACCACCCTTGCCGAGCCCATGGCCGTCGGCAAAACAATAGCCTACACCTTTACCCAAAAGCTGCCTGCGCTGGCGGCTGGCAGCTACTCGATTTCGGCTACAGCCACCTTTGCCGACGACGGCATTGCCGCCAACAACACGCTTACAGGCAGCTTTAAGGTTAACCCCGCCCCCACGTTTACGCTTGCCAACCCAATTACCAGCAACGAGGCCCAAGTAGCCATCGCAGGGCCTGCCGGCATGACCAAATACGTGTGGAGCACCGGAGCCGAGACCCAAAGCATCACGGCAACCCAGGATGGCAGCTACACGCTCACCGTTACCGACGCCAACGGCTGCTCGTCGGCGCAAACAACGCAGGTGCTGTTTACCCCCGACATCGAGCTTACGTCGGTAGTCAGCACCGCGCTCTGCCAGGGCACCGCCGCCGAACCGCTAACGCTAACAGTGGCCAACAAATCGGGCAAGACAATCGCAAAAAACACCCCGCTGAAGGTCAGCGGCACCATCAACGGCACCAGCTTTAGCGAGGAGACGCTGCTGAGCGCCGACCTCGCCCCCCAAGCCAGCACCACGGTAACCCTAGCGGCCACGCTTCCTAGAGCTACGGCCGGACAGTATCCCGTATCCGTAACCATTGCCGCCCTAACCGGCGAATCCAATACCGCCAACAATAAAACGGACGCCACGGTTACCGTAAACCCAAGCCCAACGTTCACCCTGCCAGCCGACATCGTCTCATCCAACGCCAAGGAGACTATCGACGGGCCTGCGGGGATGGCATCATACGCATGGACGAAGGATGGGGTAAGCGTTTCGCAGGATAGGACGATCACCGTCACCCTATCGGGAACCTATACCCTTAAGGTGACCAACGATAAGGGCTGCTCCGCCGAAGCATCGATCAAGGTGCAGTTTAAGGGCGGCGACCTCGTGCTCCAATCCATCGTCAACAACGAGAAGATGTGCCAGTCGGGCCGCCCAGTCCCCCTTTCGCTGGTGATTGGCAACGATGGCGACACGCCAATAGCCAAGGGAGAAACCATTACCGTTTCGGTGAAGGCGAACGGCACCGTCAAGACGGAGAGCTACGTGCTCGCCGAGGACCTGCTGCCCAAATCGACGACCACCATCACCCTTACCACGGCAACCGGCATCCCAGCCGCTACCGCAGGTGCCACCGTGACGGCGGAGGTGAGCGTTAGCTACCAGTACGACGTCAACCCGAACAACCCAGCGGTGAGCAAAACGTTTAAGGTGGTGGCCAACCCAACCTTTAGCATCGATACCAAAACAGCAGCCGACAAAAGCTCGGCAACGCTGTCGGGCAGCAACACCACCTTAACCTACCTCTGGTCAAATGGCGCCGCCACCAAGGATATTACCGTGTACGAGAATAGCCTATACAAGGTAACCGGAACCAATGCCGACGGCTGCATCCTGATAAAGGAGATCGCCATCGACTACCTGACGCCCAAGGCAACCAACTTCATCACGCTGTACCCCGCAGTAAGCCAAACCAAGTGCTACGACGGCAAAAAGGCAGCCTTCGAGGTGAAGCTGGTTAACGAAAGCCAGAACATTACCGTACCAACCGGAACCGACGTGAAGGTATCGTGCAGCTACCAGATCGCCAAGGCTGATGGTAAAACCGTAGAGTACAGCTTTAGCGGCACCGTAAAGCTCAGCGCCGACCTGAAGCCAACCCAGAGCATCGCCTACAGTTTCGACAACATGCTCGCGCAGGGCAAGCAGGCGCCCAACATGGTCGAAGGGATTGCCGGCAAGCACACCATCACCGGATCCACCGAAGTTGGCGGCATAAAGAGCCCCGTCAAGACGTCGCAGTTCGAGATCTACCCCGCTCCTACCGTCAGCCTAGGCAGCGACGTGCTCTACCGCCCGCTTCCGACCGCGCTCACGGTTAACCTCTCCAGCGAGTATGCCTACCTGTGGAGCACCGGCGAAAAAACGAACAGCATCATCGTTAATGCCGAAGGGAAGTACTGGGTATCGGTAACCAGCAAGAACCAATGCTCGGCATCCGACACCGTAGAGGTCAAGCGGGGCGCCGAAGCCCTCACGCTGCAGCTCAGCATCTACCCCAACCCGGCCTCAACGCAGGTCAGCATCGTCGCAGCCATCAACACCGACAGCGAAATAACCGTCGACATCTACTCCGCCCACGGCATGCTGCTCGAATCGATGCCGCTGACCCCCGAAAACATCACCAAGCTGAGCAGCTACGACGTCAGCCACCTCGAATCGGGCAGCTACCCCGTAGTAGCCCGAACCAAGGATAAGAAAGTCGCCAAGCTGCTAATCATCGCCAGGTAGCTTAGCCGCAGCCACAGCGAACGCCAAAGGGCGAGGACCTCCACCAAGGAGGCTCTCGCCCTTTGCGCGTTAAAGCCCTTGGGCTCGAAGCCCCAATATCGCCACTCCCGCCTCGAAGAGCCGCTCCTCCGGCAGGCATACCGCCTCCTTCGAGTAAAAAAGGGAAAATGCCGATTCAAAAAGCCGCCTTCCCAGCCGAAATAGCCAGCATTTGAATCAAAAAAGCGGCTTTTTCAATTGAAATAATGGGAATTTCGATTCAAAGAGAGGCTCTTTCGATCAAAATAATGAGTATTTGAATCAAAAGAGACCCTCTTTCAATCAAAATAATGGGAATCTGAATTCAAAGAGACCCTCTTTCGATCGAAAGAATGAGTATTTCGATTCAAAGAGAGGCTTTTTCGATCGAAATAATGGGAATCTGAATCAAAAGAGCCGCATTCCCGATCAAAATAGCGGGAATTTGAATCCGAAGAGGGCGGGTTGCAATCCGAAAAGAAGTTTATTCAAGCCCAATGGGGAGCCCTTCGAATCAACAAAAGCGGATATCCCCCACCGGCGGCGCTGCACCGAAGGCCCAAGCGCCAAACGCTGAACCAGCAGCCCCTCGCCAAGCGGACACCTGGCGAAAAAGAAAGGGGGAAGGCTTTCGCCCTCCCCCTCTATGGTTACTTTAGCTCAATCAGCAACTCCCCTTTGGGAACCTTTCCCCCTTCCGATACAACAATCGCCTTAACGGTTGCATCAAAAGGAGCATTGACTAGTGTGTGCATCTTCATTGCTTCAAACAGAAGCAGCTTGTCGCCAGCCTTAACAACATCGCCCTCCTTAACGTACATCTCTAGGATGGTACCCGGAAGAAACGAGGTAATCATGTTAGGGTTTGGCCTCTCCCACGCCTTGCGGTTGGCAATCTTCGCAGGGACTATTGTCTCATACGTAGTTTCGTCAACAACAAACGAGGTATACTCAGGTTTTAGCTCCTCGGTATTGCTCATAGCCCAACGATTAAAATGGAGGAATTCCGTGCTTACGCGATGGACGCTCAACAACCTTCTCCAGCGACACCTCTAGGGCGTGGATCAGGAAGCGGCGAGTTTCCGAAGGCTCGATAACGGTATCAACGTAGCCCCTCGAAGCGGCAACGTAGGGGTTAGCGAACTTCTCCTTGTACTCTTCAACCTTCAGCTTGCGCATTTCGTCGGGGTTCTCAGCCTCCATGATCTCCTTACGGAAGATGATGTTAGCAGCACCCTCTGGCCCCATAACCGCAATCTCGGCCAGAGGCCAAGCAAATACGAAGTCGGCCTGCAGGTGGCGCGAGTTCATGGCAATGTACCCACCACCGTATGCCTTACGAAGGATAACGGTAATTCTAGGCACGGTAGCCTCGCTGTAAGCGTAAAGCATCTTTGCGCCGTGGCGGATAACGCCTTGGTGCTCCTGGTCTACACCTGGAAGGTAGCCTGGAAGGTCCTCAAGGGTAACGAGTGGGATGTTAAACGCATCGCAGAAGCGGATGAAGCGAGCAGCCTTGTCAGATGAGTCGCAGTCAAGCACTCCGGCAACCACCTTAGGCTGGTTGGCAACGAAACCAATGGTATCGCCATTCAGGCGGCCAAAACCAATAACGATGTTTTGAGCCCACATCTCCTGAATTTCGAAGAAGTCAGAATCGTCAACAACGGCACGAATTACATCGCGAACGTCGTATGGCTTGTTAGGATTTTCAGGAACGATATCCTCGATCTTGTACTGAGGCTTTGGATGCTTAGGCTCGAAGCGTAGCGCCTTCTTGCTGTTGTTCCAAGGGATAAAGGTGATGAGTTTCTTGATCTGATCGAAGCACTCAGCCTCGCTCTTGGCAAAGAAGTGAGCGTTACCGGTAATTTCGCAGTGAACGCGAGCACCACCAAGCTCCTCCTGGGTAATTTCCTCGCCAAGTACCGACTTGATAACTTCAGGTCCTGTAATAAACATCTTAGAGATGTTGTCCACCACGAAAACGAAGTCGGTTAGCGCTGGAGAGTAAACGGCTCCACCAGCACATGGACCAAGAATTACAGAGATTTGAGGAATTACGCCACTGGCGATGGTGTTGCGGTAGAAAATTTCGCCGTATCCGGCAAGCGAGTTAACGCCTTCCTGAATACGAGCACCACCCGAGTCGTTAATTCCGATAAGAGGCATACGCATCTTGATTGCGTAGTCCATAATTTTGGTGATTTTGCGAGCATGCATAAGGCCTAGCGAACCACCCATAACGGTAAAGTCCTGAGCAAATATTGCTACAGGTGAACCAAATATTGTACCTGTTCCAATTACCACACCATCCCCGGCGAGCACTTTACCATCCATTCCAAATTCGCGAGCAGAGTGCTCAACGAAAAGGTCATACTCGTGGAATGAACTTTCATCTAGTAGGGCGAGAATACGCTCGCGTGCGGTCATTTTTCCCATCGCTTGCTGCTTAGCAATCGCTTTTGGGCCACCTCCTTGTAGTACTTCCTCCTTGCGCTTCTTAAGCTCAAGAATTTTCTTTTTCAAAGGCATGTGTTTTCTTGTGTTAGTTGATAACTAAAATGCAGAATATTCCAACATCCACATCAAATTCAAGCTACAAGTCTAGCTATTCTATTCCTAAATTGCGAATTACTGTGATAACTTTAACACCAGTTTTTCACACGTTAGGCATTTTTTTAAGGAAAGTAAAAGGCATTAACGACCTAAATGGGCGTCCTATTTAGGTGTTTTCCAATACAGATACAGCGCAATGAAAGCGTAAAGTACGTTAGGCACCCATATTGCAACATTTGCAGAAATTAGCCCCCCTATCGCAAACATTTCGCTAAAGCGCATAAACAGAAGGTAAGAAAAGCCTATAAGAAAGCCTAATCCAATATGAAGCCCGATGCCGCCTCTCACCTTGCGAGATGCAAACGACACCCCAATCAAGGTTAGAATAAAGGTGCTTAAAGGATATGCGTAGCGCTTATTACGTTCTGCCTGCAAGAACTGAACATCATCAGCACCACGCTGCTTCTGCTTTACAATTTGCCTGGAAAGTTCAACCAAGTTCATTGTCTCTACCACATTCGATCGCTGCGAAAGTTCCTTACCGCTAAGGTCAATAAGCGTATCGATCTTCTCCCCGCGCTTAATAACCTCTTTCCCGTTAAACATCTCTCTAACGTAGTAGTTGTAAGCAGTCCACTTTCCACTAGTCGAATCCCATACAGCATAGTCGGAGATCAACTTAGACTTAAGCTGGTTGCCATCAAATTTTTCCAACGAAAATTTAGAGGCAATTTTGCCAATTACCATAAAGTTCTCCATGTACACAAACGTATTCGGAGTAAGCTGCCTATGGATGTTCGTTTCTGTATTTTGGTACTGCTTCTTTACATACTTATTTTCAAAGTCGATCTTAACCTCGTTAGCTCGGGGAATAATAAAGCCAACCAATAAAAAGTTAAGCACAGCAATAAACAACGCAGCAACAAAGTAAGGGTATAGTAACCGCTTAAAGCTAACCCCACTCGCTAAAATTGCAACAATCTCTGTATTGCTGGCCATTTTAGATGTAAAGAATATTACCGCTACGAAAGTAAAGAGCGAGCTAAAAAGGCTAGCAAAGTAGGGGATAAAGTTCATATAGTAGTCGAAGATAATCGCTCTTAGCGGAGCATTCTTCTCCATGAAGTCATCTATTTTTTCTGCTGCATCAAAAACTACAGCAATACCAATAATAATAAGAAGCGCAAAGAAATAAGTTCCAATAAACTTCTTGATAATATATATGTCGAGGCGCTTAAAAAGTTTAACCTTCATCTCTTTTTATTTATGCTTTCAAAATTACAAAAGCGAAAGAAGAACTACGTTAATTTGTATGATTTGTTCTACACGAATTACAGTCGCGTTGACAACTTCGGCACCATCATCTCCTTCCATTGCGCAAAATCCCCCGCAAGGATATGTGTGCGCGCCTCCCTTACCAGCCATAGGTAGAAGGCTAAATTATGCATAGAGGCAATCTGTGCACCAAGCATTTCGTCAGAGACAAACAAATGTCGAAGGTAGGCTTTAGTGTAGGTGGTATCAACAAATGCCACACCATTGGAATCAATAGCAGAAAAATCATTTCTCCACTTTAGATTACGGATGTTGATTATGCCCTCGCTAGTAAAGAGCATCCCATTTCTTCCGTTCCGAGTTGGCATAACGCAATCGAACATATCTACACCACGCGAAATGCCTTCAAGAATGTTTACAGGAGTACCAACTCCCATCAAATAGCGAGGTTTTGTTTCTGGCAGAATCTCATTTACCAGCTCTATCATCTCGTACATCTGCTCCGCGGGTTCTCCAACGGCCAAACCACCAATAGCATACCCCTCCCTATCGAGCGTAGCAGCATGCTCAGCAGCCTTTCTACGTAAGTCGGGATAAACACATCCTTGAACAATTGGGAACAACGTTTGCGAATAGCCGTAAAGTCCTTCGGTTTCGTCAAAACGCTTTACGCATCGCTCAAGCCAACCTTGAGTAAGGTCTAAAGATTTGCTGGCATACTCATAGGTTGCTGTTCCTGGAGGGCACTCATCGAAAGCCATAATAATATCGGCGCCAATAACGCGCTGGATATCCATTACGTTTTCGGGAGTAAACATATGCTTTGATCCATCAATATGCGAACGGAAAGTACACCCTTCGGTAGTTAACTTTCGATTTTCTGCTAAAGAAAAAACTTGATATCCACCGCTATCGGTAAGAATCGGACGATCCCAAGCACTGAACTTATGTAATCCACCAGCAGCCTTAAGCACTTCTAAACCTGGCCTAAGGTACAAATGGTAGGTATTCCCCAATATAATCTCTGCGTTTACCTCTTCCTTTAGATCTCGATGAAAAACCCCCTTTACGGTTGCAACCGTTCCAACAGGCATAAATATTGGCGTATGTATTTGCCCATGGTCGGTAGTTATTACACCAACACGAGCCTTCGAATGCACATCTGTGGCAGTTAAGTCGAACTTCATTGACCTCTTTTATTGAAAATGAGCGCAAAAATAACTAATTATACATCGAAAACTACCTCGTTCTACGCAATAAATTGTTGCTGTAAATGTTAAGTAACTTACAACAAACACATAAAATGTGAACGACAGCTGAGAATGCCGAAAAACTTTGATAAAATTGCCGATTATTTTTTAGCATAACAATGGAGTACACTTTCTTCAGCGAATTAGCGATTTACCAGCAAGCATTACTAGCCTTTTTAGCAATCACATTTTTGATCCAACTCGTATATTACATTTTCATTTACGGAAAAGTTGGAAGGTTTAAACAGGTGAAAATCGATGAATTGCGCAGTCAATGGCCTCCAGTCTCTGTGGTGATTTGCGCCCGAAACGAACAAGACAACCTTCATAAAAACATACCTGTTATTGCAGAACAAGATTACCCCAACTACGAGATTATTGTAGTAGATGACTGTTCTGACGACGACACCCACTACATCCTAAAATCTTTAAAGGCGAAATACCCTCACCTTCGCCAAACCTTTATTAAGAAGGATGAGAAATTCTGGCATGGCAAAAAACTTGCTGTTACAGTTGGAATAAAATCGGCCATTAACGAGATCATCATTTTTACCGATGCCGACTGCACGCCCAAAACGAACCAATGGATTAAGCAGATGGTTAATTCGTACGAATCAGAAACCGAAGTCGTTTTAGGTTACTGTGGATACGAGCGCAATAAAGGCTGGCTAAATAAATTAATCAGATGTGATGCCTTTTTCATCGGACTAAACTACCTCGGTTTGGCATTGAGCAAAGCCCCGTACATGGGTGTTGGACGCAACCTTTCATACAAGAAAGATCTATTTTTCAAAAATCGTGGATTTGCCAACCATCATACGCTCGTATCAGGCGACGATGATTTGTTCATCAACGAAGTGGCAACTGGCAGCAATACCAGCGTCTGCATTTCCAAAGATTCTTTGCTAACCACTGAACCTAGAACTACATGGGATTCATGGATTCAGCAGAAAACAAGACATGGTTCAACCTTTAAGCATTACAGGTTTGGATCAAAATTCAATATTTCGTTCGAAATGGTTAGCAGAATAGCGTTTCTAGCAACCGCTATAGTGCTAATATTTCTATTGCCAATTCCATATATTGCTCTTGGCTTCATCTTTGTCAGATTAGTAGCAGTAACAATTTGCTTCAAAACAGGCATCAATAAACTCCAAGAAAAAGGGCTCTGGTTTCCAATGATTCTGTTTGATATTATTTCGCCTGTTTTGTATCTTGCGTTCTACCTCAAGCGCAAATTTACACCTAAGAGGCAACAATGGAGCTAGATGATAATCTATCGGAAAAAGCGAAGTACGACTATAAGCTTGTACAACTAGCTCTTTGGGGAGATCAAAAGGCGTACGCCGAATTAATGGATAGGTACAAGGATGCTCTTTTCTTTCTGCTGCTAAAGATGGTAAATAATAAAATTGATGCGGAAGACCTTACCATCGAAGCTTTTGGAAAAGCATTTCGCAACATACACCTTTACACACCAAACTTTGCCTTTAGCACCTGGCTGTTTAAGATTGCCACCAACAACTGCATCGACTTTATCAGAAAGAATAAGGCAAACGTTATATCTATAGACCAGCAAAATGACACTGAGGACTCTTTCTCCCCTCATGTAGACATTGCGGCAAGCACTCCAGATCCCGAGGAATCGATGATAAAGGAGCAAAATGCAAAACTGATACAGGACTTAGTGTCTAAGTTAAAGCCTCGATATCGCCGCCTACTAGAACTCCGCTACTTTAAGGAGTATTCCTACGAGGAGATTGCAGAAGAACTTGAATTACCGATTGGCACCGTAAAGGCGCAACTTTTCAGGGCGAAAGAACTCCTTTCGACCTATATGAAAAACAATAAAGACAACCCACTTTAATGGAAACCATTGAAAAATACTTCCCAAACCTAACCGACGAGCAAAAGCGACAATTTGGGATGCTGAAAGAGTTATACACTGAATGGAACGAAAAGATAAACGTTATCTCCAGAAAAGACATTGACAACATCTACACCAAGCATATACTCCACTCGCTTGCCATTGCAAAGGTCATCTCATTTAAAGATGGAACCAAGATTTTAGATGTAGGAACTGGTGGAGGATTCCCCGGCATTCCTTTAGCCATTTTGTTTTCAAAGGTGAACTTTACCCTTGTCGACTCAATTGGTAAGAAAATTACAGTTGTTCAAAACGTAGCAAACAGCATTGGGCTTAAAAATGTAAAGGCGATGCAAACTAGGGCAGAACAACTTCCCGAGAACTACGATTTTGTGGTGAGCCGCGCCGTTACCGACATCAAAACTTTTTGCTCGTGGGTATGGAAAAGGATTACGCCAAAAGGGAAAAACGCGCTTCCTAACGGTATCCTTTACCTTAAAGGTGGCGACTTAACTGAAGAACTTAGCACCATACCGTACCCCCGTGTTGTGTATGACATCCCAGAGTTTTTTGACGACGAATTCTTTGAAACAAAAAAGGTTGTATACCTTCAACGCTAGCAAAAGTCTAAAATTCGTTACCTACATGTGATATTTTGAGTAAACATTATTTGCGAGAAGAAAAAAAAGGCTATTTTTGCAGTTCGAAAAAAAGGAGTAACAAGTTAATAATATAGTTTAAAGCGTCTCCCAATGAAAAGGACATTTCAACCATCGAAGAGGAAGAGAAGAAACAAACACGGCTTTAGAGAGAGAATGTCTACTGCCAATGGACGTAGAGTTCTAGCTTCTAGAAGAGCAAAAGGTCGTAAGAAACTTAGTGTATCTGACGAATCAAGAGGTAAATACTAGTATTTGCTTTCAAGATATTAAAAAGGCTGTGCTAATTAGTACAGCCTTTTTAATATTTATAGCGCCAACTTTTGCAGAGCCATCGCATATAGCTCCTTTATCTTTAAAAAATTGGATATCGACATGTTTAGTGGACGGACATCTTCGCCAAGAAGCTGCTCGATAAACGAACGGACGAAAGGTTCCTGAGAATTTCCACCATCCTTATAGTTATCTACCACCTCCATACTCGTATCCTTCATCTTAAATGTCCAAGTATTGCAGTCGAGTTCAACTACGTTTGTCTGCGAGAACACCTTTACCAATTGAACTTTGCTAAATCCGAGGTTGGTAAACCATGTATCGACAGGAATGCTCTTCGCCGACTCGGTCTTTCCATAAAAAACGATGCCTTTATCGTTCACCGAAGGCAACGCATTCACCTTTGCCCTACGAATATCGCCATCGGAGAAAAAACCATTCCAGTAAAGGGATCTATACAAGACATCAAAGCTGACACCCATGGTATCTTCCTCGTGAATAACCCTAACATAGTAGGGATCGCTCGCATACTTACGGATAAAATCGAAGATATGAGGGTTTACTGCAGGACCAGCAACCATCAGGTCGACATTGGCCTCCTCGCAAATGATCAAGAGCTCCTGATTAACGATCTCCGATGCCTGCAACGGGTCGAGCAGTAGAATATTCTTAAACTGCTTCAGGATTTCGGCGATAGATGTTGAGGATTTAAACTCATTATCAACAATAAGTCCGTCTAATTTCTCATCTGTCACGTCATCGACGCACCCTAACACCTTCAAATCGAACCCTAACTCCATTGATAGACCATTCATCAACTCGTAAAGGGCAGGTTTAGAGTCTTCAAAAAGTCCAATAAGCATAGTATTACCTGTTTTACTACAAACATAGCAGAAAAGAGCACGCACGCACCTCCGTAGCGCGATAAAGTTATTAACAGCCGGCCCAAATCCGGCTAAAGAGATTGACAAACCAGCGCCATTCGGTATATTTGCACAAAGCGCAAACCATGGAAATCGTAAATTTTGAAGATAGCTACAGGCACAAGGGGCTAAGGCGCAAGCTAATTGACGAGCTTCGCCGAAAAGGCATACGTGACGAGCGTGTTTTGAATGCTATTGACAAAGTTCCTCGGCATTTGTTCATGGATAGCAGCTTTGTTGAGTTCGCCTATCAGGATAAAGCATTCCCAATTGCTGCTGGGCAGACCATTTCGCAGCCATATACCGTGGCATTTATGACTGAGCTCCTCAATATTAAACCACATGACAAGGTTTTTGAAGTTGGGACCGGCTCAGGCTACCAAACAGCCATCCTTTCGGAGCTGGGGGGCAAGGTTTACACCATCGAACGCCAAAAAGATCTATTCCAAGGCTGCCAGCATCTGCTAAAGATGCTCGGTTACAACCCTCTTTACTTTTTTGGTGATGGATATCTTGGAAAACCGACCTATGCGCCCTACGACAAGATCATTGTGACGGCAGGAGCGCCCGAAATTCCCCAAGTTTTGGTTGAGCAGCTGGCCGTAGGAGGCAGAATGGTCATCCCGATTGGCGCCGAGGACCTCCAAGTGATGACTACCATCGACAAAGTATCATCAACACAGGTAAATGTACGCGAGCATGGGTACTTTGTTTTCGTTCCTATGCTCAAAGGAACCAATAATCGCTAACACACACCATTATTATATGATCAGCGTAAAAACTTTTATCTGCAATCCCTTTCAGGAGAACACCTACATCCTATACGACGAGACCAAAGAATGCGTAATTGTGGATGCAGGCTGCTACGGACCAGAGGAGCAGGAAAACATCGACAGCTTTATTGCGGAAAATAGCCTAAAGCCCGTTAAGCTGCTCAACACGCACGGGCATATCGACCACATTGCCGGCATAGAGCACCTAAGCAAGAAGTATGGAGTAGAACTTTACCTGCATGCCGATGATGTAGACAATATTACTAGGTCGGCAACGATGGGTGCCGCATGGGGATTCAACATTCAGCTGCCTACCTGCAAGGTAAACTTCATTGAAGGCGGTAACATTATCACTTTTGGCAGCTCGACGCTAAAAGTTATCGACCTACCCGGGCATACCAAGGGCGGAGTTGGGTTCTACAACGACGAACAGCAGATCATCATGGTTGGCGACACCCTTTTTAGAGGTAGCATTGGGAGAACCGACCTGCCGGGAGGGAACTATGAGACGATTATCCGTAGCATCATCAAGAATTTGCTGCCGCTTGGCGACGAAGTTAAGTACTACTCGGGACATGGTGAGAGCAGCACCCTTGGACACGAGCGCCGCTACAATCCTTTTGTAAACGAACACCCGTTTGAGCTGTAATGTTAAAAGATTACATGCTGCTGCATTTTTACGGAAAAGAGATTAGATATTAAAAGTGTATATTTACTTTTAAGCTCCGATTCAGAACTTAACCTTGTAACAACATAAACAATGGCAAACGATAATTTTGTCGAAAGACACAATGGTCCACGTCAGCATGAGACGGAAGAAATGCTTAAAACCATAGGCGTTGCTTCGGTAGATGAGCTAATCAACCAGGTTGTACCTGAAGATATCAGACTAAAGGAACCGCTAGGCCTAGAAAAGGAGATCAGCGAGTACGAATTTGCCCAAAAGGTCAAACAAATTGCCTCCAAGAACAAGCTTTTCCGCAGCTTTATCGGCATGGGATACTACCCCACCTACACGCCAGCTGTTATTCAGCGAAATATCTTCGAAAACCCCAGCTGGTACACCTCCTACACCCCTTACCAAGCAGAAATCTCTCAGGGAAGACTAGAGGCGCTGCTTAATTTCCAGACGGTGGTCCTTAGCCTTACCGGCATGGAGATTAGCAACTGCTCGCTGCTCGACGAAGCTACCGCCGCGGCCGAAGCAATGACCATGATGCTCGGTGCACGGTCGAGGGCGTCCGTGAAAGCTGGCAAGAATGTCCTGTTTGTTGACGAAGATATCTTCCCTCAGACGCTGGATGTTATAAAACTTCGCTCCACACCACGAAATATTGAGGTTGTGGTTGGCAAATTTGAGGAAATAGAGCTTACCGACAGGATGTTTGGGGCAATTGTTCAGTACCCAACCGCATCGGGCAAGCTAAAAGACTATAGCGCATTCGCCGCAAGGTGCCACGAGAAGGAAATTCTCGTTACAGCCGCATGCGACATCCTTAGCCTTACCCTTGTGAAGGCTCCAGCCGAGTGGGGCGCCGATATTGCCGTTGGATCTACCCAGCGATTTGGCGTTCCGATGGGATTTGGGGGGCCTCACGCTGGCTACATGGCAACCAAAGACGAGTACAAGCGCAACATGCCCGGCAGAATCATCGGCGTATCGGTTGATCGACTTGGAAAGCAGTCGCTCCGACTAGCGCTACAGACCCGCGAGCAGCATATTAAGCGCGAAAAGGCAACATCGAACATCTGTACCGCGCAGGCGCTTCTTGCATCTATGGCCGGAATGTTTGCAGTATACCATGGACCCGAAGGAATTCGCAGAATTGCCCTTCATGCCCATAACTCTGCCTGCACAGCCAACAAGGGGCTCGCTGCATTAGGGTACAAGCAGCGTAACGCCAGCTTCTTCGACACGCTAGAGGTAGAAGTTGCCGACGCAAAGAAGATCCAGGCCCTTGCACTTGCCAAAGAGATCAACTTTTTCTACCCCTGCGACAAGACTGTTCGCATGAGCTTCGACGAAGTTACCACCGAGGCCGAGATTAAGGCTATCCTCGACATCTTTGCCGCTGCCGCTGGCAAGAAAAACGAGGCATCTACCGAAATTGGTAGCACCATTTGCTTCGATAAGCAGTTCGAGAGAACGTCAGCCATCCTCACCGAGAAGGTATTTAGCAAGTACCAGTCGGAAACCGAGATGATGCGCTACATAAAGAAGCTCGAGCGCAAGGATATATCGCTAACGCATAGCATGATCTCGTTGGGATCGTGTACAATGAAGCTAAATGCCGCTGCAGAGATGCTTCCGCTCAGCTTTCCTGAGTTCGCAGCCCTGCATCCCTTCGTTCCTGCCGATCAAGCCGAAGGATACTACGAGCTACTTAAGGATTTGGAGAAGGATTTAGCCATTATCACCGGTTTTGCCGCAACATCGCTTCAGCCAAACTCTGGCGCAGCCGGCGAATACTCTGGATTGATGGTTATCCGTCAGCACCACATCAATAATGGTCAAGGCCATCGCAACGTTGCCATCATTCCGGCTTCGGCGCACGGCACCAACCCCGCATCAGCTTCCATGGCTGGCATGGAAGTAGTGGTAGTTGCCTGCGACGATAAGGGAAACATCAACATAGACGACCTCCGCGACAAGGCAAACCAGCACCGCGACAACCTTTCTTGCCTAATGGTCACCTATCCCTCTACCCACGGCGTGTTCGAGAAGCGCATTAGGGAGATGGTTGACATTATTCACGAGGCAGGAGGCCAGGTGTACATGGATGGTGCCAATATGAACGCTCAAGTTGGCCTTACCAACCCTGGATTTATCGGCGCCGACGTTTGCCACCTAAACCTGCACAAGACATTTGCCATCCCTCACGGCGGTGGAGGTCCTGGCGTTGGTCCAATCTGCGTGGCAAAGCATCTAGCCCAGTTCCTACCCTCGCACAGTATGATAAAGACCGGTGGAGATAAGCCCATCAACTCGGTTGCCGCAGCGCCATTTGGTAGCGCCAGCGTTGTGCCTATCACCTATGGCTACATTAAGATGCTAGGTGCAGAAGGATTGAAGAAAGTTACCGAAATGGCCATTCTAAACGCCAACTACCTTTCGAAAAAGCTAGAAAAGCACTACAGCACCCTATACACCGGCGAAACCGGACGTGTTGGTCACGAGTGCATCATCGATGTACAGCAGTTTAAGCGCGAATACGGCGTTGATGCTACCGATATTGCAAAGCGACTGATGGATTTTGGCTTCCACGCCCCTACCCTATCGTTCCCAGTACACGAAACGCTAATGGTAGAGCCTACCGAGAGCGAATCAGTTCAGGAAATCGACCGCTTTGTAGAGGCCATGATCACCATAAAGAACGAGTGCGAGGAGATTAAGGCAGGAATTGCCGATGCCGACGACAACGTACTCAAGATGGCCCCCCATACTGCCGAAGAAGCTTGCGGCAACGAATGGAACCACAAGTACGATAGAATGAAGGCAGCATATCCGCTCGAATGGATCAAGGAAAATAAGTTCTGGCCCGCATGTTCGCGCGTTGATAATGGCTACGGCGACCGCAATCTTGTTTGCACCTGCGCATCAATAGAGTCTTACCTCTAGCTTAGGGCACCCCCGTATAAAACAGAGAGCGCTCATCTCACGATGAGCGCTCTTCTTCTTTCTAAAAAGATCCTTGTCCTTTATACTTTCTCAATGCTTACCTGGCATTTTACGCCTTCCTTACAATTAATGTATACCTTAATAGCTAAACCTAATCATACTAAGAGTGGGGTTGAATGTCAATTTAAAGTGTGACTCTTCCTTTCAAACTTTCTATACAAAAGTAGGGGCGTTTGTGTAATTTTCCTAACGCTACTATCGTCAAGATGTACAGAATTTACCTTTTGAAACATCAGTAAGCACCACGTATTCAAGCCTTTTACCAATTGGAGCCCGATTACCCCCGCAAAGAGCCCAAAATGGGCATCAAGCAGGGCGCTGCGGCGCCATATCTTTCGATGAAGGCGGAAGCGCGCTGCACAACCACCAAGCAAGCGCCTGCTTTTGCTCAATTGCCACCAACGCGGAGCAGCCGCACGCGTAGGATTTGCCCCCTAGCGTAAGCTTTGCCTCCGGGCATCCGCCCCTACGCCAACCCAGCATGCAAGCGGACTGCCGAAGCGGTTGTCACCACCATCCTGCACCATGCTATCCCCCAACTTTAGCAGAATATCTGGCGAGTTTCTCGCGCAACCCGAAGGATTCATCCAGAAAGCTGATGGGTTTACCAAGATAAGCGCCATACAGCACAAAGCAGGGGGCAAGCGAGCCAGTCTGCCCTCCCCCAAATGCAATGACATTAGGTTAAACATAGAGCTCAACCAGCGCTGTCATGCCAAACTTGCCCCGAAATCTAAAGAGGAACCCAATATATTCTATAAAATACCCTTCGGGCAGCCATTAGCCCCCGAGATAAGCACGTGATGACACTCCGAGGGGAAGCGACTCCTTAACTTTATGACATTGCCCCCAAAATGGCATGTGACATCCGGCAACTTTACCGTGCAACCCTCCATTTTTCTGGAGATAGCCGCCAAGCTGATCAAGAATCCCCCCAATTTTCACGAGAAAGCTGGCAACTTTCACGATAAGCTCGCCGATTTTATGGTGATAATTGGCAGCTTTCACGATAAAATCGCCAACTTTCTCGTGAAACCTGGCGATTTTATCGTGAAATTCCCCCAATTTCTCGCACTTTGAGGCCCCGCATCTATTCGATTACCGCCTAAATGCAAGGCACTTAACCCCAATACGGCGCGTAGCCTATCGGCATAAGCGCCAGCAGCCACTATCATTCCGCTTTTACCCAAGCAGCCCAAGCGCAGCAGCCTCAAACGCATGTTTCTTCCATTGGTAGCCCAGGTTGGACCCCTGTAGCACCTGCGGCTAACGCCCCGAGCCGAGCAATAAACCACCATACTAGCCGCAGCACCCAACATTTACTATACATTCACCTACATTAACCCGTGTTTTGGCATATATACTTAGAAACACACCAAGCGTATTAGCTATATATGCCAATATGCCAACAATACAAGCATCAAACTTTAGCTGAGACACCATTCGCTAACAGGCAATAAAAGATAGCTAGTTTAATAGCATATAAACATTTAGCTGGAATATATTTTTTTTGAAAAATATTGCGCTTTACACATAATTAATTTACATTTGCTATAACAAGGAACCAACATTAACAACTTTATTAAAAAAAGAAACGACCATGGAGAATAACTCAAAGATTAAATTAAGCACAAATGTGCCTGATCTTCTTACCAACCTGCAAACATTAATTACTAAGCACAAGTCCGAAGGAGAATCGTCGCCACTGCATGCGCTTCCGAGCGTCAACATCCCACAGATGGAGGCCATTTTACCAAAAGCACTGGCGCTGCAGAAAGAAGCAGAGGAGTTGAAGGCGAAAACAGATGCAAAGTACCGCGAAAGAGACAACTGCATAGAGCCTATCGCAGAAACGCTACGCCTAAGCAAGAACCTGCTCAAGGTTATCAACGAAAAGAATCCAAAAGTGCTAGCCGAATGGGGCTTCAACGTAAGCTACACCACCAATAAGAAGACAACCAAGAAGGTTACGAAGAACAAGAAGAATCCAGAGGAATAGCGCGCCCCCCATAAAACGACGAAGGGCACCTGCTTAAGCAGGTGCCCTTCGTCGTTTTCGCCCAATTAGTGCCATCGGATAGCGCACAACGCCCAAAACGCGCACAATTACGCCTACAGCGGCTGTCTAATGAACACCTACGAGGTGCTGCCATCGAAAAGCAGGAGCAGGCGCATACAATACGCCCAGAAAGAGCGCCGAGCAGCGCGTGAGGTGCCACATTCAGCCAGCTTAGCGCCATATTAGCTTCAAAAGATAAATAATGTCGAGGAAAAGGAGGTAAAAAGGCCGAGCAAGCTAGCCCTTTCGGTAAAGATATCGGGTATAAGTACGAAATAAGGGCGGACTCTTCGCGAGTGCGCCCTTGAAACTTCAGATCAAAAGTAGTTCTTTCATCTATTTCACAATAGTAATTCCCTTTAGAACCTTTTTGATTAAAAACATTAGTCAATAATGCTAAACCTAACTTCTGAAAACACTAGTATGTGGGAGAAAAAAATGTACTACACTATAAAAGCGCTTCCCTTAACGCTTGGACAAATGTACTGCGGGCAAGCATCCCCTGCAAACGATGCTAATGCCATAAGGTGCATAATTTACCTTTTGACAAAAAAGGTTACCTACTCGCTAAAGCCGCAGGATACAACCGTAAGCCACCCGCCCAAAGTGCGCGGAAATGCTTATTGCCCTTTACACAGGCACATTTGGCTCGTGTAAAAGGCAATAAGCTATGTTTTAAGTACTGCTGTAGGGGTAGGACCGCAGAATTATGGCTACGATGCGGCTCCAACAGCCTCCTTGGAGGCCGAAAGCGGGCGAACCTGCCTAAACTTACCGGGGCTCATGCCGTACTCCTTGGCAAAGGCCCTGTAAAAAGAGTTCATGGAGCTGAAACCCGACTCCTCGGCAATATAGTTCAGGCTGTAGATGTCATTTTCCTCGATGGAAAGCATCTTCATGGCATGCTCCACCCGCTTTTGGTTGACAAACGAGCAAAAGTTAAGGCCAAAGCTCCTGTTGATGTAGTTCGAAATGTAGGTACGGTTGGATTCGATGGCATCGCACACGTCCCAAATCTTCAAATCCTTCTTCAGGTAGAGCTCTTTCTCGAAAAAGCACTCGTCGAACCGCTGAATAAAGGAATCGTCGACGATGTCAACGCCATCAACCTTCTGCTCCTCCATAAATTTCTCCTCCTCGCACTCAACTTCAAGGCAAACCTGCTCCTGCCGATTCCCCACAAAGCCGATAAGGTAGAGCATCGAGCTAAGAATGCCGGAAGGAATGATCAGCAGCCAGTCGCTTTTACTAAAAAATTGAAAGCCGATGGCATTGAAAACGATGCTAAGGATGGAAGTTACCGATAGCGCGAAGAGAATGAACGATAGATTGTTGATATTACGGGCCTCGGGGTTGGAAAAGAAGTCGCGAATGGAGACATTGTACACCCGAATGCGCCTAAAGTTGTTGACAAGCGTAAAAATTACCAGCCCAGCAAAGACAATTCGCGAGGAAACGAACAGAATTGCCACAAAAGAGGCCCTCCCCGACGAGAAAAGTAGCTGCGCGAAGTGGTTTTTTGCCACTGCTTGCTCGATAATCACCAAATCTTTCCCCGAAAGCGTCAAAACGCCCACGCCAAGGGCTATAAAGTACAGGAAAGCCGGCAGATAGTGGAGCAAAAATCGGGGCTGGTAGCGCTGATAGGTTGTCACCAAGCAGATATAGTGGTAGTACATCGGAAAAACCAGCAAACTGGCCATGGTGTACAGGGGAAGCAGGTATACAAAGCGCTGTATCTGCCCGTTGAAAAAGGGAATGTAGCAGACATATAGCAAAAATGCCGTGAACATGAATACCGGAAGAAACCTACGGGCCCTATTATCCCTTTGCCTATCAAAAGTTAGCGTGGCTGCCCAAAATAACGTTATCAGCGATGGCAGCGATACCACTAAAGTGTGTATCATACGATTCAAAATTTACCGCAAGATAGTAGATATTATGAAAAATAGAGCTGCACAACTCATGATTATCGTAAATAGGCGCTCCATAATCGCCAACTTCAATTAAAGTAAGCAAATAAAAAGAGCCTATTTGTAAAACAACCACAAAATAGGCTCTACTATGCCATCATAAAGGGATAAACAGGCGTACCGCAACGCTCAAAAGACCGAAAAAAGGGAAAAACAACCCACCGGTAGGGCGCATATCAAGGCACAACGGGCGGCATGAAGCCATTTACCGCATCGCATTCACCATTTGGGCAACCAAATTGGTAGCCCCCTCGAAGATATCCTTAATGGTAGAGTTCAGCATATAGCATGGCGTTGTGAATAGCCTATTATTCGCGTCTACCACAACCTCGCCCTTCCCCGAATTCTCGTGCTTTGCCCCAAAGCTTTCGATATCGGCAGCAGTTCCCCTATCCGAACCAATGGTGAGCACCCCTTTACCCAATATTTTGGCGATAGCAACGGGAGCGATGCACATTGCACCGATCATTTTCTTCTGATCGTAGGCCTTCTTAACGGCTCGCTCCACCTCGGGGTTAACTTTCATGCGCTGCCCATCGCTACCGTAGGTGCTGAGGTTAAGCGCCGCGCCAAATCCGCCGGGGAAGAGCAGCGCGTCGTAATCAGCCGCACGGTATTCGCCCAGCGGCTTGATGTTTCCACGGGCAATACGGGCCGATTCAACAAGAACATTTCTCTTTTCGCTAACTTTCTCGCCCGTCAGGTGGTTTACCACACGAAATTGCTCAACATCGGGAGCAAACAGCTGGTACGAGCAGCCAGCCATATCAACGGCAAGCATCGCCATGATGGATTCGTGAATCTCGGCGCCATCTTGTACGCCACATCCTGAAAGTACTATAGCAAACTTCTTCATGGTAGGTTCTTTTTCGAAAAGATATCAATTAAAGATGCAAGAATCAAGACCAAAGTGGCCAAGATCATCGGTATAAGTAGGCCTTTAGTGCGATTTCTTACGCTTCCAGCTCCAAAGATTAGGATCAACCTTTGCTTCGAGGCGCTTTTCCACATCATCGGGGAGCTGATAGAAGAAGTTGATGCCCGTAAAATGCTCAACGCTATCAACCGATACGGCAAAATGCCTAACCGGAAGATCGCTACCCTGGTTGGGCATAATAAATCCAATAGCTTTTAGCCCAGGTTCGGTGTAATCGAGAATAACCTTATAGTAGTAACGGGGTACGGCAACACCATCCGAGCCAATTTTGGCAAGTCCAGCGCGAAGAACAGGTCCTGTTGCGATGTAAAGCCTCCCGTTATCGATAGCCCATGCGCGCACCTGCTCCTCCAGCTCCTTCCATACGCCCCGATTGAAGCTGGGCTCCTGCGGACTCATATTGCTAAAGAAGAAAGACTCCCTCATCGTGGCTTCCGACCATCCCATATCGGCAGCAGGTGCCAAATGACCGCGATCGTACCCCGAATGCGCGTAATCGGCATTGGTTGCCGAGCCAGTTTTAACCAGCGGATCTTCAATAAACTTGTTGGTACGCTTAATCCCCCTAGTTTCCACGTGCTCCTTTGTAAGTACGTAGGCAACCCACGAGGCTTGCTCGTTCGCCTCGCTATACGATAGGGTATAACCCGTGTGCTGCACAATCTGCGACCGTGAATCGGCCTTGGGCAGCTCGTACTTAACCTCATTTACGGCTCCCCGGTTGTTCTGCGCTGCAAAAACCGAGAGGCTAAGAAGCAGCAGCAGCAAAAAGTAGTAGCGTATTTTCATCTCTACATATTATTTTGCAAAGATAGCGAAACAAAGAGAGCATATCCGAAGACATTCCACGGCTCCAGCCCTGTCGTCACGGCATTTTTTAAAGGATAACATAATATATATAGGTAATACTCTTCTCCGCGATTGCCGAAGTTGACGTTGGCAGTGGAAAAATGCACGAAAACATGGCGCTATGCCGAAAAACATAGGCACCAATTGGCGCACGAGCAATCGGCGCTTAGCAAATTGCATAAAAAGGCAGGGGACAACGGTAACGTTGTCCCCTGCCTCAATTCAAACTACAAAACGATCATAAAAAAAACGCTACTGAATACCATTATACTTGCGCACCGTTGCACGAGTAAGTTTCCCGGTCTCCCTTAACACCTTATCATCCCAATTTCCTTCCGTTTTTGCACGAGGACTAAGCATCGAACAGGTCTCATTCTTGTCCGAAATAGACCAAATAACCCAGCTTAGGCGATTTTTCTCCATCCAGTCGATCCATTTCTGCCATTCGGTGTAGTCAACCGGGCCATCACCAGAGGCTTCCATGGATGCGCACTCCGAAACAAAGAGCGGGATGCCCTTCGACAGCGCATAATCGCCCTTTGCACGCAGCTCCTGCCTATGCGTGTTGGCGTAGAAGTGAAGTGAGTACATAATATTTGTATGTCCAACGATGGGATTGTCGGCAACCACGTCGAGATCCTGATCCCAGTGGGGATTTCCGACAAGAATAACGTTATCTGGGTCGATGCTACGGATAACCTTAATAACTTCTTCGGAGTAGGACTTAACCTCGGGCCACGATTGGCGCTCTGGCTCGTTAAATATCTCATAAATCACGTTTGGACACTTCCCATACTTGGTCGCCATCTTCCTAAAGAAGACCTTGGCAGCATCAAGCTGAAGATGATGGCAATGCCAGTCGATAATAACGTAAACGTTGTTCTTAATGGCAGCATCAACCACGGTCGTGATAAGCTTTTCCGACCATACCGAGTCTTTCAGATAGCCATCTTCGGGTTCCACGCCCATCGCGGCCCGAATAACCGTGGCACCCCAGTCATTAACCACCCACTTTACCGACGAAGCGTTGTAAAAACGGGGCCAAAATGTGTGCCAGCCGTAGCTTACACCGCGTAGCTGGATAGGATTACCCGTTGCGTCAACCAGCTGAGTGCCCTTAACGCTTAAAGCCCCGTGCTTTTTCACCAGCTGAGCGCTTGCCACACCAAAAACCACGAGAAAACTTAGTGCCAGAACAAATCTTTTCATCTTAATAACTCCACAAATCGAATGTTTAACTTACGGAAGCCCGATATCTGCGATATAAGGCCCAATCAGGACACGAATATAGACCAAAACATAACACTGGTTAACACAGAAAGGTAACTCTGAAAGAATGGTATCATACTATGACAAATAAACACTAAACAGAAGGCAAGGCTAATAGCGTTTCTACCAAAAATACAATGTCTTACAAACAAAAAGGTCGACACTTAGTGTGCCGACCTTTTCTATTATCTAACATCTAATGTCTAAAATCTCTCAATAGCATCCTCAATTTCGAGGGTAAGCACATCGCGGAGTTCAAGCCCCATGGTACGCACCTGCTGTGGTACGATGCTGGCTTGGCTCATACCAGGGATGGTATTAATCTCGATGAAGTAAAGCTTATCGTTGCTGTAGATGTAATCGACGCGCACAATGCCACGGCAACCTAAAACATCATAAATATGCGACGACAACTCCTGAACCCGTTCGGTAACCTCCTCGGAAATACGGGCTGGGGTAATCTCCTCCGACATGCCCGAGGTGTACTTAGCCTCGAAGTCGAAGAACTCAGTTTTAGGAACGATTTCGGTAACAGGAAATACAAGAGCCTTGCTTGGAGTCTTAATCAGCCCATTGCCCAGTTCAATACCGTTGATGCACTCCTCGATAAGGATGGCATCGCCCTCGGTAAAGGCAGCATCGATGGCACCCTGGAGCTGCTCTACGCTCTTTACCTTGGTTACGCCGAAGCTGCTACCGCTTGCGTTTGGCTTAACGAACATGGGTAATCCAAGTTCCTCAACCAGCGCATCGGCATCAACCTGCTGCCCCTTGCGAAACATAAAGCCTCGTGCCATATCAACGCCTTCGCCATCGAGGTACTTCTTGGTTGTGTACTTATCGAAGGTAAGCGCCGAGGTAAAGGTGCGGCAGCCGGTGTATGGTAGGCGGATAAGGTCAAAGTAAGCTTGGAGAATGCCATTCTCCCCTGGAGTTCCGTGAATCATCAGCAGCACGCAGTCGAAGGCAACCTTTGCACCATTCTCCACAAAGGTGAAGTCGTTCTTGTCGATGGCGATATCGGTCTTACCCTCCTGCTTCACCGTCCATTCGGCTCCCTTTATAAAAATGGTGTAGGCGTTGTAGCTATCGCGGTCGATAACCTCGGCGATTTGCTGCGCGCTCTTAAACGAGATGACGGCTTCCGACGAGTCGCCACCTGCAACGATGGCAATGTTTTTCTTGTTCATAACGGTAGTTATTCTTGTAGGTGCAAGCACCTTGTCGTTAATCTTCTTCAAGTTCCAGCTCACGGCTGGCAATGTAGGTACGCCAGCGATCAAGCAGCAGCGCCATATCGCTTGGCAGCTCGCTCTCGAAGTACATCTCCTTTTTGGTAGTGGGATGCACAAAACCCAACGAGCGGGCGTGCAGCGCGTGGCGCGGACAGATATCGAAGCAGTTCTTCACAAACTGCTTGTACTTGGTAAAGGTAGTTCCCTTAAGAATTTGGTCGCCACCGTAGCGCTCGTCGTTAAACAGTGGATGCTTGAGGTACTCCATGTGGACGCGAATCTGATGGGTACGCCCGGTTTCGAGTCGGCACTCGATCAGGTTTACGTAGCCAAGGCGCTCCAGCACCTTATAGTGGGTTACGGCATGCTTGCCTTGATCGCCTTCGGGGAAAACGGTCATCTTTAGACGATCTCTGGTGCTACGACCAACATGCCCGACGATGGTTCCCTCATCCTCGGGTAGATTACCCCAAACCAGCGCAGTGTATACGCGCTTGGTGGTATGGTCGAAGAACTGCTTAGCGATATAGGCGTGGGCAAACTCATTCTTAGCGATAACAAGTATGCCCGAAGTATTCTTATCGATACGGTGAACCAATCCTGCACGCATATCCCCACTCTGAAACAGCGGAAGATCCTTCAGATGGTAGGTCAGCGCATTCACCAAGGTTCCGTTGTAGTTGCCATGACCAGGGTGCACCACCATACCTGCCTTCTTGTTGATGATAATGACATCATCATCCTCGTAAAGGATATTGAGCGGAATGTTTTCGGGGATAATCTCCAGTTCCCTGCGGGGATATGGAAGCACAATGGAAATGGTGTCGAGCGGTTTTACCTTGTAGTTCGACTTTACCGACTTCCCGTTAACCAGAATATTTCCGGCATCGGCAGCGCTCTGAATGCGGTTGCGCGACACCTTCTCCATGCGGTTGGTAAGCCACTTATCGATGCGAAGCATCCCCTGTCCCTTATCGACGCCGAAGCTGAAATGCTCGTACAGCCCCGACTGCTCATCTTCCTCCTCCTCTTCCTGTTCGTCGACAAAGTCAGGATCTTCGTATTCCTTCATTATGCGGGATTAATGATTTTCCTATAAATTTTCTTCCGTTGATTGCTCCTCGGGGGTTGTTGCTGTATCAACCGTAGTAACCGTATCGGCGCCATTGGGCGATACCATCATCCACGACTGCGGCTTCTTCTTCGTGTTCTTCGACAGGTAGACGTTCACCTTCTTACCGAGGCCGAGCTTCGTTCCTACCAATGGATTCTGGTAGTAAACCTTGGCCTCGAGCGAATCTATCGAGTTGCGAACGGTCTCGTCGTATCGGGCTTCTCCGACATTTAGGTACGACTCAACTATCGACGAACGGGCTCCTCCAAAGGTTTGCCCTACCACATTGGGCACCTCGGTAACATCGCCCTGCGACAGCCCAACGACCAGCTCGATGGCAGAGCCAACCGGAATCTTAACGCTAGAGTTCAGGCTTCGCCCGTTGAAGCGCTGCTCGAGCACGTTGTTGGTGGCAATGTCGCTTACGTACTCCAGGCGACCTACAACAAACCCTTGCGATTCAATAATTGCCTTAGCCTGACGAAGCGAGTAGCCAACCACGTTGGGCACGTTGCTTAGCTTAGGCGTACGGGTTATGATGGTGACAAATATCTTACGCCCCTTCTTGACCTGCACGTTAGGCTTGGGGTTTTGGTCGATAATCATGCCGGCTTGCCTTCCGGGAATGTAGATCGAATCGGCAATCTGAATCTCCAAGTTCGAATCATCAGCCTTAGTAATGGCATCGTCAATCATCATGCCCCTAAACTCGGGAACAGGCTGCGACATCCCATGCTGGGTAATAATGTTCAAGAAAAGCGACATAACCAGCCACAGCAGAATCAGTAACCCGAATGCTATAATCAGCTGGCGGCTATAAACATTTGCCCATGCGCGTTTAGCCTTTACCTTGATCGTTTTTGCGATTTTATCGAAATCCATTCCAGTAATTTTAAAAAACCGACTAAAATTCAGACAAAGATAAAATTATCTGGTTGAAGTAATGCTATGCAGAGGAGGTAACATAGGGATTTCGCTTTTAACCCAAATTCTTCAATACAACGAGACGCATGCAATGCGCCTCTATCCCGCGACGCTGACTCTGACTGGTGGAGACGCGAGCATCGAGTCTCAAAACAAATTTTAAGAATGGTTTTTACCCCAATCTTTGCCAACCAACGATCAACGCTCAACGCTTCCGGCCTCTCCAATACGGAGCAATAAAAGCGCAGGGCTTTTCACTTTGTAAATGTTCGTCTGCCATGCGGCGATTGAGCTTTACACTTCGTAAATGCTCCGTTGCCATACGGCGATTGAGCTTTGCACGATGTAAATGCTCCACTGCCGTGCGGCGAAGGAGCTTTACACAATGTAAATGCTCGTCTGCCATGCGGCGGATGAACTTTACACGATGTAAATGCTCGTCTGCCATGCGGCGGATGAACTTTACACGATGTAAATGCTCGTCTGCCGTGCGGCGATAGAACTTTACACGATGTAAATGCTCGTCTGCCATGCGGCGGATGAGCTTTGCACTTCATAAATGCTCCTTTGCCATGCACCAGCAAAGGCTTCCGTCCCCTAAAGTTGCAGCTGAAGGTTGAAAAGAAATATACGTGAGCTAAGCGTGGATGGCAGCAGCACAAAAGAGGGCTTCGCCAATCCGCCAAGTACCAGAAAGCAGCCCACACGCATTTTAACACAGAATAAAATGCACCGGAGTACTGTTAAAACACGACCATCGCCACTATTATCCTAAAAAACAACTACGCCACCATCATTTTTCTTGTCTTTTCGAATACAACGACAGTTAAGTTTAACTAAATTGGGCAGCACTAAATCACAACCTAAACCGTAAACCAAAAGTACCAACCTATGTATAAAGTAGACGTACACCCCATTTTGGATATTCCAAAGGGGAAAGAAGTTGAATTTCGCTTCGACGGAAAGATCATTAAAGGGGAAGCAGGATTAACCATTGCCACCGCCTTACACCGGGCGGGCTACCCCATTCACAGCCACAGCCTCGACAATCGCGAGCGTAGCCTCGAGTGCGGCATCGGCAAATGCGGTGCCTGCGAGATGCTGGTCGATGGCGTTGCCAAGCGCATCTGCATAACCCTTGTTGATGGCGTAAAGGAAGTTCAGGAGATACCGCAGGACTACATCCCTTCGAGCAAGGAGCCAGCGGCTCAAAAAGAGGAGAAGATATTCCGAACAACCGTAGCCATTATTGGTGCAGGTCCATCGGGGCTTGCCGCTCGCGAGCTGCTACTCAAGAACAGCATCCCCAACCTGGTGGTCGACAACAACAGCAAGATTGGCGGTCAGTTTAACATGCAAACGCACCAGTTCTTCTTCTTCGAGAAGGAGAAGAAGTTTGGGGGGATGCGCGGCTTCGAGATTGCCAAGACCCTTGCCGGCGACAACATGGATGGGATTCTCCTCGATAGCACCGTTTGGGATATTCTAGAAGGGAAGCGCATTGCTGTAAAGAACATCGTAACCAACGAGATTTACTACATCGATGCGGACTACCTTGTAGTGGCAACAGGCGCGGTTCCATTTATGCCCGCCTTCGAGAACGACGACCTGCCAGGCGTATACACCGCCGCCGTTGTACAAAAGATGATGAACCAGGAGTACACGCTCCTTGGCAAAAACGTGCTAACGGTTGGGGCTGGCAACATTGGCTACCTTACCTCCTACCAGCTGATGCAGGCAGGAGCCAACGTGAAGGCAATAATCGAAGCGGCACCACACGAAGGCGGATTCCCCGTTCAGGCCAACCGTGTTCGCCGCTTGGGCATTCCAATAATGCTTTCGCACATTCTGGTAAAGGCAGTCCCCAACAAGGATCACAATGGCATCGTTGGCGCCATTATTGCCGAAAGCGAAAACTTCCTGCCAATCCCCGGTACCGAAAAGTACATCGATGGTATTGATGCCATAAACATCTGCACCGGGCTCTTCCCCGACAACCATCTCCTGATTAAGGGCAACGAGGTGTTCGGCAAAAGCTGCTACGGGGCTGGCGATGCCATCCGTATTGGCGAGGGAACCAGCGCCGTGCTTCGCGGTCAGCAGGTGGCTTACGAGATTATGCAGGAGCTTGGGCTGCACATCTCCTACAACCGTTACCTTGCGGTTTCGAAGGAGTACATCGAATCGCAGCAGCACCCGGTTCATCTGCTAAAGGAGGCAAATAAGCCATCGGGCGAACGCCTCGAAAAGCCTTTTGTGCTTGCCGACTGCCTCTACGGATTTGCCTGCAACCCTTGCAGCTTTGCCTGCCAGTACGGAGCCATCACCAAGCATTCTACAGGCTCAACTCCCGTTATCGACTACACCAAGTGCATTGGCTGTATGCAGTGCGTTACGCTCTGCCCTGGCTTGGCTATCTTCGGGTACAACATCGGCAAGAAGCAGATCTTCCTCCCCGTTGAGTTCCACGTCGAGGAAGGAACCGAGGTTTACCTTGTTGATAATAACGGCAAGAAGATGGGCGAAGGCGTTATCGAAAAGGTAATCACCAAGCCGAACAAGACCAACCTGGCAAGGGTAAAATGCACCTCAACCACCACCGACGACCTTACCAACATCCGCGGATTTATTGCTAAGGATAGATATCCAGAGCCAATAGCTCTTAAAGAGGCACCAACGGATGTGGAATCGGAACTTTACCTCTGCCACTGCGACGACGTTCCGCTCGACGAGGTGCTTTCGGTTATTGGCAACCGCAAGTTTATCTCTGCCGACGAGATTAAGCACACCACCCATCTTGGAATGGGACCTTGCCGCGGCAAGCGCTGCATGAAGCGCCTAAAGGTTGCCCTTGCTCCAATGGGTATCGAGATTGTGGGTGACTCTACTCCTCGCGGACCGCTATCGAACCAAATTACGCTTGGCGAGTTAAAGCCAAACGGCAAGGAGCAAAAGTTTATCACCGACATCAACTCGAAACCCACCAAAAAGGTAAAGGTTACTGCACTAATTGCCGGCGGTGGAATCACCGGCAGCTCGCTGTTTATGCACATGGCAAAGGCTGGCCTCGAGCCCACCCTGCTCAACTTCGGAAGAGGCTCGTCGTGGAGGAACATTGCCGGAGGACGCCCTGCCTTTAGTCTTCCGGAGATTGCTGACATAGCCATCAATAGCAACGAGCAGTTTAAGCAGCTGCAGCAGCTATCGAACATCGACTATCGCCCTATCAACTACGTTAGCTTTGCCCACGACGACAAGACCTACGAGGCTCTTGAGGCATCTAAGGCTTGGTCGAACGCCTACATGGTGGCTCCAAAGGATTTCGACAAGGAGATATCGCCATTCATGAACCCCAAACTCGACCTGTACAAGGGTGCGCTTATAACCCGCGACTGCTGGCAGGCAACTCCTGGCAAGACGGTAGATTTGGTTCGCGACTTGGGGAAACAGCATGGCGGAACCGTCGAGGAGGATAGCGAGCTAATCAGCGTACACAAGGAGGGCAAGGAGTACGTTGCACTTGTTCGAAACCATAAGAAGGAGTTTACCGAGTACCGCACGGAACTATTCGTGAATGCGCTGGGTGGCGATGCCGACAGGTTTGCCAAGCAGCTGGGGTACCACCTTGGGATGTACCCGGTAAAACATCAAGCATTTATTACCCGCCGCCTACCTTGGCTTGGCGCCAAGACTACGCCACTTGGAATGCTTATCGACAGGCGTAGGTACAAGGGATTTGTTGCCGTGTACGGTCAGCAGCTGGCTGATACCGGACAGATCATCGGCTGCGCTTCGCCAATGAGCGACCCCCAGGAGGCAGGAAAGAACCTTACCATCAACTCGCAGGAGTTCCTGAAGATTGTTTCAGAGGTGTTCACCGATTGGATTCCTAACCTGTCGAACATCGGTTTCCAGGCATTCTGGGCAGGCTACTACACCGAGCCTAGAATGTACGTCGACCCAGAAGCGGGACTTCTAATAGGGCTACGCGGGCATGGATTTATGCTCGGCTTGGAGATGGCAAAGCTGTACGTCGACAAGATTACCGGAAAACCGACACCTGCCTACTTCGATAGGCTCTCGATAAAGGGAGATGGTCTACCGGAACAGGCGTTTAAGTAGAAATAGAAAAAAGGGAGTCCTTCAGGGCTCCCTTTTCTTATGCTATAGGTTAATCAAAACCTCCTTCAGCGTTCGTTTAGGTACGTGGTGATGCTGCTCGGCGTCGCGCCAGTACTTGATGTCGCCGTCTTCGCCCATATCGTCGACAACCACCTCCTCTTTGGGCTTTCCGAGGGCAAGGACAAGGGCTACCTTCAGATGCTCGGGTAGATTGAGGATCTGTGCCAGCTCGGCCTTCTTTACCGAAGCAATGATGCATCCGCCCAACCCGTTTTCTACAGCCCCTAGAAGTATGCTCTGGCTAGCGATACCCTGATCGTGCACCATCCCCTGCCCTAGCGATGTATCTTCCAGAATCACGATGTAGGCGCTGGGGCGTTCGCCAACAACCGGACCATCCCACTCCTTAAGGTAACCAGCCCAGGCAAGGGTTGGATATATCTTGGCGTTAAGCGCCCTGTCGTTCGAAATAAAATACTTTAGCGGCTGCAGGTTGCGCCCGCTGGGCGACATTCGTCCCAGATCAACCAGATCAACCAGTACCTCGCGACTCACCGGCACCTCTTCGTGGAAGCGGCGGTAGCTTCTATTCTTATAAACTAGCTCCTTAACCATGACTACAGTTGTTGTATTACATTCACGAAAAATCCCTGCATAGACCTATGCAGGGATTACGAATATACGGTTTACTTCCTAATATCTATCCGAAATGACATCCCAATCGAGGATATTCCAAAAGTTGGATACGTAGTCGGGACGGCGGTTTTGGTAGTCGAGGTAGTAGGCGTGCTCCCAAACATCGCAGGTGAGGATTGGCTTCTTGCCCTTGCGAAGTGGCGTTCCGGCATTCGGCTCAGGAACGATATCCAGCGAGCCATCATCGTTCTTCACCAGCCAGGTCCATCCCGAGCCAAACAGCCCTACAGACGCCTTGGTAAACTCCTCCTTAAGCTTATCGAACGAGCCAAACTGGCGGTCGATTGCCTTTGCCAGCTCGCCCTTTGGATGGGTGCAAGGCTTAGGCGAAAACTGGTTGAAGTAAAAGGTATGGTTCCACACCTGCGCGGCGTTATTGAAGATTGGCCCCTCGGCTTCGCGAATAATGGTTTCGAGATCGGCATCCTCGAACTTGGTTCCCGGAACAAGGTTATTCAGGTTGTTCACGTAGGCTTGATGGTGCTTGCCGTAGTGGAACTCAATGGTACGATCGCTAATGCTTGGGTTTAGCGCGCTAACCTCGTAGGGTAGTTTTGGCAGTTCAAATTTCATCGTTATAAGATTTTAAGTTTTTTACGCTGTTACCAAAGATAAGATCAAAAGCGGTTAGATGCAAAGTTGCTGTTCCGAATTATCCACAACGCCAGCCTCCGTGTTCTTCGACTTTATCTTCGATTATTTGAGCACAAAACAGCGGCTGGGTGGAAATGTTCACCCGAAAAATTCGCAAAAGCCAGCTTTGCGCGATATTTTTTTGCAACACAAACAGGCGCAGCGCATTTCGCGGCACACTTTTTTTTCGGTGAAGGCACCTCCGCGGCTTGAAAAGGCCGCCTCTTCGACAACAAGCGCGCGCCCTCAAGATGAGGATGGGCGTTTCTGGCAAAAGCACCAATCCTCAAGCTGAGGATGATACATATCTACCAAAGCCTTTAAAACTCAACCTGAGGATTTGCCTATTCGCACAAAAGCGTCAATCCTCAGCCTGAGGATGCAACCCCATCACCAAAACCATAAAAACTCAGGTTGAGTTTTTGCCTTATTTTAAAGAAACCATATAAATGCAATCGGAGGATGCTGCTCCATTGCCGACAATCATCGACCCTCAGCTAGAAACTGAAAGTCCTTTACAGACAAACAGGAATTCCATCCCAAACCGGGAGCTGCTGAACCCATCAACATTAATATTGTTGTACTGTTGCCTAAAACGGGCAAAAGAATTAACATTACACCCCAAATCCAAAACCACCAAGCGTATGCCAACAGCATTCTTAACGCGCAGGGAGCTATTCAACGCCGCGCATCGGCTCCACCAACCGGGGCTTAGCGACGAAGCAAATTTTGAGCTTTACGGAAAGTGCAGCAACCCCAACTGGCATGGGCACAACTACACGCTCTGGGTAACGGTAAAGGGCGAGGTAGACCCTCAAATAGGCTACGTGGCGAACCTGAAGGAGATCAGCAAAATCATCAGGGAGGAAGTAACGGAAAAGATCGACCACAAGAACCTCAACCTAGAGGTCGACTTTATGAGGGGCATCATCCCCTCCACCGAAAACCTGGCCATTGCCATTTGGAAGCAGCTCGAGCCGCACATCAAGGCGCTGGGAATCGAGCTGCACTGCGTCAAAATTGAGGAAACTGAGAACAATTCTGCCGAGTTTTACGGCTTCTAACAAATAACCAAAATGAACGATTTCGATAACGGCACCATTCGGGGATACGAGAAGGAGGAGAAGTACAACTCCGAGGTTACGCAGCAGCTGATGGAGCACTACAGTGCAATTCTTTCGCTTTTGGGCGAGGATACCGAGCGCGAAGGGCTCATAAAAACACCGGAGAGGGTTGCCAAAGCCATGCAATTCCTCACCCACGGCTACTACCTCGACCCAAAGGAAATCCTCAACTCCGCCAAGTTCAAGGAGGACTACCAGCAGATGGTACTGGTAAAGGACATCGAGCTCTACTCGATGTGCGAGCACCACATGATCCCCTTTTACGGGAAGGCTCACGTAGCCTACATCCCCAACGGCTACATCACCGGGCTCAGCAAGGTTGCCCGAGTGGTGGAGGCCTACGCGCGCAGGCTGCAGGTGCAGGAGCGCCTTACCGTTCAAATCCGCGACTGCATCCAGGAAACGCTCAAGCCGCTAGGCGTGGCGGTTGTCATCGAGGCTTCGCACATGTGCATGCAGATGCGCGGCGTTCAGAAGCAGAACTCGGTAACCACCACCTCGGCGTTTACCGGCGCCTTCCTCTCCAACAGCAAGACGCGCGAGGAGTTTATCCACCTCATTGGTCTAAAGCTGCACTAGGCAACTGCACCATACAAAAAAGAAAACGGGAAGCGAAGCGCTTCCCGTTTTCGTATTCACAAAAACTACTGTACAATTATCTACGATTCGCGTTAATTCTAATTTGTTGCAGCAAAAACCGCTTGTAATCCTCCTCTACCACAAAAAGCTGAGCCACCTTTTTATCCGGAAGGATGTTCTTAAACTTAGCAACATAGGTCTCAAGCAATGCTGCCTCACTCTTGGATATCTCCATCAACCTGTCTAAAGACTCATCAACCTCCTTCGTTGACATCTTATGTAAGTTCCGTGCAAATTGGTTATGGATTGCCTTCCGCTGCTCAAACAGGTCATCCTTTTGCTCTTGGTACTCGTTATACACGGGCCAGAAAACTTCTGCCTCGTCGGAGTTCAGGTTAAGCTTTTGAGTGAAAAAAGCAACCTTCTTTGCCTTAATCTTATCTTCCTTTACACCAGATCTTGCGCTTGTCGAAGTCGCGCTAAACACCATCAATACAGAAAGCGTACCTATGCTTATTGCTTTAAGTAAATTCATCCTTTAATTATTATACAACTCTTCTTCAACAGCAGCAGTTTCAATCTGCTGATCGACTAGATAGTCTATTATCTTGTTGGATTCCCTCTTTAAGGCCTTCTTCGAAACCACCTTCTTCTCGCTGTTAAGCTCGCTTAGCAGATCCTGCTCGTTAAACTCTCCCGAATTGTACGAAACATACTCGTAGTAGTCGTTAGGCTGAACAACAGCCTCATCCGCATACTTGTTATAGCGATAGCCGGTATAAGCAACAGCGCCAAAAAACAGCACCCCTATTGTTATTCCCATTTGATGCTTAAATAAGTGGAAGTAGTCGATTGATGGCTTTGAGGCCTTTCCTTCAGCAATTCTATTTTGAATTTCTGAAGGAAGGCCTTCAAAATAGCCATCAGGAACGGCAAATGGGCTTTGCGCCTTCATTTTTTCCGTTACCCTGTTTCCTTTAAATTCCATAGCAATTGATTCGTTTCACTTTTCTTTGACTACAGAAATAGCCAAAGGTTTAATCGGACTCTAAGAAATTTTCGATTTTTTTTGCGGCAAGGTGGTAGGATGCCTTTAGAGCCCCCACTGATGTTCCTAGAATTTTAGACATCTCCTCGTAGGAGAGCTCATCGAAATACCGGAGGTTGAAGACGACTCGCTGCTTTTCGGGAAGGGTTAGCAGCGCCTTTTGGAGCTTAAGCTCCGCCTCGTCGCCATTGAAGTAAGGGTCGGTTTCGAGCGTGTTGGCCAGCTGGGCCTCTACGTCAACTAGGGGTAAAAAAAAACGAGTGCGCTTCCTCTTTAAAAAGGTAAGCGCCTCGTTTGTCGCAATGCGGTATAACCAGGTAAACAGCTGCGAGTCCTCCCTGAAATTTTCAAGGCCACTCCATGCCTTTACAAAGGTGTTCTGAACTATATCATTGGCATCATCGTGGTCGATAACAAGCTTCCGAACATGCAAATAAACCTTCTCCTGATACTTTTGCACTATCAGGCGAAACGCAAAATTCTTTGTCTCTTCTTTTTGGAATTGAGATAAAAGCTCGCTATCCGTGTATGCTACCATTAAACTTATAGGCGTATTACTTACGGCCCAATACTCGCTTCACAGCCTCAACCACATCAGGAGTATCCAAGTGGAATTTCTTCATCAGCTGATCGGCAGTTCCGCTCTCACCAAACTTATCGTTTACCGCAACAAACTCCATTGGGGTAGGTAAATTCTGCGATAGAACCTGTGCAACGCTCTCGCCTAGGCCGCCGCTAATCACGTGCTCCTCGGCAACAACTACAGCACCAGTTTTCTTAGCAGACTCAATAATAGCATTGGCATCCAAAGGTTTTATCGTATGGATGTTGATTAGCTCTACGCTGATGCCTTCGTTCTCTAGAACTTCGGCGGCTTGAATTGCAGTCCACACAAGGTGACCTGTTGCAATAAGGGTTACATCCTTGCCCGGATTCAACGTTACGGCCTTACCGATTTCAAACTTTTGATCGGCAGGAGTAAAGTTTGGAACAACAGGGCGACCAAAACGAAGGTAAACAGGACCTACGTGCTTTGCAGCAGCAAGGGTTGCCGCCTTTGTTTGGTTATAGTCGCAGGGATTGATAACTACCATATTGGGCAGCATCTTCATCAACCCTATATCCTCCATAATTTGGTGGGTTGCGCCATCCTCGCCAAGGGTAATGCCAGCATGCGATGCGGCAATCTTAACGTTGGTCTTCGAATAACAAACCGACTGACGAAGTTGGTTGTACACATGCCCCGAGGCAAATGCGGCAAAGGTTCCGGCAAAAGGAATCTTACCAGCAACGGCCAAACCTGCGGCCATACCAATCATGTTGGTTTCGGCAATACCGGTTTGAATAAAGCGATCGGGATGCTTTGCTACAAAGTTGTCCATTTTAAGCGATCCGATAAGGTCGGCACAAAGGGCAACAACATTAGGATTTTCATCGCCTAGTATATCTAGAGCAGCACCAAACCCCGAACGGGTATCCTTGCTGCCTGTATTTTCGAATTTATTCATCTCTAAATAATCTTAAGGTAAGTTGATCGATTAGTAGTCTCCTAAAGTTTCCTCGAGTTGAGCAAGCGCCTTTTGGGTTTGCTCGGCATTAGGAGCCTTCCCGTGCCATGCATGGGTTCCCATCATAAAGTCGACACCAAAGCCCATCTCTGTCTTCATGAGGATAACAATTGGCTTACCATTCCCGGTCATTGCCTTTGCCTTTTCAAGCGTTTCAGCAACCTCTTCCATAACGTTTCCGTTCATGGTTAGTACCTCCCAACCAAATGCGCGCCACTTAGCGGCTAGGTCGCCAAGCGAGAGCACCTGATCAACTGGTCCATCAATCTGCTTGCCGTTGTAGTCTACCGTTGCAATGATGTTATCAACCTTCTTTGCCCCTGCAAACATGGCAGCTTCCCAAATCTGACCTTCCTGAAGTTCGCCATCGCCATGAAGGGTAAATACGATCGACTTATCCCCATTCATCTTTTTGGCAAGCGCGGAGCCTATGGCAATAGAGAGCCCCTGTCCTAGAGAACCTGATGCAACACGAACTCCTGGAATACCTTTATCGGGCGTTGGATGCCCTTGAAGGCGAGAACCGAGCATACGGAAGGTGCCCAACTCCTCGATTCCAAAATATCCACTACGGGCAAGCACGCTGTACCAAAGTGCAGACAAGTGCCCATTCGACAAGTAGAACATATCTTGCCCATCGCCGTTGTAGCTGAATTTTTCGGGGTTATTCTTAAGAACATTCTTGTAAAGTGCCGTCATAAAATCAGCACATCCTAAAGAACCGCCGGGGTGCCCAGAATTTGCTCCAGAAATCATTCGGATAAGGTCCCTTCGAACCTGAGAAGCCATCTGCTTTAGCTCTGCTATTTCTGCCATGAAGACCTAAATTAGAGTGAGATAAAAATTTGATAATGTTAATTTATCGGCGGCAAAGTTAACCGAATACGGTATAAGTACCAGCTAATGTTTTGTAATTTTCCCCTTAATAAGGTGTTTTAAACTATAGGGAAAGAGGGTACTATATTTTTTCCGCTAAATTTGCGCCTCGTTAATCTAAACTATTACGTTAATATCCAATGGCATTACAATGTGGTATTGTAGGGCTTCCTAATGTTGGGAAATCGACCCTCTTCAACTGCCTTTCGAACGCAAAAGCACAGGCAGCTAACTTCCCATTCTGTACTATCGAACCCAACGTGGGCGTTATTACAGTACCTGATGAGCGACTCATAAAGCTTGCCGACATCGACAAGCCCCTAAAAATAGTTCCTGCAACCGTTGAAATCGTTGACATTGCAGGCTTAGTAAAAGGCGCCAGCAAGGGCGAAGGCCTTGGCAACAAGTTCTTGGCCAACATCCGCGACACCGATGCCATCATCCATGTGCTTCGCTGCTTCGACGACGAGAACGTAACCCACGTGGATGGCTCCGTAAACCCGGTTAGGGATAAGGAGATTATCGATGCGGAGCTGCAGCTGAAGGACCTCGAAACCGTTGAGGGCCGCATCAGCCGCGTTGAGAAGATGGCCAAGACCGGCAACGACAAAAGCGCTAAGAAGCTTTACGAAATTCTACTTGAGTACAAGGCGCTGCTGCAAAGCGGCCGCTCGGCCCGCGAGCTAGAGCTCGACGAAGTGGGCAACGCTCTTTGCTACGACCTTCACCTGCTTACCGTAAAGCCTGTTCTGTACGTATGCAACGTCGATGAGGCTAGCGCGGTTAACGGAAACCAATACGTGGAGATGGTTCGCGAGGCGGTTAAGAACGAGGGTGCCCAAATCCTAGTTGTTGCTGCAAAGACCGAGGCCGACATCGCCGAGTTGGACACCTACGAGGAGCGCCAGATGTTCCTTGAGGAGGTTGGCCTGCACGAATCGGGCGTATCGCGCCTCATCAAGTCGGCCTACGCGCTGCTTAACCTGGAGACCTACTTCACCACTGGCAAAACCGAATGCCGCGCATGGACCTACCACAAGGGCTCCAAGGCTCCACAAGCCGCAGGCGTAATCCACACCGACTTCGAAAAGGGGTTCATCCGTGCAGAAGTTATTAAGTATGCCGACTACATTGCGATGGGCTCGGAGGCCGCCGTTAAGGAAGCCGGCAAGCTGGCGGTTGAGGGGAAAGAGTACGTTGTTCAAGACGGCGACATCATGCACTTCCGCTTCAACGTGTAGGCTTAAGGAGATATTTTACCGTCTTTAATGACAATCAAAATGTATAAGATTTCAGTAGCAGCGGCATCGATGCTTATCGCATCGTGCGCCTTTGGACAAGGACGAGCCATTCCCTCCGAGAAGCCCAAACTGATCGTTGAGATAGTGGTTACCCAAATGCGCTACGACTATCTTCAGCGGTACCACGACAACTTCTCGGATAACGGGTTTAGGGTACTTCTCGAAGAGGGGGCTGTTTGCAAGAACGCCAAGTACAGCTACAGCTTCACGCAGTCGGCCCCAGGGCTGGCAACCATTGCTACCGGCACCAACCCCTCTACGCACGGCGTTGTGGGCGATATGTGGTACATCCCGCTTACCGACCAGAACGTGAAGGCCGTTCAGGATTCGAAGGCCGAAGGCGTGGGCGGATTTGGCGAGCTGGGCAAGGTGTCGCCGCGCAACCTGCTGGCCGGCACGCTGGCCGACGAGATCAAGATGGCCAACAAGAATTCGAAGGTGATTGGCGTTGCCCTAGAGCCCACCTCGGCGGTGTTCCTGGCAGGCCATAGCGCCGATGCGGCCTACTGGTTCGACCCTTCGATGGGGAAGTTCATGACCAGCAGCTACTACATGCCATCGCTGCCCAAGTGGGTCGACGAGTTCAACCAAAAGAAGTTCCCCGATATCTACATCTACAACAAGTGGGGACTCACCAAGCCGCTGAGCAAGTATATAAGCTCGAAGGATAACTTCGACACCACCGCCAAGCCGCTGCTCACCAATCCGGACAACGGTCTGGGCGGCATGCTGAAGTCCAAATCGCGCCCTACCTACGAGAAGCTGATGGACACGCCCTACGGCAACAACCTCACCAAGGATTTTGCCATTGCGGCCATCGTCAACGAGGGGCTAGGCAAGGATGAGGCCACCGACCTGCTCACCATCACCCTCGATGCCAACAAGCACATCGGCCAGAAGTACGGGCCCACCTCCATGGAGATGGAGGATACCTACTACCGCCTCGACGAGGATATCGCGCACCTGATCAAGTTCCTCGCCGACAACATCGGCAAGCAGAACGTGCTCGTGGTGCTCACCTCCGACAACGGCGTGGCCAACGCGCCCAAGTTCATCCAAAAGGAGAAGATTCCTGCAGGCTACTTCGAGCTCAACCGCAGCCTGATGCTGCTGAAGATCTTCCTGAACGCCACCTACGGCCGCGGCGATTGGGTGAAGGCCTACCACCAGAAGCAAATCTACCTCAACCATACGCTGATTGAGGACTCCAAGATCAACCTGGGCGAGATGCAGGCCAAGGTGGCCAACTTCCTGAAGCAGTTTACGGGCGTGGCGCAGGCCATCCCGGCATCGGTGCTGGAGTACACCAGCTTCACCGACGGCATCATGCAGAAGATGCAGAACTCCTTCTACGCGCAGCGCTCGGGCGACGTGGTGATCAACCTGCAGCCCGGCTGGATCGACACCGACGAGGTGGCCACCTCGTCCAACTCGCCCTACAGCTACGACACCCACGTGCCGCTGATCTGGTACGGATGGAAGATCAAGCGCGAGAGCATCTCGAGCAAGGTCGACCCTACGGACATCGCCCCTACGATTGCCAACCTGCTCGACATCTCGTGGTCGAATGCCGCCTCGGGCGAGCCCATCAACGAGCTAGCTCAATAGCATACCGCTACCATACTATAGGAGTCCCCCAGCAGATGTTTCTACTGGGGGATTTTCGTTTAGCTCCGCTAGGCGTTGCGGCCCTTCGCTCATAGCCGTCAGGCTAAGAAAAAAGCAATTCTGTAAATTGAATGCTCTAGTACGACCCGTACCGGGTCGGTATGGCGGCCAAGCCTTTTCTACAAACCTTAAATCCCGCTGGGATTTTTCAGAAAAAAGCATAATGCCAGAGGCATTAAAGGTTTGTAGATAGATCATCCTCCCAGCACCACGACTCCGTAGGAGTCGAATATTTTGAACTTCCCCTTAGCCTTACGGCTAATGCGTCCTCCCTACGCTTGGTTCAGCACGGCCTCCAACCGTATGCAGTGCTCATCCATCGGCGGTCGACCATTTACCAGTTGTTCGGAAGTACACATCAGCTTATTGATGCCCATTTCCAGATACCCGAAAGTGGGCATCAGCTTATTGATGCCCACTTACCAGATGCCCGAGAGTGCACATCAACCTATTGATGTCGATTTCCAGATGTCCGAAAGCGTACATCAACCTATTGATGCCGATTTCCAGATACCCGAAAATGGGCATCAGTTTATTGATGCCCTCTTACCAGATGCCCGAGAGTGCACATCAACCTATTGATATCGATTTCCAAATAACCGAAAGTAGGCATCAGCTTATTGATGCCCACTTACCAGATGCCCGGAAGTGCACATCAACCTATTGATGTCGATTTCCAGATAACCGAAAGTGGACATCAGCTTATTGATGCCCATAAAAAAAGGAGCCCTAGCGCTCCTCCTCTCTAATTCTTTTGCTTACGATATCGGCAAAGCGATCGATCAGCCCCGCATCCTCCTCGAAGGCGGTGCCCACCACCACCACGTCGGCGCCACCATCGAGCACCTCGCGGAGGCTCTCCTCTGTTCGGATGCCACCCCCCACAATCACCGGAAGGCTCACGTGCTGCTTCACCATCGCGATGGTCTCCTTCGGAACGTGGTTTAGCGCACCGCTACCAGCCTCGAGGTAGATCATCCGAAAGCCCAGCAGCTGGGCCGCTGCCGCAGTGGCAAGCGCAATGTCGGACTTGCTGGCCGGGATGGGCATGGTGTTGCTCATGTACTCCACCGAGGTGGCTCGTCCACCATCAATAAGAATGTAGGCGGTGGGGATAACCTCTATGCCGCTTTTCATGATGGGGATGGCAGCATGCACCTGGTTACCGATCAGAAATTCGGGGTTGCGCCCCGAGAGGAGCGACAGAAACAGGATGGCATCGGCCGAGGGCGTAAAGTGCGACGATAGCCCGGGGAACAGCACCACCGGCTTACCGCACCCCCTCTTTAGCGCCTCAACAATCTCCTCGACGCTCGAAAAGATGAGGCTTCCGCCCACCAGCACCAGGTCCACCTTCGAGCGGGCAATCTTACTGATGAGGGCCTCCCTCCTATTGGCATCGCCCACCTTGTCGGGGTCAACCAGCAGCGCCAGCATCGGGCGCCGCCTTATCGTGCGCTGCATATCGCTAAACACCTTCATACTTCCCCCAAGCTATAACGTGATTATCTATAACCGTAAACTTAAACATTCCAGCGGCCCTTAGCGGATTGAACCTCACCTCCACCTCGCCAGCCGTAAAGGTCTCGTTGGCCTCCACCCTGGTGATCACCACATCGCGGATAAAGTCGACATCGGTACAGTCAGCCGCCTTAAAGGCAGCCTCCTTGGCGCACCATATAATAGGTAGATAAAGGCTCTCCTCGAACCCGCTAGCGGTGAAGATGGCAGCCTCGTCGTCGGATGCAAACTTGTGCCGAATGGTGGTGTACTTCCGGTTGATGCTCTCCACATCTACCCCAATATGGTTGGCCCCACCAATAGTTATGGCCGCATAGGCATCGGCGTGCGATATGGAAATATACGCGCCATCGCCTCCTAAAGATGGGCGACCAGCGGCGCTATACGTAATCGTTGCCTTATGCCCGAAGACCTTGTTGGCAAGCGCCCGAACCGTCAGCCACTGCCGCTTGCGCGACTCAGCCCTAAACGCTTCGTACTGCACCTGCTCATCCGGGGTAAGCGCTGCGCTTTTCAGCAGAATAGGCAGCTCCTCCTCGATCTTCCAAAGGAAAACCGACAGCCGCTCATCCCTGCTGATAAAGGTTACCGCCATGCTACCTTCTCCATCTAAAGGTGTCCACCAACCGAACGATGTCCTTCCTAAAGTAGGCAACAACGGGAGCGAGCGAGTCCTTATTCGGACGAGTGTAGAAGTAGAGGGCTCCGCGCACAAAATTCTTGGTGCTGTCGGTTAGGTAGAACTGCAGGGCGCTAGCGGCATTGCCCTCAATGTCGTAGAGCGTCCCGTACACCTTGCGCTCGGGAGCGCTGTAGCCGGTTTCGAGGATGGCATCAGCCTTAATCGTGTGCTTGTACACAAAGGCGTGCACATCCTCCAGCAGGGTTGGCAGGTCGTTGTTGATTTTCTTGTAGCTAAGATGAAGCACCGCCTTGTACCCCCTGAAGCTAACGTTCACCCAGTAGGGTTCAGCACCAGCCTCCCTATCGGGAGCAACCTTGGCGTACTTCGGATAATCAAAGCTGTAGGGAAACCCCGCCGAATCGAAGAGCGTGTACGACTTCTTGGGTAGGGCAATTCTGAAATACCCCCTAGGCTTTGGCGTGTAGTTGCCACCACACGATGCCATAATTAGCGAAACCAACCCTACCGATAGGACCAGGTATAAAAACGAGCGTCTACTCTTCATCATCCTTATGCTGTATTGTAACTTTTACCTTTTTAATTCTTCTCCTTTCAATCGAATCCACCCTAAAGGTGAAATCTCCGAAAGCAAGTTCCTCCCCTTTTTGCAGGAAGTCGCCCTTGATCTCCAGCAGCAATCCGGCCAGCGTTTCCGCCTCGCCCCTTACCTCATCGAAGACATCCTCGGCCTCCTCAAACACCTTGACAAAGTCGTTGAGCAGGGTTTTCCCCTCAAAGAGGTAGGTGTTGCCATCCAGCATCACGTAGTCCTTCTCCTCGTCGAAGTCCGACTCGTCCGATATCTCACCAACAATTTCCTCGAGGATATCCTCCAGCGACACAATCCCGCACGTTCCGCCATACTCATCAACCACCACCGCGAGGTGTATCTTCTTTGCCTGAAACTCTTCCAGCAGGTCGTTGATCTTCTTATTCTCGGGCACAAAGTACGGATTACGGATTAAGGAAGCCCACCCAAAGGTCGATTTTTCGTCGAGGTACGGCAGCAAATCCTTGATGTACAAAATCCCCTTTACGTTATCGAGCGAATCCTCGTAGGCCAGTATTCTGGAGTAGCCAGTTTCAAAAACGGTCTTTCGAAGCGTATCGTAGCTATCCGAGACATCAACACCCACCACATCCAACCTTGGAGTCATAATCTCGCTAGCCTCCGTATTTACAAACTCAACGATACCTTTTAGAATATTTCGGCTCTCCTGCGACTTCGGCTCGGCGATATCGATTGCTTCAGAAAGGTCGTCCATCGATATATTCCGCATCGACCTTCTAAAAAGACGCTTGCTAATCAACGAAGACGAGCTTATGAGCAGATACGATAGCGGCTTAAACAACCTCACAATCACAACGAGCGGCCGAGCCATAAAAAGCACAAACCGAAGGGGACGATGCGCAGCCAATATCCTAGGCATCATCTGCCCGAATAGCAAAAGGACTAAGGTTATTGCTACAATCTGGAATACAAGCCCTGCGGTTGGCTCGCTCCTAAAATCTACGGTAGAATTTATCAGATAACCGGATAGAATAACAATGGCAACATTTACGATACCACTGGCAAATAGAATAGCGCTCAACAGGTAGTCAGACTTAGAGAGCAGCCTTACAGCCACCCCTGCCGACTTTGAGTTCTTCTTGCTGAGCTTATTTTTATCGGAAAGCGATAGGGAGAAGTATGCAACTTCCGATCCGGCAATCAACCCGGAAACAACGATCAGTACTATAATAGTAAGAAGCAGAAAGGCTAATTCAATTGAGAAAGAATGAAAGGTTACATCTAACCCCAAAAACATATTATCCGGGAAACTATCAGCCAAAACGCTCATTTTAGGTTAAACTAGCCGCGACAGTCGCACATAGCAAATATAGTGCAAAATGCATCCAATGCAAAATAGAGGAAGTTGGTAACAGGCTCCAGAGAATAATCGACAAACAGCACCTACTGCCTAAAAACAGAAAGAGGGCATCACCATCACCAGACACCCTCTACTCTTCAACATTAGCTCAGACCTAAAAAGGAAGATCGTCGCTGCCTTCTGCCTCAATTTCTTCAACCTGACTGGCAATAGCCGCCGAGTTTGACTGACCATACGAGTTGTTTTCGCCATGGCCTTCGCCTTCGCGCCTACCAAGAAGCTTCATGGTATCCGCTACAATTTCCGTAACATACTTCTTCACGCCATTAGCATCATCGTAACTGCGAGTACGCAAACGGCCCTCAACGTAAATTTGAGATCCCTTCTTCACGTATTTTTCCACTATTTCGGCCAATCCTCTCCAGGCTACAATATTATGCCATTCAGTAATAGTTTGACGTACACCTTGCTTATCGGTATAGTTTTCACTAGTTGCCATACGGAAATTGGCCACTGGAGTGTTCGAGTCAAAACGCCTCACCTCTGGGTCGGCGCCGACATTTCCTACAAGAATTACTTTATTTATCATAGAGAAATATTGATTACTGGCTCAAATTACAAATAAAACATTTAACATTAATCGTCTTTTTTAAAATATTTTTCGACAGGCTCTGCTGCTAAGAAGTTTTCAATAAGCCGAGATGTAGAGTAATCGTGAACTTTAGACAATTCTATTGCCGAAAAATTCTCTTTCAACAGCTGCGATTCTTCGCTAATTCGGGCAACAACAAAGCGGACAAAAATGCGCTGATGGCTCAGCATGTACTTCTTTGGAACCGAGTAGTACAACACATCCACCCGTTTCCCTTCAAACAGCGTCTGCCATTCTTCGGTTTCTACGATCTCGTCCACCTCCATCTGCCGATCCGTTTCAATAAGCGGAAATTCGTAAAGCGACTTCCATATATCATTCTTTACCCGCTTTGTGATGTAGGTTTGCCCTCCTTTCTGAGGTATTATATAGGTAAAGAATCGCTCCGTCTGCTTTATCTTTTTCGATTTAACCGGATACTGCTCCACCTTTCGATTACGAAACGCACTGCAAATCTCCATCACCGGACAAGAAAGACAATTGGGCTTCCTAGGCATACACACCGTCCCCCCGAAATCCATTATCGCTTGGTTGTACACACCTGGATGCTCCTTGTCAAGCATGTTATCCGCTATCGCTTTTAGCTCTTGCTTTCCTTTTTGTGTGTCAATTGGAGTGTCGACGCCAAATATACGGGCAAATATGCGGTACACATTTCCATCAACAGCCGCCACAGCTTCGCCAAATGCAAAGGCAGCAACCGCAGATGCAGTGTAGTCCCCAACGCCTTTTAGCTTTATCAACTCCTTGTATGTTCTAGGAAATGATCCGTTATGCCTTTCCACAATTTCTTTTGCAGTTACATGCATATTCCGAGCGCGCGTATAGTAGCCTAAACCTTGCCAAACCTTCAGAACCCTATCAATATCTGCTGCTGCCAAGTCGAACACAGTAGGGAAAGCCCTTATAAAGCAAAGATAGTAGTCAATTCCTTGAGCAACGCGGGTTTGCTGCAAAATCACCTCCGACACCCATATATAATAGGGGTTGACAGTCTCCCTCCACGGCAATATTCGCTTATTGGCAGCGTACCATTCAACCAAAACTTGTGAGAATACCATAAGTATCAACTAGAAAAAGCAAAAAAAGCAACCAAAAATAATCCAAATGTGTTTCATTTATAGATATAAATCATATATATTTGCAATCTGAATAAAGCATAACAATTCAAACGATTGATAATTAAAGCTTTTAACCATGACAAAGGCAGATATCGTAAACGAGATTTCGAAAAATACCGGAATTGAGAAAGTAACTGTACAGAAGACAGTTGAAGCATTTATGGATGCGATTAAGGACTCTTTAGTGAAAGACAAAAACGTTTACTTAAGAGGTTTTGGTTCGTTCATCGTTAAGAAGAGAGCTCAAAAGACTGCTCGCAACATTTCGAAGAACACAACCATCATTATTCCTGAACACAACATCCCTTCGTTTAAGCCTGCTAAAAGTTTTACTGGGAAAGTAAAGACAACAGTAAAATCGAGCAAATAGTTAACCTTTTAAATAATCACAATCATGCCAAGCGGTAAAAAAAGGAAGAGACATAAAATGGCTACTCACAAGCGCAAAAAACGCTTAAGAAAAAACAGGCACAAAAAGAAAAAATAGGTGACTGCCATTAACCTAAAAAAGAACATCAAACCTAAAGAGTCTTTTTGATTCTTTAGGTTTGTTTCATTAAACAGGTAAGAAAAGGAGAACAGTGAGTAACGAACTTATTATTGACGTTAGCAAGACAGAGATCAGCATAGCGCAACTCGAAGACAAAAGACTCGTCGAACTTCACACCGAACGCCGCGAAGAAGGGTTTTCGGTTGGTGATATTTACATCGGGAGAGTTCGCAAGCTAATGCCAGGTCTAAATGCGGCTTTTGTTGATGTTGGTTACGACAAGGATGCCTTCCTCCACTATCTTGACCTTGGCCCCCAATTCAGCTCTCTGTCTAAATTTTTGCTCCAGGCAACAGCGCGTAAGCCCAAATCCAACCCTTTCTACTCCATGAAAATGGAGCACGACATCGACAAAAATGGAAAGATATCAGCGCAGCTTACTCCTGGACAGAATATTTTAGTACAGATTGCAAAAGAGCCCATCTCCACCAAAGGGCCTCGTTTAACATCAGAAATATCAATTGCTGGACGCAATATGGTGCTGATGCCATTTTCCGAAAAGATATCCGTATCACAGAAAATAGGTTCGAACGAGGAAAAGAAACGCCTTAAAAAGCTTCTCGAAAGCATCAAGCCTCAGCACTACGGAGTAATTGTCCGCACCGCTGCCGAGGGTAAAAAGGTAGCTGTTCTTGACGCAGAACTTAAGGAGTTAATCCACAGATGGGAATTGGTTTACGAAAAACTACGTACATCCCCGGTACCAGGCTTAGTTCTCAGCGAGATGAACCGCACCACAGCTATCCTCCGCGACGAGCTCAACGGTTCATTCACCAACATCTACGTTAGCGACGATATCGTTTACGAAGATGTCAAAGAATATATCAGCGGCATTGCACCTGATAAAGAAAAAATTGTAAAGCTGTACAAGGGAAACGTTCCTATTTTCGACCAATATGGGGTTTCCAAACAGATAAAGGCATCCTTTGGCAAAACTGTTTCGTTTAAGAGCGGTGCATATCTCATCATCGAGCATACCGAAGCACTTCACGTTATCGACGTCAATAGCGGCAACCGCAGCAAAGTGCTCGACAACCAGGAGTCTAATGCCCTTGAGGTGAACTCTACCGCAGTGCAAGAAATAGCTCGCCAGTTAAGGCTGCGCGACATGGGAGGAATTATCGTTATTGACTTTATCGACATGCATGGCAACGAAAACAAGCAAAAGATTTTCGATAAGATGCGTGAGGCAATGGCCACCGATAGAGCGAAGCACAACATCCTTCCGTTAACCAAGTTCGGGCTTATGCAGATAACCCGACAAAGGGTTCGCCCTGAAATGCACATCACTACAACGGAACAGTGTCCCAGTTGCCAAGGAACCGGTCAAATTAGCCCAGCCATCATTTTCGACACGCAAATCGAGAATCAAATGGCCTACTTTTTAGAGGAGCGCAAGCTTCGATGGATAAAACTAATCGTTCATCCATACATTGCAGCATACCTAAAGCGAGGATTCTATTCCAAACGAATGGAATGGATGTGGAAGTACAAATGCTTCATTAAGATTGCGGAATCGCAATCGTTCTCGTATATGGAGTTTAAGCTATACGATAGATATGGCGATCAAATTACCCAGGAAGGTATAATTGAACTGCAAAAACCGGATGAAGAATAACCTATAACAAAAAACGCCTCTTGCGAGGCGTTTTTTGTTTGAATGAAAGAAAAAATATTAATAATAAAAAAAAAGAAAAAGCTATTTAAAAAGGAGTTCCACAACTGTTGCTATTCCAATTAGCATTACAACACCTCCAGCAATCTTATTAATCCACCAAAGCTGTCGTATACGAAAACGCTTCCTGTACATATTTACAAATGAGGTAAGCGTAAACCACCACACCGAGGCACCAAAAAAAACCCCTCCTAAAACGGCACCTGCACTCATAAAGTTTCCACCATCGGCGACAACATTTACATAAGCAAAAAGTGCAACAAAAAGGAAAATCGCCATTGGATTTGAAACAGTAAGCAAAAATACTGAAACGAAATCTTCAAAGAGACGATTCTTTTGCCTTCGGGTCTTGCGCATTTGCGATATCGGATTGGTCATGAAAATCTTCAAACCAAGTAAGAATATTAAAATTCCTCCCCCAATTTGAAATTCAGTTTTCCACTCCTCAACAAAATCCACTATAAAACTAAGGCTAAACCCTGCTACAGTAGCAAAAAAAGTATCAGCACAAGCAGCCCCCATACCCGAAAAAAAGCCGGAGAGCCGCCCTTTATTTATAGTTCGTTGAACACACAACACGCCAATAGGACCAAGCGGAACGGACGCCAACAACCCAACAATTATCCCTTTTAAGAGTAGCATCACCCCCATGCTCTATGCCTGTTGTAACATGTTTTTCATAGCGGACAAATATCTACAAATCGAGCCACATTAACAAACCACATCAATAGTTTTTAAGACTTGGAATGTTATAATTTCTATACCCTCACGGCCTATATCGAGTAAATACTGTAATCTCGTTGAAAGAAATCACTTACAGAAAAACATCACACCTCAACTGTCCAACAAAAAGGCCAAGACTAAATCTTGGCCTAGCACAAACATCGGGGAAATTTATTTCAAATATTTGATTGTACCGCTTAATGCTTCTTTTTTCTGCTTCACAGGCTTCTTGCCTCTATCAAGATGGTTAACTATTGTATAAACTTTCATTCCTTTTGTATCCAACACCTGGCTTATTACCTCACCTTCCTTGGTAACCCATTCTACAAAATGGATGTTATCCTCAACTAGGAAGTAACTCATATCTTCGAATCCTTCGTCCCGCTCTCCATCAATATTCACGCTTGTCCAAGCGATTGTCGAATCGGATTTAAATGACTCGAAAACGGTATATTCTGGGTATGTTAAACGCAAGCGCTTACCTATGATCCGTGTAGAATCAGAAAAAATATCAGAAGTTGTAACTTCCTTAACAGCGTCTTTCGTGCTTCTTTGTTGTTGACAGGAGATGGTTCCTACAAGAACGACTCCTATAAGCAAATTCAAAAACTTCATCGTTTCAACTTATTTTAAATGCACAACCTTTATTAACCTAATAATGTTGAAAACAAGAGCCTCAAAAAAGCTAAACAGGCGCATTTGCATGCAACAAAAAAGCCCCAACAACTTGCTGGGGCTTTTATAATGGTAAAATCTAAATCTACTAGTGCTTCTTAATCCAATTAAGTGCATTAACAAAAGGCTCTATCCAAGGTGATACCTCTTCGTTTTTGCGAGCCGATGGGTAGTGCGCCCACTGCCAAGGGAAGATTGCACGCTCGAAGTGTGGCATTATTGCTAGATGGCGTCCATCTGCAGAAGCAACACCAGCGGCATTGTACATCGAGCCATTGGGATTGCCAGGGAACTGCTCGTAGCTATACTTGGCAACAATGTTGTAACGACCTTCTTCGTATGGGAAGTTGAACTTACCCTCGCCATGCGCAACCCAAATACCTAAGGTCTGCCCTTCCATCGAGCCAAACAGAACTGAGTTGTTCTTTGGCACATCTATGGTTAAGAAGGACGATTCGTACTTATGGGTATCGTTATGGAGCATCTTATGCTTCTGTTCGTGCTCAGGATAAACCAAACCTAACTCAGCCATTAGCTGACAGCCGTTGCAAACGCCCAAGCTAAGCGTATCCTTACGAGCGTAGAACTTATCTAACGCTTCTTTTGCCTTAGGGTTGTAAAGGAAGGCACCAGCCCAGCCCTTTGCAGAACCAAGTACGTCGGAGTTAGAGAATCCACCTACGAACACGATGAAGTTTACATCTTCGAGTGTCTCACGTCCGGTGATAAGGTCGGTCATGTGAACGTCCTTAACATCGAAACCTGCAAGGTAGAGCGAGTAGGCCATTTCACGATCGCCGTTCGAGCCTTTTTCGCGAATAATGGCAGCCTTTACGCCACTTTGAGTTCTACGCTTAGGATCGATACCAAACTGAGCAAACTTACCCGTGAAATTGGGATTAAATTTGAACTGACGCTCCTGCTTCTTGTAGTTCTCGAAGCGCTCCTTTGCCTTTTGCTCGCCGCTTTGCTTACGATCGAGCAGGTAGGAGGTCTTAAACCACTTATCGCGTAGCGATGGAATATCGAACGAGTAGCTAGCACCATTAACGCTAACCTCAACAGCATTTCCGACAACAGGCGAGCCAACTACAGAGAAACTCAAGCCAGCAGCCTTAAGAGCTGCAGCAACACCATCAACATCGGCAACCTGAATAAGCACCGATGGCTTTTCGCTGAAGAGAACCTTAACGGCATCAGCCTCGCCTAAAGATGAAAGATCAACCTTCAATCCTAGTCCGTTATGCGAGAAGGTCATTTCGAGAAGAGCGGTTAGAAGACCACCAGCAGATATATCATGTCCTGCGAGAATCTTACCCTCTTCAACCAAGTTCTGCAATGTGTTGAACGCGATCTTGAAGTAAGCAGCATCGGCAACGGTTGGCGTATCCTCGCCAAGGCGATTTACCACCTGCGCAAAAGAGCTTCCTCCAAGGCTAAATGCGCTCTTCGAGAAATCAACGTATATCAACGAAGTCTTTGTGTCGTTTTCGAGTGCTGGGCTTACCACCTTGCGGATGTTGGTTACCTCGCCAACAGTAGAGATGATAACGGTTCCAGGCGAGTAAACCACATCGCCATCCTTATACTTTTGGGTCATCGAAAGCGAGTCCTTACCCGTTGGAATGTTTACCCCAAGGGCAACAGAGAAGTCGCTAACTGCCTTTACTGCCTTGTATAGACGTGCATCTTCGCCCTCATTCTTACATGGCCACATCCAGTTTGCGCTGAGCGATACGCCATCAAGTTTTTGCTCAATGGGAGCCCATACAAGGTTGGTAAGCGCTTCGGCAATTGATAGGATAGAACCATTTTCAGGATCGACCATGGCACTTACGGGCGCATGACCTATTGAAGTTGCAATACCACGTTCGCCCTGATAATCCATCGCCACAACACCAAGGTTGTTTAATGGCAATTGAAGCGGACCTGCGCACTGCTGATGGGCAATACGACCAGTAACCGAACGGTCTACCTTATTGGTGAGCCAATCTTTACAAGCCACAGCCTCGAGCTGAAGAACCTGCTCGATGTAGCTCTGGATTTTTGCCTTATCGTAAGTAATCTCGGCGAACTTCTCGACCTTAGCGCTATCGCGCATAAAGGTGCGAGGTGGCTTTCCGAAGAAATGCTCCAGCTTTAAGTCGATTGGCTTTTCGCCGGTTTGCGGATTAACGAACGAAAAGCGCATATCGCCGGTGATCTCACCTACAACGTACATTGGTGCACGCTCGCGATCGGATACGTTCTTAAGCCACTCGGCATCCTTCTCCTTAATAAGAAGTCCCATGCGCTCCTGGCTCTCGTTACCTACAATCTCTTTTGCCGATAGCGTTGGATCGCCAACAGGCAGCTTCGTAATATCTATCTTTCCACCCTTCTCCTCAACCAGCTCCGAAAGCGCGTTAAGGTGACCACCAGCACCGTGGTCGTGGATGGAAACTACTGGATTTTCATCTCTTTCAACAATGGCGCGAATGGCGTTGGCAGCACGCTTCTGCATCTCTGGGTTCGAACGTTGAACGGCATTTAGCTCGATGCTGTTGGCGTACTCGCCGGTGGCAACCGACGAAACAGCGCCACCGCCCATACCGATACGGTAGTTATCGCCACCCATTACCACAACCTTATCGCCAACCTCGGCGTGACCTTTTAGGCTATCAGCCTTCTTGCCCCAGCCAACACCGCCAGCCATCATTATCACCTTGTCGAAGCCAAACTTTTTGGAGTTTTCGAAGTGCTCGAAGGTAAGAACGCTACCGCAGATAAGCGGCTGACCGAACTTGTTACCGAAGTCGCTGGCACCGTTCGATGCCTTAACAAGTATTTCCTCTGGAGTTTGGTAAAGCCACTCGCGGGGTTGAGTTGCCTGCTCCCACTCTCGGTTTTCCTCGCAACGGGGGTACGATGTCATGTAAACGGCAGTTCCGGCAATTGGAAGCGATCCCTTACCTCCTGCAAGACGGTCGCGAATCTCGCCACCAGTACCAGTAGCAGCTCCGTTGAATGGCTCTACGGTTGTTGGGAAGTTGTGGGTCTCCGCCTTAAGCGAGATCACCGTATCGATATCTTTTACCTGAAAGTAGTCGGGCTTATCGTGCGTTGCCGGAGCAAACTGCTCGGCTTTGGGGCCTTCGATAAAGGCTACATTATCCTTGTAGGCCGAAACCAACCTGCCGGGATGCTCCTGCGAGGTGCGCTTGATCCATTGGAACAACGACTTTTCCTGCTCTTCGCCATCGATAACAAAGGTACCGTTGAAGATTTTGTGGCGGCAGTGCTCCGAGTTCACCTGCGAGAAGCCGAACACCTCCGAGTCGGTAAGCTTACGACCGATTTGGCGGCTTACCTCGTTAAGGTATTCCACCTCCTCCTGGCTAAGCGCAAGGCCTTCGCTCTTGTTGAACTCATCGATGTTCTCGATGTACACAATAGGCTCGGGCTGCTTGTTGATGGTAAAGATTTCCTGTCCGGGGTTGGTGTAAAGGCGCTGCAGCATGTGGTCAAACTGCGCATCGGCGCTGGCGGCTTCGAAAAACTCTTCGATACGAAAAATGCCGTCGATTCCCATGTTCTGAGTAATTTCGACGGCATTTGTACTCCAAGGAGTAATCATCTCGCGGCGCGGCCCAACGTAGAAACCGCTCAGCGCGCTTTCTTTTATTGCCGTGGCATCACCAAATAGCCAACAAAGCTTTGCGATATCCTCATCCGAAAGAGGATGCTTTACATCTACTGCGTAGAAAACGGGAGAAGTACCCTTAAAGAAAAGTATCATTGAACCGTAGATTGGAATTATGCGCACAAAGTTAGCAATTTGTAGGAAGGGCTCAACGCTATTTCATCATTCTAAACCAACAAACAGCCACGTTAACTCTTTTTTGATATCACCAATTCCGTTTCGGCAGATGTGAAGCTATGCATTCGTCATTTTGATGGCGTAACTTGTGCTGGTTCAACAAAAAAATGCAAACCATGAACCTCTTCGAACGTGTAAAGCAGATCATCATCGCCCCAGAGTCGGAATGGCAAACCATCAATAGAGAGAATACTCCTGCGCAGACATTGCTCTTTAAGTACCTCTTTGTTCTTGCCCTAATACCTGCGGTTGCCACCTTCATCGGCTTCGGGGTTATGGGGGTGTCGTACGGCGAGATTATCCATGTCGAAGGCGCCATCGGCACCGGCATCCGCCAGGGGTTTATTTCGTACGTATCCACCATACTGTCGGTGTACCTGGCGTCCTGGGTGATCGGATTTCTGGCGCCATCATTTGGATCTGAAAGAAACTTCGGCCGGGCCTTTACGCTGGTGGCCTACTCCTACACCCCTTCGCTGGTTGCAGGCGTGGTGCTCATCTTCCCAGCCATGGCATTTATCCAGATGATAGCCGGCATCTACGGGCTTTACATCCTTTACCTAGGCCTTCGGCCAATGATGAAAACGCCCAAAGACAGGCAGCCCACCTTCTTTCTAATTAGCCTGCTGGTGATAATCCTGGTTACCATTGCCATATCGGCAGTATTTTCGTCCATTTTTATTTCCCCATATCTGATGTAGCAATCAATTTACGATCTCGTATTGATTCAGCATTTACGATAGGAACCAATGCCATTGCAATGAAGCCGCAATCTTTCACGCAAGTCTACATTCATCTCGTCTTCGCCGTAAAGCATCGTGATAGAATATTGACATCCGCCATCCGACCACGATTATTCGAGTACATTGGTGCTATTATAAACGGGATGAATCATAAACCGCTTAAGATAAACGGATATGTAGACCATGTCCATATACTGATTGGATTCAACCCAACAAAATCGATATCGGAAACTGTTTATGAAATCAAACGTAGCTCCTCCTTATTCATAAACAAGAACAATCTCTGCCTTGGGCATTTTGAGTGGCAAGAAGGGTATGGTGCTTTTTCGTACAGCAGATCACAAATTGATGCAGCTATTCGATACATTGAAGGGCAAGAGAATCATCACAAGAAGAGGACTTTCAGGCAGGAATACCTAGACATTCTCAATAAAAACAGTCTCGAGTTTAATGAATCGTACATGTTCAGGTTCTTTGAATAATCGAGTTTATGCCCTACGGGCAATTTGAATGAACGGGTACTAGATTTCTACAAATCGCAATGTCCTACGGACAAGCCCCCATCTACAGCCCATTCGAATAGCCATAAAGCCAAGGTGTGAAATGACGCGCAACTATTCCGCGTAGCGGATTAGGATTTGTAGAAACTAGGTGAGATCTCGAATGCATTTCCGCGTAGCGGATATACCATACTGCATCAAATCGAAGGGAATACACACATTCAGGTTCTTTGAACAACCTTGCTTATGCCCTGCGGGCAATTTGAATGAACGGGTACTAGATTTCTACAAATCGCAATGCCCTACGGGCAAGCCCCCATTTACGGCTCATCCGAATAGCCATGAAACCAAGGGGTGAAATGACGCGCAACTATTCCGCGTAGCGGATTAGGATTGGTAGAAACCAGGTGAGATATCGAATGATTTCCGCGTAGCGGATATACCATACGTTTACATCTACAACGCTATTATCATGAACCAATACGACGTTATAGTTGTAGGTGCCGGTCCTGCCGGCATTTTTACGGCCTACGAGCTGGTAAAGGCAGGCGCCAACCTGCGCATCCTCATCCTCGAGAAGGGGCGCAGTATGGCCAGGCGCAGCTGCCCCAAGCACACCAACGGTGGGATTTGCATACACTGCAAGCCCTGCAGCATCACCACGGGCTGGGCGGGCGCGGGCGCCTACTCCGACGGCAAGCTGTCGCTATCGCACGAGGTGGGTGGCACGCTGCCCGACTACCTCGGCATCGAGCCAACGATGGAACTGATTGACTATACCGATAGGATCTACCTCGACTTTGGGGCGGACACCCTCGTCCACGGGCAAAACTTCACCCCGCAGATGCGCGACATCCAGCGCCGCGCCATCGACGCCAACCTGAAGCTGGTGCACTGCCCCGTTCGCCACCTGGGCACCGAAAAAACGCAGGAGCTGTACGGCAAGCTGTACGACCACCTGGCATCAAAGGGCGTGGAGGTGAAGTTCAACACGCCGGTCACTGACCTCATCATCGAGAATGGCGCGATAAAGGGCGTGCGCTGCGGCAAGGGCGACTTCGAGGCGCCGTACGTGGTGGTAGCCGTTGGGCGCGAGGGGGCCGACTGGCTCTTTAGGCAGTGCGCCAAGGAGAGCATCACCACCGAGGTGGGCATTGTGGACATCGGCGTGCGGGTGGAGTGCCGCAACGAGATCATGCAGGAGATTAACGACAGCTTCTACGAGGCCAAGCTCATCCACTACACCAAAACGTTCGACGACAAGGTGCGCACCTTCTGCGCCAACCCCGGCGGCTTCGTATCGTCGGAGTACTACGACGAGCGGCTGGCGGTGGTAAACGGCCACAGCTACAAGGAGCTGAAAAGCGACAACACCAACTTCGCGCTGCTGGTGTCGCAGCAGTTCACCGAGCCGTTCAACCAGCCCATCGAGTACGGCAAGCACATCGCCCGGCTGGCCAACATGCTCACCCAAAACCGCGTGCTGGTGCAGCGCTTCGGCGACCTGGTGCGCGGCCGCCGCACCACCCACGAGCGCCTCTACCGCAACAACATCATCCCCACCCTAAAGGATGCCGTGCCCGGCGACATCAGCCTGGTGCTGCCCCACCGCATCCTCATCGATATTATGGAGATGATACAGGCGCTCGACAAGGTTACGCCCGGCCTGGCGTCGGACGAGACGCTGCTCTACGGCGTGGAGGTGAAGTTCTACTCCAGCATCATTAAGGTTGATGACGACTTCCAGTCGGCCTCCATCCGCAACCTCTACCTCGGCGGCGATGGCGCGGGCATCACCCGCGGCCTGATGCAGGCCTCGGTAAACGGGGTGGTGATCGGGCGAGAGATCGTAAAACGGCTACAACCCACAACAACCGACCTACGGCATGGCTAAGAAAATCGCACTGCTCATCCTTATGGCAATCGCCACCCTAGGCGCTGCCAGCGCGCAGGAGCCCAAGGCACCCGATCCGAAGCCCTACTACGAGATCAGGAAAGGCGGTACCATCACCTTTAGGCTGCTCGAGCATACCGGAGGCGGCTACCTGTGGCTGTGGAAAAACCGGGCGCAGGTAAGCGTGGTGGATAGCATCAGGGTTATCCGTTGGAGCGCTTCCAACACCCGGAAGTACGGCGGCCCCATCTACACCATCTGGAAGTTTCGGGCAGTAAGGTCGGGGATTGACACCCTCCGATTCGAGGAGCAGCGCGTATTCCAAAAGAACAGCACCATCAACACCAAGGTGATCGTAATTCGGGTGAGGTAAAACCCCATTTTGCATTTTCTCGTAGAGACGGGTCTGTGACCCGTCTCACTCTTTTACCACCAACATAAAGACGGGTCTGAAACCTGTCTTTTTCTTTTGCCCCAACAGGGAGACGGGTCTGAGACCCATCTCTACGGACAACGGAGGCTCATCCCCCTTCAATATTTCCCCGCCGCACCCCAAGGGGAATCCATCCCTGCACCATAAACAGCCTCCCTTGCGGAGAGAACGTTCAAATGGCATCGGGTAAGAACCTCCGCAGAGCTACGGCAGGCCATCTCTCAACCGATTAGGGTTAACAGAAGCTGCAATATTCAACTATCACCAGAAAAGCAAATTATTGCAGCGCAATATTTAAATTCGACTGGTGAATTTTAGTATAGCATCCTAAATATTCGATTATTCCGATATAATTTTAATATTTATGCTGCTATACCCATTTTCTGCTGGTATATTTCATTATTGCGCTGCAATATTTGTATATTGCTGATAGAAATAAATATTGCAGGCAAAAGATGTCGAAACCGGAAGGTAGATGAGCTTCCCGACATATCCGAAGGCCGTTTGCGGCACCTAGATGATCGGCCCAAGGGGTAGAGACATCGATTACCCTACAATGATAAATCTAAGCGTATGGAAAAATCGCTTTCGCTGTTCCGACTTAACACGTCGATGCTCGCCGCCTACGGTAGCGAGCTGGTGCACATCCTAACCGTCCCCTCGATGGAGAGTTACCGAGGCGACGAGCACATTGCCCTGTTCCTGGAGAAGCACGCCCAGTACTCCAGCTCGTTTACGGTGGTGCGAAGGTCGAACGAACCGATTCGGAAGCTCGACCGCAACCGCGACAGGGCTTTCCTGCGCCTGCGCCACCTCATTATTGCAGCGCTCTACTCGCCCAGCGACCACGATGTGCTCCAGGGCAAGCTGCTGATGGGCCTCATCAAGCGCTGCGGCAACCGGCTAAACGCCAAGCGCAACCTGCAGGAAACGCTGGACATCCAGCAGCTGCTCCTGCACCTAGGCACCGAAAGCGCCACCAGCGCCATCGAGCAGCTGGGGCTCAGGCAGGCGGTTGCCGAGTTCGAAAGCGTCCAGGCGCTGTTCTACGATGCCTCCAACCGAAAGATCGACCTGAAGAACGAGCTGCGGCAAACGCCACCGCCATCATCTCTAAAGAAGGAATACGAGGCAGCCATCCGAGAAATCTGGATGTTTGTTGAGGCGATGACGGTGATTGCCCCCAGCGAGGCGTGGACGCGGACGCTCTCGAACATCGAGGCCAAGAACAAGGAGTACCGCGCCAAGATGAAGCACCAAAAGACGTTCCGCGATAAGAAAAAGGCGAAGAAGGCGAGCCCAAAGCCCTCTACGGACTCAGGCATAAGCGGCGAAGCCCCCGAATAGCCGCTCGGATTCGCAATCTTTCCACTATTTAACAGTAGGAGTTCAAAGGATCAGCCCACACTGCTGTCTAAACTGCAGTGCTTAGGATAAACCTAACCGAGCCAATGGACCCCCATCGGCTTACATAAAACAGCAATACAATGAGCGTAACAAGAATGCAGCTGGGCCTATGCCTTGCAATGATGGGGTTTTGCCCATCAATCTTTGCCCAAAACGCCTTCCAAATCAAGGGCAAGGTAGACGGGATGACCGCCGACTCGGTCGTTCTTTTTAAGATTGTGAACAACAAGGAGCAATTCTGGCAAAAGACAACAATGAAGAATGGCGAGTTCACCTTTAAGGGAACCGTAGATGCCTCCGAACTATGCACGGTGCACCTGGGCGCCTACAAGTCGCCCATGAAGGTCTTCTTTGTTGATAAGGGCACCACCACCTACCACGGCGGCATCGACAAGGAGAAGAACCTCACACTGGCTCCCACCATCGAAGGAAATGCCACCCAGGACCAGTTAAACGCCTACGAGAAGGGGAAAAAGACCTTCTACGATGCTCTAGTGAAGCTAAACTCGAAGCTGAGAGACCAGAAGGACAAGCTGACAGCCGACCAGAAGGCGCAGATCGGAACCAAGATGGACTCCCTCGAAAATGCCTTGGATGCCTACAACAAGCAAAGCATCAGCACCTACGCCAAGTCGGTAGTTTCGCCCTACATTGTTAAGTCGGACTTCATCTACGGCGCAAGCGCTGCCGACCTAAAGGGGTACCTAAGCCTTTACTCCGACGAGGTAAAGAAATCGACCATCGTAAAGGAGATCAACGAGCAAATCAGCCGCCTAGAGAAGGCCGATGTAGGAGCCGAATTCCCCAACATCAAGCTAGGCACCCTCGATGGCAAAGAATTCGAGCTAGCCTCGCTTAAGGGCAAGGTGTTCGTAATCGACTTCTGGGCATCGTGGTGCGGGCCATGCCGCAGGGAGAACCCCAACATGGTAAAGCTCTACAACGACTTCCATCCTAAAGGACTCGAAATGGTAGGCATCTCGCTAGACAAGAGCTACGAACCATGGAAGGCAGCCGTCGAAAAAGATGGCCTCATCTGGAACCACATCTCCGACCTTAAGTACTGGCAGAGCGAAGCCGCCAAGCTCTATGTTATATACTCGATACCATGCACCATTCTGGTAGGAAAAGATGGAAAAATCGTGGCTAGAGGACTTCATGGTGCAGAACTTAGAGAGGCAGTAGAGAAACTGATAAACAAGTAAGCGCTACAGCCGCAAAATACCATTAGTAAAATAGGCCGCTCAAAAGAGCGGCCTATTTGCGTGATACGAGAATACGGGCAACAGAAAGATGCGGCTACAAGCACAATCAGGGAAGATTACCTAAATAAGCATAAGGTTCAAGCACACATTGCTGATCCAAGCAAGTAAACCGGTACAAGTTCCTGCCGCCCTACACAAATCTGCATACTTTTTTCGCAGTTAGTTAAGCACGTAAGCTTCCTGCCACCATCTGGAAACGTAGCTATAGCCTATGTAACCAAAACCATTCGTGCCCCAAGAGGTGCCCCAAGAGTTCATAATCCTGAAAGCCTGCTTGCCATCATCGTACCCAACAACACAGTAGCAATGCCCGCCTAGCGATCGTCCCGTAAAGTTTTTGAGGACAGAAGTCCCTCTTAGGTACATGAATGCAATATTTACAGGACCTGCAACAATAACGGGTTTACCCGAAGCTAGCGCAGCTTTAATGGCGGTAGAGGTAATGCTAACCCTACTGTAGCTAGCCACCTTATAGGTAGCCGCCAACGTCTTCTGATCTACCGTTGGCACAAGGCTACAGCCATTCACATCGCTGTAAGGCATAATGCTCCAAGGAACGACACCCTGGTTTACCAACAGCTTCAACCCGTCGGTTACGTAAGATCCGGAAGAGCAGCTGCCCACCTTAATTTGATCATAAACATATTCGGGGCTAAAGATATTTTCTGATTGGCTCCAAGCGGCCTGATGCAGGGCTTGCCAGTTAATGCTACGCCCGGCGTAGGTAGTTCCCCAAGCAACGCAGCTACCCTCGCTTCCCTGATCGCCAACTGGGGGCACGTTAAGGGTTAGGACCTTAGGCGCTGCCTTAAGCACCGAAAGTGAGGCATCTTTTAGCTCGATGCTCATGTATGTTTCAGCAGGAAGCATCAAGCAGCCCAGCTGATGGGTAGCGGGCTGAACGCTCTCGTCGATGCTAACCGAATTCTCCTTCTGGCAGGAAATAAACACAGCAACCGCTATCAAAATAGCAGCAGCCGCACTCGCTAAAATAATTCTTCTCTTTTTCATAGTTTCTGATTATTGGGGAGGTGATTGACTATTACCAAACCAAATTATGACGAACAAGGGGCAGAATTCCACCAAAACAAGCTGTATTGACTTAAGGACTAATAAGAATTGCACCATTCCCGATTTCTCTTACTTTTGCCATTTCTTGTGCCACAAGCTAGGAAACAAGGCTGCTTGCCTTGCACAAAGAACCAGCTGAGCAAGTTTAACAGAGATCTCGATCTCGCAAAAATTAACACGTCACCTAATGAAACGTATCTTTCTTTCACTAACAGCGCTCCTTTTGCTGCAAGCGCAGCCATCCGACGCCTGCACCAGCTACCTGGTAACCAAAGGAGCCTCCAAGGATGGCTCGGCGATGATATCGTACGCCGCCGACTCGCACATCCGCTACGGCGAGCTCTACTTCCGCCCCGCTAAGGATTACCCCGCAGGCGCAATGGTTTCGCTATTCGACCGAGGCACCAACAAGCCGCTGGGCCAAATTCCACAAGCAGCCCACACCTACTCGGTGGTAGGGCTGATGAACGAGCATCAGGTAGCCATTGGCGAAACCACCTTTGGCGGTCGGCGCGAGCTCGACGATACAACCGCCACCATCGACTACGGCAGCCTAATGTTCCTAGCGCTACAGCGCGCCAAAACAGCCCGCGAAGCCATCAAGGTGATGACCGAGCTGGTAGATCAGTACGGCTACTACGGCGGTGGGGAATCCTTTTCGATTGGCGACCCCAACGAGGTGTGGATTCTGGAGATGACCGGCAAGGGCACCAACTGGGCAACCGACAAGAAATCGAAGAGAGCATATAATAAGGATAAAGGTGCGCTCTGGGTTGCCATCCGCATCCCCGACGGGTACATCAGCGCCCACGCCAACCAGGCCCGCATCACCACCTTCCCTCTCGAAAACGGGAAGACCTCCATCAGCTTTAAGAATATCGATAAGATCTTCAATCCCGAAGTTGAGGTGGTTTACGCCAACGACGTCATTAGCTACGCCCGCAACAAGAAGTGGTTTAGCGGAGCCGATAGCGACTTTAGTTTCTCGGACACCTACGCACCTGTTGATTTTGGCGCAGCACGCTTTAGCGAGTTTCGGGTTTGGGCGATGTTCAACTCCGCCTCCGACGGCATGGACAAGTACCTCGACTACGTTACCGGGAAAAACCTAGCGCACCGCATGCCGCTCTACGTAAAGCCCAACCGCAAGCTATCGCCCCGCGACCTGATGGGCTTCAAGCGCAACCACCTCGAAGGAACCGAGTTCGACATGAGCAAGGATATCGGTGCCGGCCCACACGCCCTCCCCTACCGCTGGCGCCCAATGACCTGGAAGTACAACGGCAAGGAGTACTTCCACGAGCGCACCACCGCCACCCAGCAAACGGGCTTCTCCTTTATTGCCCAAATGCGCTCGTGGCTGCCCAATGCCATTGGCGGCATCAGCTGGTTTGGTGTTGATGATGCAGCATCGTGCGTGTACGTCCCCTTCTACTGCGGCATGACCCGCGTACCCGAATGCTGGGCCGAAGGCAATGGCGACATGCTTACCTACTCGCCAACCTCAGCCTTCTGGGCCTTTAACCGCGTTTCGAACTTTGCCTACCTCCGCTACGATGTAATTAGCCAAGACATCAAGAAGCTGCAAAAGGAGATGGAGGATCGCAACGAGCTATTCGCCAAGGCTACCGACGCGGCTGCTGCCGAGCTGTACAAGAGCAATCCCGACGAAGCCCGCGAATACATCACCAGCTTCTCTGTCGATCTAGGGAACAACACCGTCAAGCGCTGGATCGATTTCTCGAACTACCTCCTTGTAAAGTATATTGATGGAAACATCAAAAAGGAGAAGGACGGCAAGTTCCTCCGCAACCCATACGGCTTCCCCGCATCGCCCATACAGCCCGAGCTGCCCGATTATTGGAAGAAAACCATCATCGACCAAACAGGCAGCAAGTTTGAGATGGTAAAGTAGCAGGGAAAGACCATTGGTAGATACTTTATCGCCAAATGGGAATGCATACGATTAACCCCAATTAACCATGCCAAGCGTCACTTTTCGAGCAATTCAACGTCTTATGGGCATGTGATGAATATTGGTTATACACTATTAAGATTGAATCAACGATTTTAATATACAACATCACTAATGACCGACCTCTGCTGAGAAGCGCAGGTCGGTTTCTTTTTGCAACGGCATCGGCACAAAAAAAGGCTGAAGCAACGCTCCAGCCTTCTCTGTATTATTATAAGGAAATTACTTACGGTAAATCTTTTCGTAACCGTAAATAGCCTCTTCACCAAGTTCCTCTTCGATACGAAGCAGCTGGTTATACTTAGCCATACGGTCAGAACGGCTCATCGAACCAGTCTTAATCTGACCAGAGTTAGTAGCAACAGCGATATCAGCGATGGTAGAATCTTCAGTTTCACCCGAACGGTGAGAAGTTACAGAAGTGTAACCTGCGCGGTGAGCCATTTCAATAGCATCAAGGGTCTCAGTTAGTGAACCAATTTGGTTAACCTTGATAAGGATTGAGTTAGCGCAACCCTCTTCGATACCTCTCTTAAGGAAGTCTACGTTGGTTACGAATAGGTCATCACCAACTAGCTGGCAACGGTTACCAAGCTTGTCGGTAAGAATCTTCCAACCAGCCCAGTCGTTTTCGCCCATACCATCCTCGATAGAGTCGATTGGGTACTTGTTAACAAGACCTTCAAGGAATGCGGCTTGCTCTTCCGAAGAAAGAACCTTACCCTTAGCACCTTCGAACTTAGTATAGTCGTACTTGCCATCCTTAAAGAACTCAGAAGAAGCACAGTCAAGACCGATAGAAACCTGACCACCTTCGCTCTTACGTCCTGGCTTGTAACCAGCAATTTCGATAGCCTTGATGATAGACTCAAGAGCATCTTCAGTACCGTTAAGGGTTGGAGCGAAACCACCTTCGTCACCTACTGCGGTAGAAAGACCACGATCGTGAAGAACTTTTTTAAGCGCGTGGAATACTTCAGCACCCATACGAAGACCTTCGCGGAACGAAGTAGCACCAACTGGGCGAATCATAAACTCTTGGAATGCGATAGGAGCATCAGAGTGAGAACCACCGTTGATGATGTTCATCATAGGAACAGGAAGAGTCTTAGCGTTGGTTCCACCAATGTAACGGTAAAGTGGAAGACCATAAAAGTTTGCAGCAGCCTTAGCAACAGCAAGCGATACACCAAGAATAGCATTTGCACCAAGGTTGCTCTTAGTAGCGGTACCATCAAGGGCAATCATCTTCTTGTCAATTGCAACTTGCTCGCCAACGAACATGCCTAGAATTTCTGGAGCAATAACCTCGTTAACGTTATGAACTGCCTTTAGCACACCTTTACCTAGGTAGCGACCCTTATCACCATCGCGTAGTTCTAGTGCTTCGTTTTCGCCAGTTGATGCTCCAGATGGAACAGCAGCACGACCAAAAGCACCACTAGCGGTTGTAACTTCTACTTCGATAGTTGGATTACCACGAGAATCCAAGATTTCACGAGCGTGAACGCTAACTATTTGACCCATAGTATTTGTAATTAGTGATGATAGTTGTTAAAAAAAGAGGGAAAAAGGTTTCCCTTTTCCCCTCAAAGATACTCAAAAAATATCGTACTAGCCTTACAGCTACTACTCTTCACCTTCGGTTTTTACTTCCTTAACAGTGTCGATAGCAGCAGGAGCTGTTTCTGATTTCTTGGTACGGCCACGACGAGTAGTCTTAGCAGCAGCCTTCTTATCTTGTTCTGGAGCCTTGGTGTAGGTTTCGTTGTAATCTACCAGCTCGATGATGCACATTTCTGCAGCATCACCAGGACGGAATCCAATCTTCAAGATACGGGTATAACCACCAGGACGGTTTGCAATCTTCTGAGATACTTCACGGAAAAGTTCAGAAACTGCATACTTATTCTTTAGGTAGCTGAATACCACACGGCGATTGTGAGTTGAATCTTCTTTCGACTTGGTCATAAGAGGTTCAACGTACATCTTCAAAGCCTTCGCCTTAGCTACGGTAGTCGTAATTCTCTTATGAAGAATTAGCGAGCACGCCAAGTTAGATAGAAGCGCCTTGCGGTGTCCGCTCTTTCTACCTAAATGGTTGATTTTTTTGTTATGTCTCATTGTTTAGCTATTCCTTGTCAAGTTTGTACTTAGAAACGTCCATTCCGAATGATATACTCATGGAATCAAGCAGTTCATCAAGTTCGGTGAGCGACTTCTTACCGAAGTTACGAAACTTCAGCAAGTCATTGCGGTGGAATTTAACCAAATCACCTAACGTTTCAACCTCAGCAGCCTTTAAGCAGTTAAGGGCACGAACTGATAGATCCATATCAACCAGTTTGGTCTTAAGCATTTGGCGCATATGAAGAACCTCTTCATCAAACTCCTCGTTGGTGAATTTTTCATCAGAATCGAGGGTGATCTTCTCGTCAGAGAATAACATGAAGTGATAAATCAATATTTTAGCCGCCTCCTTAAGAGCCTCCTTTGGTTGGATTGAACCATCGGTGGTTATCTCTAATAATAGTTTCTCGTAGTCAGTTTTCTGCTCTACACGGTAGTTTTCAACTGCAAACTTTACGTTCTTGATTGGAGTATGGATGGAGTCAATTGGTATCAGCCCAAACTCAGCATCAACAGGTTTGTTTTCTTCAGAAGGCACATAGCCTCTACCCTTGTTAATGGTCAACTCAATCTGAAGTTTCACATCTGGTTCCATACGGCAGATGAGAAGATCTGGATTAAGCACCTTAAACGAGGTGAGGAAATTCGAAAGGAAACCAGCCCTGAACTCATTTTGTCCAGAGATGGTAACCGTAACCTTTTCTGAGTCTACACCCTCAGCAATCTTCTTAAATCGAAGTTGCTTTAGGTTAAGGATGATTTTTACGACATCCTCTATAACCCCAGGGATTGCAGAGAATTCATGATCCACACCGGCAATCTTAACAGTAGTAATCGCATAGCCCTCTAGAGACGAAAGTAAAATGCGGCGAAGGGCGTTACCTACGGTAATCCCGTAGCCAGGTTCGAGTGGACGAAATTCAAAGCGTCCGAACGTATCGGTTGCCTCGAGCATTATTACCTTGTCGGGCTTTTGGAATGCTAGTATTGCCATAGTCGTTGCGTTAGTTACTACTTAGAGTAAAGTTCAACAATGAATTGTTCCTTGATATTTTCAGGAATTTCACTTCTTTCTGGACGGTTCATAAACTTACCAGTCATTGAAGTTGCATCCCACTCTAACCAAGAATACTTGTTTCTACGTGATTCTACTGAGTTGACAATAACCTCCAGAGACTTTGACTTCTCACGAACACCAACAATGTCACCAGGACGGAGGATGTACGAAGGAATATTTACCACATTACCATTAACGGTAATGTGACGGTGGCCAACGAGCTGACGTGCAGCAGCACGAGTTGGCGCAACACCCATACGGTAAACCACGTTATCTAGACGGCTTTCAAGAAGTTGTAGCAGGTTCTCACCCTTAACGCCCTTCATGCGAGCTGCTCTTTCGAATAGGTTACGGAATTGCTTTTCCAACAATCCATAGGTGTATTTTACCTTTTGCTTCTCACGAAGTTGAGCACCATACTCTGATAGTTTTTTTCTCTTACGTGTCAAGCCATGTTGTCCAGGAGGGTAATTTTTCTTTTCGAATGCCCTATCTGGCCCAAAAATAGGCTCTCCAAACTTACGAGCAATTTTTGCACGTGGTCCAGTATATCTTGCCATTTCTGTACAAATTTTAAAGTTAAGTTAAAATTATTATCTACGCAATAGGAAATTACACCCTTCTTCTTTTAGGAGGACGACATCCGTTGTGTGGTAGTGGAGTAACATCAACAATTTCAGTCACTTCAATACCTGCTGCGTGGATGGTACGAATAGCAGATTCACGACCTGAACCCGGTCCTTTAACGTAAGCCTTAACCTTGCGAAGGCCAAGATCGTAAGCAACCTTAGCACAATCAGCAGCAGCAGTTTGTGCTGCATATGGAGTATTCTTCTTTGATCCTCTGAAACCCATCTTACCTGCAGACGACCAGCTGATCACTTGTCCGTTGTTGTTAGTCAACGATACAATAATGTTGTTGAAGGAAGAGTGAACGTGAAGTTGCCCAAGAGCTTCAACCTTAACAACTCTTTTCTTAACTGAAGCAGTATTTTTCTTTGCCATTGTTTGCTAAGATTATTTAGTTGCTTTTTTCTTGTTAGCCACAGTTTTACGTTTACCCTTACGAGTACGTGCATTGTTCTTGGTGCTTTGTCCACGTAGTGGAAGACCAAGACGGTGTCTGATACCTCTGTAGCATCCAATATCCATCAATCGCTTGATGTTTAGTTGTACAATTGAGCGAAGTTCTCCTTCAACCTTGATGTCTTCTTCTCCGATAATAGAACGGATTGCACCAACTTGTTCGTCAGTCCATGCATTAACCTTAGTGTCGTGGTTAATTCCGGCTTTATCAAGAATTTTTTCGGCGGTGCTTCTTCCAATACCGTAGATGTATGTAAGACCGATAACGCCTCTTTTGTTTTTGGGTAAGTCTACCCCAACAATACGTGCCATAAACGTCTGTTAATTAATTATAATAATTATCCTTGGCGCATTTTGAACTTAGGGTTCTTTTTGCAGATCACATATACGCGACCTTTTCTTCTAACGATAACGCAATCCTCACTGCGTTTTTTGACCGAAGCTCTAACTTTCATCGTCTGTCTTTTTTATTTGTACCTAAAAGATATTCTCCCCTTACTCAGATCATAGGGAGACATTTCAACACGCACTTTATCTCCGGGAAGGATACGAATGTAGTGCATTCTCATCTTTCCGGAAATGTGAGCAGTAATAACGTGTCCGTTATCCAACTCGACACGAAACATTGCATTAGACAATGCTTCAATGATTACACCATCTTTTTCGATTGCAGCTTGCTTTGCCATACTGGTTTTATCTTCTTTTTTCTTCTAAAACTTCTTCAATAAACTTAAAGGTCGAAAGAATATCTGCTTCCCCTTTTCTTATCGCTACAGCTAACTCAAAGTGTGCAGAAGGCTTTCTGTCTGAAGTGCGAATAGTCCAACCATCACGCTCCATATAGATTTGCTTTTTGCCTAGATTGATCATTGGCTCAATGCATATAACCATCCCGGTTTGCAACTTAGGGCCTCTACCACGCGAACCATAGTTAGGTACTTCAGGTTCCTCGTGCATTAATTTTCCCAGCCCGTGTCCAACCATCTCTCTCACTACTGAGAACCCATTAGCTTCAGCATGCTGTTGTACAGCAGCCGATACATCACCTACTCTATTTCCTTCTACAGCAAAGGTAATGCCTTTGAAAAGCGACTCCTTGGTAACTTCCAGAAGTTTTTTCACGTCTGAACTTACCTCGCCGACCTCAAAGGTGTATGCGCTATCACCATAGAATCCTTTATAATAGGTACCGCAATCAACTGAAACGATATCACCTTCGCGTAACGCGTACTTCGAGGGAATACCGTGTACAACCGTATCGTTAACCGATACGCATAAAGAGTTTGGGTAGCCTTGATAACCAAGAAATCCGGGAACGGCACCGTTGTCGCGAATGTATTGCTCGGCAATCGCATCAAGGGCCAGGGTAGTAATCCCTGGCCTTATATGCTTTGCCAACTCTGCAAGAGTTTTCGATACAAGCAGGTTATTTTCCCTGACTATCTCGATTTCTTCTTCCGTTTTTAAGTTGATCATTTGTTTTAAAAGAACCATTATGCATTCGCTACTACATTCCAGATCTACCCTTCAATCGCCCGGTTTTCATCAAACCGTCATAATGGCGAAGAAGTAGATGGCTTTCGATCTGCTGAAGAGTGTCAAGGATAACCCCCACTAGAATGAGTAGTGAGGTGCCTCCGAAGAAGTGTGCGAATTGGTTACTTATTCCAATTTTCATTGCAAATGCTGGCAGAATTGCAATGAGCGCCAAGAAAATTGAACCGGGTAGCGTAATCCTCGACATGATAGTGTCTAGATACTCTACGGTTTTCTTACCCGGTTTCACACCTGGAATAAAACCTCCGTTCTTCTTCATATCTTCAGCCATCATTAGCGGATTAACTGTAATGGCTGTGTAAAAATACGTAAATGCAACAACAAGGATACCGAAAGTGAAGTTATACCAAAATCCGGTATAGTCCGAAAATGCAATACCAATGCTGCTAGCAATATCAGAGTTAAAGCGAGTGAACATCATTGGAATAAACATGATGGCCTGAGCAAAGATGATCGGCATTACACCTGCTGCATTAATTTTCAGCGGAATGTATTGGCGAACACCGCCATACTGTTTATTACCAACAATTCTTTTCGCATATTGCACCGGTACTTTGCGAGTTGCTTGTACAAGTGCAATGGTAGCACAGAATACTAAGAACATAAACACCAACTCAACAACTAGCATTATAATACCTCCAACAGCATTTGCGCCTAGTCGAGATTGCAACTCAGACCAGAAAGCAAATGGCAAACGAGCTATAATACCAATCATGATGATTAGGGAGATACCGTTGCCGATACCTTTTTCAGTAATCTTCTCGCCAAGCCACATTACAAACATCGTACCAGCGATGAGAATAAGCGTAGCTTCGATGGTGAAGAAAGCTCCTTTCAGAACAAACGCATCTACAGGAAGTTGTGCATGCAGGTTTGCTATGTACGCAGGACCCTGTACAAGAAGGATCGCTACGGTAAGATAACGGGTAATCTGATTCATCTTTCTGCGTCCACTTTCACCTTCCCGCTGCAATTTTTGAAAATAAGGTACAGCGATGGCAAGAAGTTGAACTACGATAGATGCCGAAATGTAGGGCATAATCCCTAGTGCAAAAATGGAGGCGTTGCCAAAAGCACCGCCGGAGAACATATTAAGCAATCCCATAAGCCCATCAGAAGCCTGATTTTCAAGCGCAGTAAGCTTATTTGGATCAATACCGGGAATCACCACAAAACTACCCAACCTGTAAATCACAATTATTCCCAATGTGTATAGAATCCTTTTTTTAAGATCTTCTATCTTAAAGATGTTCCTAAGTGTCTGTATTAGAGCTTTCATTCGATTACAGTTTTACGGCTTTTCCTTGTTGTGCCTCAATAGCGGCTTCAGCCGACTTCGAGAAAGCGTGAGCGTGCACTTCAAGGGCTGCCTTTAGTTCACCGCGTCCAAGAACCTTTACTAGATCGTTCTTAGAAGCTAGACCAGCATCAATAATTGTTTGAATATCAATGACTGTACAGCCATTCTTTTCGTATAGAGCCTGAAGGGTGTCGATATTGATAGCCTTATACTCTACACGGTTGATATTTTTGAAGCCAAACTTTGGCAAACGACGCTGCAAAGGCATCTGTCCTCCCTCAAATCCAATCTTATGCGAATAGCCTGAACGCGATTGGGCTCCTTTGTGTCCACGAGTAGATGTTCCCCCATGACCTGAACCTTGTCCGCGACCAATACGCTTTTCGCTATGTGTTGAACCCTTAGCAGGTTTTAGCTGACTTAAATTCATAGAAGTTTTTTTTTATTTTAAACCTACTACTTAACCTCTTCTACTTTAACAAGATGGTTTACCGCCTGTATCAAGCCTAGAACGGAAGGAGTTCCTTCGCGTTCTACACTTTGGTTCATTTTACGGAGACCTAGAGTATCAAGAGTTGCTTTTTGACGCTTGTTCGAACCGATGCGGCTACGAACTTGAGTAATTTTCAACATTGCCATAATCTCTACAAAATTAACCGTTAAATACTTTCTTTAGCGATATACCACGAACCTCAGCAACGCTATAAGCATCGCGCATTTCAGTAAGAGCCAGAACAGTAGCCTTCACTAGGTTATGAGGGTTCGAAGAACCCTTACACTTGCAAAGTACGTCATGCACACCAACGCTTTCGAGCACAGCACGCATAGCACCACCTGCCTTTACGCCAGTACCCGAAGCTGCTGGCTTCATGAAAACGCGCGAACCACCAAACTTAGCCACTTGCTCGTGAGGAATGGTCTTGTTTAGAATTGGTACCTTAACAAGGTTTTTCTTAGCATCTTCGATGCCCTTTGCAATAGCAGCGGTTACCTCACTTGCCTTACCAAGTCCATAACCAACGATTCCATTCTCGTTCCCTACAACAACAATTGCAGAGAAACTAAAGGTTCTACCCCCTTTGGTTACTTTGGTAACGCGCTGTATGCTCACCAAACGATCCTTAAGTTCAATATCGCTTGACTTTACTTTTCTTATGTTAGTATTTGCTGACATACGCTTTATTAGAATTTAAGGCCACCTTCACGGGCAGCATCGGCTAATAATTGAACTCTTCCGTGGTAAAGATAACCGTTTCTGTCGAATACCACAGCATCGATGCCCTTTGCAAGGGCTCTTTCTGCGGCAAGTTTACCAACTAACTTCGACACCTCGCTCTTTTGAAGTCCGGTTGTTTTTTCGACTACTTCTTTATCCATCGAAGAGGCTGAAACCAAAGTAACACCATTTAGATCATCGATAATCTGAACGTAGATCTGCTTGTTGCTTCTAAAAACCGTCATGCGTGGACGGGTAGCTGTTCCGCTTACTCTTTTGCGGATGCGTTGCTTAATGCGTATTCTTCTTTCTAATGTTGATAAAGCCATAACTTTTCTCCTTTAAAACTATTTAGCATTAGCAGACTTGCCAGCTTTTTTACGAAGCTGTTCGCCAACGAACTTAATACCTTTACCTTTATAAGGCTCTGGCTTACGAAGAGATCTTATCTTGGCGGCAACACCTCCAATGAGTTGTTTATCAATGCTCTTAAGGGTAAGGATTGGATTACCCTTCTTTTCCGCCTTTGCTTCGGCCTTAATTTCTGGAGGAAGCTGCAGAAAGATATCGTGCGAGTAACCAAGACTGAACTCAAGTACATCGCCTTTTACTTCAACCTTATAACCGACACCAACCAACTCCTGTTGTACAGTGTATCCTTGAGATACACCTACAACCATGTTATTGATTAGCGAGCGATACAGACCATGCAGAGACCTGTGACGTGGCTGATTAGTAGGACGGGTTACATGAACCTCATTTCCCTCTACAGTAACCTTAATGTCTGGATCAACCTTTTGCTTAAGTTCTCCAAGAGGGCCTTTTACGCTAACCACGTTATCTGAGCCAACCGTTACGGTTACGCCTTGTGGTAAGTTTACAGGTAATTTTCCTATTCTTGACATTGTGCTAATTGTTTTTTAGTAAACGTAGCAAATTACTTCGCCACCCACTTTTTGTGCTCTTGCTTCCTTATCGGTCATAACACCGTTAGAAGTTGAAAGGATAGCCACTCCAAGACCGTTAAGTACGCGAGGCAATTCGCTCACGTTGGAGTACTTACGGAGACCTGGGCGTGAGATTCTCTTAATTCCCTTTATTGCAGGAAGGTGAGATTCTGGATGATACTTAAGAGCAATTTTAATAGAGCTCTTAAAATCTTCCTTTATAAACTTGTAACTAAGAATGTAACCTTGCTCGTGAAGGATCTTGGTGATCGCTTCTTTCATTTTCGAGCCAGGAATCTCAACTACCTTATGATTCGCCTTCACGGCGTTGCGGATTCTTGTTAAAAAATCTGCTATTGGATCAGTCATCTTGCAAAATATTAAATTACCAACTTGCTTTTTTCACCCCAGGAATCAATCCGTTTGATGCCATCTCGCGGAAAGTGATTCTGCTAATTCCGAAATCGCGCATATAACCTTTTGGACGGCCCGTAAGCTGGCAGCGGTTGTGCAAGCGAACCGGATTAGAATTCTTAGGAAGTTTTGCTAGACCAGCATAGTCACCAGCCTCTTTTAAAGCGGCACGTTTCTCAGCGTATTTGGCAACAAGCTTTGCACGCTTCACTTCACGAGCCTTCATGGATTCCTTTGCCATATCGATTAGTTCTTTTTAGCGTTTTTAAATGGTAATCCGAACCCTTTAAGAAGTGCGTAGGCCTCTTCGTCAGTTTTCGCTGTAGTAACGAACGTAATCTCCATTCCTAAAATTTTGGTAATCTTATCGATATCAATTTCTGGGAAGATGATTTGCTCTTGCACACCTAAGGTGTAGTTACCTTGTCCGTCGAACTTCTCTGGAATACCGTTGAAGTCTCGGATACGTGGCATTGCGATGCAGATGAGTCTGTTTAGGAACTCGTACATCTTTTCGCTACGAAGGGTAACCTTAACTCCGATAGGCATACCCTTACGAAGTTTAAAGTTCGCGATGTCTTTACGAGAGTTAGTTGCAATGGCTTTCTGACCAGAGATGGCAGAAAGTTCGTTGATTGCTACTTCGATAATCTTCTTGTCGGCAACGGCCTGACCTAACCCTTGGTTGATAACGATCTTTTCCAACCGGGGTGCTTGCATAACGCTCTTGTAACCAAATTCCTTCACGAGTGCAGGAACGATTTCCTCGTTATACTTTGTCTTTAATGTAGGTACGTAACTCATTACTTAATTACCTCCCCTGATTTTTTTGCATAACGCACTGATTTATTGTTCTCATCGCGTTTTCTACCGATACGAGTTGGTTTTCCGGTAGATGGGTCTACGATCATTAAGTTCGAGAGGTTGATAGACGCCTCTTGCTTAACGATTCCACCTTGAGGATTCTTTGCGTTTGGCTTGGTATGCTTTGATACCATGTTAACGCCCTCAACCACGGCACGATTTTCTTTCACAAGAACTTCAAGCACGCGGCCTTGTTTACCCTTATCGTCACCAGCGATAATGTAAACGAGGTCCCCTTTTTTTACGTGTAATTTGCGCATTTTATGTTTCGTTTTTTGCGTTATAACACTTCTGGAGCAAGCGAAACGATCTTCATGTTGATATCGCGCAGCTCTCTAGCTACTGGCCCAAAGATACGGGTTCCACGCATTTCGCCTTGGTTATTAAGAAGCACAACAGCATTATCGTCGAAACGAATGTACGAGCCATCCTGACGACGAATTTCCTTCTTGGTTCTTACAACGATAGCTTTAGATACGGTACCCTTCTTGATATCGCCAGAGGGCATAGCACTCTTAACGGTAACAACGATCTTATCGCCGATTCCGGCATATCGTTTACCTGTACCGCCAAGTACGCGGATGCAAAGGACTTCCTTTGCTCCGCTATTATCTGCTACTGATAATCTACTTTCCTGCTGAATCATAATTATTTAACTCTTTCGATAATTTCAACAAGTCTCCAGCGCTTAGTCTTGCTCATAGGTCGAGTTTCCATAATCTTGATGGTATCGCCCTCACTGCAAGTATTAGTTTCGTCGTGGGCTACAAATTTAGTAGTTTTATTGACGAATTTACCATATATAGGGTGCTTTACTTTACGTTTTACAGCAACAACTATAGATTTCTCCATCTTATTACTGACAACGACCCCGATTCTCTCTTTTCTAAGATTTCTTTCCATGGTTCGCTTGCGTTACTTGTTCTGATCTTTTTGTGCTAGAATGGTGAGCAGACGCGCAACATTCCTACGGCTCTTTTTTATAAGCATAGGGTTATCAAGAGGAGATACGGTATGGTTGATTTTCATCTTAACCATCTCCTCCTTTTCTGTAGCGATACGCTCGAGGATATCCTTGCTAGACATTTCTCTAACTTCGTTGGCTTTCATTTTGCTTCCTCCTGATTATTCAACGTAATCACGTCTTACGACGAATTTTGTGTTAATAGGAAGCTTTTGAGCACCAAGGCGAAGTGCTTCCTTTGCTACTTCGAGAGGGACACCCTCTGCCTCCATTATGATTCTACCTGGTGATACGGGGGCAACGAATGCTTCTGGAGCACCCTTACCCTTACCCATACGTACTTCGGCAGGTTTCTTGGTGATAGGCTTATCAGGGAAGATACGAATCCAAATCTGTCCTTCACGCTTCATAAAACGAACCACAGCTTGACGGGCAGCTTCTATTTGGCGACCGGTGATCCAAGTTTCTTCTAGAGCCTTGATGCCAAACGACCCAAAGGCAAGCTGATGTCCTCGTTGGGAGTTTCCCTTCATCTTGCCCTTTTGGACTCTTCTATACTTTGTCTTTTTAGGCTGTAACATTTCTTAAAAGCTTTTCTCTTTCAACGATTACTTTCTTTTCTTCTTTGCACCGCCCTTGTTTTGGCGTGGAGCACCACCTTGTGATGGAGCGCCTTGACCTTGGTATCCTGCATTAGGAGATAGATCGCGCTTACCGTAAACAAGCCCCTTGCAAATCCATACCTTGATGCCTAAAACACCTACCTTGGTAACGGCTTCGGCAAGTGCATAGTCGATATCGGCACGAAAGGTGTGCAAAGGAATACGACCCTCTTTGTAGGTTTCAGTACGAGCCATTTCTGCACCACCAACGCGACCAGAAATTTGGATCTTAATACCTTCGGCTCCCATACGGATGGTAGAAGCAATAGCCATTTTGATGGCACGACGGTACGAAATACGTCCTTCTACTTGACGGGCAATATTGTTGGCTACGATGGCAGCATCGAGCTCGGGGCGTTTTACCTCAAAGATGTTGATTTGAACTTCCTTGCTGGTAATCTTCTTGAGCTCTTCTTTCAGTTTGTCTACCTCTTGACCACCTTTCCCGATGATAATGCCTGGACGGGCAGTGTGGATAGTAACCGTAATGAGCTTAAGCGTTCTTTCAATGACGATCTTAGCAAGGCTAGCCTTTGCCAGACGTGCATTAAGGTATTCGCGGATCTTGGTATCTTCTACCAGTTTCTGAGCGAAGCTATCTCCACCGAACCAGTTCGAATCCCATCCACGGATGATACCTAGACGATTTGCTATTGGATTAACTTTTTGTCCCATTCGATTTAGCTTTTAACTTCTGTTTCTTTCTTTTCGCCAACCACGATGGTTACGTGATTAGATCTCTTGCGGATACGATGTGCACGACCTTGTGGAGCGGGTTGTACGCGCTTCAACATTTTGCCTTCATCAACGAAAATTTCGGCAACGACAAGATTCGTCTCATCAAGACGAGCACCTTCGTTCTTTGCTTGCCAATTGGCAATAGCCGAGAGTAACAGTTTTTCGAGCTTAATCGAAGCTTCTTTTTTGGTAAACTTAAGAATACCTAAAGCCTTGTTTACTTCTACACCACGGATAAGGTCTGCTACCAGCCTCATCTTTCGTGGAGAGCTGGGACAGTTGCGAAGGATTGCAATTGCCTTCTGCTTCTTTTCGGCCTTTAGTCTATCGGCCATTATTCTTTTTCTTGCACCCATTGTAATCTACGATCGATTTCGGTGTTAGCTACTATTTTTTCTTATTTCCGCCGTGTCCACGATAGGTACGAGTTGGAGCAAACTCTCCAAGTTTATGACCTACCATGTTCTCGGTAACGTAAACAGGAATGAACTTGTTTCCGTTATGTACGGCTACAGTATGACCTACGAAGTCTGGAGATATAACGCTAGCACGCGACCATGTTTTGATCACAACTTTCTTGTTGCTCTCATTCATCTCGACGATGCGCTTCTCCAGTTTAGGCTCAATGTATGGTCCTTTCTTCAGTGAACGACTCATGGCGAATTCAATTAATCAATTACTTCTTTCTTCTATCAATAATGAACTTAGAGGATCCCTTTTTCTTGTTACGGGTCTTGTATCCCTTTGCAGGTATACCCTTACGCGATCTTGGGTGACCTCCCGACTGACGTCCTTCACCACCACCCATTGGGTGATCTACTGGGTTCATAACAACACCTCTGTTTCGAGGTCTACGTCCGAGCCATCTCTTCCTACCAGCTTTACCGCTTACTTCAAGAGCATGGTCGGGATTAGATACTGTACCTACGGTAGCACGGCAAGTAGTAAGCACCATACGAGTTTCGCCTGATGGCAACTTAAGTACGGCATATTTACCCTCACGGGCTAGTAACTGGGCATAAGTTCCGGCGCTACGTGCCATCACAGCACCTTGCCCAGGATGCAACTCGATATTATGAACTACAGTACCGAGTGGCATTTCGCCCAATGGAAGAGTGTTACCAATTTCTGGAGCAACGCCTGTGCCTGAAACAATCTTTTGTCCAACCTTAAGACCCGTTGGTGCAATGATGTAACGCTTTTCCCCATCAGGGTAGGTTAGCAATGCAATACGAGCACTACGGTTTGGATCATACTCAATCGTCTTCACGGTTGCATCCATTCCATCCTTATCTCTTTTGAAGTCGATGATACGGTACATCTTCTTATGACCACCACCAATGTAGCGCATGGTCATCTTACCGCTGTTATTACGTCCACCGCTTCTCTTAAGAGGTTGTAGCAACGATTTCTCAGGTGTCGAGCAAGTGATATCGTCGAATGCACCTATAATCTTATGTCTGGTACCCGGTGTTACGGGCTTAAACTTCCTTAACGCCATTTCTCCTAGATATTGCTATAAAAATCAATCTTATCTCCACTCTTCAAGGTCACAATAGCCTTTTTGTACGAGTTGGTTTTACCAACTAGCAGACCAGCCTTGGTGTAGCGCGATTTTCTCTTACCTGCATAACGCATAGTGTTAACATCGGCAACAGTCACGCCATAAAGTTCCTCAACGGCCTTTTTGATCTCGATTTTGTTAGCCTTGTTATCAACTATGAAACCGTAACGATTCAATTTCTCGCCCAGAATCGTCATTTTTTCGGTTAGTATTGGCTTAAAAATAATCTCCATTTCTAGTTGAATTACGAAATACCAAACATTCTGTTTATAACCTCGAATGACCCTTCGGTCACGAGTAGGCTTTGCGCGTTCATCACATCGTAGGTGTTAAGATCGGCTGCGCGAACTACCTTTACGTTTGGCAGGTTACGAGCGGATAGCGCAACTACAGGGTTAACATCAGAAACTACAAAAAGTAGCTTGTGATCAGCAACCTTTAGGTTGTTAATAACGCTAACAAATTCCTTTGTCTTTGGAGCTTCGAAGTTGAAACCTTCAACTACGTTGATAGCAGCATTCTTTGCCTTGTAGGCAAGAGCACTACGACGTGCAACGAGCTTCGTTTTCTTATTCAACTTAAAGCTGTAATCGCGTGGTACTGGACCAAAAACACGTCCTCCACCAACAAAAACTGGCGACTTGATGCTACCTGCACGAGCGGTACCGGTACCCTTCTGGCGCTTAAGCTTACGGGTTGATCCTGATACTTCGTTACGCTGCTTCGACTTAGCAGTTCCTTGGCGTTGATTTGCGAGGTACTGTTTTACGTCGAGGTAGATACAGTGATCGTTTGGCTCAACGCCAAAGATGCTGTCTTGCAGGGTTACCTTTCTTCCGGTATCCTGACCGGCGATGTTGTAAACTGCTAATTCCATTACTCCTCAATGATTAAGTATGAACCCTTTGCTCCAGGAATAGATCCTTTTACTAGTAGTAGGTTGTTCTCTGGGATAACCTTAAGAACTTTAAGGTTAAGCACCTTTACCTGATCGCCCCCCATACGGCCAGCCAAACGCTTGCCCTTGAATACGCGAGATGGGTAAGATGATGCACCCATAGAACCGGGGTGACGCTGGCGGTTGTGCTGACCGTGAGTTTGGCCACCTACACCACCGAAGCCGTGACGCTTTACTACACCCTGAAAACCTTTACCTTTAGAGATTCCGGTAACGTCAACCCAGTCGCCATCTTCGAAAAGTTCGCCTACGGTTACTACATCACCAAGAAGGTACTCCTTCACAAAGTCGTTGCCAAACTCAGCAAGCTTGCGCTTTGGAGTGGTGTTAGCTTTCTTGAAGTGTCCTAAGAGGCTGTTGCTGGTTTGCTTTTCCTTCTTTTCGTCATAGGCAAGTTGGAGAGCAGAGTAGCCATCTACTTCTGCGTTCTTAACCTGCGTAACTACGCATGGACCAGCCTCAATAACAGTGCATGGAATGTTTTTTCCCTCGGCACTGAAAACGGAAGTCATTCCGATTTTTTTTCCAATTAGACCTGGCATTGTTTAAAAATTAAAATATAACAGCTTTAGTAACTAAAGTTCTAGTTTCTATCACACCTTGATTTCAACTTCAACACCGCTTGGAAGTTCTAACTTCATAAGAGCATCAATGGTCTTAGGAGTAGAACTGTAGATGTCGAGTAGACGCTTGAAGGTGCTTAACTCAAACTGCTCGCGGCTCTTCTTGTTAACGAAGGTCGAGCGGTTTACGGTGAAGATCTTCTTGTGAGTTGGAAGTGGAATTGGGCCACTAACAACTGCGCCGGTAGACTTCACGGTCTTAACGATCTTCTCAGCCGACTTGTCAACCAAGGTGTGATCGTAAGATTTCAATTTGATTCTTATCTTTTGGCTCATTTTACTTTTTGTTGATTATTCTACACTCTTAATGCGGCCTTGAGACTTCTCAATAATGTCCTTGGCAAGGTTTTGCGAAACCTCATCGTAGTGAGAGAACTCCATTGTAGAAGTTGCACGACCAGAGGTTAGAGTACGAAGCACGGTTACGTAACCGAACATCTCTGATAGTGGCACCTTAGCCTTAACAACACGTGCACCACCTCTTGAGTCCATGTTTACGATTTGACCACGACGCTTGTTGAAGTCACCGATTACATCCCCCATGCTCTCTTCTGGAGTAACAACTTCAACCGACATGATAGGCTCTAGAAGCACTGGACGTGCCTTTGGAGATGCCTGACGGAAGGCGTTACGTGCACAGATTTCGAACGAAAGGGCATCAGAGTCAACTGGATGGAACGAACCGTCCTTAAGGGTTACCTTTAAACTCTCAACAGTGTAACCTGCCAAGCAGCCATTAGCCATTGCCGAAGCAAATCCCTTTTGGATTGATGGAATGTATTCCTTAGGAATGTTACCTCCTTTAACAACGTCAACAAACTGAAGACCTACGTGATCTTCGTCTGCGGGTCCAATCTCAACGATGATGTCGGCGAACTTACCACGACCACCAGTTTGCTTCTTGAACACTTCGCGGTGCTCAACCTTTCCGGTGATAGCTTCTTTGTAGTTAACCTGAGGAGCACCTTGGTTGATTTCTACACCAAATTCACGCTTTAGACGGTCTACGATGATTTCAAGGTGAAGTTCACCCATACCGCTAATTACAGTCTGTCCTGACTCTTCATCAGTTCTTACTGTAAAGGTTGGATCTTCTTCCGAAAGTTTATTAAGAGCTACACCAAGCTTATCAAGGTCCTTCTGAGTCTTAGGCTCGATAGCAAGACCAATAACAGGCTCAGGAAAACTCATCGACTCAAGAACAATCTTGTTGTTCTCTTCACAGATGGTATCGCCAGTGCGAACATCTTTGAAACCAACTACTGCGCAAATGTCACCAGCTTCGATAAACTCTACTGGATTTTGCTTGTTAGCGTGCATTTGAAAGATACGCGAAACGCGCTCTTTCTTGTTCGAACGGCTATTGTATACGTAAGAACCTGCATCAATACGTCCAGAGTAGATACGAACGAATGCTAAACGACCTACAAATGGGTCAGTTGCAATCTTAAATGCTAAACCTGCAAGAGGTTCTTTTGCATCTGGGTGACGAACTACTTCTTCTTCAGTATCAGGGTTCGTTCCAACTACTGAATCCACGTCCATTGGACTTGGAAGGTATTGAATTACGGCATCTAGTAGGTATTGAACGCCCTTGTTCTTGAATGAAGAACCACACATCATAGGAACAACCTTCATAGCGATGGTTGCCTGGCGAAGCGCAGCGATAATTTGATCTGGAGAGATCGAATCTGGATCTTCGAAGAACATTTCCATCAGGGTGTCGTCGAATTCAGCGATAGCTTCAACAAGCTGACCTCTGCATTCGGCAACCTCTGCTTCTAGTTCCGCAGGAACATCAACAACCTTGAAAGGATCTTTCTCGTTGTTACTATCCCAAACGTAGGCTTTCTTGTAAACTAGATCGACAATACCGCGAAACTTATCTTCTGCTCCGATTGGAACAACGATAGGTACAGGATTCGCGCCAAGGCGCTCCTTAACCTGCGCAACAACGTTGAAGAAGTCTGCGCCAATACGGTCCATCTTGTTCACGTAACCAATACGTGGAACTTTGTACTTGTCAGCCTGACGCCACACTGTTTCCGACTGAGGCTCAACGCCACCAACGGCACAGAAAGTGGCAACAGCGCCATCGAGAACACGGAGAGAACGTTCTACCTCAACGGTAAAGTCTACGTGACCTGGGGTATCGATAATATTAATCTTATGAGTTTTATCACCGAAATTCCAAAAGGTAGTAGTTGCAGCAGAGGTAATGGTAATACCACGCTCCTGCTCCTGTACCATCCAGTCCATGGTCGCGCCACCATCGTGCACTTCACCGATCTTGTGAGTCTTACCGGTGAAGTAAAGGATACGCTCGGTAGTTGTAGTCTTACCTGCGTCGATGTGCGCCATGATCCCGATATTTCTAGTATATTGTAAATCTTTGCTCATGAATGCTGTACCTTTTCGTCAAATCTGTTAATTAAAATCTGAAGTGAGCAAATGCCTTGTTCGCTTCAGCCATCTTGTGCATATCTTCGCGACGCTTGTATGCACCACCCTCCTCGTTAAAAGCAGCCATTACTTCTGCAGCAAGTTTCTCAGCCATGGTACGTCCCGAACGCTTACGAGCGTAAAGGATAAGATTTTTCATAGCAAGAGACATCTTTCTCTCAGCGCGTACTTCGATTGGCACTTGGAAAGTTGCACCACCAACACGGCGAGACTTAACCTCTACGTGGGGAGTTACGTTATCAATTGCTTTTTTCCATATTTCTAAAGGAGCCTTTTCTGAGTCCTTCATCTTCTCACCTACTAGATCCATTGCATCATAAAAGATGGTGTAGGCAATACTCTTCTTTCCATCCAGCATCAGGTTGTTTACAAACCTGGTTACAAGGGTATCCTTGAACTTGGGATCTGGAAGTAGAATCCTTTTTTTAGGCTTCGTCTTTCTCATCTAACTGATTTTCAAATAATTTTTAATTACTTCTTTTTGCCTTTTGCTGGAGCAGCAGCTGCGCCACCTTTACCTGCCTTTGGCTTTTTGGTTCCATACTTAGAACGACGTTGGTTACGCCCTTCTACACCAGCGGCATCTAATGCACCGCGAACTAGGTGGTAACGAACACCTGGGAGGTCCTTAACACGACCACCGCGTACTAGCACGATTGAGTGCTCTTGAAGGTTGTGACCTTCTCCTGGAATATAGGCGGTTACCTCTAAACCATTGGTAAGACGAACACGAGCTACCTTACGCATAGCTGAGTTTGGCTTCTTAGGGGTTGTGGTATACACGCGTGTACATACCCCACGACGTTGTGGGCATGCGTCCAAAGCAGGAGCTTTACTCTTGTACTCCTTCTTTGTCCTTCCTTTTCTAACTAACTGTTGAATAGTAGGCATAAAAGTTACTTGCTTTTGTTTTGTAACGATTCTAGGTACACTTTAACAAATTGGTTTGCAAAGGTATTTCTTTTTTTCATTAACGCCAAGCATTTAGACTCTTATTTAAAAGTATTTTGATTGCTTTTGAACCATTTACGATGGACTATTTCAACGTGTTTCACACATCACCTGTAGCGCCTCAATCTTTTCCTTACAATATATGTTTCTGTGACACTTACATAGATTACGCTCCAATATGCGTGTTTAAAACGAAAACAGTATAAAAGAACTAGAACTCAGGTCAAATTCTATCAAAAAAACATACAATTTACAAATATTTAGCTTACAAGAGTCGCTAAAAACATCCTTTCCTGCAAAAAACACCCTGATTAACGATCCTTCCCCTGTCATAATAGTCTCCAGAAAATCTACATCGGCTGAAAAAACAAGAACAAAACTGCCAATACGTATCGATCGAATGAGGTGTCGATAAATTCTACAATTATTATAGGTATAGTACAGTTGGTGGCCTGCTAAAAATCGAAGTTTAGCGCATCCTCCCGTTTTGCATCAATAACACGCAAAGAGACCAATCCGTTACATAAAGATGAGCAAGATCAGTTGGGCGATAATCACCCGGATAAACATGCACAGCGGATATACCGTAGCGTACGCCACCGAGGGCACGTCACTTTCGGCAGTAGTATTGGCGTAGTTTAGCGCCATGGGGTTGGCCATACTCCCGCAAAGCATACCGCTTACGGTTGAGTAGTCCATTTTTCGCACCGTAAGGGCATACGCACCCACCAGCAAAACGGGCAGAACGGTAAGAATAAATCCGACACCAAGCCAGATGAGCCCCTCGGCACGGAATACGGTTTCAAAGAAATGCTTACCGGCATCAAGCCCTAGGCAAGCGAGGTATAGGCTGATCCCAACGCCCCGCAGCATTAGGTTCGCGCTTTTGGTGGTATAGGTAATGATATGGAAACGGGGCCCGAATGCCCCCATTAGAATACCTACAACGATAGGCCCTCCCGCCAAGCCCAACTTAATAGGAAGCGAGACCCCCGGAATGCTAATTGGAATAGATCCTAGGATTAGTCCAAGTACAATGCCGATGAATATGGCCACCAGGTTGGGCTCGTGCAGGCTCTTAACCCGGTTTCCCAACTCCTGCTCCACCTCCTTAATCGAATGCTGGTTGCCGACAACCGTAACCTTATCGCCCAGCTGCAGCGTTAGGTCGGGAGTTGCCAGCAGATCAATTCCCGAGCGGTGGATTCGGGTGATGTTAACCCCAAACCGATTTCTCAGCCTCAGCTGCGAGAGTTTCTTACCGTTGATCTCCGAACGGGTGATGATGATACGCTGCGACACCAGCTGCGAATCGATCGCATTCCAGTCGATATCGCTCTTGTTCCAGTCGTACTCCACCTCCTTGCCAAACAGGGTTGTTAGCGCCCTCAGCTCCTTCGGGTCGGTTATCACCAAAACCTTATCGCCCTTACTTAGGATGGTTTCCGAATTTGGAATGATAACATTATCGCCATGCCACACCCGCGAGATGACAAACTTCTTGGTGATGATCGAAGCGACCTCCTCCACGCTCTTCCCGTAGATGGCGGGATTGGAGACGTAGAAGCTGGCAATAAAGGTTTCACTCTTCGAGAAGTCGTCGGCTGCTTGCCCCCCAGCCTTTGCCGACGAGACGAGCTGGCGCAGCACAACCAGCCCAAGGATTACGCCAACCACCCCCAACGGATAGGTCACCGCACAGCCCAGCGCAAGGTCGGATTGCATGGCGGCCTCCCCCGAAAGCTGCTTCAAGGTTTGCTGGGCAGCACCGAGCGCAGGTGTATTGGTTACGGCGCCGCAAAAGATACCGGTAAGCTGCGGAAGCGAAATGCTGGTGGCAAAGTAAAAACCAAGCATCATTAGCGTACCAACAGCAACCACCCCAAAGGCCAGCGCGTTTAGCCGTATCCCTCCCTTGAAGAACGAGGCAAAGAACGACGGCCCCACCTGAAGCCCTAGCGCGTAAACGAAGAGAATTAGGCCGAAGCTCTCGGCGTAGCTAAGAATTGTTGGATCTACCGAAAAGCCCCAATGCCCAGCCAAAATCCCAACAAAAAACACAAACGTCACCCCCAACGAAATGCCGAAAGCCCTAAGCTGCCCCAAAGAAAGACCTACCGCGATGATGGTTGACAGCAGCACCACCGCCTGTATAACCGAGTGATTAACGAATAAAGTCCCAAACCATTCCATATAGATGCTGAGGATTAAGTACCTTAATATTCAATTCAAAAAAAGTTCAACAAATGTAATCACTAAATAGGAAACTTCGCGGTCGTTAAGCACACGGCAGCCGCTGGGAAAGATTTGTAAGCTTCGGAAGACGTACAGCAACCACCGGGAACTTTTCGTAAGCTTCGGAAGACATACAGCGACCACTGGGAGTTTTTCGTAAGCTTCAGAAAGCGTACAGCAACTGCCGGGAGCAAAGCATCAGCAGAGATTGGCCAACTAGAAAGAATGAAAGAAGCCCCTACAAGCGCCATAACCGCACTTCATTAGCCATATAAAATTATTTTCAAAATTTATTACATCTATTTAACGATTTCAGTGCGTTTTCTCAATCTTTTTAATAACTTTCGAATCGTCATCGGCACCAAAAAATCTAAAAGAGCTGATGACTGTACACCCAACAACTAAAAAAAACGGTTTCATATGAGAACGTACCAAACTAATGAAATTAAGAATGTGGTTTTGCTCGGCAACTCGGGTTCCGGCAAAACCTCCATAGCGGAAGGGATGCTCTACGAGGGCAAAGTCATCGACCGTAGAGGAAGTGTTGACGCCCAAAACACCGTATCGGACCATACAGAGGTGGAGCATATTTACAAGCGTTCTATCTTCTCTACGGTACTCTACACGGAATACCTCGACCGCAAGCTCAACATTGTTGACACGCCTGGCTCCGACGACTTCTCGGGCGGCGTATTCTCGGCATTCAGCATCGCCGACACTGGAATTATGGTGATTAACGCCGTAAACGGAGTCGAAGTAGGCACCCAAATCTTTGGCCGCTACGCCGAAGAGTACGACAAGCCAATTATCCTAGCCGTCAACCAGCTCGATCACGAGAAGGCCAACTGGGAGAACACCCTCGAATCACTACAGAAAACCTTCGGCAAGAAGGTTGTTTTAATCCAATACCCCATTACCACAGGTCCAGGCTTCGACTCCTTCATCGATGTGCTCACCATGAAAATGTACAAGCACGACGGCGATAGCGGCGTAGTACACGACCTGCCTATCCCTGCCGAGGAAGAGGAGCGCGCCAACGAGCTGCACAACGCGCTGGTTGAAGCATCGGCCGAAAACGATGACGCCCTAATGGAGATGTTCTTCGAAAAGGGCACACTATCGGAAGAGGATATTCGGGTAGGACTCCGCAAGGGAATCGCCCACCGCGACGTATTCCCCGTTATTTGCCTTTCGGCTAAGAAGGATATCGGCATCCGCCGCATGATGGAGTTTCTCATCAACAATACCCCTAGCCCCAACCAAAAACCAAAGCCAACTACCGTTGATGGCACCGAAGTTGCCTTCGACGCAGCAGGTGCACCCTGCATCTTCGTATTCAAGACACAGATTGAACAGCACCTTGGCGAGATCAGCTACTTTAAGGTAGTTTCGGGTAAGATTACCGAAGGGATTGAGCTTACCAACAACAATAACGGAACACGGGAAAAACTGTCGCAGCTATATGTTACCGCTGGTAAGAATAGAGCGAAGGTTCCCGAGCTGCTTGCTGGCGACATCGGCTGCACCGTTAAGCTGAAGAGCACAAAGACAAACCATACGCTAGCGGGTAGCGGTAAGAACTGGAAGTTTGCACCGATGAAGTTCCCTGAGCCAAAATTTAGAACGGCTGTAAAGCCAAAGAATCAAGCTGACGAGGAGAAACTCGGCGAGTTGCTCAACAAGGCACATCAGGAAGATCCAACCATACTGGTAGAGTACTCGAAGGAACTTAAGCAAACCATTCTATCCGGGCAGGGCGAGCATCACCTTAACATCCTGAAATGGCAGCTATCCAACAACAATAAGCTGGAGATTGAGTTCTATGCGCCTAAGATTCCATACCGCGAAACCATAACTAAGGTGGCCAACGCCAGCTACCGCCATAAGAAGCAGTCGGGCGGTGCCGGACAGTTTGGAGAGGTGCACATCATCATAGAGCCAATAGTTGAGGGCGTAGAGGCCAAGTCGAAATTCAAGATCGACGGCAAGGAGCTTAACCTTAACCTGAATAAGGGCAAGGAAGTTCAGCTGCTGCCATGGGGCGGAAGCCTAGAGTTCTACAACTGCATTGTGGGCGGTGCTATTGATGCCCGTTTTCTGCCAGCCATACTAAAGGGTGTGATGGAGAAGATGGAGGAAGGTCCGCTTACCGGTTCGTACGCCCGCGACATCCGCGTGTACGTGTACGACGGCAAGATGCACCCAGTAGACTCCAACGAGCTTTCGTTTAAGCTGGCCGGCCGTAACGCCTTTAAGGAAGCCTTTAAGAATGCTGGTCCTAAGATTATGGAGCCAATCTACGACGTTACGGTGCTCGTACCTGCCGATAAAATGGGTGATGTGATGAGCGACCTGCAAAACCGTAGAGCCATTATCGAGGGGATGAGCAGCGCTAAGGGGTTCGAGAAGCTAACGGCAAAGGTTCCGTTGGCCGAAATGCACAAATACTCGACCACGCTAAGCTCGCTCACCAGCGGTAGGGCTACCTACAACATGAAATTCTCGAGTTACGAGCAGGTGCCTTCCGATGTTCAGGAGAAGCTGCTGAAGGCCTACGAGGCTGTGGCTGTAGAAGAATAGACATCCTAAATATCAACTATAAAAAAGGAGGCGCTTCGAAAGGAGTTCCTCCTTTTTGCATGTTAATCGCAAGTACTACAACTCAACTACAAAACGCGTGCAACCTGGCATAGAGGTAAAACTGATGTTTCCGCCATGCGCTCGAACGATCTGCTGCGAGTGGCTTAGCCCAATACCCGACCCCTGCGCTTTGGTGGTAAAGAAAGGGATGAAGACCTCGTCGGCAATCTCATGTGGGATACCATAGCCGCTGTCCTCAACGGATAGGCAAACCCTATCGTTATGTAGGCTAGCCCCAATTTTAACTGCTCCAACGCCGTCAATTGCCTCGACACCGTTCTTCACGAGGTTCAGCATTACCTGAATCAGCATCGCCTCGTCGACCATAAAGACGAAGGGGGTGGCTGGAGGATCAACCAAGATGGAAATACGGTTCGAGCGGAATTGGGATGCCAGAATACTAATTCGATCCATGAAGTCGCCAACGGCAACCGCGCTCAGGTGCAATTCGGGCAGCTTTGTCAGCATGCGGTACGAGTTCACGAAGCTAACCAGCGAGCGGCTTCGCTCCTCTATTACGCTTAGGCCACGAAGGGTGGAGTCGACAAGCTGGCTATCGGGGCTCACCAGCTCCTGATTCCATAAAGAGAGCAGCGATTCGGATAGCGACGCAACGGGGGTAAGCGAGTTGGTGATCTCGTGGTTCAGCACCCGGATCAGCTTAGCCCAAGCATCGATTTCCTTACGTTCGAGCTCTCCCCGGATATCCTGAAGGGTCATCAGCACAAACGACTCCCCCTGAAGATCGACCGCTGAGCTATGCGCCACCACCTGAACAACCGATTCGGCAATAGGGATGGATAGAAGCCGCTTGCCAACATCGGGCTGCTGCATCAGCTGCTGGGTTAGCCCGTCGCAAACCCTATCGAGCTGCCGCAGGTGGGTAAGTACCGGCAGTTTGAACAACCGAAGTGCTGCTGCGTTGGCCTCGCGCACTACTCCATCACGGCGAAAAAGGATCACCCCCACATCTACCTGAGAAAGGATGTGCCCAAAGTACTTCTCCTGCAGCTGGCCATCTACCTTTACCTGATGCAGATGCCTATTGAGCCTGTTCAACGCATCGTAAAGCTTATCTAAGGTGACGTTGCCCACCTTTGAGGGGAATAGGATGCTGGTATCGTCATTCTCGACCGCGCGGACAAAGTAGAAAACCTGCTCGTGAATCATCCCCAGAAATCGGTAAAGTCGAACGACCGACCACAGGAGCAGCAGCACGCACACCACCCCAGCAGGGAGGCTCCACCTTAGTCCGAAAGAGGCACCAACGGCTGCAGCGGCAGCAACCACTCCCCCCACATGGGCGAGGACTTGCCAGTTGTAGCGCCGACTATAGCCCATACTTCTTTACCTTGTTGTAGAGCGTTTGACGCGTGATGCCGAGCTCGGCGGCTACGGCCGTCATGTTTCCGGCATTGCGCTCGATTGCCTGGGCAATGAGCCGCTGCTCCATCTCGTCGAGGGTTCCGGAGAACGAGGCTACAGGCGCTGCTGGCGAGGAGAGGCTGAAATCGTGCTCCGTGATGGTGGTGCCCTCCGAGAGGATCACCGCCTTTTCGATGGCATGCTGCAGCTCGCGAATGTTGCCAGGCCAGCAGTAGCGCTCCAGCTTCTCGACGGCAGCATCGGATAGGGTAACGCCAAACCTCCCGTACTTTTTGCCGTACTGCTGCAGGAAGTGCTGGGCGAGCAGCGCCACATCCTCGCGCCGATCGCGCAACGGGGGAACCTCGATGTGGATGGTGTTTATGCGGTAGAGCAGATCCTCGCGAAACGTACCATCAGCCACCATGCCCCAGAGGTTGCCGTTGGTGGCACATACCAAGCGCAGCTCTACGGGGATGGGGGTATTCCCCCCCACGGGAACAACCTGCCTGTTCTGCAAAACGGAGAGCAGCTTGGCCTGCATGGGCAGCGAGAGGTTGCCGATCTCGTCGAGAAATAGCGTGGACCCCGATGCGGCCTCCATTTTTCCTACCCTATCGGCATGGGCATCGGTAAAGGCGCCCTTGAGGTGGCCAAAGAGCTCGCTCTCGAAGAGCGCTTCGGGAATGGCCCCCATATCAACCGAGACCATTGGACGGCAGGCACGGGCAGACTGGCGGTGAATCTCGCGGGCAACCACCTCCTTGCCCGTTCCATTTTCGCCGGTTATCAGCACGTTGGCATCGGTTGCCGCCACGCGCGAGGCCATGTCGAGCACCCGACGAAAGGAGGCCGACCGCCCTACGGGTATGGGCTCAGCAACGGTTTGGGAGCTACGGTTGGCCTGGTTTTTCGATCGGCTTAGCCTCACCGCAGCCTTTAGGGTTTCCACCATCTTCCGGTTGTCCCACGGCTTAACGATAAAGTCGATGGCGCCCTGGCGGATGGCCTTAACGGCCAGCTCCACGTCGCCGTAGGCCGTCATCATCACCACCGACACGCCGGGTGCGGCCGTTAGGATTTGGTTGAGCCAGAAGAGCCCCTCGTTGCCATTGTTGATCCCTGCCCTGAAGTTCATGTCGAGCAGCACCACATCCACCGCCTGCTCGCGCAGCGACGCATGTAGCCCTGCCGGGTTCGAGAGGGTAACCACCTTGGCAAAGTGGGGCTTGAGCAGTACCGAAAGCGCCTCCAGCACGCTCCTACTATCATCTACAACCAGAACGATTTCTGAGTTCTTCATCACTGTTGTTTAGTCATCATCAGGCGAGCGAACAGCCGCCTCTACTTCTTTGCCCGTTCACGGATAAACTGCTCTACGGCGGCCATCTCCTCGGCAGGCAACCCCTCCACCAGCTTTACCAGCCCCACCGCGTTGTCCTTACGGCGGATGGACTGCAGGGCGTGGTTGGCGATATCGTCTTCCGACTTGCTGGGCGTCCATTCCAGCACGTCGTTGGGAGTGCAGTTCAGGCGAAGGCAGATCTGCTCTAGGTCGTGCAGCGCAACGGAGGAGTTGCGGTTGTTGGCCATGTTGAATGCCTTTGCCCGCTTGTAGCCCAACTTGAGCAGAAACGTAAAGGGCTTTGATCCGCCCTTAAGCAGCAGCACCCTCGATATGTCTAGCTTTAGCATAGCTGATGGTATTATTGGTTTGTAGCTTTTTTACCTCCCCAAGATACTACATTACCACGACACTTGTGCTGTCTGGAGCGGTATTTAATCCGATATTTCAGGCACATCACAATTAATTATCGATCATCAACCATAGTATTTCGGCATACAACCACTATTTAATAGTATCATTCCATATATTTTCGGTACTCAACCACTATATTCCGGTTATTAACCATCATTTAATGGTATATGAACGCTTGGTGGTGGTATCATACCACATATATTCGAACTTTCATCATATATTTTCAATACTTACTCATATAATATGAGATTTACATTTCCTTTTCCGAGCACTACTTCCGCTTCTAGGCGTTGGGGCTACCCAAAAGAGGGAATGCTGCCACGCCGGACAAGCGCCCCGCATGGTAGCATCAAGGTTCGCCCTAGCTAAAGGCGCTACTCCTTTCGCAGCACGGTCACCGGGTTTACCATGGCCGTTCTGAACGTTTGCGCAGCCACTATTACGAGCGCCAACAGCAAGGTTAGGACGATGGCCCCCGCAAACATCCACCACTCCATGTCGATACGGATGGCAAACGACATCAGCCAGCGATGCATGGCGTAGTAGGCTAGGGCAAAGCCCAGCGGAAGGGCAGGTAGGATGCGGACCAGCACGTACCGGATCATCGACCACACCGTTTCGCCGATGGTTGCGCCAAGCACCTTACGAACGGCCACCTCGCGCTCCTTTTGCCGGGCCACAAAGCGGCTGAGGGCCACAAGCCCCATCAGGGCCAGCAGGATTGCCATTACGGCACCGGAGACTATGATGTTGAAGATGCTCCTATCGCTGCTGTAGAAGCCATCCACCCAGTCGGATGCTTTGGTAAAGGTTAGCGGAGCCGATGGATAGTACCTATCGAGCACGCTCTTGATGTACTTCGAAGCCTCCGGCATGCGCTTGGGGTCTGCATGAATGGAGAGCTGGCCGAAAGTGCCCCACCCCGTGTTGTAGATGTGCGATGCAACACCACGGCGGGCAGACCCCCAACGAATATTGGCGGCAATACCTACAACCTGCATGGGCCTGCCATTTAGCAGCAGCGTAGTCCCCACCGGATTGTGCAGCTGCAAGCTTTTGACGGTCTCCTGCGAGAGGACGAGCGAGGTGCTATCTTGCCCAACGTTTCCCGTAAAACCGCGCCCCTCCACAATCCGTATGTTGTAGGTGTCAAAATAGTTGGCATCGCATCGCCGCTCGTCCACCGAGTATATCATGCTTTCGCCCGGCTTTTGCAGCCCCTCACCGCTACACCCTGCAAAGGGGACGTGATCGGAAGCGCTGGCCGAGATTACCAGCGGACTCTTCTTCAGCTCATCGACAATGGCTGCCATACGGGCTTTATCAACATTTTCGGGCATGACCACCGTTAGCACCCCATCTACACGGTAGCCCAGAGGAAGATTCTTCTCGAAGCGCATCTGCAACCACACCACCGTTATGGAGGTTAGGCAGAAGACCACCGCGGTAAACTGTAGCACCACCGAGCTTACCGTAAGCCGATGCCTCCTTTTAACGGAGTTTCGCTGCAGCTCGATGGGGCTGCACTTCGACAGGTACATCGCGGGATAGACCGACGAGGCAACCACCGCAAACAGATAGACTACAGCAATCCAAGGGTAAAAAGCAGGGTTGAGCAGAAACTTTTTGGGCAGGTTTACATCGAAGAAGGAGGAGGCAAAATCGCCAAAGAGGTAGAGCAGGGCAAAGCCAAGTGCAAACGCAAGGGTGGTAACCACCAGCGACTCCTCCATCAGCATCCAAAGGATGATCCGCCTATCGGCGCCGTTGGCCTTACGAATGCTAATCTCCTTTGCGCGACGCTCGCCCTTAATAATGCTCAAGTTTATGTAGTTGGTTATGGCAATCCCCAAAAGGAATAGCACCACCACAACAAGGAACACGAGGTTTATGCCATCCATTGCCTTCACCAAGTCGTAGTTGGCTTTAGTGCTGTAGTGGACCCTTGCAAAAGGCTCCATCTCGCAGGAATAGGCCAGCTCCCTATCGGGGAATCGGGCAGCCAAGTCGGCCGCAGCAACCTTGCTGCACTTATTGGCGGCATCGGCAATGTTTACCCCCTTCTTGAACAGCACATAGGTAGGAAACTCCAGCCCCTGCATCCCTTCGATTCGCTTTGGATGCATTCCGACCAGCACCTTGTACTGAAACATGGAGTTAAGCGGCTGATCCTCCACAACTGCAGCAACCACGCACGGCTCCTTCTCCACCACAAGCGACTTACCAACCGGATCGCCACTGCCAAAGATGCGTTGAGCTTCGGAACGAACCAGTATTAGCGAGTTGGGCTGAAGCGATTTTGCGCACAGCGTTCCGTACACCGGCCTCGCGTCGAAGATTGAGATAAAGGTGGAATCGACCATAAAGGTTCTCCCTAGCGCAACCATCTCACCGCCCGATTTAGTGGCCATTGGATCACCTAAGTCGTACAGCTGGGCAACCTTTTCCACCTCGGGAACACTTTCGAGCTTTTGCTTCAACGATCGCAGGCAGATGGAAAAGTAAGTAGCATCGCCGCCATTTTCCTTCCAAATCGAAAGCGGGCGGTAAATTCGATCAATTTTCGAATGATGCTTATCGTAAGAAAACTCGAACACCAAATGGGTGAGCAAGAAGATGGCTGCAGCAAGCCCCATGGCCAAACCTGCAATGCTGGTTAAGGTTATCCCCCTATCCCTAAAAGCTGCCTTTAACGTATGCTTCATCATGGCTTATCCTCAATTTTACGAAGCTACTATAGGGCCATGGAGGGTTTGGGCTCGTGCTGCATGATTACCTCGCCATCCAGCAGGTTGATTACCCGATGCGCATACGAGGCATCCCTGTCGGAGTGGGTTACCATTACAATGGTTGTCCCCTCGCGGTTCAGCTCGGTTAGCAGATGCATCACCTCCAACCCATTTTTCGAGTCGAGGTTACCGGTAGGCTCATCGGCAAGAATTAGGGAAGGATTGGTAACAACGGCACGGGCAATGGCCACGCGCTGCTGCTGGCCTCCCGAGAGCTGATTGGGGAAATGCTTCGCACGATGGCCAATGGCCATACGATCGAGCACCTGCTCGACCATCCTACGCCGCTCGGAAGCCTTATGGCTAAGATAAACCAGCGGCAGCTCTACATTTTCGTATACATTCAGCTCGTCGATGAGGTTGAAGCTTTGAAAGACAAAGCCGATGTTGCCCTTACGGAACGATGTTCGCTCGCGCTCCTTTAGCGCCGAAACCTCCGTCTCGTTAAAGGAGTAGCTACCCGATGTTGGGCTATCCAGCAGTCCTAGAATATTAAGCAGCGTAGACTTGCCGCACCCCGATGGCCCCATAATGGCTACAAACTCTCCCGATTTTATGGACAACGACACCTCCTTCAGCGCCATCGTCTCAACATCCGCCGCCCTGAATACCTTGGATAGTTTTTCCGTGTGTATCATGATTTCTCTTCGTTTATATTTTGCAGAATTGGGTAAGCAGAAAAGGAAGCACCACCACAAAAATGGGCATATCCTCAACCATTTCACACCCTCTTCGGCATTTTACGTTTAAAAGATTCTTTTACTTCTTAATAAGCAGCCTGCGGCTGGTTCCAAACAGATCGTAGCCGGATGTAATAACCCTCTCGCCAGGCCTCAATCCATCGAGCACCTCGTAGAACTGGGCATTCTGCCTTCCAATACGGATGCTTCGACGGGTAGCCTCCGCCCCATTCGGATCGACAACAAAGATCCACTGTCCGCCAGTAAGGTCGTAGAAGCCGCCACGAGGAATAAGCGTAGCCTCGGCGGGTTGCCCCAGCTGCACGTCGAGCTGATACGACTGTCCGGTGCGAAGATTCTCGGGTCGAGCCCCAACAAAGACCAGCTCTACACGAAATTGCCCTGAGCGTACCTCGGGAAATACCTTCCGAACCCGCAGCCTGTAGGTTTTACCCTGGCTCTCCAGCGAAGCTTGCAGGTCGGATTTCACCCTATCGATGTAGTGCTCGTCGACCTTGGCCTCTATCTTGAAGTCGGTAAGCACATTTACTTGCCCAATCTTTTGTCCGGTTGCAATGGATTGCCCCACCTCGGCCTCTAGCAAACCAAGCTGCCCGGTAAGCGGAGCCCTCACCACTAGGTTATCCATTCGCTGACGAATAAGGGCAAGGTTACGGCGCATGTTGGAGAGGCTCTCCTCCATCTGATGTACCTGCACGCCACGAAACGCCGAATCCTGCCGCTGACGCTCCACCACCAGCTCGCGGTTCTTTACCGCATACTCGTAATCCTCCTTAGCCTGTAGATACTCCTCCTTAGAGGCGAACTGCTCTCCGTATAGCTTCGAAAGCTGCTGATACTTCCGGTGCTTGCGCTCGATATCCAAATCGAGCTGCAACTTCTCGCGCTTCAGCGTAAGCCGCTCCTGCTCCATCTGTACTAGGGTATTCCGAAGGAAGTTTGACTTTTCGGCCAGCTGCGCCTCGCTCTCTAGAATGTTCAGGTTAAGCATAGGGTTACTCAGGTGCAGTATGGCATCTCCCTGCTTTACCATAGCCCCCTCTTCCACCTGCCGGCTTTGCACCATACCTCCTTCGATGGCGCTAAGCTGGATTGTAGTAATAGGCTGCACCTGCCCCATCAGCCTAACGTAGTCGTTGAATACCCCATGCTGAACTACGTCCACAGTTAACCTATCGGATTCGACCCGCGATGTTCCGCTATAGTCGGTCCCCAAAAAAAGCACGACAAGCCCAACAACGGCGATACCTAACCCTATATAGGCAAGCGTTCGCTTAGTTAACTTCGACTGCTTCTCAATAATCCTATCCATCGACATAATCCTGTTGATTTTATTGCTTTACATCTTTTCCACAAAAAGTTTTCCTCCAAAGTAAGCCACCACCCGCGCGTTGAGGGCGTAGAGCACCTGTGCCTTGAGCGCTTCGACTTTTGCTTTGAGAAGGGTATTGGCGCTGCTGTGCAACTCTATTATGCCAATTTGCCCATCGGCATACTTGCGCTCGTTGGTTTGGTAGGCCAGCAGCTGCGCCTCCTGCTGAAGGCGTGCCTGCGCCAACGCCTCGCGAGCCCCCTCAAATTCGGCCACCGCCTTTGCAACTTCGGCATAGAGCTGCTGCATGGTCTCATCGTAGGAGGCCTTTTCCATCTGACGCTCTAACTGGCTTCGCCGTATATCCGCACGAGACTTTAGACCATTAAAGAGAGGGATGCGCAGGTTAACCTCCACATAGTGGCTTGCCAAATCCTTCAGCTGGCGGGAGTAGGCATCATCACCACCCTTAACTAGGTCTCTAGAGTAGGATGTAGAGTAGCCACCCGACACCGATAGGGTTGGCAACGAGCGCCCTTTTGCCACATAAACCTGCAAGAGGCACCTGCGGAGCCGATACTCCGATTCCTTTACTCGGGGCTGCGAGGCGTAAGCCTGCTTGTAAAGGTTCTCTACCGCTACAGGGGCATAGGCAAAGCTATCGGGTTGACCAGAAGGAAGGATGAGCGTATCCGATTGGGGGAAAGACATCGCCTGCTTTAGGGTAACGAGTGCCAGCTGATGCTCGTTATGGCTGAGGGTAAGGTTGTAGCTATCGGTAGCACACTTAGCTTTAGCCTCAGCAACATCAGCCCGCGACTTAAGGCCCAACTCGGCCATGCGCAGCAGCTGCTGCACCATTCGCCCGCTCTGCGCTTGCTGCTCGCGAGCAAGCTGCTCCATGCCGCTCCTGAAGAGTGCATCGTAGTAAGCAGTAGCTATAGCCACCCCCTGGTTGTTGGCAACCTGCAGATGATGCTCCATGCCCGCCAACCGGTTGACGTTAGCTAGCCGGCTCCCATTTACCAAACTAAATCCGGAGAAAAGCATAAGATCGGCCCCAATGCTCATGCGGTTTCCAAAGATTCGGCTCTCGTTAACATACTCATTTGTCCGAGGATCGGGTAGGCGCCCAAAAGTCCACCCCGCTGAGGTGCTGGCGCTAACCGAAGGTAGCTGCCGCCCCACCGCTTCCTTAAGATCCTGACGGTATATCCCCACCTGTGCCGCCTCGCGCTGCATGGCAGGGCTATGTGCCACCCCATACCCCACACAACGCTCTAGGCTCCACGCGCCATCCTGCGCCTGGCAGGGAATTATCCCCATCGATATACTTAAATAGACAACCAGTCTTCTTATTGTTTGCATCGCTTACTGATTCGGTAGTTTCGTTTTACCCCATTCATGCCAACCGTATGCCCAAAACGCTACACCGCTAACGTTCAGCCAAGAGGCTCAAAGGGCTACTGCCAACATCGTCTATTTTTTTTACAGCAACGGGTGATTTTTTTACAGCAACGGCAAAGAGCGCTATCGCCATAAAACGGCTATCTTTGCCGCAAAAAATGCAACGCAAAGGCATCGCCTACGCCATCATATCGTCGGCCACGTTTGGGCTGCTCCCCCTCTTCTCGGTAACCGCCATGGGCAGCGGGCAAACGCCCTACTCGGTGCTCTTCTACCGTTTCCTGCTTTCGACGCTGCTCTACGGGCTTTTCCTGAAGCTGCGGGGCGAATCGTTTCGGGTAAGCCTCCGGCAGCTGCTGGAGCTGGTAGTGCTGGGTGCGGGGTGCTACGGGGGTACGGCCCTGTTCCTGATTCTTTCGTACGCCTACATCCCCACGGGGATAGCCACCACCATCAACTTCCTGTACCCGGTGATGGTAGCGCTGATCCTCTTCGTGCTGTTTGGCGAGCGACCCAGCTTGGGCATTGCAGTGGCCATTGTGCTGTCGCTGGGCGGGGTGGCGCTGATGGCGTGGAGCCCCGGGGCTAACCTTAGCCTGCGCGGCGTGGCTTACTCCTTCATCACCATCTTCTGCTACGGGTTCTACGTGGTGGGGCTGAACAAAACGGGGCTGCGCGAGGTAAGGGGAAGCACCGTTACCCTTTACGTGCTACTGGTTTCTACCATCTTTTTTGGAATTATTGCGCTTGCCAACGGCGGCATTGTACCCATAACGAGCCCTCGGGTGGGCGTAAACCTGCTGCTGCTGGCCATCGTGTCGACCATCATATCGAACCTGACGCTGGTGCTGGCCGTGAAGGAGATCGGCTCGACCTCGGCCTCGGTGCTGGGCTCGATGGAGCCGCTTACGGCGCTGCTGGTGGGCATCGGCTGGTTTGGCGAGGCGATATCGGGCTACCAGCTGGCGGGTATCGGCCTAGTAATTGCCTCGGTGCTGCTGGTGGTGCTGGGGAGGCGGAAGGATGATGGAAAGCGGCAACCAAAGAGCGGCGCCACAAGGCCAAACGCTAAAGTCAAGGAGGCAGATGTGCCCTAGATGCCTACCAAACAACCACCGCACTTCGAATATCTACAGCTACGGCAGCAAGCATACACCCTACGGATTGCCCTAACGATAGCAGCATTGCCGCTACATCCGCCGCTGCTAGCAGAGAGCTCAGCTACCTTGCAAGTAGATGCGGCGGGATAGCGAGTACCAACAAATACTTCAAGAGTACCTGCAAACAGGAAAGGAGTATCAACAAACATCTCGCGAGCATCCACAAACAGGAAAGGAGTACCAACAAACATTTCGCGAGTATCAACAAACAGGAAAAGAGTATCAACAAACACCTCGTGAGTATCCGCAAACAAGAACGGAGTACCAACAAACATCTCGCGAGTATCAACAAACAGGAAAGGAGTACCAACAAACACCTCGTGAGTACCTGCAAACAGGAAAGTAGCATCAACAAACATTTCGTGAGTACCTGCATACTCCTTACACGTACATGCAAACATTTATCGAGAATCTGCATCAATCTTTACATCAGTAGAAATTAGGAATCAAAAAAACGCTACCTTAGGCCTAACAACCTAACAGGTATAACCTTTCTAAGAGTTACGACTATGCTACGAATAAACCTTTCACGAGTTTTCAGGGCGCTTGGGGTGCATCGCCCTACGCGGTTTCTGGTGGAAAAGGGCTACACCTACTCTACGGCCCAACGGCTGGTGGTGATGAACCACTCGCGGTTCCGGCTCGAGGACTTGGAGCAGCTGTGCCTGAAGCTGGGCTGCACGCCCAATGACATCCTAGAGTGGGTGCCCTACCAGGATCAGGTGGAGCTGGACACGCCGCTCCAGCAGCTGCGCATCAAGTATGAGCCCTACTTCGACCACCTGCTGAACCAGCTCGACTACAGCGACCAGCAGGAGCTGCAGCGGCTGATGGAGGAGCGGATTGCCCTAAAGAAGGGGACGGCGAAAGTAGCCCCCTCGGTTTCGTCTGGCGAGCATTTGGTTGATTAAGTGTACCCCGAGCGAAGTCTAGGGGTACTGTTCTCTACTATTATTCCGACACATCTATCAAACAAACTACTATACCAATGAAAAGGACACTAGTTTTTTCGGCAACAATCGTTGGAGCTCTTTTGCTCCACTCGTGCACAATTCAACGCCCAATTACCGAAACGCCTCCGGCCAACAACAAAACTTACGAGGTTAGCTACCTCTTCGAGCACGATGGCTGCAAGGTTTACCGCTTCTACGACCAGGGGCACTGGGTGTACTTTACGAACTGCAAGGGCGAGGTAACCAGCATTAAGGCCGACTCGACCCAAGAACGGGTGGTGAATATCGTACGAACAAATACAGAAAAATAAGTTGGTAGTCCAATAAAGGTCGAAGTCTGGGACTTCGACCTTTATTGCTTTGGTTGAGGGCTAAATGTTTATCAAGAAAGATAGTACCACTAAACCAAATAATGAATCAACTACTGTCATAGGACTTCGGTTTCGCTCGATGCCGAAATTTCCCCCTATACTCCTCCCCAAAAAGCCAATGAACATTAGTCGAAAACGACCTGCCAGCTGGGGCCGGAGTGGTAGGCGTCGAAGCAGAGCTTTACCTGCGCTTCGGTGTTCTTTTCGAGCGCCAAGGGTGGCAGCTCGCCTAAGGCGAAGTAGTCGCTATGGGTGGTTTCGTTGTTGGAGACGAAGGCGCCGCCTACCACCTCGCATAGGACAAAGGCCTTGCAAATGCCGTAGGCGTACAGCGGGATGTTGTGCATGTTGCGATCCTGAACGGCGATAAGCCTAACTGGAACAACGTCGAGCCCGGCCTCCTCCTTCACCTCCTTAACCGTGTTGGCCTTTATCGTTTGGTTAACATCTACCCAGCCACCGGGGAGCGACCAGGTGCCGTTGGTTTCGCGCACAAGCAGAATCTTACCATCCTGAAAGATGGCAGCACGGGTATCGAGCTTAGGGGTTTGAAACCCCTCCTCGTTGCAGAAGACGCTCCTAACGTGCTCCATCGTTAGGCCCGACTTGAGGGTCATGATCTCAGCGGCAATCTCGCGCAGCCGCTCGAAGCGTTCGATATCAAAGGTATCTTTAGAGTAGGTAATCCCAGCCTGGGCGATAAACTGCAGTTCCATAGCCCACCTCAGCCAGGGCATCTGGGCAAATGGATCGGTATTCTTGCCTAAAAGATAGGAGATATCCTGGGGCGAATTGAAGTAGTGGGTGGCGTAGATGTGCCTTACGGAGTGGCATCCCCAGCGGGCAAGTCCAAAGTCGACGCCTGCATCGAGGGCGCACTGCATGTCGTAGATGCTGTCGCCGATGTAAAGCACCTCCTCCCTCTTGGCGCCGGCTAGTTCCATATACCTAAGGAGAGGATCGGGAGCTGGCTTCGGACGTGGGGTATCCTCAACGGTGATTACCATGTCGAAGTAGCTGGCTAGGGCAAAAGGCAGGAAGTCGGTCTTGTACTCCTTCCTATTTTTAGAGGTGATAATTCCCAGCTGGTAGCGCTGGGCCTTGAGCTCGTTGAGGAGATTGGCAATTCCATCGAATACGCTAATGGTATGGAAGTACCTCTTCATGCTATCGTTCCAAACCCTGCAACCCGCAGTAATATCCTCGAAGCCTAGCTCGCGCAGGGTAACCTCGCTTGGTATTCCAAAGGTGTACCTCAGCGATTCGATTTCTACCTTCCGATGCTGCAATTCGAGGATGGTGTCCTGAAGGGAGGCGAGAGCGGCGGTTTCGGTATCAATCAGCGTACCATCGATATCGAATACGATGTGGGAGTAGGCCATTTTTGTTGGGGTTACGGTTTTGTTACTAGCGCCAAAGCTAGCAAAAATTCGGGGCTCGGGGACATTGTTGTTGAGCTGGCAGCAGGGCAAGGGCATTTAAAAATTACAAAACACAGAGTTCACAGAGTCTATTCTTTTCTGGTATTAATCCTTTATGATCGCAAGACACAAAGTCAGCCTGTGGCTACGCTCCTCCTCTAGCAAGAAGTCAGTAAGCAAAAAACGCCAGCAGTGCTGGCGCCGTACGCTAGTGCGTTAAAGGGTACAAGAGGGCTAGAAGATGAGTCGCCCCTTCTTTTTCTTAGAAGGTTTGGGACGAGGGGCCAGCTGGCGGCATCCAATAGAGGTTGGGGTGTACTTGCCGTGCTTATCTTCAGATGTGCCTAGGGTAAGCACAAGGCCAATGGTATGGGTAACGTACACCTCGTTGTATCCGTTAACAAAACCGTCGTGATTGTCGTTGTTGGTGTAGTTCATCAGCAGCTGGTACTGGAAGGCAACGCTACGGCTGTAGCAGTACTTGATTCCACCACCGATGGGAAGGGTGATGTCCGTTCCGCCTTCCATTCGGCTACCGCTGTAGGTGGCAACGCCAAGGCCTACAGCTAGGAACGGACGGAGCAGCGCATCCTTTCTAAAGATGTGCCCGTTGGCCAGCTTATAGTAAAGCAGAAGGCTGCCATCGGTTTTGGTGCCCAAGAAGGAAAATTGAGGTGACTTGTAGTAGCCATACTGCCCATAGGTGCAGAAAACGGCAGCATCGAATGAGGGGGTTAGGTAGCGGTTGAGCGACAAACCACCCAAGGGGTAAAAGGCGATGTCGGGATTTGCAATGCCACTACCAAAATCACCGTCGTACTCGTTCTTACCAAGAAAGATTCCGAAGGCCCATTTACGTTCCGGGTCTTGTGCATAAGAAGACGTACCCATCAAAAGAAGGAGAAGTGGTAAAAAAACTAAGTTTTTCATCATGTTTAAGTTGCGAGATCATACTCGTATAGTTAATATTTCTAGCCATATACATATATTAATTCCCTTCCCTTAAATGTTAGCAGCCATTCTAATTTACAGCCGAACGGTGCCGCACACCTTCTTAAATTTTGGACGAAGTTATAAAAAAATACAGCTAAGCCCAAACGACGGAATTTTTCGGGCGACTATGGATTTCGCGTCAGATCAACGATAATGGGAGAATGCTTTCAACAAGGATAATTTTACTAAATGATTTGGTATAACCTTATGGGGTGGATACCTTTGCGGAGTAACGTAAACGAACAAAACGTGTCGAAGGATTTTTTAGAAGGATTAAGCGAGGTACAGCTTCAGGCTGTCGTAAACTATAACGGTCCGACGCTGGTAATTGCGGGGGCTGGCTCGGGGAAAACTAGGGTTCTCACCTACCGTATTGCCAACATGCTAGCCGATGGGGTGAACCCGCACTGCGTGCTGTCGCTCACCTTTACCAACAAGGCGGCGGCCGAGATGAAGGAGCGTATCAAAACCGTGGTGGGCGAAAAGGCGAAGTACCTTTGGATGGGAACCTTTCACTCCATCTTTGCGCGCATCCTAAGGGCCGAAGCCGATAAACTGGGCTACCCATCGACCTTTACCATCTACGACACCGCCGACTCGCGCAGCGTGCTCAAGTCCATCATCAAGGAGATGAACCTCGACGAACAGGTGTACAAGGTGAACGAGGTGCATAGCCGCATCTCGCTTGCCAAGAACAACCTGGTAACGCCAGCGGTTTACGCCAACACGTCGACACTGGTTACGATGGATGCGGCCAACCGCCGTCCGCGCATTGCCGACATCTACAAGAAGTACATGCAGAAGTGCTTTCTGTCGGGTGCTATGGACTTCGACGACCTGCTGCTGAACACCAACGTGCTCTTCCGCGACCATCCCGATGTGCTGAACAAGTACCAGAACATCTTCAAGTATATTCTGGTAGACGAGTACCAGGACACCAACATGGCGCAGTACCTGATCGTGAAGAAGCTCTCGGAGCAGCATAGCAACCTCTGCGTGGTGGGCGACGATGCGCAGAGCATCTACTCGTTCCGTGGGGCGAAGATCGAGAACATCCTCAACTTCCGAAACGACTACCCCAACTACCAGCTCTTTAAGCTGGAGCAGAACTACCGCTCGACGCAAACCATCGTGAATGCGGCCAACAGCATCATCGCCAAAAACAGCAAGCAGATTAAGAAGAAGTCGTTCTCGGCGAAGGATCCGGGCGATAGAATTAAGGTGCTAAAGGCCTACACCGATCAGGAGGAGGGCTTCTTGGTGGCCGGATCGATATCCGACATTATATACAGGGAGCACTGCGAGTATCTGGATTTTGCCATCCTCTATCGGACCAACGCGCAGTCGCGTATCTTCGAGGATGCGCTCCGCAAAAAGAACATCCCCTACAAGATCTACGGGGGACTATCGTTCTACCAGCGTAAGGAGATTAAGGATATGGTGGCCTACCTCCGCCTTATCATCAACCATAACGACGACGAGGCGTTTAAGCGCATCGTCAACTACCCTGCTCGCGGGATTGGCGACACCACCCTCACCCACTTGGAGCAGGCTGCCGCCGCCAACGCCACCAATCTTTGGACCATCGTAACGCAGGCGCCACTCGACAAGGTGGGGCTCAAAGGCGGAGCCATCAAGAAGCTGGGCGAGTTTTCGCAACTCATACAAGGCTTCCAGTCGGCCATCTACACCGAAAGCGCCTACGACTTTGCGCTGATGGTGGCCACGCAAGCGGGCATCATTAAGGACCTGAAGGAGGATAAGACCAACGAGGGGATGTCGCGGTTCGAGAACATTGAGCAGCTTTTTAACGGCATCAAGGAGTTTGAGGAAAACGCCAAGGAGAGCGGCGAGCCGCTGCCCATCACCATCGACAGATTCTTGGAGAATGTGGCGCTACTCACCGATGCCGACAGCGAAAAGCCAGAGGATAAGAATAAGGTTTCGATGATGACCATCCACTCGGCCAAGGGGCTGGAGTTTAAGCATATTTTTTTGGTGGGATTGGAGGAAAACCTCTTCCCCGGACAGATGTCGAGCCAGTCGCAGGACGACTTGGAGGAGGAGCGCCGCCTATTCTACGTGGCCGTTACCCGTGCCGAGATTACCGCCACCATATCGTACGCGCAAAGCCGCTACAAGTGGGGCAACATCACCAGCTGCGTTCCCAGCCGCTTCATAAAGGATATCGACAGCAGCTACATCGACTGGAACGAGGATAGCCTGCTTGGAAGCCTACCATCTTCGTCATCGGGCGGAGGTAACAACTACAGCACGCAGCACTTTAAGCCTAAGGCCAACACCATATCGGCACAGCGCACGGTTGCACCAACGCCTCAACACCACCCGGTAAGCGCCATCACCGACCCTGCCGACATGAGCGAACTGGAGGTAGGCATGGAGGTGGAGCACGAGCGCTTCGGCTTCGGAAAGATAGAGGCGCTGGAAGGCTCGGCTCCCGAAATCAAAGCTACCGTTGCCTTTACCGTTGCCGGAAACAAAACGCTGCTGCTGAAGTTTGCCAAGCTGAGGATTGTAAAGAGATAGCGAGAATACGCATCAATAGTAAAGCCCCGAAGAATTTGATATTCTTCGAGGCTTACTTTTTTAATCCCTCAACAAAAAGAGAAACTGTCGGCTCAGGGATTTCGCTTAAAAAAAACATCGAACATAATGGGAGTGGACGTAAAGGAATCAGCAAGTCGTAGCACAAAGCATATCCCCCTTTGGAGGGGGAAGGGGGAGGAAAGTAGACGTTAGAGGTAAAAACTTGATGCTAATGACTGCTATAAACTTCTAAAAGATCCACCCCCTACCCCCGCCGGCGGGGGATATCCTTCGAAATAGAGTAGTGTAAATCATAAAGACGAAATCCCTAGCTGTCGGCTGCTTTTCTGGTTCTATGTGCTGCAAGATGGCCGCGGGTGATACCAAAAGCGAAAGGGGCTTTACAGCCCCTTTCTTTACTAACCAATTATGTACTCATATGAAGTCCTGCACTCACTGCAGTATGCCTTATTTATCTTTGGGTTTCTCTTTCTCTTTCTCTTTCTTGGCCTTTTCGCGTAGAGTAGCTCGGAGGGTAACGTTCTTGCGGTATCGGGCAATAACCTTGTTGATCTCGATCGAAAGCGCCTGAAGCTCTGGGGTTGGCTCAAATTCAATCTTCATATTGATGTAGCGGAAGAGCTTATCGATATTCGAGCCCAGCTCCCTGGCGATATCGGTGGCGGCAGCTTCTTCCGACTTCTTGCTGGCGTCGCGCTTGGCGATACCACTTTTTACCTTCTGCTGGCCATCTCTAATATCCTGCAGCCAGATGTCGCCCTGAATTGTGGTTATATCCTTTTTCAGCTCGGGGTTGCTGTCGATGGCGCCAAGGAAGTTGTCAATTGCCGTAGTCTCCTTGGCAAGCGAAAGGTCGGCCATGTTCTCACCAAAGTCCTTGAAGAGGTTTAGAACGCGCTGCCCTGCCGTTGCCCAAGCGGGGTCGGTACGGTTGGCGCTATGATCGGCGGCACTCTTTAGCGATCGGGTTCCGCCGTCGCGAAGGTCGTCGCCCTCGTTAACATCGGAGGTCAGCTCCGGATGGCTTATCGCTTTTGCGGCTACCTTAAGACGGGAGTAGACCGTTCCTACCGGTTCGATGTAGGATTTAAAGGTGGGGCTTTCGCCTAATGCGGTTTTTACCATTGGAAATACCTCGTCGGTAAAGTTTTGCTTCTCGTCTAGGCTTAGCTTTTTGAAACCAATTGGGTCAATCATAATCTTTAGTTTTCATAAGTTTTACAATACGAATGCTAAAATAGCAAAATAACATTAAAGCAAACCAAATTTTACGCATCTTTTTTTTGAAAAAATAAATGTAGGGGGTGTTGCAGGGGTGCAATTGCTCCGCCGGACTTCGGTGAACCATTTGCAGGGGTGCAATTGCTCCGCCAGACTTCGGTGGGCCACTTGCAGGGGTGCAAGAGCTCCACCAGACTTCGGTGAACCATTTGCAGGGGTGCAAGAGCTCCACCAGACTTCGGTGAACCATTTGCAGGGGTGTAATTGCTCCGCCAGACTTCGGTGGGCTAATTACAGGGGTGTAATTGCTCTGGTAGACGTCTTAAGTATCTGTAGCTACCCACCGATAAAAGCAAAATAAAACGAATACTACATAAATGCAGATACCACCACGGCTGCGCTTGCTTTTTTGCTACTTTTGGTTGCGTTCGGTAGACTTCGCCTAGCCTCGAGCGATGATGTAGGCTACGGTGTACAGGGAGGGTTAAAGATTTAAAAGAGTTCGTTGTAATTACCAATAAACAAATATATATATGTTGTGTAGGACTGAAATGTTAGTAGAAAAACCCATTGATGAAATAATATCTGAATTTAAAAATTTAGATTTATCTAAACAACCAGTTAATGAGATTCAGAAATTGATGACTCAAGTAGGTAGAGTTAGTTATATGCGTATTGTTATTCATAAAGGGGCAACATTTATGAGAGCGAGACCAAACAAAGAAGACGAGCGATTTAGAAACAAATCAGACTTGTCATTCAAACCGCAAATTTTCAATAAAACATACCAAAGAGCAAGTACACCAAATCAAACAATGTTTTATGCAAGTTTTTTACCAGTGATTCCTTCACCATTAGAGTTTAATACAAGAATAATAGGAGCTCTTGAATCATTACCATGGTTAAGAGATAAAACGACTTCAGGTTACAAGAGAATAACATTTAGCAAATGGCTAGCTGAAGAGGATTTGAATTTATTTGCAATTATTGCTAAAGATGAATTTTACACTGAAAATGATTATACAAAGGAAATAGTTGATGCTTATAATAATTTCATAAAACAAGAAGACGTTTTGTTTGTAGAAAGATCTCTTAAGTATCATAAATTTATTGCTGATGAATTTGCAAAAGAGGTGGATGATGACACTGATTATATGATTTCAGCATTGTTCACTGAAACAGTAACGCAAAACCCTAATATAGACGGTATACTTTATCCAAGTATGAGAGTTAATGGAAAGGGATTCAATGTTGCTATTAAACCTGAGTCATGTAAAAAAATAGCTTTATATGCTGCTGGAGAGTGCTCAATATATAAGAGAAAAGGACAAACTGTAATTGGGAATGATTCTATAGTCGAATTAGATGGTAAAACAGATAATTTTGAATTTGCTGAAATTCCAAACTATCGAAAAGAATGCTTGGAACAATTAGGAGTGAAGACTATAGATGAACTAATATAAAAATGGTCAAAACGTGGTATCGTCAACAAGCGGGTGGAATTGCAAGTGGAGATTTACAGAACCCCGCCGCTTGCCAAATATAAGTAGCGGACTAAAACCACCAATGAATGGTAAACTTGCAAACACATAAGCGCAGCCAAGGTATGACTGCGCTTGCTTTTTGCTACACTTGGCAATGCTTGGGTGCTACAGCTTTACCACCTTTACAATTAATTCAAAAGAAAAGGCCTGACAGGTTTCGGAAACCTGTCAGGCCTATATTCTCAGAAAGAAATATCCTACTTGATATCCTTCTCAATCCACTTGCTTCTATCGGGAGCGGCAGGAGGCGTCACCTTCTTTACAGGATTAGCGTTGAGCTCCTTTAGCAGCTCCTCTACGGCACGTTCGATGCAGGGATCTTCGCCCTTGGCCAGCTTTTCGGGTCGATCAACCACCTCGATGTCGGGCGATACGCCTTGTCCCTCGACAATCCACTGACCATTCTCGTCGTAGATACCGAATTGTGGAACGGAGAGCGAACCACCATCAACAAGGTTGGCGTTGCCGCTGATGCCGACTAAGCCACCCCAGGTGCGGGTACCAATTAGCTTACCCTGCCCAGTCTTGCGGAAGAAGTAGGGAAGCGCATCACCACCCGACGACGAGTAGCCGTTGATAAGCATGGCCTTTGGCCCATCGTGAGCAACCCCTGGCGTTTTCATTGGCTGTAAGCCGTTGCGATACCAGTAAACCAGCGTGCGGCGGTCTATCATATTAATCATTCTATCGGGGATAAAGCCACCACCGTTGTAGCGGTCGTCGATGATGAGCGCCTCCTTATCGTGGTAGGCGTACATGCCGCGGTGCAGCTCGCGGTTACCCTCAACGGCGGTATTGGGCAGGTAGATGTAGCCAATTCGGCCACCCGAGAGCTTATCGACCATAGCCCTGCGCTCGTTAACCCAATCGAGTCCCATCAGCTCGAGCTCGCTTTCGATAGGCTTAATAGTTGAGGTACGTGCTCCATTCAGGCTTCCATTGGCGCTAACGGTAATCTCGACATTTACGTTGGCCAGATTCTCAAGATACTCGTAGGGGTTAGCCTTGGTGGTGATGTCCTTTCCGTTGATGCTGATGAGGTAGTCGCCCTCCTTAACATCTACGCCCTGCTCGGTAAGCGGCGAGCGACGCTCGGGGTTCCAGTTTTCGCCCTGGTAGATCTTGGCAATCTTATAGCGACCGACGGCATCATCAGCAACCAGATTAGCACCGAGGAGACCGGTATCCACACGCTTTACGCGCTTGATGTCGCCCCAGTCCACGTAGGCATGCCCAACGTTTGCCTCCGACACCACCTCATTCAGGATGTAGTCGAGGTCGAAACGGCTAGGCGCGTAAGGTACCAAAGCGCTGTAACGCTCCTTAACGGCATTCCAGTCTACCCCATGAAGGTTGGAAACGTAGAAGTAGTCGCGGAAGATGCGCCAAGCATCGGTGTATATCTGGTTCCACTCCTGGCGAGGGAATATCTTCAGCTCCAGCTTATCCAGGTTCAGCTTGCCAGCGCCAGCCTTTTGTCCGGTGGTAACCTTGGCAATGCCAAAGTCCTTTTTAGCGCTGTACATGAAGCTCTTTCCATCGGCAGAAGCAATAACGCTACCTACGCCATCCATAACCTCCTCGCACTTCGCGTCGGCAATGCTGTAGCGCATCAGCTTATCCTTCGAGGTATAGAGAACGCCACCATCAACGCTACCCACAATGCTGTAGGCATCGGCATCCATCGGCAACGCCATCACGCGGCTATTGATGCCATCGAAGTCGATAGAAACAGAAACAGGCACCTGATCTTTACTAGCGGCCTCCTCCTTTTCCTTTCCAGATTTCTTAGGATCCTCTGCCTTCTTATCCTCGGCAACCGACTCTACGTCATTCTTATCTTTAGTCAGCTTCGACCCATCGTTCTTAAGGGCTACGGCATAGATCTTAGAGGCGTTATTGTAGAGGTAGTTGAACTCGAAGCTGGAGAATGCTAGGTTAAAGTCGCGGTTCGATACAAAGAAGATAAACTTTCCGTCGCGGCTGAACACAGGCTGAATGTTGATAAAGGTGTTATCCAGCAGCTGCGATGCCTTACCATTAGGGATATTGTAAACCCATACGGTTGGTTGACCGTTGCTGCCCTCCTTGGTGTAGGTTATCCACTGCGAGTCGGGCGAGAAAGTGTAGGTAGTAATCTCGTCGTTTACGGCATGGTCGATCACCGACTGCTTCCCAGTTTGCGTATCAACAAGGTAAAGGTTCAGCGTGCGATCGCTGTACACCAGGTAACGGCTATTGGGCGACCACTCGGAGCCGTACTTCCAAGCCTTAGAGCCGGTGGTTAGCTGGCGTGGAGCAGCCCCCTTCTTATTCTCGAGTAGGTAAACCTCGTACTCGCCAGTTGCATCGGAATGGTAGGCGATGTACTTGCCGTTGGGCGACCAGGTAGGATATACCTCGCGAACGCCAGGCGTTTGGGTGAGGTTCTCGATCACCCCATTTTCGGCAGGCACCGAGAAGATATCGCCGCGAGCATCAAACAGGGCACGCTTCCCGGTTGGCGAAATGGCGTAGCTGTGGATGTCATCCTTTACATTCTTATAGTAGGGCAGCAGGTTGGTGTTGTCGAAGCTGATGTTCACCTTCACCTTTTCGTCTTTGCCTGTTGCTGTGTTCAGCTTATACAGGTATCCGCCATTCTCGTAAGCGATCTGACCGTTGCGTCCCGAAGGCCACATCACGTCAAAATCCTTATGGAAGGTAACCTGCTCGTTCTGCTTGGTCTTAGTATTATACTTGTAGATGTTGAGCTTGAGGTCGCGATCCGAAGCGTAGTAGATGTTATCGCCAACCCAGGTAGGCCACTGATCGGTTCCTACGAAATGGGTTATCTGCTCCGAGGTGTTCTCCTTTAGGTTGTAGGTCCACAGCTCGGTAGCACGACCGCCCTTGTAGCGCTTCCAGGTGCGGAACTCGCGATCGACAGGCGTAAAGCACACCTGCTGGGCATCGGGCGAAAGCACCGCAAAGCCACCGTCGATAATGGGGAGCGGCTTCTCGAGCCCACCATCGAGGCTAACTAGGAAGTACCTCCCGTTACGTTCGCCAAAGGGAGTACGGTTGGCGCGAATCATAACCTGCTTGCTATCGGGCGTCCAATCGAGCACCACGTTGTCGTATCCACCACGGGGAGGCATAATGCCCACCGAGTTGTAGTAGGTAAGCTGGCGGGCAGGGCCCCCTTCGGATGGCATCACCCAAATCTGACGGCTGCCGGAGTACTCGGCCGAAAAGGCAATCCACTTGCCATCGGGCGAGATCTTAGGGAAAAGTTCCAGCCCCTCGTGCGAGGTAAGCCGCTTGGCATCGCCACCGTTGGCATCCACCGACCAGATATCGCCGGCGTAAACGAACACAATCTTATTTCCGTTGATGTCGGGATAGCGAAGCATTCGGGCATCGTCGATGGCCATTGCCGCCGACGTGAACCCCATAATGGCCACCAATCCCAGAAGTTTTCGTAGCATAATGTTTTGTTTATGGTAGTTTACAATAAACGTTAAAAGTAACGGTTTATTCGTAAAGATATTCTCGGTGAGACGAAAAATAAAACGACGACTAAAATATTATGTTCTTAGACTCTTAAACACGATTGCTGCTCTAACAGAAGTCTTCACGGTATCGGGAAGCGCCGTTGCAGGAGCAAAGCCTGCACTATTTAACAGCCAATATTTCGAACAAAAGAGATGAATGGCGTCTTTTGTAGAAGAATTACCCATAATAGAGCAACCTGTATATTCAAAAACGATGATTTTTCTTTTAGCATTCATGCTCCTGGCAAAAGAGGGGCAAACTCAGTACTCCAATCGCCAGCTAATAAAGCAACTCAACAACGATAAAACATATATCGAGCAAAAATCCAAAATTGTAAGTCAATTTCAGAATACGACACCTGGCCGTTGGGGCGAATTTGTAAAGGGAGTTGACGAGGATATTGCCACCTCGTCAAAGGTTATCGCCTTTACCTTCGATGCCTGTGGAGGTGGTCGCAAGGGGAATCGCTACAACAGCCCGCTCATCGAATACCTGAGAGCCGAGAAGGTACCTGCAACCCTTTTCGTTACTGGGTTATGGATAGATGCCAACCCGAAAACCTTTTTGCAGCTGGCAAAGGATACGCTCTTCGAAATTGAAAACCACGGCTTCCGCCACCGACCATGCGCCGTTAAGGGCGAAAGCGAGTACGGCATTAAGGGAACCGCCACCCCTGCCGATGCTTTCGACGAGATGGAGGCTAACGCCATAAAAATAGAGAGGCTAACGGGACGTAAACCCAAGTTCTACCGCTCGGCCACCGCCTTTACCGACGAAGCAGGGGTAAGAATTGCTTCGAAGCTGGGCATTACCGTAATCAGCTTTGATATTCTGTCAGGAGATGCTGTTCCAAAGACCAGCGCCCAAGAAATTGTAAAGAATGTAACTGAGAATGCCAAGCCAGGTGCCATTGTTATTATGCACTTTAACCACCCAGAGAGTAATTTGGTGGAGGCTATGCGTAAAATCGTACCCCAGCTGCGAAGCATGGGATACCGATTTGTTAGACTAGAGGGATTGCCCCTGAAAGGAAAGCAACCTAAGAAATCCGCTGATAGATATTAGCCACCTTTACCAGCTTTACGAGCAGACTGGCAAGGTCGGCTACAAGCGTATCAACCACCAAGGCGCCCAGTTCAGGCGTTGCACTTCTTGGATCGCCCACGCCGGTATCCTCCGACACCTCCGACCAATCGCGGGGAGTCCAAGCCCACCCTTCGTTTAGCGCACTGATATTAAAGCCAACGCTACGTCCGCTGCCAGCATCCTCCATCGAGGAAACCAATTCGGGAAATAGACGCATCATAATGCAGGTATCTAGGGCACCTGCATGCTCTCCAGGGTTCTCGACAAGCTTAGGAATGGAAGGGTGCCTCCACCATTCCACAACAACTACCAATAGCTCGGGGTACTTCAGCTGCAGATCACGGATGGCAAAGTGAAAATCATTACCTCCATGCCCATTGAAAATAACGAAACGCTGAATACCCTGCCCGCATAGCGATGCTGCGATATCGTCCAAGATGGCAAGCTGCGTAGTTGTCCGCAAATTTATGCAACCAGGCACCTCTCGCTGTCCTTGATTTTGAGATCCAAAAGGAATCGGGGGAAGCACAATCGCATTTATGCCCTGCCCGTTGGCAAGGTTAGCTGCACTCACCGAAAGCTCTTCGGCCTGATAAAAGTCGGTTCCATAGGGAAGATGATATCCGTGAGGTTCGGTTGCACCCCAGGGTAAGATAGCGACATCAACAATAGCAGAATTCAGCTGCCTAAAATTCTTCTGACCTAAACGACTTGTTTCCATTTCCATACTTTATATGGGCAGCAAATGTAGCAATTTATAGTCCCCAATGTTTCAGTTAAAAAAGATATTCCCCAACCCCACCGTAAAGAGTATAATCCCCACAATAGCATGCTCTACGGATATTGCCGCCAGCGACCGATGGCGGAGATAGGCAAAGCTCCATAACAGCCCAATACAAAACGAGCAGGCTACCGCAATCCAGTTGTGGAAAACAATATGGAGAAAAGCGAAAAGAGTTGCACTAGCAATTGCCATCACCTTTTCGTTACGAAAAAGAAGCTTGTACCGATTAAAGAAGAACGAACGGTAAATAAACTCCTGAGGAATTACCGACCAGATTGGGTAAAGGAAGAAAACAGCAACCCAGTACATCGGCTTGTCGTAAGGTAGCACAAACAGATAACTAGGAATAATGATATAGGTAAGCGCTAAAATAGTCAGCGTTGCAATTAGCACCCTCAACAGAAGCCCAACCCATCCCTTAAACCCTATAAACGAAAGGCTACTCCGCTTAAAGTTTCGGTTAATCAGAAGAACCGCCAAGCAATACCCAAAAACCAGAGAGAGCGTTACTAGCTTATGGATGGGAATGTACTTAAAGTAGAAAAGTAACGGAATCACCACGTATATCGTCAGCAATTCTAGCAACCGCAAACAAGCCTTCATAGCCTACCTTTATGATGGAACAGCAATGCCGATACAAGCAGCAGGACTAAAAAACTTTAAGTATAAAATGCTTTTAGGACAAGCACCAAGGCTAAATAAGATCGCTTAATAGGAAGAAAGGAGGAAACCGCTTACATCGACGAATTTATGCTATACTAACAGCATCGATCAAGTGAGGGTTCATGTCTATTTCCAATTTTAGGTTAGGAGAAAGTTAAAAAGGATGGAGCATCTCCATCCTTTTAGCGTTATAAAGTCAAGGTTCGAATTACTTCTTCGAAAGTAGAACCTGTTGAATAACCTGTTCGATCTGCTCCTCGCCCATTGCCCCATTAACAACCTGTGCCTGCCCAGTTTTCGGATAAAAGTACATAGTAGGAATACTTTGGATGCCATGCGCAGAGGCAAGATCGCTCTCCTGATCTACATCCACCTTGTAGATGTTAATCTTACCGGCATACTTCTTAGCCAACTTCTCAAGGATTGGCGCCACACGCTTGCAGGGACCGCACCATGTTGCGTAAAAGTCAACAATAACGGGTAGCTTACCCTCAAAAACTAGGGCCTTGGGATTTTTCTCGTAGTTCCACACCAGCTTCAGGTAGTCGGCCTTGGTGATGTGCTTAATGCCCACCGCAACCGCCGCTTTAGGTGCCTTCGCGCTGCTGGCCTTTGCCTTCTTCTGTCCATAACCTACGCCAGCAAGCAGCATACTGGCTAGGGCCACTAGTAGAATCTTCTTCATGTCTCTATCTTTTGTTTTAATTATTCTTGCCTGTCAACACGCTTCTCCCCTTTCTTGTTTGATGATCCCAGCAGCAGGCCAATCAGCCCAAACCAGAACATCGACATGTAGGGGTTAGAGGTAATGGGGCATGATCCGGAGCTGCACCCAATAAACCTCCAGTACAAAAAACCACCGAGCACTCCTAATAGCGCTCCTACTATCCTCCAAAAATATTGCCTGAAGTAGCTCATCATTTTCCGATTTAGCAAACAACTTATATCTGTTTGCCAAAAATAGCTTGCCGTAGTATTCTTATCAGTGATTTTTGTCACCGTTGGAATTGGCACCAATAGATGGAAGGATTCGAACAAACGATCGGTTCACCTCCACGTATCCACCATCCTCGAGCTTCTTGAGCAAGCGGGTAATTACCTCGCGCGACGAGTTGAGCTCATCGGCAATTTGCTGATGAGAAAGGCTCAGCAGCTCTCCTCCTACTTTGTAATGCTGATGAAGGTAAAAGAGCAGCCTTTCGTCGAGATGCTTAAACACCACGCTGTCGAAGGTATCGAGCAGCTCCGACATTCGGAGGTTGAAGCTTTGCAGCAGGTATCGGCTCCACTCGGGGTACTCCTGCATCCACATCTCGGGATAGGGCGATGGGATAAACATCACCTCACAGTCGGTAAACGCCACGGCGCGCATGTCAGCCTGCCGCATGCGCAAGCAGCAGAGCGTCGACAGTACGCAAAGTTCGCCTGCGGAGAGGAAGTAGAGGAAGTGGGAGTTTCCCTGCTCGTCAACCCTAAAGATCTTTACCATCCCTTCCCGCACGATTACCGCCGAGCTGATGTAGCTGCCCTGACGGAAAAGCGCATCGCCTGCCGCGTAGTGCTTAAAGGAGGCCTGCGCCTCCGCTACGATCCGTAGCTCTTCCGAAAGTGTCTGGTACATGGTTGCCTTTATTTAGGTGCCGCCAATGTAGCAAGAATTGCGGACATTCCTCAGGCAGCACATGCACGGCCTAGAATTGTATGCGAAAGCATTCCTCTTTTGGTAAGCGTAATCAACACACCCCATCCAGGGTGTAATACCGCAGAAAAGGCTATGAGTAAACTATTGGATGAGAAACACTCGCTTTTCAGGGCGGTGGGCAGCACATCGGAGAGAAGCATCGAACCTCAAATTCTACAAAATAGAAACACTGACATTATGTCGCACATTCATCGTTTCAAAGCGAAGGAGTCCGAACACACTCCGAACACACCCCGAACGCACCCCGCTGACAAATTGGCATCAGAGCCTTTGCAGTACAGCAAAAAAGCAGCGCTATAGCCAAAATTTACAGGGGCAACACCTTCCCCTAGCCGAAAAGTAAAATAAAATCACAGGGACCAGCACTGCTAAACTTATCGCCACACGATACCTACACGTATCGAATTATGCATGTTCACCAACGTACAATTCCCCCACCAGTACGCCCGCAAGATTCCTATACCACCATTATGACTATTTACTACACCTTTTGCCTTTGACAACTGCCCCTTGCAATTGCTATATTTATCGCCGATAGGCGAAGGCCTGGTTATGGCGGGCAACAGCTAACCATGGGGAGGCAGCCCCCCCTCGTAGCGGCAACGCGGAGGCACACTAGCCCCCGTGGTTAACCGCAGCAAACAACAAAAAATTTAACAACCTAATAAGTACTAATTTTATGAAATACTCTCTACGGAGGTGCCTGCAGCTAGCGCTGCTACTATACGCCTCCTCGGCATTTGCCCAAAAGGACGAATGGAAAGATCCAAACGCCAACGAGGTGAACCGCTACCCAATGCATGCCAACTTCTTCTCGTACGAATCGAAGGAGAAGGCGCTAAAGGGTTCCATGAAGGCCTCCGATCGCTTCCTTAGCCTTAATGGGAACTGGAAGTTCAACTGGGTTAAGGATGCAGATGCTCGCCCTACCGATTTCTACAACTTAGGCTACAACGACCTAGCGTGGGCCAACATGCCCGTTCCTGGAATTTGGGAACTAAACGGTTTTGGGAAGCTGCAGTACGTAAATGCAGGCTACCCTTGGTCGAACCAGTTTACGCCCGACCCTCCAAAAATCCCTACAGAGAATAATCACGTTGGCTCGTATCGCCGTGTAATCGACCTTCCTTCCGACTGGAACGGCAAGCAGGTAATTGCCCACTTCGGATCCGTATCGTCGAACATGTACCTTTGGGTGAACGGCAAGTATGTTGGCTACAGCGAAGACAGCAAACTGGAGGCCGAGTTCGATATCACCAAGTACCTCAAGCCTGGGAAGAATCTCATCGCCTTTCAGGTGTTCCGCTGGTGCGATGGTTCGTACCTCGAAGATCAGGACTTCCTTCGCGTTTCGGGGGTAGCCCGCGACTGCTACCTCTACACCCGCGAGGCAAAACGTATAGACGACATCAACGTTGAAGCCGACCTCGATAGGAACTACACCAATGGCGAACTTCGCCTTAAGCTGGATATGACCTCGCAATCGTCGGGCGCTGCTATCAGCATACAGCTTGCCAATGCCAAAGGCGAGCAGGTGGCTACCAGCACGCTTACATCAAATGGTAAGGTGATGAATTCGACCATCAAAGTGCCCAACGTAGCCAAATGGAGCGCCGAAACGCCCAACCTATACCAGCTTACGGTAACCGTTGCCCAAGGAAGCAAGATAATCGAAGTTATTCCGCTAAAGGTAGGCTTCCGCAAGATAGAGATGCGCAATGCACAGCTGCTGGTTAACGGACAACCAGTGCTCTTTAAGGGTGCCAACCGCCACGAGATGGATCCAAAGACGGCATACTACGTTTCGGAGGAGCGCATGCTGCAGGACATCCGCATCATGAAGGAGAATAACATCAACGCGGTTCGCACCTGTCACTATCCAAATAATAACCTGTGGTACGACCTGTGCGACCAGTACGGTATCTACATGGTTGCCGAAGCAAACATAGAATCGCACGGTATGGGGTATGGCGAAAAGACGCTTGCCAAGAATCCGCTTTTCGAAAAGGCCCACATGGAGCGCAACCAGCGCCACGTTCAACGAAGCCGTAACCACGCCGCCATCATCACCTGGTCGCTGGGCAACGAGGCAGGTTCTGGTCCAAACTTTAAGAAATGCTACGATTGGGTGAAGAAGGCCGACACAACCCGATTCGTTCAGTACGAGCAGATGATCAGAACTGATGCATCTGACATCTACTGCCCTATGTATGCCGACTATAACCACTGCGAGAAGTACCTAAAGAGCAACCCTACCCGCCCACTGATCCAGTGCGAGTACGCCCACGCCATGGGTAACTCCGAGGGCGGATTTAAGGAGTACTGGGATCTTGTTCGCAAGTACCCAAGCTATCAAGGTGGCTACATTTGGGATTTCGTCGATCAGTCTATCCGCTTCCCCAATAAGGAGGGCAAGCCCATCCTCACCTACGGTGGCGACTGGGATCGCTACGACGCCACAGATAATAACTTCTTCGACAACGGGCTTATCAACCCCGACCGTCGCCCTAACCCGCACATGGACGAGGTAAGGCATCAGTACCAATCAATCTGGGTGAAGCCTGTTGATCTTGCTCAAGGAAAGATCGCGGTTTACAACGAGAACTTCTTCATCGACCTTTCGAGCTATCGCATGGTTTGGGAACTCGTAGCCGATGGCAATACCATCCAGCGCAACATCGTAGAAAATATGAGCGTAGCCCCTCACCAAACGCAGGAGATGACGCTACCCTACGATGCTACATCATTCGACAAGTACAAGGAGGTGCTGCTCAACGTTTACTTCGAGCAGAAGGTAGCCGATCCGCTGCTAGCCATCGGGCATCAGGTTTCCAGAAACCAGCTAAGCATTAAGGAGTACAAGGCACCTGCCAATACCCCTCTTACCAACGTATCGGAATGCGTCAACTGCCCAACGATTAACCCTAAGGTGATTGCCAACGACAACAACTACCTCCGCATAAAAGGCGATAACTTTAGCATGGACTTCAGCAAGCACTCCGGATGGATGAGCCAGTACGTGGTGAACAACCTTCCGATGTTTACCGATGAAGCTGAGCTAAAGCCTAGTTTCTGGCGTGGTCCTACCGACAACGATTTTGGTGCCAGAAACCAAATAGACTTCGCCGTGTGGAAGAATCCGACCTACGAGCTAAAGTCGCTCGACCACCAGGTAAACAATGGCGTGGTACACGTCGTTGCAACCTACTCCATTAAAGAGGTAAATGCCACCCTGACCCTTACCTACGATATCAACAACGTTGGTGAGGTACGCGTTAACCAGAAGATGGTTGCCGACAAGGGCACAAAGGCTCCCTACATGTTCCGCTTTGGCATGGAGGTGCAGCTACCCGCCAGCATGGATCGCCTGGAGTACTACGGCCGTGGTCCTATAGAGAATTACGCCGACCGTAACACCTCTACCTTTATTGGCAAGTACCGCCAAACCGTTGCCGAGCAGTTTTACCCCTTCATCCGCCCTCAGGAGAATGGTAATAAGACGGATATCCGCTGGTGGATTCAGCGCAACATCAGCGGTGATGGTCTCCGCTTCGTTGGTGCCGAACCTTTCTCTGCTTCGGCCCTAAACTTCACCACAGAACAGCTCGACGACGGCATCGATAAGCATCAGCGCCACTCCGAGGAGCTGATTCCTGTTAACTTTGTGAACCTTCACATCGATAAGGTGCAAATGGGTCTAGGTTGCGTTACCAGCTGGGGCGCAAGACCTCTTCCACAGTACATGCTACCCTACGGCGACTACGACTTTACCTTTACCATCACACCGGTAAAGAGTTCGTACTAGCCACTTAATCTGCATACCATAAAAAAAGGAGGGATCGCTTGATCCCTCCTTTTTTTATGGTAGCTGCATCGATTTTATATTTCTACCTTTGCCAATATTCCTACACCATGGAGCAAAAGAACAATCCCCTACACGGCAAAACCCTAGAGGCCATTCTCACCGAGCTGCAAGCCCGCTACGGCTGGGACGGCCTTGCCATCCGCATCAGCATCAACTGCTTTAAGGAGAACCCCAGCATAAAGTCGAGCCTAAAGTTTCTTCGCCGCACGCCTTGGGCGCGCGAGAAGCTGGAGGCGCTATACCTGCATTCGACGAAGAGGTAGATGAGGAGATGCTAGACGTTAGTTTTTAGACGTTAGATATCGATCTTGAGGTAACGCCCATAGCCGTCAGGCTAAGACCGAGTTCAAAAGTATAAACACCCAATAGCAGCACGCTATCCTCCCGCTTAGGCGGGAGGGCTGAGTGGGTTTGTTCGTTTCCCCCCTTCGCGTTCTTAACCCACCCCCTACCTCCCGTCCAAACGGGAGGATTCAGAGCCCTGATTAAACGTTCCAGAGATTCTTTATCGACTTTAATATTTCGAACTTCATCATCCCGTTTAGCGTCTTTACGATTCCCCTTCCTATATCTTCTGAAATAACTCCATCTAACTTCCTTTAACTCCTCCTCTACAGTTCCACCTTCTTAATGCTGATGTCCAGCTTCTTTTCGATGGCCTGCAACTTATGCACCTCGTTGCTTCCGATTAAGGAAATAGACAGCCCCTTTCTACCTGCACGTGCCGTACGTCCGCTGCGGTGCGTATAGTATTCCACCTGCTCGGGAAGGTCGTAGTGCACCACGTAGGCGAGGTTCTCCACGTCGATACCGCGTGCGGCAACGTCGGTAGCCACCAGAATCTGCACGCGCTTCTTCTTAAAGGCGCGCATGGCCTTGTCGCGCTCCTTCTGCATCAGGTCGCCGTGGATGGCATCGGCCGAAATGCCGCGCTCGACGAGCTGCTGCGTTAGGGTTTGCACATCCTGACGGGTACGGCAGAAGATCACCCCACGGTTCTCGCCCTGCCCATCCAGAAATCGGCGGAGCATGGTTAGCTTATCCTTTATGGTGGTAAGCACGTAGTGGTGCGTGATGTCGCGGTTGATTACCTCCACCTTCGAGGCTTGAATACGGAACGCATCCTCGCTCATATGCGCGTCGATGATGGATTGAATGCCGTCGGGCATGGTTGCCGAGAAGAGCCACGTGGCGCGCTCCTGCGGAATATGGTTCAGAATGGCCTCAAGCTCGTCCTTAAAGCCCATGCTCAGCATCTCATCAGCCTCGTCGAGGATGGCGGTGCGCACCTGCGACAAATCCACCGCCTTCCGGTCGAGCAGATCGACAAGCCGACCCGGTGTAGCAACTAGGATATGCGTTGGCCGCGTGAGGTTGGCCACCTGCTGGTCGATCTTGGTGCCTCCATAAACGCCCTCAACAAATATCTTCTTATCCAGATGCTTGGTGAAGTGGAACAGCCCCTTGGCAATCTGCTGGCATAGCTCGCGCGTGGGCGCAAGGATCAATCCCTGTATTCTTCCATTATCCGCATCGACCTTGGCCAGCAGCGGAAGCCCAAAGGCAGCCGTTTTACCGGTGCCCGTTTGGGCTTGACCAACAAAGTCTGTTCCCTGCTCAACTAAAAACGGTATTGCTTTAACCTGAATATCGGTTGGGGTGACAATCCCCATATCGGCTAGCGCCAGTAGGTAGGGCTTTTCGATGCCCAATTCGGCAAAATTACTCAACTTGCTCTATTTTAATGAGGCACAAAGATAGCGCTTTATTTGAACTACAATATTTCAACACAAAGACACAAAGGACACCGAGAAACACAGAGTTTAAGGAGATGGCTAGCTATCAATATAGGCGTAATATCCTCGCTGCGCTCTAGCAATTGCGATTTCTGGGCGCATCTTATACCCGTCAATCTAAGTTCTATGAATCTTGGTTTTTAAAGTACAGTAATAACTAGGAACCAAAACTGCCTGATTGAAGTTGTTTATTCACTTCTCTAGAGAGGTAGGCGTGGATTATGTACGCTAAATAGAGTAATAGCTATCAATAATCAGTATATTCCATAATCTTACAGTCTGCACTTTCGCCTAATGTAACACTGCAAGATGATAGCATCCGTCCCCTATCATCCAATAGTTTTATTTCCTTATGTATTGGCTTACTTATGCTATCAATTGAGGTATATCCAACTACAACACCATTTTTACTTGTTATATAGTTAACTTCATAGGGCGAAGTCTCATCAGGGTTGTATTTACTTTCTTTTACGGTATTGTCGCTTAAGTATTCGTAAACCTTTCGATATTCAAGTTCTCCATTAGAATATATTTTCTCCTCTATTGCCTTTCCATCTTGGTATAGAATTTCAAACTTAGTACCCTTGCTAACCGTGCTGATGTGCCGTCCATCAGAATCAAACTTATATGCTGTACAAGACGAAGTGGTGTCTGAATATCGTAAAATATAAGGGCTAGATGTATCATACAGCTGCTCTCTAACATAGCCAGAGTCTTTTACCAACTGAGAGCTCTTGTTGAAATAGTAAAATTCTTTGCGCATATCCTGATTATAATTTCCTTTTTTAGTTTCAACTACCGTAATTGAATCGGGGAAATAGCAGATTTTTTGTTCTGTTGTATCTATCGATGTTATCTCCCTTTTTGATACGAGCCACCCCTTATCGTTATAGGTAAAGTGTTTTACATGTGAACCTGTACGGTACCATGCCAAATCGCCATTTTTATAAAATAGAAGTGTATCTAATTGCTGCAAGCGTCCATTTCTTATGGTTTTTACAAATAGCATAGAATCCTCTCTTACAAGCTGCTTAACTAAATAATCATTAGGGGCTGCTAGTGAAGAGTTGTTCGGTACTTTAACATCCGTTAGTACAGAATCATCGGCTAGACTTTCATAAACCGAATAATCGTTAGGTGTTACAATCAATGAGTCGTATTGTACATTGCCATCCAATCCAAATAATGTCAACCTCCTAAGTTGCCTATTTTTGAATAATGTATCATTCGAGCTATACTCCACCCGCTTACTTGTTCCCTTAAAAAAGAAATCGGCGTTCAATTTCGCATATCCCTCATCCCTCTTAAGGTTCGCAATTACCTGCGCTTTTGTATACAATGCATATGGGTTAATAAGATAAAATTGTCCAAAAGACGCTACCGACTTTGCAATTAGTATTAAAGCTAGAATAAATCTCAGCATAAATATATTGTCTGTTTGTAATTAGAAATCAAGCGATATATCATCATGTAGCTACATCTGTAAAGCAGATGGCAATTCATAAATATGCAGATGCACATATTGCACCAAACTTAGCATTCTTACTCGAATTAGTAAGGTTCTTTTTCTACCCAATAGAGAAAAATAACCCAACGTGCTCTATTTTAATGAGACATAAAGATAACTCTATATGCTAAATGGAATAACAACCCTGATTTTAACGAGCAACCTCACCCACGCCATCTTCCAACGGAGGGAATAACGCACTTCTAAAAATCGAATCAGTAATACTAATATCCAAAACAACCACATTTAGGATTTCCTTTAGAAACACAGAGACACAGAAACACAGAGTAACACCGAACTATTTCAGAATTTGTCCATCATAAGCTGGTAGCGGGATAAGAAATAGCGGATACAGCAACGCTACCATGCATGTTATCTGGGCAGAGTTAGGCGTGAAGCACGTATGGAAAAAGCCACAGAGAAAAGGGACAGAAGTGCAAAGCACTTTTGTTTCTCGCAGCCACAGGCTGCACTCTGTGACCTATGATCGTAAAGGATCAAAACCAGAAGAGATTATGCTCTGTGAACTCTGAGTCTCGGTGTCTCTGTGTTTTGCTATTTTTAAATGCGTTTGCACTGTATTAATATCTTAGCCTGACGGTTATAAGCGAGGATACTACATTTAACGGAGAATAATTATTTTACAAATAGCGCTCATATTAATATACCAAATATCAAATCTTTCGATCTTTATTTAAATGCTTTAATAAAACAAGACGCATGCAATACATCCCTACTCTCACAGCACTAATTCTGGCTGGTAGGAACTCATTGCATGCGTCTCATAAAATATTAAGGAATGTTTTTCATCCCAATAATTGCCAATAAACCGACAATTAATCTAGGGGTAATTCTAAAAGTAAATCCCCTTACTTTCTTCCTATTAATAATCGGTATATTCCACAACTTTACAGTCTGCGCTTTCGCCTAATGCAATACCGCAAGAAGATAGCATACGGCCCTTATCATCAAGTAGTATTACGTTCTTCTGCACTGGCTCGTACAGCTTATTAGCTGAAGTATAAGCCACTACAACACCATTTTTTCTTGTAGTAAAGCTAGTTTCGAAAGGCACTGTACCTAAAGCAGTGTAGCCGCTACCTTTTACGGTATTATCGTCTATGTCCTCATATACCGTTCGGGATGAAAGTTCACCATTTGTAAATGTTTTTTCCTCTGCAACCTTTCCATTCTGGTATAGAATTTCATGCTTTGTACTATCACACTCCGTAGAGATATGTCTGCCCTCAGCATCAAACTTATATGCTGTAAAAGACGAAGAGGTGTTGGTGTTTAGTAAGGTACCAGGGCTAGTCAAATCGTACTGCTGCTCTATAACACAGATAGAATCTTTTACCAGCTGAGAACTCTTGTTAAAGGAGTAGTAACACTTGTGTATATCCTGATTATAGTTCCCTTTTTTAGTATCTACGAGAGTAATTAAATCGGGGGAATAGCTGATTTTTTGTTCTGTTGTATCCATCGGTGTTATCTCCCTTTTTAATACGAGCCACCCCTTATCATTATAGGTAAAATGTTTTACACTCGATTCGGTACGATACTCTGCTAAATCGCCATTTCTATTCAGTAAAATTGTATCCACCCCCTTTAAGTTACCATTCCAAACATACTTTAGGGTTAGCATGGTATCCTTTCGTGTAAGCTGCCTAACAAAATAGTTATACGGTGCTGCTATCAATGAGTCTAGCTGTATACGGCCATTGGTTAGCTCCGAAACCTCATTTATAAATTGATTTGCCAAATTATCGTTTGATGCAACCACCAACGAATCGTATTGCATACTGCCATCTACACCAAATAATGTCACCCTTTTAAGCGTTCGGCTTTTGAGTAATGTGTCATTCGAGCTATACTCCACCCGTTTACTTGTTCCCTTAAAAAAGAAATCGGCGTTCAATTTCGCATATCCATCATCCTTTTTAAGGTTAGCAATTACCTGCGCTTTTGTATACGATTCATACGGGTCGATAAGATAAAATTGTCCAAAAGACATCATCGACTTTGCAATTAGCATTAAAGCTAGAATAAATCTCAGCATAAATTTATTGGCTGTTTGTAATTAGAAATCAAGTTAGATATCATCAAATAGTTACATCAGTAAAGCAGATGGCAATACATAAATATGCAGATGCCCATATTGCACCAAGCGTAGCATTCTTGCTCGAATTAGCGAGTATTTTTCGAAACTAAATTCGGGAAATTCAGCCAACTTGCCCTATTTTAATGAAGCGCAAAGATAGCGCTTTATTCGACTTACAAAATTTCAGTACGGAGGATGGGGTAAAAGATTCTATAACGAATAGGTTGAGTTGAACTAGTCATGATTTAATCTGACATATTGAATTGCTTGAGGTGAAATTGCAATTGTTTACCCGTAATATTGAATTGCTAAGTTGTCATCGGCAATTGTTAACCTGTAATATTGAATTGCAGGGTTGTCATCGGCAATTGTTAACCTGTAATATTGAATTGCAGGGTTGTCATCGCCAATTGTTGACCCGACAGATCGAATTGCTGACCTGTCATCGGCAATTGTTGACCTGAAATATCGAGTTGCAAGGTTGTCATCGGCAATTGTTGACCTGTCTTCGCCTATTTCACACTTGTCTTCGCCTATTTCACATCTGTCTTCGGCTATTTCACACCCGTCTTCGGCTATTTCTTACCTGTCTTCTGCTATTTCTTGCTTGTCTTCACCAATTACTGACCTGTCTTCGCCTATTTCATATCTGTCTTCAACTATTCCGTTAATGCCAGCAGCGGTTTCGACCATTCACTACCTATTATAAGGAGAGCCGTACATTGCTGCACGGCCCTCCTACTTTTGGTACTTCTAACAATAGCGATAGCGAAGCCTAAACGGCTCGATATACGCTATATTCCGTTCCTTTGTCCGTACACCGCCCCTGTTTCGGGTCGACGGTATAGCTTTATCTTGCGCGACAAAGTTTGTTTTTTACCCGAAGCATTGGTATAATCTACCAGCACCTCTACTTCAGCCATGATAACACCCTTTCCGAAGTAGCTATTATTCGTCCAAGTAACAGTCACCTCGTTGGGATTGCCGGAATGGATGATGCCGCCCGCTGCCGCATCGCCCCCCCCCTTTCCCCCAATATGCCGCCAGCATTAACCTATATAACAAGCAAAAGGCGGCATTTCTGCCGCCTTTGCCCTATATTTTTGAAACCGATACTACTTCACCGTTTCAATCTTGGTAACCTTGCCCGAGTTAACCACCAAAATGGTAATCTTCTTCCCGTTAAATCCAACGTAGCCCTCCTTCGACTTTATGATGCTGTCGAACTCGTAGTCGGCAACCTGCGTATGGTCGAGCAGAGAGTAAAGTCCGCACTTATTCTTCGACTTAACGATAAAAAGATTGCCATTCTCCGATATTATATCGTCAAACAACGGCTTGCTGTTGGTGGCTCCCACCTTGTCGATAATTTGGTACTTGCCGCCTTTAGCCTTGGCCTTAAGGTAGGTGTACTTGGGCTCGTAGTACGACGAGCGCTCTCCCTTAACGATGGGGGTAATCTCGGCGTAGGGCTCCGAGTTGACAACCCTCCCCGACTCGCTAATCAGGTCGAAGCGGTCTTCCGTTTGGGCCACGTACAAGCCCCCGTTGCTCGAACTTCTATCCAGCGCCACCAGCGAGCGATACTTGATCTCGGTAACTGGTTTGCCATAGCTATCAAGCAGCCCGTACTTGCCACCCTTCTCCACAATAAACACCTTACTATTGCCCTGGATGTCGTCGTAGCTGCAGGTGGTAATTTCGTAGGGCATCCCGTCGTTAACCTGCACCAAGCCGCATCTCCCGTTCTGCATCGCCACCATGTTATCGAGCCCGCTGCTCTTGGTCAGTTTATCGTACTGAAAGGGTAGCGTCACCCGCCCATCTATGGTGATAAAGCCGTACTTCCCCTCCTTGTTACGGGCCAGGTGCGACCCATCGGAGAAGGCGTATCGGTTAAACTCTAGGTACTCGATGGGCACAACCACGCGTTCGCTGTCATTCACCACGCCATACCTTCCGTCGTTTTTGACAATGTAGAAATTCCTTCCCTTCGAGTTCTCGCTGATCTCGTCGTACCATGTCTTAAAGCGGGATGTGTTGCTGATGTCGACATGGTTGTACTTGGTGCCGTTGGATACCGAAAAATAGTTCTGCCCATCCAGTTGGTAGAGGTTCGTGTATGCGCAGGGAATAACCAGCCGCTTCTCCACCAAACTGTACACCCCGTAAAGGTCGTTAGGGTAGGCATCTTGGGTAACCCGAATGTAGTTCTCCAGGTTGCTGAGGCTGCTAATTTCCGACCACTCGAAAGGAACAATTACCCGGTTGTTACTATCTATAACGCCCCACTTGCTCCCCTTCTTGGCCCTAAACAGCCCATTGCTCAAGCTGGCAAGATCGGAATACTCCATGGGGATGCTCCAGCGAAGCTCGTCGAGGTTGAACACCCCGTAGCTACCGTTGATGCTCAGCATCACGCACGAGCTGCCGACGCTTCGGTACGACCTCCCAAACAGGTGGGGTAGCACCACGTTCCCCTTCTTATCCACAATCCCCAGATGCTCCGACTTATTCTTGATGTCTCTTTCGCAGTAGTAGTCGTAGCTATCGTTGATGCTCTCGAAGGTCTCGTAGCGGTTATCGTAGCGGATGCTCTTCAGCGGCTTAAACTGCGACAGGCTGCCCGATGTCTCGCTGCCGACAGCGGCAACCGACTCTTCGCTGCAAACGGCCACCTCTACGACCTCGTCTGTAGATACAGCCATATTCGCGTCCGTAGATACAGCCATATTCTCATCCTTCGCCTTAACCTCTGCCTTTACCGGCTCTTTCGCCTTCTTCTTCTTGCCGTGCTGCGCCATCGCGCCCGCCGATAGCAGCAGTGCAAGTGCAATAAATCCAACCTTAACCTTCATAGCTTTTCGATTTTAGTAAGTATGGTGATTCCCGCAAATGTAGCAAAAGTAACAATTTAGCCTAGCCCCCGTTAGCCAACGGCTATAGGTGGGCTATTGCCTCAGCTAAGCGTAGGCGCTTTCCAATGTCATCAACTTAAGCGTTTCGTTCAATCAGTGCTGTCATGCCGGGCTTGTCCCAGCATCCTCAACTAAGCGAAAGCTCTGCCCATAGCCGTCAAGGTAAGCGGATGATAGAGTTATATCTTTTGAAAGAAAAGGATAGTAATTAAGTGCCAGCGCATGATTGAAACTGTTTATTCTCCCGCTTAAGCGGGAGGTAGGGGTTGGTTAAGAACGCTATGTAAAGTAAAATGCTGATTTAAACGAGTAAACCCACTCCAGCCATCCCGCCTGAGCGGGAGGATGACGAGCCATGAGTATGCATTTGAGTTTTGAGAAAAATCCTTAGTTTGTCGGCTATGGGCTCTGGCCTACGCTTTCATCCCCTACGCCCTCCATCCGTACAGTAGAGGCAGGCTAGACATAAAACGAAGTAAACAATTCATCCAATAGGATAATGGAAAATTTGCCAGTTGCCATCCCCTTGGCAACTTAAGTTCAGCAAAGCAGCAACCTACCTGCCGCAACCAAAAAGCAGCAAAAAAATAAAGCGCAGCCACCACAACGGCTGCGCTGATACCTGCAAAAGGCCACACCGCTAGATCTCCGTATGCTGCTCGGCTGCGCTCTGCCGTTGGGCGATGCGCTCCTCCTGCATCCGGCGCACCTCCTGCTGGTCGCTGTAGCTCACCTGGGCCAGCAGCTCGTCAAAAAAGGGCTCATCGTCCATGCGCAGCTGCTGCAGCGGCGTTTTCAGCGCCTCCTGCCCCTTAGTGGGAACCCACTCCAACACATCGTTGGGCGTACACCCCAGCAGCAGGCACAGCCGCTCCAAATCGGCGAGACTCAGCCGCATAAAATCCATGTTCAAGATCCGGTGGGCGGTGGTGGAGCAGTACCCCTTCTCCTTCAGGAATCGGCTGGGGTGGTGTACCCCTAGCCCCTTTAAAACTCGTGTTACGTTAAGCCTTATCATGCCTATAGGTTTTAGGAAAATTAGGTTAAGCGGCACCCTACGAAATATCGCGTCGGGTTACCAGCCCCCAATTTAGCTTTTTTCCCCGTCCATTCCTCCCTCCCTTCACTTTTAGGATATACGATGCCCTGCATTTACCCCACTTGTCTCATCGTTTTACACACTTGCCACTACATTCCTTCCACTCGCATCGTTGTTTTACACACTCGCAACTGCATTCCTCCCACTTGCTACGTTGTTTCACACACTTGTCTCTGTATTCCTCCAACTTGCTCCTGCGTTTTACACACTTACGCCTGCATTCCTCACACTCGAATCGTTATTTCACACACTTGTTCATGTATTCCTTGTGCTCCAATATTTACTCCTCGTACTCCAACAAAAGAAGTACGCACACGCAGCACCATCTTCCATAAAAGGAAACGCCAAGGGCACCAGAAATAATCCTAGCACCCTTGGCGTTTCCCTTAAAGTCCTTCGTGGTAAAACGCGCTACCCAAAGTTAGGCGAAGCGTACATCACCACATCCTCCGCCGTAATCTCCCTACCGCAAAGGATCATCAGGCGCTCAATAACGTTGCGGAACTCGCGCACGTTGCCCGTCCATCCCAGCTTCTGCAGCTCGTCAATGGCCTCGGGGGTGATAGTGGCGCGCCCCATGCCGTACTCCGCGCTGATGGCGTCCAGGAAGTGCTCGGCCAGCAGCGGGATATCCTCCTTACGTTCAGCCAGCGATGGCACGTGAATAAGAATCACGCTCAGGCGGTGGTACAGGTCCTCGCGGAAGCTACCCTTGGCAATCTCGTCGGTCAGGTTCTTGTTGGTGGCCGCCACCACGCGCACGTTCACGGCGATATCCTTGTCGCCCCCCACTCGGCTGATGCGGTTCTCCTGCAGAGCGCGCAGCACCTTGGCCTGCGCCGACAGGCTCATATCACCGATCTCGTCGAGAAAGAGCGTACCGCCATCGGCCTGCTCGAACTTGCCCTTGCGCTGCTTGATGGCCGAGGTAAAGGCCCCCTTCTCGTGCCCGAAGAGTTCGCTCTCGATGAGCTCCGAAGGGATGGCCGCGCAGTTTACCTCCACGTAGGGCCCCGCCGCACGGCTGCTCTTCTCGTGCAGCCAGCGGGCCACCAGCTCCTTGCCCGTACCGTTGGCCCCGGTAATCATCACGCGGGCCTCGGTGGGCGCCACCTTCTCGATGATCTCCTTCACCCTTCGGATCGCGACCGACTCACCCACAATCTCGTAGGTCTTGTTCATCTTCGTGCGCAGCTTCTTGGCCTCCTGCACCAGCGAAGTTTTATCCGTAGCATTTCTTAGGGTGATGAGGATGCGGTTCAGATCGAGCGGCTTGGCAATAAAGTCGTACGCCCCCTTCTTGATGGCCTCCACCGCCGTGTCGATGGTGCCGTGCCCCGAGATCATCACCACCGGCACCTCGGGCGATATCACCTGAAGGCGCTCCAGCACCTCAATGCCATCCATCCCCGGCATTTTGATGTCCAGAAAAACGACATCAACGCCCCCCTGCTCGAACTGCTCGATGCCCGCCGCACCATTTTCGGCAAGCGCCACATCAAACCCCTCGAGACTCAGAATATCCTTTAGCGTGCTACGTATAGCCCGTTCGTCATCTACAACAAGTACTTTACCCATTTTTTGAAGATTATTTTACAGCGCCCCCCAGCAACTCCACAGCAGCCCCCTCCTTTAAGGAGTAGTCCGACTGGATCAGCTGCCCAATAGCCGCCTTGCGTAATACTAAGTTAGTTGCAATCGAAGCCAGCACAATCATCTCAACGCGCAGCTCGTCCATACCCTCCATCCTCCGCCGCTGCTCCAGCGTGCTCGCAAGCAAACGCCGATGCAGCGCCTCTAGCTCCTCCAACCCGATGTTGCAGATGGGGGCATCCGAATCTTTTCCAAAGAAAAGAACATCCCGGAAGGTGTCAAAAGCTCCGCTTGCTCCCACCATTATCTGTGGATGATAAAGCTGGCAGGCCGTCCAAAGAGGTTCTAACCCTTCGGTAAGGTAGCACTCCACCGCCTCAACCTCCGCCATAAGCATCGGATCAGATGGCCTAAAGCGCTCCAGCAAGCGCGACATTCCCAGCGGAAAGCTCTGCTTCCAGCGTATGCCACCCCGATCGCATATAATAAACTCGTTGCTTCCACCTCCGATATCCATTATCAGCACACGATTGCTATCAAGGGTTACCGATGCAGCTACGCCTTTAAAGATCAGTTCGGCCTCACGATCACCCGATATCACCTCAACATCAACTCCGTATTTCCCGACAAGCTCATCAACAAAATCGCCCCCATTTTTAGCCGAACGAATTGCCGAAGTCGCAAACGCCTTCACCACCTCAACACCTAGCTCCCTAGCCATCGTCACATGCTCGTCAAAAGCCAGCAAACCCCGTTGGTAGGCTTCAGGCGCAATGGTGCCGCTATTTATGCCACCCTTGCCAAGCATAACGCCAATAGTACGGTGGCATACTATCACGAAGTTAGAACCATACCCCTCAGCAACAAGCAGGTTAAAGGTATTTGTTCCCATATCAATAACCCCTATTCGCATCCCTACTTTTTTATTCGAAAGATACACCTTTAAAGCATTCGTAGTTACTCGCCATCTCATCATCACGTCGCACAACGCACGTATCCCGAAAATCGAACAACCTCGTAATACGTAATACACATGCCGTGACACCCCACCCAAATCCACACCTTGTCGATACACACCCACTCTCAAGCTGTAGAATTTTATCCACATCTAAGAAAAATGACGCAGACTTCCGAAAAGTTTTTCTTCTCTGACTTCCAACGGATAAGTACCTTCACAATTTCAGCCACATCCCGTTTGGCACAATTTTGGCGAAACCCTAACTATAGACAAGGCTTAGAGTCGTTTTGACATAACAAAACACAAGGTTTGTTATAAGAAAGAGAAGAAAGGTTTAAGGAAGGGATTTCCGCGAGGTCATCCCTTCTTTGTTTTTCACAGCTGGCTGTAGATGCTTTAATAGTTTTAAATGATAGGGTGACGTAAAAAAAATACCTTAACTTCGTACATATTTTCGATTTGTGAAGATGCCCAAGATACTCGTAGTAGATGACGATGCCTCATTTTGCCTGATGCTTAAGTCATTTTTTAGCAAAAACGGAATGGATGCTGCTGTTGCCTTTAGCCTCACCGATGGCTTAAAGGCTGCAACGAATTCTGTTTTTGACATTATCCTAACAGACTATAGGCTTCCAGATGGAAATGGGGTCGATCTGCTGAGTACCATTAAGCGCAATTCTCCAGACACTGTTGTTATCCTCATGACAGGCTATGCGGATATTAAGATTGCCGTAAATGCCATAAAGATGGGAGCCTTCGAGTATGTGGCAAAACCCATTAACCCAGACGAAATACTTCACATTATAAAGAGCGGGCTGGAAAGCACAAGCAAGCAAAAGGCAAAACCCGCTCAGAGTAAAAATCCCGAATATATCGAGGGCAAGTGCGAGGCAGCCAAAAAGGTTCAGGATTACATCAACCTTGTAGGTCCAACCGAAATGTCGGTGCTAATCCTTGGCGAAAGCGGAACGGGTAAGGAGTATGCCGCCCGCCGCATACACCAGTTCAGCAAGCGTAAGAATACCAAGTTTGTTGCTGTAGACTGTGGCGCACTGCCTAAAGACATTGCAGGCAGCGAGCTCTTTGGACACGTTAAGGGCTCTTTTACAGGCGCCGTTAACGACAAGATTGGCCACTTCGAAGAGGCTAATGGAGGAACCATCTTCCTCGACGAAATCGGCAACCTCTCCTACGACGTACAAGTTAACCTGCTTAGGGCAATTCAAGAACGAAAAATTCGCAGAATTGGCTCTACCCAGGAAACATCCATAGACGTTCGCATCATTTCAGCTACCAACGAGGATCTGAAGAATGCACTAAAAACGGGGGAGTTTAGGGAGGATTTATACCATCGTCTCAACGAGTTTAGCATTAACCTGCCTCCGCTTCGTGAGCGCAAGGAAGACCTCCTCGATTTTGTGAACTATTTTAAAGATAAAGCGGCTCAAGAATTTGGGAAGCGAAACATCTCCTTCGACCAAAGCGTCATCGACGTTTTCATGCGCTACGAGTGGCCTGGTAATATCCGTGAAATGAAGAATGTTGTTCGTAGAGCAGTGCTATTAGCATCCAACAACATCGTAACCACCGACTCGCTTCCCGAGGAGATGCTCGAATCGTCGCTTACGCCATCAAGTCCAACACTAAATACCGATGCTGTCGACCTAAAGAGCATAAAAGAAAAATCGGAGCAGGAGTTAATCATCAGCACCATTGTAAAAGCGAAGTATAACAAATCGCAAGCAGCAAAACTCCTAGGAATCGATCGAAAGACGCTTTACAACAAGTTAAAGCAGTACGGAATCGACATCTAACAATACAAAGAGAGGCACCCTTTAGGCGCCTCTCTCGTTATATCATAAGCAGATTGCGGCTAAACAACTTCGTTCAGGTAACTTTTAACGCCTACCCAAAGTTTTTGTAATTCTTCAATCTCACTTTGCACTTCGGAAAGTAACTTACCATGTCGGCATTTCTCTATCTCTCGCAAGTACTCTACTCCATCTGTAATTTCGAACTGTCGAAAACTAGTGAGCAGTTTATGCGCCTTATCTGCAACAGGCACCTCGTTGCCCACCCTATTATTGCTTGCTATAAAGGCAATCGATTCGTCAGCCGACACCACAAAGGCATCTACTATTTGCTTAAGTTCCTCCCTATCATCACCAATAAAAGCGGTAACCTTCGATAAATTGCACAGCGGCTTTTTATCATCCCTAACATCAACATCTGGAACTTGCATAATACTCGAAATTGCAGTTATAATCTCCATCTCTGTAAATGGTTTCTGTAGTATCCCGTTTGCACCTATTGCCATCATTTCGTTGGTCATCGAACTGCTCACGTCAGCCGAAAGGAAGAGTACCTTTGCAGTTGGATTATTCTCCTTAATAGCCTTCACAACCTCGATGCCGCTCATTCCGGGCATGTGCAAATCGGTAACTACAAGTCCATAAATTCCCTTTCTACACATTTCAACACCTTTAGCCCCACTCTCTGCAATATCAAAATTGATACCATTTGCGGCAAAGATTTTTCCAACAAGAAGCCTCACGTAGCTGTCGTCATCAATAAAGAGTACTTTTTTAGAGATTGGCTGAGACGCTACTACTGGATTATGTATACCTATTTCCTCAATGTGGATCTTTTCGAGCGAAAATTCCACACTAAAGCAGCTCCCAACACCTTCCTCCGACTTCAGCACTAAATTGCCACCCATTAAAATAACGAGTTTACGGCTAATGCTTAAACCAAGTCCAGTTCCTCCAAACTTGCGAGCAACCGATCCATCAGCTTGGGTAAACTCCTCAAAAATCTTTTCTTGAGCGGAAGCCGGAATTCCAATGCCAGTATCAACAACATCTATCTTCAACTTTTCGTCTTGCACGTAGCCGTTTACTACCACCTCTCCACTATCGGTGAACTTTATGGCATTGCTAATCAAGTTCAGCATCACCTGCTTCAACCTCAACCGATCAAGATTTACCTTTTGAGGAATCCCCGTTAAATTAAGAACTAGCCCCACTCCCTTTTCCTTAGCCTTGATGCTCATCTCTGTGATGATCTCATTAAGGAATCGATCCAACGAGAAGTTGGAAAACTCCAACTCAACGGCATTCGACTCCACCTTAGAGTAATCTAGAATTTCATTTACAATAGAGTGCAGATGCTTTGCCGAAGAGTTGATCGCCATTATCTCTTCCTCTGAATACTTTTTTTTGTTGAGCAAGAAGTCGGAAAAACCCATGATTGCAGAAAGAGGGGTACGAATCTCGTGGCTCATATTGGCGAGAAACCGCTCCTTCACCTTCAGCAAGTCCTGAATTCTTTCATTTGAATCCTCCAACTGCTTTTGCATTCGTGCGCTTAATCTGATATCCCTAAAAATTAGGATAAGGAAGAATATAACCACAAAGAAAGAGGAGACTCCTAGGAGGATAAGCTTTTTCATGTAGCTTCTTGCAGCGCTATTAAACTGAGCCAGTTTCTGATTATTGATCTTAATCTCCTGCTTGCTCATCATCGTAATGTGGTAGAGCATTCGATCTGTTAGCAATTTGTCCTTTTTCAGGAGATCAACCTCTTGCTGCTTAAATAGCTTTTCGTTGATATTCTCCTGCGCCTGCATCGATGAAAGCTGCGATCGTAACTTTACTAGGCTGTTATCCTTCTTGGTTTGCTGTACGGTAATGGAGTCTACCTTTTTTTGCATTCCAAGATGGGTGGGAACAACAGGAGTCTCATCGTCTTTAAACAATGCTTTAAAACGCTGAAAAAACGTTCGCTTGCGTACGACTACCTGTTCTTTGGGAGGAGTCGAACCTATCGTCGAATAGACCTTGTGCTTTAGTTCTACCTCTGAACTATCTGACTTTGACTTGATAATTGATTTATAATCGCCCCGTTTATTCTTTTTTTGATTAAGCGTAATGATATCGCCAACTACCTTTTCCTTCTGGTTTTGTATGATAAGAATGTTACCCAGCAAGATTTGTTGCTCTGCATCAATAGAAATATTACTCAACAACTGAAGATTCGAGTCTATATCCTTGTTTTGCTCTACGTAGCTCTTTAAAAAAGAAGCATCACCAGAGGCGGCATAAAGCTTTGCATTAGCCTCCGACTCGTAAATCTTCACCAGCGTCTGATTTATCAGAGTCAACTTTTGGGTAGACGCAGGTGCATTGCTTAAGGTATTCGATAGCTGCACTACTCGAAGGTAGCTGTAAAGGAAGGCAACAATACCAAGTGCCAGCAGAACAAAAAACGAGATAAAAACTTTACGTCCGATACTTTTGGTTGGGAAATAAACCATGATGCCTATAGATAAAGAAAGAAATAGAGCTAGCAAGCGCCAGCCCTATTTCACGCAATAAATTCAATTCAAAGAAAGTCTACTTTCGGTAGGTTATAACTAAGTACTTTGACGATTGCCAGAATTTTTTGCTGTTGGTTATCTCGATACCCGAACAGAAGTTCTTGCTATCAACCTTCAGATTATACGAATCGGATGGATGAGTGCTCAAGATCTTCACATTCTTATGTCCAATCTCAATACCTTGGAACGTACGAATGTCGATCTTGGTAAACGCATCGAGGTTTACGTTAGCGCTAACTGTAGCCGTTTTGCCAATACCAATAAAGCCTCCCGAACGATTGATTATGCCCTTTTGCTCTAACTCCTTTTGCGACCCAATAACGAAGTAGGCAGTATTCAGCTCGTTTGTCCTAGCTGTTACATTTTCCTCCAAGGCGCGCTTACGCGTTGTTAGCGTATCAACGCGGGTGTTAAGATCGGCAAGTTGGAAGTTGAGTTTGGTTAGCTGCTCCTTCAACGAGGCAATTTCGGCATCCTTTTCGCCATTCTGCTTGGTTAGTTCGGCGATCATCTTTTCGAGACCGTCAATTTTAAGGTTTGCTGCCTTTAGCTTCTTTGCGGTACCCTGAAGGCTGGCAATAGTCTGCTTATTCTTCTCCAGAAGCTCGTTTATCTGCGCGATGTCATCCTTTATTCGATCCTTAACATCACGGCTAAGCTCGCCTTGCTTGGTGGTTACGCTGATGATATTCTGCTTTTGCTTTACGGCTTCAAGGTTTTCCTCTACTTCGCTAAGCGACATGAATATGTTGTTCAGCGTTGTGTCCTTTACGCTCACCAGTTGAGAAAGCTTTTGGTTTTCAGCCTTAAGTTTATCAACCTCCTGCTTATTTCCGCACGACGCAGCAAGTACCACGATTGCGATTGCTATCAGAAACTTTTTCATTTGCTCAATTTTAATTTGGTTTACTAATGTAGTGCAAAATGTAATCCAATGTACAAAATTCGCCATCAACATTCAACAATACCCTACTTGCCAAACATATAGAGCAATAAGAAGTTTGACGCTTTAGAATTACGCTGTGGAACTGATTCCCCATAATTACACAAAAAAGCCGCCCTATGAAGCGCGGCTTTCTTGTGTTGGATCAAATCTCTATGAATGCTTAATCCACTTTATCATCTCCTTAAACGTTGTTTTCTTGCCGTACATCAGTATTCCTGTACGGTAAATCTTAGCCGAGAGCCAGATCACCGCAAAAATCGTTGCATACAGGATTGCTATCGACATGATTACCTCCCAGGTTGGGATCTCAAAGGGTATTCGAGCCATCATCACGATTGGCGAGGTAAGCGGAATCATCGAGAACCAAAACGAGATGGAGCTGTTCGGATTCTGGAAGGTGTGCATCATTATCATCAGCGCCAGAATGATCGGAATGGTGATGGGGAGCATGAGCTGCTGCGTTTCCGTCTCATTGTCAACCGCCGAACCTACCGCCGCAAACAGCGATGAGTAGAGCAGGTAGCCGCCTAGGAAGAAGATCACAAAGTAGAACAGAATCGGAACGATTCGCTCTGATATAGAGTTGAAGATTTTTGCAGTATCGCCAAACTCATCCTGAATCTTTTCCATATTCTCAGCGCTTACCTGCTGCCCACTTTGAGCGCTCATCACCGAGGTAATCTGCGCTTGCTGCTGCGGCATCTTATCGGAGTAGGAATTCATCATATACCCCTTTACCCCCATAAAGATGGCGAGCGAGAGCAGTATCCAAATGGTGAACTGCAGCAACCCTACGGCGGCAACGCCAATAATCTTGCCCATCATCAGCTGTATGGGCTTTACCGACGAGATGATGACCTCCACCACGCGGTTCGACTTCTCCTCGATTACGCCGCGCATCACCTGGCTGCCGAAAAGGAAGATGAAGATGTACATCAGGAATCCGAAGATGTAGGCAATGCCCATTATCACCATGGTGTTGGTCTCCTTCTCCATGCCGTTCTCGTCGAGCTTGATGGTGTTAAGGTTTACCGACGACTTCACCTGCTTCAGCATCGCATCCAGGTTCTGGATGTTGAAGGTGCGCATCTTTTCCTCCTTAATCAGCTCCTCCAGGTTCGACTCTATCTTGCTGCTCATCTCCACGCTCACGTCCTCGGGCGAGTAGATGGTAGCATCCTTGGGGTTGTTGATGATCCCTTGGTTGATTACCAGGATGGCGTCGACCCCCTTTTCCTTCATTGCCTTCTTGTAGGCGGGGAAGTCCTGCTCTGTGATGTACTCGAACGAGACCTTGTCGTTTCCCTGCAGCTTATTCACAAACAGCTTAGTCTTGTCGACTACCGCTATCTTCTTGTTGGAGGTATCGCCCATTGAGGCAAGCATGCCTGGAACAATCATAAGTGCCCCCATCAGAATTGGGGTTAGCACGGTCATTATGATGAAGCTTTTCTTCTTCACCCTAGTCATGAATTCGCGCTTTATAATAAGTAGTGTCTTATTCATTGCAGTATTGTTTTATTCGGTATAGCTAGCAGTCTTTAGCGATGACTCCCCCTGAACAACCTTTATAAAGATGTCGTTCATGCTTGGGATGATTTTTTGGAAGTTGACCACCTCGACAAGTGGAAGTACAGCGGTGATAAGCGGATTTCCCGACTGATCGGGCTGAAGCTTAATTCTTACCTTAGACAGCCCTTTCTCGCTGATCTCGTCGACGATTTGGTAGCCGTTATGGAGCACATTAAGCGCGCCAGCCTCGCCAACGTAGTCGATTTGGTAGATGTTATCGCCGTAGCTGTGGCGGATCTCGTCGATATCGCCGCTAAGCACGTTGCGCGATTGGTTGATGAGGGTAATGTTGTCGCAGAGCTCCTCCACCGAGGCCATGTTGTGCGTGGAGAAGATGATGGTATGCCCCTTTTTCTTGAACTCAAGGATTTCCTCCTTCAGCAGGTTGGCGTTGATGGGGTCGAATCCGCTAAAAGGTTCGTCGAAGATCATCAGCTCGGGCTCATGAAGGATGGTGATGATGAACTGCACCTTCTGTGCCATCCCCTTCGAGAGCTCCTCCACCTTCTTATTCCACCAAGCCTGGATCTCGAACTTCGTGAACCAGTACCTCAGGCGTTTCTGAGCATCAGAATGCGACAGTCCCTTAAGCTGAGCAAAGTACATAGCCTGCTCGCCCACCTTCATCTTCTTGTAAAGCCCGCGCTCCTCGGGCAAATAGCCGATGCACTGCACGTCATCCATCTTCATCTCGTTGCCCTTAAAGTAAATCTTACCGCTATCGGGCATCGTTATCTGATTAATGATTCGGATCAGGGTGGTTTTACCTGCACCATTAGGCCCGAGCAGCCCGTAAATTTTCCCCTGAGGAATCGTTAGGCTAACGTTATCTAGGGCTAAATGGTCGGCATACCTTTTTACAACATTTTCCGCTCTAAATATTTCCATACTAATTCGATTTTTACTCTTTTCCAAATTTAGTGAAATAGTTCACATTCCATAGCCCCCACACCCCGATGCGCTCCAATGCGGCTGGTTAACCGATCAAAGCAGAGCGCATCCTGCTAGAGGGCCATGCAGGCTGATGCTACCTCGCCTGCTTTTCACATATACTTAGTTGCGAATTTGCGAAGATGTTACAGAATTTCGGGGATAATTTTGCAAAAATGATAGCTGCTAAGGAAAAACCGTTCTACAACCTTGAGAAAACCTCAGATGCCGAGGAGAAATTGTTAGGTGGTTTTGCGGAAATGGCGCGTAGAAAAGAGAAAACCATCGATGGTTTTGAGGAAACATCGCAAGGAAAACAGAAAACCTTCGATGGTTTTGAGGAAACATCGCAAGGAAAACAGAAAACCTTCGATGGTTTTGAGAAATTGTCGCAAGGAAAACAGAAGACCGTCGATGGTTTCGAGAAAACGTCGCAAGGAAAACAGAAATCCGTCGATGGTTTTGAGAAAATGTCGCGAGGAAAATAGAAAACCGTCGACCGTTTTGAGGAAACGTCGCAAGGAAAACAGAAAACCTTCGATGGTTTTGAGGAAACGTCGCAAGGGAAACAGAAAACCTTCGATGGTTTTGAGGAAACGTCGCGAGGGAAAGAGCAATTCTCCGAACGTTTTGATCTGTACAGCGAGGGGGAAATAGCGGTAAACGTCCGCTAGTTATGCCACCGCACCCCCTAAAAGGAATGGGAGGATTGGTGCAGCAGCGCCATCCTCCCATTCCTATACTTTACAGCTAGAATTTACGTTTCCAGCCCCTGAGCTACCTTCCAAACATTCCCTTTATGCGATCGAAGAAGTTCATATCCGACTTATCAGGCTTCGGAGCAAAGCTGCTCGACTCGCGCATCTTCTCAATCTGAACCTTTTCGGCAGCAGAAAGATTTTTGGGAACCCAAACGTTTACGTAAACCAGAATGTCTCCTCGACCATAGCCATCAACATCGGGTAGCCCCTTGCCTTTTAGGCGGAAAACCCTTCCGGGCTGCGTTCCTGGTTCAATCTTAATGCGCGCCTTTCCGTCAATTGTAGGAACCTCCGAAGTTCCGCCAAGAACGGCATCGGGGAATCCGAGGAAAAGCGTATACACCAAATCGTTTCCGTCGCGGATGAGCTCCTCGTGTGGTTCTTCCTCAATAACGACAAGCAAATCGCCATTAACACCACCACCTTGAGGTGCATTTCCCTTTCCCGAAACGTTGAGCTGCATACCCTCCGAAACACCTGCTGGAATGTGGAACGAAACCACCTCCGAGTCGTTAACGACACCGGATCCAGAGCAGCTGGAGCAATGCTTTGTAATAGATTTTCCTGTACCACGACAGGTTGGACAAGTACTTTGCGTTTGAACTCGTCCGAATATTGAGTTGGTAACCCCAATAACAGTTCCTGAACCGTTGCATGTGTTACAGGTAGAGAATGATGTTCCATGCTCTGCACCTGTTCCGTTGCACGAATTACACTTAACCTGCTTGTTTATCTTTAGCTTCTTGTCGGCACCGTAGGCGATCTCCTGCAGATTAAGGCGAACCTTTACGCGAATATCTCCTCCTCGGTTGGTTCTACGACCTTGGCTTCTACCAAATCCGCCAAACCCACCAAAATGACCTCCGAAAAGATCGCCAAACTGCGAGAAGATATCGTCCATAGACATACCTCCACCAAAACCGCCAAAGCCGCTGCTACCTGCATCCGATGTTCCAACACCAGCATGCCCGAACTGATCGTAGCGCGCGCGCTTATTATCGTCGCTTAGCACGCTAAACGCCTCGGCAGCCTCCTTAAACTTCTCTTCGGCTTCCTTATTATCTGGATTTTTATCGGGGTGATACTTGATGGCCATCTTGCGGTAGGCCTTCTTCATCTCCTCTTGGGTGGCATTTCGGGAAACCCCTAATACCTCATAGTAATCTCTTTTTGCCATTGTTCTTTGACGCTATTTTATCTATTCGCCAACAACAACTTTGGCGTATCTAATCACTTTCCCGTTTAGCAAATACCCTTTTTGAACTACATCTATCACCGCACCCTTTTGCTCGGGAGTAGGTGCAGGAAATTTGGTTATAGCCTCTTCGAAATCGGTATCAAAAGGTTCTCCAACCCTATTAATCACAGCCACACCCTTCGATTTGAGCATCGCCATAAACTTGTCGTAAATAAGGGTTACCCCATCAAAGCCAGCGGTGTCGCTAAGCTTTTCGAGCGCAAGCAAAGCACGCTCAAAGTCGTCAACAACGGTAAGAATATCCTTAATCATACCCTCACCGGCCGTTCTAACAAGCTCTTCGCGCTCCTTAAGGGTACGCTTACGGTAGTTGTCGTATTCGGCGGTTAGTCGAAGGTACCTCTCTTTCCACTCTGCAATTTTTTCATTCACCTCATCAGCACCTGCTGAAATGGCATCAGCAGCCTCGGTACCTTCTGGTGCTTCCGTTGCTTCTCCTGCCTCATTCGCAGCCAAATTTTCTTCTACAGGTACATTCGGCTCCAGGGGAGATTGATTTTCAACTTCTTTATCCGATTTATGCTTCGACTTAGTCATCTTTGTAATTTAATTTTTCTCAACAATACCGATTGCCTAGCAAATTGTTTGCCATTAGCCAACAATGACATAATGACGCAACCTGAAGCACAACCGCTATGTACTAGCGCTACAACCCTCGCGAAATATTCGCACCAAGGGCATTCAGCCTTAAATCTATATTCTGATAGCCTCTATCGATTTGGTCGATGTTATGAATAACGCTTGTTCCATCGGCAGACAGCGCGGCAATTAGCAGCGCCACTCCTGCACGTATATCGGGCGAGCTCATAACTGTAGGACGTAACTTTATCTTGTTGTCGTGACCAATAACCGTAGCGCGATGCGGATCGCATAGAATAATCTGAGCGCCCATATCTATTAGCTTATCGACAAAGAACAGTCGGCTTTCGAACATCTTTTGGTGGATAAGCACGCTTCCGTTTGCCTGTGTGGCCACCACTAGGAAGATACTCAACAAGTCGGGCGTTAACCCTGGCCAAGGCGCATCGGCAATGGTAAGAATTGAGCCATCAATAAACGTATCGATCTCGTAATGATCCTGAGCAGGGATGTAGATGTCGTCGCCACGAAGCTCCATCTTGATGCCCAGCCTGCGAAAGCTGTCTGGAATTATTCCAAGATCGGGATAGGATACGTCCTTAATGGTAATCTCGCTATGGGTCATAGCCGCCAAACCAATAAAGCTGCCGATCTCGATCATATCTGGAAGTAGGCGATGCTCAGTACCCCCAAGCTCCTCTACCCCTTCGATGGTTAGCAGATTAGAGCCTACACCCGAAATCTTTGCGCCCATCCGGTTCAGCATCTTGCAGAGCTGCTGTACGTAGGGCTCGCAGGCGGCGTTATAGATGGTTGTTGTTCCTTTTGCCATTGTGGCAGCCATAACGATGTTGGCGGTACCGGTAACCGATGCCTCATCAAGAAGCATGTAGGTTCCCCTTAGCTCGTTGGCCTCAACGGTAAAGAAGCTGTCGTTTGCATCGAAGTTGAACTTGGCGCCCAACTTCTCGAATCCTATAAAGTGGGTATCAAGGCGTCGACGGCCAATCTTATCGCCACCTGGACGAGGGATAAACCCTTTTCCATAGCGGGCCAGGAGCGGGCCTACAACCATAATTGACCCCCTCAGGCTCGATGCATCCTTGCGGTAGTCATCGGTTTTGAGGTAGTCAAAATTTACGTTCTTTGCCTCAAAGGTATAGGTCGATTCGTCAACTTTGGCAACTGCAACACCCATCTTGCTAAGAAGCTGGATCAGCTTCATCACATCAAGAATATTGGGAATATTCGAGATGGTAACCTTTTGAGGAGTCAGCAAAACGGCGCTTATTACCTGAAGCGCCTCGTTTTTTGCACCTTGAGGAGTGATCTCACCCTTTAAAGGGCGCCCTCCTTTAACTACAAAAGTGCCCATAGCTTTATTTTTAAAGTATTAGTATCCTACTTCTTCCGACCACCTTTGGGGTGACGTCTCTTGCTAGGACCCGTCGAAGAGGGACCAGCACCGCTTGGCTTAAACTCGCGGGTATCCATCAGCTTTGTGCTTAGGTTAAGCTTAATTTTCCCGTTCGAGAGCACCCCAAGGTCGCGGATGATGGTCTCATCGCTAACCGAATCCTTGTTCCAGGTAAGGTAAGCCTTCTTCATCTGGTTGGCCACGGAGGTTATGTAGAAGGTCTTTATTGGGCCTTCCTCCATCTCAGAAACATCCTTAACCATCTGCTCTATCACCCGTCCGTAATGCTTTATCCTTATGGGATGGGCCGGATAGTCAATGCGCCTTGGTGGCTCGCTAACCGATTCCCGGCTTGGCTTGGGGTAGGGCGATTCGATATCGATCTTAAAGTCAGAGATCACGAGCAGATGATCCCAAAGCTTATGCTTAAAGTCGTTAATGTCGCGCAAATGGGGGTTAAGGTTACCCATTACCCCTATTAGGATAAGGGCCATTCGGTTGCGCTCCTCAACATCTTCTATGGCGGAAACGTAGTCTACCATTTTTTGTATGTGGCGGCCGTATTCGGGAAGGATTAGCCTTGTACGCTGAGAATTGTAATCCCTTAATTCATCCTCTTCGTTGATATCAAGTTGGCTCATATTGCTGTTGTAATCGTAAATGATGTGTAATCTGCATCCGGCAGTTGCCCTAAGAGATGATGCCACAGGCAATGTGCTGGCGGAGCGGAATTATAATTTGCAAAAGTGAGAAAAAACTTTGATGAAAGCACCCTCCTCAACTCTTTTTTTAAGCTTTAATAAAACCTCGGCGCACGGTAGCCCACCCGCAAATCAGGCTTTGGCGGAGGGCGTTACCCGCCACCCAACCATCGCCTTCCAATGGCTCGGCGCTAGCATGCATCGCCCCAGATGGGGGGATAGGAGCCGCTTCGCCCCCTAATGCCGATGGGAAAAGGAAGATTTTAGCGCTGCCAACCCAGATGCATCCCATGGTTACCCCCTCGCATCCCTTCGCGAGGCGCTTGATCGGGCTGCCGAACCCCAACCTTCACCTCCGAGCTGCCTACGATTGCTCTTTTTAGTCATCGTGATGACTAAATTCATCACCGCGATGACGAATTTAGTCAACGAGATGATGAATTTCCTCATTTGCTAGTGCAATTTGCTCATTTTAGTGAGTAATTTAGTCTATCCAATGAGCAATTTACACATCACGATGAGTTATTTAATCAAACTAATGAGCAAATTACACCAACCGATGACTATTTTGCTCATCACAATGACTTATTTACACACACCAATGACTAAATTAGTCAAATCAATGATTAATTTACACAATTCGATGACTAAATTAATCATCCCGACGACTAATTTAGTCATTCCATCCCGCATCGCACGTAGAACACCCCCTCCAGCAAGCCATCAATTCGGTGCCGACAGCAATTCCATGCGAGCGCTTCGCAACCATCTTCGATTTTAGCGGGATGCCTCACGCTCCGGCACGGCTGCAAGGGCACAATTTCGGGATCCTCCACCTTCAACCTCGCGCCAATTGCCTTATATTAGCGCAAAAATCACCTCCAATGACGAAGACACGCGACAACAAGCCCCATATAGGCATCTACGGCCGAAGGAACAACGGCAAAAGCGCCATCACAAACCTGCTTGCAGGGCAAAACGTGGCGATTGTTTCCGACCATGCCGGTACCACCACCGACCCGGTAAAAAAATCGGTAGAAATCCTCAACCTTGGCCCAATTGTACTGGTAGACACCGCCGGCATCGACGACGAGGGGGAGCTGGGGCAAATGCGGATCGAGAAAACCCGCGAATCGATAAAGATTGTAGACCTCGCCCTTTTGGTTACCTCCCAAAGCCAGTTTGGCGACTACGAAAGCCAGCTGATCGACGAATTTAAAGCCTACGACACCCCGTTCATCGTGGTGCACAACATGGCTGATGTCGCCAGGGCAACCGACGAGCACGCCAGTTTCTTCACCAACCAGCGAATCCCATTCGTAGAGGTAAGCGCCAAAAGCGGCGAGGGGTTCGACCAACTGGTGGAGAGCATCAAGGCAGCCATGCCCGACACCGCCTACACCGCGCCCTCCATGTTTAAGGGCATCATAAAGAAGGACGACATCGTGCTCCTCATAACGCCAATCGACACCGAAGCCCCTGCTGGGCGCATGATTCTGCCACAAGTTCAGGCAATCCGCGACTCGCTGGACAACGATGCCGTTGCCGTAACACTAAAGGAGAATGCCGTTGAGCACTTCCTAAAAGCAACGGGCATAAAGCCCGCGCTAGCCGTAACCGACAGCCAAATATTCGATAGGGCAAATGCGATGATCCCCCGCGAGATTCCGCTCACCTCCTTCAGCATCACCCTATCGAGGCTAAAAGGCCCGTTCGCCGAATTCGTCAAGGGAACTCCACGAATCGCCGAGCTTAAGGATGGCGACCGGGTGCTGATCCTCGAAAGCTGCACCCACCACACCAGCTGCGACGACATTGGGCGCCACAAAATCCCTAGATGGATAAAGGAATTCACGGGGAAGCAGGTAGAGTTTGACGTTGTTGCCGGATTAAGCTCCCTAGTCAGACCAATTACCGATTACGCAATCGTAATCCAATGCGGCGGCTGTATGATTACCAGAAAGCAGCTGCACAACAGGCTAAAAGCAGCAATCGAGGCAGGGATTCCGGTAACCAACTACGGGATGGCGATTGCATATATTAAAGGTATCTTCGAAAGGGCAATTGCGCCTTTTGTAGAATAGGGCTTGGACATTCCACAAAATAAGAAAAGGGGCAAAAGCCCCTTTTTTCTTACTATTCCCCTAGCAAAGCTAGCATATCCTATACGGCATTAGCTGTTTCAATACATCGTAAGCCCTATTTGCATCGTGGTTGCCCGCTACTGCGAGCTCTTTTACAAACCCATAAACGATAAGCGCGTACGTATATGCATTTTTAGATGTCACAATTCGGGCATCAGCACCACCACTGCCAACACTTTCCGCTATCTCAAATCTGCGCATATCGTCTATGGCACTCTTAAACTCGTTACCGCTCACGTACGAGGGCAAAAAATTCTTCTGCGTTGCATACAGGTAAACCATATCTATAAAATGCTTTAGATCGCTGGTAAGAACGAAGCAGCTTCGAGCATATTTCCGCGCATCCGAAATGTTACCTAGCACATTCGAGTCTGCACATCCAAGAACAGATGAACTTTTGGTAGATTTCACATCACTCATAGATCTTGTTTTTTTCATAAGAAACACAAAAAGCACCAAATACAGATCAAAAAAAGTGCAAAATCTTACCAACTGGTATGTTTTTGTAGATTTCTGGTCGAAAACAGCCGATAACTGGTAAGTGAAAATTTCAGAATATCGAGAAATTGGAGCAAAAAAAAAAGCGCATTTGACAAACTCAAACGCGCTTTTCATTTTTTTCGGGTGGAAGAGCGGTCTCGAACCGCCGACCCTCAGAACCACAATCTGATGCTCTAACCAACTGAGCTACATCCACCGTGTCTTGTAATTCGGATGCAAATATACGAACATTTTTTTTTCTGCAAATACCCTTGCTACATTTTTCGCCTCCAAGAATGGGCACTCAGCCACTACAACCCATTATTTACTTTACAAACCAAACGGTTAAGGCATTGCAGAAATTCACTTAAAAACATCTACACAGTGCCCAAATCCGCTTTTTTTACAAAATAGTACCCGTAAACACCAAGCACAATATTCAGCAAAGCCCCCAAAAGCGCATACGTTTTGATAATAAAAAGCACGCTATGGTCTCTAAACACAACAACCCACCCCAAAGTCAACACCAAGTAGGACAGCTGCCAAACCAGCATTACTCCATTCTTGTTGATGGTTGAGAAGGTGGTACCAATACATTTATTAGCGAACCCAAACACCATCAAAGGGGCAAGATATCGAGCCATCTCCCCTGCAAACTGCCAATTACCGCCAAGGACAAACGAAAAAATCTTTGGACCCCAGAGAACTACAGGCAGGTTCATCAATCCACCTATCAAAAGGCAAACCAAGTACGCTCGCCTATAAAACCTCCGCTTCGACGACACGAACGACATCTTCTGAAAAAACACGATGCTAAATGACGAGCTCACCATATCCAACGGAACACTTATCATTTTCGAAAATCGCTCATACAGCCCAACAACAGATGCCGAGAACGAGTAAGAGAAGGCGTAGATAAGCAGATTCGTAGAAATGGAGTTTAGGAATGATATCGGCATGGAGTACATTGGAAAGCTAGCATACTTAGCCAGCGTTTCCTTAAACTCTGTTTTTTTAGAGGTCCTCAGCAACCTGTAATCATGTTTCCAAAAGAAGAACATCCCCTGAACAAGAGCCACCAGCTCCGAAACAACAAATCCCAACCAAAGCCCGGCCACCCCGTTAGCATAAATAGCACGAGGGAGTCTTACTCCATTGGCAACAACAGTTTGCAGCACCTTGCTTTGTGATGTAAATTTGAATCGGCTCCGACGCGAAAACCACATGCTAAGAATCTGACGAACCGAGAGCAGAAAGCCTATGATTGGCAACAACCAAATCAGCCGAGCAAAGGTTGGATGTGGGAAAAACGCCAACAACCGATCGTACGAGAAGTACAGCACCACCGCCACTAGAATTGACATGTAAAACGAAAGCACCACTCCGCTCAACGCCACCTTTAACGCCTCTCCGCTTTTTCGAGGAAGCATCAATGCGTAGTCGTACCGTCCCGAAACAAAAACAGCAATCAGCTGCGCTATTGCGACGTAAAGAGCGATACTCCCAAATTCTTCGGGAGTGTACAATCGGGATAAAATCGGCAACGACAAAAGATTAACTGCCATAGAGATGCCATTACCCGTAAAGAGCGTCCCCACGTTTCTAGTAAAATCCGATTTAATGAGCCGTTGCAACTCGCCAATACTAATCATGCGAACAATTTTCTAACAAATATACATTGCTAAAGCGAGAAAAGGTTGAGATGCGAGCGCATCATTCCCCCAAATGCTTATTTTTGCCACGCTCCTAAACAGGAATTACACAACGCAATTATGGAGAATAGCATCGCCCTCGAACTTCTCTCTCTCATCCTTAAACACAAGAGTGGGGATGTTGTTGACAGCATGTTTAAAAGAGGGATTATCTACAAGATCAACTATGGAGTTAACGCTCCAATCATTAAGAGACTAGTTGAACCATACTACGGCAACCACGAACTCGCCGAAGAGCTGTACGCCATGGATTACCGCGAAGCTAAACTCGCAGCAATCTACATCGAGACACCCGAGAATCTCAGCGCCGACCTCATGGAACGATGGTCAACCGATTTCATCAACAACGAAATCGTAGAGCAGGCTGTAATCAACCTTTTCTGGAAAAGTAAATATGCTCCATTCAAGGCTTCGGAATGGTCATTGAGCAAGAACGAATACCTACAAAAAGCGGGGTTGATGATCATAGGGAAAATTGCTTCCGAAAAACCCGAAATACGAAACGAGATATTCGAGCCATACTTCGCCATAATTGAAGGACTCTCCGAAACCCAATCGCCGCATACTCGTAGCGCAGCAGCATTCGCGCTACGAGAGATCGGGAAAAGAAACAAAGCGCTAAACGGGAAGGCTGTCAAACTGGCTGACAAATTAGCAAAGAGCGACAACTTTTCGGCTAAATGGATTGCAGAGGAAGTTGCATGGATACTTTCCGACAACAACCTCCAAGAGAAATTTGCTTAGGCATGCATTTTGCAAATCAACACACCTGAATAGACAACTTTAATTAATTTATATCATGTTCAATTCTTCAAATCCAGTTTTTGGAAGGAACATTTTTACAAGTACCGCTCGCGACTTTACAGGAACCAACACCATGACTGTAAAAGGAACCATGGGCAAGGCAATGCTAATGCTTGCTTTAGTTATCCTAAGTGCATCGTACACATGGAGCATGGTTATGCAACCCGACACGCTTGATGGTGTTAAAACAGCAACTCCTTGGATGATTGGTGGCGCAATTGGCGGTTTGATTACTGGTCTTATCATCTCGTTTGTACCACGAACGGCAGGATGGCTTTCGCCAATCTACTCAATGCTACAAGGCCTTTTTCTAGGTGCTATTTCTGCATTTTTCGAAGCCACTTATCATGGCATTGTAATGAATGCTGTTGGGTTAACCCTTGCCACTGCATTCCTGCTATTCTTCATTTACAGAACTGGCATTATTAAGGTAACTAACAAGTTCCGAGTTGGCATTATTGCCGCTACTGGAGCAATCGCACTTTTCTACTTTGTCACATGGATAGTAAGCATGTTTGGTGGAAACGTTGGATTTATGATGGACAGCAGCCTCCTCAGCATTGGCATTAGCCTAGTAGTAGTGGTTGTTGCAGCGCTTAACCTCCTTCTCGACTTCGACTTTATCGAAAAAGGCGAACAAGCAGGTGCTCCTAAGCACATGGAATGGTATGGTGCTTTCGGATTAATGGTAACGTTAATCTGGCTTTACATCGAGATGCTCAAGTTACTAGCAAAACTATCGCGCAGAGACTAATCCAATAACGTGCTAAGAATACCCTATTGAATAAAGGCACAAAACGTTACTATTTGTTTTGTAAATTAGAAATTAGTGTATAACTTTGCAAGCCGTTAGAAAAATGACAGAGAAGAGTAAAAAATTTATACAATGAAACAAGGTATTCACCCTGAGAACTATCGCGTTGTGGCATTCAAAGATATGTCAAACGAGCAAGTATTTTTGATGAAGTCAACCATCAACACTAAAGAATCCATCGAGATTGATGGTCAATCGTATCCTCTCTACAAGCTTGAAATTTCGAGCGCATCTCACCCATTCTTCACTGGCAAGATGAAGCTTATCGATACTGCTGGTCGCGTTGATAAGTTCATGAACCGCTATAAGAAGCACTACGACAAGAAGAAATAATTAGCATTCAACTAGCTTATACTTCAAAAAGCTCCGTTCTCGGGGCTTTTTTTGTGTACCTTTGGCAGTAAAGATCAACTAACGCATGGGAATCATACTTTTTGACGACGAAGTGTGGCTTAACCTAAAGCCTCTGTCGTTTACGCGACCGGTTGCCGAAGTAAGAGTGGGCATTTTAACCATTAAAGAAAAATGGGCAATGTACCTTAAAGGTACACCTTCACATCTGACTCAAAGCTACCTATCTAAAAAATATCCTGCAAAAATATCAAAAGAGAACCTTCTTATAAACGCCTCAGTACTTCCATCGGCTTCTCTTGTTGAGTGCATTATGCGCTTGAAGTTGGGACAAGCCCTTGTGAAAGGCAATATTACCATTGCTGTAAAGTGTACGGCAAACCAGGTCTCCAATTTTTGCAGCACCAGCATAGCAGAATTTCAAGCGCGTGAATTTGACGCCGAAATATCTCGCATTGTTCATCCTTGGGATATATTTTCTCAAAATGGCAAAGAAATTACGGCTGATTTTAAGTTGCTAACCCACAACAGAAAGAGCGCACCTATTGACGACACCAATACCGTAATCGGAGACAATATTTTTGTTGAAGAAGGAGTTCAAATTACCTGCGCCATACTCAACTCCACTACTGGACCAATTTACATTGGCAAGCATGCCGAGATAATGGAAGGCTCCCTAGTTAGAGGACCGTTTGCACTTTGCAACAATAGTAGCGTTAAACTCGGCTCCAAAATATACGGCAACACCACCGTTGGTCCCCACTCGAAAGTGGGAGGAGAAGTTTCGGAGAGCGTTATCTTTGGTTACTCCAACAAGGCTCACGACGGATACCTAGGCAATTCGGTAATTGGAGAATGGTGCAACTTAGGAGCAAACACCAACGTATCGAACCTAAAAAACAACTTTGCCTTAGTTAAGATGTGGAGCTATGAGCAGCAGCGCTTCATTCAAACAGGACTGCAATTTTGCGGCATTATCATGGGAGACTATAGCAAAACTGGCATCAATTCGATGTTCAGTACGGGCACTTCGATAGGTGTTTGCACCAACTATTTTGGTTCGGGATTTCCACGAAACATTATTCCTTCATTTGCTTGGGGAGGAACACAAGGGTATATAACCTACAAGAGTTGCAACTACACCACTGCCATAACCGCTACCTTAGCAAGGCGTTGTCGTGAGTTTAGCGAAATTGACAAGGAAATTCTCGCTGCTATTTTTGAGCAAACCGAAAAAGAGCGCTCCTTCTAGCATAAAATTGTGGCACACCTATTGCCATAATCCGTATAAAAGAACAAGAAAGCAACCCGCTGACAAATTGTCGGTAGCCGAATAAAATTTGTATGAGTAACAAATCAGATATATCGCTCCAAAATATTTTAATTTCGAGCGCATCAGAGGACAACAACGAGTTTATCCCATTTATCGCCAACGATAGCGAAATGCAGATAGACAGTTCCGAGATTCCAGACCCGCTACCAATTCTAGCGCTAAGGAATGCCGTGCTATTCCCAGGCGTAGTTATTCCTATCAGCGTAGGTCGCGAGAAATCGCTTAAGCTAGTTCGCGAACAACATGCTAAGGACAAAATTATTGGCGCCGTTTCTCAAATCGATTCGAAGATTGAAGATCCAAGCCAAGAGGACCTATACAAGATAGGCACAATCGGTCAAATTCTGAAGATTCTGGAAATGCCGGACGGTAGTACTACCGTTATTCTTCAAGGAATTAAAAGATTCGAACTAAACCAAATTGTAGAAACGGATCCTTACCTAAAAGGTCAAATAACGGAACTTGAAGATGCAACTCCGCTGGAGCCACATCACGACTACGATGCGATTGTAAGTTCGGTAAAAGATCTTGCGCTAAAGATCATCAAACTATCGCCGAACATTCCAAACGAGGCTTCGTTTGCCATCAGGAATATCGACAACCCAACGTTCCTTGTCAACTTTATCTGCTCCAACTCCGACATCACAAACGACGAGAAGCAGAAGTTGCTTGACATCTTTTCGCTAAAGGAGCGTGCGCTTGCTTTGCTTCAGTATCTCACGAAGGAGATGAAGTTAATCGAACTTAAGAACGATATCCAGGCAAAGGTAAAGTTCGACCTCGACCAACAACAGCGAGAGTACTACCTTCATCAGCAGATGAAAACCATCCAAGATGAGCTTGGTGGCAATCCAAACGAGCAGGAAATTGAGGAATTAAGGGCAGCTGCGTCTGAAAAGAAGTGGAACAACGACACGCAAGCATTCTTCGAAAAGGAGCTTTCTAAACTCGAAAGAATGAATCCTGCCGTTGCTGAGTATTCCATTCAACTGAACTACCTACAGCTGTTGCTCGAACTTCCATGGAACGAATTCTCGAAAGACAATTTCGATCTTAAAAGAGCAAAAAAGATACTCGATGAAGATCACTTTGGTCTTGATCAGGTAAAGGAACGCATCTTAGAGCACCTTGCCGTTTTGAAGCTAAAGAAAGATCTAAAATCGCCGATACTATGCCTTTACGGCCCTCCCGGAGTTGGAAAAACATCGCTGGGTAAATCTATTGCCAAAGCACTTGGCCGCGAATACGGACGCATCTCGCTTGGCGGCCTGCACGATGAGGCAGAGATCCGCGGACACCGCAAGACCTACATTGGGGCAATGCCCGGACGCATCATCCAAACCATAAAGAAGTCGAAGTATGCCAATCCTGTCATCATCCTCGATGAAATTGACAAAATTGGCAAAGACTTTCAGGGAGACCCCGCATCGGCGCTTCTGGAGGTGCTCGATCCGGAACAAAACTTTGCCTTCCACGACAACTACCTAGACCTCGACTTTGACCTGTCTAAGGTGCTGTTTATAACTACAGCCAACAACATCGGCACCATTGCCCCTGCGCTACGCGACAGAATGGAGATGATTGAGGTTAGCGGCTACCTTGCCGAGGAAAAGTACGAGATTGCCAAGCAGCACCTTGTTCCCCGACAGCTGGAAGCGCATGGCGTGGATAAGGCGCAAGCCAAATTTCCCAAGAAGGTTTTGGAACTCATCATCGACGAGTACACCCGCGAATCGGGAGTTCGAACCCTCGACAAAGTTATAGCCAAGGTAGTTCGCAATGTTGCCAAGCACATCGCCTTCGAGGAGGAGTACACTCCTACCCTTTCGGTGGAGGACATCCGCAAGATACTTGGTGCACCTAGGTTTGTTAAGGACCTCTACCAAGGTAACGAGTTTGCGGGCGTGGTTACAGGCCTTGCGTGGACCGAAGTTGGCGGTGAGATTCTCTTCATCGAAACCAGCCTTAGCCCCGGCAAAGGAAACCTTACCCTTACCGGAAACCTTGGCGATGTGATGAAGGAATCTGCCGTAATTGCCATGGAGTACATCAAGTCGCACAGCGATGAGCTAAACGTCAACCCCGAAATCTTCGAGAAGTGGAACGTACACATCCACGTGCCCGAAGGTGCAATACCTAAAGATGGTCCATCGGCAGGCATTACCATGACTGTTGCCCTTACATCTGCATTCACCCAGCAAAAGGTTCGCAAGTCTACCGCCATGACGGGCGAAATCACCCTTAGGGGAAAGGTTATTGCGGTAGGTGGCATCAAGGAAAAAATTCTTGCCGCTAAGCGTGCCGGAATTACCGACATCATGCTATCGTCCGAAAACCGAAAGGACATCGAAGAGATAAAGGATGACTACATCAAGGGGCTAACGTTCCACTTTGTGGAAACCATCGACGAGGCGCTAGCCTTCGCGCTCCTCGACGAAAAGGTAAAAAAGCCCAAGAAGCTCGTATAACCTGCCATAGCAAAGAAGATAAAAATGTAAAAGTTCGAAGAAATCCTTCGAACTTTTTACATTTGCACCTCACTCACCGTTATCCTAATGATGGAAAGAATTGCCGTTTTCCCGGGTTCGTTCGACCCCTTTACCGTGGGCCACGAGTCTATTGTACTACGTGGATTAGACCTATTCGACCGGATTATTGTTGCCATTGGCCAGAACACCACCAAGCACAACCGCTTTAGCGTAGAGCAGCGCATCCGCATGGTGCAGGAGATTTTCGCCAATGAGCCCCGCGTAGAGGTTGCTGCCTTCGAAGGGCTAACCGTTGACTTTTGCCGCTCTATCAACGCAACGTTTATCCTTAGAGGGCTAAGAACATCTGCCGATTTCGAGTTCGAGCGTGCCATAGGGCAGATGAACAAGATGATGAACGACAACATCGAAACCGTATTCCTGCTGACCTCGACCAGTCACACGCCCATCAACTCGAGTATCGTTAGGGAAATCATTCAGAATAGCGGCGATGTAACCCCATTCATTCCGAAATCGTTGGATATCCAGAAATACCTTAAAGAGTAATGGCAAAAAAAGTTCTGCTGCTATCGTTAATCCTGCTAGCTGCCCATGTTGGCTACAGCCAAGTGGCGCACATAAAAGGTAACGCCCCATCGTACGCCGGCGATAGCCTAACTTTTCAAACCTACAGCGACCTTATTACCTACAACGAGGAGTACCTCGAAGGGGTACGGGTTGATAAGAACGGAAATTTCAAGGGCGCGCTAAGGGTTGTTGAGCCCACCTTTGTATTCGTAGTCCTCGGCGCCCAAAAGGGCTACTTTTTTGCCGAACCGGGCAAGGAGTACACCCTTATGCTCCCGCCAAAGGTTCCAAAAACCGAGGAGGAACGGCTGAATCCCTTCTTCAAGGAGGAGACCTTCCAGGTTGGAATCAGCGGCTGCCCCCCAACCGACCTCAACTACCTGATCAGCGCCTTTGACGAGAGCTTCAACGAAAAGTTTAACGCCATTGCTGAGGAATCCTTTAAGAACAAGGGGAAGGTAAAGATCGACACATCGGTGTACCGGCTCGACACCATTGGGGGTAAGCAGCACAACGCCTACTTCGAGGCATACAAAAAGTACAGGATGGGGCTCCTGAACCACCTGACCATGGTTTATAAGTCGAAGGGAATTTCGGATAAGTACTTCATGAACCAGCCGATACTCTACAACAACCCTTCGTACATGGAGCTCTTCAACCAGATCTACGATCGGTTCTTCCTCTTCCACAACGGCCCATCAAAAGGCGACAACGTCGGTGCCAGCATTGGTGCGGCAAGCCTTTCGAGGCTAAAAAAGGTGCTCTCGAAGGATAGCGTACTCAAGAACGACCAGCTACTGGAGCTGGTCATGCTCAAGGGCATCTACGACGGCTTCTACGAGGACAACTTCTCCCGGAAAAGCCTGCTGGTGCTGCTCGACTCGCTCTACTTCACCACGGCCATCCCCGAGCATAAGGCAATTGCCACCAACATAAGAGAAAAAGTAATCCGGCTGCTCCCCGGCTACTTCCCTCCCGAAATTAAGCTATACGACATCAAGGGCAACCTGGTAACGCTCGAGCAATTTAGGGGAAAGTTCGTCTACCTCAACTTCTGCTCGGTAAACAGCTACACCTGCCTGCAAGACTTTGCCCTGCTCGAGCAGATCTACAAGAAGTACGGCTCGAAGGTGGAGATCGTATCCATATCCACCGACTCCGACATCCAGGACCTACGGCACTTCCTGTCGAAGAAGCCCTACAAGTGGACCTTTCTCCACTACGGAAAGGAGCCCAACATCATCAAACAGTACGACGTTAGGGCCTACCCCACCTACTTCCTGATTAACCCCAAGGGAACCATGGAGCTCTCGCCAGCGCCAAACCCTCACGAGAAACTGGAGGTTACGCTCTTCAACCAGCTGCGGGGCTGGGACATGATGTAGGAAAGGAGCTAAACGAATAAGAAAAGCGCAGGCGGAGTGCCTGCGCTTTTCTTTTATTCCATCATTTCGCTCTAAAACCCTTCCTCAGCGCTACGGAAAACCTCCCGTATCGTTTGGTAGGTATTTTCGAGGCATGCTGCCAAATCGGCAGGCGCCACCCAGCGGGCGTCAGTAATTGCCTCCTCGGTTTGGGGGGTTAGCGCGCCACTGCCATCGTGGCGCATCCGGTACCAGTGCGTAGTTTTAAACATGCGCTTGCCGTACATCGTGTAAACGTGGTACGTCTTGCACAGCCTCGCGTCAACCGTAAGATCGGCAATGCCACACTCCTCCTCCACCTCGCGAACGGCGGCCTCCTCAACCTCCTCGCCGCGCTCCACCTTACCCTTGGGCAAATCCCACCTATCGAAGCGGTAGATCATCAGCACCTCGCCGCGCGGATTTTCCACCAGGCCACCCGCCGCCTCGATGGCGGAAAAGCAGGCGCGCACCGCCTTAAAGATCGCCTTCTTATCCGCCCCCTTCAGGATTAGCCCCGCGATGGAAGGCGTATCATCAAAGTATTTTACAAGATTTGGAATATCTTTGCAGTCGGTTACAAGGATTTGCTCCATCCCCTCAGCGGTGCTAACGTCATGGTTCAATCCGGCAACCCCGATAAACCGATCGTTAAAATAAATTTTCTTCATAATGACTAGCGTTGAAAAAGCAATAGCACAAAGCTTGCTCAAGATTAAGGCCGTTAAGCTGAGCCCCAGCGAGCCCTTCACCTGGGCATCGGGCTGGCACTCGCCCATCTACTGCGACAACCGGGTAACCCTTTCGTACCCCGAAATCCGCCGACAAATTTACCAATCTTTTGCTCAGCTTATCGCCGAAAAGTATCCCGAAGCCGAGCTGATTGCCGGCGTGGCCACCGGAGCCATCGCCCACGGCGTGCTGGTAGCCGAGGAGATGCAGAAGCCGTTCATCTACGTGCGCTCGGCGCCAAAGGGGCACGGGCTGGGCAACCAGATTGAGGGCCAGTACGCCAAAGGCCAAAAGGTGGTGGTGGTCGAAGACCTCATCTCCACCGGCGGCAGCAGCCTTAGCGCTGTCGAGGCGCTTCGCCAGGCAGGCGTAGAGGTGCTCGGCATGGTGGCCATCTTCACCTACGGCTTTAAGACCGCCGAAGACAACTTCGCCAACGCCAGCGTAAAGATCGATACGCTTAGCAGCTACAACGCGCTCATCGAGTCGGCCCTCGAGTCGGGCTACGTAAAGGAAGATCAGCTGAACGATTTAAAGGAGTGGCGCATCGCCCCCGACAAGTGGAGAAAGTAGAGAATCATGACAGAAATAGAAAGCAAAGTAGTCGCCATCCGCAACAGCGCCGAGTCCGTGTTCACCGCGCTCTCGGATTTCCGCAACTTCAACGGGATGGTAAACATGGTGCCCGACGGGCAGCTCACCGACTGGCAGGCCGACGAAAACACCTGCCACTTTAAGGTAAAAGGCTTCGACATCGGCCTCAAGTTCGTCGACAAGGAACCCCACAAAACCCTCAAGCTTACCGGCGACGGCAAAATCCCCTTCGAGTTTTTATTCTGGATACAGCTCAAGGAGGTAGCCCCCTACGACGTTCGCATGAAGCTAACCCTCCATGCCGACCTCAACATGATGATGAAGATGATGCTCAAGGGCAAGCTCCAAGGCGGCATCGACCAGATGGCCGACCAAATCGCCAAGGCCTTCAGCCGGTAGCGCTGATGTAGGTCGAGCACAGCACCATATGCTAGCATAAAAAAGGAGGCAATCAGACGGTTGCCTCCTTTTTCGCATATCCTATTCGAGTACGCCATCAATTCTACCGATGTCGCTGGTAATTCTACCAATGTCGCTGGTAATTCTACCAATGTCGCCAGCTATTTTACCCATGTTGCCACCTATTCTACCGATGTCGCTGGCAATTCTACCCATGTTGCTGGTCATTCTACCAATGTTGCTAGCCATTCTACCGATGTCGCTACCGATTCTACCGATGTTGCTACCAATTCTACCAATGTCGCTAGCAATTCTACCGATGTCGCTAGATAATAAACGCCACCTCCTTAAATGCAAACGAGCGAAGCGCCCCCCTCTCATCCTCCAGCACCAGCTCGCCGGTATGCTGAATCTCCTTTATAGAGGCCCTGAAGCGCTCGCCATCGGCCATAAACCAGTACACACCCTGACTTCGGTATAGTGCATTAAAGTAGTAGGCATCGATATCGGCCTTTTCGCCATTCCTCAGCTTCGCGTACCAGCCATCGATAGCGCCCAGCACGGCCTGCAGCACCTCGTTGCGGCCCAGCTCGCGACCCAGAATCAGCGCCATCGACGTTGGATTTGGCGCATCGCTGGCAAAAGCCTGCTGGTTAACGTTAAGCCCAATGCCCCAGATGCTATGCGAGAGGCAATTCCCCATCAGGCCATTTTCGATAAGAATGCCGGCCACCTTCAGGTCGCCCACGTAGATATCGTTTGGCCACTTAATCTTTGCTCGAACGCCAAGCTGCTCCAAAGCCTGCACCACCCCGTTGGCCACCACCTTCGAGAGGTAGAAGTGGTCGTACACCTCCACAAAGCCCGGGTACGTAAGAATCGAGAAGGTAAGGTTCTTTCCCTCCTCGCTTTCCCAGAAGTTTCCCCGCTGCCCCCGTCCTTTGGTTTGAAAGTCTACAATATAAGTAGCCCCCTCCGGCTCCTTTCGGGCAAGCGCCAAGGTGGCCTCCGTATTTGTCGACTCCGCAACAGGCTCGTACACGACATTCGACCCGATAACACCACCAATACGATTCGTGAAAGTTTTACTCATACATTACCGTTTGAGGGGCAAAAGTATTAAACTTTATTTTGTTTTTTTTTGTTACTTTGCCCATTAAAGCGGGATTTAGATTGGATTTATTGCGCTTAATATTGGTACAAACAAGTACATTTGCACGCAAACATTATTTAGAACAGCAGCTTAATGGCAAAGCAAACCAGCGTCAAAGATCATACCCAAGAACTAGTTACTGCTATAGTAGAGGCCGCTGACGATAAGAAGGGAGAAAACATCGTAAGCCTCGATTTAAGGAAGCTCGATAATGCCGTCTGCCAATATTTCATAGTATGCAACGCCAACTCTACCACACAGGTAGGAGCCATTGCCGACGGTGTGCATGACAAAGTGCTGGAAAAAACAGGCGAAAAACCATGGCACAGCGAAGGGTACGATAATTGCCTTTGGGTATTACTCGACTACGGAGATGTCGTGCTGCACGTATTTCAAACCGAACAAAGGGACTTTTACAAGTTGGAAGATCTTTGGGCCGATGCAAAAAGAGTAAAACATGGATAGACAGAAAAAAACACCATACACGAACAAAAGCATAGCGAAGGTTTTGCTACCCATCAGTAGCCGCATAAAGGCCTTTTTCAATATCGACGGAAAAAACGACATGGACAACAATAACAAACAAGGAGGGGGCAGCAAGTTTCCTCAACCTAAATTTAGCATATACTGGATTTATGCTATCGTGGCCCTTGCCATCATAGGCCTAAACTTTTTCTACAGCGGCGGATCGCCAGTTGAGACAAACCTGCAAAAAGTAAAAACCCAAATGCTCCCCAAAGGAGACGTTGAACGCTTAGATATCGTTAGCAACGATAGGCGCGTAGACGTTTACATAAAAAAGGATAGGGTTAAAAACTACAAGAAAGACTTTGAGAACAGTTTCAGCTCGCCATCAAAGAATGGTCCTCAGTTCTACTTCTCCATCGGATCGCCCGACGAGTTCCAAAAAAACATCGAAGATTACCAGAGAACACTTCCAGCAGGAAGTCAAGCCACCATTACCTTTAACAACAAGAAGGATTGGACTGGCGACATATTCACCTTCCTACTGTATACCGCACTAATCATTGGATTTTGGGTATTCATCATCCGACGCATGTCTAAAGGAGCAGGCGGCGGAGGCGGCGGCAACATCTTTAACGTTGGCAAGTCTAAGGCGCAGCTGTTCGATAAGGAAAACCACGTAAGGGTTAACTTCAACGACGTTGCTGGACTCGACGAGGCCAAAGTTGAAGTAATGGAGATTGTTGATTTCCTAAAGAACCCACAAAAATACACCGAACTAGGAGGTAAAATACCCAAAGGAGCTCTCCTCGTAGGCCCTCCAGGAACCGGAAAAACATTGCTCGCAAAGGCAGTTGCTGGCGAAGCCAACGTTCCCTTTTTCTCCCTCTCGGGATCTGACTTTGTAGAGATGTTTGTCGGCGTAGGCGCATCGCGCGTACGCGACCTCTTCAAGCAGGCAAAGGAAAAAGCACCATGTATCGTATTTATTGATGAGATCGATGCGATTGGCCGTGCCAGAGGCAAAAACGCCAACTTCTCGGGCAACGACGAACGCGAGAACACCCTCAACCAGCTGCTAACCGAGATGGATGGCTTTGGCACCAACGTAGGAGTAATCATCCTCGCAGCAACCAACCGTGCCGATATTCTCGACCGGGCACTACTTCGCGCCGGACGTTTTGACCGACAAATCTACGTTGAGCTCCCCGACCTAAACGGACGTGCTGAAATATTCAAGGTTCACCTCCGTCCACTAAAGTTAGCCCCAGAACTCGAAACAAGTTTCCTTGCCAAGCAAACCCCAGGGTTCTCGGGTGCCGACATTGCCAACGTATGTAACGAAGCAGCCCTTGTTGCAGCCCGCAAGGATAAGAAACAGGTAGAGAGACAGGATTTCCTTGATGCCATAGACCGTATCATTGGAGGCCTTGAAAAGAAAAACAAGATAATATCTCTCGACGAAAAGAAAACCATAGCCTACCACGAGGGCGGACACGCTACCGTTTCGTGGTTACTTGAATATGCCAATCCGCTTCTTAAAGTAACCATCGTTCCTCGTGGACGAGCACTTGGCGCAGCATGGTATCTCCCCGAAGAAAGACAAATAACCACCCGCGAACAGTTAATGGACGAGTTAGCAGCAACATTGGGCGGACGTGCCTCCGAGGAAATTGTATTTGGAAAAATCTCAACTGGCGCACTTAACGATCTCGAGAGAGTAACCAAGCAAGCCTATGCCATGGTATCGTACTACGGCATGAACAAGGAACTTGGAAACCTCAGTTTCTACGACTCAACAGGTCAAAACGAATACATGTTTGGCAAGCCATATAGCGAAAAGACTGCCGAAACTATCGACTCTGAGGTAAAGAGTATTATTGAGGAAGCCTACCTACGTGCTAAAAGCACCCTAAATGAAAATCGAGAAGGGCTTAATAAGCTTTCTGAACTACTCCTTGAAAAAGAAGTAATCTTCAGCGAAGACTTAGAGGCAATTTTTGGCAAAAGGAAGGGCGCAAAAGAAGAACTTCTAAGCGTAAAACCCGTTGAAGAAGCAAAATCTCTTGGAGAAGCAGCACCTGAAGAGAACAGTGCAGAAGCCGACAGCGAATCTCAAAAGGAAAATTCAAACGAGTAAGCATACCTTTGTTGCAATTATTGCTACAGAGCGATATGCCATAAGGAATATGTAAAACAAGCAAAGAAAACAGCCAAACGTTTTGAAAATTAACAATTTTACAACCAGAGCCCTAAGCGGTGCTATCTTTGTTGCAATTTTAGTATCGGGAATTATTATTGGGTACGAGACCTTCTTGCTCTTAATGCTCATTATTATCGGGCTAACCCTAAACGAGTTTTACATCAACATAAAAAAGGCAGGGATTGCACCCAACTTTTCGTTTGGGCTAATTGCCGGGCTCGGCACCTTCATCTCCTTTTTTGTATTTGCATTTGGAGGATATCAGGATGTCGTTTACCTAGCATTTCCATTGCTCATTTACATCGGGATATTTATTTCCGAATTGTTTAGGGATAAGCCAAACCCCTTTATGAATGTTGCAATGACGCTTCTGGGGGTATTTTACATCGCAATACCCTTCGCCATCCTTAACTTTTTGGTATTTCTCCAGTTCTCGAATCTTGACGGTGTGATTTTCGACTGGTACTATATCCTTGCCCTATTTATTCTAGTATGGACGAACGACACCTTCGCCTACCTAACAGGAATGGCAATAGGAAAGCACAAGTTCTTCGAAAGGATCTCCCCAAAGAAGACCTGGGAAGGAATAATTGGCGGAGTAGTATTTACCTGCCTAATGAGCATAGCTCTTTACTATGCTTACCCACATATTGCACCTCTTGGAAAATTAGGCTTCTCGGGTTTGACCCGTCCAGAATGGATCGGACTTGCGATAGTTGTTTCTATATTTGCAGACCTTGGCGATTTGGTAGAATCGATGCTTAAGCGTAGTCTCGGCATTAAGGATTCTGGTAACATTATCCCCGGACACGGAGGTATGCTCGACCGTTTTGACGCCATACTACTGGCTGCCCCAGCGGCATTTGTTTACTTGATGTTTATTATTGTTTAATCATATTACAGGCACTTACATGCGCATTCACAAAGAAGGACATTCGATGCTAATTAAGACGCTACTGCTGATAGTAGCAGCCTTGGCATTACTAATTGTTTTAACCCCTTCCTACATTTACGGACCTAGTATTGTAGTCTTCGGCTTACTTTACATCTTTCTTCTTCGGTTTTTCCGGTTCCCCAGTCGCCCACAGCTTACGGACGATGGCGTTCTTTATGCACCAGCAGATGGAACGGTTGTTGTTATAGAAAAGACGCACGAAGCAGAGTACTTTAAGGATGAAAGAATTCAGGTTTCTATCTTCATGTCGGTGTGGAATGTGCATATCAACTGGTATCCAATGAAGGGAGTGGTTGAATACTTCAGGCATCACCACGGAAAGTTTATGGTTGCCTGGCATCCAAAGTCGTCAACAGAGAATGAGCGCACCACCGTTGTACTTAACAACGGAACAGATAAAATTCTAGTTCGCCAAATTGCAGGTTTGCTGGCTCGCCGTATTGTATGCTACGCCAAAGAAGGCGAAAGCGTAGCGCAGAATCAGCAAATGGGATTCATCAAGTTTGGTTCGCGCGTTGACATTCTTCTTCCTGTAGGGACTAAAATTGAGGTTGACCTCAACCAAAAGACAACTGGTGGTCAAACGGTTATTGCACGACTAAAGTAGCATTACCAAAAAAATATGGCAAAGAGGGGAGCAGCACTCCCCTCTTTTATGTTTACGCTCACCTATCGAAACTACAGGGGTTAATTCGTATATTCGCCTAAAATTATTATAGATGAACAAGCTTGCCAGATATATTCTAGTTGTAGCCGTTGCCTCAATTATTATATTTCTACTTTGGTACTTTAAATCGATAGTTGCCTACATTCTTATCTCGGCGGTTCTATCAATCATCGGGAAGCCGCTGGTTAAGCTGCAAATGCGGATAAAAATAGGGAAATTCAGGGTTCCCAAATGGCTCTGCGCCGGAACTACCCTTATCCTTATCTGGTTGCTAGTCTTTATTTTCTTTAAAACATTCATTCCCCTTGTCGTAAATGAGGCCAACAAACTGGCAAACGTCAACGTCACCTCGCTGGTAAACGAGTTTTCGCCTACCCTATCGAGCTTTGAGGAGGGATTGTCAAAATATTTACCCGAAGCGAAGAACCTCAACCTAGAGCAATCGCTAACCAGCCAGGTAAAGTCGGTTGTCAGCATCAGCTCCATATCGAGCATCTTTAGCCGGTTTACTGAATTCATCGGAAACCTTTTTATCGCAGCGTTCTCCATCTCCTTTATCACCTTCTTCTTCTTGAAGGACGAAAATCTATTCTTTGAGGCGGTGATACTGGTATTCCCGACGCGGTACGAAGAGAATGTCACCCGCGCCCTCGACGAGATTACGAAGCTGCTAATGCGCTACTTTATCGGTATTTTGTCAGAATCGCTGCTGATAATGATAATGCTGACCTTGGGTCTTCGCATAATTGGTATTCCCTTTAGCCAGGGGTTGGTAATTGGCCTTATTGCCGGTGTTTTAAATGTGGTGCCCTACATTGGCCCTCTTGTTGGGACCTTCGTTGGGGTATTTCTCACCATAACCACCAATATCGACATCCTTACCATGTCACAAATTGTTCATCTGATTATTTACATTATCATTGTTTTCGGGGTTGTTCACCTGATAGACAACATTGTCTTCCAACCGCTGATCTACTCCAATAGCGTAAACGCGCATCCGCTGGAAATATTTTTAGTGATCCTGATTGCAGGAAGCCTTGCCGGAATATTGGGCATGCTGCTCGCCATTCCAACTTATACCGTGCTCCGCGTATTTGCTAAAGAATTTTTCAATAACTTTAGAGTCGTTCAAAAGCTTACCGAAAACATTTAAAACCGAAATAAGGGATTTATGAAAAAGACATTTCTCGCCCTACTACTCAGCGTGATTCTCTTTGCCTGTTCGAAGGAGAAAGAAACAGATCTAAGCATTACCGTATCAAGGGATGCTACAACCCAGCTGTACACTTTTGATCTTTCTGCACTCAACCTCACCAATACCGATTTTGAGCTTAAGATCTTCAGCAAGAGTGGCAGCCCTGTTTTTTCAACAGACTTTACTGGAAAGAAGTATGCCTGGGATGGAAAAACATCGGACGGAAACGCTGTTGCCGATGGCATGTACTCCTACATCATCAAGAATAAGGATAAGACCTTAAACCAGGATGGTTTTTTCTACGTTCTAAGCAAGAAGTAGTATAACCTCTTCCATGGAAAAGAATCTTGCCAACGGACGAATCCTGGTTATTCTTGGAGACATCACCAAAATAGCGGTAGATGCCATTGTTAATGCGGCAAACTCGTCGCTTTTAGGTGGTGGTGGGGTCGATGGGGCGATACATCGTGACGGAGGCCCCTCGATTCTCGAAGAATGCCGGGCAATTGTTGCAGAGCAAGGTTCCTGCAAAACGGGAGAAGCCGTAATCACTACTGGAGGAAGATTACCCTCCAAGTATGTAATCCACACGGTTGGACCTGTATGGAACGGAGGTTCTAAAGACGAACCTCTAAAACTTGCCAGTTGCTACAAGAGTTCGTTGGACCTTGCCGTAGCGCATAGCTGCAAAACCATAGCCTTCCCAAACATTAGCACAGGCATTTATGGCTACCCAAAGGAAAAGGCAGCCATCATTGCGGTACACGAGGTAGCAAAGCATCTTTCCAACAACAAAAGCATAGAGCAAGTGATCTTCGTCTGCTTCGATGAGGAAAGCAAAAGGATATACGACCGCATCCTTGGCACTATGTAGCGTAAAGCAAGCACATCCCACTTCGCATTCCTCCAATCAATCCTTCAACCGATGCCATTTATCGAGATCCAGTACTTTCAAACAGATGTTGGGGAGCTCATTATTGGCTCGTTCAACAATCGGCTTTGCCTTTGCGACTGGAGGTATAGAAGACAGCGAAAGCAAATAGACGATAGGATAGCCAAAGGCTTAGGCGCAAGCTATGCCATCACCGAATCGGAGGTTATTGCCAATACCAAAGCCCAGCTAAATGAATACTTCAGCAAGCAAAGGGAGGAATTCAGCATCCCTCTCCTACTGGTTGGAACCGACTTTCAGAAAAGCGTATGGAGATCGCTGCTCCAAATTCCCCACGGCTCAACAGAAACCTACTTAGACCTTGCTAAAAGAATGGGCAACGAGAAAGCCGTTAGGGCTGTCGCCGCCGCCAACGGTGCAAATGCGCTATCCATCATTATTCCATGCCATAGGGTAGTTGGCGCAAAAGGAGAACTGGTTGGGTATGCGGGAGGCATCGACGCAAAAAGGGCGCTGCTACGCTTGGAGGATTCAAAAGGCACAAGCCAGCTCCAGCTTTTCTAGCATTTACCACGATTAAACAGCAGTTTCTGGCAGCCTATAAGGAGAATTTCCCACGCCTCGCCATAGCAGCGCACATTTTGCCACCTATGGCGAAAGAAAACCTGCCTAAATTCGGAACGAAAGCACGACCCCGCTTCGACTATGCCTTTACGTCCTGCCGCCCAGTGGATAAATTCACGTAGAAAGAGCGTAAATAGCATCGAACACAAATGCATCCGAGCAAAACACACTTGAATTTACATTAGAAAGAATTCCTTCTAGCGAAGGAAGAACTTCATCTCGACCAGAAACTGTTCCTTTTGCAACAAAATGAACCGTTTCTACGCTGTTGTGAGATTGGTTTTCAAAAAAATGATCTCTTTCCACACTAAAAGAGATGCTTTCTGAGCAAGAACAGGTTCTTTCCACAATAAAAAGAACCATTTCTACGCTAGAATAAGATTGGTTTTCACCAAAAAGAATTCTTTCTGCGCCAAAAAGAGGAGTGTTTGCCACAAACTATCCTCTTTCTGCCGTAGAAACAGGCACCCTATGCCCAAATGCCATTTGCACCGCAAAAGAAAGCCACCCATTTCCGGGAATCAGAGGCTGCCACAAGCCAACATTAACCGTAAGCAGAAGTGCCATGAGGAAAAACCTTCACATGCCCCAACATTTTGCTGCAAATATTGCAGCCAACCTACCAGAAAAATGCTTCAGTAGTGCTATATTTAGCCTAACAGAAATTAACACCATAAAAGGAGCGGCATGCCAAACCGAAACATTCTATCAAAAGTCTTCACCTTTTACTACGAAGGTTTTAAAGGGATGGATGTCGGTCGTACGCTCTGGGTAATAATTCTAGTTAAGTTATTCGTAATATTCGCTGTCCTCAAAGTATTCTTCTTCCCGAACATCCTAAAAAAGAATTTCGGCACCGACAGCGAGCGAAGCGAGTACGTAATAGAACAGCTAACCACACCTAAAAAGTAAAATAGCCATGGAGCAAATGGACTTATCTCTTGTTGACTGGTCGCGGGCACAGTTTGCGCTAACTGCAATGTACCACTGGATCTTTGTGCCGTTAACCCTTGGTTTGGCATTTCTGGTTGCCATCATGGAGACCTTTTACGTTAAAACTGGCGACGAATTCTGGAAAAAGACCACCAAGTTTTGGATGACCCTCTTCGGAATCAACTTTGCCATTGGGGTTGCCACAGGCATCATCCTGGAGTTCGAGTTTGGCACCAACTGGTCTAATTACTCCTGGTTTGTTGGCGATATTTTTGGAGCGCCGTTAGCCATCGAGGGCATAATGGCCTTCTTTATTGAGTCGACCTTTATTGCCATCATGTTTTTTGGATGGAACAAGGTGGGCAAAAAGACGCACCTTGCCGCCAGCTGGCTTACCGCCTTTGGCGCAAACCTTTCGGCGCTGTGGATCTTGGTGGCCAACGCCTGGATGCAATACCCCGCAGGAATGCACTTCAATCCAGATACCGCGCGCAACGAGATGGTCAACTTCTGGGATGTTCTTTTTTCGCCGGTTGCCATCAACAAATTCCTGCATACGGTAGCTTCGGGCTACGTTACAGCGGCAGTTTTTGTTTTAGGGGTAAGCTGCTGGTACTTGCTTAAGCGGCGCGAGGTGCTCTTTGCCAAGCGCAGCATTGTTGTGGCATCGGTTTTTGGATTAATATCGTCGTTACTGGTAGGAATAACTGGAGATGGGTCGGCAAAGGAGGTTGCCGAAAAGCAGCCAATGAAACTGGCGGCAATGGAGGGGCTTTACGATGGCAAAACCAATGCTGGTCTTGTTCTGTTTGGCATCCTTAATCCCGAAAAAACCTATGGAGATAAGAAGCCGTCGTTCCTTTTTAAGGTTGAAATGCCATGTGCGCTCTCCATCCTTAGCTTCGGAAGCGCCAACGCCTACGTGCCGGGCATAAACGATATCCTTACCGGAGGCTACATGTACACCAACACCGATGGTAAAAGCGAGATTGCCCAACCTATTGCATCACGAATCGCAAACGGAGAAAAAGCAATCGCCGCATTTGGCAGCTACCGAAAGTCAATTCAGGCAGGTAATCGCACTGAAGCAGCCGCCAGCCTAAAAACACTGGAGGATAATTTTAAGAGCTTCGGCTACGGCTACCTAAAGCATCCCGCCGAAACAGTTCCCAACGTGCCGCTAACCTTTTACGGGTTTCACGTAATGGCGACTCTTGGCTTTTTCTTTATCGCTCTTTTTGTGACATCGCTCATATTGGTATTTAAGGATAGTCTGAACAAGAATAGATGGTTCCTACACCTTTCGCTCTGGAGTATTCCGCTGGTGTACATTGCAGGGCAAGCCGGGTGGGTGGTTGCCGAGGTTGGCCGACAGCCTTGGGTTATTCAGGATATAATGCCAGCAGTAGCGGCGGTATCAAAAATTGGCAGCAGCTCCGTTATGGTAACCTTTGCCATATTCGCCATAACGTTCACCATCCTGCTTATTGCAGAGGTACAGATCATGCTAAAACAAATTAAAAAAGGACCAGAAGGAGGACTTTAAGCCATGGAATATACACCTACACTACTACAGGAATACTGGTGGTTCATTGTTTCGCTATTGGGCAGTTTGCTCGTGTTCCTACTGTTTGTTCAGGGAGGACAAACGCTCCTGTTCGCCATCGGAAAAACCGACGAAGAGAAGACAATAATCGTAAACTCGCTGGGAAGAAAGTGGGAGTTCACCTTCACCACCCTCGTTACGTTTGGCGGCGCATTCTTTGCCTCGTTTCCCCTATTCTACTCCACCAGCTTTGGCGGGGCCTACTGGGTTTGGATGGCCATACTCTTCTTCTTCGTTATTCAGGCGGTATCGTACGAGTACAGGAAGAAGCCCGGAAACTTTTTAGGCGCAAAAACCTACGAGGTGATGCTATTCCTCAACGGATTCTTTGGAACAATCCTACTGGGAACAGCAGTTGCCACGCTCTTTACCGGGGGAAATTTCTTTGTAAATAAGATGAATCTTGCTTCGATAGGTAACCCTACCATATCGAGTTGGGCAAGTACCTGGCATGGGCTGGAGGCGATTGCCGACTACCGAAACATTCTGCTTGGGCTCGCCGTCTTCTTTCTGGCGCGGGTTCTTGGCGCCCTATACCTCGTTAACAGCATCGAGCATGAGGCCATTGTACAACGCGCCAAGAAGCAGGTCCTATACAATGCCGTTCCGTTCCTGCTTACCTTCGTTGGATTTCTTGCATCGATACTTTTAAGCAACGGATTCGCGGTTAACCCTGCAACAAGCGAGGTGTACATGCAGCCGTACAAGTACCTCACCAACTTCATAGAGCTACCCATGCTACTTGTGCTGCTTGCTGCAGGTGTTTGCCTTGTTCTTTGGGGAATACTCTCGGTATTGGTATGCAAGAAGAGTACAAAGGGAATTTGGTTTGCCGGACTGGGAACCGTACTTACCGTGCTGGCGTTGCTGCTCAGCATCGGGTACAACAACACGGCCTACTACCCATCGCTAGCCGATCTTCAGAGCTCGCTAACCATTGTCAACAGTTCGTCGAGCGCGTACACGCTAAGGGCCATGAGCATCGTATCGATACTAATACCGTTTGTGCTAGCCTACATCTGGTACGCTTGGCGAAGCATGAACCGAAAGAAGGTTTCGGCCCAGGAGATAAAAGAGGAATCGCACACCTACTAACCCAACCCTTGAAGAAATGAAATACTTAAGCGAAATACTATGGCTGGTGAGCTGGCCGATACTCATCTACTTTTGCTACAAGATCAGCGAGGTAGCCATCAACAGGTACAGAAAAGTGGAGGAGAAAAGAAAAGAGACCGACAGGCCTTAACGCCCTACCTGTAGTAAACCTCGGCTGTAATTACTGCCGAAGGATCATCTCCATAGCCACGGGTAATGTTACAATTCTTTATGAGGAGTATCTTTACCCGTGGATCGTTTTTGAAGGCACGCTCCTTGGCATCCATAATCGCCATTTTTTCGAGGAAGCCGTTGGAGTAGGCGTACCGAATCGATCCCGTATAGTACCCCTCTACAACTCCAATCTTACGGTAAACCTGAACATCCTCCTCGGAGTAGGTGACCTTAATCTTGGAGGCGCCCTCGCTCTCCTTTTTCAGAATAAGCGGGTTCGAGAAGCGCTCTACGCGCCCATCCTTATAGAGAATTGAGGTTATGCTGTTCTTCTGAACCTTCTGCTTCAGGCGCTCGCCTAGCATGTAGAAGGTCACATACTCCGCCTCCACCTTACGGACTTTTCCCTTAAGAGTGTCGCCCATAACCGTTGTTATCAAATCGGCATCAAGCTTCTTCGGAATATCCACCCGCATTGAGTCCTGCCCTTTAAGCAGCGGGCTGGTAAACAAAAGGAGCGCTAAAAACAACATACGTACTGGGCTGTTCATACTAAGAATTTTGCATAAAAATAGAAAATATTAGAGAAATACATTCCATTTCGCAAAAAAGGAGCGGCCATTCGACCACTCCTCCAAATATAAACCACAGTATCGGCTAAGCGCTAGCCATTTTCTTTATCACCTTAACGAGCACAAACTCGTCGAGCAGCCCCTTTAGGTCGGGCTTGCCGATCTCGGCCAAATCGTAGAACACGCGGGCGCAAGGCTTCTTAATGTCGATGATGCGCTGAAGATCGATGGGCGTGCCAATGATAACGGTATCGCAGTCGGTGCTGTTGATGGTCATCTCCAGGTCGTGCAGCTGCTGCTCGCCGTAGCCCATTGCAGGAAGCACACAACCGATGTTTGGATAGATTGCGTAGGTTTCCTTAAGCTTGCCAACAAGGTACGGACGCGCATCAACCTCCTGCGAAGCGCCAAACTTACGGGCTGCAACGGTGCCTGCCCCAATCTTCATCTCGCCGTGGGTGAGGGTTGGGCCATCTTCCACAATAAGGCAGCGCTTGCCGCGTATCAGCTCGGGCCTATCCACCTGAATTGGGGAGGCAGCATCAACAACCACCGCATTGGGGTTTACCTTGCGGATGCTCTCGCGCACGGTTTGAATGCCCTCGGGCGATGCCGAATCCATCTTGTTAATAACAACAACATTTGCCATGCGGAGATTCACCTCGCCGGGGTAGTAGCTAAGCTCGTTGCCCGGGCGGTGCGGGTCGGCAACCGTAATGGTAAGGTCGGGCTTGTAGAACGAGAAGTCGTTATTGCCGCCATCCCATAGGATTACATCGCAGCCATCGGGATCGTTTTCGGCCGCACGAAGAATGGCCTCGTAGTCGACCCCAGCGTAGATGACGTTGCCGCGCACCACGTGTGGCTCGTACTCCTCCATCTCCTCGACGGTGCACTTGTGCTTCTTCAGGTCTTCGACCTTGGCAAAGCGCTGCACCTTTTGCTCCACCAGGTTTCCGTAGGGCATGGGGTGACGAACGGCCACCACCTTTAGCCCCTTAGCCATTAGGTACTCGACCACCTTGCGCGAGGTTTGCGACTTGCCGCAGCCCGTACGCGTAGCCACAACGGCAATAACCGGCTTGGTGCTCTTAATCATCGTATCCTTTGGACCAAGGAGCATAAAGTTGGCTCCATTGGCGTTAACCAGCGCGCTCATGGCCATCACCCGTGCATAGGGAACATCGCTATACGCGAAAACACAATCGTCAACCTTTAAATCCTTAATGAGCTTTGGCAGATCTTGCTCCTGGTGAATAGGAATTCCGGCAGGATAGAGCCTACCTGCCAATTCGGCAGGATACATTCTGCCATCGATATCTGGAATTTGGGCAGCCGTAATGGCAACAACATTGTACTGCTCATTTTCCCGAAAGAACGTGTTGAAGTTGTGAAAGTCTCTACCAGCAGCGCCGATAATAATTACGTTTCGTTTGTTCATGTTAAAACCTCCTTAATGATGGATTTTTGATTAAAGCTTAAATTCAACGATCTTTAACGATACAGTAACATCCATAGCTATTTTTTTGTTTTCGGAGGTGCCTTTTTTTTTTGATGATCGTGCGGCAAGGTACGATTCGCCCGTATTATGGCCCCAGCAGCCCCGCTAGCCCTCCCCATTCCTCGCCCACTCACCGATTCGATGAAACCAGCCATCGGACCTATCCCAAACAGCACCGCAGCAGCATTGCCCATAGGTGGACCATCACCCAAACAACTTTTTCAGTAGTGGTCCATCGATGGGCGTACTTACACACATACTGCTAAATATTTGTCCATGGGTGGACCATGGCTTATCACATTTGATATATGATTGCCCGTTAGTGGATCATTATAAAATGATCCTGCTATAGGAAAGTCCATCGCTGGTCTTTCATATAACAGAACTGTTACGTGCTATCCCATCGTTGGACTTAATCAAAACACTATGATTACGCATTGGTCCATCAATGGGCAAGCCATTGTCCGAATGGTTACGGCATGGTCCACCCATGGGCCATGCTATAGCATTTCAAAAAAATATCAGCCCCGTTAGCTTTGGCTATTGAATTTATTAACGTAAGCTTATATCTTTAAACTATCGTAAACTTTGGGTGCGGTTCGATGCGAGCAGCCGCGCTCCTAAAAGGAAGCAGGCATGAAGAAGATCAGCAAGATAGGTCTTAGGCGGGTGCACATCGACGAGCTGGGCACCTTTTCGGGAAGGGTATTGGAGATTGCCGCGGAGCTCCAGGCAGCGGGGCGCATGCCCGAGCCGCTGGTCGGCGAACTCGGCAGGGCCATCACGCGCTACCAGGGGGGCATTGGGCGCAAGGCCGACAAGTCGGGCACGCAGCGCAGCCAACAGCTCGACCGCGAGCGGCGCGAGCACCTCATGGCCATCAAGGGGGCCCTGCAGATGGGGAGATACGGCTCCGCCCAGCAGCGGGTGGCGGCGCAGCACCTGACCGACGCGCTGCGCAAAAGGGGGTGGAACCTGCACCGGGGCGGCGCTTCCGCTAGGAGCAACGCCATCAGGCTGCTGCTGGCCGACATCAAAGGCTCACCCGTGCTGCAGGCGGACGCTACGACGCTCTGGTGCGACGAGCCGCTGGCGCTGCTCGAGGCCGCCAACCTGCGGTTCGAGGAGAGCCAGGCGCAGCGCCGTCAGCAGCAACTCGAGCAGGGGGGCATCCGCAGCCGAGAGGCGCAGCGGGCGCTCTGCGGGGTGCTGGCCCGCACGTTCGGCTACCTGAACGCGGTATCGGCCTACCCGGAGGTGGCCGAAGCGATCGAAAAAATAAACCTTTGGATTGCGCCGCTGGTCGCCAAGATTAAGGCGCGCGCCACCAACGCCAAGAAGAAGAAGCAGCCCGAGAGCGCCACCAACGAGGCGGCCGCCCAGGAAGAGCCAGCCACCAGCCTGGTGCCGCTACTCGAAGCGCGAGGCGTCGAACTTCAGCAGGATGAAGAGCAGCATGGTGAAGGACCAGAGCGACGACCCCCCGTAGCTGATGAAGGGCAGCGGAATGCCCACCACAGGCGCCAGCCCGATGGTCATGCCGATGTTAATGGCGAAGTGGAAGAAGAAGATGGAGAGCACCCCGTAGCCGAATATGCGGGCGAAGGCCTCGCGCTGGCGGTCGGCAATCAGCATGATCCGGAAGAGGAGCAGCGTGAATAGCCCCACGATAACCACCGAGCCCACAAAGCCCCACTCCTCGCCTATCGTACAAAAGATAAAGTCGGTGCTTTGCTCGGGCACGAAGTTGTACTTGGTTTGCGTGCCCTGCAGGAATCCCTTCCCCACCAGGCCGCCCGAACCAATGGCAATCTTGCTCTGGTTGACGTTGTAGCCCCAGCCCAGCGGATCGCTTTCGATTCCCAGCAAATCGTTGATACGCTTCTGCTGGTGGAGGGCCAGCACCTTATGGAAGACGTAGTCCACGGAGTAGTTAATGCCGATGGAGGCAACCAAAATCACGATTACCATCCACAGCCGCTTGATGTGCTTGGCGAAGCTAACCACCAGCATCACCAGCGCCACCAAAACCGTAGCACCAGCAACGAAGTAGTAGAGCTCCACCTCGGCGCCAAGCAGGCGCGTCAGGTAGTACCCCCCCCCCGAAAGTCCGGCGATGAGCACCCCAAGGAAAACCGACGTTTTGGTACGGCGGTAGGCGTACCCCGCAACGGCAAGCGCCATCACGGCAATGGCCATCACCATGTAAAGCTTATCGAAGAGGAGCGAGAAGATGAAGAGCGCGACGGCCGACAGGGTAACCGAAAGCACCCAGCCGGGCATCCCCTCCTTATACAGTAGAAAGAGCAGCGAGCCATACACAAGCATCGAGCCGGCATCGGGCTGCAGCTTGATGAGCACCAGCGGGGGCAGCAGCACCGCCGCCACAAGGAGGTAGCCTCGAAGCGAGTTGAGCACAAAATTGTAGGAGCTCATCACGCGCGCCAGTAGCAGCACCGTGGATACCTTGGCGAACTCGGCGGGCTGAATGCGAAGGCCGCCCAGCTCGAACCAGCAGCGCTGCCCGTTCACCTCCTTACCCGCCACCAGCACCAGCAGCAGCAGCACTATGGTAATGCCGTAAAAAATCTCGGAGAAGGCGTAGAACAGGCGCGTATCCAGCAGCATGATGACCGCGGCAATCGTAAAGGCCGCCACTATCCAAATCATCTGCATCCCATACCGCTGCGATATGTCGAAAATATTCGCATGCGCCTCGTTGTAAACCGCAGCATAGATGTTGAGCCACCCAAAGAAAACGAGGAACAGGTAGATCAGGATGGTAGTCCAGTCGAGCTTGCCAGTAGTTGTATTGGCGGTACTGCTATTTCTCACGGTTTTCCTTCTTTATAGTTGACGATTGCTCGGAAGAGCTTCCCTTGCGGGCAGGCGCATCCGTGGCCTTTTTACGCACGCCAGCGGGCAGCTTGGCTTTCGTGGAGGCACCCTTAAGCGAGTCGGCACGCGCCTTCTTGGCCCTAGCCTTGGCCTCCTTGGCGGCCCTTTGCGCGGCAAATACGTACTTCAGCTCGGTGGTAAGGTCCATATTCACGATACGATCTTCAAGAGGCTTTCGCGAAACGGTATCTTTTAGGTACTTCTCCATCATCAGGCTCGCAATAGGAGCCGCGTAGGTTGCACCAAAACCTGCATTTTCGACGTAAACAGCAATGGCAATTTTGGGATTATCCTTGGGTGCAAAGGCCACAAATACGGAGTGGTCCTTCTTGGTTCCCGTAGGGTTCTGGGCCGTACCGGTCTTACCGCACACCTCGACACCGGGGATGTTGGCAATGTAGGAGGTACCTCCCGTAACCGACATCCGCATGCCCTCAACAACCATGTTAAAGTACGCAGGGTTGATTCCTACGTAGTTCTTCGTCCTAAAGCGCCTGTCGATTTGCTGCCCCTCAATGTCCTTAACCGCATGGGGAGTTATGTAGTAGCCCCTATTGGCAATGGTGGAAACCATGTTGGCGATCTGAATCGGCGTAGTTCCCAGTTCGCCCTGCCCGATACCCATCGAAACAATCGTATAGCCGTTCCAGCGCCCGTTATGGATCTTGTCGAAGTACTCGGGCTTTTTTACGATACCTGTTTTTTCGTAGTTCAGGTCGGTATTCAGATGCCTTCCAAAGCCGAGCCTATTCACGTAATCCTTCCATACCTGGTAGGCCTTATGCGATGAGCCATACTTTGGGCTATTAATAAAGTTTACGTACTCACGGGCAAAAAAGGCATTACACGAAACCTGAATTGCGCCGTAAACGTTAAGCGGCGATGCGTGGGGGTGGCACTTTAGCACGCGCCCACCGTAGGCGAAACCGCCACCACAGCCATAAGCCGTGTGCTCATCAATAATGCCCTCCTGTAGGCCAATTAGCGCATTCACCAGCTTAAAGGTCGATCCGGGAGGATACATGGCCTGCGTTGCACGGTTGAACATGGGGTTAAGCGGATCTAGCGCCAGCCTTGCCCAGTTCTTTCGTCGGTTACGCCCGGTTAGATCCGTTGGGTCGTAGTCGGGCCCAGTTACCATGGCCAGAATTTCTCCGGTAGAAGGTTCGATGGCCACAATACTGCCCACCTTATTCGTCATCAACTTCTCGCCATACGCCTGCAACTTGGCGTCAATCGTCGCTACAATATTTTTTCCGAGGATGGCCAAGGTGTCGAAACGCCCATTCTGGTACGACCCTTTGATGCGGTTATGCACGTCAACCAGCGAAATGGCAACCCCCTTACGGCCTCTCAGCACCCCCTCGTAGGCCTTCTCTAGGCCCGAGATGCCAATGTAGTCGCCCATTTTATAGTAGGGCTCCTCCTCTATGGTTTTATCGTTTACCTCACCAACATACCCCAGCAAGTTCCCCGCAATTTTCAGGGGATAGGTGCGCAAGGTACGCGGTTGAACGTAAAAGCCGGTAAATTTATAAAGCCGCTCCTGAAGCGTTGCGTAGGTGAACGCTGAAATTTGCTTGGCAAACACATACGGACGGTAGTAGGATCTGACCTTAGCCTCCTCCAATGTTTTCCGAATTTGCTCAATAGGGATACTCAGGATGGCGGAGAACTCAGCGGTATCGAAAGGCTTTAGCTGCTGATAGATTACCATCAAGTCGTATGCCGCCTCGTTACAAACCAGCAGCTCCCCATTTCGGTCGTAGATAAGCCCACGCGAAGGGTACTGTGTAATGTAGCGCAGCACGTTGTTGGATGCGGTAACCTTATAGGATGGATCTAAAACCTGGATGTAAAAAAGACGGAGAATAATCACAACCGACACTACAGCAATCATGATTGCTAGTACGTACTTCCTGTTGAAGCCACCTATAATCATTACTTAAAAGACTCCTATTTCTGTTTAGAAAATGCGTATTCGGTAAGTATCACAAAGAACAGGGTTAGCACAGAGCTGAGCAAAATCCTAACCATGGTTGCAGCGTAGTTGGCAAAGGTAAAGGCCTCCAGCGTAAACAACACCCAATGATGGATCACGATTAGAATTGCAGAATAGCGCACAAACCAAGCCAGCCCATAGGTCGCTATAGTCGGAACCAGCTCCTGCTCAAAATCCTCGCGCGAGGTAAAAATCGAAAGAAGGTAGGGCCGTAAGTAGCCAATTAAAGTACACGATGCCGCATGCAGCCCCAGCGTTCCCGATAGCAGGTCGATCGTTAATCCCAAAACAAACGACAGCAACAGCAGCAACGATCGATTAAGATTGAAGGGTAGAACCAGAATAAAGAGGATGTAAACGTAGGGGTTCATGTAGGTGTTGAGCTCGATATTATTAAACACGAACTGCTGCACAAGAACAAGCGCAATAAATATAATTGTATATTTTAAGAGGTTATTCTTCATTTGCCACCGCGCTTTCTAACGTTTCTTTTTCTCTTTTTCTAAAATCGGATATCACCTGCACATAGCGCAACTTTTTGAAGTCGCACTTCAAGCGCACCTTCAGTTGAAAGAAGTTTCCCCCCTGCACCTTGTACGAGTCAACAATCCCTACGAAAACACCTTCTGGAAAAATCGTTGAGTATCCCGTTGTCTCAATCGTATCGCCGATCTTTATTTTGGCCTGCTGAGGGATATCCGAAAGGTTCATAAACCGAGCATCCTTGCCATCCCATGATAGAGATCCGAAATACCCGGTACGCTTTAGCCGCGCACTAACCTTAAAGTTCAAATTGAGTAGCGATACAACGGTGGCATAGTTTTTAGAAGTGGAGAGAATAACCCCCACAATGCCATCGCTCGACATAACCCCCATTTCAGAACGAACTCCTTGGGCCGTTCCTCGGTTAAGGGTGATGTAGTTATGCTGCTTGCTGGTAGAGTTATTTACAACATCTGCCATTATGTAGCTATACCTAAGCCCACGAGTAGAGTCGATGCTGGTTCGCTTTATCAGAGTATCTTTAGCCAGATACCAATCGAGTTGGTTCTTTAGCCGTGCATTCTCCTCCGCTAACGAGGTATTTATCTCCTTAAGATGAAGGTACTGCAAAAAACTAGTGATATGACCATTGATAACATTGGTCATATCACTTGTATAGCTTACTACTTTTGCTCTTTGGAAATAGGTACTATTCACCAGCAAGGCAAGAGATAAAGTCTCAAATAGCAAAAAAAGAAAAATTACCTGATACTTTATTAAGAACCTCAGTAAGTTACCCATAGCTTAGTTGAAGATCTATCTCATCAAGAATGAGAACCTAGTAACGTTCTTTAGTGCAACACTGGTGCCTCTTGCAACTGCGTGAAGTGGATCTTCAGCAACATGGAACGGAATATTTATCTTATCGGTAAGACGCTTATCCAATCCCTTAAGAAGTGCACCACCACCAGCTAGGTAAATTCCACGGTTTACAATATCAGCATAAAGTTCTGGAGGAGTCTTTTCTAGCACTTCAAGAACTGCGGTCTCTATCTTCATAATCGACTTATCCAGACAGTGGGCAATTTCTTGATACGAAACTGGAACCTCAATAGGAAGAGCCGTCATGATATTTGGTCCACGAACGATAAAATCTTCGGGAGCATTCTCGAGTTCAGGAAGAGCCGATCCAACAGCAATCTTGATATCTTCTGCTGTACGCTCGCCCACCTTAATGTTATGCTGGTAGCGCATGTACGCTTGAATATCGGAGGTAAAACCATCACCTGCAACACGAATACTCTTGTTGCAAACAATACCACCTAGCGCAATAACAGCGATCTCAGTAGTACCACCTCCTATGTCAACAACCATGCAGCCGTTTGGTGCTTCAACATCGAGCCCAATACCGATAGCGGCAGCCATTGGCTCGTAAATCATGTAAACATCACGCCCCCCAGCATGCTCAGCAGAGTCGCGCACTGCACGAACCTCAACTTCGGTAGATCCTGAAGGAATACAAACTACGATGCGAAGGTTGTTTGGGAATAATCGGCTACGATGGTTTATCATCTTGATCATTCCACGAATCATCATTTCGGCAGCCTTAAAGTCTGCAATTACGCCATCGCGAAGAGGACGAATTGTCTTGATGTTCTCGTGGGTCTTACCATGCATCTGACGAGCTGATTCGCCGATACCCACCAAGCGACCTGTATTTTGGTCGATGGCAACAATCGAAGGCTCGTCCACCACAATCTTATCGTTATAGTAGATAATGGTATTTGCGGTACCAAGATCTATAGCGATTTCAGGTGTTAGGAATGAAAACAATCCCATATTATACTCTCTTTATTTTGTACAAATTAATGTTTAAAATGGCGTACCCCCGTAAATACCATTGCCAATCCATTTGCATCGCAGTACTCGATAGAATCTTTATCGCGTACAGAACCGCCTGGTTGGATGATCGATCGTATGCCCTCCTTGTGTGCAATTTCTACACAATCGGCAAAGGGGAAGAACGCATCCGATGCAAGTACGGCACCTTCCAACGAAAAACCAAATGTTTTAGCTTTTTCTACGGCTTGCTTTAGGGCATCAACACGTGATGTTTGACCTACTCCAGAGGCGAGCAGCTGTCCATCTTTTGCCAGCACAATAGCATTCGACTTTGAGTGCTTAACTGCCTTATTCGCAAAAATGAGGTCGTCAATATCCTTTTTAGGTGGCGCAACATGGGTTACAACCTTCATGTCGTCCATTTCTTCAATTGCAGTATCGCGCTCCTGAGCCACAACACCATTCAGCAATGAACGATATTGAAGTTCTGGCAAGCCAAACGACTTAGCAACAAGAATTATTCTGTTTTTCTTTGACTTCAGAAGAGCAAGCGCATCGGGATCGTAGTTTGGTGCAATTATCACCTCAAAGAAAAGTTTATTGACCTCCTCGGCACAAGCCGCCGTGATATTTTTATTGGCGATTAGCACGCCACCGTATGCTGAAACAGGATCGCAGGCAAAGGCATCTACGTAAGCTTTCTCAATAGAATCGCGAGTTGCCAATCCACATGCATTATTATGCTTCAAAATAGCAAATGTTGGCTCCGTAAACTCGTTAATCAGCCCTATTGCAGCATCAATGTCAAGCATGTTGTTGTACGAAACTTCTTTGCCGTTAAGCTGCTCAAACATCTTAGAGATATCGCCAAAGAAGGACGCCTTTTGATGTGGATTCTCACCATAACGGAGAGGCTTTCCTGATTCTAGGCTCTGATTAAACACTGACACCCCAGATTCGCCATTGAAGTAGGAGAAAATTGCCGTATCGTAGTGAGATGACACGTTAAAAGCCATTGCAGCAAACTTACGGCGTTGCTCGTAGGTTGTTTCGCCTCCATTTACCAGCACTTCGTACAAATCATCGTACTGAGCGCGTGAGGCAACAATCACCACATCTTTGTGGTTCTTTGCGGCAGCTCGGATAAGGGATATGCCTCCTATGTCAATCTTTTCGATGATATCCTGATCGGGAGCACCAGATGCTACGGTTTCCTCGAACGGATAAAGATCAACAATAACAAGATCGATTTCAGGAATCTGATACTCGTTTAGTTGCTCCAAGTCATTCGGATTTTCACGTCGGGCAAGAATTCCGCCAAACACTTTTGGATGCAGGGTTTTCACCCTTCCTCCAAGAATTGAAGGGTACGTAGTTAACGACTCTACGGAATGTGCTTCGACACCTAACTCGTTAATAAAAGAGAGGGTGCCTCCGGTTGAGTAAATCTTAACACCTAACTTCGAGAGTTCTTTTACAACTTTGTCGAGATTATCCTTATAGTAAACGGATATGAGAGCGCTTCGGATTTTCTTAGGTTCCACGACTATGCTATTTTTCGGCAAAGATAATGATATGAATATTTCTAAACGAAATTGAATAAGCTTTTTTCATAATTTTTACCATGTAATTCAAACTTTTATAGGGGAAATTTGGCTGGCTCAGACACTCCCTAATAAATCGGTATAGGTCGCTAATTATTAAAACTTTTACGCTAAATTGGAAGGGTAATTTACAACTTGCGTTTTATGCCAATTAAATCTATACTAAACAAGCAGTTAAATCTGATAAAAGAGAGCTTTCTTTTTGCCATTTCTTCGGTTTCTGTAAATAAGCTCCGCACGTTTCTGTCCCTTTTTGGCATTACCATTGGCATTTTTGCCATCATTTCGGTGTACACGGTAATCGATGCGCTGGAGTCCAACGTAAAGAAGTCTATCGCATCGCTGGGCGAAAACACGCTCTACATCGACAAGTGGGATTGGGTTGGCGGCATGAACTACCCCTGGTGGGAGTACATGAAGCGGCCTCAGCCCAAGTTCGAGGAGGCGAAGAAGATCGAGGAACTGTCGCAAACGGCCGAGGCCGTTGCCTATTCGGCTGGACTAACGTTTACGGTGAAGCGCGGTTCGAAATCGACAAGCAAGGCCCAGATTACGGGGGTTACCTTCCCCTACAATAAGGTAAGGGCATTCGACATCCAGGACGGCAGGTACTTTACGGAGATGGAAACCCGAAATGGGAACGGCACCGCCATAATTGGAACCAACATCGTTAAGGAACTATTCGACGGAGCCTCCCCCATTGGAGAGTCCCTGAAGATTGGCCCGCTTAAGGCCACCGTTATCGGCGTGTTTAAGCGCGAAGGGAAGACGCCCATGAGCGAATCATCCATCGACGATGAAATTATTGTGCCGGTGGCTTTCGCCCAGAAGCTGGTTAACTTGAAAAGCTACGAGGGGGGGGTGTACATCATCGTAAAGGGGAAGCCGAACATCGCCCTTACCGAGCTGAAGGACGAAACGAGAATGCTCCTCCGGAAGATTCGCAAGATTCCCCCTACCAAAAAAGACGACTTTGCCATAAACGAGATGGCAACGATCACCCAATCGACCGAGGGGATATTCTCCACCATCAACCTGGCGGGGATGGTTATTGGCGGCCTATCCATAATTGTGGGGGGCTTCGGCATTGCCAACATCATGTTCGTGTCGGTTCGCGAGCGCACCAACATCATTGGCATACAGAAAGCGCTCGGCGCCAAGAAGGTGTTCATCCTCCTGCAATTCGTTTACGAGTCGGTGCTGCTGGCCGTTATTGGCGGGGCCATTGGGCTGCTGATAGTATTCTCGGGGACGTTTGTGTTCAACCACATCTTCCCCGACTTCCCCATCAAGCTCTCCCTATTCAACATCATCAGGGGGCTGCTGATTTCGGGGGTGATTGGGTTTCTGTCGGGGTTGCTCCCCGCCATCCGAGCCGCAAACCTCGACCCGGTTGTGGCCATCAACACAAAATAGCAACAAGGAGCCCCTGTACAACGGGGCTCCTGCTGTTTAGGGCGTCCCCGCTCCATCCCCTTCCGCAGCGGCATGTGGCGACCTCGGAATCGACCCTGCCGCTGACACAATGACATGTGACGCTAACGCAATGACATGCGACGCTAACGCAATCCGCTTTAACGGCAATGAAATTACCCCTAACACTGACGCAATGTCTCGTAAAGATGGCGCAATGACACGGGGAGGTTCCGAAATCAGCATTAGCGGCAACGAAATCGGCATTGACGATGACGCAATGGCATGTGAAGGTGCCGCAATCGGACTTAACACCGACGCAATGCCATGTAATGCATCCGAAATTGATCGTAACGGCAGCGAAACCGAATGTAACGCTAACGCAATGGCATGGGACGATGCCGAAATCGAGCTTTACGGCAAAGAGATTGGCCTTGCCGCTCCCGAAACAGGATGTGCTGCCAACGAAATTGGGGGCAGGGGGAAGGAAATCGGCCTTGGTCCAAGGGCTACTGCCCCTGAACCAGATGCTGGCCGACGTGGTTGGTTAGGTCGACAAACTGGGCCACCGACAGCCGCTCGGGGCGCTCGCCGTAGAGCGGATGCTCGGGGCAATCGCTGGCAACAAGCGGCTTCACCGTGTTGCGAATGGTCTTCCGTCGATGGTTGAAGGTGGCCTTGACCACCTGCTTAAACAGTTTTTCGTCGCAATCGAGGTGCGCTACCGAGTTGCGGGTAAGGCGTATCACCGCGCTTTTTACCTTGGGTGGCGGGTTGAAGACGTGCTCGTGCACCGTAAACAGGTACTCGATGTCGTAGTAGGCCTGAAGCAGAACGCTCAGGATGCCGTAAGTTTTGGTTCCAGGCGGCTCGGCCAAGCGCTCGGCAACCTCCTTTTGCAGCATGCACACCACTTCGTCAACCAGGTCCTTATGCTCCAAGATCTTAAAGAAGATCTGCGAGGAGATGTTGTAGGGGAAGTTCCCGATCACCCCAAACTTTTCGGGGAAGATGCCGTCGAGCTTCATCTTCAGGAAATCGCCGAAGATTAGGTGCTCCTTGGCGAACTCCGGATACTTGGCCGTTAGGTACTCCACGGACTCGCCATCAACCTCGGCGGCAAAGAGCTCTAGGTCGTCCCTTTTTATAAGAATGTCGGTTAAAACCCCCATTCCAGGGCCTATCTCCAGCACCTTTTTGTACGAGGCGACCTTCAGGCCGTTAACAATTTCCTGGGCAATGCCAAGGTCTTTCAGGAAATGCTGACCGAGGTTCTTTTTGGGGCGCACATAGTTCATCTGAATTCTTTTACTTAATTTAGGCACAAAATACGGCAATTAAAGAACACGCAAGGCACATGCTCGACAGATTTATCAAAAAAAAACGGCTAGTGGGGATATCCCTTAAAGTAGGCATCGCCGTTTTGTGCATCTACCTCCTAGCCGTAAAAATCAGCGCGGCGAACGTGGCAACCGCCCTCGCGCAAATCCAGCACACCAACCCGCTGGCCCTAGCCCTCCTACTGGCCGCCATCACCCTCCTTTTAGGCGTAAACCTTTCGCTCGAAACCTACAAGTGGCACCTGTTCGTGGCCCCCTTTGGCGTTTCGTACTTTAGCGCGCTCAAGCAGGTGCTCGGAGGAATGGCTGGAGGTATTGTTTCGCCGAATCGGATTGGCGACCCTATAATAAGGAGCTTCTTACTCCCCAAAAAATTTCGCGTTCGGGGGCTGCTTCCCGCAACGTTTTGCAGCTTCTCGCAGCTACTGGCCACCGCCATATTTGGCTCCATTGCGCTCATCAACATGAGTTGGAAGTCGCTCCCCGGGATGCCCAAGCTGGCCATCACCCAGCTCATTCTGGTATTCCTGGTGGTGGTGCTGATCTGGGTGGCCATGCGCTTCTTCGAAAATCGCATCGGCAAGATCCGCATTTCCAAGGCGCTGCTCTCGGTCGCCATTTCGTTGATGCGCTACTTCGTATTTTGCACCGAGTTATGGCTGATATTCCTGGTATTCTCGCGCGAGGTACGCTTCGAGCCCATGTTCTTCGCCATAGCCCTAACCTTTCTGGCCAACTCGGCAATTCCCTCATTCTCGTTCACCGAACTAGGCGTTCGAGCCGCAGGCGCATCCGTGTTTTTTCCAATATTTGGGATCGATGCGAGCATCGCCGTGATGTCAACCGTGCTGCTCTGGGTGGTCAACGTGGCCATCCCCTCGCTCCCGGGCATACTGTACCTTTCCGCCCATGGGGTATCGCTAAGCGACCTGCGGATATTCAAGAAGGAAGCCATAGAAAAAGTAATGCCCAAAGGCGAAGAGGCCGAGCGCTAAGCCTACTCCATCTCGTTGAAGTCCCTCCCAACGATAACGTTAATTCCCTTGGCAACAACGGAGATGTCAAACGGCGAATAGCCTACACTCTCGCCATCAACCTCGATGGGGATTTGGGGTATTGAATGAATGGCGATATCACTTCCCCGGTGGCCAGTTATGCGAGAGTGCCGATGAATATGCCCATTGTAAAGTATTGGCATATTCCACAGCACGTTTAAGCCGCTAATCTTTCGAATAATGGTGACATCGAGCAACCCGTCATTGGCAATAGCATTAGGCATCTGAATCATACCCCCACCATTATACTTACCTACTCCAAGCGTTATGCTATAGATCTCGTCGGAAATCGGATCGCCGTCGATGCGCATCGCAACCTTAGACGCCTTGTAGGTAAGCACCGACTTTATCATACTGATAACGTACAGCCACTTGCTCTTTTTACCTGCCTCCTTCAGCCGATTAAAGCCGATAGCCACATAGCCATCAAACCCGATACCAACCGCATTCGCGAAATAGCGCTCGTGATGCACCTTCGCCTCGTAGAACTTTACCAGCCCGACATCCTGCAGAAACGAGCGCCCAAACTTTATGGCATCAATGGCATCGGCATACGTGCGGGGAATGCCGTACATCCTAATCCAGTCGTTGCCGATACCAAGCGGCATCATGGCCAACAGCACATCGGTGGTTGCCACCTCCTTCTGAATGAAAATGCCGTTTACAATCTCGTTTAGCGTGCCATCGCCCCCCACGGAGATGATCTTTCGGTAGCCACTTCGTATAGCCCGCACCGTCAGTTCTACAGCATGGTACTTCTTTTGGGTGAACACGTGGTCAAACTCAACGCCCGCATCGGTTAGCATCCACGAGATTCGTGGCCAATCGACAACTGCACGCCCCTTGCCTGCCTTAGGATTTACGATTGCAAACCATTTACCATTCGCCATTCTCAAAATATCTTTAAAACTAATCGAACAAAGTTAAAAAAAAGATGAGTTGTCAACACAAAATCGACACCTGATTAAAGGGTGAAAAAAAGTAATACCTTTGCAGGCGGACTTCGAGTTCGAAAATAGCAATCGATATATGCCACATACATATATTACAGTTTTATTGCTATTATTGCAGTCAATAATAAAAAACTATTAGGGAATGGCTAAAGTAATTGCGTTAGCAAATCAAAAAGGTGGGGTTGGTAAAACAACCTCTGCGATTAACCTCGCAGCGAGCCTTGCTGTACTTGAGAAAAAGGTCTTGCTGATCGATGCAGATCCTCAGGCAAATGCCACCTCAGGAAACGGCTTCGACTTACGTACCATTAAAACCAGTATTTACGAATGCTTGGTTGATGAAGTGGACGCAAAAGACATCATTCTTCACTGCGAGATCAACGGGTTAGACCTTATTCCTTCTCACATTGATTTAGTTGGTGCCGAAATCGAAATGCTCAACCTTCCTAATAGGGAAAAGATGCTCAAGTCGGTTATTGAGAAAATCCGTGACCAATACGACTATATCCTTATAGACTGTTCTCCTTCGCTTGGGCTTATCACCGTTAACGCGCTAAGTGCCGCCGACTCGGTAATCATCCCCGTTCAGTGCGAGTACTTCGCGCTCGAAGGTCTCGGAAAACTTCTGAACACCATCAAGATTATCCAAAGCAGGCTTAACCCACAGCTTGCCATCGAAGGATTCCTCCTAACCATGTACGATGCCCGCTTGAGGCTCTCGAACCAGGTAGTTGATGAGGTTAAAAAGCACTTCCAACAAATGGTATTCGACACCATCATTCAGCGCAACATCAAGCTAAGCGAAGCCCCCAGTTACGGCAAGCCAGTTCTGCTCTACGATGCTTCATCGACAGGAACAACCAACTACCTGAACCTTGCCAAGGAACTTCTTCAAAAGAATGAAGCCGTAAAAGAAGCGCACGAAAAAGAAACTGTATAAAACACAATATCCACTACGATAGCATGAGTAAAAAAATGGCGTTAGGCCGAGGTCTAGGTGCGCTTATTGAAGAGGCGTCAACAACGAGCAACGCACCTTCGCCAACTCCGACCGAAAGCGTTTTACCAAAATCTGAACTTATCAACGAGATTGAGATCGAAAGAATCGTTCCCAATCCGCTACAGCCACGTACACACTTTGACGAGGAAGCACTTGCCGAGTTAGCCGCCTCCATCAAAGAACTTGGCATTATCCAGCCAATTACCGTACGCAAAGTTGAAAACGACCAGTACCAGATCATCAGCGGAGAACGCCGCTTTAGAGCGTCAAAGTTGGCAGGGCTAAAGAGCATTCCTGCCTACGTTCGTACTGCCGATGACCAAGGAATGCTCGAAATGGCATTGGTCGAAAACATCCAACGTGAAGATCTTGATGCTATCGAAGTAGCAATAAGCTACCAGCGCCTTGTTGACGAATGCTCACTTACCCAAGAGATGCTCGGCGAACGTGTAGGCAAAAAACGTAGTACCGTAACCAACTACCTCCGTTTGCTAAGGCTTCCTGCTGAACTTCAGCTGGCTATTCGACGCCGCTTGCTATCGATGGGCCATGCAAGAGCATTGGTAAACATCGATGACCAAGATTTACAACTTGAAATCCTTCGCAAAATAATTGAGGAAGATCTCTCAGTTCGCCAAGTTGAACAGCTTGTTAAGAAGCTGGCAGAAGGCAACGCTCTAGAAGATAAAAAAGATCAAGAACAAGATATGCCAGAGCCATACTTTAAACTTGTTGAGCACCTCGAAAAGATGTTTTCGTCGGATATCAACATCAAAAGAACGGCAAAAGGCAACGGCAAAATTATCATTGGCTTCAAATCCGACAAAGAGATCAACTCTATACTGTCTAAATTTGAGCAACTCGAAGGTTTGCTTTAAGGTTTAAAACGCGTACATTGAAAAAAAGTGCTCTACTACTTGTTGGCTTTGTAGTTTTTTTGCTCCCCCTTGTAGGGCTTTCGCAAAAAAAAATAAAGGTTGAGCAACCGCAGAAAAAAGATTCCCTATCCATTGTCAAGGTATGGGGACTAGCGACTATTTTGCCAGGGTCTGGTCAAGTAATCAACAAGCAGTACTATAAGATACCTGTATTCTACGGTGGTATTGCCGGGTTAGGATACATTGGCTACAAAAGCAACCTTCTGTATCACGAATCATACAATAAGTATAGGATTGCTTCAGTCGAGTTATCTAAAGATTTCTCCATAGATGGAAGTTTTAACACCATCTCGAAAAAGGCTCTTTACAGAAACAACCTCGTAGGTATCGAGAACGATTATACCCGATTTAAGCAGTACCGTAATGTTTGCTACATGGCAGCCACTGCGGTTTATCTGCTAAGCATAGCCGATGCTGTTGTAAACTACAACGACCACCAGGAACATTCCCCACAAAAGGCAACCATACTTTCGGCGGTATTCCCTGGCTTAGGTCAGGTTTACAACAAAAAGTATTGGAAGGTTCCTATTCTTTACGGAGGATTTGCAGCATTAGGCTACGCAATATCTTTTCAGGGCAAGGAGTATCAACGTTACAAGCTAGCATACAACTTGGTTACCGACAAGAATCCAGAAACCATTGATGAATTTGAGGGTAAAAGATCAGCCGATGAGCTAAAGTCAGCCCGCGATTACTACCGAAGGAATCGCGATTATGCGATTTTAGGAACCGTCCTACTATACGCCCTTAACATCATTGACGCAAACGTAGATGCTACCCTATACGACTATGAGGTAGATGACAACCTGTCGCTTAGGGTTGTTCCTACCATACTAAACGAGAACTACCTAGTTGCCCAAAAAGGCAGTCCTTTTGCCCCTGGATTAACAATGTCGCTGAACTTTTAACCTAACCCAAACTAACATTAGCCCCTATGCCAAGCACTAAGAGCGCTATTTTTTTCTTCGCTACGATTATCCTAATAGGATGCTTGACAGCAAACCAATGCAATGCAAAATCGATTGCTACCAGAGATGATAAGCATTTAGCAATAGATGAGGGAAAACTAAGACAATTCGAAAAGGGAATTGACAGCCTTCTCCTAGCAAGAACAGAATGGCAAGTATTGGATACAACCAACCTTGCCGCTGATTTTCTAAGCAATGAGGAAATGGTTAAATCTGACATTCCCGACTCTGTATTCATGAAGCGACTTGCTAAGGTACCATCACTAATTGATTTGCCTTACAACAACGTTGTTCGTGCATCAATCTTATGGTATATCATCCGCAAGAAAAACGTTTCGGAGAAAATCTTAGGACTTAGAGAATACTACTTCCCAATAATAGAGCAGACACTAGACAAGTACGATCTCCCATTGGAGCTTCGCTATCTCCCAATAATTGAGTCGGCACTCAACCCTATTGCCGTATCAAAAGTTGGCGCGACAGGGCTTTGGCAGTTTATGTATGGCACTGGAAAGCAGTATAAGCTTAACATTTCCTCTTTTGTTGACGAGCGACGCGACCCTGTAGCAGCGAGTGAAGCTGCGGCAAAGTTTCTAAAAGACCTTTACAAGATATACCACGACTGGACGCTGGTTATTGCAGCCTACAACTGCGGTCCTCGTAACGTGAACAAGGCAATTAGAAGGGCTGGAGGCAGCAAAAACTACTGGGAGATCTACAACTTCCTTCCAAAGGAAACCAGAGGATACGTTCCAAACTTTATTGCAGCAGCCTACCTCGTAAAGTTCTACAAAGAGCACAAGCTCATCCCCCGTACCATGCCGTTGCCTCGAAATACGGATTCAATTCAGGTAAACCGCATGCTTCACTTCCAGCAGGTATCCGATGTGCTCGGCATTTCTGTTGATGAGCTCCGCGAGCTAAATCCTCAGTATAAGAAGGACATCATTCCTGGAATAGAAAAGCCATATACGCTTGTACTTCCTACAGGTATATCAACCGCCTTTATTGCTAAAGAAAAAGATATTTACGCAAAGGACTCAATCTACTTTGTACAAAACAACTTTCCAACGCTAATGGCTTCTTCTGGTTCTCCAAGCCAAGCCGCGGATTTAGGAACAAAGAAGATCTACCATAAAGTACGAAAGGGAGAGACCCTTGCCTCCATTGCAAAGAAATACGACATTGAGGTTTCGGCTCTTAAGGAATGGAACAAGATCTCGTCGAAGAAGGGCAAGCTAAAGAAGGGACAACGGTTAGCCATATACGAGGCAGCTCCTCTGCTAGCCCAAAAGGTGGAGAAGAAGACCATTAAAAACGAATCTGAGAACAAGAATAAGGCTGCGGCATCCGATTCTATTAAGGTTGAAACGGTACAAGCAATAAACGTAAGCGCAAACGAGCCCGCAAAACCTTACGTTGCTAAGGAGCAGGTAGAGAAAGGCTCTGTAATACGCTACACCGTAAGGAAGAACGACAATCTTTGGACTATCGCTCAAAAGTATAAGGGTGTTACCCCAAAGGATATTCAGAAGGCAAACAACCTACGTTCGCCGAGAGATCTAAAAGCAGGACAAGTACTCAAAATCACAATAGATTAAGCGGGAATCCCCGCTTTTTTTATTTTCAATATCAAAGCAAACTCTAAATAGACCTGCTATATTTGCTGCCGTTTTAATAAGCAGAAGCGTAAACATGAAAGTTGCATTCATCATAAACCCCATATCTGGAGGTAAGGACAAGGCGAAGCTCCCTGAGATAATCAACAATACTGCCTCAAACAACCATATCCAAGCCGATATCGTATATACCGCCCGTGCCAACCATGCTGCCGAGCTAGCTCGCGAGCTTATGGCTGATGGGTACAGCAGAATTGTGGCTGTGGGTGGCGATGGAACCATCAACGAGGTGGCACGCGAGCTGGTGGGCAAGGATGCTGAGCTTGCCATTATTCCGCAAGGGTCGGGAAATGGGCTGGCACGCCACCTGGGCATCCCGCTTACCGCCCCCAAGGCGGTGGAGGTGGCTCTTCTACACCCATCGCAGCGAGTAGACGCGGCGTACATCAACGGGGTAGCCTTTTTCTGTACGGCTGGCGTTGGCTTCGATGCGCTCATCGGAAACCGATTTGCGGAGGCTGGATCGCGCGGCCTGACCACCTACGCCAAGGTGGCGATCAAGGAGTTTTTCGGCTATAAGCCCAAGGCATACACCATCACGGTAGATGGGCAGAGGTACTCGCGCAGCGCCTTCCTGATAACCGTAGCCAACGCATCGCAGTATGGCAACAACGCCTACATCGCTCCGCAAGCCGATCTTCAGGATGGAATTCTGGATGTTGTGGTAGTTACCAAGCTGCCGCTCATTTCGGGTCCTGCCTTTGCGGCTAAGATGTTTCTGAAAAAAATTGAATCCAGCCAATACGTAGAGATCATCAGGGGGCGAAACATCACCATCGAACGCGAGGAGGAGGACTACATCCACTTCGACGGCGAGCCTGGACGAATGGGGAAAACGCTGGAGATATCCGTACAGCCATCGAGCCTAAAGGTGGTATTCTAGCAGTAAAAAGGCAGCATCATGAAAAACAGCCTACTGGTTTACACCGCCGTAATCCTAGCCATACTATTCTGGAGCCTATCCTTTGTGTGGTATAAAACGGCGCTGCTCTACTTTACCCCTACGGGGATAATTACCTTTCGCCTCACCTTGGCATCGGTAGCGCTGCTGGTAGTTGGGCTGCTGCTCCGGCAGGTGCAGCGGCTCCAGGCTAAGGACCTGAGGCTATTCCTGACCATGGCCTTCTTCGAGCCATTCATCTACAGCCTTTGCGAGGCCAACGGGCTAACCATGGTATCGTCGACGCTGGCCGCGGTTATTGTGGCAACCATTCCGCTCTTCACGCCGCTTGGGGCGTTCCTCTTCTTCAGGGAAAGAATCAGCCTACAAAACGCCATCGGCATACTCCTGTCCGTAGTAGGCGTAGTGCTTGTTGCCTACCAGTCGGGCAGCCAGACCAAGGGATCGCTTCTGGGAATCGCGCTGATGTTCGGGGCCGTGGTTGCCGCCATTGGCTACGTTATTAGCCTAAAGAAGCTAACCCTGCGGTACAACTCGTTCAGCATCGTCACCTACCAGAGCATTATTGCCGCGCTGCTCATGCTCCCGGTATTTCTGGCAACCGACAGGCTCAGCGCGTCGATGTTTACGAGCGAGGCGCTGGTCCCCATCCTCAAGCTTACCACATTTGCCTCGATCATCGCCTTTCTGCTTTACGCGTACTCGCTGAAGCACTTTTCGATTGCCAAGATAAACGTCTTCCTCAACCTGATCCCCGTATTTACGGCGATTGCGGCCTACTTCATGCAGGGCGATCGGTTCAACGCCATCAACCTCGTTGGGATTGCCGTGACGCTAGCGGGGCTGTACGTCTCGCAGGTAACCCTAAATGCCCGAAGGGCGCCTATCGTAAAACGCTAGCCATGCCTGTTTACATCCTCAATACCGAATACCTCAACTTTCCCCCGGTGGAAGACGCCGAGGACGATGGAATGATTGCCGTAGGGGGCGATATTACGCCCGAGCGGATGCTGGTGGCCTACTCCGAGGGCATTTTCCCCTGGTACGATCCGGCCGATATCCCCGTTTGGTACTGCCCCAACCCCCGCTTTGTGCTCTACCCGCACCGGCTTAAGGTGTCGAAGAGCATGCGCCAGCTGCTTCGGGCGAAGAAGTACACCGTAACGTTCGACACCTGCTTCGACGAGGTGGTGCGCAGCTGCGGCACCATTGCCCGCGAAGGCCAGGAGGACCCCTACAACACGTGGATTTCGGATGAGATGATGGCCTCGTGCCACGCGCTGCACCAGCTCGGCTTCATGCACTCGGTGGAGGTGTGGGACCAGGATGGAGCGCTTGTGGGTGGCCTCTACGGAGGCGTTCTAGGGCGATGCTTCTTCGGCGAGTCGATGTTCGCCAAGGCCAGCAACGCCTCCAAGTTCGGCTTCATCATGCTGGTGAAGAACCTGCAGGAGCAAGGGTTTCAGCTGGTCGACTGCCAGATATACTCCGACCACCTCCTTTCGCTCGGCGCCGAGGAAATCCCCCGTCCGCGCTTCATGGAGCAGCTCAAGGCCAACATTGATGAGGTGAAGAAGGAGGATTGGACCAACCGGTTCCGTACCGACTTCGAGTTCTAGGCCTTGGGGGCAGGAGCCGCAGCCCCCAAAAGCCAACCATCCCCCTGTACAGCCCTTCGTTTAGGTTCAGAACCTAAACGAATACGTCCAGGACCTAAACGAATACGTTCAACATCGATGCTTTTGGGTGAATTGACGATGCGTTTAGGTTGATCGACGAAGCCTTTAGGTTAATCGACGGTCGGTTGGGATAAATCGACGATATTTTTCGATTCCGAACCTAAACGGACCATTAAAAGACCTAAACGGATCATTCCGGAACCGAAACCTCGGGCCTCGAAACCTAAACGGTGCGATAAAAGACCTAAACGGGTCGTCAAATGGGCGGACGGACGCGCCGCCGGAACTATCACCCGGGATCAAACACCCCAAAGGCGCGCCGCTGAACCTATCCGAACCATTCCAGAACCCGAACCTCGGGCCTCCGAGCCGATACCAGGTGGCGCAGCACCCCGCAAGGCCAGTGGAGCACCGCCAAGGAGGGATGAATCCTCGGAGCAGGAGCAGCAGTTCCCCATTATTTGTTAACTTTCGAAAATTTTTTGGGGATATGGTGCTACTTATTGCCGTAATGGCGCTCTACTTGGTGATGGTTGCCGCATTTACGGCCGGGTACAGCCGTATTCGGGAGCATAAGCCTATCCCCAGCCAGCACCGCTACTTCATCACCATCGTCATCTGCCTCCGCAACGAGGAGCAAAACATCGCCCACCTCTTCGAATCAATCCGAGCGCTAGACTATCCAACAAGCTACTTCGAGGTGGTTGCCGTAAACGACCACTCCACCGACAGCACCGAGCGCGAGCTCGACCACCAATGCCAGCAGCACCGCAATCTTCGCGTCGTAAACCTACCCCACGAATCGGAGGGAAAAAAGGCCGCCCTCTCGGCCGGCGTATCGGCGGCCCGCAGCAGCATCATCGCCATCACCGATGCCGACTGCCGCCTGCCCAAGTACTGGCTCGCGAACATCAACAACCTCATTGGCGCAAAAGCCGACATCGTATGCGGGCCGGTTGCCTACCATCCCACCACCTTTTTCGAACGTTTAGCCGCCGTTGAGTTCGCCAGCTTAAGCGCATCGGGAATTGGTGCCGCCGGAATCGGCATGCCCATCTTCTGCAATGCCGCCAACATGGCCTTTCGCAAGGAGATATTTATGGAGGCCAACCTCAACCCGGAACAAACGCCATCGGGCGACGACGTTTTCCTGCTCCACTACGCCAAACAGCACCACAGAACGATTCGGTTCACTGCAGGGCGCGACAACCTCGTAACCACCAATGCCGACAAAAACCTAAAAGACTTCATCAACCGCCGCAGGCGCTGGGGCTCTAAAACAAAGTACTACAGCGACCGGAGCGCTAAGGCCGTAGCCATCCTTGTCTTCCTAGCCAACGCCGCCCTCCTTTCGTGCGCCATCGCGGCAACAATCAACCACGCCCACTCGACGCTGGCAATTACCCTATGGGCATCCAAAATGATGCTCGACTACGGCTTACTAGCGGCTCATTTCCGAGCGAATGGCATAAAAAAGTGGGCTAAATATTTTCTGCTTTGCGCGGCTCTTTACCCAATCTACATTACCTTTACGGCCATTGGCAGCACGACATCAAGATTTACATGGAAAGAGAGGAGATACAACGATCCGAAAGCCAGTCACCCTGGGCACAATCATGGAGAAAGCTAAAGCGCGACAGATGGGCAATGATCTCCCTCTGGTTTATCATCATCGTAAGCACCCTAGCCCTGCTAGGATACTTAATTGCGCCAGACTCTAGCCCCAACTCCAACAGCCAGCATCTCGAAATTGCCGTACAGAAGCCGGGGTTCAGCACCCTAGTTCTTCGCCTTCCCAAAGCAGCGGTTCCAAAAGAAGTCGGCCTCTTCGCCAAGCTGACCAACGGGAAGGAATCGGCCTACAAGGAACTCGCCATAAACGCCTATACCATCCGCGGCGGATACATCTACGCCAAAGAGTTTACGGCCTACCCGAACGAGCAACCCCTCGAGCACCGCTATACGCTTGCCGAAATGGCGTACCCCATCGACAACCCCAGCACCGTAGCCATCCGCAACGGCAAATCATACTTTACCACCATTGATGGAACAAGGCTCGCCATCGACAACAGCACCCTTGCCAAAACCGTACAGGAATCACAGATCGTTAAGCGGTCGTACCTCCTCGGAACCGACCGGTATGGGCGCGATTTGCTCAGCCGCATGCTTATCGGGGCAAGGGTATCGCTATCGGTAGGCATCATTGCCGTAGCCATATCGCTGCTTATCGGAATAACCCTAGGCGCCGTTGCCGGCTACTTCAGGGGATGGGTCGACAACGTAACCATGTGGTTCATCAACGTAATTTGGAGCGTCCCCACCCTTCTAATGGTAATTGCGGTAACGCTAGTTTTGGGGAAAGGATTCTGGCAGATCTTCATTGCCGTTGGGCTTACCATGTGGGTAGAGGTAGCCCGAATTGTTCGCGGCCAGGTGCTCAGCATCCGGGAGAAGGAGTACGTAGATGCCGCCCGCGCCCTAGGATTTGGCGATTGGAGGATTATCATCCGCCACATACTCCCCAACGTCATGGGGCCCATCATTGTCATCTCCGCCGCCAACTTTGCCTCGGCCATCCTCATCGAGTCGGGGTTAAGCTTTCTTGGCGTCGGCATCCAACCGCCAATGCCATCGTGGGGAGCCATGCTAAAGGAGAGCTACGCCTACATCATACTCGATGCCTCGTACCTCGCCTTCATCCCCGGAACCGCCATCATGCTCATGGTACTTGCGTTTACCCTCTTAGGAGATGGCCTCCGCGAGGCATTCGATGTAAGCAAGGGGAACACCGACAAAAAGTAGCCTACAGAAAGCGAAGTAAGCATCGCATAACAAAAAACAACCCCGAACCAAAAGTTCGGGGTTGCATATTTTTATTCAACAAATGATCTAGTTGCCCATTTCAGAGATAAACTTCAGCCGAATAAGCCGAACCTCCTCCTCGGAATAATCCTCCTCTCCAAGAAAGTCTAGCGCTTCCTGAATAGACTCCGTCTTCGCCTCGTTCTTAAAGTAGTCGAAAACCTCTTCGAGCTTATCCTCGTCCACATTTTCGTTGATATAGTAATCGAGATTTATTCGGGTGCCGGAATTAACGATTGCCTCCATTTCAGACAACAGATCCTTCATGTCCATCCCCTTCGCATTGGCGATATCTCCCAAGTCCATCCGCTTATCGATGCTTTGGATGATGAAAACCTTATTCCCCGATTTGTTGACCACCGACTTTACGACCATATCCTGAGGTCGCTCAATCTCATTTTCGTCAACGTACTTTTTGATGAGTTCGATAAACTCCTTGCCATACTTTTTGGCCTTTCCAACCCCTACCCCCGTAATGTTCTGAAGTTCCTCCATCGTGATAGGGTACTGGATGGACATATCTTCGAGGGATGGATCTTGGAATAGCACAAAAGGAGGCAGCCCCAGCTTCTTCGACATCGACTTACGCAGATCCTTCAGAAGGGAAAACAGCGCCTCGTCGGCAGCACCACCACCTTTGCCAGCGGCTGATCCTGCAACGTCATCGTCATCAACTTCTCCGTAATCGTGGTCCTTTGCCATCATTATAGAGAATGGTTCATCCATGTACTTACGTCCCTTTGGAGATATCTTTAGAAGACCATAATTCTCAATATCCTTTGTTAGCAAATGGTTGATGAGCATTTGACGAAGAATGCCATTCCAATACTTTTCATCCCGGTCTTTGCCAATCCCAAAAAGTTCGTTAGTGTTATGCTTGTAGGTTTTTATGCCCGCCGTTGCGTTGCCCACCAAAAAGTTTACGACATGGTCGGACTTAAACTTCTCCTGCAGCTCTTCGATTACCTCTAGTGCCTTCAGAATGGCATCTTTTCCATCAAACAGTTCCTTCGGATTAAGGCAGTTATCGCAGCAGCCACAGTTCTCCTGCGTATAATCTTCACCGAAATAGAGCAGCAGCATCTTTCTGCGGCACACCGACGATTCTGCATAGGAAACCGTATCCTGAAGCAGCTGCTTCCCAATTTCCTGCTCGGCAATCGGCTTGCCATGCATAAACTTCTCCAATTTCTGGATATCCTTGTAGCTGTAAAAAGTAATGCACTTCCCTTCGCCCCCATCGCGGCCAGCACGACCAGTCTCCTGGTAGTATCCTTCCAAACTCTTGGGAATATCGTAGTGAATTACATAGCGAACATCGGGCTTGTCGATCCCCATGCCAAATGCAATGGTGGCCACCACCACATCGGTTTCTTCCATCAAAAACTTATCCTGATTTTCAGAACGAGAATTCGAATCAAGCCCTGCATGATAAGGAACAGCATTTATGCCATTTACCTTAAGTATATCTGCAAGTTCTTCCACCTTTTTCCGGCTTAGGCAGTAAATGATACCCGATTTGCCGCTGTTGGCTTTAATAAACTTGATAATCTCCTTAGTTGCATCCTGCTTAGGACGTACCTCGTAGTAGAGGTTTGGCCTGTTGAACGATGATTTGAAGACCGTTGCATCAAGCATTCCAAGATTCTTCTGAATATCGTGTTGAACCTTTGGCGTAGCAGTTGCAGTAAGTGCAATCAAAGGGGCTTTACCTATTTCTGTTATAATTGGACGTATTCTTCTATACTCTGGCCGAAAATCATGCCCCCATTCCGAGATACAGTGTGCCTCATCAATTGCATAAAACGAGATCTTTATCTGCTTAAGGAATTGTATGTTTTCCTCCTTTGTGAGCGATTCTGGAGCAACGTACAAGAGTTTTGTGCGCCCTGCAACAACATCTTCCTTAACCTTGGCAATAGCGGTTTTCGACAACGAAGAATTGAGGAAATGAGCAATCCCGGCACCTTCCATAAAGGCGCGCATAGCGTCAACCTGATTCTTCATCAATGCTATTAGGGGCGAAATTACGATTGCCGTTCCGTCCATTTTAAGAGCAGGAAGCTGATAGCATAACGATTTCCCTCCTCCTGTGGGCATAAGCACAAATGTGTCTTTCCCATCCAGCACATTTTGAATGATTGCTTCTTGGTTTCCTTTGAACCCAGAAAAACCAAAGTACTTTTTTAAGTACTCCGTTAATGATGCACGAACCTCTTCGGCCATAATTTTTACCCCTCTTAATACTGCATTTTTTGATTTAAATGTACCTTTTCTGCACACTGACATAACAAAGTTAACCAAACAAATCTCATATAACAATCAACGGCTCCTAGGTTTGCAAAAGTTAACACACATAAGAATCAGCCTCCAACAGATGCCAAGTTATCGTCAAAAAGCAATAACTTTGCATTTCTAAAGTACTCAAGAGAAAAATAAAAAACAAGAGTAATGGGGAATAACTTCGACATAAAAGCATTTGCAGCAGATACCATCCTCGAAGAAGCTAGAGCTGTTGAAAAAATAGCCAGCTACATCGACGATGAGTTTGCCGAAATTGCCATGCTTTTATACAGCTGTAAAGGGAGAGTCATCGTTTCTGGAATTGGGAAAAGCGCCATCATCGCCAGCAAGATTGTGGCAACCATGAATTCAACCGGAACGCCATCCATCTTTATGCATGCAGCCGATGCCATCCATGGCGACCTTGGTCTTATCCAGCCTAACGACATCATCATTATCCTTTCGAAAAGCGGGAACACGCCAGAGATAAAAGTTCTGGTACCACTGATTCGCAACCTTGGCAACAAAATCGTAGCGATGGTGTCGAGCACCGACTCATACCTTGCCCTCAACTCCGACTACGTGCTAAAGGCTACGGTTGAGAAGGAGGCATGCCCCATCAACCTGGCGCCTACCTCGTCGACTACCGCACAACTGGTGCTGGGCGATGCGCTAGCCATGACGCTCATTAAGCTTCGAGGATTCACCTCAAGCGATTTTGCCCGCTTCCACCCTGGCGGCTCGCTAGGGAAAAAGCTGTACATGCGCGTTGCCGACGTGATTTCGGCGGAGGTTCCTAAGGTTTTGCTCAGCGAGACCATCCGACCAATTATTGTAGAGATATCGTCGAAAAGGCTTGGCGCAACCGCCGTTGTCAACGACGACCAATCGCTTGCCGGGATTATTACCGATGGCGACCTAAGGCGAATGCTGGAAAAGGGGGTGAGCGTAGACAACCTGCTCGCCAAAGATATCATGACCGTTAACCCCAAGACGATCGACATCAACGAGCTTGCCATTAATGCGTTCGACAAGATGGAAAAGAATAAGATAACGCAGTTGGTTGTCATCCAAGACGGGAGGTACGCCGGGATGGTTCATATCCACGACATCCTTCGCGAAGGTATCGCCTAGCCCAACGAACAGTTGCGGCAACCGCCTCCAGCACCTATAAGCATACTATCAACCACCCTCAGCAGCAGACCTCCCGTAGGCGTAGCGGCTGCTGAGGATGGATTTGAGATTTACCAGCCTGAAGAGTCTGCGCTGAACACTCCACCGAGTAATTTCCGAAGCTTACGGATGACACAACCGCTCCACCAAATGACTTTCGAAGTTTACGAATGACGCAACCGCTTCCCAAAATGGTTTCCGAAGTTTACGAATGGCACAACTGCTTCCCCAAATGACTTCCGAAGCTTACGCATGGCACAACCGCTCCACCAAATGGTTTCCGAAGTTTAGGGATGGCACACGACCATCGCCTAAAAATCGCATCAGAAGAGGAAAGAAAGCACCACGCCACCCGAAGTTTACCCTTTCAAACACCCTTATTCGCTCAATCCAAAGATCCTCCTTTACTTTCCCCGGGTAAAGATGTAACAAACATCGTGTTGCCTTAGGCTCTATTAACACTCCTTTGCTCCACTGTACGACATTGTCCACTACCTTTATATTTCTAAATAAAAAGAATATGCGAAATCGGTTTTCTACGCTTTTAAAACATTTCATCCTTATACTTATTTATACAGCGCCACTCCTCTCCTCCGCCCAAATTACAAGGGTGAAGGGTAAAGTTATCGATGCCAACACCAAGGAGGCGCTTCCTTTTTGCAACGTATCATTCATAAAATCAACGGTAGGAACCATAACCGACCAAAATGGGGTATTCTCGATAGATGCGAAGATGGCAACGGACTCGATCTCGGCGCAGTACGTGGGGTACAACCGCAAATCGGTTCCCGTAACCAAGCACACCATCAACACCTTCACCATAGAGTTAACCCCCATCAACTACACCCTGCAGGAGGTTGTGGTAAGACCCGGCGAAAATCCTGCGCACGCCTTTTTCAAGAAAATCATAGCCAATAAAGACCGCAACAACATCGCCAGCATCCCCTCGTACAGCTACAACGCCTACACCAAGATGCAGATTGATGTCAACAACATCAAAAACGAGCTTAAGGATAAGAAGCTGCTCAAGCAGTTCAAGTTCATATTCGACTACCTCGACACGAACAAGATGACCGGAAAGACCTACATCCCCATCTTAATCTCCGAATCGCTGTCCGACTACTACCACTCGAGCTCGCCCCAAAAGGAGAAGGAGGTCATAAAAGCGAGCAAGACCTCGGGGATCGACAACAAAAGCATCGCCCAGTTTACGGGGCGGATGTACCAAAACATCAACATCTACGACAACTTCATAGACTTCTTTGACCAAGGGCTGATTAGCCCGCTCAACAGCAACGGGCTCTCGTACTACAAGTACTACCTCCAAGACACGGCCTACATCGACGGCAAGCAGTGCATAAGGATGAACTTCGTGCCCAAACGGAAGCAGGAGCCCACCTTTACCGGCGAAATGTGGGTACACGACACCACCTATGCCGTTGTAAAGGTGGTGCTGCAGCTCAACAAGGGGGCCAACATCAACTGGGTTAACGCCATGGCTGCCGAGCAGGTTTTTCAACCCGTAAACGATTCGGTGTGGTTCCCCAAAAGCAGCAGCTTGTTTATCGACTTCAAGATTACCAAAGGAACGGTAGGCTTCTTCGGGCGCAACACCAGCGTGATCTCCAACGTGAACCTCAACGCCGAGTTCCCCGACTCCACGAAGAAGAATGCCCCCAGCGTAATCCTTAGCGACGAAGCCATAAAAAAGGACACCAGCTACTGGGCGCAAAATCGGCCCGTCGAGCTCACCACCCAGGAAAAGGGGATCTATACAATGGTAGACCGGGTTAAGGAGGTCCCCCTCTTTAAAACAGCCACCAACATCACCAACCTGCTTATCAACTACTACTACCCCATAGGCTACTTCGAGTACGGGCCCTACTACCAAACCTACAGCAACAACCGGATTGAAGGAGATCGAATTAAGCTTGGAGGCCGAACCTCCAACAAGTTCTCCAAGAATGTCATGGTTGGAGGATTTGCCGCCTACGGATTTAAAGACGAAAAGTTTAAGTACGGCGGCGATGTACTTTACATGTTCAGCAAGGAGCCCCGTGTAACCGGATACGCATCGTACAAAAAAGATATGGATCAGATGGGGCTAAGCCCATTCTCGCTTGCTGAAGACAACATCCTAACCTCGGTGCTCCGCCGCAACCCCAACTACAAGCTCAACCTAATCGAGCAAACCAAGCTCAAGTTCGATTACGAATGGAGCCCCGGCATCTCAAGCGGCATCGAGGTAAACCACAAGGACATTAACGCCTCCGATTTTGTAACCATGAAACGCGCAGATGGCACAAGCAGCACCCACATGCCCGTTACAAACGTCGTTTTAAGTACTCGCATTGGTAAGGGAGAGCGATTTGTTGCTGGCGAATTCGAGCGCATATCGCTAGGCAGCGACAACCCTATTATAAATGTAAACGCCACGTTTGGGCTCAAAAACGTACTCGGCTCAAAGTACAGCTACACGATGCTAGACGCCAACTACGTCCATAAGGTGCCGCTTAACCCTTTTGGCTACCTCCGCTATATAATAGAAGGTGGTAAAATATTCGGAACAGTCCCCTACCCCCTACTTAAGCTACACGAAGGAAATGAGACCTACGCCCTCAACAAGTTTTCGTTTAACATGATGAACTACTACGAATTTGCCAGCGATCAGTGGGTAAGCCTTACGCTAGAGCATCACTTCAACGGATTCTTTTTAAACCATATTCCTTTAATGAGGAAGCTCAAATGGCGAGAGGTAGCCTACGGGAAAGGGCTCATAGGCTCGCTTTCCAACGCCAACAAGTCTGGAGAATTCGCATTCCCCGACGGGTTGTCAGATGTCAGGAAGCCATACTATGAAGTAGGTGTGGGAGTCGAGAATATATTTAAGATCATTCGTATTGATGCGATATGGAGGCTCAGCTACCTCGACAATCCTAACATCGATAAATTCGGGATAAGAGCAGGTCTTCAGATTATTTTCTAAATTTGCACGTTGCAAAACCGTAGATAATGAAATTACACAGCAATAACTTAGTAAAAAGATATAAGGCACGCACGGTTGTAAAAGGGGTGTCCATCGAGGTAAACCAAGGCGAAATAGTTGGACTACTTGGCCCTAATGGAGCAGGCAAGACAACCAGCTTTTACATGATTGTTGGCCTGATTCGGCCCAACGAAGGGGAAATCTTTCTCGATGACGAGAATATTACCAACATGCCCATGTACATGCGCGCCCAAAAAGGCATCGGATACCTAGCCCAAGAAGCATCGGTATTCCGCACCCTGAGCGTAGAGGACAACATCAAAACCGTGCTAGAACTAACGAAACTAAGCGCTGCCGAGCAAAAAGATAAGCTCGAGTCGCTCATCAGCGAGTTTAGCCTTCAGAAAATTCGCAAGAGCCTCGGCATTCAGCTATCGGGCGGCGAGCGGCGCCGTACCGAAATTGCCCGCTGTCTAGCCATCGACCCAAAGTTCATTCTACTAGATGAGCCATTCGCAGGCGTAGACCCCATTGCCGTTGAAGATATTCAGGGCATCGTAAAAAAGTTGGTGGATAAAAACATCGGCATAATCATAACCGACCACAACGTTCACGAAACCCTTTCGATTACCGACAGAGCCTACCTTCTATATGACGGCGAAATACTTAGAAGCGGAACAGCAGAGGTCCTTGCAAACGACGAGACCGTTAGAAGGCTATATCTCGGACAAAACTTCGAGCTTCGCAAGTAGCTATACGACCTAAAAAAATTGCAGGAATCCACCTAGAATCCCAATACAGCTATTGTAGAAAACATTTTTTGGTTTACCTTTGCATCGCTAAACCAAAAAACGAACACGGTAGCACAATGCGGATGTGGCGTAATTGGTAGCCGCGCTAGACTTAGGATCTAGTGCCGTGAGGCGTGGGGGTTCGAGTCCCTTCATCCGCACTAAAGCCCCGAGAAATCGGGGCTTTTTTCATTTACAGCCCTCCCCCCTATTTATTTCCAATACGAATAAGTTTCGCACAACTTCGTAAAACCTACAGGCAGCATCTCCTGCACTTTTTTCCGTCTACACCCCCTCAATAGTATTGCAGATATGAAAATTTGGTTTACCTTTGCATCGCTAAACCAAAAAACGAACACGGTAGCACAATGCGGATGTGGCGTAATTGGTAGCCGCGCTAGACTTAGGATCTAGTGCCGTGAGGCGTGGGGGTTCGAGTCCCTTCATCCGCACTAAAGCCCCGAGAAATCGGGGCTTTTTCGTTTACCCCCATTAGCCCAACATCCTCAAAAAGTAAGTTTGTAACTATTACCCCTTTTTCATACCTTTGGGCTCCCATTTAGTACGCAAAAGACATTCTGATAATCAAAAAATTCTAGCTGTTTGGCAGATTCTTTTGATTGGTCCGAGGCTCAATGGGAAATGAAATTGCTCATCATTAAACTGTCAACAAATGAATATTGCAAAGGAGAACGTTGATACTCTAAACGCAGTGCTTAAGATTAACATCGAGCCAAGCGACTACGAAGGAAATCTCGACAAGGCACTTGCCAACTACCGTAGAAACGCACGAATCGACGGCTTCCGTCCTGGTAAAGTACCTGCTGGGATTATCAACAAGATGTACCGTAAGCCTGCTCTCGTTGACGAGATCAACAAGCTTGTTTCAGATTCGATCGCGAACTTCCTAAAAGAAAGCGACACCAAGATTTTAGGCGAGCCACTTCCAAGTGAGTCTCAAAAGGCTATCGACTGGGATAACGACAAGTCTTTCGAATTCTGCTTCGACTTAGGCATCGCTCCTGCAGTTGATATTAAGTTGACCAAAAGAGATAAGGTTCACTACTACAACATTGCCATCGACGACGAAATGCGCGATAGCTACATCACCAGCTACCAAAGCCGCTTTGGCAAGATGTCGGATGTGGATGTTGTAGAAGGCAAGGAAGACTTCCTTCGCGGAAACCTCTCTCAAGCCGATGGCATTAGCATCGAAAACGCAGCATTCTCGCTTCGCCAGGTTGCTAAGGACGAGATCAAGGCTCAATTCGCAGGCAAGAAAGATGGCGACACCGTTGAGTTCAACGTAAACGAAGCCTTCGAAAACGAAACCGACAGAGCTGCTCTTCTTAATGTAAAGAAGGAAGAACTCGGAGCCATCAATCCAATATTTAGCTTCACCATCACCGAAATCAAGAACTTCGAAAAGGCTGAGGTTAACCAGGAACTTTACGACAAGGCTTTCGGAGAAGGTAACGTGAAGAGCTACGAAGAGTTTGTTGCAAAAGTTGACGAGGAAATCCGCGTAAACCTAGCCAAGGAAGGCGACTACAAGCTGCTTCTTGACCTCCGCGAAAAGCTTATCGACAAGGCAGACCTTCAGCTTCCAGAAGAATTCCTTAAGAAATGGATTTACATCATCAACGAAGGTAAGTTCACAAAAGAAGACATCGAAAAAGAATTCCCAACATTTGCTGAAGACATGAAGTGGCAGCTTGTTAAGGAGTTCTTCATCACCACCAACAGCATCGAGGTTAGCGAAGAAGAGCTTCAGGCTGCTGCCGAAGAGTACGCTGCATACCAGTTCGCTCAATACGGTATGAGAAATCTACCACAGGAGTACGTTACCAAGTACGCTAGCGATATCCTCCAAAACAAGGAAGAGAGAAGACGTATTGTTGAGAAGAAGTTCGAAGACAAGGTAGTTGCTGCTGCAAAAGAACTAGTTAAAGTTGAAGACAAAGAGGTGAGCACTAAAGAATTTGACAAGCTATTGGAAAAATAGTTGTATCTTTAAACATCACACTCAACAGTTGGAGGCTTTATGAACGAATTCAACAAGTACGCAACAAAGCACATGGGGATTGGTAGCCTTAAGCTGCATCAGTATAATCGGATGCACAACGTTTACAGCGGCTACATCAACCCTACGATTATCGAAGAGCGCCAGCTAAACGTTGCCTCGATGGACGTGTTTTCGAGACTGATGATGGATCGCATCATCTTTCTTGGGGTGCCCATCAACGACGACGTGGCCAACATCATTCAGGCGCAGCTGCTTTTCCTCGACTCGACCGATAGCACGAAGGACGTTCAGATCTACCTGAACACTCCCGGCGGATCGGTTTACGCAGGGCTAGGCATCTACGACACCATGCAGATCATCAACTCGGATGTTGCTACGATTTGTACGGGAATGGCAGCATCCATGGGTGCTGTGCTGCTTACCGCAGGAGCCGCAGGCAAGCGCTCGGCCCTCACCCACTCGCGCGTTATGATCCACCAGCCAATGGGAGGCGCAGAGGGGCAGGCATCCGATATCGAGATTACCGCTCGCGAAATCATCAAGCTGAAAAAGGAGCTGTACGAGATCATCGCACTCCACTCCCATCAGCCGCTCGAAAAGATCGAAAATGATTCGGACAGAGACCACTGGATGAACTCATCCGAGGCCAAAGAGTACGGGATGATCGACGAGGTGCTTGTTAAGAGTAGTAAGTAACAAAAGCCAAATACCTAAGAACCGCACCAACCCTGCGGTTCTTTTGGTTTATAAATTGAGGTAACGCCTAAACATTATAGAAATGGCCGGTAAAAAATGTTCATTTTGCGGTAGGGAGGAAAAGGAAGTAAGCCTTCTCTTGGCTGGTATCTCTGGCCACATCTGCGAGAGCTGCATCGAGCAGGCTGCGCAGATCGTCAAGGAGGAGTTCAAGAAGAAGGGGTCGCTCAACCTTACGGAGCTGCAGCTCCGCAAGCCCAACGAGATTAAGACCTTCCTCGACCAGTACGTAATAGGCCAAGACGAAGCCAAGAAATACCTTTCGGTTGCCGTTTACAACCACTACAAGAGGCTGAAACACGCCACCATCTCCGACGATGAGGATGTGGAGATCGAGAAGTCGAACATCATCCTGGTTGGCGAAACGGGCACCGGCAAGACGCTGCTCGCCCGCACCATCGCCAAGCTGCTGCACGTGCCCTTTACCATCGTAGACGCCACGGTGCTTACCGAAGCGGGCTACGTGGGCGAGGATGTGGAGAGCATCCTTTCGCGCCTGCTTCAGGTGGCGGACTACAACGTGGAGATGGCCGAGAAGGGCATCGTCTTTATCGACGAGATCGATAAAATTGCCCGCAAGAGCGATAATCCATCCATCACCCGCGACGTATCGGGCGAGGGCGTTCAGCAGGCGCTGCTGAAGTTGCTGGAAGGAGCAGTGGTTAACGTTCCACCTCAAGGCGGAAGAAAGCACCCCGAACAGAAGATGATCCAGGTAAACACCAAGAACATCCTCTTTATCTGCGGAGGCGCCTTCGACGGCATCGAGAAGAAGATCGCCCAGCGCATGAACACCAAGGTGGTGGGCTACGGCGCTTCGAAGAAGGCGGAGACCATCAACAAGGGTAACCTGCTGCAGTACATTGCGCCGCAGGACCTGAAGGCGTTCGGCCTGATCCCCGAGATCATCGGCCGCCTACCGGTGCTCACCTACCTACGCCCTTTGGATAGGGAGACGCTGCGCTCGATTCTTACCGAGCCCAAGAACTCCATCATCAAGCAGTACGTGCGGATGTTCGAGATGGACAACATCAAGCTGGAGTTCGACGCCGAGGCGCTGGAGTACATCGTGGATAAGGCCGTAGAGTTTAAACTGGGCGCCCGCGGCCTACGCTCCATCTGCGAGGCCATCATGATTGACCCCATGTTCGAGTTCCCATCGCTGGAAACCGACAACCTTAAAATCACCGCAGAATTCGCGAGGGAGAAGATCGAGAAGATCAACTCCCACATGCTAAAGGCATAACGAGCAAAGGCAGCCAACGGCTGCCTTTGCTGCATTATGTAGTTTGCCAATAGCCCAATCGGGGGGCTCCCCCACTACTCGTCCGCTGCGGGATTACCGCGACCCTTCTTGGCCGCCTTGTGCCGGGCCACCTTCTCCAGGTACTCCTTACGGATGGCGTTAATCAGCTGCAGCGCCTCCAGGTACTGTTCCCCGCCCGTGATCTTCGCCTGTAGGAGCACGTAGTCGCAGAGCTGCTGGTACTGGCGGTTGAACTGCCGGCGTACGTCGAGCGCCCTAACCCCATCCTTGGCCAGGCCATCGCTGCGGCGGCTCTCGAAGATGGCCTTAAAGGCGTCGTTCTCGTCCTTGAGACGAAACACCTTGGCTGCGAGCCCCAACACTTCGAACAGGGGCCGATAGGTATCCCCTTCGAGCTCGCCGAGCAGCTTGTCGATGGTACCGCTCCCCTTCTCCATGGCCTGATGGGCGATGTCGCCGTAAGTGCCCAGCAGGATGGCGAGCCCGGAGGAGGCACTGACCTCGCGCGGATTGATGGCGTAGCGGGCATTCCGCACCCCGCTCCTCAGAGCAGCGATGCAGATGTCACGCGCGCGCTTCCTGCGCATGATCTCCTCGGTCTTGAGGCTCTTCTGAACCCGTAGGATGGTCTTGCTGAAGTCGGCGGCCAGCGCCAGCAGCACCACCACCAGCTGCCGCAGGTCGGCATCGGTAAGCACCGCATCACCAAGCCCCCGAATGCGGGTTGCCTGATCGGTTACAAACTGGTAGAAGTCAAGATTCCCCAAGTTACGGCTGGGGTTGCCCGAGAGGCGAAGCTTCGTCATGATCGAATTCGGTTAAGCGGTTCTTTACTACCGCTAATTTAGCTCTATTTCTCCATTTTTAAGTAAGAGAAGCCCCTACTTCATGGACTTCTGAATAAAAAAGATGGCTAAAGCCACAGTCGCCATAGCTAAAACGGCCGACGAAGGGGGCTTGCCGCCCCGCAGCAGGAGCGACTCGGACGAGTGAGGGGGCATGTACATCGGCATGGGCAGCTCGACTAGCAAATTCGACATCCCAACGATCTGCCTAAGGCTGCCAACTCCTGCTGCCCCATTCAAAGCAGCCTGCATGGAGGCTTCAACCGCTGCAATTCGGGCCAAGCTCTAAGCTTGATGTCTGCTGCAGCTAATTCTTCCTACATGCAGCTCGGATTAAGAGTTTCCTTCGCTGCAACAGCGTCCAAGCTGGCAGCGTGAGGGCTGTTGCAGCCAAATGTTTGTCCATGCAATGCAGCTTAAAGCCTCCTTTGACTGCAATTCACTCCAAACTGATAGCTTGAGCCTAATTGCATCCAAGTGCAGGTCCATGCAGACTTGCGGCAAGGCTCCGACGGTGATGAGCACCCTCATGCTATCCTGCACGAGGTTTGCGATTGCGGTAGCAGCTTAGAGCATCACCAGATTAAACCAGCCATCGCCACAGAAAACCAGTATGAGGGCAGGCATGGCCTCCGAAATGGCGTCGGCATCCTCCACTCCCCCTAGCCCGCCATTCATCCCAACAAATGCAAAAAGGCAGCCAATGGCTGCCTTTCGTATGTGTGAGCGCGACGGCTTCTAGATGGTGTACAGCTTAGATAGACCTTGGTAGGCAAACAGTATTTGGTTGATGTAGCCCGTTGTTCCAAAAGTGATGTAGAAGGGTTCGGTATACGTAAGGGGAGTCATAGAAAGCTTCCCGCTCTTGAAGTAGGACGAGCCGTAGGGCATAACAAGTGGATCAATAATGCTTACGTTGTAGGTAGATTTATTGGCAAGAGTTCCGGTGGCCGAGCCCGTAAAGGTAAACGTATCGTCGGTATCTACCTTATCGCTATCGCCCTCCTTCTGCTCGCGGGTAAGGTTGCAGGCGTAGGCAACGGAAACATTGTACGAATCGGTAAGAGCACCGTTCCTGACAATCACCTGCTGCTTTGCCTTTGAGGTTCCCTTGGGCAGGATGGTAACCTCAGCATCGCCGATCACCTTCACGCCCGAGTAGGTTAGCCCATCGGGGTGTATCAGCATCGACGAACCCTCGGCGAGGGGCGTACCGGTAAAGGTCACCACAATTTTTCCGATGCGCCTGCTGGTCATCGACTCCTTGTACACAATAGTCAGCTCGGTGCGGGCCTCATTCAGGGTAATCGTCACCCCATCAGGGTCGGCATTTCCCGAAGGATTGTCCAGCTCCAGCTTGGCAAGCGTAAGCGCCTGCGAAACTACATCACTAAACACATACTGGCAGTAGTGATACTCGCTGTAGTACGATATTTCGACAGGAATAGGATCAACCTTAGTCGTTCCTAGGTCGCAAGAGGTAAGCCCTGCAAGAGCCACTGCAACTCCAAATAATAGTTTTCTCATATATTCAGTTTTTTGCGAAAAACTAACAAATTTTATACCACAAGTAGCGTGCGCTAGCGCCTTTTATAGGTGATAAACGAGAATGGATGCTCGAAGGAGGCGCCACGCTCGTGGTCAACCCGCTCCGCAACGTTCCAGTCCGCCTCGCTAATGGCCGGAAAGAAGGTGTCCGCCTCGTAGGAATGTCCTACAAGGGTAATATAGAGCGTATCGGCCAAAACGAGCGACTGGTGGTAGATCTCGCCGCCGCCGATAATAAACACCCGCTCGTCCGCCGAGGCCGCCCGAATGGCCTCCTCCAGCGAATGGAAGAGCTCAACCCTATCGTCGAGATGATCTACCGACCGCGAGACAACAATATTCCGCCGGTTGGGCAGCGGGCGCCCAATCGACTCGTAGGTCTTCCGCCCCATGACAACGGTTCCCCCCTGCGTAAGCGCCTTAAAGAACTTCATATCCTCGGTGATATGCCACAGCAGCTGGTTATCCTTACCGATGGCGCTGTTGCTCGCCATCGCTACCACAATGGCAATCATACGGCAATATCGGCTTTGATGGATGGATGCGAGCTGTACCCCTCGAGCATAAAATCCTCGTACTTGAAGTCGAAGATCGATGCCACCTTAGGGTTTAGGCGCATGGTAGGCAGCGGCAGCGGCGTGCGGCTCAGCTGCAGGTTCACCTGCTCCATATGGTTAAGGTAGATGTGCGCATCGCCCAGCGTGTGGACAAACGTACCGGGCTTAAGCCCCGTCACCTGGGCCATCATCAGCGTCAGCAGCGCGTACGATGCAATGTTGAACGGAACGCCAAGGAAAACATCGGCGCTGCGCTGGTAAAGCTGGCACGAGAGCCGCCCATCGGCCACGTAGAACTGAAACATCACGTGGCAGGGAGGCAGCTTCATCTTGTCGATATCCGAAACGTTCCAGGCGCTAACAATATGCCTGCGCGAATCGGGGTTATTACATATGGATTCCACCACCTGCGCCAGCTGATCGGTGGTTGTGCCGTCTGGGTTCCTCCAATTTCGCCACTGGTAGCCGTAGATAGGGCCAAGGTCGCCGTTCTCATCGGCCCACTCGTCCCAGATGGACACCTTGTTATCGTTAAGGTACTTTATGTTGGTATCACCGTTAATAAACCAAAGCAGCTCGTGAATAATGGAGCGCAGGTGCAGCTTCTTGGTGGTGAGCAGCGGGAATCCATCGGCAAGGTTAAAGCGCATTTGGTAGCCAAATATGCTCTGCGTGCCAACGCCCGTGCGGTCGCCCTTCCTAACGCCCTCCGCAAGTATAGTCTTTAGCAAATCGTGATATTGCTTCATGCTGTTACAAACTTATGATTACGATACAATGAGAATCTTACAATCCAAACGACTAGCGCTGCGAATGCCAGCCTCAGCGAGAGCATCCAAAACACGGATGCCCCAATGGCCGCAAAGAGCAGCAGGTCTTCGAGGTTGCTGTGCGAAACCGCAACATGGTAGTTCAACAGGTTGGCCTCCTCCTTGGAGATATTGCCAGCCTCCACCTCCGAAATCATCACCGCCGATCCGTACGCCAGCCCAAGCGTATTGGCAACAATCCACAAAAACGAGGTTCGGCTTGGCAGCCCAAACAACGCCAAGAGCGGGCGAAGCAGCTTGGATAGCACCTCAATCACCCCCAGCTCCTTTAGCACCTGCTGGAGCAGGTTCAGGACAAAAACTAGCACAACAACTTTTAGTGATAGAAAGATCGAGGACTGCAACCAGCCGTACAGAACGTCGCCCAAATCCTGATTGGGCATTGCCCCCCTTGCCTCTACCGATAGGGTAGCTGCTGGCACAAGCAAATTCATTACGATTAGCGATAGGATGGATAGCCCCAACCTCGTAGCCACCATTGCCAGTGCCGACGACCCCGTCCTACGCTGTACCGCCGTTTCCACAATCAAGTTGTGCGCAATTAGGCTCGATATCGCCAGCATGGTAATCGCATGCGCATCGAAGGTAAAGGTAGATATGACGGCGATAGCCGAATAGATATTAACCAGCGCCGCCGTAATGTAAACAAGAGCCGCCTCACCGGGCAAGCCAACCAGTTCGAACAGCGGAGCAGTATAATGAGAAATCACCGCAATGACACCTAGATACTGCAACAGTACAACTCCCAGCGAGATGGGTATCATCAGCCGAAGTATCCATACCGCCGACTTTAGCGATGGCCTAAAGCAGCCTTTTACGATTGCTGCAATTCTGCTTAAAAGCGAATCCATTACCCTTCAAACTTAGTAAGCTTCATAGACTCCCCGTCGAAAACGCCATAAACATTAGAGACGATCCAATCGCCAAGAATAAACATCTTGGTTCTTTCGTTTAGGTCTATCTCAACAGGCGTATGCCGATGTCCAAAAACCATATAGTCGTAGCGATTGCTCGCGGCTTCCTCCACCGAAAAACGGTAGATGTACTCATCTCTGCCGCGGTAGACTTCGGCTATCCCCTTCGAATAACGGCTCTTGTACGACCAGTTGTGCGCCAACCAAAGAGCCAAATTAGGGTGAACAAACGTAGAAAAGAGAAACTGGGAAACCTTCCATGTAAAAAACCACTTCATCAGCTTATACTTCCAGTCCATATTTCCCAATCCATCGCCATGATGCAAAAAGAAACGCTTCCCAGCAAACTCGCAAGTAAACGGTTCCGAATGAAGGATAACGCCACACTCGGTATGCAGGTAGTCGTATGCCCAGATGTCGTGGTTACCCGTAAAAAAACGAACGGTGATTCCGCTATCCGTAATTTCCGATAGCTTACCTAAAAAACGAGAGAAGCCCCGAGGTATGACCTTTTTGTACTCATACCAAAAATCGAAGATATCGCCAAGCAGGATAATCTCCTCAGCATCCTGCTTAGCCATATCCAACCATCGAATAAAGCGTCGTTCACGCTCTATAGGAGGCTCTATTCCTGGTAATCCCAAGTGAACATCGGAGGCAAAGTATGTCTTTTTGCCTTTTTGCATTCGCTATTTTAACGCTTTGATAATTTGCGATTCGAGATCGTTGCCAAACATGTCACGTCCTACCAAATCGCCATTCCTATTAATAAGGAAGTTCGCGGGTATAGCTTTTACATTGTAAACCGTTGCAGCAGGCGAGTTCGACCCAAGAAAGTCCGAAACACAAATCCACTGAAGTTTCTGACGCTGAACAGCGGCAACCCAAGGAGCCTTTGTAGCCAACGAAACCTGATAAATCTCAAATCCTTTTGATTTATACTTTTCGTAGATCTTAACCAATCCCAAGTTACCTTCCAACGATTCCTGATTGGCAGGATCCCAAAAGTCAAGAAGAACAACCTTTCCCTTAAGCGACGAGAGCTTCATTAGTTTTCCGTACTGGTTCCTAAGTGATATCTCAGGGATACCAACCGTTTCCACCTTCTTCGTAGCCATTATATCTCCAATAAGCGCCTCGTTCTCCATCTGCTTATAGTGTTTCTTAAGCGATATCACGTAAGGAGACTTAGGGTAGCTGGTTGAAAGAGAATCAGACAGCAATTTAAAGTAATTCAAATCATCGAGAGACCCAAAAATGCCGGTACTACCTGGAAGTTGTGCGTAAATAGCATAAATGCTAGCCATGCTCTTAGGATTGGTAATCAAGTATTTTATAAACTCTCGCTTGCAGGTTACAAATACCTTACCCATTTTATACTCTATAGAATCCGAAGGGTTAGCATGTAGCTGATTCAACGAATCAAGTGATGTTATTGTTGTGTTCAATAAATTTGATAGCGTCCGTATATCTTCAGATGCCTTCGAGCCCTTAACAGCGTATGTTCCTTCTAGTCGTTTAGCATCACCAGTAAGGTTTATCGTTTCCCCTCGCTCTACGAAAAGGGTAACAAAATTATTTCCATCTACTTTTACAAGATAAAAGGTCGGCTCCTGATCCTTTTCAAACTTAATATTAAACTTAAACAATCCATCTTTGGATGCCACCACAGAATCGACAACCTCCGATGTACCAACCCCCAGTTTTTCGAGGTAAACGGTTTTACCTCCAAAGTTGGTAAACTCTCCTTTAATTTTAGCGCTATTCCGAGAACAAGAGGTTAGTGCAATAACAGCAACGATTAGTAAAACTAATTTTCTCATAAAGTTATATTCGTTTATTGGTCTGAAGTATTCTCTAAAGTTGAGGCATGGGTCTTAGTTGTATCACGTCTCATAAGGTACGGTCTAACCAAATACCAGCGAAGGGTATCAAAAAGATTTTTCCCCAGAACATTTTTAGCAACAACAATTCCCTGTCTATTAATAATAAAGTTTGAAGGGATACAAGCAACCCGATAGCTTTTTACAATGGAAGAATTCCACATTCTAAATTCTGAGCATTGCTTCCACTGTCGCATATCGGGCGTTATAGCCCTGCTTAACTCATTCAAATTTCTATCAAGAGATACCTGAACTATCTCAAAACCGTAAGGTTTATACTTCTTATAAATCTCTACCAGCCTACCATTTTCAGCCACCGAAGGCTTTGCCCATGACGCCCAGAAGCTAAGAAGAACATACCGACCTTTTAGCTTAGTCAGCGACACAGTATCACCATTAAGCGACTTAAGATTAAACTCGTGAGCCAAAGCACCTTCTGCGATTGACTCTTTATTCAGTTTCTGATTATTCAATTGGTATCGAACTGACTGCATCCTAGTATGAAATGCCTTTACCATGGCACTTTCGGGATACTTTCGGTAAAGAATAGAATCAGTCAATAAGAAGAAGCGCAAATCAGCCTTTTCGTTAAGCATGTACGAAGCAGAATCAATACGCTGGTATAGTGCAGGAATCGAGACTAAAGATCCCTTGTTCTGAACTACAAAGTTTCGCAAAAAGCCACGATAGTTGGCTATATGCCCATTAAAAGATTGCTTTAACACTCGACGCAAACTATCATATCTATAGCTATACTTTAAAGTGTCAAACTGTTTTTGAATTGAATGCAAACGTCCTCGAAGATTGCAGAGCGAATCGCTAAGGATTTTTAACTGATTAAATCCACTTGCCCCCTTTACATCGGCAACATTCCAGCTCGCGCCACGGGGTAAATTTACCTCAATCCGCTCACTAGGCGAAGCTATAATAACAATTCCACTTTTATTAGGTTTATCGGAAATCTCAAAGAAATCGGGATTAACAAGCGTGAGCCTAAACGCAAAGTTTCCGAGAGTATCAACCAACGCAGAGTCAACAAGCACTCTCTTTGAAGGCAGAACTTTCGATATATATATCGTTCTGCCAGAGTAATCTGTTGCTAATCCGCTAACTATGGTATTTGCTTTATTCCTACTACTGCATGAAGCGAATAGCAACAAAGCTGCAAATACATATATAATGTGCTTGTACATTTCTTTTCTCATATAACAGGATAAAAGTCGAAAAAAAAACAATTAAAACAAATATGCACCAGAGCTCGTTTTGCACAGCTCAAACAAATCATTAAAAAGGTAGTTATATTTGCAAAAAAAATTGGGGATGAAGATATATAGACCATTTGAGAAAGAAGTTCCTACGCGAGGCGTAATTACTCTAGGCTTTTTCGATGGTGTACATATTGGACATCAAGCTATTCTACGAAAGGTTAAAGCAGATGCAAAAGAACTAGATGCAAATCCACTAGTCCTGACTCTTTGGCCACACCCAAGAATAGTGCTTGGCAAGAATGATGATGAACTCCTGCTAATCAACACACTCGATGAAAAGACCAGCCTTATAGCCCGTAATGGACTTGAGCACTTCGTGGTAATACCATTCACCACCGAACTCTCCAACTTATCTGCTGAGGATTTTTTTAAAACGTTCTTTGTCGATTGGTTAAAGATCAGGAAGCTAATTGTTGGCTACGACCACCATATTGGAAAAAATGGCACAGGCGATTTTACTACCATGCAAAGATTGGGACTCAAGTTCGAAGTTGAAGTCGAGAAAGTTGAAGCCCAAACGCATGAAAGCATAAGCATTAGTTCAACAAAAATTAGAAACCTTATTTTACTTGGCGACGTCAGCAAAGCATCGAAATACCTTGGATACAACTATTTTTTAACTGGAATAGTTGAAAAAGGCTTTCAAGTAGGCCGCAAGATAGGCTTTCCAACAGCAAATATTAGGGTTCTCGAAAAGCACAAGATAATTCCAGCCGATGGTGTTTATGCCGTTAAAGTTTTAATTGACGGGCTAGTTCTCAACGGCATGCTTAATATCGGATATCGTCCAACCATTAGCAAGGATCAGCACAAAACCATAGAGGTCAACATTTTCAATTTTGACAGTTCAATTTATGGCAGCACCATCAGCATTCAGTTCGTAAGCCGAATCCGAAACGAAATGAAATTTGAAGGAATTGAGGTACTCAAAAAGCAATTAGAACAGGACAGGAATGCTGCTCTTCAAATTCTATCGTCCGACAGAATTTAAAACTAGGAAATCCATTCTCATACACTACTTAACACAAAAAAAACGACAAAGAAACAAGGGAGCCATAACAATCAGACTACTAAGCCTTGGACAATATCACAAATAATACTATAGACATTAAATAGACCCTTGATTAAAAAAAGAGTAGAAAAAAATAACACTTCTCCATTTCAAATTGTTACTTGCTAGTAATAATAATTTGAAAGAGATGAAGAAGTTACTTTACCTTTTAGTTGCAACAATCCTTGTTTCAAGCTGTATGAGATCATATCATCAGCCCAAAATTAATTTACTTATGGCTTACCCATTCCCAAGCCATAACAATAATGTGTCTACATACTACAATGCTGACAAATTTCCTGATCCAAAATCCTACGTCAAGGTCGGTGTTATTCAGCAGACATTCACCAATGACGACATAGACAAACAAGTAAATTACCTTAAACGCATTGCACAACAATATGGTGCGGATGGATTACTTATACTCGGCATAAACGATCCGGGCATTAGAGTTGCAGCGCAAAAAAATCTTGGAAATGATGTTCTCGACATTCTCAATCAAAAAAAAGAGACAGATTACTACTCCAACCAAAAGAATAATGAACTCACTGTTTTAGCCATCAAAAACAGAAAGAATCTTGATGCAGTTAGCCATACTATCAAGAATATGTTGATGTACAAGTACGACACAAAAAATCAGAATTTCAAGTTAGTAGATATCTATAAGTTTTCTTTTGACAACCAGTTAATATCAGGAGATCAAAAAAACACTGACTTTCAAGATATCAAGTCGTACTCCAGTTTCTTTCTCATATACGACAAATCACCTAGTTGGAAAGAAAATACACGAAATAAGAACCTAATAGTTCGCGAATACAATGACCTTGTTAATCCTAGAATGATAAGTAGCACATCTCTAAATAACGATGGAAATATAGAGCAGATCATAAAATTATACCCACGAACACAAAAACGAGAAACAATCACCTACACCTACTACGAGAAAAGACCTGTTGGCAGAACAATTATTACAAAAGACAAATCTATTATGGAGGAACAATACAGACTTAACAATCAGAATAAAATTGAAGAGGTCACCATTTACAACCATAACGGTAAAACAAAAGACCCAATTTATAAACTTACATTCAGTTACTACAACACAAACGATTTAGACTCGATACTAGTTAAAAAGAGAATAAATTAGGGAAGTAGGATTCTTCCTACTTCCCTAATTTATTCTAATAACGGATCATTAACTATCAAAGCATTACAAAATCAAAAGCAATAACCAACATCACTGCTAGAAGAATAAAACGTAGATACCTTTGCACTTTAGTCTATAGGTTTTCGTCTTTTCTCCGTTGAATCTCATCTCTAATATGGGAGGCTCGCTCATAATCTTCGAGATCAACAGCTTCCTTAAGTAGGGTGTTTAGAGAGTCAATATTTAACGATTTAAACTCTGACTCATCAAAAGTCGAATGTTCTTCAAAAACAGCCTCACCAGAATCGGCAGATTCCTCTGTTTCGCCCTCTTCTTCTTCAATGTACACACCAGCCCTATCTACAATATCTGGAGTTGTGAATATGGGACACTTAAAGCGAAGCGCAAGAGCTATTGCATCACTTGTACGCGAATCTATTACCTCCTCCTTTTCGCCGTTAAAGCAAACAAGCTGCGAATAAAACACCCCATCCTCTAAACGATAAATGTTTACCTCCAGAAGTTCTATGTTAAACAACTTTGAGAATGAAAGAAACAGATCGTGAGTTAAGGGACGTGGAGGAGTAAGCCCTTCTAGATGAATAGCAATAGACTGAGCCTCAAAACCTCCAATAATAATAGGAATACGTCTTTGTCCTCCTTCTTCGGAAAGCACAAGCGCATACGCGCCTGACTGCGTTTGACTATAAGATATTCCGAGCACGTTTAACTTTACCTTTTGCATCCTATCACTAGAGTAAATCGGGTGTCCATTAGTTTTAAATGCCCAAGTTATACATTTTGTCCATACTTTAGCAGTCGACATCCTATATTTTGTAAAATAATAATTACTCAAATCTTTTCCCATTTTTTTACAAAGCCTTTGTATATTTAATTTGATTTACCTAGTTTTGTCTTTCGAATTGAATTGTACAAATTAAACAGAACCGATGTACGCAATCGTAGAAATCGCAGGACAGCAGTTCAAAGTACAAAAAGATCAGAAGCTTTATGTTAACCGTCTAAAGGGTGACGAAGGAACCCAAGTAAGCTTCGATCGTGTACTGCTAGTCGACAATGACGGACAGGTTAAGATTGGTGCACCTGCAGTAGAAGGCGCCAAAGTAAACGCTAAAATCATTTCTCACCTTAAGGGCGATAAGATTATCGTATTTAAGAAGAAGAGGAGAAAAGGTTATAAAAAGTGCAACGGTCACCGTTCGTACCTTTCTCAGATTTTGGTAGAAGATATTATTGCGTAACTTTTTAAAGTAGTAAGACAATGGCTCACAAAAAAGGTGCCGGTAGTTCACGAAACGGTAGAGAATCGGAAAGTAAAAGACTAGGTCTTAAACTTTTCGGAGGTCAAACTGCAAAGGCTGGCAACATCATCGTGCGTCAAAGAGGTACAAGACATTACCCCGGCCTAAACGTAGGTATGGGTAAAGATCACACCCTATTTGCGCTTGTTGAAGGTGTTGTTTCTTTCAGAAAAAAAGACAACAAGTCATTCGTAAACATTTCTCCTATTTCAGCTGAGTAGGTAAAAAGTTTACGGCAATAACTTATTACGATCTCCTGTTTTTTTGCAACTTTACGGTTGTAAAAACAGGAGATTTTAATTTATATAAAATACATCTCACATGCTAACCCTCAAGCAAATTAGAGAAGACAAGGATCTATCCATTAAACGCCTTACCACAAAAGGCTTTGATGCTTCTGCAACTATCGATGAGATTATTGCGCTAGACGATGAGCGCAAGGCTATTCAAGCAAAGGTTGATGCCGACCTTGCCGAAATGAACAACATATCGCGCCAAATTGGAGTAATGTTCAGCCAAGGAAAGCAGCTAGAGGCCAACACCCTTAAGCAGAAAACCCTTGACATGAAAGAAGCCACCAAAGGAATGCAGGTAAGACTATCGGAAGTTGAGCAACAACTCGAACAGAAGATTGTTCTTCTGCCTAATTTCCCTAGCGAATTAGTTCCTGAAGGGAAGACTCCATCCGACAACGTTGTGGTACGCCAAAGTGGAGACATCCCTAACTTAGACAAAGCAACGGCATTGCCACACTGGGAACTTGCAAAAAAATACGATATCATCGACTTTGAACTTGGGGTTAAACTCACCGGCGCAGGATTTCCTGTTTACAAAGGCCAGGGAGCAAAACTGCAGAGAGCACTAATCTCCTTCTTCCTCGATGAAAATACGTCTGCAGGATATACCGAGGTTATGCCTCCTCTTATGGTTAACGAAGCATCTGGTTTTGGCACAGGTCAACTTCCCGACAAAGAAGGCCAGATGTACCACGCTACTATTGATAACTTTTACCTAATTCCAACTGCAGAGGTTCCTGTAACCAACATCTTCCGCGATGTAATTTTAAACAGCAAAGAACTACCCATAAAGATGACTGCCTACACCCCATGCTTCCGCCGTGAGGCCGGATCGTACGGCAAGGATGTTCGTGGGCTGAACCGTCTTCACCAATTTGACAAGGTAGAAATTGTTCAGATTGCCCACCCCAATGAGTCGTATAAAACACTCGACGGAATGGTTGCTCACGTTGAGAACATCGTAAAAAAACTAGGTCTACCCTACCGTATACTTAGGCTTTGCGGTGGAGACATGAGTTTCACCTCGGCCCTCACCTACGATTTTGAAGTTTACTCCGCAGCACAGGAACGTTGGTTGGAGGTTTCATCAGTTTCTAACTTTGAAGGATTCCAAGCAAATCGTCTTAAACTTCGCTTCAAAGAAGATGGAGAGAAGAAGACACAACTTGCGCACACTCTTAACGGAAGTTCGTTGGCTTTACCCCGTATTGTTGCAGCGCTTCTCGAAAACAACCAAACAGAGAAAGGCATTAGAATCCCCGAAGTTCTTCAGCCATACACCGGTTTTGAGTACATTTGCTAATAAGCAATTTATTTACTAAATATGTGGGCACATCGATGTTAGTTGATGTGCCCTTTTTCTCTCGACACATAAAAAATCACCATTATGCCAGGATTTATCATTAACACAACCTTTAGCGTCGACAAAACTGTCAATCAGCCATGGCTCAAATGGATTCAAAAGGATTTCATCCCATTTGTCCAGAACTCGGGGATATGCAAGAGTCATCTTCTTAGCAGGGTGATGCTTCAAGGGGGAGAAGATGATTTCACCTATTCCCTTCAAATCAGAATAACAGATCCTCAACAAAGTCTTCTTTACGATTCGCTTTGCCATTCAGCACTCGAAAAACAACTTCCTGAAATATTTCCTAACACGGTATACTACTTTAAAACTGTTCTTAAAATCATTGAGTAGACCCGTAATGAGCAACAACCGCAAAACGGTTATTTTTGCATCACTACTATTATTTTTAGAACACCGTTACCACCGACTTCAAAACAACAGTCTCGCACACAACCATCCCTATTTTCTAAAAAACGACCTGCAACATCTACTAACAATAACATTTAGTTGATTAAAAAGCGTCATCGTTTTAGGCTTACCTCACCAATAAAAACAGCAGTTGTATAAAGAGAATTACATGAATAAGGATGAAAAAATAATACTTGGCATTGATCCAGGTACCAACCTGATGGGATATGGTGTTATTGCAGTAAAAGGGCAGAATGCGAAACTAGTGTGTATGGGGGTGATAGACCTAAAAAAACTAGGAGATCACTACATAAAGTTGGCAAAGATATTTGAAAAAGTAACCTCCATAATAGACCAATACCACCCAGACGAACTTGCAATAGAAGCTCCCTTCTTCGGAAAAAACGTTCAGTCGATGCTGAAGTTAGGAAGGGCGCAAGGTGTTGCCATGGCAGCCTGCCTTGCCCGACAGATTCCTATCTTTGAGTATTCCCCCCGAAAGGTCAAAATGTCCATCACAGGACAAGGCACTTCGTCGAAGGAACAAGTTGCGGCCATGCTAAAAAGCATTTTAAAGGAAAAGGAGCTGCCACAATCGACCTTTGACGCAACCGATGCATTAGGAATTGCGGTTTGCCACTTCTTTCAATCAAACAAACCAACCGTTGATGCATCATTTAACAGCTGGACGGACTTCATCAGCAAAAACCCCAAACGAGTAAAATAGCAATCAGCAGCAATTATATTGCACAGCATAACGAATCGGCAAACATTAAATGTCTGCCGATTTGTATTTATAGCATAATAAGTTACTTTTGCTGGCAAACTACAAATTTTACTCGTATGGAATTTAGTGCTTTATGCAACAAACTATTTGACCAATGCGTTGACAACTATCACATTGCCGACGATGTTGATAGCGTTTTTGAAAACCCTTATGAGCCACAAACTATCGAGAACATCTTATACTTGAAAAACAGAATTGATGCTGTACAGTGGCACCTTGAGGATATCATTCGCGACCCCAACATCGATCCCATTGAAGCGCTTGCCTTAAAACGCAGAATAGACAAGTCGAATCAGGATCGTACCGACTTGGTAGAAATGATTGACAGCTACTTCCTTGAGAAATACGCTCACATCAAACCTCTCCAGGATACTGTAATTAATACAGAGAGCCCTGCTTGGGCTATCGACAGATTATCAATCCTTGCTCTTAAGATTTACCACATGCAACAGGAGGTAAACCGCACCGACAGCGATGCTGCTCACTTAGAGCAATGCTCCAATAAGCTTCGAATTCTACTAGAGCAGAGAGTGGATCTCTCTTCGGCGATAGACCAACTTATTGATGATATCGAATCAGGTCGTCGCTACATGAAGGTATACAAGCAGATGAAAATGTATAACGATCCATCGCTTAATCCAATCCTTTACGGAAAGAAATAAAAGGCTTTTGCCTAAATAAGACAGCAAGTTCTACTACAAGGGCTTGCTGTTTTAGCATAATCTTCAGGAACTTCACCATTTGCATAAGTTTATGGAGCAGATCGTGAAGATTGCAAACGAAAAATCATCTTAACTCTTCTGCAAAACGTTTGCATTTAGTACCTTTGCCAACTAACACACTGTCCTGCTTATATGATTTCTAAACCAGCTAAGATTCTTGTTATTCGTCTATCAGCACTAGGCGATGTAGCAATGACTATACCTGTTATTCACTCTATAGCAAAGCAGCATCCCAATGTAGAAATTACGTTTATTTCTAAGCCTTGGGTAAAACCGCTATTTGAAAACACTGGCGTTAGGTTCATTGGAGCAGATATCAGAAAAGGACGAAAAGGAGTAATAGATTTCTTTCGCTTCTTTTCCATGCTGCGCAAAATGGAGAAGTGGGATGTTGTCATCGACCTTCACGATGTTATATTCTCGAAGTTCCTCAGAAAGCTATTCCGCTTGTACCAAGTTCCTGTTGTTAAAATCAACAAGGGCCGTCAGGAAAAGAAAGAGCTAACGCAGTACCCTAAAAAAGAGTTTAAGCAGTTGGCAACAACCTTTGAGCGCTATGTTGACACGCTAAAACGAGCAGGACTCCCAATAAGCGTCGAGTTTGACACTATTTTCCCAACCCAAACGGAACTTACTCCAGACATCGTAGACCTACTCGGCAATAAAAATGCCAAGTGGATAGGAATTGCTCCTTTTGCTCAACATAAAGGGAAGGTTTACCCACCGGAGAAGATGGAGGAGGTTGTCCAACACTTCAACCAAAAGGATGGGGTGAAGATTATTCTTTTTGGAGGAGGAAAGGCTGAAGAAGCAGCACTAAAGGTTTGGGAGACTAAGTACGACAATGCCATTTCGGTTGCCGGTAAGATTCGTCTAGGACAGGAGTTATTGGTTATGGATTATCTGGATGTAATGGTATCCATGGACTCCGCCAACATGCATTTAGCATCGCTCACAGCAACCCCTGTAGTTTCGATATGGGGAGCAACCCATCCATACGCTGGCTTTTACGGTTGGAAACAGCCTGTCGATAATATCATTCAACTCGATTTAAGCTGCCGCCCATGTTCGGTATACGGCAATAAAGAGTGTATGTGGGGCGATTACCGCTGCATGAACGACATTAAACCTGAGACGATAATTAGGAAAATAGAGGAGATTATTTACTCGCAAGAATAAAAAAAAGGAGGGCTTTAAACCCTCCTTTTTACTTTATGTTTTCGGCAATTGCTTTAGCGATGTCGGCAAACTCTTCGGGTGAGAGCTTCAGCTTCTCTTTACGGAAATCGAGATCGGACTCCTTGCTAATAGGCACCAAATGGATATGTGCATGGGGCACCTCCATTCCCAAAACAGCCACCCCTACTCTTTTACAAGGCATAACTGCTTTAATTCCGTTTGCTACTTTTTGCGCAAAGACGGTCATATCTGCCAATACTTGGGGATCAAGATCGAAAAGATAATCGACCTCCACCTTGGGAACAACCAAGGTATGCCCCTTTGTCATTGGAGAGATGTCGAGAAATGCATAGTAGCGATCGTCCTCTGCTACCTTGTAGCTGGGGATCTCGCCATTGATAATTCTTGTAAAAATCGATGCCATGTCTCGAAAATTTATCGTGAGATTTCGAGAACCTCGAAGCTTACCAACCCAGCAGGGATTTGAACTTCGACCAGATCGCCAACCTTTTTGCCCATCAAGGCTTTGGCAATTGGAGTGCCTGTAGATATCTTGCCCTCCTTGACGTTGGCCTCGTTCTCGGACACCAGCGTGTACTGCATCGTTGAGTTGGTCTTAAGATTTTAATCTTCACCTTATTCAAGATTTGCACCGTGCTGGTATCTATCTTAGACTCGTCGATAATACGAGCGTTTGCAACAGTATCTTCAAGCTTTGCAATACGCATCTCGAGCAAACCTTGAGCCTCTTTTGCTGCATCATATTCCGCATTTTCAGAAAGGTCACCTTTATCCCTAGCCTCTGCAATCTGACGAGAGATGGCAGGACGCTCTACACTTTTAAAATGATCGAGCTCTGCTCGTAGCTTGTTATAACCTTCTTCTGTAAGATATATCACTTTTGACATAGCTTTTGTTTTGAGGTTTAAATAAAAAAGAAAGAATCCCAGCAACCTGAGACTCTTTCGTTCCACAAATATATGCATATTTTAATCCATTCGCCATCCTTTAACAATCTATTTTCACCCAAACATCTAGCAGTCAGCTAAACCTATGTGTATTCCACCGCAATACGTACCTCCCCATACCGCATTTGGCACATCACCTTGGAGAAAATGGCATCGCCGTTGGAAAAGAACGCGCAAAGGGTGCTGCCCTACGTGCTGCAGCGGGCGATGGTGCAGCATCACCCTTCCGAATAAGGTTGTACCGCCGTTAGGTGCTAGACTCCTTTTCGGCACAAAAGGCGCTGGAGGTTTTGGGAAGAGGCCAGATGCTGGTGGAGGCGCTAGGCGGGGAATTCTTTTACCATTAAGGATGCGCCACCGGATGCCCGTTAAGGTTATAGGGGGCTTGATTAGCTCTAGATAGTAATTATGAAGGTAAAAGCTACAGATACGAAGCTAAAAGTGACAGACACGAAGGCAAAAGTTACAAACACGGAGGCAGAAGTTTCAGACACGGAGCTAAAAGCTACAGACACCAAGCGAAAAGCTACAGGCACGAAGCCAAAAGTGACAGACACGAAGTCAAAAGCTTCAAACACGGAGGCAGAAGTTTCAGACACGGAGCTAAAAGCTACAGGCACGAAGCCAAAAGCTACAGGCACGAAGCCAAAAGCTACAGACACCAAGCGAAAAGTTTCAGGCACCAAGCGAAAAGTTTCAGGCACGAAGGCAGAAGTGACAGACTCGGAAGCAGAAGTGACAGGCACGGAGCGAAAAGCTTCGGGCAGGAAATGGGCCACTGCAGGCAGGGAGCGAGCCATTTGAGTAGGCTAGCAAAGAGCAAGGGAAATATTGGCGATCGGCAAGCGGAATACCGGTTTAATCGCTATAATTGCATCAAAAAAACAGGTAGAGATGAAAGCATGCGCAGCAATTTTTCTTGTAGCCGTTCCCCTTCTTTTTGGATGCGCCAAGGAGGAAAGGCCGCTGCTGCCTCAGACAGCGGTTAATATTACGATTTCGCTTACCGACCCAAGCTACACCCTGCTCCAGAATCCATCAACTGCGGTAAAAGTGAGCTACTACTTAGCGCGACCCGTTGGCTACCTCGGAAATGGGGTGATCATCTCCAACACGGGAGTTGGATACAACGCCTTTGATGCCACGTGCACCAACCAAGACCACAAGAGCATTACGATTGTCGACCAGATTTTTGGGGTATGCCCCGTTTGCAATACCCGCTACAACCTGCTTAACGGGTATGCGGAAGGGAAAGGAAACCTGCACCTACAGTCCTACAGAACTATGCCGAGCGGCAACTACCTTACTGTTTTCAACTAGAAAAACAAAAGAGGCCCGAATGTTCGAGCCTCTTTCGTTATATCGGATAGCAGAAGGATTACCCCCTACCATGCATAAGGCGTACAAGCGTTCCTCTGAGGAAGATCACACCCAAGCCGAGCACCATCACAAAGGCGGCGATGCAGCCAAAGGTTAGCCCATACCCGAGATCCTGCGAGTAGCCGGCAATGAATCCGCCCATGAGGTGAGCCAGGAACGATGGCAAGAACCATACGCCCATAAACATCGACACCATCCGTTGTGGCGCGAGCTTGGTGATCATCGACAACCCGATAGGCGAAAGCATCAGCTCGCCGATGGTTTGCAGGAAGTAGGCGGCAACGATCCACATCATGCTGGCCTGCGCCCCGGTTTGGTTGTACTGGCTCACGGCGCCGAGCATAACAACGAATCCAAGCCCAAGGAAGATCATCCCCAACCCCATCTTTACGGGGATCGACGGGTTCTTCCCCATCTTATGCAGCTTTAGCCAAAGCGCCGACACCGCAAATCCAAACACAAATACGAAGAAGGGGTTGATGCCCTGGAACCATGCCGTTGGCACGGCCCATCCACCAATTGACTTATCGATATTCTGCTCGGTAAAAATTGTCATGGAGCTGCCAGCCTGCTCGAAGCCGGTCCAGAAGAAGGTCACGAAGAAGAGCAGCACAAAGATCACCGACAGCCGGTCCTTTTCCTCCTTTGTGAGCTTTTCCTTTTCGGCATGCGCCTCACCAGCGCTGGCCTTGTCGACCTTTTTCATCTTGCCAATCTCCTTGAGGTACTTTGGCGCATAAATCCAGTAGATGATCATGCTCAGGGATACGGCCCCTGCCGCAACTAGAAAGCCGGCCAGATACCCCCACTGCGTGGCCACAAAGCCGCAGAGCAGCGGTGCGATAAAGGCGCCGACGTTGAAGAGCTGGTAGTAGAGCGTGAATGCGCCATCACGACGGGGATCGCCCTGCTCGTAAAGGGCGCCGATCATCGACACCACGGTTGGCTTAAAGAAGCCGTTGCCAATGGCAATCAGCGTTAGCCCTCCCACAAACGGCAGCATCTTGTTGTCCAACGAAAGAACGATAAAGCCGAGGATGATGAAGACCCCACCGATAGAAACCGACTTGCGGCTGCCGATAACCCGGTCGGCAAGTAGCCCGCCGAAGAAGGGCAAACCGTAGCATAGGGCGTTGAATACGCCATAGGCGATCCCGGCAGAATGCTGCGAGAAGCTCATCCCCGACAGCTGCCCGGAAACCCCGGCAATCATGTAAAGCATTAGAATTGCGCGCATGCCGTAGTAGGCAAAACGCTCGCCAGCACCGGCCGCTGCAATCAGGTAAAGCGCGGCAGGCTGCCTATTAGTACTCGAACTCATTAGGTAAATTTTAGTTTAGGCTGCGAAGATATCGATAAAATGATTACGCCTTCGGCCCTAGGAAAAAAAAATTCTACACAGCCGATAGCCCCACCTCCCTTGGATGGGCATGCTTGGCAAGCCCTTTTGCCGTTACGAAACTGCATGGGGCTTCCAAATCGACTTCTTCGCCAACACCAAACGGTTTGGGAGGGAACGGAGGATTCGCTATTAGAATATACGATGCGTTGCTTTCACCCCTAAATCCCCTAAAGGGGACTTCTCGGCAGTTCAACATAGCAGGGAGTACTCCCAACTACTATTCGGCATTTTGTCAAGCTACGGGCTGCTCCGCAGCCCCCTTCAGCGAGTTGGGGATGAATACGACTTAGCATACCAGCAACTCCTAAACCATAATTTGAGAAGTCAGTTCCCTCGGAAGAGAACGGGGGATGAAGCCATGCGAATTAAGCCGGCGCTACCCCGCCCAATCGCTTCTATCCAGGCTGCGGTAGTTGATGGCTTCGGCAATATGGCTGGTTTTGATATCGGGAGAGCTGTCGAGGTCGGCAATGGTGCGCGACACCTTAAGGATACGGTCGTAGGCACGGGCCGAAAGGCCCAGCTTCTCCATGGCGTTCTTTAGGATGGAGGTACCGGCATCGGAGAGCTTGCAGTACTTGCGGATGAGGCGGCTGCCCATCATGGCGTTGCAGTGCACCTCGTGCTCGGCGACAAAGCGCGCGTGCTGCACCATCCGAGCCTTTATCACCCGGCTGCGCACCACCTCGCTCGACTCGGCTAGGCGCTGCTCCGAGAGCTTCTCGAAGGGAACCGGCACCACCTCAATTTGTATGTCGATACGATCCAGCAGCGGCCCCGAGATCCGGCTCAGGTAGCGCTGCACCATACCCGGAGGGCACACGCACGCCTTCTCCGGGTGGTTGTGAAAGCCACAGGGACAGGGGTTCATGGAGGCCACCAGCATGAAGTTGGAGGGGTACTCTATCGAGAACTTTGCCCGCGAGATGGTGATGCTGCGGTCCTCAAGCGGCTGACGCATCACCTCCAGCACCGCCCGCTTAAACTCGGGCAACTCGTCGAGGAAGAGAACGCCGTTGTGCGCCAGGCTGATCTCCCCCGGCTGCGGGTAGGTGCCGCCGCCCACCAGCGCCACGTCCGACACCGTGTGGTGTGGCGCCCTAAACGGCCTACGGGTGATCAGGCCACCATGCTTCTCCACCTTCCCGGCTACCGAGTGTATCTTGGTTGTCTCCAGCGCCTCCTCAAGCGTAAGCGGAGGGATAATGGTGGGCAGCCGCTTTGCGAGCATCGTTTTGCCCGATCCCGGAGCCCCAATCATAATGATGTTATGCCCGCCAGCAGCCGCTATTTCGAGCGCACGCTTCACGTTTTCCTGCCCCTTAACATCCGAAAAATCGACGCTGTAGCAGCTCGCCGTCTCGGCGAATAGCTCGTCGACATTACAGCTTTCGGGGGCGAAGCTAGCCTTATCGCATAGGAAGTCAACCACCTCCTTTATGTTCGACATGCCGTAAACATCCAATTCCTTTACAATGGCCGCCTCCTTGGCATTCTGAACCGGAAGGATAAGCCCCTTATACCCTTCGGCGGCCGCCTGAAGGGCAATGGGCAGCACCCCTTTTACGGGTTGCAAACCGCCATCGAGCGAAAGTTCCCCCATAATGACGTACTCCTGAAGCTTCCCCGAAACGATTTGCTCCGATCCTGCCAGAATCCCAATAGCGATGGGTAGGTCGTAGGCCGACCCCTCCTTGCGAATATCGGCAGGAGCCATGTTTATGATAATCTTATGACCGGGCATCTTAAAGCCATTGGTCATTAAGGCCGACGTAATCCTCTGCTGGCTCTCCTTAACTGCGCTATCTGGCAATCCCACCAGAAAAAAGTTAACACCCAACGTAACATTAACCTCAATTGTGATGGTGGTAGCCTTTATACCATACACTGCGCTTCCGAATACTTTCACCAACATACTTATTTCAATATGGTTATGCCCATAAATTTAGAAATATTTCAGAAAACAGCAACACTTCTTCAAAACATTTTTTAACAAGGCCCTCCAAGCAAACAACCGACCATCTGAACACCCCCTTACGTTCCATTCATCTTTAAAAGAGTACAAAAAGAGAGCCCTCCGCATTTAGGATATCTGAATACTAAAGGAAGAATCGTTATTTTTAGGTAGTTTTGCAATAGCCAAAGAGAAAAGATGATCCTTAGATTTTTCAAGTTGCCTAAATATCGCACCTTTAGCTACAAGCCCCGCTACTACGACCCCATCAAGGATGAGGTGCAAGAGCGCAAAAGGCTGATTGAGCATGAGGCAAACGCCGATAGGGCAAGCTACATTCCAGGATCGTCGATACGAGGGAACATCAAGCGCCAGCTCCGTAGCTCGCGGAAAGATGTAAAGAGGAGTAGGACACAGACATTGCTAATCAGGCTGATACTGGTGGCAATAATCTTTCTAATACTCTATTTTATCCAACGATTCCTTTAAACAACTGCTAAAGAATGCCTGATATCATAGAGCTGCTACCCGATTCCGTAGCCAACCAAATAGCCGCAGGCGAGGTAGTTCAACGACCCGCATCGGCAATTAAGGAGTTGGTGGAAAATGCCGTTGATGCCGGAAGCAGCGCCATTACGATAATAGTTAAGGATGCTGGGAAAACGCTCATTCAGATCATCGACAACGGATCGGGTATGAGCGAAACTGATGCACGCCTAGCCTTCGAGCGGCATGCAACCTCAAAAATCCGTTCGGTTCACGACATTTTTGGCATCAGCACCTTCGGTTTCAGGGGTGAAGCCCTTGCCTCCATTGCGTCTATTGCCGAAGTAGACCTTAAGACCCGAAAGGAGGAGGCTGAGCTTGGAACGCATATAGTCATCTCGGGGTCGGAGTTCATCAGCCAAGAGTCGATCAGCTGTCCTGTCGGATCCGTATTCTCGGTAAAGAACATTTTCTTCAACGTTCCAGCACGCCGTAAATTCCTAAAGTCGAACAGCGTGGAGCTGCGCCACATCATCAACGAGTTCCAGCGCGTTACGCTCTGCCACCCCGACGTTTCGTTCACGCTAATCAACAACGGAACCGAGGTATACAACCTACCCGCAGCCAACCTAAAGCAGCGAATCGTTGGGCTGATGGGCAAGTCGATAACCAACAACCTGATTGATCTCAACACCGAAACATCAATTGTAAAAGTCTCGGGGTATATCGGAAAACCGGAGCATGCCAAGAAGTCGCTAGGCGAGCAGTTCTTCTTTGTAAACGGGCGCTACTTCAAGAGCGCCTACCTCCAGAAGGCCGTCTTTAAGGGATACGAGCAGCTGACGCCCAACGACAGCTACCCCTCGTTCTTCATATACCTTACGGTGGATCCAGCTGCCATCGACATCAACATCCACCCTACCAAAACAGAAATCAAGTTCGAGGACGAGAGCGCCATCTGGCAAATCATCAATGCCTCCGTTCGCGAATCGATCGGCAAATTTTCCGTTTCGCCATCCATAGATTTCGACACCTACGGAGTAATCGATATCCCTGTCTTCTCGAAGAATGATCCGGTGAGCATGCCTGAAATAGACGTCAACCCGTCATTTAACCCATTCGAGGAAGGCAGCCGCAGCTTCACCAGCCCAAGCGGGGGATCGTTCAAAAAGGAGTCAGCACCAAAAGGATGGCAGAAGCTATACGAAGGTTTTCCCACAACCGAGAACCATCCATTTGAAACGTTTAGGTCTCCGTCGTTTTTAGATGATGAGCCTAAGCACGAGCAGCAAACAATGGACATTGGCAGCACCGAACAGGTATTTTTCCAGATAAAGGGACGGTACATTCTCACCCCCGTAAAGTCGGGCGTTATGATAATCGACCAGTCGAAGGCCCATCAGCGTATTCTCTTCGAATACTACCTTTCGGCACTTGAGCATCATTCGGGAATTGTACAGCAGGAACTTTTCCCCCAACTCGTGGAGCTAAACCCGTCCGATTACGCGCTGCTACTCGGCATATCCGACGAACTGCATTGCATCGGTTGGGATATCCGACCAAGCGGAGAGCACACAGCAGCAATACACGGCAGCCCAGCATCGCTTTCTAACCAAAACTTCAAGGAAGTTCTCGAAAGCCTGATTCAAGAATTAAACGATGGTGAAGCCGAACTGCAGGACACCATAAGATCCAAAATTGCCCGTGCAATGGCCATAGCATCGGCCATTAAACTCGGACAGCAGCTGAATGCGTTGGAGATGCAGGACATGTTCGATAAGCTATTTGCATGCACCTCGCCCAACGTGAGTCCATCAGGAAAGCCTACGCTTTTCATCCTTGGACTCGATGAACTAGAGAATCGTTTTAAGTAAAAAAAGAAAGAAATGTTTCAACAGAATCGAATTGGAAACACTCCACCAGTAGTACTCAATCTGATAATTATTAATGCGCTAATGCTCCTGCTTACCTGGTTTTTGGGTAACATGAACATCGATATCATAGACACGTTCGGATTACATTCGTTCTACTCCAGCTCATTCCGCATCTGGCAACCCCTAACCAACATTTTCCTTCACGGCGATATCACGCACCTATTTTTCAATATGTTTTCGCTGTGGATGTTTGGTCGCATTCTGGAACAGGTTTGGGGTGGCAAAAAGTTTCTGCTCTACTACCTCATGACTGGTATTGGAGCATCGCTTCTGAACTCCGTTGTTACCATTGCCGAAACAGAATGGATGCGTAGCAGCGCCGAACAGGTCATTGCGAACATGACACCCGACACGTTCTTCGACTTTGTGAAATCGTATGCCCCAGGAGCCAAAGGCGAAATCTCGGGCTTCCTCGACGGCTGGTATAGCCATCCAAAAGATACCACCTACATCGACGGAGCAAAAAAAGCAGTTTACGACATCATGGAAGCTCGCGAGAATGGCATAACCATTGGGGCATCTGGCTCGGTATACGGTGTGCTTCTTGCCTTCGGGATGCTCTTCCCCAACATGATGCTTCTTCTCCTTATTCCTCCAATTCCAATTAAGGCCAAGTATATGGTAATGATTTTTGCCGGCATTGAGCTTTTCTTTGGATTTAGCGGAAAGCAACCAGGCATTGCCCACTTTGCCCACTTGGGAGGTATGCTCGTTGGTTTCCTAATAATTCGCTACTGGAAGAAACATAATTTGATGTACTGATGCACTACAATCGACTTAGACTATCGCTTACCAAAGATGGCGCCCTTGCAGGTTTGATATACATCAACATCGCGGTGTTTATATTTGTTGGTGTCTACAACGCCATTTTCTACTTAGCCACCGACCATACGCCGCTATTTTTCGATAAGATGTTGGCACTATCGTCCGATCCTACAACGGCTGTAAAACATCCGTGGACGATTATCACCTACATGTTTTACCATCTCGATTTCTTGCATGCGCTATTCAACCTGCTTGTGCTATATTGGTTTGGGGTAATATTTGTCGATTTCTTTGGAAACCTGAAGCTAACAACAATGTACATTGCAGGAGGCATATCAGGTGGACTCTTCTTTCTATTCGCCTACAACAGCCTTCCCGTATTCTACGATGAAGGTACTTCGATACTCCTTGGAGCATCGGCAGCCATTATGGCAATAACATTTGGATCTGCATCGTTTTCCCCAAATCACAAGATTTGGCTGATGTTCATTGGAGACGTAAGACTCAAATATCTTGCCTTTGCCTACCTGATAATTGACCTTATACAGATCCCATTTGGCAATGCAGGAGGGCATATAGCCCACCTTGGCGGTGCTTTTGTAGGAGCATTATGGGGATACACCTATCGCAAAAATGGAAAAAACATCCTTGGATGGCTTGAGAGCTTACTTAACAGCATAAAGAAAATATCCTTCAAAAGAAAAACCCTAAAAGTAGCCTACAAGAATCCACAGATGCAGCCCCACAAAAGGCAAAACAACAAGGAACTCGACGAACTACTCGACAAGATATCGCAAAAAGGGCTAGACAGCCTAACGGAAGCCGAAAAGCAGAAACTCTTTAAGTACAAAAACGATCTGAATAGTTGAGAAAGGTTATCGCCATACTGCTCCTTATTGTCAACTTCGCTGCCGCAATAGCGCTAATCTTTTCCAGCATTGCAGGCTACATTAGCCCCGCAACGTTTTGGCCCATTGCGCTACTGGGTATGTCGTTTTCCCTGTTGCTCGTTATTAATATTGGATTTATGCTTCTTTGGATCCTCTTTTGGAAAAAAGAAGCTGCGATATCAATACTAGCCCTCTTTTTTAGCGTATGGCACATCCCAAAATATCTTGCATTCAACGAAAAGGTCACGCCTCCCAATGAGGTAAAAAAGATACGGGTGATGACCTACAACGTGCATCTATTTCGATTGTACGACTCCGAGGAGGCAACCAGCAACGAGATGTTCGATTTCATTAATCGCAAAGAAGCCGACATCATTTGTTTCCAGGAGTTCTTTACCATGCCTAAGAGACTTTCGGAAGCCAATGTAAAGAAACAACTAAGCGACTACCCCTACAGCTACATCAGCTACACCATCGAAAAGAATAAGCGTGATGCGAAATTTGGGGTTGCCATCTTTAGCAAGTACCCGATAGTAAAGAAGAAAAAGGTAAACTTCGGCGAGGACACCTACAACTCGACCATCTACACAGATCTTCGAGTAGGTAAAGATACTATACGAGTATTCTGCAGCCATCTCGAATCGATAAAGCTAAAAGAGACAGATAAACCTCATAACCAGGGAGCAAGAATTGCCAAAAACGCTTTAAGCATAAGCAACGTCAAATCGATAGCGCGAAAGTTTCGCCGTGCATATATCAAGCGAGCATACCAGGTAGACACCATCAAACACATAATTGAGCGTACAACGCATCCTATTATTTATTGTGGCGACCTCAACGACCTCCCCAACTCTTACACGTACAACTCCATAAAAGGTAAGATGAACGATACCTTTACTGAAGTTGGGCATGGTTTTGCTGCTACATATAAAGGATTACTTCCGACCATGCGCATCGATTTTATTTTCTCGGATAAACGAATTGTGCCCTACAAGTACTCATCTCCACGGATAAAGTACTCGGATCACTATCCGGTAATTGCGGATTTCTACATAGGAATGGATAACGAAACAGGCGATTATTCGGAATAGCTAACTCTTTTTTGAATTTCTCACCTCGCCCAAATTCGGTATCTTACACTCCGAAAAAAGCATAAAACCAAATAACTTTACCACCATGACTCTTGAAGACCTACAACAAATTGTAGAAAAAGCGTGGGAGAATAGAGAACTCCTCCGCGAAGAAAGTACTAGAAAAGCAATTACTGATGTGGTTGAACATCTCGACAAGGGTACGATTCGGGTTGCCCAACCAGAAGGCGACAAATGGATTGTTAACCAGTGGGTAAAGAAAGCCGTTCTAATGTATTTTCCTATTGCCCAAATGGAGACCATCGAAGTTGGCCCATTTGAGTTTTACGATAAAATTCCACTAAAAAAGAATTTTGAACAGCTGGGGGTACGTGTTGTACCTCATGGTATAGCCCGCCATGGCTCGTACCTTGCAAAAGGTGTTATAATGATGCCTTCATACGTAAACATTGGTGCTTATGTCGATGAAGGTACAATGGTTGATACTTGGGCTACAGTGGGGTCTTGTGCACAGGTTGGAAAGCATGTTCACCTTAGCGGTGGCGTTGGTCTTGGCGGGGTTTTAGAACCTGTTCAAGCAGCACCTGTAATTGTAGAAGATGGCTGCTTTATCGGCTCACGATGCATTGTAGTCGAAGGAGCCCATATTGGGAAAGAAGCTGTACTTGGTGCTAACGTCGTTATTACGGGATCAACAAAAATCATAGACGTTTCGGGAGAAGAACCTGTAGAGTACAAAGGATATGTACCGCCTCGCTCGGTAGTGATTCCAGGAACTTATCCTAAGAAATTTCATGCAGGAGAATACCATGTTCCGTGTGCGCTAATCATTGGTACTCGCAAAGCCTCTACTGATCTCAAAACATCACTAAACGATGCACTAAGAGACTTTAATGTGGCAGTATAAGCTACGTTTAGCTTAGCAATAACATAGAAAGAGGACGCCTTAGATAAGCATCCTCTTTTTATATTTATCCTCGAAAAAAAATAAAAACAACACACTCTATCAATGACTCTTTGAAGGAAACCTAATCTCGCCAATTTTACATAAACAAAATCAGCATTACAGCCTAATCTTACCAATGAAATCCATATATTTGTTGCTCTACAAATTAAGGTTATCATAATTCATTTTCAAAAGCAACCTTTTTATGCAAGATCAGGAATTGAAAGACATTCAAATAGTTACGGAAGTATTAAAAAAAGGAGGCATCTGTATCATTCCTACCGAAATTGGATATGAAATTGTATGCGATGGAACAAATGAAACACCAGTAAGTAAGTTGTTTTCATGCTTTAGCACAGCGAGCAAGTCCCAATTTTCTCTTCTTGTAAACCATATTAACCAACTGTCCAGATATACTCGCGAATTGCCAGAGGTAGCAGAAGAGCTTCTAGGCGTTGCGACATCGCCATTAACCCTTATTCTTCCAACCGTATCTGGAATATCCCAAAGTATCCTAATCGATAAGGACAAGGCCCCCTTTAGAATTGTATCGGTGGGACTCATTGATAAAATATTGGAAAGAATCAACAGGCCTCTCCTATCAATTCCAGCAACTGACAACCTAGACAAGATACCAACTAGCGCTGAATACATTCCACAACCAATACTTGCAATCGCAGACCATACTGCTGCAGCAACTAAGCAAGCCATATTCACAGCAAAAATGCCTTCGGTCATTGAATTAGGCTTAAACGGAAGTGTTAAGATCATTAACGACTAACTATCTATGAAAAATCTAATTCCATTCATCAGCTTTATTATCGCATTCTACACGAGCTACAAGATCATTCCGGTGGTTATCCGCATTGCACACCTCAAGAACCTCGTGGACGAACCCAACAACCGTACATCGCACAAAAAAGCGGTTCCTACGCTAGGTGGTGTGGGCATTTTTATTGGATTTTCGGTAGCATCGCTGCTTCTTGCCTCCTACTATTTTGTTCCTGAGTTTAACTCACTACTGCTTGGCATGCTAGTTCTGTTCTTTTTAGGGATAAAGGATGACATACTAGTTCTATCACCCAAAAAGAAACTTGTGGGGCAAATTCTAGTAGCATTTATGATTACTTTTCTGGGAGATGTAAGGATAACCTCCTTCGAAGGAATACTTGGCATTTACGACATACCCTACTGGCCAAGCATTCTGTCAAGCATGTTTATCTTCATAGCACTAATAAATGCTGTAAACCTAATTGATGGTATTGATGGGCTAGCTTCTGGATTTGGAATCTTGGCCTCCACATTCTTTGGCGTAGATTTCTATATCCTAGGCCATTTTGCATGGGCAATGCTCTGCTTTGCAATGGCAGGAGCCTTATTTGCCTTCCTACTTTACAATGTTTTTGGCAATGCCAATAAGATATTTATGGGTGATACAGGATCCCTAGTGCTCGGGCTATTCATTACCACTGCCACACTAAAGTTTATCAACATCAATGCAGCTAGCAGTGGTCCGTTTAGCATCAACTTTGCACCTGCTTTAGCCATTTCCGTCCTGGCACTTCCTGTTTTCGACACACTCAGAGTATTCTCAATAAGAATAGCAAATGGACAGTCACCATTTCATCCCGACAAGCGACACATACACCATCTAATGCTACGCTTAGGCTTCTCACACAAGGCGTCAACTTCAATACTCATTAGTGTAAATGCGGCTATTATTGGAATATGCTTTGCCCTTCAACCTCTTAATATAAACTACCATATTCTTGCATTATGCGCTGTAGTTTTTTCGTTGATTGGCTTACTATGGAATCTTAGCCGAAGAGCTGCATCAAAGAATAAAAGCATTGCTAAGCCCAAGAAAATCGAAGAAATTGAGCAAATGAAAGATCTAAAAAGTAAAATATTCGAGCATGTCAACTAATAAAGAAGGCGAGCAAACGTTGCTCGCCTTTTTTATTAACCGATGATAGGAAAACTTATTTGATGGAAATACTTCCGGAACCGAACTTAACCTTTTCCACATTCTTTGGATTTCCAAAACACTCTACATTACCACTACCTGCAATTTTAACAGATAGATTCTCGGAGGCATAGGCGTTAATATCGCCACTACCTGCAACATTAACCACAACACTTTTAGCCATAACATTACGAGATGAAACTGATCCAGAACCAGCAATCTTATACTCTGCTCTGTTGGCTGAGGAGCGATCGGTAATTTTTACATTCCCCGAACCCGACACGTTTACACCAAAGATATCCACCGAAACTTTTTCTACTGCAATATCTCCCGAGCCGGCCACATTAACTTGTAATGCGCCCCCTTTAACATCACCCTTAACGTAAATATCTCCCGAACCTGCCAGTGATAACTCCTCTAAGCGAGGAAGCGTTACATAGACTTTTGTTCCTCGATCAAAACGATGATGCCCATGCTTTGACTTCGACTTAATATTCAACGAGCTTCCGTTTTTCTCGACAACTATCCAATCGATATCCTCTGCGGCACCAACCGCTTTTACCTCAAACTTGCTCCCAATAGAGATGTTGAGTTCTACCGGTAGCGCAAACTTAATGCCGTCGAAATTGTCAGCAACATACACGCGCCCCTTCTGAGCATAGGCGAATACACAGGACACAAGCAGTAGTCCTAAAGAAAATAGTAATTTTTTTGTCATGGTTGTAGTTTTCCTTCTATGACGACAACCCTTCCAAAAAGTTACATCCTACTCTTCAAAAATATCGAGAAAACCTTCGGGGAATTCGACGTAAAGCGATTCCTGCTCATCGTCGATAGCGACAATAAAATCTTCGTTGACAGGGAGGAGAATCTCCTGATCGTCGGCGGTAAGAACTTGGAATAGGGGGTTATTCGGGTAGTCGTAGTAATCCTCAACCGTACCAATCATCTGCGGCGTATCGCAGTGGGTTAGCACCTTGTAACCAATAAAGTCGGAGGGCGAAGGCTCGTCATCGTCAACCTCTAAAAGTTCATCGTCGCACAAGACCTTCTTTTCTACTAATTCTTCGGCGAGCAACTCCGACTCAAAGTCGTCGAATACAACTACCGCCTTACTTTTTCCGTTGAAGCGGAATGATTTAAAATAGAAAGGAACCGCGATTCCATCGATATCGATGAAAACCGGTTCCTCTAAGTCAATCTCTTCAGGAAAGCTACTATAAAGCTTAAGTACTAATTCTCCGTTTACACCAAAGGTCTTAATAACTTCGGCAACGCAACTCTTTCCTGAATGCATAAGATCCAAAGATTAAGCTTCAGTAGATTCAGCAGCCTCTTCGGTGGTTTCTTCGGCAGCAGCCTCAGGAGCAGGAGCAGCAGCAGCAGCGGCAGCAGCAAGCTTTTCGGCAAGCTTAGCAGCCTTTGCTTCCTTTTGCTTGGCCTCTTCAGCAAGACGTGCGCGCTTTGCGTCGTTCTTTGCCTGAGTTAGCTGATTAAGCTCAGCAGTAGTCTTGTTAGACTTATCTGCAGACCAAGCATTGAACTTTTCCTCTGCAACTTCAGCAGTAAAAGCGCCTTTCTTAACACCTTCAAGAAGGTGCTTTTTCATAAGAACGCCTTTCTTTGAAAGAATTGACCTTACAGTGTCGGTAGGTTGGGCGCCTTTAAACATCCAGTCAAGTGCTTTTTCGAACTTGATCTCGATTGTAGCAGGATTAGTGTTGGGATTGTAAGAACCAATCCTTTCGATAAATCTACCATCACGTGGCGCCCTGCTATCTGCAACGACAATGTGATAGAAAGCGTAATCTTTCTTACCATGACGTGCCAAACGAATTTTTACAGGCATTTTCTAAAATTTTAAAGTTAAACAACCTACGTTATTTGCGGCGCTAAGATACGACTTTCCTATAAAATTCCGATTATCAGCCCTTTCTTTTTAAGTAATGTTTAACGGATTAAATCGCCCCTACCAGCGGTAATGGTTCGTATCTCCAAACTCTCAACCTCCCCCCTTGCTGCTTAAGATTGGACTGTCATGCAAGAAGGGCTCGATTCTCCAAGATGTAGAGTTAAATCCGCAGGGAGCTGCAGCGTCGGCTTATTAAAAATGAATAACAAAGTAAGGAACAATCCGCACACCTAGCAATCAGCGGAATAGAATTGGTTCGAAATAATCAACCGCCAATGGCAACATGGACCCACGGGCAACAAAAAAATATCGCTAACTTTATTGCCCAAAGGTTGCTGTAGAACAACCTCAATCAATCAAGCATATATGGCCGAATTTACGCACCTACACGTGCATACCCAATACTCCATCCTCGATGGGGCGGCAAGCATTGCCGGCATACTGAAAACTGCCACAAAAAAGGGGATGAAGTCTATTGCCATCACCGACCATGGAAACATGTTTGGGGTGAAACTCTTCCACAAAAAGGCGAAGGAGTTGGGCATAAAACCCATTCTTGGCGTGGAGGCCTACGTGGCCAGGAACAGCCGCTTCGACAAGAGCGACAAGGACGACCGTAGCGGCGACCACCTCATCCTGCTTGCCAAGAACTACGAGGGATACCAAAACCTGATGAAGATTGTCTCCTACTCGTGGATAGAGGGATACTACTACAAGCCCCGTATTGACAAAGACCTGCTGGAGCGCTACCACGAAGGAATTGTAGCCTGCTCGGCCTGCCTTGGCGGTGAGCTTCCCCAAGCTGTAATGCACGAGGGATACGAGGCGGCACTAAAGGTGGCCAAATGGTTCCAGAACATCTTTGGCGACGACTACTACATGGAGCTGCAGCTGCACCAATCGGGTGATCATAAGATCGACTCCGAAATATTCGAAAACCAGAAGAAGGTTAACGAGATCATAAAGAAGATATCGCAGGAGACCGGCATAAAGTACATTGCCTCCAACGACGTGCACTTTATCAACGCTGAGGATGCCGACGCGCACGACCTGCTCATCTGCCTAAACACGGGCAAGGATATTGACGACCCTACCCGTATGCGCTACACCAAGCAGGAGTTTCTGAAGAGCCCCGAAGAGATGGAGCGCCTCTTTGCAGAGTACCCCGAGGCAATTGCCACCACCCAGGAAATCGACGAAAAGATAGAGAGCTACGAGCTCAACAAAAAGCCCATCATGCCCATCTTCCCCATCCCCGAGGGGTTCGACGGCGAGATGCACTACCTGCGCCACGTTACCTACGAGGGTGCCAAGGAGCGCTGGGGCGACGGCTTTTCGGGCGAAACAAAGGAGCGCGTCGACTTTGAGCTTGGCGTTATCGAAAACATGGGATTCCCCTCCTACTTCCTCATCGTGTGGGACTTTATACGGGCAGCCCGCGACATGGGCGTATCGGTTGGCCCAGGCCGTGGATCGGCGGCCGGATCGGCCGTTGCCTACTGCCTAAAGATTACCAATATCGACCCCGTAAAGTACGATCTGCTGTTTGAGCGTTTCCTTAACCCCGACCGTATATCGATGCCCGATATCGATATCGACTTCGACGAGGAGGGGCGCGCAGAGGTGCTCAAGTGGGTATCGAAAAAATACGGTGAGAAGCGCGTTGCGCACATCATCACCTTTGGGACAATGGCGGCCAAGATGGCCATCAAGGATGTGGCCCGCGTGCAGAAGCTGCCGCTGCCCGAGGCCGACCGCCTGGCCAAGATGGTTCCCGAAAAACCGGGCACCACGCTGGCAAAGGCCTTCCAGGAGGTGCCGGAGCTGAACCAGGAGCGGACATCGCCCAACCCGCTAATCGCAAAGACGCTGGGCTTTGCCGAAACCCTCGAGGGGGCTGTTCGCCAAACCGGCATCCACGCCTGCGGCATCATCATTGCCAAAGATGATCTGGAGAACTACATCCCGGTGAGCACGCACAAGGATGCCGAGCTGCTGGTGACCCAGTACGACGGCAAGCACGTGGAGGATATCGGCCTGCTCAAGATGGACTTCCTTGGCCTTAAAACGCTATCCATCATAAAGGATGCGCAGGAGTACATCCTTGGCAGCAAGGGGATCGACCTCGACATCGACACCATCCCGCTCGACGATGCGGCCACCTACGAGCTGTACTCGCGCGGCGACACCACCGCGCTGTTCCAGTTCGAGTCGCCGGGCATGAAGAAGTACCTGCGCGCCCTGAAGCCCAACCGCATCGAGGACCTCATTGCGATGAACGCCCTCTACCGCCCAGGCCCTCTGGAGTACATCCCCGACTTCATCGACCGTAAGCACGGCCGCAAGAAGATTGAGTACGACATCGCCGAGATGGAGGAGTACCTGAAGGATACCTACGGGATTACCGTATACCAGGAGCAGGTGATGCTGCTGTCGCAGAAGCTGGCCGGCTTTACCAAGGGCCAGGCCGATACGCTGCGTAAGGCGATGGGTAAAAAGATGATTGACATGATGGCCAAGCTGAAGGCCGACTTCATCAAGGGGGCTACCGAGCGGGGCCACGACGCCAAGATCCTGGAGAAGGTGTGGACCGACTGGGAGGCCTTTGCGCAGTACGCCTTCAACAAGTCGCACTCCACCTGCTACGCCTACGTGTCGTACCAAACCGCCTACCTGAAGGCGCACTACCCCTCGGAGTTTATGGCGGCGGTGCTGAGCCGCAACCTCTCGGACATCAAGAAGATTACCACCTTCATGGACGAGTGCAAGCGCATGGGTATTTCGGTGCTGGGCCCCGACATCAACGAAAGTAACTACAAGTTTTCGGTGAACTCGAAGGGTGCGGTTCGCTTTGGGCTGGGCGCCGTAAAGGGGCTCGGCGAAGGAGCCGTTAACGCCATCATAGAAACCCGTAAGAAGGGGGGTCCCTTCAAGGATATCTACGATGTAGTGGAGCGGGTAAGCCTCAGCTCGGCCAACCGCAAGAACCTGGAGACGCTCATCCTTGCCGGCGGATTCGACAGCCTGAGCACCCTACCCCGTTCGGCCTACTTTGCCCCCGACACCAAGAACGTGACCTTTATAGAAAGCCTGATCCGCTACGGCAACCTGGTGCAGAACGAGCGGAACAGCGCCAGCAATAGCCTTTTCGGCGCCATCGCGTCGGCAGAGATCGTGCAGAAGCCCGAGCCGCCGGCCAACGCCCCCGAGTGGAACAAACTCGAGACGCTGAACAAGGAGCGCGAGGTGGTGGGCATCTACCTCTCGTCGCATCCGCTAGACGAGTACCGGGTGGAGATCGACAACTTTACCAACTGCACGCTCACCGACCTCAACGACCTGCCCGCGATGGCGGGGCGCGACTTCTCGGTGGCCGGCATGATAACCTCGGCGCGCAACCTGATGACCAAGACCGGCAAGCCCTACGGCTCGATTACCGTGGAGGACTACGCCGACAGCCACCAGTTTACCCTCTTCGGAAAGGACTACGAGCAGTTCCGCAGCTTCTTCTACGAGGGCTACTCGCTGCTGATCCGCGGCTCGGTGCACGAGCACCCCTTCCGCCCCGGCGAGATGGAGGCCAAGATCAAGCTCATCCGCCAGCTGCCCAACGTCAAGGACGAGATGGTGAAGGGCATCCAGCTCACCCTGCCCATCTTCAGCATCACCGACGAGCTGGCCGCCGAGATCAAGAACTACGTGGAGAGCAGCAAGGGCAACATCGCCCTTAAGGTGAAGCTGGTTGACCCCGCCGACAAACTTTCGGTGGAAATGCACTCGCGCACCTTCCGGGTGGGGCTTAGCCACGAGTTTATCGACTACCTGCAGCACAACAGCATCAACTTTAGGCTGGTAGACTAGCCGCGCTATATAGACGCAATATTTCGGCGCTTACGAAGCATCGTTTACCGCAATTTGATACTTTTGCATCACGGACGAAAACAATTAAAACAACTCCATATGGCACTAGAAATTAACGAAGGGAACTTCGAGGAATTGGTAGCTAAGGCCGACAAGCCTGTAGTACTAGACTTTTGGGCAGAATGGTGCGGGCCATGCCGCATGCTCACCCCCATCATCGAGGAGATGCACGGCGAGTTCGACGGCAAGGCCGTTATCGGCAAGGTAAACGTTGACGACTGCAACGCCATTGCCACCAAGTACGGCATCCGCAACATCCCCACCGTGCTGTTCATCGTAAACGGCGAGGTGAAGGACAAGCAGGTGGGCGCCGTTCCAAAGGCTAAGCTGGTTGAGAAGCTCAACGCGCTGCTCTAGCCGCTGTGACCACCAATAAAAGAGGCATCCTTTTCAGGATGCCTCTTTTATTTTCCCCTAAAGCGATTCCCCGCTTCAGAAAATCATCTTCTGACGTTCGGAAGCGACTTCTCCGCTTCAGGAAACCATTTCCCAACATTCGGAAGAGGCTTCCCCGCTTCAGGAAATCATTTCCCAACGTTCGGAAGAGGCTTCCTCGCATGGCTATGGGCTCTTGTCATCGCGGCCAAGCTAAGCACGGAAGTCGCCCTGCCCTTGCACCCGCCGATGAAATCGGGAAGCGCAACAGGCCCTAATGGTTCTACCCCGCCGACAGCCCGGAGAGGCCGAACCCCGCATAGCCCAATGGCCGTACCTAAGATCGAGCAGACGTTAACGTAACATCAAACAACGCAGCACCCAATTAACCATAAATCGCTACCTTAGCGCAAAAATTTACCCGCATGTTTTCATATACAATTGACGAAAAGCTCCCCAACAAGGTGGCCGACCTATCGCTAGCCGACTGGGGTAGAAAAGAGATTGAGATTGCCGAAAAGGAGATGCCCGGACTGATGGCCATCCGCAAAAAATACGAAGGTAAGAAGCCCCTGAAGGGTGCCCGCGTGATGGGATCGCTGCACATGACCATCCAAACCGCCGTACTCATCGAAACCCTGGTAGACCTAGGCGCCGATGTACGCTGGTGCAGCTGCAACATCTTCTCCACCCAAGACCATGCCGCTGCCGCCATTGCCGCTGCCGGCGTACCCGTATTCGCCTGGAAGGGCGAGAGCCTCGAGGAGTACTGGTGGTGCACCGCCCAGGCGCTATCGTTCCCCAGCGGCAAGGGCCCCAACCTCATCGTAGACGATGGCGGCGATGCAACGCTGCTTATCCACAAGGGATACGCCGCCGAGAACGACGCCAAGGTGCTCGACTACACCCCCGGCAGCCACGAGGAGAGCGTGATCCTCGATGCGCTTAAGCAGATCCTAAAGGATGACCACGGCAAGTGGCACCGCACCGTGGCCGAGTGGAAGGGCGTTTCGGAGGAGACCACCACCGGCGTTCACCGCCTGTACCAGATGATGGAGCGCGGCGAGCTGCTGATCCCCGCCATCAACGTCAACGACTCGGTTACCAAGAGCAAGTTCGACAACCTGTACGGCTGCCGCGAGTCGCTCGCCGACGGCATCAAGCGCGCCACCGACGTGATGATCGCCGGCAAGGTGGTTGTTGTCTGCGGATACGGCGACGTGGGTAAGGGCTGCGCCCGCTCGATGCGCGCCTACGGGGCCCGCGTAATCGTTACCGAGATCGACCCCATCTGCGCCCTACAGGCTGCCATGGAAGGCTTCGAGGTGAAGACCATCGAGGAGACCCTACCCGAGGGCAACATCTTCGTCACCACCACGGGCAACTGCGACATCATCACCGCCGAGCACATGGCCGGCATGAAGGACCAGACCATCGTGTGCAACATCGGCCACTTCGACAACGAAATTCAGGTAGACCGCCTCAACAAGTGGACCGGCATCAAGATGATCAACATCAAGCCACAGGTCGACAAGTACGTTTACCCCGATGGCCACGCCATCTTCCTGCTGGCCGAAGGCCGTTTGGTAAACCTTGGCTGCGCCACCGGCCACCCATCGTTCGTGATGAGCAACTCGTTCACCAACCAAACCCTTGCGCAAATCGAGCTTTGGGAGAAGGACCTTAAGGTCGACGTTTACCGCCTGCCTAAGCATCTCGACGAGGAGGTTGCCCGCCTACACCTCGAGCAGCTGGGCGTAAAGCTCACCACGCTCTCGGCAAAGCAGGCCGACTACATCGGCGTTAAGGTGGAAGGCCCCTACAAGCCCGAGCACTACCGCTACTAAAAAAGAAGCTGCAACATAAGCAAAGAGAGGTTCTAAAATAGAACCTCTCTTTTATTTGCACCTACCCCTGACAGGGTTTAAAACCCTGTCAGGGGTATTTTCGTATTCATCCTATCCAAACAACTCCCGCAGCCACTCCACAAACTCGTAGCCGAGGTCGGAGTTGGTATCGAGGTAGCTGTGCGTAATGGCAACGCCGATGGGCATGCCGGGGCTGTCCTGCCACGCCAGCCAGGTGTGCAGCAGCGATTTTGCCCGATGCACGTGCTTGTAGCCGTTGATGCGCTCCAGCTCCAGCCGGTCGAGGGTGCGCTCGGCCTCGGGCAGCAGCAGGTCGCCTTCGGGAATCAGGTACTTTAGAAAATCCTCGAGCATGCCGCTGGAGATATTGTCGGGCATCAGCCAAATGCCAACCACCGGCAGCCCCGGCTGGCGCAGGATGGTGCCGCCCCTCACCGAATGGTCGGGGAGGTGATACCCCGCCTGCTCCAAGCGCCCCTTCACCTCGTGCCAGCGCTTCTCCACCTGCTCGTCGGCATCAAGGATCATCCCCAGCGTTTCCAACGACGAGGTCTTTAGCCAAACGCTTATGCTTTTAAGGAGGTTGGTTACGCCACGGTTGTCTACCACATCAAACGTAACCGGCAGCTTGTGCCGGCTGCACAACGCCAAGATAACGTGCTGGTCGTCGCTTCCCTCAACGAGCAGCTTTCTGCTTGCCTTTGCCCTTATATCCATACCTACAGCCTCAATTTATCGGAGGTTAATGCGCTGCTCGGTGGCAATGCGCATCTCCTCGGGGTCAAACTCTACCTGAACAATCTTTCCATCCCTATTATCGAGGCGGATGAGCTTCCCGTCGTTGATGTGCACATCGTCGTTGAGCAGCTGCTCGAACGTGTAGATGCAGTCGTTGCTATGCGTGGTGGCAAACACCTGAATGCCCAGCTTGCTGGCCATGCTAAATATAACCTCCCACAGCTTATGCTGAACGTGGTGGTGAAGCCCATTCTCAAACTCATCGATAAGCAGAATGCCGTTGGAGCAGTTTACCAAGGCAAGGATGATGGATAGCACCCGGTTAATGCCGTCACCCATCCCCGAAAGCGGGATAACGGTATCTCTACCCTTAAGCTTAACGACGGGCTTACGGTACCCCGAGGCATCAATCTGGATAAACGCCAACCGCTCGATGTTCGGATCGACAATTTTAAGCGCCTCTATGGTGAAGTCCTCCTTCTCCGTAAGGATGATCTTATCCCAAAGCTGCTCGTTAAGCTTATAGTTGGTGCTAGTCCTTACCAGCTGAAAAGGGAACAGCGACTCTATGTTGCAGTAGAAGCGCGAAGGATGATCGATAAACAGCGGCATAACCACCTTCTGCGAAGCGTTAACCACCTCGAGCCCGAGCGCATGCTGGCTCCCCATCTCAACAATTCGAAGGGTAAGGCTGCTCGCCTCATTCTCGCTTCCGTTGGTGGTTATGGTGATGCTGCTACCCTCGTCGTCAACCAAAACCTGCCGGTCGTAGAACAGCGACGATAGCGACTTCAGGTTGAAGTTCGTACTATCGCTGTCGGATTCTGACCGGTAGTACTCGCCTCGCTCCGAGAGCAGCTTAAAAATCCACCCCACCTCGCCCTGGCTAATAAAGAGCGAAATGGCTTCGAGCAGCGTCGATTTCCCCGTGTTGTTCTCGCCCGTAATAAGGTTAACGTGCGAAAACTGGTCGACCTTCAAGTATTTAAGGCATCTGTAATTCTTTACCAAAAGAGATGAAAGCATAGTACCATATTTTTGGATTCTAACAAAGATAGCCAATTGTGTCCCCTATTGTAGCGCTTAAGCACATTTTCCCCTCGAAAAGATTTCGCAGGAAAACCATTAAAATAATGCGATAAAAAATCGGATTCCTGAATTGTTTATGCTACATTTAGAGCAGTACCAATACCAGCTAATATGACAGAAGAACTAGAAAACATTGAAGTATCTTACCTCACCACACAGGGAAAAGATTTTAAAAGCGACTTTATTCTAACAAGCGCATTAGAGGAAGCATTTGAATTCGCCTTTTCGCATACGGTTGGTAAAAAGAAAAACTTGACATCGCTATTTTGGGGATCGCACAAGCAGCAAAACGTAGCCGATTTTGCGAAAGCCTTCAGGGGTAAACTGTGCGAAATCGGAATGAAGAAATACCTCGACATGAATGGGGTATCTGTACGTTACCCTAAAAAGATGAAGGAATGGGAAACCGACAAGTACGAGAACTTTGAGCTACTCGTAAATCACAACAAGCGACTGTTGGTAAAAGCAGTTCCCTACTACTCCAACCTGCTGCTGCTCGACACCGAATATTGGAATGCTGATGCCAGCTACGGGAATGGGCATAAAAACCGAATCCAGTACGACTACTTCGTGCTTACCCGCATCAAGCCTGGGGTAATTCACCTCTTCGAGAACTTCAAGCTAACCAAGAATCAGGAGATCGACAAGGAACAGATAAAGAAGATTGTTTTTGCGCCCTGTTTCAAATTCGAAGTCACCGGGTATCTTACCAAAGATGAAATTCTACAGTTGAAGAATAACGGGCAAATATTACCAGCAGGTGCAATAGTAAACGGGAATAAAAAGCTCGAACACCAGTACTACTACTGCCAAGCAGGCGACCTTAACAGACCAAACCTGCTTATCGATCACATAAAATTCTTAGAGATGAGATAACGATCATAGAAAAGGCTGCCAATAACGGCAGCCTTTTCTATCTATTAACCATTTTCCTATTTCTTCAGCATGAAATCGAGGATCATTTTGTCTGTTTCAACCATGCCATCCGAACCTATCTTCGCGAGATTAGCGATGGAGGCTTCCACATCCTCGTTTATAATACCATCGGTATCCTGAATGCAGATATTATCAATAGCCAGCAGCGCCGAGTTAATGCAAGCCGAAACACCAGAAGACACCTTTAAGGAGCATCCAACCTTCGCCCCATCGCAAATCATTCCGGTTAGGTTGCCAATCATATTCTTGATGGCATAGGTCATTTGGTCAAAGGAACCTCCAAAAAGGTAAACGATACCGCAGGAGGCAGCTGCAGAAGCGACAGACACACCACATAGAGCAGAAAGGCGCCCCATTTGTGACTTGATATGAATTGATAGCAGATTGCTAATAACCAATGCCCGTGCCAACTCCTCGCGCGAAGAATTCAACTTCTCGGCAGCAGCAACAACAGGGAGCATTACGGTTATCCCCTGATTTCCGCTCCCCGAATTGCTCATAGCAGGAAGAAGATTTCCAGCCATACGCGCATCAGAAGCTGCAGTAGTAACCGCTAGCGCATGGGTAAGCAAATCATCCTTGAGCATGTTGGTATTGACCCTGTTCTTAATGCACTTACCCACCTTTAAGCCATAATCGCCACGCAACCCCTCATCGGAAATACGCTTATTCATCACACCCCCTTCGAGGATAAAGTCGATCTCCTCTAGGGGAGTTGTTGTTGCATATTCGTAGATATCCTTAAAGGTTATCGCAGGCTTAGACTCATCCGAAGAGGGACAACCTGTTGATGGAGTAAGAGCATCAAGAGAACCTTCCAATATCTTCTCATTTCTCTTAACCAGCACAATGTTGCTATGACAGCCTTTAATGTAGGCACTTGCTTCATCACCATCTTTCTTACAAACAACTTCGACAAACAACTTGTCGATACCGTCCTTAACACCAATAGTAACCTTCTTTGAACCAACAAAACTTTTTGCCAATTCCACAATATCAGGAGTTATGCCATCGAGCAGCTGTAGCCGCTTCGCCGAATCACCGTAATGGGCGCCAAGAGCAGCCGCAATGTGAAGACCAACCATTCCTGTGCCAGGAACTCCAACACCCATCCCATTCTTAAGAATATTGGGACTAACGAATACTTCAACGACATCAGGAATACTACCCAATGCTTCGCGTGCTTTTGCAACGGCTAACGATACCGCAATAGGTTCGGTACAACCAAGAGCGGGTACAACCTCCGTTTTTAAGAGACAAACAAGACGCTCTTTAATGGCAATATCCATGGTCTTCTTTTAGGTTATATAGCGTATTTAAAATCGTCCCAAATATAACGGATTGTAATAACAATTAGTTTTTCACAGAGACTTTTTCAGCAAGATCGCAATATCTATAACAACATATCACAAAACTGCAGTAATCTAAAACAGCCCAGTTATGTTACTTTCGTTATCAATATCGATATTGTTTGATGCAGGTTCCTCTGGCAAACCAGGCATACGCATCATTTCGCCAGTAATTGGGACAACGAAGCCTGCACCTGCTGCTATTTCAATATCTCTAACAGTAATCGTAAATTCTTTAGGACGCCCTAACAGATTTGGATTATCGGAAAGAGACTTTTGTGTCTTTGCCACACAAACAGGAAGATGCTCCAATCCAAGACTTACAATCTTCTTGAGAGCAGCCTTTGCTTTAGGTTGATAATCGACACCATCAGCCCCGTAAATACTGTTAGCGATTGTAGAGATCTTCTTTTCGATGCTCTCATTCCAATCGTAAAGAGGTTTAAACTGTGCATCGCTTGTATCAGCAATCTTAACAACAGCCTCTGCCAACTCCAAAGCACCATTTCCACCCTCAGCCCATACGTTAGCCTCGTAAGCCATTACACCATGACGCTTGCAAACCTCTACAATAGCAGCCATATCTTCTGGCGTATCGTTGGTAAACTTATTGATGGCAACAACAGGAGTTACGTTGAAGAGTTTGGCATTCTCGATATGTTTTTCGAGGTTCTCAAGACCTTTCTTCAGCGCTTCAATATTCGAGTTACCGACTTCCTTAAGAGGCGCGCCACCGTGATACTTTAGCGCACGGGTAGTTGCAACTAGAACAATTACAGCAGGCGATAGCCCTGCATACTTGCATTTGATGTCAAGGAATTTTTCGCCACCCAAATCGAAACCGAAACCAGCCTCAGTAACAACATAATCGGATAAAGACATTCCCATTTTAGTAGCCACAACGGTATTGGTTCCTTGGGCAATATTAGCAAAAGGTCCACCATGAATAATTGCAGGTGTTCCTTCGAGAGTTTGAACGAGGTTAGGCTTAATGGCATCCTTTAGAAGAGTAGCCATTGCTCCTTGAGCATTAAGATCGCGAGCGTAAATTGCCTTGCCATCAAAGGTAAATCCCACAAAAATGTTGCCCAACTTTTCTTTTAGATCGGCAATATTCTTAGAGAGGCAAAGAATAGCCATAATCTCCGACGCAGCAGTAATATCGAATCCTGTTTCGCGAGGAACACCATTTGCAGTACCTCCCAATCCTATTACGATATTACGAAGAGCGCGGTCGTTCATATCCATTACGCGCTTCCATGCAATGGTTCGTGGGTCGAGATTAAGATTATGCTTCTTGCTTTGCAGATTGTTGTCGATTAATGCAGCAAGCAGGTTGTGCGCCTTTTCAACGGCTGAAAAATCACCTGTAAAGTGCAGGTTAATATCTTCCATAGGAAGAACCTGAGAAAATCCCCCTCCAGTGGCACCTCCTTTTATCCCAAAGACAGGTCCAAGCGAAGGTTCACGTAGCACTACGGTGGTTTGCTTTCCAATCTTGTTCATAGCCATTGCCAAACCAATAGAGGTGGTTGTTTTCCCTTCTCCGGCAGGAGTTGGTGAGATGGCAGAAACAAGAATCAGCTTCGCCTTCTTTACCTTATTCTCATCGATCAAGCTAAGAGGAAGCTTCGCTTTATACTTTCCGTAAAGTTCAAGATCGTCGGCTGGCACATTAAGCGTTGCTGCAATCTCTACAATAGGCTTAATTGCTGCCTCCTGGGCAATTTCAATGTCTCTCTTCATTATGCTATTAAAAATTATCTAACGTAACCAACTTTGCTACGGTCTATACTTAGCAGCAGTAAGGATCTTTTGAAAGTCGTTTTCCTTCATCAAATCGGCTAAGGTCGACTTGGTATTGCGCATATAATCTGATACTATTCTAAAGCCTAACCAAACGGCAGCCCTACCTGGAGATTCGGCAGCGAAGACATTGGTAAAGGGGGCTTCATCAATAAACTTGGTTCGAACAAAACCTTCGGAGTTGAAAAGTAGGCTTTGACCTACCAGATAATTCCACATCATCTTTTCGTTTTTCGTACACCATTTCATCTGCTTTTTAGTGAAGCCGAACACTAGCGTATCGGTTGCATTAGGAAGCATTTGGCTAACCAGGTACATCAATTTGCCCTGATAAACAATGTGCGACAGCAAAGGCTCGCTCTCCTTGCGGATGGGGAAATCGCTATTTGCCCAAGCATAAATAACATCAACCGGAATTCTTTCCTTAACCATCTTAGCCGTAAGATAGCGGGGGAAGCCCATATTGGGATAGTTGACGTACTTAGCACCTAAATACTTGTCGAGACCAATACCCAACGCATCATCAGTAAGCATTACAGACTGGTTGAATCCGGCAACGTAGGTGAAAAAGATATGGGGGATTGTTTTGTTTGGAAATGTTCCCTGGTAGAGGGTAAATGCGGCAGAGAGCTCTTTTTCGATGGATGAGATTACCTCGGGAGTAAAGGCTTTTGAGCTTGCAGAGAAGGCTTCGCGAACAACCGGATAGGTCAGAAAAGCATGTAGCCCCTTTAAATATTCAGGATCAGAAGTCTTTCCTATACCGAGAATGCCATCGGAGTATAAGTCGATAAAGCTTCCGTACTTTTTTTTGAGGATTGGGATAGATGGCGCAAGATTATTTACATTCAGCGAAGCCAGATCTTTATCAAATCGAAGGATTTTTACATCCACAGCCTTTTCGGCAGGCTTTACATCGGCAGCTTGAGGAGCTCCCGTCTTACTTTTATGGCACCCCACCCCGATAATAGCAATTGCCATTACGGATAGTAAAACCAACTTCTTCATTTTCGTTCTTGTTTTTGCAAAGGTACAACTACAAGCGTATGCACGAAATTCTTTTACATTAAATAGCAATTTACGGCAAGGCTATCCACCAAATTGGACAACATTATCAGACAAGCTGTAAGGTTACAATATTTCTTTCGCTAAATTTGCCCGTGCATGTCAACCATAACCCGGTTAGCATTCCACTTAAACTCAAAAAATAGCATTAACGATGAAGAAGATTGCAATAACCGCTCTATTTGCGCTCGCATTTTTACTTCCAGCCCATTCGCAAGTCCATTTTGGCGTAACTGTTGACCCTCAGGTTTCGTGGCTTAGCTCCGACCGCAAGAAGGTTGAAGGTGATGGCTCCATTCCAGGGATAGCATTCGGATTGAATATCGACAAATACTTCGCAGAACACTATGCCGTTTACTCCGGAGTCTTTATCGAGAGCACCGGTGGTTATCTGAAGTACAACACTACAGGATTCTCGCTGGACACTAAAGATAGAGACGGCTACAAAATTAATTCGGGCGAAAGTATGAAGTATCGCCTTCAGTACTTAACTGCACCTATTGGCATAAAACTTAAAACTAACCCCATTGGATATAACTCCTTTTACGCCAATCTTGGATTCAAAACGTCCATTCTGCTAAAGTCTAAAGGATTTTCGGGTTCGGGACATGGCAGTGCTGATGCAATGGACGGCGAGGTTCTTGATGGAGAGATGAACTTTCTTAACCTAGGCTACCAAATAGGTGTTGGTACCGAATACGCGCTTGGGGGCAACGTGGCATTAATATTTGGCGTTACCTACAACAACGGGCTTACCAACACGGTTAACAACTCGTCGCTGCACATCAACCTCAACAACATCTCGTTTAAGCTAGGGGTGATGTTCTAGGATGATCGAATAGGTTTACAGATATAGAAGAAAGGGAGCAGAAACGCTCCCTTTCCTTTTTTATTAAGAGGAGACTTTAGATGTTAGTTCCGAACCGTTTAGAAACGACTACCGCTAAGAAATAGCGAAAAAACCCACCCCTTACCCCTCCAATGAAGGTGATAAAGAGCGTTGATTGTGAGTTTTCCAAATCCTTCAACCTCTTTGACTTCATTAATCTTGACTCGGGTTAACCTTCTTCTTGCTCCCGCTTAACTTCTCACTTCGAAGTTCGGTCTTCCAAAACAAATACGTAATTTAGCAGGCAATTAAAAATGCTAAACGTTAAGGAGATGAAGATAGCACTTGCCCAGCTCAACTATCACGTAAATAATTTCGAAGCGAACACAACCAAGATTTTAGAGAGCATTGCCAAAGCGAAAGCCGATGGCGCCGATTTGGTTGTATTCTCGGAGTTAGCCGTGTGCGGCTATCCACCACACGACTTACTAGAGCGCCGTGAGTTTGTAGAGCGCTGCGAGATTGCTATTATGCAGCTCGTTGCCAACTCTTATGGCATTGCAGTGATTGTTGGCGCTCCCAGCGTTAACCCATACGAAAAGGGAAAGATGCTCTTCAACAGCGCCTACTTTATTGCCGATGGCGAGATCAAACATATTGCCCACAAAACGCTTCTACCCACCTACGATATCTTCGACGAGTACCGCTACTTTGAGCCAAACAGCGAGTTTAGCATTGTAGAGTATAAGGGAAAGCGTTTAGCCATTACCATTTGCGAGGATTTGTGGGACGATCAGCCAATTTCCAACCGCTTTGGCAAGAATCAGCTCTACCGTACCTCTCCGATGGAGAACCTTTCGAAGCTAAACCCCGACATAGTTATCAATATTGCTGCCTCGCCCTTTTCGCACGACAAGGTAGAGGAGCGTCTCTCCGTGTTTCTCGGTAACGTTCGCCGCTACGGGCTTCCGGTTGTTTACGTAAACCAGGTAGGCGCCAACACCGACTTGATCTTCGACGGTTCATCGATGGTTCTCTCCTCCGATGGCGAGCTATGCGAAGCCCTTAAGTCGTTTGAAGAGGACTACAGGGTTATCAACACCAGCAATCTTAAGCCAAACCACTTCGAGAAGACATCTTCCATCGAGCGAATTCGTCAAGCCCTTGTGATAGGCATACGCGACTACTTCGCAAAGATGAACTTTAAGACCGCAGTTCTTGGTCTTTCGGGTGGTATCGACTCAGCGCTCGTGCTTGCCCTTGCTGCCGAAGCAATAGGAGCAGAAAACGTTCGCGTACTGATGATGCCTTCGCGCTACTCTTCCGATCACTCGGTAAACGATGCGGTGGAGCAGGCAAAACGTATGGGCGTTAAGTACGATATCGTTACCATCGAGGAGGGATTTAAGGCGTTCGAAAGCATGCTAGCTCCGATCTTTGGCGATCTACCCATGAACGTTGCCGAAGAAAACATCCAAGCGCGCATTAGAGGAACGCTGCTCATGGGTATCTCCAACAAGTTCGGCAATCTTCTACTCAACACCACCAATAAGAGCGAGGCTGCCGTTGGATATGGTACGCTTTACGGCGATATGAACGGTTCGATGTCGATTCTTGGTGATGTTTACAAGACACAGGTTTACGAGTTGGCAAAACTTATCAATAAGGAGAAGGAGGTTATTCCGGTTAACGTACTAACCAAGGCTCCTTCGGCAGAACTTCGTCCCGACCAAAAGGATACCGATTCGCTGCCCGATTACGACGTTCTCGACGATATCCTATTTAGATACATCGAAAGGCAGGAGGATGAGCAGGCAATTGCAGCAGCCGGATACAGCCCCGAAGTCGTTCGCAAGGTGGTTCGACTGGTAAACATGAACGAGTATAAGCGATTCCAGTTTGCCCCAGTCCTTCGCGTTTCGTCGAAAGCATTTGGCTTTGGAAGGAAGATGCCGCTGGTGTTTCGCTTCTAAAAGAAGGGTTCAACCTTCGTAATAAAATAGAGAGCAAGGGCTTTCAATCCTCTAGCCGATGGAATGAAAGCCCTTGTTGTTTTTATATAGATACTGGAGTTAGCAAATAATACTTTCATCCGCTATGATTTTTCCTGCGCATCTTCTATATTCGAGCAAAATTATTTCCTATATGCCTCCGTATACATTATACCTATCGTACTTTTCATTAAATAGGCAGCAACAGATATCCATATTATCGTCCTCTAAGAGTCATCTATTCCAACCAATTGACAAAAGACTAAAAGCGCTGCTTCTGCTACTACTACTAATGCTGCTTACAACACCACAAATTCGCGCACAGCGCTTTGCTGTTGGAGCCGAAACTGGGTTTTACGCCATTAGCCAAGAAAAATTTGGCGTAGGGTTAGGCAAAGCATCGGGATTATACTATGGAATTGCCGCTAGCTACTACCCTAACGAGCGTGTGGCAATAAATATGGGAATTAACTCCATGAAATTTGACCTTTGGGATGGAAGTAGGTACGTTCAGATCCCACTAAACGTCTCTTACGCACTCACCAAACGAGGAAAGCTTCGAGATTCCGAAAAAAAGAGTAACAATTTAGGCTCTATCCTATTCGACTTGCTTACATTTGGGTTCTTTCCTCAAACATTGGAAGTAGAGAGCGGTCTATCGTTAGGACTTTACAATGGTAGTTACAGCTGTCAATTCGAAAGTACACAACCTACATGGAATTCATCCAACAGTAAACTTATCGAATCACAATACTTGGTAACTCGCAAAAACCATCAGGCTGTTCCGAGCTTCGATTTAGGCGTTAGATGGAGCTACGATTTCGAAAGTGTTCATCTTATTCTTCACTCCAAATACTACTACCTCTTTTCGGGAGATAGCAAGGTGATAATGGAAGAACTCTCGAACCATAAGAAAGAAGAAAACGATTCTCATAGCGCTTTTAGCATCAGTGTAGCACTTGTTTACTCGCTTTAAACGATAGCAATACGGTACATGTGATCTGAAATACGGTTTACCCGACGTTTTTGTTGATAGTAGCAAGAGATTATTGAAACTATACCGCTATCTTCGTACTAATCAGACAAACCATTACCGATAATGACCTCCTTCCTCTCCGATCTCGCTCGCACGCTATACGATAAGCACGGCGATAACATCCATAAGCTAACCATTGTATTCCCTTCGCGAAGGGCTCGTTACTACTTCTCGCGGGCATTAGCCAAATTGATAAAGCAACCAACGTGGCAACCACGGTATGTGGGCATTGACGAGTTTATCCATGGGCATACGTCGCTGCGAGTAGCCGATAGCTACCGGCTTATCATCGAGCTGTACCGGGCTTTTGCCGATGTGAAGAAGACTAACGAGACTTTCGACCAGTTTTACTTCTGGGGAGAGGCGCTGCTCAACGATTTCGACGCTATAGATAAGTATATGGTAGAGCCCGATCAGCTTTTCCGCAACCTTGCAGCCGAAAAGGAGCTAACCGACGACCTTTCGTTCCTTACCGATGAGCAACGCGAGATCATTGCATCGTTTTGGAAGGCGTTTGAGGCGAAGGAGAGCCAGCAGAACGAGTATCAGAGCCAGTTCTTATCGGTTTGGGAGGCGCTTTTGCCCATCTACAAGCAGTTTAACCAGCGCTTGCGCGAGCAGGGGCTTGCCTACTCGGGGATGATATACCGCGACATGGCGCAAAACCTGAAAAACGGAGAGGAATTATTCGCTGATGCCGAGCATACCGTGTTTGCGGGCTTCAACGCATTGAATAGGTGCGAGCAGGTGCTGTTCGACTACATGCGTAAGCGAAATGCGGAGTTCTACTACGACTACGACTCGTACTACGTGAAGAGTAAGGAGCAGGAGGCAGGGCTTTTCCTTCGTAAGAATCTCGAAATGTTCCCAGAGGCAAAGAATCTCAACCCAAAGAATCTATTTAGCAAGGGGAAAAAGGAGGTAACCATTGTTGCTACACCGTCGGACACGATACAGGCTAAGTATGCGGCGCAGCTGGCAATGGATATCGTTGCACGTGGAGGCAAAGCGGAGCAAACTGCCATCGTTTTCACAGACGAAACGCTGCTTACCCCAGTACTTTCTGCCATCTCGTACAGCGACGAGGGATCTACATCGCCACAAATCGAAACGGTGAACGTTACCATGGGCTATCCGCTAAAGATTACGCCCGTTTACTCGCTTATCGAGCACGTTTTGTCATTATACAGAACGCTTAAATCGAACGATGATGGCGTTTTCTTCTACCACAAGGACGTTTCGGCGATTGTTAGCCACCAGCTGCTTAAAGGTTTGGGCATAGAGGAGTTCGAAAACGTCCGTAAGCAGATCAAGGAGGAGAATCAGATATTCCTTTCGCAGAGTAGGCTCTGCCAGCTGCCGCTTATCGGACCTATTTTCTCGATAGAGGCATCACCCAACAAGCAAAAGGAAGGAAAAGTAAGCTACCAGCGGCTATCGGCAGCCCTTATAGAGATACTGGAGCAGCTTTTGGACAGGGAGAACGCCAAAAGCGACGAGCAATCGGAGCACTACGTCGAGTTTATCAACACTACGCTGGTAGCCCTACGCAAGCTGCACACGGCTTTGGTGCGCGAGGCGATGGATATATCGCTACAGGTGTACATCAGCTTGGTTAGGAAGGCGCTTAGCGGCATTCGCATTCCGTTCGAAGGCTTTCCGGTAGCAGGATTGCAGCTTATGGGAATCCTAGAGACGCGTAACCTCGACTTCGAGAACGTTATCATCCTATCATTAAACGATGACCGCTTCCCAGCAGTGGCTCAGCAGCCATCTTTTGTCCCCTACAACATTAAAAGAGCCTTTGGCATGCCAACCTACGAGCAGCAGGAGGCGATGTACGCCTACTACTTCTACCGTTTGCTGCAAAGGGCAGGCAATATTCACCTTTTGTACAACACTAAAGCCGATGAGCGAAGCACCGGCGAGATGAGCCGCTTCCTGCAGCAGCTTAAGTTCGAAAGCGGTCTCGAAATCACCGAGCAAACAATCGGCTACTCGTTGGGATTTAAGACTTCGCCCGCTATTACCATCGAAAAGTCGCCGGAGGTGATGGAAATCCTCAACCAGTACGTCGATGGAAGCCGCCGTAGAGGGCTTTCGCCAAGCGCCATTTCGTCTTACCTCACCTGTAGGCTAAAATTCTACTTCAATTACATCGCCGACGTAAAGGAACAGGAGGATGTGGAGGAGGATATCAGCAATCAGATCTTCGGTAAGATCCTTCACGAAGCGATGGATGTCATCTACCAGCAGCTGGGTAAGGAAAGCATCGCTGCCAACAAGCTGGAGGCGCTGCTTAACGACCAATCGCGTATCGAAAAGGTGATTGATGATGCATTTGCTAAAGAATTTATCAAGAGCGAAGAGGGTAAGTCGTTGCTTAAGATGAATGGCAAGTTCCTTTTGGTGAAAAGGGTCGTTACCAAGTACATTCAGGGAATACTTAAGTACGATTTGGAGCTGATAAAGCAGGGATCGACGCTGGCAATGGTATCCTTGGAAGAGGGAATGGCGGCATTGCATCCGTTTACTGTCGATGGACAAACACGAAACATCTTCCTAAAAGGACGATTAGACCGTGTGGATCGGCTTAACGGCGTTACCCGCATTGTAGATTACAAAACGGGAGCGTACAAGGGCAAAAACGAGTTTGCCGGATTCGAAAAGATGTTCGTGGGTAAGGATACCTCCAAGTATTCGGGCTCCATGCAGACGTTTTTATACTCTTTGATGTACGACATCAGCAAAAAGGGCGAGGTGAAGAACATTAAGCCAGCGCTCTACTTCGTTCGCGGCATCCAAACCAACGACTTCGAGCCATCGCTAGCCCTAAAGGAGGGGCGCAATGCCCCTAAGCCAATCGAAAACTTCTTCGACTACAAGGAGGATTACGTTTCGTTCCTGGATAACGCCCTAGCGGAACTCTTTGGCTCGACTCAGCCCTTCGATCAGACGGGCGACCCAGCGCAGATGTGCCAAAAGTACTGCCCGTATAATGTTATCTGTAAGCGGTAGGGATTTAGATAAAGGGATTGTAAAACAAAACCCTCATAAATAAGGTTTAGACAATAATTAATCGCTCATTATCCCCTCCTTCGGAGGGGGCAGGGGGTGGGTAAAGTCGAAATAAGTAAACAATACCATGAATAAGCCAAAGATAATTCCCTACAATCCCAAGCTAGTTGAGCTAGCCAAGCATCTACGAAAGCATTCCACCAAATCGGAGGTAATTCTATGGAACTATCTTAAGGCAAAGAAGATGCTTGGCTATGATTTCACTCGCCAAAAGCCAATTGATAGCTATATCATAGATTTCTACTGTAACGATTTAATGCTAGCCATTGAAATCGATGGGTATTCTCATCAGCTGGAAGAGGTTTATGCAAAGGATGTCGATAAAAGCAGACGCTTAGAGGAACTTGGCATCAGGTTACTCCGCTTTCAGGATGTTGAAGTGTTTCAAAACATCAAAGGTGTTTTACTAGTCATTGAGAATACTGTAATAGAGTTGAGTTCTATCGATAATTAACGTCATAAAACCCACCCCTACCCCTCCCAAGGAGGGGATAACCACCTTCGTATCAAACTATTCTCATAATAAACAACCTTAGATCTTCGAAGGATGCCATAAGCTACAACTCTAATACAAACTCGCGCCCCAATTATTAGCATAGACACTGATTAATCGCTCTTTATGCCCTCCTCGGGAGGGGTAAGGGGTGGGTTGTACTCGAACTTATGCGAGCAATGTCATTTAGCAGGCGATGATTGCTATTTTGCCTTAAGTAGATATTAGTTTTATTCGTCAATTACTCCCTACCTCCCGCCTAAGCGGGAGGATAAAGAGCGTTTTATCAAGCAATTCTCAAAACAAATAGACTTAGGTCTTCGAATTACGCCATAACATCCTGGCCAAATGCCTTTACGCCTCAACCTAATCGATATATGCTTTAGCCTAATCAGCATAGGTTAAAGCATTATCTATATTCCCTTCGAGGTAAGCACCAAATGCGATTACCCATACACCAGATGCGGCAATCCGCGCACCAATCGCGGCAACGCATCCACCAAATTGGGGCACCGATACACCAATCGCAAGCCGCTACGCTACCTTTTCCATAGCGAATACCAATCGCCCCTCTGAAGGAACAAGGTGGCCCAAAGAAAAATCAGCAAAGGGAAGCACGCTGTTAAACAAAATTTATTCGTACCTTAATGGCATGATTAACGATTAAATATCAGCGTTATGCTAAAGCTAAACCTTTACCGCATTCTGCTATCGCGTGGAATCGAAGATCCCTACCAGCATCTCCGAAGCAACGGATACCAGCGCCATAAGATCACCAACCTGATGCATGGAAGAAATGCAACCGTCAATCTCGATGAACTCGAGTACCTATGCGAAACTTACGGCTGCACACCCAACGATTTACTTGACTGGACTCCATCCGATGAGAGTAAAGACAACAAAAGCCATCCCCTACAGCCACTACGCCGCAGCAAAACGTCCGTGTCCATCCACAAAATGATCGATGCCCTATCCCCCGATAGGATTAAGGAGCTGGAGAGGTATATTGTGGAGAGGGGTGAGAGGTAAGGCTCGGGCAAAAGAGAATCCGTTGCGAAGGGAAACCTCAACACCAACGCCACGACGTTGATTAATCGCTCTGTATCCTCCCGTAATGCGGGAGGCAAGGGTAGTTGGGCTGGCTAGTACTAATTCGTACGTACCTATTACAGAATTGCCCAACTAAACTACAACATATGACTATTTCTTTTCGAAGATAGCCCCCTACCTCCCGCCTAAACGGGAGGATAACGTGCATCGAATTAAACCTTTGATTAAATTGATAAGGTTCTAACCTCGAAATAATAAAATCTTGATTCTCCCCTACATCGCCAAGATAAACACCACCAGAAACGGGACTACCACCGTTAGCGCAATACCGCTAAAGAGGGCGATGATGGCAACCTCCTTTCCCGAGTACCTCATGATAACCGGAAGACAGGTATCCATTGCCGTGGCGCCGGCTGCTGCAACGGGAGCCAATCGACCAAAGAGGCGAACGTAGAGGGGTGCAAGCATCAGCGTGGAGAGCTCGCGGATCATGTTTGCAAGAAGCGCCACCACTCCCATCTCGTTACCGCTAATCTTTCCGATAAAGATGCTCGACAGACTGTAGTAGCCAAAGCCCGAACCTATAGCCAGCACGTTCTTCGTATCAATCCCCTTAACCAGAAAGGATACCAGAAAGGCTCCGATAGTGGTGCCCACCACAACACCAACGGGGACGAGAACAATCTTAAAGCTTACCGACTTGAGTATGGCAACAACATGCTCGTCGGCACCAATGCTCACGCCAACCATAAGCATCAGGAAGTAGAGGGCGATGGTGCTCAGGTCGTATTGAGCCATTACAGAAGGAAGAACGCCAAAGTAGGCGAGCAGCATTCCAGCTACGAAGACGGATAGAACAATAATGCTTCCCTTCATCGCCTAGCCCCTCCCCTTGTAGATGTAGCGCTGAACGAGGGCAACAACGGCGATGCTTCCGGCAACCGATCCCACGGCAATGATTAAAGCCCACAAGCCCAAGGTATGCAGGTTGCCCATCACCACCCTATTGAAGCCAACGTTGGCTCCAAGGATAAAGATCAGCAGCCAAATGGCGATGGTCACCAACCGCTCGATGGGCTTGGTAGACCTAATCCACCGCTTCAGAAGAAGTCCGGCAAGGAATCCAACGGTAAAAAGGATGATAACAGCAAGCATAGCCTCCACGTTTAAGGTAGAGGTAAAGATAGCGTTTTATTGATCAACGAGGAGAAGAGGAAAGGTCTAGCAGGCAACAACCCGGAGATCGAGCGCCTCGCGAAGGCTCAGCAGCCCATCCGACGAGCAGCACCCCTTTAGCATGTAGTACATCACCTTGCTCAACTCGCCCTCGACGGTACGACCATCTGCCGTGGCAAAGCGCCGATGCGCCGCCGCCTCTACGCCCGAGAGGAAGAGTTTACCCGCCAGCACCGCATCCAGATCGTCGTCGAAGACGCCCGTACGCGATCCCTTCGCGAAGAAATGAACAACCACGGCGAGCAGCTCTTCGCGGCGCTCGCCAACGATTCGCTGCGCCGAAGCCGCATCAACCAGCTCGCGGGTGATGGCAGGATGCCGCGCGAGGCTATGCTGTAGGGCGCTTACCTTTCGCCCCACGGCTACAAGCGAGGCAATGGGGAGCCCGATCGTAGCTGCCTCGGTCCGAATCTCGTCAATCCCCCTCTTCAGGTAGCTATCAACGACGCACTCCAAGAGCTGCTGCTTGCTGTCGAAATAGTTGTAGAGCGTCTTCTTGGTAACCCCGATCGACGAGGCAATCTCATCCACCTTGAAGTTTACGTTAGCGGTGTCGAGTATCATCTCCGAAACTCGGTCGATATAGTAGTGCCTTTTCGATTTCATACGTTATGCGTTAAGTGATATTGATTAAGCCGTCTTCTTTTGGTATAAGGTGATGGCTAGCGTCATGGCAACAGCCGCGTAGGCAGCCAGCGAGCCCAGCGGAACGGCAATATCCGAAAGCGTAGCCCCCTTCAGCATCACCATTCGAATAATCAGGATGAAGTAGGAGATCGGGTTGAGCTTGTTGAGCCATATCGCCCACTGCGGCATGCTCTCGACGATGTTGAAAAGCCCGCTCATCATCAGGAATAGCATCATGAAGAACCAGCTAACAAACATCGACTGCTGCTGGGTGCTCGACTGGTTGGAGATTAGCGTTCCGAGGGCAATCACCACAAGAAGATAGGTGAAGGTGGTTAAGAAAAGCGTCCCAACCGAGCCTACGAACGGAATGCCGAAAGCAATCCTTCCGAGGAGAACGCCCAAGCCGATCTCGAAAAGCCCGATGATGAGGAACGGCAGCACCTTCCCCACCACGAATTGCCACTTCTTGATGGGCGTAACGTTCAGCTGCTCGATGGTGCCTATCTCCTTTTCGCGCACCAGGTTCATCCCCGAAAGGAAAAGCCCAATGGCGGTGACCAGGATTACCAAGATTCCGGGGAACATGTAAATCTTGAAGTCGAGCGTTGGGTTGAACCAGAACTGCGGACGAACATCGGCGGCGTACACGTTATCGATGGCGCCCGGAGGTAGCTTGGTGCGGTTGAAATCACCAATAATCGAGTTCGCGTAGGCATTTGCCAGCGTTGCCTGCGTGGTGTTGATGGCGTTAACGAGCAGCTGCACGTTCACCCTTCCATCCCTCACCTGCTTAAGGCTAAACCCTTCGGGGATAATCAGCGCCAGATCGGCCTTACCGCTATTGATGAGGGCCATTGCCTGTTGGCTGCTCTGCGGATAATCCTTCATCAGGAAGAATGATGATCCGACGAACTTGTTTACGAGCTCGCGCGAGTCGGAGCTTCTACTGTTATCCACCACCACTAAGCTCAACGACTTCACATCGAAGGTAACCGCGTGGATTAGCACCAAGAGCTGAACCACCGGTAAAACAAAGATGATGGGAAGCATACTCCTGTTTCGGAATATCTGCCTAAACTCTTTCTGAAGTATAAATAGAACGGTTCGCATAGTTTTAATTTGAAGAAGTTATTACAGGAGATTGATTAAAAGACTCAAGATTCAAGTATCAAGATTCAAGATTCAAGACACAAGTATCAAGATAAACGCACTTAATCATCTCCATCCCGTCTTGTGTCTTGCGTCTTGTGTCTAACGTCTAACATCTAATATCTAAAGTCTTACCTACTCCAGCCTTACCTTAAATTTCTTAATACTACCAATGATAAAGATGGCGGTGAAGCCAACCACCACGAGCGTTTCCTTCCACACCCCCATCAGATCGCTCCCCTTCAGCATTATTCCTTTAACGATGACGATAAACCAGCGTGCCGGAATGATGTTGCAGATAACCTGAAGCCACGAGGGCATATTCTCCACGGGGTAGATGAAGCCCGAGAGCAGCATGGTAGGCATCAGCAGCGCAAACATCGATATGAACATCGCCTGCTGCTCGCTTGCCGAAACCGTAGAGATAAGGATGCCCAGCGAAAGCGCCATCAGGATGAAGAGCATGCTTTCGGCCAGCAGCAGAACGTAGCTGCCGCGTATTGGAAGCCCAAACACGTACTGGCTTAGCAGCAAGATGACAACCGCATTGATAAACGACAGGAAGAAGTAGGGAAGCACCTTGCCCATTATTATTTGCGACGGCCTTAGTGGCGATACCAGCAGGATCTCCATCGTTCCGCGCTCCTTCTCGCGAGCAATGGTTATGGAGGTCATCATGGCGGAGATCAGCATTAGGATAAGCGCCATGGTTCCAGGAACAAACATGAAGACGTTTTGCTGTTCCTCGTTGTACACCATTCGTGGCTGAACGATCACACCTCTATTCATCTCCTGGTGAAAGATATCGTTCACCGCCTTGTTAACGATCTGCGAGGTATAACCTACCGATGCGTTGGCCACATTGGGTTCGGCGGCGTCGGCAACAATCTGCACCTGCGCCTTTTTATGATCCACCAAGTTCTTTTCAAAGCTGGCGTCGAACACAACAACCATCTTCACCTTCCCCGAACGTAGCACCTCCTTCACCTGCGATTCGTCCGTCAGGAAATCCGTACACTGAAAGTAGTTGGAAGCATCCAACGCGCCGATTATCTTTTTGGTGGTAGCATCCTTGCTTTTGTCGAGCACCGCTACGTTAGCGTTCTTCAGCTCGTTGGTAATAACGTATCCGAAAAGCAGCAGCTGCACAACCGGCATTCCGAAAAGGATCAGCATCGAACGCTTATCCCTGAAGATATGCTTAAACTCCTTCGACAAAAAGCTACCTAGCCTCTTTAGTTTCATGTTCTACTTCATTTTTTTGATGTAAGCGAAGAGTTTTCGAGATTGAGGGATAACCTTACTTATAAGTCTTTTACCCTCCCCTACCTCCCGCCTAAGCGGGAGGATAAAGAACATTGATTACTAAAATAGGTCTCAACGCTCCCGTTCGTCAATCACTCTCTAATCGCTATTCCCTTCTCCCTACTCCCTATCGGGCGAGCTTTAGAAAGACTTCGTCCATAGTTTCTGCCTTATAGGCTTCCTTAAGCATCGTTGGGGTATCGAGCGCTTCAATTTTGCCGTTTACCATAATGGTAACGCGGTTGCAGTACTCCGCCTCGTCCATGTAGTGGGTGGTTACGAACACGGTTATACCGCGTTCGGTTGCCTCGTATATCAGCTCCCAGAACTGTCGGCGCGTTATGGGATCAACGCCGCCCGTTGGCTCGTCAAGGAATACGATTTTGGGATCGTGAAATATGGCAACGGAAAAGGCAAGCTTCTGCTTCCATCCAAGTGGAAGCGATGCAACAAGGGTATTACGCTCCTCGTAAAAGCCTAAGCGCTTTAGCAGCTGCTCCGTCTTCTGCTTGATCTCCTTCATCGCCATTCCGTAGATGCCTCCGTAGAATCGGATGTTCTCGGCAACCGTTAGGTCCTCGTATAGCGAGAACTTCTGGCTCATGTAGCCGATATTGCGCTTAATCAGCTCGGTTTGCGTGTAGCCATCGAAGCCTGCCACCGAGATTTTCCCCGATGTGGGCGAGGATAGCCCGCAAAGTATCTTGATGGCGGTGGTTTTCCCGGCGCCGTTTGCCCCAAGGAAACCGAATATCTCGCCTTGGTAAACGTCGAAGGTCAAATGGTCGTTGGCAACAAAGCTGCCGAACTTCTTTACCAGATCTTTAACCTCTATTATCTTGCTATCGGTAATCATAATTCTTGTTTGAAAAAAGACGCTAGCCTAAATACGGCGGCACATTTAGCATGCATAAAAGGCTCAACCCCAAATGCCACCCTCAATTCGCCTTCGCTGAGGAATAAACCAGCAATCAATCGAAGGATATCCCCCGCTGGCGGGGGTAGGGGGTGGACGGAGCCTTCATTAAGTCTCCCCCTTTACACTTATAATCGTTCGTTCAATCTCCTCTTTTACCATTTGAATGTGATTTAACACCTCGTTATCGGAAAATCGAAGAATTCGGAACCCTGCATTTCGAAGATCGTCTTCCTTTTTCATATCACGAAGATGGACCTCCTCTAGCTGATGAGAGTAGCCATCAACCTCAATAACTAGCTTCAATTCAAGGCATACAAAATCGGCAATGTAGCTAAGAATAGGACGCTGCCTTCGAAACTGTAAGCCCATCATTTGCCTATTGCCCAAAGCGTACTTCCAAAGACAAGCTTCTGCCTTAGTCATGTTATGCCGCAAGCTATTGGCAAACGATTTCAGCTTTTTATTATAGCCCGAGTTGTCCATTATTGCTGATTTTACGTGAGTAAAAGACTTTTCATTGCCGCCTTTGCTTCCACCCCCTCGCCCCCGCCAGCGGGGGATAACCTCCGATAAGAAGCAGCGCTTCAGTTTTGAGCCTAAACAATCTAATTAAAGCGATAGCTGTTTACCTCTTTCAGCAGCTACTTAACCGAGACCATCAAATCCATAAAGCAGTCCTCGATGGTCGCCTCGGTTGGCTGTAAGGGTTGAGCGATTCCGCATTCTGCGAGCTTCTGCTCAACGCTCGCTCTGGCATTTTCGTTCTTCAGCACAACGTGTACGTTCTGTCCAAAAGCGAATGCGCTTTCCACCTCGGGCATCGCCCGCAACGCCTTAATTGATGCGTATATGTTTACCGTTGGAAGAGCGTAGAGCGGCTTGCTAAAATCTCTTATAATGGCAGAAGGCTTATCGACCTTAAGGATCTCACCCGACTGAATGAGCGCAACCCTATCGCAAAGGCTTGCCTCGTCCATGTACGGCGTCGAAACTACAATGGTGATGCCATGCTGCTCTAGCATTTTAAGCATTTCCCAAAACTCCTTTCGCGATACAGCATCGACGCCCGTTGTAGGCTCATCGAGCAGCAGCAATTCAGGTTTATGGATCAGCGCACAGGAGAGGGCTAGCTTCTGCTTCATTCCCCCCGAGAGCTTTCCTGCAGGCCTGTCTTTAAATGGCTCTAACATTTTAAACACAGGCTTAATCAGGTCGTAGTTTTCCTCTATGGTTGTCCCGAAAACCGATGCGAAGAAGTTGAGATTCTCCGCAACCGTCAGGTCGGGATAAAGCGAGAACCTTCCGGGCATATAGCCCACCATCTTTCGAATCTGCTTGTAGTCCTTCACCGAATCGAGCCCGAGTGCAGTTATCTTCCCCGACGAAGGAAGCAGAAGCGAGGCAATCAACCGAAACAAGGTAGTCTTGCCGGCACCATCTGGACCAATTATCCCAAATAGTTCCCCCTGTTCTATGCTCAACGAAACACCTTTCAGCGCTTCCACCTCGCCAAAATGCTTTCTGATATTCTCTATGCTGAGTGCTATCATCACTTTTTTTTATTCACTTCTCAGTACTCACAACTAGAATACCACACTACCAGGCATTCCAATCTTCAATCTACCATCGTTGGGTACATTAACCTTAACGGCGTAAACCAAATCAACCCGTTCCTCCTTGGTTTGGATGATCTTTGGAGTAAACTCAGCCTGTGGCGAAACCCAGGTTACAACGCCCTCCAACTTCTCGTCAGATTTCTTATCCTTATCGATGTAAACTGCAACCTTCTTACCAACCACCACCTTTGGAAGAAGCGAGCCCGAAACGTACACCTTTAGCACCAGCGTCTTGGTATCTGCAATCTTATAGAGTTGCTTACCAGGAACAGCCAGTTCTCCCTTTTCGATGTACTTATCGAGAATCGTTCCTGCAATTGGCGATTTAACCACCGACTTCGTAACCAAATCGGCAACCTGCGACTCCTGCGAGGTGAGGCTTTTTAGTTCTCCTTGAATTCCTGCCAGCTGGCTCTTGGCTTGTGCAATTTGTCGGTTTATTACATTCAATTGCCCGCTAACATTATCGTAATCGCGCTGAGTTGCGGCTCCATCCTTTAGCATTGCAGAGATTCGGGCGTAATCTTTATCAGCAGTCTGCTTCTGTGCTTGAAGCACGGCGATCTGCGCTTCAATAGTCCCAACCTTCGATTGAGTTGCCTCCTTCATTCCTTGCATTTGATCGATCCTTAACCTATTCTGCAACGAGTCTATCGTGCAAAGAACCTGACCTACGCCAACTTCGTTTCCCTCTACAACCGAAGCCGAAGTAATTAGTCCATTAACCTCCGAGGAAACAACCACTTCAACAGCCTCAAAATTACCGTAGGCATCATTTTTCTCATTTCCGCCATTGCATCCAGTCAATGCTGCTACCGCTATTGCGGCTACCACTATATAAGCTCTCATACAATTCTCCTATTTACCATTAATAATATTGACATTTACCCTACTAAAAGCAAGCATAACCTTATGCATCTCGCGATTGAGCTCTGCCTGCTTCAGTTCCGTCTGACGACCTACATAATCAGCCGCATCGATAGCACCGTTGTCGTACATCACCGAGTATAATTTAGCAACCTCCTCACGAGCAATAATAAGTTCCTCATCAGTTATCAAAAGGTTCTCATATTTCGATAATGACTTAGACTCTTGCGCCAACTCCATCTTCTGCGCTTGCTCAAACATCGCTTGACGGGTGTCTACCATGTTTTGTTGAAACCTTAAGGTCTGTCGATCTCGCTTAGTGCTATTCCAATCAAAGATGTTCCAAGTTGCTTTAACCCCAACGTAGTAGAAAGAATCGAAGCTGCTGTTGAACATGTTCAGCGCAGGTTTACCATATCCAACCTGACCGAAAGCAGAAACCTTAGGCATTCGCTTTGCAGTGTAAAGCTCGTTAGCCACATCAAGTCGAGCCTTCTGCGACTTGAAAAGCTCAAGTTCAGGTCGCAATCCACCTGCCGATGGAGCCTCATCCCATACAAAATTGGAAGAATAGGAGATTGTTGATCCAACTAGCACAGCCAGCGCATCAACTAGCCCCTTCCTATCACTTTCCGTTGATGCCATTTCCTGATTAAGCTTAACGATTTCAGCCTTAAGCAGCAGCTCGTTTGCCTTAAGCACAGCCCCATTACGCACACCCGACGATGTTTTGCTTAACTTCTGCAGCAAATCGGCTTTTAGCGCCTCCTGAATCTTAAACTGCTGCTTCTTAAGAACAATTCCATAGAAGAGTTGCGTAACACGTCCTTTCAGCGCATACAAATCGACAGCAACTTGCATATTATCGGCAGTCAATCCTGCCAACTCCAGCTTCCTAGACGCTGTAACCTGTCCGCCATCCCAAATCAGCTGGCTCAAATCCACCGTAAGCTTATACTGATCCTTATCCGGCGAAGCAATCGAAAGACCTTTAATTGGGATATTGCTCAAATCCATGTGGGTAACATCCGATTGGTAGGTTGCCTGCGCGTTAGCATCAACCCTTGGCAGATAAGCCGTTTTCAGATTTGACATCTTCAAATTGGCAATCTGCTCATATTCCTGCCTATCCTTTGCTCGAGGATAGGTCTGCTCTGCTTTTTGCCAGCAATCAGCTAACTTCATCTCCTGAGCATTGGCAGAGATAGTTCCACTTAAGATGAGTCCTAGAATTAATCGAATCATATCTTATGTTTTATCTTTTAATAGCACTAATAACAAACTCTGCCAGCGTTTTTTTTCGCTCCTCTATAAGCTTATCGAAATCCTCATCAGAAATTCTTCCTATTGTTTTAAAGATAGGAGCCCCTGCGAACTGAAAGATGCTAAGCGAAACCATATTTAAGATGAGTTCTTCTCCCCTGATGAACTTAATATCGCCCCTCTCCACGGCATCTGCAATTTTAGCGTTTACGGCTGCGTATATATCCACATTACGCTCCTTCAATATTCTTTCCAGCAAATGCGGAACTCTATTTATATCCCTTAAAACAAACATTGGAGTGGAAGGATCCTGCTTTAAAAACTCGATATGCATTTCAAAGAAACGCCTTATTATATCGAAGAGCGATAAGTCTGAATTTATTATCTCAAATATGCGCGGAATCACATCGCTGAATACCTGCATGTAAATTCCATCAAATAAATGCTGCTTCGATCGGTAGTAATAATGAAGCGAAGCCTTACTCATCCCCGCCTCATCAGCAATCTCCTGCATCCGAGCACCATCAAGACCTTTTTCTACAAACACCCTTTTGGCGGCAGCTAGTATTTTCCCCTCTGCTGACTGTTCCATATTAACGTTTTTATCTTTGACCATTAAGTTTGATTAATCGGTTTAACCAACTGGTCAAAGATAGGTAATCTAAATCCAGACCTCCAACCAAAATAATCTTTAGATGAAGTTTTAATCCTTTTTTAAATAAACTATCTTAGCGAAAAGTTTCTTAGGGTTAGAAATGAACGTTTTATAGGGAACAACATCAACATTTGGACGCATGAAATCACTCACACAATTACTCACGCTACTTCTACTGTTAGCAATACTAGTAGAAATGCCCTCTGACATAGCGGCAAAACCAAGGCGATCCTACAAGTCATCCAAATCAAATGCCCCATTCAGCTACGGGGCTACAGGTGGCATTAGCATATCAAGTATAGCCCCAGACAATAGCAGCAGTTCCAACTGCAACTTTGGCTTTTTTGGTGGAGGATTCTTCGAATACAAGTTCATCGAAAATATTGGTGGACAGGTGGAGGTTAACTTCATCCAATTTGGAGGGGAAAAAGTTCCATCTTCGCTGGTGTTCAACCCAAGTTCATCATTTCTTAGCGATGTAAAATCGGTCGATCTTACCATGTATGGGGTAGACATCCCCGTTACAGCGAAATACCACCTGCCCAATGCTTCGCCAGATATGTACCTAAAGATTGGCATATCGGGCACCTATATCGTAAAAGCACAAGCCGCTTTGAATAAAGAAAGTTCGATAGGAAGTACGTACACTTCGAGCACCGCCTACGTTGATGTTACCAAGAAGGTTCAGAACATGCAGGCCTGCGGAATAGCAGGATGTGGCACATCTATTCCTGTAGGAAAGTTATCCATTATAATAGATGTATCATTCCATTACGGTATAACGGACTTAAGCGCAAACAACGTTGTTGCCAACAACGGCTTTAGCTCACGCTATTTGAAATTGGGGATAGGGGTCGGCTTCTAGCGTGGATTTAACGCATGGTATATGCGATTCACCAGCCCATCCACATCGATGCTTAACGCGGAAACTACAATGTGAGCCTGATTGTAGTGCACCTCGCGCTCGCCAAGTGTCTTTTCAATGTAGGCGACAAGCTCTTCCTCCGTTTTATTCCTTAGTAAAGGACGGCTCTTGCGAGCTCCTTTCAAGCGGCTAGCAAGCGCCAAGGCCGTCATCTTTAGGTAGACTGTCACCCCTGCGGCATTCATCGTTTCCATATTGTCGAAAAAGCAAGGCGCGCCGCCGCCAGTAGAAACAAGAATATCATCAAATTGCGCACATATATCGTTCACGGCATTACGCTCACGCTCACGGAATCCGGATTCGCCAACCTCCTCGAACTGTTCGGCTACCGTTTTCCCATATTTCTCCTCCACGTAGCTATCCAAGTCGAGAAAACGGAGCCCTAGCTTATTCGCCAGACGCTTCCCTACGGTGGTTTTACCGCATCCCATATAGCCTATCAAGAAAATTCGCATAGCAAAAATTAAAAATCTGGTGGATTTTGTGGTAAAGTAGCCATATTTTTGTGAATGTCGCACCCTACATAGCGAAGGGCTCGACATCGATTTAACGTTGTTTCGTTTTTTTTTCGTGCTTAAAGCAAACAAATTGATACCTTTTGCCGTTCTAATAGAAGAGTTCGCTCAACAAGAACATTTGATTCAGTTCAAACGGTGAGAAGAGAATTCAGATTAAGAAAAAGTAGACTTTAGCAATGAACAAAAATTTATCCCTTATATTCCAACAGCCAGCTTTATTTTTTTAAGTAAAGTAACCATTTATTATTCCCAAATGGTAAGAAGAGGCCGCATGTGAATGCTGCCTCTTTTTTTCACCATTAGAATTCCCCGCCACTTAAACGGAGAGTTTGATATCAACAAAACTTACTGCTTTATAAATTTTGAGCGGTAAACCTTGGCACCATCAGTCAACTCAAGCAAATATGTTCCTGACGTTAGGGTTTGCACGTTAATTTCTGCCTTAAAGTCATTTATAGATCCTGATTTCACCAAGACTCCTCTTACCGAATAAATACGATATTCACGAATTACTTCATCAATTTCGACTTTAAGAATTGAGGTGGTTGGATTTGGGTAAACTGCAATACTCACCTCTTTTCCAAACTTACTTTCAAACTTTGAACTAGGAATGAGAACAAACACAGTTTGAATACTTCCATTCGGAAATATAGAATTTGAGAGTTCGCAGTATATCTTTAGACCAATAAAGTCGTTATTAAAGGCAAACCTTCCATTTTCAGCCTTCGTTGGAATAATTGTCTTTCCTGCTTCATCCTTCCAGATAAAGTTGGTTGCTTGACCTTCAACTGCAACTTCACTACTCAAATCGATATATTCACCTGCCATTAAAGTGTAACTGCCATTATCTGCCTTCTTCCCAATTTCCAGTTTATCTTGAGGAAAGCAGTTATACTCATCAAAAGATGTACTTGTCGGCATAGTAGAAAACTTAAGACTATTGCTACTGAATAAACCCCTTTTAAGGAGTGGCGTATTGTTCGAAATTATCTTAGTCAACTTGTTATCAGAGACATCAACTGAGTTTAGTTTAACAAAATTAGAAACATTAAGAGTATCTGCTATTCCAAGACTAGCCCAATTAATGGACTTCACTCGTCTATCGGAAACCTCACTTGTCCATTCTATACCTCGCCAAGAGTTAGGATTATTCATCTTAGATATACCAATGCTGCTACCGTTAGTTGCTCCATTAATAGATGGACGCCCAAAGAAGCCAAGCAGTTTAGCAACCTCCTCTTCGTTGTATGGTGATAGTACTGTAAACTTTACGGTTTTAAATACTTTATCACCAGCAAAATCAGGAAAGGAAGCATTTGACAGTTCCCCATAAAGAGTTTCGCCAATTAAGTCCGTAGAGAAAGTAAATACCCCATTATTTGAAGTAGTTGGTAAAACAACAGTTCCATCAGCTTTCTTCCAAACAAATGTCGTCACATTTCCACCAACGTTAAGTTCACTACTTAAGTCCAATGGTTCTTCTGCACATATGAAATACTTAACGTCGTTCCCCTCCTGCTTAGCATGACCTACTGCCATTAAAGGTTGAGGTGCATAGGAATAATTTGTATAGGCCGCCTTACTAAGAGGCAATCTGGAAAGCAATAGTTTATTATTCGACAGAGCAAGATCGCTTAGAGAAGTAAGGCTAGAAACATCAACAGATGACAACTGATTATTATCAAGGTTTACCAAAACCAGCTGCTCGTTACCTCCAAACTTTACTCCGGTAATTTTATTACCTTCAACCTTCAACATCTGCAGTTTGGTAAGACCAGATACATCCATTGAAGAAAACTCGTTTCTCATTAACTTGACTCTGGTTAAAGAAGCCATCTTACTTAAATCTATCTGAGATAACTTATTGTCTGCCGCAAAAAGGTAAGAGATCATTGGAGCCTCTGGTATTGCAAGAGAAGTTAACTTATTCAGAGAAATGTCAACCGATTCAAGTAATGGATGCTTATCAAATGAAGCCGAAGCGATTTCGTTAGATTCGGCATAAAGATTTACCAGCGATGAGCATTCCTTAAAGTTAACTGATGGAATCTTATTGTTCGAAATAAACACATCATTCAATAACTCGCAGCCGCTCAGGTCTAAATCGCCCGAAAGTTTCTTATCATACCATTGGAAGTTAATTACTCGCTTATTGACATTATGTCTACTCCAAGCTACCCCGTAGGTTGCAGGATCTTCAGGATTATAGGTTGTATTTAATTGCTGACCGTTGGTTTTCCCCGACTCCTGCGAAGGCTTGTTAAGGAATACCTTTAGTTTATCTACATCATTTTGGTTGTAGGCAGGCACTATTTCAACTGTTACAGTCTTAAGAATGTTATATCCAACAAAATCTGGGAAGCCAGCATTAGCCATCTCACAATACAACTTTTTTCCTACAAACGTGCTGTTAAAGGTAAACTTACCTCCATTTGATGTAGTCGGGGTCACAACCGAACCATAACTATCTTTCCAAGTAAATGTAGTCTGAACACCTTTTACAATATCTTCTTTGCTAAGATCAACAACTTGATCAGCTCCCAGAAAATACTTTTCAGTCGTTCCTGCAATCTGCTTTTCACCAATTTCCACCTTTTTTTGAGGTACACAACTAAACGTAGTTATAGATGCTGCCCTTGTTGGCATGGTAGAATAAGTTAACCTATTATTATCACAACTAAGTTTATACAGGCTATTTTGAGATTTTAAATCCAAAGAATTCAAACTATTAAAACTGACATCAAAGTATGTCAACAAAGGAGTTGTACTTAAATCAACAGTTTCCAACTGGTTATTCTGACAAAATAAAGATTCAAGTTTTCCACAAGCAAAAACATCTAACAACGTAAGTTTATTTTCATAAAGATATAGCAACCTCAAAGAAGAACATCCTCTTACATTCACCCCTGTTAAACTATTCCAGTCCCCACCAATACTCTCTATTGAAGTAAAACCAGATAAATCTAGATTCCCTGCTAACGACTTAGCACTCCAACCTATTGAAGTAACCTTTTTCTCAAAAAAATCTGAAGACCACGTTACTCCATAGGTAGATGGATCTTCAGGATTGTAGGCAGAACTCACCTGTTGCCCGTTAGTTTTACCAGCAACAGCAGATGGTTGATTTAAGAATGTTTTGAGTTTATCAACCTCATATTTATTGTAGGGATTGGGGTTATCGCCCACTACCACATCTATCGTTTTAAGAATGTTATTCCCCGTAAAAGAGGGAAAGGTAGCGTTGCTCATCTCGCAGAAGATGGCCTCATTTGTTAGCGAAGTATTGAAGGTAAACTTACCTCCATTGTTGGTTTCAGGGGTAACCACCGAGCCATCTCGCCGCTTCTTCCACACAAAGGTTGTAGTTTCACCTCCAATAGTGGCCTCTGCGCTTAAATCGATAGCATCGTTTACCCCCACATGCTTAAAGGTATTACCGTATACTGTTATGTCCTTACCAATCTCAATCAATCCTTGAGGGGTATAGGTGTACGTTGTAAGGTTCGACTTAACAGGTAAAGTCGAAAACTTAAGCAGATTATCTCCGCAGTATAGAATACTAAGCAGTGTATTTGAGTTAAGGTCGAGTTCCTTTAGCTTATTATTTTGCGCATTAAGGGAGGTGAGTTTTGTTAGCGAACCAACATTTAACGACGTGAGTTTGTTGCCTTGGCATTCAAAACACGAAAGTTGGCTACAGCCTGAAACGTCAACGCTGGTAAGCTGGTTGTTATCCACCTGAAGGTTGTTAAGGATCGTGCAACCGCTAACATTAGCCGTTTTAAGTTGGTTACCATAAATGTAAAACCAACCTAACCGCGTAAAGTTGGAGAAGTCTAAATTCCCCGACAATCTCTTTGTTGCCCATGATATGCTTGCCACTTGCTTATCAATGGCAGTCTCTGTCCATGATACCCCAAAGGTAGACGGGTCGTTTGGATCATAGGCGGCATTCACCTGCTGCCCGTTGGTTTTACCCGCTACAGATGAAGGTTGATCTAAAAAGGCTTTTAGCTTACCCACTTCGTATTGGTTGTATCCTGACACAACCAACACCTTCACGGTTTCAAATGGGTACAACATCGTAAAGTCAGGGAAAGACTCGTTGCGCATATAGCATATCAGCGTATCGCCTTCAACAGTGTTATCGAAAGAGAACTTACCGTTTGCTGAAGTTCTTGGAGTAATATCCGCCTTCTTGCTAACGTTATACCACGAATAAGTCGTTGTTTTACCGCCAATAGTCAACTCGCTACTTAAATCAATAGTAGTATATGATCCAACCTTATAGATAGTCTTCCCATTCTCTTGCACAGCATCACCAATTACCATTGGATTCTGAGGCTGGTAGAAGTAGCTATAATACTGACTTAATGCAGGGGGTAATGTCGACAACTTAAAGTTGTTTCGTGTCGCACGTACAGAACCTAGTGTCGGTGTATTCGGTAGTTTAACCGTAGTAAGCAGGTTGCTCGCAAACTCGGCTTCCTCTAACTTCGTATTTGCAGAGAGATCGAGTTGAGTAATTTTATTGTAGTTTACATTAAGTTCCTTAAGGCTGGCTAAAGTTGACGTATTAATGGAGGTTACTGTATTCTCATCCAACCAAATCTTTTCGAGTTTTGTACAACCACTAAAGTTTGCCGAAGCTATTTTATTGGTGGTAAGTTCAACCGACTTTAAACTATCCAACCCCGACAAGTCCAAATTACCTGCCAAATCTTTCCGCATCCAGATAATTGATTTCACCCTTTTATTCGTTGAAGAAGCCGTCCACTCTACCAATGGCCACGACGATGGGTCGTTTATATCAACCTCCAACCCTATTCTTTGATAATTCTTTTGTCCGGAAATTGCAGATTCCTGTTGTAGAAAAGCCTTAAGTTTACCAACATCACTCTGGTTATAAGCATCTGTAACCAATACATCTACAGTATGAAGCACATTAGACCCAGCAAAATCAGGAAACGCAGCATTATTCATCTCGCAGTATATGGACTCTCCAATAAGAGATGAACCAAAAGTAAACTTACCTTCATTGTTCGATACTGGTGTTACTTTTGAGTTATCTCTTCTCATCTTCCACTCAAAAACCGACGGTTTACTACCGACAACAATCTCGTTACTTAAATCTACAACCTCCCCTCTTTTGATGTATTTTTTAGCATTGCCATTAATTGTAGTATCTCTACCAATATTTATATATCCTTGTGGGGCATAGGAGTACGTTGTTAGGCTCGATTTAACCGGTAGGGTAGAGAACTTAAACTGGTTACTCTGGCAATACAGGTTTGTTAGCTTTGTTAGTGAACCAACATTTAACGACGTAAGCTTATTATTATAACAGTTAAACGACCAAAGCTGGTTACAGCCCGAAACGTCGATGCTGGTAAGCTGGTTGCTATTCACATGAAGGTCTTTTAGCATCGTACAACCGCTTAAGTTTGCCGTTTTAAGTTGGTTGTTGTAAACTAGAAATAAAGTTAGCTTCGTAAAATCGGGGAAACAGAGATCTCCATACAGGCTTTTATTATACCATACTATTCTTTCAGCTCTCTTTTCAACAGCAGCCTCTGTCCAAGTAACCCCAAAGGTGGAGGGATCGTTGGAATTGTAGCCCGCATTCACCTGCAAACCGTTGGTCTTACCGGCTACCGCCGATGGCTGATCGAGGAAGGCGCGTAGTTTACCCACCTCATAGGCATTGTAGATATCAAAAGAGTTTCCTATAGCAACATCTACCGTTTTAAGATAATTATCTCCAGCAAATTGGGGAAACGCATCATTCCTCATCTCGCAATAGATGGTCTCTTTTGCAAGAGATTCATCGAAGGTAAACTTGGCACCGGAACTGCTTGTTGGTTTTACCTCCGAGCCATCGCTTCGCTTCTTCCATACGAAAGTGGTGTTCTTGCCATCAACGGTAGCCTCGGCGCTTAAATCTATTATTTCACCAACATTCACATTCTTAAATGTGTTTCCGTTTACGGTCATATCCTTACCGATGGTAACCAACGCTTGCGGAATATAGGTGTACGTTTTAAGGCCTGACTTAACCGGCAGGGTGGAGAACATAAGCTGGTTATTCCCGCACTCTAGGCTACTAAGCAGCGTATTTGAGGTAAGGTTGAGTTCTCTTAGCGAATTATTATCCACATTAAGGGTAGTTAACTTTGTTAGCGAACCAACATTTAGCGACGCAAGCTCATTATTTTGGCATTCAAACAACGAAAGCTGGCTACAGCCAGAAACATCAATGCGGGTAAGCTGATTATCTCCACATTTGAGCTCGCTAAGCAGCGTATTTGAACTAAAGTCGAGCTCCTTTAGCGAATTGTTATACGCACGAATGTATTTAAGTTCTGTTAGCGAGCCAACATTTAGCGACGTAAGCTTATTGTACTCGCAAGAAATCTGACATAGTTTGCTACAACCATAAACGTCAATACTGGTTAGCTGATTGCTACTTACCATTAGATCTCTTAACATCGTACAACCACTAACATTAACTGTTTTAAGCAGGTTACTATAAACGTAAAGCCAATTCAGCTGTGTAAAGTTGGAAAAGTTCAAATCTCCTGACAAGTGCTTCAACTCCCATGATATGCCTTCAACTCGCTTTTCATAGACATCCGTTGTCCAGGTAACCCCAAAGGTTGAAGGATCGTTTGGATTGTAGGCGTCATCTACCTGCTGACCGTTGGTTTTACCTACTACCGCCGATGGCTGGTCGAGAAAGGCGCGTAGCTTGCCCACCTCGTCGGCATTGTAGACATCAAAAGAGTTTCCTATAACAACATCTATCGTTCTAAGAGGATACTTCCCTGTAAAGTTGGGGAATACATCATTTCTCATTTCGCAATAGATTGTTTCTTTTTCTAGCGATGCATCGAAAGTAAATTTGGCACCTGTGCTACTTGTTGGTTTTACCTCCGAACCATCGCTGCGCTTCTTCCATACGAAGACGGTATTCTTGCCTTCAACGGTGGCCTCTGCGCTTAAATCGACAGCCTCGTTTACACCCACATGCTTAAAGGTTGATCCGTTTACAGTTATATCCTTGCCAATGGGAACCAATGCTTGTGGAGAATAAGTGTAAGTTGTAAGGCTCGACTTAACCGGCAGGGAGGAAAACTTAAACTGATTATCACTGCAATATAGGCTGCTAAGCAGCGTATTTGTGCTAAGATCGAGTTCCTTTAGCAAATTATTTTGCACATTAAGGCTGGTCAACTTTGTTAGCGAACTGATATTTAACGACGTAAGTTTATTATTACTGCATCCGAACGACAAGAGCTGGCTACAACCAGAAACATCAAGGCTAGTGAGTTGGTTGTTCCCACATTCTAACCTGTTAAGTAGCGTATTTGAACTAAGGTTAAGCTCCACTAGCGAATTGTTGCCCGCCTCAAGATTGGCAAGTTTTGTTAGTGAACTAATATTTAACGACGTAAGTTTATTATATTGGCATCTAAACCAATCGAGCTGGCTACAGCCTGAAACGTCGATACTGGTCAATTGGTTGATATTCAGCTCAAGACTTTGAAGTTTTGCACACCCACTAAAATTAGCCGTTTTAAGTTGGTTATTTGTGATATAAGCCCTTTCTAAATCTATTAAGTTGGAAAAATCCAAATCTCCTGACAGCCCCTTTGCACCCCAATCAATGGATTGAACACGTTTTTCTATGACTCCTACCCAAGTAACCCCATAAGTTGAAGGATCGTTTGGATTGTAAGCCGCGTTTACCTGCTTACCGTTAGTTTGATTATTGAGAAAAGCCTTCAACTTAGCGACTTCATCAGGGTGATACTCCTTAAATGTACTACCAACACATACATCACAAGTACGGTAGGGCAAGTAGATCGACTTCATAAGAGAGGGAAGCTGTGCATTGCTCATCTCGCAGTAAATTACCTGCCCCTCCACTTCTTTACCAAAAGTAAACTTACCTAGATCACTTGTCTTCGGAGTTATAACCGTATTATCTGAAGATCTTTTCCAAACAAAGTTTGTTACGCTAGAACCTAACTTATATTCACTGCTAAGATCTAACACCTCATCAACACCTATGTTTTTAACCCTAGTACTACCCACAACCTTATCGTTACCAATTACCAGTGGTCTTTGAGGGGCATAATCGAAACTAGAAACAGAACCATTAATGGCATAAAGAGCTGATAGGCTAAAATAGTTGCCTCTCAAACTGAGACTATTAAGAGAATTTGATAGTTTTGCGGGATCAAAACTAGTTAAAGAGTTATATCCTAATGTTAAATCCTTAACATTAGGATAGTCGCTATACGGAAATTGGGTAAGATCAAGTCCACTAAGAGATAAACAAGTAACTTTAGTTTTATCGAGTATAGCATTCCCCACGTCGATTTTGCCAACTTCAAACGTCTTTAAACCTGAACTTTTACTAAAATCCAGAGCTGCTCGTTTGGAGATTGCTAATCCATTAGAGGATAAAAGTACAGAAGTCAAAGCGGGCAAGTTGCTACAGGAAACAGTCCCGATCTCTCCAGCCCAACTCGAAATCGTTAAAGATTCCAGCAACGGACAATCTTTAACCACTGCACTTTGCTCTGGTATATTCAGGCTAAACGACTTGAGCAATGCAAAAGATGAAACATCAAGCACAATACCAATATCTTTAAAATGCGAAGAACTCCAATTATTATAACTGAGTTTAATGGCAGTGACCCGTTTATTATATGCATTTTCGCCCCACGTCACCCCTGGATAGGTTGAAGGATCATCTTGATCATAGTTTTTATTGAGCATTAACCCATTACATGTATACTCATTAATGGATTTAGCATCAAAGTACGCCCTCAATTTCCCAACCTCATACGCGTTGTAAACAGGAGTTTGCCCCATCGAAGGGGTCGTCAGAGTCAGCCCAAAGAGGCACGCCAGCAGGGCACGCCAAAAGAATGCTTTCATATAGTATTTTTAATAATTTTTCGTCATTACGAGTCCGCAAATGTAGCTTTTATTTAGCAAAGCACCAGCCAGGCCCCTGTTTTCGGGCATCTCGGCGATTAGCGACGAGCAGAGCAGCCGCACATGCGGGCTTACAACTTCCGTCGAACTTCAACAGATAGACCAACCTGCCTTACTTGCAGCTTTTTCCATCTGCTGTAATCGAGCCCTTCCATCCACCATTGCGGCTCCGCTCCATCGCCGAATGGAAGAATCTCCGTCTCCCACAACAGCCCACTACCCATGCACCACCCTACCTCTCGGCATGGAGACATTCTTATATGCATACATATAAATACAACCCTGCTCGGAATCGGCATTATATGTATACATACAAAGGTGACTTCGTGCCGAAATAGAATTTTATGCATACATATAAGCATTGCCCGAGGTCAAATCTTTCTTATATGTATACATACAAGAAAGAATCGGGATCAAAATTTATTTATATGTATACATACAAATAGATATTCGGACAGTGGCGGCCTTTTATGTATACATACAAAACCTTCATCGAACGCTGGCAACTTTGTATGTATACATACAAGTCATCGGCAGCGGCAGCGCCACCTTGTATGTACGCATAGAGGCGGCCTTCGAGCAAAAATGCAGCCGTAGCCACCGTCCATCAGAAAAAAAAAGCGGCGGAAGTTAATATTATTAACAGATAGGTGTTCAACCTTGGACAGAAACGGCTACATTTAGGTTCGTAACCGCCTCATTTTTTTCGGTATGATAAAAGGATGCTACTACCAAAAGATGCACATCAACGAGAAGGGGTGCTTTGCCGCCGAGGTGACTACGGCGGTGGCGCCGTTTGCGGAGTGCTCGCTGGCGCTACAGGCCCACCTGAAGGCCGTTGAGGAGCAGCTGGCGAGGTTCCAGAGGTCGCTCGAGAAGCTCAGCCTAGCCGACATCAGCAGCCAGGTAAAGGCGGACGACGGCGAGCGCGACCATGGGCTGGCCAACCTCCGCGACTACGCGCTGCTCTGCGCCAAGCGCAAAGATCCCAGCTGGGCGCAGGGCGGCCAGCTAATCGTGAACACCTTCCGCAAGGTGGGCTGGGACATGGGCAAGGCCGCCTACGCCGACGAAACCAACCAAGTAGATACGCTGCTGGCGCTGCTGAGCACCGAACCAGAGCTGGTGCAGGCGGTGGCCGCCATCCAGGCGCACGACTGGGTGGAGCAGATCGAGGAGGCGCAGCGGCGGTTCCGGCAGCACTCGGCCATGCGCATCGACAAGGTGGCCGCAGAGGAAGCCAAGAGCTGCACCACCACCGAGGCGCGCCGCCTAGGAAGCGCCATCAGCAAGCTCTTCCGCCTCATCGAAAGCGAGGTGGAGTTCTACAACCGGGCGGAGCTGGCCGAGCTGGTGACTCGGCTCAACAAGATCATCGAGGGGTACACCACCCTCCAGAAGCAGCGCGCCGCCCGCACCAACCACCCCAAGCCCGACGATAGCAACTTGCCGCCAGCACCCTAGCGGATCGAGGATTCGCCCGTAGGCAGCCCATCGCACAAGAAAAAGGAAAGGCGGCGCACCACCGGTACACCGCCTTTTTACTATTGTTGCTGCCGAGCCCTTTACAGTCCTAAGTTCATCTGCTGGGCGTTGCTGTAGTCTTCGGGATCGAGCGATAGGTCGATTGGCCCATCCTCGCCATCCTCCAACTCCTCCTCCTCGGGTTCGGGCGCCTTATCCAGCGGCTCGATGAACTCGAGCTTGCCTACCTCGTAGGTGGTAACGCGCTTGCCCTTGGCCTTGGCGCTCTTTACGCCGATGAACTCGTCCACGTCGATGAGCTCGGCCGGACGGCTGGCGTTGGCGCCGCCGAAGGTAACCTCCAGCTGGGGGTAGTCGTCGTCGTTCACCTCCACGATGTACGACGCCCGGTGCTCGCCTACCAGCTCCGACGACCGATCGCTGGCCTCCAAGGTGCAGCGCTTCACGTAGAAGAACTTCTGCTCGCCGTCGTAGTAGGTGATGGAGAACACCTTTTCGGGGTCGAACTTCTCGATTCGGATGATCTCGTCCTCGTAGCGGTTGGTGAGTTCGTAGGAGGTGGTGGTGTAGCTGCCGTTCTTGGCAATCACCAAAATCTTATCGTCGGATAGGAACTCGCCCAGGTGCATTCCTCGCCCCTCGGCGTTCAGGCGGCGGATGGTGTCGTCGAACCAGATGTTCTGGCCGCCGAGCGTCGACACGCCCTTCTCCTTGAGCACCACCTTGTGGATGGCGTAGCGGGTAAAGATGTTCCCCATCGACGAGCGCCCCTTGATGGCCAGCTCCGAGAAGTTGAGGTCCACAATGAGCTTCTTGAGCCTGGGGCGCGGCTTGAAGTACACCTTCAGCACCTCGGCCTCGCCGTTGGGGTTGGCGCTCATGTAGAGGATGCTGGAGCCGGCCGTTCCCTTGGTCATATCGTACTCCTTGTCGCGCGTGATGCCCGTAATGGCGCAGCGCTTCATGTATATCGGGCCGTTCTTCCCATCCCGGTAAACAATATTGTAGATGGTACGGCTGTCGTTTTTCTTGAATATGGCGATGTGGATGATGTCCTTGCCCACAAAACCCTTGTCGGTAACCTTGGTGATGACGTACTTGCCGTCGCGCAGGAAGACGATAACGTCGTCGATGTCCGAGCACTCGCACACGAACTCCTCCTTCTTGAGGTTGGTGCCGAAGAAGCCCTCCTTACGGTCGACGTACAGCTTCTCGTTGGCCACCACCACCTGGGCCGCCTGTATCACGTCGAAGCTGCGGATCTCGGTCTTGCGCTCGCGTCCCTTGCCGTACTTCTTGCGGATGTTCTCGAAGTAGGCAATGGTGTAGTCCACCAGGTGATCGAGGTGGTTCTTCACCTCGTCCATCTCGGTTTCCATGCCGCGAATGTACTCGTCGGCCTTCTTGGTGTCGAACTTCGAGATGCGCTTGATCTTGATTTCGGTAAGCTTAACGATATCGTCGGTGGTCACCTCGCGACGCAACATCGGCTTAAACGGATCGAGCCCCCGGTCGATAGTTTCGATGACCGCCTCCCACGTTTCGCACTCCTCGATGGAGTTGTAGATGCGGTTTTCGATGAATATCTTTTCGAGCGATGACATGTGCCACCCCTCCTCCAGCTCGCGCAAACGGATGTCGAGCTCCATGCGCAGCAGCTCCTTGGTACGCTCCGTCGATCGGCGTAGCATCTCCTTTACCCCTACAAAGTAGGGGCGCTTGCCCATGATGGTGCAAGCATTGGGCGATATGGACACCTCGCAGTCGGTAAACGCGTACAGCGCATCGATGGTGATGTCGGGGCTAACGTCGTTGGCTAGGTGGATGACAATCTCCACATCGCGGGCGGTGTTATCGTCAACCTTCTTTATCTTGATTTTACCCTTATCGTTGGCCTTAATGATGGACTCGATGAGCGATGAGGTGGTCTTGCCGAATGGCACTTCGGTAATCACCAGCGTCTTCTTGTCGAACTTGGTTATCTTGGAGCGAACCTTAACGGCACCGCCACGTAGCCCATCGTTGTATCGCGACACGTCAATCATCCCTGCCGTTGGGAAGTCGGGGTAGAGCTCAAAGTCCTCGCCGCGGAGATGGGCGATGGAGGCATCGATAAGCTCAATAAAGTTGTGGGGAAGTATTTTGGAGGCCAAGCCTACGGCAATACCCTCAACGCCCTGTGCAAGCAGCAACGGGAACTTAACGGGAAGCGTTACCGGCTCTTGGTTACGGCCGTCGTACGAGGCCATCCACTCGGTAGTCTTGGCATTGAACACCACATCGCCGGCAAACTTGGTAAGGCGCGCCTCAATATAACGGGGTGCAGCCGAGCTGTCGCCAGTTAAAATGTTACCCCAGTTACCCTGACAGTCAATCAGCAGATCCTTCTGCCCAAGCTGCACCAGCGCATCGCCAATAGAGGCATCGCCATGAGGGTGAAACTGCATGGTAAAGCCAATGATGTTCGCCACCTTGTTGTAGCGGCCATCATCCATCTTCTTCATGGCATGCAGGATACGGCGCTGTACGGGTTTAAAACCATCTTCGATGTGCGGCACGGCACGCTCTAGGATAACGTACGAGGCGTAGTCGAGAAACCAGTCCTTGTACATCCCCGACAGCCGATACTTCTTTGTCTCGCCCATCAGCTTTTGGTAGTGGGCCTTCTCCTCGGCACTAGAGGATTGTACAGAGTCGCCCTCTAGCTCTATGCGGTCGTCAAGCTCTTCGCTCATTTGTTCAGCTAATCTTTGATAGTTTCTACCTATTTGCTATTCGAGCACGCCCTCGCGCGCCTTAATCTCGTCAATGCTGTCGGCAAGCAGCTCGATTTCCTCAAGCACCTCACCCAAGTGCTCCATCTTCTCGATATCCTCAACAACATCCTCTTCAAATCGGAGGTTTCCGATGATGAACTCCTGACGCTCGGGGGTATTCTTGCCCATGTAGAACTGCAGTAGGTCGTGCACGGAGTCTTCCTTGGTAAGGCGAACAGGGTCGAGACGGATATCCTCGCCGATGAAGTTGCGGAACTCGTCGGGCGAAATCTCACCAAGACCTTTAAATCGGGTGATCTCGGGATTAGCCCCAACCTTTTCTATTGCAGAAAGGCGCTCCTCCTCGCTGTAGCAGTAGAAGGTTTGCTTCTTGTTGCGCACGCGGAAGAGTGGCGTTTGAAGGATAAAGAGATGCCCGCGGCGGATTAGGTCGGGGAAAAACTGCAGAAAGAAGGTAATAAGCAGCAGGCGGATGTGCATACCATCGACATCGGCATCGGTTGCCACCACCACCCTATTGTAGCGAACGTTATCAACATCCTCCTCTATATTCAGCGCCGCCTGAAGCAGGTTAAACTCTTCGTTCTCGTACACAATCTTTTTGGTAAGCCCATACGAGTTGAGCGGTTTACCCCTAAGGCTGAACACCGCTTGGGTATTAACATCACGACTTTTGGTGATGGAACCGCTCGCCGAATCACCCTCGGTAATAAATAGGGTGCTGTTCTCCGAGCGTGGATCCTTATCGCCATTATGAAGGCGGCAGTCGCGCAACTTGCGGTTGTGAAGGTTGGCCTTTTTGGCGCGCTCCTTAGCCAGCTTCTGAATACCCGAAATAGCCTTACGGTCCTTTTCCGATTCAAGAATCTTCTTTTGCAGCGCATCGGCAGCTTCGGGATTCTTATGAAGGTAGTTATCCAACCTCTCCTTAACAAAGTCAACAATAAAGTTGCGCACCGATGGTCCATTAGGTCCAATATCCTTAGAGCCCAACTTCGTCTTAGTTTGCGACTCGAACACGGGCTCAATTACCCTAATGCTGATGGCCGCTACAAGCGAGTTACGAATATCGGCCGCATCAAAATCCTTTTTGTAGAACTCGCGGATGGTTTTAACGTACGCCTCCTTAAAGGCAATCAGGTGCGTTCCACCTTGCGTAGTATTCTGACCGTTTACGAAGGTGTAGTAATCCTCGCCATACGATGTACCGTGGGTAATCGCCAACTCAAGGTCTTCGCCCTTTAGGTGAATTGGTGCATACAAAGGCTCATCCGAAATGTTATCGTTGAGCAAATCGAGCAATCCGTTCTTAGAAACGTAAGGTGTCCCATTCAACTCTAATGTAAGTCCGGTATTCAGGTAGATGTAGTTCTTTATCATAGACTCAACAAAGTCGAGATTAAAGGAGTACTTCCCAAATACCGATTCATCGGCTAGGTAGCTCACCTGCGTACCGTTCGATCGACCCTGTTCATCGGCAACCACGCCGCTGTCGCTTACTATTTCTCCTTTCGAAAAGAGAATTTCGCGACACTGCCCCTCTCGGAAAGCCTGAATCCTAAAGTCGATAGAGAGCGCATTAACCGCCTTAATACCGACACCGTTTAGACCTACCGACTTAACGAAAGCCTTCGAGTCGTACTTCGCACCGGTATTCATCTTCGAAGCCACATCGGCCAACTTCCCGAGCGGAATACCACGACCGTAGTCGCGAACGGTAACCGTCTTATCCTCTATTTTAATGGAAATTCGTTTACCAAAGCCCATGGCAAACTCGTCAATCGAGTTGTCAAGAACCTCCTTTAGCAGGATGTATATGCCATCATCGGGCGATGAACCATCACCCAGCTTACCGATGTACATACCTGGACGTCGACGAATGTGCTCTTTCCAGTCGAGTGTTTGAATACTATCTTCAGAATAGATTGCAGTCATATTGGCTATATAGGTTGCTTAATGCAAAGATATAAGAAAATCGAAATGCTCGTTTCTACAAATTATCAACAAATTATTAACCATCCGCCTTAATCACAACAGCCATAACCGTTTGGTTATGCTAAGTAGCAAAGGCGCAAAAGGCCTGCCTCATCACCGCTAGCGATAATATGGCAAGCCCTTAATGAGTTGTCGCAACAGTTAAAAATGTTCTCCGTTCTCGTAGTAGCGTTCACGCTTTAGCTTCACGAAATAAACATCTACCGATAGGTATCCGACCTTTATCAGGTGCTTGGTAATACACTGAGCCACCTTATCCTGCACCTCTTGGGTGCGGGCAAACCAGGCCACCTCAACAAGTGGATTTGTCTTTACAACGACACCATCCACAATAAAGGCAGCATCGATGTGCTCAAGGCTGAAGTAGTCGCGGGGCGAACCAACAATTTCTACAAGATCATCAATTAACTCGGTACTGATCTTGATTAGCTTCTGCTGGTCTACCGATTTAAATCTGAGCAAAGGCATAGAAAGGATTTATTTAGCGATAAAAGTGTTACGACTTGCTATACTTATCTGGAGCAAGGAGCATATGCTCCTTACGAATAATATCTTCGAGCTGCTGGGCAACCTGACGGGGTGACAAGTTCTCCATTTGCTGGTAGGTAAACTCTGGCAAAACCTTCATCTTAAAATTCTGCCTTAGCCTAAACCCAAACTGACCACGAGGCATAGCATCAAAGGTTCCCTCTATTACAACAGGAAGAATACCTATCTTATTTGCCTTAGCCACTACAAAGGCTCCTTCCTTAAAGTGCTTCACCTGCCCATCACGCGAGCGAGTGCCTTCGGGATAGAGGAGCACCGACCTGCGATGCGCCACCTTACTGGCAACCTGATGAATCATCATACGCGCACTTCTCGACTGGCCTCGCTTAATTGGAATATCGCGGCATAACCACATCAGCCATCCAATAATGGGAACGTAAAGCACCTCGAACTTCGACACCCAATTAAACTGCGTACGAATGAAGGCAGAAAAGGGAATGTCAAGAGCAGACTGGTGGTTAGAGATAATGATGTAGGGCTTACTTGTATCGATGTTTTCCATTCCTTCAGACTTTACTGTCCACCCTGGGTTAACGTAAAAGTACATCCGCCCCCACCAAAAACGGTAGAAATTTAACCAGCGGATCTCCTTATCAAGGAGCAAACAAATAAGCCACAATGGAATTACAGGTACAAAAAACGCGCAGGATAACGCTACATATAATACTAAGTAAACCGAAACCAGAACCTTCTTCATTTTAAATGCTTAAATGAATAGCCATTTCCCGCTGCAATTTTACATCATTTTTCGGAATAACTAAGGTGGCAAAAACCTTTTTGCTAAATATCGCAAAAGTAACCAACCTAGAAAACAACAGGAAGTGCATTATAACAAGAAAAGACAACGAGTTTACAACGCGTCAGCCCCATCCATTAACACAGCTGCAACCAGCGAATATGTATGTTGCCAAATATTATTACTTTTGGAACGACAAAAACCAACTTATTTTATAGAAGTATAACCCTTTACGATGGCCTACAGTCCTCGTAAGCTGCGAGTAAAATGTTAAGTATGACAAGAAACTTGGGATATCTTATTTGCTTCTTAGCAAGCATGTACGCCAGTAACGGACTAGCACAAGGAACAACGCTCCAAACAAAAGTGGCTAAAGACACCATTTTCACGCTTACCCGCGACACACTAACGGCAAGCGTTACAAGCGTCTCGTCTACCAAAATTTTTTACACCCATCCTGATTCTTCAAACAAGGAAAAGACGATAGAAAGGAAAGTTGTACAACGAATCGTTTACGCTTCGGGGAAAGTAGAGCAGTACAACAAGCCTGTATTCATCAATATTGCCGCTACCGACTGGCGCTCCATTATCATCACCGACAACCCTACTGATGTTGACGGTATGCATCTTCGAGCTGTAATTATTGGAAAATCGGCATCAAGCGTAACCTCAGCAACCAGCGCAAAAAATAGCGCAGAGGTTATGGCCAAAAAGAAAGCTGCCAACAATGGTGGCATGTACCTCCTGGTAAAAAACAGGAAAGAACTAGGTGGATATGGTGAAATACCCAAGTACTACCTAGAAGCTGAAGTGTATGGCACTTCGCCCCTACCTAACGGTCAGGATATGAAAGACGAAGTTGAAAAGATGAAGAAGAAAAAATAATTCTTTCATAACGATTATACAGTAAGAAAGGAGGCCGCAGCCTCCTTTCTTACGTTTACAACCATCTCACCAAACAAAAATCCTGCCTATTGGGCATATACTTACATTTTGCAAATACCCGAATACCGACCTCGTACATGCCAGGATTAATAGGAATTAGATCTGCCTTATAGGTGGCAACCGTTCCATCTGTTTCAACAAGATCGTACTCTTTTTTAAGGATCACCTCCACCTCGTCTCCGGCAAGAGGTTTGGCAACGACCATCTCAACCCCCACATCGTCGGTAGATAGCTCCTTTAAGTCGAGTTTTACAAAACCATTATACTTCTTACCAAGGACAATCTCCTCGTTGTCTTTTTGGAACTGCGACACGTAAACAAGCCCAATATTCGACCAGTTCCGAAGCACCTTCCGCTTCCACTCGGCATATTCTCGAGCCAAATCGTAATCGTTTAAGGCAACTTCTTTCGAGCGCTTTGTAAGCTGCTTGTAGTACTTCTTCTGGTAGTCGAAGAGCATACGCTTGGTGGTAAACTGAGGGGCAACATACTTTAGCGAGTTCTTTACATACCCCACCCAGGTATGAGGAACGTCATCCTTGCTCATTTCGTAGTATGCAGGCACAATCTCATCCTCAATAATCGAATAAATGGTTTCGGCATCAAACTGATCTTGATACTCATCACTCATGTAGTACTGCTTCTGGGGCAAAGCCCATCCGGCATCTTTCTCGTACCCTTCGACCCACCAGCCATCGAGCACGCTAAAATGAAGTGTTCCGTTCATTACGGCCTTTTGCCCGCTGGTTCCTGATGCCTCCATCGGGCGCGCGGGGTTGTTCAGCCAAACGTCTACGCCTTGAACCATGCTACGGGCAAGCTCCATGTCGTAATTCTGAAGGAAGATTACCTTACCCTCAAATTCGTGACGCTTGGATAGTTCAACGATATACTTAATTAAATCCTGTCCTGGGCCATCGTTTGGATGCGCCTTACCGGCAAACAGCAGCTGTACCGGATGCTTTGGATTATTCAGGATCTTACTGATACGGTTCAAATCCCTAAACAGCAACGCAGCCCGCTTGTAGGTGGCAAAACGGCGGGCAAAGCCGATGGTTAGTACATCATCGCGCAGCATTTCCTGTATGCGAAGCGTTTGCTTGGGGTTTTCGTACGACGAATACGTTGGATTTAAGAGACGTTCCCGAACGACATTGATAAGTTTAGCGCGCAAGACATTCTTCGTTTCCCAAAGCATCTTATCGTCGATGCTATCTATCCTGTCCTTCCACTCTGGTCGTCCTATTGCCACAGCGGCATTGGGCACCTCCTCATTTTCGATGAGTTGAACGATTTCTTTCGACGCCCAAGTTGGATAGTGAACCCCATTGGTAACGTAGCCTATGTTCAGTTCCGAAGACATATAGCCGTTGTAGAGTTTCTTAAAGATATGCCGGCTAACATCGCCGTGCAGCATGCTTACGCCGTTAATTTCCTGCGACAGGTTAGCCGCAAGCATGCTCATTGAGAACTTGTCCATTGGGCTATTCGGCTTCAGATCGCCAAGACGAAGCAGCTGTTCCCACGAAATCTTCAGCCTCGCAGGTAAAAAGCCTAGGTATGGAGCCAGCATCTCTTCGGGGAAAGCATCGTGGCCAGCAGGAACTGGCGTGTGCGTGGTAAATAACGACGATGAACGAACCACTTCTATTGCCTCCGCATAAGACAGTTCCTCGTCTTCAATCAGCGTTACCATACGCTCTAACCCGATAAATGCGGCATGCCCTTCGTTGCAGTGGTAGATATCCGGCTTTATGCCCATCCGCTTAAGCGCTCTAATGCCTCCAACGCCAAGCAGGATTTCTTGCTTCAGCCGATTCTCCCAATCGCCACCGTAAAGCTGGTAGGTAATTGTTCTGTCTTCTGGCAGGTTTGCCTCGTAGTCGGCATCGAGCAGGTAGAGCTCCGTACGGCCAACATCGACCCTCCAAACCCGAGCAAAAAGCCGACGACCAGGCAGCGGCAGCGAAATGGTGAGCGGATCGCCCTCGCTATCCTTTACCTGCGCTATGGCAAGCTTGGAGTAATCCTGAAAATCGATCAACGATATCTGCTGACCAGATGACGATAGCTGCTGAGAGAAGTAACCGTTGCGGTAGAGCAAGCCTACGGCAACAATGCCCGCATTTTGATCGCTAGCCTCCTTGAGGTAGTCGCCGGCCAGTACGCCCAAACCTCCGGAGTAGATCTTAAGCGAACGATCGATGCCATACTCCATACTAAAGTAGCCAACCTTGTAGTTCCCCTCAACCTTCTTATCCATATAGGCTCTGAAATGTGCGTACACCTCACCGAGCCGCTTTAGGAAGCCACTGTCTGTCTCGAGCGAGCGATACCGAAGGAAGCTGAGCTGGTTAAGAAAGTCGACAGGATTTTTGCTGCACGCCAGCCAAAGCTCGGGATCGATCATCTCGAATAGCTCCAGCGCTTCGGAATTCCACGACCACCAGTAGTTCCGCGATATCTCCTCGAGCGGCTTGATCTTTTCTGGAATATTCTTCTGTACGTATACTTTATTCCAGCGAGGCTTGCTCAGCTCTTGAGCCTTATCTATAAATGATAGCAGATCACTTTTATCCATGCTAATAAGACGGTTGGTTCTTCCGAACGATTTATTGATGGCCTGAGTGTAAGCCTTCATGTAGTACTTCACAAATGAGTGCCACTGGGTTTGGGTAGCTAGTGCATTGGCATCCTGACGGAGTTTCTCGTACCCGTGAGCATCAACCTCGGATAGGTTGAGGATGGTCGACTTAATGCTTTCGACAACCTCTGCGGTATTGCCGTCTGTTCGAGGGATAACTTCGAGCGAGCTATTCGTAAAGCCATGAACCTCCATCCAATTTCCAAAACCGGCAAGGGTGGTGGTTACGGTTGGTACGTAGAAGGCCAAGCTTTCCTGAGGAGTATAGCCCCACGGCTCGTAGTACGAGGCAAAGATGCTAACATCAAGCCCAACCAGCAGGTCGTAGTAGCTTCGGTTGAAGATGCCATCGTTCCCATTCAGGTAGCTGGGGACAAAGAACACCTTTACCTTGTCGGTCGTCCTATTCGTTAAGCCTGCCTGCTTAATCTTCTTCATTATTGGGTCGACATCGGCATCAACCAGGTAGTGCGTAAGGTAGGAATCGTGAAGGGCGGCAGCATCAGCAAGATCCCGATCATGGAGATTCCGAACCAGATCTCTACGGGGGCCATGCTGGTTGGCAGGAATAAACAGGAATGCCAAAACCTCGCGCTTCAGATTTTCATTCTTATTTAGATGGCCAAGCGATTCGATGAGCACGTCGAGCCCCTTGTTCTTAAACTCGTACCGCCCAGATGTGCCCACGAGCATGCTGTTGGGGGATACCGGACGCGCCAGGAGCGCTTCGGCCACTTCGAGCATGGCAACGCGAGCCTCGATCCGCATCAGCTTTAGCTCCTCGCGAGCGGGAACAATTGCGAGGTCGAACCCGTTAGGAGTGATGATATCCACCCCCTTGTTGAGGAAGTGCGAGCATTCCTTGGCGGTTATGCTGCTCACGGTTGTAAAGATCTCGGCCTCGTTTGCGGCAGTTTTTTCGAGCGAGTGCTTTGCCTGCACGTTATGATCCTTTGCGGCCAGATCGGGATTTACGCTAAGCATGTTCTCGTACAGGGCCATGCTGGTGCCCGCCAGGCAACGCCCCAGAACCGTTGCATGGGTGGTAAAGACGGTTGACACCTGAGGCAGCTGTGCCTTTAGGTATAGGAGCCCGGTGCCGGTCATCCACTCGTGGAAATGCGCCACCACCTTGTTATCGCCGGTGAGCATGTAGTGGTAGAAGCTCTCGATGACGCGCCCAACGGTAAATCCGAATATGGCGGGCTCGATATAGTCCCACTGCCCGGTTAGCGAGTCGAGGTTATACTGCTCCCAGTACCACGTAAAGAGCTCGTCCTTCTTTTCGATGTAGGAAGACATATCGACCAGAAATACGATTGGGTTGCCGGGGATGTTCCACCGCCCCACCCGAAGGCGTAGTCCCTCGTGGTAGAGTCTTTCTCGCCAATCCTTATGCAGTTCCCTATCCTCTGTAAACTCGGAGGTTCCCCCAATATCCTTAAAAATATCGGGTCCAATACAGATATGCCGATCGGGTAAGATTTCGGAAAGCTGAAGGGCCTTGGTTGCTACAACCGTATGAATTCCTCCTATTTTGTTGCATACCTCCCACGTTACTTCAAACAGGTAGGAAGGTACAATTTCGTTAGCCATGCTCATATCGAATTGTGCTAGGTTTTATCCAAGATAGAATGTTGGGGAGCTTGCCTGAGCGGCAGGGCTCGTTGCTTCAGGCGCCACCGCCTTTCGGCTTTGCCGCTGCTCTTCGAGGGCTCTATCGACCCGCATTTCGAAATCGCTGAGCACATTCATGTAGGTAATGTACGCTTCGAAGGGCGAGTTGTAGTGGTTAAAGTAGCTGTGCACCTCGCCATCGGAGTGCTGCTTGACGCACATGTAGTAGAAGTGATCGCTGGATTGCAGCCTGCCCCACTGGCTCCGTATGGCCTCGTCGGATAGTTGGTTTACCTTTTCGGATAGGGAGTAGAGCTTCTCGAAGGCATCGTCCTGCATGCCGTTGCCCAACCAGGCCGACAGGTCGCGTTCGGCATCGGCCCACGAAAGAACGGAGGGTACGCTTAGCTCGCCGGCTGGGATTCCCCGCTCGGCCACCTCCGACGGGGTGGCAAACCTCAGGCTTTTGGTTTTTAGGATGGCCCCTGGCAGCTGCTCCAGGAAACTGAATATGCCGGTGGAGGCCCACTGGTGCTCGCCAAAGGTTTCGTAGTCCATAAACAGGTTAACCACCTGATCGGCTTTCGCGGCCTCCTTAAGCCACTTCACGTACTTTTCGACGGTTAGCGGCCATCCGTCCCATCCCCTATCGGAAAATCGGAAGGCAATATCGTCGCTTAGCTTGTAGCTGCGCAGCAGAATTTTCAGCGAACGATCGGTGGGATTCAGGTAAAGGGCGTGGGGGCTTCGCCCGCCCAGCACCTGCTCGTACCCTTCGGTGAGAATTGCCCGAAACCCCATCTTGGCTACTCGGGCGCCTATGAGGTCGGAATACACGAGCTCGGTGTTGCGAAAGACAGTGGGCGAAACGCCGAAAAGCGCCTCGATTCGCTGGCGGTGCTGCCCTACCTGATCTTCGAAATCGGTAGTGCCCACAACTGAGGAGAGCGTATGGTAGTAGGTTTCCGCCAGCAGCTCGACGCACCCGGTACGCACAAGCTCCCGAAAGGAGTCGAGCACGCTTGGGGCGTACTGCTCGAGCTGCTCCAGGGCGGTTCCCGATATCGAAAAGGCAACCCGAAACGCGCCCTTATGCCGCTTAATCTCTTTCAGGAGCACCCGGTTGGCGGGCAGGTAGCACTTCTCGGCTACCTTATTCAGTATGCTTCGGTTGGCAGAATCGTCAAAGTAGCCTACACCCTTCCCGATATCAAAAAAACGGAAACGCTTTAGGCGGAATGGCTGGTGGACCTGAAAGTAGCAACAAACATCCTTCATCGCAAAACAATTAGACCTTCGATTGTAATTTGCATCCCCTACGTGCCAACAAGCCGCTCCAGTAAGCGGCAACAAATTATGAAAACCCCACCGAACAGGGGTAGCTGGCAGCGTTAAATACCAGAAACCGCCAGCAGCCATTCGTTAAATAGTCTGTCCCTTATGCCTTTGCCGCTAATGTAAGCTGGCGGTGGTCGGATGGGGTTCGAAAATGGGTCGCCGCGTCGTTGAACGTATACGGAGGGGTTATCCAACGTATCTGAGGTGGTTCGGAACGTATCCGATGGGGTTGTGCAACGTATTCGGAGAGGTTATGCAACGTATATGGAGGGGTTCGGAACGTATCCGGAGGGGTTATGCAACGTATATGGATGGGTTCGGAACGTATCCCGAGGGGTTGTACAACGTATCCGACGGGGTTCGGAACCGCATCGCCGCGTCGTTGAACGTATACGGAGGGGTTATCCAACGTATCTGGGGTGGTTCGGAACGTATCCGATGGGGTTGTGCAACGTATCCGGAAGGGTTATGCAACGTATATGGAGGGGTTCGGAACGTATCCCGAGGGGTTGTACAACGTATCCGACGGGGTTCGGAACCGCATCGCCGCGTCGTTGAACGTATACGGAGGGGTTATCCAACGTATCTGGGGTGGTTCGGAACGTATCCGATGGGGTTGTGCAACGTATATGGAGGGGTTCGGAACCGCATCGATGCGTCGTTGGACGTATCCGACGGGGTTATCCAACGTATCTGAGGTGGTTCGGAACGTGTCCGACGGGGTTGTGCAACGTATCCGACGGGGTTCAGGACCGCGTCGGAGGAGTTCGAAAACCGTGTCGAAGCGCCGCAGGCTACCGCGCAACGCCTCCCCAGCCGAACTTCTGCGCCAGGCGCTGGTAGCCGTAGTAGCACAGCCACCCGATTAGGGCGCCGAGCGCGCCACCGGCGAAGATATCGGTAGGAAAGTGAACGCCGAGGTAAATCCGGCTAAGCGACACCACCGCCGCCCACGATAGGGCAATGGCGGTAACAGCCCTGCGCCGGGCGTAAAGGGCAATAAAAACCGCCACCCCAAAGGTGTTGGCCGCATGCGACGACACGAAACCGTACGAGCCGCCATGGTAGGCATCGCCGTTAGCCTTGATGTAGTAGTGAAGGTTTTCCATGATTCCTGGCGTATGGCTTGGGCGGAGGCGGCAAACCACATCCTTAAAGCACTCCACCGAAATCCTATCAGCGAGCAGGACAACCAGCGCGATGGCCAGCAGCGGGCGCCACAGGTTCTTTCCCTCACCCTTATACAGCAGGTAGATAATGTAGGCGTACATCGGCAGCGAAACCAGCGGCTTCGAGAGCTGCCACATCACCCCGTCCAAGAAAGGGCAGTTTAGCCCGTTTATGAAGTAAAGAATTTGCGTATCGATCTCTAAAAGCCAGCCCATAGCGCTACTCGTTGTTAAGTTGTTTCCAGATCATATCCTTCAGCTCCATCAGGTGGTACCCCACCACCGAACTGATAAAGACATGTGGGATGTTGGGCAGATCGCCTTCGATCTCCGCCATCAGCTCTTCGTCGAGCATATCCGACTTGGTGATGGCCAGGATGCGCTTCTTGTCGAGCAGCTCGGGGTTGTACATCTTCAGCTCGTTTACCAGCACGTTGTACTCCTCGTGGATGTTCTTACTGTCGGCAGGCACCATGTAAAGGAGCATGGAGTTCCGCTCGATGTGGCGCAGGAAGCGAAGCCCAAGGCCGCGCCCCTCGTGGGCCCCCTCGATGATCCCCGGAATATCGGCCATCACAAACGACTTGCCGTCGCGGTACTCCACAATTCCGATGTTGGGTTCCAAGGTGGTAAAGGCGTAGTCGGCAATCTTAGGCCGCGCCGCTGATATTGCCGAAAGCAGCGTCGACTTTCCGGCATTGGGGAATCCAACGAGCCCCACATCGGCCAGAATCTTAAGTTCAAGGATAAACCAGCCTTCGATTCCCGGCATACCGGGTTGCGAGTAGCGGGGCGCCTGGTTAGTTGCCGTTCTAAAATGCCAGTTCCCTAAGCCGCCTATCCCGCCTGGGGCAAGCACCTTCTCCTCGCCATCTTCGGTTACCTCAAGGAGCACCTCGCCGGTTTCGGCATCCCTGGCAATAGTGCCAAGCGGCACCTCAAGAATCACATCGGTGCCGGCCTTACCGCTACGGCGCTGCCCGTGGCCGCAATCGCCATTATCGGCAATGATGTGCTTGCGGTACTTTAGGTGGATAAGCGTCCAGTGCTGATGGCTACCACGAAGGATGATGCTCCCCCCAATGCCGCCATCGCCGCCATCGGGACCACCAAACTCAACAAACTTCTCGCGACGAAAGTGCGAAGAACCAGCGCCACCATTACCAGAGCGCAGAAAGACCTTAACGTAATCTACAAAGTTAGATTGCATGTGCTATTTTTTCGGAAACTGAACGGCAAAGGTACGAATAATAAATTTAGCAGCTAACCCCGTCATTTCGAGGCGGCCACACCTACCTGCTCCTTAATCCTGTTAAGGATCTCGTCGAGGGTTCCGATGCCGTCCACCGCGTGGTACTTCCCGGCAAGTTTGTAGAGGTCCATTACGGCCTCGGTTCGCTCGTGGTAGATTCCAATACGCTTTTTTATGATATCGATGTTTCGGTCGTCCAGCCGATGGCTCTCCTCGCCGCGCTTCAGCAGGCGCTGCACCAGCTCGCTCTCGGCAACATCAAGCGACACCATCATGGTTACCGACGAGCCTACCGATGCAAGAATGACATCCAGCACATCCACCTGAGCAATGGTACGCGGAAATCCGTCGAAAACGAAGCCGTTACCATGCCTATTCTCCCGAACCGCGTTCTCAAGCAGCGTAATCACCACCTCGTCGGGGGCAAAATTCCCGCCCTCGATGCTTTTTGCGCGCATCCCCAGCTCCGTCCCCTTGGCGATCTCCTCGCGGAGCATATCACCGGTAGACAGGTGGATCAACCCAAACTCTTTTGCAAGCAGGTCTGCCTGCGTACCCTTACCGGCACCAGGAGCTCCAAATAGGACAACATTTAGCATGATTAAAAAGCGAGCTTAAGTTTGACTATTCTACTACCGTGTAAATGCTCTTGTAGTTCCTACCCAACTCTTGGTAGTCCAGCCCATACCCTACGATAAAATCGTTGGGGATCTCCATCGCCACATAGTCTATTTTCAGATCCTTCTTATAGGCATCGGGCTTAAAGAGGAACGTTGCAATTTTCACCTCTCTAGGCTCCTGAGCGCCTACCACCTCCAGCAATTTCTCTAGGGTAGTTCCTGTATCGATAATATCTTCAACAATAATCACGACCCTATCTTTAAGGCTCTTCGTTAGCCCAATCAGCTCGTTCACCTTACCGGTAGATGACGTTCCATTGTACGAAGCCAGCTTGGTAAACGATATTTCGCATTGAAAGTTGATGTTCTTAATCAGGTCAGCCGCAAACATAAACGAGCCATTTAAGACGCTTAGAAAGATGGGGCAATCGGCATCGGTATACTCACTATTAATCTGGTTTGCAACATTCCTAACAGCCTCTTGAATTCGATCCGATGGGATTGACACCTCAAAAACTTTATCGTGAAGTTTAATACGTTCCATAAGGAGAGTAGAAATTTTAAGTATCTTGCGAAAGTAAGAATAATTGTTTAATTTCAATTTAAAAGATTGAGCGCGCTATGCAACCAAAAGTAAGCATCATCATGGGGAGCACTTCCGACCTTAAGATTATGGAAGAAGCAGCAAAGTTCCTAAACGAAATGCAAATCCCGTTCGAAATAAATGCATTATCAGCACATCGCGTACCCGAGATGGTACTAGACTTCGCCAAGAATGCCCACACCCGAGGCGTAAAGGTTGTTATTGCAGGTGCCGGTGGCGCAGCTCATCTTCCAGGGGTTATTGCAGCCCTCACGCCGCTTCCAGTAGTTGGGGTTCCCATCAAATCCTCCAACTCCATAGACGGCTGGGACTCTATACTCTCAATCCTTCAAATGCCCTCAGGCATTCCCGTTGCAACCGTAGCTCTTGACGGGGCTAAGAACGCAGCCATACTTGCCGCTCAGATTATTGGCACAGGAGATGCCTCCATTTTTGAAAAAATTAAAGTTTTCAAGGCAGATTTAGCAAACAAAATAAGTTCTGCCAACAACGAGCTTGCCAAAGTAAAATACGACTACAAAACGAATTAACAGCAAATGCATACAAGGGGTGGCATATCGAAAATTAGCATGCTGATTATTTCGGTAGCCATCCCTTTCTTCTTTCCATTACCAGTAAAAGGTCAAATCCTCACCGAAGTTAGCCCCTACGGAAGTCGCTCGACCGCACTTGGCTCCGCTTATGTAACGCTAACCGACTTTTGGTCGTCGCTTAACAATCCCGCCAACATAGCCCGCCAAACAAACCAATACACCGCTGGGGTATACTACGAGAACTCATACCTTATTAAAGAGCTAAACCTTTCGAGCGTTGGCTTGTCGTACGCCTCAAAGCATCTAAACGCAGGGTTCTTCCTGTCGCGCTATGGTATAACCTCCTACAACCAAGGAAACGCTGCACTTATCGTTGGCAAGAACATATGGAAAAGCATCAGTGTCGGTGGAAAGATATGCTACAACTTCATTCAGGTTGCTGATGGATATGGTTCTGTTGCAGCATTTACTGGCGAATTCGGCATCAACGCACAAATATCCAACCGCATTACGCTTGGAGCCCACGTAAAAAATCCTACGCACGAGAAGATTGGGAAAGAGGTAAAGGAAACGCTCCCCTCGGCGCTTGTTCTTGGCATATCGTACCTATCACCATTTGGCATTACTCTTTTTTCGGATATTGATAAACCGCTTGAACAAAAACTCGCATTTCATTCAGGTTTCGAATGGAGTATATATAAAGGGCTTTGCGCTCGGGCAGGATTTCGGTCTTCTCCAAACCTGCTAAGCTTTGGATTTGGCTACACAACCAACTTTCTTACATTCGACATCTCGGTGTCCAAGCATCAAACATTAGGCTACTCACCACAAGCCTCCACAACAATATGGTTCAACAGAAAAACTAAATAAACGAATAACACATAAATGAGAAGAATCCTCTACCTAATTTGCTTCTCAACCTCTATCACCACCACTCAAGCACAAGTTACCAGCCACGACCCTGTAAAGCAGATTGTGGAATACGTGCTAAATATAAATACAGACTCCCCTTCTGATGTCGAAGAGCTATCGAACCATTTCGAGGCTCTTCGTTCCACCCCAATCTGCATCAACCAACCCACAGCCCAACATCTCGAAAAGTTACTGGTGCTATCCGATTTTCAAATAGAGAGCATCACAGAATACGTTGCAGCAAATGGAGAGATCAAATCGCTTAATGAGCTGCAGTACGTCCCCGGATTCGATACAGAACTATCGGAATTAATCGTCCCATTCATCACCTTAACCATTCCCGAAAAGAAGCACATAACCCTAGCCGATCTACAGAAAATTCGCTCGAACTATATGGTTCGAAGCAGCTACACAATCCAAAATTCAAGAGGGTTTAATGATACATCAAGCACCCACTTTTTAGGAAAAAAATCTCAATATGCACTAGCCAGCAACATTTCTCTTGGGAAAAGCATCTTCATCAACATCCACTCCGAGAAAGATGCAGGAGAACGTGCCACTATCAACAGAGCATATTTCGATAGCTTTGGAGGAAGCGTTATGGCTGTCGAGCCAATAAAGCATGTAAGCCGATTAATCGTTGGCGATTATCGCATCAATCTAGGTCAGGGGCTTCTTTCCTGGTCGGGCTTTTCTACCAGTAAAAGTAGCGACCCTACCCTGCTAAGGCGAAAGTCGAGCATCAACACGTTCAAATCATTTGATGAGATTAACTTCTACAGAGGTGCAGCTATAGAAGTCAACTACAAGCCTATCTCAATAGTAGTAGCAGCATCAAAGAGATGGCTCGACGGGCACCCATCAACTACCGATTCTTTGGGAATTGTAATACCCACAAGCGGCTTACACCGCAATTCGAAAGAGCTGCTAAGTAGATCTGCAGTACAGCAACAAATGCTTGCATCAAGAGTTTCTTATACGTACAAGCAAAGCGTCATCAGCCTAAATCTCTTTTCTAAAGAAACTAACGTAAGCACACTTTCTAGCAGTGAACAGGGGGCGAGTATCGATTTTTACGGGAAGTGGGGAAAATACTCAACTTTTGGCGAGGTTGCTGTTGATCAAAACAAGAACATTGCAACATTTATAGGGACCACCATCAAGTTAAGCTACCAAACACTTTTAACAGCATCGTATCGGAAATACCCAAAATCATTTTCCATAAAATCCAACAACTCCTTTGGAGAAAGTTCTAATGCCACAAATGAAGAGGGGGTATATCTCGGAATCAAAATTTCACCAAGATATAAGTATTCCGTATTAGCCTATGTTGACATGTTCCAATCGCCTGCTCCAAAATACCGGGTAAGCAAGCCATCGGATGGAACAGAAGCAGGCATAAGCCTTTCGGGTATTATTGGATCGTCTATCGAGAGTCGAATCAGGTTTAGGTACAAGACAAAGGAGATGGATATACCTCAACCAAGCGGCAATTATGCGCTTACCGAACGCGTAAAAAGTTACAAGGGTGATGCTAATCTGCGGTACGTGCCCGATAAGAAGATTGAATTTAGACTTAGCGGAGCCATTAGCTACTACGCTACAGAATCACAAAGTTCAAAGCTGGGATATTTAACCTATGCCGACTTCCAATTCAACTTTGACAGATTGCCTATTAGGCTCTATACTCGATTTGCAACCTTCGACGCTCCCACTTGGGATGTTGCCCTTTACTGCTACGAAAATGATCTACCAGGAATGTACGCATCGTCCTCTTTCCACCAAAAAGGGAGCAGAACCTATTTGATGTTACGTGCAAAACTAGGGAAGCAGCTTAGCCTGTGGTTGAAAATAGCAGAGACATTTTACTCATCAACAAAAGCAAGCATAGGAGATGGAGTAGATAAAATTAACGGGAATAGGAAAACAGATGTAAGATTGCAAGCCACCTTAGATTTGTAACGTTCTAAAGCGGCTCACTCTGCAACTTAACATCCTTCAATCTGAGTTGAATGGTAGAAACTCCCCTAAAATGGTTTTCCACGATTGCATAGCAAACCTTTAACGCCATTCCATTCTTAATATTATCGTAGTGATTGGCAAGTCCAAAACCTATAGCTCCTATTGGCTTATAAGGATTATTCTCCTGAATTAAGTCTAGCTTAAGGTGTTCTTCTCCTGTACCAACTTTTCTACCATCGCCATTATCGTACACTTCTTCGGTAAGAAAAACAGGCGACATATTTCCAGGTCCAAAAGGTTGAAACTGCTTAAGTATTCTGTAGAACTTAGGAGATATCTCCTCTAAGTTTAACTTCGAGTCTATTTCAATTTGAGGCACGAGCATTTCTGGCTTTATAATAGCGCTAACCACCTCCTCAAACCGCTTAGAAAATTTCTCTACATTCTCCACCTTAAGCGTTAGCCCTGCTGCATACATGTGTCCCCCAAAATTTTCAAGTAAATCAGAACATGTCTCAACTGCTTGGTAAAGGTCAAAACCAGGAACGCTTCGAGCCGAACCTGTAGCAAAGCCATTGCTTGACAGCGTAAGCACCACAGTAGGTCTATAGTAAGTCTCTATTAAGCGAGACGCTACAATCCCTACAACCCCCTTATGCCAAGTAGGATTAAAGAGCACCGTACTTTTACGTTTGGCAAATTCAGGATTGCTTTCTATGAAATTAAAGGCATCAAGCGTAATCGTTCTATCGACATTCTTACGGTCGTTATTGCATTCGTTGATGATGTCCGCAATCTCCTTTGCTACCTCCTCGTTGGGTGCAGTAAGCAAATCCACCGCGGTTTTACCAGATTCCATGCGACCAGCCGCGTTGATTCGAGGTCCTATCTTAAATACGATATCGTCAATTGCAATACTGTGATGATCAAGTCCCGAAAGCTTAATAATTGATTTAAGCCCATAGCGTGGTTTTTCGTTCAACCGCTTTAATCCAAAATAGGCAAGCACCCTATTTTCACCAATCACAGGGACAATGTCGGAAGCAATGCTCACTGCCACAAGATCGAGCAATACCTCTAATTCCGAAAATGGAATATTATACTTCAAGCAGTATGCCTGAAGTAGCTTAAAACCAACCCCGCAACCTGACAGATCACCAAATGGGTATGAGCAGTCGATTCGCTTTGGATCAAGTACAGCAACAGCATCAGGTATAACCTCGCTGGGGAAGTGGTGATCGCAGATAACAAAGTCAATTCCCAACGTTTTAGCATGAGCGACTTTTTCTACAGCCTTTATGCCACAGTCGAGAGTTATAAAAAGGGTATACCCATTTTGAGCAGCATACTCAATGCTCTTAAATGAAACACCATACCCTTCGCTATATCTATCGGGTATGTAATACGACACATTAGGGTACCTTTCACGAAGAAACGAGTACATTAAAGCAACTGCAGTTGTACCATCTACATCGTAATCGCCATAAACAAGTATTCGCTCATTGTTGAACATTGCTGAATGAAGTCGCTCTACCGCCTTATCCATATCAGCAAGCAAAAACGGGTCGTGCAAGTCACTTAACGATGGACGAAAAAACGCTTTTGCATCGTCGAAATTGGTTACCCCTCGCTGAACAAGTAGATTGGCTAAAACAGAGTCAATACCCAAGGATGCAGCCAAATTAACTACAATTTCAGGATTGCCTTGTTCCTTCAAAACCCAAGATTTTACCATCTACTTTACCTCCGCGCTATTATATAAATTTGCATTAAATACTGATTCGAATTTTTCAGCGGTTACTTTTTTCACCTCTTCAAAATCCAACGTTCTCCCCAACTCTACTTCCATTGAGGTCACCCCTTTATCTACAAATCCGCAAGGATTTATGTAGGTAAAGTAATCGAGGTTAGTATTGACGTTAAGGGCAAAACCATGCATCGTAATAAAACGACTAGCCTTAACGCCAATGGCGCATATCTTGCGTGCTTTACCGGGGATGCATGAATCTATCCAAACTCCAGTTGCACCGTCAAGCCTTTCTCCTACAATTCCATATTCGGCAATTGTAAGAATAATCATATCCTCAATTTTGTGGATATAATCCTTTAACGATACCTCGAACTTTTCGAGATCTATTATTGGATAACCAACAATTTGCCCAGGTCCATGATAGGTTATATCCCCTCCTCTATCAATTTTGTAGTAAGTTGCCCCTATCTTTTGAAGAAAATCATCGGATATAAGAAGATTAGCATCTACGCCACTCTTCCCAAGAGTGTAAACATGCGAATGTTCACATAGGATAAAGCAATCATGCCCCTCCTCCGTAGGATGCACTTTCCGGTTGAGGAGTTGGTTAAAGAGAACTCGCTGCTTATCCCAAGCCTCCTGGTAATCGATAAGACCAAAATCTACGTATGCAACTTCTCGTTTCATCGCTAAGGAAGAATTGATGAATTTGTCATACCGACATAGGCACGTTCTGCCATATATGACGAACGCACTAGAGGTCCGCTCTCCACATACTTAAACCCCTTCTGCAACGCAATTTCCTTCAGTTCGGCAAACTTATCGGGATGAATATAGGCTTGAACAGGAAGATGCTTGTGCGTTGGTTGAAGATACTGCCCTAGGGTTAGCAACCGACAGCCTGCAGCAAGCATATCGTCCATGGCTTCTAAAATCTCCTCCTCCGTCTCTCCAAGACCTAGCATTAACGAAGATTTTGCCACCGCTCCTCTTTCTGCAATGTGGCTAAGAGTTTTTAGGCTGACATCGTACTGCGCACGACTACGCACCGAAGGCGTTAGCCGCTTTACGGTTTCGAGGTTATGCCCAACTACATCGGGATTTGCAGCGAGAACGATATCGATAAGATCGCTACGACCATCGAAATCGGGGATTAGAACTTCAACTGCTGTATTGGGGTTAACGCGCTTTACCTCCGAAATCACGGAGGACCAATGAGAGGCTCCTCCATCGGGGAGGTCGTCCCTATCTACAGATGTTATTACGCAATACTTTACCCCCATCAAGCGCACCGACTGTGCAACACGCGATGGTTCCTCCCTATCAACAGGAAGAGGGCGCCCCGAATGGGTTGCGCAAAACTTGCAAGATCGGGTACATATTTCACCCAGCACCATAAATGTTGCCGTGCCTTTTCCCCAGCATTCACCAATATTTGGACATCGTCCACTGCTACAAATCGTATGCAGGTTGTGCGCCTTAACGGTTTCGCTAGTGCTTGCGTAGTTTTCGCCTTCGGTAAGTTTTATTTTAAGCCATTCAGGTTTCTTTAATCGTTGCTGGCGGTTTTCCAAGTTATTACTTTTTTAAAGTAGCAAAGTAAACAAAAAAATAGATACGTGCCCTTATCTTAAATATACCTTAAAATGGAATTTGTTAATTTCCCAAGGTAAAAAACTCTCAGGTTAACTAAATACTTTTAAATTTGTGACTACGATTTCTCTTCTCTATGCGCAAATATTATAAACCGACCTTCTACCTAGCCCGTACTTTCTGCATTTTCCTAATGCCTATAGCTCTTTTATCTCTAATTTTCGCGACAAACGGATATGGAATTGAAACCGACAACGATGGCTGCTTAGCCATTCCATCGCACTTGAAAACGCCTAAACAAAAATCGGACTATCTACAGCACCTACTCGACAGCTCCTTTCTACTCAAAAACACCTCATTATCCGCTCTTGCCTACTCTAAAATTGCGTCAACCAGATACGACGAAGCCTACTACCACCTTGCGGTATCGTACTACATCAAATCTATTGAGTATGCACGCCTGGTAAAAAACTACAGGCTTATTGCCATCAACTACAACAGCATCGGATCATCCTACAGGCAACTCGACGATTTAAAAAACGCTTACATCAACCATAAAAAAGCACTTGAGACTGCGACGGCAATTGGAGACTCCAGAATAAAAGGGTACGCCCTCAACGGGCTTGGCAACATACACCTTACGCTAAGCCAACCTGACAAGGCAATTGAGATATTCAATGAATCGCTACGAATTGCCCACTCAAGCGGAAACCTTCTTGGCGAGGCAATAAACCTAGAAAATATTGGAGCCGCATACGCGCTAAAGAAAGATCACAAGCAGGCAATCAGCCACTACTTCAAATCGCTCAACATCAACAGGCAGCTACGCAACAAGCGAGGTATCCGCATTTGCTATTCTGACATTTGCAACGTTTTCCTAAAGATCAACAAGACGGATAAGGCTATCTATTTTGCCAAGCTGGCGCTCTCGGAGAGCGGAGAAACCATACCTATTGACTCTGCCAACTTCTACCTTGCTCTTGCTAGAATCAACCTCGCCCAAAAGGAATATGCGCTTTGCGAAAACAACGCCCTAAAGGCAGCGCAAATTGGGCAACGCATAAAGTCGAAAAGCACCGCCTACGAGGCCTACAGCTTTCTCTCGTCAGTTTACAAATCCACAAACAGGCACACGGCTTACCTCAACGCCTACGAGCAGACCCTGAAGTTCCAAGACTCGGTTAGCCGAGAGTATGCGCAAAAAGAGATTGCCGAGCTGCAGCAAATATCAGAGATCGAGAAGAGGGATACCCGGATAAAGCAGCTCATCACCGAAAACCGAATAAAGGAGCTAGAGCGATCGAAAAGCGAGCACTCCCTCATCATTGTGGTGCTTTGCTCGACGCTGGCGCTGCTGATCACCTTTATTTTCTCGCGAAAAATCACCAGTAAGGCGATTCAAGCATCCAACGATTTCGAGCTTAAGCTTCTGCGCTCGCAGATCAACCCCCACTTCATCTTCAACTCGCTCAACTCCATCCAGAAGTTCATATGGTCGAACAAGCCCGAGCAGGCATCGGTATACCTGTCGAACTTCTCCATGCTCATGCGCAAAACCATGGAGTCGATGAAAAAGAACCTCACGCCGCTCTCGAAGGACATCGAGCACCTGAAGCTCTACCTCGAGCTCGAGAAGCAACGGCTGTCGAACAGCTTCGAATACAGCATCAGCATCCAGCACAACCTCGACCCCGACAACATTGCCATCCCGCCGCTTGCCATCCAGCCGTTTGTCGAAAACGCGATCTGGCACGGCATTGCACCGATCTCGCACGAGTGCAAGGGCGAAATCACGATAACCTGCACCTTGGATAGCCCCTTCTTGGTTGCACGGATAGAGGACAACGGGGTTGGCATCAACCAGTCCAAGTCGAACAAGTCGCTGCTAGCCCCCCACGAGTCAGCAGGAATGACAATTACCGCCGAGCGCCTTAAGATGGCGCATAAGGTCAGCGGCAGCAGGAGCGTCAACCACATTACGATTACGGATATCGCCGAATGCGACCCCAGCAAGCATGGCACCATAGCCACAATTCTAATTCCCTACGAAGAAATCTACTAGTCATGATAAAAGCATTGATCCTTGACGATGAGGTAAACTGCATAGACACTTTATCCCTAATTCTGGAAAGAAAGTTTGGCACCGAGATCCGAGTTGTGGCGAAATGCACGTCGATACCGCAAGCCATGGAGTGCATGGAGCTGTACAACCCTCAAGTAGTATTTCTGGACGTTGAGATGCCCTCGGGAACCGGCTTCGACTTTCTGCTGAACATCGGGAAGCACAACTTCCATGTTGTGTTCATAACCGCCCACGAAAGCTACGCGCTGAAGGCGATCAAGTTTAACGCCATCGACTACATCCTAAAGCCCATAAACCTGAACGAGCTAGAGGCTGCCGTTAAGAAGATCATGCAGAAGCTTCGCACCGAAAGCATCATCAACGTCCCCGAGATTGGGAACCTGCTCGACAACCTCCGCAACATCAAATCCGACTCCAAAAAGGTTGCGATTACAGGGGCAAAGCAAACCATATTCGCGGAAATAAGGGAGATCATCCGCTGCGAATACGACGACACGAGCACCGCCGTCTACCTCACCGACAATCGGATATTCCACAGCTCAAAAACGCTAAAAGACCTCGACGAAATGCTGTCCGAGTACAATTGCATGCGAGTTAACGTTTCTGCGATAATCAACATCAGCCACGTCAAAGCGTACATCAACGGCACTGGCGGATACGCCGTTATGAGCGACGGATCGAAAGTTGAGATCTCGCGAAGGCGAAAAGCCGATTTTTTGGAGAGCACTTCAAAAATGTAGAATTTTCGACCACTTATCGGCAAAAACCGACCAGTTATCGGCAAAAACCGACCACTTACCAAAATAATTGTCGCAATCGTGAAAAAACATTGCAAGAATCGCTACTTTTGTAACATAAGAATTCCCTCTTAAGTTATTCTTCGTTCAAGAATTACTTACGAAGAAAGGGCAACAGATTAAATCCCATTATCTGTTGCTAGCAAATAAATCCAACAGCCAGCATGAAAGGGCCACCGTGAGGTTGCCCTTTCATCATTTTAGGGGGGTCTCCCGCCGGCAAAAGTGCTCCAAAGCGCGTAAATGTCAGAAAACGAGCTGTCACACCCGCTCCAACGATTGTCAAAGGCAGAAAATGAGCTGTCACAACCGTCCCAAAGCCTGTCGAAGGCAGAAAATGAGCTGTCACAACCGTTCCAATGACTGTCGAAGGCAGAAAATGAATCGTCACAACCGTCCCAAAGCCTGTCGAAGGCAGAAAATGAGCTGTCACAACCGTTCCAATGACTGTCGAAGGCAGAAAATGAATCGTCACAACCGTTCCAACGTCTGTCACACCCCAAAAAGGGTTCGTCACATGACAGAAATGCAGTGTCACATCCAATCCAAAGGCCGTTACATGACAGAAAGGCGGTGTCACAACCGATTCAAAGACCGTCACCTGTCAGAAATACAGCATCACAACCCAAAAATAGGCTGACGCACCCGATCCAAAGCCTATTACATGACAGAAAGGCAGCGTCGCACCCGATCCAAAGCGCGTCACCGCTGAAAAACGTGGCGCCTCACCCCGCTTGGCCCGCGCCTAATGGCACTACTCGCCCGATGCTTTTGGGGGCGACCGCGTCCAGATCGAAAATCCGAGGCGCGAAATCCGGCATGCCGCATCTTCGAAATACAAAAAGACTAATAATTACTATATTTGCGATTCAAACAAAAATTGTCAATCCCAAGATGATCAATTTAGACTTAAGCGAGCAGGAGATAATACGCCGCAACTCGTTGGAGGAGCTGCAAAAGCTGGGCATCAACCCATACCCCGCAGAACGGTTCGAAGTTAACGCCAACACCGAAGCAATCCGCACCCAGTTCGACCCCGAAAAGGGCAACTTCCAGGAGGTAAGCATCGCCGGTAGAATGATGACCCGCCGCATTATGGGCAGCGCGTCGTTCTTCGAGTTGCAGGACGAAAAGGGGAAGATCCAGGTGTACGTTCGCCGCGATGACATCTGCCCAGAGGGCGACCCAACGCTGTACAACACCTTCTTCAAGAAGCTGCTGGACATTGGCGACATCGTCGGCGTTAAGGGCTTTGTCTTCATCACCAAAACGGGAGAACTCTCCATCCACACAAGCGAGCTCAAGCTGCTCTCCAAGTCGCTCCGTCCACTCCCTATCGTAAAGGAGAAGGAGGGGCAGGTGTTTGACGCCTTCACCGATCCCGAGCAGCGCTACCGCCAGCGCTACGTGGACCTGATCGTGAACCCTCAGGTAAGGGAGGTGTTCATCCAGCGCGCCAAGATCATCAGCACCATGCGCGAGTTCTTCAACTCGAAGGGTTACCTAGAGGTGGAAACCCCCATCCTTCAGCCAATCCCTGGAGGTGCATCGGCAAGACCATTTATCACGCATCATAATGCGCTCGACATACCGCTCTACCTCCGCATCGCCAACGAGCTTTACCTGAAGAGGCTCATCGTGGGCGGCTTCGACGGCGTGTACGAGTTCGCCAAGGACTTCCGCAACGAGGGAATGGACCGCACCCACAACCCCGAGTTTACGGTAATGGAGATATACGTGGCCTACAAGGACTACTTCTGGATGATGGAGTTCACCGAGCAGATGCTCGAGAAGGTAGCCATGGCGCTGCACGGCACCACCCAGGTGCAGGTCGGCGACAAGACGATCGACTTTAAGGCGCCCTTCCGCCGCATCACCATGCTCGACGCCATCAAGGAGTACACCGGCATCGACATCTCGGCGATGAACGAGGATGAGCTAAGAGCCGTTTGCAAGAACCTGGACGTAGAGGTTGACGAGACCTTCGGCAAGGCCAAGCTGATCGACGAGATCTTCGGCGAGAAGTGCGAGGGCAACTTCATCCAGCCCACCTTCGTGACGGACTACCCCATCGAGATGTCGCCGCTGTGCAAGCGCCACCGCAGCAACCCCGCCCTCACCGAGCGATTCGAGCTGATGGTGAACGGCAAGGAGCTCTGCAACGCCTACTCGGAGCTGAACGACCCCATCGACCAGCTAGCGCGCTTCCATGATCAGATGAAGCTTTCGGAGAAGGGCGACGACGAGGCGATGTTCATCGACATGGACTTCGTGCGTGCGCTGGAATTTGGTATGCCAACCTGCTCGGGTATGGGCATCGGCATCGACCGCCTCGCCATGCTCATGACCAACCAGCCATCCATTCAGGACGTTCTTTTCTTCCCACAAATGCGCCCCGAAAAGAAGCTGGTTAAAGATGATGCCGCCGCCTACACCGCCATCGGAGTTCCAGAAGAGTGGGTTGCCGTAATCCAGAAGATGGGCTACCTAACGGTTGAGTCGATGAAAAAAATTCCTGCAGGCAAGCTCTTCAACGAGCTTTGCGGCATGAACAAGAAGCACAAGCTAGGGCTAACCAACCCAACAGCCGACGCTGTTAAGGGCTGGGTTGAAGCCTAAACGATACCTACCGCTGCAAAAAGGCACTAATGGGTGCCTTTTTGTTTTTTTAATGCTCGCACAAGTTGAACGAAAGGTTACGGGCTCAGCTCGACCACTTATCGATCGTTTTATCGTAAATTTACAGGCAAAAATGGTACACCATACCAAACAGCTATGCCGACACCTAGCAATTCTGGCAGCGGCACTTCTCGTTGGAGCCGGTTGCTCTGCCACCCACCCCAGCAGCACTGCCAGCAAGAAGAAAGCGTGCGACTGCCCCACGTTTAAGACCAAACGGTTTGGTGAACCACGAAAGCACTACTAAACACACACTGATGCAACGAAAAAGCAGCATATCCCTGTCTCCCACCTCGCGCTACGCCGTTCTCGGAAGCGGAAGCTGGGCTACCGCCATCGTAAAGATTCTCAGCTACAGCATAGATTCGCTCGGCTGGTACGTAAGATCAGAGGATGCCCTAAGGCACATCGAACAGTTTGGGCATAACCCAAAATACCTAAGCTCGATAAACATCGACACGAAGAAGGTATGGCTCACCAACGACATCAACCGAATTATTGAGGAGGCGGATGTGCTGATCGTGGTTATTCCATCGGCATTTCTGGTCGACTCTCTCAAGCAAATCACCGGCTCTATAAAGAATAAGTTCATCGTATCTGCAGTTAAAGGAATAGTTCCCGACTGCAACCTTACGATTGCCGAATACTTCAACCAGCATTACGGAATACCCTTCGACAATATCGGGGTAGTAACAGGCCCCTGCCACGCCGAAGAGGTAGCCCTCGAACGCCTATCCTACCTTACGCTGGCCTGCAAAAGTCGCGACAATGCGCAAATGCTCGCCGATAAGTTCGAATGCCAGTTCATCAAGACGACCACCACAACCGACATCTACGGAGTAGAGTACGCCGCCGTTTTGAAAAACATCTATGCAATTGCCTCGGGCATCTGCCACGGGCTAGGCTATGGCGACAACTTCCAAGCGGTGCTGGTGTCAAATGCTCAGCGAGAGATAAAGCGCTTCCTCGACGGCACCTATCCGAGCAAGCGCAAGGTCGACACATCAGCCTACCTTGGAGATTTACTGGTTACCTGCTACTCCAACTTTAGCCGAAACCGAACTTTCGGCAGCATGATTGGGAAAGGATACACCGTTAAAGCAACAATGGCCGAAATGAACATGGTTGCCGAAGGATACTATGCCAGCAGCTGCATCTACGCCATCAACGACAAGTATCACATAAATATGCCCATCGCCGATGCCGTTTACAGCATCCTCTACCAAGAAGCAAACCCAAGACCAACCATAAAAAGATTGGTAGACCAGCTTAAATAGAATTCAAAGTAAGAGCGATCATATTTTTCAACAAAACAAAAGATTATCACAATGGTAAAAGTCAATGTAGATCTCAGCAAAACCGCAGCATTTGCGGCTGCTCAGGAGATTGAAGGATTGAGCCAACTTGCAAAGGAGAGCAACAAGGCATTGCATGATGGCACCGGAAAAGGCAACGATTTCCTAGGATGGGTTAACCTCCCATACGAAATTTCAAGCGAGCACATCGCCGACATTAAGCAGGCAGCAGCAACCCTTTCAAAGGGTGTTGACGTAGTGGTTGTCATCGGCATTGGCGGCTCATACCTAGGTGCAAAAGCGGTTATCGATGCGCTTTCGAATAGCTTCACACAATATACAAAGGGAGCACACCCACATATCGTTTATGCCGGTCACAACATTGGCGAAGAATACCACGCCGAGCTACTTGACTACATAAAAACACAGTCAGCTGGCTGCATCGTGATTTCGAAATCGGGTACAACAACCGAACCTGCCATCGCATTCCGACTAATCAAGCAACATATTGAGGAAAAATACGGAAAAGAAGAGGCAAAACGCAGAATCGTAGCCATCACCGACGAATCGAAAGGTGCGCTTCGCCAGCTAGCCGATACCGAAGGGTACAAAACATTCGTAATTCCAGATAATGTAGGTGGACGCTACTCCGTGCTCACCCCAGTTGGCCTGCTACCAATTGCTGTTGCAGGATTCGACATTGCCAAGCTTGTTGATGGTGCAAAACAAATGGCAGAGCAATGCAAACCAGAAGTCGCGTTTGCACAAAACCCAGCAGAGCAGTATGCAGCCATCCGCAACGTACTTTATGGCAAAGGCAAAAAAGTAGAAATGCTTGTAAACTTCAACCCTAAGCTGCACTTTATGGCTGAGTGGTGGAAGCAACTCTACGGCGAAAGCGAGGGCAAGGAAAATAAAGGTATTTTCCCTGCTGCAGCAGATTTTTCTACCGACCTTCACTCAATGGGACAATACATCCAAGAAGGAGAAAGAATCCTATTTGAAACATTCCTAGGCATTGGAAGCGTAAACCGCGACCTTCGTGTTCCTGCCGATAAGGAAAACCTCGACAAGCTAAACTTCCTTGCTGATAAACATATCGACTATGTAAATAAGATGGCAGAACTTGGCACAATCCTAGCCCACATCGACGGTGGAGTTCCTGCTATCCGCCTCAACATCGAGAAAGTCGACGAGGTAAACCTTGGTGCCCTTATCTACTTCTTCGAAAAAGCCTGTGGAATCAGTGGATACATGCTTGGCGTCAACCCATTTAACCAACCAGGCGTTGAAGCCTACAAGGCAAACATGTTTGCGCTACTCGAAAAGCCCGGATTTGAAGAAGAAGGAAAGAAAATTAGAGCAAGACTATAACCTAAAATAAAAAAGGTGGCGCATGCCACCTTTTTTATTTAACATATAATATTCAGCAACTTTAAATATAGTGTAATACACCCCCTTTAAATCAAAGCCAATTAGGTATACCTTTGTATACGTTACATGCATGACGTTACAGTCATGCATCAATTTTTAATCGCACAATGATGATTATCATCATTATGAAAAAATAATTAATCCAGAATGGCATCTTGCCGAATTTTGCATTAATTTAACGAAGAAATTTTATAGCTACCAATGACCAAATATTAAAACCAAAAACGATGAGTGACTCATATAGCAGTATTGCGGACAATTACGACTACATATTCCCGCTAAATCCGCTACAAAAGATGTTTTTGACAAACAGATTTCCATCTGACAAAAACATCTCGGTATTAGATTTAGGTTGTGGAACAGGGAGTTTAGCCATAGCGTTGGCTGAAGAAGACTACAAAGTCGTAGGAATCGACAACGATCCCAAAATGATCGATGTCGCACAATCCAAATTTAAGGGGAAGAATCCTGTCTTTTTAGTTGAAGACATGACTAAACTCCAACGGAGTTTCAAAGCCGAGTCGTTTGATGCCATTTTCAGTTTTGGGAACTCCTTGGTACATCTTGGCGACCCAGACGCTATCGAGAACCTTTTCCAGACGGCCAAAACGCTTCTTAAACCAGGAGGTACGTTTTTCGGACAGATCATCAACTATCGTCGCATTTTCGACAAGATGGTAACTGGTCTTCCAACAATTGACAACGAGCACATCAGCTTCGAGCGAGGCTACCAGTTTACAGGGCCAGGGGAACCTCTCTATTTTAAGACAAGACTTCTCACTAAAAAAGATGGAAAGATTCTTGAGAACCAAGAAAAGCTTTACCCTCTTCTACCAGAAGAAGCCCTATTCTTTCTTGAGAATGCCGGCTTTTACGACATTGACCTCTATGGAGCATTTAACGGAGACGGACTTCTTTCCGACAGTTACTCGTTTATCTTTGTTGCCAGATAAAACTGAATTTCCACACAAAAAGTACAGCCCAAGCATTTTTCATAAAAGGAAAAACGCTTGGGCTCTTTTTATAAAAGCAACTACGTGCTTCATCATTAGAATTCATCTAGTGAAAATCGCCGATCGACTCTAATCCCCTTTTTTGTCCGATGCAGCGTACAGCACTCGGTGTAAAAATCGTGCTGAAAGAAATAGGTGTACCCTTTTAACAACGACTCCTCCAAAAAATCTTCCTTCTCGCGAAGCGTTACCATTGGCTCAACATCGTAGCTCATTATATACGGAAGTGGAATATGGGCAGTAGAAGGAAATAAGTCGGCAACAAAGACAAGACTACCTTTCGGATGGTGAATAATTGGGATAATCTGCCCCTTAGTATGACCATTAAAGATCCGAAGTTCAACCTCATCGGTTAAGAAACAGTGACCATCTATGAAGTTCACCAAGCCCAACTCATGCATAGGCAGAATATTTTCCTTAAGAAACGAATCAGCCTCACGAGCATTAGGATTAACGGCCCACTCCCACTGAGCACGCGAAATATGAAACTTCGCATTGGAGAAAGCGGTTTCGTAGCGTCCATCTATAGGATTCGTTCGTATTCCTCCACCGCAATGGTCGTAGTGAAGATGGGTTAAAACAACATCGGTAATTTCATCCGCATGATAACCAAGTTTTGCTAAACCATCAAGTAGCCCCTCTCCTCCAAAAAGGTGGAAGTGGCTGAAAAATTTATCATCCTGCTTATCGCCAAAGCCATCGTCAATAAGGATGACACGCCTACCAACTACAATAACCATGCTCCGCAATGCCCAAGAGCATAGGTTTGCATCGTCAGCAGGATAAGTTCGCTGCCAAAGCGTCTTTGGCACAACGCCAAACATGGCACCACCATCTATTTTAAAGTTGGTAATATTAAGAGGGAAAAGCTTCATCGTCGCTAAAATTAGGTTTATTTGAAGGTAAAAATAAGCCTATTCACCGAATTACAGCGATAAATATTAGCAGTTGCATCCGCCCAATTGCCGTTTCGCTTATCTTTGACAACCGAAAACTTGCAGCAGCAAGGTAACCTCCACAAAAGCTATGAGAGTACATTTTATTGCCATAGGCGGTAGCGCAATGCACAACCTCGCATTAGCCCTACATCAAAAGGGATACACCATTACGGGTTCCGATGACGAAATATTCGAACCTTCGCGTACCAGACTCGAACAAAAAGGAATACTTCCTTCTCAAATGGGATGGTTTCCCGAAAGAATCACCACTGATCTTGACGCAGTCATCCTTGGCATGCACGCGAGAGAAGACAATCCGGAACTAGTTAGAGCCAAAGAGTTGGGCGTAAAAATCTACTCCTACCCAGAATATCTTTACGAGCAAACCAAGAATAAATGCCGTATTGTAGTTGGAGGGAGCCACGGTAAAACATCGACCACCGCAATGGTAATGCACGTTCTTCGCCACGCCAACATAAAGTTTGACTACATGGTTGGTGCCCAACTCGACGGATTCGACACCATGGTTAGCCTTAGCGACGATGCCAAATACGCAGTTTTCGAGGGCGACGAATACCTTACATCTCCTATTGACAGACGACCAAAGTTCCACCTATACAAACCCAACATTGGACTCGTAACCGGGATTGCATGGGATCACATCAACGTTTTCCCCACCTTCGATTTCTACGTTAAGCAGTTCGAGATCTTCTCGGATTTAGTTGAAGATGGAGGTACATTTATCTACTTTGGCAACGATGCGCATCTCTCGAAGATTGCTGCCAACGCCAAATCAACCATCAAGACGGAGGCTTACGCCACGCATCCCTACGAAATCGTTGACGGCATCTGCCAACTTATCGCTGGAGATTTAAGGATACCTCTCAAAATTTTTGGGGAGCACAACCTACAGAATATTGCAGGTGCAAAAGCTATATGCAATGCGATAGGCGTTAGCGATAACACCTTCTACAATGCAATAGCAACCTTTGCTGGAGCGGCTAAACGCCTTCAACTTCTTGCCTCCAACAAGTCGTCAAACATTTACCTTGACTTTGCCCACTCACCATCTAAACTGATGGCAACAACCAAAGCAGTCAAGGAGCAATTCCCCAACCGCAAACTAGTTGCCTGCATGGAACTCCATACCTTTAGCAGCTTAAACAAGGACTTTCTCTCAGAGTATAACGGAACAATGAGCAAAGCGGATGTTGCCTACGTTTACTTCAACCCAGAAACCATTAAGCACAAACAACTGCCAGAGATCAACCCAGATGAGGTAAAGGCATCGTTTGGCGGTAATGTTGAAGTTTTCACCGAAAGCGAAAAACTTATTGGCGTACTCAGACAACAAGATTACACCAATGCGAACCTGCTAATTATGACATCAGGAAACTTCTCTGGTGTTGACCTAAAGGCGTTTGCTCTGGAAATCTCAAACAAATAAACTTGGAGATGGATTAGCCCCAACAGAGACACACTAGGACTAATCCATCTCCTAACACACCTCCATAAACATTTCATCTGAATTAGCCTGCAATTAAATACAGATAACATTATAACTGAAATGTCGACCTAAATATCCGCATGGCACCTCTTCTATTTTTTTTATCAGAATACTTGCAGATATAATTTTTTGACTTACCTTTGCACCCGCAATGCCCTACTAGGGATTGCAAAAACAGAACGGTCCATTCGTCTAGGGGTTAGGACGCAAGATTTTCATTCTTGTAACAGGGGTTCGATTCCCCTATGGACTACTAATTCAAAAGCAAGTTTTGTACAATGGCAAATCATAAGTCAGCTGAAAAAAGAAACCGTCAAAGCATCGCTAAGAGACTGCACAACAGATATTATGCTAAGACGACTCGTAATGCTCTAAAGGCATTGAGAAACACTACCGAAAAGGAAGCTGCTGTAAAACTCCTTCCAAAGGTTAGCGCTATGCTTGATAAGCTAGCAAAAATTAATGTGATTCATACGAATAAGGCTGCAAACCTTAAAAGCAGCATTCAACTTCACGTTAACAAGTTAGCATAACTTACCCTTTACAATATGAATTTTAGGCTGTACTATAAAGTACGGCCTAACTTGTTTTGGTGCAGCGCCAAGTAAAAATAGATCAAGCGGAAAGGCAGGGGATTTACCGCATTACACGTAGATTGGCTTACCATAACAGGAAGGAGTAAATATTTCGTGCCCCCCGATCTGCGCACGAAACACCTTGATTTTGGCGTTGAAGGATTTTGGGAGTCCTCTGCGTTACCGGGCATGCTGGTGCCTCGACACAGCGCCATTCGCTATAGGATACGAGCCCATCCGTTAGGACGTACCGTAGATGGGGAGAAACTCCCAGCCGATCGGTTTCGGCATTTAGCCCAGGCAGATCATATGGATGACGGACACTTCTGGTGTTTCACCGAAGATGTTCGGCGATTTATGAGGCCGAAGCGCCGTTTCATCGACCCCATTCGTAGCATTATCGGGGTAAACCTCCAAATTATCGAAAGGACTCGCCGAAACATCGGGTAGAACCTCCATTTCATCGGCATGATTCGACGTTCGAACGGACTGTTTGGTTTCCGAGTCGCGGGTTTTCGTTAAAACAGCGATTCGTTGGATCATTTCGACCATTCAGAGCGCCAACGAACCGAAAGCAACCGTCATTTAGCCGAAAGAATGGGTTGCAGCAGACATTCGTTGCGACATTTTGACGAAATGCCCCGACGTTCTGGATAAACGCCTCGTCTCTGAGCCGAAGCGTTTAGGTTCCGAACCTAAACGCAGCAAAAAAACACCTATTCGAGCTGGCTCCTCGACGAGGGTTTTTAGGCCATCCTCCTTCCCGAACTGCAGATGGAAAGACCACCTAGCTACATCTCGGCACAAGCCCCTTCGGGGAGCTGTTCGGTATGCCCACAATCGCAAAGGGAGCGATTCTTTGGCTGATTCCCAACTTTTCCGCTTGATCCGAAAATGCTATCTTTACCATACCAATATCAATATGTATGAACGATAGCTACATCTCCAAAAAGCTAAGCATTAAGGAATGGTCAGTTGAAGATCGTCCTCGCGAAAAACTCCTCGCCAAAGGCATTTCTGCCCTTGGCGATGCCGAAATCTTAGCTATTCTTATCGGTTCCGGAACTAAAGACGAAACAGCTGTAGAGGTTGCAAAGCGGATACTTTACGGCTGCAACAACAACCTTGCCGAGCTCGGAAAACAATCCATAAAAGACCTTTGCAAAGTAAAGGGGATTGGGGAAGCACGAGCCATTGCCATTGTTGCAGCACTCGAACTTGGTCGACGCCGAAGCGTCGTAGAACCCCTCGAACGCAAGCGCATCTCCGCCAGCAGCGATGTTGCAGAGATATTCCAGCCGCTACTTGCCGACCTCCCTCACGAAGAGTTCTGGGTGATGTACCTCAATCGCTCCAATAAGATTCTCGACAAGCACCGGATATCTCAGGGTGGCATGAGCGGCACAGTAACCGACATCCGCATTATCATGAAGCTAGCACTAGACAACCTTGCTAGCGGCATCATCGCCATACACAACCACCCTTCGGGAAACAGATTTCCTTCTGATGCGGATAAAAACATCACAGAAAAGCTTAAGCACGCAGCGGCAACCTTCGACATCCAGCTGCTCGACCACGTGATTGTAGCACATGGGCAATACTTCAGCTTCGCTGACGAGGGCCTCCTTTAGGTGAAATTATCTTAGAAAACCTTACAATCTAACACCATCAAGATGGATGCAGCAAGAAATTAATACCTTTGGAGGATTTTTTACAACAAAAAAATATGGTCATCAATCTTGGGGAGCAAAGTTCTCTCCTAAACCAGTTTATAGCTGAACTTCGGGATGTTAACATCCAAGGCGACAGCCTCAGATTTAGAAGAAACCTAGAGCGAATTGGCGAAGTTTTCGCGTATGAGATTAGCAAAACGATGCCATCGGGTATCGAGGAGGTTCAAACTCCACTAGGCATTGCCAAAGTCAAGATTCCATCTCCGCCCCCAGTTATTGCTTCAATCCTCAGAGCAGGTCTTCCTCTTCACGACGGACTCCTCAACTACTTCGACAAAGCCGAGAACGCATTCATTTCCGCAGCCCGCGTTTACAATCCAGACGGCACGTTCCACATTCAATTCGACAATCTGTCGAGCCCAAGCGTAGATAAAAAGCACCTTATTTTGGTAGATCCAATGCTCGCAACAGGATCATCGATGGTGCTTGCCCTTAATGCACTTCTCGAACGCGGAACGCCAGAGCACATCCATATCGTTTCGGTTATTGCAAGTAAAGATGGGTTAGACTACACCGTAGCAAACACAGATCCAAAGAATGTCACCATTTGGACAGGAGCTGTAGACCCCGTTTTATCGCCAAAGAAGTACATCGTTCCAGGACTTGGCGATGCCGGCGATCTTGCCTTCGGCAAAAAACTATAGAAATTTCTTTTTCTTCCATAAAAAAGCGCCAGATATTTATCATGGCGCTTTTCTTATTTTGGGGTTGAACCAAATACGACAACATCTCCATCATCCTTACACTCGGCAAGCATAGTACTAACACTTTTCCTAAAGATCGGATGAACAAAATTTGACGCAATATCATTTAACGGCACTAGTACAAATCTCCGATCCTGCATCCGAGGATGGGGTATTTGCAGCAAAGGTGTATTTACCACCATATCATCGGCAAAAATGATATCCACATCCATAGTTCGAGAAGAGTATCTTTCAACAGCATTACGAACTCTCCCCAGCATATCTTCTACCCTATGACAGGCTGCAATTGCCTCTACAACATCTAAGTTGGTATCCACCAGCAGAGCCATGTTAAGAAAACCTTCGGCTGCCTCGAATCCCCACGGAGCAGTTTCGTACACCTTCGACTCCTGCAATATCGATCCAATATAAATCGAAATTAGCCGCTTAGCCTCATTCACCATGTACAATCTATCGCCCTGATTTCCGCCAATTAGCAGGTATAGTTTCATCTGCTTTATTCCTCAAGTTATATTTTGGTAATAATCTTATCTTACCTAACTTAGCAACTCAATTATATTCGCTAAATTGAGTCAAATTTAACAACTTAACTGTTAAGCGCAATGAAAGAATTCTTTAGAGCCTTTTTAGGCTCCTGCTTAGGAGTTTTAATCTCTCTCGGATTACTGATCCTTATAGGGTTAGGTATCATAAGTGCAATTATGTCAAGTGCCGAAGAGGAGGTAAAAATATCCCCCAAGACCATACTGAAGCTGGAACTGGATCGTCCGATCGTTGAAAGGTCATCCAAAAATCCATTCGAGAACCTCGACATAAAAAGACTAAGAAGCAACAAGTCTATTGGGCTGAACACAATAGTCAACAACCTCAAGAAAGCCAAAAACGACGAAAACATAGTCGGTGTTTACATGGATTTATCCACCATAAACGCTGGAGGATTTGCAACTGTTCAGGAGATCCGCAATGCAATCCTCGACTTTAAAAAGTCGGGAAAGTTTGTAGTTGCCTACAGCGACACCTACACCCAGATTGCTTACTATCTAGCATCTGCGGCTGACAAAGTTTACCTTAACCCAGAGGGCAACCTCGAAATGCTTGGACTAAAGGCTCAGGTGATGTTTTATAAAGGTGCACTGGAAAAGTTGGGCATCAACGCTCAAATCATCCGCCACGGCAAGTTTAAGAGCGCTGTTGAACCCTTTATGCTCGACAAGATGAGTCCTGCCAACCGCGAGCAATTCGATGTGCTGCTCAACTCGATATGGGGAAGCATTACCTCAGAAATTGGCAAAAGCCGCAACATCTCAACTGAGGAACTTAACAGCATTGCCAACAACATGTCAGTATCCGATGGAGAATCTGCCGTAAAAGCAAAGCTTGTTGATGGGCTTCTTTACAAAGATGAGCTTATCAAGAAGCTCTCCACCTTTGCGAAGCTAGAAAAAGGCAAAGAACCGGAAGCCATTAGCATTACCAAGTACGATCAGGTGGCAGCGAAAGATGAAAAATTCTCCCACGAAAAAATATCCGTCATCTATGCAAATGGCGAAGTGGTGATGGGATCTGATTCACAAAACCTATCGGAAAAAGAAATCAGCAACGCGATTAGAGCAGCACGCAAAGATGAGAACACCAAAGCTATCGTGCTTCGCGTAAACTCACCTGGAGGTAGCGCGCTTGCATCCGATATTATTTGGAGGGAGATGGATCTTGCCCGCAAAGTAAAACCTGTTGTGGTATCGATGGGAGATTATGCAGCATCGGGCGGATACTACATTACAGCGCCTGCCAACGTTATCTATGCGCAACCAACAACGCTTACCGGATCAATTGGCGTATTCGGCGTTCTCTTTGACGTACAGAAAGGGCTTAAGGATAAGCTAGGCATATCGGTTGATGTTGCAAAAACCAATGAACATGCCGATCTAGGCACTCCATTCCGCTCGCTATCATCCAATGAGAATCAGGTTATCCAGATGGAAATCGAGCGTGTCTACAAAACCTTCACCGGTCACGTATCTGCCGGACGTAGGTTACCCGCATCCTACGTCGACAGCATTGGACAAGGCCGAGTTTGGAGTGGGTTAATGGCTCAAAAGCTGAAGCTTGTTGATAAGATTGGTGGGCTTACCGATGCTATTGCGGAGGCTGCCAAACTCGCCAGAGTAAAAGAATACCGAGTTGTGGAACTTCCCGAACAGAAAGATGCATTTTCGGAAATACTTGAGGATTTCACAGGCGAATCGATCAGCACCTACTTTGCAAAGGGGCAACTTGGCGACGCATTTGAGAGCTACAACGAAATCCGCAGCTTTGTAAAGAACCAGGGTGTACAGACTCGCATGCCTTTCTGGATACAAATGAAGTAAACACCAATAATTAAACATTGCTAAATGCACAATACCGTTAAACGGCGGCATTTCAAACTAAATCGTCAATAAACAATTGATATAAAACGCCCACTGGTATTAACCTGGTGGGTGTTTTTTTATTGTGAAGTCTATCAAGACCTAAATGACATTTCCCTTTCCCCAAGTATATTTGATACATTTGAAAAAAAACTGAATTGTGGAAAGAGATAAAGGCTTAGGAAAGGTACTTCTATCACCGCTTGCAGGGTTGTTCTATTTAGTAGTTAAAGGACGCCACATCCTTTACAACACTAAGATTCTAAAAAGTCACGCACCTTCGACACCTACCATCTGCGTAGGAAACCTTACCGTCGGAGGAACAGGAAAGACTCCACATATTGAGCTGCTCATCGAACTTCTTTCCAAAGATTATAAGCTTGCCGTTCTTTCACGTGGCTACAAGCGGAAGCATAAGGGAAGCTGCGAGGTACTCTCGACAGATAACTCATCAAAAGTAGGCGACGAGCCGCTTCAGATCAAGCAAAAATTCCCATCCATCCCCGTATTCGTAAATGCCAATCGCGTTGAAGGTGTTTCCCAAATCACCGAAGCATACCCCGATGTTGACATCATCCTACTCGACGATGCCTTTCAGCATAGAAAAATATCAGCAGGGCTAAACATCATCCTCATCGACTTCAACCGACCCGCTTGGGAGGACACCATGCTGCCCATCGGGAATCTACGCGACTCCTACGACCAAATTCACAGAGCAAACGTGGTCATCATCACCAAATGTCCGCCAACTCTGTCGCCGATGGACAAGCGAATTCTGACGAAGAAGCTGCAGCTTTACCCTTACCAGACGCTCCTCTTCTCGCATATTGACTACGACCTACCCAAACCGCTATTCGCAGCTGCGGCGCCCTACAAAACGAGCGAAAACACCATCGTAATTGCAGGAATTGCGGCCCCAAAACCCTTTGTAAACCATGTGGAATCGGCGGGCACAACCGTACAACCGCTAATATTCCCCGACCACCACAACTTCACCCCGAAAGACATCAACCTTATTGTAAGTACATTCAAAAAGTACGATCAGCAGGCAAACCTGATAACCACCGAAAAGGATGCCAAGCGCCTTCTGGATCTAGACCTGCCCGAAGAAGTCAAAAATTATTTGTATTTTGTGCCGATTAAAGCAAAATTGTCGGATAGTACCGATAATGTTTTACTCAACAAAATAGTAAGGTATGTTAGAGAAAATTCAAGCTACGGCAGAATTCATAAAACAACGAATTCAAAATGAGCCAGAGGTAGGTATCATCTTAGGTACTGGATTAGGTGGATTAGCAACCAAAATTGAAGTAGAGAAAGAACTCGAATACACCGAAATACCCAACTTCCCAATATCAACCGTGGAAGGACACTCTGGGAAGCTAATATTTGGCAAGCTTGGCGGCAAAAATGTAGTGGCAATGAAGGGTCGTTTCCACTTCTACGAGGGATATAACATGAACCAGGTAACCTTCCCAGTTCGCGTTATGAAGCTTCTTGGCATCAGAACCCTTTTTGTTTCGAACGCCAGCGGTGGAATGAATCCCGAATTCGAGATCGGTGAGTTGATGATTATCAACGACCACATCAACCTGCTCCCTAACCCACTTATTGGATCAAACATTAACGAGCTAGGACCTCGTTTCCCCGACATGAGCAAGCCCTACGACTACGAGCTGATGGACAAGGCTGATGCTATTGCAAAGGAGCTAGGCATTAGGGTTATGCGTGGGTGCTACGTGGGAACAACCGGACCAACCTTTGAAACTCCTAAGGAATACCAGTACTTCCGCATCATCGGAGGCGATGCCGTAGGCATGTCGACCGTTCCAGAAGTTATCGTAGCCCGCCATATGGACATTCCCGTGTTTGCGATGTCCATCATTACCGACTTAGGCGTACCCGGCAAGATTGTAGAGGTATCGCACGAGGAGGTTCAGGAAGTTGGCAAAAAAGCTGAGGCAAAGATGACCCAGATTATGACCAAGCTACTAGAGCGGATTTAATCCCTTTTAGATACAGAGCGAGGGTAGCCCACTAAGGCTACCCTTTTTTCTTTACCATCCAGAAATAAACTTCTCGACCTAAAGCCATAGTGTAATTTCCGCGAGGCGGTTCTCATCGGCTATTTGCTACATTTGTCGCCAGTAAACAAGCTGCACATCATGAAAGCATCGGCATTCCTCATCTTCTTCTCCATTGTACTTACCATCTACTTTTTGGTAAACTTCTACATCTACAGGCATGGGCTGATGGCGCTCCCTAAAGGCACGCAGCTACGCACCTCCTTTGTTTGGATCTTCTGGGCGCTGGCTATCTGCTTCCCGCTAGGCCGAATCGTCGAGCGCTACTGGACATCGCCCGTTACGGATGCCGTCGTTTGGGTTGGCTCGTTTTGGCTGGCGGCCATGCTCTACCTCTTTCTGATTGTCCTACTAGTAGATATTGCCCGCCTATCCAACGTCGCCTACCCGTGGATGGCGAAAGCCTTTGGCGACAACCTCCCCTCCGTTCGCCTATGGACTTTGGGCGGAGCTGCAGCACTTGTTTTTCTTATCATCGTTATTGGGCATATCAATGCCGTATGGACCAGGGTGAGCCACTACAACATCAGCATCGCAAAAGAGGGAGGCCCCCGCAAGCAGCTACGGATTGTTGCCGCCTCCGACATCCACATGGGCACCATTATCGCCCAGCGGAGGGTGGGCAAGCTGGTTAGGCTCATTAACGAGCAGAAGCCCGACATCGTTCTATTTGCCGGCGATATTGTCGACGAGGATTTGGGTCCGGTGATCCGCCGCAACCTCGGACGAAAGCTGGAGCAGCTCGCTGCGAAGGATGGGGTTTACGCCATAACCGGCAACCACGAGTACATTGGCGGAGCCGAAGCCGCCGTGATGTACCTAAAGAACCACGGGATAACGGTGCTCCGCGACTCCGTTGCCCTTATCGACGGCTCGTTCTACATCGCGGGTCGCGACGACAGGGAAAGCGCCCGAACAACAGGACACAAGCGCAAGGAGGTTGCCGAACTGCTCGACAAGGTGGATACCTCGAAGCCCATCATCCTGCTCGACCACCAACCCTTCGAGCTAGGCAAGGCTGCGGCGGCAAATGTAGACATCCAGCTCTCGGGGCACACCCACCACGGGCAGCTGTGGCCCTTCAACTACCTCACCAAAGCCATATTCGAAGTAAGCAGCGGCTACCTGAAGAAGGGGAACACCAGCATCATCGTATCCAACGGCTACGGCTCGTGGGGGCCGCCCGTAAGAATCGGCAACCGACCAGAGATCATCGTCATCGACGTCACCTTTACGGGTGCCAAGCGCTAGGAGATGCTCGGCCACCCCCTTTTTCTACCTTCCAGCAACCAGCTTGTACCTAGAAACCTCGACGGAGCAGCAAAAAGCGTCGAGCCCGTTGTCGCCAACCTCAACGCTGCGGCTGGAAACTAGAAAACCGAAGGAAAAAACATCAAAGCCAGAGCTTCAACCGCCGCGCTCTTACCTGGCAAGTAATAAATCTTACCTCTCGAGGTATTATTATACCTTAACATGGTATATTTATACCTCTGGGAAGTATAAATATACCTAACCAAGGTATATTTATTACCTACGAATGTATTTTAATACCTTTCCATGTAATATTTATGCAATGAGAAGGTAGAAATATACCTCCCGATGTACGGCATCTTACCTGGAAAGTACTTTTTACTACTTCGGAAGTACGGTTTTAGGCATCCACAGCACCTTTTACTACGTGCCAACAACCAAAATGTCGCTCAGACGGAGAGTCGAGAGCCACAGCGCTTGCCCCTCGAGGCTGTAGCAGGCAACGGCGGGGGTGGCAGCTGGGGCAGGGCAGGCTCGCCCGTTTCGTCGATTACCTAGCTGGATGGCAATCTCCGCTGGATAGGCAGGATGACAGCCTCCGACTTGCAGGTCATCAGCACCTTGCCAGCATGCCTACAATAGGTGCCGGCAGCATGCGCGATCAAAAAAAATCACATTTAACGATTAACGCTTTCGCCCAATTGCGTTTTATTGCTACATTTATGTCAGCTAGCGAAATAAAACCACGCATGCTCGCGTTATTAGCCAACGGTTGCACTAAACAGCTGAATACTATGAAAGATTCCATCTCGAATTTTCACTGGATTCCACGAATCATCTGCATTCTGGACATTATCTTCATAAGCATATTTGCATTCGATGCCTTCTCGCCCAACGACATCGTTTTGATGCAGCTTGCCCACTTCTTTGTCAACCTCACGCCAACGTTCCTTCTGATAATCTTCCTCATCATCGCATGGAGGAGGGAGCTGGTTGGCGGCATCATCTTTACCCTTGCTGCCATTGCGGTAAGCCCCATGATCTACCAGCACAACTACGGCATAAACCACTCGGTTAGCATGAGTATTGGCATCATCATGATGATTACCTTCCCGATATTTGTTGTAGGCATCCTCTTTATTGCAAGCCACTTTAGGGAGAAGAGACATCGCCAGGAAAGCTACAACCGTTAAGCCGACTCCTTCGTAAGAAGCGGGCCTCGGAGCATCGAAAGGAGAAAATTTCCCGTAAGGCATCAGGCATAAAACCAAGATCCCCATAAAAAGCAAAAGCTACCCGTCAGGTAGCTTTTGCTTTTTATGCCTAGGGTAGGGCTAGCTCAGATCCATCACCCGAACATTTAAATCGCTATTGATGATCTTTTGATCCATCTCATCGGTAATGGAGCAGATTCGGGCATACGCCTCAACCGAGGGCTGGATAACATCGTCGACCCCGAGGTGATCGAGGATGTCGTAGATCCTACAAATGGTAATCGAATCGTCCGAAACGGCGGGAACATACCCCCTACTCTTAGGATCATCGGTATACGTCTCAACCAACAGGTTCCCCTTAACCAGGTTGCCTAGCAGCAGCCTTACCATTCGAACCGGCATCTGCAGCTCCTCCGAAAGCTCCTCGCAGGTGTAAGGTGTTGCCCCGTTGATGTGCTGCCTTACGATCTTCGACATCAGCAGCACCGAGAGCGTTCTACGATCGTTGTTGCTCACATTCTCAATTTCGTACTCGTACTCGTAGAGATGCGCGTTTTGTATGGCAAACGAGATTTCGGCCCCCACCAGCACAATAATCCAGCTGGTTTGCTGCCAAACCATGAACAGCGGAAGCGCGGCAAAGCTGCCGTAGATGGCGTTGTTGCGCGACATCCCCACCTGGAAGTGGATATACCCCCACTGAACCAGTTCAAACGCCGATCCGGCAATTATCCCCGCTATCAAAGCTGCCTTAAAGTTGACCTTGGTGTTGGGCATCACCACATAAATAATGGTGAACAGGATGCCAACTAAAAGATACGGAACCAGCTTTAGCAGAAACAGGAAAAGGGGGGCAACATATCCAAAAAGCTGGTACTGCTTGGCAATGCTATGCAGGGTTGTTGCCAAAAAGACGTTGGCGCTACTCGATGCAATAAGCAGGATAGGCACGACAAGGATCAGCGAAAAGTAGTCGCTGAACTTACGGGTAAGGTTTCGCCCCTTTTCGAGATGCCAAATGGCATTAAACGAAAGCTCTATATTGGCGAACACCCTTAGTACCGACCAAAGCAGAACGACAAATCCGATTCCCGCCAAAAGCCCCCCCATTGTTTTCTCAAGAAGAGAGTTGGAGAAGCTTATAATCCAGGTTAGCACCTCCTGCTGCCCCTCAAACTTGCTTCTTAGGAAGGCATCCAGATTTTTGTCGAGGTTAAACCCCTTGGCAACACCAAAGAACATTGCAAAGATGGGCACAATGGCAATGGTGGTGAAGAAGGAAAGCGCAGAAGCCCGTATCGCCACGTTATCCTCCTTAAATCCTCTGACGGCGAGCATGGCAATCCGAAGAGATTGTATCCACCGATTACCTTTTTGCTTAGGATGCTGGGCAAGCGATATCTTCCAAATATCCGAGAATAAGAATTGGTTGGCGGCCTTAATGCGTTCACCGAGTTTTCGCCTATTCTTTTGTTTAGCCCACGTGATCTTCATAAATTCATCTTTATTGTGATGTTCGAGTAATTCCAGCATAAATATGGCCAAAAAAGTTGACTAACGATAGGCCACCGAGAAAACTTGCCGTGCCTCGCTGCAGCGTCCATCGGCATAAACCAGCTTCGTAACCATAATATAGATTCCCCGCGATGCTCGAACACCGCTATCGGCGATGCCATCCCATACGATTGTCCCGGAAGTTCCGAGCAGCTCGTTGCGGCAGAGCTTCTTTACCGGCACGCCTTCGCCTGTAAAGATATCGACATCCGCCACAGTTCCGGCAGATGCCAGGAGATACGATGCGGCGAGGTAGTCATTCACTCCATCGCCATCGGGAGATATTACTGTTGACGACAGATTTAAAATATGCTCGGTATTTCTGAACGTTAGCAGCTGCGAGTTCTCAACGCCAGGTGTTCCGTAGCCCGACTCCTTTGATGCCGACTGCCACTTCGGCTCCGAAAGGCTGATCCGCTCGAGGCTTACGCCATCGAATGTGGGAAGCATTTTAAAATGCATCTTTTCGGAGTAGGCAAATTCGTCGATAACGCTTAACGCCGTATCGGCAACCACCACCACTCCCCCTTCATTAGGATAGGACGGCATGGATAGAAGCTTTTTAAAGCACTTTGGATTACTTCGCGGATACTTTAACGCAACAATTTCGGGAGTGGAGCAAAGCAGCACATATCCTTGCGATGGAAGAATGTACGAAGCCTCGGCAATCCGCTTAACCTCCTCCAGTTTTCCTGCTGCATTCCTTCGGCAAAGAACGACTTCGCCTAGATCGATAGGGTTAGAAGAAGCATTTACTAGTTCAACGTAATCGGAGCATTCTCCTTCGGGATTAAAGAGCACCTCGTTAATGATTAGATCGCCCTTAACGGGAGGCTGACATAGCGCCACCTGAATCTCCGAGGCAAAAGTGTTGCCCGAATAGTCTACAACATCGGATAGCATAAGCAATTGACAAACATTCGGCTCCAAATCGTTCAACAGGGTAATCACAATCGTCCGAGGTGCCTCTGGACTATGCCTGAATGTAGCCTTTTCGTACCGATCTCCTAGCTGAATGGCGAAATGTTCGCCTACTACAACAGGCTCATTAAAGGTAAGGCTCACGACATTTACCCCTTCGATGGTTACCTTCTCTACTTCAGGAGGTGCCGTATCTGCAATTTCTCCAGAGACCGAATTTGCGGCGCCAGGAGTACCTCCCCGTGTATCCTTTGAGGCTACCCAATTCTCTCGGCATTCTGCCATACTGGCAACATCAATCTTTTCGAGGGATACACCTCCTTGAATTCCTTCCTTTGTAAGATAATCGCCGCTATAACTTGATGTAGCAATAACCTTCCCCCGTGAATTGATGATGGCAATATCAGCCTTTTCGTTGGGCAGTCCATCAAAATAGGTGACGCTGGCAGCATTGCAGTAAGCGCCAAGAGCAGCAGCCCCACTTGTAGAAGAAATAGCAAGATACCCGCAGGGATTTATCTTTGCATGGTTGCATCGCCACGTTTTACCATTAACCCGAATCGTCCAACCATCGATACGCAGCGTATCGGCAACGCGATTGTACAGCTCAAGGTATTCCACTTCGGGCAATCCTACAGAAGGAGAAGGATCGGACATGATCTCCGAAATGGTAACATCGCCCAACTCTAATCCCGATCGGATATGAATGTTAGCGGAATCTGATTCTGCTTGCCCATTTACGCTACAGATTACCTTTACCTTGTAGGATGATATTGCAGCAGCATCGCCTAAACGAAAATGCAGTTTGCAGCCCTCTGCTGAAATATTGGAGACTGGCGATGTACTACCTTGCAAGTCTGTTGCAGTCACTTTCACTCCCTCTCCAGCCGATAATGGCAGATTTACCGTCAACTCGGCATTTCCCTTAGAGGAGTAGTAGCCTTCTAGAATTTTTAAATGCTGCTCCGACCCTACCAGATCAAAAGCTTCTACCAGCATCTTCCCCACATTCGAGGAAGAGCAATGGTATTCAACACCGCTATATCCTGCAACAGAAGCAAATGGCATTGAAATATTTTCAAAATGGCAACATGAATAGCCATTCGTATAGAAATCACCACTCCAACGCCCATCAGCATCCTTAAGAAGGTATGCTTCCGCCTCCTTTCCATCAATTCGATCGGTAAAAAGTGGGTCGGAACGGCTGATTACTCGTCCATTTACAATGTTTTCGAGATGAAAAAGAGTCTTGCTTCCACTTTTCTTATATGATAGAACAACTGCATTATAGGATGAATCCTTATGGGGCATTTTATCAGAAAGAAGAACTATTCGCATGTAGTTTTCGGAGGAGAAATTCGCATTATCGAGCTTAAAGCGAAGATGCCATTGGGTGTTTCGCGCTCCTACTGTAGGCGGAATGGCGTAGCAGAGCAGCGATTGACCTTCGCCACCCGAATGTATGTATCCACCCAATGTCTGCCGCTGCCAGCCCTCCATTTTTGCAGCAATTGCACTAGGAGATACCAGCGTATCAACCTGCCGAACCACGCAGAACAGGGCTTTATGCGAAATAGAATCATTCACCACAACTCGAATACTAGATTCTCCAATTCTGTTAGCCCTTAATGGTCCAATACTGATTGCACCATGATTTAAGATTGGCTGCACTTTTGGGAAGCCCACCTGTTCTGTTGACACCTTCCCAGCAAAAGAAGTAACAAAGCCACCCTCACGATTGGATATCTGGCACTTTAGGTTGATTGGCGAATCCAACGTAGTTAAAATAAGATGCGGAGCAACTAGGATTCGCTCGGCAGCTACATTGTAGCGAATAACCGACGAGCGAATGGGGTAGCTGCAAGTTTTCGAAATAAGAGAAGAGCCTGTGCTAACAGCAATCCCGTCGGTAGGCACCGAAAGAGTGAAAGGTATCATCTGCTGTTGCTTCGAGAGCCTAATCTTTACCGTAACCTCGCCCTGCGATCGGTTGGGAATAACCAACAACGGATCTGTAAACTTTAGAACGACCTTTCCTCCTGTAAAAGACATACCAGAGAAGTTAATCAGCCTTTCATTTAGAAAAATCTTCACGCTATCTACCCTCCGTGTTGAAAGAAGGTTTCCGAGAGAATCTGCCGCTTGTAGCGTAAGCTGCGCAATACGGGTACAAAGCGTATCGCTAAAGCCTGTATCCACCACCCAAAATTTTAGAACATCGATGAAACTGGATGTAGAAGTAGCAGCAACAGCAGGAATCGCCGCAGAAGACACCTTTAAATACGAATCGTCATCAGCAACAATAAGCTTTCTCGTTACCTTCAAATCACCGGAAGATGCATCAACCGAATATTCCCCACTTTTTGAGAGCCTTACTCCTGCAAACTTGGCGATTCCAGAAGAAAACTTCTGGTTCTGCGGAGCAATGCTTGCTCCTTTAATAAGTAGATGGCAGCTTCCCTCGTAATCGGCATCAGTATTACCAAAACTATCGCACGCTTTTACAGTAACATCAAAAAGGGTGTTGGGCTTAACTGCCGATGGAACTTTCGAGAAGATAAGCGTATCAGCATGCACAAGAAACTTAAGTGTATTTACATGAATTGGTCTAAATGTAGAGAAGATAGAACCTGCGCTGTCGGCAAATACTCCTTTAAGTGTAAAGGAAAGGCTCCCTAAATCAGTAAACTCCTCAGGTTTGAAGTACAGACCAAGAGAAACATCTGCGCTACAGCCTTCGTTAACCTTAAGAGCACCATCAAAGACCTCGATTCGTAAGAAATCTTTTGCCAACTGGGCTATACGGCAGCTCTTACGTTCATCACCAACCCGTAAAGTAGCACCAGCAATTACCTTCGTAGCATCTACCTTCGAGGAGGTAATTGCAAGGTCAAAAGATTTAACGGTAGTAAGCAACTTATCGCCGCTACTATCACTAAGACTAAAGGAAGCAATGGCAACTCCACTTTCGGGGAGTGCGTTCTTAACTGTTGCCTCAAGAGTTTCCACTGCAACGCCAGATATTACAGACGTTGTATCGTTGGAAAAATCAGGCTTCTTATCGACAACATTCGTCCCAGTATACGAAAGAGACACATCGTCAACCCACAGTTTTTGATCGGCAGTAGTGGTATACCAATAAACAACACCAAGATTTCCAATAGGAATTGTGGAAGTATAAGTGAATGCTGCTAGCCGTGTGATATCTTCAAACGACACCTTTGAATAGCCAACATTCCACTCGCCATTAGCATTACGAACCACCTCAACGTAACCATACATTGATGCTCCAATGCTGGTTTCCCAGTTTAGAGTAGTAACTGCAATTAATTTAACAGATTTACTCCCTGCCGAAGAGGTTGTTTGCTCCCAAATCTTTAGCAAATCATCAGAACCCGAAAGGTTCACACCAACAACCAGTGCTCGACTAGGAGAAGATGCGTTTAGCTGCGCAGCATCTGCATCTGACGCCAATATAAACGCCCAACCGTTACTTGCAGAAGGCGAATAGCCATGCTTGACCCGAAATCGCCAAGTAAGTTTGCCATTCTCATAGGAGGAAACTGTAACCTTCGACGTAATATAGTCACGCCCAGAGGAAGAATTATCGTAACTATGATGGAGAACAAGGTTAATATTATCCAAAGTCGTACTCCACCTATTCGATGGGCTTTGAATCCAGCCTTCGAGAGAATTCTTCGAAAAATCATCATTAAACTGGCTAAAAGAAGAGAAAGGAATACACCCCAGTAATGCAAGCAGCAAAAAGCGACATCCCATATGTTATTAATAAATATAGTTAAGACTGTTCCATCCTCTAATGAGTTTCATAAATTTACGGCAATTGTTTTGACTTCCCCAAACAATTGTCTAGTATTTATCACACTATCAAAGTAAAATCGATGAAAGTAGCAGTATTTGGTGCGACAGGGCTTGTAGGAAGCGTCATGCTCAAGGTCCTCGACGAAATGAATTTCCCGGTAAGCGAACTAATTCCAATCGCATCTGAGCGTTCGGTTGGTAAAGAGGTAACCTTTAAAGGGAAACCATACAAAGTAGTTAATGCACAAACTGGTTTGGGGATGAAACCTGTTCTTGCAATATTTTCTGCAGGTGGAGACGCTTCCAAAGAGTGGGCTCCTAAGTTTGCAGAGATCGGTTGCTATGTTGTTGACAACAGCTCCGCTTGGCGCATGGATCCTACTAAGAAGTTGGTTGTTCCAGAAATCAATGCAGGAGAACTAACTGCCGAAGACAAGATCATTGCCAATCCAAACTGCTCTACCATCCAGATGGTACTTGCGTTGGCGCCACTTCATAGAAAGTATCAGATTAAGCGCGTTGTAGTTTCCACCTATCAGTCCGTTTCGGGAACTGGGGCAAAAGCTCTTAAGCAGATGTCTGCCGAAAGAAGCGGAGAGGAAGCCGACATGGTATACCCTTACCCTATCGACATGAACTGCCTTCCCCATATCGACGTGTTTACCGAAAGCGGCTACACCAAGGAGGAACTTAAGATGATCAACGAGACTCGTAAAATCCTAGGCGACGATACCATTAACGTATCTCCAACAACGGTTCGTGTTCCCGTAAAGGGAGGTCACTCCGAAGCGGTAAACGTTGAGTTCGCAAATGACTACGATCTTGATGAAATTCGCGATATTCTTTCGAAAACCGAAGGCATTGTTGTTCAAGACGACCCTGCAAACAAGGTTTACCCAATGCCACTTTATGCCGAAGGCAAGAACGATGTGTTTGTTGGACGTCTTCGTCGCGACTTATCGCACCCAAACACCCTTAACATGTGGATTGTTGCCGATAACCTCCGCAAAGGTGCTGCAACCAACGCAGTTCAAATTGCGATATACCTGCTAAAGCAAGGTTTTATTAAGGCTTAACAAAACTAACCGCCATAAAAGAAGCCAGAACTCTAACGAATTCTGGTTTCTTTCATTTATATCTACTGCTTTTCTACTTTCCTCAAAAGAATTACAAGCAACAAACCTACCAAAGGAAGTTCCCAAACGGGTACCTTCCCTGGCTAATCTCTGCCACCATCTTATACAGATCAGTTCGGAACTTTTCGAGGTTCATCTTTTCCTTTGCCGACATAAAGATTGCCGGATTATTCTCCTTGTACATCCAACTATTCATAAGATCATCGAGGCTCCAGTTCTCCTTTGTCACAGGAGTAAGATCATCCTCTGCCTTTTGGACGTAGGTATATGCATCAATCTTGTTAAACACGAGGTAAACGGGCTTATCGCCAGCTTTGATCTCTGCCAACGTTTCCTTCACCACATTCAGCTGCTCCTCGAAGTTTGGATGCGAGATATCCACCACGTGAATGAGCAAATCAGCCTCACGAACCTCGTCGAGCGTAGACTTAAACGATTCTACCAGCTGGTGTGGAAGTTTTCGGATAAAACCAACCGTATCGGAAAGCAAGAAGGGAAGGTTTTCGAATACGACCTTTCTAACCGTTGTGTCGAGTGTTGCGAACAACTTATTCTCGGCAAACACCTCCGACTTGCTAATCAAGTTCATCAGGGTCGATTTTCCCACATTGGTATACCCAACTAGCGCAACACGCACAAGGCTTCCTCGATTGCCGCGTTGCACCGCCATCTGCTTGTCTATTTTCTTCAGCTGCTCCTTTAGCCTCGAAATCTTATCGAGAATAATACGGCGGTCGGTCTCAATCTGCGATTCACCAGGACCACGCATGCCAATCCCCCCTCGCTGACGCTCAAGGTGCGTCCACATTCGGGTCAATCGGGGAAGTAAGTACTGGTATTGCGCCAGTTCTACCTGAGTTTTGGCATAGGCTGTTTGTGCCCGTGCTGCAAATATGTCGAGGATAAGGTTGGTTCGATCCAGCACCTTACAGTTAAGATGGCGCTCCACATTTCTTAGCTGCGAAGGGGTAAGCTCATCATCAAAAATAGCCATCCCTATCTCGTTCTCGTCGATGTAAGCCTTTATCTCATCAAGTTTACCAGAACCAACGTATGTCTTCGAGTTTGTATAATGCATGCGCTGGATGAACTTTTTCATGGTACGAGCACCGGCTGTCTCAGCCAGGAACTCAAGCTCATCGAGGTACTCCTTTGTTTGGAAGTCGGTTTGCGTGTCGGTAATTACGCCAACAAGAATGGCGGTCTCCTGAACTGGCGCGTTGCTGGTTGGTTCAAATCCCATACTTACAGATTAAATATGGCACAAAGGTAAACAAAAAAGCACTGAGAAATTCAGCGCTTTTCCCTAGTATCGCTTTTATAAGATTAGTTCAACTTGAATGTTATGGGAAAGGTAAAGGATACACGAACAGGCTTTCCGCGTTGCTTGCCGGGAGTCCACTTAGGTGAACCTTGAACGATACGAACAGCCTCCTTGTCTAGCGAAGGATCTACACCCCGAAGAACCTTCACATTCGATACTGCTCCTGAAGGTTCGACAACAAACTGGATATACACCGTTCCCTGAATGCCATTTTCAGCAGCAACATCTGGATACTTTAGGTTCTTCGCCACATACTCCCTAAAACTATCGGAAGCATCCTTCCCATTAAACAACGGCATATCCTCCGCAATAAAAAAGACCTCCTCCTCTTCTATGGGCTCCTCCTTTTTTGCCGCTATTGCAGTAACTGTAGTTGCTGTAGGTATTGAGATTGGGGCAGCCTCCTTGGTGTCTTCCATGTTAAGATTTATCTCATCGCTTACCATTACCTCATCCCGAACAATTTTTAGCACGTCCGACATGATCTGCTGAGGAACAAATTGGGGCTGCTGTTGCTGTACCTGCTGCTCTTGCTGAGTTTGGGGAATAATCTCCTCTTCTGCCACAACGGCTTTGGCTTCGTAGTTCTGAGCGTCTTGCTTCTCCCCAAAATCAAATTCGAAAGCAAAGAGGGAGAAGCCAATTGCCATAACAAATCCTAGCTGAAGAAATAAAGATCGCTTATTCTCAAGATCTGCCACTGGTGACTTTTTGATTTCCATGACTGCTCTATTAAGAACTCCTTATTCCAATAACAGCCCGTACTATACCTTTGTTCTACAGCCTTCGCAATAGAATTTAGGCTAAAACATAGATCAAGATTTCTTATAGCACCATCACGGAAGTTCCCTTTTCCAAAAAAAGCAACCTAGCCTCTTGTGCTATTCGAAAAAAGGTATACATTTGCATCACCAAATCAATGGGGGATTAGCTCAGTTGGCTAGAGCGCTTGCATGGCATGCAAGAGGTCATCGGTTCGATTCCGATATTCTCCACAAAAGGCTTACCTCGGTAAGCCTTTTCTATTTTTCGAGGATTTGATCTACCGCCCTGCTCACAAGATCGTACGCAAAGCCTTTGCGCAACCCTACGGCAATCAGCTTCATCTTTAGCTCGTACGAGTTCTTTGCTTTTACCGTCTCGGACTTGCGCTGCAGCTCCCGAACCACAGCCGATGGCAGCTCATCCATATCAACTTCCAGCAGCGCTTCGGCTACGTATTCGGCATCTATGCGCTTTGCCTGTAGGTGCACCTTTATCTTCTGCGGGCCCCACTTGCTGAATCGGAACTTATCGCGGGCAAAGGCAACGGCAAACCTCCGATCATCAACATACCTATTGACTACAAGAAACTCAACGATGCTAGGTCGATCGCTCAGATCTACATTCCATCGGTAGAGCTTCTCCTCTACCTGCGAGATGCACACCTCGCGCTTTGAGCACAGCTGCCCGAGGCGCTCTAGCGCCTCCTTCTTTGAGAGGCTTTTCCCCTGACGTTCTACTTCCATCGCGCAACTACAAATCGATCGACCCCAAACATATCCTGTCGCACCTCGGCACACATTCCCTTTGCCCTAAACAGCTCGGCGGTTTGCGGCCCCAGCTGCTGGTTTATTTCCAAATAGACGACTCCATCGGCAGCTAGCGAGCGGGAGGCAAATTCGGCTATCGGAATGTAGAACTCAAGCGGGTTGCCATCTTCAACAAAAAGCGCCAGATGGGGCTCGTGGCGGAGCACGTTATCGCGCATCTGCTCCTTTTCGGAATTCATCACGTAGGGAGGGTTGCTTACGATGATGTCGTAGCTGCTGCTGTCGCTGTAGGCTCGCATATCTGCCAGCACAAAATCGACATCCGCACCGTTTAGCTGCGCGTTTTCGCGGGCGATTTCTAGGGCTTCGGCAGAAATATCGATGCTGCGCACAGCGGAATGGGGCAGCGCCTTTGCCAGCGATACGGGAATGCAGCCGCTGCCGGTTCCAAAATCGGCAATCCTTGGAGCTTTCCCCTCCCAATCCTTTACGATGATATCCACCAGCTCCTCCGTTTCGGGGCGAGGGATGAGCACGCTGCGGCTCACCTTAAATCGGCATCCGTAGAACTCCACCTCGCCTATCACATACTGCAGGGGCTCGTGCTGGAGCAGCCGCTCTGTACAGGCATCAATATATTTAGCCAAGGCGGCATCTTCATCCTCGTCGAGCATCAAGAGCAGCTTCGGTCTACTTATCCCCCAAAAATGTTCGGCAAGCCTGTAGACAATCTCCTTCGCCTCCTGGCTTGGGTAAATGGCTTCCAGCATCTTTTGGTAGCGGCAAAATATGGTGCGATTCTTTATGCTCATTGGCTTTGATTACGTTGCTAAATCTGCTAATTTCGGCTCTTAAAAGTAAGATAAAAAGGGATGGCTAACAAAGTTCATGAGCAATACATGAGGCGCTGCCTCGAGCTGGCTGAAGGTGGATTGGGCAACGTGGCCCCAAATCCGATGGTTGGAGCTGCGGTTGTTTACAACGGCAGAATCATTGGCGAAGGATATCACCGCAAATACGGGGAGGCGCATGCCGAGGTGAACGCGATAAATGCGGTTGAGGACAAGGCGCTGCTGCGCGATTCGACCCTCTACGTGTCGCTTGAGCCCTGCAGCCATACCGGAAAAACCCCGCCCTGCACCGACCTGATCATCGAGCACCAGATTCCTAGGGTTGTTATTGCCATGGTTGACCCATTCGAGAAGGTGGCCGGCAGCGGAATCCAAAAGCTGCGGGACAACGGGGTAGACGTTACCGTTGGCGTTCTTGAGGATGAGGCAAGGTGGCTAAACCGCAGGTTCATCACCTTCCACACCAAAAAGCGCCCCTACATCATCCTAAAGTGGGCGCAAACCCTCGATGGCTTCATCGACATCGAGCGCACCCCAGACTCGCCCATAGAGCCCAACTGGATTACCAACAACGCCTGCCGAACGCTGGTGCACCGCTGGAGAAGCGAGGAAAATGGCATACTCGTAGGCAACAAGACTGTCATTAACGACAATCCCCAGCTAAACGTGCGCTACTGGCATGGGAGCAACCCAACCCGCATCCTTATTGATCGGACGCTGGCTACCCCAAACGATAGGGCTATCTTCGATGGCTCCCAGCCAACCGTGGTATTCACCGGAAAAAACTCGGGATCGAGTAACCGAAAAGACCTCTTCGGAAACATCGACAATCTTACAATGGTGTCCATCGACTTCGCCAAGGATGCCGAAGTGCAGATGCTCGACTACCTTACCCAGAAAAACATTCAGTCCATCATCGTCGAAGGTGGAGCGAAAACGCTGCAGAATCTAATTACGCTTGGCTACTGGGACGAGGCGCGCATCTTCTACGGCCCTAAGCTGTTCTTTAAGGGGGTGAAAGCGCCATCCATCGTTGGAGAGCCCATTGGCAGCGAGGAGATCGACGGCACCCGCCTCTTCTACCTAGTCAACAGCACCGCTGCAGACAAGCAGTAGCCCAATACCGCATGCCAGAAGAGCCAGCCCGTTTACGTGCTGGCTCTTCTGGCATGCGGGCACCATGGGACTGATGGCTACTCCAGATTCTAGAAAATTGATGGCTGCCGATGGATGACCACCTAAATGCCCTAAAAAATGCTCGACCACCGAGGGGTGACCACTTAAATGCTCTAAAAAATGCTAAACCGTCGAGGGGTGACCACTTAAACGCTCTAAAAAATGCTCACCCGTCGAGGAGTGACCACCTAAATGCTCTAAAAAATGCTCGACCGCTGAGGGGTGACCACTCAAATGCTCCGAAAAATGCTCGACCGCCGAGGGGTGACCTCTTAAATGCTCTAAAAAATACTCAACCGCCGAGGGGTGACCACTTAAATGCTCTAAAAAATGCTCGACCGCTGAGGGGTGACCACTCAAACGCTCTAAAAAATGCTCGACCGCCGGTGGATGACCATATCTTATCAGCCAGCAGCTACACCGCTGCGAAGGCTATGGCATCGACATCCCAAACGGGAGCGCTCTTTATGGCAGGGATGATATCCTCAGCCCTTTCAACAAAGGTGTACATGCGCTGATGCTCGGGGCGCATGAAGCGCTCCTCCACCATCCTATCGAGCAGCAGCTGGAGCGGATCGTAAAACCCGTCAAGGTTAAGGATGATGATGGGCTTGGTGAACTTGCCCAAGCGCTTAAGGGTAATCACCTCCGACAGCTCCTCCAGGGTTCCGCAGCCACCGGGAAGCGCCACAACGGCATCGACACCCTCTACGAGGAGCTTCTTGCGCTCGTGCATATCCTCAACAAGCACCATCTCGCTGATGCGCTTATGGCTCCACTCCACCTGGTCCATAAACCGGGGCATTACCCCGCGAACATGTCCCCCATTCGCCAGCATAACATCGGCAATGCGCCCCATAAGCCCCATCGAACCGCCTCCGTACACGAGGGTATGCCCCTCCTTAGCCATTTGGCTGCCCAATATTTCGGCTACGCCGAAGTACTTTTCGGCAACCTTATTGCTCGATGCGCAGTAAACACAAATCTTCATTATTTCTACAGATTGAAAGCAAAGAGCCACCCGCAACCGCGAGCAGCTCTCCACCATTAACTACAATATATCGTTAGCTTTTAGCAGCCTCTTCCACCTCTTCGATGGTAATTGGCACGCGCTTTTCGCCCAAAAGGCGGCATCCCGTGCTGGTGATCAGCAGGTCATCCTCCAGGCGAATACCTCCAAAGTCGAGGTACTCCTCCACCTTGCTGAAGTTGATGAACGAGGAGTTGATCTTTTCGCTCTTCCACTTCGCTATAAGAGCAGGGATGAAGTAGATTCCAGGCTCGTTGGTGATCACAAAACCAGGCTCAAGACGGCGTCCTAGGCGAAGGTAGGCCGTTCCGAACTGGTCGATGCGCGAGGTTTCCTCGTCGTAGCCAACGAAGTTCTCTCCAAGATCCTCCATATCGTGAACATCGAGCCCCATCATGTGCCCCAAACCATGAGGGAGGAATAGCGCATGCGCCCCATTCATCACCGCCTCGTCAGCGTTGCCCTGCATAAGCCCAAGCGCCATCAGCCCTTCGGTGATCGTCTTGGCAGCAGCAAAGTGCACATCCTGATACTTAACACCAGGCTTAGCCAGCATCGCTGTATTATTATTCGCAGCAAGCACAATGTTGTAAATGTCCTTCTGCTTTTGGGTGAACTTACCGCTAATAGGAGTTACACGGGTAAAATCTGATGCGTAGCCCGATGCAAGCTCTGCCCCCGCATCGGTAATCATCAGCCTACCGCTCTCTAGCAAGTTGCCATGGTAGTGGTTGTGCAGCGTCTCGCCATGCTGCGATAGGATTACGGGGAAAGAAACGCCACCGCCGCCCTGAAGCGCAACACCCTCTATAAATCCGGCAATCTCACGCTCGTAAACGCCAGGCTTGCACATCCTCATTGCGGCAACGTGCATCTGATAGCCAACGTTACAGGCAAAATCGATTTCGGCAATCTCGTAGCTATCCTTAATCGAACGGAGGCTTACAACAGCCTTCACCAATTCCACAGAGGCATACGCACGCAGCACGCTGTAACTAATGCCCAAAAGATCGCTAAGCACCATCATATTCTGATGGCGATAGGGTGGCAAGAAGTGAATCTTACGACCAGCCTTGATGGCGGCGCTGATTTTTCCCTGAAGCTCTGCCAAAGGGCTAGTCGCAGCAACGCCTACCTGAGCGGCTTGCTCTTTAAGAGTTGGCTGAGGTCCCATCCAGATGATGTCCTCAATATCGATATCGTTACCGTAGATGCTATCAACACCGGCATCAAAATCCATTACCCCCACCAATTCGGGATTATCGAGCCCGAAGAAGTAAAGGAAGTTACTATCCTGACGGAATCGGTAGGTGTTGGATGGATAGTTCATTGGCATTTCAAAATTACCAACAAACAGTGCAATTCCCGAACGCATTTTGCTACGGAGACGGCTTCGACGCTCTATATAGACTTCTTTTGGAAACATAGCTTGAAAAGATTACGTTTTGTAAATATTTGAGAGTAACATTTCATCTCAAATATATAGAAACGTTCGCAAAGATCAACCCTTATTTTGGCGTAACCTCAGAGATCATCTCCTTGATGTTTTCCCAAATATGATCGTCCATTTTAGGACCAACAACCTCAATTACCTTACCCGAAAGAATCGACCCAATTTCCCCACAAACGCTAAGCGGATACTTATTGATTAACCCGTAGATAAACCCAGAGGCATACAAATCCCCCGCACCAGTTTTATCAAGTGGCGTTGCTTCTATGATACCAATTTTATGAACCTCCCTGCCACGTTGGATAAACGATCCCTTCCTTCCAACCTTTACAATGGCAATATCGCACAAACCTGCAAGTTCCGACAAGGCACCTTCTGGATCAAGACCGGTGAACGCTTTTGCCTCATCCTGGTTGGCAAATACGATATCAACATAGTCGCGAATAATCTCATCAAGGAATTCCATATTTTGCTCCACCACATTGTAGCTAGCCAAATCTAGGGTAACCTTAAGCCCATGCTTCTTGGCAATCTTAACAGCCTGACGCACCAAGTCGTGGTTTTGCACCAAGTATCCTTCAATATGGAAATATCCATGCCCCTTAAACTCCTTCTCGTCGAGTTCATCAGGAACCAGCTCAACAGCCGCTCCTAGGTAAGTAGCAAACGTACGCTCCGAATCGGGAGTTACAAAAACCAGGGCTCTACCCGATGGGGCTTTTCCTATTGTTAAGTTGGGAATGATACCACTTCGTATCATATCTTCCTTAAAGAATGTACCAACCTCGTCGTTCCCAATCTTACCTATAAAGCCGGTTTTTACGCCCAACTTTGCTAGTCCATTAATGGTATTTGCAGCCGAGCCTCCTGGCGCTTTGCGCAACTCGTACTTTTTTACGTGCTGAGATATCTTCAGCGCAGTATTCTCATCTATTAGCTGCATGCTACCTTTAGGCAAATCAAACTGACTAAGAAAATCGTCATTAGGTACGCCACAAAGAATGTCCACAAGAGCATTGCCCAAGCCTAAAACTGATGTCATCTAGTAAATCTTGTTTCTGTTTTATTCGAGATCAAAGAAGCGCCAAAGATACTTACTTTAGCCGAAATCAGAATTAGCGACACATATTTTATTCTATTTCACCCCCACCACAAGGGGCTGAATAACAGAATGACATCGCAACATTGAAAAATTTTACCAATTGTGCTTATCTCATTTACTTTCTAAATGTTTGCAAGATTAAAATAGAGCAGCTATATTTGCAACGCATTTGAGAGATCAAGCACACTATTCCTCAATAGCTCAGTTGGTTAGAGCACCTGACTGTTAATCAGGGGGTCCTAGGTTCAAGTCCTAGTTGAGGAGCAAGCCTAAATTTGCAAATTAAAAAAGTGCAACAACATTGGGTTTTACTCAAACCATCAACATTCCTCAATAGCTCAGTTGGTTAGAGCACCTGACTGTTAATCAGGGGGTCCTAGGTTCAAGTCCTAGTTGAGGAGCAAAGGCGTCTTAATAGACGCCTTTTTTTATTATCACAAATCGCACGAACAACCCCTATACAACAAAAAAGCCCGCAACAGCGGGCTTTTATATATTCGATTCGTTAAAGATTAGAGAATAAGCATTGCATCACCATATGTCCCAAAACGGTACTTCTCCTTAAGCGCAACTTCATAGGCTTCAAAAAGAAAATCGTAACCAGCAAATGCCGACACCATCATTAGCAGCGTCGATAATGGCAAGTGGAAGTTTGTAACCATGCTGGTTGGCACAGAGAATTCGTAAGGTGGAAAAATAAACTTGTTTGTCCAACCATCGTAAGGCTTAAGATGTCCATTTGTGGCAACAGAACTTTCGAGCGTTCTAAGAACAGTAGTTCCAACAGCACAAATATTTTTCTTTGCATCCTTTGCCTTATTTATCGTACCAACAGCCTCCTCAGGAATAATGATCTGCTCGGAATCCATTTTATGTTTGGTAAGATCTTCCACATCAACTGTACGGAAGTTACCAAGCCCAACGTGAAGAGTTATTTCTGCAAAATCAACACCTTTAATCTCCATACGCTTCATTAGTTCACGGCTAAAGTGAAGACCTGCAGTTGGAGCAGCAACAGCCCCCTCATGCTTCGCAAATATAGTTTGATATCGTTCGGCATCCTCTGGAACAACCTCTTTACGCACCCATTTTGGAAGAGGGGTTTCGCCTAACTTGTAGAGTACATCCTTAAATTCCTCGTAATTTCCATCAAAAAGAAAACGAAGAGTTCTTCCACGCGAGGTGGTATTGTCGATTACCTCAGCGACTAATAGATCATCATCGCCAAAGTAAAGCTTATTTCCAATACGTATTTTCCGCGCAGGATCAACAAGCACATCCCAAAGACGCTGTTCACGATTTAGCTCGCGTAATAGGAACACCTCAATTTGAGCCCCAGTTTTCTCCTTGTTTCCATACAAGCGAGCAGGAAAAACTTTGGTGTTATTAAAAACCATGACGTCGCCATCGTCAAAATAGTCGATTAAATCTTTAAAAACTTTATGCTCAATAGTTTTATCCTTTCTATTAAGCACCATCAACCTTGATTCATCACGATTTGGGGTTGGAAATTTGGCGATTAATTCAGCTGGCAGATCAAATTTGTATTGCGAAAGCTTCATTAGTGATACTTTATATGGTACAATAAGTGTCCTTTGTACGTGTCAATTTCTTGTTTGTTTCAGTTCTTCAAACATTTCTTCGATTTTTTCCATCGAATAAGCATCCTCCACCCGAAAGTTTCCACTGGAAGTTCGACGTAAACCGGTAAGGTGTGCACCACTATCAAGGGCTAATCCCAGATCGCGTGCAAGTGAACGAATGTACGTTCCTTTACTGCACCTAACCATAAAATCGGCAACAGGAGTGTTATACTGAAGCAACCTCAACTCGTGGATAGTGATTCGGTGGGGCTTCAACTCCATATCCGAACCTCCACGAGCCAACTCATACGCTCGAACACCGTCCACCAACTTCGCCGAAAAGAGCGGTGCAACTTGATCCTGTTCGCCAAGAAACTGGGGAATGATCTGTTGTAATTTCTCCTCAGTGATGTGTTCAAAAGGATATTCAGCATCAATAGGCTTTTCTAGGTCGAAGCAGGGGGTTGTTGCTCCAAAGCAAACATTTGCCATGTACTCCTTCTCCTCCGCCTGTAAACTTTCTATTTTTTTTGTTGCCTTTCCAATACAAACAATCAGCAAACCTGTTGCAAGCGGATCAAGCGTACCTGCATGACCAACCTTAATCTTCTTAATTCCTAACTTATACCTCAACATAGATTGAACTTTTCGAATCACATCGAAGGAGGTCCATTTGTAAGGTTTATCAATGGTAATCACTACCCCTTCTTCGAATTTGGTAGTGCTATCAATCTGGTTTATAATCATCAAAAAATATGCATTTAGGCAATTCTGCAGCCATTACATTACCTGTAAGTCAATCCCCAATGCCACCAAAATAAGGATAACCGTTCCCACAATAATACGGTACCAACCGAACATTCTGAAGCCATGGTTGGTAAGATATTTCATCAAGTACTTTATGGATATCATTGCAACAATAAAGGAGGCAACGTTACCTAAAACCAAAATATACAAGTTATTTCCCTCGAGCAGGACTTGATAGTCCTTAAGCAACTTGTATGCCGATGCAGCAAACATAGTTGGAACTGCCAGGAAAAACGAAAATTCAGCTGCATTTTGACGGGTTAACTTCGAAGCCATGCCGCCAATTATTGTTGCAGCAGAGCGCGATACGCCAGGAACCATCGCAATACATTGAAAGAAGCCAATCTTGAGTGCCTTTTTATAAGTTACCTCTTGATCGTCACCAGCTTTACCAAACATATTATCAATAAACAGCAGTACAATTCCACCTAAAACAAGCGATATAGCAACAACCACAACATTCTCCAGCAAGCTGTCAATATAATCGCTAAGCGTAAAGCCAATAACGGCTGCAGGAAGAAAAGCAACCAGTAGTTTCAAGTAAAATTTCACAAGCTGTTCCATTGGTGATTTTGATAATTCTTGAGAAGGACTATCAACCCCAAGCGTTTTTAATGTAGGTATAAACCTACGCCAATACAGCACTACAACCGAAAGAATAGCACCGAATTGTATATTCACCGTAAAGGCTTTTACAAATTCCGTGCTCTCTATCCCCAACAACTTTTGGGTAATAATCATATGACCTGTAGACGAAATAGGAAGAAACTCTGTAATTCCCTCAACAATAGAAATAATAATTGCCTGTAAAGTATTCATCAATACTATTTTAAAAAATATGCCATACCATCTTTCAGGTTCTCAAACAGGAATACCTGAAAGTTGATATGACAAGACTATAATACCTTTAATAGACACTAGATTTTAGACATTAGACAAAAGACTTATGTAAAGACATCATCTACTCCCTCACTAGCATCAAACTTCTACTCTCCTCCTTTGGGCTTTTTCATGATTGCGTAAATCACAAAGCCAAAACCTGCAAGCACAACGATTGGTGCTAGCGTAATTCTCCTGAAACTAAAAATACTCTCGTCAAAGACATTTGGATCGGAAGAACCACCACCCGACATCAAAACAAACCCAATAACAACTATAATAAAGCCTATTAGAATTAGTTTTAGGTTCTCTTTACCAACTGCAAAATTTTTGCGCTCGTTATTTGTTTCGTTAGCCATAATCCTAGTTTTAATAATGTATCTCGTCCGACCTTAGTCGAAGAAATTTATTCACTGCAAAGTAAGTGCAAATAAAGTTTATTACAACACCGATGCCGATGATTGCCCCAAACAGGATAATGATCCACTGGATGTTGTTAAGATAAATTACATCTCCAACCTCCTCTTTTGCCAAGAAGTATAACCCAACAAGCATCATAACGGCAAACATCCCTGCATAAAGTCCGTGGGCTACTCCTCGAAGTAAAAACGGACGACGTATAAACCTCGAAGTTGCTCCTACCAGTTTCATGGTATTTATTATTTGCCTGCGAGCATATACCGCTAGTCGAATGGTATTGTTTATCAGCACCAACGACACAAAAAGAAGCAAGCCTGCAAATACCATAAGAATCAGGCTCACCTTTTTCACGTTAGCATTTATTGTCTCAACCAAATTATCCTGAAAAACAACCTCCTGCACCTGTGGCATTCGTTCTATTTCAGTTTGAACTTTTTTAAGGTTTGCATCAACCAAGTATTGCGCCTTAAGCTGCACCGTTATAGAGGCTGGCAGCGGATTCTTCCCCAAGAAGGAGACAAAGTCCTCTCCCAACTCTTGTGAGAACTGACGAGCAGCCTCACCTTTGGTAGTTAGCTTGGTATCAAAAACGTAGGGTTTACTTTTAAGTGCCCTATTAAATTGGTTAACTTCTGCATCCGATAAGTTTTCGTTTAGGAAGATGTTGAAACCAACGGTCTCACGAATATTATCGGAAAGTTGCTTGGCGTTAAGCATTATTAGCCCCATAGTACCAAGCAGAAAAAGTACCAGCGTAACGCTTACTATCGACGATAGATAGGAGTTACGAATGCCCCTTCGAATGGATTTTGTTTCGCTTTTAACCATTGGTTTTGCTATCTAGTTTTTGATCTCGAAGTAGTTTGAAAAGCTCGTATCCAATCAAACCGAATGCAAGCAGCAAAATCGACAATGAGCTAACCAAATCGATCGATTTGCCAACCTTGAACATTTTAGGTTCGAACTTAAACTCTACGGTATTATCACCAGCAGGAACAACCATTGCCCTAAGCACGTAGTTGGCACGAAGGTATGGCGCCAACTTTCCGTTTACATACGCATTCCAACCTTTGTTGTAGTATATCTCGGAGAAAACGGCTAGCTGTGCCGATTTATTGTTCGACTTATAGGTGAGATGGTTTGGTTCGTACTTTACTAGCTCAATTTTTGCGGTAGTATCAGCATTTGAAGTGAATCCTGCAAGCTCTTTATCGAACCTTTTATCAACAACTGCCAAATGACGAGGATCGAATCCTTTAAGCGCCTCGATTTCGGCATCAGCATTTGGAACAACCTTAATGGAATTCACAAACCAAGCATTTCCTAGAGCACCTGGATTTTGCTGTACTTCCAACGTTTGCGTCTTCTGATTCGGTACAATAATATACTTGGTATTAAGCATGTTGAATGCCGCCATATTATTTTGCGACAAGTGGAAGTCAATCAGTTCCTGGTAACGGCGCATCTTAGCCCCATGATATCCACCAACCGACTTATGGAAGTACGAAGTTGATGCATCATTAAATGGGCTAACCGAAAGATTTAGCACCCTGTAGTTACCGGGATCTTTCATAATCTGAAGATCGGCTGGCGTTGGAGTAAATGGCACCTGCGCCTGAGCCTCAGGAACCCAATTGTCCTTATTTAGGTAACGATGATTAACTGGAACCATATCAACTAGGATAAGAACACCAAGTGCAAGCATAAAGTAGGTTGGCTTTATCTTCTTAGCAATAACCAACCATGCTAAACCTGCTGATAGGGCTACAAAGATGAATGTTCGCCATGCATCGGCAGTTAGCAGCGATGCCCTATCGGCGGCAATTGCGGAGCCAAGCATATTTAATGCCTCCTGAGGCAACATCTGCTTATCGTTTTCGGATATGAAGCTGAATAGCGAGCCACCCATTAGCACAAAGAACAAGGCGATACCTCCTGCAATACCAGCCGCCCACTTTAATCCTTTTAAAGCACGCTCCTTCGATATTTCTCCTTCTAGCAAGTTTCTCAGACCTAGCAGCGCAACAATTGGAATCGTAATTTCGGCTATCACCAGTATCATTGAAACGGTGCGGAACTTATTGTACATAGGAACATGCTGGAGGAAGAACTCGGAGAATCCCAAGAAGTTGCTTCCCCATGCCAGCAAGAAGGACAGCACGGTAGCACAAACAAGCCACCAACGGGTTACCCCCTGAATGAAGAATAGCCCCAGCACAAAAAAGAATACGACAACGGCTCCTACATATACAGGTCCCGAGGTGCTAGGCTGCGGCCCCCAGTAGGAAGGAATCTGCGCGGCAATCTCGGCAGGTTGCCCCATTGTGGTAAGCGTCTTGGCTGTTTCGCCATCAGACTTAAGACCGATCGTCGATGAGCCTCCCATTAGGTTTGGGATAAACAGGTCGAAGGTTTCAGCAATGCCGTAACTCCAGCTTAGCGCATAATCCTTATCGAGACCCGACGTTTTATTTTCGGCATTATGGGTTAGCTCGCTTTTACCACGAATTGAGTCCTTTCCATAATCCCACACGAGATACAAGTGCGAGAAATTTGCTCCTATGCCCAACACCAGAGCAATACAAAGTGCAGCCGACACCTTTGCAAAATGCTTTAGGATTTTTTCGTGATACGAGCGAATTGCCTCTGCAACTATGAAGAAGAAAATAATGAATGCACCGTAGTAGGTAATCTGGGGATGCCCTGCATAGAGTTCCAGTCCTAGGAATAGGCTAGCCAGCGCCACTCCCAACCAAAGCTTCTTTCGATATGCCAAGATAATGCTCCCGATAAGCGGCACGAGATAGGCAATGGCAATCATCTTGGAGTTGTGCCCAACGGCTATAATAATGAAGTAGTACGACGAAAGCGAAAGCGCCAACGAGCCAACAACTCCCAGCCATGGATTCATTCCAAAGGCAAGCATCAGGATGTAGCTTCCCAGAAGCATGATGAAAAGGAAGCTGGCAGGGCGCGACTGCCCTAGCTGAAGAAAATTATCGACATAGCGGATGTAGTTGGTCTTATACACCGTTGATATAAGGTACGAGGGCATTCCACCAAACATGCTGTTGGTCCAAAGCGCCTCCTCGCCTGTTCTAGCGCGGTAGTCGTTTAGCTCCTTCGACATTCCCTGAAACTGCTGATTATCGCTTTGCTGTAGCTGCATTCCCTGTAGCTGTGGCGCAAACAAAACGTACGATAACACTAAGAAAAATAGAATTGCCGCAATGTGGGGCAACGACTTCTTCAAAATTGGATGCATTGGCTCTTTCCTTTTCAATTATATTTTTGATGATAATGTTCTTTCGAGCATCATCTTAACAACTAGTCGGTAAAAGTAAAAAACATTTCGTTTTACGCCGATGGATTTGACGTAAAACCGCTAAAAGTGTTCAATCTCCTGCGCAACAACAGCCGAAGCCTTACCGTTTCCGTAAAGGTTGACGTCGAAATCGTAGCGGCGCTGCATGGATTGACGGTAGGCTTCCACCATCTTTTCGGTATCGGAACCAACGAGAATATTGAAGTTTTTCTCCACAAGCTCCACCCATTCGGTTTGCTCGCGGGCGGTGATGCAGGGCTTTCCGAAGAAGAAAGCCTCCTTCTGCACGCCACCGCTATCGGTTACAACCAGGGCGCAATGCTTGAGCAGCTCTACCATATCGAAGTATCCAACCGGATCGATAATGGTAAACTCTGGGGCAATGCCCTGTGCGGCCAATATCCCTCGTGTACGAGGATGCAGCGGCACGATAACCTTACGCTCGCGGTTGATGATGTTCAAGCCATCGACAATGGCACGGAGCTTTGCGGGATCGTCGGTGTTCTCCTGGCGGTGAATGGTGGCAAGCACAAAACCATCCGCTACGCCAAGCGATGCAATAGCCTTCGACTTCTCCGCCGAGCGGGCGGCGTAGAATATGGCGGCATCCTGCATCACATCGCCATTCTTTACGATTTTTGCGCTGTAGCCACCAAATCCTTCCTTCTTCAGGTTTTCGATAGCGGCATCGGTGGGACAAAAGAGTAGACTAGAGATCCTGTCGGTGAGGATACGGTTAACCTCCTCGGGCATCATCATGTTGAACGAGCGTAGGCCGGCCTCCACATGGATGATTGGGATGTGCAGCTTCGATGCCGCAATGGCGCCTGCTAAGGTAGAGTTGGTATCGCCGTAAACCATCAGCCCGTCGGGCTTCTCTTTCAGAAGAACTTCTTCGATCTTCTCGATCATACGCCCGGTCATTGCCCCATGGCTGAGGCTGTGGATGTCGAGCATGTAGTCGGGCTGGGGTATTTCCATTTCCTGAAAAAACACCTCCGACATGTTCTTATCGAAGTGCTGCCCAGTATGGACAATCACCTCTTGAATGCTGGTCTGAGCAATGGCGCGCGAAACGGCTGCTGCCTTTACAAACTGTGGGCGCGCCCCCACTATGGTAACTATTTTTTTCATACAAAATTTAGTATTGAGATATTAGAGTTTAGACGTTAGAGCCCCCCTCAAAAAACGAATCGGAGGACCTAGAGAAAATCTACTCTTTTCTCTAGCTGTCATCTAATATCTAGCATCTAAAGTCTAAGGTCTAAGGTCTAAAGTCTAAAGTCTACATCCAACCACCTCATCCATCACCTTTGCCATCTCGGCGGTAAGGTTCCGGCGCGAGAACTGGCTGGCACCCGACGATGCATTGCTGCAGTCGCCATGCTCCTTAAGCTGACGGTATAGGGCCTCGATATTTTGAGCCAACGTATCGGCATCCTCGAAGTCGGAGCACAAGCCGGCACCTGTACTGCGAAGCACGGCTGCCACCTCGCCATCTGTAGGACCGATGGCCACCACAGGCCTACCCGTTGCCAGGTACTCGAAGAACTTCCCGGTGAGGATGCCCTTGGCGTTGGGCGTATTGTTTACGAGCAGCAGCAATGCCCGCGACTGCAGCTGCTGCCGCACCGCCTCGGCATGCGGCAGGTAGTCGATAAAGGTAACGCTGGCATCAAGCCCATACTTGGCAATCATCTGGCGAACCGAGACATCAACCTTACCCACCAGCTTAAGCCGAAAGTCGCGGGCAAAGGCATCATCCTTTTTTACCAGGGATGATATGGCCTTCCAGAGCGCCTCGGGGTTGCGCGATGGCGGGATGGTTCCGATATGCGAGAGGGTAAACTGCGCGTCGAGCGCTACGCCATCCACCTTAAAGTCGTCCTCGTCGTAGCCGTTGGTGATGGTTACAGCCTTTTTCGCCCCCATGCGCAGGTAGTCGTCGCGATCCTGCTTGGTAACGGTAACCACGTAGTCGGCATGGCGGATCACGCGCCGCTCCATGCTGTGGTGGCGCCAGTCGGCCAGCCGGGTTAGCATCAAATCCTTGTAGAAGTCGATGTTGGTCCACGGATCGCGGAAATCGGCCACCCACGGGATGTTGAGCCGGTGCTTGAGCCCGAGGGCAATCATGTGCATGGTGTGCGGAGGTCCGGTGGAGATGACGATATCAACCGGATGATCCTTTAGGTAGCCAGCGAGGTACTTCACCGAAGGCTTTATCCAAAAGCATCGGGCATCGGGGATGAAGAAGTTGCCGCGAATCCATACGCCTAGCTTCTGGGTGAGCTTCGGCTTACCCGTTTCGGATAGGAATCCGGTATTGATCTTCTCCTTCGACTTGCCCCCAACCAGCTTCTTGTAGAGGTGGTAGGGCTCCCAAATCTCCGTACGAACGACCTCTACCCCTGCGGGGATGTCGTCGGCCAGCGTCGGATCATACACCGGCATTTCGCCGTTCGCTGCGGTGTAAACCACAGGCTCGTAGCCGTATTCGCGAAGGTACTTCACGAACTTCAGCCAGCGTTGCACCCCTGCCCCACCGCTTGGCGGCCAGTAGTAGGTAAGAATTAGCGCTCGTTTTAAACCCATTAGCGTCTGTTGCTTTAGGCTGCGAAGGTAGGAAAAATAGAGCTTCGGGATGCCACAGCATCCTCAAATATGGGAGACAAACCGTCCCCAGCAGCAGCAGGCATCAACCCAACAGGGTAGGCGAGGCAACAACGGAGAAAAAGGCAACACCGTGCGGGAAGAAGAGCATACGATCCGGGAGCAAGGTTATACCACTTGGGGATGAGGGTATACCATTCGGGAATGGGGCTATACGGGTCGGGAACGAGGGTACACCACTCGGGGATGGGGGTATACCGCCTGGGGAAGAGGGTATACCACTTGGGGATGAGGGTATACCATTCGGGAATGGGGCTATACGGCTCGGGAACGAGGGTATACCACTCGGGGATGGGGGTATACCGCCTGGGGAAAAGGGTATACCACTTGGGGATGAGGATGCACCATCAGGGAGTGGGCCTTACGCCCTACGAAGCTTTTCCGGCTACCAGAAGTACCCGTTTATTCCAATACCGATGATAAGGTTCTGGGAGGCATCCCGAGCATTTTTGTAACTGGAGTATACTGGAGTACCATCGTTCATTCCAACAATTGCCGAATAGCGGGGGCGGGCTATCCCCACGGAGTAGTTGGTAAAAAACTTAATGCCCATGTTACGGGCAACCATAGTTCTACACGAAATGCCCGCTTCCATCCCAAAGCTATTGTTGCACTTCGAGCGGTAGGCCACAATGGTCTGAGCAGGAGCCGTCGGCGAAGTGGGCTTTTTTGAAAGGATGATAGAGGAGGTGGTTGCTCCCGAATATCCACCGATGATATCGCAGCCAAGGGCAAATCGGCGCGTTATCGGTAACGAAAAGTAGGGGCCAACCTGAAAGGTGTAAACCGACATAATGCCAGACTCCACATGATCGATAGAACCATTAAGGAAAGGCCGGCTCATGATTAGCTCCGGATTTTCGGGCTCAAGGATATGGGTACGCTCCGCAATTTTAGCCCCTATTCCAAAGTAAGGGGTAATAAACCAAGCCCCTTCGGTGGCAACATAGAAGCCCGTTTTTACGCTGATTACCGTATTATCTTCAAGTTCTACCGAGTTGTTGCGCGTCGAGTGCCCCGAGGATATGCTCCAAAAGCTGGGCCGAGCATCCATCGGAGGAAGCGTCTGGTTTACGGCCCTACCCGATATCCCCTTTTCGCCGTAAATCATATCGCCAAAGTAGTAGCCCAGCTCCGACGAAAGAATCCCCACCCCTGCACCTGTCAGCACATCCGACAGCCAATGCTTGTTGTTCAGAACCCTGCCAACGGCAATGGAGGTAGCCGTAGCATACCCCAAGACGCTGTATACAGGGCTTCGCGTCACCCCATACTCCTTATGGAGCCAGGTGGCAGCCATAAAGGCCATGGAGGTATGCCCCGAAGGAAAGGAGTTATTGGCAGAGTTGTCGGGGCGCTCCTTGTGAATGGTTGTCTTAAGCGTATTTACGGTAGCCCCCATAATGGCCAACGATATTCCGGTAGACGTGGCAAGCCGTCCCCAAGAGCTACGCCCCTCTACACCAAACGCTTTTAGCGCATAGGTCAGTATCCCTGGGGCATACTGCAGATAGTCGTCGTAGTGGTAGCTAAACTGAGGGATGTTAAAGTTCCGAGAGGTTCGAACAGAGTTGTCATCCTGACAGGCAATATCGGCAAGCACAAACAGCCCTGCTGGGATATAGCTAATCTGGAATACCTTGCTGGTGGTAACCCGCTGAAAATTATTATCCAACTTCTCCTTATAAAAAGGATCCGGAAATGGGCTATGATTTCGACTAAGTGTCGTATCCGTAAGATAATGCACCAGCGGCATATTCACATACTGAGCATGAACCTCGCATACAACCCCACTCAGAACAACCCAAAACAATACAGTCAATCCCCTCTTAACCCTCATGTCAAATTCAAATAGTCCCGCAAATATTTCAAAAAAATGCGGTAAAATCCATTCGAATCCGGTAACTTTTTCAATTTCTAAGTTTCCTTTAATGTTATTATTTGGCTTAAACCTCCATCAATCAGGACAAAGGTTGTCAAAGCAGCTAGTCCAACTCAACTCTACAAAGTTTGGTTTACAGCTAAATCTATCCCAAAGAATAAAACCCGACCTGAAATAAACATTAAAGAACTTTCATCGTTTTTAAGTTCAAGATAACGGTACAAACGAAACCCTAACAGGGAAGACATCTACAAGCAAGCCACTCGCCGAACCAAAAAACACTCAAGAAACTGGGCGGAACCGAAAAGCCATACGAGTAGGGCGAGAACCAATTAACCAAGAAGCAATCATGAAAAAGTTATTTTTATCATCACTGCTAATCGGCTTGCTATCTGTGTCAGTCGCACAAAACACAGAAAACAGGTGGGCGATAGGAGTATTCGGTGGTAAAACGGAGTACAATGGAGATTGGGGAAATGCTTTTCTTGACTTTAACAAAGCATTCTATCCAATCGGAGCAATTTCGCTTACCCGATACATCAACAGTTCTTTCGACGTAGGCCTTTTTGCCTCCTACGGCGAGTATGGCTATAAGAAGGATGAAGCCCGCAGTTTTTTTGGAAGTAAAACCGATGCCAGCCTACTGCTGACCTATAAGTTAACTAACGGCTACATCCTTAACGAAACGGTTAAGCTAGCCCCATACATCTCGGCAGGTCTTGGGCTTGCCCACGTAAGCGGCGGCCGCATCTGGAATGGACGCGACTACATCATCCCAGTTGGAGGAGGCATTAAGTACAACTTCTGCAACAGTTTTGCCATGCAGTACCAGCTGCTTTACAACTTCACCAACCGCGATAAGCGCGATGGTCGTGCAAACGGGCATAACGACCAGTTTGCCTCGCACACCATCGGTTTTGTATTCAGCATTGGAGGGAAACGCAACAAGGACAACGATAATGATGGAGTAGTAAACAAGTACGATCTTTGTCCTGACATACCAGGCTTAATAACCCTCTCCGGCTGCCCCGACTCTGATGGAGATGGAATTAAGGATTCCGAAGATCAATGCCCAAACATAAAAGGGCTCGCTCAATTCGAAGGTTGTCCAGATACAGATGGAGATGGTATTAGAGATTCCGAAGATAGATGCCCAACAACAAAAGGCTTAGCACAGTTCCAAGGATGTCCAGACAGCGACGAAGATGGAATACCCGATTACGAGGACAAGTGTCCAACAACAAAAGGTCTAGCACAATTCCAAGGATGCCCCGATAGTGATGGAGATGGTATTCCAGACCCTCTAGATAGATGTCCAAGCATGGCAGGACCTGTGGCACTTAAGGGTTGCCCCGACAGAGATGGCGATGGCATACCTGATATCGACGACAAATGCCCCGACCAAGCAGGAGTCGCTGCAAACAAGGGTTGCCCAGAGATAACTGCAGCAGAGAAGTTGGTATTCGACAAAGCCCTTCGCGGCATCCAATTCCAGTCTGGTAAATCTATCATCCTTAGCGTTTCCTATCCAATCATCGATGAGGTCGTTGGTGTACTAAACAACAACCCCTCCTACAACATCGAAATTGATGGGCATACCGACAACATTGGAACACCAGAGCACAACCTAAAGCTATCCCAAGAAAGAGCCGATGCCGTAAAAGCATATTTTATCGAGAAAGGAATAGCGACAAAGCGCATTAAAACCTCAGGTTTTGGCGACACCCAACCCGTCAGCGACAACTACTCTGATAAGGGAAGAGCCCTAAATCGACGCGTAGAATTCAAAGTCACATTCTAACATATTGAAAGCGTCCTGTATTAAAGTTAGAGGGCATCTCAAAAATGAGATGCCCTCTAACTTTATACTTGAAAAAGACAAGCACTTCTACACACCTCCACTAGTAAAGATGCTCTCCCAATGCCACCTTCAACTTGTATAGACTATTGCTGTAATCGATTTTGGATTTAATCAGGTATAGCTGGCTCTCGGAAAGCGATGTGGTAGCATCAAGTAAGTCGAGGTTTGTAATGGAACCTGCTTTGTAGCTCGCTTCTGCCAACTGAAGAGCCTTTAGTGCTTGCTGCTGCTGCATTTCGAACTGCCTAATCTTCGATTGTGCAGCCTCCATGCTAAGTTTTGCCTCAGCAACCTCGATTGACACATTCCGACGAATTGCCTCAGCATCGTAGCCACTGCTTACTATTGCCGAATGTGCAATTATCGCATTAGTAGCGGTACGATTACCATCAAAGATGGGGATACGAAATGATAAGCCAACGGCATAATTCATCTTAGGATCGTTTAGGTAAGGGACATAGCCATTCTTAACACCTCCATTAGCAAATGCCGATAGCGTTGGGCTATTCTGCATTTTGGCAAGCTTATACTTCATCTCGGCTAACGTTGCTTTTTCGGATGCAGCCTTAAGCTCGCTTCTATTAGCAAATGCATAACGGTAAAGCGAATCGGCGGCCACATTGGGTTGATTTGCCGGGATGCTTTTTGCAACAGCAACAGGGCTGCCGACCTCGCGCCCCAACAATGTATTTAACACAGCCTGTTGAACACCTAAAGAGGTTATGATATCAGAACGTTGGCTTTCGATATTCGAGATTCGCACCTTAGTAGTAAGAATCTCGTACTCCGTAGCCGATCCCGTAGCCTTCTTCTTTGTTACAATATCGAGATGGCTATTCAGCGTTCTTAGCTGCTCATTCTTTATGTCTTTTGCCTTTTGAAGGTAGAGTAGCGAAAGGTAGGTACCCACCACCGATGATGCAATACGCTGCTTTGCCTGTTCGATGGTAACCGTTGCCAGATTTTTACTTTGCGTTTCGGCAGAAACATCATTCTTGGTCTTTCCAAAATCATATATGAGCTGGTTGACATTCACACCTGCATTGTAGCTGTTGTCAGGTGCCATTTTAAATGATTTTCCTCCAAAGTCGATGCTCGGAACTGGTCCAATATGCGACACCGTTGCCACCCCATCTACGGTTGGCAGGTAATTCGACTTGGCAAGTGCAATGCGAGCATCGGCTACTTTAAGAGCCTCAGCCGCCTGCAATACTGTTGGATGCGTATCTACCGCCTCCTTAATGGCCTGATCTATAAAGAGCGTATCTGCCTTCTGCGCCGTTGCGCTGTAGCCCGTAATAGCAAGTAACGCTACAGTCATTGCGCTACAAGCAATGGTTCTAAGCCCTTTGGCTACTATGATATTATTCATGGATAGCTGGTTTTTCATTTTTTGATGATCGTTTCTTGGTATGCAGCCAAAATAGCGGAATACCTCCTAGGAGCGTTATCACTCCGGCAATCAGGAAGTCGTCGTCAATTCCCTGGATGTACGCCTCCTTGCTTAGCTGCTGCACCACCAGCGTTTTTGCCTGCACCTGAGCATTTGCCGGCGAACTCCCTGCATGTGTTTGTATGTAAGTTGTAGCCTTTACCACTGCTGTTTTATATGCAGGCGACTGCGGATCGACGCTCTGCGCATACATCTGCGTATGGTAGGTAACACGGGTGGTAAGCATGGTGGCCAGTATGGCAACACCAAAACTTCCCGCCAGCTGGCGAATCACGTTCGAGATACTGGAGGCCTGCCCCATCTTCTCGCGAGGAATCTCGGACAAGGAGATCGCGCTTAGCGGAGTAAAAAGTATCCCTAGAGCAAAGCCTCGAATGTAGAGGCTGAGCATTACGTAGTGATGCTCGGTTAGGTACGACAGCTTCGAGTTAAGGAAAAACGAAGTTGCCAACAGCACAATACCCGTTGCAATAGGAATCTTTGGGTTAATCTTATCGCCCATTAAGCCCGACAGCGGCGACATCATCCCTTGAATTATACCAACCGGAAGAAAAACTGCCCCCGACTGAATTGCCGTATACCCTAACGAGTTTTGGAGATACAACGGGAGCAAAAAGGTACTCCCAAACATCCCCACGCTAAAGATGAAAGTTACAAGGTTTGCCAATCCGAAGTTGTGGTTGGTTAGCAGCCGCAGGTCTATAAGCGGATTCTTTACGGTTAACTCGGCCGTAATAAACCCCACAAAGGCTAATGCCGATATGGCAAAGCAAACAAGGATATACGGCGCATGCCATCCCGCCGAGTTGGTTGCCGCGTTTCCTTCGGTAAGGGCGTAAAGCACCAACGGAAGGAAAGTGCTCACTGTTATGAATCCCCAGAAGTCGAAACTCTTGATTCGAGGATTTTTGTACTCGCGCTGAATAACAATAGTAGCAAGCAATCCGATGATACCAATAGGTACGTTTACATCAAAAATTAGCGGCCAGCTAAAGGTATCTACCAAATAGCCGCCAATTAGGGGACCAAACGACACCGATGCGGCAGCCGATATGGCCCAGAATCCAAGAGCAACCCCACGCTGCTGCGGAGGAAACTCGCGCGTTACAATGGCCATACCCACCGGCTGAATGGCTCCAGCTCCAAATCCCTGGATAATTCGCGAGATGATGAGCATATTCTCATTGCCCGACATTCCACACAGGAGCGACCCTACTGTAAAGAGCATCAAGCCGACAAAGTAGATACGCTTGTATCCAAAACGATCGGCCAGCCACCCTGCAGTAGGCAGCATAACAGCCATGGCCAGCATGTAGGCGGTAATCACCCACTCTATCTTATCGAGCCCCACCCCAAAAGAGGCCATTATCTTTGGCAACCCTACGTTTACGATGGTTGCATCGAGCACGGCCATAAAGGTTCCTATCATCACGTTACCCAGCAGCCACCACTTGTACGATTTATGCATGGGGTGAAACGACGAATTTCGCTTTCGGAGGAGCTTGCGTATTTTATGAGAAGGGGTTGTTCTCCTTCGCATGGCTAGTCTTTAATGATTTTTACGACGGCCGACATACCTGAGAGTATTCGATACTTCGAAGCAGGCTCGCCACTCTTTGTTCCATCTATCGAAACCTTTACCGAGACACGCTGCGTAACCTTGGTAAAGTTTCCCGATGCATTGTTAGCGGGGATTAGTGAGAACTGTCCGGCGGTGTTCGATCCTATAGCGTACACCTTGCCCGTAAACGTTACGCCTGGGTAGCTGTCGAGGGTAAACTCGGTTGCCTGCCCCATATGTATACCCGCTAAATTAGATTCTTCGATGAAGAGCACCACCCACAGCTTCTTGGTATTCGTTATGGTGTATATCGATTGGCTGGGCTGCGCAACATCGCCCGCAAGCAGCCAGCGCTTGGCAATGACGCCATCCATGGGGGCGTAGAGCTTAGCGTTGCGGAGCTGCGAGGCAACTACCCCAACCTGTGCATTAGCGCTACCAATGGCGGCGCTGGCGCTGGATATCTGCGAGCGCGATACGTTAAGCTGCGTTTTTGCCGCCGCAAGCTGAGCCTTTGCAGCCTCATACGTTTTCTTGGTATGGGCAAACTGCTCCTTGGTTATCACATCGCCAGCAAGCTGCTCCTTTGCTCGCTCGTAGTCCTCGCTGGCACGCGCAAGGCTTACCTCTAGCACCTTAATATTGTCCTGATCGTAGGCCAACTTTGCTTCGGCTTGGGTCTGATTGGCCTGCGCCTGGCTTATCTGCGCCTCGGCCTGACGCTTCTGCGCCAGCAGGTCGGTGCTGTCGAGTTCGGCCACTAACTGTCCCTGCTTCACCGAATCCTGCTCGTCGACGTATAGCTTGGCAATTCGACCGAGCATCTTTGCGCTAACGGCAACGTTGTCGGAATCGACATGCGCATCGTCCGTCTTAATGTAGCGCGAATACTCGGTGTAGTAGTAGTACGCACCACCAATTATTAGCGCAGCTACTGCCGCTAGCGGAATGAATACCTTTTTACTTTTCTTCTTTGGGTTTCCCATGGTTGATATTATAATTTCATTTACTGTCGCTTTTTAGGCTATACCCCTCTTCGGGGTGATCTTTTCGGAAAGCTGCATTAAAACAATTCGGAGCCTCTTTTTTCTCCTTTATGAAACCTCTGCATTATGCCGCATATATCGTTATTCCTTTTTTATAAGACTGCAGATGCGACATATTGTAGGGTCATTCCTTGATTCCCCGGGATAAATCCCGGGGCTACTAAGATTTCACCCCTTCGGGGCTTCATCTAGTACCTTCCAAAACATCGACGTGATACTTGTGTCGTAACCTATGCGCTTATCCCCTTAATGAAGATCTCCGTGAAGATCTCCACCTTTTTCACCAGGCTGTTGAACTCATCGTCGTTGAGGTAGAACACGTCCTTCTTCCCTAAAACCATTCGCCGAAGCCCCCGCAGCAGGTCGAGAAAGAGCTCGGACATCTCCTTGGCATCGGCAATGCGGAACAAGCCAAGGTCAGTGCCGCTGGCAAGCACCTTTTCGAGAATGGCCTGCTCGTTTTGGCGCAGCTGGCAGATCATCTGATGGATCTCCTTGTTGTGCATCACCTCGGCATGCTTCACCCTAGTTAGGTTGAGGAGCTTGCGGAAGAAGCCAATGTTAACCCTGACGTAGGCCCGAAGCATATCGGCAGGGTCGGTTAGCGGTTCGCACTCCTGCTCTACCATACGAACAAATTCCGAGTGCTCGCGGTCGATTACGGCCATAAAAAGCCCCCCCTTATCGGAGAAGTAGTAGTAGATAGATGCCTTAGACATGCTTAAGTCGGCGGCGATCTCGCTTACCGATGTCTTCTCGTAGCCGTACATGCCAAAACGCCGCTGCGCTGCATCGAGGATGGCGTTAAGCTTATCGCAATTTTCGCCACAATGCGTGATTAGTACCATTTCGTGTTATATTGTTTGACCATTTTGGTCAATGGGTCAAAGATAGGGCGTTTCCCGCCATGCGCACAAGCCTTTCATCTTAATTAACGCATACAAGAGCTGCCCAAGCCGCACCCACTCCTGGTAATAATGGCTAACTTGCACGGCAAAATCACCAAAATTCCACCCATGAGTAACGAGCTCCTCTCCTTTGGCCTCTTGGCCTTCACCTCCTTCTTTACCCTGATTAACCCGCTGGGCACGATGACCATCTTTATGACGATGACCTCGACCCTCGACGATGCCGAGCGCACCCGCACCGCCAAGAAGGCCACCATTGCGGCATTCATCACCATTCTGGCGTTTGCCTTTTCGGGGCAGCTGCTCTTCAAGTTCTTCGGGATCTCGGTAAACAGTTTCCGCGTTGTAGGTGGGGTTATCTTCTTCATCATGGGGCTGGACATGCTGCAGGCAAGGCTGGTGCACATCAAGGTGAAGAAGTCGGAGGTAAAGGCCTACGTCAACGACATCTCCATCACCCCGCTGGCCATACCGATGATTTGCGGTCCGGGCGCCATCACCAACGCCATCGTGCTGATGGAGGACGCCACCTCCATCGCCCATAAGCTGATCCTCATCGCAGCCCTGACGGTGGTGATGCTGCTCACCTACATCATCCTCTTCAGCTCGTCGCGCATCCTTAAGGTGATGGGCGAAACCGGCAACAACGTGATGATGCGCCTGATGGGCCTCATCGTTATGGTGATTGCCGTGGAGTTCTTCTTCAGCGGACTGAGGCCGATTGTGGCCGGGATGATTAAGTAGGGAATAGGCACAAGTATCAAGTATTAAGACTCTAGTATCAAGACTCAGGATTTTGGCTTCTATAAAGCCTCCCCCATGCTGCTTGTGTCTTGAATCTTTTATCTTGCGCCTTTCATCTTGTGCCTTCTCCCCATATCATATTTTATCAAATAATTTAGAGACCGCATTTAACATTCTCACCAATGTTTTCGTAATTTTGGCCAATTCAAAAAAGTTACAAAAAACGACGCCATGCAAGAAGAAAACGTTGATTCCACCAGCCAAGAGGCCATTAACGAAGAGGGTAAAACAACCGTTGATGAGGCTATTGCGCTTATTGTAAACTCGAACCCCGAACTTAAGGCATACTGGGATAACACCATCGACGAAGAGTACGAAGGCGCCTACCAGGAGAACCGCCAAGACCTGATCGACATCATCACCGTTGTCGACTACATCATAGAGAAATTCCGCAGCGACGACACCTCCGATTTGAGCGCCCTTTTTGCCAACATCGAGGAGGCCTTCCAAGACCCCAGCACCGACGCCAAGGAGCTGATCGTTACCGGCATCTTCGAGGGCTTGCAGAACAGCTGCGACATGGAGCAGCTCGACTTCCGCCACGGGTTCGACACCTGGCTGGGGCCTAAGAGCAAGCGCGCCTGGGAAGGGCTCATCTACCTGCACGACAGCAACGACCCCTACGAGGTGAAGACCGAACGCATTAGAACATTTATCGACTAGATACTAGAAAGGGCTCCTGCGGGGCCCTTTTTTCTTGCATACCTACCAGGCTTAGCGACGGGGAGGGCGTCCCCCGTCAGGAATCGTCGCAAATAATTTACGCAAGGGGATGCTTCGCCAAAAGCTACCGCAAATAACTTACACGAGGACATTCGCCGTCAAAAACTACCTCAAATAATTTACGCAAGGACATTCGTCACCCCAAACAGCCACAAATAACTTACACGAGGACATTCTCCATCAAAAACAGCCTCAAATAATTTACGAGAGCACGTTCTTCGTCAAAGAACTACCTCAAATAATTTACACGAGGGCATTCGTCGCCCAAAACGATCTCAAATAATTTACGCGAGGGTGTTCGCCGCCAAAGACGTATATCCTCAGCTTGAGAGAGTACATTCTTCGCTAAAAACACCAATCCTCAGCCGAAGAGAGACCGTTCATCGCCAAAAACACCAATCCTCAACCTGAGAGAGGGCATTCTCCGCAAAAAATACCGACTCTCAGCCGGAGAGAGACCGTTCATCGTCAAAAACACCGATCCTCAGCCAGAGAGGAAGTTCTTCGCCAAAAGAAGCAATCCTCCGCTTGAGAGTGAATGCTCATCAGCAAAAACCACCACTAACTCACATGCGGGCGCACCATGTAAAAAGAAGGAAGGACAGGCAACGCCTGTCCTTCCTTACTGTATGCTGCATCTACCGGTAGCGTGAGCTACTTGGCAATGTTGTTGGCAATATGGTACACGGCTCCAGTTTTGGGGAGCGGGTAAACGGTAACCGTCACCGGATTGGAGTAAACCGGGGTGGGGCATCCTACGCCAACCGCCTGGCGGACGTACAGGCGCGAGTTGGGGATGGTTGCCCCCACGTCGTACCCGAGGGTGTTGGAGCTGGCCACATCCACCCAGCTGCCATCACCAGGGGTGGCGCTGAGGTTGTCGGAGTACTGCCACTTGTAGCTAAAGCTGCTGGCCCCGCCCACGGCCTGCGTTTGGTTGGCAAACGGAGGAACAACCGAGGTGGTACAGATGGAGAAGTTGTCGAGGATTTGACCTCCGCTACAGCTCGCCGGCGCTACCGCCAGCTGCGTACCAAGAGGCGATATCCCGCCGGTTAGCCCCGTACGGTTAACCACCGGCGCAACCGCATCGAGATGCGTGCCGTCAATCTTCCAGCCACCCGAGTTGGTTCGGCGAAGCAGACGCGTGCTGCCCGACAGCGTGTAGTTGCTAAAGCCTTCGGCCCTCACAGAGACGTTGTAGGTGCCCACGGCAAAGCCATGCTGCGCCGTCAGGTTCCAGAATCCCTCGGTGAAGGTTTTCTCCACCGGAACGCTGCCATCGGTAAGCGGAAGACCGCCCACACCAGGGTTGCTGTTCACGAAGTAGGCCACCACCGATCCGGGGGTAACGCCCGCCGTAGCATCCAAGCTGACGGTGTACATGCGCGATGGCGACCCGATGGGGAACAGGTACGTGCCCGTTGCGGCCACCCACCTCTCGAGCCTGCCCACCACCCGTCCGGCCGTATAGCCGATGTTGCCCGGAAGGGCAGCGCTTCGGCCCACGGTAAGGGTGTTGGTTCCGGTGATGATGTCGCCGCCAAGCATCGTCAGCTCGTTGGCCACGCTGGCGTCGTTGTTAATGACCAGCTGCGTGGCCGCGCCCACCTGCACGTTGTAGAAGGTTTCGGCCGATGCCGCATCAACCGTCTGGTACATTCCGCCAAAGCTAACGGTGCTGGTTGATGGGGTAAACACCCCAAAGTTGCTCCAGCTGCCCTTCAGCGATATGGTGGACGAGCCGCCATCGAGTTCGCCGGAGCTGATGGAGAGGTTGCCGCGGATGCCCATCGAGCCGTACAGCTTGGCGCTAGCCCCCGAGGTGGTGCTCACCTCCAGGTCGTAGAAGTCGCCCACGTTCAGCTTAACCTCCTGCACACCGCTATCGCCGTTCAGCACCACCGTCGACGAGCCCGAGGTAAACGAGCCCGCGTTGCAGGTGAGGCTCCCCCCAATGGTAACCGTTGGCGAGCCGCTGATGCTGATATCCCCCTCGCTGTCGATGGCGTTGGCCACCGTAACGTCCTTATCCGACACGTCGAGCGTAGCGCCAGCCTTAAGCACGATGCCCTTGGCGGATGCCGGCCCATCGGAGATAATCGGATCGTTAGCAACGTTGGGGATAATGGCCAGCGCGCTCAGGTCGGGCACCATGTAGGTCGACCAGTTGTTGGGGTTATGCCAGTTGTGATCCTCGGCTCCGGTCCAGTAGTAGGGCTGCACGAGCAGCTTACCGTCGTAGCCGTCGGCTCGGCCACCGAAGAATACGTTTTGATTCTCGGTTGGCGGGCATACCGTAGGCCTATCGATTACGTAGGCCGCACCATTGCCCACCGTTCCAAGGTAGATGTTCAGGTTCTCGGGCGGCAGACACGCACCCTTAATAAAGAGCTGCAGGTCGGCCCCATTGGCATCGCCACCGAGGTAGATATTCTGATTTTCGGGCGTTGGACACGCGTTCTTGATGTAGCGCAACGCCTCGCCGCCATTATCAACCCCACCAAAGTAGATGCTGAGGTTTTGCGCAGGCGCACAAGGGAACGGGATATGCCGCAGCACAGCCCCGCCGTTGGCATCGCCACCAGTATAGAAGTTGATAGGGGTAGCCACCGGGCACATCGTGATGTAGTCGGCAGCGCCACCGTTGGCCGTACCGCCAAAGTAGATGTTTACCACCTCGGGGTGCGTGCAGCTGATAATATACCCAGGGGCAAAGCCATCGGCAGCCCCTCCCGCAAAGATGTTGACATTCTCGGGCACGTCGCACACCTTCTGGCTCAGGGTAGACTCCGTATAGCCGTCGGCATCGCCACCCATATAGATATTCACATTTTCGGGCGTTGGGCAGCTCTTTTGGCTGAGCACGTAGCCCGTGTAGCCATCGGCGTTGCCGCCTACGAAGATGTTCACATTCTCGGGAGTCATGCAGGGCGTAGGCGCAAGCAGCCCTGCGGCGTAGCCATCGGCATCGCCACCGGTAAAGATGTCGATGTTTTCGGGCTGCGAGCAGATGGCCTGCATCAGGTCCTTCCCCACGTAGCCATCGGAGGCACCACCAAAGAAGATGGAGAGGTTCTCTATCGGCGTACACGTTTTCTGTGCGAGCAAGATGCCCACGTAGCCAGCCGTACGGCCGCCCGTAAAGATGTTTAGATTTTCCACGGGGTCGCACGTCTTTTGCGTAAGCGCCCCTAGCGCATCGCCATTGGCGTCGCCCCCGAAGAAGATGCTCTGGTTAACCATAGGGGTACAGGGAGCCTGCACCAGCACCTCGCCATCGCATCCATCAGCATCGCCCCCCATAAAGATGTTGAGGTTTTCGGGGTTTGTGCAGGGTGCCTGAGCCAGGTTGGAGGTCGAGAACCCCTCGGCCGAGCCACCTAAAAAGATGTTTACCGGAGTAGCATCGGCCAACGGACAAATTACGATACGGGGAGCATCGGCGCCGTTGGCAATACCGCCAAAGTAGATATCCGAAGACTCGGACGGCGTACAGCTCATTATACGAACCGCAAACATTCCCGAAGCTCCACCAGAAAATATGTTCAGATTTTCGGGAGTCGTGCACGGGGTCTGCACATGCCTAAGCATGCCGCCACCGTTGGCATCGCCCCCAAAGTAGATGCTCACGTTTTCGGGCGCAGAGCACGAACCGGACTTGAGCCTAAGCACACCTGCACCGTTGGCATCGCCACCAAAGTATATGCTCGTATTCTCGGAGGGGGTACAGGTACCCGGGATAATCTCTACCCGCGCAGCCCCATTACCGCTACCTCCCCTATAATACTGAGCATACAAATCGGACCTTATGCTTACAAGTGCAAGTACTGCCAGCAAAATGAGTAACCGAAATTGCATCCACAAATATTTTTAGCTGTGTGTATAACTTACCTAGGCACCATCAGCGTGATGCCTAGCCATGCAGTAAAAAGATATTTGTAGCTGCCTAGAACGATCGCACGCCACGACCTCCAACACGATAGTCGCGAGTGGCGTTTGTGTTATTGCCAATCCAGTCGCGATTACTAACAATGCAGTACTGCCAACCGTTGTCGTACCAGTTTCCGCCACGCATTACGCCACCTTGACCACCACCACCAACAGCAGGCCAATTGGCCGTATCAGCGCTTCCGGTTCCCGACAGGGTTCCATCGCCATTAGCGGTAGTAAAGGTGCTGTAGTTGTAGGTCATTCCGCCAAGGCACTGCTCGTTTACATTACCCGCCATATCCATGGCACCATAGAATGCGGCACCGGCAAGCGTACGGGTTGTGGTGTTGGTAGCTGTGATACCAACCCTCAGCGGTCCACGGCTGGTTGTAGAACCTGCAGCATAAACGCAAAGCCCCGCGCCATTGGTCAGCGACGACTCATTAGCCGCGCCAGGGTAGGCAATTGAAGCTGCAGTAGCAGAAAGTATGTTGGTTGTACCGCAAGGATACTCGTTGGCAACAGGAGTGTTTGGTCCACGACAAATCTTTTCGAACTCGAACTCGGTCATCGGACGAAGGGCAGCCCAGTCGAGATAGGCAATCAGATCGGCCCAGCTAAGCCAGTTGCAGGCTACATCCTTGCCGTCATCGGCCTCGTCGAAAGTTCCGTTGTTATTCATGTCGCAGCCAACTTCGGCAGGAATGTTATTTACCACACCCTGCTTTTTTATTTTGATCCAGTTACGGCAGTTGGCCGGAATAGATGCCGTAGATACGGCAAGCGTCCCGATAGTCGAGTTAGGAGCCGCAGCCATTCGGGTAACCTGCTGGTCGTAGGTTAGCGTGTTCAGGAACGAGCAGTACTCCTCCTGGCTAACCTCATACTTCATGGTGTAAAAACCATTATAGCCAAAAGGGAAGGTGGCAGGAAGATCAACAGAAGCGCCCCATGCCGTATTCGACAAGTACTGTGCTTTGGTTAGCCCACCCGATTGTACCGCTGCATTAATAAGCTTCGGAGCCAAAGCACCATCGCCCGTAAAACCATACTGAGCACTTCCGCCTCGGTTGCCATCGCCAACGCTAAAGTCGCCCTGTGGTACGTAAACCATTTCGACACCGTTAAGCTGGTAGTTATAGCCAGCATCGGGATTGGTAATCTTTAGTACAACTGTGGTTGTGGCTACATTTCCGTTTCCGTTTGCCGCACGGCGGATAAAGACACCATTGCCATCGGCAGCGGCATCAACGGTTAAGATTCCACCAGACACTGTGTGATCGCTAGAGGTGGTACTCAACGATACATGCTGCCACAGCTGGTATGGCGTAGAACAATTCTGAACCTTAAGAAAGATCCAAACAGCATCCCAGTTTGCGGGGCCGGTAGAAACCTTCCAGCTGTTGTCCCACTTAATATCAAACTGGATATGGGTAGGGTCGTTTACCTTAAAGTTGGTAAGCTGCAAGTTATTGGCGCCTGCAACCAACGCCGAGACCATAACGGCCAGTAATCCTATAATTCGTTTCATGAATGTAAGCTTAAGAGATGAATACTGTAACAACACGGCAAAGAACTACGGCATTCTCACGCCACGTCCTCCATTGCGAACATCGCGGGTTTGATTAAAGTTGGTAGTCATCCAATCTCGATTGCTAACCATTAGGATATTCCCACCATCGTACCAGTTTCCGCCACGCGCAATGCCACCTGCCTGACCACCACCATTAGCGGGCCAGTTGGCGGTATTGGCATTACCGTTTACAGTAAGATCGCCATCGCCACTTATCGAGGTAAAGGTGCTGTAGTTATAGTTGTACCCGCCAACGCACTGCTCGTCTACATTACCAGTAAGTTCCATGATGCCATAGAAAGATGCACCAGCAACCGTGCGGTTGGATGTTGACGTTGCCGCAAACCCACAGCGTAGTGGGCCTCGGTTGTTATTGTTGTTGACCCCATACGCGCACAACCCAGCACCCACCGAAATGGAAACCTCGTTGGCAGCACCCGGATAAACGATAGCACCCGAATTGGCGGCCAAAATAGTATTACTTCCCCAAGCGTATTCGCCTACTGCGGGTATGCTGGCTCCACGACAAGCCTTCTCGTACTCAAACTCGGTCATTGGACGAAGTGCGGCCCAATCGAGGAAAGCAATCATATCGCCCCAGCTAAGCCAGTTGCAGGCAATATTCTGCCCGTCGTCGGCCTCGTCGAATACACCATTTAGGTTAAGGTCGCAACCTACGGTGGCAGGAACGTTGCTCACCTGACCCGACGACTTTATTCTAATGCCGTTACGCCCGTTTTGAGGATTGGAGAGACCTGCAATAGCAAATGTTCCGGGTGCAGAGTTTGGCGCATTGGTAAAGCGTCCAAGCTGCTGATCGTATGTTAGCGTATTTAAGAAGTTCGCGTAGGCCTCCTGGCTAATCTCGTACTTCATCATGTAATAGGCGTTGTAGCCAAAAGGGTAGGCGTTGCCGGGCAGCTTTGCCGTAGAACCCCACGAAGGATTCGACACGTAATCGGCAGAGTTTAGCCCGTTAGTATTTACGGTAGCATCAATCTGAAGGTAGTTATCGCCACCAGTGGCACCAAAGCCCCACTTGTTGCCACTACCGCGATTACCATCGCCAGCAAAGAATGGTCCCTGTGGCACGTACACCATCTCGATGCCGTTAACCTGGTAGTTAAAACTATTATCGGTGACAGTCATTTTAAGGGAAACATTGGCAGAAGAGAGATTTCCACTACCAGCCGCCGAACGACGGATAAAAACACCCTTACCATCGGCTGTTGCATCGATGGTAAGCACACCTCCATCAACCGTATGATCGGCAGAGTTGGTGCTTAGCCCAACATGCTGCCAAGGTAGGTTGTTGGTAGCACAATCTTGATACTTAATAAAGACCCAAACGGCATCGTAGTTTGCGGGGCCTCCGTTAACCTTCCAACTATTATCCCATTTTACGGTAAACTCGACATGCTGCTTGTCGGCTGAGATTTTTACAGCACCTATTTGCAGGTTGTTGGCCTTCGAAATAACAGCCAACGCACAAATAGCCAATACTAAGAGCGTTCTTTTCATATATTAAGCGGTTTTTACAATTCTAATACTCAATTCAGCCCATATAGGACTATAGCAGACCTTGTGCTAGGCAGCGCCATACCGGCGCAAGCCACAGAAACTATCTGCAAAAAGCCGTACAATATATTTTGTAGGGAAATATTCTCGCCATTCGACATAGAAATACCTAATGGCAACATGGAATAATGTGATTCAGCCCAAGATCGGATTCCAAATAAATTATTCATACTTATTCCCTTCATAATTCTAATACTTCAACTCTTCGGAACGGTTCTTCACCTCAATCCGAAGATGAGAATAGGACACAAACTTCAGCCTTGTAGCCTAGCAATTCCAACATCACCGCTTGTGAAAGCGATGGACTTCTGTTTCAGCCGAACAGAAGGTTTCGCGTTTTATGTCAACGTTTAAACATTGCTTCGCGTTCTTAACCCACCCCTACCCCTCCAAGGAGGGGATAAACAGGGTCAATCACGCGCTGGTGCTTAATATCTATCCTTTTCTTTCTAAATATAGAACTATACAGTTCATATCTTAACGGCTATGGGCTCGTGCCTTAGCCGAACAGTGTTCAAAACTCTTAGGAACGATGGATTACCTCATTTAGAAGTAATCGATATTTCATACTTCCCTACCTACGACGCGTCCAGCGGTAGCGGCCACGACTTTCGCCAATGGAGTAGCCCACCATAAACTCGTGCGAGCCAAACTTCGAGAAGGTGGATACATCGCCAAAGCCAAAGTTAAAGGCGTAGCCAAAGCGGAAATCCTGGTAGTGTGCTCCCACAAGAACAAGTACTGCTCCTGAGGTACGATACGATAGCCCAGCCCAGTAGTCGTTTTTGTAGTACCCCTTTATGTTGATATCGGTATTAAACTGACCGCGCTCGGTGGTAGTTAACATCATCGATGGCTCGACATCAATACGGTAATTGGCCTTCATCTTGTAACCGCCCATGAGGTAGTAGTGGCGGAGCACCTCGGGCCTCGAGCCCTTATCGTCTACCGCAAAGCGGACGGCCGATTGCAGAAGGTTGTTCGCTGTAAAGCCGGCAAAGAAGCCCTTGTTGGTATAGTAGGCGCCGAAGTTGGCCTCAGGTGACATCTGCGAAACCCGCTTTCCCGCCATCAGCAACGGATCGTTATCGGGATTGGGCAGATCCTCGTTGGTAACATCGGCCCTGAACTGGAAAAGGCTAAACGAGAGGCCAAACGATAGCTTATCGTCGCCCCGAAGCGGCGTATGGTAGGCGTAGGTGCCCTGAAAGCCATTGCGCGAGACATCGCCGTTCCAATCGCTATAGATCATTGCGCCAATACCGGTGCTAGCCGAGTTACGGCTGCGCATACGACGGCTCCAACCTCGTCCACTCTTGAAAATATTGAGGAGGCTGCCCGATTGGCTGGTTTGAAACGAAGCTATATAGGTTTTGGGCGACTTGGAGTAGCCTGCCCACTGGTTGCTTGCCGTAAAGGTAAAGAAGGTATACCCCTCCGAGCCGGCAAAGGCCGGATTTATCAGGTACGGATTAAACATGTACTGCCCAATAAGAGGTTCTTGCTGCGCCCGTACGCCCATTGGCGCAAGAGCCAGAAGCAATCCAGCAAGAGCAGCTAGCGTATATCTCCTTTGTTTTATCATTATTAACCTTTACCTGTTTATACTACAAGATGATGGTTACAGCCCCCTTAAGGTTTTGCGTGCTGCCGTTATACTTAAAACTCATGATGTAGTGGTACGAATCAACTGGCAGCGGTTTGCCGCTCATGTCCTTTCCATCCCACATCTGGGTAGGATCGTACTTACCCTTAGTATACTTCCAAACCAGCTTACCCCAGCGGGAGAACACCTCTATCTGTAGATTTTCTACATCGTACTTGGTTTCGAAGTCGGGAATGGTCCACTTATCGTTGTAGCTGTCGCCGTTGGGCGTAAAGGCCGCTGGAACGCGGATGCTCTCGACGCTGCACTGATTAACCTTTATGGTATCGGAGCCCACGCAGCCATACTCGTCGGTAACGGCCAGCGCCAGATCGATATTTGCCTGATCGGCATAGTAGCTAGAGGCGGTAGATACCACTTCGTTGTTGATGGTCCATGAATAAATGTTGCCCTTATCGACTTTGGGCACTATGGTGGCAGGCTGAAACTTGCAGATGGTAACATCTGGGCCAAGATCGACCTTGGGTAATTCGTGTGAAACAACTTTTACGGTGTCGTACGAGCACGACGACAGATCGTCGACCACCTTTACGGAGAAGGTTCCTGCCGTTGATACTATTCGCTTTACGTTGAAGGCATCATTAAGATCCATCCACTTGCTTAGGCTGGTAGCAATGGTTCGCTTGCCATCCTTTAGCTGCACCTCTAGCTCGTAGTCCTTGCCCTTACAGAGGTTTATAAGGTTATCTTTTGTGTTGAGAAACGAGGATATGGGCACGTACACCTCGGGGGTGTTTACCACAATATCCTGGGTGTACTCCTCGCCGGTACAGCCCCAGGGTGTTTTTTCTATAATATGAAACGTATAAATACCGCCGGGCATGTTGGCGTAATTCCAGGTAACATCTACCGAATCGGAACCGGCGTTGACGCTTTTAATGGCACTTGCAGGAACCTCGGTACCCTTTGGATCGGTAATGCGCCAGGAAAAGTTCGACAGCCCGTTGAACCCCTTTACCCCATAGCGCTCTACACTACCCTGGCAGGCGTAGGGCAAGTTTTGCCCATACGCCGCCGTGGTAAGTAGTGTGGCTACCACAACAAAAAGTAGTATGTGGAGTCTTTTATGCATTAATTCGTATTATCGGTTTACTAAGAGTGGTCGGTGATTCTAATCTTTGGTTGCTAGCAAAAACTACTTCGCAACGTTGTTGCCAATGTGGTAAACTGGACCAGTCTTTGGAGCTACTGATACTAAGAAATCTACAGAACCACTCTTTGTAGCAGTAACAGTATTATAATAATCAAAGCCACTAGCCTTAAGAGCACCTGTTGCAGGTACATAATCGGCTTTACGAGACAAAAGACCATTAATACCTGTCACCACAAATGAATATTTAACGATTCTTTCAGCACCGGTTGGCTTTGTAATCTTTTTAGCAATTTCGAGATCATATTCAGCTAACTTGTGCCCCGTAGTATCCAATGGAGTTGTTAGTTTTACACGAATACCATCTAAAGCTAAAGGACCCGCAGCACTTTCTGCAATTGCATTATTCCAAGTCCAATTATTTCCAGTAAACTGCTCAGCAGCACCTTCCGCTACAAAATTAGTTTTATCAGCAGGAACAGTAGATTCTGCAAGAGTACCATCTGCTGCAATGGTCATTACTGTTCTTACTATTTTGTATTTCACATAAGGAGTACCTGAAGAAAATAATTTAAAGTGAGCATTCTTAAGAAGATCTGCAGTACTCATGCAAGTAGGTTTAGCATCACTAGCAGTAGTAGCTTCAAAAGAAGGTGCATCAAAGGCATGAACTGTAAATTGACGAACATCAAAACACCCACCCCATGCAGATGGTGCAATTTCAGATACATCAACAATATATTTCTGTGCTTTATTAAATGTTAGTTCAACGTAGTTTTCTTTACCAGCAGCTCCTGTTGCTGTTTTTGTTCCAGCACCTGTAGCATCTGCACCTCCTGTACTTACTGTCCACTTCCATTGGAAATCCTTTGTAAGTTTACCATCTGATGCATAAGTAGGGTGAAATGCACCATCAGGAATAGCGAAAAATCCATGAGCCTTAGAAATCTGAACCAAACTAACTACATTTTCATCAGCCGCAGTTCCCGACTTAACTTCCACATAATTCGCCGAATACGTATCTGCGACATAAGTTTGCCCCATTGCGCCACCAACGACCATCGTTGCAGCAAGGGTTAGAGCGAACCCTACAATTCTAGTTTTTTTCATACCAAAAGCGTGTTAAAAACGTTGTTACTATTGTTGTTTATAAATCATACAATGCTGTAAGGCTCCTCGGCGCAAGCGCAGCGGGGCATTCATCAAAAAACAGCGAACGTAGGGGTGGGAAAAATAGAGATAGGCATCCCTTAGTACCGGGTACTGGTGCCCAAATTCCACAGCTCATTCCCATTTCTACACTATTCCCCATATTGTCACCCGCAAATTAACATATTATTTTACACTTTTAGCGTATGCCAAACCACATTTTTAGGGTATGTTTCGTTAAATATATACTTTAACGTGCATTGAATCAATATTAGCACTGTTTATCTGCTGCTTACGCAACATGTCTGATATTATTTCGAGTTAACTACAGGTAATCGCAATTATCATAATTTCGGCGTGCATGTAGATAAAAAACACGGTGCTAAAGTAGCAGAAACCAACTACAATGCCTGAATTGCGGATTTAGGGGTATAATTGGCAAGATTTATGTCCCATAAAGATGGCTGCACATGGTCGGGAAACGTACATCTATCGGCTTTACCATTAGCTGTTATGCACACAACGCTTAAAACGCTGCGATTTTGCTCGTTACGCGAGCAGCTGGGCATTGTCACTTAAGAGTGGTAGGTACAATTACCCAGCTTCGAAAACGCGGATTTTGGCAAGGAACTTGCGAACCTCGGGTTGTTCATAGGTTGTTGGGGATTGCCGCAAGATTAAGGAAGGTTGTGGAGTTTTTTCATGTATAATATCAACTCACCCCCTGCCCCCTCTCTCCGAATGGCATTGAAAGACTGCCGACACGGGGAGAACGAGATTGCCTTCGCAAAGAGGGGGTGGTGGCACGGATATAAGCTGTTGCAGAATGGTAAGCGACGGTTGTATCGAATCTATTATTGCTGGGTATTGAGGTTAATAATAGGGATGAGAAGAGATGAAGAGTTGGGGGAAGAGGTAATAACGTCTTACGCCACCCCTACTTCGACCTAAGCGGGAGAATCGCGTGCTGCTATCTTTTTGAATCTAGCCTTAGCTTAACGGCTACGGGCTGGCGCCTGCAAGGCGAAAAAGATGGACGAGACCGAGCGTAGAAACAAAAAACACCCTGTAGGGCTGAAGCTACAGGGTGCAATACGATTCAAAAAGGTGTAGACTGTATAGGTTGGATTAAGGGAATGATACTATACAGTCAAAGGGAATTACTATGGGAGCATCACGCTAGCATTTTATCATTTGCCTACACGCCAAAGGCATGCATCGTTTATAGTTAAATCACATAAAGCCACCGACCAAGGGGCTAAACACGTCGCAGAACAGCAAAAGACAACAAAGAATTGCAAGTATTCGCGGTATACACATTAATCATTATTCAATAGCCTATTCACAATTTACCGTACAATTACTTTATGCCTACCTTAACTGCTCCGATTTCGAGCACTGCAAAATAGGAATTGTAGTTAACTTTCCAAAGCGTATTTAATTATTTATTAACCATAATAAGATTTTTTTGATATAGTTTTAATTTTCAGCCTCGTACAACACGAAAATAAACGTCAATAGGCCCTAAAATGGCTATAGAAAAGGCAACATTACCTCAGATTTACGATTCCTTTTTAAATAAAAACGTCATTTTTTTCAAGCACTCGACGAGAAAGTGTAAATAAGCGATGACCATTCAGCGCCATTTTCGGCTGTTGGAGCAGAGATTTATGGGTAAATGCAACGCTTAGCATATCCTAAAAGAGAAATTCCGAGCGGCTGGAGGTGCCGTCATGCAAGTTTACGTTCTGCTTTGGTTGCGTCATGGCAGAAGGCCGCGTTGCGCAAATGCCGCATACGGCGCGTAGGCTGCGACGTAACCAGATCTATCGAAAAGAATGCAGGAGTTGCTGATTTACCCCACCCCTACCTCCCGCCTAAGCGGAGGGGATAACGTGGCAGGTATTAAGCTTTTGAATTCAGCATTTGCTTAACGAAGGCAGGAGGCCTTGCCGAACGGAGATTTCAGGTGAGAGTAATTGTTCGTTGATGGCCACGTGCAGCGCGCATGCAGACTTTCATCTACTTCGGTGAATTTCTGCATCCATGCTCGCCTCGATTAATGGCGCCCAGCTACTTTAGCGGCTTCGGGGTTTTCGCCTTTCCCTTTTCCTTCTTTTCCATATCCTCGCGCATCTTTGTCTGCTGGGCCGAGAGTTCGTTTACCACCATGGTGTAGATCTCGTCGAGCTTGCGGGGATACTTGCTGTAGTACTGAAGGCTATGGATAAACTCTTCGCGCGATACGTCATTCTTCTTAAAAACATCTTTGTAGAGATAAAGCGAGTCGAGGTTCTCGAAGGTGTTCTGCGAATACCGCTGGGTGTTGAGCACCGCATCCGAGATGTGGATATCGCGCAGGATGTTAGCCATCTTCTGCTTTGAGAGAACCTGATCGTTGTCGCTGCAGGAGGCAAATGCTATAGCTGCGGCTATAATGAGGAGTAACTTTTTCATTGGTATACAAGTTGGTTTAGCGTAGCGCTAATGACGAACAAAAATAGAAAAATAATTCGAGACGAGCTAGCAAGGACGGAAGGAGGGAGAGGGAATTCTCTTATACTCCAAATTCTTTAATACAACTAGACATGTCTGTAAGAACAGGCGAAGCTGAACGGGGAAATGCGACCTTGAGCCAACATCGAGGTTATCCTCTACGAGGAAATTGGAGGCTTAACGGCGGTAGTGCTACAAATCGTAATGTCCTACGGACAATATTCGTAAGGTAAAAATACCGCATAGTGATTATAGGACTGTAGACTACCAATCTTGTCCCCGTGTTTTTCCCCGTAGGGGATGTACAACCATCGAGTTGTCCTCGCCTCGAATGGTGTACCATGCAAAGGCTGGCTGCATTGGGCTACGGGAAAGAACCTTGGCGTGATGGCTAGGCGAATAGGCGCTGCAGAACGAGGAATATACGCCCCTGAGCCAACAGCAAGGCTATCCTCTACGAGGAAATTGGCGGCTTATCGGCGGTAGTGCTACAAATCGGAATGTCCTCCGAACAATATTCGTAAGGTAAAAATACCGCATAGCGGTTATAGAATTGTAGACGACCGATCTTATTCACGCGTTGTTCCCCGTAGGGGATGTACAACCTCCTTGTTGTCCTCGCCTCGCATGGTGTACCATGCAAAAGCTGACGGCATTGGGCTACGGGAAAGAGCCTTGGCGTGATGGTTGGGGGAACAGGCGTAGCAGAATGGGGGAAAGCCATTACAGAACGAGGGGAAGCCATTACAGAATGGGGGGAAGCCATTACAGAGCGGGTGAAAGCCATTGCAAAACGGGGAAAAGCCTTTGCAGAAGAGGGGAAAGCCATTACAGAACGGGGGAAAGCCATTACAGAGCTGGGGGAAGCCATTACAGAACAGGGGAAAGCCGTTACAGAGCGGGGGAAAGCCATTACAGAACAGGGGAAACCCATTACAGAACGGGGGAAAGCCATTACAGAGCAGGGGAAAGCCATTACAGAACAGGGGAAACCCATTACAGAACGGGGGAAAGCCGTTACAGAACGAGGGAAAGCCATTACAGAACGGGGGAAACCCATTACAGAGCAGGGGAAACCCATTGCAGAAGAGAGGAAAGCCGTTACAGAACGAGGGAAAGCCGTTACAGAAGAGGGGGAACCCATTACAGAATGAGGGAAAGCCATTGCAGAGCAGAGGGAAGCCATTGCAGAGCAGGGGGAAGCCATTACAGAGCAGGGGAAAGCCATTACAGAGCAGGGGAATGCCATTGCAGGAGGCATCACCCGAGTTGCGCTAGGTATTAATCCTAAAAAAGCTATATTGCGCATCAATATCTCAAAATATATCTACTAAAGGGAATGAAACGAATTCTACTACTTCTGCTAATGCTCGCATGCTACGCGGGCTACGCGCAAAAACGGTACAGCGGCACCGTCCGCGATGCGGTAACGCTAAAGCCCCTCCCCTTTGCCACCGTTGTTACCTCTCAGAATAGGACTCGCGGGGTAACCACCAACCTGCACGGCGAGTTTACCATTGCCGCAACCGCCACGGAGCAGCAGCTCGTTGTGAGCTACATGGGCTACGAGCCCCGCTCGATGGCAACATCCACGCTGAAGCCTTCGGGAAACGAGGTGCTGCTAACGCCATCGGTCTACAACATCGACGAGGTAACGGTGTACCCCACCGAGAACCCCGCGCACCGCATCATCAACAACGCCATTGCGCACATCAGGGATAACAACCCCGACGAAAACCCGTCGTACCGCTGCCGCCTCTACAGCAAAACCATCCTACGGATAGAGCCGCTGCCCAAATCGAAGTACGAATCGAAGTTCCGCAGCTTTTCCGACACGATGAACATGCTGGTTACCGAATCGGTTGCCGACAGGGTGTACGCCTACAAGGATATTACGGAGGAAAGGGTGATTGCCAACAGGGTGAGCGGCTTCAAGAATCCGCTGTTCAGCTTCAACACCACCTCATTTCAGCCCATACACTTCTACAGCACCAACATCACGCTGCTCGACAAGAACTTCCTGAACCCCATCAGCCCCAACAGCACCCGGAGCTACTTCTTCCTGATTCAGGACACGCTAATCGTGGAGAAGGACACCACCTTTGTGATACAGTTTACCCCCCGCCGCAATACCAACTTCGACGGGCTTAAGGGGTTCGTGCACATCAACAGCAACGGGTGGGCCATACAGAATGTGGTGGCCGAAAGGGCCGAGAAGGCGGGCATCGACATAAAGATAGAGCAGCAGTACACCCTCCAGCGGGGAAAATGGTTCCCCAGCCAGTACCGCCACAAGGTTACGCTCAACAACTACCCGCCCGGCTACGGGGTTTGCTCGTTCATGGAGGGGACGGGCACGGTGTACGACGTGAGCATATCCAGCGCTGCCCCTAAAAGCATAAAGCGGAGCACGGTTGCCATTGCCGACACCGCCAACAGCGCCTACGCGGCTATCGAACGCTACCGCCCCTCGCCCCTTACCCGGAAAGATTCGACCACCTATAAGACCTACGAGAGGCTAACCAAGAAGCACGACCTCGATAAGCTCCAGTTCCTCATCGAAGACCTTATGCAGCTGAGGATCCCCATCGGCAAGCTCTCCTTTCCGCTTACCGCCCTGTACGGCAACAACCGCTACGAGGAGAACCGCTTTGGGCTGGCAGCCGAAACCAACCGCCGCCTCACCAAGTACGCCTCGCTGGGGGGCTACTTTGCCTACGGAACGCGCGATGCCCAGTGGAAGTACGGCGGATCGGTAACGCTATTCCCCAAGGGCGACCCGAAAACCTCAATCCGGCTGAGCTACCGCAACGATGTGGATATGGCCACGCACTTCTACTTGGTGGGCGAAAGGCGCAGCTCGCTCGTCGACCACTTCCTGCTCGACAGGGCCGATAGAACCATCGAATACGCCGCCAGCGCAAGCACCCACATCTGGGATATCGACCTCGCCCTTGGCGGAAAGGTGGCGCAGCTAGCCCCCACCTACAGCTACCGCTACAAGGGCGTGGAGCAGCAGCGCCTTTGGACCAACAACTCGGAGGTAAACCTAACGGCAAGGCTGGGCTACAAGGAGCGCGAGACCAAGTTCTTTAACACCTACTTCTACGAGACGCAGGGATACCCCGTTATCGGGCTCAACATTCGTCAGGGGCTATCGGCATTTGGGGGCGACTACCGCTACACCAGCGTCGAGGCGGGCATCTTCAAGCGCTTCACCCTCCGCAAGGCGGGAGTGCTGCGCATCACGGCGCTAGCCGGCAACCAGGAGGGCGATGTCCCCTACTCGCTCCTGTACGGCGCCAACGGCACCAACAGCAGCTACTTCCCCTTTCTGGTAAACAGCTCGTTTAACTGCGCCAAGCCCTTCGAGTACGCCTCCTCGCGCTACGGCAGCCTGTTTGCCTACTACGACCTGGGCTCGCTGCTCTTCTCGCGGAAGAACTTCAAGCCTACCGTATCGATATTCCAGGCGGCAGGATGGTCGCGCCTTGCCAACAGCGCCCGCTACGAGGGGCTCGACATCAGGGATATGCGCAAGGGCTACTTCGAGTCGGGACTTATCCTCGGAAGCATCCTCCGCTACAAGATATTCGGATTCCTGTACCTCGGATTCGGCGCCGGCGCATTCGTAGCCTACGGCGATGCGGTAAAGCAGCCGCTGGACAAGACCATCACCTACAAGGCGAGCATTAATGTTGATTTCTAGCCTTCGGAACGCTGATTTTTACTGATGCAGCAGATTTGCGCTGATCCATTTACCACAAAGGGCACAAAGGATAGCACCAAGATGGGGTAACTATTGCAGAATCCCTTACGGGTAGCTTCGCTAGCTTTTTAGATGAAGCATTTCCGTAGATAAAAGTTCTATCGGAATGTGCGGACAAAGCTTCTCCTTAAGGAAAAACTCTATCGGAGGCTGCGGACAGAACTTTTCCTTAGGTAAATGCTCTATCGGAATGCGCAGATGAAGTTTCTCCTTAGGTAAATGTTCTATCGGAGCCTGCGGACGAAGCTTCTCCTTAGGTAAAAGCTCTATCGGAATGCGCGGACAGAGTTTATCCTTAGGGAAATACTCCATCGGATAAAGTCTAAAATCTAACATCTAAGGTCTACCATCTAAACAAAAAAAGGTCTCCTGAAACAGGAGACCTTTTTGTTTATGTGAAGGTAAAGGATTACTCTTCAGTAGCGGCAAGAAGCAGCTCAAGAATCTTGATAGCTGCGGTAGACACTGGAGTTCCAGGACCGAAGATAGCCGAAGCACCCGAATCGTAAAGCACCTGGTAGTCTTGGTGAGGAATCACACCACCCACGATTACCATAATGTCTTCGCGACCTAGTTTCTTAAGCTCAGCAACGATTTGAGGAACGAGGGTCTTGTGACCAGCAGCAAGCGAAGAAACACCTACTACGTGAACGTCGTTCTCTACGGCTTGCTTAGCAGCTTCCTCTGGAGTTTGGAACAATGGTCCCATATCCACGTCGAAACCTATATCAGCATATCCGGTTGCAACAACCTTAGCACCGCGGTCGTGTCCGTCCTGACCGAGCTTAGCGATCATGATACGAGGTTGACGACCATCGAGCTTAGCAAACTTTTCGCAAAGCTCTTTTGCATGAGCAAAACTTTCGTCGTTTTTCACTTCCTTAGAGTATACGCCAGAGATGGTAAGAATTTTAGCCTTGTAACGTCCTACGATTACCTCGCAAGCATCAGAAATTTCGCCAAGGGTAGCGCGAAGCTTAGCAGCCTCAACGGCTAGCTCAAGTAGGTTACCTTGCTTAGTTTCCACGCACTTGGTAATGGCAGCAAGAGCAGCCTTAACCTTAGCCTCGTCGCGGTTTGCGCGAAGGGTATTCAGACGCTCGATCTGCTCAAGACGAACAGCGGTATTGTCTACGTCAAGGATATCCAATGGATCTTCCTTGTCTAGACGATACTTGTTGATACCGATGATGGCATCGTTGCCCGAGTCGATACGAGCCTGCTTACGAGCCGCAGCTTCCTCGATACGCATCTTTGGAATACCAGTCTCGATAGCCTTAGCCATACCGCCAAGCTCTTCAACCTCTTCGATAAGCTTCCAAGCCTTCTGAGCCAGCTCTTGGGTAAGAGTTTCTACGTAGTACGAACCAGCCCATGGGTCAACAGCCTTGCAGATGTTGGTTTCTTCCTGTAGGTAGATCTGGGTATTACGTGCGATACGAGCAGAGAAATCGGTTGGAAGTGCGATAGCCTCGTCAAGCGCATTGGTATGCAGCGATTGGGTGTGACCAAGTGCAGCAGCCATAGCTTCGATAGCGGTACGTCCAACATTGTTGAATGGATCTTGCTCGGTAAGCGACCAACCTGAAGTTTGCGAGTGAGTACGCAATGCCAACGACTTGTTGCTCTTAGGTCCGAACTGGTTAACCAGCTTAGCCCAGATTAAACGTCCGGCACGCATCTTAGCAATCTCCATGAAGTGGTTCATACCAATTGCCCAGAAGAACGAAAGACGTGGAGCAAACTTGTCAACAGAAAGTCCAGCCTTAGTTCCGGTGCGTAGGTACTCAAGACCATCAGCAAGGGTATATGCTAGCTCGATATCAGCGGTAGCACCAGCCTCCTGCATGTGGTAACCCGAAATAGAGATCGAGTTAAACTTAGGCATGTTCTTAGAGGTGTACTCGAAGATATCAGCAATGATTTGCATCGAGAATTCTGGTGGGTAGATGTAGGTGTTACGCACCATGAATTCCTTAAGGATGTCGTTCTGGATGGTACCAGCAAGCTGATCTAACGAGCAACCTTGCTCCATACCAGCAACGATGTAGAACGCCAATACTGGAAGTACGGCACCGTTCATGGTCATCGAAACCGACATCTGATCCAATGGGATACCATCGAAAAGAACCTTCATATCCTCAACCGAGCAGATAGACACACCAGCCTTACCTACGTCGCCAACTACACGTGGGTGGTCAGCATCGTATCCGCGGTGAGTAGCAAGGTCAAATGCTACCGAAAGACCCTTCTGTCCAGCAGCAAGGTTACGACGGTAGAAAGCGTTAGACTCGGCAGCAGTAGAGAAACCTGCATACTGACGAACAGTCCAAGGCTTGTTTACGTACATGGTTGAGTATGGTCCGCGGAGGAAAGGTGGAATACCGGCAGCATAGTTAAGGTGCTCCATTCCTTCGAGGTCGGCGGCAGAGTATGCCTCCTTCACCGGGATCTGCTCAGCAGTCATCCAGGTATTATCTATCTTAAGTTCGTCAAATTTAGGACGCATGATAATTGTTTTTGATTTTAGATGTTAGATTTTAGATATTAGACTGTTGTCGCTTAACTAAACATTGATTTAAACTCGAAAGCATTTTGCCAATCTCAAGAACTTGACTATTCAAATTATCAAAGTCATCTTGATTGATATAGCCCAAATCTAAAGCAATGTATAGCAGTGATTCAACTTCAAAAGCTGATCCTAATGCGATATCCAAGAATCTACACATATCCTTATCGGAACCTCTACCCGAACCCTCAGCAATGTTTGATGAGATCGAGACAGAAGCACGGCGGAGTTGGCTTACAACACCGAACTGTTCCACTTTCGGAAAGTCCGAAGTCAAAGAATAGATGCTTTTCGAGAAAGCCCTAGCCTTTTGCCATACATTCAACTCCTTAAAATTGTGCATATTCTAACGTCTAATGTCTAACGTCTAATATCTCAATAATTAAATCCCTAACTCTGCTTGGTAACCTTTCAATGTCTCAAGCACGTTGCTCTTTACGCTGATGAAGTTGGTGATGCCCTTAGCTTTAAGCTCGGCTTCGCAAGCTGGTGCTCCAGCAACAACGAAGATAGCCTTACCCTTAAGCATTTCGTAAGCCTCAGGAGCGTAGGTTGCGTAATCATCATCCGAAGAACAGATAACAACTATATCAGCCTTAGCCTCTAGTGCAGTCTTAACACCTTCCTCAACAGAAGCGTATCCATTATGGTCGATGGTACGGAAGCCAGCGCAAGCAAAGAAGTTGCAAGCAAACTGAGCGCGTGCACGACGCATTGCCAAAGCACCGATGGTTAGCATGAAAGCCTTAGGCTCCTTGCCGCTCTTATCAGTCTTGTAGCGAAGCGCCTCGAATGCCATTGCGCCACGGTATGGAGCAAGAGCCTCGGCAGCATCACCCTTCTTAGCCTCAGCGCGGGTGATAGCCTCAAGGGTTACATCAGCCTCAGCAACCTCGGTAAAGTTAGGATACTGGTTGGTACCAAGTACAATATCGCGACGAGTAGCGATGTTCATATCACGCTTTTGAGCGGTAGCCTTAACTGCAGCTTGGATAAATCCTTCCTTAATTGCAGCAACATATCCGCCCTTGCCCTCTACCTCTACGAATAGCGTCCAAGCAGCCTTTGCGATAGAAGCAGTTAGCTCCTCGATGTAGTATGAGCCAGCAGCTGGGTCAACCACTAGGTCGAAGTGAGCCTCCTCCTTAAGCAGCAGCTGAGCGTTGCGAGCGATACGGTCGCTGAACTCAGTTGACTTGCGGTAAGCAGCATCGAAAGGAACTACGGTTAGCGAGTCAACACCTGCAATGGTAGCCGACATAGCCTCGGTAGTACCACGAAGTAGGTTAACGTATGGGTCGTAAACGGTTTGGTTCCACTTCGATGTTTCAGCGTGGATGCTCATCTTAGCATCGTTCTCGGCAACGCCGTAGTTCTTTGCGATTTCTGCCCAAAGCATACGAGCAGCGCGGAACTTGGCAATCTCCATGAAGTAGTTGGAGCTAACCGAGAAGTTGAAGCGAATAGCCTTAGCCACCATGGTAGCGCAAGCGCCAAGATCGGTAAGCTTAGCAAGGTACTCGTTACCCATCGAAAGGGCAAAAGCCAACTCCTGAACAGAGGTTGAGCCCGAGTTGTGGAAGATAGAGCCATCAACCGAAACAGTCTTGAAGCAAGGAAGGGCAGCAGCGCCTTCGATCATCTCCTTAGTGTTGGTGAAAGCAGCAGCTTCGTCGGAGCACCAAGCACCTTCGAGCGATAGCTTGCGAAGTGGGCTGTAGTTGATTGATCCACGAACAGCAGCAAGGTTAACGCCGTCCTTCTTCATCTTTTCGATGAATAGCTTAGCTAGATTACGGCTCTTGCAGCAGCATACAAAGTTTACCTCGATAGCGCAAACGCTGATACCTTTAAGAAGAGTGTCAAGCTCTGCAGCGGTAAGCTCCTTGCAGCTGTTGAAAACGAATCCGAGCGAGTCAACGCCCTTCATGAGCACATCCAGCGCCTTAGCATTGGCTGCCTTAACATCCTCTACAAGGATATCCTGACGAACCATCCAAGCGTTGCTGTTGGTTTTGTTTCCGCGAACATATGGGAATTGACCAGGGAGATACTGAAGGTGATCGAGATTCTTCATATCCTCAGTACGGTAGTACGGACGTACGCTGAAGCCTTCCAATGGTTTCCACACCAGCTTCTTGTCGTAGTCGGCACCCTTAAGGTCAACGTTAATTACCGCATCCCACTCGGCTGTTGTCACAGGAGCGAATTCGGCAAATAACTTAACATCTTTATCTTCTGCCATAACTAAACTATTTTGTTAAAGTTGGACCAAAAGTATGAAAAATTTGGGACAGGGTGAATTGACTAACAGTAGAAAGAACCGACAACATGTTCAAAAACATAATTGACACAGACATAGGAATACGGTTTCCGCAAATTTCGATATTAACCACAAAGACCAAACTGCAAAACTCAAAGTCACACAACAGCTACACCCAGCCTCATAATCCTACTCCAAGCCTCGTGTACCTTGATAATCTTGGCAAAAGAAAGGCTGCCCCAAACCGAGGCAGCCTTCTTTGCTATAATTACTTTGCAATGTTATTACCAACGTGGTAGGGTGGACCAGTAACGGGCTTTCGATAAATTGTCACTGTTTTTGTCAGTGTTGTCTTACATCCATTTGCTCCTGTAACAATAACCGAAACAATCTTATCAACCTGAGTTCCTCCACTAGGGAAAATAGAACCATTCGACAGCCAAGTAATTGTTGGCTGATAGCTATTCGAGGGCGTGAAACCTCCAATAGCATCCTCTACGCTCCACAAATAATTAGGGAAAGAAGAGTCGCTAAGCTTTAACACTGTATTCCCATCAGCACAGCCTTTATAAACATTTGCGGCATCCCAAGCAATTACTGGATTTGCGTTTACGGTAGTTGAACTTAAATCGGTAAGCTGTACGCTACAGCTATATTCATTAGTTGCCCAAACATTGTAAACAGTATTTGCCACAGGTGATGCCGTTAAGGTAACATCTCCCCCTGCCATACTACTTACCGATGAACCTACGTTGGTATTATCGCTATTAAGACGAAGCTGGTATTCTATACCACCAGCCGCACCTGTTATTACGATACTTGCAGAACTACCATTACAAATGGTAGGATCAGAAACCGTATTAGCTGCTGAAGGTAGTGGATTTACAGTAACGCTTAATGAGTTCGTTACAGACGAAGATCCTGTTTCCTTTACAGCAACAGAGCCTGTCCCTGCCGCAGTCCAAGTAACATTAATAATATTAGGAGTAGCACCAACCGTATAGGTTCCTCCAACAACGGTCCAAGCATAAGCGTGCGTTCCAACCTTTGGGGTCGAGTAGGTATTAACAGAATTATGACATACCGTACTATTACCGCTAACTAAAGGATTAGGAATATCAGTAAGTGTTACATTGTAAACAGGAGTAGTAACACTACAACCATTTATAGTTTCTGTCAACCTTAGCGTACCAGCAGCACCTGCCCCCCAGGTAACTGAAACTGGGTTTATATTTGACGAAACGGGCGTACCACCTGTAATAGTCCATGAGTAAGTATTACCGCTACTCGCCGTACTATACGCTACAACAGAACCCGCAGGCGTCGTGGTTAACCCTGTGATCACTGGCGTTGGAGATGGTTTCAACGTTATAGTTGCCGAAGTAGTAAAATCGCTAATACCCGTGCTTCCTGTATTATCCTGAACATACGACATGGTAAACACGTAGTCACCAGGACCACCACTTGCTAATGCGGGTAACGCATTAGATACGACCAAGCTATATGGCGAAGTCGCGATGTTAGAGATAGAGGTTTCGTTGGCCCCATTAATCTTATACTTTATATTCCAAGGCCCAGTACCTGTAAGGGTGATCGGAATGCTTGTACTAGTCCCATCATTACAAATACTGGCAGTGCCGCCGGTTATGGTAGCGGTTGGAAGACTTTCGACACCTATTGTAAGGATGTGATCGCCATTCAATGCAATAGGTGTAGGTGCCGTCTTAATAGTACCACTAGCAACACCTCCATCGGTAACCATATTACCTCTATTAATCCAGGATGAATTCCATTCAACCACCCTAAGTTTCTGTCGAGAAGCCGCTGCAACTGGAATTATACCACTAGAACTATCCCAACGTAAGGTAACATTCCCGGTAACACCAACAGGTCCATTAACCTTCCAGTATTCGGTATTACTCACCACATCAACAGGGGCAGTTTTTGTAGAAGGGTTATACCCTTCGTTGTTGGGGTTGTGGCTAAAGTATTGAGATGTATAATTGCCTGCACTAGACACTTCAGATACAACAACCCTCCCAAAACGAGAGCCACTAGCATCACCAACAGGGAAAGCAAAATTACCACCAGCGTTCATACTCTTTCTAAGCGGTCCATTTACGAATGAGGTAGGACTACCACCAACAACAGCACTAGTGCTGGTATTGGTTATGCTCAACAGGTTCGTTGATGTTGTTGTTACATTCCCATTGGTTAGGTACAAAAGATTAGATACAGCAGCGTTCCCAAGACCTGCAATGGTCATCCCAGCAGCATTGTCTATCTTAAGATTATAGAACTGCTCAGTAGTTGCACCATTAGCAACGGTAAGCGTTTGCCCTACTGCACCGTTAAAGTTAACCATTCCCTTACCTGGAATAAAACCACCCGTCGCAGACGTATTGTTATCGGTCCAATTACCTAAAGCGGTAATAGTTCTATTGAAGAGTTCGTTACTTAGGGTTGCACCTGCATTAATGGTAAGATTTCCCAGCACTTTCAGGTCCTCTGCTGTAATCATTTTCTTACCTGTACCCGAGAATATTACATTCTGATAGGGTTTGTAGTTATTACCTGGTTTAAGGGGCAATGTGGCCTCATTGTTACCAGTAAATTCAATGGTACTGCCTGTAGTGCCCGCAAAGACATCGAAGTTACCACCAGGGAATACGAAAATACCATCGGCAGTAGAAGTAAGCATTAGCTTACCACCTCCAGTCACATGACCAATACTATGATAAACCGTCAACCCAACATCAAGAGTTCCTTTAATATCCACTGAATATGCCGTTGCTCCATTAGAACCAAGTGTAACCGTATGCCCTGCAGAGACAACCACTGGATTCCCATTTGGAGTACAGCCGCAAGAGGGTCCACCAGCCGTAAGAGACCATGTTCCCGATGTAAACCAGTCACCCGATTTTATGCTATATAGTACAGGCAAAGACACAAAGTTAGGATCGTCACCTGCCGTATACTCCCCATCTATAAAGGTCTGTCCTATCAGTTTAACCTGATGGTTTCCTGCATCTACGCCTCCTGCAATCCCCCCCGATGGGTTCCAAATACCTCCAACAAATCTACCAGCAACGTAGTCAGTCTCGGTTCCAACAACATCTGCCGCCTCATACTTATAATAATGATCTACGATACATGCTCCTGAAAAACCAGACGATACAACATTCCAATAGTACTTTAGCTGATCCGTTGCAGGTGCTGCCGCCGATGGATGAATATAGTTTACTGGCTTAATGGTTATGGCCCCATTGCTATTGGTATTCGATGTAAAGGTATAGGTAGCAGGAGTGTACTTTCCAGCAACACCCATTGGATAAGTAAACGAAGATGCGCCAGCATTGAATATCTTCTTTACCCCAGCATCAGAGATTACCCCATTTAGGATAAGCATCCTATTCTTATCAGTTGATCCTGCGACAGTGGCATTTGAACCAAATGTTAGGAGATAATCGTCAATATAAATGCTACCTGAATTAAAGGTAAGAATACCGTTTATCTGGAAATTATCCTTTGCAACAGCCCCCATCGAGTTGTTCATGGTAATATTACCAAACAAGCCAGCCCCATTACCAGATATCAGCTGAGGTTGTGTTCCATCGAAACTAATACCTCCTGTAGCACCCGAACTTATATGGGTCGCCTGATTATAAACATCCCCAATCTGTGATATGGTATTTCCACCATCACTGAATATCCCTGCGTTAATAGAGAGATTCCTGTTTACCCGTATGTTTGTATTCGAGCTAAGCGATAATGTACCCGATGTTCCTACAACCAGATTACCAAAGTTGGTAAGATTAGCACCTGCACCAGCAATAGTCTGACTTGAAGCCCCTTTAAAATAGGTTGTTTGCGTTAACGCCCCTGCCTGATAGCCTCCACTGTTTACACCAGAACTCGCATTGGTATTACTATTTGTTAGATTCCCATTAATGGTTACATCAAGCCCGTTTGCCATAAAAGCCGAGTTACCTTTAATAGTCAGATTACCCTGCAATATCAAAGGGTAGATATTCAAATCTACATTCTTACTATTTGTTGTTCCATCTACCTCCAGATTCCAAAGAGGAACGGATGTCACCATATTAAAGGTTGAGTTGGCAGCAGTTGTGCCAGCACCAAATACAATAGTACCTCCAGTCACAGTACTACTCTCTGGACTTAGATACAGGTCAGTATAGCTGGCATTATTAAAGTTACCCGTAATGGTTAGTTTGCTAGTGCCGCTCATATCAAACTTACTACCTGCATTAAGGATTTCGAGCATCGAGCGAGAACTGTTAGCATTACGTCCAGCAATGGTAACCTCACTACTTCCGCTTTGCGAATAGTTCAGCGAGCCTGTATTAATGGTGGTAACCCTTCGTACTTGACCATTTACAAAAAGTTTTCCGGCACCACCCACAACTATTTCGGGAGTTCCACCCGAGGAGTACTCAATGTCGTTATTAAGATTTGTGCCAAGCGTACCTATATTAATAGCGCCATCTAGTACCTCCAAACGACCGTCGAGTTTAAGGTCGGTGGCATCGGTGGCTCCTGCTCCTCCAATATTTATGGTACCTCCATTGGCAGACAAACAACCTGAAATAGGAATAGAGAAGCTACCCGAATTGGTGAGGGCAAGGGTTAATGGACTTGTTAGCCTAAAGGTGCCGTTGGTTAGAGTAAGCGCCGTAGCAAGAGTTGTATTCAACGAAAGAGTGCTAGACGTTACCTCAAGCAGCGTATTACGCGACGATCCTTTATCGACTGTTATCGTATTAAAGTTGGTGGTTGTTCCTGTACCATTTATTTCCTTATCAGTATCGCCAGTAAAGGTAACGTTACAAACCCTTGTAGCACTCTTATACATGTCGAAGGTTCCGTTATTGGTAAGGTTGCCCTGAACCGCTAACAAGTTGGTTGCAGTACCTCCTGCGTTTACATCAAAGGTACCATTAACTAAAACATCGCCATTAGCCACAACGCTCTGTGCTCCTGTATTTGTATACCTAAGCGTTCCACTCGACTGCACGTCAAGCAGTTTTCCAACTGTAAGAGTTTGAAGAGTTGCAGCATTATTAAGTTGCGAAACTCCTGTTCCTCCCACCCTGTAGGTATCATATACCATCAAGTTGGTATTCGGTAACGTTACCGTTCGACCTGCCGCAGGTGTCGTTACCAGGTTATTGTAGGTGGTAATATTTACCGTGCTACCCGCCGATACATAGGTGGTAGGCAGCGTAAACGATGTTGCTCCATTACTATAGTACTCTACGGTACCTCCACCGCTCGATAGGAAGTTACCAAAGTCGCCACCAGGAAACACCGCGATTCCAACAGACGAAGATATCTTCAGCAGCCCAGTACCCAACACCTTTGTATCGGGAATAGAACCGAAGTTATGCCCCGTAGTTGTTGTAATATCGAGCGTAGAACCAGAGTTAATCTGGAGTCCACCTGTCGTAATATTATTAAAGCCCGCAGGAATGGTTACGGTATGGTTATGGGATGCATCGCCAATAACAACCGGGTTACTTGGCCCAGGAATATTTATTCCAGCAACAGCACCGGCGGAAACAGCAACTCCGCCTACTGATGCTGTCGACCACGTATTATAGTCGTTCCAATTGCCATCTGTTCGGCTATAGAACACCTTTACGGGTGCAAATGCGCTCAACTCGCCAGCGGTATAGTCGCCATCAATGAAGCTTATGCCGTTAAACAGCACCGTATTTGTACCATCAACAACCTTAGATACGTCGTTAATGGGCACCCAACTGTAGGGACGGTAGGCTGCAGGGATGTAACTACCCTCGGTTCCCACAATATCAGATGTTACGTACTGGTAGCTATGCGTTACCGAGTTGGGTTGTAGACCTGCAAAGTCGGAACTGGTTACCTTCCAGTAGTAAGTAAGCGCATTGGTAGAGGTAGCAAAGGGCTGTAGTTGCGCTACAGGACGAACAGTTACCGACCCCCAATTAGAAGGTGCTGTGCCTACCTGTATATTAGCTGGCGTATAGTCAGCACCAGTACCTATTGGGAATAGAAAGTTGGCCGTACTACTGTAGGTTTTGGTTATACCTGCATCGCTTTGGAAACCTGCCAGCTTCAGCATCTTGGTACCCGAAAAACCAGCAGTGGTGGTACCCGCAAGGGCATCGTACACTGCACTAGCACTTCCCAACTTTAGGTTCAAGTTGCCTACGTTTAGCACACCTGCCCCTAAGCGTAGGTTGCCTGTAAGCGACTGGTTGGCCGTTAGAGTAGCCCCTGCCGTATTATTGAGGTTAACATTGCCAAATACCCCAAGCCCCGAACCGCCAATAACCTGGTTAAAGGTACCGTTCAGGAGTATGGCACCACTCGCCTGGCTGGTATGCGTACCCGAATTGGTAACGTTACCATTTACGCGTATACTATGCCCCACATCATTAAGGAAACAGCCATCGTCAATAGTTAGGTTATTTTGAACTATAAGATTGTTGGTAAAGATGTCGGCGTTTGACTTATTGGTAATCATCAAATCGTATAATCCGTTGCCCCCAACACCTATTGTACCAATATTAGAAAAACGTTGACCTCCCGACCCATTAAATATGGTCATATTAGTCCCTGGCAAATAAGTTGTTCCCGCACTAAGCATAAAATCGCCCGCAACGGAAACATTTTTATTATTTGTATTAAGTCTACTCGATCCATTAACCGCTAGATTATGAAGAACAACTAATGCGGGTGCTGTAAGCGCAGGAACTGCAGGAAGGCTTGCATTACCTGCATAGTCGGCAAGGTAGGATGTTCCCGTTCCGAGGATATTCAAATCCCAGAATGGTGCCGAAGAGTTAATGTTTGCCTGACCTCCACCTGGTGTTGTAATATTGACAGTACCTCCTGTGACGCTTATATTACTAGGATTCGCTCCAATTATTAAGCTAAAATTATTACCACTACCACCTGTTATTGCAGGAGCGAGAATATTGATTATTCCTCCGCTCATCTTAAACGCCATAGCACTATAGGGTAGCATAAAGCTAGCGGCGAAATCAGTACTACCACCTGTTACATTTAAGGTTCCTCCTGATTGATAGTAAGCCCCACGGTGAGTTCCAAGACCATCTTGTGAGGATACACGAAGTGAGGAAATGTCTAACTGACCTCCTTCAATGCTTAATAGCCCTGTTGTACGCATCACCAATCCATTGGCTCCATTTCGTATATCAAAATAGGAGTTTCCGGTTATACGAATTGTACCATATACTACAGGGTCAAAATTTTGGTACGCAGGATTCCAAACTACGGTTGCTCCATCCAACCACAATCGCGCATCCTCATCTATATTATAGACCCCATAATTGCCATTATCGGTACCCAAGCATGGAATTGATATATTGCTTCCTAACCTTACCGTTCCTGCAAGTAGCCCTAACGCATTAGGATTTGGAAGATTTGGTGGGCTTTGGGTTGGCAGGTAATGCTGCTGATCGTTCCTGCCAAACAGCCTAAAGTTTGCGGTAGCGGTAGCATCAATATTCAGCACATAAGTTTGGTCAAACCCCTTATCTATCTCTATACGGTAGAAGTCACTCTGCCCGTTACATCGCAGACTCTGATCGGCTGTTCCATTATTAAAAACAACATCCGATGTTCCTGTTGTAGGTGTGCTTGTATATGCAGGGGTAGCCTGATTGGTAAAACGTACGCTACCATCGTTGGTAAAGTCGCCATTGATGGTGATGCGGTGGTTGGCATTACCCGTACCAATACCCATACTACCATTTGCCGATACGTACACGTTACCCTGTATGGATAGATTTCGACTCGCCGCAGTACCATTGTTAATGGCAAACTTACCCCTAGTTACCGTAAGGTTACCGTTAACCGTCATATCTCCCAGAAGGGTGCTGGTTAGTGCGGTTGTACTAAGATTAATGATAAGGTTGTTGTACACCAATTGCCCAAAGCTGAAGCTGGCAGCATTATAGTACTCAACCGTACCGCCACCCGCCGAAACGAAGTTGCTCCAGTCGGCCGTAGGGAATACTGAGTTGCTAAGGCGTACAACACCCTGTCCACGAACGGTGGTAAACGACTGCGTGGTAAAAGTACCAAGGTCGAGCGTACCACCCTCGTTAATCTGAACGGAAAGTACGGCATACCCATTAGCGGGTGTTTTTACCGTTCTACCATTAAGTATCACCACCCTATCGTTTGCCGTAGGCACCGCCGGTGCTACCGAGAGGGTACCCGATGGGTCGGTTGTCCATGTGGTGGCAATGTTCCAATTGCCCGACTGGTAGGAGTAGTAGGTTTTATAGAGCGGTTGCTCGCGAGCGGTCCACTGTCCGGCGATGCTAGTTGCCCCCGACACCGTCATGGGGTTGGCACCAGGACCACTGGCAACCGTAGGTATCGACCATGCCGAACCATTATGGTAGTATGGGATATAATTTGCTTGTGCGCTGCTTGAGCCAGCCTCTCCAATATCGTAGGTTAACTTTAAGCTTGCATCCGTTATGGTAAGGTTGGAGGTAGTTACAGCCCAGTACTTCTTAAGGTCGGTCCCATTGGCAGCCACAGGACCAGGCGCTAACGAGGGCACCGCACGTACGCCAACGCTCGCCGTTCCCGCTACCGTAGCGGTAAACGAGGTAATTTCGTAGGGCGTATAGCTGGTACCCGTACCTACAGGATAAGCCATTACAAAATCGGCAGCGGAGGTACCTTGCCTAATAAGGCTACCCGTACCATCGCATACAACCATGTGGTTAGCATCAAAAGCCCCTGCAATGGTGGCGCCGCTGGCTAGCGTAAGGTTATTGGTTCCCGATCCTAAGCTAAGCTTACCATTAGCAAGGGTCAGGGTACCATTAACGGTAACGTTACCTTGCATGGTTTTGGTACCACCGCCAGCAATGGTAAGGTTACCATAATTAAGCGCCATGACATTCTGCGCACCTGCAAAGCCATACGAAATGGTTGATGCTGGATCGATAACCTCCACACCTCCCCAAACCGCATCGCTGTCCACGTTGTGGTTGTAGGTGGCGTTGGCATCAAGTTGGAGGGTGGTTGCTGCCGATAGCGTGATGGGCGCATTGGCTGTTAGCATGGACCCATCTTCTATTTGCAACTTAGTTGTTGTACCCAAAATACCCCATACCGAAACAGCCGTCATTGGAAAGGAAGGCTGCACCACAAATATCTGGTTGTTTGCAGTAAAACTGGTTGGAGAAGAGCCTCCTCCCGTTCGTGCCGTATTCCAATTAGCATAAACAGTTGGATCGCCACCTCTTGAGTAGTATACAGTTGGTGGTTGCATGACGTTAACCGTGTAATCTTCAACTTCTCCATCATAACCATTATCACAAGATGCTGCATAGGAATTATATCTTGCAGATACACGCATTCTTGTATTACCAAGAGCCGCCGTAGATGGCACATTAATAGCTAATGGCGATAACGTTGTTGGACCATTTGCACTATTGCTTGTAGTTCCCAAATCATATTCCTCACCAGCATCATTAAAACTACCATTCTGATTCCAATCAATCCAAACACGTGCATTGATAGAATAAGGCCCATCCGTATTCAAATTTACAGAAAGGTTATAGCTACTGTTTTTTGCAAGCGACGTAGATAATGCAGTATAATCGCTATAGGCAGATGGCTTTGCCGATGTATTATTAATAGTATTAAACTGAACCTTAGTAACACTAGTTGCGTAACTAGTATTACCTGTTGACGAACAATAAGAAGGATTCGAATTTCCTACCACCGTTACACTTTGCTCAGGTGCGCCGCCTCCATTAACTGTAATAAAATCTATATAATCTACATTGGCTTCAGTAGGCTTAAACCTAACATAAATAGTAGTTGATGCTAATGTTGCACTGGCATAGGGTACGTTTATCGATGATGCATATCCCGATCCAGCACTCAACGAAACCTCGAAGTTGTCAGGAGCATTTATAACCACGTTGCCTGGATCCCCCGTTAGGTTTATGCCCGACAGGGTAACACTTTGAGATGTAGAAGTACTTCCATTTGCAGCAAAACCAAAATCAAGGGTTGCAGTAGAGACTGCAAATGTTGGCACTGTCCAAGTAACGATAATCTGACCATCACCACCATTACCACCGGCTTTATTACCACCACCTTTTTCTCCACCACCGCCACCACCGCCAGGAGAGTTACCATTGCCCCCATCATTATTGGTAGCACCAGCACCTCCTGCTCCTCCATTAGCACCAGCACCTCCTGCTCCTCCGGTAGCAGTACCTACAATACCGTTGCCTCCTGTCGTATTTGTTGTTCCTCCTGTTGCATTACCGCCAGAACCTGCAGCCTGTTTATTTGTCTTACCACCACCTCCTCCATTAGCAATCAAAGATAAGAAAGAAGAGGAAGAACCTGGATTACCATTTCCTCCATTGACACCTATCCCCCCAGTCCCAACAATAAAGTCTATAGACTGATTTGGAGTAACTGCAAGAATTTTCTTTGCATAACCGCCTCCGCCACCTCCAGAACCTCCTGAGCCACTACCAGTAGACCCACCACCTGCACCTCCAGCACCCCAGCATTCTACGGTTATAGAGGTCGCACCAGCGGGTACCACAAAGGTTCCACTAGTAGTAAATATTTGCGACTGTGGTTGCCCCCACCCCTCACTCGGAGCAAGTAAAAGAGCGAGTAGCAGAAAAGATACGAAAGCGAAACGTCGTTGAGTGGTATTAAAAACATATCCCTTACCCATGGCAGTAGTGGTATAAAGTAGAAAGCAAATAAGTACAATCAGCAGACAACCGGATGGTTGCTCAAACGGGGAGATACTCGTAAACCTGCAATAGCGACTCAGCGAAGTATACACATACGCCAATCAGCCAACATCTGTTAGATGTTGCTAACAAAAACCACTTTAATTTAAACGGTATAGGTAAGGTTTGATTAAAACCGATGCAAAGCTATCTACTGTTGCAATCATTAATTCTAAATCAGCCAGTTGCTACTTCCCCACCTATAAACCCAATTAAAATATTCAAAAGTAATTTCAGCCTGAATGCCCATCTCTATCACAGCCATAGTACATTCCCCATTTTACCTACAAATATTAACATTTTACTTCGACAGCCATTAGGCATTACTGCCCATTTCCCATTTTTACACATAAAGTAACACATGCGAGCTTAAAGATCACATAGGTACACACTATATATAGCATCATATAAAAGACTGCTTTATCACGATACTTACGCTAATATGCCCCAAAGCCACCTTTGAGGCATATTTTCCCTACTATTACTTTGCCACGCTATTGCCTACATGGTATGGAGGCCCCGTACGTGGTATTCTATTTATGACTAGCGACTTATCAGACGAACTATTTTGCACAGAGTTAGAACATCCATTAGAATCAGTTACAAACACCTTAACATCGGGGTACGAAACCATAGAAGAACTACTTGGAGGAAATAGGGTATCATTACTGGGGGCATAGAGCGTTGGATTTGCGCTTGTGGTGCTCGATAACGAGTACCCTGTAGTAGTAACCGACCAAAGATATGTTGAGTAAGCTGCAGTTAATGATAAAGACACCCCCTGTCCTGCACAAGCTGGAGCAATCGTTTTAAATTCAGGAGCAGGTAAGCTATTCACCGTAACCGTTCTACTTGCAGTTGCTACAGGACCACAACCGCTTGCTTGAATTGTAATGTTTGCAGCACCTGTAACGGTTGGATTCCACGTAACCTCACCAGTAAGGCTATTTATCGAGCCTAAGCTGCCATTGTTAATACTCCACAGGTAAGATGTAGCGTTGCTCACTGTAGAAGTATACGTTGTACTAGATTCGCTCGAAAGCATACACGAAGGTTCTGCTCCAACGCTTACAATTGGAGTTACTGAAACATTCGGCGTTATAGCAACCTGAACAGGAGTTCTACTATCGCTCAAACATCCATTGCTTGCTTCTGCATAGTACGTTGTATTGGACAACGGAGTTGCACTACTAAGCACAGTCCCTCCAGCAGCAACAGTATACCAATTTATAGAGGTACCTGTGCCAACTGTTGTAGCTATATTACTCAAATTAGCACCAGAGCAGAATGCCTGAGGCGAAGCTGCAGCAGGAGCATTAGGCTTAAGGGTAAAGTTTATATTAACATCATCGGAACTGATACACCCACCATTGCTGATAGTCCATCGGGCAGTGTACGACGAACCGTTAGTACCTGTTAATGTGCTATTATAAAGATCTGGCGAGGTAACCGTACCTCCAGTTCCCGATACAATACTCCAGAGTCCTTTACCGACGGTAGGGACATTACCTGCAAGCGTCGCTAAAGTTGCACCGCAAAGCGACAAATCAGGGCCTGCTGCTGCAGCCGTTGGACTATCGTATGAGGTAACAACAGTTTTAGCATCTACAACACCAGAACCATTGTTGTAGGAAAAGTTAACCAGCTGATAGTTTCCCGCTACAGACACGGGCAAACTGTAACCTGTGAGATTACTAAATGTTACAGATTGGATTTTGCCATTCAAGGAGTAGGTTAATATGTAGGGTGGGGCAATAGCCATTCCGTTGGTAAAGATGGTCACCGGAATGGAAGATGAGCCACAAATTGCACCTGTTGGCGAAAACTTTGCCTTAGGCATAATTCCCGTAACAGAAGCAGTGGTAAAACTGTAAGCAGTATTAGCGCTACTAAACGCATAGCTACTGGCATTGGTTACAGAACCATTAGTATTATCTCCCGAAGCACTAGTCGCCAATGCGGTCCATTTACCAGATTCTAAGTCGGCAATACGCATATCGGGCAAGCCATTAGTTGTCATAGCAGGAGTTAGACCGCTACTAGAATTCCAGTAAAGCCTCACGTACCCCTTCGAACTTGCATCAGTAGAAGAAACGCTCCAATACTCATCGGAATTAACCACACTAATTGGAGTGTTGAACGAAGTGCTTGTCGGGTTGTTATTAAAATACTGTACCGTCCAAGGTACGCTATTACTAAAGGTTGCCTTCAACGCTATCTGATACCCATATCTATTCTGCCCAATAGGAAAAACAAAGTCATAACTGCCCGTCTTCATATACTTAGTTAACGGACCATTGATGTATGACAACTCTGTTCCTGCAGAAGGATATATGCAGCTTTCGCTTAGGTTCGTAATTGTAAATGTATTCGTTGAACTTGTATTGATAACGCCATTGGTTAAATATAGATTACCTCCCAATTCCATTTTACCTGTCAGATCAAGACCACTTGGATTATTAATCTCAATGCTGTTGAATTTATTAAGTCCTGTGAACGCATTAGCATCGGTACTTATCGCTTGCTTTGCTGTACCAGAAAAAACGACCCTAGCGTCATCACCAGTGCCAGATCTGAAACCACCTGACGTAAGCAGCATACTTCCAAGTATCGTCAATTTTCTATCGTAAAGCGAATTGTCCAGTATTGGACCATCAATATTCAGCTTTTTGCATACAGTTAAATCTTTATTCGGATAGTAACGAGTTCCGGTACCCGAAACAACTAAATTAGGAACACTCGTATATAAATCAGAAACAATTGTATAGTCACCACTTCCTCCATACTCCAACGTTGAACTGCTCGAACAATCGAAGAAAGAATCATAGCGTCCTGCAGGCATCTGTCCACTCTCGAGATGCAGCGTACCATTCCCAACTACCGTTCCAAGGTTATGTCCAGAGGTTGAAGGATCAACCTTTAATGTTCCACCACTATTTATCTGTGTTCGATAGGCAAACGTATTGTTAGAGCTAGCCGTTACAGTTGTATTTTTATCAATGACAACTATGTACCCATTAGGGCCACCATCGGGTGCAATTGGCGACCAAATGGTCTTATCAGACCAATTTCCATCACGAATAGAGGTATAGGTAGCAATTACAGCAGGCAAAGCAGCATCGCCACCTGCAGTATACTCACCACTTATTGTAGTAGAATTGGAAGGAAAAGTAAACGAAATGACATTACTACCTTCATCTACATTATCGGTTGGAGGAAGGCTCTTAGACCAATTGTAGTCGGGGATACTCAACCGAGATGCCTCATATTTGCCCTCATCGCCTACCACATCGCTTTGGTTGTAGCTAAACGCAAGCCCTCCACTAAATCCAGATAAGCCGGCACTTTCTATCTCCCAGTAGTATCTCAAGGCATTGTTAGGATCTAAAACCGAAGGATGACGGGCATTGATATTGTTAACTCGGACAGCACCTACATAACCATTGGAGGTTACCGTAAGAACAGCAGGAGTGTATTTACCCCCAGAACCTATAGGGAAAGTAAACGAGGAGGCTCCTGTTCCAACAACCTTCTTTATGCCAACATCGCTATAAACACCATCAGAGGCAATCATCTTAGAGGCACTAAAACCTGCCCCATTGGCAATAATGCCACTATTTTGTCCTAAAGAAAGCAAGTACCTGTTGATGTCTAGGATTCCTGCAGTCATATAAAGGCTACTTATGAAAGACACAGAGTTCAACAGTTTTGCCCCATATACATTATTCAACTCTAAAGTTCCAAAGGTTCCCGTCCCACCGATTTGCTGTTGGGCTGTTGATCCATTTAGAACAACACCTCCGCTATTATCGGTATAGGTTCCGTTATTCAGAATATCGCCAAACAGAGTTATTTTATTGGCACCACAAGCAAGAGTTCCCGAAGAAATAGTTAGGTCGCCATTGGCAGTAAAGCTGCGATTAAGAGTAACCGAGGTAATTGGGTTGATGTTTAGATTATAAAAGTTAGTAGAAGAAGTACCCTTTATATTTTGGATATTTCCATTAAAGGTGGTGGTATTTGTTCCATATAAGTAGGAACCAACCGCTCCATTATTTATAAAATCACCCTTAAGTGAAACATTGACGTTGTTTGACTTTAGAACACTCGTAGCATTACTCAAGGTTAGAGAGCCATTAAGTAACAATGGATTCACCATCAGATTAAGCATATTGGTTCCACCTGTTCCATTTATCACAAGATTGTTGAGAGGAATGCTGGCATCCATTGCAAATGTCTCCGCAGTGGTATTACCAAAAGTAATAGTACCTCCAGTTACTGAGCTGCTAGCAGGACGAAGGTAAAGGTCTCCAAAAGTGTTGGTGCCACCTCCCCCATTAATAATATTAATGGCACTAGTTCCTGACATGTTGAACCAGCTACCATCATTCACCACCTCCAACGTTGCATTTGCTCCCCCCGATGCCTTATTGCCGTAAAGGTTTACCGTACCACCCGTTTGGGTGTAGCCCAGTACACCCGCTGCATTAAGCGGATTCCGTCTTATCTGTCCGTTAACATTCAAGGTGCCTCCTGATATTGATATCTCGGAGTAACCTCCACTTGCATATTCTATGCTGTTGCTTACACTTGTATTTGACGCATTTCCAACATTTACAGTACCATTTTCGACCAGAAGTTTTCCACCAAGTGATACCGTGTTCATGCTTACATTCCCTTGGGCTATGTAAATTGAATTGAGAGTATTTATATCTAATGACGCTGTATTTGGAATATTAAATGGAGTAACCGTACTTATATTAAGATCGTTTGGACTCTTATATATAAACGTACCATTTTGCAACGTTAGCCAATTATCGATAGGGGTGGTTAGGGTGCCTCCTATATTGCATGTTAATGTTGTTGATTGTGATGCCCCTTTACTTACTGTAACTTTACCAAATTTAGTAATTGGCGTACCTGATGTATTCCTAATCTCGGAATTACTATTACCAAAGAAAGATACATTTACCTGGCTAAGATTTACGTAGTTGGTAGATTGATCCGAGTAAACACGACCAGTTGTGTTATTTACAAGGCTACCTCCGATGGAGAAACTCTGGCTAGAGTTACCAGACCATACATCAATTCCTCCATTAGCAGACACCGTAACATTTCCATTAACTACTACATCTTGAGCACCACCAGAACCATTGCCATACCAACCAAAAGAGCCTCCAACTATAGTCATATTCCCATTAATAGTAATGGTTTTAGAGATTGTGGAGGAGGGAAATGAAGGATAACTAGACTTCCAAGTAGGACAGAACCAAGAATCCGGATTCTGTCCGCGAATAACTAAATCACCATAAATTAACAGGTTATTATTGGGGAAGATAACATTGGAACCTCCAAGAGGCGAAATAATAAGATTCCCATAGCTGCCAACACCATTGGGCAACCAGTAAGTTGTGTTACTATTGCTATTCGTTGTATAAAGTTCGGTAGTGCCCAAGTTTTTGTTAAACTCGGAAAAATCACCAGAAGGAAAAGTATATGTGGAACCAGAATTATAAGAGGTCGTTAATCTAAAGTTTCCATTCCCATTTGGATGGCTCAACACCATAGCGAAGTTACATCCGGGATTATAGCCGATATCCAATGCAGAACCCTTTTCAATTTGAAGACTTGCACAAGACTGAACGTCTATATCTATATCAGTATTATCTGTTGCAAGATATAAAGAATCAGCCCCCCCAATAATAACGATATCATTTAGACCAGGAACAGCACCTTTCGTATTTGGAGGCCCTGCATTACCAGTAAACGACCAGTTAGAAGATTCACTCCATAAACCTGAACCTGAGCTAGAACCATTTATGCAGCTGTAAAACTTTTTAGCAGTTCCAAACGCACCATTACCAGCCGTATAGTCTCCATCTAGAAGAGTACCGCTCGTTGTCCAATCCGATATAACATTTGAGGCTTTATTTACAGAAGCAGCAGCCCCTGCGATCCAAGAGTAAGTGGTTCGATTGTAGTATGCGGGCAAGTAGTTTGAATCAGAACCTTGAGCATCATCATCTACATAAGTAAAGCGATGGGTAACCCCTGTTGTCGAAGTTGGGAATCCTGAAGACTTAACCTTCCAAAAGTAGGCTAAACTCTTTCCTTTAGCTGTGGTTGCCGGGTGCTCGTAACCTACAGGAATTACAGTAACGCTCCCAATTGATGAGGGAGTAGAACTAAATCCTATGGTAGCAGGAGTATATGAGGCTGTTGTGCGCTTTGTTGAGGCCGCTCCAACATAGAAGGTTTTACTTAAGCTAGATGAAGAATAGGCTATAGTTAATCCGCCATCGCCAGCTTGCCCATTGGTAACTATATACCTATTGCTTCCTGTACCTGCACCTGAGAAACTTGCGGTCGAGGACATCACCAACCCGTTCGACCCTATTGTCAACGATTTATCGGAGGTAAACCATAACACTCCATTAATGGTGAAGCTAGCAGTGGTGCTTATCGGTGCGGTCGTTGACGCTGTTGTATTATTCAGCTCAAGATTTCCGAATACTCCGCTGCCATTGCCGTCTATTCCTTGCGCCGCGGCTCCATTTAGAACAATACGTCCCGTCCCATAATGCGTACCAGAATTGTAAACACCTCCACTAGCATTAATAGTGGTACCATTATCGTTTAACTTTCCGGTAATAATGGATAGCGAATCTGACACATTAATAACCTTTTGGCTTCCGGCAAATGCAAGCTCAGACGTAGGAGCTGTCTTTAGTACCTTCATCCTGTAAAGCGACAATGCACCTGCCGTATTTACTAAAAAGGTTTGATTGCCACTTCCATTAAATACAGTTCTATTGCTATTAGGCATGTAGGTTGATCCGCTTGCAATAGTGTAGTTGCCACCTATATATAGATCTTTTCCATTAGCATCTAATGTCCCGGCTGTTAGGTTTACATTCTTGAGAACATAGAGGTTGCTATTGATCAACCTTACATTGGTAGAACCAGAAGCCAAGTTCACATTAAAGTTGGCCAAGGGTGCAGCTGTAGAAACATCCAATGTAGTAGCATCGGCTAATGAGGAGCCTGCAGTAGGTACCATGGTAAGAGTACCTCCAGTAACACTAATGTTAGCAACAGGACAAGCAACGGTAAACGCACCGACATTACCAGTAGCACATCCATCGTAGATACGTATCTCGCCACCACCCATAGAGAAGCCGCTGGAGGTATTGCTATTAATGGTGAAGGTAGCAGCACCTGTGCCTATTCCATTTGTAGCACGAACAGTATTCAGATCGGTAAGCGTTAGGTCATCAACTTTTGAGGTTTGAAGCTTATGCTGCAACCTACCTCTCAGATAGAGCGTACCTCCATTTTGGGTATAGTTTAGGATTCCGCTGTTTGCCCCAGAGCCATCCAGAAGTTGCTTGGCATCCACCTTTCCCCCATTAATAATAAGTTGTCCGGAGCCATTGCTCCAGTAGGTAATGCCAGAGGATTCCCTTGTGGATAGATAGCCATCGTTGACGATCAGATTCCCAAGAAGACCTAAAGAGCCATTTGCGTTGTTGTTACTTATACCCAATGATGCATTGCTTGTTGCGCCTATACCATTGGCAATATTAACCTCGGAGTAGTCGTCAGCAGTTGAGAGAACTATTACATCGGGACCGTTTAGCACCAGCGAGGCCTTAAGGGGAATAAAGTAGTCGCTATTTGCGGTTGTTCCCTCGCTTAGCGATGGAATGGCCGTAGCACCTTTAAGGATAACCGTACCGGTGCGCATCCAAAAAGCCTTCTTGATATTTGGATTTGCAGCATCAGCACCAACCTCATAGGCCGCATTATTGGCACCATAAAGAACAAAATTCTTTGGTAAGGATGGATCTATGGTTAACGAAACGGAGGGATCTACCTTATCAACTACCAGGTTGTAGAAGTTCGTTGTTCCACTACAGACAAGTGAAGAACTTGTGCCTCCCATAAAGTAAACCGTAGCTGCACCCGATGTTGCGCCACTGCCGATTGGCGGGAAGCTAGCATAACCAGGAAGTGCTAAGTTGGTAAACTTTACCGTACCTCCATAGTTGTAGAAGTTGCCGTAAAGCACAACCCTATGAAACTGCTCGTAGTAGTTCAGAAATGGAGCAGCCCCCCCTGTAAGAGCAGCAGAGGTAGGATCGGTATAGCTATTTGTTGAACCTTTACCAACAACCATCGATGTACCGCTATTCACCGTTACATCGCCATTAATGGTAAGGTTAAGCTTAGCGGTTGAGGCATCGTCATTAATCCTAAAGGTGCCACCAAGCAGCGTTAACGAGCCATTTAGCGTTAGGTTGCTTTGCTGGGTAGCCACCACTCCTGATGGGGTGTTAATGTTGAGGTTGTTGAACACCTGCTGCGACGATGGTAGCGTAAAGTTCGATGCGTTGTAGTACTCGGTAGTACCACCCCCTGCCAGTACAAAGGGATTGTTTGCTGCTGCAGGAAAGTAGGCAGAGGCAATACGGATCTCTCCATCACCTGCAAGGGTATTTAATCCACTGGCAAACCTATATGTTCTAATATCAAGTATTCCTCCATCGTTAATGGTAACCTTAAGGTTTACAGTAGCAATATCCGATGGTAGGTAAACATTACGGTTTGATAGAATTACAACGTAATCGTTGCTGGCAGGAATAGCAGAGCCTACTTGGGTGGTACCACTAGGGTCGAGAGTCCATGTTGTAGGATCCGACCAGCTACCCGACTTGTAGGAGTATAGGGGGAGGGTTGGCGGTATAGAGTTTCCGCTTACAGCAATGGTCTGAGGAGAAGTCCCTCCACCAGAAACTGTGATTGTTCCACTATAATTGGCATTGGCAGCTGTTGGCTTAAATCTCACATATAGGTTTGCCGTAAGGCTTCCTCCTGTATAGCTTATGGTTTTAGAAGAAGTACTCCATGTAACATTGTCTAGTGAAGTTTCAAAGTTTGATGGAGGGGCAGCTATAGAAATAGTGCCAGAAGAAGATGGCGTTAAATAGTTCCCAAAATATGTTACTACTTGAACTCCTGAGTATGTATTTACTGCAGTATAGCCAAAGTTTACACTACTAGGATTTGTTAATGCACCAGGGGGAATCGTAATAACAACATTACCATCGGCACCAGAACCAGACTTGCCAGCATTTCCACCACGGCCACCGCCACCACCTCCAGGAGCATTTCCAGATCCAGCATCATCACCCTCACCATCACTACCAGATCCTCCAGATCCACTACCGGAACCTCCGGAACCTCCAGCACCATCAGTATAGTATCCGAAAGAACGATAAGCATCGTCTCCATCATAGCCATAACCACCACTAGTCGTTGGAAATGCGGAGCCACCACCTCCACCTCCACCTCCATATCCAGTGGAAGATTTATTACTTCCATTAACCCCGTCTCTTCCTCCATTTCCTCCAGCATATGAAGTAAAAGAGGTTACTCCAGGATTGGTATTCAGCATAAGACCACCTACACCACCATTTTTTCCACTTGCTGCAGAACCACCGTTAGCCGTAAGCGTGATACCGTTGCACGAAACCGAAGTATTACCTCCCGCATTACCGGGTTCACCACCTGCGCCAACAGTTATTTTCACCGTAGCACCAGATACCACGGTAAAAATTCCCTTGGTATAGGCACCACCACCGCCACCGCCAGCACTAGTTGCTCCAGAGGTATTACCGCCACCGCCTCCAGCACCCCAACACTCCACCGTAATAGAGGTAACACCTTCAGGTACTGTAAAAGATTCTGATTTAGTAAATGTTTTAGATGTTTGCCCCCACCCCACAGCAGGCAAAAACGACAGGAGCAGTATAGCTACCATAGAGCATAGCAGCCTAGAAATGACGGGAGGACACAACTTATCCATAGCAGTAATAAATATTAACGCAAAGTTGATTAGGGAATGGGGCACCCACAATATCATCCCGTCTTACTCATCCACCATTCTACTGCAAATATTAACTTTTATTTTTATAAATAATCTATTTAACATCGCAATTATTAAACTTAGCAGCATATAATACTCAAGCATGGTGCAAAATACCTATAATACACTACTTAACATGGGCATTTTACTCTACTACCCGTGTGCAACCTCTAACTTGCTGGTCAACTCTGTCACTACGATGCAGAACCCATTCAATTACATTGGCGTATACAAGACAAATTCATCAGAAGTAGCAATGATCACATTACCTAAATAAAATATGAATATCCATAGATGCAGGCAGCATCGCGAAATAGACTGGCAAAATCGCAAGATGCTTGCATTCGAATTACCCATAAGCCATTGGCAATCCACCGATCCTTGTCAACCTATTACGTGATGGCTTGATGAACGCCGACGCCTACCCCTAGCCAACCTAGCGACGGGTAGATGCAAAAAAAAGAGGCCGCCGCTCACGCGGAGAACCTCTTAAATTCTAACATAAAAATAGGCCATAAACCTAAACCACATTATCCATTTTATTCTCGCTTATTATTTTAGCATCCTGATCTTCTGCTGGTAGCGCAGCTGCAGGTTTTTCCATCACCAGCTGCTGCTCCACGAGCTGGTTGGCTGCGGCCTCGTCTTCGGGCTCTTCCGAACCATCCTGTGCCTTCGCCCCCTTCTTACCCAACTTTCTCATGGACTTCTTCTCCACCGGCTTGTCCTTGTTTTTATCCTTATCCTTGTCCTTATCCTTGCCCTCCTTCTTGGCGTTTTCGGCGCGGGTGGCCTTGGCCTTCAGCGTTTGCTGCTTCCCAACGGTGATGACGTTCATCTTCTCCACCATCTCCTTAAGGAGCGGCTCGTCGGAGGTTAACAGCAACCCGCCGATGACGGCAAAGAGGTTGGATGTCGTCTCGGCCACATGCCTTAGCGCCGTCGAGGTGGAGACATCGTTCTGCTCGGCCCAGGCGCTTATCCGCTGCCTATCGGAATCCAGAAACTTGGCATTGGCCCCCTTTAGGTTGGCCAGCGCCTTACCAATACCGATACCGGCAATGGCCGCTTTCAGCTTCTCGGTTTCGAGGACATTCAATAGCGACTGCAGGTTTGCGCTAAACTTATCGGGCGGAAGGGCCTGCATCCTCCATCCGTGCAGCTTAATGGTGTTTACCACCAGCTGCGCGTGCTGGCATTCCTGCGGATCGCTACTCTTAAGCGCCGATTCGGCGCCTCCCTTAAAGTGAAGGAACGCCTTTCGGCGAATCGTATTCAAGTCGGCCCGAGCAGTGCTATACAACGTGCTGTCAACCTTACTGGAGGCCTGAATGGTAAGATCGATGGCGTCAGAAAATGGGGCGTACACCTTGCCGAGTAACGTTTTAATGGTTGGGTAGCCCTCTACCGTGCTGCGCAAATCAACGAAATAGGTAATCGATTCGCCATTGGTTAATCGGTGGTAGTCCAGCTTTAATAGCTCCATATGCAGTAGAATATTAATTAACAATACTCAAATCTACGGCAGTGCAAATTAACTTGTCAATAGGAACAGATACATTTTTTAACCCCCCATACCTTAATTCGGAATGATTCTAAACAAAATTGCACGCCAACACTTTGCCTGCCATAAGGGCAATAGGGAATTCTACGCCGCAGCAAAAGTGCCCACACGAGAGCAGCAGCAAAATCCATAACATACTACTATTCCACACATTAAAACAACCGCTGCATAGCAGTAAGCAGCCAGCAACTCGGTGCTAGGAGCAAAAAATCACGACAAAAACAGCCTAAGCACCACCTCCGGGAGGCAGTGCTATCGCCGACAACAGCTAAATCTAAAATTCGGAATTAGCTATTCGTGCCGATATCAGTAAAATCCGAAAATCGGAAACCGCTGCTATCGCCGATAACAGCTAAATCCGAAAATCGGAATTAGCTTTTCGTGCCGATAGCAGCCAAATCCGGAACTCGGGAACCACTACCATCGCCGATAGCAGCCAAATCCGGAATTCGGAAGCAGCTATTTATGCCGATGGAAATCAAATCCGAGATTCGGAAGAAGAAAGTAATTCCGATAGCAGCTAATTCCCAAAATCGGAAAGCGGCTGTTAGCGCCGATAGATAGTCCAATGCTAATTCCGAAAAGGGGTATTGGCGTCAGGGATATCGCTTTTAGGATTTTTTCGAGCGTTGATTATTGGTTTGTTGGCAGGCATTGGGGAAAAGCCATGCTTCAATTTGTTTCGAGACGCGAGCATCGCGTCTCTACCAGCCAGAATCAGCGTCGCAAGGTTAGAGACGCATTGCATGCGTCTCGTTGTATGGAAGAATTTGGGTTAGCACCAGCGGCCAAGATTTCGAATTTACTGCCACCCAACCGCCACGTTTACCCCAAAATGGGAATCGCACGGCAGCGCGCAACGATAATGGGAGAATGCCTAGCTACTCCCCACAAAAGGCTAGCAACCTGCTGCGGGCTGGCCTATGTTGGTGAGGAACTGGCAACCAAAACCTCGGATCGCCACCATGCCATGCCGGAGACCACAAAATAAGAGCATAAGCACCGTCTGCGCTTAGCATGGGCAGCTGCGGGCAGGGAGCTAAAGCCCCCTGCGGCTACTCCACGCCCCTAGTTACTTGGCCACGCTGTTGCTGATGTGGTAGGGTGAACCGGTAATAGGCACCCTGTAGATGGTAATCTTCTTGGTCTCCCACACGCTGCATCCCCCATCCGATATCTTTACGTAGAGGTAGCGATTAATGGGGACTATAGAGTTCCCTACATAGTAGGAGGCATTGCTGCCAAAATGAATGGCCACATCGCGCCCCGCCGGATTGGCAGGTACAAAATCGCTGTAGGGGTCTATCGCCATGCCACTATTGTCGGTACGGATCGACCAGCTGTAGGTGGCCGTGGTGTTGGACAGCCTGTACTCGTAGGTGCATCCAGCGCATACGCCATCCTTATGCTCCTCCCAGGTGTACGATGGCAGCGACCGTAGCGCAACACTTACAGGTGTGCTGGCAGCCGACCACCCGCAGCCGTTCTTTGCCTTAACCACAATATCCTTACCGGCATCGGACGATGAGATGGCAACCGTATTCTGGCCAACCTCAGCGCCAGCGCTTCCCCCGATGGAAAACTGGTAGCCATCGTAGCCAGCAGGTGCCGTAAGCGTGATGCTTTCGCCAGGACAAACAACAGGCGAAGCAGGAAGCAGCGAAGGCTGTGGGGGAACATCGTTAACCACCATCGCTATACTGGGAGCCGCTGGCGACCACACGCCGCAGCCATACACGCTAACGGTGTAGGTGCTGTTAGCGGTGGGGCTTAGCAGCAGCTGGTTGGCCGTAGGGTTGGAGGCCGTGAGCTGCTCGCCCTGCGATATGCCGTTTATGAAGAACTTATACCGATCGTACCCCTTGGTGGCGGTAAGGGTTAGGGCTGTTCCAGCACATATTGGCGATGGCTTATCGATGCTCAACGAGCCCGATGGGCTTGGCAGCACAGTAAACGGAATAGGGTCGGAGGCCATGCGACTGCAGTAGGTTACGTACACCTGCAGCTGGTGGGCACCAACCGACAGGGCACTTGGCACAACGCCGCTGTAGCTGCCCGCAGCTGTCTCGCCCACCTTTACTCCATCAACCAGCCACTCATACTTCGACCCGCCGTCGGTTGCCGTAAGAGCAATAGAGCCAGCATCGTTGAAGCAGGCGTAACTCTTGGAGGTGCTGATTGTTGGGGTGATGTCGGTATGCACCACCACCGCATCCGATGTGGCCGTGGGCGCGCCGCAGCTGCTAATCACCTGCACGCCTACCCTATCGCCATTGGCAACAGCAGCAGCTAGAGCCATATTGGTGGTAGCGCTAACCGATATAAAGTTCTCCGCCTGGGGCTGATTGGGAAGATTCGCCTCAACACCACCTCGAATCCTATAGAAGCGGTACTTCTTTGCACCAGTAGGAGCCGTAAAGGTGATGGTGGTGCCAGGGCATACGTTGTTGGTAGACATCGTGATAGTAGCAGGGATAACATCTTCTACTGTAAACTCGTAGAAGTCCGACCAGCGATCATCTCCATCGTATTTCGTCCTAACCTTATACGTTCCTACAGCGGAGCTAGTCCATGCATAGGTAGTATATCCCGTATAAGTAGCAATGCGCTTATTGGATACGCTATTGTATATCTCCCAGTTATTTTTGCCAAAGTATAAAGATTGGTTTGTAGTTTTAAATTCGATAGAGGACCCGACACAAAAAGATGAAGACGAGGAAGATGGCTGACTTGGAGGACCAAATGCCTGAAAGGTTGTAACATTTAAAGGATCAGATTCTGGTCCTACACCACAACCTGTATTATAGCCAGCAGCGATTACGCTGGAGGAGTTCAGGAATCGGCTCCAGGTAACATCAACGCTATTATTCCAGTTATTGGTAATAGCACCCGATGCAACGGGATTTAGCCTCCAGTAGCAAGAATCTGGCAAAGAGATTCCTGTTGCACTGTATGTTTGCGTAGCATCATCCCACGACCAAACAAGAGTTTTTCCATCAACGGTAGGCTTACCTGCCCTTTTGTAAACCCTTAACGACTCCATGGTAGAGGAGGCGCTACATCCATTGGCCGTCATGGTAACCTTAAGCTTATTACTCCCTACATTAACGGTATAGCCCGCAAGATTAGCAAGGTCAACCGTCATACGGTTGCTGCTACCTACAGGGGTAAGCACCTTACCGTTCAGTTCGAAGCTATACGAATCGCCCCCACTTGGTGCAACCAGCGTTACCTTGCTATCCTTACATACCTGATTGTCGTTGGGGATATTCGAGTTATCCTCGATGCCTAAGGTAACAACGGGCAGAGGGGTAACGGTCGTCTTTACAGGTGCCGACTCGCCCCAGCATCCCGTAGCGGCATCCTTCACCCTAACGGTTACGGCGCTTTGGTTGCCCAGCGTAGTGGTCTTGTAGGCATACGCTGTTGACGGTCCAGCCACGCTGGTCCCATCGAGGGTAAAGGTGTAGGCGCTGTAGGTGGCGGGCGCTGCTGTAAAGGTAACCGCATCGCCCGCGCATATCTTCGCCTTATCGGCCGTAAGCGTCACCGTAGGCAAGTCCTTCACCGTAAAGGGCTGTGTTTGGGCCGTCGCCGAACAGCCGTTGCCGTCGGTTACCAGCACGCTCACCCTCTCGCCATTAGCGAGCGAGGTGGTTTCAGTGGTGCTTTCGGTACCCAGTACTCCGGCCGCTTGGGTGCCTACGGTAAACTGGTAGAGGCTTCCACCGCTTGCCGATAGCGTTACCTTGTCGCCCTTGCAGATGGTGGTGCTCCCGCTGGTTACCTGTATGGCAGCAGCAGGCTTGGGGTTCACCGTTAGGCTTACCTCATCGCGGCTGCTGCACCCCCGGCTGTCGGTAACCTTAACAGCTACGGGAACGGGGCTTCCGGCAGGCATGCCATAGGTAAGAGTGCTTTTGGAGGCATCGCCCACCTGTACCGATGCTCCATTCACCAAAAACTCGTACGATGCTATGGTTGATAGCAGCCCAAGGTAGCTGGAGCCAGCCCCACTGGCGCTAAGCTTCACGGGAGCACCCTCACAAACGGTGGAGCCGCCAGCAACACTTAGCGATACGGTAGGATTAGGGTACACCGCAACAGTCAACGCCTTCGACGTTCCGACACATCCCTTAGCATCGGTGGCAACAACCCATACACGGGTATCGCCAGCAAGCGAGGTGGCCGTATAGCTGCTTACAGCGGCATTGTCGATGCGAGTAATCGATCCGCTGTCAAGCATAAAGGTATAGGCGCTCATACCTGCTGTTGCCTCGAAGGTAACGGGACTTCCGCCACATACCGCACCAGCGGCATCCGAAGTAAGAGCTACGTTGGGTAGCGGATTAACCTTTAGCTCAAAGGCATTGGCAAGGATGGCGGAGCATCCCGTACTACTGGTGGCCTTCACCGAGTAAGCTGCAGTAGCCGAGGGTGCTGGTATCGTAAACGTAACGGCAGCACCAGTTCCTGAAACAGCGTCACCAACAGCCACGCTTCCCTTGTACAGCTGGTAGCTGGTATTAAGCTCCGATGCGCTCATGGTAACCTTGCCATCGCTTCCGGCACATACGGCAAGCTTATCGAAGGTATAACCAGTAAGCGAGGGTAGCGGATTTACCTTCAACTCAAAGGCGCTAGCCAGCGAGGCCGTACAGCCCGTAGTCGGATTGGTAGCGACAAGGTTGTAACTCGCAGTAGCCGCAGGACTAGGGATGGTAAACGATACCGAAGAGCCCGTTCCTACCGATGGGGCACCAACCGCTGTTGCTCCATTGTAGAGCTGGTAGCTGATACCCGCCTCCGAGCCGCCCATAACCACCGTGCCATCGCTTCCGGCACAAACGGCAGGAGCGGTAAAAGGGTAAATAGCAGAGGTAGCTTTATCTATAAACGATGGTGGCGTGTTTACCGCAAGGGTAAAGGCGTTGGGCAACGAAGCCGTACAGCCCGTAGTCGGATTTGTTGCAACAACACGGTATGTAGCAGTAGCAGCAGGTGCTGCTATTGATATGGTAAGCTCATTGCCCGTACCTGTCTGAGAAATACCTACGGCTCCGACACCGTCGTATAACTGGTAGCTGATGCCGCTCTCAGAACTGCTCATAACCACCGCGCCATCGCTCCCGGCACATACGGCAAGCTTATCGAAAGTATAACCAGTAAACGAAGGTAGCGGATTAACGGAATAGACCTCGGAGGTTGCGCTAGCGGTAGTGGTACCATCGGAGGCAACCACCGACACCTTGTCGCCATTAGCAGGCTTATAGGCATATGTTTTAGAGGTGCCGCTCTGCGATGGAGTGGCAGCCCCATTTACGTAGAAGGTATAGCTGGTGGCCTTGGTCGACTTGGCGGTGAAGGTTACCTCGGTGCCCGCACAAACAGGCGAGGCCACCGATGCTGTAAGCGTTACTGACAGGGGCGCTAGACCAAATGCCTCCTGGTACTGGGTATATTGATTATACAGATCAGCATTCTTCTTCAGCTCATCTGGTCCAATTTTGGCCCCGTTCTGCCCCATCTTGCTAGTCGGATCAAAGGAGTAGATATTGCCACCTGTACCCGAGTTATAGTTGGTAGGTGTATCCAATTTACCAGCAACCAGAAGGTCTCCCTGGATATTCGCGCTACCACCCGTGATCTTTGCCCCACCAAAGATCAGCAGGTTACCGGTATTGGTGATGTCAACGCCCTGATCGGCGGTAAGGCTACCCTTTACCGCCATGGTTCCGGTAATCGTACTATTCGACCCGCTCTTTACATCCCAGTTGCCATGAACGAGGAATTCGCCACTAGCACCCACGTTGATAGGCGTGCTCGATGTAGACAGATTGCCATGTACCGTTACCTTAGATGCCGATGACCCTGTACCTATGTTAACGGGGTTGCTGCTTGAAACCAAGTCCTTTGCAATATCGGCGGTATAGCCGCTTATAAGGGTAGAGGTATTGGAAGTTAAGCTACCGCCTACCGTTAAGGTATTACTCCCATTACCTAAGAATTTTATCTCGTTGCTATTGGCTGTAACATCACCATTAACTCCGATATTATACCCGCTGATTACCGTTGATGTGTTGGAGGTAAAACTTCCCCCAACAGATAAGGTAGAGGTACCGTTACCACTAAAGTTTACGGATCCCCCATTATTTGCAACGAAGTTCTTTCCTACAGCAACGGTAGCATTATTGAATGTAGCACCATTAACCGTAAGATTCCCATCAACCTTTAGCGTTCCATAAACCGTAAGATTAGGTAAAACGGTCATATCCCCCTTTACCTCTAGGGTCCCGCACACGGTGATAGAACCACCCCAGTTGCTGAGGAAGGTTGCCGCGGCGTTGTTTAGCACAACATTTCCGCTAATACAGATAGATTCGGTATTGTTAGAAGGGTTTGGGCTACCGTGATTGCCTGCCCAAGTAGAAGAACTTATCCAATCGCCAGTCACCCCCGTGGCGTTTGTCCAGGTGCTCCCAGAACAGGAGCACTGTCCCCATGCCACTCTAGGAATGGTTAGCAGCAGAATGAAAAGCGCAGCAAGCATCAGCTGCTGCAATGCAGAAGTTTTATGTCCCTTACCCATGGCCTAAAAGCTATAGTAAAAAGTAAATGTCTTATGTATATTAAGGCATATTTAAAGCCAGCGGGAGGGGAATAGCATACTAGAGGAGCGGTTGCATCGCCCTTCTTCCATATCATCCCCACCTAAAGGACAAATATTAACATTTTTCGGGGAACTACACTTTACATAAATAGCTATTAAGAATATTAACAGGGTATGAAAAAGCAGAACCACGGTACATCCATCCCCAATGGCGTACCAACAGAAAAGGCACCAACACGGTGCCTCAACGCTACTTATAGGGTAGTCAGTTCCTCACTACACACTCCTACTTCGCCACGTCATTACTAATATGGTAGGTGGCACCGGTTCGGGCCTGGCGGTAGGCGGTAATCGTATTAGAGGATGCGGAGCATGTTCCGCTGGTAGCAACCCTTCGCAGCTTAAGGATGGTGGCAACAACGGGGCTTCCGGCAACGGTAAGGTCCATGGTCGAGACCGTATTAGCAGCAGATGTACCACCGTAGTTAAACCAGGTGCTCCCGCTATCCACGCTACCCTGCCAGCTGTAGGTTGCACCAGCAGGTGTTGCCGCCTGCGTACTGTTAATGCTTACGGCAGCGCCGGTAAAGCAGAACGGATCGCCTACGGAAGGAAGAATAGTACCACCCGTCACCCCCGAACCTCCACACTTTAGCAGCATGTAGTAGTCGTACAGCGATGGATCGTTGGCCTGCAGGTTGTCCTTTGTCTCAACGCTACCCGATATGCCGTTGGTGCTGGTAGCCCCACCTGCACCGTAAAGATGCCCCCCATTGCTAATGGTAACGGTGTTGCTGTAGGAGTTATTGATCAGCCCATCGACAATAACCCGTCCCTGAAGGTCGGTACTTCCTCCACCACCAGAGTTACCGTTGTAGTTTCCAAGAACGATAAGCACGCTCGACGGGCATAGCTTCAGGCTGTACGAGTTAACCGTCAAGTCGCCCTTCACAATCAGCGTATCGGCGATGAAGTGCCCCCCGCTAATGGATAGATTCCCGGTGTAGGTAACCGTACCCTTTATGTATACGGGTTGGCTTCCCATGCCCGCAGGCACCTTGGGGCTTAGCCAATCGGGCACCATCCACGTGGAGGCATCGCTCCAGTTCTCCACCCTGTTGTCAATAGACTGGTACGATGCATTACCGCCGCAACTACAGGTAGGCGTTGTAGACCCCGACATGGTGTAGCTTACCGTATTTGTAGTAGCATTGCATCCGTTAGCCGAAACAACGTCAACCTTAAAAGCGTGGGTACCTGCGCCAATATTATCCTTCACGAAGGAGTTTGCGCTAGACTGATACAGGAAGTTGCTGCCGTCCATGTAGTAGGAGTACTTGCTACCGGTGGCCCCCCCGGCAACATCGAGCTTAACAATTGGCCCATTGCAATCGGGAGATGGCGTTGTAAGCGATAGTGTGGCAACAGGAGGAATGCAGGGAGCCGTTGCTGCCTGAAAGCAGGTCCCCGTCTTTGCGTAAACCACAAACTGCTTTGCTCCTAGGTAGGTACTTGCTGCAACACTTAGCGTTGGCGATACGCCTCCTGTAGATAGCGGAACTACCGTGTCGGGAGATCCGGGCATCTTTGCGTAAAAGTCGTAGGTAGCATAGCCCGAAGGTGCCGTTAGCACAATGTTCGCTCCGCTTAATGCTGCCGTAAGCGTAAAAGGCGTGCTGGAAGGACATGCGTACTGCGAGAAGAGATCGAGAAGAGCAGGATCGTTAAGGATTAAGTCGTCGAAATTTCCGACGGTACCACCAGCGCCTACCTTAGGAACAAAGCTGCTATCAAAAATGTAGCTTACACCTGTACTTCCCGTCATCGATGTATTCTCATTCAAGGTAACCGTTCCTGCTAAAACAATTTTACCATCGTTGTCTAGATCTATGTTCCCCTGCGCACCATCAACATTCCCTAATACAATAAGGGTTCCCCCCGTTCGAACAACAACATTTGCCTGATTACCCAAGGCTAAATTTCCCCGAATAACCAGTAACCCACCACTACAAACGTATATATTGGAGTTCTTCCCTGTTGAAATATTACCACTTAGCTCTAGTGTTCCCGATATATAAAAAGTATCCCCCGTACCTAGGCTCACATCATGAGTAATAACAACTTGATCGGGAGATTTAATGCCACCACTTCCAATTACGGTTGTTGCGGAGCTTATGGTTGTAGCACTACCAAAAGGACATTGCCCCAACACCTGCTTTGGTGATGAAATAATAATACTTAGTATAGCCACAAGAGCATACAGCGAACGCCTAGTGATACGAGCATTGGTTCTCCTCACCATACAGCCTATTCGATTTAAAAAATTGGAATACCCCTAGCCAGATATTCCCATTACGATTCAAAATACGATTCAAAAGTTAGTACAACTTTGCTGCACATAACCCTACAAAGATTGAAAATAAAAACACGACTCCTTTATGTATCAACAGGAACAAGTAATAAACAATATCAAAAAACGTGTTAAATTACAAGATAGGCAATTTGAGATATGGGGACATGCGGTAGCGAACCTGCCTCTGTATGGAATCTAGGCACAAGATTCGAGTATCAAAACTCAACACAATGGTTCTACCAATCTTACGTCTTGTGTCTTGAATCTTGACAGCACCCTCCCCTCGCCTATCCCCGCCTAACCCTTACAGGCTAGGCTTAATGATTTCTCATCCTCGGAACTTGTATTTCGCCTCTCTCCCTTTTTCCATAATGCAACTCCTTGAAAAGTTATCTACTACGATATTCTATTTTCAATCGCGAGGCCTAGCACCAGAATTCTAAAATCTATTGTCTATTGTCTAATATCTGTTGTCTTGTGTCTTGAATCTTGAATCTTATTTCCCCACAATTTGCTACATTTGCGTTCTATGCATTTAAAATATTGAGCAGCATGAACGAGGATATCTTCAAAAAGCTAATTGCACACTCTAAGGAGTACGGGTTTATCTTCCCATCGAGCGAGATTTACGATGGGCTGGGAGCCGTTTACGATTACGGTCAGATGGGCGCAGAGCTCAAGAACAACATCAAGCGCTACTGGTGGGATGCCATGGTTCGCCTCAACGAGAACATCGTGGGCATCGACTCTGCCATCTTCATGCACCCCCGCATCTGGGAGGCATCAGGCCACGTGGGCGCGTTCAACGACCCGCTAATCGACAACAAGGACTCCAAGAAGCGCTACCGCGCCGATGTGCTGGTTGAAGATCATATCGCCAAGATAGAGGAGAAGATCGAGAAGGAGGTGGAGAAGGCCCGCAAGCGCTTCGGCGAATCGTTCGACGAGGAGCAGTTCCGCACCACCAACCCCCGCGTGCTCGAGAACACCCAAAAGATAGAGGAAATTCGCCACAAGTTGGCCGACGTGATGAACGCCAACGACCTGGAGGCTTTCCGCCAGCTCATCATCGACCTCGACATCGTTTGCCCCATCTCGGGCAGCCGCAACTGGACCGACGTTCGCCAGTTCAACCTCATGTTCTCCACCCAAATGGGCTCGGTGAGCGAGGACGCCAACGTCATCTACCTGCGCCCCGAAACTGCTCAGGGTATCTTCGTCAACTACCTCAACGTGCAGAAGACGGGCCGCATGAAGCTTCCATTCGGTATCGCCCAAATCGGCAAGGCATTCCGTAACGAGATTGTTGCCCGCCAGTTCATCTTCCGCATGCGCGAGTTCGAGCAGATGGAGATGCAGTTCTTCATCCGCCCCGGAAGTGAAATGGAGTGGTACGAGCACTGGAAGCAGTTCCGCTTGAAGTGGCACAAGGCGCTTGGCCTAGGTGATAAGAAGTACCGCTTCCACGATCACGACAAGCTGGCCCACTACGCCAACGCCGCTGCCGACATCGAGTTCGACTTCCCATTCGGCTTTAAGGAGCTCGAAGGTATTCACTCGCGCACCAACTTCGACCTGAGCAGCCACGAGAAGTTCTCGGGCAAGAAGCTCCGCTACTTCGACCCAGAAACTAACGAGAGCTACGTACCCTACGTGGTGGAAACCTCCATTGGCGTAGACCGCATGGTACTTGCCGTTCTTTCTACCGCCTACGACGAAGAAAAGATTACCAAAGAAGATGGCTCGGTAGACGAGCGCGTGGTAATGCGCATTCCTCCAGCACTGGCTCCAATTAAGATGGCCGTTATGCCGCTGGTAAAGAAGGATGGCCTACCCGAAAAAGCTCGTGAAATTATCAACGAGCTGAAGTTCGACTTCATGTGCCAATATGACGAAAAGGACTCTATCGGCAAGCGCTACCGCCGTCAGGATGCCATTGGGACTCCTTTCTGCGTAACCATCGACCACCAAACCTTGGAAGACAATATGGTTACCATCCGCTACCGCGACACCATGAAGCAGGAGCGCGTGCCTATCTCATCGCTTCGCGGCATCATGGACGAAAAGGTTTCGATGCGCAAGCTACTTACACAGCTGATGTAAAAAATAATTTCAGCATATACGGGAGAAGCAGGGCTAATGGTCCTGCTTCTTGTTTTTATACAATCTACAGAAACACTCAAAATACATTTTCAGTATGCTTTTATCTAAAACACCATTTGGGCAGGATATACATATTATTTGCAACATATGCACACATCTCTATAGTATAGTCCTAATCCGTTTGACTCTCATTTTAAGAGGAGTTTAAGATGAATAACTTTGTCTCAATTAAAGTAACTTAAGGTTTAAGGGACAATTCAATCACAAAAATTCAACAATCTATGAAAATGAGATTTGCAAACCTCCTAGGAGGTTTTGTCCTATTGGGAGGATTCCTAGTAGGATGTGTTTCAATCGACGAACCCAAAGGCATCCAAGACATCAGAAGCGCCAAGGTGGACTTTTTAAAAGCACAAACAGCGCTGCAACTTGCAGAAGCAAAACTAACTGAAGCAAAAGCAGCCACCGAAGCAGCGAACGCCAAACTTCAGGAGTCATATGCCAAAGCAAAAGATTTACAAAATGCGGCTGATGAAGCAAAAAGCGAGCAAGACAAAGCCAGATTTGAGCTAGAGTTAAAAGAAATGCAAGCAAATAATCAGGTAACTTTACTTAACCTTCAAACTCAGGTAACAAATGCACAAATTGCCTATCAAAATGCTTTATTCGAACTAAACATTTTGAAGACGACAACAATACCTGAAGAATACATGGCTAAACTCGACAATATCAAGAATAATCTTGCCAGTGTTCTTTACCAGATAACTTCTACAGAAAATAGTATTATAAGTGAAAACTTAGCACTCAACCTTTATGTTGCAAAAGATGCTGTACTATACGACTACGCTTTAAAAAATAGGGTTGCCGAATGCACAAAGAATTTACAACTAGCACAGAGCGACTTAGCCACTCTACAACAGCTAAAGACTACGAATCAAGCAAACGCTGATGAGCAAAAGACTATAATAAACAATAAGCTCACTGCAATCAACGCCGATTTGAATTCTTACAATGCTCAACTAGATAAGCTGAATATTACACTAGCAGATCTAGGCACACAAAAATCTTTATCTGACTTTAATCTCGATATTAACGGGAATGGGAAACAAGACTACAATGCAACTATTGCAATTCCATCTAGCATTAAAACTGATATAAAGAACCAATTTAGCTATCTCGGTGTATTCAGTTCTGATCTTACCTCGCTAAGCATAACTGCAAGTTTAACCAATTTAATTATTCGCCTACAAACTCTAAAGAGTTTTGCAGATAGCAAGAAAACACAAAGCGATGATTGGGCAACTTTAGCAAGTAATGTCAACAAAATCTACGAGTTGAACACAAAAACGCTCAAAGATCTAAATGATGCAAGAATAGACCTCACAAATGACATTGACACAAAAAACCTACAAAAACAATCACTAACAAGTTACATATCCAACCTTGTAGGACAAAAAAACACCTTCAATAATCTATTAACGAATCTTTTCTCAAGCCTAGAGAATAATATTAAGAATGCCACCAAAAACGTATCCGATCTTCAGGTTGAATTAAACGAGGCCAATGCAGATCTAGCAGCATGGCAAAAAGACTATAGCAGAAACCAAAACGACCCTTGGAGTAACTATAGTAACCAAAAAGCTAATATGCAACTAGACATCACCAATCTAGAAAACAACCTTAAGAATCTAAAGGATAAGTTTGATGCTTTAACCAAGCAAAAAGATGAGTTGGTAAAGCTTATTAACGACTATAATAATAAATAGTTGTAATTATGACACTACAAAAAGCAACTGGGATGGTAGTACTCTGCCTCCTAACAACTAGCCTTTTTGCACAAGCAACACTGAGCACAACTGAAGGATTCGCACCTAAGAAAGGCGACTGCCAGTTCTCGCTAGTGTTTGGCAAGGGCCAATTTATTAACGAAAATACATCATACCTGCTATCAGCCTACAACACTACATCGGTTGGGCTTCCTAGCAGCAGCAGCCAATCGGGTTCGCCTGCTACCTATCTTCGATTAGGTAGCATAAACGACAACTCGATGGTTAACATGGTAGGTATGCAAGGGCACTACTTTCTAACCAACAAAGTAGAAGTAAACATGTTGGCAAGTATGAACATCACCCACACCCCAAAGGTAAACTACGGCGAAGGAGATTTAAGCGTTCCTGACATGCCTATTCCTGCATACAAATGGGTGGATGGCGTTTACTCTAACAACTACCTCCTTCAACTTGGTACTAACTACTGGTTTACAACTCACAACCCTCGCCTTTTCCCTTACTTAGGTATTGCTGGGAGTGGTGCTTTAGCAACCATTGCTACAGACCGCCCCTATACAGGAGAGGTAGATAAAGACGGTGATCCCATTGAGGCAACCACAGCCTCATCGCGCTCAGGTTATGCATGGGCAGCTTCAGGTGCTTTGGTAATGGGCTTCGACTACTCCCTTACACAAGGGCTAACCCTTGGATTAGAGGTACAGCCATTTGCCTACACCTACAGCGCCGTAATTATTAAGCCAACAGGTTACGACAAGTTTACTGCAACTAATCACGAGTTCAGAGTATTTCAAATGCCTATGCTTAAGTTAGGCGTTAGATTTTAAGCAACATCAACATTAACAAAATGAAAAGAAGACATTTATATATTATTGCAGCAGCCATGCTAACTGTAACGGCAACCAGCTGCGTAGAGATGCCAGAAGGAAAAGGTATAGATGATGTCTATACTTCAAGAGTTGACTTTATTAAAGCGCAAACAACTCTCAAGGCTGCTGAGTTAAAGCTTAAGGAAGCACAAACTGCTACCGAAAATGCCAGAACCATGCAGATGGAGGCTAACGTAAAGGCTCAAGATTTACGAAACAAGATTGCTGATACAAAAAATGCACAAGACAAGGCTGTTTTTGAAGAACAGCTTAAGCTACTTAAGGCTCAAGACGAAATTAAGTTAGCATGGGCCCAAACAGACTTAGTAAACGCACAAAGGGTCTATCAGCAAGCTCTTGCCAATCTTGAACTACTTACAAAGAACGATATTCCTCTGCAATATCAGTCTAAACTATTTGGCCTAAAGGATAGGCTCAACACCCTTTCATATAACATCAGCCAAAAGCAGTCGGATCTGACTGGTAAAAACCTCTTGTTAGTCTTTACAATGGCTAAAGATACCGCAGGCATTGCAAATAGCTTAAATGACAATATCAAAGTTTGGCAAAACACTTTGGATAATAGCATAGAACAACTAAACTCGTTAAAAGCACTTAAGACGGTACCTGCGGAAGAACAAAAAAACGCCCTTAAAGCTAAAATTGACGCACTTAATGCAGAAATAGCAACCAATACAATTAAAGCGAACATACTTGAAAACAATCGCAGAGAGGCATATACAACATATAGCACAGCATACAACCTGTTATATACTAAATGCGACTACAAGGCTGAAATTTCCATACCTAATGCTATTTCGGGAGAGTTTAATACCTATTTTAGTAACAATCTCGATAAGAAATTCAACTTCCTGTCATCAGATTTAAAGACATATACCTTCGTAGGATGTATTCCCTCAAATTGGTATAATGAAAATGGGAACTGGAACCTCCGAATTGGCCTAATTAATCAACTTAACACCATTGCCTCATTTGTCAATAGTAAAGTATCGGCCAATCCTCCCGCAGCAGAATTAGATGCTTGGAAAATTCTAAAGACTAGCATTTCAAATGCAATGAATAGTTACAGTGCAACCAGTAACGAGCTAAGCTACAATCTGCAACAGGCAACAATAGTTCATAGTGCAAAGAATAATGAATCCAATTCTATAAGCAAATACATATCTTTGCTTACTTCGAATCTATCGGGCTACACCAGTTTATACAACGGGATTACTAGTATAGACGCTCAGATTGCTAATGCAGAGAAGTCTGTTGCAGCCACACAAGCCAATCTAGCAGGAGCGAAAGTTAGTCTTGATACATTTAGGAAGTCCGGTTATAATGACAACAATAACTTTTACTATTTTACTATTTCAGACCTCCGCAAAAGTATAACAAGCATTACCACTGAAGTTGCAGATATGCAAACAGAGTTTGAACTAGTAACGAAGGAAAAAGATGCGCTTATTGCACTAATCAACAACCAGAACAAGTAGCATTGATTAAGCAATAGAACGCAATAATTAAATAAAGAAACGCCACCATGAGTAATTCGTGGTGGCGTTTTTATTAAAAGTAATCAAGAGGCAACTGCCCAAAAACATCAAATTAAGAGGTGTGAATTTAAACAAACTGAAAAACCTCGGCCAACAGACCAAAGTACTTCCTGCTAATTTTCAGATCATCTAGGCGATCGAACGGAGGTAGCATTACACAATGCATATCCTTTATTAGGGCAAGACAATTAACGTTGATTATTGTTTGCTGGTTAATTTGCACAAAGCAAGAAGAATAGCTTAAAATTTCCTTCGCGGTAGTACTCCTTTTAAGATACAATTCGCTACTATCAACATGAAGGATTAGCCATTGCCTCCTTACCCTATTATAAGTAAAGGCCCCTATCTGGTTTGCAAACAAAACCTTAAAACCATACACCGTAGAAACAAGAAAAGATGGACTAGGCAAAGGCGATTCGGCACCAGAAAGAGACGTGATAACATGATCCTTTCTACTTTCTTGGAATCGGTCAAGTATCTTGTCCAATTCATCAAGAGAGAAAGGCTTTAAGAGCACATCAAAAGCCGATACCCTTAGCGCATCAATCACATACTTATCATAAGCGGTATAGAAAACAACCTGCATAGGCCAAGTAACCAACGAACGAAGCTCTTCGAACAGATGAATACCGCTATAGCAAGGAAGCTCCATATCCAAAAAGAGTAAATCTGGCCTCGAGTCTAACACCAACTTCTTTGCTTGCTCGTACAGCGCAGCATATCCAACAACTTCCACAAAACCCTTCCGTCCCAACGCCATTTGTAAAGCACCAATGGCAGCAGCATTATCATCTATAATTGCTACTTTACATCCTATCATAACCAATTCTATTATTATAATATCACTAACAACATCTAAATAATAAGTAGATGCCACAGAAAAATATTTAGAATATTATCTAGTTTGACGATAATAATCCAACAGCACTAAATCAAAGGAAAAACTCCAAGAAAAACACAGCCAATAATTAAAACTAAAAACACTTAAGGCTTCAAAAATAACAAAAAACAACAACATCGAGAACGATAAGTAACTAGTTCGGGATTTCGCTTTTAAAAATTACGCCAGCTAGAATAGGACGTTTACTGGAAGAATGCTCCACCAACGACAAACGAACTTCTTAGTAAATAAAACATTACCACGTAAACACCATGACGTAGCGGAGAGTGCTAACCGACAACCCAATATTCCGACAACGGAACATGCCAAACTGGTAGTAATTAGCCACGCTAAGCTCCTATTGGTTCCGGTAATGTTCGATAAAGCACATCACGAGCTGCTCGCACACAGAGCTACTGCAACACTAATCAGCGCAAACCCGATAAAAGGACGAGAAACAGTCCTTGAAACAGGAAGATTCCACCGCAACCGAACGAGTTATTTCGTGCCAAAGATTTTCTACCTCTCTTAGCCCTTACAAATAGACTAAAAAAGAAGTAAGTTCATCCCCCAAAATCGCAATTATCTAGTAAGAACCTCTTGAAACAGGAATCTAGGTTTCAGATTATGCCTTCAAAATGCAATTCCGCCCAGCACATTTAGCAGTACCTCTTACTTTATTCCATGTATTCTGTCATTGTAGCTTCAAACCCGCTCATTGTAGTCGTCGAATTGGCCAATGCAGCCGTTGGAACCATGCATTGTAATCATCGAACTAGCCAATGTAATTGATGAGACACCTCATTGTAACCGTTGGAATATATCATTGTAATTGTGGAAATGGACAATGTAAGCGTTAGATCTACCCGTTGTAATAACTGAAAAATATAAGATTTCCGTTTTTACGATCATATTCTTGCGCAAACATCTACTAGAATGACATTGAATAATAACTTTGTATGTAAAAAAGCGAAAAATGCTACTATTTAGTTAAGATTCAAACATAACAGCACATCCAATTCAGAGCAAATACCAGCATCCATTAACCACGTAAAAGTGAAAGGGGTTAGAGATATACAAAGCAAATATTAACAAGATTAGCCCAAAAGCATTTCAGAGATTAGGTATCTTTGCATTAAGTACAACTTCAATGGCTCCCATTATTCAAAATTGATCTGAAAGATTGATTATTAACAACAAACTAAAATAACAACACATGAAAAATTTCAACGTACTAGCCGCAATGTTCTTAAGCGGCGCAATTCTACTGAGCAGCTGTGCAGGTACTAGCAATACAACTAAAGGTGGACTAATTGGTGGTGCAGGTGGTGCACTAATTGGAGCAGGTATTGGTGCTCTAGCGGGACATGGGAAAGGTGCTGCCATTGGTGCTGCCGTAGGTGGAGCTGTTGGTGCAGGCGCAGGCGTACTTATCGGTCGCAAGATGGATAAGCAAAAGGCAGAACTCGAAAAGATCCAAGGTGCACAGGTTGAATCGGTAAAAGATGCCAACAACCTCGACGCCATCAAGGTTACCTTCGATAGCGGTATTCTGTTTGCAACCGGGAAGAGCGCATTGAGCAGCAACTCTAAGACTGCTCTTACCAACTTTGCCAACTCTCTAAAGAGTACTCCAGAAACCGACGTTACCATTTACGGACATACAGATAATACTGGTAGCCGTCAGGTTAACGAAAGCCTTTCGATGAACCGTGCAAATGCAGTAGCCTCTTTCCTTAATGGACAAGGCGTTGCAATGAGCCGTATGACCACCATGGGTAAGGCATGGGACGAGCCTGTTGCCGATAACTCAACTGCCGAAGGCCGTGCAAAGAACCGCCGCGTAGAAATCTACATCACGGCTAACAAAAACATGATTAATCAGGCAGAACAGGGGAACTTGAAGTAAAAAGAAACCCTCTGATAGAACTAAAGGCAGGATGTTAATTCTGCCTTTTTTGTTGTCCTAACATATACAACCGCAGTAAGCACTCAGAGCCTAACAAAACCCGACAGCACTCCCAGCCACACACTCACTTTTCAGAAAGCAGCTAACGCCTAAAGAAGGCTTTTCTGAGCCCCAGAACCTCCCATACTTACTAATTTTCGCTACGAAACAATGTTATTAAGCAGTTTTACCCGTTTAAAGCACATAATTATCTAACAATATTGCATTTTAAAAAATATTTTTTACTTATTTGCAGCAGTCAAAAGGCTGAAGCTTACGGTACAGTTGTGTGTGTGGAGTACTGCAAGCATTATAGACCGCAACTCTTTCTTCTATTTGAATCACGTAGCGCAGGCATCTTGATGCCAATGCTACAAAATGACTTAAGCTTTAAAGGGATGAAAACAGTTCATGTAGTATTTGGGGATTCTGCGTTAAGCAGGCTGAGAACCTTCTTTAAGAAAGAAAGGCAAAACTCAACAGATGTAGTATTTTGTTTTAGAGACGACCTGTCAATTGGCCCCATAACAGCGTTGGAAACAAAGCAGGGGAATTCGAACAGGGTTAGCTATCTCAAGAACATTCATATTGAACGGAATGCTGATTCTGACACAAGATTCTGCCAATCGCATATCGGGATAGGCTCCATTAATTCTTTCAATTTTGGCAGTTACGATAGGGTTGTAATCTGGCACGGAAACAACATTCAGGAAAAAATGCTGCTATACCTTGCATGCACATTGCTACCCGAAGAAAATCTTTACGAAGCAGCCATTACCAATACGGTAAATCAGCATGGCTACACGCCAATTAAGCTCGCCGAATGCAGTTCCAACACCATATCGATGCTTCTTGAAAGCATTGCTCCTATCGACAGCAAGAAGAAAGCAGAGTATAAGCAGGAATGGATCAAATCTTCGCAATCCGACAAGCTGGTTCGCATCCTTAGCCAAGGTAAGATTGTTGAAGTTGACGAAAGCTACTACGACAGCTACATCCTTTCTGATTGTACAGAAGACTTTACCCCAGCATCTCAGATTGTTTGGAATGTAATGGGGAGTTGCGGGCAAAGCATTGCCGATACATTCCTTAAGTATCGCGTAAAAGGATTGGTTAAGAAGAACGAGCTCTGCTATAACGGAGAACTACTAGCATTATGCCATTTCGGAGGAGTAAGTATTGGACAGTAACACCCGAAAATACTCCTAATAAATACCATTGTAAAGCGTAGGCAATTGCCTACGCTTTTTTTATCGTCTAAACGACGTTAGCACAGAGGCTGCCTCATCCCCAAAATCAAACCATTCGTCCGACCGTTTCCTCCTCTCGTCGAAAATCCCTTCAGCTTATCAATCACAATGTCGATTTTTGTATCGATCAGAAGTACTATCGTCTTAACGTAACAGTCCATAAAGCATAGCCCATCGTGATGGCGTTCTTTACCTACTTTGACATTGCAGCCATGGCGAATGCTTTTGGAACAGCTTAACTTACGGCTAATTTCACAACTGATCGATGAAAGAAGAATAGCGAGGCGCTAAGGAACCTTACACCCCACCAGCCGCCATCCTGTTCCAACCAAACTGCAAACAGATATAACGCAAGATGAAATCGAGAAGATTCTACTACACCAGTAAAATTTCGGAAGTGTTCTTGGCGAATGGCATCAGCAGCTTAACCGTCGACATGATTGCCGAAAAGATTGGAGTAACCAAAAAGACCCTATACAACTACTTCGAGAGCAAGCAGGAGATGATAGAAAGCTTTTTAGACCACCTCGCCATTCGGCAGCAACGAGAGATTCATAGCCTTACCCAAAGGGGGCTTAATCCTATCGAACTAATGGTGCAGGTAACTAAATCGATCTACAACAGTTCGCTCTACTACCATAAGAAGTTTGAGCGCGAGGTATCCCCCCGCTACCAGGACTGCCTACAGAACGTCATCGCCAAGCGAAAGGACGAGCTGCAGGAGTTTCTTGAGTTCAACCTAAGCAAGGGTGTCAGCATGGGCTACCTCGAAAGCGATCTCGACGTAAACCTAGCTTGCAAATCCTTCCTCTTTGGCATGGAAAACCTCTTCTTCTCGCACTTCAGGTTTATCCCGCTCATAAAGGGCGAAACGGACATCGACCACATCCTCTACTACCAGCTAAAGGGAATGTGCACCCCACAAGGCTTAGTGCATCTAAGAAAGTCAGTAAATTTTAAAATAAACCTCTTACAACAAGCATGAAACAGGTAACCGTAGTACTCACATTGGCGCTAATGCTCGTAGCAGGGGGTGCTCTTGCGGCAGATAACGGTGCGGAGAAGAAGGTGCTAACCCTCGCTCAGGCCCAAGATGCTGCCATGCAGAACTCCCTTACGATAAAGGATGCCAACTACGATTTAGAGGCGGCCCAAAAGAAGATTTGGGAGACCACGGCCACAGGGCTACCTCAAGCCGACGCCAAGTACAACTTTACTTACAACCCCGGCTCCATAGCAACACTTCCGATGGGACCTAACGGCGAAGAGATTCCCATAATGCAGCGAACCACATCGAACCTCACCGCAACGGTGTCTCAGCTCATATTTAGCGGATCGTACATCGTGGGGTTAAAGGCCTCGAAAACCTACAGGGAGATCGTACAGCAGAGCCTAGAGAAAACGCAAATTGACGTACGCAGCGCAGTTGCTCAGTCGTACTACCTTATACTGCTTACCAACCAAACTGCCGAGGTGCTTAAGGGAAACCTAGGAAACCTGAATAAGCTGCTCGACGACTCGCAGAAGATGCTCGACAAGGGATTTGCCGAGGAAACCGATGTCGATCAGCTCCGCCTCTCGGTCAACGACCTCAAGCTCTCGCTCGAAAGCATCCTTAATCAGGAGAAGGTAGCGCGTCGCCTGCTCAACTTCCAGATCGGACTCGAACTCGAAACCAGCATAGAGCTTTCGGATAAGCTCGAGGACATCGTGCGCGGCATCAATCGTGAGAAAGTTATTCAAACGCCCTTCGTTTTAGATAGCAACATCGACTACCGAATGGCGCTTACCAACATAAAATCCACCAAGCTGCTGTATAACCTCGAGCAGGTTAATTACCTACCCACGGTAGCTGGTTTCTACCAGTACTACAAGGATTTTAAATCGACCGTATTCTCCTTCAATCCGCAGCAGATGCTTGGTTTAAGCGTTACCATCCCCATCTTCAGCAGCGGGCAGCGCTACTCTAAGGTTCAGCAGGCACGGCTGAAGATGAACAAGGCCGAGAATGCACGCGAGCAGGCAGCCCGCGCGCTTACCATGGAGTACCAGCAGGCCCGAGAAGACTTTAACACCGCTTGGGAGAAGTACCTCAACAGCAAGAGCAGCCAAAGCCTAGCGCAAAAGGTATTTAAGGATGTCACCATTAAGTACAACAACGGTATGGCATCGAGCATGGACCTAACGCAGGCCAACGACAAGCTGCTGCAAACGGTAAGCAACCTCTACAGCGTAGAGTTCGACCTACTGAAGGCAAAAATCCGCTTGGATAAGGTAACCAGCAATCTATAGAAATAAAAAACATCACACGAAACATGAAAACAGGTTTCATTACAGCAATAGCCCTTAGCATCGTTCTAGCAGGATGCTCTGGCAAGCCAACTGCCGAATCGATCCGTAAGGAGATATCCGACTTAAAGACCCAATCGTTCGAGATTGACAAGAAGATTACGGAGCTCGAAAAGCAGCTCGCCACCATGGGTACCAAGCAAGCGGGTGGGCTTATCCCCGTAGAGGTAAAAATGGTTAACCCCCAAAACTTCGACCACTACCTAGAGCTTAGCGCAACGGTTGAAGCCGAAAACGACGCAATGGTTAGCCCCGAAGCATCGGGACAAATTAAGCGCATCCTAGTAAAGAAGGGGCAGCACGTGAGTGCTGGAACACCTCTGATTAGGCTTACCACCGAGATTATGGATAACTCCATCATGGAGGTGAAGAACCAGCTTAGCCTAGCAAAGGATATCTACGAAAAGCAGAAGGCGCTATGGGATCAGAAGGTGGGATCGGAAATACAGTACCTCCAGGCCAAGAACAACAAGGAGGCGCTCGAGCGTAAGCTGGCCACCCTCAGGTCGCAGCTCAGCATGTCTACCGTAAAGGCAGCCTTCAGTGGCGTGGTAGACGACATCTACCAGAAGGAAGGCGAGCTGGCCATGCCTGGTCAACCCGTTCTGCACCTGGTTAACCCATCGGCCATCAAGATTAAGGCTGAGGCCTCCGAGAGCTTCATCGGCACCATCAAGAAGGGGCAAATGGTGGATGTGCAGTTCCCATCTAACCCCGACCTTAAGCTGAAGCTGCCCGTAACCCGCGTTGGTAACGTGGTGGACATGCAAAGCCGCACATTCCCCATAGAGGTAACCTACAGCATTGCCAACAACGGAACGAAGATACTCCCCAACCAAATGGCAACGCTAATCCTTAAGGACTTTAGCGACCCTAAAGCATTTGTGGTGCCATCACTCATCGTAAAGAACGACGAAAAGGGTCAGTTCCTATTTGTTGCGCAGGATACACCTAAGGGACCTGTTGCCAAGAAGGTGTACGTCAAGGCTGGCTTAACCTATCAGGATAACTCTACCATAACAAGCGGTCTTAAGACTGGCGACAAGGTTATCATTGCCGGATTTAACCAGGTAAGCTCGGGTAGCCCGCTAAGTGTAAAATAATATAACGGCAGCATCATGTCTGAACACATTGAACGAGAAATAAAGCGGAGCTTCGGTCCAACCAACTGGGCTCTGAAAAACAAGATAACGGTATTCCTGGCAACGATTATGATATCGGTGTTCGGAATCTTCACCTACACCAACCTTCCCAAGGAGCTTTTCCCCGAGATAACGGTTCCCACCATCATGGTGCAAACCATCTACCCAGGAAACTCGCCCGTGGATATCGAGAACCTGATTACCCGCCATCTGGAGAAGGAAATTGAATCAGTAAAGGGGGTAAAGAAGCTAACCTCCACCTCCTACCAGGATGTATCGATGGTGATTGTGGAATTTAACACCAACGTCGACCTGAAGGACGCCAAGCAGAACGTAAAAGACGCCGTTGATAGGGCCAAGAGCGACCTGCCCAACGACCTCGATCAGGACCCCGTGGTTAACGACATCGACTTCTCGGAGATTCCGATCATCAACGTCAACCTCTCGGGCGACTTTAGCCTCGAGGAGCTGAAGAAATACGCCGACTACCTGCAAGACCAGTTTGAGGCGCTACCCCAGATCTCGAAGGCAAACATTCAAGGTATCGAAGATCGAGAGATTAAGGTTAACGTCGACCTGGCCAAGCTTGAGTCGTACAACCTTTCGTTTAACGATATCGAGGGAGCCATTGCTGGCGAAAACCTTTCGGTATCGGGTGGCGAGATCAAGTTGGGCGCAACGCAGCGCTCGGTACGCATCGATGGCGAGTTTAAGTCTATTGCCGACATCGAGAATATCATTGTTAAGCGCGACAACAACAAGAGCGTTTACCTGAAGGACGTGGCCGAGGTTAAGGATGGCTTCGCCGAGGCAAAAACCATTGCCCGCCTAAACCACAACCCCGTGCTCTCCATTCAGGTGGTAAAGAAGAGCGGGCAGAACCTGCTCGAAGCAGTAGACCACATCAACGCGGAACTAAAGAAGGCACAGCAGAACAACATGATTCCCCAAAATCTGGTGGTTACCCTTACCAACGACCAGAGCGACGCCATTAAGATGCAGATTGAGGATCTACAGAACAACATGCTGCTGGGTATTATTCTGGTGCTGCTGGTGCTCTACTACTTCCTGGGTACGCGCAACGCCATGTTTGTGGCCAGCGCCATTCCGCTCTCCATCCTCATCACCTTTGCCACGATGAAGTTCCTAGGCTTCACCATTAACATGATGACGCTCTTCTCGCTCATCCTTGCCCTAGGTATGCTGGTGGACGACTCCATTGTGGTGGTCGAAAACATCTACCGATTTGTGGACAACGGCTACAAGCCCTTCGAGGCAGCCAAGAAGGCTACCGGAGAGATTGCCATACCGGTTATCACCACCACCATGACCACGCTGGCGGCATTCCTTCCGCTCATGTTCTGGCAGGGTATTATGGGCGAGTTCATGAAGCAGCTCCCCATCACGCTGATTATCGTTATGACCGCCTCGCTATTCGTTGCGCTGGTAATTGTTCCCGTATTTGCCGCTACCTACATCAGGCTCGACAAGTACGAAGACTTTACGGCCAAGCGAAAGGCCATCCTTAAGCGAGCGCTAATTATGCTGGGCGTTTCGGTGCTCTTCTACGTGGTTGGCTGGTACACCATCGCCAACATCATCGTGATTATTGCCATCGTCATGCTGCTTAACATCTACGTCTTCCATAAGTTGCAAAAGTGGTTTATGTCCGAAGGGCTAGATAAGCTGGAGAACGGCTACAAGCGCGCCATTAGCTTTGCGCTAAAGGGCAAGCACCCTCGCAAATTCTTCCTAGCCACCATTGGGCTATTCTTCTTCGCCCTCATTCTATTTGGCATCCGACAGCCCAACGTGCTGTTCTTCCCCGAGAGCGACCCCAACTACCTCTCGATTATTGCCGAACTGCCTGCGGGTTCCGATGTATCGGCCACCAACACGGCCCTAAAGCGCATCGAGAGCGACCTAGACAGCATCCTGAAGCCGAACAAGCAGGTGGTGGAGTCGATGCTTACCACCGTGGGCAAGGTGGTCCGCGACAACGAATTTGTGGGTACCGAGCAGCCCAACAAGGGGATGATTACCGTATCGTTCGTTAAGTATATCGACAGAAATGGGGTTGACACCCGAAAGCTCCAGCGCCAAATAGCCAACAACCTGGTGGGAAAATACCCCGGCATCATCGTTAGCGTGGAGAAGGAGTCGAACGGGCCACCCGTGGGGCACCCCATCAACATCGAGATTGCTGGCGAGGACTTCAACCGCCTGATATCGCTCTCCGACTCGCTCATCGGGTTTGTCAACTCCAAGCGCCTAGAGGGTATCGAGGGGCTGAAGATGAACATCGACATCGGCAAGCCCGAACTGCTGGTGAAGATCGACAGGGACAAGGCCCGCCGCTTTGGCCTCTCCACCGGGCAGGTGGCCATGGCCATCCGCACCGCGCTCTACGGCAAGGAGGCATCGAAGATGAAGGTGGGCGAGGATGACTACCCCATCCAGATACGCCTGATGGATAAGTACCGCTACAACCTCTCGTCGCTGCTCAACCAGAAGATTGCCGTGCACGACAACAACAAGGTGCTGATGATTCCCCTCTCGTCCGTGGCCACGTTCGAGAACGACAATACCTACATGTCGGTGAACCGCCTCGACCGCAAGCGCGTGATTACCGTTTGGAGCAACGTGATTGAGGGCTACAACGCCAACGCCATCAACGACCAGCTGCGCACCATCCTGCCCAACTTTAAGCTGCCCGAGGGCTACACCATCGCCCAAACCGGCGAGCAGGAGGAGCAGGCCGAGTCGATGAGCTTCCTGGCCTGGGCGCTGCTGGTGGCCTGCGCGCTCATCTACATCATCATGGTAACCGAGTTTAACTCCACGCTGCTGCCGTTCATCATCATGTCCACCGTTATCTTCTCCTTCATCGGGGTGATTGGCGGGCTGGCCACGTTCAAGATGGACTTCATCGTCATCATGACGGGGATCGGCATCGTTTCGCTGGCCGGTATTGTGGTGAAGAACGGGATTGTGATGATCGACTATATCGAGCTGCTGAAGCTGCGCAAAACCCACGAGCTGGGGCTCGAGTCGCCGTTCGAGCTTCCCCGCGATGTTGCCCGCGAGTGCGTGGAGGAGGCCGGAAAAACCCGCCTCCGTCCGGTAATCCTTACCGCCATATGTACCATACTGGGGCTGGTGCCCATGGCCATCGGCATCAACATCGACTTTGTGGGGATGATTACCCACTTCGACCCGAACATCTACTTCGGCGGCGATATCGTTTCGATGTGGAAGCCCATCTCGTGGTCCATCATCTTTGGGCTATCGTTTGCCACCTTCCTCACGCTGATCATCGTTCCGGTAACCTACACGCTGGTTATCGACATGCAGATCCGCTTCCGGAAGCGCTTCCACAAGCAGAAATAGTAATTGACCAGTAATTTTGATAAGTACAGACCCAAGGGCCTTTTGCGCAAGCAGGAGGCCCTTGCCTTTTGCGGGGCGGCGCTAGTCTACTCCCCTGTTCGGCTGACGCTCCTACCCATAGCCGTCAAGGTAATAAAAATTAGTGCTCTAGCAGTAGTGCATGATTGAAACTGGCTATCCCCTCCTTGGAGGGGGAAGGGGGTGGGTTGGCTCGTTTTTAAATCAATATTTCTCGCTTCACTCGCGTTCTTAACCCACCCCTACCCCTCCCGTGGAGGGGATAACGTGCTGCTATTGGGCGTTTGTCCTTTTGAATTCAAGCTTAGCCTACACCGCTACGGCCTACTCCTCCTCCCCTGCCGTCTCGGGCTCCTCGGCCTCGCCGCTACCCTCCTGTTCTTCCTGACGCTTCTGGCGGTTCTTCTTGCGGGTTTCGCGGGCCTTAAGCAGCTCGGCGAAGGACTTGCTGTGCCCGTTGATGAGGCCAATGGCGCTGTCGATCTCGGGCGAGGTGCCCGCAACGGCGTTCACAAAGTCCAGCACCCTAGCCAGGGCGTGGTTGAGCGACGCGTTGGCCTCGGAGCTCAAAACAGGGTGTGCTAGGGTATACTCGCGGCGGAGCTGCTCGTTCTCCTCGAAGCGGAGGTTGAGGGCGGCAAGGTGGTCTACCAGGTCGCGTCCATCGAGCAGGTCTACGGCTTGGCCGAGCTCGGGGCGCTCCTTGATGTCGTTTAGCAACTGTACAATGGAGTTGGTCTCAGCCGCAAGCGACTCGTCCTGCATCTCCCAGCCCCGGTGGCGCACGGCCTCCTCGAGCCGAATACCCGCCCATCGGCGGGCCTCGTCGTGGCGGTAGCGAGCCACCCGTATCAGCCCCTTGATGGCCCGTATCGTATCGTCGCGTTCCCGGTCGAGCTGCCGCGCCGCCTCGGTGAGCAACTTGCTGCTCTTGCCCAGCGTAGCGTTGCTGTGCACGCTAATGGCGCCCCGAAGGCTCTCCACCAGCAGCGCTGGGATGAGGTTCTGCCCCTGCAGCTCCCCCACGATCTCCAGGATGATGGCGGCAAAGGCGCTCCGCTCCTTAACGTGGAGCCGAGCAAGGCTTAATGGCTGAATCTGCTTCATGGTCCGAAGGTTTTAAGGTAGGTTTACGCGCTTAATTTACAACTTTTTCGGGCAGATGCCTTGTGCAGCGCACATTTTTTGCCGTCTCCCGCCTACATGCCATCTGCGCTGCACAATCCACCGCTGCTTTTACCGCAACTCCTTCTGCGCTGCGCAAGGCATAGCGGCTTTTGGCAGCATACCTTCTGCGCTGCACAATCTCACCCAAATATTTTCTTGGTAGCTACTGCATTGCAGATGAAGCCGCACCATTTGGTGAGCAAGAATATGCAGCGCACAGCTTATCGCGTCTAAAGTCAAGCTGGCTTCTTCAGCGCACATGATGCCGAAGGAATTCTCGCGGTTGCTTCTGCGCTGCTAATTCTACCGAGGCATTTGGCAGCACACCTTCTGCGCTGCACATTCTACCGAGGCAATTGGCGAAGCGGCTTCTGCGGAAGCAATAGGCTCCGCTGGGCAAGGACGAGGGGTTCATTGCCGTCGCGCGCGCCCAAAATTCTAAAAGATAAACGCCCAATAGCAGCACGCTATCCTCCCGCCTAGGCAAGAGGGCTACGACAGCGAGCAATCGGCACCAAAAGCTGCGCTGAGGCCTTGAATGTTTCGCCCAAATACCCTATAATTATGTCCAAAACACGTAGCCATGAGCATGAGCCTTAGCGATGAAGAAATCAACCAGATATGCATGTACATGCGGATCGTCGATTTCATGAGGGATAATCAGGAGATGGTAGAGTCTAACCCCGAAATGGTGGAGCTTGTTGCCCAGCTAAACACCTGCGTGGGCAAGATTATGGATGTGCTTACCGACGAGGAAAAGGACGAGCTGCTGGAGGAGCATCGGTTTCAGCTCGAGGAGATACGGAATCCGCAGGACGACGATGAAGACTACGACGACGAAGAGGAGGACGAAGACTACGACGAGGAAGAGGACTTCGAAGAGGAAGTTGATGATGAGGGCAAGAACGAGTAACCGCATCGCCTAGGGGGCTGCACGGCACGGCATCGCCGCTACCGAATGGCAAGAACCATCCCTACAGCAGGTGTACCATCCGTGATATGCTGATGCCTGCCCACCTGCAGCAGCAGGTAGAGGATGAGCAAAATAACCACCACCGCCACAGCCAACAGCTGCAGCAGCTCCACTTTTGTCTTACTATTCATGTTTCTGTTTGTTGTTCGAAAGGGGAATCCCCGCCACCAGCCCTCTGGTGGCACTTCAGCCTTAGCCGGCAAAGGTAAGCAATCTTTGCGGTAATGCGGCTACCGATTGGCGGCACTCCTTAAGTTCGGTCCTCCCGTCTGGCGAAGGTAGAACCCCATAGCCGCCAGGCGAGGTAGGTGTCGGAGTGCAAGGCGCATCCTTTTCGCAGAACATATCGATAAGTTTATATCTTCGCTGTCACAAGACAGCCACCTTCGGATACGCCGGAGGCAACAAGAAGGCCACCCCTAACCTAAAACGTAGCAACCATGAGAAGAGCATTCCTACTGATCTGCTATTTAGCTGCCGCTATAGCCACCGCGGCGCAAAACTATCCCTACCAAGACAACGTCTTATGGGTAACAACTCCCAGCAATACGCAATGGCTGTACCAGCTAAACGAGGAGGCAAAGGTTACCGTATCACTCTACGAGTATGGCATCCAGAAGAGCGACATCGAAGTCTCCTACAGCATTGGTCCCGAGCTCATGCCCCCCGAAAGAACAGGAACTGCAGTACTAAAGAATGGACAAGCGGTAATATCGATGGGAACCATGCATCAGCCGGGCTTTAAGGATTGCCAGCTTAAGGTAATCCTCAACGGCGAGGTGTATACACACCACATCAAGGTTGGATTCCAGCCCGACCAGCTCCTCCCCTACACGCAGCTTCCTTCCGACTTCGTTGCCTTTTGGGAAAAGGCAAAAGCGGAGGCCGCCCGATGCCCCATAGAGGTAACCAAGGTGCCCGTTCCTGCGTACTCGAGCAGCAAGGTAGACTGCTACCTGGTAAAGCTGCAGGCCTACCAAAAGGGGCAGTACGTGTACGGCTACCTTACGCTGCCCAAGCAACCGGGCAAGTACCCCGTCGTCTTCTCGCCACCAGGCGCCGGCATTAAGCCTATGAATCCAACAAAGGACATCTTCTACGCCGAAAACGGCTGCATCCGCTTCGACATGGAGATCCATGGCATACGGCCCGACTTAGACGAGGCAACCTACCAGGAAATCAGCCAAGCCTTTGGCAAGGGCAATAACAGCTACCTCGTTAACGGGCTGGAGAATCGAAACTCCTACTACATGAAAAAGGTTTACCTATCGTGCATACGCGCGATCGACTACCTAACCTCCCTTCCCGAATGGGACGGAAAGAATGTAATAGCGCAAGGAGGAAGCCAAGGTGGTGCCTTAGCCCTAGTAGCCACCGCGCTCGACAAAAGAATAACCGCCTGCGCTGCAAGCCATCCGGCATTAAGCGATATGGCGGGCTACAAGGCCAACAGGGCGGACGGTTATCCTCATCTGCTTACCAGCTTTCAGGGAATGGACACCCCAGAAAAGCTTAAAACCCTAGAGTACTACGATGTGGTTAACTTCGCAAAGCAGATCACCGTCCCCGTATTTATGACTTGGGGGTACAACGATAATGTTTGCCCTCCAACCACCAGCTACATTGTATACAATGTGCTAAGCTGTAAAAAGGAAGCGCTGATTACGCCTGTTACTGAGCATTGGATATCGCAGACCACCCGCCATCATATCCTAGATTGGATAAAGGGCCAGCTTCGCTAACAATCAGGATCGAAATATCAGGTAGCCATAAGAAAAGAAGCCCCGTACCAAGCACCATAATTCACCAGCAAGCCATGAACCTATCTCAAAGAGCAGCGCTGCTGCTCCCCCTCCTCCTTTTAGCGGCAACGCTGCACGGACAATCGGGCGATGCTCCATTTTCGGTTAACCCGCTCTTTAGCTTCAGCCAACCCGAAACGCTAGGGCTACCGGCTGCCCAAGGGATGGAGACGATCACCATATTCGCGCCAAAGAAGGGCGATAATAAGTACAACCACGGCGTGGTGCTATTCCCCTTTCGGGGAATGCTGTACGCGCAATGGCAAAGCTCCTCGGTCGACGAGGACGGAGAAGACACCCACGTGTTTTACAGCCGAAGCCCCAACGGAAAGGATTGGGAGAAGCCAACAGCCCTCACCGCGAAATGGGCCCAAGGAATAAAAACAAACGGCGGCTGGTGGAGCGATGGGCACACCCTTGTGGCGTACATCTGCGTGTGGCCCATGCGTAGCAACGGAGTTAAGGAGGGCTATACCGAGTTTATCACCACCACCGATGGCGCCAGATGGTCCTCACCCAAACCTGTAGAAAACGCCGCAGGGCTGCCCGTATGCGGGGTTATCGAGCAGGATGTGCATGCCCTACCCAACGGCCGACTTATTACCGCATTCCACATGCAACCCGGCCTAACCGCCACCCCCTTTTATACCGACGATCCGCTTGGCATTACAGGATGGACGGCAGGTGCAATGAAAAACATGCCCACAACCGCAAAAGGTATAAGCAGGGAAATAGAGCCTAGCTGGTTCCTCCGAAAGGATAGAGCAGCGGTGATGATCTTCCGCGATCAAGAGGGCAGCTTCAGGAAGCTCGCCGCCGTTAGCAAGGACAATGGGGCAACCTGGACCACCCCCACCATTATCGACACCCCCGACTCAAGAGCCAAGCAGAGTGCGGGCAACCTCCCCAACGGCATTGCCTTTATGGTAAACAATCCCTCGGGAAACAAGAACCGCTTTCCGCTGGTAGTAACCCTAAGCAAGGATGGCTTCCTCTTCGACAAGGCCTACCTGCTGCGAAGCGGAGGCAAAGACCTCCAGCCCCTAAGGTTCAGCGGGAAGTATAAGCGCCCAGGCTACAGCTACCCCAAGAGCGTTGTCTGGGGTGGGTACCTCTACGTATCGTACGCCACCAACAAGGAGGATGTGGAGTTAACCCGAATTCCCATCGAAAGTTTGCAGGAGTGGTAGCGGCTGCGTAGCACCATCTCCATTGAAGGTAATGCTAGACCATTGCCCGAGCAACGTAAGGAGGAGCAAACCGTGTTGTTTATCATGTTTTATGATGTTAAATAGCAGGCGGAAGGAATAGGAATGGGGTACCTTTACGGCATCATTTCAAACATTTTTTGAGCTATGGAAATTAGGAAAACCGCCCCCCTCGAGGCTTACACCACCCGCCTGGTAAAGAGCGAAGACCTTAACCACCACGGAACCCTTTTTGCCGGTCGCACCGCCGAATGGTTCGTTGAGTCGGGCTTCATCGCTGCTGCAATGCTCGTAGATCCCAAGTCGATAGTATGCCTAAAGATTCACGGCATGTACTTTACCAAGCCGGTAAAACCTGGCGAGATCATCAAGTTCAGGTCGAAGATAGTATGCACCGGAAACTCCAGCATGGTTGCCCACATTTCCGTTTCCAAAAAAGACGGTAATCCATTCGTTAGCGGGTTCATTACCTTTATCCATGTCGACGAGAACACCCGTGCGGCCAAGCACTTTATCGAGATCGTTCCAGCCACCGACGAGGATAAGCAGCTATACCAGGAGGCTAAGGCGCTTAATAAAAAATAGGAGGGGCAATTCCTGTATTTGAATATCTTTGCGGCGGCGGCTCTAGGGCTGATTTCTCGTGCGAGAGCCGCTTAACCGTAACGATTATTTAGATAGATGGAAAAAGAAGTACTGATGTGGGGAGGTTTTCTCCTATTTGTAATATTTATGCTAGCGCTCGACTTGGGCGTATTTCACCGCAAGCAGCATACGGTTAAGGTTAGGGAGGCGCTAATCTGGAGTGGGGTGTGGATATCCCTCGCCCTGATCTTTAACGTTGGCATATACTACACCTTGGGGCCGCAGAAGGCGCTCGAATTCCTTACCGGCTACGTTGTCGAAAAGTCGCTGAGCATCGACAACCTCTTCGTGTTCATCCTGCTGTTCGGCTTCTTCAAGGTAGAATCGAAGATGCAGCACAGGGTGCTGTTCTGGGGCGTGCTAGGCGCCATTGGGCTACGCGCCATCTTTATTTTTGCAGGCGTAGCGCTCATCAACCAGTTCCATTGGATCATCTACATCTTTGGAGCATTCCTGGTGTATACCGGCATAAAGATGCTGTTCGAGGATGACGACAACGAGGTACATCCCGAGAAAAACCCGATCGTAAAATGGGTTAAGCGCATCTACCCCGTAGCATCAAACGACGAAAAGGGAAGCTTCTTCAGGCGTATCGACAGAAAGTTGCACATCACGCCACTTTTCATCGTGCTGCTGCTTATCGAGGTTTCCGACCTCATCTTTGCCGTCGATTCAATCCCTGCAATTCTTTCGATATCCCACGATACCTACATCGTTTTTACCTCCAACATTTTTGCCATCATGGGGCTTCGCTCTCTCTACTTTGCCGTGTCGGAGGTTATGGGTCTGTTCCGCTACCTGAAGTATGGGCTAGCCGCCATCCTTTCGTTTGTTGGGGTGAAGATGTGCATTTCGAGCATATACGAGATACCGATCAGCGTTTCCCTACTCTTTATTCTAGCGACAATTATCATTTCGATACTTCTATCGAAGCTGATTCCGGCAAAAGAGGAAGCGTAAGGTACGCTTATAAAGAATACAGAATAGGCAGCATCGTAGAGGTGCTGCCTATTTTGCTATATGCGTGCGGTAGCTCTTTTAGAGCTTCTTGATCTTTCGTGCCGGACGAATCATAAGCCCAAGTGGCCGATCGTAGTTAATATAGTTGATGATCCAATCTGTAAGCGTAATAAGCTTATTTCTGAACCCCACCAGCGACATGATGTGAACAAACATCCACACAAACCAGGCAAAAGCGCCTTGGAAGTGGAGTACAGGTAAATCCACAACCGCCTTACGTCGCCCAATGGTTGCCATTACGCCCTTGTTATGGTAGGAGAAGGGCATTGGAGCCTCATTTCGCTGCATATTTAGTAGATTACGGGCAAGCAGTTTGCCCTGCTGAATGGCCATGGCCACCTGTGCGAGCATAGCTTCGCCTCGAGGATTCTCCTCGGTAATGCAAGCCGCCACATCGCCAATGGCGTAGGCATCTTTTACGCCTATGATGCGGTTAAAATCATCAACCAGGATGCGCTTATTAGGAAGTACAGATGCCTCGGGTAGCCCATCGAAGGGGGCTCCTTTTACGCCTGCCGTCCATATCACCGTTTTAGTTTCTATTAAGCTGCCATCCTCCGTTACAACATTTACACCATCGTAGTCTTTTACACGCGCACCAACTCTTACGATAATCCCAAGCTTCTCGAGGTATTCTAAGGTTTTGCTTGAAGCCTTCTCTGACATGGATGCAAGCAGGCGAGGTGCTGCTTCGTAGAGGTATATGCGCATTCTGGCAAAATCAAGTTCAGGAAAGTCTTTCGGGAGCACGTACTTTCGCATCTCGGCAAGCGCACCTGCCAACTCAACCCCTGCAGGACCTCCCCCTATGATTACTACATTAATTGGCTGTGGTTCGCCCTTTAAGTCTGCTTTATTGGCAGCCCTTTCGATGTTTTGAATAATGGTGCTTCGCATATCCAAAGCATCGGGTATAGACTTTAGCGATAGAAGATTTTCTTTTTGAGGCTCGAAGTTAAAGTAGTTGGTGGCGCTTCCGGTTGCAATTACCAGCGAGTCGTAGTGGATCGCCCCGATAGAGGTAGAAAGAAACTTACTTTCGGTGTGAATCTCGGTAACCTCGGCAATTCTAAACCTGACATTTCGTGCCTTTCGGAAGATTCGTCGTATTGGGAAAGCAATGCTATCGGGTCCCAACCCTCCAGTTGCCACCTGATACATCAGTGGTTGAAAGTTGTGATAGTTGTTCCTATCCAGAATGGTAACATCAAGTGGTGTGTTGGCAAGTTTTCTAGCAAGCTCAATTCCACCAAATCCAGCGCCAACAATAACGACTGTATGCTTATTTCCATTGCCTTTCATGGCCTTGATATTTCGTGTTTGCAGAGTAACAATGGCGACAAGAAAAGTTCAGAGTCGCCGCGTTAAAGTAGGCTTCAATCCGCTAAGAACGAGAAGCGCCTCTTTTTCAAGAGGCGCCTCGTATAATTTCTGGTTGATCTAGTACATATCGTTGTCGAGCGATGCGCCAAACTTGCGGTAGCGGTAGGCCATATTCTCGTAGAGTACGCCATTGCCATCGTAGTACTTGCGCTGCGACACTCTGCCAGAGTAGTAGATAATCTCCTCCTTGCCGAGCAGTTTGCCGTTAGCATCGAACCTTGAGGTAAGCTGCAACTTGCCATCCTTGTTGTAAGTGTAGGCATACAGGGTAAAGTCCTTCGACTTATCTGCTTTTACCAACTTCACAGCCTTCTTGGCGATTCGTCCAACAGAGTCGTAGGTGTAGGTGGTTTGGCGGTTCAATACCGAATCGGCATCAAGGGCAACCTTCATCGAGGCTTTCATTTTAACCTCGTTGCCCTTCTCATCGAAGGAGAAGGATTGGGTGGCAATCTTTTTGCCCTTGGCGTCTACCACTTTTATGCTACTTACCCAGCCGTTACCTCCTCGCGAAAGTAAATCTCGCCGAACTAGCACAGTATCATTTCCGCTAAGCTGATAGTGCTCACGCTCGGTTAAAAGTCTATTCTGGTACCTGTAGAGAATCCTTCTATCCAACTTTTGGGCGACATAGCGCTCAAAACGGGTAAGATTCTTGTCCCTATCGTAGAAGAACCAGCGATAGTTGTTAATGGCAAGATTGGGCTGCTCCATGTCTAAATCGCGCGAAACATGCCAAAGCGTATCTGCCCACTTCAGGTTGATGATGTCGAACTCGTTGGTAGGTTGCCCATCCTTTATGTGGATGCGCGATTGGGTGATGGTGTAGAGCGTATCGCGCTTAGCCTTTTTGGCTTGACCGAAGGCAATGGTGCATACCACCAGAAGAATTAGGGTTAGGGTTGTTCTTTTCATCATCTTAGATTTTACCGCAGTAGATAATCTTCATCTCCTTGGCAGCGGCATAACCCATCTTGATTGCGGCATCGAAATCGCTGCAAGCACCCTTCGTATCGCTGACATTTACGCGCGAGATACCGCGGTTATAGTAGGCTTCTGGCTGCTTAGGATCGAGCTTAAGGGTGGCGTTGTAGTCAACAATTGCCTCCTTGTGCATTCCTAAAATGCCTTTGCTAACTGCGCGGTTGTAGTATGCGCTGGTGTATTTAGGGTTAAGCTTAATGGTTGCATCGAAGTCGGCAATTGAGCCCTTGTAATCGCCCGACATTGCCTTAGCGGTACCACGGCTATAGATAGCCTTTAGGAATTTGGGGTTATACTTAATGGCTTGACTAAGATCGGCAATCGAACCTTTAAAGTTATTTTGGTAAAGGTACTCCATGCCACGGCTGTAATAAACCTCGCTATACTTAGGATTAAGCTTGATCGCCTTAGAGTAGTTCTCCATTGCCTTTGCAAGCCCCTTAGAGTTGGAGTAAGCTAATCCAAGTTCGTAGAACACCTGCGCATCGGTGCTGTTGATTGCTACGGCTTTGCTTAAGTCGGCGATGGCACCCTTGTAGTCTTTTAACCCATTCTTAAACAGCCCACGTTGCTTGTATGCTTCGAAGCTTTCCTTGCCGCTTCCTAGGAACTTGTCGTAATCGCTTACGGCGCTCTTAAAGTCGTTAACGTTCATAAGCGAGTTGGCACGGCTGTAGTAGGCTTCGAGGTTCGTACCATCTAGCTGAATAGACTTGGTGTAATCGGCAATGGCACCGGTAAAGTCGTGCTTTGTGGCTTTGATTAAGCCTCGGTTGAAGAATGCCTTTGAGTTGAGCGAATCGAGCTTAATTGATTTGTTTACGCTGGTAAGCGCATCATCAGCCTTGCCCAACCTGCGCTGCGCACCTCCGAGGTTTGCCCAGTAAGCTGCTGCTGCATCATCTTTTTCGGTTGCCTTAAGAAAATCGGCAAGCGCTTCGGCATCTTTTTTAAGTGCCTCGTAGGCTAAACCACGTGCATTGTAGTATTGAGCCTTACCGCTCCATGCGATGGAGGAGGTGTAGCCGTCAATAGCCAACTCGTACTTCTTTTGCTTGAAAAGAGCCTCCGCTTTTTCGAACTTGCTTTCAGCAATTCGTGGCTTTACAATAAAAAAGGCAATTAGGAGTACTGCAACCACTCCTATTCCAATAATAAATTTCTTCATCTTCGGTAGCTATCTAAAGTTTGGAATAACCCGTAAAATTAGCAGCCCAAAGTAAGCATATTCCTCTAATACATAAAAGGGAAAAACAACCTACACCTCACTTTTTGCAGCCCTAAATGGAGAAGAATGCTCCACCCCTAGAGTTCTCGTGGTGTTCGTGCTTTACGAACCACTTAATAAGCACAATGTCGATAAAACTAAATGCGAGTATGCCCAACGATACGAATATGATGGTCTCCTGTGTTAGAACTTTGTCGAGGCCAACCACCTGAAGTATCGCACTTACCTGCTTGTAAACCGATTCGAGGCTTACCGTAAGGGCAATGAGTGGGAATAACACCGCCATCCAGATTATTGCAGTTGGAATTTCGACCTGCTGCTTCTGCTTTATCTGTGCCTTTGCCAGCTCCTTCATTACCTTACTGGTGAAGTTGGATGATGGCTGTTCGATGCCGCTGGAGAGTATGTCGCGTAGGAATTTGTCGTCGTTTAGCATGGCTATAGAAGCGTTTTTGTTTCGTTATGTAGTATTTTTTCGAGCTCTTCGTGCAGCTTTTTCCGCGCTCGGTAGAGCCGAACCTTGACGTTGGAGTCGGAATAACCGGTTATCTGCGAGATCTCCTCAAGCGATTTCCCATCGTAGTAGAAGAGAATAAGCATCAAGCTGTCGTCGCTATTGAGCTGCTGCATGGCCTGGTTCAGGTACCGCTTCCGATCGTCCTGTTCGAGCGTGCTAAAGGCTTTAGCCTGCTGCTCGAACGATTCGGTGGCTACCGTTTCCTGCTTGTATTCCATTTCGCGCTTCTTCTCACGAGTCCGCGAAATAGCCGTGTTGTATGCAATGCGGTAGAGCCACGACGAAAAACCGCTATCCATCCTGAAAAGATTGAGCTTGGTAAAAGCCTTCACGAAAGACTCCTGCGCAACCTCCTCGGCTTCATCTTTATCCTTTAACACCTTAAGGGCAATAGTATACACCATCCCTTTGTAGCGGTTGATGAGTTCAGCCACTGCAGGGGAGTAGTTCTCCTTTGCCCTTTGTACAAGGATAAGGTCAGAAGTCTCTTCCAGGCTGGTTACGCTCATTTTTAATGTAGATAAGGTAGAAGATAACCAGTCCTAGTCCACCAAAAAGAAGAATAAACGCGAAGTAAACCGCAACAGGGTTCAGCGTTGTAGTTGCCGATACGATTGCTGCAACAATTAGCCCAACCGCAATTCCTATCAAGAACAACCCGTTCTTTAGCGCGGAATACTTCGATATCTTCCGGCTTTGATAGATTTCCTCAGCGGTTGCCCCTTTCTCAATAAGCGCCATTCGTTCTCTATTCCGCGTCACTATTGCGAAGTAGATGACTCCAAATGCGAATGCATTGCCAAACACAATCGCAAATATTGGAATTAATGCTCCAATGTCCATGATTAAAAATTTTTGGTTGTTTACACGATAGACGCGTGGCGTATAATTCGGTTACAACTTTTTCTGTTAATTCGGCAATAAATGTACGAATAATGCGGCTCGACAGCATGCCGCAGCGGCATTAAGTTGGGGCGGATGGCTATCTTTGCCATGCAAGAGTGAGAGGGAGTAGTGAATGGGGAGTTATTCTGAAGTTAAACAGAAGGATTAGGTAATATACCATGTTGTCATTTACCCACCCCTACCCCTTCTAAGGCCACCATTTTCTACGACTAAGCCTTGATTCTTGCGCCTTGATTCTTGATAAAAAAATGTACCCATGTGGAATAAGCTCATCAGCGGGATACGCACCGGAAAGGAAACCAGCACATCTACCACTACGCCTACCATTGGGCGTTCGCACTTTCAGCGCGACTACGATCGTTTGATCTTTTCGTCGGCATTCCGTAGGATGCAGAATAAGACGCAGGTGTTTCCGCTGCCTGGAGCGGTATTCGTGCACAACCGCCTCACGCACTCGCTGGAGGTGGCCTCGGTGGGGCGCACCCTTGGCTCGATGGTGGCCGACGAGCTGCTGAACCTCTACCCAAGCCTACCCCAGCTGGCCGAGATACCCCACATCGTAGCGGCGGCCTGCCTGGCGCACGATATGGGCAACCCGCCCTTTGGGCATGCGGGCGAAGCCATCATATCGGAATACTTTAGGGATAATTGCGAATACCTCTACAACCAGGAGAAGTTGACCAAGGGCGAGTGGAACGACTTGATCTTCTTCGACGGTAACGCCAACGCGCTACGCCTACTCACGGCCCAGCTCAATGGGCGTAGGGCTGGCGGGTTTGGGCTAAGCTACTCCACGCTGGCCTCCATCATCAAGTACCCCTACGAGTCGACGCTGGCCACCAAGAATAAGTTCGGCTTCTTCCAGTCCGAAAAGGAGCTGGTGCGCCGCATGGCTGATGCCTTGGGGATGCACGTTACCGGCGACGATCCGCTTCACATCGCCCGCTACCCGCTCACCTACCTGGTGGAGGCCGCCGACGACATCTGCTACCTGCTGATGGACCTGGAGGATGCCCACAAGCTCGGCATCCTATCCAGCCGAGAGGTGTTCGACCTCCTTCTTCCCCTCGCCTCCGACGAGCAGAGCAGCGCCGAGCTCCACGACAACCTCAACATCGTTACCGACCCCAACGAGCGCATCGCCTACCTGAGGGCGGTGGGCATCAGCAAGCTGATACAGGGTTGCGCATCGGCCTACATGGATAATATCGTTAAGATTGAGCGGGGAGAGGCCGTGCTGCCCCTCGTTAAGCTGCTGCCCAAGACCTACCTCGATGCCGCCGAGCGCATCACCCAGCTATCCATTCAAAAGATCTACAAGCACCACACCGTTGTGGAGATCGAGATTGCAGGCCACCGCATCCTGTCGACGCTGTGCCACGAGTACACCGAGGCGATGCTGCACCCCAAGCGGATGCTCTCGCAGAAGCTCATCTCGCGCATCCCCGAACAGTACCACAACAGCGCCGCCACCCCCTACGAGCAGCTGATGACCGTGGTGGACTTCATCTCGGGGATGACCGACGTGTACGCCCTCGAGCTCTACCGTAACATCACCGGAATATCCATCCCCGGCATCGTGCGCTAAGGCATCCCGCAAGGATCGCTCATGCAAAGTCTATATGCGTAAAGCCTAACAGATTTTGGAAACCTGCTAGATTTTCATGTAGCAGGATGCCGCTGCTATGCTGATGAAACGCCCAACAGAGCATCAGCAAGGGGTTGTACCATGTACAAATTGCTCACCCGAACTCCGACGAAGCCTTTGTACTATATACAAAGCACCCAACGGAACTTCGGTGATGGGTTTGTACCATATACAAAGCGGCCAACGGAACTCCGGTGGAGGGTTTGTACCATATACAAATGGCCCAACGGAACTCCGGCGGAGGGTTTGTACCATATACAAATGGCCCAACGGAACTCCGGCGGAAGGTTTGTACCATGTACAAAGCGGCCAACGGAACTCCGGCGACGGATTTGTACCATGTACAAAGACTTCAGCTAAAACCAAAAAAGCCCATCCGGCGCTGTGCCAGATGGGCCTTCTATTTTGGTAGAATCGATGCTAGATGGCAGGGTCGATGGTGAGTGACTCGGAACGATCGGTGCGCTGGGCGTCAACGGCGGCAATGGTGGCCATGTTCACGATTTCGCGCACGCTGCTGTCGAGCGGTACTACGTGGATGGACTTGGGCATTCCAAGGAGTACCGGGCCAATAACCTCGAAGCTGGCTAAGTCCTGCATAAGCTTGTAGCCAATATTGCTGGCCGAGAAGTTGGGGAATACCAGCACGTTTACCTCCAGATCCCTTAGCTTCGTAAAGGGATACTGCGCCATCCGTTTTTGGGCATTCAGGGCAAAGCGTACCTGCATCTCACCATCCACCTCAATTTCGGGGTAGTGGGCGTGTAGCAAACGAGTAGCCTCGTGAACAACCGAAGGTTCTCCCTCGGCTACCGACCCGAAGTTGGAGTTGGAGAGAAGCGCAATGCGAGGCTCAATGCCATACGAGCGCACCTCGTCGGCCACCAAAAGGGTGGTGTTCACCAGATCCGAAGCGTTTGGATTGGGGTTTATCGAACTCGAATCGGCAAAGAAGACAGGGCCGCGCTTGGTCATTACAATGTACAACCCGGCTAGGCGGCTGCCCATATTGTTCATCCCGTAGTACTCGAGCGCGGGCTCGATGGTGTAGGAGTAGCGCTTGGCGTATCCCGAGATAAAGGCATCGGCATCGCCAGCCTCCACCATCATGGTACCAAAGTAGTCGCGCGTGTACATGTGCTCTACCGCTTCGGAATAGATCACCCCGCTACGCTCGAGCTTGCGGTGGTACATCTCGGCGTACTTCTCGCGGCGGCAGCGCTCCTCCTCGCCAAAGAACTCGACAATCTCGACGCCCTGAAGGTCTAGGTTATTCTCCTTGATCGTTTGGATGATCTTCTCCCTACTGCCAAGAAGAATAGGAATGCCAATCTTATCATTAAGCACATTTTGAGCCGCGCGAAGGATGTTGATGTTGCCCCCTTCGGCGAATACGATTCGCTTAAGGTTGCTCTTGGCCTTGTTGCGAAGCGTGCGGGCAAGGCGGTTATCGTGACCCATGCGACGCTCGAGGTCGAACACGTAGGCATCCCAATCATCAATGGTTTTACGCGCCACCCCCGACTCTATAGCTGCCTTAGCAACGGCCACCGATATGGTGGAGATAAGCCGTGGATCGAGCGGCTTGGGGATGAGGTACTCGGGCCCGTATACGATCTTGTTGTTGTTGTAGGCAATGGATACCACATCGGGAACTGGCTCCTTGGCCAAAGCGGCAAGCGCCCTAACGGCGGCTACCTTCATTGCCTCGTTGATGCTGGTGGCACGCACATCGAGAGCGCCACGGAAGATGTAGGGGAAGCCCAGCACGTTGTTTACCTGGTTGGGATAGTCGGAACGCCCCGTGGCAAAGATGATGTCGGGGCGCGATGCCATGGCCAGCTCGTAGCTAATTTCGGGATTGGGGTTGGCTAGGGCAAAGACGATGGGTTTCGATGCCATCTTGCGGATCATATCTGGGGTAAGCACGTCGGCTGCCGATAGGCCGAGGAATATGTCGGCACCGCCTAGCGCATCCTCCAGCGTTTCGATGCTACGATCGGTAGCGAAGAAGGCTTTTGCGCCAGAAAGGTTCTTGCGGGTAGTGCGGATAACGCCCTTGCTGTCGCACATCACGATGTTCTCCTTCTTTACGCCCAGCGCAATGTAGAGCTTCGTGCAGGCCACCGCCGAGGCGCCAGCACCGTTTACCACCAGCTGAACCTCACCGATCTTCTTGCCCACGATATCCAGCGCGTTGAGCAGCGCCGCCGACGAGATGATGGCCGTGCCGTGCTGGTCGTCGTGCATTACGGGGATGTCGAGCTCATTCTTCAGTCGCTCCTCTATCTCAAAGCACTCGGGCGCCTTAATATCCTCGAGGTTAATTCCGCCAAAGGTGGGGGCAATAGCCTTAACCGCCTCCACAAACTTGTCGACATCGGGTTGGTCTACCTCAATGTCGAAGACATCGATATCGGCAAATATTTTAAAGAGCAGCCCCTTGCCCTCCATTACCGGCTTGCCGGCCAGCGCGCCAATGTTGCCCAAGCCGAGTACGGCCGTACCGTTGGATATTACGGCCACCAAGTTTCCCTTAGCGGTATACCGGTAGGCATCTTCGGGGTTTCCCTCTATAGCCAAGCAGGGTGCTGCCACTCCGGGCGAGTAGGCCAGCGCCAGATCGTGCTGCGTGCTATACGGTTTAGTAGGAACAACTTCTATCTTACCTGGCTTACCCTGCTCGTGGTAGCTCAGAGCTTCATCGTCTAGCTTACTTGAAGACATATCGCTTATTGTTTAGTTCGAGATTATCGTTAACCCAAAGTTATTGTTAAAACCAAAGCAAATCCCCGATGTGCGCCACCTGTATCGTAAATAGGATTAATTTCGCACCTAACTAATCTTAATTTTTTATGATGGAATTCGACTTCTTTAAAACCATAGGCGGAAGCATCACCGTAAGCGATACCGAAGGAAACGTGCTTTACATGAACGATAAGGCTGCCGAGGTATTCGGCAACATGGTAGGCCAAAACATGATGGGCTGCCACAAGGCCAGCTCGCAGGAAACCATCGAGCGCCTAATTGCCAACGCCGAAACCAACGCCTACACCATCGAAAAGGGCGATGTGAAGAAGATCATCTACCAAACTCCATGGTATAAGGATGGAGCGGTTGCCGGACTGGTAGAGTTCTCGTTTGTGATCCCCTTCGAGATGCCCCACCACATCCGTCAGCCTAAAAAGGAGTAGAGGATGCATCTGTTGCATTTTGTCAATAATTGTGATAATCCTATAAATAGCGGGGGTGCCTAAGACCTCGAATGGGTTTGATGGATACCTTTACCGCGCAGTTGAATGCACGCCTAAGCGTGTAACTACTAGAAAATAATAAAATTTACCATGCTCGATCTTTTACAGCAGCTTATCGACTTCATCCTTCACATCGACAAGCATCTCTTAGAAATTGTTACCGACTACCAAACGTGGACCTACCTGATCCTGTTTGCCATCATATTCTGCGAAACCGGGTTGGTGGTAACCCCATTCCTGCCCGGCGACTCGCTGCTTTTCGCCGCTGGCGCTATCTCGGCCATGCCGGGCAACCCCATCGACGTAAACCTGCTGGTGCCAACGCTCCTGTGCGCTGCGGTGCTGGGCGATAACTCCAACTACTGGATTGGCCACCTCATTGGCGACCGGGTGTACGAAAAAAATTACAAGCTGATTAAGCGAAAGTACCTCGACGAGACCCACACCTTCTACGAGAAGCACGGTAAGACTACCCTCATCGTGGCGCGCTTTATGCCCATCATCCGCACCTTTGCCCCCTTTGTGGCAGGCGTTGGAAAAATGAAGTACCTGCGCTTTTTCACCTTCAGCCTAATTGGAAACATCCTTTGGGTATTGTCGTTTACCTATGCCGGCAACTTCTTTGGCAACATCCCTACCATAAAGCAGAACTTTACGCTGGTGGTATTCGCCATCATTGCCATATCGCTGGTTCCGCCAATCTACACCTTTATTAAGGTGAAGTACTTTAGCAGCAGCAAGGCTAGCTAATGTCCAGCTCCACGGAGGGATCCCAGAAGTAGCGCTCGAAGCCGACGATTTTATCGTCGACAACCTCGATGCCTTCGCTCCTAAGCAGCTCCTCCATAGCCGTAGGGCTGCCGAAGCAGTGCTTGCCGGTGAGCAGCCCATTGCGGTTTACCACCCGATGGGCGGGGATGTAGCGGCCGCAGGTATGGCTGGCATTCATGGCCCAGCCCACCATGCGCGACGAGCGCCCCGTACCCAGATAGCGGGCAATGGCGCCGTAGGAGGTAACCCTCCCCGCAGGGATAAGCTCCACCACCTGGTACACCTGCTCGAAGAACGATAGCTTATCGAAAGTCATACGCCGATTGTTTGGCTGCAAGTATACGATAAAAGCCCGGATTGCTCCGGGCTTTTGCTGTTTTCATATTTCCCTAACAGGTCATTTACTTTCAGAAAGGACCTTCTTCAATTTGACCAGAACATCATTTTCAAAAGTAGCTCTAGCATCTTTCTTTTCTTTTGATGACAATTCCCAATTTCTAAAATTCAAATTCACTTTATCCATAAAGAGTACTCTCATTAAGCATAAATCACAATTAAATCCATTTATCCATTCACCTTTATTGGCAATATCCACAATGAATACCATTCTACCATCAGCCGATTTTACATACCATTCTTCCCTTTTAAAATCCTCATTTACAGTCACACTTTTGAAAACATATGATTGCACACACCCGCTAGAAGAAGTATCTACAAAAATATTGGCTACAAACATTCTCGGATAAACTTTTTGGATTTTGCGTATGGTGCTCCCATCTACCCGATTTTCTGGATATTTCTCCCAAAAATCGTTTAGCTCCTTAACCACCTTTTTTTCATCAGCATAAAGCCTGCTATAACATCTTACAACCGTATCTCCGGCAGAAATACAACTTGTAGTGCTGATAACTAATGCAATCAATAATAATTTTTGAATCATAATTTTAAATTAATATGCTCCTCTGTCAACCAAAGCCTACTCGCTCTTAGAAGCCTTCATCAGCGTCTGAGGCTAGGCAAAGCCGCCACCAAATATACCCAAAAAGTAAAGCGCAACCGTGGGTTGCGCTTTACCTATGCTTGATTGGGCTAACGACCTATGCCGATGGCTTGTCGCCCTCCTTCTTTTTCTTCTCCTCCTTGGCCTTGGCGGCAAGGGTGGCGCGGGTGCGCATCAGCGCCATTAGGGCGTCGATCTCCAGGTTCACCTTGGTCATGGCGGCGGCGTACTCGGCCTTGTCCTCCACCATGTAGAGCGCCTCCACCAGGTCGAACACCTCGGAGCACTTGGCCTTGGCGCGCTTGCCCACCTGGAAGGCGGCATCGCCGGCATCCTCGGCTACCTCCAGCTCGCTGCGGTTGGTTTTGGCCCCATCGAACTCCTCCTGGGCCACCACCACGTTTTGCCAAAGGGGCTTGCCGTTAAGCGCCGCTAGCGCATCGGCCAGGCGGCCTACCTTAAACAGCGCATCGAGGGTGCGGATGGCCGTACTCTCCTCCTTCATCGGCAGGCTGTTGAGAGTGTGGTAGCCGTTGGACTTCAGCGTATCGTAGACCAGCATTGCCTGCTCGCGGATAGTGGGGTTGCGGCTGTGGGTAAACGCCTCGATGAAGGTGCGGAAAGTGAGGAACTCGCCATCGCGGTGGTCGTCGCATTCTTTTATGCCACGGGTCTCGCCCTTAAGGGATACCTTGGGGATGGCCGCGTCGAGCTCCGCCATGGCCAGGCTCAGCCCCACCAGCAGTCCCTTGAGCTTGGCGTTGTGCACGCCAAGCGCGTTAAGGATTGGGAATATCACATGTAGAAAATCGGAAAGCTCTTTAACTCGAATGTTGCTAAAGTGAATACTTGTAAATTTCATAGTAGTAGTATTTTGATCAGACATCGCTAAGTTAATTATTCATTTATAATCCATAATAACGTTAACTCAAAACTTTTTCTGCACATTTTGATTCCTCACGAAGAACCACAAGAATTTTGCCTTTACGATTGACTAAACGTGGCATTCACCCCTAAATCCCCTAAAGGGGACTTCGAGGCAGCCCAGCCATCAGGAGAAATCTCGAACGTCTATTCGACTTCTGGTTACGATAGGTGCTGTACGGTAGCCCCCTTTAGGGGGTTGGGGGTAAATATGGCTGAGTTTTTCAGCAGACCATACGAGAATCCTGCGGCCAGCCACCGAGTGCAGAGATAAGAGGAACGGTGGTTGAGGGGATTTTCACAGGCTGTGAAACGGTGATCGGAGGGTCGAGTACCACTTCCACAGCCTGTGAGATGGCCATCGGAGGGTCGGATGCTACTCTCACAAGCGGTGAGACGACGATCGGAGGCACTGATCTAGCTCCCACAAGCGGTGAGACGATGGTCTGGGGCTCAAACCTGGCTCTCACAGGCTGTGAGATGATGATCAGCGGGTCGAATATTACTCTCACAGGTTGTGAGACGCCCTTCGAAGGATCGGCTACGCCCTTCCTATAGCCATAAAACGAGGAATGCCGGGAGGTCCCGGCATTCTAGCTGAATATTTTAGTCGAAGGTCGCGCGACGCGCGACGCTTCCTAGATCACGAACGGCTCGATATCGGCGGGCTCCACCAGCGGCACATCGCCCTTGATGCGGAACTTGAGGTAGGTGATGGGCATCCCCTTGGCCAGGTAGTCCTGCTCGTACTTGGTTTTTACGGAGAGGATCTCGTCGGCCATGCCGCTATTGTAAAGGTCGTTGGTGGCCACCAGGATTTCCATGCCGTTCTCCTCGAGTAGCTTCTTGGTGTAGAAGTGGAGGTTCTGGTTGTCGGTTTTCAGGTGCACGATGCCGTCGGGGGCCAGGAACTCGCGGTAGCTGTTCAGGAATCCCGAGCAGGTGAGGCGCTTCTTGAGGCGGCTCTTCTTGAGCTGGGGATCGGGGAAGGTAACCCAGATCTCCGCCACCTCGTCCTTGCCGAATAGCGAGCGGATGAACTCGATACGGGTGCGCAGGAAGCCCACGTTGTCCATGTTGCCCTCGGTAGCCGTCTTGGCTCCGCGCCACAGGCGGGCGCCCTTCACATCAATTCCGATGAAGTTCTTTTCGGGGAACTTTTCTCCTAGGGCAACGGTGTACTCGCCACGCCCGCAGCCCAACTCTAAAACAATGGGCTTGCTGTTGCCAAAAAAATTCGCGTGCCAGTTTCCCTTTAAGTGATAGTCGCAGCCAAACACGGCATCAAACTCCGGCTGAACCAAATTTTTAAACGTCTCGTTCTCAGCAAACCGCTGAAGCTTATTCTTTCCCACCTAAATAGTCCTATTTTGATTTTACACGTTCAATTCTAATCCCAACATCGTGAATTCCGGGGAGTTCCTCCAGGCGCATGCCCTGCTGGATGGTAAAGGAGTAGACACCCTTTTCGGGGAACTTCACGTTCTTGCGCATGGCAAAGCGGCCATCCCAGTACTTGGAAAACCCCTTCCCCAGCCATCGGCCCGACTCGTCGGCCAGGACGCACTCCATGGTGTCGCGCACGAACGCGCCCGAGGGGGCAACCGTGGTCACAAACAGGTAAACGTTACTGTAGGGGTAGGTGCTGGCGTTCCTCAGGGTCACGTAAACGCTGTGGGTGCTCAGGGTGTCGTCAATGTTCACCTCGAAGCGGGCCAGCGAATCCTTGCTCCAGAGCGCCCCCAAGGGCTTGCTCTGCTCGTACACCCGCGACTTATCGCACGAGGCCAGCGAGATAAGAAGCGCTCCTGCTACTAGGAGCGCTATATTTCTAATTGTTTTCATTCTTGATGCTCTATGAAGATCTGTCGAAATGCAGCTGCATGCCCGCAAGCCTGAAGCTGCTCCTACTCGTTACTACCGTTGCTGCCGCTACTATCTCCCTCGCTAGGACGGCTGGGGCGATTCCGGTTAGGGCGACGATCGCCTCCCCTGCTGCCCCCCTCGCGGGTTCCTCCCTCGCGGCTACCCCCTTCACGGTTGCCACCTTCGCGATTACCGCCATTCGATGGACGACGGCGCTGCTCGCTGCGAGGATTTCGTTCGCCACGAAGCCCCTGCTCTGGGCGCTGCCCCTCGGTACGTCCGGGAGCGCTCGCCTGATTCTCGTCGCGTGCAGGACGATTCTCCGAGCGGTTCTGGCTCGGACGGCGTTCAGGGCGATCCTGAGGACCACGGCTAGGGCGCGCCTCCTGCTGTTGAGGCTGCTGAGACTGCTGCGGTGGCTGCGATTGACGCCCGCTGTTCTGTGAGGAATTTCCGCCACGGCCTCTGTTCCTTCCGCCACGCGAGCTGCTGCTACGCTTGCCAGATCGGTCGAAACGGGTGATGCTATCCTCGCCCACCACATTCTTGAATGTGGGCTCTTCCATCAGCTTAGCCTTTGCCAGCATCTCCTCGCCAATTTCGCCAAGCAACTTGTCGGCCTTTTGTCCGCGACGGTTAAGCGCTAGAATCTCCTTAACCCGGTCAACCGATACAGCGGTAAGGTTGAGCGTCGAGTCGGGGGCCGAGCTAAACCACATTAGCCCCTTTAGGATATCGGTCTTTTGAAGGAATGCCAAACCGTCGAACAGCTGCAGCGGCTCCGACACTCTAGGAAACTCCTTTTGGGCGTCCACGTAGGTGTCGAGCTCGTAGTTGAGGCAGCACTTTAGCTTGCTGCACTGGCCGGCCAGCTTCTGGGGGTTAAGCGATATCTCCTGGTGGCGGGCCGAGTTGGTGGTAACCGACGAGAAGTTGGTTATCCAGGTCGAGCAGCAAAGCTCGCGCCCGCACGACCCAATACCGCCGATACGCCCTGCCTCCTGCCGAGCACCAATCTGGCGCATCTCTATGCGGATCTTGAACGCCTCGGCCAAATCCTTTATCAGCTGGCGAAAATCGACGCGCTCATCGGCAATGTAGTAGAAGATCGCCTTGGTGTTGTCGCCCTGAAACTCCACGTCGCCCACCTTCATGTTCAGCTTTAGCCGATTGGCAATCTGGCGCGACTTGATCATGGTTTCCTGCTCGCGGGCAATGGCCTCCTGCCACTTATCAACATCCGAAGGTTTTGCCTTGCGGTATATTTTCTTAAAATCGAGGTTATTGGGATGTACACCCGTCTTTTTCATCTGGCGGGCCACCAGCTCCCCGGTAAGCGAGATAATGCCGATGTCGTGCCCGGGCGATGCCTCAACGGCAACAATGTCGCCCTTTTTCAGAGTCAGCTTATTAGCGTTGCGGTAGTATCCCTTACGGGTATTCTTAAAGCGTACTTCAAATACATCGTGCTCAATAGCTGTCTGAGGTAAATCACTCAGCCAGTCGTAGGTGCTTAACTTCTGACCTCCGTCGAGGCTAAGCGCTATAGACTCATCCTGATCGTTATGCGAGAAGCAGCAACCGCGTGAAAAATCTATATCTTGGGGGTTTCCGTTCATCTTTCGAATAGTGTTATTGCAATCTGCAAAAGTAATAAAAATTTACGGCTTAATCAGTTTCACCATTTTCAGCGCCATGTCGGAAAGCACAATCTTGGCGTTGCCGTTGGCGTTTATGTGGTGAACTGCGGTGTTGAGAAGCATAAAAGTCTCCTCTATGTTGTTGGGCCTAATAAAAGGCTTAAAGTTTGCGTAGAACTTCTGCTGCTCGGGGTTGAGCGGAAGGTAGCTAACCGCCTCCATCCGGAGGTTCAGCATAAACGCCTCGCGGACCACCCTTTGGGCATAGGCCAGCAGGCGCTTAATGCGGTCGCGCCCCAGTGTGGCCACCTCCTCGCTCCATTCGATGAGCCCAATTACGTTCGACTGGTAGCAGAGGCGGAGCAATCCGATGACGTAGTTAAAAAACTCGTCGCCCTCCTCGTCGAGTTCGAGCAGACGTCGAGCCTCAATCATGCTTCCCGACGATAACCTGGCAACGCTCTCTATTGGCATCGATGAGGCGGGATACCTTTCGGCTAGCGATCGGCCCATGTCGTCGTACTTGATGCGGGGTACGCGAATAATCTGAGTTCGCGAAAGGATGGTCTTAAGCACCTTGCCCTCCTCTTGGGCAACCATCAGAAATATGGTTTTAGGAGGGGGCTCTTCGACCAGCTTCAACAGGGTGTTCGAGGCAGCAATGTTCATCCGCTCGGGAAGCCACATCAGGAGCACCTTGTACTCCGCCTCGTACGACTTAAAGGATAATTTTTTAATGATGTTGTCGGCTTCGGCCACGTTGATTAGCCCCTGCTTATTGCCCAAGTCGATGTGCGAGTACCAGTCCTGCTCGTCGAAGTAGGTGAGCTTTTCGACAATTGAGCGCCAATGGTTCAAAAACAGGTCGCTCACCACAACCTTGTCGCCAATTTCCGAAGTTTTGTTGACGGGAAAGGTGAAGTGAATGTCGGGATGCTGCAGCTTCTGCATCTTATGGCACGATGGGCAAACGCCGCAGGAGTCGTGTTCGCCCCTATTCTGGCAGTTGAGGTATTGCGCGTAGGCAATCGCCAAAGGAATAGTCCCCGAACCCGGTTCCCCTAAAAACATTTGCGCATGGCTGATACGGCCTTCGCGAACACCCCGTATTAGCCGCTCTTTCAGCTCATCTTGCCCTACAATATCTTTAAAAAGCATTATCTCCTCGAGTTGATAAATATCTGCCAAACAAAAATAGTAAACCGATTGGCAAAATTGGCCTTTTGCTCTAGGAACTCTAAAAAATGGCTGCGATTGGTGGAGGTAGTGGCACAGGATACCCATTGCGCGGAACTTTTTTGCCCTCTTGAATGTCCATTGCGGAGAGTGGACAACGAGGGACGAAGCCGCTGGCTCGGCCCCTACCAATTGCTGCCGAAATACCGGGTTCGTTGCCCCGCTTGGCGGCTGCCAGCTGCACTTTTTAGCCTAATTGGAGTGATACGTGTACTCCCGAACAGCTAAAATTAGCCAACTCCAAACGGTTAAAATCTTTATTATTCGCACTTTTGTCCGTTAATTTTCAACCATACCTTATTTCAAATAGTAATGAAGAAGCGGTTCCTCATCTTACTTATACTTATAGCTAACGGAGCTTCGGCGAGCAGCATAATTAACCTCGACTCGCTAGGCAAAACTAAGCTGCAAAACCCATTTCTGTCGCTCAACTACCAGGGGGGCATTGTGCTGCCCACCAACGATTTTATCTCCAAGCAAAAGACAAACCCCTCGTTTACCTCCTACACCCTTAAGTATGGCTACTCCTCGGCGGGCGATTGCTGGGAGGACTACGCCTACGGGATGCCCTACGGCGGGATAGGCCTCTACACGGCCAACTTCTACAACGACAACCATGCCCTCGGAAATCCGTTTGCCCTCTTCGCCTTTCAGGGAACGACGCTTAACGACTACTCGAAGCCGATTAAGATTAAGTTCGAGTGGCAGCTGGGCGCCTCGTTCAACTGGAAACCCTACGATGCGTTTACCAACCACGAGAATATTTCGCTAGGCTCCACCTCCAACGTGTACGTGGGCCTCAACCTCTACGCCAGCTACCAGCTGCTTCCCCGCTGGGACCTCGACTTTGGGGTTGGCATGACCCACTTCTCCAACGGCGCCTCGCGCCTGCCCAACAAGGGGGTCAACCTGTTTGCCCCCTTCTTCGAGTTTAAGTACAACTTCGACAGCAGGCTCTCGCTTAACGGCAAGAGCCGCTTCATTCCCCCGGTTGTGGAGCCCCGAATCGACTACGACTTGCTGGTAAACATCTCCTCGCGCCAGAAGAAGTTCGACACCACCGGCACCGGCCTTCCGTCGCAGTACATCGACCGCAACTTTGGCGTTTACGGCCTTTCGTTTGCGCCCATGCTGGTGCGCAGCTACAAGTACAAGTACGGCGCTAGCCTCGACATCCTCTACGACGAGAGCTCAGGCGCCAAGGCGTGGCGCGCCACCAACCCCTTGGATGGAAAGATCTACGACCGGGTAACGCTTGGCCCGTTCTGGCATCGCTTTTCGGCGGGCCTATCGGCCAAGGGCGAGCTGGTGCTGCCCAACTACTCCATCTTTGCCAACTTCGGGTACAACATCATCCACGGAAGTTCCTACGACAAGCGGCTGTATCAGGTTATTGGGGTGAAGGTATTCCTGAAGGATAACCTCTTTGGCACCTTTGGCATACGGGCCGCCCGATTCAGCCAGGCGCAGTACCTGTACTGGAGCCTAGGGTACACCTTTAAGGGAAGCCCGCTGAGCAAGGTCAGGAGATCGTTGCCCGCCATGATTAAGGGAATTTAGTCCAAAAACGACAATGCACCAGAACCCGCTACTATATTTGCAAAAATTTGTTCCGGAAATGATAGAGATCCCAAAATACTTAGAGCCGGGCGATACGATTGGCATCGTGGCTACGGCCCGCAAGGTGTCGCCCGAAGAGCTGGAGCCCGCCGTTAGGCTGATTACCGCCGAAGGATTTAGGGTGAAGCTGGCGAACAACCTCTTTGAGGAAGACAACCAGTTTGCCGGCACCGACCAGCAGCGCGCTGCCGACGTTATGCAAATGGTGAACGATGGCGAGGTAAAAACCATCCTATGCGCCAGAGGCGGATACGGCTCGGCCCGCATCCTCGGCCATCTGGACTACGACGCCATTAAGGCCCACCCCAAGTGGTTTTGCGGCTATAGCGATGTCACCGTAATGCACGCGCTGTACAACAGGCTGGGAATAGCAAGCCTGCACAGCACCATGCCCATCAACTTTCCGAAGGACGGGTCGGCCAGCGCATCAACCCGAAGTTTGTTCGACAGCCTTAGGGGGAAGCATGCGAGCCTTGCCGCAGCCGCCAACCCGCTGAACGTATCCGGCGAAGCCGAAGGTGTGCTTGTGGGGGGCAACCTTTCGCTCATCTACAGCCTTATGGCAACCGACCTGCAGCACGACACCGAGAGGAAGATTCTTTTTATTGAAGATCTTGACGAGTACCTCTACCACATGGACCGAACCATGCTGAGCCTTAGGCAGAGCGGCGTCCTAAACCAGCTCGCCGGCATTGCGGTGGGCTACCTGAACGACATGAACGACAACACCATTCCATTTGGAAAAACCGCCGAGCAGATCGTTCACGAGCACACCCAGCAGCTGGGTATCCCGGTAGGCTTTGGCATCCCGGCGGGGCACCTCGAACCCAACTACGCCATGGCTTTTGGCGTGCGATACCGGCTCTCGGTAAGCGAATCCGGAAGCCTGCTGAAAATACGGTAAAGGACATCAACCCGAAAGAGTTACCCAAAGAATTGGGTAGCTTTCTTGTTTTATGACAGCAAGTACGGAAGGTTCAATCGGCACCGAAAAAACCTTCCGTACACCTACGGAAGCACCAACCGGAACCAGAAACACCTTCCGTACACCTACGGAAGCACCAATCGGAACCCAAAACATCCTCCCGACATCTCCGCTCCATCTGGCGGCAGGAAACTGCAAAAGCAGTGGAAGCCCTCCTGATAATTCCCTACATTTACCATCGCCCCAGCGGGCAGCAACGATTACCAAACGCCATCCGAAGCATGAACAACGAACTAGGCATCATCCGGCACGACAGGCTGCTCCAGCCCTACGCCGACACCATCAACCGCCGGCACGCCAACATCCTAAAACGGGAGATGGAGCTCACGCAAGGCCAGCTTTCGCTTGGCGAATTCGCCAACGGCCACATGTACTTTGGCCTGAACCGCACCTCCGACGGCTGGGTTTTCCGGGAGTGGGCTCCTGCAGCATCGCGCATCTACCTGATCGGCGACTTTAGCGGATGGCAGGAGCAGGAAACGTTCCGCCTCTACCCCCTCGAAAATGGCGTCTGGGAACTTTGGCTAGAGCCCAGCCAGCTGCAGCACGGTCAGCACTACAAGCTGTCCATCCACAGCAGCAGCGGCAAGTTCGAGCGCATCCCCGCGTGGGCAACCCGCGTCGTTCAAAACGATTCCACCAAGATATTCTCCGCGCAGGTTTGGGATCCACAGTACGAATACGAATTTCGCGTTAAGCACTTTAAGCCCCACACCTCTCCGCTCCTCATCTACGAGTGCCACATTGGGATGGCCACCGAACAGGAGCGAGTTGGCATCTTCAACGAGTTTAGGGAGAACGTTCTTCCGCGCATTGCCGCGCTGGGCTACAACGCCATCCAGCTGATGGCCATTCAGGAGCACCCCTACTACGGATCGTTCGGCTACCACGTCTCGAGCTTCTTTGCCCCCTCGTCGCGCTTCGGCACCCCCGAAGAGCTGAAGCAGCTCGTAGATGCCGCCCACGAGCTGGGCATTGCCGTTATCATGGACCTCGTCCACTCGCACGCCGTAAAAAACGAGGTGGAAGGGCTTGGATCCTTCGACGGCACCCCGTTCCAGTACTTTCACGAGGGATCGAGGCGAGAGCATCCCGCCTGGGATTCGCTCTGCTTCGACTACGCAAAGCCCCAAGTGCAGCACTACCTCCTCTCCAACTGCAAGTACTGGCTCCAAGAGTTCAAGTTCGACGGATTCCGCTTCGACGGCGTAACCTCCATGATCTACCTCACCCACGGCCTCAACCAAGCCTTTACCAGCTACAACGACTACTACAACGGCAACCAGGACGAAGACGCCATCGCCTACCTTGCCCTTGCCAACAAGCTGGTACACCAGTTCAACCCCAATGCCATAACCATAGCCGAAGAGATGAGCGGCATGCCCGGCGTAGCCACCAAGCAGGAAGATGGCGGCCTTGGCTTCGACTACCGCATGGCCATGGGCATCCCCGACTACTGGATAAAGCTCACCAAAGATCATACGGATGAGGAATGGAGGCCCAGCGACATCTACGGGCAGCTAACCAACCGCCGGAAGGAGGAAAAGACAATCAGCTACGCAGAGAGCCACGACCAAGCGCTTGTAGGCGATAAGACCATCATATTTAGGCTTACCGATGCCAAGATGTACTGGCATATGCGGATTGAGGATGCCGACTTGACCGTCAATCGGGGCATTGCCCTCCACAAGATGATTCGCCTGATTACGGCAGCAACCATAAACGGAGGATACCTCAACTTTATGGGCAACGAATTTGGGCATCCCGAATGGATCGACTTCCCCCGCGAAGGAAATGGCTGGTCGTACAAGTACGCCCGACGACAGTGGAGCCTAGCCACCGACCCAAGTTTAAAGTACCAGTACCTAGCCAAGTTCGACAGGGCAATGGTTAGCCTCCTAAAGGGGATGAAGGATTTTCACCGCACCGCCCTTGCCAAGCTCTGGGATAAAGACGACGACCAAGTACTTGCCTTCGGGCGGAACGACCTCGTCTTCGTCTTCAACTTTAACCCCAACCAGTCATTCACGGACTACGGCATCCTAGCCCCAACCGGGAAGTACACGGTAATCCTCAACACCGACGCCAAAGAGTTTGGTGGCTTTGGCAGCAACGACGACAGCATAGAGCACCTCACTCAGCCGCCCCCCCTCCATAGGAGCAACAGCAAGGAATGGCTCAAGTTGTACCTGCCATCACGCACCGCCCTTGTTCTTCGAAAAGTTAGGGATAGGGCGATTTTGAAGCCTTCATTCTGGCCGCTCAACAACGGATAATAGCTGTCGCACACCCCCAATATTGCACGAAAACGGAGAGGTATTGTTATTTTTCGCTAATATTTTACACGCCTAAAATGCATTTATGCAGCAGAGAAGAGCTAACCAATCAACTATACTTGCTTAATTTTCAGCAATATTTTCAATTTCGTCCGAAAATATACTATATTTGCGCTCGTAAAGGAGAAAATCCGATACCGAGGGGGACACGATGTCCCCCCTTTTGTTATCAAAAATATATGGTAGATCAGGCATTTGTAAAAAAAATCGTAGAGGAAAAACTAGCCGAACTGGAGCTGTTCCTTGTAGATTTGAAAATCGATACCGCAAACAAAATCGACATTGCCATTGATGGCGATAACGGAGTAGGCATCGACCAATGCATTGCAGTTAGCCGCGCCGTAGAGGGCTCGCTCGACCGCGAAAAAGAAGATTTCGAGTTAATGGTTGCATCACCTGGAGTCGGTCAACCTTTCAAAGTTCACCACCAGTACACCAAAGCCGTAGGCCGTTTGGTAGAGGTGCAGCTGCTCGACGGAACCAAAGTTGCCGGAACCCTAAGCGAGGTAACTCCCGAGGATTTCGAGGTTACCTTCTCCAGAAAGGAGCAAATCGAGGGAACCAAGAAAAAGCAGGTCGTAGAGGTAAAGCAGCGCATTGCCTTTGCCGATGCGAAATCGACTAAAGAAACAATATCATTCAAGTAAGAAAGAGATATAAGCTTGTTGCAGATGGAAAATCTTAACCTTATAGAAACATTCGCAGAGTTTAAAGAACTCAAGAATATAGACCGTCCAACCATGATGAGCGTTCTTGAGGACGTATTTCGTGGCCTTCTCGTAAAACTTTACGGAAGCGACGAAAACTTCGACATCATCGTGAATATCGACAAGGGGAACCTTGAGATATACCACAACCGTATCGTGGTTGCCGATGGCGAGTTGGAAGATCCGACTAAAGAGATTCCGCTTAGCGAAGCCAAAAAGATTGACGAGGACTACGAAGTTGGCGAAGAAGTATCTGAAGAGGTCAGGTTCGAGAAGTTCGGACGCCGCGCAATCCTTGCACTCCGCCAAAATCTAGCAGGCCGAATCATGGATCTCGAAAAAGCGAGCATCTTCAACAAGTATAAAGACAAGGTAGGCCAAGTGATCAACGGAGAGGTGTACCAAGTTTGGAAGAAAGAGATCCTTGTTATCGACGATGAAAACAACGAGCTCATCCTGCCCCGCACCGAACAAATTCCATCTGACTTCTACCGCAAAGGCGATACGCTAAAGGCAGTAGTTGTTCGCGTTGAAATGCGCAACAGCAACCCACTTATCATCCTTTCAAGAACATCACCCGTATTCCTAGAGCGCCTTTTCGAACAGGAAGTACCCGAAATTTTCGACGGGCTAATCACCATAAAGAAGATTGTACGCGTACCTGGCGAGCGCGCAAAAGTAGCCGTAGAGAGCTACGACGAGCGCATCGACCCAGTTGGAGCTTGCGTTGGTATGAAAGGATCACGCATTCACGGAATCGTTCGTGAACTTCGCAACGAAAATATCGACGTTATCAACTTTACGCATAACACGCAGCTGTACATCTCTCGTGCCCTTAGCCCCGCTAAGATTAGCAGCATTAAGTTCGATGAGGAAAATAGCAAAGCAGATGTGTACCTAAAACCAACCGAAGTATCGCTTGCCATTGGTAAGGGTGGACTCAACATCAAGTTGGCAGGTCAGCTAACCGGTTACGAAATCGACGTTTACAGAGAAAACTCAGAGAACGACGAAGACGTATCACTAGACGAATTCGGCGATGAAATCGAAGGCTGGATCATCGATCAGCTCAAGAATATTGGCTGCGATACAGCTAAGAGCGTACTCGAAATTTCGGTAAGCGAGTTGGTACGCAGAACCGACTTAGAAGAAGAAACTGTAGTCGAAGTGGTAAACATTCTTCGTTCGGAGTTTGATGCGTAGCACATTGTATTAAATTTGCCTTCACTAAAAAATCGATAGGATAAGTATGACGCAGGATAAATCAACACGGCTCCTTAAAGCAGCTAAGGAGTTAAACGTAGGGGTTCAGACCATTGTAGATTTTCTTCATAAGAAGGGAATAGAGGTCGACTCGAACCCTAACTCCAAAATAACCACCGAAGCATACCTATTGCTGGAGAAGGAATTCGGCAAGGAGTTTAAGCTAAAAGCAGAAGCCAGCAAGGTTGACCTTAAGGGCATCCGAGAAAAAAAGGCTACTGTGTCTATAGACGACGTGCTTAAAGGCTCAACCCCTGACGACGAAGATGAAAGCGAGGACGATAGCGAACGGAGCATCATCCTAAAGGACAACACCAACACCGAAAGGCATAAGCACCATGAGCCAGAGGTGGAAAAAATTGAGACTCCAAAGATTAAGGGACCGAACATCATAGGCAAAATAGATCTCGAGCCTAAGCGCGTTGCCCGTCCTGCTGCCAACGAATCACCTATCGAAGAGGAAGTAAAACCGCAACCTGCTGCTGAGGTTAAAGCGGAGAAAACCGAACCTTCGCCTATCGAAAAAACACAAGAAGTCAAAATTGAAAAAGCGGCAGAAATAGAACCTGCTACTCCTGTAGTTGCTGTAGAAGATAAAGTAGTTGCAGAAAATAAACCTTCTGCACCAGTCGAGAATAAAATAGTCGAAGAGGTTAAGCCTGTGCAAGAAAAGCCAGCAACACCTGACGATACCGAAGGTAAACAACCAAACCGCCCCAAGCCAACTCCTGCACCTGAGAAAGAGCCGGAAATCGCCGAAGAACCTAAAAAGGGCGTTGAAGAAACGAAAAAAGATTTAGTGAAAGAAGTAGTTGTAAAAGAAGAGGTGGTTGAAACAACTACCGAAACCAGCGAAGAACTTTTTAGGGCTGACGTAGAAAAGCTCTCGGGACCAACCGTTGTTGGCAAAATTGACTTGTCGGCTTTTGCGCCTAAGAAGAAGCCAGTTGCTACTTCGGCAAATACCCCAAATGCAGGAGATAAGAACAAGAAGAAGCGCAAGCGCATTAAGCCCGATCAAAAAGTTAACGTAGAAGGAGAGTCTAAGGCTCAAGACGGCGTTCGTCAGCCTCAGTTTCCACCTCGTGCAAAACCACTTGAAAAGGGTCCAAAGCAAACTGACGCTAGCCGTCCACAAAAAGGACCTCGCCAAGGTCAGCCAGGAGCACAGCAAGGTCAAGGAGGTGGTAACCGTCTACAGGTTAACCGTAATCCAGCAGGTCCACAAAAAGGTGGATCAAAGTTTGCCGCTAAGAAACCTATACATAAAGAGGTTAGCGACGAAGATGTACAAAAGCAAATTAAGGATACTCTAGCTCGTCTTACTGCAAAAGGTGCGAAGAGCAAGAGTTCGAAATATCGTAGAGATAAGCGCGACGATGTTCGTCAGCGTATGATGGCTGAGCAAGAACTTGCTGAGGCAGAACGTAGCATCATCAAAGTAACCGAGTTTGTTACCGTAAACGAGTTGGCTAACATGATGGATGTTCCGGTTACCGATGTAATTGGAGCATGCATGAACCTAGGTTTGATGGTATCTATCAACCAGCGTTTGGATGCAGAGGCCCTTGTTTTGGTAGCTGAAGAGTTTGGCTATAAGGTTGAGTTCGTTGCTGCTGAAATTCAAGAATCTATCCAGGAAGAGGAGGATAAGCCAGAGGATCTACTCCCCCGCTCTCCAATTGTTACCGTAATGGGTCACGTAGACCACGGTAAAACATCGCTGTTGGACTACATACGTAAAGCAAATGTAATTGCCGGTGAGGCAGGTGGTATCACCCAGCACATTGGAGCCTACTCTGTAAAGATCGACGACGAGCGTAGAATTACGTTCCTCGACACCCCAGGTCACGAAGCATTTACTGCGATGCGTGCTCGTGGAGCTAAGGTTACCGATATTGCCATCATCATTATTGCTGCAGACGATAGCGTGATGCCTCAAACCAAGGAGGCCATCAACCACGCAGTTGCCGCAGGTGTTCCAATGGTATTCGCCATCAACAAGGTGGATAAACCAGGAGCCAATCCAGAAAGAATTCGCGAACAGCTTGCCGCCATGAACTACCTCGTAGAGGATTGGGGCGGTAAGTATCAGGTTCAAGAAATATCAGCCAAAAAGGGCGAAGGCATTCAGGAACTTTTAGATAAAGTTTTACTAGAGGCCGAAATGCTAGAGTTAAAAGCAAATCCAAACAAGAATGCAGTAGGTTCCGTTATCGAATCGACTCTTGATAAGGGTCGCGGTTACGTTACTACTATGCTGGTTCATGCAGGAACGCTTAAAGTTGGAGACGTTGTTCTTTCGGGACCATACTACGGTCGCGTAAAAGCAATGTTCAACGAGCGCGGTAAGAAGATAACCAAGGCAGGACCATCTGTTCCTGTACTGATGCTCGGTTTGAACGGAGCTCCAACCGCAGGTGAAACCTTCAATGTACTTGAAGAGCGCGAGGCAAAGGATATCGCCAACAAGCGTGAGCAGTTGCAGCGTATGCAGGGTCTACGTGCAACCAAGCATATTACACTCGACGAAATCGGTCGCCGTATTGCCGTTGGAAACTTCAAAGAACTTAACATCATCGTTAAGGGTGACGTGGATGGTTCTATCGAAGCACTTACCGACTCGCTCATCAAGCTTTCGAACGAAGAGGTACAGGTTAACGTAATCCACAAGGCAGTAGGTCAAATCTCTGAATCTGATGTTTTGTTGGCTGCTGCATCAAATGCAATCGTTGTTGGATTCCAGGTTCGTCCATCAACCAACGCTCGCCGTATTGCAGAGAACGAGGGTATTGAAATCCGTCACTACTCGATCATCTACGATGCTATCAACGAGGTTAAGGATGCGATCGAGGGTATGCTTTCTCCTGAAATCAAGGAAGAGACAACCTGCTCTGTTGAGGTTATGGAAGTATTCAAGATTACCAAGGTGGGGACGATTGCCGGATGTATTGTTCGCGAGGGCACAGTTGTTCGCAACTCCAAGATCCGCATTATCCGCGACGGTATTGTGGTTCACTCGGGAGAGTTGGATTCGCTTAAGCGCTTTAAGGATGACGTTAAGGAGGTTAAGAGCGGCTTCGAGTGTGGTTTGAGCATTAAGAACTATAGCGACATTCAAACTGGCGACTTCATTGAAGGCTACGAACTAATTGAGGTGAAGAAAACACTAGACTAGGCTATCAACAAGTAATAAAAAGGGGGACGTCTTATTTGATGTCCCCTTTTATTGTATCCTACAGAGACCATCAATCAAAAATAGCACCAAGTTTGATTAAAATTGAAACCTTTAAACACATGAAGAAAGCATTTTTACGTCCTATCCTGACGGCTCTGCTACTAGCCATAATAGCGACCGCTGGAGCAAGAACTTTAAGTCCAAAACATGAGATGCGAGCCGCCTGGATTGCTTCCGTGGAGAACATTGACTGGCCATCAGCAAAGAATCTCCCCCCTGATCAGCAGCGTCAAGAATTCATTAAGTTGATCGATCGACTTAAGAATGTTGGCATAAACGCCGTCATCGTTCAAATTCGTCCTTGTGCCGATGCTCTTTACGACTCCAAACTTGAGCCATGGTCAATGTATCTCACAGGTAAGCAAGGTGTATCTCCAAATCCATTCTACGACCCTCTTAAGTTTATGATAGAGGAGTGTCACAAGCGCTGCATGGAGTTTCACGCATGGTTTAATCCCTACAGAACCGTTAAAGATACCTCCTATAAAGAAATCGATCCAGCACATATAATTAAGCAGCACCCCGAATGGCTAGTTACCTATGGCAACCAGCGCTACTTCGATCCAGGATTACCCCAAACCCGTGAGCACGTGCTTAAGGTTATCATGGATGTAGTAAAACGATACGATATCGACGGTGTTCACTTCGACGATTACTTCTACCCCTACAAAATTAAAGGTGTGGACTTTCCCGACAGTGCTTCGTTTGCCACCTATCCTCGCAGTTTTACCTCCGATCAAAAAGAAATGTGGCGCCGCGATAACGTTAACCTCATTATTCGAATGCTCCACGATAGCATTCGAACTGCTAAGCCATACGTCAAATTTGGGATCTCACCATTTGGAATCTGGAGAAATAAGGCTAACGACCCTCGAGGATCAGAAACTAACGGAGGATCGAACTACGACGAACTCTACGCCGACATTTTGCTATGGATGCAGAATAAATGGATAGACTACGTTGTACCCCAACTCTACTGGCACATCGGATTAAAAGTTGCTGACTACAAAACGCTTGCTGAATGGTGGAGCAAAAACAGCAACGGCACTCCGCTATATATAGGACAGGGATATTACAGAGTTGATTCTAATTCTAAAACTAAGGAGTGGGCCGATGGAAAGGAGATTAGCCGACAGATGACGCTTAACCGGACGATTCCAGGAATCGGAGGCAGCATCTTTTTCAGTGCAAAGTCGTTCCTTGACGATAACCTTAACGTTAATGAGCAGCTGAAAGCCCAATTCTACCAATATCCCGCTCTCATACCTCAGATGAATTTTATCGATAGCCTTCCACCAAATGCTCCAACACATTTCTCAGTAAAAAATCGTAAGGAAGGGGCTAAACTTAACTGGTCGGTAAACGACACCACAACCTCGGAACTTGATAAGGCTAGGTACTTTGTTGTATACCGATTTAAAGATAAAATGGACTACAACAACCCAGCAAACATTTACACGATAACAAGGGATACCTCTATCCTCATAAAGAGAGAGAAAGGCAGAAGACGCTACAACTTTAGCGTAACTGCGCTTGACCGCCTATACAACGAGAGCAAGCCTACCAAAACCGTAAAAGTAAGGCTGTAAAATACTCTACAACGAGATAGTAAACTATAAAGAAAAGCAAGGATACATGATGTATCCTTGCTTTTCCTATTTGATAAATACCTCACGTGACTTCGTTCTTAAGAGACTACCGATTCAGTTCCCTAAGAGAACTCTCTTTAGCCTACTTTTTCTGATAAACCCTCACATAGTCGACCTGAAAGGTGATCGGGAACTTCGATTGCGAAGGATCTCCACCATTTTCGCCCAATGCAAGGTTAAGCAGGATGTACTGAGGTTGATGAAAAGGCTGGCTTCCATCAGCATTTAGCGTATTCGTCAGAAGAGTGGTGTTAAGCAACTCATCGTCGAGGTATAAGTTAATTGAATCGGGCGTCCAATCCATGCGCCACACATGGAACTTACTCGCCCAATTGGGATCTTTTTCGATAAAGTGCGATAGCGGGGTAATTTTGCTATTCCACTTCGCATTCCATCGGGTGTTCGTTCCAGAAGCCACGTTAGCCAGAATAGAAGGTACTCCGTTGGCTATATAGTACTCCAGCAAGTCGACTTCGCCACAGGAAGGCCACTCCATTGAGTTACCCAACGTCCAGATGGCTGGCCATGCACCCTTGGCAACGTCGATTTTGGCGCGGATTTCGAAGCGACCGTACAGAAATTCGCGTAGACCAACCGACTTAATGCTTGCTGAAGTATATTCGGCAAATTGTCGGTTCTTTTTCCAGTCTGAACTTGTAGGGTTGTAGTTAGGATTACTTACCTTTTCGCGACGCCCCTCAATCGTAAGCACTCCTCCGGAACATTTTGCATTATCGAGTTGATACCACTGAAGCTCCTTATTACGTACAAAACCCTCTTCGCACTTCCAACTTTCGGGTGATGGTTTTCCATCGACAGAGAACTCGTCATTCCATACCAGTTGGTAACCATAGATATCTTTAGGCTTACCAGAGTCTGTATTATACGGATCAATTTCTTGCGCCTCCAGATTGGTACAAGATGCAGCTGATAACATGAAGACTAGCAGGTGCCTTTTTCGGATTAACATGACTTTTCTTGTTTTAGATTCTTGATTATAGGTGATTCAAAAGACGGAGTGAAAATATGCATTTCCACATAAAAATGTTGCTCGTTTTCATTCAGGTTTGATAGAAGTCGATGTACGATATACGCTGTGCTAAAGTTGAATTCGTTGATTAGTGGACTACGTGCCATAAATTCTGAAAGTCATCTTTGTAGAAAGGGAAGATAATAACTAGCACAACTCCGGAAGGTGCTGCAACAACTTGCACTTCTACTACCGAATTGGAAACCATACCTTTTATAAAAGATAATAGAAAGAAATGCCTGAGTTGAACATTGTTTTGTTAACTATTGATTGCGTACGCATGCATTTAATTAGTCTTGTTTATTAGTTTTGAGTGTCGAATTAACGCATATTAGCCAATAATTCGCAAAGACACCTTTAAAACACCTAAAGAAATGATTAAGGTTAACCTAAAATGGGGCATCTATGCCCTTCTACTTGGCTTCGTAGCAGCCTCGTGTAGTAAAGAAGATTCTTCATCGTCCGAGACAGATGGCGGCTTTGATGTCACCAAGAATGAGATTATTGTTCCGAAAAGAGAAATTCGAGCAGCTTGGATTGCCACCGCTTATAGCCTAGACTGGCCAAGCACTACGAGTAATGCTGATGCACAAAAAAAGGAACTACAGAATCTGCTAACTACTAGTCAGTCGCTAAACTTTAACGCCGTTATTTTTCAGGTACGCCCAATGGCTGACGCAATGTACGCCTCCACTCTAGAGCCTTGGTCGAATATGCTAACAGGAACGCAGGGAACTGACCCAGGATACGATCCACTAGCATATGCTGTGGATGAGGCTCATAAGATGGGTTTACAATTCCACGCATGGCTTAATCCTTACCGAATTGGATCAACATCATTAACCTTAGCAGCAAACCACGTAGCGGTAAAAAATCCAAGTTGGGTTGTTACCTTCAATAAGGTGCGTTACTTTAACCCCGGCATTCCAGAGGTAAGAGCGCACTTAGTTGCCGTGGTGAAGGATATTATCACTCGCTACAAGGTGGACGCCATTCAGTTTGACGACTACTTTTATCCATCAGGTGCAAAGGCTTCTGATCCCTTCGTATTTGACGATAGAGATGCTTTTGCAAAGTATGGCAATGGGCTATCGATTACCGCCTGGCGCGAACAAAACGTAAATACCATGGTAAAGGAGGTTTACGCTGCCATAAAAAGCACCAAACCAGAGGTGCTGTTTGGGATATCGCCATCGGGACGCCGTGAGAACAGCGTCGACTTGTATGCCGACCCATTTGTGTGGCTCGAAAATAAGTGGCTAGACTACCTTGCGCCACAGGTGTACTGGGAGTTTGGCCATAAAACGGCCGACTTTGGGAAACAAGCCGCCTTCTGGAATAGCAACGCAAAGGGCATCCCAATTATACTTGGCGTTGGGGCATACAAGTACAAAGATCCAAGCTACCCTGCGTATGGCAGCGTAGATGAAATTGGACGGCAGCTGGATGAGGTACAGAAGAGCTCGAACATCTTTGGCTGCTTCTTTTACCGAATGCAGAGCGTTAAGAATGCGGAACTATCGGCCTTCCTGAAGGCTAAGTACGAGAGCAAGGCACTCCCTCCGGTTATGGGTACCCGTGTTGCCCCAGTAGCAAAAGCCCCAGTGGTAACCCTGGCAGGTTCGGCTATTAGCTGGAAGGCCGCTTCGGGAGCCGACAAGTATGCGGTATACGCCCTCGAAAAAAATGGGGATAAGCCCAACTCGTACCTCGCAAAGACAAGGCAAATTGGAACCGAGCTAACCGCAAAGGTGGAGTCGGGGAAGATCTACTACGTAACGGCGGTAAACAGCGAGAATGTGGAGTCAATACATTCGAACTTTGTGGTTGTTCCCTAACGCTGAGCTGGCGTAGCTTAGGAAATAAGTAATAGAATATCGGCGAAGCTTCTAAAACATTTGCTAGTGGATGATGGCATAAATGTTTGGAGGTTTCGCCGATATTTCTTTTGTACAGGCAAGCCATATAGCGGCAGCTTGTATGCCTTAGAGTAGCAGCAATAAGTAGCGATTATACATTTGATTCTTTTTGCCCTTACAAAAACACCAAAAGAGGTAAGTTTTTTTATTGCTAACCGTTAGCATCTCGTAAAAAGGTACTTAAAGCATGAAACCATGGTTTAAAATGCAAGATTCCATGCGTAGTTCTGCCAGTTTTTGAGCGAGTTCTGCAACTTCTCCATGCGGTTCTGATAATATTTAGTAGAGTTCTGCATATTTTAGGTATGGTTCTGCCACATTTATGCGCAGTTCTGCAACCATCCGTTGCCGTTCTACGGGTTACAGGCAGTATTCTGCCAGCATTACAGCCCGAAACGGCTTTCGAATGGAGGTTATTCAGCAACAAAAGAGGCAGCGCGACAGCAAAAGCTCAGAAAAGGCACAGCAGGCTACCCTGGTAAAGCGTGTCGTTGAAGGTCATCCGATGCTCGAATCCGTAAAACACCTATCGGCGGTTGATAAAAGGAGGGCACGGATAAGGACTAAGCTATCGGGCAGGGATAGCAGCAAGCAGTTGGAGGAGTGCAGCCCCATCGGCACCATGCTGCACAAGCAAAGGCAGCAGCTGTTCGGCTATGGCCATACAGGCGAACCGGCAGGCCAGCTTTCCGACGCAATCGGCCAGCCCGATGGCCATCAAAAAAAGCGGCCAACGGCATGCTGGCCTGTACGCAGTACGGATACGAGGAGTTGCGACGCTCCTGCTAATTCTTGTATCCATAGGGAGATATCGATAAAAAAGCTATATTGCGCCCATGCTTACGCTCCACGTAAATAACCAATACCACCAGCAGGGCAAAGGCCTTTACGACTGCTGGATCTGCTGATCGCCATCCTTCCACACCGAGGATGCACGTACTTGTGCTCCCATCCCAACATTTTTTCAAAAACGTACTTACGAATAGCAAACTCCCATTTATACTATGGAGAAAGGAGTTGTATTTGACATCAAGCGCTTTGCGGTAAACGACGGCCCTGGGATACGCACAGCTGTATTCCTAAAGGGATGCCCTCTACGCTGCCAGTGGTGCCATAACCCCGAAGGCTTATGCAAGGAAATAGAGCAATCTACCAAAACGGTAAAGGTTGATGGGGTAGATTACGCCATGCCCTACAGCATTGGCTACGAAATAACGGCCGATGAGCTGACAAAGGAGCTGCTAAAGGATTGCATTTTTATGGAGGAGTCGGGCGGTGGCGTGACCTTTTCGGGTGGTGAGCCGATGCTCCAGCATGAGTTTCTACAGCAGGTGCTCGAAAAGCTTCACCAGAGAGGGATTCATACGGCGGTGGACACCTCGGGGCTTACGCCTTGGACGAACATCGAGAGCATCATCCCCTTTACCAGCCTCTTCCTCTACGACCTTAAGTGCATCGACGAGGAGAGGCATCGCCAATTCACGGGCGTTTCGAACGACATCATACTTGATAACCTTAGGAAGCTGTCGGAGCGAGGCGTCCCTGTACAGATTCGCATCCCTGTAATACCAACCTTTAACTACAACGACGAGGAGATGAGCAGCATTCTGTCGTTTGTTGCCCAGCTGAGGAACGTGGTAAGGGTTGATCTGCTTCCCTATCACACCATCGCCCAGTCGAAGTACGAGCGGTTGGGCATCAGCAATTCGCTTTTTGAGCATAAATCGCTGAAGAATGAGGAGCTACAGAGCTACTTTACCCTGTTCCAGGAGCAAGGAGTAAAGGTATCAATTGGAGGATAACAAGTAATAACCCGAGCTATAACAAGAACCATGAACGAACGAGTTAAAAGACTGAGAGAGGAGACCCTGAATGCGGTCAACACGCTATCGTCGGAGAGAGGAGTACTTATCACGGAGTTCTACAAGAGCATTGAAAACGTAAACCTTTCGGTGCCAGTACAGCGCGCGATGGCGTTTGAATACATCCTAACCCATAAAAGACTTTACATCGGCGATGGAGAGCTGATTGTTGGCGAGCGTGGACCAAAGCCAAAGGCAACGCCAACCTATCCGGAGATATGCGTACACACGCAGGAGGACTTGGATATCCTAAATACGCGCAAGAATGTATCGTTTAAGGTTGATGAGCAAACCCGAAAAGACTTTCGGGATATCATCACTCCCTACTGGACGGGGAAGAATAACCGTGAGCGCATTATGCAATCCATGAGTCCAGCGTGGAAGCAGGCCTTTGAAGCGGGTATCTTCACCGAGTTTATGGAGCAGCGCGCTCCTGGGCATACGGTGTGCGGCGGAAAAATCTACCAGATGGGGATGAATGACTTCATCGCACAAATAGATAAGGAGCTGGAGAAGCGTAGCAATGGTGATATCACCCAAATTGAGGAGCTAAAGGCCATGCGAATTGCGGCCAACGCCATCATTACTTTTGCCAACCGCCATGCCGATGTACTGGAACTACTAGCAAAAAGCGAGGCTGACCCAATCAGAAAGGATGAGCTGCAAAAAATGGCTGAGGTTTGCCGCAAAATTCCCGCCAATAAACCGACCACCTTTCACGAGGCGCTGCAATACTACTGGTTTATGCACCTTGGAGTGGTGACAGAGCTCAACCCTTGGGATGCATTCAATCCGGGAAGGCTTGATCAACATCTTGAGCCATTCTACACGAAAGGAATCGAGGAGGGTACGCTAACCTACGAGCAGGCCCGCGAGCTGCTGCAGTGCTTCTGGGTGAAGTTCAACAACCACCCATCGCCACCAAAGGTGGGCATCACCGCTCAGGAGAGCAGCACTTACACCGATTTCTGCCTTATCAACGTTGGTGGGGTGAAGGATAACGGTGCTGATGGTGTAAACGAGGTTTCGTTCCTCATCCTCGACGTGATTGAGGAGATGCGCCTGCTGCAACCTAGCTCGATGGTGCAGCTTTCGAAGAAGAATCCCGATAGCTTTATCGACCGTGCCATCAAAATAAGCAAAACCGGCTTTGGGCAGCCCTCCATCTTCAATACCGACGCGATGGTGCAGGAGATGCTGCGCCAGGGGAAGAGCATTGTTGATGCACGAAGGGGTGGTGCAAGCGGCTGCGTAGAGGTGGGCGCGTTCGGAACCGAGGCGTACTGGCTTACCGGCTACTTTAACTTGCCCAAGATACTGGAGCTGACGCTGAACAACGGTTTTGACCCGAGAACGAACACCCAGATGGGCCTAAGAACCGGTGATGCTACCACGTTTACCAGCTACGAGCAGCTGCTGGAGGCTTTTGAGAAGCAGGTAAACCATTTTATGCAGATAAAGATTGAGGGTAACCTAAAGAACGAGCAGATTTTTGGCGAGTTCATGCCTGTTCCGTTCCTGTCGCTGCTTATTGACGACTGCATTACCACTGGAAAGGACTACTGTTCGGGTGGTGCTCGCTACAATACCACCTACGTTCAGGGGGTTGGGCTGGGAACCATCACCGATTGCCTGTCGTCGCTGCGCTACCACGTGTACGAGAAGGGCAGCGCTACCATGCAGGCGATGCTCGACGCCATAAAGGATAACTTCGTGGGCCATGAGGCGCTCCGAAACGAGCTTATCTTCAACACTCCAAAATATGGCAACGACGACGACCGTGCCGATCGCTGCCTCAACGAGGTATTTGAGATATACTACAATGCAGTAGATGGAAAACCTAACGCGCGCGGTGGCGTTCACCGTGTAGACCTGCTGCCCACCACCTGCCACATCTACTTCGGCAAGGTTACCGGGGCGCTGCCCGATGGACGCAAGGCTACGACTCCGCTTTCGGAGGGGATCTCGCCATCGCAGGGCTGCGATACGCATGGGCCAACAGCCGTCGTTAAATCGGCAGCTAAGATAGACCATGTTAGAACTGGGGGAACGCTGCTAAACATGAAGTTCGCCCCTCAATTCTTCAACGGAGACGAGGCAATCCGCAGGGTGTCGAGCTTGGTGCGCAGCTACTTCAGGCTCGACGGTCACCACATCCAGTTTAACGTGGTGAACGCCGATACGCTCCGTAAGGCGCAGCAGCATCCGGAGCTCTACAGGGATCTTATTGTACGCGTTGCCGGATTTAGCGACTACTTCAACGATCTGGGACCGGAACTGCAGAACGAAATCATCAGCCGCACCGAGCACGAAACGGTGTAGCGGTAGTTGGCAGCTCGGCTGTCGCCGTAAAATTGTTTTTAATCGTATATTATACTGCCCGAGGGGGAGCGATAGTTGGGGTTAGCCCTCTCATCCTCCCCCTTTTTTTGTGATACGGCTAGGCTTACCCTTCTTAATACCGCCAAGGCGCGACCAACAGCAGCCTAGCCTCTACTTTATCGACGGTTAACCGCCGATAAGGTTGAGACCGAAAAGATTCAGCGCATTGTTAAGCTTGGATTCCTAAACATGCTCGATCTGGCAACCGAGTTTGGAACAAAATAAGGCAGGCAACGCTCATGTTAAAGAAAGCCCGAAGGTGCAATTCAGCATCTTCGGACTTTTTATTGGGCAGTTACGCCCATTCGATAAACAGCTATTCTAAATTAAAAACCAAAAACAAGCTTGAATCATGGGTTAAACCTTCGTTATGCTTAGTGTCCCCGCTACGCTCAAATAGCCAAGGCTACCAGCCTTGCCCACGGTACGCCAGAAGGCAGTAAGAGATAAAACATAGGCAGAGTTTACGCTTAGCAAAGAGAAGATAGAGCATACTGTCCATCAGAACAATATTCCACAATCATATTCTTCTAAATGAGATCGTTTTATTCTTCTATGAGTATATGGAGTTTTCTTATTTATACTGAACACATCTTCGTAAAAGCCTCCCCAAGCAGTAAACACAACCCATCTGTACGTAACTGAATCACGATAATCTTTCGAAGAAATGGTGAAATCAATATTCTTAATTCTTTTCTTCACCTTAGGATCAAAATCTATTACCTTCATCAATCTCTTCATAGCTCTTTTAGAGCTTATGATATCGACATGACTATACATAAAATGCGAACCTTCTGCAAAGTTTGACCCTAATAATTCAAGAACAAGCAGCTGAAATAGCCCCTTTTTACTGTCGGTTGGTACTACATACTTATTCAACGCAATAGAATCACTATATCTAAATATACCTCGATTCCCCAATGTCCTTAAAAGACTGTCTTTATTGTTGCTTAACTTTCTCACATATACATAGGGAGAGCTACCAATTTTATCTCTATAGTAGTAGCAATCTAACCCCCACCCTTTCTTAATGGTAAGATGATCAAATATCTTAAAGTATGCATCAGCATCAAATACCATTTTTACATCTGTACCATCTCTTTCCAACTTGTATTGACGCTGTTCGTACTCTAATCTTTGAATAAAATAATCGTAGTAGCTGTCGCATCGACTCTCTTTTGGAATAAATATGGTATCAAAATGATATGCGGCAATAGCAATTGCGGCTATACCGAACGTAGTTAAGGCAATCCCAACAAAAAGAAGTCTTTTTGTTGGAAAAGTAACGTATCGATTATATTTACTTCGCATACATATCTAGTTTTGTCATGGCAACAACTCTCTAAAAGTACAATTCGCAATTCATTATTTCGTTCTGCCAAAATTATGCCTATGGTTCATCCAAATATTCTTTTGAGTTTTCGAGCAACATCCGAATGGCCTCGCCAGTTTTAACCCCCTTTTGCTTGAGGTTAACAACCGCCTGACGAAAGTCTTCGCCATTGCGCTCAATAATTTCGTACTTGGCGAGCATCCGCTTGTAGGCGTTCTGCTGATCGGAGGGCACGCTACTGCCAAATATCTCGATATCGACACCGTGGAGGGTTAGCTGGCATCGAACTATGCAGCCTTCGTCGGTATTTTTGTCGGTAATGCTAAAGTTTTCGATTGTACCAAACGCGCGGAACACCGCATCGACAAACTCGCTCTTCGTCTGCCAGCAGCAGATGATGTCGATGTCGCTTGTTTCGGTGCCTACGTTAAGCGGAATACTCCCCACGAGTATCGGATCAAAGGGTTGCAGCGTCTCCATAACGGCGTGCTCCGTTAGCAAGGCGTATGCCTGCTGCTGCCGAGCGTTGCCCTGCCGTAGGTAGGCGATGTTGCGGAAGTCGATCATTGAGATATTCTTGATATTTACAAGCAATTAAACTCTAGAATCGTTCTCTCATCTCGCGCAGAATGTTATCTGACAGAATGAAATATAGGATCTATTGAACGTTAAGCATACTATTTACTAACTACTTTCCCTATTATCTTGCTTTCTGACACAAAACCAATAAATCTTGAATCTGCTGCAGAATAACGATTATCACCTAATACAAAGTATAATTTCTCCTTAACCACTATTGTTGAATCATTAGGCATGCCATCTCCTATAATATCGTGATATAAAAGCTTATTACGCTCATTTATCTTCACAGTGTCACCAACACGAGGGATATAAAGCATTCCGAAATTATCAGAATTCCAAGTTTCACCCTCTTCTGGAGAAATAATTCCTTCGGATGAGTAGTTGCAAACCCTTGCAATTTTTGCCGAAGGATATGTTTTCCTAATAAGTGCTATTTCATTCGTAGATAGAAAAGCAACGACCTCATTGGATGTTTGAGTAATGCAGGAAGATTCATCTAAAAAGCTTAATACAAGATCATGCTTTGACTTAATCTGATATTGTAACTTAATGCTACTTATAGGCTTTTCCTTTATAGAATTTACAAAAACATTTCCATTTCGAATTCTAACGCTATCACCTGAAATACCAATAACCCTATAAATCCAAGCATCCTCCTTTCCTTTCGAGTAGTAATCTTCATTAAATACAATTATATCATTCCGAAGGATGCTCTTGCTCTTCTCACAATTAACTATTTGCTCTATTTTCAAAGTATTGTACATGCTATACGATACCACTTTAAAGGTAAAGCTATCGGAGACAAATGAGAAAGCAACAATAGCAACAAATGATATTAACCTCATAAACCTAAATTCGTTTTTTACTAAAAAATAATGACATCATGCTCATATTATCTACTTCTCCACCAGCTTAAAGAGCACCTCCTTCATGGCGTTGAACTCCTTTTCGTCGTAGAGGCGGGTGAGGAAGACGATCTTTCCGTCCCTATCGACGATAACGTTGCGGGTTACGCCAGCCTCCTTCTTGGCGTAGAGCGTAAATACGCCCGAATTTGGATCGGGAGCCAGCGGATAGCTGATGTTCATCTTCTTGGCGAAGGCGGAAACCACATCCTTAGCCTCGTCGCGGTCCAGACCAACCAGCACAAAGTCCTTGCTCTTGAGCGGTAGCCATATTTCGCTCTCGATATGCGGCATCTCCTTTCGGCAAACGCCGCACCAGCTGGCGGTAAACTGAATCATTACCACTTTTCCGCGGCATTCGGATAGCTTAAACGTCTTACCGTCGGTGGTGGTAACGGTAAAGTCGGGCGCCATTTGCCCAACCTCTACAATGTAACCCCTATCCTGCTCCTTTTCCTGCGCACGAGTGCCCGTGCTAACCAGCAGCAGTAGGGTAAACGCTAGCGCTGCAACGATCTTTGAATGCTTCATAGCTGTATTTGGTTTAATTTGTTCTTCTAAATATTGTCTGAATCACGGATTAACTTACTTCAACTAATCCAACGATCCAGTGTTTTCTTCTTTTTCCAGTGATCATTCTCCTTTATGTAAAGATATGTACCTCCACTTTTCTCAGAGTCATCAATAATCATTAGCAATACCTTCTTCCTATCCATCGAAATATACGGGTATGAAATTCTGGCCGACGGTCCTTTGTAAATAACAGAATCATTCCCATATACTAAAACTACTTTCCTTTTAGGCCTATAAAGTTTTAGCTGATTGGTATCTACTTTCTGCATTCTGTTTTTCTCATACTGTTTCTTTATAAATTCCTTGTCTTTTGATGAAAACTCATTTAGATATGAGCTGTTTAATGGCATATCTAAATAGGCAACATCAATTTTCGAGAACATTAAGCTATCATCTTCCATTATCTCATTCAAAATACCATACACTTCTTTTTCCTTCAGGTCTTTTACCTTACTGCAGGAACAAAAGATTGAAAATATAATTAATATGTAGACAATTCTTGTTTTCATCTTATCTTACTATTAGGCATCAACTTGTTTAGATCCATATACAAACCTTCACAACACCTTTCATTGATGATTATATCGGTAAGCCAACCAAGCATTTTTGTAGTCCATCCCCCATTCGAACGAGTGGGCGCAAGAAATTCATGTGCAATACGATTAAAAATGGGTACAATAATGCTTATGCGCCCAAGTTAGCAACAAATCGGTTACGATATCCCTTTTTACTAAACTATTACAGCAAGAGGGAAGCGGCTGCTGAAAACGTTTTACTCATTAGTAGCAGGCAGCAGCGTAGCTTGAACGGAACAGCAGTATGCTTCACCTGCAAATGGTGCCATTCGCCTTATGCAACTCGCCATATCACCGATGGATTCTTAGGCATTACGCTTGTATGAATGCACCTCACCAGTAGAAAGGGCTGCATCACCCATGGTAAAGCAGCTTTCGACCGTTGTAAAGCAATAAATCACCCATAAAAAAGGGTGTTTCACCCATTTTTAGGCATGTTTTACCCATAAAAAAGGGCATTTTACCCGTCATATTGGTATACATCGCGTTAATTATTGCCTAAATCACCCATTTTTTTGTGCATAGAACCTAAAATAATGTGTGTTTCACCCAATTTAGAGTAGGCATCAACCATAGTAAAATACCATTTACCGATTTTACAGCTAATACTTTACGCCAAAAAGCAGTGCAAACACATAGTTTAACACGTATGACGTTTCTACAGGTAAAATGGCGGATTTTTGAGGCTGATATGCCCTATTGAGCCTATGGGTTAAGCGATGATTTCTTATTTCAGCCATGCTCCGCTAAGGATAGCGACCATACTCATAAACGCTAGTAAGCTATTTTTAAACGCAAAGTCACGGGTATGACGCTGTTCTACTCGGTAAAGCCGTTCTTCTGCATACGCTCGCTGCTTACGAAGAGCGCCATGCCCGTTTTCATCCGCCTAAAGCCCTCCTTTTCGTAGAACTTTTCCTTACCGGGCGAGGCGTATAGGATAAAGCTGCAGCTGGGGATCGATTGAACAATGTCATGAAGGATCATTTTACCAATTCTGTTGCCTTGGTAGTCGGGATGCACGGCAACATCGTAGATGGCAGCCTGGTATTCGCCGTCGGAAATGGCACGGCCAAAGCCAACCAACAACTCGCCGTCGAACGCAAACACAACGGTATGGCTATTCGCGAAGGCTCGGCGATGGATTTCGCTGGTATGGTACGCCATACCCACCTTTTGGAGGATAGTAACCACCAAATTCCAGTCAACATTTGTTGTATCGTGCTGTAGTCGTATGTTCATCATCACTGGTTTTACTTTTATCTTACGTTTGATAGACCTTTGCGACGAGCAAAAGCTTGTAGGGGACCGTCGAGTTCGTCCTTATCCCTTTACTTTTTCTTGAGAGGTGAAGAATAAACTGCTCCCCCGCCTCTACAATTACTAAAGGAATTTCGCTTTCAAAGATAAAGACCCAACATTTAGTAGAGGCTAGGCTTAACAACGAGAATTTCATATTCTTTTCTGTTCTTTTTGAAGGGCAAAAAGAACGAAAAACCCTTGGCACGAATTAACTCGCTCGGTCGCGGTGATATGTTGCGATTCCAATTATAGGGTGTACCCCTGACAACCTTACTACACTGAGTAGAGTTGTGGAGGCTCCGCTCTCCCGCAGAGCGGGATGTTCCAGATCAAACAGGGATTCGTGCCGGTCTGGTATGTCCCGTTATCGGAAATTTTCGGGATGTCGGCTAACGCCTCCAGCTACGCCATGTTGTTTACGGGGGAACGTCATCCTGCACTAGTATACCTGTCCGCCGTTGGTTGTTCATTCTTCCAATAGTCGTTTTATTCAAGTTGTAAAAGCGAAATTTACCCCTCAATCCCTAAAACTTATACCCAAAGCTGAAGTACGACTGCCACGATTCGGCACCTTTCTTCTTGAAAACGGATAGGGTAACAGGCCCCAAGAAGCTATCGACCATAAACGATGCCCCGTAGCTAATAAACGAGTCGCGAACCTTTAGGGCATCCTTGAAGATGGTGAGGGGTTTCGGCGAATCGGCGCAGTAGCTAGCCGAGGGAACGAAGTAGAACTTGCGGTAGAAGTTGTAGCGAAGGTCTAGGGAGGCAACGGCAACGTTCTCTGCCGAGAATTCGCCGCTCTGAAGCCCAATGGCTTTCACGAAGTTCGCCTTCGACCGGGTTTCTACGCCGCCAACGTAGAACTTCGCGTAGGGGTAAAGGTAGCTGCTGCTGCCCAAAAACGAGTCGCCGGAGCTGCTAATCCCTAGGTAGACGTTGCCGCAAAGGGTAACCCGCCGATGGATGGGGATCAGGTAGCTGTAGTCGGCGAGCGCCTGGTACTGGTTGGGGTAGCTGAAGCCGCTGGAAGGGGTGAGAATACCCTTCAGGTACTGGTCCTCGGCGGTGTCGCCAAAGCGCGCCTTCATGCTATTGTCGAAGAAGCCCCGTACCTCCACCTTAAGCGACGCGCCTTTGGTGGGAAAGTACTTCCGGTTGAACTTGTTTCGATCGAAGGTAAAGGCAGCCGTCCAGTAGTCGCCCCGGTATAGCCGATTGGGACCACTGATAAACGAGATAAACTTTTCATCGCGGTTGATGAGCATCCGCTCGTAGCCGCCCGAAAGGGATATCGCGTTGCATAAACCGAGGTTTTTACCGATGGCAAGGCTCTGGCTTATCCCTCTTTCGCAGAGCGTGGAATTATTGGCGACGTAAAGGTAGGCATCTGCAACCTTGTAGTTCTCGAGCTCGCTGGTAAAGCGCAGCCACCAGCTGAGCTGATGACCCAAGTATTTGTGGAAAACACCTCGCACCTTGACCCTGTCGGAAAGATCGACGGCGGCAACTACCCGCGATTGCGGAACGAGGAAGTTCCGAAACTCGCTGGCGAGGATAATTCCGGCCGATTCCTTCGTATCGTAGTGTATGGCGAACTTCAGCGATCCGGGAGTATTCTCCTTAACCTTTACCACCAGCGTAAGCCCCGAGGCGTTATGCTCGAACTCGTAGGTTACCTTCGCGAAGAAAAGCGAGCTGTAGATGCGGTTCATGGTCTGGTTGAGCTCGCCGGCGGTGTACTCCTCCCCCAGAATAATGCCCAACCGCAGCCGTACCACCTCCTTCAGATCCTCGCTAAGCGGCTCTCCCTTCTCGGAAAGGATCTTTACCGCCGTGATGGGGACGGAAACCCGCCTAGCGCTATGGGGAGCGACAACGGTAGGCAGCGTATCGGACCGCTGCGCGGCGGCAATCGCCATTAGCTCGGGGAGATGCTTCCGTGCTTCAACCTCACCTAGCCGAATTATTTCCCTATACGCCGGAAAATCGCCAGCGGTGTACTTGCCCAAAACGTCGTTGAAGTCCACCAGCAGGTCTACCATCTTCCGCTGCTCGTTAAAATCGCTGATGGCATTAAAGGCAAACGACTGAATAACCTGGTTCACCGGCTTACGGATCTCCTCCTCATTGAAGGTTCGAAACCCGGTATGCCCGCCGATGATGATCTGCGCGCCCATCTCCTTGACCTCCTGGACGGGAAAATTGCGGACAACACCGCCATCAACCATCAAACGCCCCTCGAAATATACTGGCGAGAACACCGATGGGATAGCCAGCGAAGCCCTAATGGCAAGCGGCAACGATCCTTCGCGCAGCACGCACTTCTCTCCGGTGAGCAAATCGGTGCTTATGCAGTGAATCGGAATGGGTAACGAGTCGAACGAGCTAACGTCACGCACCGGATACAGAAAATAGTTCAGCATATTCGACATAAACTGCCCTTCCACCAGCGCAGAAGCCAGACGAGAACCGCGCCGATCAACGGGCATCTCGTAGATGTACCTCCCGTACTCCTCCTTCACATCGGGGCTAATGCCATTAAGCTCCACCCGGTTGCTGACAATCATACTCCAGTTCTGCGAAAGGACAATATTCTTGATGCTATCGGCGCTGTAGCCCACGGCGTACAGCCCGCCGATAACGCTTCCCATGCTGGTGCCGGTGATGTAGTCGACCTTGATGTGGAGCGAGTCGATAAGCCGCAGCAAACCGATATGCGCAAACCCTTTTGCCCCACCGCCGCTCAGTACGAGGCCCACCTTCGGCGAAGTTTGTGCCACCGACGGCAAGGTAAACGCGCTAATAAGAAGTATCAGTATCAGCCTTTTCATGCTAAATATGTATTCCGACGCAAGCCGGGGAAGTGTAACAAGCGCCATACGCTAAAATCAGCGGTAGCCTACAGTAAAAGTAGTAAATATACCGACCGAACAACAGCGGTTGCCAACCAATAACGTATGCTCTCCAACATACCGCAGGTAAACTATTTACGTTGATTGTTGAAATAGCAATGAGGATGGATGGGAAACGGATCGATGACCAGAGATAATATCTCTATTTGACAAAGACTAATGCCCACAGCCATCAAGATAGATGAAAGCGTCCCTGAAAAGGGCTTACCGCATCTCCATTTTTCGACTCACCCCTAAATCCCCTCTCTTAGCCGAGAAGTTGACCACCCAATAAACAATGTTTCGGCATCAACCACTTCTGCACAAGCTACTCCTGCTCGGCTAAAAGAGGGGACTTCCAGCTCTCCGATTAGGCAGCAGTTCATATTCGTGAAACATTCCCATCTTTTCAAATGAAATTATCATAGACTACTAGAATAAGACGTTCATTCGGGTGAAGACCGTCTAACGGCGGATAAACATAGCCATGCGGCACAGCCTTTCCCCGTAAACAACATGGCGTAGCTGGAGGCGTTAGCCGACATCCCGAAAATTTCCGATAACGGGACATACCAGACAGGCACGAAATCTGTTCGAGTGAGCGAAGCATCTACAAGAATAATCAGATGAATAACCATAAACAATCAACAACAACCAATATTGGGGTAGCGCTAAGCAGCGACCGAACGAGTTATTTCGTGCAGGATTTTTCTTTGTTTCGTTTCTTTTCATCCCTGAAAAGAAATGAAAAAAGGAATTTACCTCCCTCCAACAATAGTTCAAACCGCAAAACGTCTAAACATCCTGAGCAATACTATTAAGTGAAAGGCTGAAATGGATGTTTCGGAGCCGCAAACCTAGCATCCACCCCAATCATTCTTTCTACTCTCGCTTCTGATGCGTACCTTTACGGCAAATAGGAAAAGATGTCACGCTTTAAGCTTACGTTAGAATATGATGGATCAGCCTTTCACGGCTGGCAGCTGCTAAAAGGGCACAGCTCGGTGCAGGGGAAGATAATGGATGCCTGCCGCGAGGTGTTTAAAACCGATAAGTTCGAGCTCTACGGCTCGGGAAGAACCGACGCAGGCGTTCATGCGCTCGGTCAGGTTGCCCACCTAGACGTTGCCACCAAGCTTTCCACCACCCAAATGCGCTATAAGCTTAACGATAACCTGCCCGCATCCATCTCCATCATCAGCATCGACGAGGTCGACCTCAAGTTTCACGCACGCTACGACGCCATTGCCCGCAGCTACGTCTACCAAATTGCCACGCGAAAGACCGCATTCGGCAAAAAATACGCCTACTGGATAAAGGACGACCTCAACGTTGTGGATATGCAGGCGGCCGCCGACATGCTGGTTGGCATGAAAGACTTTCGCTCGTTTGGCGACAAGGATTCCGAGACCAAGTCGACCATCGTGGAGGTAACCAGCGTCGAAGTTTACCGCGAAGGCGACTCCATCATCGTCCATGTTGTCGGCTCGCACTTCCTATGGAAGATGGTTCGCCGCATGGTTGGCGTGCTCATCGAGGTGGGACGAGGCAACATAACCGCATCCAAGCTGCGCAGCTTCTTCGAACAACACTCCGACGAGCCCGCAAAGCTAACCGTTCCGCCATCGGGGCTCTACCTCGAGCACGTTTACTACCCTGGTGATAAGATCAACGACAAGCCGATTTCACTACTTTACATCCGATAATATAACAACCAACATGAGAGACTTAACTTTTAAGATCATCGTAAAGCAAATCGACGAAGATTTGTACATGGCAGTTGCTCCCACGCTAGAAGAATGCTACGCAGAGGCACCAACCGAAAAGGAAGCCATTGAGCAAATACAGGAGCAAATAGGAAGCGCCGTTCGCGAAATGGTGGTTAACAACGAAAAAATTATCGACGACTCGAAGGCAGCCATCTACAACCTCACCGTAGAGTTTGGCGACGCACCGTCGGCATAGGAGAAGACGCAAGACAGAAGTACCAAGACAAAGAAATTCCACTTAAGAGGTGATGTCGTTAGAATAAGGCGACAGGTTTCTAATAAGTGCTGTCATGTTGGGCTTGTTCCGGCATCTAAATAGGAATCCAATAGATTCTATAAAGCCCCCGCTTCTCGGGATTTCCAACCTTTGGGCGACTCTTTAGATCCCGTGGCAAGCACGGGATGACACTCCAAGGATAGGAATTTTCTTAGCCAAGCAGCATTCACCTGATGGGATTGCTGCAACTACAGAGGTGTACGGATAAGGAATGGCATTCGCATAACCTTAATGCGTACATCACCCATCAAAATGCCTACAGCATCAGCTTCTTTATAGGCTTCACCTTTGCCAAGAGCCAAACGGCAATAGCCGAGGAGGCAAATACGATCAGGGCGATGAGCAAGATGTTAAGATAAGGATCATCCACAAGACTGGAGTGCCAGTAGCGCTTAATGATGCTAAGGGGTATCATGTGGATAAGGTAGATGCCAAAGGTTAAATCGGAGAGTTCCGACAAAATCCAGCTCTCTGGAACCTGAATAATACGGAAGAGATTTACCAAAGCAATAGATCCAACTATCGAGGTAATGCTTAGGTAGCCGTAAAAGTACCAAACGTAGTGCTTAGCCTCGAAGAGTAGCCCCGTAAAGGTAAACACCATCGCATAGCAAAGGATGGCAACCAGCGTCAACCTCCATCGGCAGCAAAGACCATTGCCAAACGACCGTAGGCAAGCGCCAATCATAAAGTATCCCAGGTACGACACCCACCAAACACCAATCCACCCCCGATTGTGGGCGTAGTTATCCCATGCGTCAATCCCCATTGCCAGAATAAAGGCGCCAACCGCAACAAAAGCAAAGTTATGCGTCCCTATACGATGGAGCAAATCGCTTAGCAGCGGGGCTACGGCATACAACCCCATCAGCATTCCCAGAAACCAAAGATGGAAGTACGGTTTTCCCCAGAGCACGCCCTCCCAAATCTTAGACGAACGGGTATGATCGAAGAGGAACGACCAAAGAATGTACACAACCGCCCAACAAATAAAGGGTAGCAATATGCGGACAAAGCGCTTTCGGTAAAAACCAGCAAGGTTCGGAATGGGTTTTAGCACAAAGTACCCGCTAATGATAATAAAGATTGGAACGCTAAAGCGACCCAGCGTATTAAAAAGATTAGCCGCCCAAAACGTCTCGTTTATCAACTTCATATTTTGGGTGACAAACGGAGCCGAAACATGGATAAGCACCACGCCAAGCGCCGAGAGAATGCGCAACAAGTCGAGCCCCATATGCCTGCTTACTACCATAGCTTATAAAATTTCCGACAGTAAAAAGGGCTGAGTAAGCAGCTCAGCCCTTTGTTGATGTAAAGATATAAAATTTAGTACTTGTCGTTATACTCCTCGAAGTATGCCTGAGACTTTAGGCAGTTTGGACAGGTCTTGGGCGCCTTCTTCCCTTTATGGTGATAGCCACACTCTCGGCAAATCCACTCAACCTCTTCCTCTCTCTCAAAAACCTTCTCCTCCTCAACTCTTTTCTGCAGCTTACGGTAACGCTCCATGTGAGTTTTCTCAACAGCGGCAATAAGCTTAAAGTGAGTCGCAATTTTTTTGAAGCCTTCCTCTTCGGCAATGCGAGCGAATTCGGGGTAAAGTACGCTCCACTCCTCCTCTTCGCCACCAGCAGCGGCTGCTAAGTTCTCGACAGTCGTTCCAACAACACCAGCAGGATAGCTGGCCGTAATTTCTACCATTCCTCCCTCAAGGAAGCTGAAGTAAATGCGCGCATGCTCGTCCTCGTTAAGCGCAGTTTCGTTGAAGATGGCAGCAATTTGCTCGTACCCCTCCTCTTGTGCCTTCTTGGCAAACATCTTGTAGCGACGGCTTGCCTGCGATTCGCCAGCAAAAGCCTTGAGCAGATTCTGCTCTGTTCTTGTTCCTTTTACGTTTTCCATATTGTCAAACTAGTAAGTTTTGTTTATGATGCTGAAGGTACAAAAACGAGTGATAATTGTAAAAAGAAACACACCATTTTTCTGCATATCGAAAGAAAACAAAAGGGAATAGAGCATCTATTTCTGCTCATCGCCAATAGCGCCACCATCTAGCATTATGAGTTAACATAAAAACTCGCTACTTTTGAAGTATTGTTAGCGCCATAATTCCCGAACTGGAGGAGTTCGGTTGCTGTTGTGCTGTGGAAAGTGCTAGCTGCTGTTGCGAATTTAAATAAACGACTAATGAAATCTGAAGTAAGATCGTACCTCTACGTCATTATCCTTGCACTAATCACCATAATGGCATCATATATGGCGCTAGTCGCCTATGTGAAGGCTATCGACGGAAACTTCTTCGACATACTCGACAAGTTCTACTGGGCGCTAATCTTAGGTTTGGTTGCAGATGCCATTCTTATATGCGGTATTGGAGCACTGGTTCATAAGAAAAACTTCTTGCGTAGTGCATTTGTCGGCAATAGCTACAAGCTCTTCTACCACATTGGGACATCGGTATTCTGCGTTGCGCTACTTTACCTTTTCATGATTATAATTTACTAGACGGAAGTTAAAGTCAAGGGCTGCACTACTAGGCAGCGCCAAAGTACAGGCATAGATAGAAAAAGAAAAGGAGCTGCCCGATAATTGTTTCGGGCAGCTCCTTTTTATGTTGTAGCGTAACGCTTACTTTTTGCTCTTATACGCCTCGATACCCTTCTTAAGGAACTCTACAAAGTTGTCGGGATTCAAGTCGTATGCCTTAGGAGTAACCAAAAGTTTCTCATCGGCATTCATCAGCACGTAGTAAGGCTGCGCGTTGACGTTAAACTTCGATATTTGGTAGTCGGCATTTATCTTTCCGAGGCTCTTCAGCACCTTACCCTTGGCGTTTGTCTTCCATTCAGCCTGGGGTAACTCCATTTTATCGTCAACGTAGAGGGCAAGAACAACGTACTCCTCCTGCAGCAGCTTCAACACGCGAAGATCGCTCCATACGCGGGCTTCCATCTCGCGGCAGTTCACGCAGCCGTGACCAGTAAAGTCGATAAAAATTGGCTTACCCACCTTTTTAGAATACTCCTTAGCCTCCTTTAAATCGAAGAAGCCCTTCAGTCCGTGGGGCAAATGCAGGAATTCGCCATACTTTACCTTACCAATATCAGAGGTTGTAGCCGATGCAACGCCTCTACTCATATCAAAATCCATCGATGACTGAGGAGGAAGGTATCCAGAGATGCCGCTTAGCGGTGCTCCCCACATTCCAGGAACCATATACACCACAAAAGAGAAGGTTGCTAAAGCCATCATCAAGCGGGGAACTGAAACATGCTCCACATCGCTATCGTGCGCAAACTTAATCTTGCCCAATAGGTAGAAACCCATCAGTGTAAAGGTGGTAATCCAAATGGCAAGGTAGATTTCCCTGTCGAGAATATGCCAGTGGTAGGTCTGATCGGCGATGCTCAAGAACTTAAAGGCGAAGGCAACCTCAAGAAAACCGAGTATTACCTTAACAGAGTTGAGCCATCCGCCCGATTTAGGCATCTTATTCATCAAACTGGGGAAGAGTGCGAACACTGTAAACGGTATAGCGAAGGCTAATGAGAAACCAAGCATAGCTACAATAGGCAATATCACCTTACCTCCCATTGATTGTACCAACACCGAGCCAACGATTGGTCCAGTACACGAAAACGACACCAATACCAGCGTAAGCGCCATAAAGAATGGACCACCAAAACCACCCTTGTCAACCTGTGCATCGGTCTTGTTCACCATCCAGTTGGGCAGCGTAATCTCGAACATTCCAAAGAAAGAAAAGGCGAACACCATAAAGATGACAAAGAAAAGCAGGTTGGGCAGCCAGTGCGTACTGATAAAGTTGGCAAAGTCAGCGCCAAAAATCACCGATACCAGCGTACCTATTACGGTATAGATAAAGATAATTGAGAAACCAAAGAAGATAGCCTTACCATGCTCCGTTTTCTTCGAGCCATCCTTCTTCATAAAGAAGCTTACGGTCATCGGAATCATCGGAAATACGCATGGAGTGAGGATGGCAGCCAATCCTGCAAGGAAAGCTCCAATGAAAAAAGCCAGCAACGACTTGCCTTGTGCCTTGGTTGGCTCAGCAGCCTTAACCAACTCCTCCTGACTGATGGTGGTAGCCTTAGCTACAGTATCCTTTGACGGAGCGGCAGTAGACTTTACCGTATCGGCAGCAACAGCTAACGCTTGTTCCGAAGCAGGATTTGCAGGTACAGCACCTGTTACCTTAAACGAGAAGTCTGTTTCCAAAGGAACACAGTTGCCTTCGTTGCAACCCTGCCCCTCGATGGAACCCTTTACGGTGATTGGCTTATTGGTAAGCGCCTTTACGCGCTGAACAAAGGTAGCCTCATCGCTAAAATACTTAACATTAAGCCCGAACATCTCGTCGAACTTCTTGGTAGGCTTAGTTTTCTCTACAACCTTCCCTAAAAGCTGTATGGCAGGGTTCTTGTCGAAGTGAAAAACCAGCGGCATAGGACCATCCTTGAGCGGATCCTGGTTGTAAAGGTGCCAACCGGCATCGATGCGGGCATTAAAGATGAGTTCAAACTCATCGGCGCTTACCTTTTTTGTCTTGTACGACCACGAAACGGGATCAGCCAGCTGCCCAAAGGCAAAACTTGAGACTAGTAAAAAGGCTACAATGGTTAGTAGAGTGCGTTTAGCCATTATGTGATTATTATTTATTAAAATTCCTAACTGGTCTTACTATTTGTCGCAGTTGCCCGCACGAACTTGCGATTTTAGTAAATAATTACCAGAAGTATTCGCTTATTTTAATGTATTTGCTTTCCGAGAGAAAGTTTGAATGCAGAGAGGTTACCCGAAAGATCAGTTACAAAAAGCATATCGCCAACAACAGCAATCGAAGAAAGAACAGGTGCTCCAAGATTAATCTTTTGCTCTACAGCCCCATTGGAAATGTTTGCCACGTATAAGTAACCATCAGAAGCGCCAAACACCACATAGCTGCCAATTCTTACCGGCGAGGTTTCAACAGTTTTTTGATGTTCGTGAACTCCAGGAAGCGTATTCACCAGTGCTGCTCCAACTTCAACACTCCACTGCTGCCTGCTATTCTGCAAATCGTAAGCAACCAAGCCATTATTAACGCTACCGTAGATTAGCAAATTGTCGGATATAAGCGGAATTGACTTAGTGCTTATCGCAGAAGGAAGCGTTGCAGTATTTGTTACAACTCCATTTTTTGAATCAATCGCATAATATTTGTTCCCCGAAACAACATGGAAAACGCCGTTGCTAAATGATGACGAGATACTACTCGAAGAAAAGCCTATGCTTGATGTGCTCCACGCAATTTTTCCAGTACGGATATCAATACCCAATAAGCCACCTTTACGATTTTGAGCAAGAAGTACTCCATCTCCGACCGTTAAAGTGGATTCGCAACCATTGTATATCACATCAGCACCTAAGGTCCAAACTACAGAACCATCGGAGAGCCTCAGCGCAGCAATACGATCAGTATTTCCCGTAAAGTAGAGGCTATCGGCAAACGAACTTCCTACATAGTCGTAATCTTTATAGTTACCTAGAGATGTTTCCCAAGTGGGTAGACCTGTATTTACATCAATAGCATAAACATTACCCAATATATCGGTAGCAACTACATTCTTACCATCAATAATAAAGGTATTTTTCACCGCCCCCTTAGGGAAGAAATGCCAAAGGCTTTTACCTGTCTTTACATGTAATGCGGTTAATTCCGACTTGTTAAATGCTAGATCATTAGCCAAAGGTGTTACAACAACAGAATCGACTACCATAGGAGACGAGAACAACGTTGCCCCTTGAGGACTTGCAGTCCACTGATGACAAAGTTTTCCTGTAAACGGAATAAGAATATTCGCATCATGCCCAGCATTTCCTCCTAAATTACCCCACAAACCTTTCGACAGAACTGTAGAATCTTTCCGTAATACCAACGAAATATTCTTTTCTGCAACCATCATCTGCCCGCTTTCGGTGAAAGATTCAAGCTTAACAGAATAACGAGAGGCAGTATCGGCAGGTGTAAGTACGTAAAACCCGCTCCATGTCCATGGCGAAACGTTATTTAGTTCGCTCCACTTATACGCCATGGTATCTCGCGAGATTCCAATTCGAACGCGCTTAATTGGAGACTGAGAACTGCTAACATTCGCGTAGAAACGAATCTTATTATCCTCCACGTAAGCAGTATCGCCAGGAGAAACGATGGTTGCACTATTAGGAACGTTCGACAAAATAGTTTCGGTAGTAATAATACCTTTATCCGTTACCGACACCAATCGGAAACCGGCAGGAGAATGATCTTCGCCACCAGATGTAAGCGGTGCAGTACAGATTGTTGATGTGGTAAGTTTCCCGGTATAATCATATAGGTTAATATTCTTGCCGCCATCGACTATTGCCTTTACGTTGAAATCGTTTAGCGAGAGCGTATCGCCATTTGCAGAAAGGGATTCCTCGTTATGCTTTACAATAGCAGAACTTGTAATTAGTATTGTAGGATACGATCTACCAACACCAACAAGCATGTTCTTCAGCCAATGTATAGGATGCTGCATACTATCGGAAGGACCTGATAGCACAACAAAATGAACTCCTCCTCTAATAAACGAATAGTTGTTGGGAAATCCATCGTCTTTACTATTCCCATAAGCTGCATGGTAAACTGGCAAGCCTAGTTCTTTCTCCAAATCGAGCTCACCAACGCTCTTTCCAGTGCTCACAACGAAAGAAACGCCAAAATAAAACGTCTGCTGCTTTAGGCTTGACAGCCATCGCTCGTTCTGTGCTTGAGAGATATCGTTAATCATTATAAATTTGGCAGAATGCCCCTTCTTTTCTACTATTTTGTTCAACTGAAACTGGTACGGCTGGGCTTTACCGCTAACAGGCTGATAGAAGATTGCAGTAGAATATTCATCAGGTGTAGTAATTGCGATGTATGATGGCCTAGACTTAGGTAAAGATTCCAATTCAAACGTTCCATCGGATCGAGTTGAAGTTACAGATACTCCATCGGTAACAACGACCTCCGAAAGTGGGACCTCTTTCGAAACGCCTTTTTTTGAAGTCTGAACAGAAAAGACTTTACCAGTATATGTTTGTGCTGACAAAGCCAAAGATGCAAGGGTAAAAGGGATTGCAAGTGCAACTTTATATTTATTCATTTTAGTGTTGACAGGTTTGTAATGGCAAAACTACCGCGGTTTGTAAACTATTACAACGCTAAAATGATAGAGTAAGAGTAATTAGCTGCAATAGCGTTTGAACACTAGAATATACCCATAACAGTATTTAGTATTTATTCAAGTATATTTCACCGAGAAAAGAAAATTGCTATATTGTGCCACAATAAAAAATCAAATAATATGAGAAAAGGGTTAACACTACTCGCCTATCTAGGCTTTATAGTATTTTTCGGACTTTCCGTTCAATCATGTAGTAAAAAAGATGATCCGCAACCTACTCCGAAGCCTACAGAACTAACTAAAGAGCAGAAATGGTCGAACGAGATCAACAAAAACATGAAGGAAATCTATCTTTGGAATGATGCTCTTCCTGCAACCTTTGATCCTACAAAATACGCCTCCCCCGAAGATGCGCTCAAATACTTAATTGGGCTAAAAATTGATCCAACAACTAATAGTGCAATTGATAGATACAGTTTTCTTGATAAAATAGGAAACCTAAGCGGTGAAATTAACGGAGGTACGGCAAGCGGTGATTACGGATTTATGATTATTGCCGACGTAAATAGTTCCAAAGAGGTTTCCTTCTTCGTTACCTATGTCTACGCTAACTCGCCAGCAGGAAAAGCAGGTGTACAGCGTTCGTACGAATTGGTGGGCATTAATGGAAGTACCGATGTTCATCCTGGCGTAACATCTGATGGCTATCTTGATTCTAAATCGAGCGGTTATATTACGGTGGTAAACGCGCTATTCAATTCGCAATCGGCTAAATTTACCTTTAAAAAGACTGATGGATCGCAGATCGATGCCTCATTAACTGCAGGATCGTATACAATCAACAGCGTTCTGTTCGACAAAATAATGGAAGCAGGGACAAAAAAAATTGGCTATGTTGTATTCAACCAGTTTTTAGGGGAACCAGCGGTTGCTGAACTGAATACCGTTATTTCGAAATTCGAAGCCGCAGGTGTAAATAGCGTTATAGTTGATCTTCGATACAACGGAGGAGGATCTGTAGCAACCTGTGAGAAGTTTTGCGAATTGCTTGCACCAGCTTCGGCGAACGGACAGGTTATGTACAAGTACAAGATGAATTCGCAATATCAGTCGAAGTATAATCCATCATCACTAATTTCAACCTTCGAGAAAACAAACTCTTTCCAACCGGAATCTCTCTACTTTATAGTGAGCGGAAGTACTGCGTCTGCATCAGAACTACTCATCAACAACCTACGCCCATACTTTCCCGGCAAACTTTTCCTAATTGGGACAACAACTTACGGAAAGCCTTGCGGCTTTTGGGCAACACCTATAGGTTATACAGAGAAACAAACCACGACTAAAGAGGGATACGATTTGTATGCAGTATCGTTTGAATCGATAAACTCGAAAGATGAGGGAGGGTACTATGCAGGAATGACACCTGGTACAGCGACATATCCAGGAATAAAGGCTTACGATACTCCAAAAGTTGGATGGGGCGATGCAAACGACGAACGTCTAGGTCAGGCACTTTACCATATTGCAAACGGTTCGTTTAAAGCAACAATAAAATCGGCTAGAAATATGCACGACAAAGTGATTGACCGCCAGTTTAAGGGCATGATCGACTTTAGAAAACATCTAAAGTAGAGATTCTACCTACTAGAAATAAAAGAAATGGGTCGGAGATTTCCGACCCATTTCTTTTACTATCTTATCAGCAAGTCTATATTATCGGCAGGGATGGCAACAACCGCCTTTAGGCGATCTACCACAATGGGTCGCTTGAGCAGTTTTGGATTCTCCAGAATTATCTTAACCCATTCGTCATCGGTGAAGTTCTTTCCTTTGAGCTCCTTTTTGAAATATTCTTCTTGGGTGCGAACTAGATCGATTGGCTTAAGATTCGTCTTCAGCAGGATCTCCTTCATATCATCTCGGGTAAGACCATTCTTTAGATAATCGTAGACTTCGAATTCTACATTCTTTTTCTTAAGGTATTCTAGCCCTAACCTACTCTTTGCACATCGTGGATTGTGATATATTTTCATGCCTCGTAAGTTGATGATTATTCTTCGGCGCCAAACTGCATAAGGTATGCCTTTGTGAACTCGTTAATGTCGCCATCGAGCACGGCATTTACGTTCGAGGTCTCGTGATCGGTACGCAAATCCTTCACCATCTTGTAGGGATGAAGAACGTAGCTGCGAATTTGTGAACCCCACTCGATCTTTTTCTTCTTTCCCTCGATTTCAGCCTGAACTTCCATGCGCTTACGGAGCTCCAGTTCGTAAAGGTGCGACTTTAGGATACGCATGGCGTTCTCCTTATTCTGAAACTGCGAGCGGCTCTCGGTATTCTCCACCACAATTCCGGTAGGAATGTGGCGCACACGAACCCCCGTTTCAACCTTATTTACATTTTGCCCACCTGCACCGCTCGAACGGTAGGTATCCCACTCCAAGTCGGCAGGATTGATGTTGATTTCGATGGTATCGTCGATTGCGGGCGATACAAATACGGAGGCAAAGGTGGTTTGGCGCTTGCCCTGCGCATTAAAGGGCGAAATTCGGACTAAACGATGCACGCCGTTCTCGCTTTTCAGGAATCCATAGGCAAATGTACCGGTAAACTCGAGCGTTACGCTTTTAATTCCTGCTTCCTCGCCATCTTGTATGTCGATAATGTGAACCTGCATGCTGTTTCGTTCGCCCCAACGGACGTACATGCGCATGAGCATCTGCGCCCAATCGAGACTTTCGGTTCCACCTGCGCCGGAATTGATCTTCATTATGGCGCCAAGCTTATCCTCCTCGTTGCGAAGCATGTTGCGCATCTCCAAATCTTCGACTAAATCGAGGGTTTGCCGATGCTGCTCGTTAACATCCTCCTCGGTTGCTTCGCCTTCTTTGGCAAAATCGAAGATAACCTGAAGGTCTTCTATCGATTTCTTGACCTCGTTGTACGAGGTTATCCAGCTTTTTATCTCTGCAATCTTCTTAAGCTGCTCTTCGGCCTTTTTAGGATCGTCCCAGAAGTTGGGATCGTGCGATTTTTCCTCCTCCTCTTCGAGCCGTATTAAGCGATTTTCGATGTCAAAGATGCCTCCTCAGCGCTTGCTCGCGCCTTACAATATCCTTTAGCTGTTCTTGTGTTACCATTAATGTAAAATGCTTTGGAACAAATGTACAAAATTTGTTGATGCCGCTTACTTTTCGGGTTTAAAGGCAGCAGTTGGTCAGTTAAGGCGACAATATGAGGATAAAATGAAGGGAATCGGTATTGGAGGATAGCGCATTGAGCGATAATGCCAACAGAAACGCCTATGAGATGGAAGAAAATGTAGGAAATGCGGAGGATTAAGGTTACGAGGGATATAGGTTATGTAGAAATCTTGCTATAAAAAAACAACCCAATGAACATTTCACATTTCAATTAAGATAGTCGCTGCTGTTAGTTTGGAGAGGCCTCTATTTTTCCCTTTCTTTTTGAAGGCCCAAAAGAAACAATTTTGTTCGCCATTGGTAAGTCGTTAATCCAATAATCGTTTTATCATCAGCATATAATCGACAAAGCAAAATCCATAGTTTTTCTGCCATTACAATGTATAATTCCTATAATTACAACGGGTAATTCCAATGGTTACATTAGATAGCTCCAATGATTACATTGGCTATTTCTGCAATTACAATTGAGTGTTCCATCGATTACAATTATCGATTCGATAATTACATCGCATGATTTCAACGATTACATTGGCTAGTTCGATAATTACAATGTGTGATTCCAACTGCTACATTGCCCAATTCGGGGATTACAATAAATGGGTTTTGAGGTTGCAAGTATTGGATACCTACAACAAAGCAATAGGTTCTGTCAAATAAGTTGGGCGAAATTGCTTGTTGAAGGCATAATCTGGTAGCTTTTTGAATGGAAGCTTAATGTTGCTCGCATGTTTTGAGATGGCTCGAAGATTTATTTTTTAAAATAGCATAAAAATGAATGAATTTACTTGAATTCTGAGCGACCCTGTTCGTAAATTGAGTCTACTAATGAAAAGAAACATGAAGCCACTACAGGAAACCACCAAAAATGGAATTGAAACCAAGTGTAGCATTGTTATTAACTCGGCAGAAGCAGCAAAGCTTGCAGATACGACGCTTATCGCCGAGAATATTCTTAAAGATATCGACCGTAGAGCGGCGATAAATATGAGAATTGCGCAGATTAGGAAAGAGCTTGAGGAGAAAAGAAGAGCAAACAAGGCGTACATGGACCAGCTGGGAACGCTTGCGTTTGAGGGAAACCTAATGCTGCACTCCATAAAGTTGGAAGATGAGGCAAATCAGAAAAGTTTACGGATAAAAACTAGGCTAAACCGGCTAAAAGATGCGAAGCTGCTGGAGGAGTCCGAGATTATTAACGCTGATCTGCAAAAGCAGCGAACGACGCTGCTAGGGTACGGCTATACGGAAGATCGTATAGACATGCTAGATGTAGCTCTTGCAAGAATATCGAGCATCCGCAGGGAGCTTTCGGCTACGAACTTTACCTACGCGGAGATACGTGCACAAAAAAGCGAGATGGAGATGGGGATACAGGCTCGGCTGAAGCAACTTAACCGAAAAATTGAGGTAAACAAGCTGCTAATGCCTAAACTTTTCCACGACTATTTTGACGTAAAGCTGTTTACATCGAAGAAACAGCAATCTAGCATAAGCGGAACGGTGTTGTACGAGGGGCTACCGCTTGCTAATGCTTCGATAAAGTTGTACTCCACAAGGGTCGTAAAGGTTAGAAAAAATGCTTCGGTAAAATCGCTGAATACCCAAACGGCACAACAGGAGATGCTGGTGTACGATAAGTTGAGCAACAGCAATGGCGAGATAAATATTCGGGATATAAAGTCGGGGACCTACAGGATTGTGGTGGAGAAAATTGGATTTAAAGCATGTGTGCTTACCGTATACGTAAACCCTAAGGAGATTTCGATGGTAATGGTTGAGATCGAGAGGTTGTAGGTGCAGAAAACAATCATTTGAGCATGATTAAAGTTGGTAATCCTCCGGCTAGGCGAAGAGTAAGTTTTGGTTACTGCTTTAACCCACCCCTACCCCTCCTGTGGAGGGGATAACGTGCTGCTATTATGCGTTCATCATTTTGAATTCGAACTTAGTTTGGTTATAATAATAGTATTCCCCTCTTAATCAATTTGTTTTACATACAAGAAAATGCATGCAAGGCGTGTCTATCCCGAAATGTCAATTCATAGAGATAGTGATGTGAAGATCGCGTTTCGAAACTTACTTTTAAGAATGCTATTGCTACGATTCTTTATCTTATCGGCGACTTTTAAAGCTTGATAAAGTAATAAAATGTGGAATCCATATATCCTCTACGAGGAAAATATGCGGCTTGCAACGGTTATGCTACAAGTCGGAATGTCCAACGGACAAAGTTTGAAAGGCAAAGGTACTACGTAGCAGCTATAGCCTTGTAGAACGAAGGATAATTGCAAATCCAAGTACATAATTCTACATGTTTTTCGCCCTTTTTCTTCTAGCATACGCGATGCTATCCTCAATTTGCTCTTGTCTTGTTTTTTGAACTAGGTATACCTGGGATAAAGGTTTTCTATACTCTGGAACTTTGACAGGATTTCGCATTTGTACGTAAATCAGCTGATCGTAGCTTAGGACATGTGGAACAATATTCCTCTCAATAAAATCTTCAGCGGGGGTATTCTTATAGCGCTTTTTTCTACCATATATCTCTAGTCTAGTTACGGGATCCTGAAGGGTATCGGGAACGATAAATCCGGCCATAATTGCGCTATCTTTTTTGGGTTTGACGTAGTCGAGCGGGATATCAAACTTATAGTCGAAGTAGTAGGTGCCGTAGCGAGGTCGCCTGCGGATAGCACCGTAGGAAGATCCTATAACTTCAACATCCAACCGTTTGGGAAAGTTAATCGTGGTGGATGATTTTACGATCTTATCCTGCTTAAGGATATGAGGCCGATTTTTAAGCGTATCAACGATTCCTTCCTGGGCAAAAAGCGAAAAAGGACCTAAGGTAAGCAGAGCTGTTGCACCAATATTTTTCCGAAGCATAGGTATATAATTTATAGCATAACGCCCTGTGCTGGATATTATTGCGTTAATGATTTGTTAAGAGTAAAATGGCAATACGCTTATTCGCTAATCGAGAAATTTTAGATTAATAAAATAGTTTCTCAAGCGATTACCACGTGTTCGTAATAATTCTATATTTGAAATCTAAGCTTTACGAAATGATTCTATACAATCGTTTTTTTCTTAGGTACAATGCCTCGTACAAGGGGCTTTTTGAGTGCTTGATTTGTTAGCGCACTAGCCCTTCACCCCTTTATGCGCTACGCATCGCGCCGAATTACTTACCTGTAAACCTATACCATCATGTTTTCACCTAAAACTTACATCGACAGGCGCAGGCGCCTGCAGAAGGATGTTGCATCGGGAATACTTCTTTTCTTGGGCAACGATGACTACGGCATGAACTATGCCGACAACACCTACCATTTCCGCCAAGATTCAACGTTTCTCTACTTCTTTGGCTCGGACTATGCAGGACTTTCTGCCATAATCGACATCGACAACGACGAGGAGATTATCTTTGGCGATGAGCTAACCATCGACCATATCGTATGGATGGGATCTCAGCCCACCGTACGCGAAAAGAGCTTACTAGTTGGGGTAAACCGCACGGAACCAACCGCGCGGTTGTATGAAATTCTAACCAGGGCGATGGAAAGCGGACGAAAGATTCACTTTCTACCACCTTACAGGGCAGAACATCAGGTTAAGCTGATGGAGTTGCTCGGTATAACCCCCAAAATGCAAACCGAAGCGGCTTCGGTTGACTTTATTAAAGCGGTTGTAGACCAGCGCAGCTACAAAACTGAGGAGGAAATCATCCAAATAGAGGAGTCCGTAGCGATTACCGCGGATATGCATATTGAGGCTATGCGGATGATTCGCCCCGGTATGAAGGAAGCAGATGTTGCTGCTGCCGTTACACAAATCGCACTGGCCAGCGAAGGGAACATTTCGTTTCCTGTAATTGCCACTATCAACGGTCAAACGCTCCATAACCACTACCACGGGAATGTTCTCAAGGAAGGGGATATGCTTTTGCTGGATGCAGGTGCCGAAAATAGGATGCACTATGCCGGAGATCTTTCGTCAACGATACCCGTTAGCAGGCGATTTACAGAACGACAGAAGGATATCTACCGAATTGCGCTAGCGGCACACCAGAATGCGGTAGCAGCGCTTAAACCAGGCGTTCCTTTTAAGGAAATCCACCTTCTTGCGGCCCGCACCATTGTTGATGGGATGAAGAATCTCGGGTTAATGCGCGGCGATGCAGCCGAAGCAGCCAATGCTGGTGCTCATGCGCTGTTCTTCCAGTGCGGATTGGGCCACATGATGGGCCTCGATGTGCACGATATGGAAAACCTTGGAGAGGTTTGGGTGGGCTACGATGGACAACCAAAGAGCACGCTATTCGGATTGAAGTCGTTAAGGCTTGCCCGTAAACTTGAGCCTGGATTTGTTCTTACCATCGAACCTGGAATCTACTTTATTCCCGAGCTAATAGATATGTGGAAGGCAGAAAAGCGCTTTGCAGAGTTCATCAACTACGATAAGGTGGAGGAATACCGAAACTTCGGTGGGCTACGCAACGAGGAGGACTACCTAATTACACCAGAAGGTGCGCGCCGCCTTGGTAAGCATGTACCCATTACGATAGAGGAGGTGGAAAGCATGCGCTAGGGATTGAATAGCCTTATAGCGATTTCGCTTTGAAAGGTACAAGTTCAGCATTTGGGCGTATAAAGAGAATTTAATCTCCTTATCTGTTCTTTTTGTAGGGCAAAAAGAACCAAAAACCCTTGGCACGAATTAACTCGCTCGGTCGCGGAGAAATGAATCTACCTCAAATAAACCAATAGCCCTAAGACCGTTACGGCATTGAGGAACGATGTGGAGGCGACCTCGCTCAAACAGGGATTCGTGCCAGTCTGGTATGGCTTCGCCATGGTATTTACGGAAGAAAGCGATCCTGCACTAGTGCACCTGTCCGCCGTTGGTTGGTCATTCTTCCAATAATCGTTTTATTCAACTTGTAAAAGCAAAATCAATGTAATACAACACAAATATTCAACCATTTAAGCCGAAAAAAGAGACGAAAATTGTGTAATAGAAACTGCAATTCGATGAGACTACATTTACCATGCGGACTAGAAGTGTAGTATTCTTCTAATTGCATAGAGGTAAAGTTCGACATTTGGGTTATATAACAAGGTTCTATAACTAATAGGGTGGGTAGTATAGGAGGGTTTGACAGCTTACTCGTGAATACATTCACCCTTTTGGGCATAGCCATCAAGTTAAGCCTGAATTCAAAAGAATAAACGCACAATAGTAGCACATTATCCTCCCGCTTAAGCGGGAGGTAGGGGTGGGTTAAGAACGCGAGTGAAACGAGAAATGTTGATTTTAACGAACAAACCCACCCCCTGCCCCCTCCAAGGAGGGGATAACCAGTTTCAATCATGCACTATTGCTAGAGCACTAAGCCTCCTTAGTTTTACGGCTATGCTCGTCGGGGTTGTTTACCTCTTCCGAACAAATACCCCGAGTTTCACTCGGGGCCATTAAAATTAAAGCCCTTGCGGGCTTCAGATCGTTGTGATTGACAGCTAGATTCTACTAATCCTAAGCATTATCGCATGGTGTTTGCTAATCTGCAATCTTACAGGAATTGAATTCTATTAGCACCACCTGCAATGCAGGGAAATAGGTTTCACATAATCTCAACCACACTGCGGTTGAATAGCGAGTCCGAAGTAGGGCATCCCCACCAAAAACGTTATATAGCCATATAACAAATCAGGCCGCCCAAGGGCGGCCTGATTTCTGTATTGTAAGGAGTCTACTTGATCTTGTCAAAGAGAACACCGATCATTACCTCATGCGTTCCGTTGGAGTAGCGCCCCAGCTGGGTGTATGACCAGTCGAACGAGTAGCCAAATAGGTACTTTTTCTCGTAAACGATGCCAAACATCAAGGCTGCAGCATCGCCATACCTGAACGATATGCCCCCCCATAGCTCGCTTTCCACGCGCCTGTACTCTATACGATACTTCGCCTTGCAGTTTACTTCGGGAACAAATGGCGCTCCATTCATAAACTTTGCCAGCAGGGTTGGCTCCAGCGAGAACTCCCGGTTGATGGGGAAGATATATCCTCCCGTAATGTAAATATTCTGACGAAGTCGGTTAATGCCGATCGTTTCGTTGTTAAAGTTAAGCTTGCTTCCAAAAAGGTGCTGCACCGAAAGGCCGAAATGCATGTTGGTTGCATAAAGATATACACCCAAATTGGCATCTGGGGCGAAGGCACTTATGGAAGACTTTAGCAGCGAGGGGTCATTTTCCCACAAATCGAGAAGTTCGGGGTGATACTGCAAGTCGCCGGCATCAAGCTTAGTGCCATCAACCTTATACTGCAGACCACCTAACGAAAGACCACCCGATAGCGAGAACATCTCGTTAAGCTGAACGTTATAGCCGTACGAAGCGAGGAAGCCTGTTGTGCTTATGGGGCCCACAATATCGCTATACAGCTGAGCGCCCCAGCCCATACGCCGGCGTACATCTGGTCCGTAGGCGCATATTTGGTAGGTTTGTGGCGCATCGGCAATACCCGCCCACTGAAAGCGGCTATTAAACCTCACCTGATAGTTCCCCAACGTTCCGGCAACGGCCGGGTTTAGGATATATGGGTTCCACATGTACTGCGACAGCTGAGCATCCTGCTGCGCCTTTACACCATCAATGCTAACAAGCAACGAAACAGCCGTACAAAGTATGTAAGTTATTCTTCTCATAATCATATCGGCATTAATTAGCGTATAATGGAAACTGCACCGCTAATATTAGGAAGTTTTCCTCTATGCAGCTTAATAACGTAGTAGTAAGTACCCACCGGCAGGTCTTTTCCGCTGTGTCTACCATTCCAATCGTTCTTGTATGGTTTAGAATGGTATACCATAGCACCCCATCGGTTGTATATCTCAACTTCAATGTTCGGATAGTTTACCATTTCCTCGTCATATATCACCCTCCAGGTGTCATTGTAACCATCACCATTTGGAGTAAAGGCATTTGGAGGATTAATTCCACTTAACGGCATGATCTTAAAGCCAGCATACTCCTGGCATGTTTCGGTATCGCTAATCTTGTACGTCACCGTTGCAAGAAGGCTTGCGGCCTCACCAAACTTATCGTTAATGGATATCTTGGTATTATCATCGGCATCAACATTCAACCATTCGGCTTCCATAGGATTCCACACAAGCTTTGGCGAGAAACCTTCTACCTTATACTTAAGCTGCAGGTTTTGGGTTGCCCCCAGCGGCATTCGCATAAAGTATCCAACCCCATCAACCTCCTTAACCAGTGGTCCTGAAATGTATGGACTTGAGAACGGGTAAACTAACACCTTAGCGGTGTCAACATCGTAGCACTTGTTATTGCTCGTCGTTACCTTAAAGATGTAAGGTTTAACAAGCGTATAAGGAACCTTCGATGTTATCTTTTCTGGGGTAAGCTTATCCGTTTTTGTCAAACTAGTAATTACACCATCAGCGTATTCGGTAGAAATGCTAGACCCCTCGATATTTGTCCACTCTACAGTATACCTTTTGGGTATTGGATTAAAATTGTTGTCCACTTTAATCGTCCCATTCTCGTATTCATACTTACTTTGGTCAACTTTGCCATCAATACGAGCCGTAAAGTCGACAGAAGAGTTTATACAGAACGATTTATCGGGATCTGCAATGGCAAAGAAGTCATTCTCCGGATTAACACCTAACTCGAATGGGAACTCCTCGTCGCAAGTACCATTTACTGGGTCAACCACCTTCGCAAGAATAGAGTATTTTAGCCCTTGCAGCTGCGAAATTGTACAAGGAACACCCTGCGTAAACTTGTAGTAAAGATCACTTGGATCAAATCCAGATGCAGGCTCGACAGGTTGCTCTCGCAAGTTAAGTCCCTTCTTAAAATGATAGGTTACATTATCGCCAAAACTACCACTCAGCCCCTTCAGGGTAAATACACCTCCTGATGTTTTAATATCCTCAGGATTTACGAATCTACGACACTCCGAATTTTTCAAATCGTAGTCGGCAATAATATGATTACCATCTATTTTTGGGTCCAATGTTTTGGGACAACCATTATTATCAATAGCAACCAGCTGATATGCTCCTACTGCAAGGTTTTCGTATATGCCTGCACCAGGTGCATCCAAAGTTTTAGGTTCGCCAATCTGCTTATCGCCCAACTTTAGGCTGACGGTATATCCAGGAACTGCGTCGGCTACATTAAAGGCGAGCGCACCTTCTGTCTTAGTGGCGCACCAGAGTTTGATTTTGCTCTTAGCGTCATCAAGAGTAAATACCATATCGGTGGGCTGACTTACAGGAACTGGATTCTTGATAAAACACCCGTTGTTATCGATTACCTTAACCGAATAAGTAGCAGCGGCTAGCCCCTCAAATAGAGGCGTCGTACTATTTTTGAGTTCCTTATCGGCAGCATCGTACAGGAAGTAAGTCAAAGGCGCCGTTCCTCCTTCTACTTCTATCGCAATTGATCCATTTGTCTGTCCATTACACTTCACATCTGTTGGGGTTATTGCCTTAAGCTTAAGCTCAGCAAGTTCCTTGAGATCGACATCTATCACATTAGACTCACATCCAATTTTATCGACTAACTTAATATGGTAAATGCTATTAGGAGTAAGCCCCGTAATGCACATGGTAGCCTTATCAAACGTTCCGGCGGCAGTACCATCATCCTTAGTACAGGAAACCGTATAATCGGCAGGCGCATTTGCCACCTCTATTTGTACATAGTAGCTGCTATTTACGTTACAGGTGCTCTTTTGGGTTATAACTGGCGCTGTATACGTAGGTACATTAACATCGCCCGTAATCTCGAATCCGCTATTGTCAGCAACCTTAACAGTATAATCACCTGCATCAACGCCTGCAAAAGTTACCAGATTCTCGTTTCCTGTCTTTGTTTCGATAACCGTGGCATCACCCTTCTTGGTATAGGTTACCGTGTAAGGTTTTGCGCCATCGGTAATGGAAACCTCAATCGAGCCTTTTGGATCCTTACAGCTACCAGAAATACCCTTGGCGGTCATGCTTAAGTTGGCAATAACAACTTCGCCAGTATACGGACAGCTGTTGCCGTCGTCAATTGTAATGGTGTACTTACCAAGAGGAAGCTTATTGAAAATTGCAGCAACATTTTCGCCAGCAGTAATGGTCATGTTAATTCCATTATCTGGATTGATGCAGATAATATCGTACACGCCCGAGCCACCATGAACGGTAACCTGGATAGAACCAGAAGGATCGGCGGGATCTTTAGGCACTGAAGTGACAATAATATCAGCTGTTATTGCCGTAGGTTCTACAATGGTAGGCTGCTCCGTAATATCACACCCCGAATCGTCCTTGGCATTGATGGTAACAGCACCTGCTTTCAAGCCATCTACCACGTATAGGCCAGCAGCATCAGGCGTAACAGGAGTACCATTAACGGTAACGACCAAACCAGAGGTTGCGCCGTCGACATTGAACGATACCTTACCCGTTGATTTCCCGTTACACTTAACATCGTCCACCACTAGGTTCGTAATCTTGAGCGCAGCGGTTGACACGACAGGAACATCCTTGCTTGCGGAGCAGGAAGCCTCGTCGGTGACGGTTATGGTATAGGTTTTAGCATCCAAGTTGTCGAATATACCAGTTTCATTGGTGTCGGTTCCATTAGAGAATGTCAGCTTACCAGTACCACCCTCGGCAGTAACAGTAATCTTACCCTTAGAGGTACAGGTAACATCCTTAACCTCGACCACCGTAATGACGATAGCCTTTGGTTCTACAATTTCTACAACAGCCGATTTATTAGTACAGCCCTTTGTATCCGTTACATTTATGGTATACGACCCTGGTTTCATCTTATCAAACAGGCCTGTAGTATTTTCAACCACAACACCGTCAATAGTTGCAGAGTATTTCAAATCGCCAACACCACCAGAGGCGGTAACTTTAACTGCCCCTAGATCGCCATTACACTTTGGCTGTGTAGGCTCAACCTTATCAATAACTATAGCAGGATAACTCTCTACCTCGGTATCAAGAACCAAAGAACAACCAGCACCATCAGCATCTGTAATGGTAATATGGTACTTCGAAGGCCATAGCCCACTTATAGTGGTTCCAGTAACAGTCCCCGTTGCACCTTCAGGACTAGGGGTATCAGCCACCCACGTAATTTTATATCCTGGATTGCCACCAGAGATGTCGAGTTCTACCTTTCCATCGGTTGTACCCGCACAAATTGTCTCAGGCTTTGCTTTTACGCTAGCCAAAAGCGTAACCGCAGGCTTAATGGTTGCCGTCATAGTCTCGGTAGTACCAGTACCATCGGTAACCGATATAATGTAATCGCCAGCATCCAAATCAGGAATACTATACTTTCTGTCGGTTACATCAAAAGGACCATTCACGGTACCACCCGCAGGTTGCCACGTCAACTTAAACGGCTCAGTACCGCCCTTAACATCGACATCCAGCTTACCCGTCTTCTCGTTAGCACACTTAACATGAGTTATGTTGACATATAGAGAGAGTTCCTCGAGAACAATCGGACCAACAGTGCCCGAACAACCATTATCATCGGTTGCCGTGATGGTGTAGGTACCGCTTGGCAGCTTATTAAAGTTTACCTCTACGCTACCAGTGGTAACATTCGACATCTCCATTCCAGAGTTGACGTCAACCAACGAGTAAACATAGTTTCCGGAACCTCCTGTTGCTTTAACTACGATACTACCATCAGTAGCGCCATTAGCAGAAGGCGTTTGAGTCTTAATTAGAGTTACAACTACAGGGTCAGGATCAACTAGATCGACTTCTCGAGTAGCAACAACATTAGCCTCATCCTTTACACAAACCGTATACTTTCCAGCAGGTAGACCTTCGAAATGAGAGTCATATCCGTATTTGTCTTTGTTATCCCCATAAATTGAGTACATCATTTTGCCACTACCGCCCGAAGCGTAAATGTCAATAGTACCATTCAATTCTTTATGACATTTGGGATTCCCAATAATAATGTCGTCAATATTGAGGTTTGACTTTGCTATCAACTCAATTTCGTCGGTAGCAACAATACAGTGGTTCTTATCCTTTACGGTAATAATATACTTACCAGGATTCAACTTATCGAAAACTCCAGTAGTATTACTGAAATCGACACCATCCTTGGAGTAGGTGTAATACCCAGGAGCGGCTCCGAGTTTAACACCACCCGAAGCAACAACGGTGATGGATCCATCGGCAGAAGAATTTGATGAAGGATCCAGCTTTGTTACAGAATCAATCTTCAACTTCGTTGGACCTGAAATTCCAAATGGGAATTTCTGTGGACAAGCATTATCATCGCTAATAAACATGTTATAAGTGCCTGCTGTAAATCCTCCAACCTCTATGGTGTAATCTCCGGCATTGGCTCCAGGTGTTGCCTTAAAGGTATAGTCAACACCTTCGGTAAGCGTTACCCCTGTAGTCTTATTCACAAAGGCACAGCTGAGCGTTCCCTGAACACCCATAACCTTTATTGTTGCCTTACCCAAATCGCCAAAGCACTTAATATTGTCGACAGTATAGGTTACCACCTTAATTGTTGTTGCCCCACCTCCATTTGCAATGGTAATAGGGTTTGGCCAACTAGCAGGACATGTTCCACCATCGGTTACCTCAACTAAATACTTCCCTGCAGGAACGTCAACAAAGGTAAACTCGCCTAACGAGTTAGTATTCGATGCAACAAGCACCTTACTGCCCGATCTCAGCAACTTATATGTCAAATCGCCACCACCACCTGCAGCTTTTACTGTAACAGTACCTCCAATGGCACATTTAGTGTCAGTTTTGGTTACATCTGCAATACTTATAGCCGTTGGTGAAGTAAGATTAACATTCTGACTCGCTGATTGGCATCCTAAACCATCGTTTACCGCTATGGTATAGGCACCCTGCGACAATCCAGTAAACTTTCCATCAGTATTATCGAACGTAACACCATCTTTAGCATATGAATATGTGGCCGCACTATTTGTGCTCGTAACTGTAACCGCTATAGATCCAGAAGTAGGACTTCCACAAATAGGATTCTTCGGATCAACCGTATAAGTTATGGCAGGATTATCAACAATCGTATGTTCGGCAGTTGTAGCACACCCACCTCCTGCAGACTTGACCGTTACGACATATTTACCAGCAGATAATTCAGTGATAGATTGCCCAACAAGTTTACCTCCTGTCGTAGGAACACCAGCATTGTCACCGACCCATGTGATATCATATGGAGTATTCCCTCCAGTAATAACTACATCAATCTTACCCGTATTGCTTCCAGCGCAAAGTCGTGATGTTGCATTTTGCAATGCAATAACCAATGCACTGGGCTCATTAATCGTTACTGTCATTGTTGCAACAGAGGTTCCATTCTTATCTGCAACATCAACAAGATAGGTTCCCTTGTCCTGCTTATCTATAACAAAAGGACTTGCTGCAGCAGTAAATGTTTGAACAGCAGCTGGAGATGGAGGCGTTAACTTAATGGTAAAAGGAGAGACTCCGCCCGTAATATTAACGGTGATCTTCCCATCTTTTGCTCCAAAACACGAGATATCAGCCCCAACAGCAGTAACGCTTATACTCGATAGAACTATTGGACTACTGCTAATAGAACACCCATTAGCATCAACAACCTTAATGGTATAGGTATCTATACCAAGACCATTAAAGATACCCGTGCTATTTGAGGGCAAAGTTCCAGGAGTAATCGTATATGTATAACTTGGCGTTCCATTGTGTGCTAAAATCGAAATACTTCCATTATTACCCGAAGTTGGAGGGTTAATAACTGGCGTATCAAGCGTTAGCGCCGTTGGTTCTATAATATCTATATCCAAAGATTGCTTACAGGTAGGGTCGTTGCTATCTGTAACGGTAACAGTATACTTACCACCCGACAAGTTAGCCGCTTTTACCTCGTAATTTGCCCCTATCTTAGTAACACTGGGCGCTGTTGTTGCAACACCATCCTTAGCAAGAGTAACTGTAGGAGTCCCAGAGATACCAGAAACAGTAACAGTTAGTGATGTTTTCTCTGTACTACAGTTAATCTTGGGGACAATAACATTGCTAAATACGATAGTAGATGGAGATGTTAACTTTATCGATGGTGTACTAACCTTTGCACAGCTATTGGCATCGGTAACATCAACAATATAATCGCCTGCACCTACAGAGAATGATCCATTGTCGTTAGACGTAACAACAGCAGCATCCTTTATTAAGGAGTATTTTAAAGGAGGTGTTCCACCTTCAGCTTCAACTTTAATTATACCACTACTACTACAAGTAGGATTTTTAGAGAATTGTGATGTTATACTAATAGGTGAAGGTTCAATAATACCTATTCCACTCGTAACGCTTTTACATGCGTTATTATCCTCTACCGTAACCGTATAATTTGCATTTGGCCCCAATCCACTAAATTCGCCCTTAACATAATCAAACGTTGCAGCAGGTGTCAGAGTTATCACATAAGGATTTGGTGTATTTTTACCACCTGTAGGAGCAACTAGTATACGACCATTCCCCAATCCTTTACAGGTGATATCATACTTCTGAATATGAGGTACAATAGCGCTCGGCTCTGTTACAGGAATCTTCTTAGTTACGCTACATCCTGTATTATTATCTTTTACGGTTACGTCATAATTTCCTTGTCCAAGCTTATCAAACTTATTTCCGACAGGAGTTGCTCCATTACTTATAGAATAACCATATGACCCAGAACCTCCGATTACAGCAACAGTAATAGATCCTGTTTTATCACCATTACAAGCAACATTCGTAACGGCGGTTGCTGCAAGATCGATGTCCAATTTAGCATCTCCTATTTTTACAGTTCCCAATGGTTGAATACAGCCCGCTCCATCCTTAATTGCAACAGGATAGTCGCCCTTAGCTAAGCCAAGGAAGTTAGGGTTATTTCCGAATAATGGAACAACAGTATACGAATAAGTAAGACTAGGTGTACCACCTTTAGGATTGACAATCTTAATAAAACCTGTTGGATTACCAGAACACCCAGTATCATCTTGCTTATCAATAGTAGCAGTAATAGGATCTGGCTCTCCAACATCTACCGAACCTAAATCTTTACTACATCCTGCATCGTCGCTAATGGTAAGTGAATAACCATTCTTTGCTTTTAGCCCTGTAATAGAAGTTCCTACTAATGGAACAATTCCTGCACCTATATTATAGTAGTAGTTAGGAGTTCCCGAATTAATCTTCAAATTGATAATTCCACTACTTTCCCCATTACACTTAACGGGTGTAATACTTACAACTGCCACATCAAGAACAACAGCATCCTTTATGGTTACAGGAATCTTACTTGATAAGCATCCTTTCGAGTCCATAACAACAGCTGTATAAGAACCTGCATCTTGACCCGTGAAAGATCCACTTGAGGAAAAAGTTCCAGCAACACCTCCTTTAATGGAATACTGATACGTACCTGAAGCAGGAAGAGCCGTAATGGTTATTTTACCCTTTCCTGCACAACTAACATCCTCATGAGTTACTGTTGGAACAATTTGAGCCGCAGAAAGCAACTCTACATCAGAAGATTTAGAACAACCAGCCGCATCTGTAACTGTAACGGTGTACTTGCCAGCCTTCAAATGCTCAAACAAAGTTCCTTTTGGCAACTCACCTGTATTAATAGTATAAGCTAATGCAGGCGTGCCACCCGATGCATTTACAGTAATAGATCCTGAAGGTATCGCTTCTATAAAGCAAGATGGATCAACCTTATCTATAGAATTAATGGTTAAAAGAGATGGTGGGGATACAGTTTTCTTACCCAACCAAATATCGCAAACGGAGTTCTTCTCCCTAATAAATACATCATAATCTCCAGGTGCAAGATTAGGGAAGGATCCAGATGAACTCCAAGCGTCGGAATTTAGCCTATACTCGTACTGACCAGTTGCAGCACCTGCTGGATTGGTTATTACAATGGAGCCATTGTTAGTTATAGCACAACCTGTAGCAGGATTCGCCTTGACGTCAGCAGTAAGATTATTTGTTTCTCCTACAGAGGTTGTAGGACTACTCAACAGTTTAATGCATGTTGGGTTCGCAGCATCCTGAATGTAAATAGGATAATCCCCCTTAGGCAGATTAGTAAAGGTGTAGTCTTTCCCAGAGGCTCCACCTGTACCTGTAAACCAGTTCGCATTATCACGTGAATACTTATACGTACCAGATAAACCTCCTGTTGGATTGCTTACCGTAATGGATCCGGTAGATTTACCATAACACGATGGCGTGCTTGTTACAATAGCACTCATTACTGGAGGTGCTGTAATGTTTACGTCTCCTATATGCTCAGCACAATCGTGTGTTGCTTTATTTCTTACAAAAAGAGAGCGAGCCCCCTTATCTAGACCAACAAACACATTTCCAACTGGAGTTGAATAGGTAAGACCGCCATCTATTGAAAACTCATAGCTTCCAGACCCTCCTGTTGGATTAACAAAGGTAATACTACCATTAGCGGCATCAGCACAAACCTTAACATTAGTAGATGTAAATCCTGATTTTATCTGTGCAGGTCCAACAATCGTTTGATTACTAAAACTCTTCTCGCACGACTTATGTGCCTGATCTCGCATCTTAATCGGAGTCTTTAATCCTGGATCAAGATTAGGGAAAGAGGCAGCGGTAGACCATGTTGTTCCATCTATTGTAAACTCGTATACTGTTGGAGGTACAGTTCTCCCCCCTGTCGGATTCGAAAAAGTTATGCTACCGTTCTTACTATTATAACACCCTGTTACAGGAACCGTAACAATGCTTGCGTTCAATGGAGCAGGATCGGATATTACAACATTACCGATAACCTTAACACAAGTTTGATTTTTATTATCTCTAATCTGTATGGTGTAACCAGGTGCAGGTTTAGGAGGGAGAGCACTAGATACGAGCCCCCCAGTACCGGAGTTATCCCCAGCCTTCCAGCCTACCGCTCCTGAAATTGTATAGTCATAAATTCCTGAGCCACCTTGAGGGTTGGTTATGGTGATTACTCCATCATTTGCCCCGCTACAAGTAATATCGGTAAAAGTTACTGTTGCAGTAAGCGCAGGCTTGGCAGTAATAGCAACGTCACTTCCTCCATTAAGCTGAATACGACATCCTGGATTATCTAAATCTTCGACCCACACCTTATAATTACCAACATCTACACCCGTAAAGGTATACGACGCCGAGCCACTATTACTAAACCAAGTACTTCCGCCATCCTTAGAGAACTGATATTTCCCCGAGCCTCCAGAAGCACCTGTAATAACAATCTGCCCATCAGGAGTTGCACTACAACCCGAAACAGGAACAGTAGAAACTGTTGCTGATAGTTTAACAGGTTGATCAATTTTTTGTGCTGGAGCTACGCTTTTACAGTTAACATCCTTAACGCGTCTTACTATTACATTAGAATAGATTCCAGCAGGAAGAGATGCAAAAGTGTTTTTTCCATCTGTAGGTAACAGAACATACTTGCTGCCATCATACGAACCCTCCAGCGGACTATCGACAGTTCCTCCTGTTGCTACAATAGATATAGTACCATTGCTATTCCCAAAACAACCATTAACATCGGTATGTGTTGCTGTTAGTACAATTGGAGCAGGTTGGCTGATTACAATTTCATTTTTACCAGAGGCATTGCTATAATCATAGAGACAAGAATGGCTATCAATAATAGATAACGAATACGTTCCAACCGCTATATCTAATGACAAATACGACCCATCGAAAGGAACAGGAGGATTCGTGTTTAATACATATTTATAAGGAGCAGTTCCTCCTATTAAACTTAAACTAACATTTCCATTACCTCCATTACATGAAGCATTGGTTACTAAAAAATCATCAAACGTTAATGGAATTGGAGGCTTTATATCAAATCGCTTAACATCCTTTAGTATTCCACTAGTCATCTTTAAGAAGTAGCTTCCACCAGATAAATTTGACAACAAGGTAGTTCCTGGAATTACCTTGCCTCCTGCATCTGTCCATTGAAAAGTTGTTGTTGAAGTAACATCCTTTACTCCAGCAGTAACTTTATTAATCTTGATACTTCCGTCAACACTGCTTGAACAAGATATGTTAGTTAAATCAAAATCAACTTGAAAAACACTATTTTGAGAAGGTTCTGTTGTCTTAAGAAACCCTGTTTTGTAAGCAGTCTTTTTCACTCCATTTGGAGCAATAAGAGTTTGAGCCTTTATCTTATGGTTGCCGAAATTCACATTATTTCCTTCGACTTCTAGGGTACCGCTGGTTGTTAAACCAGACAAGAAATAATAATTTGCTTGGGATTCGAATAAGAGATTTGCACCAATAGTTGAAGAAGGAAACGAAACATACCGCTCGGAAGAGGAGGATAGAACAAAAGTCCCCATCCAGCTGCGGGTTGACTCGAATATCAAATTTCCATCAGACGTAATGGTGTAATTACCTTCAAAGCCAGACAATGCAACGTCTTCATTCCAGAAAAGACCTCCAACCTTTATGTCATGATCGAGCTTAATTACCCCTTCGGATCTGAAAGAATTTCTATCAACAACAACTAAGTTTGCTTGAGTTGGAACAGCAGCACCTCCCTTTCCGCCTGATGTGTACGACCAGTGTTGGCTATCCGACCAGTTTCCGGAACCACCGACCCAATAACGAGACTGCGCTAATCCCCCCAAAACACCAAAACTAGCGATGAAAAGCATCGCTATCCTAGCAAATACGTAGAAGTTCCTCATTCCAACAAACAGATTTAATACTTAACGAGCTATCCCTTAATACTTAAACGTGGAAACAGTTGTTCACTGCCTGCACGAATTTAACTTTTAAAAGCATTATTACAAAATTTTTTCTCTATTATTTGTTAATTCACAGGAATAATATGTTTAGTTGAGCAAGCTTTAACCCTAAAAACTACACCAATTGCTTCTTTAAAGAAGATATTGGATAGCGAGCCGCAAAATAGCCAATAAGAACAACTGTAATAAATACAGCTAGCAAATCTACAGCTTCAATTTTTACGGGATAGGCATCAAGCACAAAGGCTCCCTCGGTAGATAGCTTTACTATTTTATAGTATTTCTGCAGAAGAGCTACTCCTAATCCAAGTACAACGCCTATGCTGGCGCCAAAAATGGAAATTAGCCACCCCTCGAATAAAAAGATTCGTTCGATCAACTTCGACGATGCGCCCAGCGAACGAAGCACAAAAACATCCTCCTGCTTATCAAGCATCAGCATCGAGAGCGATCCTATTATATTAAAGGAGGCAACGATGAGAATTAGCGAAAGAATCATGTATATAATCCACTTCTCCGACTTCATGATTCGGAAAAGCACCTCGTTCTGCATGAAGCGGTCCTTAACCTCGTACTTACTCCCCAAGGCCTCTTTCATCTTGCCGTAAACATCGGATAAATTAGCGCCAGGCTTTACTTTCACCTCCAGCGCCGAGGCTTCGTTGGTGAAGTTGTACGCAGCATCCAGCAAACGAATGGGCACCATCACGTACTTCATGTCGTAGTCTAGATTCGTCTGAAAGATGGATGTGGGGAAAACGTACCGCTCCGAGAAGGAATCTGGAGACTGCATATCCGTTGCATCCCGATTGGGGAGATAAATAAAGAGCGGATCCATGAAGTTTACGCCAATGCCCAACGACTGGGCAATCATGGCGCCTACCGAGGCTTTATCGATATCGCCTTGCGTTAGGATGAAGTTTCCACCAACTAGCATGGAGTCGATGCCCACCACCTTTGAGTAGCTATCGTCGACCCCCTTTACGGTTATAATTTGCTGCTTGTTGGCGTACCGCACCAGGGCATTCTCTTCGAGCGTGCGGCTAACGGTTTGAACGCCGTCGACCGCCATCAGTTTAGCCTTTAGGGCATCGTCGTACTTGAAGAATTTACCTTCGGCGGGGGTGATCTTTAGCTCGGGATCGAACGTGCTGTAGAGGGATCGAACGTAGCTGTCGAATCCGTTGTACACCGAGAGAATAACCACCAGCGCCATTGCTCCTACGGCAACCCCCACAAGGCTAATCATCGACATGATGTTGATGGAGGTGTGCTTCTTCTTGGAGAAGAGGTACCGTCGGGCAAAAAAGAGTGGCAGCTGCATTTCGAGTTCTATTGAGGCTTTTTACAATTGTGGTTTCTTGCAGAGGTACACGATCTCCTGTGGGGGAAGGGCGTAGCGCTTACGCTGCTCGGGAGCGAGCTCCATCAGCAGGTTGTCTTCGGTGACATCGAAGCCAACCGAGCGGAGCTTATCGGCGTAGTCGCGGCCGTAGAGGCGAAGATGATCGTCCTGCCAGTAGTGCTTTTCGCGCAGCTCGGGCGTATTGATGGCTGGATCTTCGAGCGTTTTAGGGTTGCTGTAGTCTACAGGAACCTCGAAGATGCCCCATCCGCCGGGCTTCATCACCCGAAAAAACTCGCACATGGCCTTCCTATCGTCGGTGACGTGCTCCAGGACGTGGTTGCACATGATGATATCAAACGAATCGTCGGGGAAGGGGATGTCCTGAACGTCCATCTTCACATCGGCCCAGGGCGAGATGAGGTCGCCGGTGATGTACTCGATATGCTTCAGCCTCCTAAATAGGGGAATGAAGCAGTACTCGGGGGCAACATGCAGCATCCTCGCTGGCTTGCTGAAGAAGCTGGTTTTCTGCTTTAGGAACAACCATAGCAGGCGATGGCGCTCCAGCGACATGGAGTATGGCGCAAGCGCATTCTGCCGTGGGGTTATACGCCCGTAAGGAAGAAGCTTGCGGTAGGTGCGCCCATCGATCGGGTCTTCGAAGTTGGTGCCGGTGTAGAACGGCGTGATTGCCTTCATAAACGTATGGGCAACCTTTTGCAGCTGGTGGCGGGGAATAAACCTTGTTGCTAGCGCAATGACGTACTTAATCATGAATATTTTCGGCCAATTATAGGAATAATCTACTTGAGAAGGTTGTCGATGCGCTCCACGTAGTCGAGCGAGTCGTCGATATAGAATGCCAGTTCGGGGACGATGCGCAGCTGATGGCGAACGCGCTGCCCTAGCTCGAAGCGGAGCATCTTGGCGTGCGCGTCGAGCTTTACCTTTACCTCCTTGGCCTTGGCCGAGGGGAATATGCTGACGTACACCCGTGCGAAGCTGAGGTCGGGCGATACGCGTACGGTCGTAACCGAAACCATCGCGCCATCGTACGCCTGTAGGCCTTGTCGCTGAATGAGCTCGCCCAAATCCTTTTGGAGAAGCCGTCCTATCTTGAGCTGTCGAGTTGAATCCATTTTACCAAAATTTGGCCAAAGATACGAAAGATATTATACGGTAGATGGTAGGGGGTGGATTTTAGATACTAGACTTTAGACATTAGATTTTAGGCGCAGCAAAGGTCAATAGCCCTTCGCTAGGAGTGGCTACTTTACCAAGGAGGCTCGCTACTCCAGCGCCTACTCGGCCAGCTCGCGCTTAACGATGGCCTCGATCTGCTCCAGCCTATCCATCGAGGCGGTGTTGATCAGCTGGTTGAGCTGCGCCACCTTCTCCACCCGCTCGAGGGGCTTTAGGGGATGGTCCTTCTGGATGGCCTGCTCGGCCGATGGGGTCCACTCCAGCAGGTCGTTGGGGGTACACCGGAACAGCTCGCACAGGCGCTCTACCTCGCGAAGGTTTACTTGGTGCTTGCGCCCATTGATGATGGCGGTGGCAAAGTTGTCGGAGAAGCCCCGCCTCACCATGTAGGTGAATGGCTTTTCGATTCCGCGCGCGGCAAAGATGCGCTTGAGGCTAAATGCTAGCATAGCTTTCGGTTAAGGTTATAATTCTCACCCCCTAAATGTAGAAATTACCCGTTGATTTTTCAAGCATATTCGTGTAGAATTATCAGCGTACCGTGTAAATTCGCCTACTTATCGTGCATTTTTTGCAGATTACCGTGTAGTATTTACAGCGTATCGTGTAGATATTAAAATGTACCGCGTAGATTCTACAGACAATCGTATATATCAAATATTGTTGCGTGCGCTATAAATATATACACGTGAGTTTATCTATCCTTCACGTGCATTTACAAGTTACACCCGTGCGTTTGCAAGCTCTCATAAAGATTATTCGGTGCTGGTAGCCATACGAGGAGATAAACAACTTCTACAATAGGCCTACCACTAGGCCATCTGCTAAAAAGAAGAGGATGGGGCTCCGAGGGCTAGGGGTAGCGGCTCTTGAGGAGGAAGGACTGCTGCTGCACCACGGCAAAGATACCGAGGCCGCCGCTGATGTTTGTCTTGATTGGGGTGGGCACGGCAAAGGGGTCGAAGTAGGCATCGACGGCGCGGCTGCAGGAGTAGAGGTACTCGTAGTGCTCGCGCGAGATGTGGGAGACGACGACCCGGAGCGAGTCGCGCGGCACGTTGCCCACCCGCATGTGCAGGGCGAGCTCTGGGCTAGTGTCGCTGCCGAGGTTGTAGAGTTGGGTGTAGCGGGGTATCTTTTTGCTGCTAGACTGGTAGAGGAAGGCCTCGACCCTAAAGAAGCGGTCGTGGCTATCGTAGCTGTTGCGGAGGGTGGCGGTAATATCGAGGCCGCTGACGGTGCAACTTTCGACCTCGACGGGCTTCACGAAGCGGGTGGTGGCGGTAAGGGTATCGCGGTCTTTCACCAGGCGAAGCGCGATGCTACCGCTGTGCAGGTTGGGCAGCGGCACCTGGCTGGTGTAGTTGATCATAACGCTATCGGCCTTGCGCAGGAAGAGGTAGTTGGTGAGCGAAATGGTGTCGGTGCCTATGGCAAAGCAGGCGTCGGCAAACCAGACGAAGCTGAGGCTGGCGACATCGCTCATGCGGTTGCTCTCGGAAAAGAGGAGTTCCATGGGCTGGCCGGGGTGCAGGATGGCCTCCACCACGTAGTAGCGCTGCTGGCTGGGCAGCGCCAGGTTGACATCGTCGTTGAGCTTGCAGCTGGCCAGCAGCAGAAGCCCGGCTAAAAAGGTGGCGTATTTCATAGCGTTACCTCTATCATAAAGAATGGAACCATGGGCAGCAGCGAGCGCTTCTTGGTGACGAAGCGGGTTTGCTCGTCGTCCATCTTTTCGGGTTTAAAGTAGATGAAGTAGGGGTTGGCCTGGTTGTACAGGTTGTAGATGCCGAGGCTGAGGCGCAGCTCGCCAAACGATTGGCGCACGGTGTACTGCGCCGACACGTCGAGCCGATGCGCCAGGGGCAGCCGCAGGTTGTAGCGCGAGGTGTAGACGGGCACCAGCTGCTTTTTGGCCTGGTTGTAGTATATGGATGTTGGCACGGTAACGATGTTGCCGCTCTGCACGAACTGCGACAGGGAGAGGCTCCACCGTGGGGTTAGGCGAAGGTAGACGAAGAGGTCGGCCTTGTGCCGGATGTCGAACGGGGGGCTAAACCAGCGCCCGCCGTTGATTTGGCTGAACTGACGGCGCGTTTGGGCAAGCGAGTACGAGGCTTCGACCGACAGCGCCGCGGTCTTGTACGACGCCGAGAGCTCCACGCCCTTGGCATCGCCCCGACCTACGGTGTAGTAGAAACCCTCGTTGAGCGGCTCGGGGTTCACGAAATCGACCTGGTGGGCGAGCGTGGAGTAGTAGGCCGAGAGCAGCAGCTGCGTATAGCGGCCAAGCCTAACGGCGGCACCAGCCCCCACCTGGCGCGACTGCTGCGGCTTAAGCGTGTCGTCGCTGGGGATGATCATATCGATGGGAAGGTTGATACCCATGGGCGCGTAGAGGTGGTCGAACTGCTGCCGCTGCGAGTACGAGGCGAAGAGGGTTACCTGAGAGGTGATGGGCGACTGCAGGTAGAGCCGAGGCGAGAGGTAGGGCCGATTACCGGCATAGGCCTCCATCCGCAGCCCCGCCTTAACCTGAAGGTAGCGACCCAACGGAGTGCTAAGAGCAACGTAGCCTCCTGCGCTGCCGTATCGGCCAGTTTTTTCGCTGAGCACCGATTCGTTGCCGTTAATCTCCTGGGAGTCGTTATCGATGGAGGTGCGGGTACGCCCGCCAAAGAGGCCCACATCAACCTGTACGGCGGCGCCAACCTTGGCGGTGCCCTCAACCGAAAGGTAAAGCCGACCTACAGAGTTGGCGACATGGCTTACATCGGACTTAACGATGGAGGTGCGAGTGCTGTAGCAGCTATACCCCCCGTTGGTGCGGATGCTAAGGGCCTTAGAAAGGTTTCGATCCCAGCAGAGGTTGGCGGCGGTATTCCCCCAAGTGGCATCGAGGCCAAGGTAGGATTGCTGCTGCGAAAGCTTATCGCCCGAATGAAAAAGCGACAGCACCACCCTATCGGCGTGGGTTGGCTGAATGGTTACCAGCCCGTTTACGTCGTAGAGCCTATAGTCGGGCAGCTTGTCGGCGCTGCTGCTTTTGGAGCCGTTGAGCTGGTTGTAGGTGCGCGAGATAAGGTCGAAGTAGGAGCGTCGGGCAGCCAGCTCGTACGAAACCCTCCCCTTAACGATGGGTGCCCGACTATAGATGTGCGAGGTAAGCACCCCTACCCCAGCCACCAGCACGCTGGTATCGGCCAGTTGGCTGTTGCCCTCCATCACCAAGCACGACGATAGGAAGTCGCCGTAGCGCGGATGCACATCGTCGCTCAGCAGCTGGGTTTTGGCAACCGCATTGGCGTTTACCGAGGGGTAGATGCCCAGCAGATGGTTAGAGTTGAATATGGGCGACCCGTTAAGGAATACCTTGTTCTGCGAGTTGGAGAAGCCCCGCACGAAGAGCCCCGGGTTTATCTCCTGGGCATGCGCCACCCCAGGCTTTTGCTGTAGCACCAGGCCGATATTGCCCTCGCCAAGCACGGGGATATTCTTCCGCATATCGATTGCGCTAATGGTGAGGTTAGCGCTTTTGCGCTCCGAGGTCACCCCCGAAACCGTAACCTCGGAGAGGCTGTAGGGCTTGGAACGTAGGGAGAGCACTACGGTCGTGTCGCCTGTAATGCGAAGCGTGAAGGTGGCAGCCTCGTACGACAGATGCGTCAGCTGAACAATGTAGCGTCCACGCCTTTTTAGACGGATGTCGAAATGTCCTAGGGTATCGGTAAGCGCAGTAGCGCGCTCGATGGTAACTAAGGCTCCCCCAATGTTTCTACGCGAGTGCTCATCGACAACCGTGCCCCTAAGGTGCAGCTGTCCGAAGGCGCCTACATGCATTAGAAGACAGAGTGGTAGGAAAAAGATTAATAAGCGATAGCTCATAAATATTTAGCGACATGCGTTCGAGGCAAGGCGCCGCAAACTTACCCATTATTTTGCGAAATAGAGTCGATTGCAAAAAGCAGAAAAGAAGAGGAAAAGAAGGATAAAAAGGAGTGAGCTTCGGATCGCAGACTCCAATCTGGTAGTGTCTGCCAGCTTGCATCTACACCCAAGCAGCGCTGCTTAACCTAAACAGGCTCATCAAATGCTTCTATCAGAAAAAAGCAAAAAGTTTAGGCTCACAAGTATCAACTTATCCATAATTGAACAGTCAAAAGAAGGAGCATTCGCCAATTTCAAAGAGATACAATAAAGAAGTTGCAGCTCGACGATTCGAAGAAAAAACTATATTTGCCACTCACAAAACAAATAATTTTAGTTTATGAAGAAAGTACTTTTTGTTGCCGCAATGGCACTACCCACTCTTTTCTTTTCGTGCAGCAAGGATGATGATGCAAAAAACCTAACCAGGGAAGAAGCATCAACCGCCATCCAGAGCACCAGCACAAATCTAAAGCAGGAAATTTCGGGTATTGAGACTAACAAGGGTGTTACTACCATTAAAACCCTTGTAGAGCTTACTCCTGATGGGCTATTCCCCGATGCTGTTGAAAGCGTAGCATCATCCGACGGCATGGTTAAGCTACTGGCTTCGCGTAGCAATCCGCTAATGTCGCCCGTTGCTCCAGCCAAGAGTTCTTTCAACTTTGCCAAGCACTCCGGGAAGTATACCTACAGCAAGGGTGAGTTTGTACACAGCTCTGATGTGACCGATAAGATTGTATACCTCTTCCCATCTACAAAAACTGGGACCAAGAACAATGCAGAATTAACCATTTCGGCCTACAGCGAGCAGTATATTCAATCGAAGGAAGAGTACGTTCCTACCAAGATTGAGGCCGAACTTAAAGTTGATGGTGCTGTAGTGTTTAAGTTCTCGTATAAGGCTGCAATAGCCGACCTCAACCTCGATGGCATTGCCTCTTCGGGTGTTGCCTCGTACGACCTGAGCATTACCGCAGCCCCTTACACACTAGAGTCGCACCAAAGCTTTAGCGCCACCGAGACAGGCTACAAAACTACCGACAACAGCTTTCTAAAGAATGGTTCAACTACAATTATATCTACAGGAAGAAACCTTGCTGCTAACATAAACGTCGAGAAAGAAACAGTATCTATAAGCGGGAATGCCTTCGCTCAGCTGAGCAACCTGAAACTCGAAGGAAAGATTTCGTATAGCGGCACAATGGCCGAAGCGTTGGATGGGGAAAATATCTATAGCAAGATTAACCTCACCCTATACACCTACCCTGCTGGCGACAAAATAGGAACTGTTCTTGTTACAGAAAACTCGGAGAACGACGAACCTATGATCGCATACAACGATGGCACAAAGGCTACTGTTGTAAGCGTTTTTGGCAACCTCTTTAACGAACTTTTCCCCGACTTCAACTAGTTTAGCCTACTAGCAACATACAAGAAAGGAGATGCAGATGTGCATCTCCTTTCTTATTTCCCTACATCGCCATCAAAAAGAATTCTGAAAAAAACATCCGATCCTGTAACAATCCTCCACCGGCTGCATCAAAAGGCAAACCTAAAAAACAGGAACAATGAAAAGATTCGCATTTGCAGCCATCGCCATCCTAATGGCATTTACAGGATTTGCTCAGAAGAGCGCTATTCGCGTTGAAGTTACCGGCAAAGGATCGCCCGTTATTCTGCTTCCCGGATTCGGATGCCCCGGCAGCGTATGGAACGAGACGGTGGCCGAGCTAAAGAAGAACCACGAGTGCCACGTGGTAACCTACGCTGGATTCGACGGCGTTGCTCCCGTGGATACGCTTTGGCTGCCTACGGTGGAGAAGTCGATTGAGAGCTACATCAGCAATAAAGGGCTAAAGGATGTAACCGTGGTGGGCCATAGCATTGGGGGAACTTTCGGGCTGATGCTCTGCGCGGCTCCCCAAAGCAGGGTTACAAGATTGGTGGTGGTAGATATGCTCCCCTGCATTGGGATGGTGATGATCCCCAACTTCAAGCCCGAGTACGTTACCTTCGACAACCCCTATAATAAAAGGTTACTGGCGATGGACAAGGCAGCCTTCGGGGCCATGCAGCAGCAGATGGCGGCCAACATGTGCGCCGACACGCTCCGCCAGCGCCAAATTGTAGAATGGATGATGAAGGCCGATCGCAAGACCTACGTGTACGGCTACACCGAGCTGATGCGCCTAGATCTGCGCGAGTCGGTTAAGGACATCCAGCAGCCCGTGCTGGTGCTCGCAGCCGGGAAGTACCCATCGAAGGACCAAATTGTAAAGATGAACAACGAGCAGTACGCCAACCTAAAGAATAAAACTGTTAAGTTTGTTGACAACTCTGCGCACTTCGTGATGTTCGACCAACCGACGGTGCTGCTAAACGAGCTAAAGGGCTTTATACCTGCAAAGCGATAGCAAACGAATGGAACAAGATATCTTTCAAGCCATCTACAACCAGCACTACCCAAGCATATACCGCCTATGCTTGGGCTATGTGAAGGGGAACGCCGACTTGGCTGCCGATTTAGCGCAGGAGGTTTTCATCCGGGTATGGGAAAAGCACGACGAGTTCAAGAACCAAAGCCAGGTATCGACATGGCTGTACCGCATAGCGGTAAACTGCTGCCTCACCGAAATCCGCAGGAGCAAAAGTTACCAGAACCGGATACAGAGCTACCAAGCACCGGAGGGCGACTCGGCCGAGAAGCAGCACAGCGATCAGGAGATCCTACAGCAGTGCATTGCGCAGCTCGACGAACCCGACAGAGTGCTGGCCATGCTGATCCTCGAAGAGCTGCCTCAACCAGAAATAGCCCAAGTGCTAGGATTAAGCGAAGGAAACACGAGGGTAAAAATCCACAGGCTAAAGGAGAAGCTCCGAGCTGTCTACCAAAACAAGGTTGCACAGAACGCTTAAGATCATTTAATCAGAAAAGAAGATGAACGAATTCGACGATATGGTATCTGGCTGGAAAAAGCAACCCGTACCAACCCCCAAAAATAGCGCAAACGCCGTTGCAGGCATTGCCAAAAAGAGAGTAAAGAGCTCGCACCAAAAGCATGTCGCCACCATCGTGGTGCTCGGAATTACCCTTATTATGCTCGTAGCATTCGCCCTAATAACCAAAGGAAATAGCAGCCACATTGCAAAGGGCATTCAGCTGATGATCGGAGCCCTATGCATCCGCATCGGAGTCGAGTGGTTGAGCGTGATGCTCCTAAATAAGATAGATATTACAACAGGAACAACGGAGTATCTTAGGATGCTAACCTCTTTCTACAACACCCGACGCAAAATACACGGAGCATTTACCTACATCATTTTTGGCCTATACGTTGCCGGATTCTGCATGATGCTGCCACAGTTCAAGGCAACCCTTCCTGCATGGTTCTTCACCTACATCTGGATATCGGGCATTGTGATATTTGCAGCGCTGATCTTTTACATTCGCAAGAAAACCAAGCAGGAGTTAGATCAGCTGAAGAAGGCGATGGACGAGGTTGCTGCCATAAGCAGCGCGCTCGAGGAGGAGTAAGAAGAATTATCCTACGAACCATAAGTTTTTCCCTACGGAGCTTTTCAATTTGCCCGATTTCGACCTTCATAACTTTAGATTAACGCTACCCCTGCAAGCGAAACCTAGATTAACTCAAAAGATGCGGAATTACAAGAATTTGGGATTCATGAGGTAGTGCCCGAAAGGGAATCCTGCTCTTTTTTCGTATTTTTAGCCGCTCAGACAACAACGTTTCAATCAATTAGCAAGATATATGTCGAACAGGAGCAATCTGGAGCAGGCGCTCCGCCGCAGGATACTGGTGCTTGATGGCGCAATGGGAACACAGATCCAACGCTTTAAGCTAACCGAAGAGGACTACCGCGGCAGCCGATTTGCTAGCATAGCAGCACGGGTTAAGGGTAACAACGATATGCTGGTGCTTACCCAGCCACAGGTTATTACCGCCATCCACGAGGAGTACCTACAGGCAGGTGCCGATATCATCGAAACCAATACGTTTAACGCCAACGCCATCTCGATGGCCGACTACGAGATGCAGGATTTGGTGTACGAGATTAACCTCGAGGCCGCACGGCTGGCTAAGCAGGCATGCAAAAAGTATTCGACCGCCGATCGTCCCCGCTTTGTAGCTGGCTCCATAGGGCCCACCAATAAGACGGCCTCCATGTCGCCCGACGTGAACAACCCCGCCTACCGCGCCATCAGCTTCGATACGCTGGTACGCGCCTACTACGAGCAGGTTCGCGGCTTGGTTGATGGTGGTGCCGACGTACTGCTGGTTGAAACCGTATTCGACACGCTCAACGCTAAGGCTGCCCTATTCGCCATCGAGCAGTACAACGACGACAATGGGGTAGACATCCCCGTTATGGTATCGGGTACCATCACCGACGCCAGCGGACGAACCCTATCTGGACAAACCGCCGAGGCTTTTCTGGTATCCGTATCGCACGTAAACCTGCTAAGCGTGGGCTTCAACTGCGCCCTTGGCGCCAAGCAACTGCGCCCATTCATCGAAACAATTAGCGCGAAAGCGCCCTTCCACATAAGCGCACACCCAAATGCTGGGTTGCCCAACCAGTTTGGCGAGTACGACCAAACTCCTGAGATGATGGCCGATATCATTGAGGGATTTTTGAAGGATGGGCTGTTGAACATCATCGGAGGATGCTGCGGCACCTCTCCTGCCCATATTGCAGCAATTGCAAAGGTAGCAGAGAAGCATGCTCCACGCGAAATCGTTAAGCGTGAACCTGTAACTACCTTCAGCGGACTGGAGCCCATCAGCGTAACCAAGGAGTCGAACTTCGTGAACATCGGCGAGCGTACCAACGTGGCCGGATCGAAGATGTTTGCCAGATTGATCCGTGAGGAGAAGTTCGAGCAGGCGCTATCGGTCGCTAACGGACAGGTGGAGGGCGGCGCTCAGCTTATCGACGTGTGCATGGACGACGCCATGCTCGACGCCAAGAGCGCGATGGTAAACTTCCTCAACCTAATTGCATCAGAACCCGAAATTGCCCGCCTGCCCATCGTTATCGACTCGTCGAAATGGGAGGTACTTGAGGCTGGATTGAAATGCGTACAGGGTAAATCGGTGGTCAACTCCATCAGCCTAAAGGAGGGCGAAGAGGAGTTCATCCGCAAGGCCAAGCTGGTGAAGCGCTACGGCGCTGCTGCCGTTGTTATGCTCTTCGACGAAAAGGGGCAGGCCGACACCTACGAGCGTAAAATTGAGATTGCAGAAAAATCGTACAAAATACTTACCGAAAAGGTAGGATTTCCGCCACAGGACATCATTTTCGACCCCAACATTTTGGCAATTGCCACAGGGATTGAGGAGCACAACAGCTACGGGCTTAACTACATCAAGGCCTGCGAGTGGATCAAAAAGAACTGTCCATACGCAAAGATCAGCGGTGGGGTGAGCAACCTCTCGTTCAGCTTCCGCGGCAACGACACCGTACGTGAGGCCATCCACTCGGTATTCCTCTACCACGCCATTAAGGCTGGTATGGATATGGGTATCGTTAATCCGGGAATGCTTCAGGTGTACGACACCATCGACCCCGACTTGCTACAGCTGGTAGAGGATGCCGTTCTCAACCGCCGCAAGGATGCCACCGAACGCCTTTTAGTGTATGCCGATAAGGTTAAGGCGCAAGCCAAAGGCGGCGAAGAGGAACACAAGAAAGATGCTTGGCGAGAGCTGCCCGTTGCCGAAAGGCTAAAGCATGCGCTGATAAAGGGCATCACCGACTATATCGATGAGGACGTAGAAGAAGCCCGCCACAACTACCCTGCTACGCTTCAGGTGATAGAGGATCCGCTGATGGACGGCATGAACGTGGTTGGCGACCTGTTTGGTGCCGGAAAGATGTTCCTGCCCCAAGTGGTAAAGAGCGCCCGCGTGATGAAAAAGGCTGTTGCCTACCTTACCCCTTTCATCGAGGAGGAAAAGGCTAAGAGCGGCGATCTATCGTCGGCCGGCAAGGTGCTAATGGCCACCGTTAAGGGCGACGTACACGATATCGGTAAGAATATTGTTAGCGTAGTACTGGCCTGCAACGGCTACGAGATTATCGACCTTGGAGTAATGGTGCCTGCCGAAAAGATTCTGGAGGCCGCCAAGGAGCACAACGTAGATGTGATTGGCCTAAGCGCCCTTATCACCCCATCGTTGGATGAAATTATTCACACCGTCCGCGAGCTTAGGCGACAAGACTTCAATATCCCCGTTATACTGGGCGGCGCAACCACCAGCAAGATTCACACCGCCGTTAAAATTGCCACCGAGTACAGCCACGGAACCGTTTACGTTAAGGATGCCTCGCGCGCTGTTGGCGTGGTGCGCAGCCTTATATCAGAGAACAAGAAGGAGTATCTTGGCAATATCAACGAGGAGTACACCGCCATGCGCGAGGAGCATACTCGCCGCCGCAGCGCAAGCGAGTACGTTTCGCTTGCAGAGGCACGTGCCAACTGCGTAAAAACTGATTGGGCAACGCTCCCCATCGCTGAGCCCAAGCAGCTGGGCACGTTTGTACTCGACAATTACTCGTTAGAGGAGCTGGCAAAGTACATCGACTGGACCTACTTCTTCTTTGCATGGGACATCACCGGAAGATATCCGAAGATATTCCACGACCCCGTTAAAGGCGAGGAGGCTAAGAAACTTTACGACGATGCACAGGTGATGCTTAAGCGAATTATCGAAGAAAAACTGTTTACTGCAAACGGCGTTTACTCCATACTTCCCGCTAACAGCATCGACGAAGATGTGGTCCTGTTCAACACCAAGGGTGATGAGGTTTCTCGCTTCCACTTCCTCCGCAACCAAGAGAAGCGCACCGAAGAGGCTAAGCCAAACTACTCGTTGGCTGACTACATTGCGCCACTCGAAAGCGGACGTAAGGATTACCTAGGAACATTTGCCGTTACCGTTCACGGTGCCGATAAGCTAACCGAAACGTTTAAGGCCAAGAACGACGACTACAGCGCCATCATGGTAAAGTTGCTTGCCGACAGGTTGGCCGAAGCCTTTGCCGAGCGCTTGCACGAGCGCGTCCGTAAGGAGTTCTGGGGTTACTCGCCCGCCGAGGAGCTACCCATTGAGGAGCTGCTCCACGAGGACTATCAGGGTATTCGTCCCGCTGCAGGCTACCCCGCATGCCCCGAGCATAGCGAAAAGCGCACCATCTTCGACCTGCTCGAAGCCGAAAAGAACATTGGCGCTAAGCTAACCGAAAACTACTCCATGTACCCCGGAGCATCGGTAAGCGGATGGTACTTTGCCCACCCCGAATCGATGTACTTTAACCTTGGACGCATAACCAAGGAGCAGGTGGAGCAGTATGCGCAGCGCAAGGGTGTAAGTATAGAGGAAGCGGAGAAGTTGCTGAGACCAAATTTGGGGTATTAGAAATACGAGCAGTTTCAGATTAAGAGAAAAGTGATATCAGTACGCGTCCCCCTTACAAAGGGGGTGGCGCGTAGCGCCGGGGGATGAAAGTAATATTCATTTACTATGCAAAGTGAAAAGTACAACCGTTTAAAAGCATTTGCCAGAGAACATAGAAGTCAAAGCACTAAAGCAGAAGTAAGGCTTTGGTGTGAACTATTTCGTGCAAAGAAAATGATGGGCTACTCTTTTTTGCGACAATACCCTATATGCAATTACATTGTTGATTTCTACTGTAAGGATTTAAAACTTGCTATAGAAACAGATGGAATTACTCATACTTGGGAGGAGACATACCAAAAAGATATCGCTAAAGAGAAATTTCTAACAGATAATGGTATTACCATTTTACGTTTTGAGGATTCTCAGGTGATGAACGACCTCAATAATGTTAGTAGAACAATTGAAGAGTGGATTACTGAAAGAGAGCAATCATCCCCCTGCCCCCTTCAAAGGGGGACGAGCGACTAACAAAACTTGAAGACACTATTCAATTTTGTTTATTAAAGAATAATTGCCATAACAACTAGATGAAAGTTATCGACATCATAAACAGATCCCAATCGACGCTATTTACCTTCGAGCTGCTGCCGCCACTCAAGGGAGCGTCGTTTAGCGAAATAGAGGAAACCATAGAGCCACTACTTCCCTACTCGCCATCGTACATCAACGTTACCTACCACCGTCCAGAGGTGGTGCTTCGCGAACAGGCTAACGGACTGCTTGAGCGGAGAATCATAAAGAAGCGCCCTGGAACCGTTGGCGTATCGGCAGGTATTAGGTACAAGTATGGAATTGACGTGGTGCCCCACCTTATCTGTGGTGGTTTTACTCGCGAGGAGACCGAAGATGCCCTTATCGACCTCAACTTTTTAGGAATCGACAACGTGCTTGCCCTTCGTGGCGATACCGAGAAGGGCTCAAAGGGGTTCATGCCTGAGCAAGGAGGCAATAAGCTAGCCATTGATCTTGTTAAGCAGGTGCACAATCTTAACCACGGGAAGTACATCGACCCTGAAACGGTAAATATCCACAAGACAGATTTCTGCATTGGTGTTGCCGGCTATCCCGAGAAACACTCGGAGGCTCCGAACCTAGAAACCGACCTCTTGAATCTCAAGGCTAAGGTTGATGCTGGTGCCGACTATATCGTTACGCAGATGTTCTTCAACAACGCTAAGTACTTCGAATTTGTGGAGCAGTGCCGTGCCATTGGCATTACCGTTCCTATCATTCCTGGTCTGAAACCTATCTCCATGAAGAAGCACCTTACCATGCTTCCGCAAACCTTCCACATCGACCTTCCCCAAGATTTGGTGGATGCCGTTAACAGGTGTAAGAACAACGAGGAGGTTCGTCAGGTGGGCGTTGAGTGGGGAGTTGCGCAGAGCAAGGAACTAAAGGCTGCCGGAGTTCCGGTGCTACACTACTACACCATGGGCAAGCCCGACAACATCGAAAAAATAGTAAAGGAGGTCTTCTAGACCTCCTTTTTCATATCAACAATTGCTATAGTAGCTGATCTATAGTCCCGCCTTCTCCCTTTATAATATTTTCTTCCCGGAATATGGGCAGGCTCTCCGCCCAAGCCTTCTCGAGGGTTTGCGTAAAGAACTGCTTCTCCTGCGCCCCCGAAATGGCGTACTTCCTATCGAAGACAAAGAAAGGAACGCCCTGCACGCCGAGCCGACCTGCTTCGGCAATTTCCCATTTTACCTCATCGGCAAACTGATTGCCGATAAGCATCTGCCAAACGGCATTGACTTCGAGGCCCACCTCTGCTCCTATCTTGGCTAGTTCATTAATATCGTTCAAGTCCTTACCCGCAGTAAAGTATGCGGCAAAAAGCCGTTCTTCGACCTCCGATTGTAGCCCATAGCTTTTGGCTAGATGCGAGAGCCTATGCGCATTGAAGGTGTTGCAGATTATCGCATCGTTAATATTAAAATCAATGCCATTGTCTTTAGCCAGCTGCGCAACATGGCTATAGATGCTATAAGCCTCCTCTTCCGATATATGCTTCCGCTCCGCAAAGTAGGATACAACGCTTTTATCATGTTCTGGCCTCATGTCAGGTGCCAGCTGGTAGCTTTTCCACTCCACCTTAACCCTATCGGCATGAGGAAAATCCTTAAGGGCTGCATCTAGTTTACGCTTGCCGATGTAGCAAAATGGGCATACAACATCGGCCCAAATCTCAATTTTCATCGCCAGTAGTATTTTGTGATCGTATGTAGTAAAAACAACTCGACGCATAAAATGGCAGATAGATAGTCTCGTTTTAATGGAATTTTTACCTTTAAGGAAATTTTAGTGGATGGAAAACCTCATTGAATACGGCTACATCGGACTTTTTCTTGCCTGCTTTTTGGCGGCAACCGTTATTCCTATGAGCTCGGAGGTGGTGTTTATTGGACTCCTGATTGCTGGGGCCAACCCAATTTATGCCACCATTATTGCCACCGTGGGCAACACGCTGGGCGGTATGACCGGATACCTGCTGGGCTACCTTGGTAAGTGGGAGTGGCTCGAAAAATACTTTAGGGTTAAGGAAAAGAATCTCGATAAATGTAGCCGGATCGTAAAGCGATACGGTTCCACCATAGCCTTCTTTGCATGGCTCCCATTTATTGGCGATTTCATTCCTATTGTTCTTGGACTTATGAGGGCGTCCTACCACAAGGTGCTGCTGTTTATGACGCTTGGCAAGTTCACCCGCTACGCGCTTTGGGCGTACATCACCATTAGCGGCGTTAAAATTTTCGGCCAATACCTCCAATAGCAAATGGGCTACAGATTTTTTCCACAAACTCCGGCTGTTCGCGAAGGTTATTGGCAGCGATGTTGTCAAACAGGAGCTATTTGCTAGCAACATTTATCAGGGGCAATGTGTAACGTAACGCTGAATTTTACGTTCTGTACAAAACCACACATAAAAACTTACATCTACAATTCTATGAAGAAAATGCTTTTCTCGGCCTTAGCACTTGCAATGGCTTGCAACGTTAGCTTCGGACAGGCAACCGCTAAGGTTGACGTAAAGGATCCAGCCTACAGCTGGGATTTCACCCACATCTACCCCAGCTGGGATGCGTGGCAGCAGGAGCTGAAGAAGTACAGCGAGTTTACCCCAAAATTCCTCGAGTATAAGGGGAAGATATCTAAAGATCCTCAAGCGCTTCTTGGCTACATCAAGCTAGAGGAGCAGGCCGGACAGATGGGCTCAAGGCTACTGTGGTACGTTCGTCTGCAAAATGATGTCGATGGTAAAAACCCCATCTACCGCGCCAAGCAGCAGGAGTTTCAAACGGTAAGCATCCAGATGAGCAAGAACCGCACCTGGTACGCCTCCGAGCTGGCAACTCTCCCCCAAGAAACCTGCAATAGGTGGATGAGCGAGGTGCCTGAGTTGGCCATCTACAAGCACGACTTCGACGATTTCTACCGCGAGCGGGCCCACATCCTCGACGAGAAGACGCAGAATATCCTTAACGAGTACAGCCGCTCTCTTGGTGCCCCATTACGCATCTACAACTCGCTGGCCATCGCCGATATCGAGTTCCCGAAGGTAACGCTATCAACCGGCGAGGTGGTTACCGCATCGCCAGCCGTGACATCGCGTATCTACGCCACATCGCACAGCCAAGAGGACCGACTCAAGGTGGCCAACGCCAACCGCGAGTACTACTACAAGAACCGCAACACGTTTGCCGACATCTACCTTACCAAGATGCAGAATAGCGTGGCCGGTTCGAAGCTGAGCAACTACCCCAGCTGCTTGGAGGCAACCCTTTCGGGCAACGACATCCCGAAGGATGTTTACCTAACACTTCTTAAGGTTGCCCAAAGCAACGTGGCCCCTCTTCAAAAGTACTGGGATCTCCGCAAGCGCGCGCTTGGCCTTACCAAGTACTACGGATCGGATGCTGCTGCCGAGCTGGTAAACTTCAGCCGTACCTACAAGTGGGACGAGGGCGTGAGCATCGTTAGCAGCGCCCTGCAGTTTATGGGCAAGGAGTACTACGACACCTTTAAGCAGATGCTCGCCCCTGGCCGCATCGACGTGTACGAGAAGCCCGGCAAGCAAACCGGCGCCTACAACCTAGCCCTCTACGGCGTTCACCCCTACGTGCTGATGAACTGGAACGAAACCCGCGATAACGTATTTACCCTTGCCCACGAGCTCGGTCACTCGGTACACGGAATCCTTTCGCAGAAGAACCAGCCTTACGCCTACTCGGGCAGCAACTCGATGGTGGCCGAGGTAGCCTCAACCTTCAACGAATGCGTGCTGCTCGACTACCTGCTAGCGCAGGCCAAAGATCCTAACGAGAAGATTTCGCTGCTGATCCAAGCCATCGACAACGTTGCCGGCACCTTCTACCGCCAGGTGCAGTTTGCCGACTTCGAGTACACCATGCACACCATGGTGGAGCAGAACCAGCCGCTTAACGCCGACATCATGGCAAAGGTTTACGGCGATATCGACGCCAAGTACAACGGTCCGGGCGTTGAGAAGCCCGAAAACCTGAAGTACTCGTGGCCCCGCGTGATGCACTTCTTCAACTACAACTTCTACGTGTACAACTACGCCGTGTCGTTTACCGCATCCAACGCCCTTTACAGCAGCATCGCAAAGGCTAAGAACAAGAAGGAGGCCGATGCCGCCAAGGAACGCTACATGTCCCTGCTGAAGAGCGGCGGCAACGACTACCCCATCAACCTGCTGAAGAAGGCGGGCATCGATATGACCAAGGAGGAGTCGTTCCTTACCGTTACCAGCCGCATGCAGCAGCTGGTAGACCAGCTCGAGAAGGAGCTTAAGGCAATTGGAAAGATCTAGCCGAAGAGCACTACCATAATACTGAGAAGCGCCGCCCCTTGGGACGGCGCTTTTTTGCTGCCTACACCGCACAAAAAAGCCCCCATTGCTGGGGGCCTCTAACATAAAAATTAAATTAAGGCACAACCTCACGGCTGGATATCTTCATTCTTCTTCTTTCGTTTTCGTGCGGCGACCCGGAGCGCCTCGCGCGTGGCCAGCTCCTTGTTCAGCGTAGCCACCGAGCCGCAGAAGCTGCACCACCGCTCATCGTCCTCCTCCGCCAGCTTGGCCTGGAGGTAGACCATAAACACCCGCACCGCCTCCTCGAAGTCGTGCCGAACGGTTGACGCCGAGAGGGTGCGATTCTACTCCGCTCTATCGCCGATGCTCAAGCGCTGGCAGCTGGCAAACTCCGACTCCAGCTCCTCGAGCTGCGCCACCTTCCGCTCCAGCCCCAGCTTGCCAACGCCCTCGGCGCAGCTGCCCGCCCTCAGGTCGACAAGCAGCTTGGAGAGCATGCCCGACTCGCCCATGTTCGAACCGTGGGTGAAGCTGCTGCCGTAGCGCTCCATCAGCTCCACGAGCGGTTTTGCGGCCGCCTCCTCGTCCTCGTAGCCCGAGCAGGCGGCGCTCTGAACGGCCAGCGATAGCGAGCGGAACGAGCGGTCGCGCCGCCGATCGAGCTCGCGCAGCTCCCCGGTGTAGGCGTTCTTCCGATGCTTGTACTGCCCGTCCGACAGCCTCTCGTAGGCCGCCACCATCCGGAGGTACGGCTTCGAGGCCATCAGCGCTGGCGGCGCCATGCTCTCGGCGGCCGAAATTAGCGCGTAACCGTACCCAACCTCGTCGTTGAGCTTCGTGCGGGCAAGTGCAACTGTAAGCTTCATGCCAATTCCTTTTGTAGGTTGATGCTGACCCATGGCGGCGCCCCTGCTGCTCCGGTGCATTTGCACCTGGAGCCTTGCCGAGGCCCCCTCTCCCCTCGGAGATTGGGGTAGGAAGCGCCCAAGCTCCCAAACCTTGCACCTCGGAAATAGGTGTACACCCCGAAAGCTGTTTCCGAGCATGCTCGGAATTCACTCCTTCGCACTAAAAGCACTTCCGAGCATACTCGGAAATAGCACCAAGCCTCGACAACCTTTTCCGAGCATACTCAGAAATGAATTTCAACCCGAAAAACAAATTCCGAGCATACTCGGAAACACCTCCAAAGCACAAAAGGCATTTCCGAGCATGCTCGGAAACCACTTTCACCTCTTGAAACCATTTCCGAGCACCGGAAGGGGGCACTTTTTCAAAGACCAGCAGCCCAAATTTAACGATTTTTTCATTCCAACAATTCCTGAAGCCCATTTTCCGACAGCGGATAGCTAAAAAGTTCGGGCAACACCCTCACCAGACGCTGCGGCACCCCACGCAAAAAGCCCCCGGATACTGCCGACAAGCGGCAACAGCATCCGGGGGCTGGGATTATAGAGAAACTCAGGTTACTGTAGCGGCAACCGGTGGCGCTACCGCTTCTTTCCGAAGGGCAGCATGTCCTTTAGCGAAGGCATCTCCATCACCTGGTAGTCGGTCATGTCGAAAAGCGAGGCGCTGGGGTGCTCGGTGCTGATCTCCTTAACCAGGATGGTGGAGGTGCTTCCTCGCTGCTTGTCCTTTACCACCGTCTCGAGCGAGGCGCCCTTAACGTTGCCCCAGCCGTTATCGGCAGAGGCCTGCCTGCGGCCCTTCCCCATGTTCATCTTCGAGTAGGCCATCAGCTTGCCGAGGCTGAACTTCAGGTCGTTGGTAACCCACATGTCCATGATGGCGGTGGAGGTCTCGGCGATCACCTTGCGGCAGAGGTAGCCGTTGATCCTTTTGGTCTCGCTGGTTTGGGTGATCTTGGGCCGCTCTACCTTGGTGGTGTCGAGCATTTCGTTGATGTTGTCGTAGGTTTTGCGCATGGCCATCTTGCCGTCCTTGCCGCCCATCAGGATAAAGAAAACCTGCTGCTGGGGCTTGAATAGGATGCCCACCTCGGCCTCCTTGCCGCTCTCCTTATCGCGGATCTGGGGCTTCATCAGCACCTCGCCGTTTAGGAAGTAGTAGGTTATATCCATGGGCTCCTTAATTTCGGTACCGCTAATGGTAAGCACCATCCGCCCGTTAAAGTCCTCCTGCGCGCGTAGGCCAACGGCGGCCATCGACATCAGTATCAGCAGTAAAAAAATCTTCTTCATAGCGTGTTTCTGTAAGGGAATACTACCTATAACAACAATCATTCTCCTTTTTATGAGCCCAAAACAGGTTAAAAAAAGGTGAAGAAAACCCAATAGAACCTTATAAGCCACCGTACCGCTACTACAAAATCAGCCCGCAATCAAAAAAATAATGAGGAAAGCAGTAGAAAATCGAATATTCATCGTAATATTGCGATAAATTAGTTGACATGGGAGCATCGAAGTACAGCTTATACACCGACGAGGATCAGCAGGCAGCCCGGTACGCCAAGGCGCTCGCGCATCCGGCACGCATTGCCATCCTGAAGCTGCTCTACAGGAAGCAGGCTTGCATCTGCGGCGATATTGTCGAAGAAATTCCCCTTTCGCAGAGCACCGTATCGCAGCACCTTAAGGAGCTAAAAGATGCCGGACTCGTGAAGGGCGATATCGATGGCGCAAAGGTGTGCTACTGCATCAACGAGGAGGAGTGGAACAACGCCCGCAGGTGCTTCGGCAACCTGCTTGAGGAGTATACCGCCAGCAGCAGCTGTCCGTAAAAAAATTTATCCCAATTCATCGTAGTTTTACGATGAAACAGAAAGCACGAATCAACCAAACCCAAATATTTTAAGCAATGGAAGAAAGATTACTTGGACAGAGGGCAATGTCGCCCGAAGAGGTAAAGGAAATAGTGAAGAGCAAGTACAGCCAGATTGTTTTGCAGGGCAAAGAGGAGAATGCCTCCTCGTGCTGCGGCTCGGGCTGCTGCAGCAGCGAGACGTACAACATCATGAACGATGACTACTCGGTCCTCGACGGTTACAACCCCGATGCCGACCTTAGCCTAGGATGCGGATTGCCTACCCAGTTTGCCAGGATCAAGACGGGCGATACGGTTATAGACCTTGGCTCGGGTGCCGGCAACGACTGCTTTATTGCCCGTTACGAGACAGGCAACGACGGCCAGGTTATCGGCATCGACTTTACGCCTGCCATGGTTGAAAAGGCGCGCGCAAATGCCGCAAAGATGGACTTCGGCAACGTAGAGTTCCGCCTTGGCGACATCGAGAATATGCCGGTAGAAGATAGCATCGCCGACGTTGTGGTGAGCAACTGCGTTCTCAACCTAGTGCCCAACAAGGAAAAGGCAATTAGCGAGATCTACCGCGTGCTGAGGCCTGGTGGGCATTTCAGCATCTCGGACGTGGTGCTCGTTGGCGATCTCCCAAAATCGATTGAGCATGCTGCCGAAATGTACGCCGGATGCGTTTCGGGCGCCATTCAAAAGGGCGACTACCTTAGAATAATCGAGAGGGTCGGCTTTACAAACATCACCATTCAGAAGCAGAAACCAATCGTTATTCCCGACGACATCCTTGCAGGATACCTCTCCACCAACGAGATCTCGGATTTCAAGAAAAACGGAACGGGCATATACAGCATTACCGTTTACGCCGAAAAAATATAGCCATACCATGGATGTAAGCATTGAACCAGCAAAACCAGAAAGCATGGCAGCGATAAGGAGTCTACTCGCTGCCAACCACCTTCCAACAGCCGATATTGCCGATGATACAGTGAGGCTATTTGAGGTTAGGCAAAACAACGAGCTCATAGGCACCGTAGGAGTAGAGCATTACGGCCACACAGGGCTTCTACGATCGCTAGCGGTAGAGGATAGCCATAAAAGCAAGGGGATTGGGCAACAGCTGGTAGCCCATGTGCTTTGCTACTGCTTGTCCAAGCAGATAACAGAGCTGTACCTGCTGACTACAACTGCCCCAAAGTACTTCGAGAAGCTCGGATTTCAACAAATTAGCAGGGATTCGGTCTCTGCAGAAATCAAGCAAACTCGCGAGTTTAAGGACATCTGCCCCAACTCTGCGGTGGTAATGCTCAAAACGTTTTAGCGTATCTTCGCAAACTACTTCGGTTTGACTAAGTACGTGATACTAAAACTTGAAATATGAAGATTCTCATACTATGCACCGGCAACAGCTGCCGCAGCCAGATGGCGCACGGCTTCCTGCAGTCGTTCGATCCCAACCTCACCGTATGCTCGGCCGGAACCGAGGCCTCAGGCAGGCTTAACGAGAAGGCGGTTGCCGCCATGAAGGAGGCGGGCGTCGACATCAGCCACCACACCTCCGACCCGGTAGAGAAGTACCTCGCCGAGGAGTGGGACTACGTGATAACCGTATGCGGGGGCGCCAACGAGTCGTGCCCATCCTTCGAGGGCAAGGTTAAGCACCGCCTGCACATGGGCTTCGACGATCCCTCGCACGCCGTTGGCACCGAAGAGTTCGTATGGAGCGAATTCCGTAGGGTACGCGACGAGATAAAAGACGCCTTCTGGAAATTATACAGCGAAAAAATTAAGAGCAGCAAGTAACCACTATCAAATCCTTTTTATCATGGGAAATACCATCAAAAAGTTATCCTTCTTCGACCGTTTTCTTACGCTATGGATATTCCTAACTATGTTTACCGGAATTGTTGTCGGATACTACACGCCTAGCATCGCAGACTTCTGGAATTCTTTAAGCACCGGAACAACCAATATACCAATAGCCATCGGATTAATACTTATGATGTATCCGCCATTGGCTAAGGTAAAATACGAGAAAATGCTACTAGTGTTCAAGAATTTTAAACTGCTCAGCCTCTCGCTCACGCAAAACTGGATTGTAGGCCCACTGGTAATGTTTCTTTTGGCAATACTCTTCCTTCATAACCATCCAGGGCTTATGGTTGGCGTTATCCTAGTAGGACTAGCCCGCTGCATTGCCATGGTTTTAGTTTGGAACGATCTAGCCAAAGGCGATACAGAACTGGCTGCTGGACTGGTGGCATTCAACGCCATTTTTCAGGTCTTCCTCTACTCGGTTTACGCCTACATATTCATAACCGTACTGCCTCCACTGTTTGGATTAAACGGAGCTGTTGTTGAAGTTTCAATTTCCGAGATCGCAACGACAGTTCTTATTTACCTTGGGATACCATTTGGCCTAGGTATGCTTTCGAATCTCATACTCCGAAAGCTAAAGGGTAGTAGCTGGTATTTCTCAGCGTTTATCCCAAAGGTATCGTGGCTTACTCCCATAGCGCTACTGTTTACCATATTTGTCATGTTCTCGCTTAAAGGAGAAAAGATTATAGGGCTACCAATGGATGTGGTTAGGGTTGCCATACCATACACCATCTACTTTGCGCTGATGTTCTTCACCACCTTTTTTATTGCCAAATGGCTTGGCGAAGGATACGAAAAATCGGCCACACTGGCATTCACAGCTGGAAGTAACGACTTTGAGTTGGCAATAGCCGTTGCTATTGCCGTTTTCGGCATTAACTCTCAGGCTGCTTTTGCTACCGTAATCGGACCTCTTATTGAAGTACCCGCTCTTATTCTACTTGTAAACGTAGCGCTATCTTTTAAGCGCAAGTACTTCGCACTAAAACCTACAATACCCCAAAGGCGAGATAAAGTCTACTCCTAAAATAAGAAGAAACCACGCTACTAGATATGTAGCGTGGTTTCTTCTTATTATGCTGGAAAGTAAAGGGATAATTCTGTTTGCGCAATAAAGCGCGGCAAGTTCCGTTTAAATAGATAAATTGCACGCTCCACGAGAATACGCTAAACCTTAGAGGTACACAATCCGCTTAGCAATAATAGAACGTAACCTATCGGCATAAAAGATGAAGCCAAAAACGCTGCTGCTTACCGCGCTACTTGCCATATGTAACCTTGGAGTTTTCGCCCAGCTGTCGGGCAGCATTACCAACAAGCAGGGGGAGCCCATTCCCTACGCCAACATCTACGTAGAGGAGCAGATGCACGGAACTGCCTCCGACGGTGCTGGACGCTTCGTGCTTCACCTCTCGCCCGGCACCTACACGGTAACCTTTCGGGCGGTAGGCTTCAAGCCCCAAACAAAGGCCATCAGCGTAGGCGATAAGGAGGTTAAGGTTGCCATATCGCTTGATGCGGCGATTTACGAGCTGAAGGAGTTTGTGGTCTCGAACAAGGACAACCCGGCCAACCGCATAATGCGCAAGGCCATCTCCAACGGGCAGCTGTACATCGGCAGGCTTGGAGGATACCGCTCCAACGTTTACTTTAAGTCGAACCTAAAGATCGACAAGCTTGCCGGTTTCATTAAGTGGATAGCCTCTAAGGAAGACAAGCTCCCCGTCGAGGGCAAGACCTACACCATGGAGATGGTAAACCTGCTTACCTACAAGGCTCCCGAGCGCTACACCCAACGGACGCTCTCGTACCGAACCAACTTCCCCGGCAACAACATGGATGTACCGGGGCTAGATATCTATAGAGGCAACATTTACGAGAACCAGTACTACGGCACCCCTTCGCCTTTGGGCCGGGAAGCGTTCTCGTGCTACAAGTTCCACCTCCTTGGCAGCTCTGCACAAAACGGAGCAACCATCTACAAGATAGGAGTAGCACCTAGGCGCTCTTCCGGAATCTTCTTCAAAGGTTTTCTTTATATAAAGGATGACACCTACGAGGTAACCAACGCCGAGCTAGAGACCATCAGCAACAACATCAAGTTTCACCTCAGCATCTGCTACGACATGGTGAAGCAGGCTATTCCGCTCCCCACCTCCATCAACATTAAGTTGGGCGGGAGCATTATGGGAAATACCCTATCGGCAAATATGCTATCGTCGGTTACCTACAGCAACGTCGACACAAGGGGTGTTCCGATACCTGCTGCCGAAGCAAAGAAGGTTGTTCAGGCACCGTTATCAAAGAAGGATAAGTCAAGGCTTCGCAAGCAAACCGCCATTAGCCAAAAGATAGACGAGCTATCGGCCAAGGATAACCTTACGATAGGCGAGATGAAAAAGATGGTATCGCTGGTGGAGAAGAAGCAGGAACTGGAGGATACCGCCAAATCGATGGAGGTGGTAGACCTTAAGGTGGAAAAGGATTCGCTCTTCAACACCCAAGATTCGACCTTCTGGAGTAGGGTTCGAACCATTCCCCTATCGGATGAGGAACTAAAATACCGCCACGAGACCGACTCCATAACAGCCCAAATTCCAAAAGGAATTGCAGCACCTAAAGACACCACCCTCCACAAAGGAAAATGGAATCTAGGGGCACCAGTTCTTGGAGGTGCCATCTACAGGAAAAGAGCGTTCAGCGTCACCTCATCGGGCTTTATTGGCAAAAATGCCAGCTACTTTACGCCTGTTGATGGCTACGCCCTTGCAAACGAGTTTACGCTTAAGGCAAAGATTGACAGCAGCAGGCAGCTTACGCTTTCCGCTAGACCGATCTACTCCATCCTTCGGCATCAACTAATGGGCGAATTTCATACACGATTCGACTTTGCCCCCCGACATATGGGATTCGTGGAGCTCTCGGGAAAAGCCGCAACCGCCGATTTCAACATGGAACATTCCGCGAATCAAACGCTCAACACAATTGCCTGCCTTTACTTTAAGCAGAGCTACAAAAAGGTGATGGACACAAAAGGGGTGAGCGCAAAGGTACAGATAGAGGTTGCCAATGGGCTTACAGCCTCTATCGGGGCGCGCTTCAACAACCGCAGGCTGCTTAGCAACAATACCAACCACTCGCTATTTAAGCCCCACTCTGTGTACGATAGTAATACACCCGAAAACATTTACCTCAACGATTATCCGCTAGCCGACTACAACCAAACATTACTGCAGTTCAACATCAGCTACACGCCAATGCCACGCTACAAGTTCGATAGGGATGGCTACAAGCACTACACCTCTCAGCATGCGCCTATTTTCAACTTTAAGGTAGAAAAGGGACTTAGCACATGGAACAGCTCCAGCACCTATACCAACCTAGAGATCGGTGCCAAGCATACTGTAGAGGTAAACCTATTCAACGAGCTTAGCTACAGCGTAACCGCAGGCAAATTCTACAACACAAAAGGGATGCAGCTATCCGATTTCTACTTCCCAACCACAGCCTACGCGCCACTCTCGTTCGAATCAACAAAAAGATTATTCACCCTCCTGCCCTACTACCGCTTTGCAACCCCTACCGAATATGTCGAGGCACATGCCTGCTACGAATCGCAGAGCCTTATTCTTAAGCAGCTGCCCTTCCTGGCAAAAAGCCAATTTACCGAGAATATTACGGTTGGATACTACACTACAGGCAGGTATAAGAACTACACCGAAATCGGCTACGGGCTCGATAAGCTATTCTTTTTAGGGGGAGTTTCTGCCGTTGCCAGCTTCGAAAATGGAAAGTACACCGGCTGGGGAATAAGGGTTTCCATCAACCTATCCCAAAAAGAGATTCAGGTAAGGTAGCAACCGTAATTCTGCCGAATATTTACCCGGCAGATATATTGAACAAAGGTCTGTGCCATTCGTTAGTATCGTAGACACTCAAGGGCTTGCTGGTCGAGCAACTTGAAACTAACATTCACCACAAAACAGCGGAATACAATGGCAACGATTAATCCTTACATTACCTTTAACGGCAACTGCGAAGAGGCATTCAACTTCTACAAATCTATTTTTGGTGGTGATTTCACCCATATGGAGCGCTATAAGAACACCCCAAACGTGGAGCAAGTTCCAAAATGTGAAGGAGAAAAGATTCTTCACATCTCCCTCCCAATTAACTCGCACACCATCCTTATGGGGAGCGACAACTGCTGCGATGCCGATAGCGAGTTTGATAGCGAGGTACATTTCGGCAATAACATTTCGCTATCCATTAGCACCAAAAGCGAGGAGGAGACTACCAAACTATTCGAAGCACTCTCTAAGGAAGGGCGCATAAGCATGCCTCTCCAGAAAACATTCTGGGATGCCTACTACGGCATGCTAATCGATAAGTATGGCATTAACTGGATGGTAAGCTACGAATACCCCAAGAAGTAATCGGCAGAAAGCTGATTACGATCAAACATACCATTTACCTGAAGGATTGCGGAGATAAGCGTTAGATTTTTTTCATGTCAGAGCCACCAATGCAATAGAATATCTATATGCGTTGGTGGTTCTAACATTTTCTAAAACATTCCGCAAAAACAATTTGATTCGCCAAGCGTTACTCCTGCCAAAATAGAAGTAACATGAATCAACCTACCATTCCAGGAACCTCTCCATGCAAGATTATTGCCAACGAAAAGATCAGCTCCTACGTACACTACCTCACCTTCGAGCGCCCCTACGAATTTGAAGCGGGACAGGTGCTATCGCTTACCCTAAATGCTGACATTCCTCCCCGACTGTACAGCATCGCATCAGGAACAGACGAGCATTTTATTGGAATACTATTCGACGTAAAGCCGGAAGGTACGCTTACGACGCTACTTGCCCAGCTATCAGCAGGCGACACAGTATTCGTATCGCCACCATACGGAAGTTTTATAGGCAACAGCGAACCTGCGGTTTGGATTGCCACGGGTACGGGCATTGCCCCTTTCATCTCGATGGCTAGATCGGGACTAGCCAACAATAAGCTGCTAATTCAAGGAGCAAGAACCATCGATGGATTCTACTTCTCTGACCTATTTCGGGGGATGGAAGGCTTGGAATACGTTCGCTGCTCATCAAAGGATAGCAACGACAACATCTACAGCGGAAGGCTCACCTCCTACCTGCGCGAAACGCCATCCCTTCCATTAAATGAAAAATACTACCTTTGCGGCAACCCGCTTATGGTTAACGAGGTTAGGGATTTGCTCATCGAAAGAGGCATTCCCTTCGACAACATTCTTTCGGAGATTTTTTTCTAATGATTACGGATACAAACAAGCCCTGGCTTTTCGGTAAAACGCTTGCTGAGCTCAAGGAGGTAGTCACCTCGCTTGGTATGCCCGGCTTCACCGCTAAGCAAATTGCCGATTGGCTCTATAAAAAGAACGCTACCGACATTGAACAGTTCACCAACCTCTCGCTTAAGGCTCGCGAGGCGCTTAAGAACGAGTATCAGGTTGGATACATTGCCACCACCGATGTGCAAACCTCGATTGATGGCACCAAGAAATACCTCTTCCCCACCATCGGAGGAAAGTTTATTGAGAGCGCTTATATCCCAGATAAGGATAGGGCTACGCTATGCGTATCGTCGCAAAGCGGATGCAAAATGGGGTGCCTCTTCTGCATGACCGCCAAGCAGGGATTCCAATCGCAGCTTTCGGCAGGGGAAATCCTCAACCAAGTTAGGGCAATACCCGAATTCGAGAAGCTGACCAACCTCGTGTACATGGGGATGGGCGAGCCAATGGATAACCTGCAGAATGTGCTGGCGAGCCTGGAGATTCTCACCTCCGACTACGGCTACGGCTGGAGCCCAACCCGAATAACGGTATCAACCATCGGGGTTATTCCTGCCATGAAGGAGTTTCTGGAGAAGAGCAAGTGCCATTTAGCCATCAGCCTCCACGATCCGTTCGATGACGAGCGCCGTAAGCTGATGCCCATTCAAAATGTATACAAGATTCATGACGTTATAGAGGAGCTAAAGCGCTACGACTTTACCAAGCAGCGCCGCGTAAGCTTCGAGTACATCATGTTTAAGGGGGTGAACGACACAACAGCGCACGTAAAGGAGCTGGTCCGATTGCTCAACGGGCTAAAGTGCCGCATCAACCTTATCCGTTTCCACCCTATCCCTGGTACTCCGCTGCTGGGATCGGACGAGCAAACCGTTCAGGGCTTTAAGGAGGCGCTAAACGCAAAAGGTGTGGTAACAACGGTACGGGCATCGCGCGGACAAGATATCTACGCAGCCTGCGGGCTTCTTTCGACTAAGGAACTCAACAAGAAAGACGAGGATACCGACTTTTAAACTCTCTATATCCCTATAAAGGAAAAGCATCGTAGCTAGATCTACGATGCTTTTTTCATTTATATATTGCGACACCTCGTTTACAACTTCTGCAAAACAATATACGACTGCTGAACTGCTATCGTATCGCCATCGCTTAGCTTGGAAGCGATACTGCCGTTTAGCACGTTGTTTACCAGCTGCGACTCCTCCTTCTTCACCACCTTCTTGTCGGTTCCAACCTTAACGTAGAGGTACGTGAGCTGCGGAAAGCGAACAGCATCGCCGCTTTGCTTGACAAAGTAGCAATGCCTATACTCTGTTTTACTATAATATCCGGTAGTAGCAGCAAGAGGGGTGGTTGATGTATTTGGAGGTAAGAATGTCACCAGCTTATCGATCAGCGGTTCGGCTTCCTTATTCATCCGTACCGTGGTGGTGTATGCCTCTAGGTAGATATCGGAACCCTTGCCGATAACGGTTCGTGCATCGTACCCCTTGGAGGTGGTGACCTGCGCCTTTCGATCGGTAAGAAAGGAAATCTCCATCTTACCATCGGCGTTCTGATTGCCATCGGCATAAAAAAAGGAGGTGCTGCTCTGCCGACGCTTAACGAAGCCTTTCACCACGGAAGCATCCGTAACCTCGCCCTTGGCGGTAAATACGCGAATGGATGATACCTCGAGTACCTTAGACTTGTAGGTGCCCGAATATTCTGTTACCGCACCATTTTCGCAGGAGAGCAGCATCGCGGCAGCGCCAATAATAGCTAGTATTCGTTTCATAAGTGGTGGTTTTTCATGTTTACGGAAAAGTATATGAGCAATATACAAATTTTGGCGGAGTGATGCTCTGTTTTTGTGCAGCTATTCGGATGGTACTGGAATATGCGACAGGCAAAGCTGCGATAGGCTGGCAGGGATGCTTGCTCGGAATCTATAAATTTCTACATTTGGGCACTCGCTAATGGGGATCAGCTATGGACATCTACCAAATCATCTCGTTCCTTGCGGCATCGGTGCTGCTAACGCTGCTGCCGGGGCCCGATATCCTATTTGTGGTAGCACAAAGCATCACCAGCGGATGGCGCAGCGGCGTTGCTGTGGCTTTAGGGCTTTGCTCGGGGCTTATTGTGCATACAACGGCGGTTGCGCTGGGTCTTGCAGCGCTTCTGGCGACGCATCCTGTTGCACTGACTGGCGTAAAGGTGCTTGGAGCGCTGTACCTGCTCTACCTAGCCTACATGTCGTGGGGCGAAAAGGGATTACGGATTTCGAAATCGGAGGGGAAACAGGGGTACGCCAAGCTGATGAAGGTAGGCTTTGTGATGAACGTGCTTAACCCAAAGGTGCTGCTCTTCTACCTTGCCTTTTTGCCCCAGTTTGTAGTGCCAGGCACAAGTACCATCCTTCAGGTTTTCATTCTAGGAGCGGTATTCTTTATTCAGGCTCTTGCTATCTTTTCGGTAGTGGCTTACTTCGCAGGGTTGCTCAATAGAGCCGTGGAGCAATCGGCGGCAAGCCGCCATATTGGCAAGATTAAGAGCACGGTATTCGTGCTAATTGCAGCAAACCTGCTTTGGCTGTAAAAGAGCATCGGCCAAAGGCTATCGGTATTGCAGTGCAGCGCAACGCGAATGGATAGCCTTTGCGGTTTGCCGGATTGATGCGTCCGCTATTCGGCAGTGTCCTTAGCAATTTCCTTCAACAGCTGATCGATTAGCTTTATGTCGTAGTTCAGCTCCTCCTTAACCGATGATGCAATACCCAGGTTCGCGCGTGCCATCCACTTTACCTTCTTTGAGCAGAGGTACTCGTCGGTGTTAGTGGTTTTGTCGAAAATGGAGGAGAATAAGGCGCTGGATTGCTGCATGTAGTAGTCTTGGGCAAACGTTAGGCTTTTGACCTCATTCTCGTAGTAGCCAAGCAGCAGCTTCTTTAGCTTCTTGTTTTTGATGTAGCCTATCTTGCCGCTCGTCTTAAACCCCTCGTAGTTGCCGCAGGAGAGGCTCAGCGTTCTAACATTGAACATGATTTTAATATTCATGGTGTCAATATTGCTCTTATTGATGCTGAGAATCTTTTGGTAGAGTTGGGAGTCTTCGTTAAAAAAACCGACATGCCGCTGGTAGGTTGTCTTATCCTTCAACAGGTCGTCTTTTAGGTCGATGAGGAACTCCTTGACCTCTGCATCTTGATGCCTTTTCTCGTTGTAGTTGTGGAACCAGACGGAGATGCTTACGGCTATGAAGATGATGAAGATTTCGAGCAGTATCTCCTTCATCTTTCTGGTGATACCGGCGTTAGATTCGGCTGCAATCGTAAAGATTTTCTTGCCGTGCTTCTTAATTTCCTCTTGCATATATTTTTTGATGTTTACTGATGGTGCTGTATGAGCGCGCATGAGCGCATACGTACCATAAGATCCCAAAACTAGCAACTATTCTCGATAATGTTGGTAAACGAAGGAGAAATTCAGGGATTTCTCCTTTTGGGAAACAATCTAAGCATTTAGCAGAATGTAAGACCTTATAAAACGAATCTCATCTTTCTATCTGTCCTTTTTGTAGGTCAAAAAGGACCAAAAAACCTTGGCACAAATTAACTCGCTCGGTCGCGGTGAAATGCTCTCATCTCAAATAATTGCTTCTAGTCCTTTCATCGCTATTGCGCAGATTGGCGTTGTAGTTGCTTCGCTCTCCCGCAAACGGGATGTACCAGCTCGAACAGAATTCGTGCCAGTCTGGTATGGCTGCGCCATAGTGTTTACGGAGAAATGTTATCCTGCAATAGTACGGCTGTCTGCCGCTGATTAGTTATCCCCCTAATGATCGTTTTATTCTATTTTTTAATGTTTAATCCATAAGGACATATTCAGGGATTTCACCCTTAAAATATGGCGTTGTGCTTTAATATGACTTTTACTAGATGATAGCGATTTAAGGGAAATATTCGCTTACCGTTTTTCTATTCATCATGCAAGAGGAATAAAGGATGGATAATCCTTGGAACATAGTAGCAGCATGACGGTGTCAGAATGATAGCCTTTAGGATGCAGCGAGAGAGGCCAAGCCGGATTAGCATGCACCAGATGAAATTTGACATCTACTTCTAATAAAATGGGTATCGGCAATGTTACCGCTGACGATATCGCTGAGCGCACGCCCAAAGACTGGGTAATTTAAAATGAAGCAACGCGGAACTTGAGCTACAACAGCGAGCGGACGGCATAGCAGTATCGATGCGAGAGGTGCCATTGGATAGAATGCCCATGCATTGATACCTGCGGCTGATGGAATAGCAGCTGCTGGTGGTTGCTGCCGTGATGGCTGATGCTGCAATAGCCCGTAACGAGATGATATGGATTGTTGGGGATGCAGATGTGGGTAGATGCGGTGTGCAAAGCGGGTGAGCGGTGTTGCGAAAGCAAGAATTGGTGAGGCGGTTGTGAGTAGTGCCGTTGCGGTGTCGTTGTATGGCTGTGCGGTGTCGTTGAATCGGTGTGCGGGAGCGTAGTATTAGAATGCGAGTGCCTAGTATTGATGCGCGGAGACCTAGTATTGAAGTGCGAGCTCCTAGTATTGAGGTGCGAAGACGTAGTATTGAAGTGCGAGTGCCTAGGATTGAGGTGCGAAGACGTAGTATTGGTGTGCGAGGACGTAGTATTGAAGTGCGGAGACGTAGTATTCAAGTGCGATGACGTAGTATTGGAGTGCGGAAACGTAGTATCGCAAAGAATGTGCATCGTAACACAGAGATATTGCATCGTAGCACGGAGATATTACATCGTAGCACAGAGATATTGCATCGTAGCACAGCGCGGAGACGTTGTATGGGTGTGCGGTGGCGTAGTAGCGCCGTGGAGGTGGCGTGTGCGGTGCATGGCGGATGCGAATAAGGTGTGTGGCGGATGCGTGTAAGTATAGGGCGATTCCCATGCGCGAACGAGGGTATATCGAATACGGATGATGCATAATTACGCATAGGGCTGCATCCTATGCTCATTGATCACGCCCTTTCAGGGCTATGAGGGGTGAAGCGGGATGGTGGCGAGGTGATAGCAGCGGGGTGTAAGGATTGAGCAATAAAATGGGATTATGTGCTACTGGTATGGTTTAATGAGCGATGCCCCATACGCGAACGAGGGTATATCGAATATGGATGACGCATAATTACGCATAGAGCTGCACCCTATGCTCATTGATCACGCCCTTTCAGGGCTATGAGGGGGGAAGAGCGGGATGGTGGCGAGGTGATAGCAGCGGGGTGTAAGGATTGAGCAATAAAATGGGAATATTTGCTACTGGTACGGTTTGACGAGTGCTGGTGTCTATGTTTTTTTACATGACAGGTAATGCGCTTTGTGGTAGCGGGTAGGTGCATTTTACCGTAGGGCGAGCAGGTGATAAATGGCAGCTATTAGATGTGGAGATATCATATATAAAAGATGGCATGCGTGAAATAAAGTGTATTTGATATTTTTTCACTATAATTCTTGAAAATGTTAATGTAGTACATTATATTTGTTTTTGTACTAAATAAAAACCCACAAAAAACTATTTACCATGAGGTACTTGTACGAACAAAAGCTAACGATGAACCTGGCCGTGATTGATCTTCTAAAAGCTAACAAGACAATACTGGATCCGCTACCGGGCTACCTGCAGTACTGGGGAGTGCTGGATGCGAATGTTGGGGCGATTGTGAGCACCAAGGAGCTGCTGACGCGCAACTCGACGGGTATAGCCCTGAATAAGGATTTGGTACGGGGCGATCTGGTGAAGATGACGCTGAACGTAGGCGAGATGGTGGAGTCGTATGGGCGGCTGAACGGAAATGTGGTGCTGAGCGCGAAGGTACACTTCACGGAGAGCAAGCTGAAGAAAGCATCGGCCTCGACGCTATGCGACAGCGCCATGGTGGTGTACGCCAATGCGATGGAACATGCTGTAGAGCTGGAAAAGTACGGGGTTACACCCGCGATGCTGGTGGCGCTAAACAGCATGATTGAGAAGTTTAAGCTGATGCTACCCGTGACGCACGCCACCAAGGTGAACTCGAAGATGGGAACGGCTAAGCTCCAAGAACTATTTGCAGCCAACGACGATGTACTGAAGAAGATCGACCTTTTGCTGGTGATGGTGAAGCATACGCATCCGGAGTTCTACAGGAGCTATACCACCACCCGTAAGCTGCCAAGCAGGGCTACTAGCAAGATTACGCTTAAGACAAGGGTGTGCTCGAGCACCGGCGAAGGGATAAAGGGGGTTACGCTGACGTTTACCCCAAAGATGCAGAAGCTGGCAATGGGCGTAGAAACGACGGTTAAGCCTATTGTAAAGAAGACTGCCGATAAGGGTATCTGCTACCTTAAGAACATGCATGCCACCGAGTATACGGTGACGGCAGAGAAAGTTGGGCATCCCGCAGTAACAACTTCGGTAAACGTGCCAGGCGATGAGATGGTGATGCTTACCATTAAGATGGATAAGAACTAGCGGAGAGGGCTTGGCTAGTGATAATGATATAGATCCCCATTTGACAATGATTGATTTCTTTGCTGAATGGGGATTTTTTTGTGAATATAATTATGAATGAGAGCATAGGGTTACGCCATATACGCGAATGCGAGAGCATAGGCGATGCCATATGCGCGAAAATGACGCATAGGGCTACGCCCTATGCTCGGAGATAACACCCTTTCAGGGCTATGAGGGTGGGGAGAGAGATTAGGAATAGCCCTGAAGGGGCGTGATGGGTATAGCCCATCGGAAAGAAACATAGAGCGCAATATACCAACGTTGGACGTAACCCATCGGGAAAAGAGCATAGGGCTGCACCCTATGCTCGGAGACAACGCCCTTTCAGGGCTATGGGGGGGGGTAGCCCATCGGAAAGGATGACGTCATTTCGGGGCTATGGGAAGGGGGTAGCCCATCGTAAAGAAAGATAGTGCGTAATATACTAACGACGGGCCTAGCCCATCAAAAATAATCAGAGATATGGGACAGTCGCTCGTGACCAACTACATCCACATCGTGTTCAGCACCAAGCATAGGGTGCCGATGATAGACTCCGCCATAGAGGAAGAGCTGCATAGCTACCTCGGTGGCATCTGCAAAAACCTAGAGTACCAGCCGATACGAGTTGGCGGATACACCAACCATATACATATTCTATGCCTTCTCTCGAAAAAGGTTGCGCTAGTAACGCTTATGGAGGATCTAAAGTCGCACTCGTCGAAGTGGATTAAAACAAAGGGTGGTGCTTACCGAAACTTCTACTGGCAGGATGGCTATGGGGCATTCTCGGTTAACCCAAGAGATGTGGACATGATTGTAAACTATATCGCCAACCAGCAAAAGCACCATGGAGACAAATCGTACGAGGAGGAGTATCGGACTATCCTGAGTAAGTACGAGGTGGAATACGACGAACGTTATGTGTGGGATTAGGAGTATGGGATGGTAGGACGTGCGCATATATATGTTCTCGAATACGAGAGCATAGTGCGATGCCATGCGCAAAAGAGAGCAGAGGGTTACGTCCTATGCCCGGAAAAGAGCATAGGGCGTTACCCTATGCTCGTAGATCACGCCCTTTCAGGGCTATGAGGGTGGGGAGAAAGATTTGGAATAGCCCTGAAGGGACGTGATAAACCAACGATGGGTATAGCCCATCGGAAAGAAAAATAGGGCGCAATATACCAACGATGAATGTAACCCATCGGGAAAAGAGCATAGGGCTGCACCCTATGCTCAGAGATAACGCCCTTTCAGGGCTATGGGGAGAGGGTAGCCCATCGGAAAGAACATGCGTATAAATATGTTCATCGGCGATAGGTAATGCGCGAATGTGGGCATGAGATGATATGGTGTGCGATGCACGTAGGTGCATCGAATAGGTGCATAGGGCGATGCTCCATGCGCGAAAGAGGGTATATCGAATAGGAGCATAGGATTACACCCTATGCTCGTTGATAGCGCCCTTTCAGGGCTATGGGGCGGGGGGGCTTTGCCTATTGCCGCTATAGCCTGGCGGCTATAAATGCCTTCGCGTAGCGGCGGCAAGGCTTGGCCTTTTATTGGCTAAGCTAAAATACTCTTGCCCCTGCCGCACAACTGCAGCGTATAATCGCTAAATTGCCCGCCTACTTATAATCAGTAAGCCTAAGGTAAGCATGGTAGCAGTGTAGCACTTTGTTTACGCCCTGTTCGGGTGGTGGGTTTACGGTTTGTAGGTAAAAAGCAGCTAGAGCTACACATATACACCTACACCTATTATAGGGATATATTAGGTAGTTTTGTTGCATGTATAAACGAGTTACCTGCCATTTTAAGACCTACCGCGTGCAAACAAGAAACAGACGATAAAATGACAACATTCACAGACTTTAAAACATTTAGTGAATACATTGGTGTTGCAAAACCATTGGACAATGATATTGATATGGGATATTACGACCCACTCAATATGCGATTGAAATCTGAACCAGTGATGATTGACTTTTACATCGTTTCTTTTAAAGTAAATTTTACGGATAAATCAACAACTGACGCACAGCCTAAAACGGCTGTGTTTTTAAACAGTCCAGAAATGGCTTTTGAGTGGAATGTAGAACCCGATCTTAGCGGAATGTACCTGCATATTTCCAAAAAAATTATTGACGAGAATCGGTATCTATTTAGAAACTATTTGGACTACGGACAACACGAATCCTTATTTTTAATAGATAGTGAACTAACGGAAATTATCACTTTATTTAACCTAATGATTAAATATTATCATCAAGATAAACAAAATTTTCCTGTCCTGCTTTCATATGCAAATGTGTTGCTTTCCTTGGTTGAAGCTTTTTATAAAAGACAATTTTCTACCGACACAAAACAATACAACCAAATTGTAATCAACTTTCAACAAAGTTTAAAAGACTATTACAATCAACCCGTAAATCACACCCCTAATGTTCAATATTTCGCAGATAAATTGGGGTTAAGCTCTAACTACTTTGGCGACATCATCAAACATTTTACCCAAAAATCTGCCATTGAAAACATCCACGAATTTGTAATAAAAAAAGCCAAGGAATTATTAGAACAAAAACCAAAAATAAGCAGTGCCGAAGTAGCTTACGAATTAGGTTTTGAATATCCTACTTACTTTACCAAATTTTTCAAGAAAAAAGTAAACCTTACCCCGAAAGAATACCAGTTGAAAATGACTAATCAGTAATTTGTTTCAGTTTTTTTAGTACTATGTTTCCTGTCATCTTAACACAGCGTTTTAATTTTGTGCTTTAATTAAAAAACAATTTTAAAATGACAGAACCAAAAAAAGTATTGTTAATCAATACACATTTAACCTACAAAAATTGGTCGGAAGGAACATTGAACAATTCATTTATTCAAAAGGCGAAAGACTTTTTTGTATCAAAAAAATTTGAAGTTTTATATACAAAAATTGAAGATGGCTACAAACCAGAAGAAGAAGTTGTAAAACACTTACAGGCAGACATCATAATTTTGCAAACACCGATTAATTGGTTTGGTGCACCGTGGATTTACAAGAAATATGTAGATGAAGTTTTTAATTGTGGTTTGTCTGATAAAAGATTTCTAATGAATGATGGAAGACCAAAAGAAAACCCAGGTCAATATGGTTCGGGCGGAAATCTACTAGGAAAAAAATTTATGGTTTGTGGTACTTGGAATGCACCGAAAGAGGCTTTTGGCAACATAGAACAAAAATTATTTCGAGGTAAAAAAACAGAAGATTTATTTTCACCTATTACCAGTAGCTATAGCTTTTGCGGTTGCGACATTGTACCAGACTACAATTCTTTTGACATATTTAGAAGCAAAACAATGGCAGAAGACCTTGAAAATTATCCTAAACATTTGGCAAAAGTTTTTGGTTTGTAACTTACAAAGCAAAAAGTTTAAAAGAAAAAAAATAGGCTGTTCCAAAATTGGGACAGCCTATTTTTAAATGTGCTAAAAGGTTTCTTTGTTACTTCAAATGATACACTTTGCTTACAATTTTCCATTGGTTACCATCTTTTACCATCGCAAACATATCTGAAAATTTAGCCGTTCCGAATTGCGATTCGATTCTCACCGTGGCAACGTTTTCTGCAACTTCAATAGATGTTAATTCATAGCTTGATGCTACAACACCTTGGTCGAAATAATCGTACAAAGCCTGAATTGGGACATTCTTTAACTTGCCGTTTTCAACCCACGACATCGTTGCTTTAGAATCGAATGCCTCTCTTGCTGTTTTGCTATTGCCTTTATTTCCAGCTTCAATGTATAAATCTATTGCTTGTAAGATGCCTGCTTTTTGTGCTTCTGTAACTTGCATATTTTGATTGTTTTTAGTTTGAATGCTTGTAACTTGTTTGTCAGTGTTGCTACTATTGCACGACACGAATGCCATTGGTAACAATGAGAATACTAAAATTGCTCTTTTCATTTCTTTTCATTTTTATACTACAAAGGTAATAACTGGTAAAAAATGAAAGAGAAGCATTTCACTATTAAAAATGAAACATATTACTGATGAATTTACTTTTTAATGTTGTTTTGAGACAAACCAGAGGAGAAAAAAACGGCAGGTAACAATGGCTAGGGTTTAAGTGGTAGGGCGTGTATAGGGTTACGTCCTATGACCGGAAAAGAGCATAGGGCGTTATCCATTAACGATGGGGGCGCCCGTCGTAAAGAAAAATAGGGCGCAATATACCAACGATGGACGTAACCCATAGGGAAAAGAGCATAGGGCGTTACCCTATGCTCGGAATAACGCATAGGGCGATGCCCTATGCTCATTGATAGCGCCCTTTCAGGGCTATGGGGAGGGGGTAGCCCATCGGAAAGAACATGCGCGTATATATGTCATCGGCGATAGGTAATGCGCGAATGTGGCATGAGATGGTATGGTGTGCGATGCACGGATAGGTTCATCGAATAGGAGAGCATGGGACGTAATATACCAACGTTGGATGTAACACATAGAGAAGGAATAGTAGCCCTGAAAGGGCGTTATCCATAAGGATGGGTGCAGCCCATCAGAAAAGAAACATAGAGCGCAATATACCAACGATGGACGCAACCCATAGGGAAGGAATAGCAGCCCTGAAAGGGCGTTGTCCATTAAAGATGGGTGAAAGCCCATCGGAAAGAACATGCGCGTAAATATGTTCATCGGCGATAGGCAATACGCGAATGTGGGCATGAGATGGTATGGTGTGCGATGCACGTATCGGTTCATCGAATATGAGAGCATGGGACGTAATATACCAACGTTAGATATAACACATAGACAAGGAATAGCAGCCATGAAGGGGCGTAATCCAGTAAGAATGGGTGCAGCCCATCGGAAAAGAAACATAGAGCGCAATATACCAACGATGGCCGTAACCCGTAGGACAAGGAATAGTAGCCCTGAAGGGGCGTTGTCCATAAGGATGGGTGTAGCCCATCGTAAAGAAAAATAGGGCGCAATATACCAACGTTGGATGTAACCCATCGGGAAAAGAGCATAGGGTTACGCCCTATGCTCGGAGATTACGCCCTTTCAGGGCTATGATGGGGGGCGAAAGCAGGATGGTGGCGAAGGATTTGGAATAGCCCTGAAAGGGCGTAATCCATTAAGGATGGGTGCAGCCCATCGGAAAGAACATGCGCGAATGTGGGCACGGAATGGTATGCGATGCACATATCGGTGGATCGAATATGAATAACGCATAGGGCTGCACCCTATGCTCGGAGATCACGCCCTTACAGGGCTATGAGGTGGAGGGAGGAATGAAAACTGCTGTGATGCTGCGGTTATACCCTATAAAGCAGGTTAGACATGTAGATAATTAGTGGTTGATGACCATCGGTAGGGAAATATTAATACATTGCAGCTTTATTTTTAAATCGTAAACCTAATGTAAGTATAGTTGTAAAGCGACACTTCGTGTGCGCCCTGTTTCGGGGGTGTAATGGTTTGCGGTTTTGATATAAAAGGTAGAAAGAGGCTGTTGCTCCTCAATATTGGAAGATAATTGCTGCAGAATAAACAATAAATTCCAACATGTAGACCATACTGAGAAAAGACGAAGTTACAAACTTCGCCTAGCCTTGAGCGCTGATGGAGACTTCGGCGAGTAAGGGTGGGGATATTTAGTTTTTTTGGGGGATAAAAACATGTATGGGGTACTATAAAAAGACAACGCTTTTAAAAACAATCACAAAGCAAATGAAAATACAAATTTTAATTGGCCTAATTTTATTAGGTTCGGTTTTGACTGTGAAAGCGCAATGGAATGGGACAAATCCAATTTACACCAATTCAAACATCGGAATTGGGACAAATTCTCCACTTGAGAATATTCATATTAAATATAGTAGAGCGTCTTTAAGAGTTGAAAACACCAACCTTAATGATTGGGCATTTATCAGATTAGGTTCAACAACTTTTTGGGATATAGCTCAATTTGGCAACAATAATTATATAGAATTTCGACCAGGTGGCAATACATCTGTATTTACAATAAGACAAGATAAGCAGATAGGGATTGGCACAGATTCTCCTCTTGCAAATCTTCATATCAAATCTAGTAGAGCATCATTTAGAATTGAAAATACAAATATTGACGATTGGGCTTTTTTTAGATTAGGTTCTACATCTTTCTGGGATGTAGCACAATTTGGCAATAATGACTATATAGAATTTCGACCAATGGGTAATACTTCTGTTTTTACCATAAAACAGAGCGGCATGATTGGAATAGGGACAAATTCTCCTACTTATAAACTTGATGTCATCGGAACAATTAGAGCAAGAGAAATTAAAGTGGATTTAAATGGCGCTGATTTTGTTTTTGAAAAGGATTTTAAATTGATGCCATTAAATGAATTGGAAATGTTTGTAAAAGAGCAAAAACATTTACCAGAAATAGCACCAGCTAAGGAAATGGAGAAAAACGGTACTGAATTGGGCGAATTGAACTCTAAACTTTTGCAGAAAATGGAAGAAATGACACTTTACATGATTGAGCAAAATAAAAAAATTGAAACTCTTCAAGGGAAAATTGAAAAACTGGAAGCAGCTTCAACTAAAGGCCGAATAAGCAACAACCCATAATACAGTGAATTCATCATGCTGGTTTTAGGGTAAATTGTAAGTCCAGAACTCGCTGGCAAGAACTGTAATAGTGGATAGAAAAGTGATCACGAATCCTGCACTCTATATACAATCAACGTTATGCAGTAAGTTTTAAGATACAACTTGAGTAAACTGAAAGAAAAAAACCTAACTATGATATTTCTACCAATTGAAAAGGATTGTATTATGAAATGCACATTTATGATGCTATTCCCTCTGCTAAACGAAGTATTATCGTAAGGCGAGGCTCGGCGAAGAGTACGTCTTCGCCGGACTTAAGTAGCGGTCTTTAACTGCCATGAAATGACGAAACAAAAAAACCAGAATAAAGCGCAGCCACAAGCAGCTGCACTTTGCTTTTTTGCTACTATTGATTGCGGCCTGTAGGCCGCTAAATAGAAAGACGAAGCGCCAACCGAGCACAAAGTGCGAGCTAGACGCGAGCTAAACCCCTTGCTCGGCTGAAGCCACTACCCTTGCGGCATTTACACTCGACAGCTATAAGTTATCATTAAGAAAGGGACAATGAACAAAACAATTGTATTTCTACTGACTTTTATGCCAACAATTTTGCTTGGACAGCAAACCAAGAAAGTTACAGATAAAGAAAGCAATGAAACATTTTATGTTCTAAAATCAGATAAAAAAATAAGACATGGGGAGTATAAGAAGTTTCATCACAAAGATAAACTCTTGGTAAAAGGATATTATAAGCAAGGTGTTAAGGATAGCATTTGGGAGTGTTATGACTTTGAGAGGCAGCTTACTTTAAAATATGACTATTCCAAAAAGAAGTTGTTTTATATAAGCCCAATGAAAAGGCAAAGGATATAAAATACAGAATAGTAAACAATATTAGCATTTCAGATACAATATTGAGTCGTCCTCCAATTTACTTGAATGGTAATGATTTCATAATATCAGAAGTGAGAAAAAACATTCATTATCCATTGACCGCGGTGGAAAACGGGAAATCGGGTACTGTATACGTCTTATTTACAGTAGACAAATATGGTAAGACAAATAATTATCACGTAGAAGCACCGCTTGGTTATGGTATGGAAGAAGAAGCAATCAGAGTGCTAAAGCTTATTCCAGACAATTGGTTGCCGGGTCTTTTAAACGGTGAGCCTATTAATGTTGAAGTTATTTACCCAATTATCTTTAGACTTCAATGAGATATGCAATATCCCCCCTTTGTTCGACTGAAGCTCATGCCCATAGTCGAATTTATTCTGCAGGCCATAACCTGCAATGATAGAACTAACGAAGGTTTTGTGGAATGGATATCGCTTCGAAATTTTAAAAATCAATATAAAACAAATGACAATGAAAAGACAAATTTTAATTTGCCTGCTTTTATTAAGTTCTGTCCTGACAGTAAATGCGCAATGGCTATCTTCTGGTACTGACGTATTATATTCTAGCGGAGGGAAGGTTCTTATTCAATCAAATTCTTCAAATTATGGCCAACTTCAAGTTCTAAATCCGAGTACTGCCGAAGCTTCAATTTGTTTTATTGGACTAGGTAGCACATTAGGGCCATCACCACAATCAAAAGGTGGCAATAGTCATATCTGGGTTCTTGGAAATAATATATGGGGCAATGGTGGAGACGTTTTTGGCATAGGGAATCATGATCGCTATTTACAGTCAGGAAATGGACAAATTTTCTATGTAAAAAGTAATGGGACAGTGGGCATTGGAGCTAGTCCTCTCGGTAAATTGTATATTGATGCTGGAAGCAATACAGGGATTGAAGGTAAAGTACTAATAAGGTCAAGTTCTAATGATCATGGTCAACTTCAAATAATGAATCCAACAGGAGCAGAATCATCCATAGCATTTATTGGTTCAGGAACATCATTTGGCACGTCACCTCAGTCAAGTGCAGGAAATACCAATATATGGGTAATAGGAAATAACGTATGGGGTAATGGCGGAAATGTTTTCGGTATTGGAAATGTTGATTATGCAAACAATCACAATTATAATGGACAAATCATTGGAATAAAGAGTAATGGCAGTGTTGATGTTAATGGAACAATTCATGCACGAGAAATAAAAGTAGATTTAAATTTTCCTGCTGACTATGTGTTTAAACCTGATTACAAGTTAATGACCTTAATAGAAGTAGAACAATATATAAAAGTTAATGGCCATTTGCCTGAGATTCCTTCCGCTGTTGAGATTAAGGAAAATGGCTTAAACATGGGTGATATGCAGAATAAACTTCTTCAAAAAATTGAGGAGTTAACGCTTTACACAATAGAACAACAAAAGCAAGTTGATGAATTGAAAAAGCAGAACCAATCTATAGAGGAACTCAAACAATTGGTTAAACTTCAAAATGATAAACTTGATAAACTTGAATCAACTTCAAGGTAAGGAAAGAACAAGCAACAACTCGGCTGAGGCTATCGCCACAGCCGAATCTATTCTGCAGGCTATAACCTGTAATGATAGAGCTGACGAAGGCTAAAATCTTCATCTAATGAGGGTATTGTAGAATGAATATCGCTTTGAAATTTTAAAAATCAATATAAAAAAATGACAATGAAAAGACAAATTTTAATTAGCCTGATCTTAATTATTGTGACTTGTAGTATAAGAGCCCAAGATTTAAACTCTATTGGGGGCTCTGGATTTAATATTGTTACTGGCTATCCAGCAGTAAATGGCCCATAGAATACTGTAATAATGGGGATTCAGAATTACTATGATATAAATTATAAATGGCAATTAGTAAATGCTCATAACACTAACAATTACTATTTACGCAGCTATGTATATGGGTGGGGAAATTATTACAAGATATGGCATTCTGGCAATTTTGATCCATTCAATTTAAATTGTTCAACGATAAGTATTACAAACAATATTAATAACACAAGGAGTCTAAAAATGCTGTATCAAGGATCTTGGGGCACTCCAGAGTTTGCAACTAATTTTAGATTTATTGATATTGCAAGTTCAGAAGAAGGTAGTATTTTTCAAATGAATGCTTATGGAGTTGGTATTGGATATAATCCACCAAATTATGCATCATCCGATAGATTATACATTAAAGGAAGAGTTGGCATTTTAACGGCTTCTCCAAGATATGAACTTGATGTCATAGGAACCATTAGAGCAAGGGAGATAAAGGTTGATTTAAATGGTGCCGATTTTGTTTTTGAAAAAGACTTTAAATTGATGACTTTAAATGAATTAGAAAAGTTTGTAACAGAGCAAAAACATTTGCCTGAAATAGCACCAGCCAAGGAAATGGAGAAAAATGGTACGGAATTGGGCGAATTGAACTCTAAACTTTTGCAGAAAATGGAAGAAATGACACTTTATATGATTGAACAAAATAAAAGAATTGATTCTATTCAAGAACAGAATAAACTTTTAAAGAAGGAAATAGAATTATTAAAGGCAAAATAAAAACAACGCCTCGTTCGGCTGAGGCTATCGCCCATAGCCGTCAAGTTAAGCGGTGAAATGCTACGAAGTAGCTAAACCTGAGTAACCGCGGATGAAATCCGTGGACACAGAATGTCCCCTTTTTAGAAGACCGAATGGGCTGACCCTTGGGGTAAACGAACAGCATTGGGGGGGTGCCCCTTCGGGGCTAAAGTTCTTCGATCAAAGCGCCGTGGGCTTACACCCACGGTTACTAAAGTGGCGCTACGTTGTAGCGCTTTAATGCCCCACCTGCTAGACGAAGCATGATCGAAGGTTAAGGCTCTGCGAAGACTGTGTCTTCTTCGGACTTAAGTAGTGGTCTTTAACCGCCATTAAACGGCAAAACAAAGAGACCATACTAAAGCGCAGCCACAAGCAGCCGCGGAGTTAAGCTTCGGTTTTTAAGGGCAACCGCCACAGGTAATATAACTATACATTGTAAACTAAAACAGATAAAATGAGAAAATAGTTAAGGATTAGCCTAGCAGTACTAGCTGTAGCTGCATTTGCTTTTTTTACTAAAGCTACAATAAGCACACTGTCTCAAACGTCCAATTCGAATCTAAGCTACTTTGAAAAAGGAGAGATAGCGGGTGCTACTTTACACCATAATATGACTTTTATGGCCGTAATAATCCTAATGGCAATTAATGGTTTATACCTCGCGATTAGCAAGGAGCGTAAATCATAATACAGCCTCGCTACGCTTGGTTTGCAGGACATGCAGCCTGCGACCAATGCGAGCAGAGGCAGCAACAAGAAAAAGTATATACACTTGCGTAAGGCAAAATAAGATAGCATAGGTAGCCATCATGAAAAATTTAGGGATAATCCTACTTCCCTAGCTAAGCGTAGTCTAAATTAAACGCACGAGGCTCAGCGGCATTTTGGCTACGCCGAGCAACGCTTCGCTACGGTTGTAATGCCATCGAATATAAGTAGCCGTCTTTGACCGCCATTAAACGGTAAAACAGAAAAACCATACTAGAGCGCAGCCGCAAGCAGCTGCGCTTTGCTTTTTTGCTACTTTTGATTGCGCCTGTAGGCTGCTAAATAGAAAGACGAAGCGGCAACCGAAACGAAGTGCGAACTTGGCGGAACTAAGCTTCGGCTAGCCTTGAGCGCTGATGGAGACTACGGCAAGCGGGAGAACAGAGCAAAAGTGCTTGCCTCTACCATTGAGCAAATGGAATAAATAGATTTATTAACCATTGGTTAGATTTAACGCTATATGCAATCCTACGAACAATTTGAGGCCAATTGCAACCGCATGGATGCTGAGCTTGCCGCAGAACAAGCACGACAGAGCAAGTTTATCGAAACCCTCGAAAATGCATTGATACATATTTCAATCAACCATTTCCCCGAAACCGAACAACACAAGCCCATTTTTGTCGAAGCCATAACCATACAAGCGCACGAAAGAGCCGTTCTTCTCAACGAAGTCCTCGATATGCTGGTTGGCGGTTATTCTAGCGACAAGTTTGAATTCTTCAACCAAAACCACGTTCCCAAACGTGATGTTTCAGAAGATGAAAAACAATATCTCGAAAAGACCTTAAAATCAATGCCACCCAAGCAACACGCTTATTTTATTGAATTAAATACTGAACGGGTTACAATAGAAGCTGAGGTGCGCGAATTCGTTTTTCTTTGCTACGATAAAGCAAAAGAATTAATTGTGGAGTTTTTCCCCGAAATAGCTAATTTCTCAGGCAATTCTATTCGTCATGTCGACTGTTCCGCATATCAACAAATGGACGAATGGACCTATGATTTTTACTATTATGCAGGCGACTATATTAATGGTAGTACCAATTAGATTAGTCGCATATAATCAATGCGAACTAAGAGCTGGATTTTATGGATGCCATATAACATATAAATCAATTAGCTTTTGTCCTTGATCGGCTGAGGCTATCGCCCCATAGTCGTCAAACTAAGCGGCAAAATGCTACGAAGTAGCAAACACTATGTAACCGCGGATGAAATCCGTGGACGCAGAACGCCCCCCCCTCTTTAGAAGCCCGAATGGGCTGACCCTTTGGGCAAACGAACAGCATTGGGATCGCCCCTTCGGGGCTAACGTTCTTCGATGAAAGTGCCGTGGGCTTACACCCACGGTTACTAAAGTAGCGCTACGTTGTAGCGCTTTAACGCAACCCTAACAGTCGGTCGTATCTTAGTTTGACGGCTATGGGCTGGGCGAGCGTAGTGTTATTGCTTAGTTCAAGCAGCCAAGCCTGCCACAGCACGGCCTCCGGCCGTAAGGAATAAACGCATAGGCAGAGACTAGGATTAGCAGCGGCAAACCCACCCCCTGCCCCCTCCAATGGAGGGGATAATGTGCTGCTATTGGAGGTTGAAGGTTTGTATCGTGAAGGTTACAACTTCTTCTCTTTTCCTATCAATACCGTTTCATTCTATTGGTAGGATGCAATTTTGGGCGACGAAGGTGTATAGCAAGGAGTGCTAGTCGAACCGAATGCCGTACTTTTCGAGCCTACGGTAGAGTGCGGCACGGCTTAGGCCAAGGGCATCGGCAACCTTCGAGATATTTCCGCTGTAGAGCTCCATGGCACGAACGATCATCTTTCGCTCCATCTCGTCGAGAGGAAGTAAAGCACCACTATCAACTTCAACAACAGCACCAGAGGCCGAGGGCATGTTTCGGGTAATATCTTCGTCCTCGATGACCGATTTCCCCGAAACCAGCACGGTGCGCTCAACTAGGTTTTTCAGCTCGCGGATGTTACCGGGGAAGGGTAAGCGCTGCAGCAGATCGATGGCGCTGCTCCCCAGCTCGATGCTTCGACCATCGACGCCTTGCATGTTCTGCGCAAAGTGCTTTGCCAAAAAAGGAATATCTTCGGGACGCTCGCGGAGCGCGGGTAGGTGTATGGTGATGAGGTTAACGCGGTAGAAGAGATCTTCGCGAAAAAGGCCGTTTGCCACCAGCTGCGAAAGATCCTTATTGGTGGCGCACACAATCCTGACGTCGACCTTGGTGGGACGACTCTCGCCTAGCACTTCGAAGGTTTGCTCCTGCAGCACCCTTAGCAGCTTTACCTGGCACGAGAGGTCGAGCTCGCCCAGCTCGTCGAGGAATATGGTGCCCCCATTAGCGAGCGAGAAGCGACCAATACGGTCGTGGTAGGCATCGGTAAAGGCGCCCTTCTTGTGGCCAAACATCTCGCTCTCGAAGAGCGACTGAGAGACACCGCCTAGGTTTACCTTAACAATTGATTCGGAACCACGACGGCTGTTGGCGTGAATAGCCTCGGCGATGAGCTCCTTTCCGGTGCCGCTTTCTCCGGTAATGAGAATGGGAGCATCGGTTTGTGCAACGCGGGCAACGGTATTGAGCACCTCCATAAGCTTGGCCGATTGCCCTACTATCTTTTCGAAATGAAACTTGGAGTTAAGCTCCACCCGGCTGCTGTTCGCTACGCTCTTTTGGCTGTTCGACGATAGCTCCACCGCCCGACGAACAGTAGCAACCAACGTCTCGTTGCTCCAAGGCTTGGTGATGAAGTCGAATGCCCCTGCCTTCATTCCCCTTACTGCTAGATGGATTGACCCCCACGCGGTAATAAGTATTACGGGAACATCGGGACAGAATATTTTCACCTGCTTGAGCAGCGTAATACCCTCCTCACCAGATGTATCGGCCGTATAGTTCATATCCATAAGGATGAGTTCGGGGGTATATCTTCTGACATGCTCCATTGCTTCGGGAGGTGAGGCAACCACCGTTACCTCGAACCCATTCTGCCGCAGCAAAAGCGATAGCATGGAGCGAACAGCTATATCATCATCAACAACAAGAACCATTTTGAAATAGGTAGAATAATTATAGAGGCATTAGATACTCGAGCAAATGTAAGAAAACTGGCAAATGCAGCGGCTATAGCAGGAGCAACTTTTCATCGATGGTCAAATTACCCTTTTTCTCAAAGTCGAAAAGGGTGATCTGCCTTATGTTGTAGTAGAAGAGCCACGACCCGTATAGCTGCGAGATGTAGTTTCGTTTGGCCTCGTCGCGCGATACCTGGGCATCGTTAATGTCGAGGATGTTTACCTTGCCCATCAGAAATGTCTCGAAGGAGGTTTTGTAGCGCTGCTGGGCAACGGAGTCGGCCTCCTGCGCAAGGCTTAGCTGCCGGGGCTGATCCATGAGCTGCTTTACGCTGATGAAGATGTTCTCCTCGAAGCGCTGCGTTTCCTGCTCTACCTTACCCTTCTCCACCTCGAGCTGCGACTTGGCCTGCTCGACGCGGCTACGCCCCTTTCCCCAATCGAGGATGGGAATGCGGAGGCCAACCTTTGCCACCTGTAGGTCGTTTAGATCGCGGTAGGCTTTGCCGATGGTTTTATCGCTACCCGTAAGCCCAAACGAGAAGAAGAGATTTGTCCTAAACCCTCGCGAGGCTTTTGCCTCGGCTACCTGCATCTGGGTGGTGAGGATGCGCCGCTGCACCTCCTGGATAAAGGGATTGTTGGCACGTGCCAGCTCCATTACTTCGGCAAACGATGTCTTTGCTGAGGGCGTTTGAGATGGAACCTCGGGGACCAACGACACCTTATCGTTAAAGCCTAGGAAGCTGCGAAGGGCAAACATGCGCCTATCAAACTCCTGCCGTACCTCAGCCATCTTCAGGTCGAAGTTTATTTTAGACAGCCGAAGATGAAGCAGCTCGTTATCGGAAATAACGCCGATACCCTTCTTCGCCGATGCTATCTCGTAGAGCTTGGTGGCGTTCTTGAGGTTCTGCTCGGCGATGTCGCTATTTACCTTTGCCAGCAGCAGATCGAAGTAGAGGGTAATGGTCTTTACCTGCACCTGCTCCATGTTGGCGCAGTAGCGGCGCTTAGCCTCTTCGTACTTAATGGGCTCGATGCGCCCCTGCCACTTTAGCTTGTTGAACGAGAAAAGGGGCTGCTCGTAGGTAAAACCTACCGGACACGACATGTGCTGCGTAGAGGAGTTCGCCCCCAGCTGATCGATGCGCTGCAGCTGCGACGATACCGATAGGTGCCCACCTGTAAGCGGGATATTCTGGTCGACAATTAGGTTTAGGTCGACCGTTGATGCGTTGCTATGAACGTAGGTGTACGTCCCATCGTCGTTTTGGTAGCTCTGCACCGACTTGTTGATGCTAGGGAGCGTTCCCTCGAAGGCTAGGCTGGGCAAAAGATCGGCCTTGTAGCTACGCAGCTGCCAGTAGGATGCCTTTAGCTCGTTTCGGGCAACAAGCGCATCGAGGCTTTGGTCTCGGGCAAGGCGTAGGGCTTCGTTAAGGGTGAGCGATTGCTCCTGCACTTGCCCCAACGTGGCACCAGAAAGTGCCATAAAGCCCAAGCAGGCCATGTACTTTATAGTAGAGATCATAGTTCTTGTTTTAGAAGAGGCGCCTTCTCTAGTGATTAGACAAAGAAGGCGCCTTATAAGAAGTTATTCGTAGTGAAGCGCCATTGCAGGCTCAATACGCGAGGCCTTTACTGCCGGAACAAGCACGCTGCTCGAAACCGAGATCAGCAGAATAAGCTCCACAAACAGAAAGTCTGCAATAAAACGCCAAGCGGTAAAGGGGATCTTGCCATCCAGTATTCCAAAATGTGCCATGTTAAGGGCAACAACCAGAACTACAATACTGGATAGTAGCAGAAGTAGGATAGACTCGCCAAGAACAAGGGCAATGATTCCTCGTCGCGAAGAGCCCACCGCCATCCTTATGGCCAGCTCCGAAACACGCTTTTTCACCCTTCCCGAAAAGACAACGTAGATTCCCAGTATCACATTAACCAGGAAAAAGAAGGCGCACCAGAACAAGCTCCAAATGGCATTGGTGCTATTCGTATCTGCGAACTGCTTCTTGGTATCGAAATCGTTTACGCTTAGCACTACTAAGCCTAACGATTTAGAGACATCGCTGGTGAAGAGCTTTAGCGTTTGGGCAAAGTCCTCCTTCTGCCCCTCCTTTACCTTTACGATCATCTTCCATTCAAAGAAATTATCCTCCAAATCCATTGGTCGGAATATGGATAACACCGGAGGTTCGTAGGTTCCATACTTTAAGTCGGGAATAACCCCAATAATGCGCAAGCTCTCCTCGGTTGGATTTCCGAAGCTAAGCATGGTGCCAACAGGATATGGTCGCTTAAGAAACTCCTTTAAACCTTCGGTAATCAGGCAAACCTTGCTATTCTGCAGGAGTTCGGCTTCGGTAAACCATCGTCCCTCGTTAATATGTACACCTAAAAGAGAAGGGAAATTTACGTCCGACACCCTAATGTTTAGCTGCTGCTCCACGCCACCTACCACAATTGGCCAACAGTTTCGATCTCCAGAAAACGGTTCGGAATCGAAGGTGTAGGCAAACTGATCTATCTCCTTCCTCGTACGCAAGAAGCGATCGAGGCTATCCTTGAGTTGATGCCCGGTGATATTTGCTTTCTTGGTTTTCTGTAGGTTGATAACGTAGCTCCGCTCGGTAGTAAAGCCCAATGGAATCCGATACACCCCATAAGCATCAAGAAATGCATTGACAACATAGAACAACATTATTCCTACCAGCGTGAGTTCCAGCAGCAGCAAGGCATTGCTGCGCCGTTGTGCCCAAAGGTATTTTAGTATCATTCGTATCACTGATCACCTCCTTTCAGCGCCGAGTTAACACTCATTCGTGCCAGCTTCCACGAGGGGAAGATGCCCGACAGCAAGCTAGCAAGCAAGCAGATTACCAGCACAACAACAAACGATAGCCAGCTAGGATGAACCACATTGTCGATAGGCATATCAGTATATCGTTCAGTATCGAATAGGTTGATATGGTGTACAAGCCCAAAGAGAAAGGATAGCGTATAGCCAACAACACCTCCAGCTAAAACCACTACCGTATTCTCCTTTAGGAAAAGGAGTGAGATGCTATGCTGCGTGGCGCCAAACGATTTGCGAATCCCCATCTCGGCATACCTATTCCTTATATGGGTATAGTTTAGTATAATCAGGTTAAGGATAGGCACCAGCAGGATTACTACTGCAATAGCAAGCCAACGGGAATAAAATGCACGTTCCAAATTATCGTCGACTTCGGTTGAATACCCCCTAATAAGAACATCTAGCTTAGTATGGGGCGTAAGCCCGCTAACAAGATCGGGATTGGAGGTGGTGGAGTTGTACTTATCCTCCACCGCCTTAACCTCCGACAGCAGCTTAGCCCTATCAGCCTTCGTTTTTAGTAGATATACCACCTTAAACGCCGATACATTCTCGTCTAAGCTGCCATACAGCGCCGAATAGGGTATCCAAACATGTGCAGAGGTAAAGATTCGCTGCGAGCGAACATCCTCAACAACCCCCACAATGGTATACTCCTTATCCATATAGGCAAAGCGTCGTAGCCTCTTTTCCATATCCGAGAGCTGGCTAAAGAAAGAGCGCGAGACAACCGCAACGGCGGCGTGGCCCATAAACTCGTCGAAGGTGAAAGGCCTTCCCTCTACAAACTGGAAATCGAAGATATGCCAGTAGCTGGCATCGCAGCTTATGGCCTTAAACGTTTCGGTTCTTGTACCACTGATTCGGGGAAAGGTATTATCCGTAAAAATAGATGTCGCCTCTGGAGTTTTTAGATCAGCCAAGTAGGCCTGCGCAAAAGATAGCGGAATGCCCCCCATATTTCGGAAGTCCTTCTTCTTATCCTTGCTAACCCAGCGGTGCGAGCACATAATCCGCTCCACGTTGCTCTCGGGGCTAACGGGCCTGATGTACTCGGTTATTGAATTTACCATAATCATAACCGAAGCAATGCCCAACGAGATGCAGATGGTTGCAGTAGCAAGATGCCCCCGAGCACCAAACACCTTACGTAGCATATTTATTAGCACTTTCATTTAGAATTAGTATTGCATCTTTAAGGTTACTCGTAGTGTAATGCCTCAGATGGTTGAACCCTTGAAGCCTGACGTGCGGGGAACCAAGTGCCCAATAGTATCATTCCAGCTAAAACAATAAACGCTGTAAGCCCTGCAAGAATAAATACCACCCAACTCGCGTTCCAGCCGCTAAAGACATGCAGCTCAAGATATCGTAGCTGTAGCGTTATCAACACTCCTGGGATGGCGGCCAAGAACAATAAGACGATTGCTTCTGCCATAAAAAGGTTTAGTAAAGACGCCGAAGATGATCCAATAGCCATTCGAAGGCCAACTTCGTCGCGGCGCTGCTCTGTTCTAAACCAGAAGGTTCCCACAATACCCAATAGCACATTCACCAGAAAGAAAATAATAATAGCGCCCCCCATCTTCATATTCTTCTTTTCGCCAGTCCATGAGAAATATATCTGTCGAAGAGATTCGAACGAGCTTATATTCTGAATGTAGTATGGAGAATCGCCCAAATTAGAAAGCTCCTTACGCATCTTTTCAATGGCATCTTTAGGGGCAGATGCCTTTAGCCGGATACAAATCTCGGGGGTATCAACACTTCCCAGCTTATATTTGGTGAATGTTGGAGCAAATGGTTCGTACGAGGTCGGGGTTTCTCTAGTAAAGTCGTAATACTTATAGCTATCGGTTACCCCAACAACCGTGTAGTTTGTTCCATTAAGCTCACAATGTTTGCCAACAGCAGCGGCATCACTTCTAAACAGGCTATCGGCAAGCATTTTACTAAGAACAATATTGTTATACCTTCCATCGCTTAGATCCTTACCATAGTTTATGGGTATTCTGAATACCTTAAAGAAGTCATTATCAACAAGACGAAGGTAGGAGTCGCATTTCCTTTTCCCAACTGTAATCGGGCTCCAACTATTTCCACCATTATAGGGTTTCGACATAATGCCTGCCGAAGCATATTCTACATTTTCATTCCTCTTTATCTTTTCGAGAAGGGCATAAAACGGTACTTCGTATGCTTTGCTAAGGCTATCGTCGCTTGGATTTCCTACGCGCTCTCTTCCAGGGATCATCTTAACATCTACGTAGTACGTATTCTCGATGTCGAATCCTTTGGGAACTCTATACCTTTTAATTGTCCCAAAAATCTGATCCGTAACCATCCATAGAAGTACAAACACGAGCATCAGCTCCATCCAAATTAGCAGGTTAGACCTCCTTTGGGTCCAAACTATTTTTAGTATATGTTTTATCATGCCTTTTTCTCTTTTAATGCTTGTAGAATAGGTTGATTGGCCGACCGAACAGCCGGAATAATTGCGGATACCAGGTTTACAAGAACACAAACGCCCAATAGATAAGCCAAAATTGATGGACGGAAAATCATGCTTAGGCTAAGGCTTACACCATCGGGAAAAAGTGTTGACTGGAAAGCAAAAATCAGAATACCCGATAGAAGAAAACCGAAAAATCCTCCTATTAGGGTTAGCAGCATATTCTCGGCGATAACCTGCCCAATAATATTGCTACGCAGTGCGCCAAACGAACGCCTCAACCCCAGCTCCTCCTGGCGTTTCTTCATTCGCGAGATGGTGAAGCTCATCATATTAAATGCAGGGACAACAATAAGAATGATGATTACCATTATCCAAAGCCGAAGCACCTCCTTATACTCGCTCTGCTCCGCGGTGGCATCGCCTCGGAAGCGCTGCTCGCTATGGGTATCGGGTCCTCGAAGTAAAATTTTAACCCCTTTTCCTGCAGTTTCGTTATAGTTGAATCGTCGAGCCTCCAGCTTACGCCTTATGTCATCAAAGTCGCTTGTTTTTTTAGCTAGTATCATCGCTTCTAGGGCTCCGCAAGACAGCTCGTTCTTGCCGCTCATCACCTGCGAGCTTGTGGTGTACGGAAACCACACCTTGGCATACGCAAAAGAAGAGGAGGGGCTAACATCCTTAACCACACCGACCACCTTATAGGGTTGCTGGGCAATAAAAATGGTTTTCCCGAGCGCATTCTCTCCCTTGTAGAGCGACCGTGAGAGCGATTCGTCGATAACGGCAACGCGAACACCAGAAGTAAAGTCGCTACTCGTAAATGGCTTCCCTGCTACAAATTCGAAGTTGAAGAATTTCCAATACGCACCATCTGTGCTTGTCGACTTCACGTTTTGTCCTTCGCCTGATAGCTTCTGCGCTTCTACAAACGACTCTCCTCTGTTTACAGCGGTAACAGCATCAACCCCATCCAGGTTATAGATCACATTTTTTACAATCATTGGCGATAGGCTGCTGTTATTGGTGCTTTGCCCTTGCTTCTCGCTAACATTCTTTACGTACAACGTCCGATAGCGATTCACCTCGGGGGCGTAGGAGCCATCGTCAATATCGTTTACGGTAATTATTACCATAATAAAGGATACGGCCAACCCTATTCCCAGCAACGAGATAATGGTAAAGAACTTCTCCTGCCATAGCATACGCCAGGCATGCTTCATATAGTAAAGTATCATACTCCTGCTGTTTCTATTGGATTTGTCGGCCATCGAAAAAGCGCATGATGCGCCCTGTTTGCTTGGCAATATGATCGTCGTGCGTTACCATTACGATGGTGGTTCCCTCCTCCTTATTCAGGCGGAACAGGATCTCCATAATTTCGGAGCCCATCTTGCTATCGAGGTTACCGGTAGGCTCATCGGCAAGCAGAATTTCTGGATTTCCGATGATGGCACGGGCAATAGCTACGCGCTGGCACTGTCCGCCCGAGAGCTGCATGGGGAAGTGCTTTGCACGATGCGAAAGGCCAACCTTCTCGATAACCTCCAGCGCCCTCCGACGACGTTCGCCCGACGATACCTTGCGGTAGAGTAGCGGCAGCTCCACATTATCAATGATATTCAGCGCTGGAATAAGGTGGAAACTCTGAAAAACGAAGCCCAGCTTCTGGTTGCGAAGTACCGCCAGCTCCTTGTCCTTCATGCTATCAACCAGCACACCTCCTAGAGACACCTGCCCCAGGGATGGCGCATCGAGTAATCCCATAATATTTAGTAGCGTACTCTTGCCGCAGCCCGAAGGACCCATGATGGATACAAACTCGCCCTTGTTTACGGTTAAGTTCACATTCTCGAGCGCTACGGTTTCAATCTCCTTGGTTTGATAAACCTTGCTAATGTTTTCTAGTGTAATCATATCATTTACTATTTTCTGGTTTTATTCAACATTCATGCTTGGTTGTCCTTGTAGCTTGTTTGGTTTGGATAATGAACATGCAGGCGCTCACACACCGCACATCCATCATCCTTAGCGACTGTCAACAGCCAATATTTAGACAACCAATTATTTCCTAATCTTAAGGCTACTTGCGTTCTTGTACTTCGACATATCCGAAACAATCACCCGATCGCCCACATGTAGGCCTCGCTTTACCTCTACCTTATCGAAGCTGCTTTCGCCAAGCTCCACCCTACGCTTTTGGGCTACTCCGCCATTAATCACCCACAGGTCGTACTCGCCCTTGCCCACGTAGTACGAGCCGTTGGCCAGCCGAGGCACATTTTCGCTGATGGCATTTATCACGTAAACGTCCACCTTTAGCCCCGAGCGCAGCTTTGTGCTGCTGCTCTCCTTTAGCATGACGGTAAACTCGATGATGCCATTCTTTACCGATGGGGTAACATTGCCCACGCTCCCCTCCAGCGTTTGGTTTCCAACGCGCACAGCTACCTTAGCGCCTGGGCTCACCCTGTCGGCATACGAGTCGGCAATCTCGCCCTCCACCTTAAAGTCGTTAAGGTCCGAGACAATGGCGAGCTGCGCCCCCTGCGCCACGGTTGATCCTATCTGGTTGTTTACCCAGGTTAGGACGGCCGAACGGGGCGCGCGAACCTGCGCCTCGCTCATGGTTTTGCCCATAAGCACCACGCTTTTCTTTGCAATGTTGTACTCCAGCTTCGACATCTTTATGTTGGCCGACGAGGTGAGCTGCTCGTTGCTATAGCGCTGCTTAAGCTGCTCGTAGAGGAGCGACTCCACCTTGTAGTTGAGCTCCGCCTGCCGTACCTTATCGCTGGTACTTGCCCCGATGCTGTCCAAGTAGTGCTCGTTCTTCAGCTCGGCCGCCATTCGCTTCAGCTTCATATCGGCAATGGCCAGCTGCATTCTAAGATCGGAGAGCTGGCTCTTTACGGTAACGCCCTGCTGCTCGAGCTTGCACTGCTTCATCGATAACTCGTCGTTCATCTTTCCATAGTCGGAGGTTGCGGCATCCAGATCGAGCTTCAGAATTAGATCGCCAACCGCTACCTTATCGCCGGACTTCTTGTACACCTCCACAACCCTCGATGCTATTGGCGAGGTGATGATTTGCTCCGATAGCGGAACAACCTTACCCGATGCGGACACCGAAATGTCGACCTCGCCCTTATCGACCACGGCAACATCGATATCCTTTGCCGATATTCCCGAGCGCAGGAAGCTAAAAAGGGTGGTTATCCCTATAAGTAATGCAACAGCAACGGCTGCAGCGATTATGACGGTTTTCCTTTTTCGCCTACGTATTACCTCTTGAGGGATGCTTCTGTCCATTACTGTACTATTTTTTATTTTGACATACCTGTTGGCAATTGGCATGCCACAAAACAGACTTTACTCGAAGTCTGAATGTTACAGAAATTAGATCTCAAAAAAGTGTGCATTAACGAACAGATGGTGTTCGATTTCGAACAGTGCTCGAACACCGATGAAGGGGATAGAAATGATACTCGCTGCTTATTTTACCACAAAGGGCACAAAGGATAGCACGAAGAATGATTCCCAACACCCTGTGCTGAAGGATTGAAGATCGATAGTAAGCATCAACGTATAATTGAAACTGATTTTCCCCTCCTTGGGAGGGGTTGGGGTGGGTAATATGCTATACACCCCTGCCTCCCGCCTAAGCGGGAGGATAAAGAGCCTTGATTAAGTTCTGGACTTTGAGAAAAAACGTAGCCTAACAATTATGGGAAAGGCTCCGTATTCTCTGTATCGCCTTGCCGCTGTGTTTAGGGGAAAGAGTAGTATCCAATATCCTGCTTTTGAAGGGTTGAAGATCAACAGTAAGCATCAACGCATAATTGAAATGGATTATCCCCTCCTTGGGAGGGGTTGGGGTGGGTTGGGAAGTCGTCACCCACCCCCTGCCCCTCCTCGGAGGGGATAAAGAGCTCTGATTATGCTCTGGACTTTGAAAAAAAACGTAGCCTAACAATTATGGGAAAGGCTCCGAGTTCTCTGGATCGCCTTGCAGCTTTGCGGAAGAACCTACCCGTAAATTTTCCTACATTAGCGCCCAAACATATCTATACCAATGAAGCTAAAGTTCCGATTCTGGACTTCCTCCGTAATTCTATACCTTGTACTGGCTGCCATGCTATTTTACGGCTACCGTAACAGCCATCTAATGCTACTAGTTGCCGAGGCCTTTGCGCTGCTGCTCCTTTTAGCCATTATCTACTTCTACCAAATCATCATTAAACCCGTAAACGAGATTGCTAGCGGCGCTGAGCTGCTCAAGGAGCAGGATTTCAGCTCGCGGCTACCCCGTACAGGGCAACCCGATATGGATCGGCTCATCGATCTGTTCAACCGAATGATGGCCCAGCTCAAGGAGGAACGCCTTCGCGTACGCGAGCAGCACTACTTCCTCGATCTGATGGTAAGCGCCTCGCCCTTGGGGGTTATCATCCTCGACTTCGACAACCGCATCAGCTCGCTAAACCCTGCCGCCAGCCGCCTGCTAAAGGTAGAAGAGGCCACAGGCATGGCTCTCGACCAGATAAACCATCCCCTAGCCCTGGAGATGGAGCAGCTGCAGCCCAACGAGCAGCGCATCATCCGCCTCAACGGCATCCACGCCTACAAGTGTACCCGCTCCTACTTCATCGATAGGGGCTTTCAGCACCCGTTTATCCTGGTGGAGGAGCTCACGCAGGAGCTTATCAAAACCGAGAAGAAGGCCTACGAGAAGGTCATCCGCCTGATGTCGCACGAGGTAAACAACACCATTGGGGCCACCAACTCCATGCTTAACCTGCTATCTTCGAACCTTCAGCAGAGCCAGCTGTCGTATGCCAACGACTTCCGCAACGTTATTGATATCGCCACCGAACGGGGGAAGAACCTCTGCCAGCTCATGTCCAACTTCTCGGAGGTGGTAAAGATCCCCGAGCCGGTACGTCAGCCCGTATCGCTGAAATCGCTGATCGGCTCCATACATCTGCTACTCGAAGCCGAATGCTGCAAGCGCGAGATCTCCCTTTCAATTGAAATCCCCGACCCCTCTCCCGTTGTATTTGCCGATATGGTACAGATGGAGCAGGTTATCATCAACATCGTAAAGAATAGCATCGAGGCCATCGACCGTAAGGGAGCAATTGCCATTAAGGTGAGCACCAATCCTACCACCCTTGTGGTGCAGGACAACGGTAAGGGTATCAGCCCCAAGGATCAGAGCATGCTCTTTACCCCCTTCTACTCCACCAAAACCAACGGACAGGGCATCGGGCTGATGTTTACCCGCGAGATACTGCTCAACCACCAGTTCCAACTATCGCTACAGACGGTTAAGCCGGGGCAAACGGAGTTTCGGGTGGTCTTTGATTAGAACGCAGCTTACACAGACAAGGCTGATCTTCACTGGTTCTTTTCCACAAAGGGCACGACGGTTTTTTATTTGTATAGCCGCGAAGGCTCGCGCTTAATCTTCTGTCTTATCCCCTTCTAAACACAGAGACGCTGAGGTACAGAGGGTGTGGAGGTCATTCTTCCGTAGATATGCACTGCCGTGTATATCTAACGACAGTACTAAATCTTTCATTTAACATCTTCCTAAAACACAAAGGATTCAAAGGGACGCACGAATTAGCGCTTCCTGTTCTTAGGCTTTACTAAATACTATGGGAACAGGTTATCAACCTGCTTTTACATTTCCTCCGTTACAATAAAGCCTTCATCAACACCAAGATTGGTTAGCTGCAGAAGAAGAGCGTCCATCATTGGAGGGGGACCACATAGGTAAAAGTGCATCTTAAGGTCTGGTATTACTTTCTTCAAGAACTCCTCGTTGATAAACCCGTGATGAAAACCTTCCACCTCTTCTTCCGATAGGATATTTACGAATCTATCACCCAGCATATCCTTAAACTCCTTTTCAAGAATAATATCGGCTCTAGTTTTGTTGGCAAAAACCAGCATGTTGCGCCCTATTTTGCCTCTACTTTTAAGATATCGGAAGATGGAGATAAATGGGGTAACACCTGCACCTCCTGCGATAAACACACCCGCATTCTTGTATGCGATGGTGCCAAACACATCGTTTAAGATCAGCTCATCACCCTTCTTTAGCATTCGCAGCTGATTGGTAACCCCTGCTCGGGATGGATATATTTTAATGGTAAACTCAAGGTAGGGGTCATCGGGAAGGCAGGTAAACGTAAATGGCCGTGTTTCATCCACCCAGCCTGCTTTGTTAATAGCAATTTCTGTTGCCTGTCCGGGTTCGAAGATAAATCCATCAGGCTTTGTGGTTACAATGCGCACCACATCATGAGTTACCTTACCGATAGACTCAACCTTAACAATATTCCTACTCATTCTTGTACGCTTTTTAATAGTTGGACATTCTGTAAAGTAAGAGGTCATCCGTTCCAGCGTTGCCTAATTTGCTACATAGAAGTTGGCACTAGTCCTCAACCTCGCACCTCTTGTATGCCATATCGGCAATGCCGGCTAGATCAAAATCAAGCTGCGTAATTCCTTTAGACGAATGGGTACTTAACGAGATGCTCACCCTATTATACTCATTACTCCAGCTAGGATGGTGATCTAGCTTCTCCGCCAACAAAGCTATCACGGTCATAAACGAGAATGCCTCAACAAAGGTTTTAAAAACGAAGTCTCTTTTGATAGCATTCCCATCAAAAGTCCAATCTCTTAGGTGAAGTTCGAGGTAGCAAGTCACCTCCTCTTTTGTTAATGCCTTCATACCCGCTTGATATAATGTATTTGTACCATTATCAACAAAATATAGTATTCATTGTTTGCCAACACTTAAGGTAGCTGGTAAGAATAAAGATGATTTAGCATACAGGTTTTAACTGGAAGCTTTTCTGAAGCTATACAGAAGCTAAACGGCAGAATTTTGGAGCTATAGAATAGGCATTCCCTAGAATAAAAGACTCCCGCACCGGCCAACGTCGCCAACTTAAGCATATCGCACAATCAGAGCTATCATGCCGGGCTTACAGAGGCATCTCCTGCGGAATAGAGCTACATGTGGGAGGAGATTTCACCCCTTAGCTGTCAGGCTAAGCGCAAGGATGCTGCTTTAAAAAGCATAATTGCCGTCAACATTAGCTGACGGCAATTGCAAGTTATTTGCCAACAAGGTGCTTTAGCCCATCATATAGTGTACGGCAATGGGATAAAAGTTCCTTGTTTCTCCTATTAGCTATCCGTTTCCTAAAGCCAACAGCAATATATGTGGCTTAATAGCAAAAAGGCTCATCGATTATTCCTTGGCCTAACGGCGATGAGCGCACCTGCTACGCTGCCTAGTGGGTGCCGCTAGGCGAGCGTTGCGGCAACAGTATCGGACATCGGAGTTGTTGCATGCCCGATTAGTTTGGACAGCTGATGGCCGTTGTCGAACAGATCGTTCTTCGAAGCCGCCACATCCCATCCTGCAATGGCGTAGGCCAGCCCCTCGGGTAGTCCCACATTCTTCAGAATGCCTGCATAGTCGGCCTCCGAAAGATCTTGGTAGGGAAGTGCATTCCCGGTTTGGCGCGAAACCTCGGCGGCCAAGTCGGCAAGCGTGTAGGCATTGTCGCCGGCAAGCTCGTAAACCTTATGCTGATGCTCTTGATCGGTCAGCACCACTGCGGCGGCCTCTGCGAAGTCGGCACGAGCGGCCGAGGCAATCTTGCCGTTGCCCGCGCTACCAATAAGCGCGCCTGCAGCTATTGCGCCAGGTATCGATCCGGTATAGTTTTCGGTGTACCAGCCATTGCGAAGCAGCGTGTACGGTATTCCCGACTCCTTTAGCACCTTTTCGGTTGCCCTATGCTCCTCGGCAAGGCTCAACGACGAGGTGTCGGCATGCAGCAAGCTCGTATACACAATCCACTTAACCCCGGCCTTCTTTGCTGCCTCCACAACGTTGGCATGCTGCCTCGCACGTTGCCCAATTTCGCTACTCGAGATGAGCAGCAGCCTATCGATGCCAGCAAGGGCACATACTAAATCATCAGGGTTGTTGTAGTCGAACTCGTAGCTCTCTACACCCATGTCTGCGGCTTTACTAGGTGTACGAACCAGTGCAACAATGGCATCTGCCGATACTCTTTTCTTTAGCTCCTCAACTACCAGCCGACCTAGCTGCCCGGTAGCGCCTGTAACTCCAATTTTCATACGGTACTCCTTCCTTTAATTAATGATATCCTTGCCTGTAATACCAACCCGTAAGCTGTTAATGTTGACAAACCAGGTTGCTATACATTGGTTATATACTTACTTTTGGCAACTCAAAGATAAGTGGCCTTCATGGCAAATAAAATAACGCACATGAAACTCAAATACTTACCTACAGGTAAGTATTGGTAGCAATCAGCGCTATATGAAACTAAAAAAATGAAGAAAAGTTTACGGCTATGGAGTTAACATTAGAACAAGAGTATCAAAAATACGCAAGCGCAGAATCGTGCCCCGTACGAAATGTGCTTAACCGCATAGGAGACAAGTGGTCGATACTCGTTATCATGCTGCTGGGGGATTTGAACGTGCTACGGTTCAACGAGCTTCATCGGAGCATCGGGACTATTTCGCAGAAGATGCTTACCGTAACCCTAAAAACCCTCGAGGCCGATGGGCTAGTGAAGCGCACCATCTACCCGCAGGTACCGCCCAAGGTGGAGTACGAGCTAACGGAAAGAGGCCGCAGCTTGCTGCCCATTATTCAAAACCTGGTTAGCTGGGCAAAGGAAAACATGGACGATATTAAGGTATCCAGAGAAAGGCACCTGGAGATGTAGCCTAAAGCAGACCTGACAGACACCACAAACACCGCCACTAATCGCCCAAGCCTCCCGCTCGTACCCTCGAAGCAAGGCCTACCCCTAAGGCATAGGGTGTTCGGAGGTATAATTGGCACAGCACCCTTTCCGTAGCACACACGCGCAGCCCTGCGCCTCCCCCACACCCCCTCTAAGCTCAAAAAAACAGCTTCTACAGTAGCCTACAGGTCCTCTACGATGCTCCGCACCATCTATATAAAAGTCTACGGGGCTACGAGATAGCCTTACGCCATTCGAAAACTGGCTTACGCCATTTCGACGATAGCTGACGCCATTTCGACGATGGTTTACGCCATCTCTACGATAGTTTACGAGCTCTCTACGATAGTTTACGAGCTCGTAAACCAATTTTGAAATGGCGTAAACTACTCTCGAGATGGCGTAAGCTTCTCTCGAAGCTTCGTAAGCTATTGTCGAGACCTCGTAGGCTACCCTCGAAAGGGCGTAAGCCTCTCTCGAAGCTCCGTAAAGCATTGTAGAGGTGGCGTAAGGCATTGTAGAATAGGGGAAATTATTACATGGCAGTCGATTATGAATGATAGTAGCAGCATTAGCGCCTAAGGAGCCTGCTATTATCCACCTTCTGCATGATTAACGATGCCTATTCACCCGCATAAATAAGAGGGAGGAGGAAGTTCAATATTATCCTCAAGCCCACCTCTCTGTTCAGGTGAAGCTAAGGCATATTCAAAAGGATAAAAGCCCAATAGTAGCACGTTATCCCCTCCATGGGAGGGGGAAGGGGGTGGGTTTATTCGAATAAATATTGATTTTCATTCTGCTTAGTGACGCTAACCCACCCCTACCCCTCCTAAGGAGGGGATTACGTGCGGCTATTAAGCGTTTTTCCCGTTTTTAATCAACATTCGCTTACCTCCAACACATTTCACACTCCCCCAATAAAATCTAATCTTGAAAAAGAAAGTCCATTATTAAGCACCAGCCTACGATTGGAACTCATTATCCCCTCCAAGGAGGGGGCAGGGGGTGGGTTATATGCCACCCCCCCTACCTCCCGCCTAAGCGGGAGGATTAAGTGCGTTTATTAAGCGTTTGCCCGTTGAAAATTAACCTTCGCCTTCCATCTACATGCTCCTCCCCTCCCCCACGCCCTCCAAAACCCTCCAAAAGCTAAGATTTTTCATCATCAAAAAATGGTCTACAGTGTACTGTAGGCCATTTTGGTGTTTTTTAGCATAATGTGTACTAATAATTTCTAACGTCTGCTATTGATTTTTAGTGGAAACCCGTTGTAACTTCCTTGCAAGTTTGAAGCGAAACGGTTTGTTGACCCTAGAACTTAAGTAAAGCCCAATACTTTGGGTAGTATTAAACGCTCAAAAAACAAATGATTTATGAGTAAAGAACTTTTTAGGACTTATTCGATGCCCGACACCGACATGCTAACTGGAACCAAGGCCTTGCTCGAAATTGGCAAGCAAGACATCAAGGAGCTCCAAGCAGTAGAACCCAGCCTAACCATCGAAGAGGTGGATAAGAACATCTTAGAGGTTACCTCTTGCCTTAACGACTTCTCGAGCCTCGAAAGCAGAAGTAGTATTACCGTTGCCACGCAGCTGCTACAGGACATCATGCAGGAATGCCGCGAGGAGATGCAATTCTTCTTCTTCCACTGCGAAAGGGTGCTACCCGGCAGAGCTACCATATCTATTGAGTTTGGTCGCAGGGGTGTTGAGAATGCAAGAAACAACCCCGAGAAGATGGTGAGCCTCTTCAACCTGGTTATACACAACTACGGTAAGCCCGAGTACGAGGCGAAGCTCGAGGCTCGCCTCGGCAAGGAGTATAAGGCTAAGCTGGTGAACATGAAGACGAGGCTAACCGATGCCATTGCGGCTCAAGCGTTGGCTAAGGCTAGTCGGCCTGCCGATACCGAAGCTCGTATTACCAAGTACAATGCGGTATGGGCCTTTGCCCGCAATGTAGGCGAGGCTGGTAAGCTTGCCTTCCGCAACAGCTACGCTAAGCAGCAGCAGTACACCTTGTACGACACCCCTGCTCCAAAAAAGGAAAGCGGACCTACCAAGCAGGATATCGACACCACCTCGCAAGACGAGGAGTAGCCCTAAAAAAGAGGATTAGTACTTTCAAATACATTTTTCAATCAAATAACCCCCAGTACCGAGAGCCCTTGGTGCTGGGGGTTGCATTTGTGTAGCTACGCCAAGCAGCAAAAGCAAAAAACTTTTTAACCTTTACCGAATAACCATAGGGTATTTTAGCTACTTTACGCCCATCTATTTTAAAATCGTAAACCTAGAGTAAGTATAGTTGTAAGACGACGCTTCGTGTACGCCCTTCTCGGGGTTGCTTAAGTTTACGGTTTAAGTATAGGGGAAAGGGCAAATGTAACTATGATACCCTTCGTTAGGCAGACATGAAATTTGTATAGCAATGACACCTTCCCTATTCCAAAAAAGATTAATAAGAGTTAGGAACTTAACAAATGAAATAACTACAAGACAAAACCAAAATGAGATTTAGAAAAAAAGTCAAAATAATGAAAGGTTTATCTATAAATCTTTCAGGTTCAGGTGCAAGTTTATCAATTGGAGGTAGAGGTGCTTCTGTTACTATTGGAAAAAAAGGGACATATCTTAACACAGGAATTCCGGGAACTGGTATTTATAATAGGCAAAAAATTAGTGGAACTTCTTCAAAAAGTCAATTAGCATCACAAAACACTTCTTCGACACAGAGTAGTACCTATTACCATATTTCGCTGAACCTAGATGAAAAAGGCAGTCCAGTTTTAACAATAAAAGATTCTAATGGTTTAATTGTGACTGATGAAGGCATTATCAAGAGGATAAAGAGAGAAGAACAATATAAAGAGAACGTTGAGAATCTAATAAATAAAAAGAAGCAAGAGATTGAAGATAATACAAATAGTTTTATCGATATATATAAATCAACTCCCACTGTTGCTCCTATAGAATATGCAGAAAAAAAGCTCAAGTACTTAAGTCCTCAAAAATATCACCGTAAAAAATTCAACATAACAAAACCATCTATTGAAGGCATAATTAAAGATTTAGAATCTGAAGCTAAAAAGAATATATCAAGTATCTTATTTTGGCAAAACAAAAAGAAACGCAACCAATATATATCTGACAATAAAGAACAACGATATAAAGAAGAACTCGAAAAATGGGAAATAATTCAAAGAGAATTTGAAGATGCAGAAAATTCAACTGAGATAGAGCAAAATAATTTATTATATCAAGAGTATCAAAATAAAAAAAATGAACTTGAGGGCTATATAAATGGAAATGGAGATTATGTTTCTAGTAAAATAGAGTCAATCCTAAGTGAGATAACTCTAACTGTTGACTTCTCTGTAGACTTTGAATTTGACGAATTTAAATCAACATTATACATAGATCTCGACTTACCTGAAATAGAAGACTTACCAAATCAAAAAGTTAAAACATTATCTACAGGCAAGATCTCAATAAAAGAAAAAACTCAAAAAGAAAGAAAACAAGAATATGCAATTTGCGTCTGCGGTATCGCATACTATTTTTCAGGACTCTTCTATAATATAACCTCAAAGATTAATACAATTCAAATATCAGGTTACACTCAAAGAATAAGCAAAAAGAGTGGAAGATTAGAAGATGAATATATTTATTCAATCAGATTTGAGAGAAATGTATTCAAAGATTTAAAAATAATAAATATCGACCCGATTGAGGCTATTTCAAACTTTGAACACATCTTGAACATAACCTCGAACTTCGATTTTAAGACAATAGTCCCATTCAGTAAGAACTAAATTTATTGAATGAATTATATTCAATCAAAGATATTTACCATTACTAAGCGTAGATTAGAAACATAGGGTTCTGCTAAGCCTCGCGTCCTTGCTACGCTTGATTTAGCAAGGCTTCCAGCCCATTATTCTATTCAAATGAAGTTCCCAGCAGTTCATTACATACACCTGAGCGAACAGCTGAAAATAAAAACAATACAGCTAAAACATAAATCGATGCTATGAGCAACAACGACAGCAACAAGAGTAGCCTCACCAAGCTTAGATGGTTCCTAATAGGTATGGGGCTACTTGAAATAGTAACCATACGATGCCTATTTTCGGGTATGATAGGCATAGCCGTAGGCTTATCAACGCTTATACCTGCCTACATCTCGCTAAACGAAAAGCGTACCAGCTGGAGCTACGCACTAGGCATCTGGGGTATTATAAAGTACTGCCCATTGGTATGGCTAGGCATGGTGGCCTTTATCTTAGGCGATATGCATTCGGCAAGAGAAAAAGGGGTAGAAATAATGAATAATTCGCTCTACAGAATAACCGTTGGTTACGAGTTCCTATTTGTGCTGCTCGTAGCTATATCCTTTGCATTTTCGATAATCATACTAAGCAAGACCTCAAAACAGGTAAAGCTTGGCAAAGCATAGCGCCCCCCGTTCGGCTGAGGCTCTTGCCTCAGTCGAAGCTATCCAAATAGGCTATAAGCCTACAAGTATATAGCAAGAAGATAAAGACTAAGGTTGAAACTTAACTTATAATAGGCTAAAACCCGTTGAAATAGAATAAACGAAGGCAACGATTAACTCTTAGTTAGCCAAATGACCTTAGCGATAAGTTTACAATCGAATGTAAAAAAGAAGTAAACATTGCCATGAAACAGAGACATAATTAAATCACAGTAAAATCAAAGCAATGAAGACAATTGTTTATTTAGCATTATTACCAATGCTACTATTAGGGTGTTCAGGGGATAGAATAGACACAAATGTGTATGTTAGTGCGGAATTTTTAAATAAAAACATCGTAAAAATTGACGACACCTTAACTCTAAAACAAAATCAAAGAAAAACTGACTACATTAAGTTTGTTATAAAGTCAGGAAAGCACACCATTTCAATAAATGGTAATAAAAGTACAATTAAAATTGGAGAAGGTGGGGGAATTTTAAATCTTGAAAAATGCGATTTTGTGATTTTCCCAATAAAATATGATTCAAACGATGAAATTACAAGCGCTATGATTAATACTGATTTTCCTATTGTGTTAGACAGTATAATTATTTACAAAAAAAATCTTGCATCAAATCAAGTAGAACTAATAAAACTACTAAAAAATCCGATCGCAAAAGACTTATTCAGCTATCATCTTGAAAAAATAGACAAAGATCAACTTTTTATAGACAAAAATTGGGATTATGGAATTAACGATTCTATTCCAGAATACATTACAGTAGAAACAACAGCAGAAAAAGGTAATGTTGAAAAGAAGAGAAAAGTAGTCAATGCCAAAACATTCCTATTGTTTGCCAAATTATGCAACAATTACAATGTAGAATTGATAAAAAATAAAGAGCTCATTGAGCTTATCAATAATTTCAAAAAGGAATAGTTCTTTTCCCCCGTTCGGCGGAGGCTCTTGCCTCAGTCGAAGCTATCCAAATAGGCTATAAGCCTACAAGTATATAGCAAGATGGAAAAGGTTAAGCTGGTAATTTATTTTTAACAGGCTAGAAGCTATTAAAACAGAATTAACGAAGGCAGAAGCATACGCCGAACAAAGGTTTAAAACACAATAAAGCCTACAACAAACTGTAACAATGTTATCTTCGCAGCTGATTTTGAAAATAAAGGCTTAAATCAACAACATGATAATTTTTTGAAATATGACCGATCAACTTATTAATCTTCTACTTCCTATAGCAATGATAGTATTAGGTATTTGGCTAAAGAAAGGGCATTTACCGAATACCAAAAGTTACGGTAAGCTGTGGCTACTACTAGTTATTGTTGGTAGTATTTGGTTACTGCTAAAAATATTTCTGCTTATTATGCGAAGTTAACCTCGACTACGAGTAGCGTTACTCACCGTTCGGTGGTGTTTCAAAAAAAACAATATAATAATGAAAGACATTATTTAAAAAAAATGGAGCTTGGTTTTTATCTTTGTGATAAATGCCGAGTTATTGTTTGCCGATGCTGGTTCTGTGCTTGTATTTTTTGGTATATTTCACCTGCTCGTGCTAAATGCTTTTATTGGAATAGGGGAAAGTTTGATTTTAAGAGCAATGCGTATTAAAAATAGCATGCTTTGGATAATTGCAGGTAATTACATATCGATGGTGTTTGGTATGCTTATTATTTCGCCATATTATATCAGACGTTGGGGGTTGCCAGATTTCTTTTTTGGAGAAAGTAGAGAATACCATTATCATTTGACAGGAGACTATTATTTAGTAGTTTATTTTATAACTATGGCCTTTTCTTTTCTTGCATCTTTGATCATTGAATTTCCTTTTTTCTACTTTGGTATAAAAAAAGAGTATCGGTCAAAAACATTAAAAGGTTTACTTATTGCAAATTTGATTTCGTACATAGTGATATCACTGATATATTTATTATTTGTTATAGCTGAACTCAAGTAAAGCCTTCCCCTAGTTAAGCGTAGTCTAAATCAAAGGGCAAGGCTCGGCGACGTTTGTAGCTTCGTCGAACATAAGTAGCGGTTTTAAACCGCCATTAAATGGTAAAGCGGCATATAATAATGTACCTATACTATAATGCTACTTTGATGGCATTAGCCATAAATCTTACTTTCATTTTGTAAGCATTGCGTATGCTTACTATAGTAATGCACACATTTAGCTGAGCTATAGAGGAGATAATGAAGATGATTTTTTGTGTTTTGATGGGAAGTCCCCGATTAAAAGGGAATACAGCAGAGCTACTAAAACCCTTTTTAGAGGAGCTTGAAAATAGTAAAGCTGATGTGACATACATACAGCTGGCAGAGAAGAACATTATGCCCTGCAAAGGATGCTACGCTTGTCAGGATGTGAGCGGTGAATATGGCTGCATACAGCAAGATGACGTAGCAGAAATTATGGAGGAAATAATTAAATGTGACTGTATCGTTTTAGCAACGCCAATATATTCGTGGTACTGCACAGCACCAATGAAGGCTTTACTCGATCGACATTACGGGCTCAATAAGTTTTACCGTACCGCTAAGGGCTCTTTATGGGAAGGTAAAAAAGTGGCAATAGTAGCAACACACGGATATGATGCAGAATATGGTGCAGGTCCTTTTGAGACTGGCATTAAAAGATTATGCGAGCATTCTAAATTAGACTATGTAGGTTTGTATTCTGTTCGGGATATGGACGATGATGGCGGTATGACATCATTTCAAACGGAAGATGCAATAACCGGTGCAAGAAATTTTGCAAGGAAGCTGCTCGAAAAATAATTGGAAATTGATTTTTGGCAGGCTAGTGCCTGCAATGATAGAATAGATTAAAACTAAAAGAGTAAAAAGAATCATGGAAAACACCAAAAGCAAGGAAAGCCTGTTTAAGCAGCTTTTTATTACCCGCACACAGGGATTTATTGACATCGCCACGAAGCGAACCTTCTGGCAGGAGCTGGCAACCGAGCTTGGGGGAACGGTAAGCACCAAGCAAACCATCTCGAAGGATCTCGAAAGGCTGACTCTGCAAATCCCCTACAGGCAGTTCCACGTCGAGTTTACGGAGTCGGATACCCACCCGCTGAGAATCAGCTGCAAGATGGGGGCAAATCGGAAGTTCGAGTTCTCCATCAGCTACGAGGACACCATCGAGAAGCTCCTAAAGCTATTTGGGCAGCAGGATATCCAGATTGGCGACAAGGAATTCGACAAGCGATACCTAATACAGGGCAAGGACACCAGCGTGGTTACCGATTTGCTGTCGAAAAGCGAGATAAAGGCAATTCTGCTATCGAACAACGTATTCTCGTACAGCAGCAGCTACAGCGAGAGCGATAACACCATCCTGCTAACGAGCCTTGTGAGCAGAACCATCAGCACAAAGGCCGAGCTAGCGGAGCTATTCAAGCTCTTCTGCCTAACCATCGACCAGCTAAAGGCACAGGGTATAGTAGAATAGTAAAAGTACTATTCGGTAGAGGTACTGGCCTTCGACGAACGAGGGCTAGCTGATTCTCTAATTCAACTCACCCCCTATCCCCCTCTCTCCGAATGGCATTAGAGAGCCTGCCGATACGGTAAGCGCATGCTCGCCATTCGCAAAGAGGGGGTTGTGGCACGGATATAAGCGGCTGCCTATTCGCAGCGGTAGATGTTGCTGTTCGGTAGAGGTTCTTAACCATTTGCGACAAGTGAAGACATTTTTACGAAGCCTAAAAGCATAATCAGGGCTCGTTATCCCATCCTTGAAGGGAGTAAAGAGTGGGTTGGTATGGCTAAGATTTGCCGACTAAGGGCATCTGCCTTCGTCAAACGGGGTGAGTAAAATTAAAGTACAACAAATAGTCGGCTTGGATTGAAGAAAAGAGGTGTAAGGTTATTCCGTAAACACCATGGCGTAGCCATACCAGACTAGCACGAAATCTGTTTGAGTGAGCGGAGCATCTACAACAATAATTAGAGAGAGACCTCCTGCTAACAGTAACGTTCAGAACAGGAATAACCTTAAGCAGCGACCGAACGAGTTATTTCGTGCAGGATTTTTCTTTGTTTCGTTTCTTTTCATCCCTGAAAAGAAATGAAAAATAGGATTTACAACCTCCAAACATAAGCTCTAACGGCAGTGAGAAAGGTAGTAGGTATTGCTAAACGATTTAACCCACCCCCTACCCCCTCCCAAGGAGGGGAAAAGGAGTTTCAATCATGCGAATGCGCTTAATCTCCATCCTTTCGCTTCCGTTCGGCGGTCGGCTTCTCCGCCATTGAACTATTTAAGCAAGCTTTGCCTATTCGGTAGAGGCTCTTTACCATTTGCTACAAGCGAAGGCTGAATTCAAAATGACAAGCGCTTAATAGCAGCACGTTATCCCCTCCATTGGAGGGGTAGGGGTGGGTTTACTCGTTTAAAACTTGACGACTAAGAGGCTCCAGCGCATAGCCGATAAGCGAGGCCATTTTTACGAAGCCCAAAAGCATAATCAGGGACGATTATTCCCACCTTGGAGTCAGCAGCGGGTGGGTTGGTACGGTTAGGGAATAGCCCGAAAAACGATAACTTTGAAGCATGAAACCAGTAATCGAAACCAGTAGGCTATTCCTTCGGCAGCTAACGCTTGAGGACGCCTCCAGCCTCGCGCAAGTCCTTTCCGATCAGGAATCGATGAAGCATTATCCCCATGCATTCTCACCCGAAGAGGTTCGTAAATGGATAGAACGAAATATCGAGCGGTACAAGAATGATGGATTTGGGTTATGGGCAGTAATTCGAAAAGCAGATGGCCAATTTCTGGGGGACTGTGGGATTACGCTACAGGATATCGACGGAGAAATTCTTCCGGAGATAGGGTTCCACACCATCAAAACATTTTGCAACATGGGCTATGCAACCGAGGCGGCGGAAGCCTGCAAAAAATATGCGCTGGAGGTGCTTGGATTTAAATCGATATACTCCTACTCCGCCATTGGAAACAAGCCATCACAAAGGGTATCCTCGAAAATAGGGATGAGAAAGGTAAAAGCATTCACGAAGGATGGCATAGAAGAAGTTGTATACGAGTATCGAAAAGATTAACGGGTAAGATCGAGAGCTGATAATGCGCCAAGGCTCGGCATAGCCTGTGCTATATCGAATATAGGTTGCGGTTCGCTCAGGTAAGCACAGCCTCCATAGTTCCTAGCCCAACAGCTAGGCAAAAGAGCATACCGACTACAGGACTGTTTGCTCTAGCACCACCCGTAAAGGGTCGGTATGGCAGCCAAACCTTTTTCTTCGATACTTAAATCCCAATGAGATTTCTCGAAAAACAGCATAATGCCATCGGCATTAAAGATTTGTAGAAATGGAATATGCCGAGGCGACCCGACTTCGTAGGAGTCGAACATTAAGGAGCAGCCATTAGCGGTTAGGGTATGGGCGGCTCTATTGAATAGAAGTTCCCATCCCAAGAAGGTTCTTTCCACATAGACAATACCCCTATAGGGGTATTGCAAACAAATAAAGGCTAAAGCCGAAACCTATTTTGGGAGCAGCAGAAACCTGCCGCAAACGGGCAGAATGAGGATGAATAAATAAACAAGCAAAGTATAACGCCAATAGGCAATAACATGACAGCTAAAGTTCTCGCTCTTTTACTGGTACTAGCTACGCTGCTATCGTGCAGCAGCAAAAACAGCAACCAAGCAGCAGGTAAGCCTGCCCAACCCCAGAAGATCACCGCCAGCACGACACCAAGTTGCTGCTATATTGTTGGCAACGACTCTGTGGCCATACGTCCGTTCGAGATAACGGTTAGCCTTAGCCCCAAGGCACGGGCAAAGATCGTCGGCAACAAGGAGACAATATTTGTTGATGTATCGATCACCGGGGAGCATAAACCCACAACACCCGCAAAGCTCATCGCGGAGGATGGGCAATTCTATGTGGCATCAGTACGAAAGGAGATTCGCTACGGACAGGTTGCACGATTCGACAGCATAAAGATGTCGAGGTACATCTACAACGAGCTGCTAAACAAGGATGCTGATGTAACCGTAAATGTTTACAGCGGCCGTAAATCATCGGAGGATAATCTGCTAAACAGCGAGCTGCTATCGGAAAAGATTAGCAAGGTGGTTAATAGGAAATCCACCATTAAGAGCAAGCTGATATACGGCGACGATTAATCAGCCTAAGCCTACCAGCGTATAGCGTGAAGCCAAAGGCAAACGCTGGAGATCGTTTCTTTTGCAGGCTGGTTTACCCGATCAACAATTGATATATTTATCGCAGAGTACAAACCGCTAGTAAATACAAGGAACACATGGATAGCTACAAGGCCGAAGTTCTAAAAAGGGTTTGCTATACCGAGCTCGTTTACGGTAGGATTAATAAGAAGCTGAATAAGCAACTCTCGAAAGAGGAGATTGAAAAGATGATCTTTGAGACCCTCGAAGAGACGAACGAATCGCAATTCGAGAAGATCGGAAAGAACATCTACGTAACAAATTGTGCGAGAAATATTAGAATAACCGTAAACACGAACACCTACCGCATTATCACGGTAGATGCAGTAGCGTCTAAAAAGGAATAACGAGCTACCGGCAGGGTAAATCGCTCCAAAGAGGCTATTGAAGTCAACTAAAAGATACACGGATGAATATTCGACCCGCAGCCCCCAATGAGGCGGAGCAGCTTACCGCAATTGCTGTCGAATCGGAGGCCTACTGGGGTGGTAGCACCAGCTTTCTAGTACGGTTCGAAGAGCTGTACAAGGTTACCGCCTCGTTTATAGAGCATAACCCGACCTTCGTACTGGAAGAAGGCGGCGAAATAGCAGGTTTCTATGCTATTGTAAAGGGTAATGACGCCAGCGAGCTAGAGTACCTCTACGTTAAAGCCAGCTGCATCGGCAAAGGATATGGAAGAATGCTGTGGGAGCATCTGATGGAGCAATGCAAAGAGCTAGGCATACAGCAGCTGGAGCTGGTAACAAGCCCAGAGGCAAAAGATTTCTACGCCAGAATGGGCGCCACTCAGGTCTCAACGGTAGAGTCGACGATAGAAGAAGGACGAATGATTCCAAGAATGGTATATATGGCTAAGGGACCTATTAGCCGCAACGAAATAAAAGGTAAAACATCCTACACCAAATAAACAAACCTATGAATACGCAATTTCTAGAATCACTAGCTGCTGCAAACCCGCATCCCGATGTACACGAGAAGCTTCGAATGTACGAGCCGCTAATTGGCAGCTGGGATTTCGACTGGGTAGGCCATAACGGCGATGGCACAAAATGGACAGTTCCGGGAGAATGGTTTTTTTCTTGGATTCTCGAGGGCAGAGCCATTCAGGATAATTGGATATGCCCAAGCATTGCACTACGAAGCACCGGAAAATACCCAACAGGGCAGTATGGAACAACCATTAGGTTCTACGATAAGGAGGAAGATTGCGTAAAGGTGGTTTGGATTGGCGCCGCCAATCCTCAGGTAAACCTTTTCAGGGTTACATTCATAGACAATCAGATCATCCAACAGGAGATAGCCATTGGACAACAATCGAAGCTAGCCAGATGGGTGATTAAGGATATAACCTCCGAGTCGTTCAAGTGGGAAGCATACCTTGGAGAGGACGAAGAAACGGAATGGCAGCTAACGCAGGAGGTATTTGCCCGAAGAAGGAAGAATGACCATTAGGCGCATGGCAATAACGCTTAGGATACGCATAAAATCCGCCAAGCATTACTACGACGTAAAGCCCATAAGGGTTTTTATTCTAATAACCCCGAGTGAGACTTTGGGAATTAGGCCGTAGGATGCACCACATTTGAGGTAACGCCATTCCTCCGCGACTGAGCGAGTTAATTCGTGCCAAGGGTTTTTGGTCCTTTTTGCCCTACAAAAAGGACAGAAAAGAATAAAAGCTCGCGGCTAAAATTATAAGCAGCATTCAAGCCTTAGCGGAATTTTGTGCTTATATTTTTAAAAGCGATATTCATGGGGTTGAATGTATTCGCGGCGAAGCGGGCAGGCACATTTATACAATCCGCTCCACTCACCATAAAACCTAAAACGCTAGCAGAAAAATGAGATTAGAATACAAAACGGGCAAACTTCCGTATAACTTCATCGCCCTAGGCTATATGCTGCTCGCCATCAGCGCTTGGAGAATAGCCGTTTCTGATTGGGTAGGGATGCTGCTCCTACTGCTATCGGTTTTCCTTCTCTTTTTTAGATCGGGGATCATCGTAGAAACCGACCCAAGGAGGCTAAAGATGTACTACGGCATCTTCTTCATAAAAAGGGGAGCTTGGGAGAACATCGATCAGCTAACCGATCTTCGGATTACTAAGGTAAGGCAAAGTCGGAGGATGAGCGTGCTCACAATCAGCCGAACAGAATCTTACAACACCTACAAGCTATTCCTGAGGTTGCCCAATAGAAGCATCGAGCTAATAGCCGGACAAAAAGATGACATCCTACGCAAAGCAAGCAGCATGGCATCAGCCCTTAATACCACGCTAGTAAATAGCGCCGAGTAGCTACGGATGGGGCTCTCTGTTCGGAATATACTCCCGTCTTTGCCGAAAGGAGGAAACGCTGCTTCTATAACGAATAGGGTGGGTATTGGTGATGATGGGTAGATTCTATACTAATGCGGTGTAGTATCGCATAACGGTGGCGAATCTACAATCCGAAAGGATTGAATTTTAATAGCCCCGCATGCAATGCGGGGAAGCAAGGTAGAGCAAATCACAACCGCGGTGCGGTTGAATAGCGAGCTGAAAGGAGAACATTACCCAACTAAAACGTTATAGAGCCGAAACGCTTTGCTGCAAAACCTGTAAACGATGAGAAACACAATATTTTTGGTGCTTATAGCACTATGGGGCTGCACCAGCAAGCCCGAGACAACGAAAATTGATGACCAGGATAAGGCGGACAGCGCCAGCATGTCGGCCCGAAGGGCATCACCTGCAACAAGCAATGCCGAACGCATCCTTAGCCGCTTCATACTGGACGATCTGCTTAAGTTCGATTCGGAAGCCGAGCTGAAAGAGGTATTTGGCAAAGCAGTAATGCATTCGAGGGGCGCTTACCCCGAGGGGATGGGCGAATATCCGAATACGCTGCTCTATTCGGGAACAAGTAAGCGGGTAGAGTTTGTTTGGGAGGATACCACTCGCTGTTCGAAGCTGGCGTATATCGAGATATACGGGCAGCGCACCGCCTGGAAAACCACGGAAGGCATAACCCTAGGGACAACGCTTAAGGAGTTGGAGCGGCTGAATGGGAAATCATTCACGTTCTTTGGTTTCGATTGGGATTACTCGGGGGCTACCAACTGGGAAGACGGAAAGCTAGCCACCCGGAAGATTTTTGTTTACCTCGGATATCCACCCAAAGCGGATATGGCTGACTTTGAAGGGTTGGTAGGCGACAAGGAAATAAGGAGCGACTCGAAGCTAGCGCAGAAGGCTAATCCGGTGGTTTGGAAAATAAACATGAGGCGGTAGAAACCAGAGGATATCGCTTTAAAAAAGAGCAGCAATGATAATGGAGGTAGACGTAAAAGAATCAGCAAGTCGTAGCACAAAGTATATCCCCCTTTGGAGGGGGAAGGGGGAGGAAAGTAGACGTTAGTGGTAAAAACTTGATGCCAATGGTTGCTATATACTTCTAAAAATCCACCCCCTACCCCCGCCAGCGGGGGATATACTTCGAAGTAGAGTCGTGTAAGTCTTAATGGCGAAATCCCTGGGTATAAACCAGAGGTGATAACCACAACACTATAGATGAATAAGTCCTACGTCCGATTTTCAGGCTAACCGATGCTCCATGAGGGATAGCACCCCTCCCATTGAATGGGGTGCTATTCATTTTTAATTCGTTCAGGATGCACCTAATCGCGGAACGAAACCTCCTCACCCCGCTTGGGCTGCCAAGAACGGAGCCGCAACAACCAAAAGCGGGAAACAGAAGTTGTACTTAACAAGCGGCTAAATATCTATAAGCCCTTTATCCTTCACCTCCTTTATTATGGCATTTGCGCGTTGCTGAATCTTCTTGGGGAGCATACTCCAGCTATCGTCGTACGTTACGTAGTAGACATCGTCCTCGTTTCCGCCAGGATAGTAAGCCGTTGCTTTCGCCTTGGGGCAGCTGCTGCTGTACACGATAACCTTTAGCGGCTTGGCATCTAAGCCATCGCTAAGGCCGAAGTAGGTAAGGTAAAATTCGGGATCACCGTTGCCATCGGCATCATCCACCAAGCAGTAGTCGTACAGGAACTCGGGGAAGTAAACCTCGTTACCAAAATCTTGGAACTTGCGCTTCTCGACATATCCGCCGTGATCTTCAGCTAAGATGTAGCCGTATAGATTCTTAATGGTAGTGGTATATGGCTCGTTATAGTCGCGCCTCACCACGCCAAAGGTCCCATTGGGTAACGTGCCGTACACATCCGAGCTGTCGCCGCCATGGTGCGTTTCGCTAATAATCTTTTCCTTAAAGAGAAAGACGTAGCACCCCTGGTGCGGCGTGGCGACATTTATCAGCAAAGTAATTTCCCCCTTGTTGGGATACTGCGCGTTGAGCAACTTGGCTTCTTTGGTTGGCACCGAGCCCTTGCCAGGTTTGTAGTAGGTCATCCGAATGCCGGTACTTGTTGCCCGCGCATGCTTATCAACGGGGAGCGTTTTGACAGCGGCAGCACCGCTCTTGCATAGCGCTAAAAGGGTCACGAAAAGGAGCTGGGCTATTAGTGGCATATTTTCTTGTTGGGATAAATGGCTTACATCCTGTTGCTGCTATACGATACGCATGTTATGCAGGAACGGGTTCGAATATAGCACAAAACCTTTACTCGAATATCTGCAAAATAAGACGGGCAGCTTCTACCTGTAGAAGCTGCCCGTCTTATTTTGCAGATAGAGCTTGCTAAAACGCGATATTACTTCTCCTCCACCTTGGGGAAGCCATCCTTCTTTGCTCGCTCTTCAGCCTGCTCGGCTCTTTTTTGCGTTTCGGGATGCGATGATACGAGCTTTGCCATGCTGCTGCTCGACTTACCCCCTCCATCTTCGATGGTAAGCAGCTTGCGGAAGGCTGAAGGCAGCGCCCAAACGTTCTTACCATTATTTTTTAGGAACTCGTAGCTGTAGCTATCGGCTGCGCTCTCCTGCTTACGCGAGTAGGAGCTATTTGCAACGGCCTGCGCCAAATCTCCAAGCTGCGAATCGGTCAATGTTTTTGCCGTATTGCTTTGCGAGGCAACGGTATTCTTTAGCGCAGAGGTTAGCAGCGCAGTACGGAAGGCATCTTTCGAGTCCTTATTCTTCACGTGCCCTATTTCGTGGGCAACAACGGCAAGAATTTCGTTGTCGGTCATAATCTTCATCAGTCCGGCGCAAACCCTTACGCATCCATTGGCGCATGCAAATGCGTTGACGTCCTTTACAAGGTACACCTTAAAGTCAAGCTTTAGTCCATCGTAGCTTTCGAACTTACTGGTGATTCTCTTAAGGCGCGAACCGTATTCGTCGGTTGCCTTTGCCAACGGATTGTGCGTATCCATCCACTTCATGTATTCGTTGGCGTACTGTACAACATCGGCATCGGTTAACGTAGCTGCCGAAACCAAATCGCTACCGGCGTTCAGCACATTTTTGTTCAGCTTAAATTGGGCATTGGCCGTTAGGCACAATACAACAGCGATACCGCTTAGTAAATACTTTGCTCTCATACTATTTTAATCTGATTAAAAATTAGGCGGGCAAAGCTAGCGACATTTGCGGAGGTAGCGTTTTAATTTTTCACAAAGAGTAATTTCTTGTGATAGCTCCCTAGCTACCGTTATAGATGTTAAAGGGTCTCTATAACGTTTGGGGTGGGCAATGTCCTCTTTTCAGTTCGCTATTCAACCGCGCTGCGGTTGTGATTATACTGGACTTTGTTTCCCCGCATTGCATGCGGGGCTATTAGAATTCAATCCTTTCGGATTGTAGATTAGCAACCATTATCGATAATACTCTACATTAGTATAGAGTCAACCTATTATCGCCACTACTTGAAGCCCGTAAGGGCTTTAACTCTAATAACCCCGAGTGAAACTCGGGGGATTTGATCGGAAGATGGCAACAACCCCGAAGGGGTTGAATGTACTCGCAGGAAAGCGGGCAGGCTCATCTATCCTACGCATCCTATTCGTTACAGAACCACGAAAAGTTCACCGCTAAATAAAATTGGAAGGAAAATCTTTGCATCAAATTACAATATGAACATTAATACAACCATATACTCGAACACATCCTCGATTATCATAGCAGATGCCGCTGACAAAAGAACGAACAACAAACTTTCAGCGTTCTACTAAAGCATCGGCCCATAGCCCAACAGAAAAAACACGCGCCATACAGCTAAGCAGAAATGTTCTACCAGTGGCACTTGAATTAGTCTTTAACTTTTATAACCTTTGGAATTGTTAAGCATCAGCTATCAGAACAAGCTGGTGATGCTATAGGACATTTTTAATCATAATAAGCAAAAACATTAGCACATGGAAATAGACAAGCTGCAAGGAAACTTGCCCGAAACAATGAAGGTGGAGATGAGCGATGCCATTCAGTTTTTTCTGCGTTCCAATGCCGACCAACAAATACGATTCGTGATTTACCTAAGCCAGCAGCTCGACTTTGACATCCTAGAAAAAGCCGTTTGCCTGAGCATTTACCAGGAACCAATATTCTCCTACACCTACAAAGAGGCAAAGAATGCTGCCTATTGGAAGAAGCAGGACAACATAAAGCCATCTATGCTGGTTGACTTGGTAAAAACAGCTACACCAAGCAACGAAGTTGAAGAATTTCTTACAACAGCGGTCTCTCCGTTCGATTTTCCGCTGGTAAGGGTGAGGATAGTTAGGCATGAGCATAAGGATATCCTCTGCATAAACATGAACCACACCCCAACAGATGGGGCTGGACTAAAAGAATTTGTAAAGATCCTCGCCGATAGCTACAGCAAGCTAGCTGTTAACCCCAACCATACATGCCAACCCAACATAAGTGGAGATAGAAGCATCAAGCAGGTAACCAAACGCTTTTCCCTTCTCCAAAAGATGAAGTTTGCAAGGGCTGGATTTAAGAGACCGCCCCGCAGGGTGTCATGGTCCTTCGATTGGGGACAATCCAACGAAGACGGGAGAAATCAGTTGGCATTTATGAAGCTATCCAGCGACACATTCGACAGAGTAAAGGCATTCGGTAAGCGTCACAACGCCACCATCAACGATGTGGTGATTGCAGCATTTACCAGAGCCTTCGTAAAGGCAAGACAGAACAACGAAACGGCCTCCAAGCCGCTGATTGTCCCCGTAGATCTCCGAAAGTATGCCGATCCAAGCCACAAAAGAGCAATCTGCAGCCTAACCGGTTCCATGATAATTAATCTCGAAACCACAATCGGCGAATCATTTGCCGAAACCCTAAGCAAAACGGTAAAGGAGACCTCCCTAAAGAAAAGTACTCATGCGGAGATGAACATGCTTGCCCCATTCCTAGTACTATCGAGGCTAATGCCCTATGCAAAAATGAAGGAAAAGGTCATGCAGCTTAAGATGCCACCAATTCCGCTACTCACAAATGTCGGAGTAATCAACCCCAACGACATCAACTTTAATGGGATTCCCGTCGAGTCCTCGTTTATCACCGGCGTTGTGAGCTATGGGGGCTACTTCTCCATGGCATATTCAACATTTAATAGGGAGATTACCTTTAGCATCGGTTTTTGTGGCAACACGGTACAGCAGCAAAAGGTGAACACCTTTTTATCCAACCTAAAGAGCGAGCTGGAGGGTATCGAGTAAGGCTTCCCCATCGCCAACACGGTTTTACCTAATGGGCGAAGCGTACTAGCACTCTTAGTTTAGGTCGGCTTCCTGTCTATTACTAGTGTAGAAAGTGCCCGCAACAAGCAAAAGCGTAAGCAGAGCAGTAGCATAACGGATAGGCTAAACCAATATATGGCAGCATTGCATAAAGAGAACCTAATAGGTACAACAAAAAAAAAGTCCAGCAACAAGATGAAGCTCTTAGCCTTGAAAAACAGGTCAGGCAAAGCACAAAAGCATCTAGCACAAGCCATACTGTTGGTCGGTATTGCAGGTGTAGCCTCCTTGTTTGCCTTTACAGGCATCAACAACAAAAATGAAAGTCAAAAACCCGAACGGCTAACGCTCTCGCTCATCAAGGATACGAGCTTTCGTAGCGCTACAAAGAGAGCCCCCTTGGAAGAAAAGGAGATGATTCTTATTGAGGCCTCAAAGATTCTTCGAACGGAAATTCATTCGGTTACGGATGGCAAGCACAAAGATTTTGTACCCGACGATTTTAAAAACGTATACCCTATAATCGATTTCATGCTAGCGGTAGATTCGGTAAATGGTCATGCAATTTACTTTAAGGGTGAGGTTTACCGCTTACTAAACAACAATGATCGATTCGTTGAGTACTTTCAGCGTTACCTCAACCTAGAAAGCACGGCCAAACCTCAACTTCAAAAGGTAACGAATGCCCGACTGTGCTACGAGACGCCACATGGCTACTGCGAAAAAAGAACGGCATGGATATCGCAACTTTTGGCAAACTACTACTACCAAAATGGTTTAAGAGAACCAGAGGAAAGTAAAAAGATGGAGGCTTTTAGTATTGCCACAAGGCATATTCAAAACGTTAGGATACATTTCCCCGCTGGATTTAGTTCAAGTTCAGTAACCCTGTCAACAGTAGAGCTGGAGAAGAATCTTAAAGCAAATATTGGCAAATTATCAGCAGTAAAAAGCCAAGCAAATTGAGGTTCGAGCACTGCTCTCGCAACGCTTAGCCTTAGCAGGGCTTTCAATAAGCTACCAATACATACAAAGAAAGAAATAGAGCAAAAGAAAGGAGAGCCTACGCCTACCTCAACAGAACAATGACATCTCTACGATAAACGCCTACATTTTACTATATTTGCACAACATCAGTAGTTTACATGAGCAGCACAGGTTTTATCGATATCTATAAGGAACGTATACATCAGGCCATCGACTATATTTCGGAGCATCTGTCAGAGGATATTCCTCTCGAAAAGTTGGCTACGGTTGCCTGCTTTTCACCCTTTCATTTTCATCGTATCTTCTCCGCAGTTTTGGGCGAAACGCCGCGCGATTACATAGAACGTTCGCGAATGGAGAAAGCAGCCAAGCTCATTTGCCTCAACCAGAACATTACCATTGCTGATATCGCCTCGACATGTGGTTTTTCCTCGGCATCATCGTTTACAAGGACCTTTAAGAAGTACCATGGCGTTGCACCAACGCTATACCTGCAAAAGCACAGGGAGGAACACCATACGCCTAACGGACAACCGCACATAACAAAATCACAGAGCAGGCTACGCGACTTTTCGCTGGTAGAAATAAAAAAACTACCACCCTTTCATGTTGCCTACACGCAAACTATCGAGAGCTATGCAACGGGTATCCCTAAGGCATGGAACAGGTTGTTTCAGTTCCTGCATCCAAGAGGTTTAATAACTAACGATGTTGCCCTGCTGGGAATTCCTTATAACAATCCGGGTATTACACCGCGCGAAAAATGCCGCTACAGAGCCTGCATTACGGTTCCAACGGAGGTTGTGCTACCTCGTGGCGATGTTAAAACGGTTGATCTACAGGAAGCGGTCTATGCCGTTTACCACTTTAAGGGTAAGCGCGAGGATATTTGGGAGGCTTACGCCTTCTTTTATGGCGAATGGCTTATCCAGAGCGGATATTTCCCCGACGAAAAACCGCTAATCGAGCTCTACCCTCTTTCGCTAATGTCCGATTGCGCTCAAAACAACCTTACGTACGACATTGCCATTCCAGTTGTTCCAATAGGTAGATATTAGATTGACTATTATCAAATAGAGTAAACCTTTCAGGTTTTAGAAACCTGAAAGGTTTGACAAGTACGAATAAAAGAGCACATCCAAAAAGGTACCACTACAATCGTACTAGGAATCAAGATTATTTTTAGAATCAGTCCCAGAGCATATGCTTCGCGTACTCTAATCTAGATGATGCTCACATTGTAATACGTGATCCTAATATTAAGAAAAGCTTCGCTCCTTTTGGTGATTATGTACGGCGGCGCATTCTCCATCCACGGCAGGTTTCTTGTAGCGGGCTGCAAACTTATCGCGTATCTCCTTTTCGTTAAGACCAGCCATAGCAATAAATCCTAACGCCATTGCTACAATACATAAGGCAATAAGCCATTGTGTTGATACATGAAGCAGGCCGCCCAATACCGATGTTGACACCACACCTCCCATAATCTGGAAGAATTCGAGGCTAGAGATTAGTATTCCCATCTGAGCGGCAGGAAAAAATGCCTGAGGCGCCATATTCATTGTAGGGAAGTTAAGTCCAATACCAAGTCCTACAAGAAGAATCCCGAAAATCAGCATTCCCATCGAAATACCTTCGCCATATACCAGTAAAGGGATAAGCCCAACTATAGATATGCTGAAATTTACCATTGCCTGTAGCTTAAACCGCATCCACTTCGAGGCAATAAAGCCACCGCTCATTCCACCAACCACAATGGCCAACGACATTGGCAGCATTACCATTCCCGAATACGCAGCACCCTTATGCTGTACGATCTGCAGCAGGAAGGGAACATATAGAATTAGCCCAAATAAGGCAACATACCCCATAGCAGCCGAAAACGAGGCTCTTCGAAAAACTTTGTTCTTCAACATCTCAACGGGCAGCAACGGCGATTTCGAGTAGCGCTCTACCTTTATAAATCCAACCAGCATAAGCCCCGAAAAAATAATTAGCGATATGGTGATAGGCGACGACCAGGGCAACAGTTTACCTCCTTCGGTAAAGCAGAATAAGAGAGGAAACAAGGCAAGCAAGAACAGCGCAATGCCATTAAAATCTATCTCGTTGCTGCTTCCCGGATGCTTGATTAGTGGCAGCTGTTTTTTCAACAAAAGAAAGGAAAGAAGCCCAACGGGTATGTTAAGGTAAAAAATCCAGTGCCACGAGAAGTAGTCGGTTATTAATCCACCAGCCACAGGCCCTAACAAGCTAGCCAAACCATGCATTGACACCAACATACCTATATACTTGCCTCGTACCTGAGGAGGAAACAGCTCGGCACAAATAATAAATGCGCTCGATGCCAAAACACCAGCACACGCGCCCTGTAATCCGCGAAACAGCACTAGCATAGGCATGTTAACCGACAATCCACAAAGAGCCGATGTTAACATAAAAAATCCAATACCCCAAAGAGCAACAATTTTTCGGCCAAATACATCCGAGAGCTTCCCCGCAATAGGAATTACCACGGTAGAAAAGAGCAAGTACGAGGTAAAGGGTAAGGAGTAGTGGCGCAAACCCTGTAGATCGGCAATAATTTTGGGCATTGCAGTCCCAACAATCGAGTTGTCAAGTGCCGACAAGAACAGGCAAAGCATCAATCCAGCCATCGTAGCAGGAATGCTCCTGACAGAAATCTGAGAATCCATTTTATTCGATAATTAGTACGCTGCAAATCTACTCCCCAATAAAAAAATTGATTTACCGATTCTTGCTTTTCACTTTACAATTCTTGCTATATGAAAAGTAACGGAGGTTGATTATCAATTCTATATTTTCAGCACCATCAACCCCAAACGAATAGGAATGAACTGCTTGGAGTTTATCTTACTAAAGTGTAATGGGGGAAAAAATGCGCGTAGGCAAATAGTCTACGCGCATTTTTATCAGGCCAATTGCCCTCGCACGAAAGTGCTATGCTTTCTTCACAACCTCCGATTTCAGATACATGGCACCAATGCCATCAATCTTACACGAGATGTTGTGCCCATCGCTGCTATCAACCAGGTGAATGTTCTTCACTTTTGTACCAGCTTTAATACCCGATGTAGAGCCCTTCACCTTTAGGTCTTTGATTACGGTAACGGAATCGCCATCGCTAAGAACATTTCCATTCGAATCTACAACACGGCTTGCCTGTGCCTCTGCTGCTGCCGCCTCTGCCTGCTCGGAGGGATCCCACTCATGGAAACAATCAGGGCAAACCCATAGGTTCATGTCTTGATACGTATTCTCGGAGTTGCATTTGGGGCACTTGTGCTCGTCGCTCATAATAGTCCTTTCTACTTTTTGTTTTGTTTCTAAGTTCAATTGGCGGCAAAGATAGCATTTCATCCTTAACACCTACGATTTAGGCTATTCCCCAGCCTATACCTGCCGATATAAAGCATAAAAGACCACTCTTCGCCAATATTCCACTTCATTGCTCTTGCAACAACAAATAGATAAAAAGCAACAAAAGCAAAGAGATTCCTGTTTTTAGTATAGGAAACACAGCAATAACGCTGAACTAATACGTTACAGAAATGAAAATAGCAGTGCTAGGAACCGGGCAGGTTGGCAATGCCTTAGCTTCGAAACTTATACAGCTCGGTCATCAGGTTATGATGGGCTCCAGAACCAGCAACAACGAAAAGGCATTATTCTTTCTGTCGAAGCATGCCTCCAACGCCAAGATAGGCACCTTTGCCGAAGCGGCAGCCTTTGGCGAAATCGTATTCAACTGCACGGCAGGCAGCCATTCGCTCGAGGCGCTTAAGCGTGCCAGCGAAGAGAACCTTAACGGAAAGATTCTGGTAGATGTGGCCAATCCACTCGACTACTCGCACGGGTTACCTCCTACGCTAACCATCGACAATACCACCTCGCTTGGCGAAGAAATTCAAAGAACCTTCCCCAAGGTTAAGGTTGTAAAGGCATTAAATACGCTTTGGTGCGAGCTTATGGTTGATCCAGGAATGCTCAACGGAGGCGACCACGACATTTTTATTTGCGGAGATGATGATGACGCGAAAAAGCAGGTGATGGGACTTTTAACTTCGTTCGGATGGAAGGAAACGAACATGATAGACCTTGGCCACATTGCAAAGGCACGAGGAACCGAAATGTACATCGCACTTTGGCTAAGCATCTTCAGTTCCACCAACAACAGCAAGTTTAATATAAAGGTTGTGCGATAGACTACCTTCTGTAGAGCATCGCAACGCCTTTATGCAGTCATAAAAAAGAAGGCAGCAACTGGCAAATACCAGCAGCTGCCTTCTTTATGCTCAATCATATGCTACTTTTTGTCGTAAAATCCATTCGAATATGGACCAACGACAAGCACCTTATCCGTATCGGGGAAGTGAACGATCTCGGGTAGGCTTGCGCTACCAAAATCGACGTACACCAACTTTTCGGTATCCGATCCATTTCTGATAACATGCGCCCCTTCCTCTCCTGTAGGGAATGCAATGGCCTCACCTGCTTTTACGGTAACATCACCCTTAACGGTACGAACAATACCAGTTCCGCTAATAATGTAGAATACCTCCTCGTTAACCTCGTGGTAGTGGTAGCCAAATGCATAATTGCCAGGTTCCACTTCTATGAAGCTAGCATTACACTTATTGGCAGTGCCATGTGGAATAATTGGCTTTATGGTAAATGAGTTTCCACCATCAGTTCTCTTTTGACCTTCAGCGGTGCTGTAGCCTTTTACAATAAGCTCTTTCATTTCTTTATCTCCTTTTTGGTTGATATAGAACAAAGGTAGAGCTGCAAACATCGCCGTGCAACGAGGTTACCAACTCACCAGTAAGGTTAGTAATGGTTATCAACAGCGAGTTACAACTTCATTTTTTTCGAATAATTATGAAATTGATTTCGATCGGCTACTTCAGATGCCGAACGTTACTTTCCAAAAGAGATTTTTGTAGCTTTGAACATTAAAAGTAGAAAGATGCGCGAATTAGATCTTCAATACCCAACCTGTCCAATCCGAAATATTCTAGGCCGAATGAGCGACAAATGGTCGCTGCTGATTTTACGATCACTACAAATGAATGGGACAATGCGCTATAAGGAGTTAATGGGCACCATCCCCGACATATCGCACAAGATGCTTTCCAACACGCTGAAGCGGCTGGAGGAAGATTGTCTTATCAGCAGAAAGGTTTACCCCGAAGTTCCTCCTCGCGTAGAGTATACCTTAACACCAATAGGAAACGACCTTATGCCTGCCGTTCAGATGATGGTAGATTGGGCACTGGTACATTTCGAAGAGATTACGCAGCAACAGTCCCTATAGCTACAGCAATCCTCTAGCCTTAAGCCAACTTTTGCAGATCTCTGGCCAAGCCTTTTCTGTTCCATCTGATTTGCCAAGTCCATAACCATGCCCACCAGATTTAAAGATATGCAGCTCGTAAGAGATATTGTACTTACCAAGCGCCAATGCGTAGTCGATGCTATTCTTTACCGGAACAACTTTATCGTCGGAGGAATGCACCAAGAATGCAGGAGGGGTATTGGCAGTAACCTGTAGCTCGTTAGAATAATGTTTAACAAGTTCTTCAGATGGGGTATCGCCCAACAAGTTCCTCCTCGACCCCGAATGAGTTAGCTGCGAATCCATTGATATTACAGGATAAATTAGAATCGAAAAGTCGGGACGAGCGCTTGTTTCATCAGCAGGTTTGTAAACTTGCTCGTCGAAATGGGTAGATAGCGTAGCTGCAAGATGCCCTCCTGCCGAAAAGCCCATTATACCAATCTTCGCAGGGCTGATATTCCACTCTTTGGCATGTCGTCGTACAATGCGAATGGCCTCTTCGGCATCTTGCAATGGTCCTACCGATTTATCCTTCATAATAGCGTCACTAGGCAAACGGTATTTAAGAACAAAGGCGGTTACCCCAAGGCTATTAAGCCACGATGCCACCTGAGCACCTTCATGCTTAAAAGCTAGTCCTGCATATCCTCCACCAGGACAAATTACCACTGCTGTACCATTTGCCTTATCGGTAGGAGCAGGATACATGTCGAGAATTGGGTTGCTAACCCTACATATAAAGCTGTACGCGCTGGTTGTATCAACGGCAAACTTGTACGAAGGATCGGCAATGGCTCCTGGCACCTTGCCCTGCCATATATCAATGGCTTTAGGTTGTGCCATTACATTTAGGCTAAGCGCTACCATAAAAAACAGGGTAGCCATATCGCGCTTTCTCATAAAAAAATTTTAGTGACTAATGCAGATCAACAACGGCTTGCTTATTATTCCAGCACATCCAATTCAAGGTGTCGTTGGCAAAGCAATGCCGTGCTTAAGCGGCGGGGAAGTTAATAAAAATGGTAACCTATCCTAGGCTGACACTCTAGATTTACGAGCAACATCGTATGCCCCTTTCACAATTCCAGAGAAAATTCTTTCGATGGCTACTATGCAAGTTAAAATCTAATACATTTGGCATTTAAGCATAAACCCAATATGGTAAAGGATAAAGGTCAATACCAAGAAGCGGTCAACCAACTCTACGATTGGATTGCCCATCGGTTGATTAAGGACAAAAAGTCCAAGCAAGATATCGTATCGTTATTAATGGAGCAGGGAATTAGCCAAGAAACCGCCACTCGAATGGTGGAGGAGGTTGCGGAGGAGTGGAAGCAACGAACAGCAAAGAAGGCGAAAACGGATATGATAGTTGGCGCTATTATTCTTGTCGCAGGCATTGTTGGCTCGTCATTAGATTCATTCCAACTGTATGGGATAGCCGTAGTTGTAGGTATTGTTGTCTTCTTTAGGGGAGTAACAATGTAAGTCGGACAATCAGTCACCTCTACTAAAACATCTAAAATTCGCATCTTACAACAAGATTCGTTAGCAGGATACCCTTCGCCAGTTGTAGTTCAAAAAACAAGGCTGCTCTATTCTACAAAGTTTTTTAACTTCGTCGGATAGGCAAAGCCAATGATTGCACAATACGATTTCTTTAAGAACAAGTACGGCGAAGAGCTGCTTATAGACCTAATAGCGCTTAAGGACATAGAGCGCTACATACGAAATACCCCCATACAGCGCCTAACCTACTTCGACATCACCTTTATTGCATCTGGCTGTGGAACCTTTGCCATCGACAGCTGCGAAGAAGACATCGCCCCTAACCGTATCTTCTTCTCTTCGCCAGGGCAGGTGCGCAAATGGAATGTTACGGATATCCCCGATGGCTATGCGCTGATATTCGAGGAGGAGTTCCTCTGCACCTTCTTTAGCGATGCCCAATTCGTCCAAAGCTTGTCCTTTTTCTACACCTACAGCAACCCACCTGTGCTAGACCTTAGCCAGAGCGAGTTCGAACACATTGCCGCCCTGCTACACCAAATAAAGAACGAACTCACAACCTTTAAGCACACCGACAAGCATCTGCTACGTGCCCTACTCTACCAAATACTGGTGCTCCTAAACCGCCACTACTCCAAGGTTAATCCGCTATCATCAAAAAGTCAATCCAACAGGTACGTTGGTCCATTTATGCAGCTGGTAAACGCCCAGCACCAACAGAACCGATCGGTAGACCACTATGCGCAGCTGCTCCACATAACAAGCGGCCATCTTAACAGCCTGGTGAAGGAATGCTGCGGGGTAAACGCAAAGAGGTACATCCTTAGCAGAAGCATCTTGGAGGCGAAACGGCTGCTGCTCTATTCAGATCTAACCATCGACGAAATTGCCGCCAACCTCGGCTACGAAACTACCTCCTACTTTGTTCGAGCCTTTAAGGAGCATACCGGCATCACTCCGCTGCACTTTAAGAAGCAATAATTTCCCGCAAAAAGTGTCATTTATTCCCCGGTTATTATTCCGCGATTCCGCCCTCGAACCCCCACCTTTGTAGTGCAGATAGAGCTGGTGCAACAACGCTTGCAACTAGGCGACTGCACCAGCCTAGTTAAAGTAAAAATCTACTTCGATGAAAAAGATCACACTACTAACCCTACTTGTTATGACAGCAACAGCATCATTCTCGCAATCGGCCAATGCCGAGATCTCCGCTACAATTGTAGCCTTAGAAAAAGCCGCCCTCGAAAAATGGAATCAGGGCGATCCATCAGGATACATCAACCTATCCGCCCCCGACGTGGTGTACTTCGACCCATTTATTCCGCAAAGGCTCGATGGCATCGAAGCCCTAAAGGAGCTGTACAAACCACTAACTGGACAAATACACGTTTCGCGCTACGAAATGGTTAATCCCAAGGTACAAGCCACAAGCAGCATGGCTGTGCTAACATTCAACCTTGTAAGCTTCGGCGGAGAAACACCTCAGCGCTGGAACTGCACCGAAGTGTACCGCCTCGAAAAGGATAACCAGTGGAAGATTGTGCAAACCCACTGGTCCTTTACAACGCCTTCTCTCAAGTAGGATGACGGCCAAATCCACCATCGAGCTTAGCCAGCGTTAGCTCTACCATGCAGAAATTTGTAGTTGTTCGATTAAATGAAGCCATTATGGCACCATTTGCTGACTTTTCGCCCACCGTCATGCCATGGTTCGCTATTTGCTAATAAAAGAATCGAGCAGTCCAGCTATATCTTATAACCGAACGCGACTCAAGGTAATTATTCACTTAATTAAATTGGAGGTCCTAAACATGGGAGCAGCAGGAAACAAGAAGCCCAAGAAAGATAAATCGGGCAAACACGCTAAGCACGTTCCAGCTTATCAGCAAGATTCAGCAAAACAACCTTCTGAAAGCATGAAGGGGAGTAAGTAGTATTCCCCAGCAAATGGAAACAAAAAGAGGCTGCCCTTTCGGACAACCTCTTTTGTCGTTTATTCCTATTCGATATTCTTTTCCTGGCAAAGCCAGCGTTAGTCCCTATTAATCGAGATGCTTATTCCCCACGAGCGGTACTTGCCATCCTCGAATCCAACAATTGCCTTAACCTCCATCAGCACCCAAATCTTATCGATACCGTAGCCAACCTCCACGTAGTTGCGCAGCGCCTTGCTGTTGTAGTAGCTTAGGTAAAGGTTCTCGGTAAATACCGTTCCCTTTAGGAAGGGCAGCTGCTTAAGCAGAATATTATCGGCCTCGTACAGCGAGTGCGCCTCTACATAGCCACCCGGTGTTGCAAATCGGTAAAACGGAATCAGGTGAAACGACTGCTTCGTTGGCTGAAACGTAACAGGCGTATAGTCTACATTTGGCATGTGGAAGTCGGGCAGCTGCAGCGATTTCGCATCAAAGAATGTTCCCCCTTCTATGCTGTAGTAGAACTCCGAGAGGAAGCCCAAGTCGTAGCGCTTCCACGTCTTCATCGATAGCAGCTGGTACTGGCTGGCGCTCTCGTTGAGCACCCCTCGGCGGTAGAGCACCTCGAAGGTTGGATAGTCCGACTTTACGTACTTCTTCTTGCTCCCATCCATCCGGTAGTACTGCTCGGGCGTATAGGTAAGCGAGGCCTGAAATGCCGCCTGCGTATGCGTTGCAAAAGGATGGGTATTCAGATACTCGTTTACCGGGATATTCGGATCGTACTCCTTGCTCTTCTCCAGGAACGAGAAGTTGGTGATGTTGTCTAGCGTTTTGCGGTGGTAGTACGAGAAGCCAACCGAAGCCGTAAGGCCATTGGCAATCTCCAGCGATGTTGTTGCTGCCCCTCCGGCAACGTCCATCTCGCGGGTATAGCTATCCTTAAAGAAGAGCGAGGTTGCGCTGTTTACCAGCGGCTGTACAGGCTGCTCGGTGTTTAGGTCTTGCGTTCCGTAAACCCCGCTAATCCTAATCGACCCCATGTGGCTTGGCCAGTAGTCGTAGTATACCGAGCCTGTCCCCATTAGCCTTCCCCTATTTATCGAGTATTTTGGATAGAGGTAAACGTTAAGCTCGCGCTTATCCTCAAAGGTCTTAAACATAACCAGCCGAGTTCCTACGGTAAAGCCATCAATGGGGTTGAAGTAGGTAAAGTTGGGGTTAAGGAAACCTTTGGTCTTGAACTCCAACCCGTTCTTGTTGTAGAGGTATCCGCCGCCAACGAGGTTACCCCACGACACGGTTTCGCTTCCGCGCGAGAGGCTCTGGAAGGCCGATATTCTATCCTTTATGGTTTTTACGCTATCCGTCTTGGCAAAGGCCACCTTCTCCTCCTCGTCCAAAGGAATGGGGCGCTGGCCGCTCCAGTACGAGCTATCCTTCTGGTTGTAGTCCTCTGTGAACTCCACCTTATCCATACCCTGCAGCTCAAGGCTCTTCATCTTTAGGGAGTCGGAGCGCTTCGACTCCTCCTCCTTCTTCACCAGCCTTGCCAGCTTGCTCATCTCGGAGTTCGAAAGCGCCGTTTTATCCATCAGCTTAGCGATTTTCTCTGCACGCTTAGCCTCCTTTTCAGCCTTTTTCTTAATCGCGGCTAGGCTTGGCTGCTTTACCACGGGTGTTTTGGCCGCCTGCGCCTGCGAAGGGGCCACCTTGCGGCCACGCCCAATAAGCATCACCCTCGAATACTTTAGCGAGCCGCTACTCTTAACCCATCCCGAGCTGCCCAACAGTCCCCCATCGGCAAACAGCTGGTAGCTCGAAGGAAGCACGGCGCTATCGTCAATCAGGTCGAAGGCCACCTTAAAGTTGGCCTTACCGAAGCTCATCTCGAAGTTCAGGTCGGCATTCTTTACGGCGTAGGTATTATCGGCAATGTACAGGTAGCCCGAGAAGAACTTGCCCGAAGGCCGCTTGGGCATCACCTGAATCTTGTAAACGGGCACATTATTCTCCAGACTCGACCCGATAAGCCTAAACTGGTAGTAGGTAAAGGCGTTCAGCCCTAGCGGCGAGGGGATATCGCTAAACGAGTTATCGTAGATGCTGGTGCTTAGGAATTCCAGCCCCGGGAAGTTGTCCTTCGAGTCGGCACCAGGCAGCGTGGTGCGGAACGAGATCACCTTTTGGCTGTACGTCTCGGGAGCGCTAAAGGTAATTCGGCTCAGCATCTCGCCAAAGTAGGTTTTCCCCTCCTTTGGCACCGCAATGCTCTTGGGGGTCATGTACCGAAGAATCCGCGAGAACTTACGCGCGTTGAAGCTCAGTTTGAGGTACACGTCGGAGGTGTACGAGCCAACCGACCGCTTGTACTGCTGCCCCAGGGCAATGGCCTTACGCATGATCCACACGCTGGGGTTATCCTTGCTCGACACGGTAAACTCCGAGAGGTTGTACACCGCCTCATCGAGCTGGATGTTTACCGCCGTATTCCCGTCGTTAACCGTTATGGTTTGCGTAACGGGCTTGTACCCGATGGCCTGAAACTTCACGGTGTAGGTTCCCGGATCGAGGAATATCTGAAACTTCCCCTTATCGTTTGCCGCAAGCCCCTTGCTCGCCTCGCGAACGTAGATGTTCGCAAACGGAATGGGGTTGCCACCCTTGTCCAAAACCCTTCCCGATATCGTTTGTGCATTTGCCGAAATTGCCGCAATGATTAGCAATAACCCAATGAGTTGCCCGCGTAGCTGCATAGTTGATTCCGTTTTAGCACGATCGGTTGATCCAATCGCACAATTCCACAATAAGTCCTCGCAAAGATAGCAATAGAATTGTTGATATTGGGCGACCTCAAGAACGATGCGGCAGTCTTCCCTCTCGGCCTCCGAGCATTGCCGCACCCCTCATAGCATAAAAGGCAGGATCGTCCCGTAAGGTTGCTCCTGCCTTCTTTATGCCGATAGCCGTCCCCCAGCTTTTGCCTTCGTCCCTGTAGCTTTTCGCTTCGTGTCCGATGCTTTTGGTCTCGTGTCTGTAGCTTTTGCCTTCGTGCCTGATACTTTTGACTTCGTGTCTGTAGCTTTTAGCACCCCATCTGTCACTTCTTGTATCCTGCCTGTAGCTTTTGGCTTCCGGTCTGTCACTTCTCGCCTCCCGTCTGTAGCTTTTAGCTTCCCGTCTGTCACTTCTTGCCTCCTGCCTGTAGCTTTTAGCTTCCCGTCTGTCACTTTTAGCTTCATAATTACTTACTAGAGCTAAACCAACATCGATTACGAAGCGCGTTGCCTTGGGAATTGCAGCCGTCCTCGTAAAAGCGCTCCCCCTAAAAGCAGAACGGGCCACCCGCATGGGCGACCCTCCTCGTATCGTATTCGATGAGCTTACTTCAAAACGCCCATCTCCTTGCCGACCTTGGTAAACGCAGCGATACACTTGTCGAGATGCTCGATTTCGTGGCCTGCCGAAACCTGAACGCGGATGCGAGCCTGCCCCTTTGGCACTACAGGATAGTAGAATCCGGTAACGTAGATGCCCTCTTCGAGAAGCTTAGCCGCAAAATCCTGCGACAGCTTAGCATCGTAAAGCATCACGGCGCAGATGGCCGACTGCGTTGGCTTAATGTCGAATCCGGCAGCAATCATCTTGGTGCGGAAGTGCTCCACATTACGAACCAGCTTATCGTGCAGCTCATCCGACTCCCCTAGCATTTGGAATACCTCGAGGCTAGCGCCAACCACTGCTGGTGGGATAGAGTTCGAGAAGAGGTATGGGCGAGAACGCTGGCGGAGTAAGTCGATGATCTCCTTTCTTCCGGTGGTAAATCCACCAATAGCACCACCAAATGCCTTACCTAGCGTACCGGTAAGGATATCCACCTTGCCGCGAACGTTAAACTGTTCGGTAACCCCACGCCCGGTTTTACCAACAACGCCGGCAGAGTGGCACTCGTCAACCATAACCAAAGCATCGTACTTTTCGGCGAGCGCGCAAATCTTATCCATTGGGGCAACATTACCATCCATCGAGAACACGCCGTCGGTAACGATAATACGGAAGCGCTGCGCCTGAGCCAGCTTAAGCTGATTCTCCAAGTCTTCCATATCGGCATTGGCGTAGCGATACCTTACCGCCTTACATAGGCGTACGCCATCAATAATCGATGCGTGGTTTAGCGAGTCCGAAATGATGGCATCCTCTTCGCCCAACAGCGGCTCAAAAACACCCCCGTTAGCATCGAAGCAGGCTGCATAAAGAATGGTATCCTCAGTCCCGAAGTAGTCGGCAATCGCATGCTCAAGCTCCTTGTGGATATCCTGAGTTCCGCAGATAAAGCGAACCGACGACATCCCGTATCCGCGCTTTTCCATGGCCTTCTTGGCGGCCTTAATAACGCGCAGGTTGTCCGAAAGACCTAGGTAGTTGTTGGCGCAGAAGTTTAGAACTTCCTTTCCGCCATTTACAGTGATATCAGCCTTTTGATGGCTTGTTATAATGCGTTCCTTCTTGTACAACCCTGCCTCTTCGATGGCAGCAAGCTCCTGTTGAAGGTGTTGTTGAATTTTACCGTACATAGCTATTAATATTTAGGATGTTTGTGCTATTAGCTCCACCAAAAATAGAAATTATATACTTACAAGATGTTATTATTAGCAGCAAAATTTATTACAAATCTCCGCCAAAGAAAGGCTTTGTCGCATAATTCATAACAGACAAATATTCGCATTGCCCGAATGCAACAACAGCCACACCTACAAGCCATCCTCACCTCAAAAGCGACAATAAAAACCAGATGGAGCAAGGACGAAACCCATGCCACTAGGCAAAATGGGCTACTCCATACCTCCTATGGGATTCCTACTGATCCAATCTAGGCAGCGGCTTCACATTCATATGCCTCACATAAATTGTAAAGAGCAGAAGAACCACCAGCACAACCGAAAGAATCACGTTGAAGGTGCTAATATCGAAATCGCCTCCACCACCTTCCGCCATAGGGAACTTCCCCATACGGTTAAGGATAAAGGCCGTCACCACGTACTGGGCGTTATTGATAAAGTGGGCAAATGCCGAAATCCAGATAGTGCCCGTCCAGTAGAAAAGGTAGCCAAGCATAGCGCCAAGCAGGAAGCGAGGCAGAAACATAACAGCATCGAAGTGGAATGCCGAAAAGATAACCGCGGCAAGGAATATGCAGAGGTGAGGATCACGAAACCACTTCATAAAGATGCGCTGCAGGAATCCTCGGAAGAAGAACTCCTCGCAAAACGCAGGAATAACACACACGATTAGCAGGTTCAGCGAAAGATCGACGTAGGATTTCCCCGAAAGCAGCAGGTTGGTGAGATTTTCGCTTTGAGCATTCTCCTCAATGTACCTTTGCGGCCAGGGCAATAGCTGGCTGTACCTTGAGGCAAGCACCATTATTGTGGTCGAGAATAGGATCAGGAATGCAGCATCGAAGAAATCGCGCCAGTACACCTTCGAGGTTATCATTAAGGTAATGCCCTTGCGGCGGTAGAGTATTCCCAGCATTGCAATTGCCGGAATAAGGAAAACCCCAATAGTTTGCACCCCCTGCGCCAACTTCATCCTAAGCAGAATTTGCTCCGACTGAGGAGCTAACCTTGCCCCTTGCTTTAGCAGCTCACGAATCGAGGCTTCCGAATTCGGGAAAATCGCTTCGCTAACCATCAGCGTTGCAAGTATGGCAAGAGCAACAACCGAGATGCTCAGGAAAAACTTTACTATAATACTTTTAGGAGGCTTCATCCAGATATTAAATACAGGGTTATATAATAATGCTTACAGGTGCAAATCTACAAAAATGCACCCAACTCAAACTCTGATAATTCTTTCTATTTTTGTAGCCCAAATTGCTAAACATGAAAATTGGATCAATTGAGCTGGGCGACAGGCCCCTTTTCTTAGCCCCTATGGAGGATGTAACCGATCCATCATTTCGCTTTATCTGCAAGGAGTTCGGTGCCGACATGATGTACACCGAGTTTATCTCTTCGGATGGGCTAATACGCGATGGCAGAGGTTCGGTGGAGAAGCTCAACATTTACGACTACGAGCGTCCTATTGGAATTCAGATATACGGACACATCACCGAGAGCATGGTGGAGGCGGCAAAGATAGCGGAGGCTGCAGGCCCCGAGCTCATCGACATCAACTTCGGCTGCCCTGTTCGCAAAATAGCTGGACGAGGAGCAGGTTCTGGAATGATGCGTACTCCCGACCTTATGGTAGATATGACCCGCCAGATTGTGAACTCTGTAAAACTACCCGTTACGGTTAAAACCCGTCTTGGCTACGACGATTCGATGAAAAACATTGTCGAGTTAGCCGAGCGCCTTCAGGATGTGGGCATTCAAGCGCTCACCATCCATGGACGAACACGCGCCCAAATGTATACTGGAGAAGCGGACTGGACGCTCATCGGCGAGATTAAGAACAACCCTCGAATCCACATCCCTATCATCGGAAATGGCGACGTTAACTCTCCCGAGAAAGCCAAGGAGATGTTCGACCGCTATGGCGTAGATGCCATCATGATTGGACGCGCCACCTACGGTCGTCCTTGGATATTTAAGGAGATAAAGCACTACCTGCAAACCGGAGAGTTAATGCCACCTCCCGCAGTACCCGAACGGGTGGATATTGCCAAGCGCCACTTATTGAAATCTGTAGAAATAAAAGGCGATCGGACTGGCATTCTGGAAATGCGCCGCCACTTAAGCAGCTACTTTAAGGGATTGCCCAACTTTAAGGAAACTCGCATGAAGCTGGTTACCCTTAACAACGTAGACGAACTTTTAGCTGTGCTTGATTCTATTATCGACAAGTGGGGCGACAATACCGACATCCTTAAGGAACCATACTACTCACCCCTTAATGGAAAGATTTAAAGCAGCCTACATTATTAAGTGTTTTGACACATACACACAAGAAAAGGAAGCCAATGGCTTCCTTTTCTGTTCTATTTAGTATGTTACTTTTCTTTATCGAAAGAGAGCTGAATAACGTAGTCGGACTGACTACGAACTTTGTCATATTCAGGATAAGGGTAGACCGAATTAAGTTTCAAACGCACACCGTCCAAAACAATCTCGTTGGGGAAATTTGTACTAATAGCCGTATCTACAGATCGCTTACCGGTGTAAAGTTGTATCCTGAGTTTAGCCTCTCCCTCCCACTTACGATTGGACTTGATTGGCTTACGCATATCAACCACTTCGCGAACCTTTAGAAAAATGCCATCCGAAATTATGAATTCCTTATTGGTAGTAACATTAAGCGTATTATTGTTCGAATTTTCTTCTTCGTACTCTCCACACGCTCCCAAAAACGATGCGATTACCAGTAGTAGTAATACTTTCCTCATCTTCCTAAAACTTTTGTTTTCTACAGCCAAAATCTTCTAATTCCCTTATTCCGTTAATCCCAGCTAAACAAAAAAGCGATGCTCAATTAACGAAACCCTCAAATGATTACAATTCAAGAACTAGTTTTACTAATTCCGTGCTGCGAAATTAACAAACATTTCTCAGAATTAAAATATATTACTATAAAATTTCCGAATTTTCACACTCAAATCTTCAGCGATGCAACTTTATGCATGTTTTTCGGCAAATGCCACAATGGCTTCTAGCGACTTTTTAGGTTCTTCAACAAATCCCATGTGCCCAGAATTTTCCAGAAGTAGAGTTTCGGCTTTAGGGAATTTCGCCACTAAGCCTTCAGCAACCTCACGGCTGATGTAGTAGTCCTTCATCCCAAAAACAAACAGGTGAGGAATTGATGTAGAAGCAACAAACTCGTTCATATCCTCGCGCACCTTCATACCTTCAAGGTTCGCGATAATACCGTTCTTCTCGTTCATACTATACATTTCCACACATTCTTCAATAAAGTCGGCAAAGCGCTTACGGCTATCTTGTGCAAAACCATTAGGCGCCGTAGTGCGGGCAATAAGTTCCAGTTTATCCTCTTGTATCAACTCAATTTCCTTGCTGCGTAGAGCCTTCTTCTCCTCCGAATCGGGGTTGGGGGTTGAGTGAAAAAGTACAAAGCCATTAAGCAATTCTGGATACTTTTTAGCGAAAGCGAGCGCAACATAGCCCCCCATCGAGTGGCCAACGAGCGTACACTTGCTCACATTTGTCAGCGAAAGAACATGCCGAACAGCATCAGACAAAAATTCCATGGTGTGAATATCACCATGCTCACCCGAAAGCCCATGCCCTGGAAGATCGAGGCGAACAACCCGGTTCGTTCGCTTAAGGTTTGCCGCAAAATCATCCCAAACAAGCGACGATTCAAGGTAACCATGCAGCAGCACTATAGCAGTTCCTCTTCCTTCATCGACATAAAATAGAGGCGTATCACCAAACATCACAAACTTTTCCATACGCTAAAAATTTGGGCAAATATACGCCATTAACAGGGATAGGCATACAGAATAACATCTTGTGCTATTCTAGAATCGATTTAAATTAGGGTGTTTTACTAGGCGATGTCGTTTTTTGCACCGATTTCCTTTGTTAATTGATAAACAACAGGGTAATTTTGCGTAGCTTTATTTGGAGAGTTGTCGACAACGTAACTCGCTAAGAATGTGAGAAGCTGCAAGATTTTTTAAAACAAATAATTCCGACATGAGTAACATTTTTAGTTCTTCTATTGGGAAAAAACTGGTAATGAGTCTTTCCGGTTTGTTCCTAATTGTATTTCTGTTGGTGCACCTCGGAGTAAACTCTCTTCTAATGTTTGACAACACAGGAAGGCTGTTTAACTTAGGCGCTCACTTTATGGCTGTAAATCCAATAATCAAGGTTTTCGAACCTGTTTTGGCTCTTGGATTCCTGCTACACATTGTATGGGCCTTTACCATCACCCTACGCAACATGCAGGCTCGTCCAGTAAAGTATGCCGTAAACAACCAATCAGGTAACGCAACCTTTGCTTCGCGCAATATGTTCATTCTTGGCGTTATCGTACTTGGCTTTTTGGCTATTCACCTTGCCAACTTCTTTGTAAAGATCAAGTTTACCGGATCGCCACTTTTGGCTGAGGTTGACGTTGATGGCGTAATGATGGAGAATGCCTACGGCCTTGTTGTAGAACTATTCCGCAACCCAATTTACTCTGTTATCTACGTTATTTGGGTGATTGCTCTTTGGTTCCACCTAACTCACGGTTTTTGGAGCGCATTCCAAACCGTTGGTCTTAACAACCAAATCTGGATTAAGCGTTGGAAGGCAGTAGCCTATGTTTATGCAACCATCGTTGCTGCGGGTTTCGCCATTATTCCACTGTTCTTCCTTTTAGGTCTTGATGCTTAATCGCTATCGAGCAATCGTTCTAAATAGAAAAGAAAAAAGATTACGATATGAAACAGTTTGATTCTAAAATTCCTGCTGGCCCATTAGCGGAGAAATGGAAAAATCATAAAGCAGCCATTAAGGTGGTTAGCCCCGCAAACAAAAGAAAGCTCGACATCATTGTTGTTGGTACTGGTTTAGGTGGTGCTTCTGCAGCAGCCTCACTAGCCGACCTTGGCTACAATGTAAAAACTTTCTGCATCTCTGATAGCCCACGCCGCGCACACTCAATCGCTGCTCAAGGGGGTATCAACGCTGCTAAGAACTACCAAAACGATAATGACTCTGTTTATCGTTTGTTCTACGATACCATTAAGGGTGGTGACTACCGTGCTCGTGAGGCCAACGTTTACCGTTTGGCTGAAGTGAGCGGCGCAATCATCGACCAATGCGTTGCTCAAGGTGTGCCATTCGCTCGCGATTACGGCGGACTACTTGACAACCGTTCTTTCGGTGGTGCTCAGGTTTCGCGTACCTTCTACGCTAAAGGACAAACTGGACAACAACTTCTTCTTGGTGCTTACGCAGCTCTTAACAAAGGTATTGCTCGCGGAAACATCAAATCGTACGTTCGTCACGAAATCCTCGAAATAGTTATTGTTGATGGTAAGGCTCGTGGGGTGATTACCCGCAACCTCGTAACCGGAGAGATTGAGCGTCACGGAGCACATGCAGTTGTTCTTGCAACTGGTGGCTACGGAAACGTATTCTTCCTTTCTACCAACGCTATGAACTCTAACGGTTCGGCAGCTTGGCAAGCTTACAAGAAGGGTGCAATGTTTGCTAACCCTTGCTTTACCCAAATTCACCCAACCTGTATTCCAGTACACGGCGATCAGCAATCGAAGCTAACCCTCATGTCGGAGTCGCTTCGTAACGATGGTCGTATTTGGGTTCCAAAGAAGAAGGAAGATGTAGAGAAGATCCGCAAGAAGCAACTTAAGGCTTCGCAAATTCCTGAAGAGGAGCGCGACTACTACTTGGAGCGTCGCTACCCTGCCTTCGGTAACCTTGTACCACGTGACGTTGCTTCGCGTGCTGCTAAGGAGCGTTGCGATGCTGGTTTCGGTGTTAACGAAACAGGGTTGGCTGTATTCCTCGATTTCTCTACCGCCATCAACCGTCTAGGACAAAAGACCATCGAAGCTCGCTACGGTAACCTATTCCAAATGTACGAGAAGATTACCGACGTAAACCCTTACGAAGAGCCAATGATGATCTACCCAGCAGTTCACTATACCATGGGTGGTCTTTGGTGCGACTACAACCTGATGACAAACATCCCAGGATTGTACGCTATTGGTGAGGCAAACTTCTCTGACCACGGAGCAAACCGTCTTGGTGCTTCTGCACTTATGCAAGGCTTGGCAGATGGATATTTCGTTCTTCCATACACCATTGGTGATTACCTATCGCACGAAATCACCACTCCTAAGATCAACACCAACACCCCTGAATTCGAAGAAGCAGAGAAAGCGGTTAAGGCTAAGATCGAAAAACTCTTCAGCATTAAGGGTAAGAAGACTGTTGATGAACTACACAAGGAGCTAGGCCACATCATGTGGGAACTAGTTGGTATGGCTCGTAACGAAAAGGGTCTTGAGCAAGCCATCGAGCGTATCAAGGCACTTCGCGAAGAGTTCTGGAAGAACGTTTACGTTCCAGGAACCAACAACTCGTTTAACCCAGAAATCGAAAAGGCTCTACGCGTTGCCGACTTCCTAGAAATGGGCGAGGTAATGGCTTACGATGGTTACAACCGCAACGAATCGTGTGGTGGACACTTCCGCGAAGAGTTCCAAACCGAAGAGGGCGAAGCAAAACGTAACGATGAAGAGTACACCTACGTTGCATGCTGGGAGTACAAGGGCGAAGGTCAAAAGCCTGAGCTAAATAAAGAACCACTAAACTTCGAGTTTATCAAGGTGGCTCAACGTAACTATAAAGAGTAATCGGAGGAGAACAATTATGGAAAACAAGCTAAATCTTACGCTTAAGGTATGGCGCCAAGCCGATGCTAAAAGCAATGGAGGATTTGAAACATATAAGGTAAACGACATTTCAACCGAAAGCTCGTTTTTAGAGATGTTGGATATCGTTAACAACAACCTTATTCACGAAGGTAAAGAGCCTTTCGCATTCGATCACGACTGTCGCGAAGGTATTTGCGGCATGTGCTCGCTTTATATCGATGGCCGCGCTCACGGACCAGACGATGATATCACCACCTGCCAGCTTCACATGCGTAAGTTCAAGGATGGCGATACCATTACCATCGAGCCTTGGCGTTCGGCTGCCTTCCCTGTAATTAAGGACCTTGTTGTAAACCGTCAAGCTTTCGATCAGATTCTTCAAGCTGGTGGTTTCGTTACCGTAAACACAGGAGGTATTCCTGATGGTAACGCAATTCCAATTAGCAAGGAGAAAGCAGACGAGAGTATGGATGCAGCTAGCTGTATTGGTTGCGGTGCTTGCGTTGCAACCTGCAAGAATGGCTCTGCAATGCTATTCGTATCGGCTCGCGTATCGTCGCTAGCACTTCTTCCTCAAGGAAAGGTTGAAGGCGCTCGTCGTGCAAAGGCAATGGTTGCTAAAATGGATGAGCTAGGTTTTGGTGGCTGTACCAACACTGGTGCTTGCGAAGCTGAATGTCCAAAGGGCATCTCTATTTCGCACATCGCTCGCCTAAACCGCGAATTCCTTTGCGCTAAGCTTGCTGAGTAAGCATTCGTATAACATCAAAATAGAAAAGCCTCGCATTTGCGGGGCTTTTTCTATTTTGGAGGACAATGACGCGTAAAAAAAACTACTTTTAGGGCCAAGATCCTCCCCTTGCAATGGGGTTGAAATCTTTATAGGAATAATTATCATATCAATAGATTGCTTTAAACCTTTGCGTATGAACCGCACTATCGGCAGATGCGTAATTCGCATCCAACAACTGCCATTTATCCTGTATGTGGGGTTCTTCCTGCTGTTTTCAATAGGTGCAGGTCTGCCTCATGCTCCCCAAGATTACCTTCAGGGTAATTGGACGGAATATACCAGCCACGCACCTCTGCTAGTATTCCTGCTTATTTGCATAGTAGCCCCTCTTCTATTTGCGCTAATGTTTCAACGACTTCCCTTCATTCTTTTTAAAAGCTATACTAGGCATAAGAACATCCGAACGATCACCTTTTCGGCTTTAGTATTTGCTTTAGCAACGTATACAACGCCTTGGCATATTATCAACTCGCTGCTAATGGGAATAACGTTTGCGCTATGCTACTTGGGCTACCAAAAGCATGGCTCAAAAATGGCATTTTGCGCCATTGTAATGGTATACCTCATTCGTAACCTGATGATCTTTCTCAGCATATTCTTCGACTTTAACATACAAAGCTCTTTTATTTTACCATTAATCAAGAACTTACTATGAACAGAACTATTGTACTACTCGCATTTTACATTCTTATCTCACTTGGGATAAGCATGGCTTTGGGAATGTTTGGCTTTATCTTTGAGTTTACCGGATTCCCCAAAAATCAGATTAGCGACATAACAACAACCTTGGGAATTGCCATTGCCTCTGCAATAACCATTTACTACGGCTACCGCAAGGGGTATATGCGGCGTAGCGATTTCTCGTACAACCTATCTGGAATTCAGGCAAGCTATACCTTCATCTTGTTCCTGCTCCTTTTTATCCTAATTGGCATTTTTGATGAGTATGTTTCCCTTCCCGATCTCTTTAATTGGATGAACATCGACTTTAGATCTCCTTCAACAATAATTGCTATGGTGATAGTGGCTCCAATTGCTGAGGAAATCATCTTTAGGGGAATGATAACCAAGCTGCTGCTCGAGGAATACCGCCCAATAAAGGCGATACTTATCTCAGCGCTTATTTTTGGGATTATACACTTTAACCCAGCACAAATACCGGTAGCATTTGTACTAGGGTTACTCTTTGGCTGGCTCTACTACAAAACTGGAAGCATAATTCCTGGAATAATCCTTCACTTTACTAATAATGCTGTGGTAATTTTGGGTGCAGTATACTTAGGAGAAGAGTGGAAGTTCAACAATAATACGCTCGCCCTTTCGCTGCTCGCCATATCGCTTATTGCCCTGCCATTTATCTTAAAGAGGGCGCAGCTGGCGTTTGCGAAAAAAGAGGAGTGGCTTTAAAATAGATTATCAGGGTTTAGAATCGCCATTCCTAATTCTAAACCTAGGCATTAAGCTTAGAGGCAAAATATTTTCTTGAAATAATAATCTCTTATCAACAGCAAAAATATATTCTTCAATGAAAGAATTCTTCTGCTTTCTTCTATCGCCATACGACAAGCCTATGGTAGACGGTTGGCGTAATAAAGTACGATTTACATTCATCTCGTTAGGTGTACTTATTGTGCTGCTGCTGGCTATTGCTGCTCTGCGAATGCTCTATATTCACTTTACCAACGATTACAGCAATTCGATGACAGATCTATACATTAAGGGTAATCTTAACTTTATGATTGCGAAGTATGGGACTGCTGGATTGCTAGTACTTGGCTGCCTGATAGGACCACTTCTAGAAGAAGCAGCCTTTCGGCTTTCTTTTTCCTTTAAGCGTAGGCATGTTTTAACTGGACTACCTATTCTAGCATTAATGATTTCGCTCTTCTTTGGCAAAGGGTATCTTTATATTGGTGGTGGAGCCCTAATAGCAAGCCTCATACTCCTTGCCTGCAAAAGCATTAGGCAGGAACAGCTGGATGGGGTTAAGCAGCGGTATGGCATACTCCTGCTCCATGTAATGGCACTATTTTTTGCCCTACTGCATATCGCAAATTACGGCGATTTCGACATTACCCGCCTAGGAAGCTACATCTTCTCCATTGGAAGTATCCTGACAGGAGCATATATCTTTTACTATGTAAGGATTCGTGCTGGATTCATTTATGGATTAGCCCTACACGTCACACTAAATTCGTATATGCTTATTCGATTTATAAATAATTGACTAATAATCTACCCAACAAATGTTAGGTGTCACATAAAATAAAGAGAGATGAAAGCGACCTACAATCTACGAATCCTAATCATCATAAGTTTTGTATTAGGGGCTTTTAGCGTAAACGCGCAGCAGGGTAGCATTGTTATTACCGGCAAAATTCTCGACGAGAATACAAGAAAGCCAATACCATACGCGAGCATTGGGCTAATGAGTTCCAACCTCGGAACCATTAGCAACGAAGGCGGAGGTTTCTACCTAAGCATCCCTCCCGGCTATGCCGATGGCAAGCTTTCGTTTAGCTGCGTGGGCTATAAGACATATATCGTACCAGTATCAGAAATAGGTAAGCAGCCAAAAATTAAGATTCTCCTATCTGAAAATACGATGGAAATTGGCGAAGTGGTGGTGCGAAGCTCTAGGCTTACCGCCGAAAAAATATTGAAGAAGGCAGTGCGACGATTCTATAGGAATTACTCGACCAGCAGGTTCGAGCTTACCGCTTTTTTTAGGGAGCACGCCTTTCATCCTTGGAGGGAAGATCCATACCTTAACCTAAACGATTACGAGGTACGAATACAGGACAAGGGGATGCTTACGCCTCCCGATTCGTCGGTTGACATGCAAATTATAAAGCTGCGAAGAGGTGCAAACTACCTAAACAGACAATTTGAAGTAGATAGCATGGTTACTACTTTCTTTATGAAAGTTTTTACAGGACAAACTCACTTCAATAGCCTCTATAGAACCTATACGAAGGATGTCGTTCGGTTTATAAATGGAAATGGAGTACTCTCGATCAGCCCTTTTAGCAATAATGCCTACCTTAATGGATGCTATAACCTTGATGGAGTTGTGGAGCTTGATAGCATGATGTGCTATAAGATAACATTCGACATCCAAAAAGAGAAGATTCTCACCCAGAAGAAGATGGAGACGCTTCCACAAACCAGCTACGATGATTTTAAGCGCCAATTCTCGAAAGATGCCCCTAAGGCTGCAGTCGACACGCTATATAACCGTTATAATAGGAGTAGGAATAATCCAAAAAGAAAAGGGTTAGAATCGAAAACGCTAAAGGAGGTGATATACGTGAATAAGGCAGATTTTGCCATTGTAGGATACGAAGACGAAAACAATTCTTGTGATCAATACTACTATTCGGATTATATCCGCTACCAAAAAGTGGGTGATAAGTACTTCCCCAAGGTTATCGTCTCCATCCGCCCCGAAATAGGGCGCGAACGTCACGACACAACAGAAAAATACATCATGCCGTATAGCGTAGCCACACTTATTGTTACCGACGTAAAAACAAAGAGGATAAAGTCAATACCCAAGGAGCACCGCTTCATCTCATCGGATATACTAGAAAAGGTTCAGCTACCCTACAACGCTGACGATTGGAACGATCAGGTACAAATACCTTACGATGATTCAATTTATGGGTTAATACCCGAGAGGATGGGGAAGGCAAAAGCGATAAAACAAACCAGCATGCCGTAGACAAAATCCAGTGCATGATGCTCAGCAAAGTCTTCGACTCCGTCTTTGCAAAAAATCGAAATCCTGACCGCAGCTGAAAGTAGCAAAAGACAGCAAAGCCGTAGTAAAGGATGCACCTAAGCCTGCTCCTGCTGTTTCTTCTGCTTTTAGTGCAGTCAGAGATTCCTTCATAACCTCGGCGATACTACAAATATACCGGGTTAATGAAACTTAATAGAGCGACGACCAACTAAGAATATGCGCAACCTTATATACGGGTAGTCGTTTTCTATTTCCATAACAACGAAGTGCTATTTTAGATAAAACATTGATGTATGAGAGCAACAAGAATAGCCATACTCGCTTTAGCCGTAAGCTTGCTACCAATATGCGGCTTCTCGCTAAAGCCAAACCGTAATATTGACATCCAGGGCATTGTAAAAGCACACCCCAACGTAACATTTAGGCAGATACAAACTCCTGATAGCGTAAGCATACTTACCGCAGCTATCGCTCCTACTGCTAAACCGAAGGAGGTGGGATTCTTAATCTGCTACGGAGATGCTGGGAACATTCAGGACTGGCTGGGCTATGGGCTAATGCTTGCCGACAATGGTTACCCGGTTATGATGTTCGACTACCGAGGTTTTGGAGGGAGCGACCGCTTCAGTTTTGATGCAGATATGCTTTTCTACAATCAATTTGCTGTTGATGCAAAAGCGGCTCTAATCTCGTTCAAGGACATGCATTGTTGCAGGAGCATTGGAATTCTTTCCTTTTCGATGGGGACCATTATAGCCACAGCGTTAGCCTCTGATGCCCGCAACGGCATAAGCTTTATTGCTGGAGACTCCTTCGTACTAGATCTCAACTATACTGTCGAGCGAATTCGCAAAAGCACAAAACGAAATATCAAGCTGCCTCCAGGAAGTAGCACCTACAGCGAAGATCTAAAGAATCTAGCTATTCCCATGCTGCTTTTTGCGGGCACCAACGACATCCTTTTCGACAAAAGGCAGCTCTTAGAGCTCCAAGATGGTAACAGAACCGTAATCTTCTACCAGGGAAACCATTTGGAGGCAGCCCTAACGTTGAAAGAAGGGTTTATGGATGAGATAAACAAGCTTGTAGAACGCCAGAGCAGCACCACACCCGCTAAGAACCACCTTTTACGAATGCTAATTGCTGCAATTGCATTTGTACTTTACTATACCCTAAAAAAGGTATACCGGCAGCACCGCACCAGAAAAACGAATGCGGCAGCTTAGTGTTGGCAATGCTACATTTTAATTCCAACTTCTAATTCTATATTAGGGAACAAAACGAAAGAGGTTCGGCAACACAAGTCCTCTTTCTCTATTTCAATGAAAGGATGGGTAAATATCTCCTATTGATTATAACGCTATTGTTGAATTACAGGGTATGCAACGCCGATGCTCTTCGAGGAATGGTTAAGGATCTCAATGGGAATCCGATTGTATTTGCCCAGATAAGTCTCTGCGGAAAGCAGGCTAAAACCTATAGCAACAACGATGGATTTTGGATGCTGCCAGCAGCATCGGCTGGCGACACAGTTGTCGTATCACATTTTAGATTTCAGCCAATTAAGAGAATAGTTGGAGGTTCAAGCACAATGAATATAGTACTTCAAAAGACCCCTATCCTGCTTGAACCGCTAACCATCTCGTCAACGAAAGCATACTATATTATTCGATCGGCAGTAAAAAAGATTTCATCCAACTATCTAGCAGATACCTATACGCAAGGTGGCATAGTCCGAGAAAAGCTATACCTAAACGACACGCTCCAGTATTTCTCCGATGCCGAGATGGAGCTAACCGGCAGCTATTCTCCCCAAAACAGCAACAAAATCACATCGAAAAGGGTACAAGCCTTCCAATCTTTGGAGAATAATGCCTACTCCATCGTCAACAGCTCCTCGATTGTGTTTGACATGGACGAGGTAAAGGTTCGAGATAAGATACTAAGCGACGCAAGCTTACGGTTGCATAATTTTTCGATTAAGGAAATAGAAGAGAAGAATGGGAAGCGATTCTATTCCGTAAAATTTATGCCGACTAAGAAAAAAGGCATTCGCTACCATGGTGAGATCTGTATTGAAACAAAATCGCTTGCAATAACCTATATAAAGGTAGAAGCTGAAGGATTATCGCGCGAGGGAAACGCTTTGCTAGAGGCATACTACACCGAAAGCAACGGAAAATACTGGTTAAAATCGTGCCTTGTAAAGAAAAGCGAGAGCCGAATCTCGACTAAGGGGAAACAGCAGTACCGTGGTGAGGTGCTTGCCGTAATGGACGAGCCAACTTCTACGCCTACACCCAAAGAGCGAGATGAAAGAAAGGGAACCGATGACGAAGATGCGAGGTGGAATAGCGTAGGACGCAAAAGCAGCAATCATAGCAAGGCACTTGCAATAGATAGCACCCTACAGAACGAGCTACAACGGCTACAGCGGGTTGTTGATACAGCAGCATATGCCAAAATGGAAAGAAAAGGTAAGCCCGAAAAGGAGAAGCTCTATGAGCCAAGCCTAACGCTGCTGTTTTCGAGCAAGCCGTTCCAAAACTTGCTTGCTTTTAATTGCACCTACAGCTCTCTTAACCGCCTTGCCATGTACGAATTCGGTAATATGTCGAACAACGAGGCGTTAAATACTGGATCTCAAATCCTATTCGACATGTATCTCTCTATTCCGTTTCAAGGAGCCGAGGCCGAACGAAGACTGCTTCGCAAGAATGGAGTAAAAGCCCTTTACAACCCGACCCCATTTAACAGATACCTATCATCGTATTGCTATAAGGTTTCCGCGAAGGATTTAAGCGAGCTTAAGGCTGCCAGCTTACCCGATTATACAAGACTGCACACCATCAGAGAAGAATGTAGCTACGCCACTGCTAGAGATATAGAGGAAGAGCTGTTCACCCATAACATAGAGAATAATGGACAACGTAACGACTTTGTAAAATACTACTACCCCGACCTATTTATACGGCGTCTTTTGCTCATAACGCCAATGTTCACCTCTGGCTTCTCCACCTCTATCCCTTCAAAGATGGGAGAATTAGACCAGCCCATATTTGCAAATAGAATGGCAAGCTACGTACACACGTTGCTCAACCCAAACGAACCAATAAATCGCAATATCTCTATTGAAGATTTGACCTCAAGGGAAAAAGATCATCTAAGAACAATGCGATTGCTCAGCTTGCAGAATTTGATATCGCCATTGGCAATTTCAATTCCACCCTTTAAGCTTGGCAGCAGCATTCAGTATTCCTTTAGCCTTGGATACCGACCTTCGATGCTGGGAGATTGCTTCTCGCAAAATCTATGGTTTAAGACAAAGCAATCGGAGTACCGCATAACCTTCACCGAGTATAAGTCGAACACGTCGATAAGCTATGGGGTAGGCTTCAAAATTATTGAATCCGATTTTTTCACCAATGCCAAGCTATCCACCGAGGTAAACTACTGGAAGCAGCCGACAAACCTCAGCTACTACCCCGACAGCTATACCGAAGGCTTCTCTGTATCGCAAATGGCAAAGTACAAGCTTGGTAGCCTAGCTTTAGTGCTAGGCTACACGTTTAAAACGAAGGGATACCTGGAGCTATCAGATAACTTGGGCACAAGCTTCTCGTCATTTTACGGAATAAGCTACATCTTTAGTCGCTAAAAAGGGAATCGGTATACCATATACCATTCCTCTTTTTATATTTTCAGCAGCATATCAACAATCAAGACAGCGTAAGCATGAGTAAAGCATATGTAACCGTTCTTATTACAGCAATCCTTGCTGCATGCAGCAGCGCAGTAAACGCCCAACCAGTAAAATGCAGGGCTTGCGACTGTAAAACAGTAAAAGGAGTACCATACGCATCCATTGCATCAAAAGATGGGCGCAGAGGATGCAGCGCCGACAGCGCAGGATTCTTTTTTGCAAGCCTAACCGATACGGTGCGGATTACTTCTATTGGATACAAATCCAAGAATACTGCAATTTCAACCATATCACCTAATGCCAATGGCTTGAGGGTGGTTTGCCTCGATGAGGAATTGGCTCAAACGGATGAGGTGGTAATTAATGGAAGAAAATCGGGCAAGCGCGACCTCATTAAGCTTGCGTCCTACTCTAAGAAAAGGGAGAAAGGCGTTTTACATGGCCAGCCAGGCTGCCAGCTGGCCGTAAGAATGGTTAATACGCAAAATAGGGCAGGCTTAATTGAAGAAATAAGCTTCAAATTTGAAATGGAAAATAAAAAGCAGCTGGCGAATCTTCGCTTGCGCGTTTACAATGTCAATATGCGCGACAAAAACCTTCCTGGAAATGATCTCCTGCTCGATAACGTGATCCTAACGCCGAAAAATGGATGGGTCTCTGTTAATGTGAGCAAGTATAGCATTCCATTCCCGAAGAATGGGGCATATATTGGGCTAGAATGGATTGAATCGAACATCATAAGCCCAATAGGCCAACGCGTAGAGCCTGGAATATGCTATGCCTTTGATAAAAGCTGCGCCAGCTCCGTAGAATGCTTCAGGCAGCATGGTTGGAAACCCGATTTTTTTGCCGAAGATATCGGGCAGGGATGTATGATGCTTAAAATGAAGGTCTCCTTTAATCGATAGCTTCACAAAAAGCACCCCCAACACCAAGCGCTCTCGGTATTGGGGGTTAATTCATGGCTAATTTCTATCCTAATTGAGAAAAAAAGTCAAAAAAAAGAGCCTACTCCTCTACACTATCCAAAGGCTTTTCCTTCTTAGGATCTTCGGCCTCCTTTTTTGCCGCAGGGACATCGTAAAGATTGTACTGCTGCTGCTTGGCGTAGCTGTTACGGAAGGCAATCTTTGCGGTTTCGCTTAGCTTGCGCGTAAACGCCCAAATGGCATTATACCGAAGTATCCGGCTCTCGGTCTCGGCAGGTTGGCTGCTCTTGGCCAGCGATTGCTGTACGTGCGCATCGGTTAGCCTCTTCTTCAAAGAGGTTAAGGTCTCCTTAAAGTCAGCCGCGAAACGCAGCTTTAGTCTTGCGTTAATTTCAGGCTTCTCGTAGGTACAGATAACCAAGCTGAGCAGGCTTATCATCTTTTCAGCATTCTTCTTTGCCTTTTCGGCGCCGCGCTTCCCAAAATCGAGGATGATGGAAGGGTTTTCAACAAACTCCTGCTCGACATGAAAGTAGAGCAGCTGAATCGTATCCTTGCATTCCTCCATTAGGGTAGCCACCTGTTGCGTTGCAATCGAAATGCTACTCCTTGTTTGCAAGCTCGAGAAGTCTTCTAACCCACTATTCACGTCAGCATCCCACTTGTCAACCATTGCGATGGTTAAAGTTGGATCAACCTTCTTGAGCTCCGCAAAGTCTTCGCGGGCATGAGTCACCAGCGTTTTGCAGCTCGTTAGCATGTCGTTATCCGGCATGGCATAAGTCCTTTTCGTTTCTTTCATGAGAAGAACATTAATTTGCTTATGAGCGGTTTGTTCAGGATATCTGCCAATCCTGATTGGCGGCTGATTTACGGTATTTGGCTGTTTGATCTGTTAACCCTTCTTCAGCTAACGTAAATTTACAAAATCCAATTTTCACCGCGCAAGTGGCATTTTTATGTTATTGAGCATGTTTTAAGGGCAAAAAGAGTCAAATTGAGCTTAAAATCCCGTTTCCGATCTTTAGAAGAGGCTCGCACCTCTTTAAAATAGGCTTCCCTGCCTTTCGACAATGGTTGGTAGGCATTCGAATAGCTTTGCTTAAAGCTAGTGGCAGTCCAGCAGTCTTTCGCAAATGGCTGCACCATGCTAGCTTAACGTTGGGTGCATTTAGCTAATGATGGAAGCCGCTTAGAATATAGTTTCGTTAGCTTAGCTGCACGTTTCCAGAAAGGATTTGGGTTTCTAAATACCGGCAACGTATTACAGAAGGGGCATGGGCTGATATAAAGGAAAACTTTTTCTCTTTGATGTAGGCATTGAGGTATTTAATAGATTGGCAAGTAGAAGTAAGCTTATGCAAAGCAATGTTGCTTCTGCCTTTTTCAACTCACCCCCTTTCTCCCCCTCTCTTTATCAGCCAGCAGGCTTTCACTAAACCTGAAGTCTTCAGATATGGCTGATAAAAAGAGGGGGAAGTACGCTTATGTAGGTTTTTCGTTTATTCTATAACTTTTTATCCTTTCTACAACCTCTCTTCGAAGCACCTTCCCCTCTTTAATACAGGCCCAACTCTGTCCTACAGATGAACAAGTAGAACTAATCTTCCACAAAGCAATATTGTTCAAGCCTGTCTTAGAGAGGGGAATGAGGGGTGAGTCATAAAGGAAAACCTTCCCCTCCTTGAGACAAACTTCCCTTTGTACAATAGACCAATTCGTAGAAGTAAACTTTCGCAAAACAATATTGCACCAGCCTTTTTCAACTCACCCCCTTTCTCCCCCTCTCTTTATCAGCATTTGGACTTTTCCTAAACCTTCAGCAATCTGCTATGGCTGATAAAAAGAGGGGGAAGTGCGCTTATGTGATGTTCTCACTATAATAATTTAGTTACTATAACCCCTACAGCCATTCTTCGAAGCACCTTCCCCTCTTTGAGACAGGCTCAACGCTATCCAATAGATCAACAAGTAGAATTAAGTTTCCACAAAACAATATTGCACCAGCCTGTCTTAGAGAGGGGAATGAGGGATGAGTCGTAAAAGAAGCGGTTGTCAGTATAACATTTCAGAAAACAAACTACCAGAATACCTACAACCATTCCACGAAGCACCTTCCCCTCTTTGAGACAGGCTCCACGCTATCCAATAGATCAACAAGTAGAACTAAGTTTCCACAAAGTAACCTCGCACCTGCCTGTCTTAGAGAGGGGAATGAGGGGTGAGTCGTAAAAGAAAATCTTCCCATCTTTGAGACAAACTTCCCTTTGTACAATAGACCAATTCGTAGAAGTAAACTTCCACAAAGCAGCATCGCACCTGCCTGTCTTAGAGAGGGGAATGAGGGGTGAGTTGTAAAAGAATATTACTTGTTTTGAAGAGCAGCGAGTAGCTTCATCTTAACGCGCTCAACATCTGCGAATTCTTCATTCTTAATTCTGAGCACGGTCAACCCCAATTCGTTGCAGATTAAATCACGGTTGTAGTCATGCTCCTCGCTGTAGTCATGAATTTTACCATCTATCTCAATCACCAGATTCGAGGCAGCGCAGTAGAAGTCGGCAACAAAGAATCTGGCTCGCTTTACTTCGTACTCATAAATTATTGGGTGCTGCCGAAGTATCTTGTAGCCATAAAATCGTCTGTTGCGAACCAGCGTCCACATCTCCTTTTCGGTAGTAATTGCCTCTCGCCGTAACCTTCGCGCTATTTCTGTAATACTTACCATAGTCGATACAGGTGAAAGTCGTATCAAGAAGGGTGTCGCTACTTACACCTCCTCCGCAAAGCGATACCCAATGCCCGATTCGGTTTTTATAAGGGTTGGATGCGCCGGATCATCCTCCACCTTCTTCCTCAGCTGTCCGACGAAGACCCGCAGGTACTGGTTCTGGTTGATGTAACCCTGTCCCCACACCTCACGTAGGATCTGCTGGTGGGTTAGCACCTTTCCGGCATTCTTGGCCAGCAGCGAAAGCAGGTTGTACTCGGTAGAGGTTAGCTTTAGCAGCTCGTCACCTTTTTTTACGATGTGGCTGCTGAGGTCTAAGGCAAGCGTGCCAAACTTGAGGATAGGCGAGACCTCCTTTGCAACGCTAAAACGGATGCACGAACGGATGCGGGCAAGCAGCTCGTTGTTGCGAAATGGTTTGGTAAGGTAGTCGTTGGCTCCGGCATCGAGGGCAGCAACAATATCACCCTCCGAGCTGCGTGCCGAAAGGATAATAATGGGCTTTTGGTACCACTCGCGCAGCTTGGCTAGGACCAGCTGCCCATCCATATCGGGCAACCCCAGATCGAGAATGATGAGGGCAGGCGTGTGCGAGGCGGCAGCAACCATGCCATCCTTCGCATTGACTGCTTCGGCAATGCAATAGCCGTTGGCCGATAGCGTGATCTCCAAAAGGCGCCTAATTTGCACCTCGTCATCAATAATAAGAATGGTGTCCTTAATATCCATAGCGTTGAATGATTACTCAAGCTCTATCTCGGGTGCCTGAGTTGGTATTTTAATGGTAAAGCGTGCGCCACCGTTGGTTCGGTTTTCCACGAGAATGGTTCCGCCCTGCGCCTCAACAAATCCCTTTACAATAGAAAGCCCAAGCCCCATTCCTCCGGGCTTCGATCCCTCTACGCGGTAGAACTTATCAAAGATATGGGCAATGTCGGCATCCGCAAAACCTGATCCGCGATCCATAACCTGCATGGTGATGGTTTGGTTATCGTAAAAGATTTTTATGCGGATGTTGGAGCCCGGCAAGGCATGCTGGGTGGCGTTGTACACCAGGTTGTGGAGTATCTGCTCGGTTAGCCCAAAGTCGAGCTTCACCATTGGGGTGTCGGATGGAATGATAACATCCATTACAAAGGGGCTGACCTCCTTTTTGAGATTTTTTAGCGCCTCGTTAACGATGTCGTTTACGTCGCACCAGTCCATGTGGGGGGTGATATGCCCCGACTCGAGCCTGGACATGTTGAGCAGGTTCTCGATAAGGCGGTTGAGCCGTTCGGCAGCGGTGTATATCTCGCCGTAAAACTCCCTGCGGATTTCGTTGGGGTACTCCTGGTTGATGAGGGCATCGGAGGAGCCCAAAATGGTGGCTACGGGAATGCGGAACTCGTGCGAGATGGAGTTGAAAAGCGTTTTGTAGAGCATGTCCGACTCGTTGAGCAGCTGGGCACGGCGCGCCATCTTGTTAAGGAACTCCCGCTCGATGGCGTTGGAGATTTGGGTAAGGTAGGTATCCCAAAAAACATCCTTATCGCCCTTTAGCCGCGAGGATAAGGTAATGGCAACCACCCCCGTCTTCAGCGTGGCACCAAATAGAGGGTAGTAGGTATGCTTGGACGATGGCAAAGTATCGGTAAACTTGCCCGCCTTCTTGCAGTAGCGGTAGCTCCAGCTGGCAACACTATACTCGTTATCGGTTAGGGCGTTGTACTCCTGCAGCTTATTCTGTCCATCCTGTAAAATAAAGATGACGTCGAGGTCGAAGTACTTCTTAATGCTTCGGCGCGAAGCGTTGAGCACCTCGTCGAGGTTGGTAGCCAGCGACAGCTCCTTGGTAAGCATGAAGAGGGCGTTGGTACGCTCCTCGCGCTCCTTGGTAAGGCGTTCCTGCCTGCGCACGCGTGCCGTGAGCACCCCGTTTATCAGCGCAATGAAAAAGAACATGATGCACATCAGCCCATCTTCGGGCTTATCGATGTGAAGCGTGAAGTGAGGGGGGATAAAGAAGTAGTCCCAGATAAGCGTGCTGAGTATAGCCGCCAGCAGTATTGGACCAATCCCCATAACGGTTGCTAAGAGAGCCACCACCAGCATCAGAACCAGCGACACCACCTGATAGCCAATGGTGGGGCTTAAATGAAACATCAGGATGGATGGCAGAATAATGGCAATAACCGATATCAGGTACTGAAACGGCTTTGAGCTGTACGACGGAAACGTAATGTAGCGGCTGTAGGAGTTATCGCTTGACAGATCGGAGCCCAAAACGTAAACGTCGATGTTCCCGCTATTCTTAATGAGCCGCTGAACGAAGTTGCCGAGCTGCAGCAGCGAGAAAAGGTTGCGCAGCCGAGGTTTCCCAACAATAATATGGGTGATGTTCTCCTTTACGGCTACCGAAAGGATGGCTTTAACGATGTCGCGGTCGGAGGCAGTCATAACCTCGGCGCCCAGCTGCCTGGCAAGAGCTATATTTTTGGCAAGCTGCTCGTTTTGCTCCTCAGAAAGCGGCTTAGGCGTCTCTATATAGAGCGCCAACAGGCTCGCCTGCATGGTATAGGAGAGATTCTTAGCCCAACGAAGCAGCTTAGCCGAGTTGAGGCCAGGACCGATTACCACCATAAGGTGCAGCCCCGATTTCCAAGGCCCTCGAATGCGCTTGAGCTGCATGTAGTCGCGCAGCTGCTTATCTACCCGGTCGGCAACAATGCGCAGCGACATTTCGCGAAGAGCTGTAATATTTCCTTCCCTAAAAAAGTTGAGTAAAGCCTCGCGCGAACGCTCCTCGGCATACACCTTACCCTCTGCCAAGCGCTGTAGGAGCTCGTTGGTGGTAATATCAACCAGCTCTACCTCGTCAGCTTTTTCAAAAATCTCGTCGGGAAGGGTCTCGCGAATTACAATGCCCGTAATTTGAGCTACAGTATCGGCTCTACTTTCGAGATGCTGCACGTTTAGGGTGGTGTAAACGTTTATTCCGTTATCCAGAATCTCCTGTACATCCTGGTAGCGCTTGATGTGACGGCTACCGGGAGCGTTGGTATGGGCAAGCTCGTCGACTAAAACGATTTCGGGTTTCCGGGCAAGGATGGCATCGATGTCCATCTCCTGCACGTAGGTTCCCTTATACTCCGTTTCCTTTCTGGGAATAACCTCGAAACCGTCTACCAGCTCCTTAGTCTCTTTTCGGTTGTGCGTTTCAACGTAGCCAGCAACAAGATCTACCCCTTTAGCCTTATCGACGGCTGCAGCCTTAAGCATGGAGTATGTTTTACCCACTCCGGCACACATCCCAAAGAAAATTTTCAGCTTTCCCCGCTTGCTCTTCTCTTCCTCCATTCTTAATAGGGATAGAAGCTCATCGGGATTCGGTCTATGGTTGTTTTGCTCGTTCATTGCAGCTGGTTAATCTTCAAATTTAGCTCAAAAACATTTATCCGAGCATCACCAAGTATTACCTGATTATGCCCAACCGATATAAGATGGATAAGCTCGGCTACCTTTTGCCGCTGCTGGCTGTTGAAGCCTCGCGCTTTTGCCACACGATCGAGCTGTAGCATTGCAGCCTCTGGCGAGATGTGTGGATCGAGCCCGCTGCCCGACGAGGTAACCATTTCGGCAGGCACAACGGCATTTTCGGGCAATCCATTTCGTCGGATGAAGCTTTGGCGGCGCTCCTCGATCTGCTTGCGCAGCTTTGCGCTTGTAGGTCCAAAATTCGAGGCTCCAGAAAGCGCCGAATTGTAGTCGACCGCCGAAGGGCGAGACCAAAAGTATTTGTCGCTGGTAAAGGACTGCCCGATTAGGATTGAACCTACAGGTTTCCCATTTTGGTAAACGATGCTGCCATTTGCCCTGTCCTTAAAAACCAGCTGGGCAACTCCCGTTACCAGTAAGGGGTAGGCAATCCCCGTTAAGACGGTGAAAAATAGTATTGCCCTAATGGCGATTATGGTTTGGTGCTTCATGATGTTCTTCTATTTCAATATAACCTCGTTCTGTTTTTTGGTAAAGACAAGGAAATGCCTTGTCTTGTTTGCCTAGGGCTACACCCTAGGCTTTTGGATTACGCCCCTGCGGGGCTATAGGTCAGACCCGTTTGTTATCATCGCTACTACGATGTTTCTTGCACCTTTATCCCCTCCTCGGGAGGGGTTGGGGTGGGTTTAGCCGCAGAATAAACACTCCTACCTCCATGTTTTATATGTATCACGCCCCAATTTGTTTTTTACAATGGTTAGTCTAACCTTCCAAACTTTTCAACCCACCACCTAACCCCTCCTAAGGAGGGGATAACGAGCGATGATACAAGTTGTGCATACTCTTTAGCGTCCCTATCCGTTTACCTTCGCTTAACTACTGAAATAACTTCTTCTCTAAAACATCCCAATCAACATATCAATCACCTTAATGCCGATAAAAGGGACAACCAAGCCTCCCAAACCGTAGATAAGGATGTTACGGGCAAGGATGGCGTTCGCCGACATCGGACGGTAGGTTACCCCACGTAGCGCAAGCGGTATCAGAAGGATAATAATGATGGCATTAAAGATCACCGCACTTAGTATGGCGCTTTCGGGCGTTGCCAAATGCATGATGTTAAGCGCCGAGAGCGGCCCCGCCGCACCATAACGGGCGTAGAGTATGGTTGTAATGGCGGGAATAATGGCAAAGTACTTCGACACGTCGTTGGCAATGCTAAAGGTGGTTAGCGCACCGCGCGTCATGAGCAGCTGCTTGCCAACCTCCACCACCTCGATAAGTTTGGTGGGGTTGCTATCCAAGTCTACCATGTTTCCAGCCTCGCGGGCAGCTTGCGTACCGCTATTCATGGCTATACCAACATCGGATTGGGCCAACGCAGGAGCGTCGTTGGTTCCATCACCAATCATGCCCACCAACCGACCGTTTGCCTGCTCCTCACGAATACGCGCGAGCTTATCCTCGGGCTTTGCCTCGGCCATAAAGTCATCGACACCCGCTTCGGCAGCTATGGCAGCAGCGGTAAGAGCGTTGTCGCCCGTTACCATTACGGTTCGAATGCCCATTGAGCGCAGCTGGGCAAAGCGCTGCTTAATTCCACCCTTTACAATATCCTTTAGGTGTACCACTCCAAGGATTCGGTTATTCTCGGCAACCACTAAAGGGGTTGCTCCCTTGCGGGCAAGCTCCTCCACCACGTCTTCAACGGCTTTGGGGATAAATCCATCGTTGTTATGCACGTACTTTTTTATTGCCTGCGCCGACCCTTTACGGATGGAGCTAATGGTGCCATCTGCATTTCGGATATCGACGCCGCTCATGCGCGATTGAGCCGTAAAAGGGATAAAGGAGATGTCGTTGGCATGGATATTCTGGGTTCTAAGCCCATACGCTTCCTTGGCAAGCACCACGATGGATCGTCCTTCGGGTGTTTCGTCGGAAAGGGAGGATAGCTGCGCTGCAATAGCCAACTCCTCGCTGGTTATACCCTCTGCAGCGATAAACTCGGTTGCCATACGGTTTCCTAAGGTGATGGTTCCCGTTTTGTCGAGCAGCAAAACATCCACGTCACCCGCAGCCTCTATTGCTCTACCGCTGGTGGCTATTACATTGCGGCGCAGAAGTCTGTCCATGCCGCTAATACCAATTGCGCTAAGCAGTCCACCAATGGTGGTTGGGATCAGGCATACCAAAAGGGCAATCAGCACCGGAATGGAAAGGTTGCTGCTAGCAGCTAAGCCAGATTGCTTTAATCCGTAGCTAAAGAAGGCAGGTAAAGTAACCACCGCAAGCACGAAAATGATGGTCAGCCCAATTAGGAGAATGGACAGCGCAATTTCGTTAGGCGTTTTCTGTCGGCTGGCACCCTCAACCAGCGAGATCATACGGTCGATAAAGGTGTCGCCCTGCTCGGCGGTGATTTTAATAACGACTCTATCGCTAATTACCTTGGTGCCACCCGTCACTGCGCTACGGTCGCCACCGCTTTCGCGGATAACAGGAGCCGACTCACCCGTTATGGCCGATTCGTCGACGCTGGCAATACCTTCGATGACCTCACCATCGCTTGGGATAATATCGCCAGCCTGGCAAACTACCAAATCGCCCCTTCTGAGCTCGGTGGCATTAATTACGGTAGTCTTTCCGCGTCCATCGTAGAGGTTGGCCTTGGTTTCGGTACGGTTCTTACGCAAGCTCTCGGCTTGCGCCTTACCCCTGCCCTCGGCAATTGCCTCCGAGAAGTTGGCGAAGAGGACGGTAAACCACAGCCAGATGGATATCTGAAGGTTAAAGTTGGAGTATGATCCGCCAAAAATTTCGTAAAGAACGATTCCTGTGGTAACTAATGCCCCCAGCTCTACAATAAAAATTACAGGGTTCTTGATCTGATGCTTGGGGTTCAGCTTGACAAAGGAATCGATTAGCGCTTCCTTTACCAGCTTCTTGCTGAACAGCTTATTTTTTTTCTTTTTCATAATGATCTAAGGATTTAGAAGGTTACCCCAGCATTCATAAGCAAATGCTCTACAATTGGACCTAAGGCAAGGGCTGGGAAAAAGGTAAGCCCGCCTACAATAAGGATTACGCAAATCAGCAAGCCTGCAAAAAGGATGTTATCGGTTTTAAACGTGCCTGCCGATGGTGGGGTAATCTTCTTCTGTGCTAGATTGCCGGCTATGGCCATCACCGGAATGATGATCCCAAAGCGACCAATAAGCATCCCAACACCAATCATAATATTGTAGAAAGGTGTGTTGGCGTTTAAACCTCCAAAAGCGCTTCCATTATTTCCTGCTGCCGAGGTAAAGGCGTAAAGAATCTCCGAGAAGCCGTGCGGTCCGCTGTTGTTAAGGCTCGATAGCCCTTCGGGAAGGCTTACGGCAATGGCCGAGAAAACTAGCACCACAAAGTTGGGAGCCAACACCGCTATCATAGCCATTTTTATGTCGTAGGCATCTATCTTCTTACCCAAATATTCGGGAGTACGCCCCACCATAAGCCCTGCAATGAATACCGTAAGAAGAACAAATACCAGCATACCGTACATCCCGGCTCCCACACCGCCAAAGATTACCTCACCAAGCATCATGTTTACCATCGAAACCATTCCCGACAGCGGCGAAAGGCTATCCATCATGGCGTTAACGCTACCGCTTGATGCGTTAGTGGTGGTAACCGACCACAGAATGCTGTTGGTTATTCCCAAGCGGGTCTCCTTGCCCTCCATCAGGGAGCCAAGCGCTGCATGGGTGGAGTACTCCGAGTAAAGAGATGCACCCAACCCCACTAGCATCAGAAAGAGCATTACGTAAAAGATAATGCGCCCCTGCCTGACGTTGCCAACCATTTTCCCATAGGTAAAGGGGAGTGCAGCAGCAAGCAAAAGAATGGAAAGCATTTCCAAAAGATTGGTGAAAGGGGTTGGATTCTCGAATGGATGAGCGCTATTGGCATTAAAGAAACCACCACCATTAGAGCCAAGCTGCTTAATGGCAATCTGCGAGGCAGCAGGACCTTGAGGAATAAGCTGGTGTGCCCCCTCAAGCGTTTGAACCGTTGTGTAGCTGTGAAAATTTTGCACCACCCCTTCCGAAACCAGTACTATAGAAAATAAAATGGACAATGGAAGAAGCACGTAAATGGTGCTACGGGTTAAATCGACCCAGAAGTTTCCCAGCTTATCGGTGGACTTACGGGCAAGACCCCTGGTAAGTGCTAGGATAACTGTGAAGCCGGTAGCAGCGCTTACAAAATTCTGAACACCCAAACCTAGCATCTGCGATAGGTAGCTGAGGGTATTCTCGCCTCCATACGACTGCCAGTTGGTGTTGGTAACAAAGCTTACGGCGGTGTTAAATGCCAGCGCGGCTCCTAGGTTCGGCAGATGCTGCGGATTTAGGGGCAGCATACCTTGGCACATCAGCAGAAGGAAAAGGAAGATAAAACCCGCAACATTAAAAAGAAGCAGTCCTGCAAGGTACGATTTCCAATTCGTCTCCTCAGATGAGTTTACACCTATAGCTCTGTAGGTACCACGCTCCAACCAACCAAAAACAGGTGATAGAAGGTGCCTTTCTCCAGTAAAAACCTTAGCCATATATCTCCCTAAAAGGGGAGCAAACCCAACGAGAAGCCCTACAAACAGGATTATCTCAAATACGTCAGCCACTTTCATTTTTCATTCAATTTAAATCACACTTAGTTTCAACATCAAAAGTATGGCTGAGTTCATAAGGATTTTATAAAGAAAACGGTAGGCGGTATAAAGAATATGTATTGAAAACTAGCCATCAAAAAAAGGAGATGCTACCCGTAGAGGAATACCCACATCAGTTTAAGACATTATCGAACAGCAACATGTAAGATATTATCAGCAATACAACCAAAATTATTTATCGAAAAACAGTAATTATTTCTTGAAAAACAAAAATATTGTAATATGTTTGCATATCGAAATTCGATAAATAAGTATCGTTTATGGATAAGAAGCTGCTGATACGGGTACGTTTGCTAAATGTGGTAATTGCGCTACTGCTAATTGCCCCACTATCGACCGACTTCGTTCGCGGTTTTAAGGAGGGGGTTCGCGCAGCAGAAGGCGGTAAGCAAAAAAACGTTTCAACAGAGCTCTACTTCGTGTCGCTACGCCCCTTAACCCCAAAAAGCGAGCTTAAGGCAGAGACCAACAACGGCTCCGAGGCGCTAGCCACCATTACAGAAGCCACGGTTGTTCTCCATAAAAATCAGAAGTCTCTGGGAAAGGAGATATCCGATGCAGCTATGGTAGTGCTTACCCTAGGCATAGTTGTCTGGCTTATCATCCTCATCTGGAAGATAACAGTTTCGCTCAACTGGGGCAACTTGCTTACGCGCCGCAACATAAAGCACCTAAGGGCAATCGGCATCCTGCTCATCGCCAAGGAGGCCGTATCTATCGCCTCGCAGTATGTCGACTTGCACTACTTAAGGTCGGTGGCACAGGTAAAGGGCTACGAGATGGTTGTCGACCTCTCGTGCACCCAAATTGTGATTGGGCTAATGCTGCTGGTATTTGCCGAAATACTGGCCGTAGCCAACCGGATTAAGGAAGAACAAGAATTAACCATCTGATATGCCAATTATAGTTAACCTCGATGTGGTGATGGCAAAGCGTAAGGTCTCTCTGGGCGAGTTGGCCGAGAAGGTGGGAATTACGCAGGCTAACCTCTCTATCCTTAAAACGGGCAAGGCTAAGGCCATACGCTTTAGCACCTTGGAGGCGCTATGCAAAGAGCTGGGATGCCAACCTGCCGACATACTAGAATTTCAAACTGAGTGATCTAATAGTTCAACTAATACTAACAAACAAGCAATTCTTATGAAGAAAAACATCTTGTTGCTTTTAATGGTGGCGCTCTTGAGCCTGCCTGCGCTTGCGCAGCAAATGCCACCGATGCCAACCGATCCAAAGGTTCGCGTGGGCAAGCTAGACAACGGCCTCACCTACTACATCCGCCACAACGCGGAGCCAAAGGGACAGGCAGACTTTTACATTGCCCAAAAGGTGGGTTCTATTCTTGAAGAGGAGAATCAACGTGGGCTCGCTCACTTCCTAGAGCACATGTCCTTCAACGGAACCAAGAACTTCCCAGGCAAAAACATGATCAACTACCTGGAAAAGATCGGCGTTAAGTTTGGAGCCAACCTAAACGCCGCTACAGGGTACGACCAAACGGTCTACAACATTGCCAACGCCCCTGTAACTCGCGAAGGCATTGTTGATAGCTGCCTGCTGATCCTTCACGACTGGTCGAATTTTATCTCGTTAGAGGAAAAGGAGATTGATGCAGAGCGCGGCGTTATTCACGAGGAGTGGAGAACCCGTAACAATGCACAGATTCGTATCATAGACAAGACCTTCGCCGATATTTATGGCGAAAGCCAGTACGCTAAGCGTCTCCCAGTTGGTTTAATGTCGGTAGTTGACAACTTCAAGTACCAGGAGCTAAAAGACTACTACCACAAGTGGTACCGTCCAGACCTACAAGGGCTCGTTATTGTAGGAGATATTGATGTCGATAAGGTAGAAGCTAAGCTCAAGAGCATGTTTGCCGATATTGCAAAGCCCGTTAACCCTGCCGAGCGTACCCAGTTCGAGATAAAGGACAACGAGGCTCCTATTGTGAGCATAGCAACCGATCCAGAAGCCAGCGAGACCCAAATTCTGCTGATGTTTAAGCGCGACCTACTGCCTAAGGAGCTCCGCCCAACTGCCGCTAATCTTATCACCAGCTATCTAAGCCAGGTAACACAAAAAATGCTGAATTCGCGCTTCGAGGAGATCTTGCAAAAGGCTAACCCTCCATTTACCTATGCTGGAAGCCAAGATGGTAAATTCTACGTAGCCAATACAAAGGATGCCTTTATGGTTTATGCCGGAAGCTCGGAAGGCAAGGCTATCGATGCCCTCACTGCAATTACCAAAGAGTCGGAAAGAGTTCGCAAGTTTGGTTTTACCGCCAGCGAGTACGAAAGAGCAAAGAGCGACTTCCTTCGCAACCTAGAGAATCAGTTTAAGGATCGCGAGAAGCAGAAAAACGACTACTACGTTAATGAATGTCTCGAGAACTTCCTCAACGAAACCCCTATCCCCGGAATCGAAACCGAGTACAACCTTTTCCAACAGGTTTGCAAGATGCTACCAGTAGAGCAGGTGAACAAGTTTGCTGCCGAGATTATCAGCGAGAAGAATGTAGTTATCACCATCAGCGGACCCAAGAAGGACGGCATAACCTACCCAACCAACGAAGAGGTAGTGGCAGCCTTCAACAAGGCTCGCTCCGAGAACATTACTGCTTACGAGGATAAGGTATCGAACGAGCCCCTCATCAAGAGCCTTCCTAAGCCTGGCAAGGTGGTAAAAGAGGAAAAGGGAACCAAGTTCGGCGAAACCATTTGGACGCTTTCGAATGGCGCTAAGGTTTTCGTAAAGAAAACAGACTTTAAGGAGGACGAAATTCTATTCACCGCCACCTCAAAAGGAGGTACCTCGCTGCTTGACGACAAGGATGTCATCAACATTAAGGCCATAAACGACGTTATTGGCGTTGGTGGCGTGGGCAACTTCAGCGCAACCGACCTTCCTAAGATGCTTGCCGGCAAAAAGGCCAAAGTTGCCGCCGACATCGACAACAAGAGCGAAGGCTTGAATGGCCAATGCTCGCCCAAAGACCTAGAGTCTATGATGCAGCTTACCTACCTCACCGTTACAGCTCCCCGCATGGACAACGAAGCATTCCAATCGTTCGTTTCACGTACCAAGGCTGCCCTTACCAGCATGGAAGCCGAGCCAATGGTTGCCTTCAGCGACACCATTACCATTGCACGCTACGGAAAGAACCCTCGCGCGCAGCGCCTAACGGTTGCCGACATAGACAAGATTAGCTACCCACGCATCATGGAGATCTACAAGCAGCGCTTTGCTAACATGGACGATTTCACCTTCACCTTTGTGGGTAACATCGACGAAAAGGCGCTTAAGCCAATGGTAGAGCAGTACATTGCATCGCTACCCGGCAACCCAAAGAATAAGAAGGAGAGCTTCCGCGATGTAAAGATGTATCCTCGCCAAGGAGAATTCAAGAACAAGTTCGACAAGGAACTGAAAACAGCTAAGGCCTCCATCTTCGTCAACTACAACGGCAAGATCGACTACACCGTAGAGAACAAAATTAAGATGAGCATGCTCGACCAGATCATGGACATCATCTACACCAAGACCATCCGCGAGGAGGAAGGTGCTACCTACGGCGTTGAAGTTGGCGGAAACATCGGCAACTACCCCTACGGCAACTTCAGCCTCTACGTTTACTTCGACACCAACCCTCAGCTAACCGACAAGATGATTGGCAAGGTAAAGCAAGGGCTAGACGATATCCTTAAGAATGGTCCTTCGGAAGCCGACCTCAACAAGACGAAGGAGTACATGCTTAAGAACTACGGCGAAGCACAACGCACCAACAGCCACTGGTTAGGCGCCATCGACGAATACAACACCTGGGGTATCGATAAGCAGAACGGCTTCGACGCAAAGGTTAAGGCCATCACCACAAACGACATCAAGGAATTCACCGCAAAACTACTTGCACAGAAGAATGAAATTGACGTTGTCATGAATGGCGTTGAAAAGAAATAGTAAACATCCATATTAAGCATATATTATTAGGGCAAGCCCCGACGGAAGTGATTTCGCCGGGGCTTTTGCTATATAGCCCGCAATACATTTTCCGGCTATCGAAAAAAAGAGCAAAGCCAAGGGATAGCCAAAAAAAACAATATATTTACGCCCTGTATTTCGATAAATTTATATTGTTTATGGATAAAAATCTGCTGATACGGGTTCGAGTACTAAATGTCGCCATTGCGCTGCTGCTCATCTTCTCATTCTCGGACAACTTCATCCGCCTATTTAACGACACCAGCTATTCGGATAAGGCTTACGAGAAGCAGAATGTATCTGGCGACTACTACTTTGTGTCACTACGCCCAACGGCCGATTTTCAGGAATTTCCGGCAAGCACCAACAACAGCTCCAAAGTATTCGTTACCATTTCGAACGCAAGCATAACCCTCTACAATAGCCCAACCTCAACCGTAAGGATAATCCTCGACATTGTAATGAGCGTTACCGCTCTTGCAATTCTGGTGTGGCTGATCATACTCATCTGGAAGATCACCAATTCGCTCAGCCGGGGCGAAGTGCTTACCCGCAACAACATTATCCGCATCCGAACGATTGGCCTACTCCTAATAGCCAAAGGCGTAATAGCCATCGCATCACAATATGTATACCTCTACTACTTAAAATCCATTGTTACCATAAATGGCTACGAGATGGTAGCCAACATATCGTACACTAAAACCATTGTAGGCCTAATGCTGCTGGTATTTGCCGAAGTGCTGGTAGTAGCCAACCGTATCCGCGAAGAGCAAGAATTAACCATCTAATAATGCCAATTGTAGTTAACCTCGATGTCGTTATGGCAAAGCGAAAGATATCGCTAGGCGACCTGGCCGACAGGGTGGGGATTACCCAAGCAAATCTCTCCATCCTAAAAACAGGTAAAGCCAAAGCCATTCGCTTTAGCACGTTGGAAGCACTCTGCAAGGAGCTCGACTGCCAGCCTGGCGACATCCTAGAGTATCAACCTGAGTAAAGTGATCGCACATTCAACATTAACAAACAAGTATTTTTTATGAGAAAAACCAGCTTAGTGCTTTTAATGGTAGCCCTTTTATGCCTACCTGCGCTAGCACAGCAGATGCCAACGCTGCCCACCGACCCTAAGGTTCGTGTAGGTAAGCTAGACAATGGCCTCACCTACTACATCCGCCACAACGCGGAGCCAAAGGGGCAGGCCGACTTCTACATCGCCCAAAAGGTAGGTTCTATCCTTGAGGAAGAGAGCCAACGTGGGCTAGCCCACTTCCTAGAGCATATGGCCTTTAACGGAACCAAGAACTTCCCAGGTAAAAAGATGCCTAACTACCTAGAGACAATCGGCGTTAAGTTTGGAGCCAACCTAAATGCCGCTACAGGATGGGACCAAACTATTTACAACATTAACAACGCACCTGTAACCCGCGAAGGTTCGCTAGACAGCTGCCTGCTTATCCTTCACGACTGGTCGAGTTTTATCTCGTTAGAGGATAAGGAAATTGACGCAGAACGCGGTGTGATCCACGAGGAGTGGAGAACCCGTAACAATGCACAATCCCGCATGTCGGAAAAGATGTTTGCCGATGTTTACGGCGATGGGCAGTACGCCAAACGTTCCCCTATCGGGTTAATGTCGGTGATTGACAATTTCAAGTACCAGGAGATTAAGGACTACTACCACAAGTGGTATCGTCCAGACCTTCAAGGGCTCGTTATTGTCGGAGATATTGACGTGGATAAGGTGGAGGCCAAGCTCAAGAGCATGTTTGCCGACATTGCAAAGCCCGTTAATCCCGCCGAGCGTACAGAATTCGAGGTTAAGGATAACGATGCCCCAATCGTAAGCATCGCAACCGACCCCGAGGCTCCACAAGAAATTATCCGCGTAATGTACAAGCGCGACTTGATGCCTAAGGAGCTACGCCCAACCGTTGCTGGCCTAATGAACTACTACCTAAGCGAGCTAACACAGAATATGCTCAACTCCCGTCTCGAAGAACTCGGCCAAAAGGCAGATGCTCCATTCGCCTATGCTGGCTGCAACGACGGCAAATTCATGATATCGAATACCAAAGATGCCTTTAGCACCGTTGCCCTAGCCAAGACCGGCAAAACGGCCGCTGCACTTGCTACCCTAGCTAACGAAGCCGAGCGCGTTCGCAAGTTCGGATTCACCGCAGGCGAGTACGAGAGAGCCAAGAGCAACTTCCTCCGCAAGGTGGAGAACGAGTTTAAGGATCGCGAGAAGCAGAAGAATAGATACTACGTAAACCAGTACCTCGAAAACTTCATTAGCGACTCCCCAATCCCTGGCATCGAAACAGAGTACACCATTTTCCAACAGGTTAGCAAGATGCTCCCTCTAGAGCAGGTTAACAAGTATGCCGCCGAGATTATTGGAGAAAAGAATGTGGTTATCGCCATCAATGGCCCACAAAAGGACGGCATCACCTACCCAACCAAGGAGGAGGCCGTTGCCATCTTTAACAAGGCACGTACCGAAAACGTAACCGCCTACGTGGATAAGGTTTCCAACGAGCCCCTTATTAAAGTTCTTCCAAAAGCCGGCAAAGTGGTTAAGGAAGAAAAGGGAGCTAAGTTTGGCGAAACCATCTGGACCCTTTCGAACGGCGCCAAGGTGCTGGTAAAGAAAACCGACTTTAAGGAAGACGAAATCATGTTTACCGCCACGTCGATGGGGGGTAACTCGTTGGTTGACGACAAGGAGGCCACCAACCTTAAGGCCCTAAACGATGTTATAGCGCTTGGCGGTATTGGCAGCTTCAGCGCTATTGACCTTCCTAAGATGCTTGCCGGCAAGAAAGCTGAAGTTTCGGCCTCGGTGGGTACCGAAATGGAAGGGCTTAACGGCAGCTGCTCGCCCAAAGACCTTGAGACCATGATGCAGCTCACCTACCTTACCGTAACCGCACCACGTACCGACAACGAAGCATTCCAATCGTTCGTATCGCGCACGAAGGCCATGTTGGCCAACATGGAGGCTCAGCCCATGGTCGCATTCAGCGACTCGGTTACCGCCGCTCTTTACGGAAAGCATCCCCGTGCGCAGCGTATGACCGCCGCCATGATGGATAAGATCGACTACGCCCGCTGCCTAGAGATCTACAAGCAACGCTTTGCCAATATCGGCGACTTCACCTTTACCTTCGTGGGCAACATCGACGAGAAAACGCTGAAGCCAATGGTTGAGCAGTACATCGCCTCGCTTCCTGGCAATGGCAAGAAGGAAACCTTCCGCGATGTGAAGATGTACCCTCGCAAGGGCGAGTACAAGAACATCTTCGAAAAGGAGATGAAAACGCCTAAGGCTACCGTATCGGCCACCTACACCGGAAAGGTTGACTACAGCGTGGACAACAGAATTAAGATGAGCATCCTTAGCCAGATCATGAACATCGTTTACACCAAAACGATCAGAGAAGACGAGGGCGGAACCTACGGCGTACAGGTAGGCGGAAACGTTAGCCGCTACCCCTACGGCTCGTACACCTTTAGGATTAGATTCGACACCGATCCTAAGCAGGTTGATCGTCTTTCGGCAAAGGCAAAGGCTGGTCTCGACGAGCTAATAAAGGACGGCCCTTCGGCCGAGAACCTGAACAAGGTGAAGGAGTACATGCTTAAGAACTACACCGAGGCTCAACGCGACAACGGCCACTGGCTAGATGCGATTGACACCTACTACACCTTGGGAATCGACAACCAAAACGGTTACGATGCCAAGATCAAGGCCATCACCACCAACGACATCAAGGAGTTTGCGGCAAAGCTATTTGCCCAAAAGAACGAGGTTGATGTAATCATGAAGGGTGTGGAAAAGAAGTAGAGCATACTGCTCCATTCATACTTACTAGGCAGCCCTGACGGTACTCGATACCGTCAGGGCTTTTTTTGTTATCCCTATTGAGGCTGCTCGCATATCGAAGAATATGCAAGGTGAGTTTTCTCGTTTAAATAACCATTGCTAGTCTTTGCGTTCCTAACCCACCCCTACCTCCCGCCAAGCGGGAGGATAACCAGTTCCAATAGTGCAGAAGTAGTTCCTATCAACACATTTGCTTCTGAAAAATACACTTTTTGCCCCATCCCATTTGGTATAGAAAGTCAACCATCATACTAAAACCCTAAAAGCGAAATTCTCCCCTACTCGCCCAATAAATGCTACTTTTGCCCAAATAACTTAATGACGATATGGATCAGGTTTACGAGCTAGAGATGCAGGTGCGCGACTACGAGTGCGACATTCAGGGGATTGTAAACAACGCCGTTTACCAGAACTACCTCGAGCACTGCCGCCACCAGTTTTTGCAGGAGGTTGGCCTCAACTTCGCCCAGCTGCACAACGAGGGTATCGATGCGGTGGTGATACGGGTGGAGATGGACTACAAGCAGTCGCTGCGCCCCGACGACCGCTTTACGGTTAAGCTCACCATGCACAAGGAGGGGAACGTCCGATTTGTCTTCAACCAGGATATCATAAAAAAAGCCGACGGGAAGCCGGCCATTAAGGCAAAGGTGTTTGCCGTTTTAACCAAGAATGGCCGCCCCATTGCGCCAACCATCTTCGAGGAGGCGCTACGGCTTAAGGGCTACCGCTTCGAGTAGAAATAAAAGAGGCGAGCGTTTCGGCTCACCTTTTTCGGTATGCTATACGTCGTAGAGCTGCCCGTTTTCGTACATCAGGATTAGGCGGTTCAGGTACTTGTCCTCGCCATTCTCGTCGAAGGTCGACTTCATGTTCGACCCGAACAGCCGCGCCAGCGACTGCCAGCAGAAGGCCGAGAAGGTGCCGCGCAGCTCCTTGACGATGCTGTAGGAGGTGCGGCCCGTTTCGCGGTCGATGAGCTTGAGGAGCAGCTTGCCCTGCGAGATGGAGAGGTGCTTGAGCGGCGCCTCGAACTGGGCTCGGAGCCTATCCTCGGCATCCTTAATGTACTTCTCGCGCTCCTTTTTGCCCTTTATTTTGGCTACGTCGGCCTCCATGCTCATCAGCATGTCGCGGGCCATGATGGCGTAGGGGTACACCTTCTTCAGGTTGAGGATCAGGCGGCGGTACTTCTCCTCGTCGCGGTGCTTCTTGAACTTATGCCAGGGGAAGATGTAGATCTTGCCGATGGTGAGGTTGGCCAGCGTATCGCCATCGACCACCACCTTGTTGGGGATGGTAAACGAGTCGTCCTGCGCTAGGCCCACCTTGGCGCCCAGCAGCATCACCAGCAGCATCGATATCCTTAAAACACGCTTTCCCATAACTCGCTCGTTTACGTCTCTCTTCGCTAAAATGTTCCGCTACTCGGATCTGCACTTTAAACGTTGTAAAAGTAGTAATTGTTGAGTAATTTGGTTGGCTCAGCCACAAGCTATTCCTATCTAATATTAAATACGATCAAAATGGATAAGGATAATCGAAAGTATACCAACGGCGAGATCACCGTGTACTGGCGCCCAGCGGAATGCGTACACGCCTCCATCTGCTTCACCGAGCTATTCGCGGTGTTTAACCCCCGCAAGCGACCATGGGTAGATATGAGCGGTGCCTCCACCGAGGCCATCATCGATATCGTCAACCGCTGCCCCACCCGCGCCCTCACCTTCAGCTGGAACGATGGGGCGAAGAACGATGCCGAGACATCGCCCAAGGTGGAGCGCGACATGGAGAGCCTGGAGGTGGAGTTCGCCCGCCTGCCGAAGCCCGACCCGGTTTGCGCCCGTATCATGCGCAACGGGCCGCTGCTGGTGTCGGGCTCGTTCCGCATCGTTGGGCCCGACGGCAAGGAGATGAAGCGCCTGCAGATGGCCTCGTTCTGCCGCTGCGGCCAGAGCGGAGGCATGCCCTTCTGCGATGGCTCCCACTTTAAGGTTGGGTTCGAAGGGTAAGCCGCGAGTCGGGTGCAGCAAGAGCCTGCGCCCAACATCTAGCATCAAAAATCTAACATCTAACGTCTAATATCTTACATCCACCATCTCATGGAAGACCAAAAGAAAGCGGCCGAGCCTGCGGCCACCGTCACCATCAACGGGCGGGGGCCCATCCGCATCGAGGGCTGCTTCGAGCTCGTTGACTCCTCGGGGGCAAAGCTGCCGGTAACGGATAACCTGGTAAAGATCTGCGGGTGCGGCCGCTCGCAGCACATGCCGCTCTGCGACGGCACGCACAAGAAGTAACCCCTCCAAAACCTAACCAACCTGATGAGACACTTTTTTGCCGGGCTTGGCCTCGCGTTCCGCGGCTACGCCCAATCGTTTCGTACCATATCCGCCTGCAAGCTGGGCTGGGTATTTGCCGTTCCGCTGCTGATCCTGCTGCTCAACCTTTGGGTGGGCGGCAATCTGGCCTACCACCTCACAGCCCATGCGACGGACTGGTTTCGAGATATCATTCCCTTCTCGATGGGCAACGGCTGGCTAGCCGGCCTGATCCGCACGCTATCGGCCTTCATCGTATGGCTATCGCTGTTCTTCGTGATGGTGTACGTCGGGGGCACGGTGCTGCTGATACTCCTATCGCCGCTGCTGGCCTACATCTCCGAGCGGGTGGAGGCGCACCTCACCGGCCGCAGCTACCCCTTCCGCCTGGGCGAGCTCCTGAGCGACATCGTTCGCGGCATCCGCATCGCCCTGCGCAACCTTGCCGTAGAGGTTGGCCTTACCGCGGCGCTATTCCTGGTGGGGCTCATCCCGGCGGTAGGCTTTCTGGTACCCTTTGTCCTGTTCGGGGTGGCCGCCTACTACTACGGCTTCGCGTTTATGGACTACACGCTGGAGCGCCGCCGCTACACAGTGCGCCAGAGCATCGCCCTGGTGAGGCGCCACAGGGGCGCCGCCGTTGGGCTGGGCGCCGGGTACATGCTGCTTACCACCATTCCGTTCGTCGGCTTGGCGCTGGCCGGCTTCGCCTCCATCCTCTCGGAGGTGGCGGCCACCCTAGCCTGCAACGAGCTGGCCGAGGAGCGGTAGAATCCGAAAAAACAGCCTAGAATTTACATTTTATAGCTTAATTGCTGCTAACAAATGCCTTCGTAAGCCAACATCTGCTAATTTTGATGCCGATACGCTATTTTTAAAACCTGACACAACAAACAAATCTATTTTACTATGAACAACAAGGTTTCAGCAGAAATCACCGACCTGATGATGGCGGACTTCAAGAAGGACATCGAGGCCATCAAGGCCAAGTACCCTTGGCTCATCAGCCTAACTCCCGAAGAGCGCCTTTCGGGCACGCACCTTGGCGAAAAATCGATTTCGTTTGCCACGAAAACGTACGACTACATCGGAACCAACCCAGAGTATCTACCATCGTACATCAACAAAGTTGAAGCCAACCGCGACTTTAGCTTGTGGTCAAACATCAATCAGATGCTTAGGGTGAGCAACATCCTCACCGATTCGTTGAACGATACGGCCATGCAGGCTGGCTTCGAGGCTATGGAGGTGGCGCTGGCCTACTACAACTCGGTAAAGGAAGCCGCCAAGCGCAACGCTCCCGGGGCGCAAACCATCTACGAGGATTTACGCACGCGCTTCCCCGGACAGAAGGCGAAGGCTACGACAAAACCGCCTACCAAGTAGCGGTACAGCACCAAAAAGGAGGGTACACCCTCCTTTTTTTGCTCCGCGCCATACCCCAAAGGGGTCACGACCCCCTAAAGCAAGGGTCGCGCCCCCTCGAAGAGGCCACGCAACCCCTCAAGGAGGCCTCACGATCCCTCAAGTAGGCCTTGCAACCCCTCGATGAGGCCTCACGACCCCTCAAGTAGGCCTTGCAACCCCTCGATGAGGCCTCACGACCCCTCAAATAGGCCTTGTGACCCCTCAAGGAGGGCATGCGACCCCTCCGTTAGGCCTCACGCCCCCTCGACGAGGGCAACGCAGGCCTCGGGGAGGCCTCACGAGGCCTCGGCAAGGGGGTGCGAGGCCTATAGGAGGCCGATGTTGCACCAAATGCCCATCGGCTAGCCTACAAGCAGCAGAAGTATTTAGAAAATAGACTACCTTGCGAGGTATTTTTTTACAACAACATGCCAACCTACAGCAAAGTAAAAGAAGAGCTTAAGATTAACGTCGACAAGCACCTTAACGATGGCTATGCCAGCGTAACGCACTACTGGCAGAATTACAACACGGAAGAGGCCTCTTCTTTTAAGGTAAAAGCCAAGGAGTACCTGGAGAACGACATCCTATCCGTATGCACCGACGTTGAGCAAGCAAGAATACCCCTTGTATTTGACGTCCCATTCCCCCCACCTGCCAATCCTAAGTTCAAGTTCATTGACCTCTTTGCCGGGATTGGAGGCTTTAGGATTGCCTTTCAGAATCTCGGAGGCAGGTGCGTGTTTTCGAGCGAGTGGAACAAGTACTCGCAGAAAACCTACGAGGCCAACTTCGGGGAAGTCCCCTTTGGCGACATCACCAAAATCGACGAGTCAACGATACCCGACCATGACATCCTCATCGGGGGATTCCCATGCCAGCCCTTCTCCATTGCAGGCGTAAGCAAGAAGAATGCGCTCGGAAGAGAGCACGGCTTTAAGGACAAAACCCAGGGAACGCTATTCTTCGACATCGTCAGAATTATCGAGCACAAACGCCCCAAAGCATTCCTGCTCGAAAATGTAAAGAACCTGGTATCCCACGACAGGGGAAAGACCTTTGAGGTGATTAAAGGCGCCCTAAAGGAGCTAAACTACACCGTTCACTACCAAGTGTTGAACGGGAAGCATTTTGTTCCCCAAAATCGGGAGAGAATCCTTATCGTTGGCTTCGACAACAACGTCTTCCATGGAAATGAATCGTTCCAGTTCCCCGAGATGCCCAACGATCCGAAGCAGATAAAGAATATCCTAGAGGACATCGTCGAAAGCAAGTACACCTTATCGAATAAGCTGTGGGATTACCTTCAGAGCTATGCCTTAAAGCACAAGGCTAAAGGGAACGGCTTTGGGTTTGGCCTTGTCGACATGGAAGGCATCGCCCGAACCATGTCTGCCAGGTACTACAAGGATGGTGCAGAAATCCTCATCCCCCAAGATGGAATGAACCCAAGAAGGCTTACCCCCCGCGAATGCGCCCGACTACAGGGCTACCCGAAAAATTTTAAAATACCCGTTTCGGACAACCAAGCCTACCGCCAGTTCGGCAACTCGGTGGTTGTACCCCTAATGCAAACCGTAGGAGAAAAAATTATACACGAAATAGTAGAAAAAAATGGAAGGGATAGTAGAAAAAGCGATTCAGGCGGTCCAGAGGAATGACCTATCGTTTGCCAAGTATATTACCGCCAATGATACCGGTGCAACCGGTGCCCATCAAGCAGGTTTCCATATTTCAAAAAAGGCGAGGCCGCTTTTTTTCGAAAAGCCTGGGGTAAAAGGATCAAACCTCGATAAATTCATCACCATAAAATGGCAGGATGACTTTGAGACCCAAAGCCGCGCCATTTACTATGGTGTCGGAACTAGAAATGAGTATCGCCTAACAAGGTTTGGGAAGGGTTTCCCGTTTCTAACAGAAGATAATGTAGGAGACCTGCTAATCATCACCAAAGTTCAAGAGGATTACCTCCAGGCCTTTGTTCTAAGCGCCGACATCGACATCGACGAATTCCTCGCATTCTTCGGCTTAACGCCAACCTCCATAGGCGAGCTCATCAACAAAAGCCCCATACTATCGCCCGATGACATCCTCTCCAATTGCTTTCGGCAGTACATACAATCCGTCCAATCCGAATTCCCATCGACCTTTGACTTAGCGACACAAGCCCGAACCTGCTTTATTAATGCTTACCAAACAACACCTACTCAAATAAAAAGCAAACCGGATGAATCGCTGCTAAGCTGGATTGATGCTGAATATAGGCTGTTCAAAGCGTTTGAGAACAATCGCTATTCAGGTAGAATTACGTCTCCCTTCTCCTCTGTAGAGGAGCTAATTGATGTAGCCAACACCATTCTAAACAGGAGAAAAAGCAGAGCAGGCAAATCCCTAGAGCATCACCTATCAGAGATCTTCAACAGATTCGAGCTATCCTTCAGCACCCAAGCGGTCACTGAAGGTAACAAGAAACCAGACTTTCTATTCCCAAGCGTTGAAGCATACCACAACTCAAGGTTTGACGGCAACAAATTAATTCTGCTAGCCGCTAAAACAACCTGCAAAGATCGGTGGAGGCAAATACTGAATGAAGCCGATAAGATTAAAACAAAACACCTGTTTACACTACAACAGGGCATTTCGAAGAACCAGCTCGATGAAATGTATAAATATGACGTTTGCCTAGTCGTCCCCAATCAATTTCTAAACTTTTTCCCAAAAGACTACAGGAGCAAGATTCTAACTCTTGAAAGCTTTGTTCAAACTGTTAAAGCGAAACAAGTTTAGCCTACCAGTAACCAAAAAATGCCGACCCTACACAGATCGGCATTTTTCATATTTTCATGCTTTCAGATTTTCATTCTTCATTCTTCTCCACCCACTCCTCCGAGTTGTAGTCCTCGTCCTCGTCGTTGCGGTACTTGTTCCGCTTCTTGGTCTCCTTTTGGGTGACGCCCTCCACGATGATGACGATCTCGCCCTTCACCTCCTTGGCGCTAAAGTGGGCGATGAGCTCGGCAAGGGTGCCGCGGGCGTTCTCCTCGTAGAGCTTGGTGAGCTCGCGCGAAACGGAGGCCCTACGGTCGGGGCCCATGTGCTCGGCCAGCTGGGTGAGCGTCTTCACCAGGCGGTGGGGCGACTCGTAAAAGACGATGGTACGATCTTCGGTAGCCATCTTCTCGAGCCTGGTTTGACGCCCCTTCTTCTGGGGCAGAAATCCCTCGAACACGAACTTGTCGCAGGGCAGGCCGCTGTTTACCAGCGCGGGCACAAAGGCCGTTGCGCCGGGCAGGCACTCCACCTCTATGCCGCGCTCCAGGCAGGTGCGCACCAGCAGAAAGCCGGGGTCGGAGATGCCGGGCGTGCCAGCATCGGAGACTAGGGCAACCGACTGGCCGGCGCCGATCAGGTCGGCCACCATATCCACGGTTTTGTGCTCGTTAAACTTGTGGTGGCTCTGCAGCTTGGCCTGAATGCTGTAATGCTTCAGCAAGATGGCCGACTTGCGGGTATCCTCGGCCAGCACCACGTCGGCGCTTTTCAGCACGTTAATGGCCCGCAGGGTCATATCCTCGAGGTTCCCAATGGGCGTTGGAACTATGTAGAGCTTTGACATTCGCTGATTATGATTTTAGATAATAGACGCTAGATTCTTCTGACAACTTAAGGTGTGCACCCCTGACAGGGGTCGTTCACTACAGCTTCGATGCATTTCCACGTTGGGCAGCTTTTAAACCCACCCCTGCCCCTCCAAGGGAGGGGATAATCTACGTTGAATGATCGTTGCAGCAATTATTCCTATAGCCTCGTCTAGCTTCTGAAGTAGCATCTTCCGAATAAATTCCTCTTTACTTCTCCCTAGATGAACTTCCGCTGCAGCAGGTCAACAATCAGCAGGGCGGCCGTCGATGAGGCATCCCAGCGGTAGTTTTCCTGGATGTAGATCAGCGCCTCGTCGAGCGTTTCGAAGGAGTTCAGCTGGGTGATGGTTGCCTCATAGGCGTGGGCGTCGCCCTTAAACAGCTCCTTAATCAGGAAGAACTTATCGTTAAAGCTGATGGCCTTTCGGATATCCTCCACGGGCTTACCCTGGGGCTTCGGCGCCACATCGGGCTGTCGGCTGGGCGCTACCGGCTCCTTCACGAATGGCTTCCGGACTTCGGCGGCCTCGCCCAATCGGGGGCTCTCCGCTTTGGGGGTTGGGGCAACCGGCTCCTCCACCCGTACCGGCTCGGCTACCGGGCTAGGCCGTTTAGCCGCAGGCGCTGCTTGGGGCTCGGTCCTCACCTCGGCGGGCCTTGCGCTGCTGTTGATGGCATCGGCAATGCTCGATATCGACTTGAGGATGGGCGATGCCTCCTCAACGGTGAGCCGGGCAGGCTGCTCGTCGGCCTCCTTAGGCCTTCCGGTCAGCAACGGGAAGTCGGGGATAACCAGCTCCTCGATGCCGGAAGCGGGCTGCGCCTTAACGGCAGGCATTGGCTCGAGCCTCTCCGCCACCTCTTCCTGAATCTCGTAGAAGACCCCGCAAAGGCTGCTGCTGCCTGCTGCCGCGCCAGCCTGCGGCCGCTCGTAGCTCGCCGTAAAGCTATCGGCGGGCTGGGTGAACTCCTTCAGCTGGGCGTATACCATTTTCAGCTTATCTAAAGCAATCTCGCGCTCGATATCGGGGATTTTATTGCTCGACTTCCATTGGTCCACCAGCGTTAAAAGCAGCTTCAGCTCGGATGAAATTGTTGGCAAGTTCATTGGGGTATCTTCTATTTATCAGTAAAAAGGAATCAAAAAATAATACTTTTGTAAAAGTAGTTATATAAAAGGTACGAGCAGTATATGTTTCTGGAAAAATCGTTAAACGGTAGGGCCTCAAAAGGATGGATAGAGGTGGTGTGCGGATCGATGTTTTCGGGTAAAACCGAGGAGCTTATCCGCCGCCTGAAGCGAGCCAAATTTGCCAACCAGCGGGTCGAGATCTTCAAGCCCGAAGTTGATGTCCGCTACTCCACCAGCGAGGTAGTTTCGCACGATTCGAACGCCATCCGCTCCACCCCCGTGTCCGGCTCGGGCAACATCCTACTCCTCTGCGGCGACGTGGACGTGGTGGGCATCGACGAGGCGCAATTCTTCGACATGGGCCTTATCGACGTCTGCAACAACCTCGCCAACCAGGGTATCCGCGTAATCGTTGCCGGACTGGACATGGACTACAAGGGAAAGCCCTTCGGGCCAATCCCCTCGCTGATGGCAACGGCAGAATATGTCACAAAAGTTCATGCCGTTTGCATGAAATGCGGTAACTTAGCTCAGTATTCGCATAGAACCGTTGTGAACGATAAGCTGGTGGTTTTGGGCGAAAAAGACTCCTACGAGCCTCTTTGCCGCTCCTGCTTCAACAAGGCGAACAACGATTCGAAGCGGTAAGGCGGTAGATATTCAACACCGAGGCACGGATACGCCGAGGTCACAGAGAACAATCCAATGTCGATTTGTTAGGAGAATGATGACACCCAATGCGCCATCCCCGTGCTTGTCACAGCCCCGAGCAGTACCCGCTCGGCGGAGCCAATGACAGCGCTGGTTGAATGGAGCACTAAACCAAGCAGCACTGAACGAAGATCTGTGAACATCGGCTATACCAGTAAAATCAGCGTTCTATTCCTTCCGCCTATTCCCGTTTAACTTCTCCTAGGAGATTAACAGTGCCGTGATACTTGATCCAAAATCTGGTATCCTGACACTTGATACTATTTACAGCATGCCAAATTACACGTTAAAGGATATCACCCTTGCCGTTAGCGGCAAGCTGGTGGGTAATCCGGATGCCACGGTAAGCCACCTTATAATAGATAGCCGAAGCGCCGCATCTCCCAACGACTCCATCTTCTTTGCCATACAGGGCATTCACCACGATGGGCACAAGTTTATCTCCGAACTCTACCAAAAGGGCATCCGCAGCTTTGTGGTAGTTCAAAAAGCGCTCCCCGACATCAGCAAGTTCGCCGACGCCAGCTTCATCTTTGTCGATAATACGCTCGACGCGCTGCAGTCGCTGGCCGCCTTCCACCGCAGGCGCTTCAGCTACCCCGTGGTAGGCGTCACCGGCAGCAACGGCAAAACGGTGGTTAAGGAGTGGGCCACCCAGCTGATGCACGGCGAGAAGAAGGTGGTGCGCAGCCCGCGCAGCTACAACTCGCAGGTTGGCGTTCCGCTCTCGGTGTGGCTCATGAGCCCCGAAAACGACGTAGCCATCTTCGAAGCTGGCATATCCAAACCCTCCGAGATGCACCGCCTCGAGCACATCCTGACTCCCGATATCGGCATCATCACCAACATCGGCGCCGCGCATCAGGAGAACTTTAGCACCTTACGGGAGAAGCTACAGGAGAAGCTGGAGCTCTTCGAGCATTCCAAGGTAATCATCTACCAGCTCGACAATAGCCTTATCAACGAGGAGGTGCACAACATCCCGCTCAAGGGCAAGCAACTATTCACATGGGGAACCTCAAAGGATGCGTCGCTTACCATCCTGGGCAAGGAGGTGGACAAGCACACGAAGCTAACGCTCTGCTACGCGCAGGAGACCTTCACGGCTGAAATCCCCTTTACTGATGATGCCTCGGTGGAGAATGCCATGCACAGCATCTCGCTGCTGCTCGTCCTTGGCTTTACGCCAGAGTTTATCGAGGAGCGCGTAAAGAAGCTCATCCCCGTAGCCATGCGCCTCGAGCAGAAGGAGGGCATAAACAGCTGTACCATCATCAACGATAGCTACAACTCCGACATCAGCTCGCTAACCATCGCGCTGAACCTGCTCAACAACCAAAAGTTTAGCAAGCGAACGCTTATCCTTTCAGATATCTTCCAGAGCGGCAAAAGCAACCAGGAGCTCTACAGCGAGGTTGCCAGGCTGGTTAAGGAAAAGCATGTGGATAAGATCATCGGCATCGGCACCGCCATTAGCGCCAATGAGTCGCTATTTACGGGCATCGAGAAGCGCTTCTTCACCAGCACCGACGACTTTCTGCACTCCTACCACAAGGAGGATTTTGCCAACGAGGCGATCCTTCTAAAAGGGAGCCGCAGCTTCCAGTTCGAGCGCATATCGCGCCAGCTCGAGCGCCAAATACACCAGACGGTACTAGAGATCAACCTCAACGCGCTGGTCAACAACCTCAACTACTTCCGCTCGCTGGTTAAGCCCACCACCAAGTTTGTGGCAATGGTCAAAGCATTCTCGTACGGCAGCGGCTTCTACGAGATCGCCAGCATGCTGCAGTACCAGCGGATCGACTACCTTGCCGTAGCCTTTGCCGACGAAGGGGTGGAACTACGCGAGGCTGGCATCACCATGCCCATCATCGTGCTCAACGCCGAACCCGGCTCGTTCGACCTCATGATTAGCTACAACCTAGAGCCCGAAATATACAGCAGAACCGCCCTCACCCGCTTTAGGGATGCCGCTGTCAGGGCTGGCGTCACCAGCTACCCAATCCACGTTAAGCTCGACACCGGCATGCACCGCCTTGGCTTCATCGAAGAGGACATCGACGAGCTAATTTCCTTCCTAAAGGACGACGAGCAGCTAAGGATATCGAGCATATTCTCGCACCTTGCCGCAAGCGACGAGGCTATCCACGACGATTTCACCAACCAGCAGATAGCCCTCTTCAGCCGGCTTTCATCGCGGATAATCGATAAGCTGGGGTACCATATCAACCGCCACATCCTTAACTCCGCAGGGATAGAACGCTTCCCAAGTGCAGAATTCGACATGGTACGGTTGGGCATTGGTCTTTACGGGGTAAGCGCAGCCAACCAGGCTAAGCTCGAAATGGTAAGCACCCTACGCTCCACAATAGTTCAAACCAAGGACATTCCACCTCACGAATCGGTAGGCTATGGACGAAAGGGCAAGGTGGAGACGCCTAAGCGTATTGCCACCATCCCTATTGGCTACGCCGATGGGCTTAACAGAAGGCTAAGCAATGGCGTTGGAAAGATTATGGTGAAAGGCGAGTTGGCTCCAATCATCGGCAACATCTGCATGGACACCTGCATGATCGACATAACAGATATTGATGCTCACGAGGGCGATGAGGTAACCATCTTTGGCGAGAACCCAACCATAATGGATATCGCATCATGGATTGGAACCATCCCGTACGAGATACTGACAGGAATATCAAGGCGCGTAAAGCGCATCTACATTCAGGAATAAGCAAAAAAAGACCACCCTATGGTGGTCTCTTTCATTTTATCCTAAATCGCTAATTCGTTCTAACTTTTTCAAATCAAGAATCTTGATTCGGCGTCCATCGAGGTGAATAAGATCCTCGGCAGCGAAGCTCGAAAGGGTTCTGATTGCATTAGACGTTGTCATATTCGACAGGCTCGCCAAATCCTCACGCGACAGGTAAACCTTAAGCGTTCCACCATCATCCTCGAAACCGTATGTTTCCTTAAGGAATACCAACGATTCGGCAAGACGCCCACGAATATGCTTTTGGGTAAGCGTAACGGTTCTGTTAGTGGAAAAACCAAGTTCCGAAGCAACAACCTTTAGCAGCGCGAGGGTCATATCGATATTCGAGCGCATAATCTTGTAGAGCGTAGCCTTATCGATAATGCAAATTATGCTCTCCTCAATTGCCTGAATAGACGAGATGTAGTTTTCATCGGCAAAAAGGGCTCTGTAACCAATCATGGTGCTAGGCTTAGCCATACGAATAATTTGCTCACGACCACCAACACCCTCCTTAAACATCTTTACCTTACCAGCAACCAAAACAATGAGACCCGTAGGCTTATCACCTTCCTTAAAAACAATCTCGCTTTTTTTAAAGCGATGCCAAGTTGTATTAGCCATAATTGCCTCCTTATCTTCGTCAGACAGGTGGGTAAATACGCTGTAGACATTCTCGATATACGCTTTGGGGTCAATTTCGTGATGCCTCATATTTGTAAACCTAACTTTAAAGTCCGTTAGTTGTTTGATGCAGATTATATTGCCATAAGTTCTGTTCAACGGCAACTTTTTCCCTTAAAAATCTGCTGTAAAACATTATTTTGGTTCAATATTAGTAAAGAAACATTTCATAAAAAATTAAAAAGATACATTTAATTCACTTTAACATACACTGGAAATAAAAGAAGTTACCTACGATAAAAAGCGATGCCACCCTCGACCAATAGATTATAGTTGCCCTATTTAGAGGTTGTGAAATAGAAGATATTCTGAGATTTTATTTCTTTGCGCCAAAATTCGTGCCAACTTATGACACCAGAACTTTCAGCAATTATCACAAGAGCAAAGGATAACCAGAATAGAATAAAGGATTTTTTCAGCAAGATAAAGGCGAAAAAACTTAAGAACCTCGATAAGCTTTTCCATGAACTCCACGACGAGGTATTTGAGGAAGTAGACTGCCTAGATTGCGCAGGTTGCTGCTCCTCCATCAGCCCAATAGTTACCGATAACGACATTTCGCGAATGGCGAAGCATCTACGCATAAAGCCATCTCAGGTTGTAGCACAACATCTTTACATCGACAGCGACAACGACTACGTTTACCATCAAACGCCATGTCCGTTTCTGATGAAGGATAAGTACTGCAACATCTACGAGTCGCGCCCACGCGCATGCCGCGAATATCCGCATACCGACAGGGTAAACATGCACCAAATTCTAAACCTGACCTATAAAAACGTATTTGTATGTCCAGCAGTAGCGCTGATGGTCGAGCGTTTACAGCAAAGAATAGGCTAACGACTCCTAGTACTTCAAATCGCTATTCGCCTTTAGCTGGCTGGCAACCCATACCACAAACGACACCAGGATGTAAAGAAGGATTACAATTGGCAGCGCATACAGTTTGAAGATCGCAATAAGGATAAGCGATACCGCAATGAAGCCATACTTGAGCGCATTATCCTTAATGCCAAAACTCTTAAACTTTAGCGCAAACATTGGCATCTCGCAAACAAGCAGGTACGAAAAAATCGCCGAAACAAAGAACAGCGTCATTGGGTGAATGATGATGCCCTGAACGGTAGGATTCTTTACGTTTTCGGAGATAAATCCGAGGGATAGGATAAATATTGCGTTGGCAGGGGTTGGCAACCCAATAAACGAGGTTGTCTGACGGGTATCGATATTGAACTTAGCAAGACGTAGTGCAGAGAAGACTGCAATGAGCAGCGGGGTTGCTAAGAAAAAGTAAGTCCAGAAACCGAACTCAATAACATTGCGGTACATGAAGATCTTGGTAAGCGGAGGCAATTCGCTACTCGAGAAAGACTCGAAGAAGCCCAAGAAAACATCCTGCTGTGGCATTAGCGCTTTTGCCATAAGCTCCAGCAGAATGATTGTTGGAGCAACGCCAAAGCTTACCACATCAGCAAGCGAGTCGAGCTCCTTACCTATGGGCGAATGAACCTTTAGCGATCGGGCAACCATGCCATCAAAGAAGTCAAACACTGCAGCGACTAGGATAAGGTAGCCGGCGTAGGATAGCATGCCATGAAAGGCGAAGGCAATTGCGATACATCCCGAAACAAGATTAAGCGAAGTAAGGCTATTGGGGATATTCTTAATAAAACCCGATTGGTTCATTATACGTGTTTGTGTTGCTTATTGGGGCAAAAGTAAATTAAATTCCTTAGGTCCTTTCAGAATCACTATTACCGACATTTGAGGATTCTTAAATATTAGATTATTTAACTATGGCTAGACGCGACTAGTAATTCCTCAAATACAAGGAATACAATATATATCTCAACGCTTCGTTATGAATTTGCATGCAGAGCTGGCGAGGCGCAAGTTTCCCCTAAGCATGCCAAAGAACTTTTGGCGAAATATGCTAAACATGCTACCTTTACCACCAAAACGGACCCTATATCACTCATACAATGTACAGGATCGCAGTAGATTTTGACGGGACAATTGTAGAAAACAGATACCCCAAAATAGGCAAGCCGCTACCCTTTGCCTTCGAAACCCTTAAAGCTTTTCAGGAGAAAGGATGCGCACTAATTCTGTGGACTTGCCGCGAGGGGGAGCTGCTCGACGAAGCCGTTGAGTTCTGCCGAAAGAACGGGGTAGAATTCTACGCGGTGAACCAAAATCACCCCAACGAAGCTGGCTACGTTGAGACATCACGAAAGATTGATGCCCGATTCTACATCGACGATAGGGCAGTTCCTCCGTTTCAGGGATGGGGAGAAACGTTTCAGATGATTTTCCCGGACGAGATGATCCCCATTAAAAAGAGAAGAAAACTATTTTTCCTATAACAATACAATGACTAAATACCAACCCATGGTTTACGCAGCGCTGCTATCGCTATCGCTCATATCGTGCAGCGGAGACTCCAAGAAGGAGGCAACCTCTGCCGGCGAAACAATAAAGGCAGCGCCTCAAATTGAGGTATCGCGCTATAAAGAAGGCGATATGATAAAGGAAGGCGACGCAATTGCCCTGTCGTTTACCCTACCCAAAGAGGCTGCCAATCCAGATTCGATTACGGTATCGCTAAACGACAAGCGCATACAGAAAGGGCTTGAGACATCGGCAACAATTGCCACTGCGGGGATGAAGTTGGGACGCCAGCGCATCGTTATTGAGGCCTACAAGGGCGGAACGGTGGCTGCGGAGAGATATCTGTCGCTGAGCATCAAGTCGGCGAGCAAGCCGGCCAGCTACCGCTACACCGTTGTTGCCACCTACCCACACGACACCCGCGCTTACACGCAGGGACTCGCCTTCGACGGGAATACGCTCTACGAAGGAACGGGTCAGCGGGGCATATCGGACCTGCGCATCGTTGAACTGAAAAGCGGACAGGTGGTAAAGAGCCTCCCTCTCCCCGACCAGGTGTTTGGCGAGGGTATCGCCATACTGGGCGATAAGATCTACCAGCTGTCGTGGCAGGAGCAGCGAGGTTTCGTTTACGATAAGAAGAGCTTCAAAAAGATAAGCGAGTTCACCTACGCCGGTGAGGGATGGGGCCTGACCACCGACGGAAAGATGCTCTTCCAGAGCGATGGTACCAGGGCCATCCGCATCATAGACCCCGCCAACCTGACGGAGAAGAACCGCATAGAGGTGTTCGACAACGTGGGACCGGTGGAGGAGCTGAACGAACTGGAGTACATCGACGGCGAGCTGTGGGCCAACATCTACCAAACGGATAAGATTGCCCGCATAGACCCAGCGACGGGACGCGTGCTGGGGTATATCGACTTCAGCAATCTGCTGCCCAAGGAGGACTACAAGGAGGGCACCGACGTGCTCAACGGTATTGCCTACCACAAGGCCACCGGCAAGATCTACGTGACGGGTAAGAACTGGCCCAAACTGTTTGAGGTGAAGGTGGTGAAGAGGTAGAGACACAAGACACAAGATAATAGACGCAAGACATTAGATTTTAGATGCTAGACGTTAGATACTAGTAGCTAGGCGCTGGGTCTAGCCATAAAGAGTAAGGACGCAGGTATCGATGCAGGGGGAGTTGGAGGCAACGGCTCGGAGCATCGGCACCTGCGTCTTGCTGTTGGGGGCTAGCCGAAAGGTGGCGGACAACAGCAGAAGGTCATCGGCAGCAGGAGCAGCGTTAGGCGTACCAAGCGGCTGGTGCGCACAGTCTAAGCGAAAGCTGTTGGATACAACGCAGCGCTAAGCAACCTCACCTTCGAGCATAGCGAGCGCAACCCGAACATCACCAAGCCCCTATTCGAACAAACAGAGCAACTCGTCGAGCTATTCGATTACTGCCGCGAACAACAAGAGCTACAGCTGGCTATTGTAGAGCGCAGTCACGAACAACGCAAATGCAGCCACGAGGTGCAAAAACCCTACCTCGGACAACCAAAACTCGTCCACGTGCTGCAAGACGACATCATCGAATTGCAGAAGTACCAACGAGCAGCTCAAAACATCTACCGCGAACAAATAGAATGCAGTCACGAACATAAAGACATCCACCTCGATCACCCAGAGCGCAGCCACGAACATAAAGACATCTACCTCGAACACCCAGAGCGCAGCCATGTACATAAAGATATCCACCACGATACTATAAAGCGCAGCCACGAACATATAAATATCCACCCCAAACAACCCGAGCGCAGCCACGAAGATAAAAACATCCACCGCGATACTATAAAGCGCAGCCACGAAGATAAAGACATCCATTACGCACAACCCGAGCGCAGCCACGAGTAGCATAAGCTCTACCTCGAACTGCCAATCAGCATCCGCAAATGCAGGGGCATCCAACCCGAGATGCGCAGGCGCAACCACAAACCTACTAGGCGCGGCTGGGCAGCCACCAAAATCAACCAGAAGCATAAAGGACGCAAGAGGATGGTGTACCTTCGATAGCGAGAGGGTGTAGCCAGCAGCGTCGTGGATGCTCGCGGAAGCTGACGGGTATGCCCATCCAGCAGAAGCGTGGAGGGCGCCAGCCCAAGGTTTGCCATCGGCAGCGGAGGGATGCGTCCGGCTGGCAGCGGGGTATGCCATCGCCCCGGCAGGTGCGGCGCATCGGGCAGGGGGTGATGCGCATCCATCAAAAAATAATTTTATACTAACCACAGCTAATTGCTTTTTTTTGTAAATTGGTTGCTAGAAAGATGCAGCCCTACAGCATCCGCATAGCAGGTAGGCGACGCGCAAAGGCGGTACGGAGAGGCGGCAAAAGCAACCTAAAATACTTAACCGATATGCTAGTATTCAACCTAAGTAGAATTTTCAGAGCGGCGGGCGTACGCGACCCCCGGAAGTTTTTGAAGGAGAAGGGGTACAAGGAGAACACCGTACACCGAATTGTTAACCTGCAGGTGTCGCAGCTGCGGCTGAGCAGCCTGGAGGCGATGTGCCTGAAGCTGGGCTGCACGCCCAACGACCTGCTGGAGTGGAGGCCAAGCCGCGATTTCGCCAGCAAGGATGTGCCGCTGCAGCAGCTACGGTTAAAACAGGAGGAGGACCTGCAGATTGACGACATGGTGATGCAGCTGAGCTACGAGCAGCAGCTGAAGCTGAAGGAGATGATCAAGGAGCAGTTTGGCGAAAAGGCGGAGGTGGCGCAGTAGCGCCATCGGGTGCCACAGCGATTGGTGGAGGGTAGGGAGGCGTAGCTGCCAAGCGGTGGCGTACACGCTACGTGCATAGCATCCGTCCCCATGGTATCACCCATCATCAGCATAAGTAAGAATCAGCAAACAACGCTAAGCCATGCACTTCGAGTATATCACAAGGGCTGCCTGCCCCATGGTGGCAGCAATTGCGCTGCTGCTTAGCTCAGCCAACCTGCTAGCCGCTCGGCATGGGGCATTGCCCGACACCACAGCCTATACCATATTCGACTCGCGGGTAGCAGCGCCGGAGTTCACCTACAAAAAGGGAGGTACGCAAAGGGAAAGGCTGAACGAGTTCTACAGAGACAACCTAAGATACCCCCAAGAAGAGGATTGTACGGGGAAGGTGTACCTGAACTTTGTTGTAGAGCCAGATGGAAGGCTGAGCAGCATCGGCTTCGTAAGGGAGATTCCCGGATGCGGATGCTTTAATGCCGAGGCGCTCCGGCTGGTTAGGCTAATGGAGGGGTACTGGAGGCCGGCAACACGCAACGGCAAAAAGGTTCGCTGTCGCACCTTCGTTGCGGTGTGGTTTCACGATTTGTAGTAAAAGAAAATAGACGCTAAACATGGAAACGCTAAAGGTAAACGAGGAGGTACACCTAAAGCCTCTAGTGCTATCGGACGCAGCCGATATCTTTACAACGATAGACAGCCAGAGGGAGTACCTACGCAGGTGGCTGCCGTTCGTAGACTTCACCCAGAAGGTGGAAGACTCGGAGCAGTACATCCGATCGGTTATTGAGGCGCCGGAGGCGAGCCGAGACCTGGTGCTTACCATCCGCTACTGGGGACAATTTGCCGGGTTGGTGGGCTTTAAGGGCACCGACAGGCTGAATAGGAAAACGGAGGTTGGCTACTGGCTGGCTGAGGAGTGCCAGGGAAAGGGTATCGTAACGGAATCGGTAGGTGCGCTGGCGAGCTACGCGTTTGCCGAGATGGGTATGAACCGTATACAGATTAAGTGCGCCGTGGGCAACGCCCGAAGCAGAAGCATCGCCCAGCGGTTGGGCTTTACCTTCGAGGGTATTGAGCGTGATGGCGAGCTGCTGGTAGGTGGCGTGTTTACGGACATCGAGGTGTACAGCCTGCTGAGGCAGGAGTGGAAGCAGCCGCAGAGGTGAGCGGGATAGCCCGACAAGCGGTGGTGTATTCTAGGTCGTGCAGAATATCCAAGGAAGGAATAACTCCCCCTTGCGCAGGTGACGATACTGAAAGAACGAATGTCAGCATCGCCAACCAGCAGAGAACCCACCCCTACACCCCTCCAACGGAGGGGATTACGTGCTACCATCAGCCGTAGCCGCAGATCAAAGGTATCAGCTTAACGAGCGGAGGAGAAAAGCCCTTGTCGCAGGGAGCCACACCAAAGTAGTAGAATAGTTCCTAGCCCTACACAAGCGCGAAGCAGGGCTGAGCATCCGAAAGCAGGCGCTAGAGTAGAGCTAACACAACCATAAATATCACCTTATGAAAATGAAAGCGGCGTTCCTAAGCCTGCTGCTTGTAGGCTGCCTGGGTGTAGCAAGCGCTCAGGATTACTCGAAGCAGGATAGCATCCTGCTGAATTAAAAGGCGGACTATGCCCGAAACGAGGGCTTGGTGCTCGAGTGCGCGAGCTACCTTTTGGGCAGCCCCATAAAGCTTGTTACCGACGATGCGAACCTCTTGAAGGCGCTACAGCTGGTTGTCAGATGGATGAAGGAGACTAGCGACTACTCGTTTAGCATCGACGAATCGATAGCCAAGCTGAGCGAAGAAAATCAACCGATACTTAGTATTTATATGGCCTGTATGACTAAGTTTGCGCTCGAAAATAAAAATAAAGCAAAAGATGATTCGGCGGTAAAGTACGGTGTGTCCCTACTGCTGGCTAGCTACTGCGAGAATAGCGACAAAAGCAAAGGGCAGACTAGCGAAATCACAAGTTTAGTAACGGCAAAGAACAACAACACGCTAAAGCAGCACCTAGGAATGAAGTAACGCTACGGCTATACGGCCACACAGATCGAGGTTTAAAGCCTGTATAGGGAAAAACAACGCAATAAGAATTATCAACACATCATACTGAAAAATATTAAGAGGAGCCAGAGACCACTAAAAAAACGGGGCGACACCGAAAAGCCATACGAGTAGGGAAAGCATAACAAATACAATGAAACGTACTGTAAAATTAGGATTTTTGATTGGAGCATTAATAGCATCCATAAACTCTTACGGGCAAACTTCGAAGGGAAACTACATCATTACCGGAAGTACAGGCTTACAGTTCTTGAGTAGCAACACAAAGAACGTTTACGATGGAGAAACACTAAACGAATATGACACTAAGACATTTTCATTCAACCCTTCAGCGGGCTATTTCATTATGGATAATTTGGCGATTGGTTTATCCTTCAACATAACAAGCTCCAAAACGGAGATTGATGATGAGAACTATAATAAGTCAACCTCTACGCTGATTGCACCAACTGCCATGTACTACTTTCCGGTTGATGGCAAGATTAGACCATTCGCACAGCTCAGCATAGGCCTTCAATCTGTTACCAACAAGGCAAAAACACCTTCGGGAATGTATAACTCCGAATACAAGCAGACTTTAAACGGTTGTGGCGTAAACATTGGAGGTGGGGTTGCCTACTTTGTGTCAAATTACGTTTCCATAGATTTATGCTTGTCGTACACCAAGTCGTCCTTAAAAGATACAGATGACAAAGAGTTTAAGCACAAGCAATCAACCTTTGGAAGTAATATTGGGATCTCGCTATACTTCTAAACGTCCAAATTCATAAGCAGAAAAACATCGGCGTAATGCGCTCCCCCTGTCAGGGCTTGATCCCAGACAGGGGGATTTCTTTTTCAAAGCGAGAGCCGCTGCCAGAGCTTCTCGCGGTACATGTCGCCGATGGGGATGGCGCTGCCCCGGATGTGAACGCGACCGTGCTCGATGGCGTCGATCTTATCAACCGCAACGATGTACGACTTATGGACCCGAACAAAACTGTCGAGCGGCAGCTTCTCCGCCATGCCCTTCAGCGACATCAGCGTAAGGACCTTCACCCTAGGCGTAACCACGTAGATGTAATCCCCCCGGCTTTCGACGTACAGGATCTCGTCGAAGCGCACCTTCTCGAGCTTATACTCGGTTTTCAGGAAGATGAACTCGTCCATGCACCGCTCTGCCGGCGCCGGCGCCAACCTGCCGAGCACCTTCTCGGTTGCCTTGAGGAAGCGCTCGAAGGAGTAGGGCTTCAGCAGGTAGTCGCTCACGTTAAGCTCGTAGCCCTTGAGCGCGTACTGGTCGTGAGCGGTGGTGAGGATGACCTCCGGCTTGGGGTCGAGGATCTCCAGCAGCTCGATGCCCGTGAGATTCTCCATCTGGATGTCCAGAAAGAGCAGCTCCACGGGGTGCTGCTTAACGTAGGGAAGCACCTCGATGGCGGACGAGAAGGACGCCACCAGCGTTAGGTAGGGCACGCGGGCGATGAAGCCGTTAATCTTTGCCAGCGAGAAGGGCTCGTCGTCAACGGTGATGCAGCGTAGGGTCATTGCAGGGTAAGCTTTAGGGTGACGGAGAAAACTTCTGCGGACTGATCGATGGCCAGCTCGTGGCGATGGGGATACTGCATCTGAAGGCGACGCCGAACGTTCTCCAGGCCAAACCCGCCGCCATGCCGATCGTCCTTGAGCGAGATATGGTTCTTGCAGGTAAACTCCAGGCTCTGCGCGCCAACAAAGAAGCCGATGGCCATCCCCTTCCGTATGCCGGCCTCGTCGGTGTGCTTGAAGGCATTCTCGATGAAGGGCATAAAGAGCATCGGGGCGACCATCTTGCCGGAAGGATCGTCCGCAACCGTGCAGATGCCGGAGGAGAGGTCGCCGTAGCGCAGCCGCTGCAGGTCGACGTAGGCCCTCATCTGCTCAATCTCGGTTTGAAGGGGCACCTGATCGCCCACGGTTTCGTAGATCACGTAGCGCAGCAGCGAGGAGAGCTTGATGAGCGACTCCGACGCCTTTGGCTGATCGGCGTAGATCAGGTAGTCGATCGTATTAAGGGTGTTGAACAGGAAGTGCGGGTTAACCTGCGCCTTTAGCAGCAGCAGCTCGCTCTGCAGCTTCTCCTTTTCGAGCCGGCTCCGGGTCTGCATCGCCTCGTACCAGCCGAAGACGGAGCGGAACGCGATGCCGAAGATGGCGGCCACCGTCATGGCGAGCAAGCCGGAGAGGTGAAAATCCAACCGATAGAAGAGATGGATAGGGTTTCCGGCGTAAAGATCGTTGGCCACCTCAATGGAGAGGTAGCCCGCTACGGTTATGGCGTTGAGCAGCACCAGCAGCAGCGCAAGGAAGGTAAGTATCCGCCGCTTTGCCAGGTAGGCAGGCACCAGCCAGAAGTAGCAGGCGTAGAACACGACAAGAGGAAACACCCTCGTTACAACGTACAGGACGAGGCCGTCGATGGTGACCAAATTGGGGGGTTCAGGACGACGACCAACGTCAGAACGGAGAGATGGAAGAGCACGCTGACCCGTCTGCTTTTGTACCTATCAGATTTATCCATTGCCGCGAGTTAAAGACCTAAAGTTAAGGGATTATTTGGGAAATTGGGCACCGCTTCGAAGCATTGTAGCTGCCCCATCCCATCCTTGTAGAGCAAATATCGGAAGAAAGGCTCGCCCGTCAAATTTTAATCGACCAACAGGCAAAACACCTCGATGAACCCGAGGCTCTCCAAAGTAGCGTAGCAAAGGCTTGTCTATAGGAGAAGCCGCAGCGGTGAAGGGAGTACGGGGGGATAGACATCCATGGGTGACGAAAGACAAAGCTCCTGTTGGGCGAGACCAGCCAGCCAACGGTTAGGATCTTTTCCAAGCAATACGTTACATCGGTATGCCTAGGTAGCCTACTAAAAGCCAAGAACCTTACGAGCAGAAAAAGAGGTAAGCGTCTCACCGCGTATTGCCAAAAACAATAATCTGTGCTACATTCGCCTAATGCTAGCCAGCATGTAGGGGATGAGGCGCTGCAGCATAGCAGCAGCCTACTACAGGCAGCAGAAGGGGAATAAACGAACGGCAACAACTTGCAAATTTTTAATCGTTGGGATATGAGGAAGAAGCTTCTACTTGCTGCGCTTGGCGTGGTGCTGGTGGTCCTTAGCGCAGGGGCGCAGCAGGCTAATGAAACAACACAGCAGGCCGACAGCGCGCTGCTGCGGGTAAACAGCGGACGGGAGCAGCTGCTACAGGCGCTGCTAACCAACAACACCGCTAGGGCTCGCGAGCTCTACGGCAGCCTGAACCGCGACGCAAAGGATCCGCGCTACAGCCCCTTCGTATACTCCGAGGAAATTTGCATCACCCTGCTGCTTCAGAGCTGGCAGGATTGGCTCGACAAGGCGGCCAACTACCGCGAGGAGGTGCAGGCCATCGGCTACCCCAAGGCTTACCCCATCTACGACTCGCTCTACAGCAAGGCGTCGCTGAAGTGCGACACACTAAGGGCGGCAGTTGCCGCATCGGCGCTTAGCGCCGAGGAGAAGGGGCTGCTGCAGCTCTACCTACAGCTGCTGAAGACGGGCGAGCGCAACGACACCTACGGGCAGATGGTGCAGGAGGCCAGAATGCAGCACACCAGCACGCCCTACCACGACTTTGTGAACACCTACATGCCCAAGCAACCCGTTAAGGGCTCGATATCGCTGACCTTAGGCGCCAACCTATTCATCCCAACGGGAGAGCTGCACAGCCGCTTCGCACCACGAGGCGTCCCCTTCGCGGCGCTAGACTTCAACATCAGCAGGGCCTACCTTTCGCTGTACATATCGGCGGGCAAGCTGAAGTTGCGCAACGCCCTATCGGTGGTTTCCGATTCGAAGACGTACGATTTTGCCAGCGGCAGCGACTTTGCCTACTTCGAGGGAGGCATCCTAGCCGGCTACTCGGTGGTGCACAACAGCCGGGTGATGCTGGCACCCTACCTAGCGCTGGCTGGGAGCACCATAGAGAGCGACATCTACAAGGCCGCCAAGGACGACAGCAAGGAGCTAAGGGTGTACCGAACATTTGCGGCAGGGCCCGGTATCCACTCGGAGGTGAAGCTGTTCGACTTCGGCCTCGGCAGCGGCAGCGCGGAGAAGGCGCACGAGAACAACATCAGCCTGAGGGTCGACGCAGGGTATAACTTTGCTGCCACCTCCCTGCTCCCCGAGTTTAAGGGAAACTCCGGCTACCTGCGCGTGGCGCTGTGCTGGGGCATCGGCAACTTTACCCAAGACTAGCAGCAGCGGGCCACGCACCCGTAGGTGTGGCATCCGCAGAGGAAGATACAAGGAGGTGAGAGCCTCCTTTTTTTATTTATGCTGAAGGAGAGATGGGGTAAGTTAGAGGTGCAAAAAGCGCATCCAACCCACCCCTACCCCTCCCAAGGAGGGGAAAAGCAGCGATGAGGAGGCCTCGGAGGATGTCATGAAAGCTTAGAGAGATGAGCTACTATAATAAGTAACTTAGGAAAAGCGCAAAGGAGAATACGGCTGTGCCGTCGAGCTAAGTATCAATTCAGAAGTACAAACGCCTAATAGCAGCACGTTATCCCCTCCATTGGAGGGGTCGGGGTGGGTTCGAAATGTCAAATAGCATAAAAACCATCTATTAAAAAAAGCATTCACCCAGTACTTCCACCTAAACGAAAGAATAACCTGTCATTGATTATACATTTTGGCTTTGAGAAAATTTCTTAACTTAACGTTAATAGAAGTAAGCGGCTGTGCTATTGGGGTAAGTGAGCAGTGCGGGGATGCATTCCAACCCATCACACCTCCTTCCAAGAAGGGAAAAAGCAACGCTGAGACAACCTCGGAGGATACCAAGAGGTGCTGCTCCACAGGCCACCCTGTACAGCTAAAATCAGCAAAAAAAAGGAACGATATTTCGAATAACCTACGCGGGAAATCCCTATCTTGCCGCATCATTCGAAAAACTTAACGTAATGCATAACAATCCAGAAGAAAAACCCATTGGTTTACCTGAGAACGCGTACCGCGATCTTAAGGAAGGAGAGGTGTACGAGCCGATCCTATCTCCTAAAAAAACATACCCCGAAGTAACCACCTACTCGCTGCTTATGGGGCTGTTGATGGCCGTTATATTTTCGGCAGCAGCCGCCTACCTCGGGCTGAAAGTCGGACAGGTATTTGAGGCAGCCATCCCTATTGCCATCATAGCCGTAGGGCTGTCGACGGTAACGGGCCGTAAGAACTCGCTGAGCGAGAATGTCATCATCCAGTCGATTGGTGCATGCTCGGGGGTGATTGTTGCGGGAGCCATCTTTACGCTTCCAGCGCTATACATCCTTCAGGCAAAGTACCCCGAGCTATCCGTTCACTTCTTTCAGGTATTCCTGTCGTCGCTGTTCGGAGGTGTGCTCGGCATTCTGTTCCTAATCCCCTTCCGTAAGTACTTTGTATCCGATCAGCACGGCAAGTACCCCTTTCCAGAGGCTACAGCTACCACCGAGGTGCTCGTATCAGGGGCCAAGGGCGGAAATCAGGCAAAGGTGCTGGTGCTTGCAGGCTTGGTTGGCGGTCTTTACGACTTCATTGTGGCCACCTTTGGCGCATGGAGCGAGGTGATAACCACCCGTATCATTCCTGCAGGAGCCGAGCTGGCCGATAAGGCAAAGATGGTGTTTAAGGTGAACGTAGGATCGGCGCTGTTGGGGCTGGGCTACATCATTGGGCTTAAGTATGCCGCCATTATCTGCGCCGGATCGTTCGTGTCGTGGTTCGTGCTGATACCTATCATCTCATACTTTGCCGATGGGCAAACCGTTGCCGTTGGTGCCAACGTGGTAAAGCTAATTGGGCAGATGCAGCCCGAGGAGATCTTCCGCGCCTACGTCCGTAACATCGGCATTGGCGGTATTGCCATGGCCGGAGTGATTGGTATTATTCGCTCGTCGGGCATTATTAAGAATGCAGTTGGGCTTGCCGCCAAGGAGCTTGGAGGAAAGCATGCCGTAGATAAGGCTCTAGCCCGCACCCAGCGCGATCTTTCGATGAAGTTCATCGCTATAGGAACTATTATAGGAGCTGCCCTCATCTTTATCTTCTTCCAGTTCGGCGTAGTGCACAACATTACCTACGCGCTGGTTGGGTTGGCCATTGTAATGATTATTGCGTTCCTGTTTACCACGGTTGCAGCCAACGCTATTGCCATTGTAGGCACCAATCCCGTTTCGGGGATGACGCTAATGACGCTTATCATCTCGTCGGGCATTCTTGTTTCGGTTGGACTGAAGGGAACAGAGGGGATGGCCGCTGCGTTGGTGATCGGAGGCGTAGTGTGTACAGCGCTATCGATGGCTGGAGGATTTATTACCGACCTTAAGATCGGATACTGGATTGGAACAACGCCCCGTAAGCAGGAAACCTTTAAGTTTCTCGGAACGCTAGTGTCCGCAGCTACCGTTGGCGGCGTGATTATGGTTCTTAACAAGACCTACGGATTCTCTGGCGAAGGTGCACTCGTTGCCCCACAGGCCAATGCCATGGCTGCGGTTATCGAGCCAATGATGTCGGGCCAGGCAGCGCCATGGATGCTCTACGGAGCAGGTGCTATGCTAGCGCTAATCCTTACCATGATAGGCGTACCTGCCCTAGCATTCGCCCTAGGAATGTTTATTCCACTCGAGCTGAACACTCCGCTACTGGTAGGCGGTATTGTAGCCCATATAGTAGCCACCCGCTCGAAGTTTGCCGAGGTTAACAAGGCACGTAAGGAACGTGGAACCCTTATTGCATCGGGCTTTATTGCCGGTGGTGCGCTAATGGGAGTGGTAAGCGCCATTATTCGTTTCCTAGGTGCAAACCTAACGCTTACAGAGTGGGCTGAGAGCAACGGAGCTCAGATACTTGCCGTTGTAATGTATGCTGCCATCATCGGCTACTTCATCTGGGATTCGCTACGCGCTAAGCCCGAAGAGGAGTAAGTTGGGACAAGATACAAGACGCAAGTATCAAGACTCAAGACGCGAGAAGCAAGACAAATAACATAGCACGACGCACAGCAGATGGTGCAGAAGGCACAACGCAAGGTGCAGGGCTGCAGCCCGAATGCAAGTCGTAATATACGATACGTGATTGGTGATGAAAGAAAAAGCACTTAACACAGACAAACACTATAGAGAAATGTCAGAAAATATCTTAGACAAGTTTTTGAGGTACGTAGCGGTTGATACCGAGTCGGACCCCGAATCGAAAACATACCCAAGCACCGAAAAGCAGCGCGTGCTGGGCCGCATGCTCGAAAAGGAGCTAAAGGCAATTGGCCTTGCCAACGTTGACGTAGACGAACACGGATACGTTACGGCAACGCTCCCCTCGAACGCCGACAAAAAGGTGCCCACCATCTTCTTTATGGCGCACATGGATACCAGCCCTGATATGCCAGGGAAGGACATCAAGCCACAGATTGTAGCCAACTACGACGGCAACGACATCCTGCTCAACAAGGAACGCGGGCTAACCCTAAAGGTTGCCGACTTCCCCGAGCTGAAGGACTACGTAGGACAAACCATCATCACCACCGACGGAACAACCCTACTCGGTGCCGACGATAAGGCCGGCATCGCAGCCATCATGTCGGCAATGGAGTACCTGGTAGAGCATCCCGAGGTGAAGCATGGCGATATCCGCGTGGCCTTCTCGCACGACGAGGAGGTGGGCTGCGGAGTAGACTTCTTCAACGTGGAGAAGTTTAACGCCGACTTCGGCTACACCATCGATGGCGGCGCAATCGGCGAGCTGGAGTACGAAAACTTCAACGCCGCAGGCGCTACCGTAAAGATCCAGGGCTGCAACATCCACCCCGGGTATGCCAAGGACAAGATGCTAAACGCTATCCTCATCGGACAGGAGTTTAACGCAATGCTCCCCGTAAGCCAGCGACCCGAGCACACCACCGGATACGAAGGCTTCTTCCACATCACCAAGTTCGAGGGAACGGTTGAGAATGCTTCGTTCCAGTACATCATCCGCGACCACGACCGCACCAAGTTCGAGGCAAAGAAGATAGAGATGCAGCGCATCGCCGAGTTCCTAAACCAACGCTACGGCGCCAGAACCATAACCCTGGAGATTAAAGACCAGTACTACAACATGCGCGAGAAGGTGGAGCCACACTACCACATCGTAGAGAATGCCATAAAGGCAATGGAGATGGCCGACGTGAAACCTCACGTAATGCCAATCCGCGGCGGCACCGATGGCGCACGCCTATCGTTTATGGGCCTACCCTGCCCCAACATTTTTGCAGGCGGGCACAACTTCCACGGGAAATTCGAATATGTTCCGCTGGAATCTATAGTAAAAGCAAAGGACGTTATTGTTAATCTTGCATCGCTTTACGCACAGTAAGCAGTAACGGAATGCTAGAACCATATTGGGGGTGGATGTAAAAGTCCACCCCTTTTTCTTTCCCGATGCACAGCCACCTCCCCGTATTGCAGGACATATTTCTCAACAAAAACGCACGCTACGCAACAGCTCAGGCACGATTTTTGGTGAATGGACAAGGGCATTGCCAATATAATGCCGCCATTGAAGTTATCTCAACCAAACCCATTTCAAATTATCGATACCATGAAGAAAAGAATTTTACTACTACTGGCAGCGGTAATGTCGATTGCGCTTACCAGCTGCAACGACGACGACTGGTCGTCGGATAGTTATTGGGTGGACATGGGCACCGTGCAAAAAGTATCTCCCACCTCCCATGAATTCTACATTCTGCTCGACAACGGGGATAAGGTGTGGCCTGCAATAACCAACTTACCCTACTACAACCCCAAAGATGGGCAGCGAATAATTGCCAGCTACACCATTCTTTCGAACAGACACGATGGCTACAACCACGATGTGAGGTTAAACGATATTTACCAGGTGCTCACCAAGCCCATCGTCAAGCTAACCACGGCCAACGCCGACAGCATCGGCAACGATCCGCTGGTAATAACCGATGCGTGGATATCCTCCGACCACCTTAACATCGAATTCGAATTCTTAGGCGATAGCAAGCTCCACATGGTAAACCTCGTAGAGAGCGATCAATTTCCAAGCACGCCAGAAGTCGCCAAGCTACAGTTTCGTCAAAACGGCTATGGCGATAATCAGAGGTACCGAATGCGAGGCATCGTATCGTTCAGCATAAGCTCGCTGCAAACGGCCGGTGCGCAGAACAGAAAGATAGAACTCACGACAACCAGCTACGACGGCTCAACCAAAACCCTGCAGCTAACGTACGACTGGCCGGGGATCGTTAAGATTGAAGATTCCATTAACTACAATACAAAAGATTACTCCGCGGTTAACTAACCGCACATACAACCAAATCCAAACAGCAAAAAAGCACCCTGCGAAGGATGCTTTTTTTATTTCCCCCAACAAAGCATTCTGCCCAAAAACATCTATTACATGTTCCGTATCTGGCAGATTATGGCTAGCATTGCAACCGCGACAACACTATTTAGTTATACCACTTAATCTGCAACCAAGATGAGAAGAAGAATTGGAGGGGTAATGCTCCTGTCGTGGGGGATACTCTTCGCCATTAACGCCTACAGCCAGGATGACAACCCCTACTTTGGGGAAACCTGCACCAGCATCCTTGTTGGCAAGAAGGCATCAGCCGACAAATCGGTAATAACCAGCCACAGCTGCGACGGCGCCTACCGATCGTGGCTCAGCATCGAGCCAGCAGCCACCTACGCAGACACGGCCAAGGCCAAAATCTTCAAGGGAAACCTCAAAACCGAAAGCATCAACGACAAGAACGGCCTTACGCTGGCCGGAACAATCCCACAGGCAAGACAAACCTTCGCCTACCTCAACACCACCTACCCTTGCCTCAACGAAAAGCAGCTGAGCATTGGCGAAACCACCATTGTCGGCCGCAAGGAACTGGCAAACCCAAAGGGGATGTTCAACATCGAGGAACTGCAGCGGATAGCCCTGCAGCGATGCACCACCGCCCGCCAGGCCATTAAGCTAATCGGAGACCTCATTAAGCAGTACGGCTACGGCGACATGGGCGAGTGCATCACCATTGCCGACAAGAACGAGGTATGGCAGCTCGAGATCTTCGGCGAGGGCGCCGACCGCATTGGCGGCGTTTGGGCAGCCCAGCGCATCCTCGACGATCATGTGGGCATATCGGCAAACGTTGCCCGCATTGGCGAGATAGACCTGAGCAAGCCCGACTACTTTATGGCATCCGACAACGTAAAGGAGGTAGCGCTTCGCCTTAAGCTGTGGGATGGCACCACCCCCTTTAAGTTCTGGAAAGCCTACAGCCAGTCGAAGAAGAACTTCACCATACGCGACTTCTTCGTACTGAGCAGCGTCGCACCTTCGGCCAACCTAAAGTACGACGCCGACGAGCTTCCCTTCTCGGTAAAGCCCGACAAGAAAGTATCGGTCCAAGACGTGTTTGCCTTTTACCGCACCACCTACGAGGGCACCTTCTACGACATGACCAAGAACCTAAAGGTGGCCAAAACCACCTACAAGGCAGACGGCACGGTGGAAAAGGTTGACACCGTGCTCTACGAGGGCGCCAACCCTTGGATGGGAAAGGATGAGGCGGCCATGTACAACGCGCTTAAGCCCGGATCGGTAGATTTTCAGCGTACCGTATCGGTGTGCTGGTGCTCCTACTCCGAAATCATCCAGCTGCGCGACTGGCTTCCCGACGAAATTGGCGGCGTAGCGTGGTTCTCGTTCGACAACCCAGGCCAAAGCCCCCGCTTGCCCATCTACTCGGGCAACCTGTCGCTACCCGATAGCTACAGCATCTGCGGCCAGCAGCGCTACCGCGAGGATGCCGCAATATGGAGCTTCCGCAAGGCAAATAAGCTAGCCACCGTAAAGTGGCAGAAGAGCCGTAAGACCATCGAAACCGAAGTTGCAGCATTAGAAGCCAAAGCGCTAGCCGAGCAGCCCGCCCTAGAGGAGCAGGTGAAGGAGCTGGTAAAGAAGGGGAAGAACAAGGAGGCCCGCGAGGTGGTTACCCGCTACTCCAACGACTTTGCCCGCGGCGCCATGCAGCGCTGGACCGAACTCGAACACACCTTCTGGGGTATGTTTGGACGAGGTTTTTAAGCCTACAGCCAACAAAAGATATAAAAGCAAGAGCAACATCCTACAACAGATGCTGCTCTTGCTCCTTTTTCGCAAAGTCTAATTGCTTACCTAGTCTTCCAGAACCGATTCCTTTCCTATTGTATAGAAATAGAAGAATGAAACAGGCAGCTAAGCCTCCTGCTTCCGTTCAGTTTCCACAAACAGTCTCCCCTGCCAGGTATTCAGTTCAGCCAATCGCTTGTCGAGCATCGAAACCAGCTGCTCGTTGCGCACCAAGCCCCACCCAGGGCCAGCCTGAAAGCGTGGAGGAACCTCGCCGGCAAAGCGCTCAACCACAAAGCGAGGGTTCAGGCGCTCGAGAAACTCCACAAAAAAGTCGATATACTCCTGTAGACCAAAGAAGCGAAACTGTTCAGGGTTCTGCTCGTACTCCTTAGCCATGTATGTACCCTTAAATATCTGTAGCTGATGAAATTTAATGGTATTAAGCGGCAGCTTCGAGAGCATCTCAGCCTGCGCCAGCATCTGCTCGCGCGTCTCACCAGGGAATCCGAACATCATGTGCGCACCCACCTTAATGTGCCGCTTGGCAGTTTGCTCAATAGCCCATATAGCATCCTCGTAGGTATGACCACGGTTGACACTCGCCAACGTATTGTTGTAGCAGCTTTCGATACCGTACTCGATGGCAACGTACTTCTCCTTCGAGAGTTCTGCAAAGAAGTCCAGCTTTTCCTCGTCCACACAATCGGGGCGCGTTCCTACAACGACACCAACAACCTCGGGCAGTTCGAAAGCTTGGCTGTATACCTCCTTAAGCTTTTCAAGCGACGCATAGGTATTGGAGTAAGCCTGAAAGTAGGCTAGGTAACGACTAGCCTTTTGGTAGCGCTTAACGTGAAATTCAATTCCCTCCTCCAATTGCTGCCTTATGCTCTTCTCCGGTGTACAGTACGACGGATTAAAGGCATCGTTCAAACAAAAGGTACACCCACCGCGAGCAACCTTGCCGTCGCGATTAGGACAGGTAAAGCCCGCATCAATGGTAAGCTTTTGGATGCGCTCGCCAAAGGTGCTCTTAAAGTATCGCGAGTAGGAGTTGAAGCGCCGACTATCGCCCCAAGGAAATATCTGCTGTTGGTTCATTCTTAGCTATAAAAGAGTGGGCAAAGGTATAAATAAATAGTTTCCACCATCGACAGACAGCTAACCATCAGGCTTATTAACAGAGACACCACCAAAAAGTAGGTTGAGATTTCGAAATGAGATGAAAATAATCCTACATTAAAAGACTAAACGAACAAAAAGATCTGTTATATAAATTGTACGAGATCAATCTATTCCCCGTTTTCTTCAACCAAATTTGTATTGATGAGAAGAAACTTGTTGATATTGGTTATGCTAATTCCTTTGCTTTCCATTGATTTATCGGCAAAAGCAGAGAAACCCGATAGCACAAGATGGATTTACTGGACTCCTTTTGCAACAACCATTGGAGCAGGAGACGGATATGTGTTTAGACCACGGACTGCAAGGAAATACAACATTACTTTCCCCGCTTTTCAGTCCATTTCGGCAAGCTTACTCTTCACCTCGAACCGCAATACTTTAATAGATACGCTCTTTGGCAAACCATACTTCGGGATTGGCGTGTACAAGCCCTTCTTTCATAAATCAGAATTGCTTGGAGACCCCGCTTCCATCTATATAATATACGGGTTAAACATATATCAACTTAGCGATGAACTAACGCTAAGCGCGGAGGCTAAACTGGGGACCTCTTTTGGATGGAATCCATACGATTCGAACACAAACCACGAGAACAGAATTATTGGCGCAAAGAATAACTACCACGCCGGCTTGGACATCTTCCTTAAGTATAGGATCAACAACTACCTGCAAATACGAGCGGGTGCCACATACTCCCACTTTTCCGACGGTGCATACCGGTTACCCAACGCAGGATTGAATACCCTTGGTGGGTTTGCAGATTTGATGGTAACCTTTAAAGATCGCCTCCAACTCGATAAACACTCCAAAGCAGCAAGAAAAGTTAAGCCGCATGTAGAGTACGACCTAGGGATCAGCTGCTCATCGCGCCAAATTCTTGGAGATGTAGAGAACTCCAACTCCACCGTGATACTCAACCACTCGTTTAAGGCGGTAGATCTAAGCACCTACGCCATGTACGTACGCAGCCGCTACCTTAGAATGGGGGTTGGAGTGCACCTCATCTACGATGAAAGTAGCAACGTCACCGCCACCCGCACAATAAATGAGGAAACGGCAACGATCGTCAACAGCTACGAGCCCTCTAGCTCGCGCGAAAGATTCGCAGCAGGAGTATTTGGAAAGGTTGAACTTCCGATGGGGTACGTTAACGGGGTGATAGATTACGGCTATATACTCACGCCACAGCTAAGCAGCAACAGCTTCTCTCGACTAAATCTCGGCTTAAAGTCGTACGTATACCGAGGGATAAATGCCTCTTTCGGTATTCAGATCACCCCAAAGAACAAAGCAAACTGTGTTTTCCTTGGGATAGGATACACGTTCAACTACTATTCCCTATTCAGGTAACACATCATCCTTAGTTGACTCTCCGAATAATCCATTGTATATTTATTGACAGGCGGGATTACCGCTATCAGACCATGGATAAAAGCAACAAAACAGAGATTGAGAAGAAAATTGCAACTATCGACCGCGAGTTTAGTAGCCGATGGGGACGACACTACTTTAAAGGAGCAAAGAGTAGCGACATCATCACGTTGGAGGAGACCCTTTCGACCGTAAAAATTGTTTACAAGCTCTCGTCTATCCTTGCGAAGATATTCCTACTGCTGCTTTGCGGGCTTGTGCTGCTAAAGGTGCTGGACGTTGATATCTTTATCGATCTAAATAAGCTGAGCGTACTAATTGTTTTTGCTTTCGCGTTCCTAATAAATGCCTACCGCACCTATAAGGTAATGGTTAACCTAGAGTTCAAGATATTTCTGATGAGGATGCTCAATGAGCTTGACTAGATTTTTCTTTTGAAACACACAAAATAGAGAGAGAGGTGCTATCAATAAGTAGATAACACCTCTCTCTTCTCAAATTAACACCTGCACTTTGCTTCAGCCCAAATGTGCAGAAAGCTCCTTCAAAAATTCCAATTTAAAGGATTCCCTTAAAAAATACATTCCCTCTGTATTCTTCCTAAAACCAACACTTAAATTTTTACACTACAAAGATCTACATTTTCCGACAGTAAAAGGTGTAGAATAATTTCACTTTGCTCTAATATTCAACCATCGCATACGTTACACACCTCAACGATGTTGATGAAAGCATCTCCCTACACATCTCGAATTAAGCGAGATTTATCACTGGTATAGAAGGAATTAAACCACACAACAGCGGCCAAATCCATAGAGAAACCGCTGCACGACACCACATCGATGGCCTATTTCTCCAAAAAAACGCTGGCATAGTATGCGCAGCTCCAGAATTTCATCATAGGAGCAGAAGAAAACTACGCACCACCCTTCAAAACTTTATGGCGAACACAACAAAGCCCTGCCACTACCAGCCAACGCGTAGTTTTGTTGTAGTTCATTTGCTAAATTGCCATCCAATCTAACACCATTTTGCAACCACCATGAGAAAAAACCAAGAGAGCTTCTGTACTTCACTTAAACGATGGAGCGCATTTGCAGGTATCTGTACCGCAATGCTCGTTGCGGGAGGTTCACTAAAGGCTCAGCCGCACAAAGCGCTTGTTCCGCTGCCCGTATCGGCAACGTACGGAACCGAATCGTTTACCATCAACGAAAAAACGACCATCTTCTGCACAAAAGAGACAAAGAGGGAGGCAAGAAAGCTGCAACAAATGCTTAATCCGGCAACGGGCTACCCGCTGAAGCTAGCCAGGAAGGGAGAAAGCAACAGCATTCGCCTTAGCATCGACAAGAGAGCTGAGCTTCCTGCCGAAGGGTACCTTCTCCACGCCGATAGCAGGGGGATCTCCATCACCGGAGCCGACGCTGCGGGGCTATACTGGGGCATGCAGACGCTTCGCCAGCTGCTGCCCGCACAGATTTACCAAGACACCAAGCAAAATAGCATTGCATGGACCGTTGGTCAAGCCGATATCAAGGACTATCCCCGATTCGGATGGCGTGGTATGATGCTCGACTGCTCGCGCCAGTTCTTTAGCGCCAAGGTTGTGAAGCAGTACATCGACTGGCTGGCGGTACATAAGATCAACATCTTCCACTGGCACCTTACCGACGATCAGGGTTGGAGAATCGAAATAAAGAAGTACCCGCTGCTAACCCAGAAGGGCGCATGGCGCGGACCAAACGAGGTGCTGCAACCCGCTTTTGGCTCGGGCAACAACCGATATGGCGGCTACTACACCCAAAAGGAGATCAAGGAGATCGTTCGGTACGCAGCCGAACGCCACGTTAACATCCTTCCAGAGATAGATATCCCCGGGCATAGCCGCGCAGTAACCGCGTCGTACCCCGAGGCGCTCTGCCAAACGAGCGATACCAGCCTGAGCGTGCAGGGCGAAAAGCAAAACGTGTGGTGCGCCGGACGCGAGGAGAACTTTAGGATGCTCGACGACATCTTCGGCGAGGTGGCAAGGCTATTCCCATTCGCCTACATCCACATTGGCGGCGACGAGGTTAACAAAAACTACTGGAGCAGCTGCCCAAGAGATCAGCAGCTGATGAGGGAGAAGGGCATGACCTCTGTTGATCAGATCCAAAACTACTTCATCAGGCGTATTCAGGCCATCATCACCCAAAAGGGCAAGAAGATGCTGGGCTGGAACGAGATTTTGGAGGGCGGAAAACTGGATAGCGAAACGGGCGTGTTGGCCTGGACGGGCGTAAAAGCTGGCATCGAAGCGGCACAGAAGGGCCATCCGGTGGTGATGCTCCCCGGATCGTACTGCTACTTCGACATGGCGCAGGCGCGCGGCGAACGCGGACACTGGTGGGCTGGGATTGTCAACCTCGAAAGGGTTTACTCCTTCGATCCGCTCAATAACCAGCAGCTATCGGCCGAAGAGAACAGCCGCATCTTTGGCGTTCAAGCGGCGCTTTGGTCGGAATACCTCGATCAGCCCGTACGCTACGTGGAGTACCAGTCGTATCCACGCATCTGCGCCATTGCCGAGGTGGGCTGGACACCACAGGCGCAGCGCCAATGGACAGACTTCAACCAAAGAATTACCAGCTACCACTTCGAACGTCTGGCAAATATGGGCATCAAGTTCCGCGTTCCACCGGCATCAGCGACATTCGCCAAAGGAGTGGTAGCGGTTGCCGAACCCTATGCAGGTGCAACGATTCTCTACACCACCGATGGAAGCGATCCAACTAGCGCATCGCCGCTGTACAGCCGACCTTTCGGCTGCTCGACCCCCGAATTGCTTCGCACAAAGGTTTACTTCAACGATACCCTACAGAGCAACACCGCTGCTGGAGCCGAACCTCAACCTTTTGCATCGTGGGATGCATCGACCATAGGCACCGAATGGAAGACCTTAGAGTACTCCATTACCGATGTGCTCTACGGCAACGACTACTGGCAGCTGGAACTTCGACCAACAAAGGGGGCCAAAGCGATAGAGGTACGCAATGCCGCCATCATCCAAAACAACGAGACGATAGCCTCGGATACCCATCTATCCACTGCTGGAGGCCGAAATGGACGACCTTACTACCACTTTGCCATCGACAAATTCAGCAGTCAAGGCAGCTACAAGCTAAGAATAGAGGTACATGCAAAGGATAGCGCCGATAGCCAGGGCAGCTTCATCCTCCGAAAAAGCGAGTATACCGAACCTGAGATCAGCGCGAGCACCAGCCTTAAGGTAGACGAGGGCAAAAGCTCGCTGGCCAACCTTACCGATTGGAACAGAAGCACCAGCTTTACCGCTGCCGAAGCAGCAAAAGATGGCGACTACCTGACCTTCGTGCTCAAGGAGCCAACGTTTATAAGCAAGCTGGAGGTGCGCACCGGGATTCCACCAATATCGCGCTACATCCTCACCGATGGAATCCTAGAAATATCGGAAAATGGAGCCGACTTTACCAAGGTTTCGGGCTTTACCTACGGTATTGCCAGCGCTACCATCGGCAAAAAGGTGAAGAGCATCCGCGTAAGAGCCGTTGGCAAGCAGCCCGACCCGTTTATTGCCGTGCAGGATTTGATGCTGTGGTAGTATAGCACCACCATCCACCCAATATAGTAGTGCAGCAAGCAGCCTTTTAGGGCTGCTTGCTTGCGTTAGAGGTGTTGCTACTATAAAGAAAGCGTAAGCCATCTTCGCATAGCAGGAATTTCATGTCAAGGCGTATCCCCAGCTGGCGGGGGCAGGAGGTGGAGAATATACGTCAATGGCAAAAATGCGATGCTTTTATTGACAATACACGATCGAAAATCCACCCCCTACCCCCCGCCAGCGGGGGACAACCTTCGAAATTAAGTTGTACCATTGGCTAAAGGCGAAATTCATGAGCAGTGGGTAAGTTTGCTCATTAAAATCAATACTTTATCCACACTTAGCGTTCTTACCACCCCTACCTCCCGCCTAAGCGGGAGGATATGCTGCCACGATTACGCCTCCAATCAAACTAAAGACAATCGTGGCGTTATGGTCTATAGAAAAACGGCGTTCAACAACATCGGCTTCTGTATCAGTAGCCGCATATTTTGCAGAAATGCCCTTTACTTCTCGCCCTCCCACTCCAGGTAGAACTCATCTAGAAACTCCTCCATCACCCGATGACGGTGCTGCGCCAACCTTTTTGCGGTTGCGGTATTCATTCGCTCCTTAAGCAGCAGCAGCTTCTCGTAAAAGTGGTTGATGGTGCTGCCATTGCCCTTCTTATACTGCTCGAACGACTGGTGTAGCACCGGATTCTGCTCGGGATCGTACATTGCGCGCGCCTTGCTACCGCCGTAGGCGAACGTCCGCGCAATGCCAATGGCACCAACGGCATCGAGCCTATCGGCATCCTGCACCACCTGCCCCTCAATGGTAGGCATAGGAGTGGCAACACCCGCACCCTTGTACGAGATATCGCGTACTATCTGGCAAACATGCGCGATAACGTCCTCGTCCGCCATCAGGCTCTGGAGCCATGCCCGCGCTTTTGCAGGGCCCACCTCCTCGTCGCCATCATGGAACTTCCAGTCGGCGATGTCGTGCAGCAGGGCGGCAAGCTCCACCACCAGCAGGTTGGCGTTTTCCTCTTGGGCAATACGAACCGACATCTTCCAAACCCTATAGATGTGCCACCAATCGTGCCCCGAGCCTTCGCCAACGAGCAAGCCGCGCACGTATTCGGCGGTTTTACCAGTAAGGCTATCGCTATCCGATCGTAAAATGTCTTCCATATCGCAACTTATCGTTAGTAGTAAGCAAAGGTAAGGGTTTATTTAGCATGGATAATACTAAAGAGATAGGGCGAAACCAGACGGCAGCACTGCCGCTGTAGGTTATAGCTGTTAGGCTAAGCATACATAAGCAAGGAAAAGGTGCAAACCGCTCCGCAAATCCGACTCACCCCCAATCCCCCTCTCTCCGAATAGCCTTGGAAAGTCTACCGATAGTGTAAGCACTTGCTTGCCGATTGCAAAGAGGAGGGTGCGGCACGGATATAAGCTGCTGGCGAATCGGAGTTAACTAATCATGTGAACTTGCTGGGTATATAACATGTAAAGGTAGTACGTAACCGCTAAAGTAAACATTTGCATTACCTCTTCTTGCGGGTTTGAATTTCAGCAAACGAATCAGCCTAAATGCTTCATTTCTACAATAGTCATAATCAATCTCTTTAGACCAAACATCACGTGTGATATATTCCTCTATGCTTTTATCATATTCATCGTAATAGACTCTATCTACCCTTAAGATTTTAGTATTCGATGTATTACCATTACTATCAATGTCAAATTTCACATAAACAACGGCTTTTGCTTCTCTTTCTCCAGAACGAATTGGGCAAGAACTTCCATTTATATGTATAAAGCGTAATAAAGAATCCACCCCCTGCTCGTAGTATGGGCCAAAACATGTTGAATCATTTATATCGCTATAATAAATTATTGTACCTCTTTTAATATTTCGCGCCCTTTGTTTCTGAGCAATACTCAAATTACTCACAAATAAAGCAGACAAGAAAATAAGTATGATATAACGTCCCCTCATTCATGCATATTATTACCCTTTTATACAATTCCCCCCTTTGCTCAGAAAAGGCAATAGTTTCAACCAAACAGTAGCTATTTCTACTTATTCTGCCTTCGATACTCAATTCGCATTAGTCCAGTAATAGTAACCAGCCCCAATCCAATAACAAAACTGTACTGCTTAAATGGATTACTAGGAACGACATCCGTTAACGCAATGATTAATATTACCATGTTGGCAATCCAAGCAAGGATTGCAATACTCCAAAGTAGCTTTCTAAATGTGCTCATAACTTTTGGTTCTTATGAATGTGTAGAAGCTTATCATACTATCGCTAATCGTAGATAGTGCCCAATACTTTTAATGGCAGCACACGTTGAATGCCAGTGGCAACCTACAGACTGCAACCAAATGTAGCAAAAAATAAGCGCAGCCGTGGTGGTGGCTGCGCTTACGTATGGTTTTACGGGTTTTGCCGTATGATGGAGGTCTTAAACCGCCAGTTAGGTTCGACGGAAACGAAGTTCGACGTAGTCAATTGCAAATTCTGCCGAGCCTTGCGCATATAGTACTACGGCTAACGACGCTAATTTATTCTATCAACTACAATCGAGCTAATTGCTTTGTCGTGCAGGGCTTGCCTATCCTCGTTTAAAAATGCAATCAGATACAACAATGGAAGAAATCCGCTTAATGTCTTTATCACATTTCTAATAATAACCTTAGGCATAGTAAGCATATTATCATCCTCGTAATCTGAGACCTTCATTGACAATAGCAGCTTACCTAGCGAAGAGCCTTTCAACAAGATGTCGCATGCCACAAAGTATATAAATGCCAATATTTCGAAGAAGAACCAATAGTTGAACGATGAGAATACTGAATATAAGATGTAAATAAGTACTACATCAATAGCAAAAGCACCAACTCGTTTCCCTGAATTTGCAGCGGTAAGTCCTATTGGATTAGCTGCCTTTACTGTGCCATGTGGATTTTGAGGCGTATATTCATCCTCATTGAGCATTGAACCTGGTACGTAAGATGTATGGCAATAGCAACACTCCAGTTCATCTCCTAAATCGGCTGTCGAAAATAATGGTATAAAGAATAGATGAAAGTACCTTTTGTAGCGTTTTAGCCTATAGTTCTGCTCTCGCTTACAGTTTGGACAATGAAATTTACCTGATTTAACAACATTCCCAATCGATTTGGTTCCATAAATTATCATACTCGTATTTTGTTAGTTCAACTTCCTATTCTTTTGCCTGCTTTAATCGCCATAGATTAACCCAGCGGTTGAGGCTAGGCAAAGTTGGGCTACTCTGTGCGTCAATACGCTTCGGTTCAAGCCTCGTCTTTCCCAAGCTACGACTTACTGACCGCAACCAAACGTAGCAAAAATATAAGCGCAGCCGTGGTGGTGGCTGCGCTTACGTATAGTTTTGCCGTTTGATGGGGACTAGAATCGCTACTATAACTCAATGGAACAATGTTCGACATAGTCAACTGCATATTCCACCGAGCCTCGTGCGAATGGTACTACGGCTAACGAAGCGGATCTACCCGATCGACAACAATCGAGCCGGCTGCTTTGTCGTGCAGGGCTTGCCTATCCTCGTTTAAGAATGCGATCAGATATATCAACGGCATAAGCCCGCATAATGCCTTTACTACATTTCTAATAATAACCTTAGGCATGGTGAGGGCTTCTCCATCTTCGTAAGCTGACACCTGTACGGACAGTATATACTTGCCTAGCGAAGACCCCTTCAACAAGATATCGCATGCCACAAAGTATACGAGCGCCAGCACTTCGAATACCAATAGATGATTGAACGATGCAAATACGGTAAATAGTACGATGTTGATTAGTGCGATATCAATAGCAAAGGCACCAACTCGCTTCCCGGTACTTGCTGGGGTAAGATCAGCTACCGTATTTGCTGGGGTACGTACCGTATTCGCAGCATTAGCGGTGCTCATCGGATTCTGATCGGCATCATCGGCGGGTTCAACCTTAAATATCCTAAATAGCAGGACAAGCGGCAGCAACGACAGCGCAAGCAACAGCACAAGTATAACATCGAACAATATCAGCAGTGCAGCGCTGGTAATAGACAACGGTTGCGATCCCTTATCGAGCACGATAGCCTTCCGGCTAATATTGAATCCACTACTGGTTAGCAACTTGTAGGGCTCGTCGCCGATGGTTACGCCGTCGAACTTGCCGCTGATCTGGAATAGCGAATCCTTAAAGTACTTGTCGTTATCGAGGTCGCGCTCGCCAACATTGGTATCGTGGATGATAACATGCGACACCAAATCGGACGCTAATGCATTGGGCTTGCTGTGAACCTGCTTCTCGGAATAAACCGGATAGTATATGCCCGAAAATGTGGTATCGCTATTCTTAATTCGGGTCTCCACCAGATAGCTGTAGCTCTTATAGCCAACCAATAGTTCTGCGGGCAGATCTCCTACTTTACCCAGCAAGGAATCGGCTTCATGCTGAGATAGGTTCTGCATAACCTTAAGCGGTTGCGCCTTATCAACAATAAAGTAGAGAGGCAGCTTATCCGCCGGTGTAGTACAAATCTCCTCAATGGACAACCTCTTAGGATTCTTAACCGAAACACCAAACCAAATGTCGGGTATAAAAATAAAGAAGAGTAGACTAACCGCTACTGCCCCAACAATCAACCTGCCAAAAAAGCTTCCCCTCTTAAAGAAAAGCAAAATCACTAAAACTGTGTTCTTCATAGTATCCAACAATATAATTCAAATAAATCCAACTAAATTTTCTGCTAGCGTTTGCCATGCCTGTGAAGGCTCTTGCCCCATAGCCCCTCGCTAAGAGTAGGCTTTCCTAAACTTTCGGACTGTCGAACTCTAGCCATAACAAATTAGGCTAGACATCTTGGTTACGAGAGTGTAGCGAAGATGCTACGTTCAATGAGAAATAATAATATTCAAACAAATACACGTATCACTTTTTGTTATCTTCTGATTTTGGATTTTTTCCATATTCATTAGACCCCTTATTCCCCTCTTTAAAAAGTAATGATAAATAATGCCATGGTAATATTTGAAGTAAACCAGTATCCCCTATATCGTGAGAACGCCTTGTGCCTTGAGCAAAAAATATCCAAACTAACGGAATAAATAATGCATAATAAATTAGAAGTCCGTTGAGACTATTATTTGTAACTTCAACAAGCAACCAATTAATTCCATTACAAAAGATAAAATACACCCAATAGTCAGAACGTCTTATTCTACCTTTAAAAGAAAACAAACTTCGCATAGTAATATTATTTAAATATCCGACCTATCTATTATTCTAATCTCTCTTTATCCAACATCCCCTCTTTAGACGAATGTTACAACCTTCGTGAACTATATCATTGCAGGCTATAGTCTGCAAAATATAATCGTCTGAGGTGTAGTTACAACCAAACATCGGTAAAACAAGCATCTTTGAAATCCATTCCCATCCGAACGAATGGGTATCGAGAACATTATAGTACAATACGATAATAAATGGCTACAAAATGCTTATGCGGCTAAGATAGAAACAAAACCTTTACGCTATCCCGCCGTAGCCAAATAGCTTTAACAAAATAAGCAGGGGATTCATCAAGCGATTTAGAAAGAGGCAGCAAGTAGAAGGGTAATTCGCATGAGTTGGGGAATGCCTTACCCACCAATATCGATACTTGCCCAAAATGCGGCTGGCATTTACCCATAAATTGGCAGCGATTACCAATGATAAGGCACACTTTTACCCATAAAAAAGCATGTTTTACCCGTAAGTGAGCTATAAAATACCCGTTGAAAGGTATAAATTCCCCATAAAAAGGTGTGTTTTACCCGTAAAAACGGACACATCACCTGAATTTAAGCTTAAATTACCCGTAAAAATGCATGTTTTACCCATGTTTAGGCATGCTTCACCCAAGGCGAACGGCATATATCGCGCACACATACAGTACATTCCACATTTTGCCGTATGCTTAACCCAATTTTCATCAATCCACAACCCTATAGTAGGGGCTATGGCGCAGCATAATTCGAAGCGGCTGCCCTATAGCTGTAGGATTCCACAAAAGAATGGATGTACAGCCCATAATTCCCCTTTAGCGGCTTAGGGAATAGCGGTAGCGCGGCTGTAAATGGCTACTAACACCCCAATACAGGGCTTACAGATGCCTACGGCGGGTCGCCGTTAGCTGTGAAAAAGGGCGGGGTACCCAATTTTTTAGCTTCAGCAGGGGGTTAGCGCTTGGGCTAATGTCTGTAAAGGTTGGAGGGAGTGGTGCGTAGCGTCTCTTGCCAGGGGAAATCGGCATTGCGGATATGAGCAAAGTATGTAGCGCAGCGGCTGCCCAAACCTTGGCTCGGAGATTTCTGTGGTTGGATTAAAAAATATTTATATTTTCTGTAATTATTTTTCAAACAAGCGTTGCAAAAGTAATTTTAGTTAATTAATATTGTATAATCAAACCAATATTTTAAAGGTAACATGGAAACATCCAAAGAAAAGATGAAGGTAATCGGTACCCGGTGTACCATTATCGCTGGGTCGGAGGAGGCAAAAGACAATGCAGAAGTTCAAGCCATTGCCGCCGACATCGTAAAAACCGTAAACAGCACAAAAGAGCTCCACTTTTCGATACGGCTAAAGAACGACGAGCTGCTATCGACCAAGAAGGAGACGAAGAAATGGGCTGCACTCGCTGTTAACGGTGCAGTAAACGCGCTGCTCATGCTCGAATCGCTGAAGCCAACAGCGGAGGCCAACCCCAAAAAGCTAGCTACAAAAAGCAACTTTATGGCGATGAAGCGTCCGGCATTCCTGGAGCAGACCAAAATAATCGGCAACCAGCTGAAGGAAAAGAGCAGCGAGCTGCTGGCACGCGGCTACAAGCAGGCGCAAATCGACGAGGTGACCACCAATGCGCAGAAGATGCAGCTGTCAATCGACAAGGAAACCGCCCTAGGGGTGGAGCTTAGCCTGCTGCGCAACAAGTGCAAGGCGCTAGAGCCAACCATCAACAGCAAGTTTAACACGCTTAACTCGATAGTAACGGTAAACCAGGCGCTGATGCCAACGCTCTACAAGGATTACTTTGCGGTTAAGCAGTCCAAGACGAAGACTGCGCACATGACCATCACCGGATACGTCACCTGCGAGGGGAAGCCGCTCCCCAATGCGAGCATTAAGATATTCTCTACCGAAGAGGTTAAGAAAAAATCGGTGAGGAGGACGGCTGCTGCAAGCGACACCACAACGGTTGAGAAGGTGGTTGCCGAGAAACTGAGCAACGTCAATGGCGAATTTGCAACGGATAAGCTGAAGGCGGGGAAGTACAGGGGGCGCATCACCAAGAACGGGCTCACGGTGGCCGATGTTACCCTATTCGTAAACCCCAAAGAGGTGACGCGGATAGACATTGCGCTGGACAAGCTGGAGTCAACCAATAACTAGCATACGGAACGCACAGGCGTTTGCTCTTTCATAGTTAAATTTTTATTAGTTTTAGGTTAGGTTCCCCTAGCGCTGCGAAAGCGTTGGGGGAATTTTTTCCACCTCCGCCAGCCCGCCAACAAGGCAAACCGCAGCACCGCGCCGCTTCGCGCAGCCTTCGATCACCCAAACAGGGGAACCGACGAAGGAATTCGGGAGTTGACCCGTGCTTTACCGGGCGTCTCCCATGCTTTTCGGTGGATAGACCATACATCCCGCGTACTATCACTGAAAACTCCGCCCTTCGACTTACCCAATGCGGTATTCACCCCTAAATCCCCTAAAGGGGACTTTACGGCAGCTCAACAATCACGGGAAAATTCTGAGCTTCAACCAGCACATAGCCTAGGGAGCTGCGATGCAGCGCTCCCTAGGGACACCAAACCGCAAAACAACCGTGCTTTGCGGGTCTCCGCCCATGTTTTTCGGCGTTTCACCCATCCAACATTTAGCATTCTTTACTAGATGCCGCGCAAATACCCTGTTATTGAGCACATATTGCTATTAGGCGTAATCCCTATATTTGCCTAACCTTAAATTCGCGCAATCATGAATAGAGAAGCGGACTTTCTTGTAGTAGGCACCGGCATTGGTGGGCTCAGCTTTGCCCTAAAAGCAGCCGAATACGGAAAGGTAATTATCATCTCCAAGACAGCCATTGACGAAACCAACACCAGCTATGCCCAGGGCGGCATTGCCTCGGTGATGTACGAACCCGATAATTTCGAGAAGCATATTCAGGATACCCTAGTTGCAGGCGCTGGAATCTGCGACAACGACGTTGTAAAGATGGTGGTCACCGAGGCGCCACAGCAGATCAGGCAGCTGATCAACTGGGGCGTTAAATTTGACAAGGACGACACCGGGAAATACGACCTCAACCGCGAGGGTGGGCACTCCGAGCACCGCATTCTTCACCATAAGGACAACACCGGAGCAGAGGTGCAGCATAGGCTATCGGCTGCCGTTCGCGCCCACAAGAACATTACGGTGCTCGAAAACCACTTTGCGGTGGAAATTCTCACCCAGCACCACCTCGGACACCTGGTAAAGCGCACCATGAACGGCACCAAGTGCTACGGCGCCTACGTGCTCGACCTAAAGACGCAGCTCGTTCACACCTTTTTGGCGAAGGTTACCGTGCTGGCAACCGGCGGAACGGGCAACGCCTACCATACCACCACCAATCCACCGATAGCCACCGGCGATGGAATTGCAATGGTGCACCGTGCGAAGGGGATCATCGAGAATATGGAGTTCATCCAGTTCCATCCCACCTCGCTCTACAACCCTGGCGAACGCCCTTCGTACCTCATCACCGAGGCGATGCGCGGCTACGGAGCCATCCTCCGCACCATCGATGGCAAGGAGTTCATGCAGAAGTACGACAAGCGCGGCAGCTTGGCGCCCCGCGACATCGTGGCGCGCGCCATCGACAACGAGATGAAGCAGCGCGGCGACGATTTTGTCTACCTCGACGTAACCCACAAGGATCCCGAGCTCACCAAGTACCACTTCCCGAACATCTACAAGAAGTGCTTATCCATCGATATCGACATCACGAAGGATTATATCCCAGTTGTACCGGCTGCGCACTACCTCTGCGGCGGCATTAAGGTGGATATGAACGGCGAAACCACCATCAACAACCTGTACGCGGTGGGCGAATGCTCGTGCACGGGGCTTCACGGCGCCAACCGACTTGCATCCAACTCGCTAATTGAGGCGATTGTGTACGCCGAGAAGGCTTTCCGCGATGCGCTAAGCAAGATTAACGACATACAGCTGAATGCCGACATCCCCAACTGGGATCATGGCGGAACAACGCACAACGAGGAGATGGTGCTCATCACCCAAAGCTACAAGGAAATGCAGCAGATCATGAGCAACTACGTGGGCATCGTACGCTCGAACCTGCGCTTAGAGCGTGCGCTAAAGCGCCTCGGCACCATTTACCAGGAGACGGAAGAGCTTTACAAGAAGTCGATCCTCACGCAGAACCTCTGCGAGCTGCGCAACCTGGTTGCCGTCGGCTACCTCATCATTAAGCACGCCAAGGCAATGCGCGAGAGCGTCGGGCTGCACTACTCACTCGACTATCCAAGCAACAAAACCGGCTACGAATTTTAAGATAGTACCAAGACGCACGGCACAAGTATCGAGACAATATTCTGCAAGATACTTGTGCCGTGCGTCTTTTGTAGTAAAAAATGACCTCTCCACCCCTACATCTGCCACTTCTGCTCTGCACAGCGGCCGCAGCGCAGAGCAGAAGCAAGCATTGGACGAAGTTTAAATGAAAGAGGCATCGCCATTCAGCACCAACGACGCTCTTAAGCGCTCCGTTTCCTTCTGAAATTCCCTGTTTACCCCCCAGGCAGAACCTTACGACGCTCTACACCCAAAATCTTACCTCTTGATACCTGTGTCTCACATCTATCTTTGACACACGTTAAGCCTACAAAGTCGGGATTCCCCTTTTTATTTCTAATTTTGCTGATTGAAATCTTAGGGTAAATGAGCAATAGAAAGGTTGTAATCGCTGTCGACGGTTACTCATCGTGCGGAAAGAGCACGTTTGCAAAGGCAATTGCCAAAAGGCTAGGCTACGCCTACATCGATAGCGGTGCAATGTATAGGGCAACTACATTATATGGACTACAGAACGGCATGTTCGATGCCAACGGCGTTCTAAACGCGCAGAAGCTCATAGCAGCCCTACCGCTCATCAACATTACCTTCCGCTTTAACGGCGAAAAGCAGCGAAACGAGACGTTTCTCAACGGAGTATGCGTTGAAGACGAGATTCGCACCATTGCCGTAGCCGATAAGGTGAGCCACGTAGCCGAAATCGGCGAGGTTCGCGAGCAGATGGTTCTTCTGCAGCAGCAGATGGGCAAGGAAAAGGGTATTGTTATGGATGGACGCGACATTGGAACCGTAGTTTTCCCCGATGCCGAGTTCAAAATCTTCATGACAGCTGATCCTGCCATACGCGCCCAACGCCGTTACGACGAGCTGAAGGCAAAAGGCGAAGAGGTTGACATTAACGAGGTGGAGGAGAACATCCGCAAGCGCGACTACATCGACGAAAACCGCGAGGTAAGCCCCCTTAGAAGAGCCAACGACGCCCATATACTCGACAACAGCCACATGACCGTAGAGGAGCAGATGGTATGGGTCGAGGAGCACTTAAACAGAATAGTGAGCAACTAAAAAATAGCACTCCATGGTGGTAACGGTAGATGAAAAGTCGGGGTTTTGCTTCGGGGTAACCAACGCAATTGGTAAAGCCGAAGAGATTCTCGACACCGAAGACCAACTCTTGTGCCTTGGCGAAATAGTCCACAACGACGTGGAGGTAAATCGCCTTACCACAAAGGGGCTAACCACCATCAACCACGACGAGCTAAAGGTCTTGAGCAACCGTAAGGTGCTGTTTCGCGCCCACGGCGAGCCACCATCAACCTACGAAATAGCCAAGGCAAACGGGCTGCAGGTGATAGACGCCTCGTGTCCGGTGGTGCTTAAGCTTCAGGAGCGAATCAAGCGCAGCTACAACGAGCTGCTACCTGCCAATGGTCAGATTGTGATCTTTGGAAAGAAGGGGCACGCCGAGGTTAACGGGCTGGTTGGTCAAACCAACAGCACCGCAATCGTGGTGGAAGGGCTGAACGACCTCGATGCAATCGACTTCACGCGCCCAATTCGCCTATACTCGCAAACCACCAAAAGCATCGAAGGCTTTAAGGCGCTGAAAGCCGAGATCGAAAAGCGCTGCACCGCAAAGGTTGAAGGCGTCGAACCATTCAAAGCCTACGACACCATTTGCCGACAGGTAGCCAACCGTCAGCCACAGCTGATGGAATTCTCGAAGAGCAACGATGTAATCATCTTTGTTAGTGGAAAGAAGAGTTCTAACGGAAAGGTGCTATTCGAAACCTGTATGTCGCAAAATAAGCGTACCTTCATGGTGGAAGATGAGAGCGAAATCGACGCAACCTGGTTCGAGAACGCCAATAGCGTGGGCGTATGCGGAGCAACATCTACCCCCCGCTGGCTGATGGAAAGGGTTGCCCAACACATAAGAGAGAACATAAGAGCATAATTTATCGATATGGCAAAGATCAAAAAACTTGCAGTTCTTACCTCTGGAGGCGATGCCCCAGGGATGAACGTGGCTATCCGTGCGGTAGTTCGTACTGCCATTTATCACGGTATTGAGGTTGTTGGAGTAATGGAAGGCTACGCCGGCATGATCGACAACAACTTCCGTCCTATGCAGTCTCGGGATGTTAGTGATATCATCGCTAAGGGTGGTACCATCCTTAAAACTGCCCGTTGTGAGGAGTTTCGCACCAAGGAAGGTAGAGCAAAAGCTTACGAAAATGCAAAAGCACTAGGCATCGACGCACTTGTCGTTATCGGTGGCGACGGTAGCTTCTCGGGAGCAAAGCTTTTCTCCGAAGAATTTGACATTCCAACCGTAGGTATCCCCGGAACCATCGACAACGACCTATTCGGAACCGATTCTACTATTGGATACGACACTGCGCTCAACACCGTTGTTAGCGCAATTGACAAAATCCGCGATACCGCAACCTCACACAAGCGCGTTTTCTTTGTTGAAGTAATGGGTCGCGATGCAGGATTCCTTGCACTTCGCAGCGGAATTGGTTCGGGAGCAGAAGCAATCCTAATTCCAGAGGTTCACACCCCATACGACAAGCTAAAGCAATTCCTCAACGATAAAACCAAAGGGCACAAGAGCAGCTCCATCGTTATCGTTGCCGAAGGTGCCGAGGGAATGAAGGAAGGCGGCGTATTTAAGCTAGCCGAGCGCGTTAACGAGGACTACCCTGAACTTGATATCCGCGTTTCTGTACTTGGTCACATGCAGCGTGGCGGTGCTCCATCGGCATTCGACCGCGTACTCGCCAGCCAGCTTGGCGAAGCAGCCGTTGTTGCGCTACTCGACGATCAAAAGTCGATTATGGTTGGTATCCAAAACAGCAAGATTTCGCACGTACCATTCAACCAGGCGATCAAGAACAAGAAGAACGTTAACCTCGACCTGCTTAAGCTATCCGAAATTCTTTCGATCTAGCGCTTGCAGCTACCAAAAAATAAGAGCCGGGATGATCCTGGCTTTTTTTATACCCGAACCTAACATACATTTCTCGCCACTGGCAAGCAATATCACCCACCCATTTTCAGCCTCCACCCGTTGCGAAGGCCGCAGCGCCCTCCCAACTTCTCACGAAAAGGTTAACTTTGCTACACAAACCAACGTACCGCCATGGAAGGTCAACTTTTTGCCGATGTCGTACTACCGCTAGCGCTGCCTAGGCTGCTCACCTACTCCGTTCCAGTTGAGCTGGCCGACGAGGTAGCCGTTGGCGCCCGCATAGGCGTGCAGCTAGGCAAGAAGAAGATCTACTCGGCCATCATCCAACGACTCCATTCGAATAAGCCCGAGGGCTACGACACCAAGGATATCCTGATGGTGCTCGACAAGTTCCCCATCATCCTGCCACAGCAGATGGAGCTGTGGACATGGATATCCACCTACTACATGTGTACGCTTGGCGAGGTGATGAAGGCGGCTCTCCCTGCCGGGTTAAAGCTGGAGAGCGAGACCAAGATCACCCTAACCTCCAACGAGGAGTTGGAGGTGGAGACGCTCGGCGAGATGGAAAAGTCGGTACTCGGATTCGTCTCCGCCCGCAAGAGCACCACGCTGGCCGACCTGTCGGAGATACTCCCTGCCTCGCGCATCCTGCCCACCATCCGCACGCTTTTAGACGATAAGCTGGTGGTGCTCGACGAGGTGCTAAGCGGAGGATTCAAGCCCAAGCGCGAGTACTACGTGCGGCTGCACCCCTCCATCATTTCGGAGGATGATGTGAACACCGCCTTCATGAAGCTCGACCGGGCGGCGGTTCAGCAGAAGGCCTTCCTCGCCTACATCTCGATGGCCTCGCCCATCGACTTTGCCAAGCCCAAGGAGGTGGAGCGCAAGCTCATCATCGACAAGGCGGAGGTGAGCGCACAGGCCATCAAGGGGCTTAAGGAGAAGTGTATTCTGGATGTGTACGAGCGCGAGGTTACGCGTCTCGGCTTCGACGACGATCCCTCGAAGGCCATCAACCCGCTATCCGAAGGGCAACAGGCGGCAATGGACACCATCATCAGCGAGTTTGAGACGAAGGATGTGGTGCTGCTGCACGGCGTTACTGGATCGGGCAAAACGGAGGTGTACATCCATCTTATCAATAAAATGATTGCCGAGGGCAAGCAGGTGCTCTACCTCCTGCCCGAGATCGCCCTCACGGCGCAGATCATCAACCGCCTGAAGCGCGTCTTCGGGTCGAAGATCGGCATCTTCCACTCCAAGTTCAGCAACGAGCACCGCGTGGAGACCTACCTCAACCTGCTCGACGACACCAACGAAAACCAGTACCAGATAATCCTTGGCGTGCGCTCGTCCATCTTCTTACCCTTTAAAAATTTGGGGTTGATAATTGTCGACGAGGAGCACGAGAACACCTACAAGCAGTACGACCCTGCGCCCCGCTACAACGCCCGCGACGTAGCGGTGGTGATGGCGGCCCACCACGGCGCCAAGGTGCTGATGGGAACGGCCACGCCCGCCATCGAAACCTACTTTAACGCCAAAACGGGCAAGTACGGGCTGGTGGAGCTGGCCAGCCGCTACAACGATGCGGCCATGCCCGAAATCTCCATCGTGGATGTGCGCCGCGCCCGCAAGCAGAAGCAGCTGCACTCGCACTTCACCTCGAACCTGCTCGATGCCGTTGGCGCCGCGCTGAAGCGGAGCGAGCAGGTAATCCTCTTCCAGAATCGCCGCGGCTTTGCGCCGTTCCTGGAGTGCGAGGAGTGCGGCTGGGTGCCCCAGTGCGAGCACTGCAACGTGAGCCTGACCTACCACAAGCGCAGCAACCAGCTGGTGTGCCACTACTGCGGCTACTCCATGAGCATGCCCACCACCTGCCTGGCCTGCGGATCGCCATCGATGACCACCAAGGGCTTCGGCACCGAAAAGATTGAGGAGGAGCTGCAGATCTTCTTCCCCGAGGCCTCCATCGAGCGCCTTGACCTCGACACCGCACGCAGCCGCAGCTCGTACGAGCGCATCATCGGCGACTTCGAGGAGCGGCGCATCGATATCCTGGTAGGAACGCAGATGGTAACCAAGGGGCTCGACTTCGACAACGTGTCGCTGGTGGGGGTTTTGGATGCCGATACCATGCTCCGCTTCCCCGACTTCAGGGCCTACGAGCGCAGCTACCAGCTCATCTCGCAGGTAAGCGGCCGGGCAGGACGTAAGGATAAGAAGGGCTCGGTGATCGTGCAAACCTCGCAGCCCGACAGCGACGTGCTGCGCATGGTGCAGCAGAACGACTACCACAGCCTGTACGAGTGGCAGCTGGTGGAGCGCCACCAGTTCCTCTATCCGCCCTTCTACCGGCTAACCAAGATCACCCTAAAGCACGTAGACCGCAAGCTGCTGCAGGAGATTGCCGAGGTGCTGGGCTACCGCCTCCGCGCCATCTTCGGCGATAGGATTCTGGGCCCCGAGGAGCCCGCCATCAACCGCATCCAGAACCGCTACCTGATGGGCTTCGTCCTGAAGATGGAGCGCACCAAGCCCGTTACCAAGGTGAAGGAGCTGCTGTGGGACAGCATCTACGAGGTGCAGGGCCAGCCCAAGTACAGGGGAATGATGGTGAGCGTGGATGTAGACCCGATGTAGGGGGAGGTAGACGCATGGGCTCGGAGACATTAAGAAGCCATGGCGTTTTTTAAATGGATCCAGTTAGCAAAAATTCTTTTTTCGTTGATTTAAATAAGATGCGCATGTACGTCTAACGCTTTTGAACTGAATTTGCATGGTTTTGAATCATCGGTTCTGCATGATTTCTAATATCAACCATTACTTTACCATCCTTTTCTTTTGAATTATCTTTATTCGCTAAAACGATATCTTTTGAAAAGAAAAGGATAAGAAGAATTGATACTGTAGCAATAGTCATTAATACCAGATGAATTGTTTCAAACAAATTAAAATTTAAAACTTTTTTCCACCCAATGCCTTTTCTTATATCATGATAATTCCGGGTAGTTAACCGTATAAGCAGAACAAACATTGAAATTGCATATGCAAATACAAGCATAAACATTAATGCAGATTTCAATGTAGTTAATTGAATAAAAAGTTGAATATTACCTACAACAAAAAGGACAATTGCAGCAAAAATAGAAAGCACTTCGACATTTTTCTTTAGTAATTCTCTATTTTCCACTTGCAACTTCTCAATCTTTTTGTCTGCCGTGTTTTCAATTAACCGACTATTTAGCCTTAATGTATCAACAAACCCACGAGACAACGCACTATCTTCTTTCACCTTGCGAAACTGTTCCTCAACAAAAGTATAGTCTATAGGTACAATATAAGCAGATGCCGTAAAAATACTTATATCCCCAAAATTAACACGACACTCAGAGAAGAAAGGTTGAAACGATCGTTTAAGATGATTTTTACTCCATTCAAAATTTTCTACAAGTCGTTCATTTGATTTATTTAATAACGACAAGTAACGTCTTAACTCTACCTCATTCAATGAACTTATCTTATTTCTAACAATACGATTTATGCATTCAGATATCTTTAGAAATGGGAAGTAATTTTTAATCGATTTTTTTGATTGCAATGCTAGAGTATTCCGGTAAATTTCAAGTAACTCTTCAAATGTTACAACTCTATCTTTAAGTTTCAAAGACAATATATTATTATACAAATAAACATATGACACATTATATGCCCATCTGTCAAAAATATTATCTGGTTTAAATGAATCCGCATATCGTTGAAGGAGTAAATCCCCATCTTGTACTGATGATGACTCATCCTTAACAAATTTCATACTAACATAATAATCCATTAACTGCCAAGCATCATCATCTGTTAATGACGTTCTAGAATTTAATGATTCGACATTCTCTCTATCCCGTAAGTCAATCCTATATTTACTAAAATATTTACCTTCCTTATGCTGACTATCTTCAATACCATTTAGCAAATACTTATACTTCTTCAATTTTGATCTTTCAATCTTTAATAACAATAGATTACACTTTTCAATTAAGATCGGCCGTAACTCAACTGTACTCAACCTCACGTTGAAACTAGGGTCTTTTAATCTATCTCTAATCTCTAATAATTCACCAATTTGATCTACATTGTCAGAAAGAAAAAAATCAAGATTAAACAGTTTAATAATATAATTCAAAAATAATGTATATCTACTAATTGTTGGTATTATACTATTTTCATTATCAACTTGTATATATAAATCAATAGACCAATCACAGGTAGGATCTGTAAGTTGATTGTTTATTTTTGCATAAAAAGCTCTAAAGTTTAGCAGCCAATTACTATATGTTTGTGCAATATTATAGATATCAATATAATCATTTTCATCAACTTTTGCTTCTATTTTAAAATTATTACCAAGTCTATTAATTACATTGTCAAGTCGCGTATTAATATTATCGATACAAAAATAATCACCTGATATTACAATCTTTACAATTCCATTAAATAATTTCTTAGAATTTACATCTAGGAATAATACGCGTTGTAATTGTTTATCGTCATTTCCTTCAGCCAAAAACCAATCTAAATCGACAAACTCACTTATACAATTTTCAATATCACTAAAGAGAGGCATATTCTAGTTGAAATAATTTTGACTCGTTCTGGATTAAACTTTTGGGTATAGCTATACTATTTTTATTTCTCATCTTCGCAAGATTGTACATATTAATCCAAGAATACCATTGATGGCTAAGTTCCACCAACTTAAATGCACCGTAGTTTATCAAATTCTTATTCTCTTCTTTTAAAGATTCAATTGCACTATCAATCCTTTCTTGGTCTCTTTTTGAACACGTAAAATCATAAGTAGTCTGAATAATATCAGTTCCTGTATTCTCCACTCTATACTTATTTAGAAATGGAATATTACTATACACATCACTTTCAACATGGCCATAAGGCATAGCACAGTAATTGTCAAAAATATCCAATAGCCCCTCACTCCCCTCGTTAGCATTAACTGCTGACAAGAAAAAATTCAGTTTAACAAGCTTCAATTTAGTAAAATCAGACTTCCACCCTTCGGTATTTGATGGATTAACTTCTATATACCAATCAATAAACCTATCTATTGAATACTCAAAACAGTCTTTCTTTGTATCTATTTTTGACATGAACTAAAGGTTGAAGGGATAAAATTGGCTGCCAAATCTACAACAAAAAAGCGTTGGTTGTGTTTATTTTCGCTGCATTTTCTATGCCTTTAAGAAAGCAGCACCCCAACCGAGGTGCTGCCCTATAGCTTACCCGAAGCGGTGCGCTACTTCTTCGTTTCGTCCTTCTTATCCGATGACTTATCGTCCTTCGTGGTCTTATCGTCCTTCTTGGGGTCCTTCTTCTTGCGCTCGGCCGAGCGGTTATCCTGGGCGGCGTACTTGGTGCGGATGGTGTTGGCGATGGTTACCACCTTGTCGTAAAGGGGGCCGCGCTCGAGGCGGGCCATCATCGCGGCGTAGTCGCACAGGGTGGTGTACACCTCGGTTACCTGCTTGCGGAGCTCGATGTTGTCGGCGGTCTCCTGCGCCATGTACTCCGAGGTACGGGTGTTGTACTTGGCCTTAAAGAGCTCGTTATCGGCCTTCAGGCGGGTAACCTTGGCGGTGATGCCCACCTTTTCGACCATTGGACGGTACTTGGTTCCTTCGAGCTCGGCCACAATGGCGTCGATGGCCCGGGTTTCGGCCTCGAGCGATAGCCTTGGCACATTACCGTAAGGGTTGAGAAACGTTTCGATGGTATGAACGGCACCAACCACCTCCAAATCGGTAGAGAGCGACTCGGTTTTTAGGGCAGACTTCAGCGCCTTATGGCTGATATCACGGTTGGTATCGAGCTTCCGAACACCTTCGCTGATGGCGCTCTTGGTGATCTTCACCAGCACCTTGTCGTAGCTGCCCAGGAGGGCGGTAAGGGTGGCAACCAGCTTTACGATCTCTTCATCGGTCATCTCCTCCTTCTTTATAAGGCCAAGATGCTGCAGATGGTCGGCCACAAACTGCGAGAACTGAACATTGGTGAGCGCGTGGCTCGGCGAGGCAAAAAGATTAACTGTTTTCATACTCAATACTGTTAATAAATACTTTCGTCGTAAAAATAGCAGAATAATCGTTCGGTGATTCAGCATCCCCCATTTTTTTTGAACAGGCCAGTAAAGATCAGCAGTAGAAAGCGAAAGCTCCTCAACCAGCGTCAACCGTCCGATAGCCACTACAGCTACGTACAGCCATCTTACAGCTAAATTATTTATAGCAAATAAACGTCCACAACTCTTAAAAATCATTTACCACCGATGCATCCCGCAGCGAAGCAAGGCAGGGAAAGGCTTGGAAGCCCATGCAGAATTGTAAAAGGCAAAAAAGGTGACTCGGAAGCTCCGTGCAGAATTGTAAAGGCAAAAAAGCTACCGTGGAAGTACCATGCAACTTTGTAAAGGCGAAAAAGGCGACTCGGAAGCTCCATGCAGAATTGTAAAGGCAAAAAAGCTACCGTGGAAGCCCCATGCAGCTTTGTAAAGGCAAAAAAGCTGCCTCGGAAGCTCCGTGCAACTTTGTAAAGGCAAAAAAGGTGCCTCGGAAGCTCCGTGCAGAATTGTAAAGGCAAAAAAGGCGACTCGGAGGCTCCGTGCAGAATTGCAGAGGCAAAAAAGGCGACTCGGAGGCAGGAATCCGTACTGCGCGTGGCGAAATGGGGGCTTATTGCCCTGCACATTCTGGATTCGGCTGTTGCTTGTTGCGCATCTTTTTGCAATCTTGCTTGCAATTCGCGCTTGGAGCGAGGATGGCCGCTCAGCGGAACCATCGAACATACAATGTAACCAACGACACCCATGACTTGGCAGCTCAAGAATAACCTGGAGATCTACACCGAGGAGGTAATAGTCCAGCATATCGTGGTGGGCAGGCCCCACCGACCAGTACAAAACGCCATACTATTCGTACGAAAAGGTTGGATAAAGGTGCGCTACAACCTGAAAGCCTGCACGCTGCTGCCGAACACGGTTCTTATCATACAATCGAATAGCATCTTCGAGTTCATCGAGGCCGACCCCAACATCGAGCTGCGCATTTTAGCCATCAACTCGGGATTCGAATCTATCGCGGCCATCAAGATTCGTAGGTACGATGTCCGAACTTTCTTCACCACCTCCCCCCAGAACCACTACCAGCTTACCGAAGCAGAGTTTCAGGAGCTATGGGAGGTGCTGGAGCTGCTCCGGGGAAGGCTCTTCCTACCCAATAAGGATAGAACAAGAAAGGAAATTGTCCACCATCTTTTTTTGTCGGCCATTTACATTTTGGCAGATATCACCATCCAGTACAACCAGATCACCTTCACCGAGCTCAACCGGGCCGATAAGATTACGAAAGAGTACATCCAGCTGGTTACCGCCAACTTCCGAAAGGAGCGCAGCCTCGGCTTTTACGCGCAGAAGCTGGGCATCTCGCCCAAGCACCTCTCCGAGACCATCAAGCAAGCAACAGGGGTCACGGCGGGAGAAATCATGAACCAGGCCATAACCAACGAGGCCAAGGTGCTGCTGTCGACACCCGAGCGAACCATCAACCAGATTGCCCGCGAGCTCAACTTCAGCGACCAGTACGCCTTCAGCAAGTTCTTCAAGCGGCGAACCAGCCTCTCGCCATCGGCCTTCCGCGAGAAGATGTAGCGCTCCAGCGGTACCACTCCCCATTTCATTCCTAGCGCTTTAAAAAAAGGTTAATCCGAGTTTCGAACATCATTCCCCGAAGCTTGCCCATTCTTCGCCCCCTGCCTTTGTTCAACCTTTGCCGCCTCAAACATCACAAAACTGAAGGTGATAGACAAGAAAACGCAAATGAACATACGAACAATGTGCCTTGCTGCGCTCATAAGCACAGCAGCAGTAGGAACATGGGGCCAAACGCCCCAGCAGCGTACCTACTCCATCGACGAGCTGGTGGGATTGGCCATTAGCAACAACCAGGCATTAAAGGTTTCGGCTGCCTCGGTAGAGGTAAGCCAGCAGCGGGTGCAGGTGGCCAAGACGCAGCAGCTCCCCAGCCTCACGGCATCGGCCAGCGCCTTCTACCTAGGCGATGCCACCATCTACGATACCGATCTCTCCAAGAAGTCAACCGTGGCGATGCCCCACTTTGGCAACAGCCTAACCCTACAGGCCAGCCAGCTTATCTTTAAGGGCAATGCGGTTAGAAATGCCATAGGCGCTGCCGACCTGCAGCAGCAGCTGGCCGACCTGAGCCTCGAGAAGAACAAGCAGGACATAAAGCTGCTGGTGGCAAGCTACTACCTGGAGCTGTTCCTCCTCCGCAACCAGCACCTGATCTACCAAAAGAACATCGAGCTCTCGGAGGTTCGCCTGAAGAACATCAACAAGATGCACCAGCAGGGGTTGGTAACACAAAACGATGTAATCCGCACCAAGCTGCTCATCTCGAACTTAACCCAAGCCGCCTCGCAGCTGCAGAACAACATCGACATCCTCAACCGCCAGCTAACCATGGCCACGGGGCTTCCGGCCGATGCGGTCATCCTTCCCGACACCACCATCCTGAGCAATAGGCCCAAGCTGGAAAATATGGAAAAGTACCAAGGCGAAGCCGCAGCAGGAGGATTCGACATTAAGCTATCGGAGAAGAGCGTTCAGCTAGCGGAAAAAAGCGTGGCCATTGCCAAGGCCGACAGGATGCCCACCCTTAGCCTTTACGCCGCCAACAGCCTGCAGCGCCCCATAACGTCGAGAACCCCTGCGGTTGACATGTACGCCAACGGCTGGCAGGTGGGCGCTACGCTTTCGTTCAACATCGCCGCGCTCTACAATGCGCCGCGCAGCATCAAGCTTAGCAACCTGCAGCTGATACAGGCGCAGCAAAACGTGGTTCTTCAGCAGCAGAATACCGAGCTGGCCGTACACTCCGCCTACCTCAAGCACCTGGACGCGCTACGGCAGCAGGAAACGGCCGCCGTAAACATGCAGCTGGCGCAGGAGAACTACAAAACGATGGAGAAAAAGTACCTCAACCAGCTGGCGCTGCTCCTCGACATGCTCGACGCCACCAACACCAAGCTCGATGCCGAGCTGCAGCAAACCAACGCCCAAATAGGAATTGTATTCACCTACTACAAGCTCCTCAACGCGTCCGGAAAGCTGTAGCCCAAAACAGCAAAGAAGGACCAATAGCAAACACCCATCAAATAAAAACGAGATATGTCGCATAAGAAAAATAAAGCCCCCAAAGCAGGCCTCAGCAAGTACCGAGTTTACACGATTAATACGATAGCCCTTGCGGTTGTCGCCATAGCCCTAACCTGGGCCATACGCGCCTACTTCCACATCGGCGAAGCCTGCTACACCAACGACGCCCAGGTGGAGGAGTACATCAACCCCATAAACAGCAAGGTTCAGGGGTACATTAAGGAGATACGCTTTGTGGAGCACCAGCAGATCAACAAGGGCGACACGATAGCTGTACTCGACGACAGGGAGCTTCGGATAGCCCAGGCACAAGCCGAAGCAGCCTACAAGAATGCCCTTGCGGCAAGGGAGCTCACCGAATCGTCGGTTAACACAGCCAGCAACAACCTCAACGTAAACGATGCCAACATTGCCGCCGCGAAGGCCCGCCTTACCAACACCGAGCAAACCTACACCCGCTACGCCAACCTGCTTAAGGACGACGCGGTAACCAAGGCGCAGTTCGATCAGGTAAAGGCCGAGTACGACGCCTCGAAGGCGCAGTATCAGGCGCTACAAAGCCAACGAAGATCGGCTCAGCTATCGGTAGTAGAGGTAAGCAAAAGAATCGGGCAAAACGATGCCGAGGTGATGCGAACAAAAGCCGCGCTGGACATGGCCAAGCTTAACGTTTCGTACGCCAAGATCGTAGCCCCCTACAGCTGCATCGCCGGCCGCCGACTGATCCAAGAGGGGCAGCTCATCCAGCCCGGGCAGCAGCTGCTCACCATCGTAAAGAGCAACGAGAAGTGGGTAGTTGCCAACTTCCGCGAAAAGCAAATGAAGGCGGTCGCCGTAGGCAAAAAGGTATCCATCAAGGTAGATGCCCTCGACGGCAAGGAGTACGAAGGGGTTATTACCGCCATTTCGGGGGCTACTGGCTCTAAGTTCTCGGCCATTCCGGTCGATAACTCAACCGGCAACTTTGTAAAGGTACAGCAACGCTTCCCTGTACGTATCGAGCTCACCAACGCCAACAAGAAGGAGGAAACCGAGCTGCTACGTGCCGGCATGAACGTCGAGATACGAATTAATAAATAGCCAAATGTACAAGCGAGGTCTTTACCACGATTGGGTGCCCAAGCCCCTGCAGCTGCTCCTCATCATCGTTACCACCCTCCCCTTCTTGGCCGTGTCGTGCGTGTTCCCAACCAACATCATCGACATGAGCTCGGGAATGGGGGAAATCTCCGAAGCCTTTTCGTTTGCCAGCAACGCTATGTACATCGGCATGACAGGTGCAATACCTATGCTTTTTCGCACCAAGCCCTACTTCCGATCTAAAGAGATTGTGGTTGGGGGGCTGCTTATTATGAGCCTGCTCTGCTACGTTAGCTCCACCACCGACAACGTATATGTAATAGCCTTTGCCTCGCTGCTGATGGGCTTTTTTAGGATGTTCGGCACCATTGAGTTTATCCTACCCATCTTCTTCATCATAACGCCAACTATGGACAGGAGACGCTTCTACCCCACCTTCTACCCCATAGCCATAATCGTTGGCCAGTACGCAGGATTCTACATGAGTTCGTTGGCCTACCGCATGTTTTGGGAGCATACCTACCTTGTAGCCATTATCTACTGCCTAGCATGCGCCCTGCTTGCGCTGGTGTTTATGCACAACAGCCGAGGCATGAAGAAGAAACCTTTTTACCAGTTCCACTGGACCAGCCTCCTGCTTTTCTTTACCATGATGATGGTGCTTAATTACGTGCTCACCTTTGCCAAGTTTCACGGATGGTTCCAGTCTGAGCTTATCTGGTGGGGTACAGTTGCCTTCTTTGTCATGCTGGTGCTTTTTATTGCCATTCAGCGCTCCATCAAGCGGCCTTTTATGGAGATGGACGGGTTCTCCAAAAGAAACGTGATCCATTCGCTAGTAATGATCGCGCTGCTGGGGCTATTTGTAAGCAGCGGAAGCATGCAGAACACCTACATGATGGGCGTGCTGGGCTACAGCTCCCTTCTGACTAATCAGTTAAACCTGGCAATGTTTCCTGGGGCCATCATTGGAGGTATAATCTGCTTCTTTTGGCTAAAGCACAACCTAGACCTAAAGGAGCTCGTTATGATTGGCTTCGGATCGTACATGGTAGCGCACATCATCCTATACTTTACCATTGCCCCCGAAGTGCAGGTAGCCTTCTTTATTCTACCTACCATCCTTAAGGGGATAGGCCTCTGCGTGCTCTACATCTCGCTGGCTACCTACTGCTCGCAGCAGCTAACCATCAACCAAATGCTCACGGCAATGGCCACTCTGGTGATGATTCGCTCCTTTCTGGGGCAAGCGCTATTCGGCTCCATCCTCACATGGGCTTTCTACAAGCTGCAGCTTCAGAACCTTACCAACCTGGCCTCGCACATGGATGCTGTCGATTTTATGGGACAGCTGCGTGGTGGTGGCCTCATGCTCTACAAGTCGGCACAGCTCCAAGCCATCATGCTTGCCGTAAAGCAGCTGATGGGATACACCATTATTGCCGGATTCGTCATCCTGATTTACATCGCCCTTCATCGCTTCGGCTCCACCCGATATCGCCGAATCGTCATCATGCGCAAGCGCCTAAAAGGACACAGCGTTGAAGGCTACCTAAGTCGCGGAAGGAAGCCGAAGGAGGAACGGGCCATTGAAGATGCGGCTTCTGTAGCAATGTAAAGTGCTAATGAAGCAGACCGTAATTACCACAACTTAAGCAAAGATGAGATGAAATCAAGAAAGCTTTACTATATCAGCCAGGTCACCCCTCTATTCCTGAGATCGGGAGCCAGCCGCTTAAAGGTTGATGAGATTGCGGCTTCTGTTGGCGTCACCAAGAAAACGCTCTACAACTACTTCGAGAGCAAGCAGCAGCTGATAGAGTGTATTATTGACGAATACCTCAAGAGCAAGGAACTCGAGATCTGGCAGATTCTACGCGAAAGCACCAATCCCATTGCGGGGCTTGTACAAATAGGGTGCCTCTATGCCACCACCATCCTCGACTGTAACCAGCTCATAACCTCTCGATCCAAACTTGCACTGGTCCAACCAATGCAGCAGATCCTTCTTAAGCATCGCAACAAGTTTATTGATCTGATAAGGCACACCTTCAAGAAGGGTATAGCCAACGACCTTTTCGAGAATAGCCTCGACACGGATACCACCAGCCAGATGTACATCACCATGCTGGAAGCAGCCTTCCATGACCAGCGCCACCTCCAGCCGCCTCCGATAAACGAGCAGAAGCTCAACAAAATGCTCTACTACCTCATTAAGGGATGCTGCACGCCCAAAGGGGTGGACACCCTTAGAGGTGCACTCGACATCCGGGTAGAATCGATATAGCATCGCTCAAAAAGGCCCAATATAAACCAACAGCAGCACCTCAGTTGGGTTGCTGCTGTTGCTATTCAAGGGCGGAGCGACTTCTTCGCCTCCACCTTCCTCTCGCCTAGGCGGGGAGTAGGAGTATCGCTAGAACAACAGCGCTCCACGTCCCGAAAGTACCTGCTTAACCCTCCTTTCACAGGCCGTGAACGCGTAATCGCCTAAAATTCGGCTAGCGGTAGCCCGCTTTATTCGGATCCGCGAAACGCCATCCCGCAATCTTTTCCTACTTTTGTGGCAAAACCATACGAATCATCATGGAAAATAAGAAGTGGATCATAGTAGTCCTCGTGCTGGCCATAGCCGGAGTAGCCACCTACTTTGCGGTGACCAGCCTGCAGGACAAGTCGGGCGGCTTGGGCATCGGCCCCAAGGATGCCGTTTGCATCGTCGATGGCGCCGCGCTGAAGGATGCCCCCGGCAAGGAGGGCAGCTACGTGGCCTCGCTGCAGCTGGGCGAAAAGCTCAAGTGCACCGACGAGAAGGAGATCGAAACCCAGAATGGGAGCAAGAAATACTACCAGGTGGAGCTCGAGGGCGGCAAGTCGGGCTGGGTGAAGGAGTCGAGCATCATCACCGCCGCTAAGCCAGCCGCCATCGTGGCCAGCGCGCCCGTGTACGGCCGCCCCGACCTGGTGACCATCACCAGCAAGGCGTTCAGCCCGCTCGACATCGTGGCCGTGAAGCAGCGGAAGGGCGACTTCGTGGAGGTGTACGGCAAGACCAAGGACGGCAAGAAGGTGAAAGGCGGATGGGTGAAGTACGACGCCCTCACCTTCGAGGATGTGGACGTGGCCGTAGCCATCTACGTGGCCAAGGCCAACAAGAAGATGGGCAACGAGGCCCGCATGGCCGCGCTAAAGGAGATCGTGGAGAACCCCGACTTCAGCAGTTCGCGCTTCATCGCCGAGCTTACCGCGCTTACCTCGGAGGTTCCAGTAGAGCCCGCCGAGCCCGCCGAAACGCCCGACACCACCATGGCGACGGCCGAGTAGCAGCCATCGAAGAAAAAAAGAAAGGCGGAGCAAGTGCTCCGCCTTTTTTACTTCTCCGCCTTCCAGTCGGTCTCCTCGAGCTGGAAGATCTCGTTTACCCCCTTGCCAAACACCTGCGACATCTTTAGCGCCAGCGTGGTGGAGGGGTTGTACTTCCCCAGCTCGATGGCGTTGATGGTCTGCCGGCTCACCTGAACCAGCTGCGCGAGCTGCTCCTGGGTGATGTTCTTGATGGCCCGTTCGACCTTAATGCTATTTTTCATCCCTGGCCAGCTTACGGGTTAGGTACAGCTTCCACTGCAGGCGGAAGACGAAAAAGAGGGGAAGCGTAAAAAGGCCCACCCAGGTTACCCCCAGAAACGACGTTCCGTAAACCAGCAGGAAAGCCAACGCCAGCAGGAAGTAGTTCACGTAGAGCGACCAAATCAGCGACTCCATCCTGATCCGGGCCACATACTCGTCCTCGTCCTCCTCCCTGGAGAAGCCAATGAAGAGCAGCGCCGCAATTAGCACTACCGGCAAAATGGTGGTCTGCAACGCAGTTGTAGACCCCGCAAAACCGTAGAAGCGGAAAACCTTTGGCAGCGGAAATTCAACATCCCCAACCACGCCGGTCAGCCAAAGGATAAAGAATACGGCGGTTGGTACAAACAGTATCCACCCAATACGCTTGTAGCTGTGGGGGAAAAGGTAGCTTGTCATCATAATCGTACGTGTTATTAGTTCCAGCAAATGTAAACATATTTTGATATATTGTCAGCTATTGATAACTATATGTAATGTTTACTATATATTTTTTCAGCAAGTAGACTTTACTAAATAGCCAACCGTTACTCTGCTTTTAATTTGATTTGTGATTAGCAGCACAACATCCTTGTGGTGCAGGTTATTCTTCTACTTTTGCAGGTTGTCGGAATTGTTTAGCGCAACGGCAGCAAAGGGTATTAATTAGCATACGAATAAATTAAAAACGAACGCCATGAAAAAAATTCTACTACCGTTTCTCGCCGTGCTAATGCTCTGCTCGTTTGCACGCTCTGCCAGCATTCCCGATTCGCTGGAGCGCAAGTACTGGATGAACCTGCTGCGTAACGTCAAGCTAACGCACGACCTGAAGCCCGTTAGGTACCAGAAGGACATCAAGATTGAGCTGCAGGGCGAGATTTCCAAGGAAGACCGAATGATTGTTGACTCAATAGTGCGGCAGCTTAAACCACTTATTCAAACGGTGTCGATTAGCAGGGTCGATACAGGAGGAAATCTCGTTATCATCCTTACCAGATACCACAGCTACACCTTCAGAACCCACATCGTTGGCGATGAAATAGGCTATAAGATAGAAGATCTCCAGCTTTTCTCCCCCCGCATGCAAGCGCATAGGTACGATGCATTCCTGAACAAAATCATAAAGATGATTCTCATCCATTCTCCAAAACAATTTCCGGGTACAGTAGATGTTTGTTTCACGAACTCCAATCTGAGTAGCAAAAATATCTACTACACATCAGAAGCCCAGTTATTAAATGATTTTCTAAAAGAGAACAACAATAAACAAATCGAATGGATATTAGACATGATACGAAAAGGTATTTGGAAGAAGGGGCAGCTTCTACGAACTACCTATATGCAGAGTAACTCAGGCCTTACGGCTCCCGACAAGTTTATCATCGAAACCATCTACGCCAAGGATGCCGATAGCCGAATAAAGAACGGGATCATAAAGTACACAGGAAGTCACAACTACTACAGCCTAAAGTACCACAAGGCGTTTCAGGCATTCAACAAAATATACCCGCTACTCCTAAAGCTGCTGCTGTCCATTATTTTTCTAGGAATTGTCTGCAAACGGAATCGCTACAGAGGCATGCTGTCGTACCTGCTTATAGGTTCTGCCCTATTCTTCCTCTACAGCATTTCTCAAGACCTTAATGGTTCGAGTGAACCTTTTATCCAAAATGCTTTCTCTGCATCCTTTATTATTATGTGGTTAATAGCATTGGCTCACATCGCTCTATTTTACTGTATCAACCGATTACTACGAAAAAGTCAAATAACGCAATGGTTAAAGGATAGTGTTTCGTCAGCCATAGTCTTCATTATGGTGATATCCTTTGCCTATTTCTCCTTCGATTTTCACATGTCGGAACCTAGAGTTGCATTCACGATACTTGCTTCAGCTATCTTTACCGTTGCCTACTACCTGCTAAGCCGGATGGTGTTTAAACAGCGCGAGGTAATCCGTCAAAAGGACGAGGAGTTGAGCCGGCTCCAGATGGTAAAGGCGCAAACCGAGCTGCAGGCTCTTCAGAGCAAACTTAACCCGCACTTCCTGTACAACTCGCTAAACTCGCTTTCGCACCTTGTACGGGTTGATGCCGATAGAGCCGAGAAGATGACGCTGCTGCTCTCCGACCTCTTCCGCTACACGCTGAGCCGCGACAGGCGCGACTTTGTGGAGCTGCACGAGGAACTGAACATGGTAGAGAAGTACCTCGAGGTGGAAAGGGTTCGCTTTGGCGATAGGCTCAGCAGCACCATCGAGATGGATGAACAGGCAAGCACCTGCTCTATTCCCCGCCTTATCGTTCAGCCACTGGTAGAGAACGCCATTAAGCATGGCATATCGAAGATATCAGGCGAAGGTTTCATCCACATCGTTGCTAAGGTAGACGAAGGTAGGCTTACCATCACCGTAGAGGATAACGGCCCAGTCTTCCCCGATGCACCAATAGCAGGTTTCGGCTTACAGAACATCATCGAGCGGCTGCAGCTGCTCTACGATAGCGATGCCGAGCTATCGTGGACCAACCTGCCAACCAAAAAAGTAACCATAACCATTCCAACGGAAAAATAAACGCCAATGCCACTACAAACACTCCTTATCGACGACGAGCCACTCGCTCGCGAAAGGCTAAGGCTGCTTCTGAGCCCCTACCACAACCATATTAGCATCGTTGGCGAAGCCGCCGACGGTGCTACTGCCGTAGACCTAATCGAGCGCGAGCGCCCCGACCTCATCTTTCTCGATATCCAGATGCCTCTCCTCAACGGATTGGAAGTTATGCAGCAGGTAAAGCATCTGCCTATGGTAGTATTCTGCACTGCCTACGACAGGTATGCGCTGGAAGCCTTCAACACGCTGAGCATCGACTACCTGCTTAAGCCAGTCAGCCCCGAGCGCATTGCCCTCACGGTCCAGAAACTCGAGAGGATGGAGCAAAAGGTTACCCTTACCGACATATCGGCCTTAATTAGGCAGATGCAGCCACAACAGGAACGTCGACGAATTGCCACCATTCCCGTAAGGCACGGCGAGCGCATCACGCTGGTATCGGTAAACGAGGTCTCCTACTTCATGTCGGGTGATAAGTACGTCTCCATCTTCACCCGCGATGGTAGGGAGCACGTAATCGACCAATCGCTAAAGGAGCTAGAGGAGTCTCTTCCCGAGCATTTCCTAAGGATTCACAAGTCGACCATCATCAACACCCAGATGGTACACGAGCTGCAGCGCTACCTCGGTGCCCGATTCGTCTTCATCCTAAACGACACCAAACACTCCCGCATAGTGTCGGGCCGAAACTACGGAGAGGCCATTAAGGATTGTTTTAGAATATAAGTTGAAGTCCTGAGTAAAAATAACCATATCGGAATCTGCATAAAAGCAGGTCTTCGAAAACAAGAAAAAGAGGAGGGGAATCCCCTCCTCTTTTATTTTCACATAACACCACACGATATCATTTTTACGTATATTACGCTTGAAAAACAACTTCAGCACATGAACCTAAGAAACACTAGAACCAACAGCAACGACCCCACCTTTCGGATGCTCGAAGCCGAACTCGAAGCCGAGCTTAGCCAACGCGACGATAGCATCCAGCAACGCTGCGACCGCTACGACACTCCGCAAAGCTACATCGACACGGTAATCGTTGCCTACGATGGCGATACGCCCGTCGGCTTTGGCTGCTTTAAGCCCTTCGACGATAGCACTGCCGAAATAAAACGAATGTACGTCCGCAAGGACTACCGCCGTAAAGGGGTTGCATCGATAATCCTTATGGAGCTTGAACTATGGGCGGGGCAGCACGACTTTATCAAGCTGATACTCCAAACCAGCACCAAGCAACCCGAAGCCATGCAACTCTACGCCAAGTTCGGGTACAAGCAAATTGCCAGCTACGGCATGTACGCCAACATCGCCAGCAGCGTTGGCATGCAAAAGCTGATACTAGAGTAAAAGCCCATCCAATAGGGCACCAACAACAATGCTTAAACAAAGAGGGAGCATCCGCTTAGGAATGCCCCCTCTACATATAATATAAGAATAGCAGCTTGTTTTGCCTATTTCAGATCGAGGATAAGCGCGTTATGCCCCTTCAGATCGATAGCTCCACCTTCAAACGAGTAGGCATCTCCAGTGGCAACATCCCTACCTCCCTTGAAGTCCTTAAGGATTTCGTTGAAGCGCTTCAGCTCCAGCTTACGGGCATCGCCGTTGTTAAGGACAACCATCACCGCCTTACCGTTGTAGGTTTTAAAGTAGGTGTAGGTATCGCCATCGGGGATAAACTGGGTTAGCTTCCCCTTCCCTACAGCCTCGCTGGTTTTGCGCCAGTTTAGCAGGGTGGTCATGTACTTCATCGCCTCGGCTTGCTTAGCGCTAAGCCCCTTTCCCGTGGCTACGTTAACGGTATCGCCAGCCCAACCTCCAGGAAAATCCTTGCGAATATAGCCGTGCTCGCCACCCTCGTTGTTATGGTCGAGATACTCGGTGCCGTAGTAGATTTGAGGTATTCCACGAGTGGTAAGAACAAAGGCTATGGCCTGCTTCCACCAATCAAGGTTACCGCCAAGGCTGGTGTATAGGCGGGTTAAGTCGTGGTTATCGGGGAATACGAGTAGATCGTTCGGATTGGCGTACATGTTATCCTGCGTAAGAACGGTGTAAAGGCGGGCAAGCCCTTCGCCCCAGCCAGTCTTCTCCCTAAATGCAGCTGCAAGGTTGTTGTAAAGAGGGAAATCGGTAATTGAGCGCAAGGTAGACTGGTAGCCATCCCTATTGAAGCCTCCGTTCTGCCAGTAGGCAGTAGCAGGTACGGTTTGCAGCCAGCATTCGCCCACGATATTAATGTTGGGATACTCGCTCATCACCTCAGGAATCCAGCTAGCCATGGCATTCTTATCAGGATAGGGGTAGGTGTCCATGCGGATACCATCCAATCCAGCAGCCTCAATCCACCAAATGGAGCTTTGAACAAGGTAGCGGTAAACAAAAGGGTTGCACTGGTTAAGGTCGGCCATGCTGCCATCAAACCAGCCGTTGCACATCTTCTCGCGGTCGGCTACAGATGCATGAGGATCGCTAATTACCTCACCACGAAAGTTGGAGCGCTCCTTGGTATCGGGGTAGTTGAGCCAGTCCTTAGAAGGGAGATCCTTCACAAAGTAGGTGTTAGTGCCAATATGATTGAACACCATATCCATGATAACCTTAAGCCCCTTGTCGTGAGATTTCCTTACAAAATCGAAGTAGAGATCATTGCTACCAAAGCGACGATCAATACGGTAAAGGTCGGTGATGGCATAGCCGTGATACGACTGCACTGGCTGGTCGTTCTCCTGAACAGGATTTAGCCAAACAGATGTTACCCCCAAGTTCTTGAAGTAGTCGATATGGTTAATCAGCCCCTGAATGTCGCCACCATGGCGTCCAAAAAGCGCCTTACGATCCAGCTGCTCCATTCCTTTAATGTTGTCGTTGGATGGATCGCCATTCGAGAAGCGGTCGGGCATAATCAGATAAACAACATCCTGCGAGTTAAATCCCTGATGGGTTTTAGTATCGTTAGCCCGCGCCTTAAGCGTGTAAGGCTTAACAAAAGTTTTCTTCCCATTCTTTAGAAATTCGATGTTGAAGGTAGTTGCCTTCATATCGGGCGCAATGGCAATATCGAGAGCTAGGTAGTTGGCATTCTCGAATCGGCTTACCTTTTCGAGGGTAATGCCTGCCTGATTAATCCGTGGTTCAAGGCTTGCAAGCGATTTACCGCTAACCAGCAGCTGCAGGTTGCCGTTCTTCATCCCCACCCACCAGTAAGGAGGATCGATGCGCTCTACCTGTGCCGAAACGCCTAGGAACATTAGCGCAAGTATTGTAGTCAGTACAATCGCTTTTATATGTCTCATGAATCAAATTTTTGCGCCAAAGTATGGCATTGCTACCCCTTTTTCAAGCAGCCTATTTACACAACCATCCATAAACGCCCGAAATATCCTTTACCGATACAAACGGCAAATAAAAAGGGAGATTCGAACCCGAATCTCCCTTTTCTATTCTTTTATGTTGGATTGACTATCTCCTTCTTTTATGGAATTCATTAACGGCGCGATTCAACACGTTGTCAATTGATTCAATAAATGGATAGAAGCCCTCATCGTTTAGAGGAGTATTTCTTCCAACAAAGGCCTTCAGCTGCGCATCAATAAGCTTATACGAATGCTTAAGATCTCGACCTTCGGGATAAACCCCAGACTTTGCACAGTAGGCGATAAACTGCCCCATCAGGTTTTGTCCGGTAAGGTACTGCTTAAGTTGCCCGATCTTAGTAATCTTATTGAGTTCTTGCCTATGAATATCGGAGAAGGCAGCAGTAAACTTAAAGATCAAGCTCTGCTCGTAAACTTTCTTATAGAACTTTCCAAGCCCAACGGTATCTAATGGAACAAAGATGTCGGGCATAATACCGCCGCCACCATACACAATCTTACCCTTAGGCGTTTTATAGCGAAGCTTTGTATTTAACTTAATGCTATCGGAGTTTGCCATCTCTCCATGAATATATCGGTTGCTGAGATCCATGTAGTAGTCGGCTCCATCGCCTAGTTTGTAGGGTTTTTGAATGGAACGACCTGTTGGCGTATAGTAGCGGGCAACGGTAAGACGGATAGCCGAACCATCGGTTAAGCTAGCCTGCTCCTGCACCAATCCCTTACCAAACGAGCGTCGTCCGACAATGGTTCCTCGGTCGTTATCCTGAATGGCACCAGCCATAATTTCGCTAGCAGATGCGCTCTCCTCATCGATAAGAATAACAAGTTCATCGCTTTTGGCACCTCCGCGTGCGTCGGAGTAAAGATTCTGACGTGGGCGAGCCTTTCCTTGGGTATATACGATAAGCTTATTTTCGGGAAGAAACTCGTTAACGATTTCAACTGCCTGGTCGAGGTATCCTCCAGTATTTCCACGAAGGTCAACAATAACCTTCTTCATTCCCTGGTTGTGGAGCTTATTGATGGCCTCATCAAACTCCTTATAGGTATCGCGGGCAAACTTCGACACCTTGATGTAGCCAACCTTAGGTTCAATCATGTAGGCAACATCAACACTCTTTACCGGAATAACATCTCGAACAATGGTAAACTTGATGAGCTGAGCGACACCACGACGCTTAACGCTTACATTCACCTTGGTTCCGGTTTTGCCGCGAAGGCGCTTCATAATTTTTCCCTGCGGAAACTTAACTCCTGCAATGGTGGTATCGTTTATCCTCACAATTCTATCGCCAGACTTAATTCCCACCTTTTCGGATGGGCCACCTGGCACCGTATTAAGAACGACAACCGTATCGCTGGGCATGTTAAACTCAACCCCAATACCGCTAAACTCGCCATCAAGCGATTCGTTCACCGCCTCAATTTCCTTTGCAGGGATGTAAACCGAGTGGGGATCGAGGTTAGCCATCATAAGCGGAATAGTCTTCTCCACCAGCGAATCCCTCGATATGGTATCGACATACTCCTCCTCAATGTAGTTCATTATGGCATTGAGTTTATCCGATTTTGAGCTGAAAAGGCGGCTGCGTTTGATATCGTTTTCGCGAAGCTGAAGGCCAATTAGGACGCCTACTATCAAAGCTGAAGCAATTAAGATGGGCAGCAGGATGTCGCGCTTCTTGTTGTCGTATGACATTTCAATAAAAAATTAAATAGCGATCTGTTCTACCTTTATCCCGGCACGTTTTAGGAGGTCGATGCCGTCGGTATTGTGGTATAAATCTATGTAAACTACTCGAACAATTCCAGCTTGGATGATGAGCTTTGAGCACTCCACGCAAGGCGAAGCGGTAATGTAAAGAGTGGCTCCATCGCTGGAGTTATTGCTCTTGGCAACTTTCGAGATAGCGTTGGCCTCAGCATGAAGCACATACGGCAGCGTTTTTCCTTCAATATCCTCACATACATTATCGAATCCTACCGGAGTACCGTTATATCCATCCGATATAATCATCCTATTCTTAACCAGAAGAGCACCAACCTTACGGCGTACGCAGTAGGAATTATTTGCCCATATTCTGGCCATTTCAAGGTAACTCCGGTCGAACTGAAGCTGTTTTTCGGCACTAACAGCTATCTCTTGGCAGGTATCCATACCAATTTTTTAGTTATCTGAAATAAAAGTCACTAAATACTCGTCGTTTAGGCTTCAACGAATCTAAATTTAGATTAATGAGCAAAGATATAACTTTTCGAGCACCATCCCTCAAAAGGCTAATGCTTAACAATTTTTAATTGCGCTCTGCTGGTGAGCAACAAAAAACCTGTCTACAGAGGTCTGCAGGCAGGTTTTTGTAAAAAGTATAGCAGCTGCTACCAAATCTTAATTCTATCCTTTGCGGGAACATACATCTTATTACCAGGCTTCACGTTGAATGCATCGTAAAATGCATCGACATTGGAGAATGGTCCGTTTACACGGAGGTTGGCAGGCGCATGAACGTCAGTCATAATCTGGTTGGCCAACGCTTCGTCGCGCTGATGACCAAGCCATCCTAAGGCATAGCCAAGAAAGTAGCGTTGAGCAGGAGTAAGGCCATTGATCTTCTTACCCTCCTTGTACTGCTTGGTTTTGGTAAATGCATCCCAAGCGATAACGATTCCACCTAGGTCGGCAATGTTTTCACCCTGCGAAGCTTCGCCGTTTACGTGAACGCTATCGAGCACAACAAAGTTGTTGAACTGAGTCACGATCTTCTTGGTACGATCGGCAAAGTTCTTCTCATCAACGGGAGTCCACCACTTTACAAGGTTACCCTTTTCGTTGTACTGGCAGCCTTGATCGTCGAAGCCGTGGGTCATCTCGTGACCAATGGTAGATGCGGCAGCGTAGCCGTACACAATGGCATCGTCGATATCGTCATCGTTCCAGCCGGGGATGGAGAAAATGGCGGCAGGAAGCACAATTTCGTTGTTCGATGGGTTGTAGTAGGCGTTGTAGGTTTGTGGGGTCATATCCCATTCGGTACGATCGACAGGCTTGCCCAGTTTGTTGATGTTGTAGGCATACCAGAATTCGCCAGCACGCTTCATGTTCAGCACAAATGGGCCACGATCAACCCTTAGGCTCGAAAAATCTTTCCACTTATCGGGGTAGCCAACCTTTTTGGAAACCTTGGCAAGCTTAGCAAGCGCCTTCTCCTTGGTGGACTGGCTCATCCAGTCGAGTTTTTTGATACGCTCGCCAAAGGCGGTCTTCACGTTCTCCACCATATCCTCGTAGCGTTTCTTAGTACGTGCAGGGAAGTACTCCTTAACGAATAGTTGGCCAAGGATCTCGCCCATTGCCCCCTCTTCGGCGCTAAGTACGCGCTTCCAACGTGGGCGCTGCTCCTTTGCTCCCGAAAGTACGGTGCCGTAGAACCTAAAGTTCTCCTTGTTGATATCCTTATGCATGTATGCAGCATATTCGTTGAGCAGGTTAAGCGTCAGGTATGCCTTCCAAGTATCGATTGAAGCTGACTTGAGGTTTGCAGCAACCTGCTTTAGGAATTCTGGCTGACCTACAATCACCGAATCAACCTTCTTCACCTTCATTGCTGGAAGCATCTTAGCCCAATCGACACCTGGTGTTAGCTTATTCAGTTGAGCAATCGACATCTTGTTGTAGTTCTTGTAAGGATCGCGAAGCGCCTCGAGCTTGCGCGATGCCTTAGCCAAACCTTCTTCGAGTTTGTATACCCCTGTTGCTTGCTGTGGGTTAATGCCCGAAAGTTTGCACATGTTTACTAAGTAGGCGTTCTGGTAATCCTTACGAACATCGGCAGTATGCTTGTCGGTATTGAAGAAGTAGTCGCGATCGGGAAGACCGATACCACCTTGTTCTAGGTAAAGGGCAATAACATCCGAGTTCTTTTGGTCCTGACCGGCATACATGGCAAACAGCGGCTGCATGCCCAGCGTATGCAGGTAGGCCACCTCAGCAAGAACATCAGCAGTGCTCTTCATACGTGCGATTCGGTTCAAATCGGCCTTAAGCGGATTTAGCTTCTCCTTTTCGATGGAAACGGTATCCATACCGCTGTACCAGAAGTCGCCGATCTTTTGGGTGTTGCTGCCCTTTGTTCCACCCTCCTTCAGAGAACTCTCGTTGATGGTGCGAAGGCGATCGTAGATCTCATCGTTGATGACGTTGCCAATACCCCAGCGGCTGTAGGCTGCAGGTATGGGGTTGTTCTTAATCCAAAGTCCATTGGCGTACTTAAAGAAGTCGTCGCCAGGATTAACGGTGGTGTCCATCGTCGAAAGCAGCAGGTCTTTCGACTCCCCCTTCTTCTTGGAGCACGATACGGCAATCAGGCCTATCGCGGCAAGAATGATTAGCGGTTTTGTGAATGATTTGATTTGCATTGTAGCGTACAGTTTTTTGTTTTGTGATGTTAAAGATATGCATCTTAGACGTACATCCTCTCGCGAACTTGCGGGAAATGGGCGCAAAGCATCATGATATCAGACGCTGGATTTTGCGGAATGTTACAACGGGACAGCTGATGTGCCAGATCTCCATGCTATCCCAATTCGTTGGGATAAATCCTGAGGGCACTTCTGGAGCCGCACGGCCGTGCGGCTCTAGCGCTTGCTTCCCTATAAAATGTTATAAGGCACATTTTACAGCGGCACATCTTATCCTTTTCCCACTATCTTTGTGATTCGACAAACATTAAAAACCTACGCCCCCTACTCGGGACGTGTAAATGAGGAAGCAATGGCAGAATTTATCTATCAGAAACCTTTTCCAATAAAGGAAGATACCACTGAGTACCGCTTACTTACCAAGGATTACGTTTCGACCATCGAGGTAGATGGCCGTAAGATTCTTAAGGTTGCCCCCGAAGGGCTTCAGCTGCTTGCCCGCGAGGCGATGGCCAACGTATCGTTCTACCTTCGCGCATCGCACTTGGCTAGCCTTCGCGCTATTCTTGATGATCCAGAAGCGACCGACAACGACCGCTTTGTGGCCTACACCATGCTGCTAAACCAGGTGGTTGCTGCCGAGGGTGAGCTGCCAACCTGCCAGGACACCGGTACCGCCATCGTTATCGGTAAGAAGGGCGAGGGTGTTTGGACTAACGCCGAGGATGCCGAGTACCTATCGAAGGGTATCTTCGAAACCTACCGCGACCGCAACCTCCGCTACTCGCAGGTGGTTCCATTCACCATGACCGAGGAGAAGAATACAGGAACCAACCTTCCTGCTCAAATAGACCTATACGCCGAAAAGGGCAACAAGTACGAGTTCCTGTTCATCACCAAGGGCGGTGGATCGGGTAACAAGACCTTCCTTTACCAGCAAACCAAGGCGCTGCTCAACGAGGCATCGCTAACCAAGTTTATCAAGGAGAAGATTTTTGACCTAGGCACATCGGCCTGCCCACCATACCACCTTGCCATCGTTATTGGCGGTACATCGGCAGAGATGAACCTTGCCACCGTTAAGAAGGCTTCGGCTGGTTACTTGGATCATCTTCCAACATCGGGCAACGAGGGCGGACAAGCCTTCCGCGACCTAGAGTGGGAAGCTAAGGTGAAGAAGATTTGCCAGGATTCCGAAATCGGTGCCCAGTTCGGCGGAAAGTACTTCGTACACGACGTTCGCGTTATCCGTCTTCCACGCCACGCCGCATCGTGCCCAGTGGGCATGGGGGTTAGCTGCAGCGCCGACCGTAACGTTAAGGGTAAGATTACCGAGGATGGCATCTTCCTAGAGCAGCTCGAAACCAACCCAAGCCGCTTCCTACCAACCGAGGCTCCATACCTTGCCCCAGCGGTAGAAATCGACCTAGATAGGCCAATGAACGAGGTGCTTGCCGAACTATCGAAGTACCCCATCAAGACCCGCCTCAACCTTAAGGGAACCCTTATCGTTGCGCGCGATATTGCCCACGCCCAAATTAAGGCGATGGTTGATGCCGGAAAGCCAATGCCAGAGTACTTCAAGAATCACCCTGTGTACTACGCTGGTCCTGCTAAGACTCCTGCCGGAATGGCTTCGGGTAGCTTTGGTCCAACCACTGCCGGACGTATGGACAGCTACGTTGACCTATTCCAAAGCCTTGGTGGATCGATGATCATGGTGGCTAAGGGTAACCGCTCGAAGGAGGTTACCGATGCCTGCCAAAAGCACGGCGGATTCTACCTTGGCTCGATTGGCGGTCCTGCTGCCATCCTTGCCAAGAACAGCATCAAGAGCGTAGAGGTGGTAGATTTCCCAGAGCTGGGCATGGAGGCCGTTCGTAAGATTCGCGTGGAGAACTTCCCTGCCTTCATCATTGTAGATGACAAGGGCAACGACTTCTTCGAGCATATGAGACACTAGTCGATAGACGTTAGATATTGAAAAGGCGGGGCTTACGGGCTCCGCCTTTTTTGGTTGATAGTCCTATCCAAATATTGCAGCAACAATAGCAGAATCTCTTTAGTGTTTCTACAACATTGCAAGTACCGCAAACGAAATCATCCGGATAATAAAAGAAAGGCCTAACAGATCTCAAAAAGTTGCTAGGCCTAGTTCTTTGATATAACAATATCTTCTACGCCACCTCCCCCACCACCTTCTGGTAGCAGCGCTCAATCTTCTTGGCGGCATCGGCCCAGCTCAGGCTCATCGACTCGGCATGGCCGTTGGCGCTCAGGAACGAATGCAGGGCCGGGTAGGTTACCAGCCCGTAGATGGCATCGGCAAGGGAGTCGGTATCCCAGTAGTCGGCCTTAAGGGCGTAGCGGAGCACCTCCGACACGCCCGACTGCCGCGATATGAGCACCGGCACCTGCTGCTGCATGGCCTCCAGCGGCACAATGCCAAAGGGCTCGGAGACCGAGGGCATCACAAAAACGTCGGTTTGGGCAAAGAGCTTGGTCACCTCCTTCCCCCTTAGGAATCCGGTGAAGTGAAACCGATCGCCCATGCGAAGCTTGGCCACCCGATCGACCATGGCGGGAAGCAGGTCGCCATCGCCAGCCATTACAAACCGGACGTTGGGAAGGTAATCGAGCACCTTCTTGGCGGCCTCCACAAAGAAGGCGGGCCCCTTCTGGTAGGTGATGCGCCCCAGGAAGGATACCACCTTTTCGGAGGTGCTCCGGGCCTTCGCCTCCCCGCTCAGGGCATTCTCGAAGTGCTCCACCCCGTTATGCACCACCTCAATCTTGCGCTCGTCGGCCTGGTAGCGGCGGATAAGCGTTTGCTTGGTGAGGTTGCTCACGCAGATCACCCGATCGGCCTCGTCGACGCCCATCTTCTCGATATCGTACACCTGCCGGTTGATGTTGAAGCCGCTACGGTCGTACTCGGTGGCATGGAAGTGCACCACCAGCGGCTTGCCCGTTGCCTTTTTGGCCACGATGCCGGCAGGAATGGTGGGCCAGTCGTGCGCGTGGATCACATCGAAATCGTGCTTACGGGCAATGCGCCCGCCAATGCTGGCGTAGTGGGCCACCTCGGCCATAAGGTTGGGCCCATACCCGCCCGAGAAGCGAAAGCCCCCACCCGAAGCTCTCGCCACGGAAACCTCCTGAACGCTTTGCATGCGCTTATCTAGCCCCTGGTAGGTTGATTGTGGATAGGCATGGATGGAAGATGGGATACGGATGTTGAGCAGGCGCTCTAGCGTAGCGGGCACCTGCTGCAGCCTGTGGGGAGTACCCTCTGCCCCAACGAGCATTCCCCGCGACAACGGCTCGTCGCCGTAGGCCTTGGGCACTACAAAGATGATATCGACATTCCGCTCTGCCAGCCCCTGGGTAATTCCGAGACAGGCAGTACCCAAACCTCCAGAAATATGGGGTGGGTACTCCCAACCAAACATTAGTACGCGCATGCTGTTGAACCTTTCTATGATTAGTAATTAGTATCAAATACCTTCCCGCTCATACGCCAACAGCACCCTACTATCAGACAAACGACTCCCCCACAGTCTGGCAAGAGTCGTATAGGCATGAAAAGATAGCATCCATCTTTTCACCTACCAATACTACGAAAGAGATACCGAAATGGCTGTTATAGCAACCTAAAGAATCCTAGCTAAGGTTACCTGATGAAAAAGGCGCATCGAATGATGCGCCTGGAATTGTTACTAGCTTACTTTAGGAGTTCTTTTAGGTTATGCTCCTTCTCTCTACAGTCTTTTTCGTAGAAGGCATTGGTCATCAGATGTACCTCGAACTGCTTGTACCTATACTTCCCAATATCGGCGTTACGATAATAGCACATCTTCCACTCAATGCAGAAGTCAGAGGGCTTATACCTCTTCAGGATACTGTTTTCGGCTTGCTGCTTCCCATCTATCCACAGATTGTACTTTGCAGTGTTGCACCACCTGGTAAGTTGGGTCGCGGTTGGCACGACCTTTTTCATAGGCGTTAACAGTTTCCTAAACCCCTGCTGAGATGATGGAGGTAAATCTTTGTATACAAGAATGTGTTCTTTACCATCCAATTCATTAACTGCGATAATTCGCCCATTTTTGTACCTCAGATCACTCACTTTTAACCTCATCGCTGAACCATCCTTTTGGTTCGCATGAGTAGCATCCTTAGGCAAGTTAACCTCCGTTACCTTTTTATTCTGAGCCAATACAGGTTCGGAGTTGCGAACACAGAATACAAATACTGCCAATGCCACCAGGGGCACAACTGCCAGCTTAAGCGCTAGCAGCTTCCTTTTTGATGTTTTCTTAGTCATCATAATAAGTCGTTTTTTTGTAAGTGAAAAACCAATGTTACTTACCAAGCTTGGGGTATTCTTCCGGAATATCGTGTCCAGCAGCAAGTGCTGGTAGTGTTTTACATTTTGATGATGTTCGATTACGTGCTCGTCGGCTAGAAACTCGTGGTTGGTTCGGATAGCCCGCTTGTAGAGGTACACCAGCGGGTTAAACCATAGCACCACCTGCAGCAGCTCCACCAGCAGCACATCAAGCGTGTGGCGCTGCCTAACGTGGGTTAGCTCGTGCGTGAGCAGCTCGGGACCAATGGCTCCCTGCTGGTAGTCCTTTGCGGATACGAAGATGTAGCGCAGAAAGCTAAAGGGAGAGCTAGGCTCATCCATCAGCACCAGCGTTGCCTCGGCAAAAGGCTTCCGATCGCCCACCCTTGCCCTACGAATAATGCTGGTAAGATTCAGCACAAAGCGAACAAGGAATACTGCCGATACGGTAAGATAAGCCCCCCAAAGCAGCATCTGCCAGTCTAAACCAGTGGGCTGGTCGACCACCACAGGCACCGTAGCAGGTACATTAAGCGCAGGATCAACCGTTGCCTCCACCACCCGATCGACAGCGATTGTAGGTAGCATTGGAATTACCGTCTGCTCCGTTTCGAAGGTGATAAAGGGAGCCACCAGCGAGAATAGCAGCGCTGCCAAAAGGTAGTAGCGGCTGAAGCGGTGCATCTTTTCGCGCCCTAAGAAAAGCAGGTACACGCCCAGCAGCAGTACCATCAGCAAGGTCGATTTTAGGAGAAAAGGGATCATCATTTCTTGTTTATAGAAAGTTGACTAGTTTCTTTTTTGTGCTCTAACTTGCTGCAGCAACTCCTGAAACTTTTGCTCCTTTTGGCGGCAATCCTTTTCGTAGCCCGCATTCGTAGTTAAACCGAGCTGAAACTGCTTGCCTTTATTAAGTCCATGTTGCGCATTCTTGCATAGGCTAGATACCCAGTAATGGCTAAAGTCAGCTGGTTTATACTTTTTCAGAATGCTATTATCCTTTTGGTGCTTTCCATCTATCCAAAGTCCAAATTTGGAGGTATTACTCCACTCGGCCAGTTGAGCTCCAGTTGGAGCGTTCACCTTCAAGGTTGTTAAACCAACAAGGCACATCCTCTTCTGAAAATCGGGTAATTCCTCATATGCGGGCTTATGCCACTCTCCACCTTTAACTCGGAACTTGACATTGCTACGCTCATATACCAATCGCTTTATCATCTCCAGCGTATCACTAGAAATTTCTACAGTCTTCTTACCGACTATAATCTTCTCCATTTTTACACTCTTATTCTGCATCTGAGCCCTTACCGGTTCGGCATAGCGAACGCAGAAAGCAAAGACGGCCAATGCTACAATAGGTAGGACAGTCAGCTTAACTGCCAAAATCTTTCCTTTAGATGTTCTTTTAGTCATCATAATCAATCGTTTTTTAGTAAGTGAAAAGCCAATATTGCTTACCAAGTTTGGGGTATTGTTCCGGAATATCGTGTCCAGCAACAGGTGCTGGTAGTGTTTTACATTTTGATGATGCTCTACTACGTGCTCATCGGCTAGATACTCGTGGTTGGTTCGGATAGCATGCTTGTAGAGGTACACCAGCGGATTAAACCAAAGCACCACCTGCAGCAGCTCCATCAGCAGTACATCCAGCGTGTGGCGCTGCCTAACGTGGGTAAGTTCGTGCGTGAGCAGCTCCGGACCAATGGCACCCTGCTGGTAGTCCTTTATAGATACGAAGATGAAGCGCAGAAAGCTAAAGGGTGAGCTAGGCTCATCCATCAGCACCAGCGTTGCCTCGGCAAGCGGCTTCCGATCGCCCACCCTTACCCGACGAATAATGCTGGTAAGATTCAGCACAAAGCGAACAAGGAATACTGCCGATACGGTAAGGTAAGCCCCCCAAAGCAGCATCTGCCAGTTCAGACCGTTAGGCTGTTCGACTACCACAGGTACAGTAGGCGCAGCATCTGCCGTTGCCTCCACCACCCGATCGACAGCGATTGTAGGTAGCGTTGGAATCACCATATGCTCCGTTTCAAAGGTGATAAAGGGAGCTACCAGCGAGAATAGCAGCGCTGCCAAAAGGTAGTAGCGGCTGAAGCGGTGCATTTTTTCGCGCCCTAAGAAAAGCTGGTACACGACCAGCAGCAGCACCATCAGCAAGGTCGATTTTAGGAGGAATGGTATCATTACTTCTTATCCTTTAGCTGTTCGTCTACAATTCTCTTTAGATCCTCGAGCTCGTCCTTGCTAAGGTTCGCTTCGGCGGTAAAGAAGGAGGCAAACTGCGAAGCCGAGTTATTAAAGTAGCTTTTGATAAGTCCTTTTATGTGCTTCGAGAAGTAATCCGATTTCTTAACCAGCGGGTAGTACTCGCGCGAATTGCCGTAGGTATTAAAACCGACAAAACCTTTATCGACCATTCGCTTTAGCAGCGTAGCAACTGTTGTTGCAGCAGGTTTAGGTTCTGGAGCAGCCTCTAGAATATCCTTCATAAATGCAGTCTCCTTCTCCCAGATAATGTTCATCAGCTGTTCTTCGCTTTTAGTTAACTTCATGATTCTATCTTTGTAGTTTTTATTCTACAATTGTAGAAGCTTTGAATTATAAAAGCAAACTTTCGAGCAACTTTTTTTTATTGCAATAAAAAAACAGATAAAAGCACTTCAATCTGAGCATCGGCACAAACAACAAAGGGTATCCAATACAATTGGACACCCTTTCTTCGTAGGAGCTATAGCATTAAATACTATTCAACTTCTACAACAATCTCCTTTACCTGTGCAGGATTTTCGCTCTCCCAAGGACGCGCGTAGTATAGAATTACTTTGGCAGTACCCTTTGTGTGGGTCTTAAACTCGTACACCTCGCGACCTCCAGACGAAGGTATGCCAACAAAGTCGTCCTTGTAGCTATGCCCAATGGAATCGACATCGCACGTTCCTTCTTTTTTGGCAATACGCCAAGCATACCCAGTTGATGAATTGGCAACGAGCTCCACCTTGAAGCTCTCACCTGCTTTTACCACATAGGATGGAGGGGAATTTTTTTGTACATCGGGGCCCAGTAGCATTGCACACAATGCTGCTAAGCCAACAAAATTGATCATAACAAATTTGGCTGTTAGGTTTGCATATACGGACAATACAAAGACACGCTTTACGTAAGGGAATGAATGTAATTCGTGCACCTGCAAATATATAAACCTTCACCACAAAACAGCTACGTAAGGCTACAAAGCACTGCAATTGAGAGCAGTTTTAACAAAAAAGACGTCACCCCGTTCAATCAAATTGGGCCTCGGCTAGTAGGGCTCTCGCTTCAATATCTTAAAGGCAATATTCCGGCCGTGCCCCTGAAACAACGCCAGGTTTACCCATATCCTTGCTAGCTCCTCGAGCAGGTGAACCGTGTTGGCACCACCAAAGTCGTAGCATTCGGCAAACCCTAGGTCGGTAGCCATCCGATGCACTAGGTGCTTGGCATGGATATCATCTCCCGCCATAAAGGTGTCGATGGCCATGCTGCCAAAGCTTGGGTGGAGGATATTCTCGTACCCCGTGGTGTTGAAGGCCTTTACCACGCTGCATTGAGGGTAGAAGGCGGACAGCGCTTCGAAGGTATCGCTATACCCCTCGGGATGCGAGTGGAGGCAGTTCATCGTGTCTACTATAAGCTTATCCTCAAGATTACCGACTCTCCTACAAACTTCGGAAATGGCTGGCGGAACGACGCAGAAGAAGATAGTGCTGGCCATAGCCCCCACCTCCTCCATCTGGTGTATCGAAACGTTCTTATGGTAATTTTCCATTGCAGCCCGATCGGCCTCCTTCTCATCCCTAACGCCTGCATAAACCTTGTAGCCAACTCGGGCAAAGGCGCGTGCTAGTGCCCCTCCTACATTTCCTAATCCTACAATTGCGATCTCCATAGCGGTGATGTTTACGAATTAACCTACGACCTACTTTGTATAACACGAAATGCTCCCCAACTTCAATCTCCAGTCCATTCTTTTTGCGTCAACCACCATAAACGCCACCCATACATGCTATCTTTGCGAAACGAACAGGAAGAGGTTTCACCTGCAATTCTAGAACAATGGTTGTATTCCCCAATGCCAAGATCAACCTTGGCCTTTACGTAGTAGAGAAGCGCACCGATGGCTTTCACAATCTCGAGACCATCTTTTATCCGGTTCCCTGGAGGGATGCCCTCGAGGCCGTTCCTGCCACGGGCAGCGAAACCACGCTCACTACAACCGGACTAGCCGTTGATGCTCCCTCCGAGAAGAATCTGGTGATGCGCGCCTACCGCCTGCTGGCCGAGGAATACCACCTTCCGAAGCTGAATATCTACCTGCACAAGGCTATTCCGTTCGGTGCAGGACTCGGCGGAGGCTCTGCCGATGCCGCCTTTATGCTGACGATGCTCAACCAGCTCTTCGGCCTTGGCATACCAGAGGGTAAGCTGGCCGAGTACGCCGCTACGCTGGGCAGCGACTGCGCCTTTTTCGTATACAACCGCCCGATGATGGCCAGCGGCCGCGGCGAGGTGCTCTCGCCCATCGAGGTAGATTTATCAGGATATACCATCGTGCTGGTAAAGCCGCCGTTTGGCATCAGCACCCCCGAGGCATTCTCGGGCATCACCCCCAAGCAGCCCCAGATTGCGCTAAGCGAGGCCATCAAGCAACCTGTAGAGCGCTGGAAGGATGTCCTTTTTAACGACTTTGAGCCGCACCTGTTCTGTAACCATCCGCAGCTGGCAGCCATCAAGCAGCAACTCTATGACAACGGTGCCACCTATGCTGCCATGTCTGGCAGCGGGTCTACCATATTCGGCATCTTTAAAGACAACGTGGAGGTAGTGGTGAAGAATTGCACCGTGTTTACGGCGATGCTATAATTTAGACGCAAGTATCAAGACACAAGTATCAAGACTAAGTTGTGCGGAATTATCTTGCGTCTATAAGTCTTGTGTCTCCCCATTAGCTCATTATAAAGATTCCCTTCCTGTTTTTCTTTTGGGATGATGCTCGTGCATCTATCTTTGCGCCCCATGAAAGCAGCGGAGCAGCGCCTTACGGAGAAGGCGCTTAAGAAGGTGAGCGCAAAGGTTATCCAGTACATCTACCAGACGGAACTGCTGGCCGATGGCGACCACATCCTGGTGGGCCTCTCGGGCGGCAAGGACTCGTACCTGCTGCTGGAGCTCATGGCCGAGTGCGTCCGCCGCCTACCCTTCTCCATCAAGGTAAGCGCAGCCCACGTGGCGCTCGATAACGTGGGCTACCGCATAGACACCGGCTACATGGCCGAGCTCTGCGCCAGACTCAGCATCCCCTTTTATCTTTTAAAGGATGAAGTCGATCTGGATAACGAGAAGAAGAAGGGCATGTGCTTCGTGTGCGCCTGGACGCGCCGCAAGCTGATCTTCAACCTCACCCGCGAGATTGCCGCCAACAAGCTGGCCTTTGGGCACCACATGGACGACGCCGTACAAACCCTGCTGATGAATCAGATCTGGCACGGCACCATCAGCGCCATGCCCTGCTCGCTGGCGATGCTCGACGAGCGCATCCGCCTCATTCGCCCCATGCTCTGCCTGGTCGAGGAGGACGTAACGGCCTACACCGCGCTGCGCGACTACCCCGCGTCGCTGGCCACCTGCCCGCACGACAGCAACACCAAGCGCCAGGAAATCCGCAACGTGCTCTCCCAGATCAAGTCGATGAACCGGGCGGCCATCAGGAACCTCTTCCGCTCCATGGAGAACATCTTCCCCGAGTACCTGCCCCAGTCGGGCAAGCCGCTCAAGAAAAGGAATAGCGAAAATTTGATGGAAAGGCAAGGGAAAGAGTAGCATTTCCGCGAAGGTTCATCTACCCAGTAGGCAGCCCCAATCATTTCTGTGGAAGCCTATTTACTCAGTAGGCAGCCTTAAACATTTTTGCGCAAGCCTATCGGCGCAGCCGGTAGCCCTAAACATTTTTGCGCAAGCCTATCGGCGCAGCCGGCAGCCTTAAACATTTTTGCGGAAGCCTATCGGCGCAGCCGGCAACCCTAAACATTTTTGCGGAAGCCTATCGGTTCAGCCGGTAGCTTTAAACATTTTTGCGCAGGCCTATCTGCTCAGTAGGCAGCATTTACCCGATTTCTTGCGCCTTGCGTCTTGTGTCTTGAATCTAAAACAAAAAATTCACCCCGATGTACATGCCCCACGAGCCATCGTCGCTGCTGGCGGCCTTGCCCAGGTCGCCCGAGATGACGAAGTTCTGGTTCATCACCAGCTTGCCGCCCATCCCGAAGGTGAAGTGCGGGCGCTGCGCGGTGCTGCGGAAGTAGCTGTCGTACTCCGACTGGGGTACGCCCGAGAGGTCGAGCGAAGTCTTCTGGGTAACCATCCCCGCATCGGTAAAGGCGGTGATGGCCCAGTAGAGGTTCTGGCGGAGCAAGTGCATCCGCCAAAACTTGTAGCGCAGCTCGGCGTTGGCCAGCGCAAAGCCATCGGCCATGATACGGTTTCGGAGGATTCCCCTCAACGAGTAGGCCCCCCCCAGCCCCTCGAACGCCGAGCGGCGGGGCGATACCGTCACAATCTGCGGCAGCAGGTAGAAGGGGCATCGGCCGGCCACCACGTTCTGGGTCATCGCCCTAAAGGCAAACGAGAGGTCGTTGGGGATAAGCGTAACGTACTTGCGCAGGGTGAGCGCCAGCTTGGCGTGGCCGCTGGTGCCTCCCGCTAGGCTGGGCGACACGTAGTAGACGAGCGCATCGGCCCAGATACCGCGCATGGGGTTGGGCTCGTTGTCGCGCGTGTCGTAAATTAGGGCGCCCTTAAGGGTGAGGTGGTCGCCCCCCCGGCTCTCGCCCTCGCTGATGACGCCCCAGCGCACCATCCTATCGTAAAGCACATCCCACTCGCCGTAGGTGCTGGGCTCGGCGCTCAGCTTGCTGCTCCGGAGCGGCCCCACCGCGTAGCGCTGGTACGAGGTGCCCAGCAACCATCCCAGCTTCGGGCTGCCGAAGCGCCCCTGCAGGTCGACGCCTGCCCGCAGCACGTCCTTGTTCATCTTGTAGAAGAGCTCCGAGCGGTAGTCCCTGCTATCGGGATCGGTCCACGACTTATGGTAGCGGCTCTCGGCGCCGTTAAAGCCGTAGAACTCGGCCGCCAGCGTGGGCAGGTACTGCAGGTCGGCCATCAGCCGAATACCTGGCAGCACGTACTTGCTGTCGTAGATGATGCGGTACTGCCCCGACCCCTTGGTGTAACGCGAAGCCTCGGTGTAGATCGAGTGGCGGTAGTCGGGGTAGCTGCTGCCGTCGCCAAAGTTGAAGAAGTTGAGCACCGCGCCGTACTCGAACCCCAGGTCGGAGTCGAAGGCGATAACGGGGATAGGGCCAAGGTTCCAGCCCTTCTTCACGATCTCGGCCTTGCGGGTGAGCGTGGTGTCAAGTTCAGCAAAACCACAGATCGGCAAAACAAGCATAAGGGCAGATAGCAGCTTCTTCATATCGGCAACAATTTGGCATAAAAGTAGCACAATGGGAGATATTCTTGGGCATGGGCCACAAAAAAGGGAATGTCCGAAGACACCCCCTCTCTATAAACACTGCCCTAATTATATATATTTTTCGATACTATTCGTTATAAAGATATTCTCGATCCTGACTAATCTCTATTTACCAAAAGGAACGGATCAAAGGTCATCCGAATCCCATCAAAAACAAGCTCCACCGTATACTGGTACCTTCCCTTTGAGGATGAACTCACCTGCCCCTCCCAAATTCCCGAGAGAGCATTCTTCTGGATAGGCCTACAAGCACCCTGCACCATCTGCCCCTTGAACTCTAAGATCTCGACAGCGCTCTCCGGCGATTTAGGTACTGCCTTCCACTTAATCGTCTGCCCAGCCTTGCAGCAGGTTATCAGATCGCAGCAGCGCCTATTCCACGAGGCTGTCCCCTCTGCTGTTTCAACCAGCGAAACATTATCCTTAAGATTTCCACTAGAGGCTGCACCATCAGTGTCAATCACGATTAAAACATCAACTGCACTCATATTGGTCTACTTCTAATAACAATCTCCTTTACCGTTGAAGCGCTATTGGCGGTAGAACTTCGATGCAAATATGATCAGAATAGGGATTAAATCTACTGTAGGAAATACTAGTTTTGACAAAACTGGTACAAATACGGGGTAGGATAAAAACGAAGGATGCTTCGATGAAGAGAATACAGGTACAGAGGATGCTATTCCGTAAGCGTAAAGAAGCAATCGTCGATATCTATAAGCCTTTTCTGAATGGCATAGATAACCAACCCTGCAATATTCTTTGACGAGGTTTTTTCCAGTAGGTTCGTTTTATGAAAATCTACGGTTCGCTTGGCAATGAAGAGTTTTTCGGCTATCTGTGGGGCGGTATACTGCATGCAGAGGAGCCTTAGTACCTCCACCTCCCTCTCCGAAAGTTCCTCCTCGGTTTTGAGGGCTGGAGCAGGAACGTTAGCAGCTATTTGATTCCTCATTACCTCGATCTGCTCGCCCATAAAGTAGAAGCCCTTGGCGTGCACCTCCTCTATTGCTTCGGCAAGCAGCAGTGGCGCTATGCCTTTAGGAAGGAAAGCGTTTACCCCAAGCTTAAGCATGTAGCCCATAAACGACTTCTTGTAGTGCGAAGAGACAACGATAATTTTTAAATCGGGATAGCTCTGCTTAAGAACGGTTGCTGTATCAATTCCGTTCATCTCGCCCATCTGGAGATCTAGCAGCAGTATCTCGGGGATGCTTTGGGCAGCCCCAAACGCATCAATGATTTGCTGCCCACCTGTAGCGGTTACCTCTACGGAAATTCGCTCATGCTTCGCGAAGAAGTCGGACAAAAGCATAACAATTAATGCTTCGTCGTCAACTATTCCAATTCTTATTGATGAATCCTGTTCTTCCATTCTACCAAACTCTATTGTTCAAAAGCAGCTGAAAAGTAGTACCATTGTTAGGCTCCGACTTAAAGCGGCTTCGCGCATTTAGCAGCTGCGCGCGAAACTCGATGTTCTTTAGCCCAAGTCCCTTTGCCTTTTCCGCAACGTCGAAACCGACGCCATTATCGCGAATAACAAGAGCAACAAACGTATTTGTCACCCTCAAGAAAATGTCTATTTGAGAGGCATGAGCGTGCTTCAGTATGTTGTTAACCACTTCCTGAATAACACGGAAAAGCTGCAACTTGACATCCGTTTTAAGTGCCTGATGCTGTTGATGGCTAAAAAAACAGTTGATGGCATAGGCATTCTTCAAAGGGAGGATAAAATCTTCCACAAGTTCCTCCATCGTGGTTTCTTCGAGCATAGGTGGACGAAGGTCGTGCGTAATTCTTCGAGCGATTTTAATGGAATCGCCCAGCAGCTCTACGGGCTTAACCTTCTCGTTGTTGGTTTGCAGGGCGTAGGTTAATACGGTTAGTTTCGAGATCAGCTCGTCGTGAAGATCGGATGCAATACGGTCGCGCTCCTTTTCCTGAACCAATACGCTATTCCAGAGCAACGATTTCTGGTGTTCCAGCTTTGCTTGTGTAAACTTATCCTGCTCATGAATAATTCGCTTAATGTACTTTCTGGTAAGCAAAACCATGCTGGTGATTAAAACAGCAACAAAAAGTAACACAACAAAAAGTCCTACAGCAAACATTCGCGGGTCTTGCCATTCCGCCATATCAAGTAGATTAAAACAAGGTAAAAGAGAATTACAGACACCAAATTTAACACCCAAAACAGAAAAACAATGCTTATAGACGCATTAACTAGGAAATTTATGGGAAGAAATAGAATTAGGTTTATAGAAAAGTAGATAAGTACAGCAACATTTAAGTAGCGATGCTCCGTTACGATTGGAATACTGCCATTGAATAGTTTCCAGTAGTACAAGAGGCAGTAGAAAACAATAGCGGCATCGCCAATAACCTTACCGTACGACTGAAAAGACTTTTGGTGTAGCAGCCTATTAACAAATAGCAACTCTATAAATATGCAAAGAAGAGCTGCTGCAACAAATAAAATAAAGGTGTTACTCCTACTTTTAAGTATATGCTTGTAGTATAACCCAGAGAATATAGCAAACTCAAAAAAGGCAAAGATGGGTATAATAAACAGGTTGTACTTGAGGTGGGAGTAATACCCAAAATATCGGTAAAGCAAATCGACAGCAAGACACAGCACCAAGTAGAAGAACAAAAACCGAATACTCACATCCAAACGCTTGAAATTATAGAAGCCCACTATTATTCCGAACACAAGGGTTATAGGTGCAAGCAACGATATAAGTGTCAAAAACTGATTCTGATCCATGCTGTTTTACTTTATGGTTATGTCATTACAAAAGGCCTAGACCGCTGTTATGAAACGGAGGGCAAGGCGTCGATAAATCCTCGACAGGATAGCCAACATCGCCATCGTCAATGGCAGATGCCATTGCCCGTACCCCGCTACCGCCAGCATTGGAGGGCATTCCCCAAAGCATTAGGTCGGCATTTTTGCCATTTAGGCCAAATACCACAAGGGTTTCGTGGCTGCCAGCGGCCTCGAATTGCGAAGATAGGTCGCTAAACGGAATAACGAAAGCCTGAAAGACACCAGCATCTGACTTAACGCAATCCTTAACCCACGACTCCATAAACATGGTCCACTTCATCACCCGCTTTAGCGCATCTACCACCTTTATACTACCATCGGTTGCATGGTCGATAAGGCCAGCATCCTGCACGTTTAGGCCTGGGTAATAATCTTGCACCACAATAGAGCCGATGTTGACCGCTGGATCTTTATCCGATTCGCTGTCGATAAGAACAAACTGCAACTGACCGTTAAAAACACCGAGGTAGACATGCAGCTCTTTTGGAGACTTCGTCTTCCAAAGATTGTAGTTCGACTTCTCGATCTTAAAACAGGTTCCCTGCTTTAGGTAGGTTAAAACATCATCTGACGATGTTCTGGCTTTGGACCATTCCCCAATAGCCTTTCTAATTTCTCCAATTTCCATTTCAAGTTAGATTTAATCTGTTTGTAATAAGTAAAAAAGGCGAGGAAAGATATACATTTTTTAACCATCAGAAAAAAAGCGCAACCAACAAAATGTCAGCTGCGCATAATTACTGTAAATGCCGTCGTAGATACGCGATTAATAATTGTATATCTACCGTGCCGCAGGAACCATTTCGAATCCGCTAAGGTTCATCGTAACGGTAGGAACGAGCAGCAGGGCACCGATAATGATCAGGATGATGATATAGGGAATAACCCATTTAATCCACTTGGCGTAAGGAACCTTGGCAACGCCTAGCACGCCAATAAGGACACCAGAAATTGGGGTAATCATCTCGGTAAAACCGCCACCCAGCTGAAACGCCATCACCGTTGTTTGGCGCGAGATACCGATAATGTCGGAGAAGGGAGCAAATATAGGAATGGTGAGGGCAGCCTTGGCACTACCCGATGGGATAATCATGTTGATAAGGGTAATGATGCCGTAGATGGTTTCAGTAGCGGCAATCTTTCCGTAGGCACCAAGCGTCGACGAGAGACCGTGCAGGATGGTATCTACCACCTTGCCGTCCTGAAGAATTACGATAATCCCCCCGGCAAACCCTACGATGATGGCCGCCGACATGAAGTCCTTGGCGCCATCCATAAAGTGCTTCACAATTTCGTTGGCCTTGTAGCCGATGGCCAAGCCGCTCAACAGCCCAAGCGCGAAGAAGAGCCCGGCAATCTTATCGATACCCCAGCCGTAGCCCATCACCCCAACAATAAGGTAGAGGATGGTGAAGCCCAGCAGCTGCAGAATGAAGTAGTGAACCGACTTGCGCAGGCTTCTCCAGCAGAGCAGCGCGTAGAGTGCCATTGTTACCGGCATGATGGGCATCGGCGCCAGCGTGGACTTGCCGATTACCAGAGAGGTGGTAGGGTACGCCACCGAGAAGGCAACCAACGCGGCAAGGCTAAGCCCATAGGCCAACCAGGCCGATTTGGGCGTGGTATGCTCCACGTGCGACTTCTCCTCGCTGAAACGGTCACGCCAAAACTTATCCTCTTGGTATACGGGCGATATCTTCGGATTCTTCTTCACCCGATGGGCGTAGCGGAGCACGAAGATGATAAGGGCAACGTTAAGGATTATCCAGCAGATGAACCTATACTCAATGCCCGAGAAGAGCGGAATACCCGAGAGTTCCTGTGCAATGCCGATGGTAAAGGGGTTGAGCATCGCCCCGGCAAAGCCGGTGTGGGCAGCCACGTACACCAGCCCTAGGCCCACCAGCGAGTCGTACCCCATCGATATGGCCAGCGGGATAATCACCACGGCAAAGGCGATGGTCTCCTCGCTCATGCCGAACACCGCCCCAAAGAGGCTAAAGACGATCATGATGCTTACCATGATGACGTTGTTCACCCCCAGCTTGCGTACCAGCCAGAAGCGCTCCCACCCTTTCGATCGGTTGAGGAAGGAGTAGATGCCCACGTCGATGGAGCCGTTGGAGTTAACCACCCAGAAGGCGCCGCCCACAACAAGAATAAATATGATGATACCCGCACCCTTCTCGAACCCCTTAAAGAAGGAGGTAAAGAGCTGGTAGGTTTGCGGCACGTTGTCGATTTGGTTAAAGGTAACCGTTCCATTGGCCGCCTTTACGTACTCGCCCCCTGGCAGGAACCAGGTGAGCAGGGCGCAGATGGCAATAATCCAAAAGACGATAACGAAGTTATTCGGTATGGTGAATTTTCTTTTCGAAACCATAGGTTAGCTGTTAATGTTAAGGAGTACAAATATAGAAAGAGCATCGGCGGTAGCAAACATTTCTGGGTGGTAATCGATGTCTTGTCGCAGATTGGCTGCAATGGGATTGGGGGAAGGGTTGGGAAACCACTTGCATAGAGTTGGTGGGATTGCGAGATAACCTCGTAAAGAATTAGCGCCACGGCATCAACCAAGCCCCTCAAAAAAGCTACATTTGCCCTGCTGCACCTTGCAGCCTCTAAACACAAACCGCAACCCGATGATGAAACACCACCTACTGCTGTGGGGGCTAATGCTCCTTGCCACAGCCGCCAGCGCGCAGGCCACAGCCGCAGCACTGGCATCAGACCTAATCCCGAAGCCACTATCGTGCACCGATAAGCCGGGCACCTTCGCCATCACCCCCAGCGTAAAGCTGCATGCGCCATCGCCATTTAAGGAGGCGGCCAACCTGCTGGCCGAAAAGCTGAGGCTGAACAACGCCATCACCCGAAGCAGCAGAAAAGCCGCTATCGTTTTCTTAGAAGCCGACAAGAAGGACAGCCTCGGCAACGAGGGGTACCGCCTTTCGATCACCCCAAGCAAGATCAGCATCACCGCTGCCACCGCCCAGGGGGCAACCAACGCCACCTTCACCCTACTGCAGCTGCAGCTCCTGCAGCCCGACGCCAAGGCCATCGCCTGCGCCGAGATCAGGGATCTGCCCCGCCTCGGCTACCGCGGCATGCACCTCGACGTGTCGCGCAACTTCTTCCCGGTCGACTTCATCAAGAAGTACATCGACCTGATGGCCATCTACAAGTTCAACACCTTCCACTGGCACCTTACCGACAACGCCGGATGGAGGCTCCAGATAAAGGCGCACCCCGAGCTAACGGCCAAGGCGGCCTTCCGCACCCACCTCACCCGTAAGGAGTGGTGGAGCTCGGGCCGAAAGTTTGCCAGCGAGGGCGACCCCAACGCCTACGGCGGCTACTACACCCAGGAGGAGGCCCGCGAGGTGGTTGCCTACGCCGCCCAGCGGGGCATCACGGTAATCCCCGAGATTGAGATGCCCGGCCACTCCGACGAGGTGCTGGCCGTTTACCCCCAGCTCGCCTGCTCCGGCCTCCCCTACCAGAACGGCGAGCTCTGCATCGGCAACCCGCAAACCTTCTCCCTGATGGAGGATGTAATGAAGGAGGTCATCGGCATCTTCCCCTCCACCTACATCCACGTGGGGGGCGACGAGGCCGAGGCCAAGGCCTGGAAGGGGTGCCCCAAGTGCCAGGCGCTGATGAAGGAGAAGGGCCTGGCCAACGAGCACGAGCTGCAGGCCTACCTCATCAAGCACATGGAGCAGTTCCTAAAGGAGCATGGGCGCAAGCTCATCGGCTGGGACGAGATTGTTGACGGAGGACTTCCTGCCGATGCTACGGTGATGAACTGGCGAGGCGAGAGCTACGGCATCAAGGCCATCGAGCAGAACCACGACGTGGTGATGGCCCCCAGCGACACCTACTTCGACTACTACCAGAGCAACCCCGCCACCCAGCCCGAGGCCATCGGCGGATACCTGCCCCTACAGCGCGTGTACGCCATCGAGCCCATCCCTGCGGCGCTATCGGCCCAGCAGGGCAAGCACGTGCTGGGCATCCAGGGCAACCTGTGGACCGAGTTCATGCCCACCACCTACCAGGTGGAGTACATGGCCTTCCCCCGTGCCATTGCGCTGTCCGAGGTTGCCTGGAGCGCCAAGGAGAAGAAAAGCTTCGACGACTTCCAGCGCCGCCTGCAGCTCCACTACCGCCTGCTGCAGCGCTGCAACGTTAACTACTACCGCCCCTCGAACGCCGTAACCATTACCGCCCTCCCCGACTACGAAAGGAGGCAGGATCAGATAACCTTTACCAGCGAGCAGTACCAGCCCGAGATCCGCTACACCACCGATGGAAGCGCGCCAACCGCCACCTCGCAGCTCTACGAGAGGCCGTTCTACACCTCCGGGCGAACGGTTGTAAAGGCCGTCATCTTCAAGAACGGGCAGCTGCAGGGCCAGGCCGCCTGCGACACCGCCAACTACCACCTGGCCATCGGCAAAAAGGTAACCTTCAACACCCCCTGGAGCAGCGCCTACCCCGCCCAAAAGGAGCAGACGCTCACCAACGGCATCGCGGGCACCATCACCTACCGCGACAAGCAGTGGCTGGGCTACCTGAAGGACCTCGACGTCACCGTCGACATGGAGGGCGTACAGCCCATCTCCAGCGTGGCCATCCGCTTCATGCAGCAGCCCGGCCCGGGCGTCTTCTTCCCCTCGTACGTCGAGCTGCTCGTCTCCGACGATGGCAAGACCTTCACCTCGGTAACGAAGGAGGTGAACACCACGCCCACCTCCGACCCCGCGCTAAGGTTCAAATCCTTTACCTTCGATTGCGGGAAGCTAAACGCCCGCTACATCCGCCTGTTTGCGCCCAAGGTAGCCGGGTTCATGTTTGCCGACGAGGTTGTTGTGTACTAGCCCACCCGCCATACGCCTACCTACAACGAAGGGGCGAAGCATCTGCTTCGCCCCTTCTGTTTTATAGGGTTGATTGTTCGTTTCAACATTGATGGCGTTCGCCTCAACATCGATGATGTTCGTTCCAACATTGCCGTTGTTCGCCTCAACATCGATGATGTTCACTTCAACATCGGTGATGTTCGTTACAAGATTGATGATGTTTGCCTCAGCATCGGCAGGGGTAGAAGCAAAAACTTCCGAGCGCTGCCCGGAAGTTTTCGATATGTAGTACGCCTACTTTTCGCGGATGTAGATCTGTACGGGTACCCCCGTAAAGTCGTAGTTCTCGCGCAGCTTGTTTTCGAGGAAGCGCTTGTAGGGCTCCTTCACGTACTGCGGAAGGTTGGCGAAGAACGCGAACGAAGGCGTTTGCGTGGGCAGCTGGGTTACGAACTTTATCTTGATGTACTTGCCCTTGTTGGCAGGCGGCGGCGTATTCTCGATGACGGGCAGGAAGAACTCGTTCAGGCGAGCCGTTGGGATACGGCGCTTGCGGTTCTCGTACACCACCGACACCGACTGAATGACGTCGAACACGCGCTGCTTGTTGATCACCGAGGTAAAGATGATGGGCACATCGGTAAAGGGCGCAATGCGCTCCTTCAGGTTGTCGGTGTAGTCCTTCATGGTGTTGTTCTCCTTGGTCACCAAGTCCCACTTGTTCACCACCACCACAACGCCCTTCTTGTTGCGCACAATCAGGTTGTAGAGGTTCAGGTCCTGCGCCTCGATGCCCTGCGAGGCGTCGAGCATCAGCACGCACACGTCCGCCTCCTCGATGGTACGGATCGAGCGCATCACCGAGTAGAACTCGATATCCTCGTGCACCTTGCCCTTCTTGCGGACGCCGGCGGTATCGATCAGGAAGAAGTCCTGCCCAAACTTGTTGTACCGCGCGTAGATGGAGTCGCGGGTGGTACCCGAAATTGGGGTAACGATGTTGCGCTCCTCGCCCAGCAGCGCGTTGGTCAGCGACGACTTGCCCACGTTAGGCCTTCCCACGATGGCCACCTTGGGGATGTCGAGCTCCTCCTCCAGGTTATCTTCCTTGGGCAGGCTGTTCACCACGGCATCGAGCAGATCGCCCGTGCCAAAGCCGCTTGCCGCCGAGATGTTGTACGGATCGCCCAGCCCTAGGCCGTAGAACTCGGCCGAGTAGTAGATCCTATCGTTGTTGTCCACCTTGTTGGTAACCAAAAAAATCTTCTTCTTCGACTTGCGGAGCATCTGGGCAATAGCCTCATCGTAGTCGGTGATGCCCCCCATTACGTCTACCACAAACAGGATGATGTCGGCCTCGTCGATGGCCAGATCCACCTGCTTAACGATTTCCAGCTCGAAGGTATCCTCCGAGTTGATGGTGTAACCGCCGGTATCGATCACCGAGAAATCGCGGCCGTTCCAGTCGCACTTCCCGTAGTGTCTATCGCGGGTAACGCCTGCAGTCTCGTCGACAATGGCCTTACGCATTCCTACCAAACGATTAAAGAGGGTCGATTTCCCCACATTCGGGCGCCCTACTATTGCTACAATGTTTGCCATTTTACTTGTTGATATGCTGCCCGGGCAGCTATTTTAGTCCTGTATGTATCCAAAATTCTTGAGGTCGCGCTCGTTGTCGCGCCACTTGTCGCTCACCTTCACGAACATCTCCAGGAAGACCTTCGTACCCAGAAACGCCTCCAGCTCCTTGCGGGCCTGGGTGCCCACCTTCTTGAGCATGCTCCCCTGCTTGCCGATAATGATCCCCTTCTGGGTTTGGCGCGCCACGTAGATCACCGCCGACACCCTAACAATGGTAGGCTCCTCGGTGTAGGCCTCAATCACCACCTCGGTGCAGTAGGGCACCTCCTTCTCGTAGTTCAGGAATATCTTCTCGCGGATGATCTCGGCGGCGAAAAAGCGCATGGGCTTATCGGTAAGCTGATCCTTGGGGAAGTAGGGTGGCGCCTCGGGCAGCAGGCGCACGATGTTGCTCATGATGGCCTCGATGTTGAAGTTCAGTTTGGCCGAAGCGGGGATAATCAGCGCATCGGGCAGGCGCTCCTTCCACTGCTCCACCAGCACCTCCAGCTTCTCCTGGGTGGTAAGGTCAACCTTGTTAATGATAAGGATGATGGGCGTCGAGGACTTCTTCAGCCTATCGATGTACTCGATGTTCTTATCGGGCGTCTCCACCACGTCGGTAACGTAGAGGAACACGTCGGCATCGGTGATGGCGGTATTCACAAAGCTCATCATCGACTCCTGCAGCTTGTAGCTCGGCTTTAGGATACCGGGGGTGTCGGAGTACACGATCTGGTAGTCGTCGGTATTCACCAGCCCCATAATCCTATGGCGGGTAGTCTGCGCCTTGGCGGTGATGATGGATAGGCGCTCGCCTACCAAGCCGTTCATCAGCGTACTTTTCCCCACATTTGGGTTGCCTAATATATTTACAAAGCCTGATTTATGAGCCATTGTTGCACGATTTTAGGGAACAAAAGTACAATAAACAATTGGTTTAGTAAAGCTCACGTGCTGGGCGCACCTCAAAGGTTTCATAAATCGGCCAACCGCTAAGGCGCCGATAACGTACGTATTAGCTTCTGCCCTTTCGAATTTAACAAAACCATATTTCACCCAACTCCCTCATTTGACTAATCATTTTCTTCGTATTTTATTTTTTTGATGATAATTTTTCGTCCTCAATTTGTTTTTTGTAATAATTCATTACTTTTGACGCCATCAAAAAGGACAACATTTTTAGCTTGACGGACTATGAACCCTAAACATATAGAGCTCTCGCAAAACGAGCTCGTAAAACATCTTCAAAAGCCTGCGTCGGAGTTTACCTGCGACGACATCATCAGCTTTATTGAGGAGCGCGGTATTGAGATGGTGAACTTCCGCTACGTTGCCGAGGATGGCAAGCTGAAGACGCTGAACTTCATCATCAACAACAAGGAGTACTTGGAAACTATCCTCACCCAAGGTGAGCGTGTAGATGGTTCGAGCCTCTTCTCGTTCATCGAGGCCGGATCGAGCGACCTATACGTCATGCCCAAGTACCGCACCGCGTTTGTTGACCCGTTTGCTGAGGTTCCATCGCTCAACATCATCTGCTCGTTCTACAACAGCAACGGCAAGCCGCTGGAGAGCTCGCCCGAGTACATGCTCCACAAGGCGGTAAACGTCTTCAAGCAGGAGACGGGCTACAGCTTTAAGGCCATGGGCGAGCTGGAGTACTACGTGATATCGGAGGATGAGCAGTTCTTCCAGGGCATCGACCAAAAGGGATACCACTCATCTACCCCATACGCCAAGTGGGAGATGCTCCGCGTTGAAGCGCTGAAGCTGATCGCCCAAGCTGGCGGACAGGTTAAGTACGGGCACTCCGAGGTAGGATGCTTCGTTAAAGATGGCATCTACTACGAGCAGCAGGAGATTGAGTTCCTCCCCACAGCCGTCGAGGATGCCGCCGAGCAGCTGATCGTGGCCAAGTGGATCATCCGCATGCTGGGCTACAAGTACGGCGTCACCATCAGCTTCGCCCCAAAGATTACCGTGGGCAAGGCTGGAAGCGGGCTGCACGTCCACATGATGCTCGACAAGGATGCCAAAAACCAGATGGTTAGCGAGGGCAGCCTTAGCGACACCGCTAAAAAGATGATTGCCGGTATCCTAGATATCGCCGATGCGCTTACCGCCTTTGGCAACACCATTCCAACCTCATACCTACGCTTGGTTCCTCACCAGGAGGCCCCCACCAACGTATGCTGGGGCGATAGAAACCGCTCGGTGCTGGTTCGCGTTCCGCTTGGCGGAATTGGCGCAGCGCAGATGATTCAGGATGCCAACCCCAAGGGATGCACCCTCAACCTAGAGCGCGACAGCAAGCAAACCGTAGAGTTCAGGGTACCCGATGGATCGGCCGACATCTACCTGCTAATGACTGGGCTGGTTGTAGGTGCGCTTCACGGCCTCCAAATGCCCAACGCGCTCGAAAGAGCCGCCGCGCTGTACGTAGACTGCAACATCTTTAAGGATGAGAACAAGCATATCCTCGAAGGCCTCGAACAGCTGCCCATCTCGTGCTGGGAATCGGCCGATAGGCTGCGGGCCAAACGCGAGGTGTTCGAGAAGTACGGGATCTTTACCACCGGATTGATAGACAACAAAATCAAAATATTAAAGTCGTACAACGACCAAAAACTTAGCGAGCTGCTATACGGGAAAGATGAACAAATTGCTGCTTTAGTCGATAAGTATTTGCATGTGATGTAATTAGTTGCTCTCTTCATTACACCGAGTAAAACTTAACCTATGAAAATGACACTTTGAATTCTTGAATAAAAAGACTCAAAAGTTAAGATATAAGGTGTAAAATAGAAAAGCGCCCCGGGAGGGCCGCTTTTTTTTTGCTTTATGGGGAGACCGCGAGGGATCCTTTGCCCCGCCTCCCCCCCTGTACAGCCCTCCTATTAGGTCCGGAACCTAAACGAATACGTTCAGGACCTAAACGAATACGTTCGGAACCCCGGCGTTTAGGTTCATCGACGGTTCGTTTAGGTCAAACGACGATCCGTTTAGGTTCATCGACGGTCCGTTTAGGTCAAACGACGATCCGTTTAGGTTCATCGACGGTCCGTTTAGGTCAATCGACGATGCTTTTAGGTTCGGAACCCAAACGGAACAGTCCCAAACCTAAACAAACCATTTCGGGACCTAAACGGCGGGCCTCGGAACCTAAACGATGCGGTAAAATGGCGAAAGACTTCGTCGGCGAACCTAAACGGAGCGCTGTTTGACCTAAACCTCGGGTTCCGAAACCCCAGCGATACTCCGACAGACCGCTCCGCCGCCATCATGGGGCGAGCCGCTCGATAACCCAAGCCCCATTTTCGAGGCGGTACTGAATCCGGTCGTGCAGCCGACTCCTTCGCCCCTGCCAAAACTCCACCAGCACGGGCTCCAGCCTGTAGCCGCCCCAGTTGGGGGGCCGCACGATAGCCTTTTCGGCAAACTCCTCCCTGAAGTCGGCCACCAGCTCCTCCAGGTACTTGCGGCTGGGCACCACCTGGCTCTGGGGCGAGGCCCAAGCGCCCAGCTTACTGCCCACGGGGCGGGATTGGAAGTACGCGTCGGACTCCGCATCGGCTGCCCGCACAATCCGCCCCTCGATGCGCACCTGCCGCTCCAGCTTGGCCCAGTAGAATACCAGCGCCCCGTAGGGATTTTGCAGGATTTGCCGTGCCTTTCGGCTCTCGTAGCTGGTAAAGAAGGAGAATCCCTGCTCGCCAACGGCCTTCAGCAGCACCATCCGCGCCGAGGGCTTCCCCTCGAAGGTGGAGGTGGCCAGCGTCATGGCGTTGGGCTCGGGGAGTTCGGCCTTGATAGCCTCCTGCAGCCAAATCTCGAACTGCTGTATAGGACTGGGTAAAACATTCGACTGATCTAGGGTACTTAGCGAATACTCCTTTCGGAGGCTGGCGATATTGGTTTTCATTTCTACATGCTTTGGGAATTCACGGATAACATTAGATGGAACGGTTTGTTTAGCAAGCGAACCAAAAGACGAAAGTATTTTTTATATTTATTGTATTTTTCTTAAAATATTATTAACATTACACTCTAATAAAAAATACTTGCTTTTTTCAAATACATCGCTTTTCTACTGTAGCAGTTGTATGTATAATAAAATCACCAAAATAGTTTTGAAATGTTTACTATTATATGTTTAGGTGTTGTTTTTGGCGTATTTTTTTCATTTGATTTATTTTTCAGTGCCAAACGAAAAGGCACTTTCATTAGGCAATTAGTTGTATTAATAACTACATCTATACCTGCAATTTACACAGCAACAATAGGAAATGACTCTGGCAATAATTCTATTCAAATTTTATGGTTCAATTTTTTTTATCCAACTTTATTAGTAACTTTACTTTCATCTTTTATAGTCATTTTCTTATTTGTATATAATCCATTAATGAGAAAAATAGAAAGAAATAAAAGTGATCGCCTTTTTACATTTTTTGATTTTCTATACAAGGGATATTATTCCTTCCAATCTGACCTTGAAGCTACTTTCAAAGAAGCAAATGTTAACACTGATAAGAACGAAGAATCTCTAATAAAAATACATCAAAATTTAAGAGAAGATATTATTGAATTCATAAATGAAATATATGAAACTATTGATGATGCAGATATCGATGGGTATATCGGCTATGTTCTATTTGGATTTGTTCAAAAATTCCTGAGTGAATGTGATGCAAGATTTACACTAAGGAGATTGGATTCTTCACAAAATAAAATGGTTGCTATTTTTTCAACTCGAGAAGACATTCATCCTGGGGACATTGATTTAAGAAAAAAGAACTTAATATCCTTATCGTTAAACTTAAACAAACCTGTGATATATTCAGAAAACATGAAGAATCATTATAAGACATCAAATAATAGCATACATAAAGGGAAATACGAAGATTACGTATCTTTCTGTTTGTTAAAAACCGTAGATAACAAGCCTTTTTATAGTATCTGTTTAGATGTTAAAGGTGAAAATGCAAAAAAAAGGATGAAAGCATTTGTAGATTCTCTTGTTTTTGATGTAATTTGCAGTGCAATAGCATTAAAGTTCATAAAGTCAGCACAAGATGAAAAACTTGAAGAAAACTAAATTCGGTTTCGAAGACGTTGTGGTGCTAGGACATTCGAATTCCGTTTCACAATCAAATGGTGTTATTACTATTGTTTCTGACGCAAATCTGAACAAGAAGTCAACTCCTATAATACAAGTGCTAGAATCAAACAATATCATAGTAAAGCCTTCCCTTAAAAACAAATTAACCATTTTAAGCAAAATGGATTCTATTGGTAAAATTATCAAAGAAAATAATAGCATAGCAATAACTAGAGCTAACACCAATAGAATCTTATCTATCATAAATGGAGAATAATGAATATTTCTCAAACGCTATAAATAATCAAGGCAGCTGAAGAGGCTGCCTTAACTATTTTTTTTGTAGCAAATCAGCTACACCGCCTTTAGGCTCATGTCCAAGCTCTTTATCTGGTGGGTAAGCGCGCCCACCGAGATGAAGTCCACTCCACACTCGGCATAGTCGCGCAGGGTTTCGAGGGTGATGCCCCCCGACGACTCAGTTTCGTACTTTCCGTCGATCAGCAGAACGGCCTCGCGAGTCTTCGCAAGGTCGAAGTTGTCGAGCATGATGCGGTGGATGCCGCCAACGGCCATCGCCTCGCGGATCTCGTCGAGCGAACGGGTTTCCACCTCAATCTGTAGGTCGCGCCCCGTCTCCTTCAAGTAGGTCTGGGTTTTGCGGATAGCCTGGGTGATGCCTCCAGCGAAGTCGATGTGGTTATCCTTAAGCATCACCATGTCGTAAAGGCCCATGCGATGGTTCTCGCCGCCGCCAATCTTCACGGCCATCTTCTCCAGCACGCGCATGCCGGGGGTCGTCTTACGGGTGTCGAGCACCTTTGTCTTCAGCCCCTTCAGCTTTTCGGCGTACACGCTGGTTTGGGTGGCGATGCCGCTCATGCGCTGCATCACGTTAAGCACCAAGCGCTCGGCCTGCAGCAGCGATATCACGCTACCCTCCACGTAGAAGGCGATGTCGCCTGGCTTAACGCGCGTACCATCCTCGATGAGCTGCTCGATCTGCATGTTCCCATCCAGCCGTTTAAAGATGATCTTGGCGATCTCGATGCCGGCAATGATCCCCTCCTGCTTCACCAGCAGCTTCACCTTTCCCTGCTCCGTAGCGGGGATGCACGAGAGCGAGGAGTGATCGCCATCGCCAATATCTTCCATGATTGCCAGCTCGATGAGCTTGTCGATAAATACTGAAGTATCCACCATATCGTTTATTCTTGTTGTTAGTATTCGCCGTTGTGCGCGGCGCGTAAAGGTAGCCATTCGCCGCAGCGACGTAAAATTAATACTTATCCAGCGAATTACCCGAAATGCCCAACGGGTTTGCGGCATTCCGTCAGCAAATTTAACGTCCCCGCGTTCCCCCAAAACAGCAAGGCCTCTCCAAAATTGGGGAGGCCTTGCCTACAAGGAGCTGCCAAACAGCCCCAAACTAAATATCTTGTCAAATGCACAACCCACCCCCTGCCCCCTCCCAAGAGGGGATAATGAGTTTCAATTATGCTTGAGTGCTTACTATTAATGCTTTCTTCTCAGAAACACTGTTTTAGGAATCCCTAGACTTAACGGGAAGGGCTGCCAAACAGCCCAAAGTTCCTCTGCTTATCGAAGCGTAACGGCAACGATGCTCTTGGCAGGAAGCGTAAAGGTAACCGTCCCCTTGCCCAGCTTAATTTTCTGGAAAGGGGTTGGCTTTACCACCTCGGCATTGTCGTACGAGTTGTAGTCGGTAATATTCTTCGAGGTGAGGATGCGGCCGCTAGCCGATTTGGCAGCGAATGGAAGCGCAATGGTAACCTCCTGGCTCTTGTCCAGGTCGATATTCGCCATGGTGATGTTGATGTTACCCGCAGCATCCTTCGAGGCCGATGCGCTTACGGCAGGGATCTCGGCACCCGAGGCCGTCTTCACCTTGCCCACCTCAACCGTTAGCGGAATGTAGCGCGCATCCTGGTGCACGTTGTACATCTCGAACACGTGGTAGGTTGGGGTTAGCACCATCTTGCTATCCTTGGTGAGGATCATGGACTGAAGCACGTTTACCACCTGGGCGATGTTGGCCATCTTAACCCTATCGCTATACCTATTAAAGATGTTGAGCGTTAGCGCAGCAACCATGGCATCGCGCATGGTGTTCTGCTGGTACAGTGGGGTGCCGTTAGGCTCGGTATCCCACCAGGTGCCCCACTCGTCAACCAAAAGGCCTACCTTCTTTTGGGCATCGTACTTGTCCATTATGGCCAGATGCTTCTGGATTACCCCCTCAATCTCCGAGCACTTGTTAACTGTCCAGTAGTAGTCGTTCGGCGTAAAGGTGGTAGCCGAGCCCTTGCTGCCGCTCCATCCCGTTACCGTGTAGTAGTGGAGCGAGATGCCATTCATCCGATCGCCGATTTGCTTCATCAGCACCTCGGTCCAGTTGTAGTCGTAGTCGCTGGCACCGCTGGCAATCTTATAAAGACGGTTGCCGTCGTAGTCGCGGCAGTAGGTGGCGTACCTGCGGTACAGGTCGGCGTAGTACTCGGGGCGCATGTTGCCGCCGCATCCCCAGCTCTCGTTTCCTACCCCTAGGAACTTAACCTTCCAGGGTTTTTCGCGGCCATTCTGGCGGCGAAGGTTGGCCATTGGGCTATCACCCGCCGAGGTCATGTACTCAACCCACTTGTTGAGCTCCTCTACCGTGCCGCTCCCCACGTTACCGCTGATGTAGGGCTCGCAGCCCAGCATCTCGCAAAGGTTTAGGAACTCGTGGGTGCCAAAGCTGTTGTTCTCTACGGCTCCACCCCACCAGTTGTTTACCATCTTTGGCCTTTTGTTGGGGTCGCCAATGCCATCCATCCAGTGGTACTCGTCGGCAAAGCAGCCGCCGGGCCAGCGCATAACGGGCACCTTAAGCTTCTTCAGCGCCTCCAGCACATCGGTGCGATACCCGTTGGTGTTGGGGATTGGCGAATCCTTCCCCACCCAAAGGCCACCGTAGATGCAGCTGCCTAGGTGCTCGGCAAACTGCCCGTATAGATTCTTGCTGATAACCTGCTTGCTGGCCGTATCGGCAATGCGAACGGCAACCTGCGCCTGCCCGTAACCCGACAAGCACAAGGCGAATAATGCTAAAATGATGCCTCTCTTCATTCGATTTTATGATTAGGATTAGTAGATCCAAGCATTAGCGGAAATCCCCTAAAGGCTTTCCGGTGGAGCAGCAAAGGTATGAATTGAGCTCGGCGCGACGCCAGCGAATAGCGCCACAATCTGCCAACGAAGGTTAATTATGGGCGCATGCCGCGCATCGCCAGATGGCTCACTCTACCGGTGCGGTGGCTGATGGCGGCGCACGGCGCCGCTCGGCTTGCTCGGGCACAACCTCCGCTCCCGTGGCAGGCGCTGGGACGAGGCGGTACGCTTGGGCCATGGGCCGCCTTTCCCTCATAGAAAAAGGGGGATGATGCCAATTTGTCAGCGATGTGCGTTCGGGGTGTGTTCGGACTGCGTTCGGACTCCGTTCGGATTTTCGATTTTTTCGGTCGGTGGGCGTGCGACAAAATGTCAGCAGGCATGGTTGGCTGCGGCTGAGGTTGGGCTACCCGCGGGACGGCACCCGTATTTCACATTTAGAGCGGCGAGGAGCCCTCTCGTTTCGTTCTCTCCAACTTTTTGTAGATTTGCGCTATGGAAAACAGCACCCCCTACAACATCACCCTTTACACCGATGGCGCTGCCAGCGGCAACCCGGGCCCCGGCGGCTACGGCACCCTGCTCATCTGGGGGCCGCACGTCAAGGAGCTATCCGAAGGCTTCGAGCGCACCACCAACAACCGCATGGAGCTGATGGCCGTTATCCGCGGCCTCCAGGCCCTCAAGTTCGACAAGTGCAACGTCACCATCTACTCCGACTCCAAATATGTAGTGGATGCCGTGGAGAAGGGCTGGGTGTTCGGCTGGGAGAAGGCGCGCTTCAAGAACAAGAAGAACCCCGACCTGTGGATGGAGTTCCTGCGCGAGTACCGCAAGCATGCCGTCAAGTTCATCTGGGTGAAGGGGCACGCCAGCATCCCCGGCAACGAGCGCTGCGACCAGCTGGCCGTTGCCGCCGCCGCCAACAAGAAGAACCTAAAGGTGGATTACGGGTATGTGAACAGCGTGGAAGAATAGCATCGTGCGTTGCTGTACAAAGATATTGTAGCAACGCCGGTAAGCTTCCCCCACCAAAGTAGCCAGGGTACGGCTACTTCCACTGCTCTCCAATTGAAGTATCTATGGAAAACGCTTGTAGATATCTTTTCGATGGCAGATGAGAATGAATAAAACGGTGTGATCGTCTATAAGCTCTACCCCTACTCGGTAGTCACCAATTCGAATTTGGTAGTACTTCCGATAGCCCACCATCTTTTTTACGCTTTTTACGCTTTCTATGGAGTTCCCCTTTTATACCTGTTCAATTACGGCGATAAGGCGATGGGCTACTGAAGCGTCCTTTATCTTATCGAGGCTTTTGAAGACGGATTTGTCGAATTCGACGTTCATGGCCGCTTAAGCTTTTCCAAGACCTCCTCCCGGCTCACCTTTTCGCCCGTTTTCTTCTCGTCCATCAGCTGGCCAAGCACAAAATCTTCAAGCTGCTCGTCGCGTAGGGTACAAGATTCATCCCTTCAATTTTGAGAAAAAGAAATCCAACAACGATGCGAGCAGGCAACCCGACTCGAAGGGGCATGTCCAAGTCAAAAAAACATTGAGGCATACAACGGCGTTGTTAGCTTAAGATATGCTGTAACCTTCTGAGGGTAAGCTTAGCAGCTTTAACGACTAATGTTATTGCTTAAATCGAACTAAGAAAGAGAACTTTTGAGGGGGGGTAAGCGTATTACGTATGTGCAAGTTGCAGCACAGGCCAATTAATAGTTATTTTAGTAAGTATTAATGTTAAAACGTTAATGGTTTTTTGAGTGGTTTGTGAAAAAAGGCCGACGTGATGTCGACCTTTTTTCTTTTTATATCGGTTTATACGATGTCTTACTCGCCACGGATAGCTGCGATACCTGGAAGTGCCTTACCCTCCATATACTCTAGCATAGCACCACCACCGGTGGAAACGTAGCTTACCTTATCGGCCAGCTTGTTCTTGTTGATGGCAGCAACAGAGTCGCCACCGCCAATTAGGGTGAAGGCACCGTTAGCAGTTGCAGCAGCAACAGCCTTAGCAACAGCGGTAGTTCCTACAGCAAACTTATCGAACTCGAATACGCCCATAGGACCATTCCAAAGTACGGTCTTAGAGTTGGCGATTACTTCGGTGAAGATCTTAGCGGTTTCTGGCCCGATGTCAAGCGACATTCTGTCGGCAGGAACTTCATCGATCTTGCAGTTAACGGTATCAGCATCTGGAGCGAACCTATCGGCAGCAACACCATCAACAGGAAGGTAAACGGTAACGCCTTTTGCCTTAGCCTTAGCAAGAAGATCGAGAGCAAGTTCTAGCTTATCTTCCTCGCAAATAGAGGTTCCGATTTGTCCGCCTTGAGCCTTAATAAAGGTGTAGGCCATACCACCACCAATGATAAGGTTTTGAACGCGCTCCAAAAGGTTCTCGATGATAAGCAGCTTGTCAGAAACCTTTGCACCACCCATGATAGCGGTGAATGGCTTTGCTGACGACTTAAGAATGGTATCCATAGCCTTAAGCTCGCTGTTGATGAGGTACCCGAACATCTTGTTCTCGGTCGAGAATAGATCGGCGATAAGTGCGGTAGAACCGTGAGCACGGTGTGCGGTACCGAAAGCATCGTTAACGTAAACATCAGCAAGAGAAGCCAGCTTCTTAACGAACTCCTTTTGGCTTTCCTTTACCACCTTCTTAGCAGCAGCCTTTTCCTCTTCGGTTGCTTCCTTAGGCAAACGTGGCTTACCCTCTTCCTCGGCGTAGAAGCGAAGGTTTTCGAGAAGTAGCACTTCGCCTGGCTTTAGGCTAGCAGCCATTTCAACGGCTGAAGCGCCAACGCAGTCGTCGGCAAACTTAACGCTCTTGCCAAGGTTCTTTTCCAGAACAGGAATAATGTGCTTTAGCGAAGCTTTCTCATCAACCCCCTTTGGACGACCAAGGTGAGACATTAGAATAACAGATCCGCCATCGGCAAGAATTTTGTTGATGGTAGGAAGGGCACCACGAATACGGGTATCGTCGGTTACCGCAAAGGTATCCATATCCAAAGGCACATTAAAGTCAACACGGATGATGGCCTTTTTGCCTCCGAAATTGTAGCTGTCTAATGTTTGCATTATGAAATGATATTAGTATGATTGACACTAAGAACTGTCTTGAATATCGAAATGTAAAAGTAACAAAAATTGAACGCTATTTAAACAAACAACCCTCACCATTCGATACTATATACTGTTTTTAAATGCTTTACAATGTTATTGCAGTAACATTTTTTAACTCACACTCGTCGGAATACAACCCTCCACAGAGCCCTTTCGTGAAGATTTTGAAGCGAATGCTCCCTTTTCTGCTATATCTTTCCGTTCTTTGCCGACTATCCATCACAGCATTACAGGCTATGAGCAAGAGCGTAAAGAAAATCATAAACGATCCCGTTCACGGGTTTATTGATATCCCCAACAACCTAGCAGCCGAGCTCGTTGAGCATCGCTACTTCCAGCGGCTACGTGGGGTAAAGCAGCTGGGGCTAACCTACCTGGTTTACCCTGGTGCCATGCACACCCGCTTCCAGCATGCGCTGGGCGCCATGCACCTGATGAAGGAGGCCATCGACTCGCTCCGCAGCAAGGGGCACGAGATAACCACCGAAGAGGAGGAGGCTACCATGTGCGCCATCCTGCTACACGATATTGGGCACGGACCGTTCTCGCACGCGCTGGAGTTCAGCATCGCCGAGGGCGTAAGCCACGAGGATTTATCGCTCCTGATGATGAACCAGCTAAACCATGAATTCGACGGTAGGCTATTGCTATCAATCCAGATATTTAAGGACGAATACCCAAAGCACTTCCTGCACCAGCTAATATCGAGCCAGCTGGATGTGGATAGGCTCGACTACCTGCGCCGCGACAGCTTCTTTACCGGCGTAGTAGAGGGGGCAATTGGACTCGACCGCATCATCAAGATGCTAGAGGTGGTAAACGACGAGCTGGTGGTGGAAGGAAAAGGCATCTACTCCATCGAGAAGTTCCTTATTGCCCGCCGCCTGATGTACTGGCAGGTGTACCTCCACAAAACGGTGATTGCCGCCGAGCAGCTGCTCATCCAGATATTTAAGCGCGCCAAGGAGTGCATAGCGGAAAACAAGCCGCTGTACATCACGCCCACGCTCCGCTTCTTTCTCGATCCGAAGAATACCAGTAGGGTAAACCTCGGCAATGCGGAGGAGCTTATCGCCTACTTCGTACAACTCGACGACTCCGACATATCGGTTTGCCTTAAGGAATGGGAGCACTCGGACGACTTTATCCTTAAGAATCTTTGTGCCATGCTTAACAGCCGCAACCTGCTTAAGATCGAGCTCAACAAGGTTCCCTTTTCCGACGATATAGTCGCCCAAAAAAGAGAGGTACTAATGGAGCTGCTAGGTAACGCTGACAGCAAGATGGTATCCGAATACTTTGTTCTTACCCACGAGATAAGCAACAAGGCCTATAGCCCAAAAAGCCAGTCGATAAAAATACTCGATAAAAACGGCAACCTCGAAGGTATAGAGGTTGCCTCTGATGTCTTAAACAGCGCAGCATTTGGAGGTGAGACAATTAAATATTTCCTGTGCTACCCGAAAACAAATTATGAGTTTAAATTTTAATTCTTAGTTTTGTGCAAATTTCTAAATAGCGTCTCATGGAGTTTAAAGCTCAAATAATTGCAGCATTTTTGAATGGCGAGATTGAGGGCGACGCAGATGCGACGGTAACTACCGTCGCAAAGATTGAGGAAGCAACGCCAGGTACTTTAGCCTTTTTGGCTAACCCCAAATACAACCATTACCTGTATACAACCAACGCAACTATAGTTCTTGTCAACAAAGATCTTCAACTAGAGCAGCCTGTTTCGTGTACCCTAATCCGCGTGCCAGATGCCTACGCCGCATTTGCCTCGCTGTTGGAGCTATACCAGAATGCCAAGATGCAGAAGGTAGGCGTCAGCACCCAAGCCTGCATAGAGCCTAGCGCTAAGATTTGCGAAGATGCATATGTTGGCCCATTTGCCTACATTGGCGAAAACGTAACCATCGGAAAGAACGCGAAAATTTACCCTCACGTATACATCGGCGACAATGCCACGATAGGCGATAACGCCACCATCTACTCTGGCGTAAAGATCTACCACGAGTGCGTGCTAGGCAACAACGTTACCATCCATGCCAGCTCGGTAATTGGTGCTGATGGATTTGGATTTGCACCTTCGGCGGCAAACGAGTACAAGAAGATTCCTCAGATTGGAAACGTAATTCTTGAGGACTACGTGGAGATTGGCGCCAATGCCTGCATCGACCGCGCTACCATGGGCTCAACCATCATCCGCAAGGGAGTTAAGCTCGACAACCTCATCCAAGTTGCGCATAACGTAGAGGTGGGCGAGAATACGGTTATGGCAGCACAATCGGGGATTGCAGGATCGACAAAGGTTGGAGCCAACTGCATGTTTGGCGGACAAGTCGGCATTTCGGGCCACATCACCATTGCCAATGGCGTTAAGCTTGCCGCCCAAACCGGGATAAACAACTCGCTAAAAGGGGAGGATCAAGTACTAATGGGATCGCCAGCCATTGACATTCGCAGCTACCACAAAAGCTCGATAGTATTTAAAAATCTACCCGACTTAGCGAAGCAGGTAAGCGAACTGAAAAAAGAAATTGCGGCTTTAAAAGCCAATAAATAAGATCAACGCATCCCCTCAAAGGTAAACTTTGTGGGGATGCGCGCGTAAACGAGGATAACTCACATTTTTTAGGAGCAAGAGAATGTCTGAAATGCAAAGAACGATAAAGGAAGCCGTTACGCTTATCGGGCAAGGCCTGCACTCGGGTCTTCAGGTAACCCTAACCATCCTTCCTGCCGATGCCAACCATGGGATTAAGTTTCAACGGGTAGACCTAGACGGCAAGCCAGTTATTGAGGCCATTGCCGACTACGTTACCGACACCTCCCGCGGCACCACGATCGAGAAGAATGGCGTACGGGTTTCCACTATCGAGCACGTTATGGCTGCCATTGTGGGTTGCGACATCGACAATGCGCTTGTGCAGCTCAACGCTCCCGAAACGCCCATCATGGATGGTAGCGCCAAGTACTTCCTTCAGGCAATTGAATCGGTAGGGACTCAAGTACAAAACGTAGAGCGCCACTACTTCGAAATAAAAGAAAAGACGGTTTGGAGAGACGAGAAGCACAACATCGAAATTGTAGCTTACCCCGACGACCACTTCAGCCTGAACGTGATGATCGACTACAACTCGAAGGTGCTGGGCAACCAGTACGCCAACATGGAGACCATGGAGATATTCAAGGAGGAGATTGCCCCCTGCCGTACCTTCGTTTTCTTCCACGAGCTGGAGTTCCTCTTCAAAAATAACCTGATTAAGGGTGGCGACTTAGAGAATGCCATCGTAATCCTCGATAAAGAGGTTCCTCAGGAGGAGTTGGACCGAATTGCAACGCTATTCAGCAAGCCAAGCGTCCATCGCCGTCCCGACGGAATCCTGAACAACCTCGACCTGCGCTTCCCCAACGAGTGCGCCCGCCACAAGCTGCTCGACATGATTGGCGACCTTGCGCTGGTTGGACACCGCATAAAGGGTAAGTTTATTGCCAAGCGCCCAGGGCACCACGCCAACACCGAATTTGCCAAGGTGCTCCGCAAGATCATGAAGCGCCAGTTCATGAAGGTTCCGGTACCGCACTACAACCCCTGCGCGGAGCCAGTCATGGACATCAATGGCATTCGGAAGAAGCTTCCGCACCGTCCGCCCTTCCTTTTGGTGGATAAGATCATCCACCTAGACAAGGAGGTTGTGGTGGGCATCAAGAATGTAACCATGAACGAGCCCTTCTTCGTGGGGCACTTCCCCGACGAGCCTGTTATGCCAGGTGTACTCATCATAGAGGCTATGGCGCAGGTGGGCGGTATTTTGGTGCTAGGCCTAGTGCCCGACCCCGAGAACTACTCGACCTACTTCCTAAAGGTGGACAAGGTGAAGTTCAAGAAGAAGGTGGTTCCGGGCGATACCATCATCATAAAGATGGAGCTAATGGAGCCCATCCGTAGGGGCATTGCCGTAATGTGGGCGCAGGCGTTTGTTGGAGACACCATTGTTGCCGAGGGCGAACTATCCGCTCAAGTTGTAAAATCAAAATAACAAAACGAACAGAAGATGAGTCAACCAATGGCTTACATTCATCCCGATGCGAAGATCGGAGCCGACGTAACCATCGACGCGTTTGCCTGGATAGGCAAGGACGTGGTGATTGGAGATGGAACGTGGATTGGCCCGAACGTTACCGTAATGGATGGCGCTCGCATTGGGAAAAACTGCAGGATTTTTCCTGGCGCCGTAATATCGGCGATTCCCCAAGATCTCAAGTTCAGAGGCGAAATAACAACGGCTGAAATTGGCGACAACACCACCATCCGCGAGTGCGTTACCGTTAACCGGGGCACCGCAGCAAAGGGAAAGACGGTGGTGGGAAGCAGCTGCCTTATCATGGCCTACGCGCACGTGGCGCACGACGTCATTATGGGCAATAGCATCATCCTAGGCAACGGAGTTCAGCTGGCTGGCGAGGTGGAGATCGACGATTTTGCCATCCTTAGCGCCCACTCGCTGGTACACCAGTTTGTCCGCATCGGGGGCCACGTGATGATCTCCGGCGGATCGCTCGTGCGCAAGGATGTTCCGCCGTTTGTAAAGGCTGGCCACGATCCGCTATCGTACGTGGGCATCAACTCCGTTGGGCTGCGCCGCCGCCAGTTTAACCCCGAGGAGATCCACCAGATTCAGGATATCTTCCGCCTGCTGTACCAGAGCGGCTACATCGTGTCGAAAGCGGTGGAGGCCATCGAGGCGGAGGTGCCACAGAGCGAGTTCCGCGACTACATCGTGAGCTTCGTGAAGGACTCCAAGCGAGGCATCATCAAGGGCTACGCTGGCAAGGCCAAAAGCGAAGATCTAGACATCTAGCCGTCGTAAAAGCATATAAAGGAAACGCCCCTCAGCAGGGGCGTTTTTTTATGCGCAGTGCCAGCGTTCGGCAAAGGAATATCGCGCGCATACCGACCCCCTCCCACTGCCGCTATATCCCCATTAGGGAATTTAGGGATAAATGCAGCGTCCTGCAAAGCAGGAGGCCTAGCAGCTATTTCTCCGATTCCTTCGGCGCCCGCACTTCAGGATTACGCGGCAGATGAGGAAGGCAACCAGGAACGAGACAACCACAAACCCCAGCACAATAAGCCGCCCGTAGTAGGCCACATCTTCGGCAGGCATGGCGGTTTTGTGCGCGTAGCGGTTTAGCCACTCCATGGGGCCAACGGTGAGGGTGTACAGCCCCAGGGGAATTCCAATGCATATCCAAACAAAAAGGAAGCGGGCAAACCGTACGATCTTGGTTGGCTCCGAGTTCTGCCCCTGCTCTTGCTCCGGGTTCTGGTCTAAATTCTGCTCTAAGTTCTGGTCCGATTCTTCTTCCATGATTTCCTGTGTTAGGAGAATAGCTCCGATATTTTAGGGATAAAGATGATGCACCCGACGATAAGCGCCCCCACGGCCAGCAGCAGCACCCCTCCTGCCGCATAGTCCTTCGCCTTGCCGATCAGCGGGTGAATGGTGTCGGTGGCGTGATCGGCCAGCGCCTCGATGGCCGAGTTGAAGGCCTCGGCGGCCAGCACCAGCGCAATGAGGATAACCACCGTAGCCCACTCCTGCTGGCTGATGTGGAGCGCAGCCCCCAGCGCAAGCGCCAAGGCGGCCATCGCCACATGAATCCAGGCGTTATGCTCCAGGCTGATGAACCCCACAATCCCCCGAAAGGCGTACCTAAAACTATGCGCCCTTTTGCGAAGCGAAAAGGTAGTGTTACGGCTCTTCATTACGACTTCGATTGGTTGGTTGTCGCTCGTCCCTCCAGCTTCAGCGCCTTCGCTGATCTGCTGGGGCTATATCTTCTAAACTTCTACGGCTTCAAAAAGTTCGTGGGCGCCGCTTCTTTGGTGGAGCGGCTCTTGCCGGAAGCGATGGCTCCTAGGTGCAGCAGAGAATCCCCCCAAGGCCCGTAAGAAAAGGGATATCTCGCCGTGAAAATTGCGGAGCCAGATCTTTTTACTGAATTTACAAGGTGTAAAGTCAATGACACCTCAGCTTTCACAGACTTTACAGGTGTAAAGTCTATAATTTTCGTCTTTTGGACGACTTTACATGTGTCATGTCATTCGAAATTCATTTTTCGCTGACTTTACACGTGTCATGTCTGTAATTTTTGTCTTTCGGATCACTTTACATGTGTAAAGTCGGTGAATTTTCATTTTCCATAAACTTTACACCTTGAAAGCCGATGAAAATCTTTTTCAGGGCCACTTTCAGGCCGTGAAATCCATCAGAAATGATTTTAAAGGGCAAATACGCGCAAGGAGGAGGCCCAAAAACAGCAGGAAAGAGCATTCCTTCGGGGAAAATAGACCCCGACAGGCATAGGAAGAACCTAGCCTGGCATGAAAGGTCATCCGCCAGCCGACGATGGCTATACGAAGAAGCTAACCAGCAGCGCCACGTTAAGCGCCGTAACAATGGCCCCCAGCAGGTAGATGATGATGCGGGTGGAGGGGGTGTTGCGGTGCTTGCCCATCACCTTTTCCGACGAGGTGAGCCGCGCCTGGAAGAAGATGGTGAAGGGCAGCTGCATGCTCAGAAACATCTGCGAGAGGATGAGCCCCCGAAACGGATCGCCGATGATGAAGATGAGGATGGTTGCCGCCACCAGCGAGACAATCACCCCGGTGCGCGAGTGCGAGTCCTTGATGTCGTAGGGCTCGTTGAACATGCCGGCGAAGATGGAGCCGGCCGCCATCCCCGAGGTGATGGTGGAGGCCACCCCGGCAAAGAGCAGCGCTAGGGCAAACACGTTGCTGGCGTTATCGCCCAGGAGCGGGATGAGCAGGTTCTTGGCCTGCTGCAGCTCGGTTACCTGCGACCCTACCGCGAAGAAGGTGGCGGCGGCAAGCAGGATCATGGCGCTGTTGATGGCCCAGCCCACCACCATGGAGAGGAGCGTATCGAAGAACTCGTACTTGAGCTGCCGCTCGATCACCTTCTCGTCCGAGAGGTTCCACTGGCGGCTCTGGATGATCTCGGAGTGAAGGAAGAGGTTGTGCGGCATCACCACGGCCCCGAGCACGCTCATGATTACCACCATCGACCCCTGCGGGAACGATGGGGTAACCCACGCCCTAGCGGCAGTGCCCCAGTCGACGTTAACCAGCGAGAGCTCGTAGATGAACGACAGCCCAATGATGGAGACAAAGGCGATAATCCAACGCTCGATCACCCTATAGCTGTTGGTGAGCAGCATCACCAGCACAAAGGCCATCACCAGCACCGCGCCAACCCCAATGGGCACCGCAAAGAGCATGTTCAGGGCGATGGCGCCGCCCAAAATCTCGGCCAGCGAGGTGGAGATGGAGGCCAGCATGGCCGAGCTCAGGAAGAGCTTCGCCGTAACGGGCCTAAAGTACTTGTTGGTCGCCTCCGACAGGCACAGCCCGGTGGCAATGCCCAGGTGCGCCACGTTATGCTGCAGCACGATAAGCAGGATGGTAGATAGGGTAATCATCCACAGCAGCGCGTAGCCGTAGGTGGCGCCAGCGGCCAGGTTCGATGCCCAGTTGCCGGGGTCGATAAAGCCGACCGTTACCAGCAGGCCGGGGCCTACATACTTCAGTATTTCGAGCGCGCTAAACTGCGGGTGGTGGTTCTTAGGGTTAATCCAACTCATATTCCTGTATTCAATTTGGTAGTAAAGATAGCCTCCAAAAATAGGCAATTGATGTTTCCACGGCTAACAAAAAAAGGCGCGACATGTTTGCCGCGCCTTGCTATAGCCTACGAAATTTTCTAGTTCTTTTCGATGATCTGCATCAACTCGTCGAGGTTGGGCGTTAGGATGATCTCGGTGCGCCTGTTCTTCTGGCGGGCCTGTGGGGTACCAGCAGCATCAATAGGCAGATACTGGCTGCGGCCGGCGCCGGTGATGCGCGTTGGGGCGATCTCCTTATTCTCGGTAAGCAGGCGAACCACCGTGGTGGCGCGCTTCACGCTCAGGTCCCAGTTATCCTTCAGCTCGCCGCGGCCCTGGTAGGGCACGTCGTCGGTGTGGCCCTCCACCATGATGTTGATGTCCTTGTTTTGGCCCAGCACGTTGGCCAGCTCCCGAATGGCATCGGCACCTCGGGTATCAATCTCGAAGCTACCCGACTTAAACAGCAGCTTATCCTCCATCGACACGTACACCATGCCGTTCTTTTGGGTGATGGAAAGCCCCTTTCCCTCGAACCCGGTGAGCGCATTCTTCACCTTCTGGCGAAGGGCGTTGCTGATCGAGTCCTTCTTGGCGAGCATGGTTTGCAGCTCAACAAGAGCCGTATTCTTTTCGTTCAGGTTGCGCAGCAGCGAGTCCATCTGGGTTTGAGCCGAGGTTAGCTTGCTGCTACGGGTGTTGAGCTGCCCCTCGAGGGCGCGCAGCGAGTCCTCGCGCTGCATCAGCAGCGACTGCGCCTTCTGTATCTCGGCAAGGAGCTTCTTCGATTCCGACTGTGCGCCCTTCAGCAATGCCTCGTGGGCGAGGTTTAGGTCGTTGTACCTATCCTGCAGCTTCGAGTAATCTTCGGAGAGGGCAACAAAGGCAAGCTGCCGCTTGGTGCTGTCGGAGATTAGCGCCGCCTTCTCGCGCTCGAGCACCGAGCCTGCCGAGGCTAGCTCGCGCACGCAGATCTTCAGCGAGTCGTTCGTCTTGTTCAGGCGGGCACGCTCCTCCTCGCATTTGGTATTATTGTCCTTAAGAAGGTTATACTGCTTAGCAGGGACGCACGAGAACAGCGAGAATCCCATCAATGCAGCCAGCGATAGTGTTTTAAGAGCACTACTCATAGTTTAATTGTTTTTGTATAAAAGCTTAATTACAAGCACTTAGTTAAGATCGTTAAAAATAGGCAAAACATTCAAACTTCAAACCTAATAGTTGAAAATCTCGCCTTTTTATGTTTCGTAATATTAACTTTGCCCCGTTCTATCTACAACGTCAGATGACTGAAGAGACAAAAAAGCTACTAGATCGTATAGAGTTCCCTTCCGATTTAAAGCAATTGGATGAGACCCAGCTCGAGCAGGTTTGCGACGAGCTGCGCGACTTTATCATCGATCAGGTATCCACCAACCCCGGGCACTTTGGCGCCGGATTGGGCGTGGTGGAGCTCACCGTTGCGCTACACTACGTATTCAACACCCCCTACGATAAGCTAGTTTGGGACGTAGGCCACCAAGCCTACCCCCACAAGATACTCACCGGTAGAAGAAAGAACTTCCACACCAACCGAAAGTACAAAGGCCTTAGCGGCTTCCCTAAGATGGACGAGAGCGAGTACGATGCCTTCGGCGTTGGGCACTCCTCCACCTCCATATCGGCGGCACTTGGCCTAGCCGTTGCCGCTAGGATGAACAAGGAGAATCGGCATGTTGTGGCCATCATTGGCGATGGATCGATGACGGGTGGATTAGCCTTCGAAGGGCTCAACAATGCGGGCATCGAGAAGTCGGATATCCTGGTAATCCTCAACGATAACAACATGGCCATCGACGCCAACGTTGGGGCGCTTAAGGAGTACCTGCTCGACATCACCACCTCCAAATCGTACAACAAAATGCGTAAGGATGTTTGGAACATCCTTGCCCATCTCGAAAAGCTGGGACCTGTTGCCCGCCGCTACGTAAAGAAGATTGAGTCGGGCGTAAAGACGGCAGTGCTACAGCAGAGCAACCTCTTCCAGTCGCTCAACTTCCGCTACTTTGGTCCGGTTGACGGGCACGATGTGGTACGCCTCACCCAGATTCTTAACGACCTAAAGGATATTCCAGGGCCTAAGCTGCTCCATGTGCTCACCAAAAAGGGCAAGGGGTACAAGCCCGCCGAGGAAGACCAAACCATATGGCACGCTCCCGGCGTATTCGACAAGGAAACGGGCCTTCGCGAAACCATGCCGGTTGACCAGGCCATTCCACCACGATACCAGGATGTGTTTGGCGAGACCATTGTGGAGCTGGCCAAGCAGAACCCAAAGATACTAGGCATTACCCCCGCTATGCCAAGCGGCTGCTCGCTGAACATCATGATGGAGAAGATGCCATCGCGCGCCTTCGATGTAGGCATTGCCGAGCAGCACGCCGTAACCTTCTCGGCGGGACTGGCCGCAGCAGGGTATATCCCCTTCTGCAACATCTACTCCTCGTTTATGCAGCGCGCCTACGACAACGTGATCCACGACGTAGCCCTGCAGAACCTCGACGTGGTATTCTGCCTCGACCGTGGCGGCATTGTGGGCGAAGATGGCCCAACGCACCACGGCATGTTTGACATCGGCTTCTTCCGCATCATTCCCAATATGGTTGTTGCCGCCCCCATGAACGAGGTGGAGCTGCGCAACATGATGTACACCGCACAGTTGGGTGGCAAGGGGCCATTCTCCATCCGCTACCCTCGTGGTAGGGGCGTAACGCATAGCTGGAGGCAGCCCTTCACCGAAATAGAGATAGGCAAGGGACGGACCGTATGCGAGGGCAACGACGTAGCCTTCGTAACGCTAGGCCATCCTGGCAACTTCGCCCAAACGGCGGTTACCCGCCTAGCCAAGCAGGGCATTGCAGTTGGCCTATACGACATGCGCTTTGCCAAGCCCCTCGACGAGGAGCTGCTCCACTCCATCCTTAAGCAGTATAGGTATATCATCACCGTAGAGGATGGGGTTCTACAGGGAGGATTCGGCAGCGCGGTGCTCGAGTTTATGGCCGACAACGGCTACACCAACCGCATAACCCGCTTGGGCGCTCCCGATAGGTTCATCGAGCACGGCACCGTGCAGCAGCTTCACAAGGACTGCGGCATCGATCCCGAATCGCTCTTCCAGACAGCCCTAAGGGCTACAATGGAGCTACCCACAGCAGCAGAAGCCGTCCGAAAGTAGCAGAATCGCCAATTTTTGATTGGACGGGACTTGCTAGCACATAAAATATTTCTATCTTTGCACCGCTTGAGTACAAGGCGCACGCCCAGATGGCGGAATCGGTAGACGCGCTGGTCTCAAACACCAGTGGAGCAATCCGTGCCGGTTCGATCCCGGCTCTGGGTACCAAGCAAGATCCTCGATGGTTTCCATCGGGGATTTTTTTTGAGGATAAACGTTTACCAAATTTCTGTGAGTACACTCATTAAGGCTGAAGATATTTCTGCCGAAAGAGTACTAATAGTGTACTTTAAGTTTAGAATCACATTAGAGCAACATCAACCATGGAATACAAAATGCTCGTCCTCGACCTGGACGATACGCTGCTTACCGACGACCACCAGATCTCGGAGCGCAACCGCGCGCTGCTGATGCAGGCGCAGGAGCGCGGGGTAAAGGTGGTGCTGGCCTCGGGCCGCCCCACCCCGGCCATGCTCCCCTTTGCCCAGGAGCTGGAGCTGGAACGCTTTGGGTCGTACATCATCTCGTTCAACGGGGCGGTGATCACCGACATGGCAACCCGCCAGCCCATCTTCGAGCGGGCGCTCACCCGCGAGGAGGTGCACAGCCTCCACGACTTCAGCCTGAAGCACCGCGTGCACATCATCACCTACTCCCCCAAGGGGATCATCACCGAAAACCGGTCGGAGTACATCGAATTCGAGAGCAAGCTCACCGGGCTACCGCTGCTCCAGGTGCCCTCGTTTAAGGCCGAGGTGACGGGCGCTGCCGTGAAGTGCATCCTGCTCGACGAGCCCGACCGGCTGAAAACGGTTGAGCAGGTCCTGAAGCAGGAGCGCCAGGACCTGAGCGTGGCCACCTCGAAGCCCTTCTTCCTGGAGGTGATGCCGCAGGGCATCGACAAGGCGGCCAGCATCGGGGTGCTCGCCCAGCGGCTGGAAATCGACCAGCGCCAGATTATCGCCGTGGGCAACGCCGGCAACGACCTTAGCATGATCGAGTACGCCGGCCTGGGCGTGTGGGTGGACAACGTGGCCCCCGAGCTGCGCGACAGGGCCGACTACATCGTGGCCTCGAACATGAACGACGGCGTGGCCGAGGTAGTGGAAAGGTTTCTGCTGAACTAGCTACCCGCGCTAAGCGTAGCGAAGACGCCCATAGCCGTTAGGCCAAGAAAAAGGATTCTGCTAGCCGTATTGTATGTTCTAGTCCGACCCGTATCGGGTCGGTATGGCTGCCAAGCTTCGACCTACAAACCTTAAATCCCTCTGGGATTTTTCGAACGGAAGTATAATGCCATAGGCATTAAAGGTTTGTAGATAGGGGAATCATCCTGAAACCACGACTCCGAAGGAGTCGAACATTATGGATTAAACCTTAGCCTGACGGCTATGAGCGAAGACGCTACGCTTAGCACTAGCTCCGAAAGAATTTCATAAGCAGGGGACGAACCGCACGATGTTGCGGCTCGTCCCCTACCTTTTTATCCCCCTCTTTTGAACATTTTTCACCCCCACCGTATATAAACCATAGCTACATTTGAAAGCGTAAGCATTAGCCGATGGCGGGCCAGCAGCAGTGCCCTCCGCTTACGGCAAGTAAAGATATTTTGTAGCCAGCAGGGCCCGCACCCGCTGGCGCTCCTAAAACTTATTCTGATGAAAAAAGCACTCAACCTAACAATCCTACTGCTGTGCCTGGCCGCCTCAGCACTTGGGCAGTACCCCGGCCAGTTCGACGATAGGATGAAGGTTAAAGTCGTGGTGCCCGTAAAGGCCTCCGCCTTCCCGCTATCGGAAGTCCGGCTGCTCGATGGCCCCTTCCGCAAGGCGATGCTGCTCGACCAGGAGTGGCTCAAGAGCCTCGACAATAGCCGGCTCCTGCACAACTACCGGGTTAATGCTGGTATAAAGACCTCGGCCAAGGCCTACGGCGGATGGGAGGAGCTGGACTGCGAGCTCCGCGGCCACTCGCTGGGGCACGTCCTCTCAGCCCTTTCGATGATGTACGCCTCGACGGGCGATACCGCCTACCTCAACAAGGGCAACCAGCTGGTGGCCGGGCTCGCCGAATGCCAGCAGGCGCTCAACCGCGATGGCTACCTTAGCGCCTTCCCCGAGAAGTTTATCGATCGCGTAATAGACCGCAACCCCGTATGGGCCCCCTGGTACACGCTGCACAAGATGTACGCCGGGCTCATCGACATGTACCTCTACGGCAATAACCAGCAGGCGCTGGAGGTGGTAAAGAAGATGGGCTCTTGGGCCTACAACAAGCTACAGCCGCTGAGCGATGCCAAGATGCAGGAGATGCTCCGCACCGAGTTTGGCGGCATGAACGAGGCGATGTACAACCTCTACGCCATAACCAGCGACGAGCGCTACAAGCAGCTGGCCGAAAAGTTCTACCACCATTCGGTGCTCGACCCGCTGGCCGCGCAGCAGGATAAGCTCGAGGGGCTACACGCCAACACGCAAATACCAAAGGTTATTGGTGAGATACGCGGCTACGAGCTAACCGGGAGCGATCGCGAAAAGCAGATTCCCGAGTTCTTCTGGCAGACGGTGCTCAAGAACCACACCTACGCCATCGGGGGCAACAGCGACGGCGAAGCGTTTGGCCCAGCCGGCAAGCTATCGAGCAGGCTCAGCGACTACTCCACCGAGACCTGCAACACCTACAACATGCTTAAGCTCACCCGCCACCTCTTCTGCCTAGAGCCAAGCGTTAGGTTGGCCGACTACTACGAGCGCGGCCTCTACAACCATATCCTCGCCTCGCAAAACCCCGAAGATGGCAACGTGTGCTACTACGTAACCCTTCGTCCTGGAGGCAAGAAGGCATTTAGCGAAAAGTTCAACTCCTTCTGGTGCTGCGTGGGCACGGGCTTCGAGAACCACGCCAAGTACGGAGAGGCCATCTACTACAAAGCTGCGGATGGGGGACTGTACGTTAACCTGTTTATAGCATCGGAGCTGAGCTGGGCTGAAAGGGGGTTGAGGATAACCCAAACCACCAACTACCCCGAGCAACCCTCAACCACGCTAACCTTCGCAGCACAAAAGGCGGTAAGCATGCCGCTGTACATCCGTTGCCCAGAGTGGTCGAAGGGCGGCATCTCAATAAAGCTTAACGGGAAGCCCCTTTCCGTTAAGGCAGCCCCAGGCACCTACGCTACTATTAACCGCAAGTGGAGCAACGGCGATAAGCTGGAGGTTGGGTTCAACATGAGCCTACACACCGAGCCAATGCCCGACAACTCCAAGAAGGTGGCCATACTCTACGGACCAGTGGTGCTCTGCGGCGAGCTGGGGAAGAAACCTATTGATCCAGCCTTCGGTGTTCCTGTGCTGATTGCCGAAGGGAAAGACATCAACCAATGGGTAAAGCCTGTTAACGGCAGCCCGCTCACCTTTAAAACCGCTGGTGTAGGTCAGCCAAACGATGTTCAGCTGATCCCCTTCTACAAGGTGTACGACCAGCAGGGAACGGTTTACTGGGATATCTTCTCGGATGCCGACTGGCAAACTAAGAAGCAGGAGTATGCCGCCGCCAAGCAGCGTCAGGCGGAGCTCGAAAGCCGCACCATCGACTATGTTGGCTTGGGCGAACCCCAGTCGGAGCACGACCATAACTTCGAGGGATACCTCTCCGAAACCGATGTCTTTAACGGCCGCAAGTACCGCAACACCCACGATGGTGGCTCGATGAACTTCGAGGTAAAGGTTGATCCTACCAGAGCCGTTAACCTCTTCCTTACCCTGTGGGGCAACGATGGCAAGCGCAACTTCGACATCTACATCAACGGAAGGAAGCTAGAAAATATCGACTACGAGAAGAAGCCTAACGAGTTTTTCGATGTCATCATCCCCATTCCCCACGAGTACACCGGCGTTGCCGATAAGGTTACCGTGCTCTTTAAGGCCAACAGCACCGGATGGATGAACGGTATTTACGGGCTACGAATTTTGAAGTAGAGGAAAAAAGTCAGATGCAATAATTTAAAAGAATAACCAATGTCAGCTAAGCTTATATTCTCGAGTACGCTACTAGGCCTTATGCTAACAGCACCCGACCTTATGGCGCAAGGCAAGGGCGACTACCCCATACAGCCCATTCCGTTTACCGACGTTCGGGTAAACGATGGCTTCTGGGCGCCACGCATCAAGCAGAACCACGATGTTACCATCCCCATTGCCCTAGAGCAGTGCTACAAGACCGGGCGTGTGGACAACTTCCTCTTTGCCGGCAAGCTAAAGCAGGGCAAGTTCTGTACCCAGTTCCCGTTCGACGATACCGACATCTACAAGATTATAGAGGGAGCCAGCTACTCGCTGCAAACCTCCCCCGACAAGGCGCTAGAGGCAAAGGTCGATACGCTCATCTACTACATCGGCAAGGCGCAGGAACCCGACGGCTACCTCTACACCACGCGCACCATCGACCCAGAGCATCCACACGAATGGTCGGGGAAGAAGCGCTGGGAGAAAGAGTCGGAACTAAGCCACGAGCTGTACAACTGTGGGCACCTCTACGAGGCTGCCTCGGCCCACTACCTTGCCACCGGCAAGCGTTCGCTGCTCGACATCGCCACCAAGAATGCCGATCTGCTCTGCAGCGTTTTTGGTCCGGGTAGGCGCAGTGATGCTCCCGGCCACCAGATTGTGGAGATGGGACTAGTAAAGATGTACCGTGTTACCGGCAAGAAGCAATACCTCGATCTGGCTAAGTTCTTCCTCGACTGTCGCGGCAAAGGAAGCGACTACAGCCAGGATAACAAGAAGGTGGTTGACCAAACCGAGGCGGTGGGACATGCCGTACGCGCCACCTACATGTACTCGGGCATGGCCGATATTGCTGCCATTACAGGCGACAAGGCCTACCTCCATGCCATCGACGCAATATGGAACGACGTTATCAGCCATAAGTACTACATCACCGGAGGCATTGGATCAAAATCCAGCAACGAAGGCTTTGGCCCCGCCTACGATCTGCCTAACATGTCGGCCTACAACGAAACCTGCGCCGCCATTGGCAACGTGTACTGGAACTACCGCCTATTCCTTCTCCACGGCGAGGCGAAGTACTACGACGTGCTCGAACGCACGCTCTACAACGGCGTGATATCGGGGATATCGCTCAGCGGCGACCACTTCTTCTACCCCAACCCCCTCGAGTCACTGGGCCAGCATCAGCGTAGCGAGTGGTTTGGATGCGCCTGCTGCCCCAGCAACATTTGCCGCTTTATTCCATCTATCCCTGGATATATGTATGCCAAGAATGGCAGCCGACTTTACGTAAACCTCTTCATCAACAGCACGGCCAACCTCTCCATCAACAGCAAGAAGGTAACCGTGCTGCAAAAGACCAACTACCCTTGGGAGGGCAGCGTTGCCATTACGGTAAATCCGTCCAGTACGGGAGCCTTCGAGATGGCCATCCGTATACCGGGATGGGCGCAAAACCGTCCAACACCTGGTAGCCTCTACCGCTACACCACTACAGATGCTACCCCATTTGTGCTTAAAGTAAATGGCAAGGCAGCCAAGTATACCATGCAGAACGGTTATGCAGTTATCGCGCGCAGCTGGAAAAAGGGCGATCAGGTTAGCCTCGACCTCCCCATGTCCGTCCGCCAGATTGCCGCCAACGATAGCGTGGCCGCCGACAAAGGCAAGGTTGCCCTGCAGCGTGGCCCTATTGTGTACTGCGCCGAATGGCCCGATTCCCAGGATGGTCACGTACTAAATCTTGTGCTCGACACTACCGCTCCGCTAAGCACAAAGTTCGACACCCAAAAGCTGAGCGGCATTATGGAGGTTACAGGTAAAGCCAAGAGCTTAAAGCGTACAACCGAGAACTCGTTCGAGGAAAAGAGTACCAGCTTTACGGCCATCCCCTACTACGCTTGGGCCAACCGCGGTGCTGGCGAAATGGCCGTATGGCAGGCAACCAGCGCCAGCGCATCGCGCCCGCTAGCAGCACCAACCATTGCCAACAGAAGCACCATCAGCGCATCGCACATCACCAAAACGCTGGTTGCCCTCAACGATCAGGCCGAGCCTAAGAACTCCAACGACCACGACGTGCTCTACTACCACTGGTGGCCTATGAAAGACACCACACAGTGGGTGCAGTACACTTTCGACAAACCCTACGAGGTATCGTCAAGCAAGGTATACTGGTTCGACGATAGCCCTTGGGGCGGCTGCCGTATTCCCGCCTCATGGAAGCTGCAGTACCTCGACAGCGACAACACCTGGAAGGATGTAGCAGCACCAACAAGCTACGGCACCCAGAAGGATACCTACAACAAGGTTGATTTTGCCAAAGTAACCACCACAGCACTACGCCTGAGCGCTACCATGCAGAAGGAATTTTCTGGTGGTATTATTGAATGGTCAGTACAGTAAGCAAGATGTAGCTGATCAAGTTTATTTTGTTTGAAGCAAAGGTCTGGTAGTATTATAGTTTCTACCGGACCTTTGCTTTTTCCCTTCCATTTTTTAGCTACCAGCATTTTTTCTGCTACTCTTTTGAATGATTTTCCACCCATCAAAGTGAACTCTAAATGTACTTTTGAACTTCCATAATAAGGACAAAAGCATCGAGAATTATAAGTGGAGTTATTATATGAAGAAGAAGTCATTTGCGCTGTACATCATTCTTTTTTTGATGGCAGCCAGCACATTTGGTCAAGGTTTTGGCAGTAAGGAGCTGATTAATGCCAGCTGGAAATTCAACCTTGGAGATATTCGATTTGGGGAGGTGGAGTACCTCGACCATTCGAAGTGGAGATCGGTAGACCTACCCCACGACTGGAGCGTAGAGCAGACGGCAAGCCCCAAGTATGCCAGCTGCACGGGCTACCTACCAGGTGGTATTGGATGGTACCGTAAGGATTTAAATATTGCTGCCGATAAAAAAGGGAGCAAGGTATACATCTACTTCGAGGGTGTTTACAACAACAGCGAGGTTTACATCAACGGTAAGTGGCTTGGGAAACGCCCCAACGGCTACATCTCGTTTATGTACGACCTAACCCCCTACGTTAACTTTGGCGGACGCAACGTGGTTGCCGTAAAGGTTAACCACACCGAGGATGCCGACTCGCGTTGGTACACCGGATCGGGCATCTACCGCGACGTTTACCTTGTATACGCCAATCCCGTACACATCAACCAATGGGGCGTACACTACAAGGCCGACGTACAAAACGGCAAGGCAACCGTAACGGTAAATACCAACATCAACAATACCGAAGCCCAAAACTGCTCGGTTAAGGTTGTTCAGGAACTCTTTGCTCCCGATGGAAAGAAGCTAGAGATAGCAAACACCACATCGGATGTTAGCGCAAACGGAAATAAGGACGTGGAACAGCAGCTTGTAGTTGCCAATCCTGCCCTTTGGAGCCTAAAGTCACCCAACCTCTATACATTGAAGACGACCATTTACAAGGATGATAAGATAATTGATGCCACCCAAACCCGTGTTGGTATTCGCTCGCTAACCTACGACCCCAACAAGGGCTTTGCCCTAAATGGCGAGTGGATGAAGGTTAAGGGTGTTTGCCTCCACCACGATGGCGGTTGCCTTGGAGCAGCAGTACCCCGCGAGGTATGGGAGCGCCGCCTAAAGCAGCTTAAGGAGATTGGCTGTAACGCCATCCGCCTAAGCCATAATCCACAGGCTACTTGCGTGTACGATCTTTGCGATGAGCTAGGTTTACTTGTAATGGACGAGGCATTCGACGAGTGGGAATATCCAAAAAAGAAATGGCTAACCGGATGGAACGAGGGAACCCCAGGCTATCAGGGTTCATACAAGTTCTTCTACGAATGGGGTAAGCGCGATTTGGCCGATATGATTCAACGCGACCGCAACCACCCATCCATCATCATGTGGAGCATTGGCAACGAGGTTGACTACCCCAACGACCCATACTCGCACCCCATCCTTAACAAGGAGAGCATCGGTCAGCCACAAGAGCATGGCTACAGAACCGACCTACCCCGTGCCGAGCGCATAGGCGATATCGCCAAGGAGCTGGTAACCGAGGTTAAGAAGTACGATACATCGCGCCCTACAACTGGAGCAATGGCAGGTGCCGTTATGTCTAACGAAACCACCTACCCCGGTACCCTCGACATTGTAGGCTACAACTACACCGAATACCGCTACAAGCAGGATCATGCCACCTATCCCGACAGGGTGATTTTTGGTAGCGAAACCCGCCACGACTTCGAGGCTTGGAAGTCGGTTCGCGACAACGAATTCATCTTTGGCCAGTTCATCTGGACCGGCTTCGACTACCTTGGCGAATCTAACGCTTGGCCATCTCGCGGCTTCAACTCAGGGATGATCGACATGTCGGGCAACATCAAGCCTCGCGGATACTTCCGTAAGTCGCTTTGGTATACCTCGCCAACCGTTTACATTGGCACCTACAAGACCGATGGCAAGTCGAACTACCTTTCGACTGATGCCCCTGCCGTTTGGAACTACGAGAAGGGCGAAACCATCCGCGTGGTGGCCTATACCAACTGCAAGGAGGTAGAGCTTAAGCTCAACGGCAAAACTGTTGGCGCCCGCAAAGCATTCGACGATAAAACAGGAATCGTTTATTGGGATATACCATACCAACCAGGTACGTTAGAGGCCGTAGGCTACAACAATGCTAAGGCTTCGGCTACAACCAAGATTCAATCGAGTGGCACCCCTTACGCCATAAAGGTTAGCATCGACAAGACAACCCTTAAGGGAGAGTATGCCCTAGCACACCTATTCATTCAGGTTGTAGATAAGCAAGGGCTTCCAGTGGTACTTGCCGACAACGAGGTTACCTGCCAAGTTGAAGGTCCTGCCCGACTGCTAGGCCTCGAAAGCGGATCCAACGATGTTAACGATAACTACCGCGACAATAAGCAACGATGCTTAAACGGTAAGCTACTAGGATATATCCAAGCACTATCCGAAGGTAAAGTAAAGATTAAGGTTTCTTCGCCCCTGCTTCAGTCGGCAGAGGTGGAGATAGCGTTAGTTAAGTAAGTTGTTCTGAGTTTGTGGAAGAGGCCGTCTAGGTAGCACTAGACGGCCTTTTTTGTTACCTTGCCATCCGTTTCATTCAGGCATATATGATTCCTTCGTTTCCCCTCAGCGCTCTTCCAAAGATTATCTTTGGCGCCAACAGCCTGTACCAGCTAAAGAGCACACCGCTACTCGATGGTTGCAGCCATATCGTTTTGATTACCGGCAGCAAGTCGTTTAAGCAAACGCCCAGCTACCAAGCCACGCTCGACATGCTCCACGGCAGAGGGGTAATTATTCTAGAGTATAGCGTTACTGGCGAGCCATCGCCCGAGATGGTGAACCAAGCGGTAGGGCTATTTGCCTCCCATACTCCCGAGGTGGTAATCGCCATTGGTGGCGGTAGCGTTATCGATGCAGGCAAGGCAGTATCGGCCATGCTGCCCTCGGCCGATAAAGTTGAACACTATCTAGAGGATGTTGGAACAAAAGCGCACAGCGGGCAAAAGGTACCCTTTATCGCCATGCCTACCACCGCTGGAACAGGCAGCGAGGTAACCAAGAATGCAGTACTCACCAAACCTGGGCACGACGGATACAAGAAGTCGCTACGCCACGAGAACTTTACCCCCGACATTGCCATTGTCGACCCGACGCTCACGCTTGGCTGCCCGCCCCAAACCACGGCAGCCTCGGGCATGGATGCCTTTGCGCAGCTGCTCGAGTCGTACCTCTCCACTGCAGCATCGCCTCTAACCGACATGCTGGCCTACGAGGGGATGACGCACCTCATCGGAGCTATAGAAACAGCCGTTAGCCACGGCGACGACCTAAAGGCAAGAACAGCGCTATCGTATGCGGCAATGCTATCGGGCATCACCCTTGCCAATGCAGGACTTGGACTTGGCCACGGGTTTGCACAACCGCTGGGCAGCCACTTCAGCATCGCCCACGGCATGGTTTGCGGCACGCTTATGGCCGAAATAAACCGGGCAACCGTTAGAAAGCTGCAGCAGACCAATCCCTCATCCATTGCGCTAAAGAAGTACGCGGCAGCTGGCAAGCTATGCACCAGCGCAGCCAACCAAGCAGACGGCTACTACATCAATGCGCTACTGGATAAGCTCGACCAGCTGATAGACACCCTCGGTATAGCCCACCTATCGAGCTACGGCATCACCGAAACGGATTTTGATACGATTATCAAGGATACCGGCCACAAGAACCACCCCGTTAAGCTCGATAATGCCGAGCTGGCCGACATCCTTAGGGCAAGGTTGTAGTATCAGAAAAAGAACATCTACCATGAAGAAGCAATTCCGCATACTCGAGATTACCGAAGCGCTGACAGCCGATATCCTATCGCGCACTTACGGCCCGCACCTGCACGACTTCGAGGAGCTGATACTAATCACTCAAGGAAGCCTTACCCACCTCATCGACTTTAAGGAGGAAACGGTTACGGCACCAGCGGCCTGCTACGTATCAACCGGGAAGCTGCACAAGCTAATACCCAGCCCCGAACTGCGCGGATGGGTGGTTAGCTTTAAGCCAGAGTTTGTACCACAGTCGGCGCTAAACTTCCATGCCAACTTTACCACCTCAGCGCACATTCCTTTTAGGGCGCACACCTGCTTCTCCAGGCTCGAAACCGTATGCCACCTGCTGCAAACCGAGAGCAGGGCAGAGATCCCCGACATGCCCACCCTACGCCACCTAACCAACGCCCTGTTGGCTATGGTGGATGCCGAACGAAGACATGCCATACTGCAGGATTCGGAGGTTAAGGATATCCAGCTAGAGACATTTGGCAGCTTCCTGCAAATCCTCGAAAGCAACTTCCGCCGGAACGTGAGCGTATCGTACTATGCCAACAAGCTGAACATGTCGGAGCGAAACCTGAACCTCATCTGCCGAAGCATCCAGCAGAAAAGCGTATCAGAAATAGTAGAAACCCGCCGCATCACCGAGGCCAAGCAGCAGCTACTGCACTCTTCGAAGTCGATATCGGAGATTGGCTTCGAGTTGGGGTATAGCGAGAAGTCGTACTTCTCGAGGGTATTTCACAGCAGAACGGGGCTCACCCCATCGGCTTTCCGCGAGCAGATGCGCAGCGCTATTTCCTAAAAGTACCACCCCTCTTCCGATTTGTGTTACCCTGAGCCCTGTTTCTTGCCCCATCTTTGCATTGTCGGGAACGGAATAGCAACCGCGACATCAACAAAGATTATTAACAGTAAAAAGCAGCATATCATGGAAGCACAAAAATTGAACTTCTGGAACATCGACACCGTACACAGCGACATCCGCTTTAAGGTTAAGCACCTAATGATTTCGAACGTAAGCGGCAAGTTCAACAAGTTTGAGGGAAGGGTTACCACCACCAACAACGACTTTGCAACAGCAAACATCCGCGTAACCATTGATGCCGCATCGGTTGATACCGAGATGGCCGACCGAGATGCCCACCTGCTTAGCGCCGACTTCTTCGACGTGCAGAACCACCCAACCATCACCTTCGAGGCTAGGGGTCTTCGTAAGGTAGACGATGAGGAGTACGAGCTAACCGGCAACCTCACCCTCCGCGGCATCACCAAGCCCATCGCCCTTAAGGCCGAGTATGGCGGGCTGGCCAAGGATCCTTGGGGCAACGTCAAGGCAGGGTTCGCTATCACCGGCAAGCTAACCCGTAAGGATTGGGGCTTAAACTGGAACACCGCCCTAGATACCGGTGGCGTGCTGGTTGGCGATGAAATCCGCGTAAGCAGCGATGTGGAGCTGGTGCTCCAGGCCGACGAGGAGGAGTAGAGACGGGTTTGAAACCCGTCTTTCCAAACCAACGAGAAAGAGAGCCGGGTTTCAAACCCGTCTCTACAGACGTACCCCATCAACCCAAAAACGCTACAACGATGAACGCAACCATAGGTCATCTAGCGGCCATGCCGCCAACCGACAGGATGCCCGTGCTGTTTGTAGGCCACGGCAGCCCCATGAACGCCATAGAGGAGAACCCCTTTTCGCTAACATGGCAGCAGCTGGGCCGCGAGCTGCCCACGCCAAGGGCCATCCTCTGCGTATCGGCCCACTGGGAGACGCCCGACACGCGGGTAACCGTATCGGCGGCGCCCCCTACCATCCACGACTTCGGCGGGTTCCCCAAGGCGCTCTTCGAGGTGCAGTACCCAGCCCCCGGAAGCCCCGAGCTGGCCTACGAGGTGAAGCGCTCCGTAGAGCAGGCCGAGGTGGCGCTCGACACCCGCTGGGGCCTCGACCACGGCGCGTGGAGCATCATCCGCCACATGTACCCCCAGGCCAACATCCCGGTGGTGGAGATGAGCCTGAGCTACCGCCTCACGCCGCAACAGCACTACGAGCTGGCGCGCGAGCTGGCCGCACTCCGCCACCGCGGCGTGCTGGTTATAGGCAGCGGCAACCTGGTGCACAACCTCCGGCTGATGGACTGGGGCAAGCCCGATCTCGGATTCGACTGGGCCATGCAGGCCAACGACACCCTCAAGCAGCTAATCGTGGAGGGCCGCCATGCCGAGCTAGCCAGCTACGCAACGCTGGGGCCCGAGGTGCAGCTGGCCGTACCGACGCCCGACCACTTTCTGCCACTGCTCTACGCCCTCGCCCTAAAGGAGCAGGACGAGCCGCTGAGCTTCTTTAACGATAGCCCGGTGATGGGCTCGCTGACGATGACCTCGGTGAGGATTGGGTAGTGAACAGTTGAAACGTAAAAAGGCCAAGCGTTAGCGCTTGGCCTTTTTACGTCTTAGTAGCAAATATCCGTACCAGCAGGTAGAGGATTTACACAGCCGCTACTTTAAGCGAGGCAGTACGATTGCCTTATCGCGATTGCAGGTTATGCGCTCGCCGTCGAAGGTTAGCTCTGCCATCTGGAGGTAGCAGGTAAACTTATGGCCGGGGAACGGAGGCTGCGGATCCTTCTTCATGAAGGGCTCGGAGTGGTAGATGATAAAGGCGCGGTCGTTGATAACCATCACGCTGGCGTGCTTGCCATTTGCCGAGTCCATGGGGCGCTTCCCTCCGTTGGGGGTTAGGATTCGGTTCATCAGCTTCCAGGTAACGGCATCCGACGAGCGGTAAACCACAATACCGTCATCGGGGTCGGTAATCATCCAGTAGTAGCCCTTCCAGCGGAATACGTAGGGCCCCTCCTGGTACCAAATCTTGGTCAGGTCGAAGTTGTTGATATCGCCCAGCGCCTTTCCGTGAAACTGCCAGCTGAGCAGGTCGGTGCTGGTGGCGTGGTAAATGCCGCAGGGATCCTTGATGCAGTTGCGGTACCACATGTTGTACACGTTCCCAATTTTGTAGACGGTTGCGTCGATGGCCTGCGGCTCGTTGGTAACGGTGTTAACGTAGGTCCACCCCCGCTGCATGTCGGTAACCGGGGCCTTGTAGTGGTCGAGCCGGCTGGGGCCGCCCCAGGGGCCGATGGTGTCCTCCTTGTAGGTGACGAACATGTGCGCGGTATCCCCCTCGATGAAGATGCCCGGAGCCCAGTAGGTGTGCCCGGCGTCGGGCTTGCCGCCGATGCCGTTGAAGTAGCAGTACCCTACCAGTCGCCAGTTCACCAGATCCTTCGATCCGGCAATTCCGATGGGTGCCCCAACAAAGTTACCCTTGTCGAGAACCGGCCGGCTGGAGGTGTAGTAGATCCAGTACTCCTTGGCGGAGGGGTTGTACACAATTTCGGGGTCGCGGGTGCCGTTGTATATCGGATCGACGTACAAGGGCGCCGGAGGCGTGCTCATCGGCTTCTGCGAAAAGGATTTCGCGGCGGGAAGGAGCATCGTAAAACAAAGAAATACCCAAGCTCTTGCTCTCATATCGTAAAATTTTAAGCATTAGGGATGGCGCTGCTCTCCTGCAAGTGGGGCCCTTTCGCCCACCTGCCCCCGCAAGACCTTCGCTACCGGGCATCGCGCAGGGGGAGTGCCACATCCGAAGGTAAATGTAGCGATTTTGCCTGTGCGATTGCTACGTAGAGCGGCATAAAAAAGGTCTGGTAACCGGAGAAAAGCACGCTGCGGGTAGCACCAACCTCCTGCTGGGGAGGCTAACCGCGCTGTGGTGAGCCCAAAATTGACGTGGGCGGCAGAAACCACGCTGCGGCTAACACCATCCACCTGCTGGGCGACCTAACCGCGCTGTGGTTAGCCCCAAATTGACGTGGGCAGCAGAAAGCACGCTGCGGCTAGCACCAACCACCTGATGGGGAGGCTCACCGCGCTGTGGTTAGTTCCAAATTGACGTGGGCGGCAAAAAGCGCGCTGCGGCTAGCACCAACCACCTGCCGGGCGACCTAACCGCGCTGTGGTTAGCCCAAAATTGACGTGGGCGGCAGAAAGCGCGCTGCGGTTACCCCCAACCACCTGCTGGGGAGGCTAACCGCGCTGCGGTTAGCCCCAAATTGTGATGGGCGGAGGTGAGCGCGCTGTGGTTGACCAAAAAAACCTACCGAAAGCCTGCAACATTTCAAAACAATACCCTACATTTTCTGCGGCTACCACGCCGTTGCCCAGCACCACCCTCAAATAGGGTTCCACATCGGCGAATCTCGCTCATTCCGATTTTGCCCTTCAAGTCATCCCCCAAAAGCTGCCGCCATCTTGCATCTTTTTGCTTTCTTTGGCAACCCCTACGGCCGAAGAGCCGCTGCGCGAACGATCGATAATTTTGGGCAGGGCAGGCGGCGGTAGGGCAATGGCAACTAATACTAAATCTAATAATGAGTACATCAAGCGCACACCCTTCCATCTTTTCCGACTCGAAGGGCCACTACGACATTCTCGACGGCCTACGCGGCGTGGCCGCGGTGATGGTGGTCGTATTCCACCTCTTCGAAACCTTTGCGGGTGGCAACCACCTCAAGCAAATCATTAACCACGGCTACCTAGCGGTCGACTTCTTCTTTGTCCTCTCGGGCTTCGTCATCGGGTACGCCTACGACGACCGCTGGGGGAAGATGACCCTAGGCGGATTCTTCAAGCGCCGGCTCATCCGGCTGCACCCCATGATTATTATGGGGATGACAATCGGAGCCATCGGCTTCTACTTTAGCGCCTCGCCCGTGGTGTTTCCGGGCATCGGCACGGTGCCGGTTTGGCAGCTGCTGCTGACGATGCTGGTGGGCTATACGCTGCTACCAGTGCCCCCTTCCATGGAAATCCGAGGATGGGGCGAGATGCACCCGCTCGACGGCCCTGCCTGGTCGCTCTTCTTCGAGTACGTGGGCAACCTGCTCTACGCGCTCTTCATCCGTAAATTCTCCAACAAGGTGCTAGCCGTGCTGGTATTCCTTGCCGGATGTGCGCTAATACACATGACCACCACAGGTCCCAACGGCGATGTTATTGGCGGCTGGTCGCTCAACGCGCCGCAGCTGCGCATCGGCTTCACCCGGCTGATGTACCCCTTCTTTGCAGGACTACTGCTGTCGCGCCTCTGCAAGCCGGGACAGCTGCAGCACGCCTTCCTGTGGTGCAGCCTCATCGTGGTGGCGGTGCTCGCCTTCCCTAGGGTGGGCGGCAGCGAGCACCTGTGGGTAAACGGCCTCTACGACTCGCTGGCCATCATCTTCATCTTCCCGCTGGTGGTGTACATGGGCGCTAGCGGACAGGTAAAGGGGAAGCTGGCCTCCAAGGTCTGCAAGTTTTTTGGCGACATCTCGTACCCCATCTACATCATCCACTACCCGCTGATCTACATCTTCACGGCATGGGTGGTCGACAATAACGTTCCGATGGTAGACGCTTGGCCTGCCGCGCTGCTGGTGCTGGTAGCCTCCGTCGCCATAGCCTACGCCAGCCTCAAACTGTACGATATACCCGTGCGCAAGTGGCTTACCAAGCACTTCATGGCGAAGCCAGTCAGCCAAAACCATCAGGCTAAGGCTGAATTCGAAAGGATAAACGCCCAGTAGCGGCATGCTATCCTCCCGCTTGGGCGGAGATTGGAGTGAATTATGAGCGCTATGTGGCGTGAAAAATGCTTGATTTAAACAAGCAAAACCCACCCCTACCCCTCCCAAGGCGGGGATAACGGTGCCCTAGGGGCAATTGATGCTTACATCTGCAGATGCAAGGGCAAACCAGACATTTTTGGTACTTGAATCTGCAGATGCAAGGCCTCAAAGCAGGAAAGCCATTCCGAGAACAGCGGCAGCCCATTTAGCCTATCTTCGTAGCGCTAAACACCATTACCATGAAGAAAACACTACCGCTACTGCTAGCTCTCCTAGCCAGCAGCATTGCCGGTGCTCAAGACACCACGAAGTTCGGCTTTAAGTCGCAGCCCTACCTCCAAAACATGACCGAAGCGGGCGTCACCGTTATGTGGCTCACCAACCAGATGTGCACCTCGTACCTCCTCGTCGGCGAAACCGACAACCCCACCATCAAGGTGCAGACCATACACCACGGGCAGGTAGACGCCAACGTACCCGTACAGAAGATCCGCATCGCCAACCTTACCCCCGGCAAGACCTACTACTACCGGGCCGTCTCCAAGAAGATCGTCAGCTACCAGCGCTCGAAGGTGGAGTACGGAGACTCGGTGGTGAGCAAGCTGCTGTCGTTTACCCTCCCCTCGTCCAGCAAGCGCAAGTTCTCCTTCCTCTCGTTTAACGACATCCACGGCCAACCCGCCTACATCGATACTGTCTGCGCCCGATACCCCGAGTTCGACTTTGCCATCTACGATGGCGATGCCGTTAGCGACATCTTCACCGAGAAGCAGCTCCTCGACAACCTCTGCGGAAGCGCCCTTGGCCGCTACGCAGGCCTCAAACCCCTTGTCTACGTCCGTGGCAACCACGAAACCCGCGGCCCCGAGTCGCGCATCCTCGAGCGCTACGTCGATACGCCCAACGGCGAGTACTTCTACACCTTCGTCTGGGGCAACACCTGCTTTCTGGTGGTCGATTGCGGCGAGGACAAGGATGATGGCCACCCCGCCTACGGGGGGCTGAGCAGCTTCGACGGCTACCGCTCCGAAGAGGCGCTCTGGATTAAGAAGGTGGTAGCCTCCAAGGAGTGGCGAAAGGCCGAGCACCGTATCGTGTGCTCGCACATGCCCCTAACCCTCGACGACGGCGAGAAGTGGCATGGCCCCCTAGACCTAAGCCGGAAGCTAATCCCCATCCTTAACGAGGCCAACGTCGACCTGGTTATCGCCGGGCACATTCACCGGGGGCTAATCGAGAAGCCCACCCCTACCCGTAAGTACGCCGTGGTGGTTGGCGGAGGCCCCGCCTACGAGACAGGCCCCAAGAAATGCACCACGGTGATTAAGGTATCCATCGATGGCAAGAAGCTTAAGGCCGAACTCCTCCGGAGAGATGGCTCCCTGATAGACACGTACGAGAAGTAGGAAGGCAATAGGCACGACAATGGCGCAAAAAGACCAATAGCATCTCGTATTGGCATCTTTTCACCCCCTTTTTGGGAATTCAGCCACCGCTCGCAGCCGCCAATTGCCCATATATTAGCCGCACCAAAATAAACAACGAAGTATGTACCTAAAATGGATACTGGCGCTTGCCGCTGTAGCAGCAACGACAGGCTATACAATGGGAAAGGATAAAAAGATGGAGAATAAGCAAGAAACGGTCAACCGATGGTTTACGGGCCACAGCTACCTTAAAGGGCTAACCATTTATCCGCACGATTCGGTGGATAGGGTTACCTTCTACCAGCACTACCAGAAGCACCCCGAACGTTGGGATGCCACCTTTAAGTTCCTCCGCGAGACCAACCTCGACTCGCTACCGGTAGGCAAGTACAAGCTGCTGGGCGACGATGTGGTAGTTTCGGTATCCGAAGGAACCACCCGCCCCATGGGCGATACCCGCTGGGAGTTCCACAAGAAGTTCATCGACCTCCAGTACATCTACAAGGGCCGAGAGATGATGGGCTCAGCCCCCATTGGCTCGCTAACCGTAACCACCCCCTACGACGACACCAAGGATGTAGGCTTTGGCGATGTCGCCGGCGGCAGCTACTACGAGATGGAGAGCCAGAGCTTCCAGCTCTTCTTCCCTTCGGATGCCCACCGCCCCAACATTGCGGTGGCCGGCAACGACCACATCAAGAAGATTGTGGTAAAGATTAAGTTCGACTAGCCAGTATTCTGCAACAAGCAGCTACCCCCTGATATATCCCTAACTTGAACAACGCAAAAGGGCAAGCGTCAACGCTTGCCCTTTGCTATGTCTGCTAGCCTTTCGGCCTATATTTCGATTACCACTTGGTGTTACGCATATCACCCGAGTTGGCAAACTCAACGTGCATGTTGAATGCCGAAGCCAACGAGTGTGGGGTGTGTGCAGCGCCACCCTTCTTGATGTAATCCCAAAGCATTTGCTTGTAATCGGGGTGTACGCAGTTTTCGATGATGGCTTGCGCACGCTCGGCTGGAGACTTTCCGCGGAGGTCGGCAACACCTTGCTCGGTGATGACAACCTTAACGGAGTGCTCGCTATGGTCGTGGTGGCTAACCAAAGGAACGATGGTCGAAATCTTACCACCCTTAGCAGTTGATGGGCAGGTATAGATGGAGAAGTAGGCGTTACGGGTAAAGTCGCCAGAACCTCCAATACCGTTCATCATCTTAGAGCCAAGTACGTGGGTACTGTTGATATTTCCGAAGATATCGGCCTCTAGCGCGGTGTTGATGGTGATCAAGCCTAAACGACGAGCAACCTCTGGGTTGTTCGAGATCTCCTGTGGACGAAGAACAAGCTTATCCTTGAAGAAGTCCATGTTGGCGTAGATATCGTCGAGCACCTCGCTGGTTACGGTTAGCGAGCAACCGCTGGCAAAGGTTACGTTTCCTTCCTTCATCAAACCGATAACGGCATCCTGGATAACCTCGGTGTACATGGTGAAAGGTGGAATATCGGGGTTGGCGCCTAGCGAGGCCAATACGGCGTTGGCAATGTTACCTACACCCGATTGGATTGGAAGGAACTCTCTAGGAATGGTTCCGTTCTTAATTTGAGCAGCAAGGAATTCGGCTACGTTCTCGCCAATCTTTGCGGTAGTTGGATCAACTGGAGCAAAGCCACCAACTTGGTCGGGTGCGTTGGTTTCAACGATACCTACGATCTTGCTGGGGTCAACCTTCAGAAGAGGCGATCCGGCACGGTCCTTAACGGTGTATACTGGAATTTCGCGACGGTAAGGTGGATCAAGGGGCTCGTAGATGTCGTGCATACCCAAAAGGCTCTTGGGGTGACGGCTGTTGAGCTCGATGATGATCTTATCGGCCAACTTAGCAATGGTTGGTGCGATACCAACGCCAGAGGTTAGCAGGATCTCGCCATTGTCGGTAATATCGGCAGCCTCAATAACGGCAATGCGAACCTTTCCAAGGAATCCGTAGCGAAGCTCCTGAGGAAGCTGCGAAAGGTGCATGTCGAAGTACTTGGCATCTCCCTTGTTCAGCGAAGCCCTAAGGTCGCCATTCGATTGGTAGGGGGTACGGAACAGAACAGCGTTAGCGCGGGCCAGCTCTCCGTCGAGCGAGTCGCCGGTAGAGGCTCCGGTGATGACCCCAATTTTGAATTCACGCCCCTTGGCATGCTCTTCGCGAGCCTTTGCGGCAATAGCACCAGGCACCACCTTAGGAGCACCTGCTGGGGTAAATCCACTGAATCCTACAAGGTCGCCATTATTAACCAACGATGCGGCCTCTTCTGCTGAAATTAACTTATAGCGCATATTATCTAAAAAATTTTGAGTACTCTCCGTTTTTCGGCCTACGAAAGTAAGACATTTTGCAGCTCGATGTACCCCTTTTTTTGGGTTATAAAACATATCCAGCTATTTATAACATCGTACCCTGCAAGAGTAGAGCAAAGCGACTCCCCCATTTTGGAGCTGCGCTGGTGGCGTGCCTACCGCCAGCCGATTCCCCAGCAAGTTGGGCCGTTTATAGCTTGGCTCCACATGGCGATACCACAACGATAGCGCTTAGCGGTGGCTTATGTCAGCGTCCTCGGTGGCTTAAGCCTGCGTCGGAGGTGGACTATGCCTGCGCCAAACCGCCCCAGGCCAGCCAAAAACGGCGAAGGTGCCCCAGCCGCAGCCGAAGCACCTTCCCGGTATCTCATTTTTACCGATTGCTACTGGAAGAACTCGTCCTCCTTCTTGGGCTCCTCGGCCGGCTGGCTGGCGCAGTCGAAGGTCACATCGGGCATCACCGCCGGGCGCTCGAAGCTCAGGTTGGGCTTCAGCGGAATGGTGGCATCGTTGTACACCTTGGTGATGAACTTGGCGAATACGGGCATGGCCACCGCAGCTCCCTCGCCCCTATTGGTAAGGTGGATGGAGCGCTCCTCGCCGCCCACCCAGGTTCCGGCCACCAGGCGTGGGGTGATGCCGATAAACCAGCCATCGGAGTTGTTGTTGGTGGTACCCGTCTTGCCGGCAACATCGCCCGGTACACCGTAGGAATTGGGTGAAGTAAGCTTATTAGCAGTACCTCCTCTAACCACGCCCTTTAGCATCTCAATCATCACGTAGGCCGTTTGGTCGCTGATAGCCTCGTTCTTTGCAGGAGCAAAGTTGGCCAGCGTGTTGCCGTGCTTATCCTCGATGCGGAGCACGGTGATGGGCTCCACGTGTACCCCCTTGTTGACGAAGGTGCCGTAGGAGCTCACCATCTCCAGAAGCGTAATGTCGGATGGGCCAAGGCAGATGGAGACCACCGGATCGAGCGGGCTGTGGATGCCCATCTTGTGAGCTAGGTCGACCACCGCCTGAGGCGAGAACTGCTTCATCAGGTAGGCCGATATGTTGTTGATGGAGTGCGCTAGGCCAAACTTGAGCGTTACCATCTTGCCGTTAAACGGCTCGAGGTACTTAGCCGAAGCATTCTTAGGTGTCCACGTATTGCCATCGCCCAGATCGAAGGTCACCGGGATGTTGGGCGCTTGGTCGCAGGGCGTCATCCCCTCCTGCATGGCCAGGGTGTACAGGAACGGCTTAAAGGTCGATCCCACCTGGCGCTTCCCCTGGTAAACCTGGTCGTACTTGAAGTGCTCGAAGCTGGGGCCGCCCACCCACGCCTTCACGTTGCCCGACTGGGGCTCGATGGCCACAAAGCTGGCGCGCAGGAATCGCTTGTAGTACTTGATGGAGTCCATCGGCGTCATGGTCGTATCGATGTCGCCCTTATAGCTGAACACGCTCATGTCAACAGGCGTGCCGAAGTTCTTGTCGATCTCCTCCTGCGAGGCCCCCGCGTTGAGCAGGTTACGGTAGCGCTCAGTCTGCATCACCGCATTCGCCAGCAGCTGCTTTGCCTTCTCGCTGCTGATGTCGCTGGAGTAGATACGGTAGTTCGAGCGCTTCTGCTGGGCATCGAAATCCTTCTGCACCGTGTTGGCCATATGATCCTTCAGCGCCTCCTCGGCATACCGCTGCAGCTTCGAGTTGACGGTGGTGTAGATCTTCAGCCCATCCCTATATATATTGTATGGTGTGCCATCGGGCTTCAGGTTCTTGTTGCACCATCCGTACAGCGGATCGGTGTTCCACTTCTCCAAGTCCTCCTTGTACTGCTCCTGGTCGAGGTAGTCGCCAGAGCTAGGCTTCTTGGCGGTTAGGGTAATACGAAGCATCTCCCTGAAGTAGGGGGCAACCCCCCCCGTGTTGTCCATCGGGCTAAACTTAAGCTTGATGGGAAGGGCCGAGAGCGAGTCGAGCTGCTCTTGGGAGAGCAAATCGTTGCTGTACATTTTTTCGAGGACGAAGTTTCGCTTAGCCGTCGCTCGCTCCTCGTGCCGAATGGGATTGTAGCGCGAGGGAGCGTTGAGCATACCTACCAGTAGGGCCGACTCCTCGGCGGTAAGATCGGCAGGTGCCTTGTCGAAGTATATCTTCGAGGCCGTTTTAACCCCCCAGGCGTTATTCCCAAAGGGAACCATATTAAGGTACATGGACAGAATCTCCTCCTTGGTGTAGTTACGCTCCAGCTTCACGGCAACAATCCACTCCTTAAACTTGGTGATCACCAGATTTGCCTTGCGGACAAGCCCCGAATGGCTGGAGGTATCGCGGGGGAAAAGCTGCTTAGCCAGCTGCTGGCTGATGGTACTCCCACCTCCCTGAGTCTCATTCCCCATCATAATGGTCTTCACGAAAACGCGGGTCAACCCCCTAAAGTCGATCCCCGAGTGGTTGTAGAACCGAACATCCTCGGTAGAAATAAGCGCGCTTACCAGGTTAGGCGATATCTCGTCGTAGCTAACAAACGAACGGTTTTGCACGTAGAAGGTACCCAAAAGCTGGCCATCATCCGAGATAATCTCCGTGGCAAGGTTGCTCGAAGGGTTTTCGAGCTGCTCAAAAGTGGGAAGCGGGCCAAACACCCCCAATCCAATAAGGCTGAAAACCAGCAAGAGTAGGATAAATGGGGCCGATGCAACTCCCCAAAACCAAAGTAAAAACTTGCGCCTAAGCTCTTTATTATTATTGCTCATAGTATCGATTTTGCGTGACGACAAAGGTATAAATCTATACAATTAATATAAAATTTTGTCTTGGCGTTTGAAATTCTTTATTTTGCACCCAATTAATCAATGGTATTCTGTACAAAAGTTTATTATGCAAGAAAACCTCGTTATTGTTGAGTCACCTGCAAAGGCTAAGACAATAGAAAAATTTTTGGGAGAGAATTTTCTCGTCAAGTCGAGTTACGGGCACATCCGCGACCTGTCTAAAAAGAACTTAGGCATCGACATCGAGCACAATTTCTTGCCGGAATACATCATTTCCGACGATAAAGTTAAGGTTGTACAGGAGCTTCGAAGCTTGGTCAAAAAGGCAAAAACCGTCTGGCTAGCCTCCGATGAAGACCGCGAGGGAGAAGCCATTGCCTGGCACCTTGCGGAAGTTCTGGGACTCGATCCTGCTCAAACCAAGCGCATCGTATTCCACGAGATCACCAAAGAAGCCATACAGAACGCCATTAAAACCCCCCGTACCGTAGACCTTAACCTTGTGAATGCCCAACAGGCCCGCCGAATCCTCGACCGCCTAGTGGGCTTTGAACTTTCTCCCCTTTTGTGGAAAAAGGTTAAGCCATCGCTATCAGCAGGACGCGTGCAGTCGGTTGCCGTTAGGCTAATCGTAGAGCGCGAGCGCGAAATAATGGCCTTCACCCAAACATCCAACTTCAAGGTTACCGGCCAGTTCGAGCCCAACAGCAAGGAGTACCAGCTTAAGGCAGAGCTCGACCGCCGCTTCGAAGAAAAGGAGCAGGCGTACAAGTTCCTCGAACGCTGCATAGGTGCAAGTTTCTCCATATCCAACGTCGATAAAAAGCCGGGCAAGCGATCGCCAGCGGCACCCTTTACCACATCAACGCTACAGCAGGAGGCTGGTCGTAAGCTTGGCTACTCGGTAAGCCAAACCATGACCATCGCCCAAAAGCTATACGAAGCAGGTCTTATCACCTACATGCGTACCGACTCGGTAAACCTCTCCGACACCGCCATCTTTGCTGCCGAAAAGACAATTAAGTCGATGTACGGAGCCGAATACCACAACAAGCGCCAGTACAGAACAAAAGCAAAAGGAGCACAGGAAGCGCACGAAGCTATTCGTCCAACCTACATGGAGAACGCTACCGTTAACGGTACTCCGCAGGAAAAGAAGCTCTACGAGCTCATATGGAAGCGCACCATCGCCTCGCAAATGAGCGATGCAATTACCGAAAAGACCACCATTACCATTGGCGCGCCAACCCTCGAGGAAAAGTTCGTGGCTACCGGCGAAATCGTAAAGTTCGACGGCTTCCTAAAGGTCTACAAGGAATCTGCCGATGATGAAAACGGCGAAGATGAAGCCGAAGTATTGCTTCCTCCTATCAAGGTTGGCGAGCAGCAGAATGCCAAGGAGATCACCGCAGTTCAACGCTTTGCCCAACGTCCTCCACGCTACGCAGAGTCTAGTTTGGTAAAAAAGATGGAGGAGCTTGGGATTGGGCGTCCATCCACCTACGCACCAACCATATCCACCATCATCAACCGCGGATACGTTCTCAAGGAAGATAGAGCCGGATTCGAACGCAACATCGAAACAATCTCCCTCAAAAAGGATAAGATAACCGAAAAGGTTGCCAAGGAAAACTATGGTGCCGAAAAGGCAAAACTCTTCCCAAGCGACATCGGCATGCTAGTAACTGACTTCCTGTCGGAGCACTTCAGCAACATCATGAACTACGACTTCACCGCCAAGGTGGAGAAGGACTTCGACATCATTGCCGAAGGTAAAATAAAGTGGGAAGAGATGATAGGCCGATTCTACTCTCCTTTCCATAAGGATGTAGAGATGACAATGGAAAACTCGACCCCAACTAAGGGTGAAAAAGTGCTTGGGGTTGATCCCAAAACAGGTAAAGCAGTATCGGTTCGTATAGGAAGATTTGGACCAATTGCACAGCTTGGCACTTCGGAAGAAGAACCAGCATACGCAGGTTTACTTAAAGGTCAACTTATCGAGACCATCACCCTCGAAGAGGCCTTAAAGCTATTCGAATTCCCTAGGAATCTGGGAGAGTACGAAGAAAAGGCTGTTCAAGTTGGCATCGGAAGATTTGGACCATACGTAAAGCATGCCAGCAAGTACGTATCAATACCTAAAACCGATTCGCCAAGTGAGATTAACCTCGAACGTGCCATCGAGCTTATAGAGGCCAAGCGCAAGGCTGACATCGAAAAGGTTATCAAAACATTTGTTGAAGAGCCAGAACTTCAGGTGCTGAATGGCCGATTCGGTCCTTACATAGCTTTTAATGGGGCAAACTACAAAATCCCCAAAACGACAGACCCTAAGGCTCTAACTCTTGAAGAGTGCCGCACTATTGTTGAATCGCAAGCGTCTACCGTTAAGGCAAAGCCCAAAGCAAAAGCAGCAACCAAAAAGGGTACAACAACAAAGGCAAAAGCCGCGACAACGAAAAAGGCATCAACAAAAGGAACAACAACAAAGAAGACAACTACGAAGAAACCCAAATGATAGTTGCCGACCACTTAATACCACTAACAGACAGCCTACGAAACCAATTCGCAAAAGGCTCTGTTGCCGATAAGGCCTACTTCTGCACAGGAGATGAGCAGATGGAAGACATTCCGGCAGGATCAATTGCGCTTATATTTGCCGATCCTGTCGCAAACAATAGGTATGCAAGCGAGATGCTTGCTTTGTTAGGACAAATGTTCCCCTCTTGGGAAGCGATAAAGGTGGTTGTGCTTGGTAATCTCATAACATCTGACAACAACAACTACAACTGCTCCTCGTTTACAGAAGTAATTGAAAAAGCGCTTAAGTCGGGTTTATACCCTATCGTAATCTCCAGCGAATCAAATTATGCCAAAATCATTTGTGAGGTTTACAGTAGAATATCTCCATTACAGTTAGGATTTATTTCTCCTGCACTAAGCAGCCACTTACCCAACGGTCTTCCTAACCTAGTTGGAATGGTTGATGATTTTGGGTTGAGCAAAGACAACAGCATCTCAGTTATTGCAAATCAGGTTTACTATTCTGATAGCAGTTGGGAATCGAACATGAAAGGCACATACTACCAGCAAGCCCGCCTAGGAGCCATTCGTACCGCAATGCCGTCTGCCGAGCCATTGCTTCGCGACTCAAACCTTCTTTTTGTTGATTTGAACTCAGTTCGAAATTCGGACTTTTCGTCAACATCGTCACCAACTCCCAATGGGCTATATGCAGAAGAGATCTGCCAGTTGATGCGGTACGCCGGTTACTCCGACAACTTAAAGTGCATGTTCATTTCTGGTTTTGACACGCTCAAGTTAACTGAAAACGAGATTGATATCACTCTCGTTGCTCAACTTCTTTGGCATGCACTAGACGGCTTAGCATCACGAAAAAATGAATTACCAGGATTAACATCCTTTTTATCAAAAGAGTTCTATCTTGACTTAGGCGAACAAGAGCCCTTAACCCTTAACTTTATGCAAAGCCAAAATACGGGAAGATGGTGGCTCTACGTACCTACTGCCAATGGCGCCGGACGCTGGATAGCATGCGATGCAGAAGACTACGAACGAGCGAAACACCATGAACTTCCCTACCGATGGATTTGCCTATACAACCTAATTGGTTAGCGCTCATTATTAACGACATCCCCTTTCTTTACATAAAATAAGAATTTGGCCATGTGTTAATTTGTTTGAAACTGTTATTTTTATTTATATTTACACGCTAACTAAGAATATCAATGAAGAGCGAAATAAGTAAAATTAGCCTTGTTATTGCACTTTCACTTAACTGGATAGTTTCTTTTGCCCAGCAGGATTCGCAGTATTCTCAATATATGTTTACCCCATATACGCTGAATGCGGCCGCAGTTGGTAGCGATGGCCTAGCACATATTTATGGTGGCGCTCGCTTGCATCAGGTAGGGCTTGATGCTGAAGGAAGAAGAACATCTGCCGGATTTATTTTTCCGTTTAACATTTCTAAATTGAGAAATGGGTTTGGAATATTGGTAACAGATGATAAATTTGCGTACAATAAGAATTTGACAATACGAGGGAATTATGCCCTCCAGTTTAAGTTGGATGATAAGGGAGTTAATAATTTGGGAATTGGCGTTGGGTTTGGAGTGTTAAATGGAGTGGTCGATAATTCGTTAGCCAAAAAATCTAACACTGTTTTACCTTGGATAAACACAGGTAAATTTACTTCAACCTCAATAGACTTAGGTGTTGGTGTATTTTTTACGAGTTCTCGCTTCTACTGCGGAATCTCCGCCAACCACCTAAATAGTCCAAAAATTCCGCTAGACAATTTGACGTATACCTTAAAGCAGACGTTTTACGTTACTTCGGGATATATGATGCCAATTGCCGATTCGAAATTCTCTTTTTATCCATCCTTTTTAGTACAAACCGAATTTGTAGCTACACAAGTAGCCTTATCTGGGGTATTCGATTACAACCAGAAACTTTGGTTTGGAGGATCGTATCGAATAGATGATGCGGCTACGGCGCTTGTTGGATTCAAACTGTTTAAAAACTTACAAGTGGGATATTCCTATGACTACTTACTCTCCCCATTAGGGAAGTATTCTAGTGGGTCCCATGAGTTTTTTCTGACATACTCTTTCTCGCTGAAGAGGGATAAAACCCCTTCAGGATACAAGAGCATCAGATTTTTGTAAAACGTGTGTGTAAAAAAATTATTGCCTTATAAAGTTGTACCAATATGAGAAGATGTTTCCAATTATGCGCCCTCTTTGCTCTTTTGAGCAGTTGTGGTCCTAATGTGGGTGGAGAGCTGGTAGGTGTTGAGGGAAGAAGTGCCACGCCAGAAACACCTCCTTTTGAGATGGTGTATGTGCCTGATGGTTCATATACCCAAGGAGTAGGAGATGAAGATGCGTCATACGCTATGACCGCAACTACAAAAACGATTACTGTCGAGGGTTTTTGGATGGATCAAACCGAGATTACCAATAACAAGTATCGCCAATTCGTTAACTACGTTATAGACTCTATATCGAAGGTAATGTTGATTAATGGCGGCTTGGACGAGTTCGGCATTTCGGAAGACGAGTTCGGAAACCCAATTGATCCTCCAGTAATCAATAAGCGTGCTCAAATCGACCCCCGTAGCGAAGATCAAAAAGAAATTTTAAAGGATCTTTACTACCAAGGTGACGAGATGTTCTATCGCCGCAAAGAGATTGACACACGAAAGCTTAACTACGAGTATTATTGGTACGACATTCCTCAAGCTGCAAACAAGAAGAACCGGTACAACTTCGATAAGCAAAAGTACGAGGGATCAATAGTTAAAGCGGATGGTAAGGTTGAACCTATTCGTAATCGAGGATCGTTTATCATGCGTAACGTTGTAAATGTATACCCCGATACACTTTGTTGGAGTGCTGATTTCTCATACTCGTACAATGACCCTACAACTTCAACCTACTTCTGGCAACCCAACTACGACGACTATCCTGTTGTTGGGGTTACTTGGAAACAGGCATTCGCCTTCTGCATTTGGAGAACGAACTTCTTGCGTGACTTCCTTAGCGAACGCGGTGAATCTCCGGTTCACGAATACCGTCTTCCTACCGAAGCAGAATGGGAATATGCTTCACGAGGCGGAATTGATTTAAATATGTACCCATGGGGTAACTACTATACCAGAAACCAGAAAGGCTGCTTCATCGCAAACTTTAAACCTCTACGAGGGAATTACTCCGATGATGGTGGTGTAAAAACAGTAGCTGTGGCTTCCTACGAACCCAACGACTATGGTCTTTACGACATGGCGGGTAACGTTGCAGAGTGGACAAGTGATGCGTTTGACGAAAGTGCGTACTCATTAACCCATGACCTTAATCCTAGCTACCAGTACAATGCTAAGCCTAACGATAAACCTGCAAGAAAACGCAAGGTAATTCGAGGTGGTTCATGGAAAGACGTACAGCACTTCATTCAATCTTCCGCACGTGCTTACGAATATCAAGATACCGCACGCTCATACATTGGATTCCGTTGTGTGCGTTCGTTAATAGGGGGTAATTTTTAAATCTGGGAATTATGAAAGGGAGTTTAGACACCTTGGTACAGTCTGAAGGCTGGAAAAAATTTATGGCAAAGCTTTACGGATGGGGAGCTAGTGCCGTAATTGTTGGAGCGTTATTCAAAATTATGCACTGGAAGGGTGCTGGACCTATGCTTGTTATAGGAATGGGAACAGAAGCTGTGATTTTCTTCTTCTCAGCATTTGAGCCTATCCCCGAAGAGTATGATTGGAAACTCGTATTTCCAGAATTAGTTCTTAAAGACGAAGAAAACCTAGAAAAAATCAGAGAGGACCGAAAGAAAGAGAAAGAGGTTAGGACTCCTAATCAAACAGGAAACGTTTCTGGCATGGTTAATATTCCAAACTTAGACATCTCCATAGATCAAGGTTCTATTGATAAAGTAAATAAGGGACTAGGAGATCTCGCAAATGCAGCATCAAAAATTGCTGATATTTCTGGAGTCACCCTAGTTGTAGATGATTTTTCTGGCAAACTACAAAAGGCTTCAGCAGGTGTTGAAGAGCTAAATGGTCAAATTGGCACATCGAGCAAAAAATTAGGAGAGTCTGTTGATGTTCTTAGCAATTCTTTCCTTAATGGAGTTAGCTCAGTAGACCAAGCGGGCAATGCTTTGGTAGAAGGCGTTAAGCAAGCGACCGATACGCTTTCACAAAGCCTAAAAGAGAGTGCTTCATCAATGACCTCTCATTTTGAGAAAGCCGGTACAACCGTAGAAAATACCATATCTGCAAGCACCAAAGATCTTTCAGAAAAGATTTCTCAATCTGCTAATGTACTATCGTCATCATTCGAAAAGGTAAGCCATCAAGTTCTTGCCGATTTAGAAGCCGTAAAGATTGGCAATGGAAATCAACAAAAAAACATTGAGACCCTGAATAAAAACTTGGCAACTCTAAACTCAATATATGAGTTGCAAATTCAAGAAACCGACAAGCACCTTAAGAACTCAAATAGTCTTTACCAAGGTGTTGAAGGTATGATTAAAGACATTCGCTTATCAGTTGAGGAAACACAGAAGTTCCGTCAAAGCATGCATGCCCTGAACTCGAATATCACCTCGCTAAACGACGTTTATGGGAATATGCTAACAGCGATTCAGGCTGTTCATAACAACTAATTGATTAACTATTTGACGTTATGGGTCACGGAAAAGAAACACCAAGGCAGAAAATGATTGGGATGATGTATTTGGTGCTAACAGCAATGTTAGCGCTGAATGTATCTGCTGAAGTGTTGGAAGCGTTTGTTCTTGTAGATAACGGGTTGAACCAAACATTGAAGAGTTTTCGATCGAAAAACGAAGACTACTATAACTTGATTGCTGCAGCTGATAGGAATAACGAAGCAAAGGCAAAAAAGTGGATGGACAAATCCTTAATCTTAAAGGAAAAATCCCTAGAGCTATGCAAGTACATTGAAGAGGTAAAGATTAGTATTGTAAAAACTGCTGACGGCGAGAAAGCCGAAGCCGTTTCAAGTACTGGCGTAGATGGTCATAAGGTAGAGAATAAAAGTGACACAAGCGTTCCTGCAAACATCCTTTTAGGACCTAGCGAAAATGGTAAAGCGTATGAAATAAAGAAGCGCATAGAAAAGTACAAGGGCGAAATTCTTGGATTAATCGATGAAAAAAATCGCTTCCCTGTTCTCGTACAAACCATAAATAGAATACTCGACACACAAGACCCTCCTTTGACTAAAGAAGGAGAAAGAAGGACTTGGGCGTCCGTCCGATTCGAAGGAGTACCGCTTATATCAACGCTTCCTTTGCTATCGAACATGCAGGTTGACGTTCTGAACTGCGAAGCGCTATTACTCGACCACTTCTTCAAGCAAATTGATGCTCAGGATGTGCGTGTAAATGCATTTGACGTTGTTGTTATCCCAGAATCTTCAACTATTCTTAAGGGAGAAACGTTTAAGGCAAACGTTATGCTTGCTGCCTACGATAAGACACAGCTACCAAGCATCTCGGTTAACGGGGCAGCCTGTAAAATAGAAGAAGGTAAGGGCATCTACCAAGCAATTGGAAACACGCTTGGAGAAAAAAGCCTCAAGTGTCAGGTGATCGTAAAGGGTCCTGATGGAATAGCTCAAAAGTACGAGAAGGAGTACAAGTATCAGGTTATACAGCCTATGTTTACCGTTTCTCCTACCAAGATGAACGTGCTATACCGAGGTATTGACAATCCGGTAGAACTTAGCGTATCAGGTGTTCCTAACGAAAACGTGATGGTTGACGTTACCAACGGCTCTATTCGCAAATCGGGAGGTGGATTCTTAATTAATCCTGGTGCTGGTCATACCTGCGAGGTGCGAGTTTTTGCCAAAATAGGTGCAGCAAAAAAACTAATGGGGACATCTAGCTTCCGCGTGAAGCAGCTACCGCTACCGACACCAAGGCTCGACGGAGCAACCTCAAAATACATAAGTAAATCGGTTCTCCGATCTTCATTAGGCATAAGGGCTGAGATGCCGAAAGATTTTGACTTCGATTTAAGGTACAATGTACGCTCGTTTGTTGTTACTGGCCGAAATAGAGATGGGTACGATATGAACGAAAGTTCAAGCAGTGCATCCTTTACGAACAGCCAGAAAAACATGTTTAACAATATTACAACGGGTCAGCAAGTTGTAATTTCAGAAATAAAAGCAGTTGGCCCAGATGGAAAAATTGTTGAGTTAAATGATTTAGTATATAAAATTAGATAGCCATGAGAATGAAGCATTTTACTTCAGCATTATTGTTTGCATTTGGCTTATTATGTGTCAACATAGCAGTTGCGCAAGACGAAGAGATCAAAAAGCCTAGCCTTGTGCCACTAAGCCCATACACTAAAAGCATATCGCACGAGAGAACTCCACTTGACTATCATGCGGTTCAAGAGGCTGACATATACAAATCGTGGAGAATTTGGAGAATGGTCGATTTAAGAGAGAAGCTCAACCATCCCCTTTACTATCCAACGCAACGTATGCGCAACAGGCATAGCTTTGTTCAGGTGCTCATTGATAGCATCAAGCATGGCGCAATTCGTGCTTATAGCCCTGTTAACAGCGAGTTTACCGACACCCTTTCCTTTAAGGATGTTGCCAAGAACTTTGGTGCCGTTGAAACCCAAGAAAAGAGGCAGTCGCTTTCGGGTACTGATACAACAGTAAACGTACCTGCTGAATGGCGCTGGAATGAGGTAAAACAGCTGCTGGTAATGGAAGAATGGTTTATTGACAGGCGTCGTTCGATACTCGATGTGCGCATTGTTGGTATTTGCCCCATACGAGTTTTCAACAAAGTACTCAAAACAGGTGAAGGCGATGGCAACGGCGAAGAAGTTACCACCGACGCTGAGGATGATAGCGAATTAAGCAAGGTTCCTCTCTTCTGGATATACTATCCCGAAGCCCGTAAGGTGCTTGGTAGAACCATGGCGTTTAACCCTCAGAACCTAGGACCAGAGTATACGTATGACGATATTTTCCTAAAGCGCATGTTCGCGTCGTACATCGTAAAGTCGGCGAACACCTACGACGATAGGAGCATCAGCGACTACACGGTTGGAGGTATCCCCAACATGCAGGAGTCGGAACGTATTACCAACAGCATAATGGACAACGAACAGGATCTCTGGGAATACTAGAATCCGATATAGGATAAAGAAAAAGGGAGCAAAATGCTCCCTTTTTTATTTTCAGCGCTACCTCCAATGAGCAGCTATTTCGCCTTTACAAAATTCAGATCTACATCGGCGGCATAGTTTTTAATCTCCCGCTCGTTGTGCTTGCTGATTATCATGGTTGCATCGTTTGTTTGGATAACCAAGTAGTCGGTGAGCCCCTCAACAATTACAGGCCTTTCGGTCTTGTTCTCGATAATGCATCCAGTAGACCGGTAGGTAAGAATCTTTCCACCGACCTTTACGTTGTTTGCATCATCCTTGGGCGAGTTGTTGAATAGCGAGCTCCAGGTGCCAACATCCGACCACCCAAAATCGGCACAGTGAACGTAAACATTGCTGGCGCTCTCCATAATACCGTAGTCGATAGAAACCGAGCGGCACAGGCTGTACACCTTCGAGATAAAGTCCTTTTCCTGGGGGGAGTTATAGATCCCCACCCCATCCCTAAAGAGCGAATCGATCTCGGGGAGATGGGTGGAGAGCGCCTTCAGGATTGACTTTAGGCTCCAGATGAAAACGCCCGAGTTCCAAACAAACTCGCCGCTATCCACAAATACCTTGGCGATATCCTGGTTGGGCTTTTCGGTAAATGTTTTCACCTTAAAGGTTGCGGGGTGCCCCTTGACGGACTCGTTATGGTTGATCTGGATATAGCCGTATCCGGTTTCGGGACGGTTGGGCGTAATGCCCAGCGTCATGAGCACGTCCTGCTTTTCGGTGAACTTAAGGGCGGATTCGACCGACTTAAGGAACTTGCCTTCGTTCAGAATCAGGTGATCGGCGGGGGTAACCACGATATTCGCCTCAGGGTCGATGTTCAGCAGCTTGTAGCTGGCATAGGCGATGCACGGCGCCGTTTTCCGACGGAGAGGCTCCAGCAGGATCTGATCTTCGGTAAGCTCAGGCAGCTGCTCCATGACCAGATCGCGGTAGCTGTCGTTGGTTACCACAAATATGTTCTCGACCGGGATGATGCGCCTAAAGCGGTCGAACGTTCCCTGCAGAAACGTTTTCCCGACGCCGAGCAGGTCGAGGAATTGCTTGGGGGTTTCGGTATTGCTCAACGGCCAAAAGCGGCTGCCAATACCTCCTGCCATGATGATACAGTAACGATTCGAGGCCATTATACCATTTTTAGGGTTGCAGAAGCAAAGGTACTAATAATATCTTCCAAATATTAAATTGGTTAAGCCGCCAATCTTCTTTACTTTTGCACATATAAAGCAACTGAATGAACTTTTTTTCGTCAATTGGCCGGTATGCGCTCTTTATCACCCGGGTTTTTTCGAAGCCCGAGAAGTGGAGCATCTACGTCAGCCGAACGGTTTTTGAGATCGAGAAGCTCGGCATAAACTCCATCGGCATTGTGGCCATCATCTCGGTGTTCATGGGGGCGGTAATCACCCTGCAAACGGCCTACAACACCTCGAGCCCCCTGCTTCCTACGTACATCATTGGGGTTGCCGCGCGCGACTCCATCATCCTGGAGTTTAGCTCCACCATTGTGGCCCTGATCCTGGCCGGGAAGGTGGGCTCCAACATCTCCTCGGAGATCGGCACCATGCGCATCACCGAGCAGATTGACGCGCTGGAGATAATGGGCGTGAACTCGGCCGGCTTCCTGGCCCTGCCCAAGATTGTTGCCACCATGCTCTTCTTCCCGATCCTGACCATCTTCAGCATCTTCGTCGGCATTTCGGGGGGGTGGCTCGTGGGCGAGTTTACGGGCGTAATTACCACCATGGAGTACATCAAGGGCATCCAGTGGGGCTTTACGCCGTTCTACGTTACGTATAGTCTGATAAAAAGCGTCGTCTTCGCCTTCATCATCACCTCTGTAGCATCCTACCACGGGTACAACGTCAAGGGGGGATCGCTGGAGGTGGGCAAGGCCAGCACCAAGGCGGTGGTGGTGAGCAGCATCCTTGTACTGCTCTTCAACCTAATTATTACCCAACTTTTGCTTAAATAATGATACGCTGCATAAACGTTTGCAAGTCGTTCGACGACCGCGAGGTGCTCAGTAACATCGACACCACCTTCGAGAAGGGCAAGACCAACCTGATTATCGGCCAGAGCGGATCGGGCAAGACGGTGCTGCTGAAGTGCATGGTGGGGCTCCACGAGGTTACCTCGGGCGACATCATCTACGGCGACGACATCAACTTCTCGGGGCTCTCCAACAAGCAGCGGAGCGAGGAGCGCAAGAAGATCGGCATGATTTTCCAGGGCGGAGCCTTATTCGACTTCGCCACCGTGGAGGAGAACGTGCTCTTCCCGCTGAACATGTTCACGGAGATGAGCCTGGAGGAGAAACTCGACCGGGCCAACTTCTGCCTGCGCCGGGTGAACCTGATAAACGTCAACCACCTCTACCCCGCGCAGATTAGCGGCGGCATGCAGAAGCGCGTGGCCATTGCCCGCGCCATTGCGCTAAACCCCAAGTACCTCTTCTGCGACGAGCCCAACTCGGGCCTCGACCCCATCACGGCGGGCGTCATCGACGACCTGATCAAGGAGCTCACCCAGGAGTACGGCATCACCACCATCATCAACACCCACGACATGAACTCGGTGATGCAGATTGGCGACAAGGTCATTTTCATCTACCAGGGGAAAAAGTGGTGGGAGGGATCCAAGGATGACATCCTGGATAGCGACAACCCCGAGCTGAACAAGTTCGTTTTTGCCTCGGAGATGGCGCAAATGGTGAAGAAGTACCACCTGAAGCTGAAGTCGAAGTAGCGCAGCTACTTGATCTCTTCGAAATCTACGTAGTCACCCGTATCTCTTCTGATCTTCTTCTCCGCGCTGGCGGTGCTGGTAATGGTAACATCGCCCTCGCGGTGGCTCGCGTCCTGCGAAGCCTGCCGGCTACCGCCAAAGCCGTAGGTAAAGTTCTGGAAGAAGGCTCCGCCGCCATTCCCGGCACCGCCAAAGCGCTTCTGCATGCGCCGGATGTACAGCTTTAGGGCAAGCCTTACGAGAAATCCCAGAAGGTAGAATCCAATTATCAGGAAAAATATAAAGGTCAAAAATCCTTCCATTTCGGTAGTAATTTACGCGCCAAAGATAGCATCATTCGCAAACAATAGCCAGCTGCCGGCGCCATTCGTTATTCGAGAGCGTTATACAATCAAAAAACATGCCGCGCTCCCGGGCTGCCATTTAGGCAAGGCGGCGCCTCGCAGCCCAATCCCCTTCCCCCAGCACGAGCGCACCACGCCACGGCGTAGGCGAACCGCCCCTCCACCCATCCCCTAGCGGGTAGGCCACACCGGGACCAATGCAGCGCGAGTTGTCTGCATGATGGTCCACCCATGGACCTTTCTGTTCCAATTCTGCTAAGTGATAGTCCATCGTTGGGCTTTGGCAGTTCAACTTTGTTACATCATTGCCCATGCGTGGCTCTTTCTTTGGCAGCTATGCGCAATGATGGCCCATGGTCGGACAATGCTTGTGCAATTCGGAAAAGTGATGGTCCACCATTGGACCTATCCATATCCTTTCTGCTAAGCGATGATCCACCGTTGGACTTGGGCTGTTCAGCTTTGTTTTATCATTGCCCATGCGTGGCCCTTGCTTTGGCAGCTTTGCGCTATGATGGGCCATGGTCGGACAATGCCTTTACAATTCGGAAAAGTGATGGTCCACCCATGGGCTAATTTGAAATCATACTGCTAAGCGATGGTCCACCGTTGGGCATAGGATTAGCGGCATTGCAGTAGCAAAGCCCCTCGGCTTGGGTCGACAAAATCGGGGCGGAACGGGTGCTAGCATGGCAACCAGATGGAGGTAGAAGAAGGAAGAAGGAGGCGTTGGTTAAATCCAAAGCGAATCCCCTGAAAAGGAAACCCCGCCATTTGGCGGTAAGCCCATTTTAGGCTTACTTTGCGCAAACTGCCAAGCAAGATGGAAGCAAGCAAGAAGCCCGACATACACGAAAGCTGGTACAAGGTGCTCAACGAGGAGTTCGAGAAGGAGTACTTTAAGTCGCTGAAAGCATTTTTGGTGGAGGAGAAGAAGCACCACGTGGTTTACCCTCCAGGGCCGCTTATCTTCAACGCCTTTAACGCCACCCCGCTCGACCAGGTGAAGGTGGTAATCCTAGGGCAGGACCCCTACCACGGCCCCGGCCAGGCGCACGGGCTATGCTTCTCGGTGCCCGAGGGCGTACAGCCGCCCCCATCGCTGGTAAACATCTTTAAGGAGCAAAATGCCGATTTGGGAATCCCACGCCCGCAACACGGCAACCTTACCTCGTGGGCCAAGCAGGGCGTGCTCCTGCTCAATGCAACCCTGACTGTGAGGGCGCATACCGCCGGCTCGCACCAGAAGAAGGGCTGGGAAACCTTTACCGACGCGGCCATAAAAGCCGTTTCCGACAACCTTTCGGGGGTAGTATTCCTGCTCTGGGGCAACTACGCGCAGGCCAAGGGCTCGATCATCGACACGTCGAAGCACCATATCCTAAAGTCGGTGCACCCCTCGCCGCTATCGGCCTCGCGGGGTTTCCTGGGATGCAAGCACTTCTCGAAGACCAACGAGCTGCTGAAGGCGCAGGGCAAGGAGCCCATCAGCTGGCAGCTGCAGTAGCGGCTACAGCTTAGGGTTCTGCTTATGCCGGTTGGCATCGCGCAGCGTTTTCTTCTCCAGATTCTTTTCGAGGGCCTGGGTAAGGTCGATGCCGGTTTGGTTGGCAATGCACATCAGCACAAACAGCACATCGGCCAGCTCGTCGTCTAGCCGCTTGCCCTTGTCGCTCTCCTTCTCCGACTGCTCGCCGTAGCGCCGAGCCATGATGCGCGCCACCTCGCCCACCTCCTCCATCAGAACGGCAAGGTTGGTCATCTCGTTAAAGTAGCGCACGCCGTACTCCTTAATCCACGCATCCACGCGGGCTTGAGCCTCCTCTATAGTCATTACTCCCGGTTTTTAGTATCGATGATGATGGTAACAGGACCATCGTTGAGCAGCTCCACCTGCATATCGGCGCCAAAGATTCCCGTACCCACAGGCTTACCCAGATCGCGCTCCACCTGGGCTACAAGCTGGTTGTACATCGGTATGGCGAAATCGGGCTTAGATGCCTTGATGTACGATGGCCGATTCCCCTTCTTGGTGGAGGCGTGTAGCGTAAACTGGCTAACAACGATGATGTCGCCCTCAGCCTCTACAACCGAACGGTTCATCACCCCTTGCTCATCCTCAAAGATGCGCATCCGAACGATCTTTCCGCTAAGCCACTCAACATCCTCCGAGGTATCGGCATCCTCTATCCCTACAAGGACAAGCAGTCCCCCGCCTATCGAAGACTTTACCTCGCCATCGATAGAAACCGAAGCCTTTGCCACCCGCTGAACTACTGCTCTCATCTATCATTCATTTTTATAATGCCCCTAAAAGTATAAAATTGATGGCAAAGGATGCGCACAAAGGTCAATTTGGGCAAAACATCGGGTAAAAGCAGCAAAGCCAGCGGCATCGTGCTATATTTGATGCCGCTAAAACAACCTCTACCATGCAAAAGATACTTCTGCTAGCAGCGCTGCTAACCGCATCAACGGTAATGGCACAAAAAGGCGACAGCCTTTACCATCCAAAAGATTTAACCGCCGAGATGGTTTTCTCGAAAAGCATCGAAGGCCCAGCCCAAGGGCCCGACGGCATTCTCTACCTCGTAAACTTCGAGCGAAAGGGCACCATCGGCCAAATCGACAAGCAGGGCACCCCATCGCTCTTCGTTAATCTCCCCGAGGGGAGCACCGGCAACGGCATCCGCTTCAACCGCAAGGGCGATATGCTTATTGCCGACTACACCGGGCACAACATCCTCGTTATACAAAAGGGGAGCAAGGAGGTGAAGGTATTTGCCCACGAGCCAAAGATGAACCAGCCCAACGATGTGGCCATCACCACCAGCGGCATCCTCTTTGCCAGCGACCCCAACTGGAAGGATAACACGGGCAACCTCTGGCGCATTTCGCCCAAAGGCGAGGTTACGCTTCTTGAGGCCAACATGGGCACCACCAACGGCGTAGAGGTAAGCCCCAACAACCGCCACCTCTACGTCAACGAGTCCATCCAACGCCGCATCTGGCGCTACGACCTCGACAAGCAGGGCAACATCAGCAACAAAACGCTCTTCTACACCTTCGCCGACTTTGGCATGGACGGCATGCGCTGCGACAAGAAGGGCAACCTCTACGTAACGCGCCACGGTAAGGGAACCGTTGTAATCCTTTCGCCCAAAGGCGAGCTGCTCCGCGAGGTTACCATGAAGGGCAAGTTGCCCTCCAACATCGCCTTTGGCGGCAAGGATGGAAAAATCTGCTACATCACCCTACAGGATAGGGGCTGTGTGGAGGTATTCCGCAACGAGGTTGCCGGAAGGGAGTACTAAATGGAGATAAGATAGTAGACTTTAGATTATAGAAATTAGATAGCAGACAATGGATTTGAGCGAGAATCTACCTTACCACCCAACCGTAGCGTATGCCTAACAACCTATCATTCGAGGAGGTGCTATGCCGCACCTGCAACAAGGTGGAGCTGCAGGCCATCACCGAGGTGGTGTGCCAGCACCCCGAGAGGATCGACGAGCTGTGGGTACTCGCCAACTCCACCATCCCCAACGCATGGCGGGCCGCCTGGGCGCTGGCGCACATCAACGAGAGGAACCGCCAGCTGCTTACCCCCTACCTCGCAGAGATCGCCGACATCGTTACCACCACCAAAAACCTTAGCATCAAGCGCGAGCTGCTAAAGATTCTGATCCTTCACCCCCTCCCCGACGAGCCCTCGGGCACGCTGCTCGACGACTGCTTCGGTACGGTAACCTCCAACAGCATCCCTGTAGGAGTAAGGATGTACGCCATGAGCATGGTGGCCAAGTACTACGATAGATACCCCGAGCTCACCCCCGAATTCTTGGCAATCCTGGAGGATATCCTAGCCGAACCGCCATCGGTAGGCATGAAGGGCTGGGCAAAACGGCTCACCCAGCAGCTCTCGCAGAACCAAAAGTAAGAGGAGTAACGGTTCCACAACGCTTAATCAAAGCTCAGCAGCCATAACCGTCAGGTCTCTATATGAAGAATAAAATTAGAGCGTAAGATCGATGTTCAACGAATAGTCGGCATGGATTGGTGAAAAGTGTCGCAAGGTTATTCCGTAAACGCCATGGCGAAGCCATACCAGACTAGCACGAAATCTGTCCGAGTGAGCGGAGCATCTACAACATTAATTAGCCGAAAAACCACCAACAATCAGGAACAAACAATATAGAGATGGTGCTAAGCAGCGACCGAACGAGTTATTTCGTGCAGGATTTTTCTTTGTTTCGTTTCTTTTCATCCCTGAAAAGAAATGAAAATTGAAGTTTGCCGCCTCTAATTATTAGTCCTAACGATAATGCCCTGACAGCCGAGCCAAGTCGAGGCTAAAAACGGCAAACCCCACCTGAGAATCCTCAAGTGGGGTTTGCCGTTATAGTATGCCGAAGTTTACCGGCGGTGCGGGTGCTTAACATGGCGCTCAAGCCCAAGCGATCGCAGCTCGTTCTTAACCTGCCCTAGGGCTTGCTGCAGCGGCACCCCCTGGTTTTGAAGCTCGCTAAGCCGGTTCATCTCCCAATCGGTAAGATGGAAAGTCATCTTCAGATCACTTCCAAAGTCAACATTCAGCGTGTTCATCTTTACATCTCCCATGACGTTTAACCATAGTAAAAAACAAAAGCCACTCATACGTCTTGTGAACGTACAAGTGGCTAACTTCTTAAGAGCGAAAAACGGGGCTCGAACCCGCGACCCTCAGCTTGGGAAGCTGATGCTCTACCGACTGAGCTACTTTCGCATGGTGTTGCGCAAATGTAGGAATATTTTTGAATCGGTGGCTAGTGGAATACGATTTTTCTTCGCAGAAAAATAAGCGACCGCCGCTAAGCGTTGCGGCTCAGCAACGCTTGAGTTGTCACGGCCGCTGGCCGTATTCTGTGCGGCAGAAGGCCGCAAGCGCTAAAGCGTAGGCGGAGCATACGATCACGATAAAAAACCTACACCTCGTACACCAACGTTTCATAAATTGAGGTAAGAGGCTCCTTGCCTAGCGTAAGGAACAGCTTATTACCGCGGAGGTATGTTGTGGCGTTGGCGTAAAGCAGCCCATCGCCTGTGTCGGGTATTTTCTCCTCCGACACCAGATCGAAGGTATCCTTACGGAGCGTAACCAAGGTCTTTTTACGGGTCATGCAGAAGTAGATATGCTCTTCATTATACACCATATCTGTTGTAATATCGTAGTGTAAAATATTGCCATCCGCATAGAGGTCACTTTCGTTCAGCAGCAGGCCAGTGCTGGCATCGAGCTGGTAGAAAAGTCCAAAACGGTTCACGTACAGAATGCCATTATCCAAAAAATCGGAGGAAATGAACGAACCCAAATTGTTCTCCCAGACTATCCGTCCGCTTTTTAAATCTATACCTGCGGAGTGGGATTTGAAAACAGCAATAAGCAAATCTTCATAAAAGTAGCAGCCATACGGAACATCATTATCTGGTGTTGCAGAAGCCATGTGCCTACCTCCACGATCGTACTGCATTTCGGGGGTGCTTATCTTCCACACCAGCTCCTTTGTTTCCAAGCTGTAGCAGTAAATGCAGCTGTTGTAGTACCGTATCCCATAACCGTTGTGGGTGTAGTTAAACTCATTAATCCAACTAAAGCCAGTGGGGACAACGTTCATTGTATTTTGGTCCAAATAGTAGTACCGTTCCTCATCATTTTCATTAAAGATGATAAGGTTTTGCTCGTACCTCATATTTCTTGAAACTTGATATGGCCCTTCAATAACCCCATAGTCCTGTAGGTCGTTTCCATTAAAGATGTATATGTTACCAAAGTCTCCATCCTGGTAAAAGAATAGGTCTTTGTTAATTTCGGTAGTAAAGTACCTTCTTAGCTCATCTCTTCTGTGCAGTAAATCTAAATCTTGGGAGTACAACTCCAGATAGCCGTCGTTATGCTTCTGCACCACATCCCTTACAATAAAAGAGGTATCCAACCATCCTAATACTTCTCCCGAAATACGCTTTACTGTTCTCATAACTCCTGCTTAAATATTACATCAAACCATCCGCCCTTGCTCACTGTAGCCAACTTCCGCTTCGCCCTTACCAAGCAGCGGCCTACAACCCACAATCAAAAGTAGCAAAAAAGCGAAGCGCAGGCCTGCGCCCATTCGGGAAACAAGCAAGGCCATCCGCAGCCGGCTAGCGAAAAAAATATTTCCCACCAGCGGCGCACCAACCAACCCATCTTTTTTATACTTTCAGAAGCATAAAAATGAACTAACCCAACTGCTTACCTATGACAAAGCGCAAGTACAGGGGCACCGACATGCAGATGCTGCTAGCCTCCGGCCAGATTGCCGAGTTTGGAATTACGTACGAGCAGCAGCTAAGCGCCCGCCGCCCGCAGTGGAAGGCTCCCTTCTTCCAAAACCTAAAGGAAAGAATCACCCAAACCTCCCGCACCAGAATCGGTTTAGACAACCTTCCAAGCATCATGGAGGCCACCGAGGTGGTTAATGGCATCATCACCATCGCGCACCGCGGCATCATGGAGCTGAAGGCCGAGATCGAGGTGAACTTCCGCAGCAACCCCACCCGCAGGAGCGTCCTCCTCACCGAGCTCGGCTACGACAAGCTGCCCAAAAAGTACATCAGCCAGAGCCAGTACGTCCAGCTGCTGGCCACGCTACGGGCCAACCTTACCCCAGCGGTAAAGGCCGAGCTGGTTGCGGTAGGCGCTAACCCCGCCACCATCGACACGCTGCTGCTGCAGGCCCACCGGCTCATCGAGGCCAACGGCCGCCAGGAGTCGCTGAAGGTAAACCGCAAAAGCCTAACCGCCGAAAACATCGCCGAGTTCAACGCCATCTACGACGAGGTGAGCACGGTGTGCAAGCTGGTAGCGGCCTGCTTCACGGACGACAAGAGGCTCGTCGAGCGCTTCTGCTTCACCAAAACGCTACGATCTTACGGGTACGTGCGCCCCTCCAAGAAGAAGAAAGCCCCCGCCGACACCCCCAACCAGGTGGCTAACGGCAGTAGCGCCCCCCACCCCCCCACATCAGCGGTCGACACCGCCTCCACAGTGGCGGAAACCACTTCTGCAATGGCCGAAACAAAATCTGCTGTGGACGAAGCATAATCTGCCATGGCCGAAACCATTTCAGCTGTGGCAGAAACGAAATCAGCAATGGCCGAAGCCATTTCGGCAATAGTAGAAGTCAAGTCTGTAATGGCAGAAACCATTTCGGTGATGGCGGAAGCAAAATCTGTAATGGCAGAAGCTATTTCAGCAACGGCAGATGCTAAATCTGTAATGGCGGAAGTTGTTTCGGTAATGGTAGAAGCCAGATCTGTGATGGCGGAAACGAAATCTGCAGATGCAAAAGCTATATCCGTAGAGGCAAATAAGGCAGAAGTAGCGGCAGAAGCAAAATCAGCAGCGAAGCCCAGAAAGGCAGAACAAGCAGCGGCTCTGGCAGGGCAAGCGAAAGGAAAATGGTAGCAACAAAAAAAGGACCACCGTTTGGTGATCCTTAGAGCGGAAAACGAGACTCGAACTCGCGACCCCAACCTTGGCAAGGTTGTGCTCTACCAACTGAGCTATTTCCGCGTATTATCTTAGAGTGCCGTTGTTTTTCTAAGACGATGCAAAAGTAGCTATAAAATCGGTATCTGCAAACTCCATCAGGAAACGAATTCAAAAATAGTGTCAATTTCCTTTTTAGGCTTTGGCGGAAAATCGTGGCTGGCGTGGCCAACCACCATCATTGCAGCCAGTTCGTATTCCGAGTCGACGTTCAGCATTTTTGCGATTTCGTGCTTGGCAATTAGCGGCGAGGTCATCCAGCAGGCCCCCAGCCCCATGTTTACGGCGGCAAGAAGCATATTCTGCATGCAGGCGCCCACGCTTTGCATGTCGGGGTAGGCGCGCATGCGGTTTACCTCGTCGTGCGTAAGGGTAACGCCGCGCTCGAGCACCGACTCGTAGGGCGACACAAAGACGAAGATAACGGCGGGCGCCTTCTCGAAGAAGATGGAGAAGTACTCCACCTGCTTCTTGATCTGCTCGCCCAGCTCGCAGCTCTTCTCGGGTAGCTCCTCTATCTTTTGGGCCACAACTGCGGCCAACTCCGACATCTTATCCTTGTTGGCCATGGCCACAAACCTCCAAGGCTGAAAGTTATTGACACTTGGGGCAAGCCCGCCTATGCGGCATATCTCACGAAGGGCCTCCTTGCTGACCCCTTCCTCCGAAAAAGAGCGAACGCTCGTCCGCTTCTGAGCAACATCAATAAAATCCATAGCGTGCGTTTTTTCCGGTCAAGTTATGACTTCTTGGCAAAGAACGCAATAGGAATGGGCACGGTAGGACGGCTGGCGATGTACACCCCAAGACAGACGAGAAGCATCGACATCACCTTCACCCAGCTCAGCGAATCGACCCCTAGAAGCAGGGCGAAGATGGCCGCAACAACGGGCTGGGTATAGGAAAAGATGCTCACCGTGGTGGCCTTAACATGCGTAAGGGCATAGGAGATGAACAGGTAGGCCACAAAGGTTGCCCCCACAACAATAAAGGCTATATTGATGATGGCGTGCGCTGGCTGGCCCAGCAGATCATACTCGAGCATCGGCTTAAGGCCGATGGGCAGCATCTGCAGCATGCCAAAGAGAAACACCCACTTGATAACCGTAAGCGAGGTGTACTTCGACATCAGCGGCTTTACGGTAACCAGGTAGAGCGCGTAGGAGATGGCGCTGCAGAGGATCATGATATTTCCCAGCAGATGCCCCGTCCCGAAGCTCACCGCTCCGCTATACGTAACCAGCGAGATGGCCCCGAAGCCGCCAATGGCAATCCCCACCACCTTCGATGCGGTAATCTTATCGTGCAGCAGAAGCGACGAGAGCAAAAGCACCAGTATCGGGCCAAGGGTTACGATGATGGCCGCATCAATGGGCGTTGTCTTGGCAATACCGTTGATGAACAGCGACTGGTTAAGGGTTACGCCAAAGAGCGCTGCCAGGAAAAGCCGAAGCAGATCGCGCCTTTCCACCTTCTCCGAAGGGTAGAAGATCGACACCAGCCACATGAGCACAGCCGCAACAAGAATGCGATACATGGTCAGCGGCACCGGATCAATGTACACCTTCACCACCATTTTCGACACCACATAGTTGATACCCCAGATAAAATTAGCCCCAACAATAGCAGCAACCGCCCAAAACTTTACCGACCTTCCGCTTATTAACATCATTTCATAGGTTAGAAAGCCCACCATCCTCCCCTTTTACCTACTTTTGAGAAAATCCATTCGAGAGATGAGCCAAGAGATTAAAAAAAATGCAGTTGGCAAAGTTAAGACTTCGAATATAATTTACCCCATCATAATTGGATTTGGCGTAATCGGCTATATGGTCTACACCGAGTTTAATCCAAAAGCCTTCAGCGCCATAAACTTTACCACAAGCACCGTCTTTTGGCTGATTGTAGCAGCACTCCTGATGGCCGGAAGAGATCTTGGATACATGATTCGCATACGCCTGCTAGCCGACAACCATCTAAGCTGGAGGCAAGCGTTTCGGATTATAATGCTTTGGGAATTCACGTCGGCGGTAACGCCATCGGCAGTTGGTGGCACCAGCGTTGCCCTCCTCTTTGTCCACAAGGAGGGCATCTCCATAGGCAAAAGCAGCGCCATTGTAATGGCCACCTCCTTCCTCGACGAGATCTACTTTATTGTAGCCATCCCCCTCGCCTTCCTCTTTTTCGGCAAGGCAAACCTCTTTAATATGCAAGGCTACGAGCATCTGGAAACTGGGCTCTACACCATAGCCCTAGTTGGGTACCTTGTAAAACTTGCCTACACCATCCTACTCTCCTACGGACTCTTCTACAACCCTAAAGGGCTAAAATGGCTCATCGTAAACATATTCAGCATCCGATACCTGCGCAAGTGGAGATACAACATGACCCTTATTGCAGGGGAAATTATGATGTCGAGCAAGAACCTACGCTCTCGTCCTGCATCGTTTTGGATTAAAACCTTTGGCGCCACCTGCTTTTCGTGGACATCGCGCTACCTAGTGGTAAACGCCCTACTGCTTGCATTCTTTGCCATGCACGACCAGCTGCTCATCTTTTCGCGCCAAATGATTATGTGGGTGATGATGCTGATAAGCCCAACGCCGGGCGGTAGCGGTTTTGCCGAATACCTATTTACCGTATTCTTAGGCGATCTAATACCTGTTGCTTCCGATTTACAAAAAGGGCTTTCAATTGCATTTGCCTTTATTTGGAGGTTGATCAGCTACTACCCCTACCTCGTAATCGGAGCGCTAATCCTGCCACGATGGCTAAAGCACAAGTTCCACTTCAGGAAAATACCTCACCATCATAGCCACCACATCTAGCGGGTAATCATTTTAAAGAAGGCATCCATCAGCTCAAACCCATCAAGGCGATGCTGAAAGAAGTTCTTAACTGCCGGATTTGGAGTAATCCCAAAAACATTTCGTTGGGCATTACAAATAGCCGCTATGTTACCAATTGCCCCATCGGGGTTGCTCTCCTTTGACATGTAGCCTCGCTCATCGCAGTAGCGCATGAGTATTTGTCCCTTCATCTGAAGCCTGTGAACCGTATCCTCGCTAAGACGGTAGTGCCCGAGCGCATGCGAGAGATATAGGCGAAGCGGCTTGTCAAAGTCGATCAGGTAGGTTAATGGAGATCGCTTAAGTTCTGAGGTCATATTTACCATACCATTCACCAGCGTAGTTCGGGAGGTGCGAACAAAGCCACCATCGAGAAGCCCTGCCGCACAAAGAATCTGAAATCCACTTTGGATGCCAACAATAAAACCTTTACTTGCGGAATATTCCAAGAGATTATCGTATAGCTTGCTTTGAGCAACCCGTCGTCTCAGCTCTTCGTTATCGCAGTAAAGAGTACTTGGCGGAACAACAATCAGGTCATATTCCCGATTAATCGTAGCATCGGCATTAATAAGTTCAGCGGTATTATGGAAATGATCCGTCAATACATTAACAAGACTTGCATCCATTCCTAGAATGTCAATAACACCTATTCTCATTCAGTTGGTTTAAGCAGTTTAAGCAGCATTTCCTCAAATATATTAGTTTATTTTCACAGTCTCCAGTTTTTTAGCTTTTCAATCTTTGATTTTACTGCCAAAAATGTCTTTATTTAGCACAAAGGGAATTATACTACAAGTACAGCTGGTTTTATGAAGGTTTTCAAGTACATACTATTTTTTTTAGTAGTGATATTGCTACTAGCCGGATCTTTTCTATACTATACGGAGAAAACTCTGCCCAACTTTCAACCTAAAGAAACCATTTTTCACAACAGCGCAAACAGCAGCTTCAACAAGGATACAATCACCATCCTTACTTGGAATGTTGGCTACTGCGGGTTAGGAAAAGACATGGACTTCTTCTACGATGGGGGTACAAGGATGCGCACCAGCAAAGAAATCACTCTCGACAACATAAAAGGGATTGCCAACACGCTTACCGAAAATAGCAGTGCAGACTTCATGCTGCTTCAGGAAGTAGATACCGACTCAAAACGCAGCTACGGAATCAACCAAATAGAAGCACTAGGGACAAAACTACCTGCATTTCAGCACTACTTTGCTGCAAACTATGGCATAGATCTTATTCCTATGCCAATATCAAACCCTCTTGGGAAAGTCAATGCGGGCTTACTTACGTTAACGCAATCAAGCCCTAAGCAAGTAGCAAGGCACAGCTACCCCGATAAGCATCCTTGGCCCGAAGGCCTATTTATGCCTAAGAGGTGCTTTATGGAGAGTAGGTTCGTAACAAAATCAGGGCGAGAGCTTGTTCTTGTAAACACCCACAACTCAGCCTACGACAACGGCAATCTCCGCAAGCTAGAACTTGACGTACTTCGTAGCTTTGTTCTTAATGAATACAAAAAAGGAAACTGGGTAATTGTTGGAGGCGATTGGAATCAAAACCCATCGGGATATCAGCAAAAAAGCATAGACCCAGAAGCTTTAAAACATTTCAAGCCTAGTCAAGTTCCCAGCAATTACCTTCCCAAAGGATGGCATTTGGCATGGGACAAGAGCACCGACTCGAACAGGTTCCTGAACGAGCCCTACCACGAAGGAAAAACCATGACAACGACAATAGATTTCTTCTTACTTTCGCCCAATATCGAAACCCTTAACGTACGAGTACTACACAAGGGTTTCGCCAATTCCGACCATCAACCGGTGAGGGCAACATTTGTACTCAAGTAACCACTTTTTTTGAATCAAAAGCATCCATTACCGACCTTAAAGAGACATGTAAAGAAAAGCTTACCTTAAGCTAACAATACTCTTAAATTACAGCTACCTAGTTTGATTTAAAAAACTAATAGCTACTTTTAACTCGGATAAAAAATGGGGATAATTGCCCTAATGGCTGTTTGGAATAGGACGATGTTATGAATGTATCAGACGAAGACTTAGCGTGTTTTATAAGGACATTAAGGGATAATGGGGGATACGACCTTAGCGATTACTCCGACAAATCGTTGAAGAGAAGATTGCAAAAGGTTTTGGACGACTCCAGGCTCTCTTTTAGTATCTTTACTAATAACATTAAGCAAGACAAGGCTTTCGCCGAAAAAATTCTAAAGGATATCACCGTAAATACCACTGAACTTTTTCGCGACCCACAAATGTGGCAGATGTTGAGACACCGTATACTTCCCCGTTTTAAAGCAAACAAAACAATAAACATCTGGCATGCCGGATGCTCTACAGGGCAAGAAGTTTACTCAATGATAATACTGCTAAACGAAATGGGGCTGCTCGAGAAGGCTAAAATTGTTGCTACCGATATCAACAATGATGTGCTCGATGTTGCTCGCAAGGGGCAGTATAAGTACCGGTTCAACATAGGCTACCTCGACAACTACGATCAGGTTATGAAGCATAACCCCTTTAACTACGACGAAGTTTACGAAGTTCCCTACGAAAAGTATTTCGAAGTAGACAAGGTTAAAGATCTCCTTTCTATAAAAAAAGAGTACACCGAAATTCCTTTTTTTCGAAAGCACGACTTGGTAAAAGATGGAACATTTGTATACGCCAAGTTCGACATCATTTTTTGTAGGAATGTAATTATTTACTTCAATAATAAGTTACAAAACAACGTTTTCAATCTGTTCCACCAGAACCTCTACCCTAAGGGATGCCTAATTCTCGGTGCACATGAAGCGATTCTTGGACCTTGGGCTCCTCGGTTCGAAAAGAATGCATCTTTCTATACAAAGAAATAAGTAAACATATGGCAGCAGAAATAGGCATAGTAGAAACACGCAACGTTTTCAAGTTAATCCTTGACAAGCAGGGGTACGACTTTCGCGAATACTCGATAACCTACTTGAAGCGAAGGCTAGAGCACGTACTCACGCTTCAAGGAATTCGAGATACCGACTCACTAATGCGTAAGTTAGAGCAGGACAAATCCTACTTTAATCAGTTTCTCGCAGATTTTGTTCCATCAACGACAGAGATGTTCCGCGACCCGTCACTATGGAGATACTTAAAGGAAACCATTCTACCAGAACTATCCAAAAGCATTTCGCCAATAAAAATATGGATACCAACGTGGGATAGCGGAGAAGATCTCTTCTCGCTCATTATAACCCTAAAAGAAGCCGACCTTCTGGGACGAGCAAAGATATTCGCCTCTACATACTCAGAACTCATCACCAGAAATGTAAAAGCAGGTAAAGTTGACCAAAAAAAGATGGAAACTAACGAAGCAAACTACCAGCGCTTCCAAGGTAAAATTATCTTTTCCAACTACTTTACACCGTCATCAGACGGATCTCTTCAAATTAAACCAGAGTTGATTCGAAATGTGGTATTTGTTGAACAAAATGCTAATTTTGATAGCTCGGTTCCAGGGTGTAACCTCATACTCTTTCGAAACCAACTTATATACATGAATATTAGTCAAGAAGAGAGGGTTATAGGCAACTTGCGCGACAGTCTAAATACTGGTGGTTTTTTAGCTATTGGGATAAAAGAGAATCTTGAGCATCTCGCATGTGGAACCAGTTTCATAAATGTGAACAGTTCTGAGAAGGTTTACAAACGAAAAATAGGATAGTCTATGTATAAAGCAATAATAATTGGTGGCTCTGCCGGAAGTTTTCAGGTGATCACGAAGATTCTTCATGCATTACCTGCCAACTATCCCCTACCCATTATTCTTTGCCTGCATAGGCTAAAGCATGTACGATCGGGATTTGTAGAGGCACTCTCCATAAAATCGGGGATTCCCATCATCGAACCCGAAGATAAAGAGTCAATAAAGCCAGGTAGAGCATACCTAGCACCTGCCAACTATCATATGTACATCGACCTTGGGAATAGGTTTGCGTTATCGACCGAAGAACCGGTTAATCATTCGCGTCCTTCAATAGACCTGTCTTTTATCAGCGCAGCTCAAACCTATAGAAATAGGCTTTTAGGCATAATTCTGTCGGGAGCAAACAAAGATGGAGCTTATGGGCTTAAGCGTATAAAAGATTTTGGAGGAACCTGTGTAGTTCAAGACCCCAAAGAATGCCAGGTAAGTACAATGACGGAAGCGTCACTTAAACTTACTAAAGCGGATATGGTGCTTAATACAAACCAAATAATTCAGCTTTTGCTGAAGTATAAATAGACATAATATGAAAATTGCGGCAAATATACTTGTGGCTGGATTGTTGCTGTTTGGATTCGCGGCTTTTGCCTTCATCCAAAACTCCATGCTCGAGGGCACAACCCCTTGGTATGGCTACATATGTTTGGCATTGTCGCTTCTATCCGGCACCATTCTTTTTGCACTATTACAGTTTCAAAAAGATCAGATCAGAAAACTCATAGAAAGAGTTGACACCCTTAGTAATTCTCTTAACATTAATACAAAGCAGTCCGAAACAGTCAATAAAGAAGAATCAAATATTGCTTCAACAAAAGAGGTTGCTCAAAAAATAGCCCAAACCCTAAACTTAGAAGATGGGATAGAAGCGGCAGCGGAAGAGATCCTCATAAAACTTGCCAAAGAAGTATCATTTGCCCATGGGCTTCTTTATATAGCCGATAATCAAAACAAGGGGTACTTTAAACCAACATCCAAATACGCCTACTATTCCGAACGAGAACCCGAAGGTTTCAAAATCGGCGAAGGGATAAACGGCCAAGCAGCAAAAGATCAACAACCATTACTACTTGAATCGATTCCAGAAAATTATGTGACAGTCGTGTCAGGTCTAGGCAAATCAAGTCCCCGCGCCCTCTCTATCTATCCAATAGTCCACAACAGTAAGACGGTTGCATTGCTCGAACTTGCCTTTTTAGCAAAGCCATCAAACAAAAAAATCGAGATTATCGGAATCTTTTGTGATGTTATTGGAGAAAAGGTTTCCCTTAAACAACTTGTATAGCAATGGAGGAAAATTCAAAGATACTAACCCTGACCAAAAACAAAAAGCGCTTTGTAACCTACACAACAGCGTTAATGTTTTTCCCTTTAGTTGCATGGATGCTCGCAATTACCAGTAAGGGCTATCCCGCAACATTTGCATCTATCGAGGATGTACACAGCGACATACCAATTTTATGGTTACTGGACCTTATACCTTTCATTTTTGCAGCCGTCATCATTCTATTTTTGAAAGAGCACAAAGAAAAAATCTCAGAACTAGAGAATGAATTAACGGAGAAAAAGGATACAATTAATCGAAATGCCATTTTTGCTAAGCAGATTGGAGAAGGAAACTTCACCATCGACATCGACAGCAACAATAATGATGTACTTGCAAAGTCGCTCATATTAATGCGTGACAACCTTCTTAAAAACACTAATAAGGAAGCAGAAGAGGCATGGATTGCTGAAGGGAAAGAAGCCATTTCGAACATCCTACGCATCCACAACAAACTCGATGTACTAGCCTACGAGGTTCTTGTATGCCTTGTTAAATACTCCAAGGTTGTACAAGGCTCATTCTACTTTTATGACGAAGAGCGCAAGGTTGTAGTAAATTTAGCATCCTATGCATATAACCGCAGAAAGTATGTTAATCAAGAATTTAGAATAGGAGAAGGTCTGATCGGACAATGCGCCTACGAAAAGGATATTATCTATAGAACCGAGATACCAGATGATTATTTTACCATAACATCTGGGATTCTTGGCGATCAAAAACCTCAAGAGTTAATCATCATTCCTCTTATTACTGATGAAAAACTTTATGGTATACTGGAATTCGCTTCAATTTCGGAGATTCCACCGCTAACGATTCGATTTTTCAAGGATTTGGCAGAGATAATTGCCCGTACCATATTCAACATTAGCGTTAACGAACGCACGGAAAGGTTGCTTCTCGAATCGCAGCAAATGACCGAAGAACTTCGAGAAAACGAGGAAGAACTTCGCCAAAATGCTGAAGAGATGATGGCAACCCAAGAGGAACTTGAAAATACTAACACCCGCCTCGAGATGCAAATCAATGAGGTTGAAAATGTACAAAAGAAACTTCACTCGCTACTCGAAAATGCCTCTGAGGTTATCTCTATATACAATAAGGATTTGGCGCTTTCCTATATCAGCCCATCCGTAACATCAATTTTGGGCTTTACTCCCGAGGAGATGATTGACGGAATGGATAAGCAGCGCCTCACCAAAAAGGGTGAAGAACATCTTGATGAACTCTTCCAAAACTTGCTATATAATCCTCAGCAAAGTTACACCATTCAGTACACCTTTATGAAGAAGAGTGGTGACAAAATATACCTAGAGGTAACCGGTCGTAACCTTATCTCTGACCCTGCAATCAACGGCATCATCCTCAATATGCAGGATATTACCGAGCGTAAGCGCGCCGAAAAAGAAGAGCGTATGAAGAGTAAGATGCAGGCTCTTTCAGAAAACTCCATCGACCTTATCATGCGCCTTAGCACTATGGGGCAAATTTACTACGTTAACCCAACGGTAAAGTCGTTCTTCGATATTGATGCCAAGAAAATACAAAACCAGACCGTTAGTTCGGCAAACTTACCCAACTCACTGGTTGAGTTTTTCATGAAAGCAATCGCAACCATCAGCGAAACCAAGCAAAAAATAGAGGAAGAAATATCTTTCATATCAAATTATGGAGAAACAATAATGCACATTGTTGCGATTCCAGAATTCAATGAAAACGAACTTGAAACCATTCTTTTCGTATCGCATGATATCACCGAATCGAAGCGTATTGAAATGGAGATTCAGGAAAAGAACCGCAACATTACAGAGAGTATCAACTACGCTCAACGCATTCAGAGTTCGATACTTCCCGACAACAGGTTGCTCCGAAAATATCTTCCTAATTCGTTCATGTTTTACCTTCCACGCGATGTGGTAAGTGGAGACTTTCCTTGGATGTTTGTTAAAGATCATAACACCATCTACGTTGCTGCGGTAGACTGTACTGGACACGGCGTACCTGGCGCTCTTCTTTCATTTATTGGCTACTTCATCCTTAATAATACTGTTGATAAAGACAGAACAATGAACGCAGGAGAAGTACTTGATGCACTACACAACGAAGTTCGCACCACACTCAAACAGGATAGGGTTGATGCAGATGCTCGGGACGGTATGGATATCGCACTATGCAAAATCAACCTAAAAGATAATATTCTTGAATATGCAGGAGCACACCGTCCGTTGTACCTGCTTCGCGACAACCAACTCCAGGAATTCAAGGGAGAACGAAGGGCTATTGGTGGAATTCCTTCAATGAAAAAGGCTGAAATGCCATTTACGAACCACACCATTAACATCCAGTCGTCCGATAAGATTTTTATCTTCTCCGATGGATTACCCGACCAAGTTGGAGGATCTGAGAATAAAAAGTATTCTGCCGCACGAATCAGGAATCATATTGCATCAAATCCAAACCTTACAATGACAGAATATGAGACGCTATTTAGCAAAGACTTTATCGACTACAAAGGTGCTAACAAGCAAATTGATGATATACTACTAATTGGAATGGAGTTTTAATTAGACACATGTAATAACAACAAGCTATGGACAACAAAAACATTAAGGGGTACATAGAGTTCATCTACGATTTTTACAAGTCGATGAAAGCTCATGAGATATCTCTTGTATATGAAGGGGAAATAACCCATCAGATTACCAAAGCCTTTACGACAATGGCTGAAACTAACATGCTAAAGGACGAGGAATCGAACTCTGTACAAAAAAAGGTATTCCACGTAATGGTTGAATGCCTCCAAAACATCAGTAAACATGCCGATGCACCTAGCCTAGAGAATGATGTTTTTGCTTCGAGAGGTCTTTTCATGGTTAGCAAAGGGGATAATTCCTACAACGTTACAACGGGTAATATCGTAGAGAACGATAAAATAAAGGAGTTAACCTCTATGCTCGATCACATCAACTCGTTAGATAAGGATGGACTTAAGGCGCTTCATAAAGAGCAAATGCAAAAGGGTAACCTCTCAGAAAAGGGAGGGGCAGGGCTTGGCTTTATTGATATAGCCCGCAAAACAGGGAATAAACTTGAGTATCATCTCCTCCCTGTTGACAACTTAACCCACTTTTTTGTGCTAACATCAACCATAACAAGAGAATAACAAAGATTTACCATATTTTTGCGACATGGAAACAATAAAAATACTTGGAACAGACGACACTCCGAATGTAATTCTGGATGCTAACAATGAGATTTTCGAAATCTCTGGACGCTCGCTTCCAGAGGACGTGAGCGCTTTCTACGAGCCAATTCTTAACTGGCTCGACGAGTATGCCCAAAATCCTAATCCAAGAACCGTTTTCACCTTCAAGTTGGTTTACTTTAATACGGCTTCTTCCAAACTACTTCTCGATATCCTGATGCGATTCGAACACATGAAGGAAGATGGCGCTGATGTTACCATCCGCTGGTGCTATCCTGACGACGATGAGGACATGGAAGAAGCAGGCGAAGAGTATGCCGATATCGTAGATGTACCATTCGAAATGGAGGCATATTCCCTATAATAAATTTGAGAATTGGCTGGCGATAATTTGATAATATGAGCGAGGAAATCTTAAGAGCGCTGATGCAGCTTTTTGCCCTTATCGTAAAGCAAGACGAAGGGGTAGAACGCATGGAACGAGAGTATGTACAAAACTTTTTAGTTCAGCAGCTCAACGAAGATGCGGTTAAAGAGTATCTCACTCTCTTCGACCAGCATGCAGGACTACTGGAAACCGATGGTGAAGAGGAAAAGGAAGTTAAAAAAAGCCGACTTACTTCCGTAAAGGACTCCGTACGTATTCTTGGCATCTGCAAAAAGATTAACAAAACGCTTACGCAACGACAAAAAATAGTCGTTCTAGTTCGCCTTTTCGAGCTGGTAAACTCCGAAGGTCGCTTTTCGGAGCAGCGTATGGCAATTATCAATACCGTCGCCGATGTTTTCAACCTTTCCAAGGAAGAGTTTAAAGGGATAGAAGAATTTGTTCTAAACAATACCCCCGAAAAGTTAGACTTGCCTGATGTACTCACTGTCCATAGCAGAACGATAGAGACAGAAGGCAAGCAAATCTTTTCCGAAGGCCTTTCAGGCATAATTGCCATACTCCAGATAAAATCGGTAGAACTCTACTTTCTGAAGTATACAGGCCATGACGATCTCTTTCTTAATGGTCTTCCGATTAACAACAAGCGCATATACCTCTTTGCCAACGGTTCAACTATCCGTTTACCTAAGGCAAAGCCTATCTACTATTCAGATGTTCTTGCCCGTTTTAAGGCCGATGAGAACTACACCCCGCTCTCATATGAAGTAAGCAACATCAGCTACCAGTTTAAAACTGGCAACCTTGGTCTACGCAGCATCTCTTTCGCCGAAGAGCAAGGAAAGTTAATCGGTATTATGGGGGCAAGTGGTGCTGGTAAAACCACGCTCCTAAATGTGCTTTCAGGTATAGAAAAGCCAACCGAAGGTGAAGTTCTGATCAATGGGTTAAACCTCCATTCTCAAAGCGAAGAGCTAAAAGGAATTATAGGCTTTATCCCTCAAGACGACCTGCTCATTGAGGAGCTTACCGTTTTCGAGAACCTATACTACAATGCAAAACTCTGCTTTAAAGATAAAAGTGATGCAGAAGTTCGTAGCATAGTTGATAAAACACTTCTACTTCTTGGCCTCATCGACCAAAAGGATTTAAAGGTAGGAAGTCCGCTAAATAAGATGATTAGCGGGGGACAACGTAAGCGTCTAAACATTGCGTTAGAGTTAATTCGTGAACCCTCTATCCTATTTGTTGACGAACCAACTTCAGGACTCTCTTCGCGCGACTCGGAAAACGTGATGGACCTCTTGCGAGAGCTTGCCCTAAAGGGAAAACTGGTATTTGTGGTTATCCACCAGCCATCTTCGGATATCTACAAGATGTTCGATAACATGCTTATCCTCGACACGGGAGGATATCTTATCTACCAGGGTAATCCCGTAGAGGCTGTAATGTACTTTAAGCGCCTCGATGCTCAAATCAATAGCGACATTGGAGAATGTCCAACTTGTGGTAATGTCAATCCAGAGTTGATATTCAACATTGTAGAAGCAAAGGTGGTAGATGAGTTTGGTCGCTATACAGCCCTTAGAAAAGTATCGCCGCTAAAATGGGAAGAGCACTACAAGGAGAATATCAAGATGCCTAAGGTGGAGACCATTAAAAATGCACCTCCATCTGCACTAAAGATACCTTCGAAGGTAAAGCAGTTCTTCATCTATATGATGCGTGACTACCGTAGCAAGATCAGCAACGTTCAATACGTAGTGATGAATTTACTCGAGATGCCTATTCTTGGTTTTATTCTTGCTTACGTAACACGCTATATTGCCAATCCAAAATCGAGTGTTTACATCTTTAAGGATAACGAAAACATTCCGATTTTCATCTTCATGTCCATCATCGTTGCCCTATTCGTAGGGCTAACCTTGAGTGCTGAGGAGATTTTCCGAGATCAGAAAATCCTTAAGAGAGAATCGTTCTTAAACCTAAGTAGGTTAAGTTACCTCTTTTCTAAGACTCTCATACTACTATCATTATCAGCAATTCAAACATTGCTATTCGTCCTAATTGCCAACACCATTCTTGGAATTAGAGACATGTACTTTACCTATTGGCTGGTGCTTTTCTCTACAGCCGTGTTTGCGAATTTGCTCGGACTAAACATTTCGGCGACATTCAACTCTGTTGTTACCATCTACATCGTTATTCCGCTGATAATGATTCCGATGATGATGCTTAGCGGCGCCATGTTCACGTTCGAGAAGCTGAACCGCAGCATAAGCAGCACCAACCGTGTCCCAATCATCGCCGACCTTATGGCAACCAAGTGGGGTTACGAAGCCCTTGTGGTATCGCAGTTTAAGGACAACCAATTCGAAAAGTACTTCTACGACATTGATAAGGAAGAAAGTAAGGCGAACTACAAACTGGTTTCCTACCTTCCTGAGCTGCAAAAGCGCCTCGACCAAAATGGTGAAGCTTTAAAAAATCCGAACTCAACAGCAAGCAAAGAATTACTCGCAGATAACATCGCCGTACTTCGCCGTGCCTTTGCACTTGAAGCGAAAGCAGTTCCAGAAATAAGGTTTGCCAATATGAGCATGCTTACACCATCAACCTACAACGCTGGCGTAAACAAGGCTGCATACAGCCATACGGATAGGCTCATAACCTACTACGGAAAGGTATTTGCCAGATACAACGGGAAAAAAGAGGCATTGCGCTCCTTCATGGTTAGTAAGAATGAAAAGGTGTACAACGACCTTCGTGCACAATACCACAACGAAAGCATTACCGATTTGGTAAAACGCCCATTCGAGAAGAACAAAATACTTCAATTCGACGATGAGCTCATTCAACAATACGAACCCATCTTCAAAGATCCATCGCCCAAAGGATTCTTCGATTTCCGTTCGCATTTCTTGGCACCCCAGAAGTATTTTGCAGGCAGATTCATAGACACATATTGGTTCAACATTTGCGTAATCTGGTTTATGTCACTAATCTTTTTTATTACCCTTTACTTTGAACTACCGAAAAAATTGTTATTTTCGTTTCCACATAAGCTAGCATTGTTAAAAAACCAAAGTAAAGCTGAGAATTAATGGGAATAATTAAAAGAGTTGGCTCTCTTCTTATCCTTTCCGTCCTGCTCTACTCCTGCATGTCGGACACGGCAAAGAAGGCAAAGAATGAATTTGACATGCCCGATTCGCTAGTATCGTCTGATACTACCCATGGCGAACAGGCGCTAGACCAGACTAAGGATATGGTAGACCATATGGTGGAAAACCTAGGTTCTCCTATCGAAACCATTGCCATGCTGAAAAGCCTTGGTATTCCGTTCAACAGCACTCTTCTGGCATCCAACGACGATGTCGATCGCTTCAACAGCAGCTACTCGCAAGCAGCCGCACTCGGAATTTACGGTGCCGACTTGGGCTACCTGAACTTCTACGGTAAGACTTCGCATGTCCTTAGCTACATATCTACCGTAAAGGGTCTTGCTGATGAGCTCAAGGTGGGACAATTCTTCGATTACAGCACGCTCAAGAGACTTGCCTCCAACAACGATAATGTCGACTCGCTAATATTCATCTCGCGCAAGAGTATGAATCGAATCGACCAATACCTCCGCAAAACCCAGCGAAGCAGCATTAGTGCCGCCATTGTTACAGGCGTTTGGATCGAAGGAATGCACTACATAACGCAATTCTACAGGCTTAACCAAAAGAGCCGCCTTAAGGAAGCAATTGGCGACCAAAAAAACCTGATCTCACTTCTAATTAAAGTCCTCAATGGGTATACCTACCATCCAGAAATGGCTGAGATGAAAAAGGATCTCGAGTACATCAACGAGGCCTACAGGGGTGTAACCATCAGCGTTCAGGAAGGAGAACCAGAGTACAAAGAGATAAATGGCGTATACACCGTTATACAACACGATAAAACGGTTATAAACATCACCAGTAAGCAGATTAATGAAATCACAGCGCGTACCCAAAAGGTACGAAACAAACTATTGGGGGAATAGCATTATGAACAGAATACTTCTAGCGATAATCCTAGGTTTTGTTTGCCTATTAGGTGCAAATCAGGCCTCAGCCCAATCGGAGGAGCAGTTGCTTGATATAAACGGTAAAAAGGCAAATAAGGCAAGCAAGGTTACCTACCAAATGGACTACAAGATAAAGCTCCTTGAAGGTACACCCGCCCCACAAAGCAAGTTTACCATTGTTCTCACCAAAAATGTTCAGTATCGCTTTGTAATAGTAAGTTCAAGAGACTTCCCTGGTCAAGGTGTATTCAAGCTTTACGATAACGGGAAAGTTGTTCTGAACAGCTACATGGAGGCCACCGATACGGTAATGGAAGTAATTGACTTCAACTGCACCAAAACAGGCCCCTACCACCTATTCTGCGAGTTTAAGGACGGTATGGCGGGGAATGCCGTCTTAGGCGTTTATTTAGTGAAAATACTCTGATTTAGATACAAACCAGAAACAGAAAAGGGATTCCAAATGGAATCCCTTTTCTATTTTCGACAATCATTTTACCGATCGGAATACAAGAATTCGTTCTTCGGCATATCATGTTAGAAGAGTTGCATGCGATTTTCCCCGCATGCAATATAGGTTAATGGTGCCCTATAAGGATACAACCACTAAACGGCTGAATGGAGAGCCCGAAGATGGCCCTCACACCCAAAATGTAGAAAGACCTGTTCTTATCTGGCAAGCCGCTGGTAGCCCCCCTACAATTGCACTTTCCAAAGCTCAATAAACTTCTGCTGATGCAACGGAATGAGGTTTCCTCTCCCTAGAAAGAGTCAACGGTTCCATGAGAGGAGCCATCTGTGCCATGGTAAGAGCCTACCGTGCCACAGGAGGAGCCATCAGTGCCGTAGAAGGAGCCAATTGCGCCATCGGAAGAACCATCCGTGCCATCGAAAGAGCCAACCGCGCCGTCGGAGGAGCCAACCATCCCATCGGAGGAGCCATCCGTGCCATAAGAGGAGCCATCTACACCGTAGAAGGAACCAACCATAGGAATCATTGGGATTTACTCAGGGATTATTCACGGAACTGTGTCTATCCTTTTTTTTCGCAAGCAGGAATTACGCCTTCCTTTTAGGTTAGAGCTGCTAGCGGGGCAAAGGTGACGGAAGAACGGAACAGCACGTGGTTGTTGATTCTCCTTTACTCTGAGAAAAAACTAAGGACAACCTTATAGGCGTAGATGATCTATAATGGTTGCTAAACATGAATCCGAAAGGATTGGATACTCCACAGACCAAGTTTAGGAAACGAGGTAATTTTGCATTTATGCGAGCAAAGTAATAACAACAACTACAAGCTATAACTTCCGCAACATCAGGCAATGTATTTAGTTTTCCATTCCATAAGATTAGCCATTACCTTAAAACCAAGCCCGAAGGTTATATTCCTCGGTCGCACAGATAGCCTTTTCTCAGAAAGTTTCTTGCCAATTAATGATTGTTTAGTGAAGCTTTTACTCGTACTCCCGTCATTAATAATATCAAAAAAGCGTTTGGTAAAAAACCATCCATCCAGTAGAAAGGTCAATAAAAAATCAGCAAATAAGCATTATATCCAAGAATAATAAAGATATTCAACATGTCAAATAAGTATATTTATATGCATTAAGTAATTTTATACGACAAATAAAACATTAATTAATTTTCAATTGTTATATTTACAAAACGACAATTAATACTTCGATAAAATGGATACACAAGCAAAAAAACCAGTTGAAAAAGTGAAGGGTAAAAGAGGAAGAAAACCTCGTCAAACTCCAGTTGAACTTATCATTTCACTTATCAATAAGCTCGAATCATTCGAAGATTTAGACAGGTTGGCCGATGAAATTGTAGCCATCAGAAACAGCAAAAAAGAATCTGAAATCAGCAGGCTTAAGGCACAACTTGCAAAACTTCAAGGATAGAAACCTTGAGATTAAACGAATAAAAAGGGTACATAGAGTATTTCTATGTACCCTTTTTATTAATCCTAACTAAACAAAAAGGGCTGCATTACTGCAGCCCTAAATTATGCTGTAAAACGATCGTTTAGTCGTTTAGCGACCAGCGAAGGAAACCTGTAACCTTAACCTCAGCATCAGCACTCTTAAGGTAAGCTTCTACGCTAATCTTAGAATCTTTGATGAAGTCTTGAGCCATTAGGGTATTATCCTTAAAGAATTTGTTAAGTTTTCCAGGGGCAATTTTCTCAATCATATCCTCAGATTTTCCCTCAAGACGAAGTTGTTCCTTTGCAATTTGAAGCTCCTTTTCAACAACTTCAGCAGGAGTTGAACTCTTATCAAGCGCAACTGGATTCATTGCTGCTACTTGCATAGCAATATCCTTAGCAACTTCAGTGTTAACAGCCTTAGAGAAGGAAATTAAGGTAGCCAACTTATTATTCATGTGGATGTAAGGAATAACGAAGTTATCCTCTAACTTTCCATAGAACGAGATACCTAACTTTTCTCCAGTAACACCAGATCTTTCAGTTACTAGATCAGCAATAGAAAGACCATTTAGGTTGAGAGCAAGAAGTTCTGCTAGGGTTGCTGGCTTTTTCTCAATAGCAAGATCAAGAATGCTTTCAGCAAGAGCAACGAAGTCAGCATTCTTGGCAACGAAGTCAGTTTCGCAATTTAGGCAGATAACAGCACCAAGTTTGCCATCAGCAGTAGTTTTAGCGATAACAGCACCTTCGGTAGCTTCGCGGTCAGCACGCTTGCTGGCGATAAGCTTACCTCTTTCGCGGATAAGATCCTGAGCGCGCTCGAAGTCACCATTAGCTTCTTCAAGAGCCTTCTTGCAGTCCATCATCCCGGCACCGGTCATTTTACGTAGCTTTGCTACATCGGTTGCGGTAATAGCCATTGTTAAAATATTTTTATCGGTTATTGAAAACAGATTATTCAGCGCTCTCCTCTTCTTGAGCAGGAGCTTCAACCTCAGCTTCGCCGGCTACAGGAGCCTTCTTAGCTTTTGCCTTAACTGGCTTGTCTGCCTTGGCTGATTGGCTGTCTTTTTCCTTTTCCTTCTCAACCTTGCGCTCTTCGAGTCCCTCTTGAATAGCAGAAGCAACCACGTCGATAACTAGGCTGATAGATTTAGAAGCGTCGTCGTTAGCTGGGATAACATAGTCAATTGGTGTTGGATCACAGCAGGTATCTACCATAGCAAATACTGGAATGTTAAGCCTCTTAGCTTCACGAACGGCATTAGCTTCTTTTTGAACATCAACTACAAAAAGTGCAGCTGGAAGACGAGTAAGGTCAGCAATAGAACCAAGGTTCTTTTCAAGCTTAGCGCGTTGACGGGTGATTTGTAGTCTTTCGCGCTTTGATAATGTCTCGAAAGTACCATCGGTAGACATCTTCTCAAGAGAAGACATCTTCTTTACAGCCTTACGGATGGTTGGGAAGTTAGTAAGCATACCACCGGGCCAGCGCTCGGTAACGTATGGCATATTAACTTGGCTTATTCTTTCCGATACGATTTCCTTCGCTTGCTTTTTGGTAGCAACGAAAAGAATCTTACGGCCTGATTTTGCGATTTGCTTAAGGGCATTTGCAGCCTCATCGATCTTTACTACGGTCTTGTGTAGGTCGATAACGTGAATACCGTTACGCTCCATGAAGATGTAAGGAGCCATCTTAGGATTCCACTTTCTCTTTAAGTGACCGAAGTGAACACCAGCATCGAGTAGCTGGTTGAAATTTGTTCTTGGCATTTTTTTGTGTTTTACTTGTTTAAAACCTCTTCGTCAACTGCCGAGTAGCATAATGGTCTCGTCAGTTTTTCGCAGTAGGGCAACGCTCAAGTAGTACCCGAAGGTAGTCTCGCAGGTTTGAAACCCAGACTGCAACAAATAGGAAGAAAAAAATTAACGTTTACTGAACTGGAATCTCTTACGAGCCTTTGGTTGACCTGGCTTCTTACGCTCAACAACACGAGGGTCGCGAGTTAGAAGACCGTTAGCCTTAAGCACCGGACGGTAGCTTTCGTTGTCAATTTCGCAAAGTGCGCGAGAGATTGCAAGGCGAAGTGCCTCAGCTTGTCCCTTAACACCACCGCCATCGAGGTTAACCTTGATGTCATACTTACCAAGTTGGTTGGTAAGCAAAAGGGCTTGGGTAGCAGTGTACTGAAGTACACCAGTTGTAAAGTAAACTTCTAGAGGCTTGTTGTTGATTACGATCTCACCCTTCCCAGGAGTCATGTAAATACGAGCAACAGCGGCTTTTCTTCTTCCTAATGTGTTAACAACTTCCATGCTCATTACTTAAGATCTTTTACGTTGATAACTTTTGGTTGTTGAGCCTCGTGTGGGTGCTCTGCACCAGCATATACATGCATGTTACGGAACAACTCAGCGCCAAGGCGATTTTTTGGTAGCATACCCTTAACGGCCTTTTCTACAACAAAAAGAGGCTTACGCTTTAGCATATCTACTGGAGTTGCAAAGCGTTGTCCACCAGGGTAGCCGGTGTGGCGAACGTACACCTTATCGGTAAGTTTTTTACCGGTAAAGCGCACTTTCTCTGCATTGATAATAACAACGTTATCACCACAATCAGAGTTTGGAGTAAATGAAGGCTTGTGCTTACCTCTCAGAATTTTCGCAACTTGAGAAGCAAGGCGGCCCACTACTAGATCGGTTGCATCTATCAAAACCCACTCCTTCGGAGCAGATACTTTGTTGACAGATACAGTCTTGTAACTTAGTGCGTCCACTTTTACTGTAATTTTTTGGTTAATACCTGTTTTAACTGTGATCCATCCCCACTTTACGGGGTTTGCAAAAGTACAACTTATATTTAAAAGCACCAAAGCTTGCCAACTCTTTTGTTTTTCTGATCATTACATTTTAACAAACAATTTATCAAGCCCTCCCCTTTTATTATCTCAAACGGGGTACATTCTTGCTTACATTTCGGCAATATTCTAAGTTTGCAAGCTATTAGGCGGTATATTTAACGATATGCCCTACCACTGGTTCAATCGCAACTTTTTGCTACATTAGAGGCAAGTTTACGAATGGTAAATCGGCATTTATTTCAGCATTTATTCATTTCCTGCATATTAATTTTAGCCTCAAAAAAACATCTATTCACCAATGAAAATTGACTTAGTGCTTATTGGGAAAAGCGACCAAAAATATCTTCAAGAAGGAATCGACATCTACCTTAAACGGCTAAAATTCTACTGCCAGTTTGAAATGAAAATTATTCCCGATTTGAAAAGCACAAAAAGCCTTAGCGAAGAGCAGCAGAAGGAAAAAGAAGGAGAACTAATCATCACCCAGATTAAGGATTCCGATTTTGTGATACTACTCGACGAGCGGGGAGAGTCGCTTTCGTCAGTCGATTTTGCGCAGCTTATCGAAAAAAGGCAGATTGCAGGAACCCGTAAGCTAAGCTTTGTCATTGGCGGCCCATACGGTTTTTCGAGGGATGTTTACGCGAAAGCCAACGCTAAGCTTTCGCTCTCTGCCATGACCTTTTCCCATCAAATGGTTCGACTTCTTTTTATAGAACAGCTTTACAGAGCATTTACGATTATTAATGGAGAACCCTACCACCATAAGTAAGCAAAGGAAAAACATTCGGAGAAAGAAGACGTTTTTCGTTGGCATCGCTATTACCGTAGCGGCTGCTGTGCTATACCTCGCGGCGCAATTTGCTCCTCGTCTCTCAACCTACAACGGCAGCAACATAAAAAAGATTGAGAGTACCATCCTTAGCAAGAAGGAGCAGCTTCGCGAAATAGCGAAGACTTGGTTAAGCACGAAGGACACCTCTCAAAAAGCGGCATTCGCCATTCTCGACGACAGAACAATATCGAAACTCAACAAGGAAAACATAGGGATATTTCTTTACGACAGCACTAGGCTGGTTGCATGGAGCACCATTCCCAACATTGCCGACTCGATGCTTGCCCGCATCGACACCACCATGCGCCTGTATGCGTTCAACGATGGATGGTTTCTTGCCTCCCGCTTTAAGCACAAGGGAAAATCGGCTATTATTACCATCGAGGTCCAAAAGCGCTATCGGTTTACCAATAGATTTCTGGAGAATCGGTTCAACCCAATCCTAGGGATACCTCCATACATTAAGCTTAGCAAAGACTCTAAATCCACCTCACACACAAAAAGTACGCTGACCGTTCGATTAGGAAAGGACAGCCTCTTTATACTTGAAAAAGAAAAGAACATCGTAACGGAGAATCCGACTAAGGATCTTCTCGTCTACGCATCCCTCATTCTCCTCATTGTTGGGGGATGGCTCATCATTCAATCCATCTCGTTTAAGAAAAGAATCCGACTATTCTTCTTCTCATTGATAGGATGGAGCGCCACTTGTGTTCTACTTGTTAACATGCTAGCCAAGGCGCCATCATCGCTGATTTTCTTCTCGCCCGATCTCTACGCCTCTAGCGTTACACCCTCGCTCGCGGTACTTGCAGCCTATGTTCTTATTTTCATCTCGTTCAGCTCGACCATCTACGCGCACTATGTCGACTACAAGATTCAGAAGAAGTATCTTCTAAAACCACTTGCTGCTTGCTTGTCGGTATTTATATCGCTTATTGCGCTGGCAACTCACATGCTGGTGTACAGCCTGGTAAACAATGCCGCCGTTTCGTTTGGCGTAATAAAGATATCTGAGATTAGCCGCTACTCGCTGATTATCTACCTTACCATTTCGCTGCTAATAGTTAGCATAGTCCTTCTATCTAATTTATTCTTCAGGCTTTTCAGGAACATCTCGACAAGAACAAAAGCGGTAATCCTTGCGCTACCGCTTCTCGTTATTTTAGGCATTTATGCCCGCACTGATATTTCGATTGGCGTATTCGCTGCTGCATCGATCCTCACCTACGCCATCTTCCTTTTCAGGCTTAAGGCATACATGCGGATTGGCATTCGCGACATCTCGCTAATTCTGATAATCTGGGCAGTTGCAACATCTACCATCATCTGCCTCTTTGTGGTAGCTAAGGACGAGCACAACCGGATTGAATTCGCCGAATCGCTTTACAACGAGAAGGACCCCATCCTCGAAGCTGCTCTGCCCGACATCTCGGAGCTGGTTGTTAGGGACAAAACCATACACCAGCTTATCCACAACCCTTCGGCCAACGACAGCATCATCTACCAGTACATCCGAAAGAATGTGCTTAAGGGCTACTTCAGCAAGTACAACCTTCGCATAACCATCTGCCCGATAAAGGCGAACCTCTTCCTACCTAACGAGAAGAAGACCACCAGCTGCCAGAAGTACTTCGATGATCTGTTCAAAAAGAAGGGAACTAAGGTTGATAATTCGACTTTCTACCTGATCCGCAACTTCCCTGGTGAGATATGGTACATCGGGCGTATAGACTACCTCTGCACCAAAGGCCTCACATCGCTTTACCTCGAGCTCAACCTAAAAACTATCAGCAACAACCCTGGGTACCCCGAGCTGCTGCTCAAAAAGAACGAACCGCGCATCAAGGGCTCCAAGTACTACGAGTACGCCCACTACTTCGATAGCAGCTTGGTTGCCAAGAATGGCAGCTACTCCTACCCCTCCATCATTACGCCACCAAGCCGGGAAGACAGCATTGATGTACGCCAGCAAAAGGGCTACTCCAACCTCTACTACCGCTTCGACCAGTACAACACGATGGTGATATCGCGGCCAATACTCAACCTCTTCGATATTGCCTCCTGCTTTTCCTACATCTTCATCTTTTTGGTGTTTGCCGGATTGCTGGTGCTAAAGTTTAGCCGATTCCCCCTCGACGATACCCTATCGCTACAAACCTTTAAGGGACGGATAACCCTTTCGTTTGTGGTGGTGCTCATCGCAGCCCTAATCCTTACGGCCGTTGCCTCGCTAACGTACGGCATCAAGCGCTTTGAGGCCTACAAGGAGCAAACCATACAGGATAAGATGAAAAGCGCCATCCCCGCAGTGTACAATGCACTTTACACGCCAAACACCCAATCGCTCACCGACGAGCTGGTGAAAATATCGAACTACCTTTACGTTGATGTGAACCTATACGACAAGAAGGGCGAGCTGTTTGCCACCTCGCGCCCCGAGATATTCTACGACGGACTTCAAGGCTTCAAGATGTCGCCAAGGGCATTTAAGAGCCTTGCCCTAAGCTACGATGGATTCTACGTGGATAACGAACAGATCGGCAACATGACCTACACCTCGTCGTACGCCCCCATCTTCGACAGCAACGGTAGGCTCATCGGCTACGTCAACCTGCCCTACTTCCTGCAGTACGACAACCTCCGCAAGGAGCTTTACACCATCGCCATCACCATCGCCAACATCTTCATTCTGCTACTGCTGCCGGTAGTTCTGATTGCGGTGCTCACATCCAACTCCATTACCCGTCCGCTTGAACAAATCCGCAACCGCATGCGCATCTTCGACCTCAAGACGAACCCCGAGCCCATCCCCTACAAGCAAAACGACGAGATTGGCGACCTGATCGTGGAGTTCAACAAGATGATCCTACAGGCTGAATCGAGCGCAAAGCTGCTGGCCGACAACGAGCGCGACCTCGCCTGGCGCGAAATGGCCCGCCAGATTGCCCACGAGATAAAGAACCCGCTTACCCCCATGAAGCTGAGCCTGCAGTACCTGATGATGCTCAAGGGCAAGAACGACAGCCGCTGGCTGGAGCAGTTCGACCGCTTTGCCGCATCGCAGGTGGAGCAAATCGACTCGCTGGCCAAGATCGCCAACGAGTTCTCCGATTTTGCTAAGATCAACTTCGACGAGCAGATCACCGTCCTAGACCTTCGTGCTGCCGTAAAAGAAATACTCCCCATCTTCGACGGCTTCCCCAACCTCAACTTCGAGGTAGACATGCCCAGCATTCCCATAAACGTACGAGTAGGCCACGAGCACCTCAAAAGGGTGGTCGTTAACCTGGTGAAGAACGCCATACAATCGGTAGAAGACGATAGAACCGCCATCATCAGCATAACCGTAAGAGAGGAGTCGGGCAAGGCAACTCTTTCGGTTAAGGACAACGGCAAGGGCATCGCCGACGAAGTGAAGCCAAAGCTCTTCACCCCCAACTTCACCACCAAGTCGTCGGGCACGGGGCTTGGGTTGGCCATCTGCAAAAACCTGATCGAGGCCTACAGCGGCAGCATCTGGTTCGAGTCGGAGGTCGATAAGGGTTCGACCTTCTACATCGAGCTGCCCAGCGCGTAGGGGCGCATGGCATGCAGCTCTACCCCACAAAAAACAACAAGCGCAGCCGTGGTGCAGCTGCGCTTACTCGGTGACTCGTGTGCCACCATTCTCCGTTGACCTCATCCAAGATTGACAGGACCTCCCCAAAGATGTATGACTTTCGTCTTCTTTGGTACCGGAACGGGCACTTCGAATACCGCTACTTCTCTGGTCAAGATATCGGTCATGCACCTATAATCGCCGGCAATAAGGAAGCTCTTGTCTTCCGACTGCTCCACTATGATTCGCTTCAGCTCATCCGTATACGAGGGGTCGACCCCAGCAAGGAGGTCTTCCAGCAGAACAAGGTGAACGTTTAGGTGCACCAGCATGATGATTTCCAGCAAGCGCTTCTCCCCATCCGTAAGCTGGTAGCCCTTGCTATCCCAAAGCGGCCCAACGAAGCTGCTTTCGGCAACATGGGCAGCCCGCTTGTCGCCGCATACCAGCTTCAGCATCCGGCTCACCTTTACATTCTTTGGAAAAAACGGCTCTTGGGGCAAGCAGGCAATGCGCACCCTCGTGTTAAAAATTCGCACAAGCGGGCTGTCGCCAACTCTAACACATCGCTTATCGGCTTGAAGCAAGCTGAAAGCGGGGCCAAACAACGACGCTTCATCGAGAGCAGCTTCTTGAACTAGCCCAATAATCTCGCCCATTTTGTAGCTCGAGAACAGCTCGTTTAGCGACAGCTTACCATCCACTCTACCTGCTCGGGCATCAGAAATCAATGTAACCATACCAAAATAATTAAGCTATACCGACAATAGGATACGATAACCGCCGCTTACCCCTGCCGCTTCCACGTTCGCCGCATCGATGCAACGACTTACAAGCGCAGGCTAAAAAACAGCGTTTAAAATTAGCGTTTTTTATCTACTATATAGCAAACATTAGCTGGTGAAATTCTTTTCCCTCCAAAGCACCCAATGCAGAGCGGGAGCTTCGGCACCAGTCGACATAAACGTAAAATGCCTTTGGCGAGTAGCCCACCCCACCAAAAGCAGCAAGCGCAGCCGTGGTGCGGCTGCGCTTTTATGATTTTACGTTTGAAAAAATGCAAACTTCAGTAAGGCCTACTCCAATAGCGACTACAATTACAAACAAGGAAGCTTCAGCGAATGTAGTTCCACCTGCTTTTTACTCATTACAAAGAATATTCCTTTCATTGGAGTTGCTATCAGACGTGCTGGATCTAGCCAAAGTAAGCTATTCGTATTCGTGTAAGTCTTATCTTCAGCAAAGAGCTTAACTGGAACAACGTCCTTTCCAGTTTTGGTATTAAGCCATGTTACGTAGACATTATCTAGACTTGGAACAACTAAGCTAATAGAACTACCCTGAAGTTCTGCCTTAGCATAAACGCCAGTTCCACCTCCAGCATAGTAACTTCCGAAACCCATTACCCCTTTCGCCTTCCGCTTAATAGGGGTAATCCATTTTTCTGCTCCACTCCTATCAAATCCGTTTACGATAAGATCTGAACTAGAAAGGTAGTAAGTGGTAAAAGAGGAACGTGTACTGCTTTCTACTTCGAAATTTTCGAGCACAACGTAGAAGCCATCATTGTCAACAAGCGACGCGTTTACCCTAAAATACTTGAGTTTCTTCACGGGCTTCATTTTGCTAGCTTTAACCATAGAATGGCTGATGTCTGCGGCTTCATACATCTTTACAAGCGCTTCTTTGTCGTAGGTCTTATCCACGATCCGGTTACAGGTACCTTTAGAAAAGTCGAAGCCTATGACAGTGACACCTTTCAGCTTATTTTCACCCTTCGAGCATACGCAGTACAGCTCATTTTTGGGGGATTCAATGAAATGACAAAACCCAAGTTCTCCCTCATCCTCTTTCAGCGGAAGCAGGTGAGCGCTCCCCTCTAGTAAGCCTGCCCTGCTATACTTCGAAAACATGTAGCACTCCTTGCGATCCACCTCGTCCTTATAGCAATGCACCAGTTCGCCATTCTGCGTTAGAAATAGGTTGCTCTCCCCCTTCTCCGAATAGGCAACTTTTGCAGAATAGAGTCTTTTACAGTCGGGAGTAAATACGTCAAACGTCATCCTTGATGCGTCTTTTGAGTCTCTATAGTCTTGTATCTTTTCACCAACAAGGAAGTACTTGTCGTTTTTTGAACTCATCGTAATGATATTATCCCCCTTTGTATTCCGAAGGGTATCTACTTGAATAAGTTCTTCGCGATCTAAGCTATAAGTAAGCCCTATCACAGAATAACCCTTCCGCGAATTCTTAACGTACCCAACTAAGACTACGGAGTTATTATCCTGCCTATAAAGCATTAATGGGTAGCTAAGAAGGTCTTGGTAGTCTTTAGAACTAAACTGCACGACCCTGTTTTTTGTCAGTTTAAGGCTAATGTTCTTCTGCACGTTTAGGCTGCTATCCAAAAGCATAATGCCCGAATCGTTAAGCGAGGTTCGGTAGTAAGCAATAAATCTACCATCGCCTGTAGGCTTATACTGAGGGCGGTCGTAAGAATCAGAAAAAAGAGTCCAATTCGAAAAGTCTTTTTTTGCAACCAACTTCTGCCCATAAAACGGTAATGGCAAAAGCATCAATGCCACTAAGAATAGTACATTTTTCATCAAAGAGATTTTATTTAAAATAAGAATATACCCACAACTAAGCTTAGTGATAATTTTTTAAGGCTCTAAAATCCTACTTCGTTTGATCAAACAAATCCACCCAAAACAACCTACAATCGAAGCTATAAACATTAACCCCATCAACTTTTGCTCTATAACTTTATTTTTCACCAATACTTATTTCTAGAATCTGTGTTTTTATCGTTCTACTGCTAAACGTAGATTTTTTTTAGCGCCCCAAACCTACCAAAAATCCCCCACCCTTCCCATCGTTTAAGTTAAAAAGTTCACCCCTAAAAAGCCTCTATACGCCACCAGAGCCACATAGCAGGAACAACCTCTTCATCTAGCTAAAAACAGTCATACAAAGTCATGGCGATGTTAACCAAAGTTTATAGCTTTAGATCGTTTCGATGCTTAAGTGCAACATTTAAACCTAGATTATTATAACCAGCACCTCAGAAACCTGCCTGGTAGATGTAGCACTCGATGCCAAAACCTACATCAAGTCGCTATTTGGCGCTACCAGCCCCGAGTACAAGCAGGTGGCCAAGATCGACTTTAGAAACGAATAGCCCAGTGGCTCCATACTCTCGGCTTCCGAGCATTGCCGCATCGCCCATGGCATAGAAGGCGGAAGTCCCCCCAAAGGTCGCTTCCGCCTTCCTTTTTCTGATAGCCGTCCCCAAGCTTTTGCCTTCGCCTCTGTAGCTTCTGGCCTCGTGCCTGTAGCTTTTAGCATCGTGCCTGTAGCTTTTGGCTCCATGTCTGTCACTTTTAGCTTCGTACCTATAGCTTTTAACGTCGTGTCTGTCACTTCTGGCTTCGTGCCTGTAGCTTTTAGCTATGTGTCTGTCACTTTTGGTCTCGTGTCTGTAGCTTTTAGCTTTGTATCTGTCACTTCTTGCTCCGTGTCTGTCACTTTTAGCTCCGTGTCTGTCACTTTTAGCTTCATAATTACTACCTACAGCTAAATCAACACTCTTAATCGTCGCAGCGACTCGGTACAGTCTACAAAGAGAAACAGGTACATAGCGATAATCGAAGGTGTTTCGCCACCTCTTACCAGCAAAAGGAAGCCTAATACCAAGCCACCCTTGATTGCCTTCTGTGATTTGCCCCCATTTATTCGATAAGCATTAAGCACTAAAATGCGGCCCTTTGTCTCCGCCTCTCTGCGTTAAAAATCTAACGCCCCCGAACACATTTTGCCCGCACCTCCCCTGTATGGATGCTGAGTAACTACCAATTTTTCGAATTCCTTCACCTCAATCCCGCACCCTAGCGAACAAAAAGCCCCACCTACCAGCTATATTTGCGCCTGCTACAACAGTACGAACAAATCTAAACCTAGGACTATGAACGCAATGCCGCTGGTTATTGCCGCCTTGGCCATCTTCGCCCTCGCCTACCGCTTCTACTTCGGATTCATGGCCGCCAAGGTGCTAACGCTCAACGACAGCATCGCCACCCCATCGGGCCGCCTCTACGACGGGCAAAACTACTTCCCCATCACCAAGTGGGTGCTCTTCGGGCACCACTTCGCCGCCATCGCGGGGGCCGGACCGCTGGTAGGACCGGTGCTCGCCTGCCAGTTCGGCTTCTTCCCAGGCTTCCTGTGGATGCTCGTGGGCGCCGTGATGGCCGGGGCCGTGCACGACATCGTCATCCTCACCGCCTCGGTGCGCAACGACGGGAAATCGCTCGTGGAGATCGTCCGCTCGCAGATCCGCAAGACGGGCAGCGTGGTTACGGCCACCATCGCCACCTTCGTCATCATCATCATCGCCATGGCCGGGCTCGGGTTGGTGGTGGTGAACGCCCTCGCCGAGAGCTCGTGGGGCACCTTTACCATCGCCAGCACCATCCCCATCGCCATCCTTATGGGCGTGTGGATGTACGTTTTCCGCAAGGGGAAGACCGTGGAGGCCACCGTCATCGGCGTTATCCTGCTTAGCGGCGCCGTTATCTTCGGAAGATTCATCCCCGGCTCCCCCTTTGAAAGCTGGTTCACCTTCGACCGCAAGCAGCTCACCATCGTCCTAGCCCTTTACGGCTTTGTGGCCTCGGTGCTGCCCGTATGGCTGCTGCTTTCGCCCCGCGACTACCTCAGCTCCATCATGAAGCTCTTCGTTATCGGCATGCTGGCCGTGGGCATCATCGTTGTGGCGCCCGACCTCAGGATGCCCGCCTTTACGGCGTTCATCCACGGCGGAGGGCCCATCATTAAGGGACCGCTGTTCCCCTACCTCTTCATCACCATAGCCTGCGGAGCCATATCGGGCTTCCACGCGCTTATCAGTTCGGGCACCACGCCCAAGATGGTGATGAAGGAGTCACACATCCGCCCCATTGCCGCCGGAGCCATGCTCGCCGAGGGGGTGGTTAGCATCCTGGCGCTGATTGCCGCTGCCAGCCTCTTTCCGCTCGACTACTTTCAGATCAACCTATCGCCCGAGAAGTACCAGGAGCTGCTCCCCCAGCTGCACGCCATGGGCTTTAGCGGGTCCGACTTCCAACGCCTCTCCCAGGGCGTAGGCGAGAACATCGCCGGACGCACCGGGGGCGCCGTGACGCTGGCCGTGGGCATGGCCGAGATCTTCTCGAGGATTCCGGGGATGGACCGCCTGATGTCGTACTGGTACCACTTCGCCATCATGTTCGAGGCGCTCTTCATCCTCACCACCATCGACGCCGGCACCCGCATCGCCCGCTTCCTGCTCCAGGACATCATGGGCAAGGTGTACAAGCCCTTCGGTAAGTCGTCGTCGCTTCCGGGCAACCTCATCGCCAGCGCGCTGGTGGTTTTCTTCTGGGGATACTTCATCTACACCGGAAGCGTCTCCACCATCTGGCCGATGTTCGGCACCGCCAACCAGCTGCTCGCCACCATCGCCCTAGCCGTGGGCACCACCTACCTCATCAACCAGGGCCAGAAGCGGTACGCCTGGATCACCCTCGTTCCGATGGCCTTTGTGGGCGTCACCACCATCTACGCCGGAGCGCTCAACACCATCAACCTCTACATCCCGCAGGTACTCGACCCCGCCACCTTCACCAGCGGCCTCATCAACCTGCTGCTTACCGGGGTAATCCTCATCAGCGTAGTTGTAATTATTGCTGATGCCCTACCCATCTGGATTCGCGCCTTTAGGGGTAAGGCTCCGCTACTTGCGCCCGTCGATCTACCGGAGGATGCCCAGAAGCAGAAAGCCGAGAAGTAGATGGAGGGAAGAAGATAGCTCCGCAGATGCACGCGAAGCTAGGCTAAGCAGATACGCTTAGCCTAGCTGCATTATCCCCTCCTCGGGAGGGGTAGGGGTGGGTACCAGACGTTTTGGGGCAGAAGGCCGATGCGCTTTCTACCAAGCCATTTCGCTTTCAGAATTTGGATAAAACGATTATTGGAAGAACAACAAACCAACGGCGGACAAGCCAATCAAAGTAGGATAACGTTTCCCCGTAAACACCATGGCGCAGCCATACCAGACTGGCACGAATTCTGTTCGAGCGAGCGGAGCTGCTACAGCGCCAATAGACGCATCAGCGATGAAAGGACTAGAAGCAATCATTTGAGATGGCGACATTCCACCGCGACCGAGCGAGTTAATTCGTGCCAAGGGTTTTTCGTTCTTTTTGCCCTACAAAAAGAACAGAAAAGAAGATGAGTTTCTCTTTATAAAGTCATCGCCTCTACTAGATGCTAACTCTGTATTTTTTAAGAGAAATTCCTGACTTTCTACCAAGCCACAAGATACCCCTAGCATAAAAAATTATCCATTCACAATCAGCCTAGAAAAGCTTATATTTGAGCAAATTTTGTTTACCCAAGGTCAATGAAAATAGCGGTTAACGCTAAAGCCCTCTTAAAGGGCAACAGCGATGGAGTAGGTAGATTTATGTACGAAACGTTTAGCAGGATTGTAAAGGCTCACCCCGAGCACCAGTTCTACTTCATCTTCGACAAAAGCTACGAGCCTTACCATATCTACGGCAAGAATGTCGAGCCCATAGTAATTAGCCCACCAGCAAGGCATCCGCTCATGTGGTGGTACTGGCACGAGATCTTGCTCGCCGACCAGCTTAAGAAGATTAAGCCCGATGTGTTTGTTGCCCCCGACGGATTCCTATCGCTATCGGTGCCCACCGCGCAGGTTGCCGTAATCCACGACCTGAGCTTCGAGCACTACCCCGAGCTGGAAAGCTGGGCAAGAAGGAAATACTTTCAGCGCTTCTTTCCCCGCTTTGCCGAAAGGGCCAACCGCATCCTCACCGTTTCGAACTTCTCGAAGTCGGACCTCTGCGGAACCTACAAGATATCGCCCCACAAGATCGACGTGGCCTACAACGCCGCCGATCCTATATTTGCCCCCCTCACCCAAAAGCAAATCGACGACCTCCGCTTCGATCTTACCGATGGCTGCCCCTACTTCGTGTATGTTGGCTCCATCCATCCGCGCAAGAACGTGGGCCGCATGCTCCGCGCCTTCGACCGCTTCAAGGACGAGGTGCCATCGAACTACAAGCTGCTGATGGTGGGCAACCCAAGGTTCAAATCGTCCAAGGCCGAGAAGATATACCGCGAGATGCACCACAAGTCGGAGGTTATCTTTACCGGATGGCTCTCCAACGAGCACCTCTCGAAGGCAGTTGGTGCCGCCGAGGCGCTCATCTTTGTTCCCATCTTCGAAGGATTCGGGATTCCACTCGTCGAGGCCATGAAAGCCAACGTGCCCATCATCACCTCGTCGGTAACCTCGCTGCCCGAAGTGGCCAGCGACGCCGCCGTACTGGTTGACCCCTTCTCGATAACCGCCATCAAGAATGCAATGATTAAGATGTCCAACGACTACAGCTTCCGAAACGAGATGGCCGCAAAGTCGTTCGAACGAGGCAAGCTGTTTAACTGGGATAATACCGCAAGTACGCTTTGGAGCACCATTCAAAAAGCAATAGAGTAAAGGGCGAAGGCCTGCTCCCCTTCCTCAACGAAGGAGTTTTGGAAGCCGGATGCGACGAGGCCGGACGTGGCTGCCTGGCAGGTCCTGTTGTTGCCGCTGCCGTCATCCTTCCACCTAGCTTCGATATGCCGCTGCTAAACGACTCCAAGAAGCTTAGCCATAAGGTACGCGAAATCCTAAAGGTTCAGATTCGCGAGCAGGCGCTTGCTTGGGCCGTTGCCGTTATCGACAACGAAACCATCGACCAGATCAACATCCTCAACGCATCCATACTCGGCATGCAAAAGGCTACCGATGACCTAAAGCTTAAGCCCGAATTCCTGCTGATTGACGGCAACCGCTTTAAGAAGCACCGCGACATCCCCCACCAGTGCGTGGTGGGTGGCGACGGTAAGTACGCCAGCATTGCCGCCGCATCGGTGCTGGCCAAAACCTTCCGCGACGAGCTGATGGAGCAGCTGCACACCGAGTACCCCGTCTACGGCTGGGACGTCAACCGGGGATACCCCACCAAGAAGCACCGCGAGGCCATCGCCCAAAACGGCATAACCTGCTACCACCGCCGCAGCTTCCGCCTTACCAACGAGCAGCTGTCGCTAAGTTTTTAAGTAATCGAACAAGTTCAAATCGACATTGTCTTTAAATCATTCGAGGTTCAAAAGAACATGTAACAATTAAAATAAAAACACGTCGGTAGCATGAGACCTTCAACAAGGTTTCACCCTAAGATGTGTCAAATTGAAAGTTGTTAATCACCCAGAGGAACAATTAAGAACCATAAATAAAATCTCAACTTATGAGGAAAATTAGCTTCTTGCTAGTGGCGTTGCTGCTTTTAGGCACAACCACCCTTAGAGCCGACGAGGGAATGTGGCTACTTCCGCTCATCGAAAAGCTCAACATGAAGGATATGAAGAAGGCAGGGCTTAAACTCTCGGCCGAAGATATCTACAGCATCAACAAGAGCAGCCTGAAGGATGCCATCGTCATCTTTGGGCGTGGCTGCACGGGCGAGATCGTCTCCGACCAAGGCCTTGTGCTCACCAACCACCACTGCGGCTACGGCACCATTCAGCAGCATAGCACCGTAGAGCACGACTACCTAAAGGATGGCTTCTGGGCAAAGACCAAGGAGCTAGAAATTCCATCACCTGGACTTACCGTTACCTTCCTCGAGCGCATCGAGGATGTAACCGCCAAGTTCAACGACGTACTTACCCCAAGCATGAGCGAATCAGACCGCGTTAAAGCCATCGCCGACCTCAGCAAGAAGCTTTCGGAGGAGGTTACCAAGGGCAAGTTCATCCGTGGACAGGTAACGCCAATGTACGGTGGCAACCAGTTCTACCTATTCGTGTACAAGACCTACACCGACGTTCGCCTGGTAGGCACGCCTCCCGAATCAATCGGCAAGTTTGGCGCCGACACCGACAACTGGATGTGGCCCCGCCACACCGGCGACTTCTCGGTGTTCCGCGTATACGCCGACAAGGATGGCAACCCCGCCGACTACTCGGCCAACAACGTTCCGCTGAAGCCCAAGAAGCACCTCAACGTATCGCTTAAGGGCGTTAACAAGGGCGACTACACCATGATCATGGGTCACCCAGGACGCACCAACCGCTACATGACCTCTTGGGAGATTAACGAGGTGCTCAGCATCACCAACCCCAACCGCATCAAGATCCGCGGCATCCGTCAGGATATTTGGATAAAGGATATGCAGGCCAACGACACCATCCGCATCCAGTACGCATCGAAGTATGCCAGCTCATCAAACTACTGGAAGAACTCAATCGGCATGAGCCGCGGCCTTAAGCGCCTAAAGGTTCACGACAAGAAGGAGGCACAAGAGGCAGCCTTCACCAGCTGGGTTAACCAGTCGCCCGAAAGAGTGGCTACCTACGGCAACGCGCTAGCCCTCATCAAGGAGGCGGTAGAAGGTCGCAACGAGTACAACAGCGCCATCCAGTACATTGGCGAGAGCATTAGGGGGATCGAAGCTATCGGAGCCGCATCGCGCTACGCCGCCGGCTTGCTGAAAGCGATAGAAGCCAAGGAGGATCTATCCAAAATTAAGGAGTCTACCAACGACTTCTACAAGGACTACAACGAGGCGCTCGACAAGAAGGTGGCCGTGGCCATGTTCACCCTATACAAGAAGGATGTTCCTGCCAAGTTCCTGCCTACCCTTTACGCCGACATCGAGTCGAAGTACAACAACAACATCGAGGCCTACGTAAACGACCTTTACGCTAGCTCAATCTTCGCCAACAAAAAGGCCTTCGGTGCATTTCTCGCTAACCCAACCGCTGATGCCGTTAAGAACGACCCCATCTACAAGGCTGCCCAAAGCATCAGCACCGTTGCCCGCGAGCTGTCCGAAAACATCACCCCATTCAACGAGAAGTTTGGAAAGGGCCAGCGCCTCTACATCGCCGGCTTGCTCGAGATGGATAAGGATAAGCCCCACTACCCCGATGCCAACTTCACCATGCGCCTCACCTACGGCAACGTGCTCGACTACATCCCTGCCGATGCCGTTCACTACGACTACTTCACCACCCTCGATGGGGTAATGGAGAAGGAAGACCCCTCCAACTGGGAGTTTGTTGTTCCTGCTAAGCTGAAGGAGCTTTACAACGCCAAGGACTTCGGCCGCTACGCCATGAAGAACGGCAAGATGCCGGTTGCCTTCCTATCGACCAACGACATCACCGGAGGTAACTCGGGTAGCCCCATCATGAACGCTAAGGGCGAGCTTATCGGTCTTGCCTTCGACGGCAACTGGGAAGCCATGAGCGGCGACATCGCCTTCGAGCCTCAGCTGCAGCGCACCATCAACGTGGATATCCGCTACGTGCTCTTCATCATGGACAAGTTTGCCGGCGCCAAGCACCTGGTTGACGAGATGAACATCGTGGAGTAACCCACCCAAAGCATTATACCGAAAAAGGTCTGCCGGAAGGCGGACCTTTTTTTTGCCAATAGGGATGTAGAGGATGTCATTTTTGATAGCTGAGGCTATCGTCGTCGGTAGGTTTGCCTATCGACGGAGGTAGGTGAAGCTACCGTCGGAGGTAGGATAGGCTATCGACGGAGATAGGTTAGGCTACCGTCGGAGATAGGTTAGGCTATCGTCGGAGGTAGGTGAAGCTATCGACGGAGGTAGGTTAGGCTACCGATGGAGATAGGTTAGGCTATCGATGGAGGTAGGTTAGGCTATCGCCAGAGGTAGGTTAGGCTATCGCCAGAGGTAGGTTAGGCTATCGCCAGAGGTAGGTTAGGCTATCGCCAGAGGTAGGTTAGGCTATCGCCAGAGGGGTTCATCAGGATAGCAAGCCATGGCATTACGCCCCCACCCTATGCCACTTGGCAATCAGCTGCACGAGAGTCTCGCTCAGGATAGGCTTGCACACGTAATCGTCGGCACCGGCCTCGAAGCAGGCATTCCTATCATCGCCAAGCGAGCTCGCCGTCATGGCAATAATCACGGGGCGCCGATCCTTGAAGCGCGAGACGATCCGACGGGTGGCCTCCAGCCCGTTCATCACGGGCATCTGCAGATCCATGAATACGAAATCGTACCGGCTACTTTCGAGAGCCTGCAATGCATCGGCCCCATTATCTACTATGCGGACGGAATAGCCATAGGAGGATAAGAGCTTTTGCATCAGCTTTTGGTAGATGACATTATCCTCGGCAACGAGTATGGAAACCGTATGCCTTTCAACCTCTGTAAACGAGGCAAGCTCTACCCTTCCCGCTCTAATCGCGCTACAATATCTTGCCTCACCACTCCCCTGCTTCATCTGTATTGATATTTATCCGTATGGTTTCACCTCGCATAATGGTTTGCATCCTCAGGGGAACCACTCGCCACAGCGCTATTCCCCAAGCACAGGTAGCTGCTTAGCACCTTTTGCGCCTGCTCTGGTCCGCCGAAGTGCTTAACCCGTTCCAATCCTTTTTGTACAAGGATGGCGCGTAGCGTAACGGTGGTAAGCAGCAGCTCCATTGCCTTGGCAATATTCGGAGATAGCGATGGGCTCACCAGCAGCGCAGCATCGCCAGCCACCTCGGGCATGGCGGTAACATTCGAGGTAACTACGGGTATGCCCGAAGCCATTGCCTCGATAATTGGCAGCCCAAACCCCTCCGAGTAGGATGGGAATAGCAGCATCTCCGCCATCTGGTACACCACCGGAAGGTGGCTTGCGCTGATGTAGCCCACCTCCTTTATCCGAGGTGCCGCTGATGCCAGCCCTAAATGCCGAAGCACCTTAGCAAGATGTCGTGGTGTAACGCCGCTTACTACCAAGTCGGGGATGTCTTCATCCATCATCTCAGGCAGCATGGCGTATGCCGATAGCACCCCCTTCAGGTTCTTTCGGGTTTCCGTATTTCCTAGAAAAAGGATGAAGCGGCTGGGCAGGCCGTAGGTTTGCTGTACCTCCCACCTCAAATCGGGCTGTGCCTGCTCGAAGAAACGGGAGGGTACGCCGTTGTAAACCACCTTTACCTTTTCGTCGGGTAGCCTGAGCCGCTGCTTGATGCTCTCCTTTTGGTATTTTGATACGGTAAATACCACCTTAGCCCTACGGGCAGCCCTCGGCGCTACCATGCTGCGGTAGATGTTACCCAAGCGCTGGGGCAACGTGCCGACGTTACGCTCTAGAAAAGCGAGGTCGTGCAGCGTAAGGAACAGCGGACACCGAACATGTAGCGGCGCAGTATTCGACATACAGTGCAGAATATCGGGTTTATTTCGCCGCACCCACTTGGGCAGCGACAGCTGCTCCCACACGGGGTAGCAAAATCCCGTTAGGTAGACGATATGGAAGTTGGCGGTTTCGGAGAGGCACACATCCGCATCCTTTCGGGTAAGGATGAAGTACTCGTTATAGGTATCCATCCGCTGCAGCTGGCGGATCATCTCCAGGGCAACCACATCCATCCCCCGCTTGTAGGGGTTGAATATGCGCCGCGCTTCGATGGCTATCCGCAGCCTTTCTTGGGGCTCTCTACTACTCGATTTGTTGCTACTCATAAGTGGCTTTTACTCCTTCTAGAAAGTGAAATGGGCAAGTGCCCTCTACCTACCAAGCTTCTTGCAGAAGCATCCCTACGCCTCACGGCACTTGCCACCTCACTCTTTATGGTTCAGAATCTTCATTCATAAACAAGCTGATGGGCTACTTTCCCTTTTTCTCACCCATTATTTAACCATTCTTACTGTTGGACAATGGGAGCAAGCCTCGGCTCTGCGCTTGCCTGCAGCGCCTTCGCTCCTTTTCTATCTTGGGGATCACCTGCTGCAACTGCGCCTTTACCGAGAAGTAGAGCTTCAGGGCGTGCTCCTGACGGCCATCTTCGTTGCAGCAGCCCTCCAGCAGCTCCAGCTCGGCGCGTATCGCCTCCATCCCAAAAAAGGAGATCGACGAGCGAAACTTATGCGCAGCCCTGCCCACCTCGGCCAGCCTACTGCAAGCCGTTAGCCCGTTAACCTGGCTGATAAACGCTGATGCCTGATCGAGAAAAGCCTGAAGCAGGTCGCCTTCAAAGCCGCTATCGCCCTTCGAGTAGCGATGTAGGTCGGATAAATCGTAAAGCATTAGAGCTGGTTTTATAAGTGGTACTTGATATAAGTACAACTTTACTTACTTTTAATAGTTCAAATTTTAGCTGATGATTTGCTCGGATATCCAACAGAACCCCGACAGGCTCGCCAGAGAATTCTACCAGCAGGAGGTGCTCACCATTGCCCCCCTGCTGCTGGGGAAGCCGCTGGTCAGGCGGCTCGACGATGGCACCCTGCTGCGCCTAACCATTAACGAGGTGGAGGCCTACCGCGGCGAGGAGGACTTGGCCTGCCACGCCCGCTTTGGCCGCACCGCCCGCAACTCGGTGATGTACCAGCAGGGCGGCGTGGTGTACATGTACTTAATATACGGAATGTACTGGATGCTGAACGTGGTTACCGGCAGCCACGACTTCCCCGAGGCCATCCTCATACGAGGAGCCGGAGCGTACAATGGGCCGGGAAAGCTTGCCAAGGCGCTGGCATTGGATAAATCGTTCTACGGCGAGGATCTCGCCACCTCCGAGCGGCTATGGATAGAGGATGCCCCCACGGTGGGGTACTATAAGACCACGCCCCGAATTGGCATTGGCTACGCCGCCAAGGAGTGGCGGGATATCCACTGGCGGTTTACGCTGTAGCAGCGGTATCAGTTCTAATTGTGGGCCGATGGCCTACCCTACCTGAGTAGGCACGGCATCTTCCAATGGCTGCTGCTGAAGCACGTCCGCCAGCTTCGGCGCCTCCTCGGCCTCCTTCTTCTTCTTCGCCCTGATGGTAGCGCGGCTCTTGAGGGTAACCACAAAGGGCTCGGCCACCGCGTTGATCTCCGCAATGGTCTTGCACACCTCGGCATCGTAGTCGGCCATGGAGTTAAGGTAGCGGAACACCCTACTCAGCGCGGAGCGTAGCCGCCGCGTGGCCTCCATGCTGGAGATGCCGCCAGCCCTGCCGTCGCGGATCTTCGTCCAGTAGGCGCCGCACGCAGAGGCCTCCTGCTCCATCCGCTCCACCACCTCGGTGGCGCCGATGGCGGCAACGGCAGCGGCCAGCTCGGGCGACTCCCTAACGTCGTTAGCGAGCTGGCGCATGGCCTCCACCCCCACGGGTATCGCCAGCCGTCGCGGGTTCTTAGCCCGCCGCTTAATGGCCCTAAGCACCATCCTTCCCGCCCTCTGCAAATCCTCCTGCCTCCGCAGCAGGGCCGACTCCACCAGCCCCCGTAGCTCGCGCGACGAGGCCACGCATAGGGCATAGAGCGCATGCTGCTCCTTTGTCTCCAGCGGGTTGGTATCGGGCCCCGTCGAGGCGTCGAATACCACCCCGGCCGCCTGAAGCTGCTCCACCATGGCCCTGGGAATGTGGCTGCCCGGCAGCAGCACCTCCACCCTATCGGTGACAAACATGGCCAGCGATCGGAGCTCCCTCCGGTGCAGCTTCTTTAGGTTGAACGATGTAATGCGTACCATACGAAAACGATTGTTAGGTTAATATCTCTCCGCGCTTGGGCCGATTCCTTCAGGTGGCGGTAACACCCCAAGCGGCTGTCGTGGGCTTGCTAACGGCGCTGAACGTAAAGATTGTAAACTTTTTTCAATTGCCAATCGTTGCCAAGCCGAAATTCGTCGGGGTACCTCCACCTTGCACTACTGCAAAATGATGATACCTCAGGGTATTCGTGCTTTGCAGCCTTACAAAATAGAAGAAACCCAGGGTTTCTATATTTTGCAGATCTACAAAATGGTAGTTCCTCGGGGTATTCTTACTTTGCATATCGACAAAATGAAAGTACCCCAAGGTATTTGCATTCTGCAAGCCTGCAAAGTTTCGATATCCTGGGGTATCTTCATTTTGCACGTCGATAAGAAATAAAGACCCCGAGGGTTCTTTATTTTGCAGGCTGGCAAAGCACGAGTACCCCGGTGGATCTTCACCTTGCACACCTACAGGGTAAGCTGCAGCTGGATGCTGCCTACTTGGCCGCACCAACGCGGTGGGGTGCGGCCAACGGATGGAGGGGCTGCGTACTCATCGCGCGGGGCTACACCCCACGCTACCGGATTACGCCCCTTCGGGGCTATCCATTACACAGCCCGAAGGGGCGCAATCGGCTAGCGATGGGTAACGCCCATCGCGATATGGCGAGGAATATCTCCATCAAAAAAGGGCAGCCACATCGCCATTTCTATTTCTGAGAAGAATGCACCATATTCGCCGAATAAATCATTCAGCATACATGACACTAAAACACATTTTCGCACTTCTACTGGTAGGAACTGCCCTCGTAGGCATTCGGCAGGAGGCTGCTGGGCTGCCAAGCAGCACGGAGGAGGACAGCCAGAAGAAACAGCAGATCCAAGACCTTTCGTCGCTCGCCACCCTAAATCGGATGCTCGCCCTCACCGACTTCAAGATCACATCAAAAAACCTATCGGACAAGGACCGTGAACGAGCCAATGCGGAAATTGAGCACCTCGTTGTGTACTTCTTCAAGGATAGCCACAACAGCACGCTTTACGAAGAGATGATTGGCTACACGGTGGATAAGGACAGCCGCTTTTGGAGCTCCGAGAAGGATACGCCCATCGTGGAGTACGAGAATGAAGTCCGGGTGCTTCGTGCCCAGGCGATCTTCGCGATATGGAAGTGCACCACCCGCGACTCCCTGCTCTCGGAGATAGAGGCGTACAACAAGCGCAGGAGCCAGCTGTTCCTAAGCGCATCGGCCAGCAACCAAGCGCACGACATCAAGGTGTCTGAGCCAAGCTGGCATAGGCTACAGCAGAAAGAGGCCATCGGTTAACGATGCAGCGCCTACGATTGGCAGAAATCGTAATAAATACGCGCGGGGCGTTACCCCGCGCTACTAGATAACGCCCTTACAGGGCTAGGTATTACAAGCATCCTACTAGCCCCGAAGGGGCGCAATCGGCTAGTGATGGGGAACGCCCATCGCAAGAAAAAGCCCCTCCAAGCGTACGCTTCGGAGGGGCTTACGGTATATGCGGATGCGGTTCTAGTCGATCAATCGTACGGCACCTTGGTCGGCCGAGGAAACGAAGTGGGCGTACTGGCGCAGCGCCTTCGACACCGTACGGTTGCGGCTGTGGGGCGTGTAGGCGTTCCTTCCGCGGGCCTCCTCCTCGATGCGACGGATCATCAGCTCGCCCTCGCTAATCTTTACGCTGATGGAGCGCTGGGCGATGTCGATCTCGATGATATCGCCATCGCGGATAAGGGCAATCTCGCCGCCGCTGGCCGCCTCGGGCGATACGTGACCGATGGATAGCCCCGAGGTACCACCCGAAAAGCGGCCGTCGGTAATCAGCGCGCAAGCCTTGCCAAGGCCCATCGATTTCAAGTATGATGTTGGGTAGAGCATCTCCTGCATGCCGGGGCCACCCTTGGGACCCTCGTAGCGGATCACCACCACGTTGCCCGCCTTTACTCGCCCGCCAAGGATCAGTTCGCACGCCTCCTCCTGCGACTCGCACACCACAGCTGGCCCCGCGAACTGGAAGATGGAGGGGTCGACCCCAGCCGTCTTCACCACGCACCCCTTGCTGGCGATATTGCCGAAGAGGATGCCCAAGCCTCCATCGCGGAAGTAGCAGTTCTCTATGCTGCGGATGCACCCCTCAGCGCGATCGCTATCGGGCTCCCAGGTGCAGTCCTGCGACCCCATCACCAGGTTCTTTACCCCAGCAGGGGCGCTCTTGGCCAGCTCGAAGGCCTCGGCAGAGGCCGTTGGGCGCATAATATCAAATTGGTTGATGGCCTCGCCCAGCGTTAGCCCATCGGCACGCGGAACGTCGGTGTGTAAAAGCCCACCACGCTCCAGCTCGCCAAGGATTCCGAGGATACCCCCGGCGCGATTCACATCCTCGATGTGGTACTTGGGCGTGTTGGGGGCCACCTTGCAGAGCACGGGCACGCGGCGCGATAGCGCGTCGATGTCGGCCATAGTGAAGTCGACCTCGGCCTCGTGGGCAACGGCTAGGATGTGCAGCACGGTGTTGGTCGATCCGCCCATGGCAATGTCGAGCGACATGGCGTTCTGGAACGCCTCGCGCGTGGCAATGCTGCGAGGTAGCACCCGCTCGTCGCCATCGCGGTAGTACCTCCAGGTATTCTCGACGATGAGCTTGGCGGCCTTCTCGAATAGCCTCTTTCGGTTGATATGGGTAGCCACCACAGTTCCGTTTCCGGGAAGCGCTAGGCCAATGGCCTCGTTCAGGCAGTTCATGGAGTTGGCGGTGAACATGCCCGAGCACGATCCGCAGGTAGGGCAGGCCGATCGCTCTATGGCATCGATATCCTCGGCGGCCACCTTATCGTCGGCGGCCATCACCATGGCATCAACCAGGTCGTACTTTCTATCCTTGTACTTGCCCGCCTCCATCGGCCCACCCGATACGAAGATGGTGGGGATGTTCAGCCTCATGGCGGCCATCAGCATGCCGGGGGTAATCTTGTCGCAGTTGCTGATGCACACCATGGCGTCGGCCTTGTGGGCGTTTACCATGTACTCCACGCTATCGGCAATGATATCGCGCGAGGGCAGCGAGTAGAGCATGCCATCGTGACCCATGGCAATGCCATCGTCTATGGCAATGGTGTTGAACTCGGCAGCGTAGCACCCCTGCTCCTCGATGAGCCGCTTCATCATCTGGCCCACCTCGTGCAGGTGAGTATGCCCGGGCACAAACTGGGTAAACGAGTTAACAATGGCTATGATAGGCTTGCCTATCTGCTCCTCCTTCATGCCGGCTGCACGCCATAGGCTTCGGGCTCCGGCCATGCGGCGCCCCTGCGTCGACGTCTCGCTTCGTAAGCTAATCTTCATCGGAAAAGTGTTTATTCTTTACTAAAAGAGCCTCCCTCAGCGTGTGAGAAAGGCTCGTGATATCGTTAACCACACACCGTTCTCACACCGCCACTGGTTTAATGACGAGCACCACTAGAATGGGGAGAATGGTAGGATAATTGCTCATGTGGATATTGTTGATAACCGCAAATTAAGCATCCCACCGCCAAATAAAAGGGGTGTTAAGAGAAATTAGCAGTGGATTATCCTGTAGCACCCTGATGATTTCCAACAGCATTTGCCAATTCTGCTAAAATAGTTCAGCGTGATGTACGATGGAGCATCAAACCATCTGCGATAGGTCCGTTTCGCCTTCTAGGTTGATATTGCGATAAAAAAAGGAGGAACAAGCATCGGCCTGTTCCTCCCTACGGTAAATATTGTAATGCGGGTCGATTACTCCACGAAGAGCTGCAGCAGCACCGTAAGCGTAAGAATGACCATCAGGATGGCATCAGCAATAAAGGTGCGCCGGGTAAAGGTGAGGAACACCCCTAGGATGTAGCTCAGCGGCAGGGATACGATCAGCATAATCTCCTTCGAAACCGTTGGAACTACAAAGTAGGCAGCAGCGCCAATCGCAATCATCGAGTAGAATATGAGGAATATCTTGTTGGTGCGAACCTTCTGCGTGCCAACCCAGCTAATGATAAAGAAGGTTGCGTATATGGCAGCAACGGTGAGCACCGCCAGGAATCCGTAGCCAAAGAAGCTGTTCATCTTCTTGGGAATTGCCGCAATCACCTTCGAGGGGTCAAACATGCGCAGGTGCTCCAGCGCGTCGTCATCAAAAAAGATGTAGAAGGTTACCAGAAACAGCAGCGGAACGATAAGCCCACCCAGCATGGTAACCCACTCGCGCCAGCTAAACGGACGCATAACGAGTATCGAAAAGATCACCATCAGGATGAAGACCATCGATGGCAGGTATACGATAGATGCTAGCCCAATAAAGAAGGAGGCAAGAAAGAATTCTCCCTCGGCATAGTCCTTTCGGTACGAGGCAAAGATGCTGTTGAGCGACAGAATCAGCAGCGGCATGGCAACAAGTGCCGCTGTAAGGTGCTGCAGCGAGATAAACGAAAAGCTGATGACGACAAAGAGCAGTATCGGGATAACGCTACGCTGAGGCATAAAGATGTATCGGTTGTTGAGCCGATGCATCATTAAGATAACAACAATGCCTACCACAAAAGCCAGAGTGGAAGATAGCATGGGGAAGGCAATGCCAAATCGGTTAATCAGCAGCTCCACCGGGGTTCCGTACTCAAGGGTTCGGAGCGGCTCCCACTCGCCAATCCCCATAAGCGACTTAACCCAAAGCGCTACGGATATTACGACAAACGTTGCATAAACTTGAATGGTATCCTTACGAAAAAATTTAACCAGCATGACTCCGCTAATTATAAGTCTTGACCAATATCGCGCCTAAAGTACTTCTTCTCGAAGGAGATGTTGGCGATGGTGGCGTACGATTTAGCCAACGCCTCCTCCTTGCTGCTGCCCAACGAGGTTACGGCAAGCACGCGCCCCCCCGAGGTTACCAGCTGCCCATCCTTGGTGGTGGTTCCAGCATGAAAGATGATGCTGTCCGACTGTGCTGGAAGGCAGATGGGGTAGCCTTTCCCATAATCTTCGGGGTAGCCACCCGACACGCATACCACGGTAATAGCCGATTCTGGCTTTATGCCAAACGACTTGCTGTCGAGCGTTCCGTTGGCAACACCTTCGAACAGGTCGAGGATGTCGGCATCCAAGCGGGGAAGCACCACCTCGGTTTCGGGGTCGCCCATGCGCACGTTGTACTCTATGACGCTTGGCTCGCCGCCATCGTTCATCAGCCCTATGAAGACAAAGCCCTTGTAGGTGATGTTATCCTTTTGCAGCCCCCGTATGGTAGGCTCCACAATACGGGTCCGTACCTTTTCCATGAAAGCTTCATCGGCAAATGGAACTGGCGAAACGGCACCCATACCGCCGGTATTTAGCCCGGTATCGCCCTCGCCAATGCGCTTGTAGTCCTTAGCTTCGGGAAGTATCTTGTACGACTTGCCATCGGTAAGCACGAACACCGAGCACTCGATTCCCTTAAGGTGCTCCTCTATAACCACTCGGCTGCTGGCTGCACCAAACTTACCGTCGAACATCTTGGCGAGCTCGTCCTTTGCCTCATGCAGGTCGTCGATGATTAGCACACCCTTGCCCGCTGCTAGGCCATCGGCCTTAAGCACGTAAGGAGCCTTAAGCCCTTCGAGAAATTGGTAGGCTTCGGCCAATGTCTCCTTTGTGAAGGATTGGTAGGCAGCTGTTGGAACGCCGTGACGTACCATAAAGGCCTTGCAGAAAGACTTGCTGCCCTCGAGCTCGGCCCCAAGCTTCGATGGGCCAATAACGGCGATGTGCTTGGTGGCTTCGTTGCCCGTAAAGTAGTCGTATATACCCTTTACCAGTGGATCTTCGGGGCCAACCACAATCATATCGACATGCTCCTTTAGGCTGAATTCCTTTAGGGCGTCAAAATCGGTGGCGCTGATGGCCACATTTTCGCCAAGCGCTGCAGTGGCTGGATTACCAGGTGCAATAAAGAGCTTGGTTAGCTTCGGACTTTGTGCAATCTTCCAGGCAAAGGCATGCTCTCTTCCACCTGAACCCAATAAAAGAACTCTCATCGTAAAGGTTTTATCGTTGTATGCTAATTTTAGATGCTAGATATTAGACGTTAGATGGTAGACAAAATCTGCTTAGGTGCACTTTATCCCCTCCTTGGGAGGGGGCAGGGGGTGGGTTAAACAAACCCAACATTCTCCTTAAACAAATTCCCTTTTCTATTTGCGCCCCAACCCACCCCTACCCCTCCAAGGAGGGGATCAGGCGCTTGGGGCTGCCTTTGTCTAAATCTCTAGCTTCTCTAAGACGCGATAAATCGCGTCTCTACGGTATCAATACTCAATGCTCCTCATTCTATACCCCTTCACGTTCTGGATGTAGTCGAGAACACGGGGAAGGGCATAGCGGAGATTCTTCTCGGCCTTAAACGAATCGTGGAATACGATGATGGCGCCGGGGCGTACCACCTTGATCACGTTGTTTGCGCAGCCTCGGCGCGATAGCGTGCGGCTGTAGTCGCGGCTAAGCGTGTCCCACATGATAATCTTGTAGCGCTCGGCAAGCACCTTTGCCTGCGAAGGCTTCACGCGGCCGTATGGTGGCCTAAGCAGCGTAGAGTGTATTAAGGCATCGGCCAAATCGATATCCTGAATGTAACTGCCTACGCTCATGCTCCACCCCTTTTGGTGGCTATAGCTATGGTTGCCTACGGCATGCCCCTCGTCGAGAATCATCTTAAAGGTTTCGGGGTACATCTCCACGTTTTTCCCCAAGCAAAAGAACGTTGCCTTGGCGTTGTACTTGCGCAGCTGCTCCAGCACCCACGGGGTTACCTCGGGGTTGGGACCATCGTCGAAGGTGAGGAATACGGAATCTGTCTCATCCGGGAAACTCCAGATGAAGCTGGGGAAGAGCTTCGTTAAAAATTTTGGCGGTCTAAAGTACATAGGCTACTTGTCGTATTGGGCAATTGCCAACTCGAGCTTCAGGGCTACATCGGTGTCACCGTGCTCCCTGGCTGCTTTGGCCATACTATTCAGATTCTGCAAAGCTAACGCTTTTTCGTTTAAGACATAGCTCTTTTGGTACGAATTCAGCTTGCCGATAAAGGTAAGCAACTGCAGGTTATCCTTCATCAGGTAGTTAATCAGCTTACGGGCCGTTACATCTTTGTTGAGCGTCAGCAACAGATCGACCATTTCGCCCTGCCGAAATCCTAGAGGAATGATATCAACAGGAATAACCTTGAGGCATCGATCGGTGAGCGCTGAGGCCCGTGCCGTATCGCCCATCGCCAGGAGGCTCTTGGCCGTTTTGATGAAGGCAACACGGTAGCCCGACACGAGGCGCTTACTGAAATCGTCGTAGTAGCTCGACTTGTCGAATTTATCCGCGGTAAAGCCCTTCATCAGGTAGCTATACGACGCTATGGTGGCCCTGCGGCTCACCTTTTCGGCGCTATCGGCAGGGCAAATTACCAGCTGGTTGTTAAGTCCTATCCTAAAGAGATGATTCTTTATCAGTTTATAGCCACCTGGAGGTACCGTCTGCGCAAAACTAATGGATCGCGAGAGGTAGTTGTTGCTGATGATATCGAGGTACACCAGCTGGTCGCGGGTGATGAGCTGGTTGTTGGCAAGGTAGATGTTCGACGAATCAATGGCGGTTAGTCCCGGTAGTATGATAACCTTTTGGGGAAGGTAGTGCACCTTTCGGCCATCGCTGAAGGGCGAGTCAACGCGGTTGTCGGGATACTCCGATAGCAGCTGAGGCACGGCAACGTGCAGCGGCACCGGCGGCATGGCCGAATCCTTGCAAACCGCATAGCGCAGCTCGTTGGGCAGGGCGTAGATATCCTTACCCCGCAGCTTAAAGGCATCGTTGGTGTAGGTCTTCTGGGCGAGCTGAACAGGATTCCAGGTGGTGTACATGTAGTTGCTGTTAAACACCTTTACATCCTGACGAATGCCCTCCACCATTTGGGCGTACCAGAGCGGGAAGGTATCGTTATCGCCGTAAACCATCAGCAGCGAGTTTGTGGGAACGCTGTTCAGGAAGTTCTTGGCATAGTTCAGGGCGATGCTGCGACCCGAACGGTCGTGGTCGTCGTAGTTTTGGGCAAGCACCAAGGTTGGAACGCCTAGGAATGCCACCGCAACGGCAGCCTGCAGCTTGGCGAGCTTTACCTTCTCCAGCTTCTTTGCCAGATACACCAGCCCGTAGCCAATCCAGATGGCGAAGACGTAGAACGAGCCCACGTAGGCGTAGTCGCGCTCGCGCACCTGACCGGGCGTTTGGTTCAGGAACAGCACAATGGCAATCCCCGTAAAGAAGAAGAGCAGCAGCGTGCTCAGAAAGGCATCCTCGTGCCGCTTCGACTGGTAGAACATCCCCAAAAATCCGAGAATAAGCGGGATGAGGAAGTAGCGGTTGTGCGCCTTGTTGCTCTTGTACGAATCGGGTAGCGCATCCTGTGGCCCCAGCAGCAGGTTGTCGAGAACGGGGATGCCGCTAATCCAGTTTCCGTTTAGGATGTTGCCCTGTCCGGGTATATCGTTTTGCCGTCCGGCAAAGTTCCACAGCAGGTAGCGGAAGTACATCCACCACATCTGGTAGCCGCCAAAGAAGGTGAGGTTATCGCCAAAGGTGGGCTTGATGGCCTTTAGCACCTTGCCGCCCTGCTTGGCGTAGGCAACGGAATCCTCCTTGGCGATCATCGCCCAGCTGCGGTAGTCGGCAATATGGTCGGGATTATCGCTGTAGATGCGGGGAAAGAAGGTGCAGTGCGAGGCGTAGTACTTCTTCTTCTGGGTGTAGCCCTTTACCTCGTAGTGGCCATCGATCTTTACGTAGATGGGCTTATCGTCGACCACCTCCTTTACCGGAGCCGAGTAGTAGGGACCGTAGAGCAGCGGCGACTCGCCGTACTGGTCGCGGTCGAGGTACGACTTTAGGCTGAAGATGTTGTCCACCTGGTTCTGGTTCATCGGCGGATTCTGCGTGCCGCGGATGAGCACCATCGCGTAGCTGCCAAAGCCGAGGGTGAAGAGGGCGAAGCTGAGCGTGAAGGTCATCGCCCTGGCGTGCCCCTTCCGGTAGGAGTACCAGATGCCGGTGCCAAAGGCGGCGAAGATCAGCGTAACGCCCGTGAGCGTCCCCGTGTTGTAGGGCAGCCCAATGCGATTAACGAACAGCAGTTCGACGCCCGAAATCAGCATCAGCAAAAACGGTACAAAGAAGTAGAGCACCAGCCCAACGGCCAGCGAGCTAGCCACCACGGCCAGCACCTTCTTCCAAAAAGTGAGGTGGTAGCATCGGGAGATTACCAGGTAGCTGATGGCTGGAAGTATGAGCAGGTTGAGCAGGTGTACCCCGTAGGATAGCCCGCACAGGTAGGCGATAAGGATCAGCCAGCGCGAGCTGATGTTGCCCTCCTCGGTGGTGTACCACTTGAGCGCAGCCCAAAAGCATACCGCCGTAAACAGCGCCGAGAAGGCGTACACCTCGGCCTCGACGGCCGAAAACCAGAAGGTGTCGGTAAAGGCAAAGGTCATGGCGGCAGCAAAGGCGGCCAGCTGGGCGATCCACCTCTTCCGCAGCTCATCCTTTAGGGTGATATCGAAGAGAAGCGCCACCGACTTGTAGAGAAAGAGTATGGTAAGCGCGCTAACCAGCGCCGAAAAGGCGTTAACGAACAGCGCAACGCTCTGCGCGTTGGGGGCCATAGCGGCAAACAGCCGCCCCACCATGGCAAACAGCGGCGCCCCAGGCGGGTGGCCCACCTGTAGCCCGTTGGCGGCAGCAATAAACTCGCCGCAGTCCCAAAGGCTAACGGTTCGCTCGAGGGTTAGCAGGTAAACGGCCAGCGAAAGGGTAAAGGCTAGGACCGAAAGAATCCGATCTAGCTCCAGCTTTCTAAGCATATGCAGGATGATAGTTTTACGATGCCGTGCAAAGATAAGCCTTACGCCGCAACCCACACCTACCCGTTCCGACAAATGGCCGCTTTTTGCAGGTCGAATAGCAGTAAATAGCTGTTATTGGAAGATGGGGGATCGGCCCAGCGGGGGAGCTGGGCCAAATTGCTTGCATGAGGTCATGCAAGGGGGAAAAATCCATTTTTTATGCTTGCATGAGGTCATGCAAGCACCAAAAAACCATTTGGAGCCCTTACATGAGGTCATGCAAGCACCAAAAACTGATTTGAAGCCCTTGCATGAGGTCATGTCAGGCCGAAAAATTCATTTGGAGCCCTTGCATGACCTCATGCAAGCTATTTCTTCCTACTTTTACCGCCAAATCTACCCATCCATGCTAAAGCGTACCATCACCCTCGCCATACTAGCCTGCCTCGCGCACGCAGGCAGCGCGCAGCCGCTCTCCATCCCCCGATCGCCCAAGGGGCTGCCCGACTCCGCCAGCGTGGGCATCCACCTCGACGGATCGTCGTTCTTCTACAACTACGAGTACTTTAAGCCCTTTGCCGAAGGCTACACCCAGCCCGGGTTCTCGCTGATGCCAACGGTGCAGGCCAGCTTCGGAAGCCAGCTGCTCGTCGGCGGAGGGGTTCACCTCAACAAGTACTGGGGCACCAAGCCCTTCACCGAAAACACGCCGATACTCTTTGCCCGCTACCAGCCGCTGAAGAACTTCTACGTGCAGGTGGGCACCATCGAGAACCGCGACGGGCACCTGCTCAGCGACCTGCTCTACAACCCGCTTTACAAGATAGACTACCGCCAGGAGAACGGCCTGCAGCTGCGCTACTACGGCTCGCGCCTCTTTGCCGACGCATGGGTTAGCTGGGAGAACTACATCCGCCAGGGCGACAACGACCAGGAGCGGCTCACCGCCGGAGGGTCCATCCTGGCGCAGCTCACCCCCAGCAGCTCGCGCTGGGAGGTGATGATTCCCCTCCAGGTCGTGTTTAAGCACATCGGCGGCCAGATAAACGACAAGAGCGACACCACCAAGCGGGTGCACACCTACTCGAACCTCAGCCTCGGCATTCAGCTTGCCTACAGGTACAACAGCAGAGGGGCGAAGGTGGGGCTGCTCATTCAGCCGATAAAGTTCGGAGGGAGCTTCAACGCAAGCTCCAGCCTAGTAACCAAGGGCAGGAGCGCGCTCTCGTCCACCCTCTTCCTGAGCAGCAACGCGGTAGACCTGAAGCTGGGCTGCCTATTCGGGAACATGGTGTACACCATCCTAGGCGACCCCATATACAGCAGCGTAAATGTCGGCCTTGCCCCCGTTGCCAAGGCCCGAAACGTGTTCACCGGAACGTTCGCCTACCACAAGGAGGTGTACCCCGGCATGCAGTTTCGGTTCGACACCGGGTGCTACCTCGACCCCTCGTACTCGGGCCTCGACTACTTCTACGGAGCCGGGATAAGCTTCCAGCTGGATCGGATGGTGAAGACAGGGAGTTGGAAATAAGACCATCCGTGATCTCCGTTCCGAATAAAAAATCCCTTTTCGCACATCATACATTTTTGCTATCTTGCGACCCAATCGCATTTTTAAACTTATATGGACGACGATTTTTTTGACTTGTACGACTTTGATGTCAACGACGCCGAGGTTGAATATGAGGTAGACCTCATCAAAAGTAAGCTAGATGATCTGCGCAGCATCGACGCGCTAAAGACCTGCTTCTCCTGCATCGACCTTACCAGCCTAAACACAACAGATACCCTAGAAACGGGAAAGACCCTTGCCGAAAAGGTGAGCCGCTTCCAAAAGGATTTTTCGTATATGCCCAACGTGGGCGCCATCTGCATCTACCCATCGCTCATCAACGAGGTGCGCAAGAACCTTAAGGCAAAGGATGTGAAGATTGCTACCGTTACCGCCGGATTCCCCCACTCGCAAACCTTCCTCGACATTAAGCTTTCGGAAAGCCAGATGGCCGTCGAAGAGGGCGCCGACGAGGTGGATATCGTAATGTCGGTGGGCCGATTCCTCGAGGAGGACTACGAAACCGTTTACAACGAGATTGCCCAGGTGAAGGACGCCATTGGCGACGCCCACCTAAAGGTGATCCTCGAAACCGGAGCGCTCCCCACCTACTCGTCCATCCGCCTGGCATCGCTGATTGCCATGGAGGCTGGTGCCGACTTCGTGAAGACCTCTACCGGAAAGATCAACGTGGGCGCAACCCCACAGGCCGTTTACGTCATGGCGCAGGCCGTGAAGGACTACTACGACCGCACCGAGCGCATGGTAGGCATCAAGCCTGCCGGCGGCGTGGTTACCACCAACGATGCCCTTACCTACTACGGCATCATGAAGACGGTGCTCGGCGAGGATTGGCTCAACAACACCTACTTCCGCCTGGGCGCAAGCCGCCTGGCCAACAACCTGCTCTCCGACATCAAGGAGGAGCCCGTTGAGTACTTTTAGTTCATACCATTAATTCAATATAAAGCACCGCCATTTTCAGTTTGAGAAGGCGGTGCTTTTTTTATACGAAGCCTATCCCGGATTCGAACCATCAACCTGCACGATCCGCCATAGCGCAGGTGCAGCCTTGTTCGACAGAGGAAAGAGAGCCTTCGCCGAACGGGGAAATCGCTTCCTGAAGTAGGGAAACCCTTTCCGAACGTCAAGAAATCATTTCCTGAAGCAAGGAAGCCTCTTCCGAACGTCAGGAAATCGTTTCCTGAAGCGGGGAAGCCTCTTCCAAACGTTAGGAAATCATTTCCTGAAACGGGGAAGCCTCTTCCGAACGTTAGAAAATCATTTCCTGAAGCGGGGAAGCCATTTCCTAACGTTGGGAAATCATTTCCTGAAGCAAGGAAGCCTCTTCCGAACGTTGGGAAATCGTTTTCTGAAGCAAGGAAACCTCTTCCGAACGTTGGGAAATCATTTCCTGAAGCGAGGAAGCCCCGCAGCGGCGTACGATTAAAGAAATTCGCTACTTTTACCCTTCTATAACAATTAACCTAACCTATGCCTATTCGATTTATTAGGTACCGGTACCTCAAGCGCCGCCGGAAGCACCGCTACCTCCCCGTAAAGCCACCGTACACGCACTGCAAGAACTGCGGGAACGTGCTCCACAGCCAGTACTGCTCGGTGTGCGGGCAGTTTGCCCACCTCGACAACCGCCCCTTCGGCGAATCGCTGGCCTTCTACCTCGAGCACCACTACGGGCTCGACCACAAGCTGGGCTCCACGCTCTACAACCTCTTCTTTAGGCCAGGGTTCCTCACCAAGGAGTACATGGCCGGCCGCATTGTCCGCCACGTGCACCCCTTTAAGCTCTACTTCTTCTCCAGCATCCTGCTATTTGGGGTGGCGCTCCACTTTACCCCCCTCAGCAAGGAGAACATGAAAAATGCCGACGAGCTGGCCGTAAAGGAAACACCCCATGTGGATAGCGCTAAAACAAAAGACATGGACAAGGTAGCTCCCGCACAAAAAAAGGGAGAAGAGGACGAAAGCGTGAGCGCCAACGATGACGACGACGATGAGTCCGCCTTCGACAGCATGATAGAGGGTCTTGCCGAGGGTAGCCTCAAGGGCAAAACCCAGGGCGAGGTGGCCGAAATGTTCTTCCACAACCTGTCGATATCGGTGCTGCTGCTGATGCCCATCTTTGCGCTGCTGCTAAAGCTCTTCTACATCCGCCGGAAGCAGTACTACATGAGCCACCTCATCCACTCCATCCACCTGCACTCGGTGCTCTTCATCCTCCTATCTGTTGGGGCGATATGGGACTCGCAGGTAAACGCCCACAAGATTACGGGATGGATGCTGCTGCTCTTTCTGGTGTACCTGGTGCTAAGCCTATCGCGGCTGTACGGACAGGGCATTCGGAAAAGCACCGTTAAGGCGCTGATGATGCTCTCCATCTACTCCATCATCTGCCTACTTGCCGTGGTTGGTGCAGCCATATACATTGTGGTGTAGCCGTGCCTATAGCAGCCATCGTAAAACCTACACGAATCCATTCTAGCATGTTTATCCGAGCCATCAGATATAAGATTTTAAAGGCAAAGCGCCGCCATCGCCAAAAGGCGAACGCGAAGCCGCCCTACACCCACTGCAAGAACTGCGGCGAGGAGCTGCACGGCATGTACTGCTCGAAGTGCGGGCAGTACGCCTCGGAGGCCAACCGCCCATTCGTAGAATCGGTAAGGTTCTACCTCGAGCACCACTACGGGCTCGATCGCAAGCTGGGAACCTCGCTTCGCCACCTCTTCCTGAAACCCGGCTTCCTTGCCCGCGAGTACATGGAGGGGCGCATCGAGCGCCACGTCCACCCGTTTAAGCTCTACCTGTTTGCCAGCATACTTCTTTTTGGGGTGATGATTCCGCTCACCCAGAGCAGCAGGGAAGGGAAAACCTCCGACAGCAAGCCCTTTGTAGATACCACCAGGGTAGCCGATCGTAGGGAAGCGCTATCCTCCGATACTGCCAGCGCTCATCAAAAGGTAGAACCGCCCAATGCCGCATTCATCGATAAGGGAAATGACAGCTCGATGAGCCGATTGGAGAGGCAGGCAAAAAAGAACCTCACGGGGGTATCGCGCAAGGAGATATTGCAGAAGTTCGTGCACTACCTCTCGCTTTCCGTAATCTTTCTGATGCCCGTTTTTGCCCTCCTGCTGATGATCATCTACCGAGGCCGGGAGCGCTACTACCTCGGGCACCTCATCCTCTCGGTTCACCAGCATGTTGTGCTCTTCTTCGCCATCTCGCTATCGCTAATATGGGAGAAGCTGATATCGGCCAACCATCCCATTGGCATCTGGCTGTTCTGGGCAACCTTCGTTTACTTCGTGCTGAGCCTTGCCCGCTTCTACCGCGAGAAGATCATCAAATCGCTGATGAAGGCCTTTCTGCTGCTCTTCCTGTACCTCATCATCTGCTCCATTGCCATTGTGGCGGTGGGGGTTCTGGTGATAATGATTTAGGAGATACAAGTATCAAGACACAAGACTTTTTTCAGTGACCTCTTTGCTCCCATATCTCTACATTGAAATCAGAGCAACCCCAACCCCGAGAAATCGACCACCACATCGCCCTTCACCTCGTCCATCTCGGCAATGGGGATGCTTCTCCCATGCTGATGGGCAAAGTCGGCGATTACCCGGGTGGAGTCGGCCGTAATCTCGGGGCTACCCACGGGGTACTTGTTGTAGATGATGCCTGCCACCTCGATGCCGCAGCTGAAGAGCGCCTCCAGGCTCAGCAGCGTGTGGTTGATGCTCCCCAGCTTCGACGAGGTGACCAGGATTACGGGCAGCTGCTCGTCCTTCACGTAGTCGATGGTGTAGTAGCTGCGGGTGATGGGCACCATTAGCCCGCCGGCGCCCTCGAGCAGCACCACATCGTAAGCCTCCTTCAGCCTTTGGGTGGATTGGCGGGGGAGGTCGAGGTCGATCTCGCGCTTGTCGATTTCGGCGGCAAGGTGCGGCGAGCAGGGGTAGGTGTACACTATCGGACAGGTGGTGTAGTCGGTATCCACCGGCTGCAGCTCCATGCCCATCAGCTGGCGGTGGGTGATGATATCCTCCGATACGCCCACGCAGCCCGTTTGAATCAGCTTTTGGGTAATTACGTTCACTCCCTTTGCCAGCAGGTACTTTGCCAGCATTCCCGTTGCCATGCTCTTGCCGGCATCGGTATCAATTCCTGTTATGAAAAAGACTTTACTCATTTATATAGACTTTAGATGTTAGACATTAGACGCTAGACTTTAGATATTAGAATTTAGTACGGGGGTACAGAGAGGATAGGGATTTTAGTTCCTACTCTCTATTCACTATTCACTACTCCCTCCCCCCTTTCTCGCCACCACGTACATCGGATGGTAGGTGAGCGGGTAGCCGTTAGCGCTACGGAACTCCTCGTAGCCCTCGGTAAAGCGGGCGAGCTTCCCCTTGGTCCAGCACTGGCGGAAGGCGCCGTTTACGCCCGTTTGCTTGATGTGGCGCAGCACCTCAACCGGCTCGTCAAAGTAGATGGAGGTACGATCCTCCAAGCACTCCTCAACATCGAAGTACCGACTCACAGCCGCACGAAACGCGTCATGCGATAGGTAGGATAATCCGCTTCCGGTAAGCTCGCGAACCTCGCGGAGGTTTTGCGGACCAAAGGTGCTGATGGCAACGGTTCCGCCTTCGCTCATCGCCTCGGAAAGACGCTTCAGGAAGCCCTCCAAATCGGAAAACCACTGCACCGCCGACGAGGAGACAAAGAGGTCGATGCCGCTGGGAAGCTCCATAGCCTCGGCATCGCCCAGCTCGAAGGTAGCATCTACGGCATTGCAGCGCTGGGCAGCCTCGTCAACGTAGCCCTTCGACGATGGGGCGATATCGTTAAGCAGCCAGGCCGCCTTGGGGAAGCGCTCCAGCACCATCTGGGTAAGAAACCCCGACCCGCAGCCCACCTCAACCGCGCGGTTGATGACACCTCCTACGTGCTTATCGAGTAGCGCGGCTAAGCGTTGGGCAATCGCCTGCTGCACCACCGCCTCGGTAGCGTAGGTGCCGTAGCACCCGGTGAATCCATCTCGTACCGCTTTCTTATTCATTGGTTCTTCCATTTTTACATGTTAGCGATTCCGCCTGGAGGCATGCATGTGCACATTCCACCTCCAAAAATCTTTTTTTACCCCTTGCATGTGCACATTCCACCACCGAAAATGAATTTTTTGCCTTTGCATCTGCAGATGCAAGCACCAAAAACATCCGGTTTGCCCTTGCATCTGCAGATGCAAGCATCAAAAATGCATTTGGAGGGGTTGCATCTGCAGATGCAAGCCTCACAACTATCTCTAGGCACTTCGGCGTTATCCCCTCCTTGGGAGGGGGCAGGGGGTGGGTTCTCTTCTCTCAAACAGACAGCTACTCTTTTAGCGCCATTAACCCACCCCTACCTCCCGCCTAAGCGGGAGGATAACGGAGACTTGATTAGGTGTTTGTCCTACTCACTACTCACTATTCCCCAATCATCTCCTTCCACGACTCCACCTTCCCGAAGCAGAGGTGAGCGCCGCCAATGGTCGTAGCCCTATCTCCCCAATGGTTTTTCAGGTTTTGGTATGGGAAGATCAAATCATCGGTGGAGATAAGGGCGGACGACCAGATATCCTTATTCGGCAGCGACCATCGTTGGAAGTGCTCGCCCAGCAGGATTAGCTCCTCCCGCTGCTCCTCGAAGCAGCGCTGGGGCATCAGCTCCGACAGCTCGGCGTAGCCACGGGCACCGCCGCAGATGCGCATCGTAAACTTTTTCATGGTGGTCTCGGTAAGGTTACCCACCGTTCCCCCGAATATGGCCGTAGGGATTCCCTCCGTGTCGCTTACCGGGTTCAGCGTTCCGTTGATGGCACGGGCGCTATTGGCCCGCAGCAGACCCTGCTCCATCAGCCAACCTGCAGCCCAAACGCCAAACGACCAGGCCACCACCTCAACCTCGTCGTATTCGTTGGTAACTGATTGATCGAAATCGAGCGAGCGGTAGTCGTACACGGCCACCACATCGTGCCACTGGCTGCCGATGTGCCTTATGCAGCGCTCGTCGAAACCCCATCCGCAGAAAAAGAGGATAAGCGACTTGCGGCTATTCCTTACTACCCATTTTGCTTCCATTGCTCGGCTACCTTTACGATTTCGGCTACTTCGTCTTCGGTTATCTGCGGATGGAGCGATATGCGGATTCGCGCCTCGCCCTTGGGCACGGTGGGGTAGCGGATGGGCAGCGCCCAGAAGCCGTTCTGCTGCATCAGCTCAGCCAAACGAATGGCTTCGTGATTCTCGCCAGCCACAATGGGCACGATGTGCGAGCAGCCGCGCGTCTCCGCGCCCACCCTTTCCAGCTCCGAGCGCAGCAGGTTACCCAAAGCAATCAGTTTAGCTCTATCCGTCGCCATTCCTTCGAGCGCATCTACCACAAAGCGGCTCCAATGCAGGCTTACGGGCGGCAGCGCCGTGGTGAATATCAGCGGGCGCATGGTGTTTACCAGGTAGCTTACCACCTCGCGATCGGCAACAAGGTAAGCTCCCTGCGATGCGATGGCCTTGCCGAAGGTTCCCACGATAAGGTCGATGCGCTGGGTGGTGCCGGTTGCCTCGCAAAGCCCAAGCCCGTGCGCACCCACCGCCCCAAAGGCGTGCGCCTCGTCGACGTACAGCGTTGCGCCGTACCGCTCCTTCAGGTCGCATAGGGCTGGTAGGTCGGCCACATCGCCATCCATGCTGAACACCGATTCGGTTACGATGAATATGCGGTTGTAGTCGTTTCTATTCTTGATGATGAGCCTTTCGAGATGCTCCAAGTCGTTGTGGCGGTAGCGCTCCCACTTGGCCTCGCAGAGCCTTAGCCCGTCGATGATGCTGGCGTGAACCAGCTTATCGGCAAGTATCAAATCGCCCTTCGAGGTTAGCGCAGGCAGCACTCCGATGTTGGCATGGTATCCGCTGTTGAACACCAGCGCCGCCTCGCGCCCAAAGAGGCTTGCCAGCTTCTGCTCCAGCTCGGTGTACGATGGCGCATTGCCCGTAAGCAGCCGCGACGAGGTGGAGCCCAAGAGAAACTCTGCGGTATTGTCAACGCTTGCCAAGAACTCTCGCTGCAGCTCAAAATCGCACGCTACGCCAAGGTAGTCGTTCGACGAGAGGTTCAGGTAGCGCCGTCCCTCGTGGACGATGTACTTTCCCTCGCTACGGGTGTTGCGCAGCTGGCGCAGATTCCCCGATTGCTCGAGCTGGGATAGTATGGTTTGATAATTCGTCATTCTTCTTTCTTATCAGTACCTCGATTATTTCTTCTACGTAATCCCCTCCTCGGGAGGGGGCAGGGGGTGGGTTTACTTTTCAAATAAATGAAGACATCTAAAGTTGAAACGCCCTTAACCCACCCCTACCTCCCGCCAAGGCGGGAGGATAAAGAGCCTTGATTAAGCATTTGTCTGTTCACTCACTTCTCCCTATTCACTACTCCCTATTTACATTCCCCAACCACCTTCACCAGCCCCGAAGTCAACCTGCTCAGCTCATCCTCCGTGATAACAAATGGCGGCATAACGTACACCAGCTTGCCAAATGGACGAACCCAAATACCCTCCTCAACAAAGCGTCGCTGGATGTCGGCCATTACAACCGGCTCTTTCATTTCGATAACGCCGATTGCGCCAAGCACGCGCACATCGGCAACGCTATCGAATTGCAGAGCGGGTGTCAGCTCCCTTTTTAGCTGCGCCTCTATTGCAGCAACCTTTGGAAGCGGCGAATGATCCAGAATCAGCTCCAGCGATGCGTTTGCAGCGGCGCAGGCTAACGGATTGCCCATAAAGGTTGGACCGTGCATAAACACGCTGGGGGTGCCCTTCGAGATGGTCTCGGCCACCTCGGCAGTAGCCAGCGTTGCCGCGAAGCTCATGTAGCCTCCGGTGATTGCCTTTCCCAAGCACATGATATCGGGGGTGATGCCAGCCCACTCGCAGGCAAAAAGTTTCCCGCTACGACCAAAACCGGTGGCAATCTCGTCGGCAATCAGCAGCACATCGAACTCCTCGCAGAGGCTCTTCACCCCTTTTAGGTATTCGGGAGCGTAGAAGCGCATTCCGCCAGCACCCTGCACTATTGGCTCTAGTATTACCGCACCAATTCGCTGGTGATGCTGCTCTAGGGTTTGGCGCATTTGATCTAGGTCTGAAGGGTTCCACTCCTCGCCAAAGAGCACCTTGGGCGCATCCACAAAGTGATGGATGGGCAAGCGCCCGTTCCATATGGTGTGCATTCCACCATCGGGGTCGCATACGCTCATGGTGTGCCAGGTATCGCCGTGGTAGCCCGAACGAATGGTGAGCAGCTGGTTCTTCTGCGACTTGCCCCTTGCGTTCTGGTACTGCAGCGCCATCTTGATAGCCACCTCAACGGCTACTGAGCCCGAATCGGAGAAGAATACGCGTTCCAACCCTTCGGGAGTCATGCCCACCAGCTTTGCTGCCAGTTCCACCGCTGGACGATGCGTTATGCCGCCAAACATCACGTGCGACATATCCTTTAGCTGCCGCTCTATGGCAGCGTTGATGTGCGGATGGTTGTAGCCATGAATAGCCGCCCACCAGCTCGACATGCCGTCGACAAGCTGACGCCCATCCTCCAGCTCGAGGATTACTCCTTCGGCCCTCTTCACCAGGTACACCGGCAGCGGGTCGATCATCGATGTGTAGGGATGCCAGATGTGCTCCCTGTCGTATGCTAGTAGCTGTTCTGTGGTCATTCTTTTCTAGACTTTAGATGTTAGTAGTTAGACGTTAGAAAAGAGATAAAAGTTATATGTAAGGCGAGATCGAAGCGATTCCCCTCCTTTCCAAGGAGGGGTCGGCGCAGCCGGGGGTGGTTTGATTAAGCAACCTCCCCGCCCTTCGGGCACCCCTCCTTAACAAAGAGGGGAATCGCCATGAAGAAAAGCACTGCCAATTTCAACTTCTTTATCATTCAAATTATCTTCCTCTAACTCCTTCTAACTTCTGAAATAACTTCCTCTAACTCCTCACAATATTATACCCATTCCCCTCCAGCATCTTCACATCCTCTGCAACGCTGGAGCCGAGGGTGGTGAGCAGGTCGCCAACAAGTGCGGCGCTCATGCCGCAGCGGAGGGCCTTGTCCATGATGTGGGCAATCTCCTGACGTCCGGCAGCAAAGCGGATCTTAGCCGTTGGGTTCACTACGCGGAAGATGGCGAAGGTGGTAAGAATCTCCTCCTCGGTAAGCTTTTGGGTTTTGCCGGCCAACTTGGTACCCTCGATAGGGTTTAGGATGTTGATAGGGATAGACTGCGCCCCAATTTCGCGAAGCGTAAGGGCAAACTCCACGCGCTGCTCCTGGGTTTCGCCCATGCCGATGATGCCGCCCGAGCAGATGCCCAGCCCAGCCTCCTTGGCCCAGCGGATGGTCTGCATCTTCTCCTCGACGGTGTGCGTGGTGCAGAGCGTTGGGAAGAACGATGGCGCCGTCTCGAGGTTGCAGTGGTAGTGCTCCACCCCTGCCTCGGCCAGCTGCTGCAGCTGCGCCTTGGTGAGCAATCCCATGGAAGCGCAAAGGTGGATATCCACCTCCTTGCGGATATCGTTGTAGATACCGCACGACTTATCCACATCAGCCTGCGAAAGGGTGCGCCCGCTGGTTACCAGCGAGAACTTGGCCACGCCCTGCCTAGCGTTATTGTGCGCCATGGCCACCGCTACCGGCGACGAGATGAGCGGGTAGACCTCAACGTTGGTGTTGTGGTGGGCCGACTGCGAGCACCACTTGCAGTCCTCCGAGCACTTGCCCGAGCGCGCGTTGATGATGGAGCACATCTCAAAGTCGTTCCGTAGAAAGTGGCGACGGATATCATCCGCCAGCTGGTAGAGCACCTCCTTATCCTCTATCCTTACAAGCTCCAAAGCCTCATTCTCGGTAATCTGGTAGCCGTTCAAAATGCGCTCCTTCAGCGCAAGGGCATCCTGCGAAGTCATCATCGTATCGTACGTTTTAGTTGATTGCAAAAAGAAAAATCCCACATCCAAAGGGCGCTTGCTCCTTTCAATGTGGGATCAGAATATGGTATAAGAACACCTACAGCAGCCGATGCCGCAGCAGGTATCGCTTTTGGTTGCACCTGTAAGCTGATGATAGCGGGGACCAGCGCCTGCTCGCACCCCCACTCGGCGATGTCCGGATCGAACTCCTCGTCGTTGCTGCCGCTGATAAGCTGAAGCAGCATGCGCTCCACGCCAATAACCCCGCTCTTGAGCATAGCCATACGGCAGATGTCCACCTTTAGGCTGCCGATGTGCACCACCTTGCCGAGGCTCATAAAGGCGGCATCGGCACGGCGCGACCAGCGCTTAAACCAAAGGGTAGGACGATATGCTTGGCGGATTCTGTTCATCGCCGGCAAAGATAGCTGCCGCGCTAACACGCGAACACCCCCAAAAGTATGTTGTTGGACAGCCATTGGCCTCTTAAGAAGCTAAAAACTGCAGAAGTAGGCTACGCCCCGTTTTTTACTACTTTTGGTGCAGCAGTACCGTAAAAATGCCCGCAGCCAACGGGCGGGATATCGCTGATTTAAGTATGAATTTAATATAACCGATCGTTATGAGTGGTAATTGGGTGGCAGCAAGTAAGATTTTTATTTTTGTTCTCATATTTATAAGCCTAGGATCAACATTTGTTGTGTTATGCGAAATGGATTTTGTATTGAAGAGACTAAGCGATTATAAAAACAGGGACTACTTTGTTGAAAAGTTTGTGAAAGATATAGACTTTGCACACGGTAGAGGATCTTCTGATATAGCTTATGCTAAGATTGATGGTGTAGAATATGCTTTTGATATAACAGATAAAGGTGAGATCAGCGAAAAATTTGAATGCTACGTTCTTTTCAACACCAAGAACGAGCATGTTATCCTAACAAACAAAGGAGAGAAGGTGGACTTTAAGGATCGTATGATGCGCAAGTTAAGGTGGTACGCAAAGCTTGTCATGCTATGGGTTGCTGCGCTTACCTTCTCGTTTTTATACTACCGGCTGGTAGATAAAAGGATTACCAAAAAGTGGAAGGAATCAGAGAAACTACGTAACGCTAAGAGGTAGATGAGAAAGTCTCCGTTGGAGGGGGGCTCTTTTAAATCAATATTTTTAAATCCATTTAGGTTCTTAACCCACCCCTACCCCTCCCGTGGAGGGGATTACGTGCTGCTATTGGGCGTTTATCCTTTTGAATTCGGTCTTAGCATGACGGCTATGGGCAGTACCCCTCGCCCAACAGGGTTTAACCGCTATGCGGTAAATTCGAGCATGCTGGTTGATGGCTACAAGCCGTAATGCCCGTCGGGCAACCTCTACGTGCCGTGCTTTACCGCGTAGCGGTTGCCGATTTGTAGCACGCCATACCGTCTCCTCCGTTTTTATCCGTGGGAGATATACTAAAAAAGAAAAAGCGCAGCAGCAACTACGCTATTCAAACGAGGTTGTTGGCTGTAAAGCCGTTGTATCGAAACGGCGTTACAACAGCCCCCGCCTACTCCCCCTTCTCCAGCTCCTGCAGCAGTTCCAGCGCCTTGGCCACCTTGCTGGGGTCGATATTCTAGACCGCCTGCTGCAGCTTTCGGAGCTCGCGGGTGGCGATTAGCTGGCGGAGCGGATGGTTCTCGTCCTTTGCTTGGTGCGCATCGGGCTCCCACTCCAGCAGCTCGTTGGGCGTACAGCGAAGCTCCCAGCACAGGCGGTCGAGCAGCTTGTAGCTAATGGTTTTGGGGTTGTTCATCAGCACGCGGTAGCGGCTTGGATGCATGCCAATGGCGCGCGTAAACTCCAGCACGTTGCTGTAGCCGCGTAGCTTCACCAATTTTTCAAGGTTTAGGCTTATCATAGGTATAATAGGTTGATGATCTGCCCCCAAGTTACGCAAAATGCCCAAACGATCGGCGTAAATCGGCAAATAATTGGAGCAATTTCATCATCCCCTGGTGGAAATTAGTCATCGGCTTGACTTATTTAGTCACCGTCTTGTGCAAATTAGTCATCGGCTTGACTAATTTAATCATCGCTTGGTGGAATTTAGTCATTGCTTCGAGCAATTTAGTCGAAGCTTCGTGGAAATTAGTCATCGTGTGGTGGAATTTAGTCATTGCCTTGAGCAATTTAGTCATCGCGCTGCGCTTTTTCGTCAAATGATGGGGATTATTCACGGAACTGTGTCTACCCTATTTTTTCGGAAGCAGGAATTACGCCTGCCTTTTAGGTTAGGGCTGCTAGCGGGGCAAGGGTGGCGGAGGAACGGAGCCACTTGTATACCCTTGCCCCGCTAGGAGGCCTGGCCTTCCTTCGCGGGTGTTCTTCATGCTCCAAACTTGGCCATCCGCTCGGCAAATTTAATGCAAAGCTGCCCGTAGATGAGCTTCCACCCCGCAACTTCCCGCTTTGGGCTCGAGTTGATATCCCGAATAACGAGGTATATCAGCTTCTTGATGGCCATGTCGGAGGAGAAGCACCCCTTGGTCTTGGTCACCTTCCGCATGCGCCGGTGGATGCCCTCGATGGGGTTGGTGGTGTACATGAGCCGGCGGATCTCCCTGCCGAAGTCGAAGAAGGAGCTCAGCTTGTACCAGTTTTCCCGCCAGCTCTTGACGGCGGTGGGGTACTTCGTCCCCCAGCGCTCGGCGAAGCGCTCGAGCTCCGCCTCGCCCGCCTCCAGCGTGGGGCTGCCGTAGATGGCCCGCATGTCGGCGGTGATGGCCTTGTAGTCTTTTTTAACCACGTACTTGAGCGTGCTGCGCACCTGGTGGACGATGCAGCTCTGGATGACCGTCTCGGGAAAGGTGCTGCTGATGGCCTCGCTGAAGCCCTTGAGGTTATCCGTGCAGGCGATCAGGATGTCCTCCACGCCCCGAAGGCGCAGATCCTGCAGCACCTCCAGCCAGAAGCGGGCCGACTCGCTCCCGGCAATGTAGATGCCCAGCAGCTCCCGAAAGCCCTCCTGGCTGACCGCGTAGACGTTGTAGAGCGCCTTGCCCTGCACTGCACCGCCCTCGCGGCACTTGAAGTGGATGGCGTCGAACCAGACTATCGCGTAGAGCGGGCTCAGCGGGCGCTGCTGCCACTCCTGCAGCTCGGGGATGAGCCGATCGGTGAGCTCGCTCATCTGGGCGGGCGAGAGCGAAAGCCCGTAAACCTCCATCAGCAGCTTCCGAATGTCGGCGTAGCTCATCCCCTTGGCGTAGAGCGAGAGCACCTTCTCGCAGAGCTCGTCGTCCAGCAGCACCTGCCGCTTGGCCACGATCTCTGGGGTAAAGGATCCGTTACGGTCTCTGGGGGGGCTGAGCTCAAACTCGCCGTTCGAGCTCTTAACCGTTTTGGTGGTAGCGCCGTTGCGCTTGTTGCCCTCCGAATCCTTCAGGTGCTGCTCCAGCTCCAGCGCTAGGGCCTTCTCCAAAAAGTGCTTGAGCAGCGGGGCGAACACCCCATTCTCGCCGCTTAGGCTCTTGCGCTCGTAAAGGCCTTTGATGGCCTCCTTCTCAAATTCCTCGTAGCTGAAGCTCGCTACTTTTTCTTCCTCTTTCATTGTCTGCAAAGTTATCGTTATCATTTTGCAGACACAGTTGCATGAACAGTCTCAAATGATGCGCTGGCGGGGGGCGATCATCCCCCTCGGCTGCCCGACCATCCGCAAAAAAGGGGGCAGCACCAACGGCGCTACCCCCTCTTACTGATATGAATGGTCAAAGTTTGTACGTTTGTTAGTAGCCGAAGCTGTTGGGCCCGCCAAAGGGCTTGCCGTCGGCGCCGTAGATGAGCAGCATGTAGCGGTTATCCTTCGATACGAAGAGCAGGTACAGCTGCTGGGTGATGCCGGGCATGGTGATGCCCTTAATTTTATCGACGGTCCAGCTGGCGTAGCTGCTGGACTTAAAGGCATCCTGCACGGCCTGTGGTAGCCCGGCTAGGGTTAGCTCGCTGATGGACATGAGCAACTCGTACTTGCGGCTGAAGAAGAGGTTGTAGAGGTTGGCGCCATCCTTTACCTCCACCCAGTAGCCCCAGTGGCCCTGCATCACCTCGCCGATGGTGCCGGTGGGGTAGAGCTTGGCTACGGCTGCCTTCAGCGAGTCCGAAACCACGTTGGGGTAGTTGCCGCAGTCGGGGTAGTTCTTGTTCTTCTCCTTCACCTTAACGAGCTTTCCGCCGGCGCCGAAGTAGAGGAGCATGTTGTTCTGCCCGCTCTTCGAGAGTTCGAACTTGAAGAAGGTTGTTCCGTCAGCCTTCGCCAGCTTCACGATCTTTACGATGGCCCACGAGCCATCGCCGTACGCCGATGCCGTGTAGGCTTTCTTCACCGTGTCGGGCAGCTGGTCGGAGGTGTACTCGATCTCGGTCATCTCCCACTTGCCGTTGCCCTTGTACCAAGCGGTGCACCTATGAGCGCTGCTGGTGGTGCTCTTGGTGGCCGAGTTTAGGGTAAAGCTGGCTACCTGGAAGTTGTCCACGCTGCTCCAGCTTACGCTGCCGGCGGTGGGGAACTGCGATTCGAAGGCGGCCTTAACGGCTGTTGGCGAAACCACATCGGTGTTTGCGACATCGTCGCTCTTGCTGCACGATGCCAGCAGCATGGCTGCAACGATGGCAGCCAACACTAGAATTGCCTTTATTCTCATAGCTTCAGTTTAAAATTTGATACGTGCACTGTTGCCCGTGCTAGATACGCCAAATGCATGCCAAATGTCAAGAGCGGAGCTAAAATATCTGCTACAAGGCGCTCCTGCGATATTAGCTAAATAGCTGGGTTTAACAGATGTAGAAATACATTCCCACCTAGTAGAGCGGTTGGGGTACGGAGCCTCAGCCGGGAAAAGCTAGCGGGGAATCGGCATACGGATGCGCTTGCCGATTTAAAAACGAAGAAGCCCATGCCGTGGATACATGAGCTTCTGGATGCACTGCCAAATTCTAAAATCATTCGGATTCTTCACTTAGCCGATCGGAGTGGTTCTCAACATGTCGAACCATACGGACTAACGCGCCAAAAGCGTGCCACGGCGTAGCGCATGGCGCTGGTTACACGCAGTTTAACAGAATTATAATTGGCTTGTATATCCCCAGTCTGAGGCTAGAGCCAATAGCCGAACGGAGATGGAAGCGGAGGTTGACAACCTATTCGCCCTGAAGCTAGGGCACCAGCTAAGATCTAACTTCTAAAGTCTAATTGCTTGCGAACACGTTAAAGGGAGGCTCCTTCACAGAATCCTCCCTTTGCAGCTGAATAAAGCATAATACAATTACAAACGATAATAACGTATCAGCTCATTCAAATAAACAACCAATCGGCAACATAGTTGACTTTGCGGAGCTATCTTTTCTAGGAACCCCAGTAGTAGATAACCCTGAACGAGATCAGGTCGCGCTGCGGCATATCGCCCATTCGCCGGATGTTATCCATGTAGGCGATCGGCTTCATCAGCTGGTAGTCGTCGAAGCTCTTGCGGTACATTACCGACAGCTGGCTGCCGGGGGCAAAGGTCCAGGCAAAGCTCGCCTCAATACTCGCAGCGGTGTAGTTGATATCTCTGTTTTGCAAAAAGTCAATTCCATCTACCCATCCATCCTCTTTCAGATGGTAAAACTGCTTGTAGCGAACGCTGGTCCAGTTGTAGCGGGCGCGTATGTTGGTGTAGGCATTCCTCGATATGATGTAGCTCAACTGGGCCGACTGCTCGTAGTTCTTGATATCGCGTCGGCCAAATACCGGAACTCCCGACACAGCATCGGTTTCGGCAAAGCCGATGGCGTTTTCGTTGAACGTACCGAAAAAGCCAATGGTGGAGGCCAGCCTATCGTTAAAGCGCAGGCTCGGATTTACCTGAAGGTAGAAGGTGCTCTTATCGTACCTTTCGGCAACCCAGTAGCCAATAAGCATTTTACTTATCGACAGCTTTTTTCGAGTATCGGTGTTAAAGGTAAACCCGGTCCAGATGGCGCGCGGCTCGGCGTACTTGTAGCCCGGCTGACGGGGCTCGAAGTAGTCGTACTTAACCCCTGGCGTTACCGATGTCTCCAGCTCGAAGTGCAGCTCGTTGGTAAAGGTTAACCCTCCCGATAGGGTAAACTCGTTGCGCGAGTAGCGCGTTGGGCGGTACAGCAGCTCGTTGGTAAAGTTGAAGAGAAGGGTGCGGTACTTAAGGTTCCCGCTTCTATCGTACGATACATACTGCACCTTTCCAAAGTTGATGATGCGGTTGTTCTGATCGAGGTAGCCCAAGTACGAGTGGTTGTAGGTATTCTGGTAGAGCGTATTCGAGAGCTCGATGCGCAGCTTGCCCGCAGTCTTAAGCGCGCTTAACTGGTAGGCGTAGCCATCGTTGCTTACGCTGCCCGAATCGGCCTGCAGGGCGTACTGCACCGCCCCCTTTAGCGCGTACGACTGCGACTTGCTGGCTAGGTAGAAATCGACTGCCGAAGTGTTTGCCGTAAAGCGGTTGTTGGGTAGCAGCATGTTGCCGTTTATCACCGACAGGTAGGAGCTGTTCCTAAACGGAATATCAACAACGCTGACGTTGTAGTTGGTAAGCGGCTGCACGTTTACCTCGCGGGTTCTACCGGTTGATGCGTTTCTAACCTCAGCGTAGGTATCGCCGGTAAGCGCATTCAGGAAGCCGATTCCTAAACCGCCCTTGGTTCTGCCCGAAATCTTTGTAGCATTAATGATGGAGGTAGCTGAGGGCATCTCCTTAACCACCTCATTGGGCTGAAGATTTTGGTATGCTTTGGAGGAGTACAACGGGCTGCTCCCAATACGGCGTGAGTAGAAGATACCACCACGCGAGAAGAGTTCTGAACCCTCGTTGAAGAACTGGCGATTCTCGTCGAAGTGCTGCTCTACAGTACTAAGGTTAAGCTGCACATCGTCCGATCGCACCTGACTGAAATCGGGGATAACCATCATATCGAGGGTGAAGCCATCCGAGATGCCGTAGCGAAGGTCAAGCCCACCCTTAAGCGTATTGTCCGTACCGCGGTTGCTGCGCTCGGTAGAGTACGATAGGTAAGGCGTTAGCGATAGGCGGAAGGGCATCCTCAGTTTGTCGAACCCAACGAGGTTGGCCTCCTGGTTGTTTTTCCCTTCGATGTTAACATCTACCGGATTGTAGGTGTCCCACTCCTGGCTACGCTTAATGTTGCGCCAAATGTTGAAACCCCATACCCCATTCGCCGATGAAAATCGCAGCTGGGTAAGGGGAATCTCCATCTCAACCGACCAACCCCAATCGTATCGCTTAACCGCGCTATACCATACCGCATTCCACGATCTATCGTAGGTGGTTCCGGTTACCTTTTGGTCGGACTGTACCCCCGCTGCCGAAACATGGAAGTAGTAAGTGGTTATCCCATCGTTGTAGGGGCTAAAGCCAATGCCGAACAGGTCGCAGTTGGGATCGTCAAACGAATCGCGAGGCCCCAGCTGCTTAGCAATTTTAAGCGCGGCGGTATCCTCCAATTGCGCATACACATAGATGGAGGACTTGTCGTACATCAGCCGCACCTCGGTTTTAAGCTTAGCGGGCTCCAGCCTATTGGGCTTATGCTGGGTGTAGCCGGTAAGCGGCGCAGCCTTAGCCCAAACCGAGTCGGTTAGCGCTCCATCTATCTTAGGTTTTGTAGCTGTAAAAGTAATTTGTGCTTTTCTACGAATCTGCTGCGCACCTGCATAAAACGGCACTAGCGCTATAGCTAGGAGTATAGTTGTCCGTATTACGATTTGTACTTTCATCTGGTCGGGTTTCGTTAGGTGATATTGATTTATCCGAACCAAATGTAGAGCAGCATTTCCTGCTAATTTTACGGCTTATTCATACGATGGAAATACCTCGGCAAACACAATCAACCCCTATTCGAATGCTACTAGTAGTGGCTTTGCCATCGTTTGTCAGCCTCAACGAGCAGTTAGCATAAGTTATTCTGAAATATGACCTCTAATCCCCCCAATAGGATCATCGTAAAAGCTATTCAGATTGAGTAATTGCCAAGTAAAAACGCCCGAATTTCTTCGGGCGTTTTTACTTGTTATTGGCGATGCTACTACCACCAAATAATGTAGATAAATATTAGAAATGCAATTATAAAGAACGAGGCAATCTTGAACCCCCTTCCGGTAACGAGCATACTCCTGTCGTAGATGATGGACTTGGCGCTAGTCACCGGCTTCTTTTCGATGTATGCGGCAATAACCATTATCAGAACGCAGATGAAGAAGACAACCATCATTCTATCCATAAAAGGAAGATCTGGCGTGGCAAACTTCAGCAACGCCGAGAATATGAAGGTGCCCAAGGCGGCGAAAAGCGCGCCATTTGCGGTTGCTTTTTTCCAGAAGAAGCCTAGAAGGAAGATGGCGAGTGCACCAGGGCTTATAAAGCCGGTAAACTCCTGGATATACTGGAAGGCTTGGTCGAGGTTCTGGAGCAGAATGGCTACTGGAATGGCAATAAGGAGCGCTACCCCAGCCGTAATTCGACCCACCTTAACAAGGTGGGTTTGCGAGGCATCCTTCTTGATGTAGCAGTTGTAGATATCCATGGTAAAGATGGTGGAGATGCTGTTCATCATGGAGGCCAGCGAGCTGACGATAGCGGCCACCAGCGCCGCAAAGGCTAAGCCTTTAACCCCGTTGGGCACAAAGTTGTGCAGCAGCCAGGGGTAGGCGGCATCGGGTTTGGCAATCTCGTTGTGGTGCACATTGGTGGGATCGCTATTGATGACAAATGCCACGATTCCGGGGATAACAACTATTAGGGGAAGGAGGAGCTTAAGGATTCCAGCAAACGCAAGCCCCGACTGTGCCTCCTTGACGCTCTTTGCGGCCAGCGCACGCTGGATAATGTACTGGTTGCATCCCCAGTAGTAGAGGTTGGCAATCCACATTCCTCCAATAAGCACGCTTATGCCTGGCAGGTTCGAGTACTGAGGATTGTCCTTGCTCAGAATCATGTCGAACTTCTCGGGTGCCTTCTCGGTAAGTTTAATAAAGCCATCGAAGGCGTTGCCGTTATCGCCAAGGTACTGAAGCGCCACGTAGGTGGTAAACAATCCGCCACCAATCAGAAAGACTACCTGAACCACATCGGTCATGGCTACCGACTTTAGGCCTCCGTATATCGAGTACGTGGCAGAGAATGCACCCAGCGCAATGATACCGAACCAAAGAGGATCGACATTGTACCCCATGATGAGCAGGTCCTTGCCCTCGAAGATGACGTTCTTGATGGTAAGTGCGCCTAGGTAGAGGATGGAGGCTAGGTTTACAAAAATAAAGACAGCCAGCCAGAAGATGGCCATGGTTGTTTTTACCCTATTGTCGTAGCGCTGCTCCAGGAACTCGGGCATGGTAAAGATGCCCATCTTAAGGAAGATGGGAAGGAAGAACACGGCAACAATAATCAGCGTAATGGCGGCCATAAACTCGTACGATGCAATGCCCATTCCGATGGCAAAGCCCGATCCCGACATGCCAATGAACTGCTCGGCCGAGATGTTGCTCGCAATAAGCGACGATCCGATTATCCACCAGGGTAGCCCTTTGCTTGCAAGAAAGTAGTCGGAGGTGTTCTTCTTCTTTCCCTTCTTTTCCCTAGCTACTCCTAGGCCAATCCCAAGTATAATGAGGATGTAGCCGATGAGGATGATGTAGTCTAAAGCGTTAAATTTCATCTTCTATCGTTTTTGATTAACATGACGAACAATCACTGGCAGATGCGGTGGAATAAACCTTTTCAAGCTTTCTGGAGCCGCTCTATATTCAAACCGCACCATTGGTTCTTTTGTTCAGCAGCGCTCCATATAAGCACCCCGATAATCAGAGTTTTCATGTGAGAGTAATTGTTTCTAATGGTCAGATAGAATTCTACGACCTCAATAAACCGCGTGCATTTGCTTACGGTATAGCTATCTTTATCCTGTAAAAACCCAGAAGCAAAACCTGAACGATGATGAACCGAAACGCAGCACTACCAATAGTTAGAAACGACCCGAAGGTTGTCCGCGGCTGGGTGATGTACGATTGGGCGAACTCGGTTTACCAGCTAACCATTGCCTCCACCATCTTCCCCATATACTTCAACTCGGTAACGCGCACCAATGGCAGCTACACGGTTTCGTTCTTTGGGCACGAGATCGTAAATACCGTACTCTACTCGTGGTCTATCGCCTTTGCCTACCTCTTCGTGGCAATCCTGTCGCCGCTGCTCTCCTCGTTTGCCGATTACACGGGGCGCCGGCGGGCCTTTATGAAGACCTTTACGCTCATCGGATCAGTATCGTGCGGGGCGCTTTTCTTCTTCAACAAAAACACCATCGAGCTGGGGACTATTGCGTTCACCCTCGGAACCATCGGCTACGGCGGCAGCATCGTCTTCTACAACTCGTTTCTTCCGGTGATAGCCAGCGAGGATATGCAGGATCGCATCAGCGCGCGAGGGTACTCGCTGGGCTACCTGGGCGGGGTAGTGCTGCTGCTGTTCAACCTTTTTATGATCATGCAGCCGGGACTATTCGGAATAGCGCATGGCTCCCCGCTTCCAGCCCAGATATCGTTTGTTACCGTATTCCTATGGTGGCTGGGATTCTCGCAGATTACCTTCGAGGCTCTCCCAAAGTACACGCTAAGGAAGCGCAAGCGAAAGGAAAAAGTTCTACTAAACGGCTACCGCGAGCTCCGGCAGACTTTCAAGAAGGTGATAAAGTCGTACCGGCTTACCGTATTCCTGATCGGGTTCTTCTTCACCATGATGGGGTTGCTAACCACCATGTTTATGGCGGCCAGCTACGGCGAAAAGCAGCTGGGGGTAAAGGAGGATGTGCTGATAGGCACCATTCTGGTTATTCAGCTGGTGGGCATTGCCGGGGCATGGTCGTTTGCCCGCCTATCGGAGAAGATTGGCAACATGCAGGCGCTGCTGGCATCGCTGGTTATCTGGATTGCCGTTTGCATCTACGCCTTTGCCATTAGGGGTACCGGCGGCTTTATCGTTGCCGCCATCATAATCGGGCTGGTGATGGGCGGTACGCAGTCGCTGGCGCGATCGACCTACTCGAAGATGCTGCCCGAAACCACCGACCACACCTCCTACTTCAGCTTCTACGACGTGCTGGAGAAGATGGCAACCGTTTTGGGCACCTTCATGTTCGGCATCATCGAGGCCATTACGGGCAGCATGCGCTACTCGGTGCTCTCCATCGCCATCTTCTTTGTGCTGGGGCTGGTATCCTTCCTGCTTTTGGTTGGCAGGACAAAGCCTAACAAATCCATTGCCTAAAGTTACAGCCTGCAATAATAGAACCGACTAGGTCAGTAGCCCTCGCCAAACAGGGATCATCAACACCAAGAAGCGCTTTAAGAACTTCTTCCAGTAAAACATCTACACCCTATAGCACACAAAAGCCCGGATTGCTCCGGGCTTTTTTATTCTCGTTTTATGGCGGTCTAGGACCGCTGCTTATGCTAGACTGCATTGCAAATGCCGCCTAGCCTCGTTCGCTGATTAAACTTTGCTCAGCAAGGGGATTCAATAATTCAACGCTATTTATTTAATTCTGTGTTAACTTGCTAACTTTAATTGGTGACAGATTGTTTATGATCCTTTGGTTACCAAATTTTATACTTGATATAATATCATAAAACATTTGCTCCTTAATATCCGTATTATTATTTTTTGTCGAATATAAAACATCAAAATATTTTTGACCAATGATAGTAACATAACTCATTATTAGCAAAGTATCACTTCCTTTGATTGTTTTTAAATTAGAATAAACAAATTCCTTGTTTCCATTTTTTAGCAAACTTTGCTGTATTCTGATAATTTTACTGTTTGAACTTATATCATCAATCAAAAGTCTGGAGTAATCAACGATGTTTACTCCTCCAATTATTTTATTTCTTATAATTCTGAAATAATAATTATTATTAATATGTGGGGTTGTGTCAAACGTTGCTTGAAAAGTAAGTCCATTAGATGGAATCGACAACCAATTGTCTGGATATTGCAAAGATACAATACCATCTTCACATTGGTAATTATCCCACCTTATCTTATCGTGTTGATTACCTTTATTGTAAAACCAAACACCTACTTTTTCTCCTTTTTCAAATTCTCCAATAACAACACTTTCTTCGTCTGAATTAACTCTAAAAAAGCCATTTTCTAGACTATCAAACACGCTGATTTTTATTTTAGGATTTGAAACATCTGTCAAGTAGTAGTACTTTATATTACTGTTTTTTTTGTTACACGAAACTATGATAACACAAAATACTAACATGAAAAATATTTTAGATCTCATCTTCATATGCTCTATTTCACTTTTAATGAAGTGGAAAAATTGATTGATTTCTTTGATTTTTTTGTCATATCATCAGGAATAGACAAAGTTGTTGAAAAATATGGTTTAGCACCACTTTTACTAGTCTGCACACCAACTTCGATAACAGCATCACCAACTTTTGATTTCACACCAACACCTACACTTACTGAATTTGTTGTTTCATTTGTACTCACGTCCTTTTCTGTTTTTACAGACGTTACTACTGGAACCCCCTCTACATTAACATTCTTAGTTACCTCACTAGATATTGTCGTATTATCAACTTTTTCAACAGTAATAGGGGCCTTAACTGGTGCATGCCATTCATTCTGCCCATTATATTCTAAGTATTGTCCAATGTCAACTGAAACTTTCACCCCTTGTTCGTTATTTACCTGTTGACCTTTATTCCCTTCAAATGAATGTTTTATGCTTACAATAGTTTCTGAAACAAAATTTAAGGGGGCCTTCACTAAATTAAGAAGTCCCTGAAAGAAATAGCCCCATCTTGGATCTCCTGCTTGCATCCCATCAGGATCAATAAACCGCAGTGGATTGTTGTAGCAGTAGGCGTAGGTAGACCAACGTCTGGAAACTTCTGCCTTGGGATCCACGCTATGCCACCTCCCGATTTCCGGGTCGTAGAACCGTGCGCCGTAGTCGTACCAGCCAAACGGAGTACCGCCAATGGTTTGATCCTGCAGCTCCTTGCCGTTGTAAAGGTAGCGGTTTTGCGGAACATTTACGTTATCGAACGATTTCCCAAAGGGATAGTAGTCGGTGGCCTGTAGCAGCATGGTATTTAGCCCCACTCCTGTTTTCTTAAAGACAGCGCGGGTATTCCCGAGGTGATCCTTCAGGTTGTACTGGTACACAAACCCATTGTCTGTTGATTTTATCATTCCCTCGTCGTGTAGAGCGTATCCGAACGAAAAGGCCCCTTCTTTACTTCTTTCGTACACCATGCTGCCGTGGTAGTAGCGGCCACTATTATCTGTATCCACCATTGCCAGCTTCGACCCGGTAGCGTCGTAGGTATAGCTTACAGTTTGGGTACCTTTGCTCACGCTCTTAGGAAGGTTCAACTCGTTGTATTGTATTGCAAACCCGTTGCGACCATCGGTGGTGGCGTTGCCGTTGGCGTCGTAGATGTAAGGATTTTTGTCTACCCCATTTAAGGTTATCTTGCTAAGCTGATTTCCATTATAGGTGTAGCCGTAAGTGGTAGCCTCCTTGCTGCCATTCTTACGAACAAGAGTACGGATGTTTCCGTTCTCATCGTAAAGCGGTATGTTTTCAGCATAGGCTTCATCTGCTACCAGGGTGCCCGAGCCGTTGTCTTTGGCATAGGCACCAACATTCAGCCTATCCAGTCCGTCATAGGCAAAGCCGTAGCCTTTCTTGTTTTGAGTACCGTCAACCATCTTGGTACGCCACACCATAGAAGCGATGTTACCTCCGTACTGCCCAACCACACCTGCCCCTGCCACCTCAGGGGTGTCGTACCCCAGCTTCATGGCAAAGTAGTCGGTAGTGGCATTAGTAGGGTCGTTAATGTCGGTCAGCCAGCCGCGGATGTTGTACTCGTAGTGCTGCTTCTGATCGGTACCTCCGTAATTCTTTTGCAGCACATGGCCAAGCTCATCGTAGGTGTAGGTGGCCAGCGTCTCCTCCGTTGCTGCATTATTCATCTTGGCATATACTCCGCGCAGCTGGCCACTGTCGTAGTAGTCGTAGCGTCGCTCTAAGCTTGTGGTAATGGCGCCTGCTGTAGCGGAAGGCTTAAAGGATTGCTCTTCCTTAATCCTCTTAGGCTGGCCAACGAAGTCCAGCTCGGTTGATACTGTCATTGTTCCGTTGGCATCTGGGTAAAGCCCCTTCTTTACGGTTTGAATTACCCGTCCCCTCTCGTCGTAGTAGGTGGCGGTGGTGCTCCAGGTGTTGGTGGTGAGCTCCTTTACGCGGGCAACTGTGGGTAAGCCTGTAACGTTGGTAGTCACCGTTTGTCCGTAGGTTTTGGTGGCGTCAACGCCAGTAGCTCCACCGTTGACGTAGCTGTCGTAGAAGGTGTAGGTGAGCGCGTCTATTGCTCCATCAGCAGCCCTAGGGAAGCTATTCTTCGAGTATTCAACACCGCTGGGGGTATCGTACTGGGGCGAAGCGCTAAAGGCGGCATCCACGAGCTGCTGCATCGTCGTCTGGGTAGCTACCCCGTTGGTTAGGTAGCCCGTCTCCACGGGTCGGTTCAGCGCATCGTAGCGGGTGTACAGCCACCTACCCTTATTCCTGAGCTCGCCGTCCTGTACGGCCACTAGCCTGTCGCGGCCGTCGTACACCATGTATACAGGCTCTACCCCTGGCAGCTTCTTTTTAATCATACGCCCGTAGCCGTCGTACTCGTAGTAGTAGGCCAGCGCGTCGAGCGGCTCTGCGGCTCCCCCTTGGGTGGCCGAAAAGCCAGCCTGCCCCACGAAGCCAGGCTTAAGGGTAAGGCTGGCGCCAGAGGCGAGCACGTACCTATCGCCGCTGGCGCTGCTCAGCTCCGTCGAGCTGAGCACTGCGGTAGTGCCACTACCCCCTATTAGCTGAGTATTGCTGCTAATAGAGGCCATGTATTTGGGCGGCAGCACCCAGCGTAGGCGGCCAAGGTCGTCGTACACGTAGTCGGTGGTGGCCTTTAGCCCAGCAGCGTCGGCCACCTTGCGCACCACGCGCCCCTCCATATCCTTGTACTCTAGGGTGTAGATTTTGTCCTCGTCCTTTACCGTGGTGCGGTAGAGCGTACCAGCGCCAAAGTAGCCGCTGTTAACCAGCGCACCTGTGCCATAATCCACGCTCCAAAGGATAACTTCGGTGCCCGTATTGGTACCGTAGTCGGTGGTTACGGTATGTCCGCGTCCCAGCATCCCGCTGTTGCCCGGCGCGCCCTGCTCCACCACGCGGCTCAGCGGCGATCCATCGAACACCGTCTCGCCGTAGCCAGGCTGGTTGTTAAACTGGGCGTTGTAGAAGGTGGTCTGCTCGTTTAGGGCGGTACCCGAGTAGGCTCCCGCACCTGTGCCCTGCGCCTTGGGCAGCGGCAGGTACTGGCGGTACTCGCGCCCCATGCCGTCGTACACGTGCGGGGTGATTTGGTCGTTGAAGGCGGAGCCGTCAGCGTTGGGCGTGGCCGCCACCCCTATGGTTTGTAGGGGGCGGCCGAGGCCGTCGTAGTACTCGATGGTAGCCCCCTGCTTTGCGGCAGGGAGCTTTAGCAGGTCAACCACAGCGATGGTACCCTCACGGGGCGTACGCTTGACGATGTAGTTCTGGCCCGTGGTGGGGCTAACCTGTTGGCCCATGGCGGTAAGGTTTCCTGCCACCAGAAGAGCAATATGAAGAGATATGCAGATAGTATGTTTTCTCATATTCGTAGTGATCGGTTTTCTGCTATTGGTAAACCTCTATTGTTTTGGATATGGACACATTGGTAGACTGTAGCGTAAGTGTTGCACGACGCTGCTGCGAGCTGTCGTAAGCCACCGTTGGAGACATGGTAATGGTGGCATTACCGCTTCCCGAAGTTTTGCTAACGCTCAACCATTCGGGAATACCTTGGATATTCCAGTCGGTATTCGAGGTGATTGTCAGCGTGCTGTTAAGTCCAGGATTAGGAGCAATGGCAACTGAGCTCGTATTTGTATTCAGGTAGTAGCATGTGCCATTATCGTTGGCATAGGCCTGCCCTTTATCTCTAGCCTCCGCTTGAGCCTTAGCATCGGCATCGGCCTGGCTGATGGTAGAGGTGTACTTACCCTCGGGTACCGTGTAAACAACCCCTCCGCCAACGTAACCAGTTGGGCAGGTATTTTTGCTACAAGCCCAGCTGTAGCTTCTACTACTAAAGCTGCCATTGCTTGCCGCTTGATTGTAGTACTTGTAGTCGTAGTTGGATACAAGCTTACCTAGCTCTGTCACATTCATCAGCCGACCAAACGAGTCGTAGGCATACCTCACCGTTTTACCGCGGCTATCGGTTTCGGAGGTTGTGCCGACTAAAGGCTGGTAGGTAAATGTTTTTACCTCCGCCTGGGGTAGCATTTCCCTCAGCTTCCTGTTAAAGTTATCCCACATGCTTGGATTGTTGAGGATGTTAACCACATAGGGAACGCTACCCGTAAGGGTGTCTAGGCTATTGCACCCTACATATTTTAAGGTTTGCTTAATGGCATCATCTAGCTTCCCGTTTGCCCCTTTGGCGATAGCAACAGGGTGCTGCTTCTTATACCCCCATACAATTTCAGCTGGGCTATCGCCCTCCATGTGGTAGGCGGTTAGGTTGGCATTGCTATCGTAGCTATCGTAGCTTACTTTTCTTACATAGCGGCTATCGGGGGCAAAAGCTGTACTACTTCCGGTAGGTGGCTGTACTCCCGATAGCCGGTTCGAAAACTTAAAGCGATCCAAAGCAATAGGATCGCTGGTAGTAAGCATCCATTGCGAATCGAGCAGGCCTTTTGCTCCGGCCTTATACTGGTTAACTATTCCAGAGGTAACATACTGGTTCCGCCCTTTTGATATGCAGCTAACGCTCTCAATGGGGTAGGTAACAAGCCCATTGTCCTGCATCTCTTTAACAAATAGGGGCGAGTCCGAACTGTAATCTAGAGGATAGGCGGTAAAGGTGGTAAGCTTATTGCCCCTACTAGTAGTTGTTTCGGTTCTTGTTGCCTGATCGTGCGCAGGATTGTCGTAGTAGTAGTTCTCTACGGTAACCAGAGAGTCGGTTACGCCCTGCCTATCAAAGTAGCTGACAGCCCGCTTTTGGTTAAGGTGCGTGCGGCCTGTTTCTATCGTGTAATCGTAATTGCCAAATATGGTATATTTACGGGGAGTGGGATTCCCTGTCTTTTCTAATTTTTCCTTACAAGTTCTAACTTTCCATAACCATTGCTTATATAAGTCGCTAGGAGTTGACTCTTCATATGGTTCCAATTCACTTTTTGTTGGAAATGTAGTGAGGTGATATACAACCAAATTATTATAGATATTACCATAAGTGTGATCGTAATAGTTTGTTTCACTACCTATCTTCACATAAGAACCATTTGTATTTTTTTTATATGTTTCTTTATTGTAGAGCATTCCATTATTCCAATCACGTTTAACAGATATATGTTTCCTTGCACATCCTACCCCAGATCCCACTCCGAGATTGTAAAGCCCATATTCATTGGAATTATCATACTCATAGTAATAGATTATTTTACCATCATTTTTACTGATATCTCCAAAGGTTTCGGTCACCTTCCCATACTTCACCATATTAGTTCCAAGATCTCCAAAAATATAACTGGAGTATGTAGTATTTTCAAAAACCAAAGAGTTCTCATATCGAATTCCTACTGATATTCCAGTTGAATAGTTATGCCCATAATCAAAAACCCTAAAAGTTACCGATTTATAGTTTGTTTCATCTGTAGGTGAATGCTGAATAGCTCCCTCTTCGTACTGATACGACTTTTTGAATACACTCCCTTGTGAGTCCCTACTTATTATCTCCTTAATTCTAAGCCCTCCTGCTGGATTCTCATATCCTGTAGAGCCAGTTTTAAACCCTTCGAGATGGTCATACTTATTACCTTCGTATATAAACTCGGTCTCACCATTCGTGGGATATACTATTTTATTTAGAATTTCAGCCTGACAGGCAATCTCATTTGGAGCTTTAGTGGCAGAACCCCGTACTACATTAACACCTTCTGTTCTAGGTCCAATACCATCAAAACTTGTGTAATTATACGTTCTTTCTGTAACTACTGAGCCCTCTCCATTATTATAGCCCCAGTAATCACGTCCAACCCCTTCAATCGCTGTTGTATTGTAAAATAGTTGGTAGAGTTGGTATTGCGTTTGATTTTTATCATATAACCGTACTGCATCAAGTCTAACATGGTTTCGTGCCCCCCCAAAATTGCTTTTTACAAATGCTATTTCTTTTACTATATTACCTTGATTATCGTACACAATGAACCCATCAGTTCCATCACCAGTATTGTTAATATTAAAAACTACCTTCCCTTCGTTAAATGATATTTCCTTAGGAATCAATTCCTCATAACGCTGTATATTGCCATAAAATGCCATTTCATACGATTCCTTAGTTTTGACATTCCCTAATCCATCTTGATATCCATCAACAACATAATAATCTTCAGGTGAATGCATTGCTACTGCATAGCTGTCTAAAATTTGATCGGATCCTATTGTAACAGTAGGTACTTTAATATAGCTGAATCTTATTTGATCAATCTTGTTCACACTCGTTATTTGCTTCAACATCCAACTAGTATAACCAGACATAGATGTTATACTACTAGCAGTTTCGACAGCTCCATTGCCAAAGACGTATTGGTCTCCATTCTCATCTTTCACTTTTATAGTCGCCAACCGTTGCTTTGTAGTGGTATATTGATCGGGTTCAGTTATGAATTCAAAGTCTATTGGTTTATATGGTGCAAGATCTGCTTTATAGTTACCACAACTATTCTTACTCATGATAAATGTTCCATACTTCGATAAAAAAGAGTAACTGAATACATCATATTCTGTATCATATGTGTTCTCAAAACATTTTTTAAGATATAAAAAATCATCTATCTTGTCCTCATCTAATTGCTCACTTGTCTTCTCAACATCAGGCCTTGGGCAAACATCATCAGGTTTTCCGTAAATAGTACGCGAAATTTGTCCACCCACATCCAGCACCCAGCCAAAGCCCACATCGCTAGGATCGTAGCCTGGCTTAACGTTACCTATATGATATCGAAGGGTAATGGGCACTTCCAATTTTCCGCTTTTCACGGTGTATAAGGGTATCGAAATGTCCGGGGCCCCTGTACTCGGATTTACCGGATAGCTCCCAAACCGAAGAATGTTCTCGCTCTTAGGCGATGGTGGAACTACATCTGGTGCCTTTATCGTGCTTTGGCCATAGGCCAGCTGGGTAAAAAGCGTTAGCAGTAGGATAGGAATAGATGCTCCTTTAATTCGCTTCTTCCATTTAAGGCAAGTAGAGAAACAAATTACACTACGGACACAGGCCGTCAGAAAGATCATCGATAGCGTACGTGTTCCTCCTGCAGGAGAAACGTACCCAAACGGTTGTCGTAACGTCATGGGATTACAAAATAGTTTAACTTAAAATTACGGCACGAACATAGGTATAATTGGTAAGTGTAGGCGTCGGGAAGTAGGTAAAACACGCCAACGATTAAGAGATTTTAAAAAAAGCACCTTCACCTAGTCCTCAGTAACGTGTTTTTGCTCCACATCTCGGCGCTTTAGGTAAAAGGCATGAAAGTATGCCATCCTGTCACCTCCACCTCCCCTCCTACACCGAACCTCGAGCGAAGAAGACCGAAGGAAGACCGAACCTACACCTGCTGACAAAATGGCAAAGTGAGGGGTAAAAAAAAAGCAACCCGCACTTGTGTGATGTATAAAATTAGCGCGATTTGTGGCGCGATTTCGAAAAAAAGGCTACAGGTAGCTCTACCGTACCCTGTTTTTGTCGCGGATAGTAAAATTATTTAACAACTTAATTAAAGAAAGGAGCCATACAATGGCAGAAGTAAAAAACAACATCGTAACCCAAGGGGTAAGCGGTAAGCTAGGCGATATGATCGTCTTTCGTCAGGTACATGGTCGCACCATCATTGCCGCTAAGCCTAAGCAATCCGAGAAAAAGTCCGAAAAGCAGGTTGAGCATCAGAAGAGGTTTCAGTCGGCAGTGATTTACGGCAAGGCGGCAACCGCCGATCCTGCAAAGAAGGCCGAGTACGAGGCCGGTAAGGGCGACAAGTACAACTCGGCCTATCAGGTGGCCGTGGCCGACTTCCTAAACGCTCCCGACATCCAGGAGGTAAACCTAAAGGGGTACAAGGGTAACGTAGGCGATGTCATCACCATCCGCGTAACCGACGACTTTAAGGTGGCCGAGGTAACGGTTGCCATCCGCAACCCCGATGGCACGCTGCTAGAGAAGGGTAATGCCGTTCAGCAACCAGGCGGTGCAGACTGGTGCTACAAGGCAACGGCGCTTTGCTGGCGACCGAATCACCATTACGGCCTACGACCTGCCCGGCAACGAAACCGTAGAGAATTCCCCCCTGTAGGCAGCAGCCTTGGGTAGCACATAGCAAGGCGTCCGCAAGGGCGCCTTTTCATTTACCTCCATACCCGCAGACATCTCCTTATGCAGCAGCCAACCCGCCCTTTACCCCTCCAACCCTGCAGTTGAAATAGCCGCAAGCCACCGCACCCGTTGCCCGCTACAGGAATAGCACAACAAGTGCTATCTTTAGCGCACCAGAGTACGACACAAAATGAGCATCTACAGCATCACCGGCAGCCAGCGCACCAACGCCCTCCTCAACATTCGGTGGGTACGCCACCTGCTGTACTGGTGCGTCACCATCGGCTTCTTTACGCTCTTCTGGGGGTCGGAGAAGAACAGCTACGGAGTGGTGTTTCTCAACGAGCTGCTGATGCTCCCCCCCAAGCTGCTGGCGGTGTACACCCTGCTGCTGGTGCTGGTGCCCCAGTTCCTATTCAAGAAAAAGCTGCTGCTGTTCACCCTCCTCACCCTAGCCGTGATGGTGGTGTGCGGCATCATCCTCCTTCTCGACCAGTACCTGGTTACGAAGTACGTGCTGAACCTGTACGTCGAGTCGCCGGTTTACCTCAACCGCTTCAAGGCGCTATCGGCGATGGTGGACATCAACACCGTGCTGATTATTCCGCTGGTGATAAAGATCGTGGAGCACGGGTACCGCAACCTGCAGCGCAGCGAGCGGCTCGAGAAGGAGAAGCTCGAAACCGAGCTCAAGTACCTGAAGACGCAGATACACCCCCACTTCTTCTTCAACACGCTCAACAACCTCTACGCGCTGGTGCTGCGCAAGTCCGACAAGGCGCCCGATGTGGTGCTCACGCTCTCCGAGCTCATGCGCTACGTGCTCTACGACTCCAACGCCCCCAAGGTATCGCTGGAGAAGGAGCTCAAGCACATCGGCAACTACATCAACCTCGAAAAGCTGCGGCTTCCGCTAAATGCCGAGATTAAGTTTGATGTTACAGGAAATACCGCAGCGATGGCCATCGAGCCCATGCTGCTTATCCCCATCATCGAGAACTGCTTTAAGCACGTCAGCACCACCTCCGACGGCAAGTGCTGGATCCACATCAGCATAAGCGTGGACGATAGCCAGCTGCTCCTGATCACCGAAAACAGCATGGACGAGCAACCCAACCGCGAGGACGACGACAGGCAAGGCGTAGGCCTGCAAAACGTCGAGCGCCGCCTAGAGCTGCTCTACCCCGAGAGGTACGAGCTCAAGTGCATTTCCGACGGATTTTCGTACCTATGCAAGCTGAAGATTCTACTTTGCTAGAGCTTGGCGAAGATAAGGAGCCCATAGCCGTCAAGTTAAGTGTGAATGCAAAAGTATAAACGCCTAATAGGGGCACGTAATCCCCTCCTCAGGAGGGGTAGGGGTGGGTTAAGAACGCTAAGCAGAATGAAAATATTGATTAAAAAAGAGCAAACCCACCATGCCCTCCCGCCTAAGCGGGAGGATAACCTGCCATAATTCTGCATTCAGACTTTAAACAATATGGAACCAAACATACCAGCAATAAGCTGAATAAACCGAGAATACCAATGAAGATCAGCTGCCTAATTGTCGACGACGAGCCGCTAGCCAGCGACATCATAGAGGAGTACCTATCGCGCATCGAGGGGTACGAGGTGGTGGCCAAGTGCAGCACCGCGCTCCAGGCCTTTAGCATCCTTTCGCAGAAGAAGGTCGATCTGATGTTTCTGGATATCCAAATGCCGAAGCTTACGGGCATCGACTTTCTTAGGTCGTTGCGCAACCCGCCAAAGGTTATCCTCACCACTGCCTACAGCGAGTACGCGCTAGAGGGGTACGAGCTCGACGTGGTAGACTACCTGCTTAAGCCCATCTCGTTCGAGCGCTTCCTGCACGCCATCGACAAGGCCTCCAAGCAGCTGCTTGTACAAGCCGCACCAGCCACACCAAGCCAGCAGGTATCGGCAAGCGAACCGTACATCTACGTACGCGAGGACAAGATCACCCAAAAGATATTCCTTTCGGAGATGCTCTACATCGAGAGCCAGGGCAACTACGTAAAGATTGTTTGCGCCGAGCGGGTGGTAACCTCGTACTCCTCCATCTCGCTCATCGAGGAAAAGCTCCCCGAGGCGAAGTTCCTACGGGTGCACCGCAGCTTTATTGTGGCCACCGATAAGATCACCGCATTCTCGGGCACAACCATAATGATTGGCAAGCACCAAATTCCCATCGGACGCAGCTACAAAACGCTGGTGGAGCAGAGGCTAAACGTGGAGTAGCACCTAGATGATGTTCTCATCGAAACCGCGGCGGTCCATCTTTCCCCACTCGCGCTTTCCCCGGATGAAGTAGTCGAAGTTACCCTTTATCGTCCAGTACAGGTTTAGCGGGTGGTAGAAGAAAGGCTCTATCATGGCAATAAGCATCAGCTTAACAAGGTCCATCTTCTTGTTATATCGATGGTAAACCAGCTCCTCGGCGAGAATTGCGAGTAGCGTTACCATCATAAAGTAGGAGTAAACCAAAATAAACAGAAGCAAGAAGAAGGGGAGGTTAAAGTTGCCACCGTAGATCGAATAGAGCAGGTATGCATAGCCAAACACCTCAATTGGAGCCACCAGCCACTCAAAGAACACCGCGTAAGGGAAGCTTATCAACCCTACAAACCCATACTTGGGGTTAAGAAATATGCGCTTATGCTTAAGTATCGACTCAATAAAGCCTCGGCTCCAACGGTTTCGCTGCCGGCTGAGCACCCTTGTCGTATTCGGTACTTCTGTCCAGCACAACGGATCGGGAATGAACCCAATGGTATACTTTTCCTTGGCCACCTCCCTCATGTACTGATGCAGCTTAAGCACCAGCTCCATATCCTCTCCAACAATGTTTGGGGTATAACCACCAGCCCTTACCACAATTTCCTTGTCGAACAACCCCAGAGCACCGGATATCAAAAGCATGCCACGCATATGAGCCCAGCCCATCCGGTTTAGGGTAAACACCCTAAAGTATTCGAGCACCTGAAAGCGCTCCAGCCAGCCGTTGGGCAAGTTTACCTGTGTTACCTTACCGCTTTTTACCTCGCACGAGTTAACCACCCGAATGACACCCCCAACGGCAACCACCTTCTTCTTGCTCTCCTCAAGAAATGGTCTCACCATTTTAAGGAGCCCATCAGGTTCAATAATACAGTCAACATCGATGCAGAGCACCAGCTTCTTTGTAGCCTGATTAATGCCAGCGTTTAGCGCATCAGCCTTACCCCCGTTCTCCTTATCGACAACTATTAGGTGGCTATATGCAAGGTTACGCGACTTATATACACCTCGAACGGTTTGTGTAGGAATATCGGCAATCGGCATCGAACGAACCTTCGCAAGGCTAAACGCCTCGATGAGCTTCTGCAACGAATCGTCCTTACTGCCATCATTCACAATAACTATCTCAAAATCGGAATAGTTCAGCGACAGTATAGATCGAACATTCTCTACTATAGTAAGCCCCTCGTTGTAGGCAGGCGCAATGATCGAAATGGAGGGAAGATACTTAGACGAAATCAAGTCCTCCACCGAGTGTGCTCGATCTTTACGATGATGCTTCCGCATAGCAGCTATCGAAACAATAGCCAGCACCGCATACGAAAATACAATAACAAACAGTATTACAAGAAATACTACCTCTATGATATGGTTGATCTCTACAAAAGTTACGCTCATTTTTTATCCGTTTTGGTGATGGAGTAGAACAACGCTTGCACTTCGTTTCTCTGTGCTTCGTCGTAAAGATCCAGAATGGTTTCTGGCTGAGAGAAAAGACCAGACATCATACGAAGTATAGCCATGCGAACCTCCCTGCTTGGTTCTGAAATAAGAAGATCTTTTGCCCAAGGAAGAGAATCTTCGGTAAAGTAAGGTCTAATGGCATTAACCATCTCCATCTTGTTTTTCTCTGGAGCAGTCTTTAATGATTCCACTATATGTTTCTCGAAGTTGATGCAATCCAATGTCATTACCGTACGAATTGCAGCATACGACACCTTAACATTAGGGTGGACCAGCAGCTGCTTTGCTCGATCGAAATGCTTTCCCTGAACGAATTCGTTTACAAGATTTAGCCCCATTATCAGCACACCATCATTCTTAGATTCGAGCAAGAAGCCATAATCTTTGGTTGCAGGATTCAGCAGCTTTATTGCCGATACAACCTTATTGGAAATGTACTCGTTGATTGGTTCCGACGAATGGTATAGGTAATCGAGTACAAAATCTATCTGATTCAGCTTTATCAATCCAATGATAACCTCATAGCGAATATCATCATTATGAACCTCAAGCATTCGCTTCAAAGCCGGAATAGAGCTGACATCATTAAACGACGACAGCATCTTTATCGCCCATATTATTCTGTTATTTCTCCTAGAGTCCAATGCAGCATGCAAGAATTCGTTCATCCTCAAATCCAGGTATAGGTCGTAGATTCTGTTCTTGAGTTCTCCCTTGAAGTTAACGTTGAACATATTCAACGTTCTAATAAATTCTTCCTTGGAGAAACGGCTATGAAACATCTTGCTAATAGCAGTTACTACGTTATATCTAGCCTGTTCATCTCCATAAATATAGTCGAGTATACTGCTGTAAAAGCTAACGTAGTAGTTCTTTTGAATAATGCTGAAGCCGATTCGGTGAGTTCGAGAAATGAGGCTTACCAAAAAGAACACCATAACCAGAAGCTGGCTAAAGTATATCATGGAAAGGAAGTACCTAGTGTAGGATGGAAATCTAAAATTCTCCTTTGCGTAGCTAACTATACCGTTTATGCTACTTTCGAAATGGAAGTATGTCACCACTATAAAGGCGAAAAAGAGAACTACCGCGAAAGAGTAAATAACGAGCAAGGAGTAGTTGTAGATAATAAGCTTCTTGCCATTTCGATTTGCTGCAACTATAACTATAGCGTATATGATGGCTAGAACACTAAAAAGCTTATAAAAAAAGGATAGCAGGGGGAACGCAAAAGTCAGATTCATCCCGAATATGCTGTAAAGCCCCGCTATTAGTGCAACAAACAGCATTGCAACTGCCAATGAGATAAAAATATCTCGATTCAGAACTAGCGCTCTGCCTACTTTACTTTGACCCATGGTAACCTATTTTATATTCAACGCCATTTTTCGTGCAGCTCTAGATTTAACCAGTAGAGAATCTGGAACAAGCTTATTCTTTGAGCATACAAATGCGCTTACATTCTTTACCGAATTCAGCTTCTTTGTCATCTCTCCCAGCAGCATTGGATTGTTAGCCTTAACTAATCCAAGTTGAGGAGTGATTGAATAAAGCTTGCCCATCGCAATGAAGTTAATACCGTCCAAGTAGCAGGTTTGCTCGTTCTTATTCTCCATAAATGCCACCGAATGAACGTTTCTGAAGCTACGCGACGTATCCAACCCCGTACCTACCCAGCATGCCAGCTTTGGAAATTGCAGATTAGCCCTATTACGGAGAAACGCGATAAGGCTCGGTGCTACATCAAATTGGGTAGAAACCGAGCGGAATCGGGCAGAACGGGTTAGCATTGGCGAGTATATCAGGAATGGAACCCTAAACCTATCGATTTGAGTGCCAATTGGGATTTCGGGCATTCTATGGTCGCCTGTAATAATAAAAATCGTATTCCTGTAGGATGGCTGCTTCTCGAACTTCTTAAAGAATAGCCTCAACGACTCATCGAAGTATAGTACGGTAGATAGCTCCTTTCCATACTTGGCTACAAGATCTTTTCTATCGCTTGAGATCGATGAGCGATTAAGAATCCCCTCAAATTGCTTGTAGTATGCGCGTTGATTCTTAACAACAAAAGGGCTATGCATGGAAAGAGTCATAGCAATGCTAACTGTAGGCGTAGTGGTGCTGCTTTGTTGTAGATCAACCAGCTTCGAGAGGATATCCATATCGCCATAGCCCCAGCTAAAGCCGCTCTTGCCTGGAGGCATCTTCTCGAAGGAAGAACCAAAATTCTTACCATCTACAATTCGACTAGTATTTTGCCTTTCGAAAAACTGCCTCATATTATCGAACTTCGAATCGCCACCATAAACAAAATCGGACCTGTAACCATTGGCATGAAGCATGGTTAAAAGCGTATTATGGTTAGGCATGTCATCCCCCAGCTCCATAAATCCCCTGTTAACAAGTGGCAAAGACCCTAGGATGGATGGGAACACTGCAAACGAACGACCACCGGTACTCAGGAAGTTTTCGAAGTAAAGCCCATTACGCGAAAGCGAGTCGAGGAATGGCGTGTAGCTCCCCAAATCGGCGCCTTCGCCGCTGTAGGCACGACCTAGACTTTCAACCAAGATGAATACGATGTTGGGCTTAACCTTTGTTGTATCGAAAAATGGGCTTAGCACATCGGGGGTATTGTCGTTGCGGAGCATGGGAAACTCCTTGCTAACGTAGTCTTTGCTGCTAACCAGTAGACCTCTACCAGTATCATTGACAAAAGTTCCCTTTTTTGCATTCTCTATTTGCTCCATCTCGGCAATATAGCTGGAGGCTTTAAGGGCAAAGTATCCAAACTTATTGGTTGCCAAAGATGCCCCAAAGCTATCCTTAAACGAGTTGGCGTTAGCAACAGAATAGCCTGAACTCAGAAGAACCACCGCAATTGCAGGATAAAATATGTAGTAAGCAGCATTCGGGATCTTTATCCGAACAATATAGTGGTGCAGCGCCAAGTAAAGAATGGGGAAAGCAACAAGTGGAATAATGTTTATAACCGAAAACGAGTTAGACGTCTGCAACGTTTCACGCATCTCTGCTATGGAATACCCAAAAATATCGGAGCCAAGCATGATTTTGGTTGAAGCAAAATAAACAACCAGTATAAGGTTTACCACCACCACCACTATTCCGGAAAATACGAACAGCCCCTGAGCAATCCTTATGCGCAGGAGCGTAAGCAAAAGATAGGGAAGCAAAAAGACACCTGCCACCTTAAAAACAAAGTAGGTATCGTATAGAATCCCTAGAAGATGGCTTCCCCTCATCCCCGCAGGAAAGGAGAATTCCTTTGCAATCACAAATACATCGAATAGCCGCATTAGCCAAAATATAACCAGCAAAGCCAGCACGTTATTCAGGTAGCGGTACGAGGCTATAATCAGCTTATCAAGATTCTCAACCCTTGTCTTTTCCATCTGCCTATACTTTAGAATGCTTTTGAAACGGTAACATCAACGCTGGTTTGGGTTCTGTACATCCCCTTGATGATCTCATCGCGGCTTAAGCTTAGCCTTGCCATAACAACCCATACCTTAGCAAGCTTTTGGCTATAGGTAGCCCTTACCCCATACGACTTCAGGCGTTTGAGGTACGAGTAGCCAATATTTTGATGGTCGAAATCGGGCGCTGTTCCGAAACTTGCATCAGCTCCTACATAGGAGTCGGCTTCGCTAAAATACCTACGTGCTGATAGCCTAAACGAGTAAGAAACATCACCCTGATTGAACCTTAAATGAGGTCGAAGCGAAAACCAGTAGCTGCCATAGTACTTTCCAAAACTACCGGTATAGATAACAATGTCTGTTGGCGAGAATCTAAGGTAACGGAAACCTAGCGAAGCCTCGAATGCTTTAGGTAGCGAATGGTAGTACTCGTAGCCACACCGGAAGTCGGGGAATATTGATGAAGGAGAGACCCCCATATTAGCGTACGAATAGCCACCCTTCCACAGCGAAAGGTAGCCATCGGCTTCGAGCTGATACCCATTTGTGCTAAACCGATTGGCATAGTTCAGCCTACCGATTACCGTACCAATATCGAGCCTACGGCTATACTGCAGATACGACGAATACCATGTGCTAAGGTTATCACTAAAGATGTCGACGGTTCCATTCGCCGATACCGTATTCTTTAGATTGGAATTATGAATGAACACCAGCTGGTCTTGAGCCTCAACCATGTTGGGTTGCTTGCTTAGCACCTCCTCGAGCACCTTTTCCGCCTCCTTATCCCGATTCAGATAACCGAGCATCTTCGCTTTCTTAAGCTGAAGATCCAGCTCGTTAGGATGCTGCGCTATTCCCCAATCGAGAACATCGATGGCTGCGGCATAACTACCCGACCACAGCTCCACATTATACCGCGCGTTAACCAGCTCCAAGCTGGCTGGTCTGTCCTTTACTAAAGACCGAAATTCCTCTCGTGCCTCATCGTACTGTCCATTCCAGGAGTATACGAGACCGAGGTAGAACCTTACATCCCCATTATCCTCCTTGCCCAAAATTTCGCGTAATACCTGCTGCGACTGGAAGTATACCTTTTCATTAGCCAACTTCTTGGCAAGGGCAAAAAGCTCGGAGGTATCCTGAGCAGGTAGCCACGTTGCAGCCCCAAAAGCCAACACAAGGAAGGCTAACGCTACCTTGAGCATCTTCCTCATACTGCTACTTTTTTATATTTTTTGATTTTCCCAATCAGTTCATCGATATCTATTGGCTTTTCTATAAAATCGGAAGCGCCAATCTCTATCGCCTTATGGGTGTTGTTTGACTGCCCAAGAAATGACATGACAACAAACGGGGTCGACAGCTTCATATCGCAGCGTACCATATTCAGCAATTCCAAGCCGTTGACATGCGGCATCAAAATGTCTGACACAATCAGGTCAAACGTTTCCACCAAAAGCAGCTTGGCGGCAGCCTTACCATCAGAAGCAGCCGTGATATCAAAGTCTTCCAGCTTTAACCGATACTCCAACGCTTTAAGGGTTACCTCATCATCTTCCACCACCAGAATTTTCATGTTGCTAAAGGTTTTTAAATGGTTTAAACTCTCTTCTTAACCAGATTCAAAATCCATACGTACTTGTGCTGTAAAATCCGTAAAACCCCTAATTTGCCAACGATTTTACCATCCCAAGACTTGCGGTTTTCTGCTAGCTTAGGGATAAACATCGACCAGCTAAGAAATGTTTATAATTTGCGGTTCTTTATAAAAACTATTTTACGCACCCTTAAATACATCATGCCATGGAGAGATGCCCTTGGTCGAGCAACGACCCGCTTTACGTGCAGTACCACGACTACGAATGGGGAGTTCCGGTCTACGACGATCGGATGCATTTCGAATTCTTAACGCTGGAGAGCGCACAAGCGGGGCTTAGCTGGCTTACCATTCTTCGTCGCCGCGAGGGGTACCGAAGGGCTTTCGCCAGCTTCGACCCGCAGGTGGTGGCGCTGTACGATGCGGCAAAGGTGGAGGAGCTGCTGCAGGATAGCGGCATCATCCGCAACCGCCAAAAGGTGGAGGCGGCGGTGAATAACGCCCGCCGATTCCTAGAGGTTCAGCAGGAGTTTGGCTCGTTTACGGAGTACATCTGGAGCTTTGTTGGTGGAAAGCCCATCGTAAACCACTTTACGGAGCTAAGCCAGCTACCCGCCCAAACGCCCGAATCGGTACGGCTGAGCAAAGATCTGAAGAGGCGCGGATTTAAGTTTGTTGGACCAACTACGGTTTACGCCCACATGCAGGCTGCAGGGCTGGTGAACGACCATCTGGTGAGCTGCCCTCGGCATGGGGAGGTACAGGGGATGGTGCGTTAATGTATCTCGGAATAGTCTAATGCCTAATATCTAGCGTCTATTGTCTACACCACCCTATGGTAGCGCACCCACGCCCAAACGAAACGAACAGCGGAGAGGAGCAGCGGTATGCCCATCGCCACGTAGAAGTTAAAGAGGTAGGCTTTGTTGATGAAGTTGAGGTGGCGCAGCGCGATGCCCATAGAGATCATGCCCCCCATCATCAGGTAGCCCTTGACGTCGAAGAACGAGAAGATGCAGGGGCGCACCACGTCGATGGACTTGATGCGGTTGATGTGCTTCAGCGATATCCTCATAAAAAGCAGCCAGAAGAAGGCTACCCCAGCAAGTGCGCCTGCAACGAGCCGAACCAGCAGCATGTCGGGATGGGCCAAAAGGTAGGTAAGCCCTTTGGCAAGAAGCATACCGCCTGCAAAACTCCACACAAGAGCGGCAACCAGCAGCAGGTAGCGCTTGGGAATTCCCGGCTTTATTCTGGGGGCAATGCGTATAAGGCGATTCATTGGCTGTTACTTTTTGCGTTGGCAAAGAAAGGGAAAAGTAACAAAACTTGTTGGGCAAGGTTCAATTCGACAAAATAGGAGAGCGCACCTTTACCGATTTCAGCTACTTTTGCCTTCAAATATTTTGCTGCAATGAACTTCTTAGATATCGTAATTCTTGCCCTGCTCGGCTGGGGCGCCATTTCGGGCTACATTAAGGGATTCCTCAACCAGCTGGTAAGCTTTGGGGCCGTTTTCTTGGGCATTTACCTGGCCTTCCACCTCTCGAACTGGATTGGCGTATTCGTAAGCGAGCACTTTGAGGTGGGCGTTAGGGCGAGCGTCTTCGTGGCCTCGTTCATCATCTTCGTTGGCGTATTCATCCTGCTGCACCTCAGCAGCCGCATCATCGGGCAGGCGTTCAAAGACACCTCGGTGGGCACGGCCAATAAGGTGCTGGGGCTGGCCTTCGGCCTGCTGAAGAGTTTCGTACTGGTGTGCGCCGGTCTATGGCTGCTCTCTGTGCTGAACGGCGTGGTGCGCATCCTGCCCGAGCATACGACTAGCGGATCGCTCCTCTTCAACATGTGGAAGGTGGTACCCTGGTTCTTCCCCTACGTGAAGGGGCTGTTCTAGCCGGAAATCTTTACCCTAATATATGCCTAGACCTAACAAGTTTTTAAAACCTGTTAGGTCTTTTTCGTATAGATGTACCAGCAGAGAACTGGTGAGCCCATCAAAAGGGGTTGGATGTCTTCAACGGAACTATGGGGAGGCAACCAAAGGGGGTTAGATGGCTCCAACGGAACTCCGGCGGACCAATCAAAGGGGGTTGGATGATCCCAACGGAACTCCGGGGAGACAATCAAAGGGGGTTGGATGCCTTCTGCGTCCCCATGCTGGCGTTCTACGCATCGCAGATGGCCCCAGCGCCACCTCTCGAAGTCGATCCATTTTACTATCTTTGCTCCAGTTTTACTCATTAATAGGGAGCACAATGCCGGATGCCGCTCGCAGGAGGGCACCTCGCGCATCCACCTAAGAAAATATTACTCAGATGAACTTTATAGAAGAACTTTCGTGGAGGGGCATGATCCACGATATGATGCCCGGAACAGAAGAGCTACTTGCCAAAGAGATGGTATCAGCCTACGTGGGCATCGACCCAACTGCCGACTCGCTGCACATCGGCCACCTTGTGGGCGTGATGATGCTGCGCCACCTGCAGCGTGCAGGCCATAGGCCCATCGCTCTTGTGGGCGGTGCAACCGGCATGATTGGCGACCCATCGGGTAAGTCGGTAGAGCGCAACCTGCTCGACGAGGCAGCCCTTCGCCACAACCAGGAGTGCATCAAGGCACAGCTGGCCAAGTTCCTCGACTTCGAGAGCGATGCAGCCAACCGCGCCGAGCTGGTAAACAACTACGACTGGATGAAGGAATTTTCGTTCCTCGATTTCATCCGCGACGTGGGCAAGCACATCACCGTAAACTATATGATGAGCAAGGATTCGGTAAAGAAGCGCCTTACGGGCGAGACTCGCGACGGTATGTCGTTCACCGAGTTCACCTACCAGCTGGTTCAGGGGTACGACTTCCTCTACCTCAACCAGCACAAGGGCTGTAAACTGCAGATGGGGGGATCGGACCAGTGGGGCAACATCACCACCGGCACCGAGCTGATCCGCCGCAAGACTGGAGGCGAAGCCTACGCGCTCACCTGTCCGCTAATCACCAAGGCCGATGGCGGCAAATTCGGCAAAACCGAGAGCGGCAACATCTGGCTATCGAAGGCCTACACCTCGCCCTACAAGTTCTACCAGTTCTGGCTCAACGTATCCGACGAGGATGCCGAGAAGTACCTCAAGATATTCACCTTCATCACCAAGGAAGAGTACGCGCAACTCGTAGCCGAGCACCACGAAGCGCCACACCTGCGCATTCTCCAAAAGCGCCTAGCCAAGGACGTAACCACCATGGTTCACTCCGAGGAGGACTACAACGCCGCAGTGGAGGCCTCGCAAATCCTCTTCGGCAACGCCACCGCCGATGCGCTGGTTAAGCTCGACGAGGACACCTTCCTGTCGGTATTCGAGGGCGTACCCCAGTTCGAGATCGAGAAGTCGATACTCGACGCCGGTGCCAACGTTATCGAGCTGCTGGCCACCACCACCGCCGTGTTCCCATCCAAGGGCGAAGCTCGCAAGATGATCCAGGGCGGCGGCGTAAGCATCAACAAGAATAAGGTTGATGCGGTTGATGCCACCATCGGGTCGGATCTGCTGCTCAACGGCAAGTTCCTGCTGGTACAGAAGGGCAAGAAGAACTATTTCATCATCAAGGCGCAGTAATTTCTTTTTAAGGATAGACTTTGCAGAGGGCATTCCGGAGGCGGGATGCCCTCTGCTGCTTTTTCCGACGTACGCATCCCCGCCCACGGGCAAGCGCCTCACCCGCCTAAAACGCCAAGCATTCTCGGCCGACGCCCATTTGCCCCGCAACTGCTCCCCAAAGAAGATGCGGAAATCCAAAACATGGAGTTCGGCAAGCGCTTCAAAGCCGAAATGCGAAGGCATCTGATGATCTACAAGCCTTTCAGCGATGAGCATCACCAAAAAACGTACGGTTTCCGCTCTGATATCGAAGGAGAATATGCTACCTTAGCAGGCATTTATTTGGAGAAGCGATGGAAACAGCCGTAAAGATACTGGTGGTTGAAGACGAAGTGAAAGTTGCCGACCTCATTCGAAAGGGACTAGAGACCAGCGGGTACTCGGTAGAGGTTGCCTACGATGGCATGATGGGGCGTAGGCTGGGCATCCAGCACAAGTACGACTTGATTATCCTCGACATCAACCTGCCCCACGAGAATGGCTACCAGGTGTGCCGAGCCATCCGCGAGCGAAACACCAACGTGCCCATCCTCTTTCTAACCGCATTAGACTCCATCGACGATAAGCTCGAAGGGTTCGACTCTGGTGCCGATGACTATATTGCCAAACCGTTCGAGATGAAGGAGCTGCTGGCGCGCATTCGCGTCTTTCTGAAGCGCAATAGCGCCGTTACCGCCGCGCCATCTAGGGTGCTTCGCGCTGCCGATCTGGAGCTCGACCCCGATTCGAAGATCGTTACCCGAGCTGGCAAGGCCATAGAGCTCACCGCAAAGGAATTTCTACTGCTACAGTACCTGCTGGAGAACAAGAATAAGGTAGTTTCAAAGGTAGATATCGCCGAAAAGATCTGGAATATCACCTTCGACACCGGCACCAACGTCATAGAGGTGTACATGAACTACCTCCGCAACAAGGTGGACAAGGGTTTCGACAGCAAGCTTATCCATACCCAAATTGGTTTGGGCTATGTGCTAAAGGAAGCATAGCATGAACATCCGCAGTAAGCTCGCCATCCAGTTTGCCGCCATCGTGAGCGCCATTCTTATTGTCTTCTCGGCAACCATTTACATCTCGTCGGAGCAATCGCGCCGAAGCGATTTCTACAACCGCCTGCAAGATCGCGCGCTAATTATGGCTTCCATCGCCACCGATGTGGTGGATACCAATAAGGAGCTGATAAGACGGCTGGACACCACCGCCTCCATACTCTTCCACGAGCAGGTAATGATCTTCGATAGAAAAGGAAAGCTGGTGTACAACGACCAGGCGGAAGATCGGGACATCACCCCGGCGCTTGCGCTACGGATATTCAAGGTTAAGCACCTATCTCTGCAACTCAGGAATAGCTACGAAGCCATCGGTATAGAGTACGGGAATAGGGCAAATTCCTATGCGGTGTTCGTATCCGCCATCGATAAGCATGGTAAAAAGAGGCTCGCCACCCTGAGAATTTCGCTGATAATCTCTACGCTACTGGGTATTCTGCTGTCGTTTCTGGGAGGATGGTACTTTGCACGGCGTGCGCTCCAGCCCATGTCGAAGGTGGTGGCGCGGGTAAACCTCATCACGGAGAAAAACCTGAACCAACGGCTGAACGAGGGGAATGGGCGCGATGAGATTTCGGAGCTGTCATCCACGTTTAACCGCATGCTCGAGCGGCTGGAGCTGGCGTTTACCCTTCAAAAGAGCTTCGTATCGCATGCCTCTCACGAGTTTAGGACTCCGCTGACCATCATGCTCAGCGAAATTGAGATGATGATGATGAATCACCCCGAAAACGCCGAACTGCAGCAGATGCTCACCTCGCTCAAGGAGGAGATCCTCAACCTAAACAACCTTTCGACGAAGCTGCTGGACCTTGCCAAGACGAATATCGACTCGAAGAACCTTGCCAGCAACCGAATTCGCATGGATGAGCTGGTGATGACCTCGATTGCCGAATACTCTAGGGCATATCCGGGCAGTAAGGTACACCTCGAGTTCGCAAACCTCCCCGGAAACGAGGACGAGCTCTACGTTGCCGGCGAGGAGCAGCTGCTTAAAACCGCCTTCTTCAACCTTATGTCGAACGCCTGCAAGTTTTCGCCCGATAATGCGGTGGCGGTTTCGCTGAGCTACAAGGATAGCAAGATGGTGTGCATCACTTTTAGGGATAATGGCATTGGTATTCCCGAGGAGGAACTCAAGAATATCTTCCAACCCTTCCATCGGGTGCCTTCGAACCTAAAAGTTGACGGGCATGGCTTGGGCTTAGCGCTCACCTCGCAGATTATTGCGCTGCATCAGGGGACAATAACGGTAAAGTCGGAGGTAAATGTTGGCTCGGAGTTCACGATTAGCCTACCTGCGTGCTAGAGAATTGCCCATCACCCCAATCTATAAAGTTTAAGCGCTTTCTAAGGCGATCTTAATCGTATTCTAATGCTTGCTTCGGATATTTACAAGTGCAATCCAGCCATGGATTGATGACCAAACAAAGCTTGTAGAACACTAAAACTAATTGCAATGAAGAAGATTTTGACGCTTGTAGCGATGGTAGCCCTTGCAGGATCGGTTTTTGCTCAAACTCCTGCCGTGAAAACCGAAAAGGTGAAGGCTCCGGTAGAGAAAAAGGAATGCTGCAAGAAGGCAAAGGCGCCCAAAGCCAGCAAGGGAGTAAAACCTGCTAAGGAAAAGGCTACTGCTCCGGCAAAAAAGTAGTCCATGCGGCGTAAATGCTAACGGAATGCGAGAATAATTGTCGACTTATTTTTGGAATTTTTGTGGAGTGAAGGAGAGGATTGCCGCCTCTCCTTTACTTTTTTCACCTGCCGATCGACTGCTTGTACCTATCGTGGAAGTAAAGCGGGAGGAAGCCAAAGTTAAGCAGCGCTCCGCTGAGTAAAAGGGCTGGTCCTCCACCCGACCAGTGCATCATCTTACAAAGTAATCCAGCTACCGCAAGCATTGAGGCAAGGTAACCAAAATGTACATCGCTTTTTTCATGGTAAAACCATTTATAGGTTATAAAAATGGTGTTCCGAGCTTAACGACTAACTGACTGCTTGTACTTATCGCGAAAGTAAAGCGGTAAAAAACCAAAGTTGAGCAGCAGGCCGCTTAGCAGAAGCGATGGACCTGCTCCTGGCCAATGCATCATCTTACAAAGCACACCAGTTACCGCAAACATTGAGGCAAAATAGCCCAAAACGTACATGGTCTTTTTCATAGTAAACTCCTTTTTATAGATTAAATTAGTAGTTTCTTCCTGTACACGACGAATTCCATCCTCTCCAAAACGTTCGAGAACCAGCTTGTAGGCGGTCTCAAAGTCGTTAGCATCCATCTCTTCTATGGCGCAGCAGATATGATCTAGCAAACTGTCCGATAACTTATCCGCCGTCACTCCTTGGCAGGCCAAATCGCTCTTGATTCTCTCAACATCGCTATCCAATAACTCCATTACGCCAAAGATTTGGGTGAAAGTAGAACGCCTATTGTCGATATGAAATCGTTAAGCTCGTTGACTTTGCCTTCGGTTACGGTCTTTCCGCTTACGGTAAGCGTGTAGTACTTACGAATACGCTTGCCGATGAACTCCTCTTCGGTTGTAACCGTTCCGTCAGCTTCCAGCTTGTGAAGTATTGGGTAAAGCGCACCCTCGGTAATTGATATTTTACCCTCGGTAAGCAGCTTAACCTTCTGGGTAATTTCGTAGCCATACATCCTGCCATTATCCTCAAGCAGCTTGAGAATGATGGTTTGCAGCGTTCCTTTAAGTAGTTCTCTTGAATACATGGCACAAATATACATTTTATTCTTATGTATTGTAATTATATGTATATTTTCACCAAAAAAAATCGCATAATAAACCATCGAATGCATCAGTATTCGAGGGGAAACGCTGGATTGGAGCAGAAAAATGCTGCGGATGAGCTCGCCTACTGGAAGTAAACGACCTTGGCGGTCTTGGATTTACCGATGTAGGCGTTGATGATCTTCATGGAATTGGGGGTTTCGGGCGATGAGGCTACCAGATCGTGCAGCTCGTGCGGGTTACCGCTAAGAAAATCGCCGGATGCCTGGCCGTAGCCGACAAACTTCCCCTTTTCGACCTTAACGAACGCGACTTTATCGGAGCCCTTATCGGTTTCTACGACAAAGAAGTTCTTGGTGGTGTTGCTTAGATAGGCGATTGCCTGCTCTACGCGCTGGTTGTAGAGATCGGGACCTTCTTCGCCGCAGCATGCGCCCTTACAGATCCCAATCTGGTAGTGAAAGCAGGCACCTTCCGACTTACTTAGTCCGCATATCTTCTGGCAGAGGCTAAACTTCTCGATAATGGGGGCGAGCGCCTGCTTGGCCTTCTGAGTTGACGAATAGGTGAACACCAACACCCCATTTTTCGACGACTTTGCGATGGTTAAGGCGAGGTATCCTTCCTCGTTATAGGTGGCGTAGAGCCCATATCCGCTGCTTTTGCGCCTATGCCAGCGGTTATAGGGCGGATGATGCCGATTTACCTCGATATCTTCCTTTAAAAGCGCAATAAGCTCGGAGGTTGTGAGCTCGTAGCTGATATCGGCGACCTTGGTGCACATCTCTAGCGCTTTCGGATCGTCGTAGCTGGCAAAGTGACCGAGCGCTCGCTTGGCAATATTGGTGCTTTTGCCGATGTATAGGATGTTTCCGTCGCTGTCGTGGAGGTAGTAGACGCCGGTTTCCTCGGGTAGGCTCTCGAAAAGTAGCCGAGCGATGTCTTTTCCAAAGATTTTTGCGATGCTGATGGTGATTGCGATATCCTCATCAACAGCTTTATCAAGTAGTATTTTAAAAAGGTCGACGGTGGCGCGCGCATCGCCAGCGGCACGGTGCCTATTCTGGAGAATAATGCCCAAATCGTCGCTGAGATTCCCCAAGCTGTAGCTGGCATGCCCGGGTAGCAGCTTCCGGCTTACGCGAACGGTGTCGAAGGTGACCCTTCGGTAGCTGTAGCCTAGCCTTTTGAACTCGTTCTGCACGAAGCTGTAGTCGAAACCGACGTTATGGCCTACAAAAATGGCATCGCGGGTAATCTCCACGATCTTTTTGGCGACTTCGTAGAACTTTGGGGCGTTCTTTACCATGCTATTGGTGATGCCGGTAAGCTTGGTGATGTAGCCGGGGATGGGTTTTTCTGGATTTAGAAGCGTACAGAACTCTTCAACGATAACTCCTCCTTCGAGCAGGTAGATAGCTATGTCGGTAATGCGTTCCCTTCGGGGATCGCCACCCGAGGTTTCGACATCGACAACGGCAAAACGCTGGTTCCTATTCTCTTCTTCCTGACTATTCATCGACTTTGTTAAGCGGCACTAAAGTATAGAAATATCCTTATCGAGGTTTAGCTATTTCTACTTTTCTTCTAAAAGATTGTAGGTGGTATTGGCGCTACAAAACCTAGTTTCCGCCAATCTTAGGCTTGTTTCTATCAGTTCTTAGCCTGATTTACACCAATCTTAGGGGCGGTTTTGCCAATTTTTTCCTTAGCTTTTTCAAATTTTATGCAGGATTTCGTCGTTCTAAAAGACGATTCACACAGCTATTTGGAAGGTTTTTGTAAATAATTATCGCGTTTTTACCAATCGTAAGCGAGATTTTAGCGATCGTAGGGGGAGTTCACACTAATCTTAGGGCAGATATTGCAAATAATAACCTTAGTTTTTCGATTCTTAGGCAGGATTTTGGCGATCTAAAGGGCATTTCACGTAGATTTTTGGTTGGTTTTTGTAAAGTTCGACCTTAGTTTTTCAAATCCTAAGGGGGATTTCGTGGTGCATTGAGGCGTTCACATCGATATTGAGGCTGTTTTTATAAGTATTTGCCTTGATTTTGCCGATTTTAGGCAGGTTTTTGCCGATCTAAAGGGCATTTCACGTAGATTTTTGAATGATTTTTGTAAATATTTATCGAGGTTTTGCAAATCGTAAGCGGGATTTCGTGGTGCATTGGGGCTGTTTTTATAAAGAATTAGGTTGGTTTTTCAACTCTTAGGTAGGGTTTTGTCTGGTATTTCGCTTTTAATCCAGATTCTACAATACAACGAGATACATGCAATGAGTCTCTACCCCTGCGACGCTGATTCGGGCTGGTAGAGATGCGATGCTCTCGTATTGAAACAGTTTTAGGAATGGGTTTTACCCGAGGGATTTCGCCTTTTAAAATATAGCTTCAGCATTTAGCAGAGGTTAGGGCTTTGTAAAGAGAATTCCCTCTTCTTATCTGTTCTTTTTGAAGGGCAAAAAGAACCAAAAAACCCTTGGCACGAATTAACTCGCTCGGTCGCGGTGGAATGTCGCCATCTAAAATAATTGTTTCTAATCCTTTCATCGCTGTTACGCTAATTGGCGTTGTAGCAGCTCCGCTCGCTCGAACAGAATTCCTGCCAGTCTGGTATGGCTTCGCCATAGTGTTTACGGAAGAACGTTATCCTACTCTGATAAGTTTGTCCGCCGTTGGTTGGTCGTTCTTCCAATAATCGTTTTTATTCATATTTTAAACGTGAAATCTCTGAGAAACTAAAGTGGTTTTACTAGTATTCTCGACTTTCTTCCCGCTTTTCAGCGAAGACATTCAACCCCGTTGGGGTTGTTTCCATCTCTCGATCAAATTCCCCGAGTTTCACTCGGGGTTATTAAAGTTAAAGCCCTTCGGGCTTCGTTGGAAGAGTGGTTTCAAATCTACAATCCCCTCCTAAAACGTTATCGAACCATTTTTTTGATTGAAAACGGGAAAAACTGGTTATGACGCGCATGTTTAACCTCTACGAGGTAAAATCTGCCGTTGTGGTGGCATGCTACAGGTCGGAATGCCCTACGGGCAACTCTCTTTCTGACCTGTTTTGCTGCGTGGCGGTTGCAAGCGTGTAGCAGGCTGTTGCGTTCTTCTTCGTTTTTATTTGTAGCTGATATGCTGAGGAAGGAAAAGCGTGGGTACGATTGGATTTATACCAGTATTCTGCTGCCTCTTACCCGTTTTTAGCGAAGACATTCAACCCATTCTGGGTTGTTTCCATCTCACGATCAAATTCCCCGAGTTTCACTCGGGGTTATTAAAGTTAAAGCCCTTCGGGCTTCGTTGGAAGAGTGGTTTCAAATCTACAATCCCCTCCTAAAACGTTATCGAACCATTTTTTTGATTGAAAACGGGAAAAACTGGTTATGACGCGCATGTTTAACCTCTACGAGGTAAAATCTGCCGTTGCGGTGGCATGCTACAAGTCGGAATGGTCTACGGGCAACTCCTCTTTTGTCCTGTTTTGCCGCGTGGGGGTTGCAGACGTGTAGCAGGCTGTTGCGTTCTCCTTCGCTTTTATCCGTAGCTGATGTGCTGGCGCAAAAAAAGGCAACTCCTCCTGCCGTTCCCGTTTTTCATCAGAGCCCACCGGCTTAGATGTCGAAACCCGACAGATAGAGTTGCCTATGCTTTTATGCGTTACCGGAATATCCTAGTTTAAATCGGCCTTATCGCTTTCGGAATTCTGGCCGTTTTGCTTCAGCTCGAGCTCCTTGAGCTCAGTTACATCGCGGGTATAACCCCAGGTGCCAATGGTTGCTCCATCTTCGTTGCGAAGCGGCATCTTGTTGATGGAGAACCAGCGCTTGTTGCCGGCAGAATCGGTACGGCATTCCACCCTATTTAGGATGGGCTTGCCGGTACGGATGATTTCCTGCTCCTCGGCATCGGTTTCGACGGTATACTTTTCGCCAAAGAAGTCCTTATCGCTCTTCCCGATGATTTCTTCCTCTGATTTTAGCCCGTGACGCTCGTACTTAAGCCTGTTCGCTCTTAGGAATCGGCCATTTTCATCCTTAAAGTGGATGTAATCGGAGGACGTATCGAGGAAGTTATTGAGCAGGTTGCGCTCGAAGGAGAGCTTGGCCTCCAGATTCTTGATGTTTGAGATATCCTTCGATATGCCAAAGGTACCAATGATTTGCCCATTGAGATCTTTCAGCGGCATTTTGCTGGTTTCTACCCAGGTTACGGAGCCATCGTTGTGATCTTCGCGCTCGACCATGCCGTAAATGGCTTGGCCGGTACGGATGATGGTTTGCTCATCGTTGTACGCCTTTTGCGAATGCTCGCCGCCGAAGAGGTCGAAGTCTGATTTACCCAAAAGCTCCGAGTCGTCCTTAACTTTATGTAGCCCTAAAAGCGATTTGCTTACGCGAATGAAGCGGCTTTGCAGATCTTTGAAGTAAACATACTCGACAACCGTGTCCAAAAAGTTGGCAAACATCGATTTTTCCTTGAAGAGCTCTTCTTGCGCGATCTTTTGCTCCTCCTGAACGCGGGCCATCTCCTCCTGCGTGGACTGAAGCTCCTCCAAATTCTGGCGCATCTCCTCTTCCTGAGCGGCCATCTCCTCGGCTTGGGAGCGGGTTTGATCGAGCAGCTCGGCGGTGTGGATGTTTATGCGGACGGAGGCGAGGGTCGAGGCGATGCTTTCGGCGATCTTTTCGACAAATTTCACCTTATAGTCGTCAATTGGCGTCAGCGAGGCGAGCTCGATCACGCCGTTGACCTCGTTGTTGATCTTTAGCGGAACCAGCAGCAGGCATTTGGGAGTGGTATCGCCCAAACCGGAGGTGATGGAGATGTAGCTGTCGGGGATTTCGAGCAAAAATATGGTTTCGCCCTCGACAAAGCAGCGCCCCACTAGGCCTTCGCCCACTTCGAAGCGTTTTTCCATCATCTTGCGGCGGTTATAGGCAAAGCAGGCGGTCATTTCGAGGAAACGATCCGACTCATCTTCGCCATTTAGGATAAACATGCCTCCTTGGTTGATATCCAGGTACTTTACGAGGTTGCTTACGATGGAAAACGAGAGCTCCTTAAGGTTACTGTTGTTAAGGCGCAGCAGCTCGGCAAAGTTTGCATAGCCTTGGTTGGCCCAACGCGTTTTATCTTCCTCCTTTTTGCGCTCATCCTCTACTTCGTTGGCGCGAATCAGGCTGCTGCGCATTTCTTCGAGCGAAATGCCGAGTACATCCTTCTCGCCGAGTAGCTGATGGTTGGCATTTAGGTTTCCATTCCCAATTTCTTGGGCAAACTTGGCGGTTCGGCCCAGCCCATCAACCAGCATGTTTAGCGATCCGGCAATTTCTTCCATCTCGTCGCCGGTTTTGATGTTGAGCTTCTCCTGCTCGCTAACCTCACCGGTGGATAGCTTCTTTATGGACTGCGTTACATCCTCCAGCGGCTTGGTTATGGCCTTTGCCAGGTAGTTAATGACAAAGGTGGTAACGATTAGGCCAAGTAGGCACACCAGAATGGCAAACAATACCGACTTACGCGACTGCGCAAAGATCTCGCTGGTAGGAATGGTTACCCCCAACGCCCAACGGGTGCCTCTTTCGCCCATGGTAATGGGAACAACCACCGAATAGTAGCTCGTACCATCGATTTCGATGTAGGTTTTGGTGATATCGGACGAGGAAAGCATCTTATCGAGCTGAAGCTCGCTGTTCTTTTCGCCAAAAACGTTATCGAAGGTTTTACCAACTAGCTTTTTATCGGTATGCGCGGCAATAAACCCTTTAGACGACACCAAAAAGGCGGATGTTCCTGGGAAAATCTTAACCTGATCGACAATTTTCTGGTATTCGTCGATGCCAATATCAACTCCGGCAACACCTACTGATGTTCCATTATACTTAACGGGGCAATCAAGCGTTGTAATGAGCAGCTCCTGGCTGCTATTGTTGTAGTAGTTGTAGTAGTAGGGCTCTTTTACATCGGATTTACCGATGCTCTTTACCTGATAGTAGTGCCCATTAGCGTCAAACGAGTCCATATCCTTGTCGACTGTCATAACCGGCATGTTCGACGAAGGAACGGTAAGGAATGTACGGCGCCCTGAGGCCTTATTGTAGCCGGGCGTAATGGCCGAATGCTCTAACGATACAAAAATGCACTTAAACTGCTGGTTGTTCTTCGAAATGTTGAGCAGGGACTGCTGAAGTAGCGTTTCGCGATTGGAAACGCTATGATCGAACATGTAAACCACAGAAGATGCCAGCGATTCGCAGAAGCTGAAACCCTGATTGGTGACCCGTTGGATCTGTGCCGAATACCCTTTTACCTGTTCGTCGACCATAAGGGTCGCGTTCTCCCGAGTATTGATCCGTAACGAGATAATAAAGTAGAGGAATGAGATCAGCATTATTAATGCCACCGAAGCACCTATGTAAAGATGCATCTTCGATCGAATAGACAACTTGTTAAATTTACGCAACCAACTCATTTTATTTACATTTTTAAGACTCCCGGACATAACTGCCAAACGTATAAAAAAAACAATCAAACTAAAACAATTTAAGCTGAAATATTAAAATTATAACAGTGGCGATGCACAACCTTGCACAACCATCCGAAGTTGAGGAGAGACTGCACAATGCGAATCATTGAAAGGTTGCTTTCGTATACCCAAATGAAAAGGGAGGATGCTTGGACAGCATCCTCCCTTTCTTAGATAATTGGCTAAGCGAGACACATATTCTACTGCACCGGCTTGCCTACTACTTTAGTATGGGTCTTAAGCTCTTCGATACGCCGCGCATTTGCTTCGTTCTTTGCCTTTTCCTGGCAGAGCTCTTCGGTAAGCTTCTTTACATCGGTGATATCGCGCGTGATTCCGAAAATCCCGATGATCTTTCCGTCGTTATTGCGTAAAGGAATCTTGCTGGTGTTAAGCCATTCTACCTTTCCATCGGGATAGGTGAATACCTCTTCAACATTCATCAGCGGGATGCCAGACTTTATGATATCCTGCTCGTCGCTCAGCGTGCGGTAGCCCATTTCTCCGAACCGCTCAACATCGGTTTTGCCAACCACCTCGCTAACAGTGCACCCATTTTTATCGAGAAGCGACTTGCTACAGTGCGTAATTCTGAAGTCCAGGTCTTTGTAGTAAACCAAATCGGGCACCGACTCCAGCAGGTTGTTGAATAGCAGCTGCTCGTGCGCCAGCAAATCCTTTGCCTTCACCTGTTCGTCGTGCACGCGGGCCATTTCCTCCTGGGTAGAGGTAAGTTCCTCGAGGTTTTGGCGCATTTCCTCTTCCTGAGCGGCCATTTCTTCTGCCTGCTGCTGGGTTCGCACTAGTAGCTCCGAAGTTTGGATGTTAATCCGCACGCTCGATAGCGTAGAAGCGATGCTTTCGGCAACTTTCTCTACAAAACTTATCTTATAATCCTCGATTGGTTTAAGCGAGGCCAGCTCTACGACACCATTGACAGTATCATTCAGCTTTAAGGGGACCAACAGAAGGCTGCCTGGGCGTGCATCGCCCAAACCGGAGGTGATGTTGATGTAATCCTGAGGAATCTCCCTCAGGTAAATGAACTCCTTCTCGTAGAAGCAGCGACCAACCAATCCTTCCCCAATATTTATTCTCGATTCATGCAGCTTTCTTCGGTCGTAGGCAAAGCATGCGGTCATTTCGAGATGAACATCTTCGGGATTAGCATCATTAAGGATGAACAGACCTCCTTGAACAACATCCAAGTACTTAACTAGGTTCTTTACGATGCTAAACGAGAGTTCCTTGATGTCGTGGTTGTTCTCGCGGAGCAGCTCTGCGAACTTTGCTATACCATCGGTTGCCCAAGCATGCTTTTCATCCTCTATTTTTCGTTTCTCCTCCTCCTCTTTACTGCGCATTAGGCTGCTGCGCATGTCGAGTAGCGACTTCCCTAGGAGATCCTTTTCACTTAAAGGAGAGTAATCGGCATTCAACATCCCACGCCCAATGTTATCGGCAAAGGCTGCGGTATCCTTAAGCCCATCGATCAGGCTGTTTAACGACTCGGCCATATCGCCAATTTCATCCTTTGTGTTTAAATCCAGCTTATTTGCCTCCGAAATCTCGCCCTTTGCCAACTTTTTAATTGCATGGGTTAGCTTTCCGATGGGCACCGTTAGCCGTCTCGAGAAGATACTGGTGGAAATTACAATGGAAATTAGGCCAATCAGGCAGAGCAGGGCAGCAATTAGCGTTATTCTGTTGGCCTCGTGGTAAATTTCGTTCTTAGGAATCGAAATACCCAAAGCCCAGTTCTTGCCATCGCTCCCTATACCTATCGGAACGATGCTCGTGTAGTACGATACGCCATCAATGTCTTCGTCGTACTTTATGCTTTTTCCCTCCTTTATGCTCGCCATCACATCCTGCTGCTTTTGGGACTCTTTACCAATCTCGGAGTACTGCTTACCGATTAGGGAGGCATCGGAATGCGAAACAATGTAGCCATTCGAGGTAAAGATGAACGCCAAAGTGCCAGGGTAAGGCTTAATATCTTCGGTTAGCTTCGTGTAAGACGAAAGGCTGAAGTCTACTCCTGCAATTCCGGCAAAGGAGCTGCCATTGTTTATGGGAGCAATGACGCTAGTGACAAGCGAATTGTTCCCCTTCGAGTTGGTGTCAAAGTAGGGATCGAGAACGGTAAGCGCAGGCTTAGCTTTTACCTGATCGTAGAGCCCGTTGCTATCCTCGCCCTTCATATTCCTATCCTCGAGCGTAAAGTCCAACCGCCCATCGGCGAATTCGGCAGCAAAAAGCTTGCGCCCCGTTTTGCTGACAGCTGGATTGAAGGAGGCGTACTCGAGGGTAAGCCAAACCGCCTTATACTGCGGGTTGTCCTTGGCTAGATTAAGCAGTAGCTGCTTCATCAGCGAATCTTTGCTGGCGATTCCTCCATTAAAATAAAATTTTGAAGCCGAAGCAATAGAGCTCACAAAGGATATATCTTTGCTCAGGTTCTTCGTAATATCTTTGGCGTGGTTCAGCACCATTTCGTCGGTGACGGCAATTGCCGATTTTTTCGATATCGCCTTAATCGAAAAGGTTAGGTAAACAGAAACGGCAAGAAGAATAAGACCGGTAATGGACAAGACATAGAATCGAATCTTCGCCTTCAGGCTAAGTGCCCGAAACATTTTCTGGAGTGGCTGCATGACATACAAAATTTAAGTTACGTTAGGTTTATCAGTTGCAAATTAACTAATTCAAACAATACAAACAGTCATTTTTGTTAATAAAACTGCAATGAAGCATACATTTTGGTCTTTTTTGCTCCTATTTGGAGCAACATTGGTGGCAACAGCCCAGCCGAAACCCGTAAATACGCTCTTTTTGGCAGGACCTTACCCCCTTAACGAACCCGCTTTTGGAAATATTGCCAACGTAAAGGGAGATCAGTTCTCGTCGAGCGACCTTTTTAAGGTGGGGCTGCCCTGTGCCAACCTTTCGCTGGTAAATGGAAGCGTTTGCAACGATGCTGGGAAGCCCGATAACGCATGGAAACCTACGGAAAGCAACAAGGGCGAGTTTATCTTTATCGGCAACGGCAAGACTGCTGTTGGCTACGCGCTCTTCTTTGCCGATGCCGGCAGCTTTACCAAGGGAACGCTATCGGTGAAGTCGCCGCTGCAGTTCGAGGTTTACGTAGATGGATCGAGGATCACCGAGAAGACCTCAACAGAGAAGGCGGGCGAAGAGGCCAAGAGCTCCAAGCTGCAGCTGAAGCTACCTCCTAGACAGCACCAGTTTTTGGTGAAGCTGCTTTTCCCAAAGGATTACACGGATACCGCCAAGCTAACCATCAAACTCGACATCCCCGAAAAGCAGCGCGAGCAGCTAACCATCAACAGCGCCAAGCGCCCGATTACCATCAACGACATCCTAGAAGGGGTTAAGGTTGCATCCACCTCCATATCGCCATCGGGGAAGTACGCCAGCGTCACCTTCTCGAAGGTGGATACGCAAACCGGAAAGACTAGCCGCTTTACCCGATACTACAACCTGAGGAATCAGCAGGAGGTGTTTACCCCACAAGGCAGCGCAGCGTGCGAGTGGATGCCATCGGGCAGCCGCCTTTGGTGGGTTGACGCCACAAACGACAACGCCCTTACCACCTACAACGTCGAGACTGGCGAGCTAGCGGTGGTTGCCAAAAACATCCCCGAGAAGGCGGCCATTAGATGGGCGCCCAACGAGCAGTACGTAGTTTGCCAAGTGGAGGATGACGTGAAGATCGAGGAGAAGGGCCCCATGCACCAGATCGTAACCCCCGAAGATCGCCAGCCGGGCTGGAGGGATCGCTCGTTCCTCTACAAGATCGATCTGAAGTCGGGCATCAAGCAGCGCATGACCTTTGGCTATAAATCGACCTACTTGAGCGATATCTCGGCCGACTCCAAGTCCATCATCGTAACTGTAGCTAAGGAGGTGTACACCGAGCGTCCTTTCTCGGTGAGCAGCATCTACCGAATCGATGCCGAGAGCTTTAGGGCAGATACCATCCTTAAGGATCAGAAGTTTCTAGGAGCCGTAAAGCTGTCGCCTGATACCAAGCAGCTGATCGTGCTGGGTGGCCCCGAGGCCTTCAACAAGATCGGACAGAACGTGAAGAAGTCGCCCATTGCCAATAGCTACGACAACCAGGCCTTCCTCTACACCATCGAGAGCGGAAAGGTGGAGCCCATCAGCAAGAGCTTCGACCCGTCGGTTGATGCCGCTGAGTGGAGCGCCGACGGCAAGTCGATCATCATGCAGGTAAGCGAGAAGGACCGCAACAACCTTTACCGCTACGATATTGCATCATCGAAATACATTAAAATACCAACGAGCTGCGACGTGGTATCGTCGTTCGACTTTGCCAGGGAGGCTGACGGTATTGTGTACGCCGGACAGAGCGGCTCCTACCCCAGCGTGGCGTACTACTACAGCCCTTCGACCAGCAGCACCGCCACGCTTGCCGATCCGGCCAAGGAGAAGATGGGCAAGATCCAGCTGGGCGAAATGCACGACTGGAACTTTAAGGCCAAGGATGGCACCACCATCGAGGGGCGCTTCTATCTTCCACCCGGATTCGACCCCGCCAAGAAGTATCCGCTTATCGTAAACTACTACGGCGGAACTACCCCCACCGAGCGCAACTTCGAGAGCCGCTACCCGCTGCACCTCTACGCCTCGATGGGCTACGTGGTGTACGTGGTTCAGCCTAGCGGCGCCATCGGGTACGGGCAGGAGTTCTCGGCCCGCCACGTGAACACCTGGGGCAAGAAGACCGCCGACGACATCATTGAGGGAACCACGAAGTTTATGGCCGAGCACCCCTACGTGGATGCCACCAAGGTGGGCTGCATCGGGGCATCGTACGGCGGATTTATGACGCAGTACCTGCAGACCCGCACCAACCTCTTTGCCGCCGCCATCTCGCACGCCGGCATCAGCGACATTACCAGCTACTGGGGCGAGGGCTACTGGGGCTACACCTACAGCGCCGGCGCTACCGCCAACAGCTACCCCTGGAACAACCCATCGCTCTACATCGGCCAGAGCCCGTTGTTCAGCGCCAACAAGGTGAACACCCCCATCCTATTCCTGCACGGGCAGGAGGATACCAACGTGCCCATCGGCGAGAGCATCCAGATGTACACCGCCCTCAAAGTGCTCGGCAAGACGGCCGAGTTCGTAACCGTGGAGGGGCAGAACCACACCATCGTGGGCTACAAGGCGCGCATCGCCTGGAACAACACCATCTTCGCCTGGTTTGCCAAGTACCTGCAGGGCAACGACGGCTGGTGGAACGAGCTGTACCCCGAGAAGAACTTGTAGAAATACTGCCAGCCCTGACAGGTTTTGAAAACCTGTCGGGGCTTACCAACCCATAAAAAAAGCGTAGCCGGAGCTACGCTTTTTCTTTTCGTGGAATGATAATGAACCTACAACGTGAAGCCAATAACTAGAAAGACTTTTTCGAGTACAGGGTTGGCAACTAACGATGCTTTAAACGGAACCGAAAATCTATCGGATATCAGCAAATCCTTCGTAGTAGCTACACCCACATTTACTATCTGAAACCCTTTTACATTTGCTCTTCCGGTTACACCAGCCCCATCGCCATAGTAACCGTCGGTTGGTGTTGCGCCAATAAAAGATGTTACCGAGGATGCTCCTACTTTAAAGCGATACCCAGCCTCAACGTACGAACTGTAGTTTTGCTTCCTTAAATCTGCTTCTGTAGGATCGTAGGTCGCCTTCTTGTCGGCTCCGTACAGAAATGTAGCCACTGTCAGGTAGAATGGGCACTCGTCTCCGCCATTAAAGGTTACCATTGCCTCGATAATATGTGCCGTGCTGGCGTTTTTGTAGTCGAAGTAGCGGGCGTTGTAGCTCCAGAAGTAGTCGTTTACGGTAAAGGTCAGCTTCTGCAGGGTGTAGGATGCAAATAGGTCGGTTTCGTAGTAGCTGCCTAAGAAGTCGTAGGAGGCCCATGCGCCAGCGGAGAAATTCTTATAGCTGGCCGTCAGATTGGGCTGAAGGTTTGGCGAAAGAAGGCTCGACGTGGTCCCATTGGGAGTCATGCTTGGGGATCCTCTCCAAATGTAACTGCTTACCACATCGGCTCCGAACGAAATTCTAACCGAGGAAGAGTCTTTTTGAGCCAATACCGAAGCTGAGGTTAGCATCAATCCAACGCCCATACCTGCTGCAAACAAAATGTTTTTCTTTTTCATATTACTTTATAGTTGAACAACGTTTGAGGTAGCTGCTACCTCTTGCTTATATTCCCTTGCTGGTTCCTAGCGCTGCTTCTACGCCTCTCATGCTGCATCTCCTCCATTTTCTTGCCCAACCCGAGCAGATGCCCTATCAGGGCTCCCATAGAAAACAGCAGAGCTACCCCACCCAGTAGCAGCAGAACAATTACCATCTCTGTCATAGCGCTTACGGTTTACAGTAAAAATTCCATTGGGGGGGTACGTGTTGGCTTGCCTATCCCAGATGTGTTGTGGTAACCGCTGGTTATTCTGCGCTCGGATCACCCCGTACGGAATCGGCACAAAATTGCAGCATAAGCAATAAGGGTATTGTAAAGAAGCGGATCGGGAGCTTAAAGATTTTATAAGCTTACGGGAAACGTACTCGGCGGAGCAGACGGGGGAGGTAATCGGAAGGGCTTTCATGCGGTCTTAGCCCCCTCCCCCTCCCGTAGAGGTGATACCCACCCCAGCTATGCGGCAGTACGTGCGATCAGCACGCCTCCCTAAAAGCAAATTGTTTTTGGGGCTGCCCGTGGGGCACTACGATTTGGAGATTCGCACCCAACATACGGCATAGCGGTTGCCCTAACCACGGCCTAACCGATTTCGAAAACCAGCTAGGGCTTACCCTCACCCCATAAAAAAAGCGTAGCCGGAGCTACGCTTTTTCTGTTTCATCGGCCGACGCTACTTCTTGTCGTCGTTCTTCTTGGCCTTAGGGGCAACCTCGTTAATCTCGAAGCCGTACTCGGTAAGCTTCTTGGGCTAGTCGGGGAAGTTGGCGTTCACCACGTCGCGAACCGAGCGCAGGAACTGGGTCACCTTCTTGGCCTCGTTGTCGCGCAGCTCGTAGGCCTCCTCGCTCTGACGGCGAAGCTCCTCGGCGCGCTTGGAGTACGCCTTAAGGTTGGCGATCGACACCTTAACCTCGTCCTTTACCAGCGGCGCAATGACGGAGGTAGCTCCATCGGCCGTGTTCTTGGCGACAACTGTATCGCCAAGCTCCCCGATCTTTTGGGGTTCTCTCGGAATTTGATACTTCATGCGTTATCCAATTATTATTGCGTTAACAATTCGAAGATAGCGATTATGCATATAACCTATATAGCTTACGCTCGTTTTTTTTAGCTTATCACCTAAAGTTTTTTACAAAACAACAGCAATATTAAGACGAACATCTCCGATGTTGAAGCGAACATCGTTGATGTTGGAACGAACATCGCCAATGTTGAAGCAAACATCGTTGATGTTGAAGCAAACATCGTTGATGTTGAAGCGAACATCGATGATGTTGGGTCGAACATCGGCAATGTTGGAGCGTACATCGCCGTTGTTGGAGCAAACATCCTCGATGTTGAGTCGAACATCATCAATGTTAAGTCATACATCGCCGCTGTTGGGGTGCACAGGCCGCCACCCGCGCCCCCAACGCCCACCAGCCTTACTGTTAGCTTACTTTAATCGTCAAAAAGTGTAGAGAATATTTCGCTATACTTGCCCGCTGTAAATTAAGGGATACAATACGCATTGATGAGGTTAACATTATGGGCTCTGCTGGCTGTGCTGCTGAGCTATGGGAATGCTTTGGCTGGAAATCTTAAGGTCGTGGGGTTTGTGAGGAATGGGCAAACGGGTGAGCCTATCCCCTTCGCCAACGTCGCCGTGAAGGGTACGACCCTGGGGACGCGCACCGACATGCAGGGGCGGTTCGTGCTGGCCAACCGGCAGAATCGGGATACGATCACCGTCACCGCGGTAGGGTTTAAGCCCTACGAGCTGCTGCTGGCCGCCGCCGGCCAGGCGCCGCTGGAGGTAACACTAGCCGAGGAGCGCTACACGCTGGGCGAGGTGGTGATCCGCCCCTCCGAGAACCCGGCCCACCCCATCGTCCGCAACGCCATCCGCCTGCGCCAGCGCAACAACCCCGAGCGCATCGAGCGCTACGGCTGCACCACCTACACCAAGCTGGCCGTATTCTTCGACACCCCGCCCAAGGCCGACAGCGCAAGGGCCAAGGTCCCCGCCAAGCCGCAGCTACCCATCTTCTTCTCCGAAAAGGTGGCCAACAACACCGTCGACCGCGCCGCCGGCCTCCAGCGGGCCGAGGTGGTGGCCAAGCAGCAGAGCGGCCTGGGCATCCTCGACGACCTACAGGTGGACGGCTACGCCACCGCCATGAGCACCGAGGTGAGCTTCTACCAGAACAAGATCGACCTCTTCGGCAAGCTCTTCCCCAACCCCATTGGCGACAACGCCTTCGCCTACTACAAGTACCGCCTAACCGATAGCACCGAGGTGGGCGACCGCATGGTGTACACCATCGAGTTTACCCCCAAGCACAAGAAGGATCTGGCCTTCCGCGGCACCATGCAGGTGGAGGGCCTAGGGTGGAGCCTGTCCCGCATCGAGACCGAGCTGCCCCGCGAGGCCAACATCAACTTCCTAAACGCCTTCGAGGTGAAGTACGACTACCAGCGGGTGGCCGACTCGCTCACCTTCTTCCGGCAGAACAGCCTCCGCGCCAAGCTCTACTACCGGAAGGCCGAGGCGGGCAGCCGCGCCACCACCCTGTCGGTGAGCAAGACCACCGTCTACAGCAACATCCGCCTCGGCGCAGCGGCCGACACCGCCCCCCGACGTCCTGCGGCCAGCTTGGCCCAGCTGCGGCCGGCCACCCTCTCGCGCGAGGAGCAGCGGATGAGCAGCGCCATCGATTCGCTCAACCAGCTGTGGTGGATGCGCGCTGCCGACAAGATCTCCACTGCCGCCCTCACCGGCTACATCCCCGTGGGGAAGTTCGACCTGGGCCCCTACCCCGAGTACGTGCGCCACAACAAGGTGGAGGGGCTGCGGCTAACGTTCGCCGCCCGAACCGGCGAGGCGTTCCACCCCCGCTACTCGGTGGCGGGTAAGGTGGGCTACGGCTTTAAGGATGAAGGATGGAAGTACGGCGGAGGCTTCACCTACAAGCCACCGCTGGAGCACCGCACGCTGCTGGGCGTGGAGGCCGATAGGGATATGACCACCATCGGGAGCAACGGCAACCTGCGCTTCATCCGCGAGAACACCAACGCCCCCGAAGACGACAACCTGATTACCGCCCTCACCGCCCGGCGCCCCAACGACCGCCTCTCGATGCGCCACAGCTACGCCGCCTTCGCCGAGCACGAGCTGCGCCGGGGCATCGTGGCGCGGCTACGGGTGGAGCACCAGCGGGTGGAGTCGGGCCGCTACATCCCCTTCTTCCAGCAGGGGGCGCCCGTCTCCGAGATCGTTGGTACAGCCGTGAGCGTGGAGGGGCGCTTCTCGTTCGACGAGAAGACCGTCGACAAGTTCATCCGCCGCTACTACCTCGGCTCGCGCTACCCCATCGTCAACACCGCCCTCACCGCTGGCCAGTACAGCGTGCTGGGCAGCCGCAGGGGCTACCTCAAGGCGCACCTCACCCTGAAGCATCACCTGGCCGTTGGCCTGGGCAAACTGGAGTACGTGCTCGAAGGGGGCGCCCTGCTGGGCAGCGTCCCCTTCCCGCTGCTGGAGGTGCTCCGCGGCAACGAAACCTACGGCCTCACCCGCTACCGCTTCAACACCATCAACAACCTGCAGCTGGCCAGCGACCGCTTTGCCAGCCTCTTCGCCGAGTACCACCTCAACGGCCGTTTCGTCAACCGCATCCCGCTGATTCGGGCGCTCAACCTCCGCGAGGTTCTCTCGGCCAAGGTGATGATAGGCGGCCTCTCGGACAAACATCGGCGGGTGATGGACTTCCCCGCCGTGCTCAGCGGAGTGAGCGAGCCCCTGGTAGAGGTAGGCGGCGGCTTCGAGAATATCCTCCGCTTCTTCCGCATCGAGGGAGTGTACCGCCTGAGCCCCCATCGGCTACAGCAGGCTCCCCGCTTCTGCGTAAAGGCTAGATTCCAGGTAGAATTTTAGGAGATGAAACAGCCAACCCAACCGGTTGGATTGGCGAGTAAAAAGAGGTAACATTGCACCAGCTTATTGGGGCGAAGGTGCCGCTGGTGGCCGCTAGTCTCCGCTGTACTTTTGCAGATACTGCCAGTAGCGCAGCAGCCTAAGCTATCAAAAAAAGGAAGAATGCCTGTTGCCATTAGCCATTGCATTCGTTATAGCAGCTATAAAAATCATTTTTAACCTAAACCATAAATTATGATCGCACGATTTCTACCAATTCTGCTACTCGCCATTGGTATGAGCACCGGACTTAAGGCTCAAGAGATGGTTACCATCCACGGGCAGGTAACCGACTTCAAGTCGAACCCCATCGACAGCGCTACCGTTAGCATAACGGATAAAAACTTCGAGCAGCTCTACACCACCCAAACGGGCGCAGATGGGCGCTACTCGCTAAAGGTGCCCAAGGGCCGCTACTACAGTCTTTGGGCCATCAATTTCAACCACTACGGTAAGACCAAACTCGAGTACTGGGCCTGGAACATACCTGCCTACTCCGATTTGGAAATCAACCCACAGTACGACAGGATGGAGGTATACGGGGTAAACGTGTTCGAACCCAAGGTAGGTCCATTCAACACCTACATGATCTACTTCCGCCCCATGAGTCTTACCAAGTCGTTAAGGTATTTCAACCAAAGCAACAAAGAGCAATACGAGAAGACCTCCAATGCCAAGCATGACACCACCGACATGGCTCCAAAGACCATCATCCCAGACGAGCTAACCGTTAAGATAAACGACAAGGAGGTGAAGATACTACAGATACAAAAGCTCACAGAGTATGGCCGAGGTAGCTACAATTATGGCTACATCATACAGGTGCAGAAGGAGAAGGATACTTCCGGCAAGCCTGGCACCGACCGCATCACCGTAATCCTCCACTCCAACGAGACCAACGAAAGCGGACGCTCCGACTGCTTCTACGAAAAACCCGAATACACCATGCAACAAAAGAAGTAGCACGCCTAGCCATTTTGCATCTAGGGAGAATGCTATAGCAAAACCATTACAGGATCGCATAAAAATGAATAGGGCTAATCCACCTTCTTTCAGGAAGGGGCGATTAGCCCTACTCTTTATTCCCATACCATCGAGCTGATGCTTGCTTAGGGCATGCCAAGGTAACGCGCCATGTCGGCTCTACCGATTCGCCAATTTTTATACCTTAGCGCCAACCTAACACGTACCGCCATGCAAAGGATAGCCCTCGTTTCCATCCTCTTCTGCCTGATCTGCTCGGCCCCATTCGCGCAGCAAACCACAATTCCAAGGGATACCACCTACACCGTCTACCAGTCGCTGCTCAAGGTGCGCAAGGTTTACCCCGATGCGGTACCAGCTCTACCCGTACTGCCCGAAGGCATTGCCGCCGAGCGCAACATCGCCTACGCGGTGCTCGACAGCACCGCCTGGGGACCACGCACCTTGCACCTCGACCTGTTCCATCCCCGCAAACCTGGCCTATATCCAGCCGTGGTGATGGTGCACGGCGGCGGGTGGCGCTCGGGTGACCGATCGATGCAGCACCCCCTAGCCATGCAGCTGGCCGCCAACGGCTACATTACGGCAACGGTGGAGTACCAGCTATCGCTCGAGGCCGCCTACCCCGCAGCGGTGCATAACATTAAGGCGGCCATACGCTGGCTGCGCGCCAACGCGGGCAGGTACGGCATCGACACCAGCCGCATCGCCATCTCGGGATGCTCGGCAGGCGGGCAGCTCGCCGCGCTGGTTGGCGCCACCAACGGCATTGCCAAGTTCGAGGGTAGCATGGGCAACAACCAGCACTCGAGCGCAGTGCAGGCCGTTATCGACATCGACGGGGTGGTCGATTTCCTAGCGCCCGCATCGCTCAACCTCGCCCGTAAGCCCGATGCCGCCGACATCTCGTGGTTTGGCGGCACCTTCGTCCAGAAGCCCGAGGTGTGGAAGGATGCCTCGCCCATCTTCTGGGTAGGAAAGGGCACCGTACCCTACCTCTTCATCAACAGCGGCCTTCCGCGCTTCCACGCGGGGCAGAACGAGATGGTGGGCATCCTCAACCAGCACGGCATCTACCACCAGGTGCATACCTTCGACGTAAAGGTGCACCCCTTCTGGCTCTTCCACCCCTGGTTTACCCCAACGGTTGAGTACATGGTCGATTTTTTAGGCAGGACACTAAAGAAGAAGGAGTAAGCAAAGAGGATTCAGGTAGAGCGCAGGTAATACGCCTACAGTATAAACCAAAAGAGGGAGAGGCTTAGGCCTCTCCCTCTTCTTATCGGGTTGTTAGTTAAAGCTGCGGTAGCGTCGCTTGTGGGGGTTAACCCAAATGAAGGGGGCGTTGGCATATTTCGGATTCTTCCGGTAAAGGCCATAGTTGAGCGACATGGAAAGGATGTAGTTAGCCTCGATGCTGCTGGCAAAATCGTAAACCTCCTCTATAAAGTCGGTTTCTTTGCTGGCCGATTTTATCCCGTACACGATATGGTTATCGTCGAGCACCTGCTTGGCGAAGTAGATGTTGCTAACCAGCTCCTTCTTAAGCTGGCCATCCGACAGAATGGGCTTCATAAAGTTGAAGTTGCACCCGTAGGTACGCGAGAGCGATACAATACCCTCCACGGCATCCTTAAACTCAGGATCGTACTCCAGCGGAACCACCACCTCTATGGAGGCATTGTCGTGCCTAGGGGCGTTGTTGGCCACCAGCAAGGGAACTTCGATATCGCTGGAGCTCGAAAACTCCTTGACGACATTCACAACCACCCCCTTGGGGAAACTGTACTCCTCGGGCGATACGATAATGGAGCAGCTGTACTCCTCCAGCACCTCTGCAATGCAGCTCCGAACGTCGCCAGACTTTACGACATACTCGGGCAGCAGGCCGTACTGGCCATTCAACCTTTCGGCAACCTGTCTAAGCGCCTCCTGCTCGCTGGCCACCCCGGCATCAAACTCCGCCTTCGATTCCAAGAACTTCCGCTTCCTCACCATCCACATAATAAGAACTGCAAAAGCCGTCCGCTTATCCATGCGCAGTGCATGCCTAAAGGCATTCTCGGCCTGCTCGGAACCATCCCATAAAACAACGATATAAGTTTTCTTTGCATCCATATGTTCTCACCTAAGAGTCTAAAAACTGCGTAAATATAGAAATTACTAGTTTTTAACAAACTATTTCACCGTGCTTTTATTCAATTTTTTAGAAAAAAGATAAAAGATGCCGTCTCTTTCCTAAAGAAACACCTCTAACATAGAAGCACGCTAAATGTTCCCTAACCCTATTCAATAAGGTAAGTTATTCCTACTTTTGCCAGAAATAAAAACTAGATGAAAATCGTTTTCGCCACCAACAATCTCCATAAGGTAAAGGAAGTTCAGGAGATGCTCCCCCAGGATATCGAGCTGCTCACACTCTCGCAGGTCAACATCAACGAAGATATCCCCGAGGATTACCCCACCCTCGAAGGCAATGCCCTGCAAAAAGCCCGCTACATCTTCGAGAAGTACGGCTACAGCTGCTTTGCCGACGATACCGGGTTGGAGATTGAAGCGCTCGACAACGAGCCAGGCGTTTATTCTGCCCGCTATGCTGGCGAGCAGAAGTCCTCGGAGGATAACATCGACAAGGTGCTCGCCAAGCTGGGCGATACTAGCAACCGCAAGGCCTGCTTCCGCACCGTCATCGCCCTTATCCTCGACGGAAAGGAGACCATCTTCGAGGGGCGCGTTGATGGCGACATCCTCACCGAGCGCCACGGCACCGACGGCTTCGGCTACGATCCCATCTTCAGACCCGAGGACTACTCGGAGAGCTTCGCCGAGATGTCGCTCGACGCCAAGAACGCCATCAGCCACCGCGGACGTGCCGTTGCCAAGTTGGTAGCATTCTTAAACAAACTGTAAACCGATGGGCAGATGGAGTACAAGGTAAAAGGTATTATCCTGCACGGCATCCGCTACAAGGAGACCAGCCTCATCTGCCACATCTACACCAGCACGTTTGGCCGAAAGACCTACATCTTCAACAGCGTGTACAAGGCAAAGAGCAAGGGGAAGGCAGCCATACTGCAGCCCCTCTTCCTGCTCGACCTCGACGTATTCCAAAACGATAAGGCCGATATCCAACGAGTAAAAGAGTTTCGCCTCAGCTACCCCTACCAGAGCATCCCTTTCGATCCGGTTAAGAGCTCGTTGGCCTTCTTCATCAGCGAACTACTCTACAAGCTGCTTAGGGAGGAGCACCCCAACCAGCAGCTATTCGATTTCCTATCCAACGCCCTTCTTGCCCTCGATGTGCTCGACGAAGGGGTGTATAACTTCCACCTCTACCTGATGGTACAGCTCACCAAGTACCTTGGGCTTCACCCAACGCTGCTCGAGGAGGGAACACCCGCCTTCTTTGACCTGAAGTCGGGGCACTTTACCCCGATAGAGCCCAAGCACCCCTCGTACATGAACCGCCACCTGTCGCGCTGCTTCGAGCAGCTTTACTCCATCACCCTCACCGATCTGTCAACGGTTCACCTAACCCGCTCCGACCGCCGCGAGTTTATTGACAAGATGCTCGAGTTTTTCTCCATCCATTTCGGAGGTGTAATAGAGCTAAAGTCGCTCAACGTAGTGCACGAGTTGTTCGACTAGCGGTAGCTTCCCCATCCTCTATTCACTACTCACTAATTATTGCCATTTCATGCGAATTGAATACCTTTGCCTCTAAAATCATACGTTCATGCTCAAGTATAAAAGAGTTCTGCTTAAGCTTAGCGGCGAAGCCCTGATGGGAGCCGATAAGTACGGCATTAACACCAAAGTGCTCAACGAGTACGCAGAACAAATCAAGGAAGTTGCCCAGCTGGGCGTTGAAGTAGGAATCGTAATTGGAGGGGGAAACATTTTCCGTGGCCTATCGGGCGTTAACAAGGGATTCGACCGCGTTAAGGGCGACCAAATGGGAATGCTTGCAACGGTAATCAACTCCATCGCCGTTCAATCGGCCCTGAACAGCATCGGGCAAAAGGCAAAGGTGCTAACCTCCATCAACATGGCTCCTGTTGGCGAAATCTACTCGAAGGACAAGGCGCTTGAACTCTTCTCCCAAGGCTACGTAGTGATTATCGGCGGAGGAACGGGCAACCCCTTCTTTACCACTGACACAGCTTCTTCGCTTCGTGGAGTGGAGATCGAAGCAGAAATTCTTCTCAAAGGAACCCGTGTCGATGGTGTTTACACCGCCGATCCCGAGAAAGACCCATCCGCCATAAAGTACGACGAACTTTCGTTCGACGAAGCCTACAACAAAAACCTAAAGGTGATGGACCTTACCTCGTTTGCCATGTGCAAGGAGAACAACCTACCCATCATTGTATTCGACATGAATACCGTCGGCAACCTAAAAAAGCTCCTTTTAGGAGAAAAGATTGGAACAATAGTAAAGAATTACTAATTTTGATTGACAATCAAGATAACCGCATATGACAGAAGTTAAAACAATTATAGCACAAGGCAAGGAGAAGATGGAAAAAGCCGTTCTTCACCTAGAAGAATCATTAATAACCATCCGCGCTGGCAAGGCAAACCCTGCCATCCTAAACCCTGTAATGGTAGACTACTACGGTAGCATGATGCCTATCAACCAAGTTGCCAGCATCAACACTCCCGATGCTAAAACCATCATAGTTGCTCCATGGGAGAAGAAGATGCTTCCCATAATCGAGAAGGCAATTCTTACCTCAGGAATTGGACTAACTCCCAGCAACAACGGTGAGCATATCCGCCTAGTTATACCTCCTCTTACTGAAGAACGCCGTAAGGAACTGGTTAAACAAGTACGCAACGAGGGAGAACAAGCCCGTGTAGCCCTCCGCAATATCCGCCGCGACTCGAACGAAAGCATCAAAAAGCTGATTAAAGCCGAAAACCTTCCCGAAGACGTAGCAAAAGATGGAGAAGTAGAAGTTCAAAAGATAATCGACAACTACAGCAAAAAAATTGACGAACTACTCGCCCTTAAGGAAAAAGAAATTATGACAGTATAGCAAAAAGGCAACCTATCGGTTGCCTTTTTCTTTATGAGTTCACATCACATTATCAAATATTGTCTTGCCCTAACGTCTAGCGCCTATCATCTCGAGTCTTGACACGAAAAAATAGCGAAGTAGTGCAACATCGTTATGGCAGGAAGCACTACTTCGCCTTTTTTTGTTCGGGGGAATGAATGAGGAGTGTGGAAGGATCCTCGCTTTTTACCCGAAAGCTTTTATCGAACATCGGCTGGCAGGTCTTCTGACTTTCTCACATCGTAGGCGCCTTCCCGTTTTCACAGTGGCTCAGATTGCCTAGATTCTTTCTCGAGATTACAGCAGCGGGAACTGTTCAGGACTCACACCTGATTCCCTTTTAATTTGCTGAGACGCATCGGTCTCACACAAAACCATCGATTTCCCCAAAGATATATCTTTTGCCGAAAGAACCCTCCTTTTCCCTAAGCTAATTTTTAGTAATATGATTTTTAACAACTTATCGATACTGCAATTAATGTTTACATTTGCAGTCCAAATTTCATGCGATGCAAAATATTAGGAACATTGCGATCATTGCCCACGTAGACCACGGCAAAACAACTCTAGTGGATAAAATGATCCTTCAAGGTAAACTCTTCAGAGATGCAGATAAAGCTGGGGAGCTTATTCTCGACAACAACGACCTAGAACGCGAACGCGGAATCACCATTCTTGCCAAAAACGTATCCGTTCAGTACAAAGGCTACAAAATCAACATCATCGATACCCCAGGCCACGCCGACTTCGGTGGCGAGGTTGAGCGCGTGCTCAACATGGCCGATGGCGTTCTTCTGCTGGTTGACGCTTTCGAAGGCACCATGCCTCAAACCCGTTTCGTGCTACAAAAAGCACTTGCATTAGGCAAAAAACCTATCGTGGTTGTTAACAAAGTAGACAAACCAAACTGTCGACCAGATGAAGTACATGAACAGGTATTCGACCTAATGTTCCATCTTGATGCTACTGAGGAGCAGTTAGACTTTCCTACCATATACGGAAGCGCAAAGCAAGGATGGATGTCAACCGATTGGCAAAAACCAACCACCGATATCATCGCACTACTCGACTCTATCATTGAAAACATTCCTGCACCCGAAGCACACGAAGGAACACCACAGATGCTCATCACATCACTAGAGTACTCATCGTATGTAGGGCGCATGGCAATTGGCCGTCTTCACCGCGGAACACTTAAAGCAAACATGCCTGTTGTTCTCGCAAAACGCGATGGCAGCCAGATAAAAACCCGAATTAAAGACCTCATGGTTTTTGAAGGTCTAGGCAAAGCAAAGGTAGAAGAAGTACAAGCAGGCGAAATATGTGCCCTTGTTGGAATAGATGGCTTCGAAATTGGGGACACCATCTGCGATTTCGAAAACCCAGAACCTCTTGAGCCTATCGCTATCGACGAGCCTACAATGAGCATGCTTTTCACCATCAACGATTCACCTTTCTTTGGTAAGGACGGTAAGTTTGTCACCTCACGCCACCTTAAAGAACGTCTTGAAAAAGAACTAGAAAAAAACCTAGCTCTTCGCGTGAAGAATGGAGAAACAGCAGACTCGTTCATCGTATTCGGACGTGGCGTACTACACATCAGCGTGCTTATCGAAACCATGCGTCGCGAAGGATACGAGCTACAAGTTGGACAGCCAAAGGTTATCTTCAAAGAGATTAATGGCAAGAAATGCGAGCCTATTGAGTTCCTAACCATCGACCTACCCGAAACTGTTGCTGGCAAGGCAATCGAACTTGTCACCAAGCGTAAGGGTCTGATGATTAATATGGAGCAGCGCGGAGACCGCTCGCACCTCGAGTTCGAAATTCCATCTCGTGGTATCATTGGATTACGAAGCAACCTGCTAACCGCAACCCAAGGCGAGGCTATCGTTGCGCACCGCGTTAAGGGCTTCGAACCATACAAGGGCGATATCGAGATGCGTATCAACGGTTCGCTTATTGCCATGGAAACTGGTAATACCTTTGCCTACTCCATAAACAAACTTCAGGATAGAGGTAAGTTCTTTATCGCTCCAGGCGAAGATGTTTATGCTGGTATGGTAATTGGCGAGCATAGCCGTAGCGGTGACTTGGTTATTAACGTTACCAAGCCTAAGAAGCTAACCAACATGCGTGCTAGCGGTACTGACGAGAAGAACGTAATTGCACCACCTATCGTTTTCAGCCTTGAAGAGGCATTGGAGTACATCCAAGAGGATGAGTACGTGGAAATTACGCCAAACTCTATGCGCCTACGTAAGATATACCTAGACGAGAACCAAAGGAAGCGTAATTCGAGGTAGTAAGCAGCTGAATTTAAGCCACCCCTGACAACATCGGCTGGCCTAAAACTGTTTAATATTTTTAAATACGAGATTAATTTCTACCTTTGCGCGATATTTTTTGACAAGTGAGTTATCTAAACAGCTATACGATTCCCGTTAAGGGCTTGGCCTTAGGAGAGCATGAAGTAAGCTACGAGGTTAACGACAAATTCTTTAAATGCTTCGAGCATTCAGAGATCCAAAAAGGAGATGTCAACGTTCTAGTGCATGCAAAAAGAGCTAGTTCCTTTATTGAACTCGATTTCGAGATTAAGGGAGAGATTATGGTTACATGCGATCGCTGCTTGGATGATTATCCGCAAAACATCAGCTTCAAAGGAAGCATGTTTGTAAAGTTTTCCTCGTTGATTCAGGAAGACGAAGGAGATGTCATTTATGTCGACCCCAACGAAGGCGAATTAAACCTCTCGCAGTATATCTACGAAAGCATATACCTTAGCCTACCCTACCAAAAGATTCATCCGCTGGATGAGGAAGGCAAAAGTACCTGCAATCCAGAAATGCTAGAACGGCTAGAAGCCATCGAAACCAACTTCTACGAAGAGCCTCTGGAAGAAGAGGAAGAAGAGGAAGAAGAGGAAATGCTGTAAAGAAAAGCAGAGAATACAAACAGTAAAATAGTTAACACGATAAACAAGTTGTAAAATGGCACATCCCAAACACAAAATCTCGAAGACGAGAAGAGATAAGCGTAGAACTCACTACAAAGCTGTAGCTCCTACGGTTTCTACTTGTTCAAATTGCGGTGCTACTGTACAATACCACAGAGTATGTCCAGAGTGCGGCTTTTACAGAGGACGTCTTGTAGTAGAAAAACAAGTAAACGCATAATCCGCTTTCAAACAAGTTTATTAAATAAAGTTGTATGAAAATTGGAGTTGATGCAATGGGTGGCGATTTTGCTCCTGAAGCGGTAGTTTTAGGAGCAATCGAAGCCCAAAAGCAGTTTTCAGATGTTCGCTTGGTGCTGATAGGCGACAAAGTTAAGATCGAAGAAATCCTCGTTCGCGAGGGTGCTAACATCGCTAGCTTTGACATTGTACATACCGACCAGGTGATTGAAATGGGTGAACATCCTGTAAAAGCTTTTAGTTCAAAGCCACAATCAAGCATTGCAATCGGATTTAAACTCCTTATGGAGGATAAAATTCAAGGATTTGCCAGTGCTGGTAGTACAGGAGGTATGATGGTAGGCGCTATGTATACCATCAAGCAGATTCCTGGCTTGTTGCGTCCTGCAATTGCAAGTCCTATCCCTGTTAGCCTAGATAGAAAAGCTATCCTTTTGGATGTTGGGCTAAACCCTGACTGTAAGCCTGAAGTACTCGTACAGTACGCCATGCTTGGATCCGTTTACGCACAATACGTACTTGGAATCGACAACCCTCGCGTTGGCTTGCTAAACATAGGCGAAGAGGAAGAAAAAGGAAGCATCCTTACCCAAGCAACTTATGGGCAACTAAAGGATGCTAGTGGAATAAACTTTATTGGAAATGTAGAAGGCCATGATGTATTTCGCGGCAAGGCAGATGTCATCGTAACCGATGGCTTTACTGGAAACGTGCTGCTTAAAACAGCCGAAAGTTTCTACGGTCTGCTACGCAAGCAAGGCATCAGAAACGACTTTTTCGAGGGATTCAACTTCGAAAATATCGGAGGAACTCCTGTCCTCGGTGTTAACGGCGTGGTGATCATTGGCCACGGAATATCCAACGCTAAGGCAATCAAAAATATGATAAAACAAACGATTGATTGCGTTAATGGAGGAATTGTAGAACACATTCGCGAGAACTTACAATAATTTAAAACCTCATCCATACTCTATGGGTGAGGTTTCTTTAACTTATACTCCCCATAAAAAGGAGAGGAAATAAATCAAGTCAGATGGAGAAAATTTCGGCTGCAATTACAGGTGTTGGAGGATATATCCCCGAATATATTCTCACCAACGACGAGTTAAGTACCATGGTGGATACCACCGATGAGTGGATAATGACTCGCATTGGAATTAAAACCCGCCATATCCTAAAAGGCGAAGGCAAAGGAGCCTCAGATATGGGTGCAGCTGCAGTTAACCAACTCCTTGAGAAAACAAATACGAAACCCGAAGAGGTTGATTTAATTATCTGTGGTACTGTCACCCACGACATGGCATTCCCTGCTACGGCCAACATCATAGCAGACAAATGCGGCATTAAAAATGCCTTTGGGTTTGACCTTAACGCAGCTTGCTCGAGTTTCCTCTACTCCTTAACCGTAGCTCAAAAATTCATCGAATCGGGCAGCCACAAAAAGGTAATCGTAGTTGGCTCCGACAAGATGTCTTCCATCATTGACTACACAGACCGCACGACATGCCCAATATTTGGTGATGGTGCAGCAGCAGTGCTCATTGAACCCAACTACGAAGGGCTAGGTATTGTAGACTCCATTCTACGCTCGGATGGCACTGGTCGCAAGCACCTCTACCTAAAAGCAGGAGGGTCGTGCTACCCAGCTAGCCACGAAACCGTTGAAAACCGTGAACACTTCGTCTACCAGGAAGGGCAAGCCGTTTTCAAATGGGCAGTTTCGAACATGGCAGACACAACCCTAGAGCTGATGGAAAAAAACAACCTTAAGGGTGAAGATATCGCTTGGTTAGTTCCCCATCAGGCCAACCTCCGCATCATTGATGCTACCGCGAACCGTGCAAACGTTGAGCGCGAAAAGGTTATGATTAACATCGAAAAATACGGTAACACCACCTCGGCAACGCTTCCTCTATGCCTTTGGGACTTTGAGAAGCAGCTGAAGAAGGGTGATAACCTCATATTTGCCGCTTTTGGCGGTGGCTTTACTTGGGGAACACTTTACCTCAAGTGGGCTTATGACGGCGAAAAGGTCGGCAAGTAAAAAAGCATTGCTCGAACGCGATTTTTTTACTACTTTCGCGTTCCGAATGGCTCCATAGTTCAAGGGATAGAACGGAAGTTTCCTAAACTTTAAATACAGGTTCGAGTCCTGTTGGAGCTACAAAAGAGGCGTCGCTGAATTAGCGACGCCTCTTGCTTTTTACGACATACCGAATCATCGCCAAAATGCGGCTTAAAATGCTCCTATTCCCTCACATATCCATAAACGATACAAACCCCTCCAACCCGCTTCAAAAACATGGCTAATAGTTGATCTATTCTTGAATAGAAGACCTCCTACCATTTTATCTTTTCATAGGATTATACTTTAGAATTATGCCAGGTTACAAATTGTAGGCTGCTGTTTTTATGCTCTGAAAGAACCTTAAAATATCCTTTAGATTATTATCCGAATAGGCCATTACGTTACAAATCGTAGCAGAGAATGCGTAAAAAAACACTTTAAAACTTTAGCAATAGCTAAACGATTACAATGTATAAGCCATTAAAATCTATATGCATGCGCCTTGCGCCGCTCTTTAACTTTTTTAACTCTTGCATCTTTCGAATTAATAGTTATATTCGCAAAATACGTAATAAAATGTAATGTTATGGGTGGTAAAATTCACTTGGACAGCATCGATCAGAAGATTCTTTCCTACCTAATTAAGAATGCCCGCATGCCCTTTTTGGAGATTGCTAGAGAGTGCGGCATTTCGGGTGCGGCAATCCATCAACGCGTAAAGAAGATGGAAGATGCCGGCATTATCGATGGCTCGCGCCTAATTGTAAAGCCCAAGGCTCTTGGCTACGATGTATGCGCCTTTGTTGGAGTTTCGCTGATTCAAACCAGTTACTACACCGAGGCAGTAGAGGTTATTAAGCGAATACCAGAGGTTGTGGAATGCCACTTTGTGACCGGAGATTACGCCGTAATGCTAAAAATTTACTGCCGCGACAACGATCACCTCTTGGAAGTGCTGGTTAATACCGTTCAGAAGATTCCTGGGGTAGCACGTACCGAAACCCTTATTTCGCTAGACCAAGCCTTCGAGCGCCAGGTTTACGTGAAGGATAAGAAGAACACAAAGGCAAGCAAGAAGTCGTCTTCGACGGCAAAGGAGGAGAACGAATAGGCTTGGCCTATCTCCTCCTCTTCTACTTGCCAAGTAGCCGCTTGGCAAAGAACTTAACCACCTCAACGTTTACCGCATTTCCTAGCTGCTTGTAGGCAATCCGGTCGACAGGATGCAGCTTAAAGTCGGCAGGGAATGACTGTAGGGCTGCTGCCTCTTTGGGGGTAATTCGGCGGGATAGTTCGCCCACTATAGATGTTTGCGTGATTGCCACCAATGCCGGAAAGTAGGTGGCTTTTTTTATGCGCACCCCCGATGGGCGGAACTGTATAAGGTGGCTCCACACTTCGGGCTTTGCATCGCCCACCTGCCATTCGAATTTAGCCTTGGCTCCTGTGAAATGTTTATTCATTTGCGCCTTGGCATACCAATCCTTCAGGAATGGCTTATTCTGCTCCCAGAGCACCCTATTTTGCTCAATAATTCGCTTCTTCCACTTCGGATAGCCAGAAATATCCGCCGTCAGGTTTTCAGGCTCAAACTCGGCCGTCCAAACGGGGAATGTGGGGAGCGGCTTGCTGACGTTCTTGGCAAAGTCGTTCCAGATTTCGAGGATCTCGCGTTCGCTGTCGGTAATGGTGTAGCGCTTGTCATCCAGCGAATGATCTACCACCTTTCGGATGTCGCAGTGCGGACGCCTACGGGGCTCGCTGAACTCCACCTCGCCACGCGCAACATCCTTACGCTTGCAAAGGATGAAAACGCGCTCGCGGAACTGCGGAATTCCTATGTTGTGCGGGCTGAAGATGATGGGCTCGTGCGAGAACTCGTAGCCCAACTCGTCGAGGTTGGCCTTTATTACGCGCCAGGTGTTGCCGTTGTCGTGCCCAACAAGGTTGCGGACGTTTTCGAGCAGCATGTAGCTTGGCTTATGGTGCTTGGCTATGCGTACGATATCGAAGAAGAGGGTACCGCGCGGATCGTTCATGCCGGCCTGCTTACCGGCCTTGGAGAAGGCCTGGCAGGGGAATCCGGCGCAAAGCACGTCGTGCTGGGGTATATCGGCGGCATCTACCGCGCTAACGTCGCAGTGGGGTGCCAATCCGTAGTTGCTTTCGTACACTTTACGGCAGTTGTCATCGATGTCGGCGGCAAAAACGCACTCGCCGCCCAGCTGGCTCATCGCCGAGTGAAAGCCCCCAATTCCACAGAATAGATCTATAAACTTAAAATCGCCCATAACGCGTACGAAGGTAGAGGTTATTCCCCTAAAAAGCTAGCGCAACGACGTCTTTTAGGGGGATGCTGAATGTGAATATTACTTGCTGCGCTGGGTGGTGTAGTGCGCCAGCTCCACTAGGGCTGCTTTTACGTCGCTCTCGGGATAGCCGGCCAGCAGCTCAATGGCCCTGTCGCGATACTCGAGCATCTGCTGCTCGGTGTAGGCGATGCCGCCGCTCGCCGCAACAAAGTCGACCACCTCGCCCACATTCTTGGGCTTGGAGCGTGCTCCCCGAACGAGCTTTAGCACGCGCTTACGCTCGTCCTTTGGGGCATGCTGGAGGGCATGGATCAGCGGGAGCGTCATCTTTTTCTCCTTGATGTCGTTGCCCGTAGGCTTGCCCACGAGGTTGGTATGCTGGTAGTCGAACAGGTCGTCCTTGAGCTGGAAGGCGATGCCGATGTACTCGCCGTACTGCTTCATCTGCTGCACCACTGCGGGATCGGCGCCAACCGACTGCGCCCCATTTGCCGCGCAGGATGCGATAAGCGTAGCGGTCTTCTTGCGGATGATGTCGAAGTACACCTCCTCGGTGATGTCGAGCTTGCGGGCCTTCTCGATTTGCAGCAGCTCGCCCTCACTCATCTCCTTAACGGCCTCCGACATGATGCGGAGCAGGTCGAACGAGCTGGAATTCACCGCCAACTGCAGGCCGCGCGCCAGGAGGTAGTCGCCCAGGAGCACCGCAATCTTGGAGCGCCACATAGCGTTGATGGATAGCGCCCCCCGCCGCTCGTAGGCCTCGTCCACCACATCATCGTGGATGAGCGTGGCGGTGTGCAGCATCTCGATCATCGAGGCGGCCACGTAGGTCTTCTCGTTAACGGCGCCGTTAAGCTTGGCGGTAAGGAAAACGATGGTTGGGCGCAGCTGCTTGCCCTTTCGGCGCAGGAGGTAGTTTACGATCGTCTGCAGGAATGGGATCTTCGAGGCCATCGCATTCTTGAAGTACCCTTCGAACGATGCCATCTCCTCTAAAACCGGCGCCTTTATAATTTTTGATGATGCGGACATTCAACGAACAATTTATGCTCACAAAGAAAGCAAAATATGCCGCAACCGAGGCCTATTTGCGGGCAAAATGTAAGCAGGCGAGGAAATAAAAGGGATGCGCGCGCCCCTGCCGAGCCATTCGAAGGAGGCCCCAATAGGCTAGTAGCCGCTAAAAATAGGCTGTACCTCCCGCTCTGCCGCACCGAAGCAATGCCCGAAATAGGCAAAATGTATCTCCGATATACTTTAGAGGTATATAGGAGATACTTCGTATGTATATCAAAGATACATTCGATGTATATCAAAGATACATTCGATGTATATCAAAGATACATTCGATGTATATCAAAGATACATTCGATGTATATCAAAGATACATTCGATGTATATCGAAGATACTTCGTATGTATATCAAAGATACATGTGATGTATATCGGAGATACATAAGAGGTATATCAGAGATACATTAAAGGCAGCTGGAGATGGGTAGGATGGGGGTTAGAGCCTGCTGAAGCGGCAGCGGGGTACCTTCGGGGCATTGCCGAGCGGCCCGGTATCTACCCCCGAGATGCGGCGAGGTAGGTATTCGAGGATTGAAAAGTTCCCGAACTTAGGAGTAATGGATAATCTCAAGCACATGAACTTGGTTGAAGTTGGCTATCCTCCCGCTTGGGCGGGAGGATAGCCAACTCTATTGGGCGTTTGTTCCCTATAAATTCTCCCTTGCCGGCTACCGGTTTCGGCCCATCAGCTTTTGGGCAAAGTGCTGGAGCACCTCCTTGCGCTCGTCGCGCACGCCAACCTTGCCCAGCTCGGCAAGCGCTAGGTCGAAGTAGTGGGAAATCTTGTCCTCGGCAATCTTCCGTACGCCAACCTCATCGAACACCTGCTTCACCTGGTCCACCTTATCCTCGGGGGCCACGTCGGCGCTCTTCATCAGCTGGTGCAGCTTGGCTAGGCTCTCCTTCCCGACAAGCTTAAGGGCGTTTATCATCAGGAAGGTTTTCTTGTTGGCCAGGATATCGCCGCCGATGGCCTTTCCGAACGTTTTGGGGTCGCCATAGGTATCCAGCAGGTCGTCCTGCAGCTGGAAGGCTAGGCCCAGGTAGCGCCCGAAGTTGTACATGCGATCGGCCTCCACCATGGATGCACCGCCAATAAGCGCCCCAATCTTTGCCGCACCGGCCAGCAGAACCGAGGTTTTAAGCTCGATCATCCGGAGGTAGTCCTCCTCGGTGACAAAAGGGAGTCGCTCGTACTCCATGTCGAGCTGCTGCCCATCGCAAACCTCCAGCGCCGTGGCGGAGAACACCCGCAGCACCTCCGGCAGCACCGCCGCATCGGCCTGCGCAATGCACTTGTAGGCAAGGATGCAGGCCGCATCGCCCGAGAGGATGGCCACGTTGGGGTTCCACTTCCGGTAAACGGTTGGCTTGCCCCTGCGCACCTCGGCCTTATCCATGATGTCGTCGTGGATAAGGGTGAAGTTGTGGAAGATCTCCAGCCCCAGCGCTGGCTTCACGGCCTTATCGATAATATCGGAGAAGAGGTTGGCCGACATCAGGCACAGCACCGGCCGCACGCGCTTACCTCCTAACGAGATGGTGTACGAAATAGGTTCGTAGAGATTTTGAGGTTCGTTGGGTAGGTGCAGCTGCCCGAACGATTTTTCGACAATGGCTTGTAGGTCGCTAAATGAATACATACTATAAGCGGAATATATTTCTAACTATAAGGGTTGTTCGCCCGCCTGCGACGGACAAATAATTTACTCTTTTCATAAGTAGCATAAGTTGTAAAAAGAGGACAATGCTGCAGAACCAGCAAAATCCTCTATCAATAATTGTACGGTGCGCTATAGTGCTTCGCCGGGCACCTGGTTCATGTCGCACTTGCCGCTAAACTTAGCCCCTGGCTCAATCGACAGTTTAGCGCAAACCATATCGCCATTAACATTGGCCGATACCTTTAGCGATAGAATATCTTGCGTATTGATGTTACCCTCTACATACCCAAAAACATCGCACTGCTTGCTGTAAACGTTTCCCACAATGCGGCCAGTTTCTCCCACAACAATCTTTCCCTTGGCGGTAATGTTCCCATTGAGCGTTCCGTCAATTCGAATATCCCCATTCGTAGCTACTTCCCCTTTTATTTCCGAACCAAAACCCAAAATATTCAGGTTGTTAGACATTGGCTCTACCTCTACATTTTTCGCCATATTCCCTAGTAATTTCATTTTATTGAGATTTGGACAAATATATAATTTAAAGCGATGCGCATTCTTCATATCCGCCCATCTTCGCATCTTTAACCTTATTTGTAGTTCACTCTTTTGCATTATCCGACGGAGGATTATCATCTCCTTCATGCTGATTTTCACCCCCTTCATCCTCAAAATCATCCTCGGGTTCAGGATCGTTTGGAGGCCCCTGCTTACGGTAGTAAAACGCCAGGAAGAAGCCAGCTGCGCCACCCGATAAATGCCCTTCCCACGAGATGTTTAGCGGCTCGTTTAGCGACGGGAATAGCCCCCATATCATCTCGCTCTGCAGGAAGGCCACCAGCAGCGAGATCGTCATCAGCGATATATTCTTTCGGACGATGCCGCTGAAGAAAAGGAAGGAGGTAAGGCAGTAGCACACGCCGCTCAAGCCCATGTGGTAGGCCTCTCGCCCAAACACCCAAACAAAGAAGCCCGAGACAACGCCTCCAAGCACCACCCAAAGCGTAATTCCCCCATAAAAGTAGAAGCAGGTAAGCGAAAGAATAAAGAACACAATGCTGTTGTTGAGCAGATGATCGATGCTCTTATGGATGAAAGGCGCAGCCAGAAAGTTGGCAATGCTCCCCCACTCGCGCGGCATAATCCCGAGGTTGGGCATGCTATCGCCCAAAAGGTACTCCACAAAAAACGCCAGCCAAACCAGCAAAAGCATGTAGGTCGATGCAAAAAGGGCTATCTTTAACCGCCTCTTTTCCATAGGGAAGGTATTTTGTATTTGGTTAACTGGATGGAAATTTAGAGTTTAAAAATGAAAAGGAGCGTTTTTCGTATTGTATTTTTTTCAGCAATTGCCGTAGTATTTCTGCTAACGCTAATGGGCCTCATCTTTCAGGATAGGATCATCAGCGCCGCAATGGAGAATATCCGCAAGAATATCCGCAGCCGCATTACCATTGGCGACGCCTCCTTCTCCCTTATCAAGGATTTCCCCTATGCCTCCATCCGCCTTTACGACGTATCCATCCTATCTACCAAGGATATTGCGCGCAGAGATTTTCGCCGGATAATTAAGCCCGATACGCTGTTAAAGGCGCGCACGCTCAACATTAAGCTTAACGTAATAGATCTCCTCAACGACAAGATAACGCTGAAACAGATAGCCATTAAGGATGGCGAGCTCAACCTGCTCATCGATAAAAAGGGGAGGGATAACTTCCATATCCTCAAAAAGAGCAAGGAGGGAGAAAATAAGCAGATATTGCTGAAGGTAAGAGAGGTAAAAATACTAAGGACAAAGCTCCGCCTCATCAACCTCAACAGGCAGGTTGCCCTTGTAAACACCATAAACAGCCTCAAAAGTAGAGGTCGTTTTGGTTTAGAAGATTTCGACGTAAAATCAAAGGTCGATGTCATGGTAAACCAGCTCGCGTTTGGCAAGATTAGCTACGTAAGCAATAGGCGATTCGAGTTTGATGGAAAGATTAAATCATCATCCTATAAACTGTTTAGCTTCTCTGACTTCACCATTACATACAAGAGCAACAAGCTTAACGTCGAGGGTGGATTTTCGACAGAAACCCGATTCTTTGTTGATGCCTCTGTTGTGGGAACGGATTTGGTGCTAAAAGAGATGAACGAGTTGATCCCCAAAATCAGCGATAACCTCGAGAAGGTAAACGTAGAAGGCAAGGTAAACATAAGCGCAAAGGCTAAAGGATTTTGGGATAGCAGACACAATCCTTTCATTTATGGTGAATTTGACGTTCGCGGAGGTAAAAGCGAGCTGCTTACAGACAAGAGCATAGCATCCGTAAACATGAAGGGAACTTTCTCCAATGGCAAAGGGGATGCCGATAAGGCATTCGTAAATCTGGACTCGTTCAAAATCTACACCAACTTCGGCGATTTTGAGGGGAAGCTTACACTCACAGACTTCAATAAACCTTTGATAAGCTTATCAAGCAATTTCAACCTATTCATCAGCCAGTTAAACGATGCATATTATATCGACTCAACCAAGCAAATTGATGGTACCGTTATCGGAAACATAACCGCCAACGGCATTGTAAACTTTGATTCGCTCTCGCCTCTTAAGCTCATTCGCCTTGTAAGCAACGGCAACTTTAAGCTTAGCGAGATAAACTTCCCCATAAACGGAAGTAAGTACAGCATATCTAAAGGCGAAATATCTTTTATACCAACGCTTACTAAGGCTAACATAAACTTTACATCTAGTTCTGCAAATGGGCATATCATAGCAAGTATTACCGATCTTTACGACGGGCTGCTATCCGGCAAACCCATCTCTGCGGAGATTAATGCAAACACCAAAGAAATAAACTTCGACAACCTTCTTGCCCTTAACTTCAAGAAGAGGGATAACATTAATCAAAAGGAGCTTAACCTAGTAAATCTTACGCTTAACGTTAAGTCGAAATCGGCAATCCTTCGAGGGGTGAGGATGGAAAACCTTGAGGCGATGATCCAGAAAGAAGGTCCAACCATCACCTTCTCGCAGCTAAAGGCAAACGCCTTTGGAGGTAAAGTTGGCATGGTGGGGAAAATAGAACCTACACCCAGAAAAACTATTGCCGTAGACATGTACGCACAGGTTGATAGCGTCAGCATCGAGTCGCTATTCTCGTCGTTCAACAACTTTGGGCAAAAGATGCTAACCAACCAGAACATTAGGGGTATGGCAAGCGGCGACTTTGCATTTAGGGGGCAACACTTCCAAGGAGGTAGGCTCGACCCCAAATCGATTGACTGCGTAGCCAACATCAACATCAGCAACGGGCAACTAATTAAATTTGAGCCAGCCTACAAGCTATCGAAGTTTATCGACCTTAAGGAGCTGGAGAATATTCGATTCGCAAACCTCAAGAACCAGATCACCATTAAAAACGGGGTGGTTAACATCCCGGCTATGTACATCGCCTCTTCGGCCATTAACCTTGGGCTGACGGGTTCGCACAGCTTCGACGGGAACTACAGCTACCGCGTGAAGCTGTCGCTGAAGGACGTCCTATTTAAGAAGGCTAGATCGGGACTAAAGAGGCAGGTTTCGCAGCAGGAGTTCGAGAATAATATGCTGCTTTACTTCAAAATAGAGGGCAACAGTAAAACCTCGAAGGTAAGCTACGACTGGAACGGCAAAAGCTGGTCGCTGCCCGAGATGAACCCAACCAACGGGGCTCCTAAGAAAGCAAATGAGCCAAAGCCTGCGGCAGCAGCGCCATCGAAAGGCTTTAAGCTGCAATGGGACGGCGAGGATGTGCCATCCCAGCATAAAGCAGCAACGCAGCAAAATCCGGCGCAGGTGAAGCCGGAGAAGAAGGAGCCCAAGAAGGAGGAGGAGAAGCCCAAGTTTAAGGTTACCTGGGACGACGAGTAGGCGCTTCTCGTCGCATTCCCTCATTCCCAATCTTTATTCCTAAATTTGAGCAAAATATTGGTCATGGCACAATCGAAAGAATTTACGGGGCTCGTGGTTAAGGCAACCGGCAGCTGGTACACGGTGGTAAACCGCGAAACGGGCGAGAAGCTGGAGTGCAAGATGCGGGGAAAGATCCGACTGAAGGACGTGAAAACCACCAACCCTATTGTGGTTGGCGACTACGTAAAGGTCGACACCTCGGAGGAGGATGAGGTTGGCGTCATCTCCAAAATCATGGAGCGCAGGAACTACATCATCCGCCGCTCGACGAACCTCTCGAAGGAGGCGCACATCATTGCCTCCAACATCGACCAGGTGTTCCTGGTGGTTACCATCGATTTGCCCAAGACCAGCCGCGAGTTCGTCGACCGCTTTTTGGTGGCCGCCGAGGCGTACAAGATCCCTGCCACCATCGTCATCAACAAAATAGACCTCTACGATATCGATGCCAAGGTGGAGCTGGAGCTCTTTAAGATGGACTACGCCCTTGCGGGGTACGAGGTGATGGAGGTATCGGCCACCGAAGGCACCAACCTCGATGCCCTCCGCAGCCGCCTCGAGGGCAAGGTGAGCGTGCTGTCGGGCAACTCGGGGGTCGGCAAGTCGACCCTGCTCAACGCCCTGGACATCAACCTCGACCTTAGGACCGGAAAGATATCGGACTACCACCACAAGGGTACCCACACCACCACCTTCTCGGAGATGTTCCCCTACGGGAGCGACGGCTACGTCATCGACACCCCAGGCATAAAGGGCTTCGGCATTATCGACGTAAAGAAGGACGAGCTCTTCCACTTCTTTAAGGATATCTTTAGGTACTCCGAGGGCTGCAAGTTCTACAACTGCACCCACACCCACGAGCCGGGCTGCGCCGTGAAGGAGGCCGTTACCAACGAGCTGATCGCCTTCTCGCGCTACGAGAGCTACCTGAAAATCCTTGAGGACGAGGACGAGAAGTACCGCACAAAGTTTTAGCCGATCCGTAACTTTTTTGATGGATAAATAAACAATCGCCAAAGTGCTGTGTTAAGTAACTTAAATTTTTAAGTTGTATAACCAATTTCTAACAACAGCACACGATGATTCCGCTACCAATCCGCTACCAGATTACAGGGGAGACCTATCAAACGCTAGAGGTAACGCTTAACCCCGGGGAGACCATTGTTGCCGAGGCGGGCACCATGGTTTTTATGGACGATGGGATAACGTACGAAACGTGCCTTGGCGATGGCTCGGAGCCCAATATGGGCATAATGGGCAAGATGTTTCCTACCGAGCTGAAGCCGCTACCCTGCGAGACGCTTTTCCTCACCTACTTCACCAACTACGGCCGGGGAAGCCGCAAGATTACGTTCTCCACGCCCTACGTTGGCAGCATCCACCTAATCGACTTGTCGGCGTTTAACCACGAAATTGTGGTGCAGCGCAACGCGTTTATCTGCGGGCCCAAGGGGCTTAAGCTGCAGCCCTACACCCCCACCAGGATGGGCATTACCCCCAAGAACGAAACCGTGCCGCTGGAAAAGATTTCGGGTGAGGGCGAAGTGTACATTGCCGTTTGCGGATTGCTGATTGAGCGCGAGCTGAACAACGAGGCCATCCACGCGGAGATCAGCAGCATCGTTGGGTTCCAGTCGGGCATCAGCTACTCGGTTGAAGCCAGCGGCCGCCTAAAGACGATGGTGCTCGGCAACACGGGCTCTACCCTGGCCACGCTAAGCGGCACCGGCAAGGTGTGGATGCAGTCGCTCCCGCTCAAGAAGATGGTGCAGACCATCACCACCTGCCTCCAGCAGCTGCACATGACGGAGGGCAAGCTGCTCGGCAAGCTCTACGAGGAGTAGCAATCAGGGAGGCCAACGCCTCCTTTTTTTATACCTTTACCTCCCAAAATCAGCATAGCCGCCATGCCAACCACCCTAAGCCCGGATAAGTTCTTGGAGCTGCGCCCCAGCACCGCCATCCTCGATGTTCGCTCGCCCCAGGAGTACGCCAAGGGGCACATCCCCGGCGCGCTCAGCATGCCGCTCTTCACCGACGAGGAGCGCGCCGTGGTGGGCACCAAGTACACCAAGCAGGGCAAGGACCTAGCGGTGCTGGCCGGCCTCGAATTTGTGGGCCCCAAGCTGGCCGACATGGTGCGGCTTGCCCGCCGGAAGGTAAACGCCCAGGGCGAGATTGCCGTCCACTGCTGGCGGGGCGGCATGCGCAGCGCCAGCGTGGCCTGGCTGCTCGAAACGGCCGGCTTCAAGGTGTACCTCCTTCGGGGGGGATATAAGGCCTACCGCACCTACCTGCGCGAGCAGCTGGGCAGCCAGCAGGCCGAAATCCGTATTCTAGGAGGGATGACCGGCAGCGGGAAGACCGACATCCTGCTGGAGATGAAGCGCCAGGGCGCGCAGGTGCTCGACCTCGAGGGGTACGCCAACCACAAGGGATCGGCCTTCGGCGCCATCGGGCAGGAGCCCCAGCCCTTCGCCGAGATGTTCGAGAACCGGCTCTTCGACGAGTGGAGGGCCTTCGACTTCGGCAGGCCCATCTGGATCGAGGACGAGAGCAAGAACATCGGCCGCGTGGCCATCTGCGACGAGCTGTTCGACAAGATGCGCACGGCCCGGGTGTATCGGATCAGCATCCCCAAGGAGCTCCGCGTAAAGCGCCTGGTGGCCGACTATGCCGGGTTCGGCAGCGAGGTCATCCGCCAGGCCCTCGACAAGATCGAGCGCCGCCTGGGCCTCGACACCTACAAGGTGTGCGTGGAGGCCCTCGCCGAGCACGACTACGCCCGCATCGCCGACCTCACCCTCGCCTACTACGACAAGGCCTACCTCATCCAGAACCAGAAGCGCGCCCCCGAAACCCTCATCGACATCGCCCTCGGCTACGACAACCCCGCCCAGGCGGCCGCCGTGCTGCTGCAGATGGCCTAGACGCTCATCCACACTGTAAGCCCCACATGCCTTGTAGCGCCGCTGCCGTACTGCGGCACGGTGCGCAGCATCAGCCACCCCCCCTCCCCACGCCTCGCCGCCCCGTTACGCATGCATAATTTATTGGCAAAACCTGCGGCAAGCCGTTCCCCATGAGGATTTGACTGCTGCAGCTCTGCGGCAACGAATTCCCCATAGGGATTGGGTCGCTGCAACTCTGCGACAACAAAATCACCATGAGGATTTGGCCGCTGCAGCTCTGCGGCAACGAAATCCCCATAGGGATTGGGCTGCCGCAAACCTGCGACAACAAAATCCCCATGCATATCGCCCATCGCCGGCCAAGAGACCCCCAAACATCGCCAGCAATCATCTCCAAATTATTTTGCATTATCTAATGATTTTAACACATAAAAGAGCATCAGATTAAATTTTCAGCTATATTTAAGGTCTGAAAACACCCAAATAGCTTAAATATGATAGACGGATACTATTTCAAGAAAATGCACATCAACGAAAAGGGGGCATTCGCCTCCGAAGTCGCTGAGGCAACCACCCCCTTCAAGGTGAGCTCGCCCAACCTGGCCGCCCACCTTCAGGAAGTAGAGGCAAGGCTGGCCACCTACCGCAAAACCCTCGAAAAGCTGAGCACGGTAGACATGAGCAGCCTGATAGAGACCGATGACGACCAGCGCGACAACGGTCTGACAAACCTCCGCGACTACGCGCAGGTATGCGCATCGCGCAAGAACGCTGAGTGGGCGCACGCCGGCCAGCTTATCGTGAACACCTACCGAAAGGTGGGCTGGGATATGGACCGAATGCCCTACGCCGACGAAACCATCCGCGTAGACACCCTCCTGAGCATGCTCAAGACCGAGCCCGAGCTGAAGCAGGCCATCGAAACCATGAAGGCCCAGGAGTGGGTTGCCGAAATCGAGGAGGGCCAAGCCAACATCAAGGCGCACTCGGCTGCCCGGGTGACCAAGGAGGCCGAGCAGGAGGCCAAGAGCAACACCGCCCAGGCGGCCGACCTGCTGGGCGAGGCCGTTGCCAAGCTCTTCCGCTTCGTGGAGAGCGAAATCGAATTCTACAACAAGCCCGAGCTAAAGGATTTGGTGCTAAAGATAAACACCATCATTGGCCGCTACGTGACCCTGCAAAAGCAGCGCGCCACCCGCGCCAAGAATAGCAAGGACCCGAAGAAAGATAAGTGAGATTAGTGTTAGAGTTTTGAACATTTTGCAAAGATGAAAACAGGGCCCCAACTCGAGCGAATCGACTTGGGGCCTACCTTTTTTGGGGGCACCAGCGCCCCCATCCGCCGCTTAAGGCAGGGTAGCCGAGCCTAAAACGCTTCGATGCCATCGAGCATCGGCCGCTAACGCGCACCTCCCCTTCGCCGCCACCACCCCATAAACGCCGAAGAGGCCGCCCCAACTAGGGCAGCCTCTTCGTTTATCATAGGTTATCCGCTTACTCCTGCTCCTGCACCACCGAATCGGTAGGCTGGGCAGCCTGCTGCTGGAAGTAGGGCGCAACGTAGGGGTAGAAGGATTGCAACGCCGCTTCGTACTTCTTGTACAGCGCGGGCTGGTTGTACTTCTTCACCACCTCCGACACGAACAGCATACCCTGGAAGCCCGTCACCTTCTCCATGTTCAGATTGTTGCTAAACTTCGGATCGAGCTTCAGGAAGAAGCTCAAGGTTTTCACGTTTCGGACAAGCATCTCCTCGGCAATCCTATTGGCCTTATCAGCCCTGCCCAGCTTGTAGTAATTCTCGACGATAGGAGCAATACTGTAGGGCATAAACTCGGGCGCGTACATGCTGAATGGCACCAGCGCCATACCCCTATCCTGTACCTCGAGCGCCTTAGCCATCTTGCCCTCCTTGATGAGCTCGGCGGCCAGCTTGCTAAACATGTCGCGAATGCGCAGCACCTGAACCACCGTGCGGGTCATGTTCTGATCGATGTAGATGTTGGGGTTGTTAATGGTGCCCCAGCGGTACTTCTTCATCAGGTTGTTGTAGAGCACGTCGGTGTCCACGCGTCCGGCATCGAGCGAGCTTTTATTGTAAGGCGTTTTGATCGGAACCAGGCGGTAGGCGAACCCATCAAACTGCAGGTAATCCGAGAAGCCCAGATCGCCTTCGCCACCAGGCGATACAACATAAATGGGCCTATCCCACTGGTAGTGGGCAAGAATATCGAGCACCACAAAATCGCTCTTGCTCAAATATCTTTTTTCGATATTGATGTAGAGCGTATCCACCATCTTACTGGCATCCTTAGCCGCTACAATACCGCTGGCAATAGCGTTCTTCTTGTTAACGGGGATCTTGATGTAGCTCGTTGGCGAGTAGCTCAGCAGCTCGTTATCGTAAGGAATCTTGGTGCTAGGGTCGCTATCGAGGATGAAATCCATCACCTCCTTGGCATCGTGGTAGCCCTTCACCCTGTTATCCACAATTATCTGGTCGTTGACACCCTGAACATACTTGTCGTGGGGGATGGTAATGGGGAGCGGCATCGACTTGTACGCCTTCTTCTTCATCTGGTCGATGTACCAGTCGGTTCCCAAAAGGCTCGTGTTCATGATGCGAACATCGGTTCTAACATCCTTCACCTCCTGCTGGAACCACAGCGGGAAGGTATCGTTATCGCCGTTGGTGATAATAATGCTGTTGGGCAGCGTCGACTGCAGGTAGTTGTAGGCGAAATCTTCGGCCATATAGCGGTTCGATCTGTCGTGGTCGTCCCAGGTTTGAGAGCCCATAAGCATTGGCGCAGCAAACAGGCAAAGGCCTGTAGCCAAAGCAGGCGCAGCCAGCCCCTTCACCCTTTTATCCAAGAACTCCTGGATAGACAGCACAGCCAAGCCAATCCAAATGGTAAAGGCGTAGAACGATCCAGCGTAGGCGTAGTCACGCTCGCGAGGCTGTAGCGGCGTTTGGTTTAGGTAGAGTACAATGGCCAAGCCCGTCAAGAAGAAGAGCAGACCAACCACAAAGGCATTCTTCGGATCGCGCTTAACCTGGTAGAAAATGCCAATCAGCCCAAGGATGAGCGGCAAGAAGTAGTACTTGTTGGTACCCTTATTGCCCTTCATGTAATCGACAGTCTGATCGCTGCCGGTAATTGCCTTGTCGATAAAAGGAATGCCCGAAATCCAGTTGCCGTAAACCCCGCCACCACCTTGGCCCTGTATGTCGTTTTGGCGACCCACAAAGTTCCACATAAAGTAGCGCATGTACATGTAGCCCACCTGATAGGTGAAGAAGAAGTTCAAGTTCTCGCCAAAGGTTGGTACAATGGCAGCCTCCTCTTCTCCTTTCTCGTTGGTAATCATCACCTGCTTACCCTTAATATTACCCCAACTCATGTACTGATCGACATGATCCTTCTGCGCGCTATACATACGGGGGAATATGGTTTCAAATTGAGGGTTGAACGTATAGTCTAGCGAAATGACAAACTTATCGTACTTCCCGGTCTTCGCGTTTTTGGTGTACGAGTAGCGAGGAGTTTGACTGGTAACAGGCGCCGAGAAGTATTGCCCCTTTACAAGAGGGCGATCGCCGTACTGCTCGCGGTTAAGGTAGTTGATAAGGGCGAATACATTCTCAGGGTCATTCTCGTTGATAGGCGTATCGGCAAAAGCACGAACAACAATCATAGAGTAGCTCGAGTACCCAATCATAATAACCGAAACGCAAAGAATTATTGTATTACCGATAACCTTACCGTGCTTGTAGGTATAGTAAACGCCCCAGATAAGGCCACCAACGAGCAAAAATAGGTAGGAGAAAAAGCCCGAGTTGAATGGTAGCCCCATGCTGTTAACAAATAGCAACTCGAACCACGAACCTACCTTGACAAAGCCTGGAATAATACCGTAAAGAATACCACCAAGAATTAGCGCCGAAATACCAAATGATTTAAGGACTCCAATTTTAGTAACCTTATAGGTTTTGAAGTAGTACACAAATACGATGGCAGGAATTGCAAGAAGGTTCAAAAGGTGAACCCCAATAGACAATCCCATTAGGTAGGCAATGAGTACAAGCCAGCGGTTGGCAAAAGGCTTTCCAAAATCATTTTCCCACTTTAGGATAGCCCAGAATACCACTGCCGTAAACAGCGACGACATGGCATAAACTTCACCTTCAACTGCCGAAAACCAAAATGTATCCGAAAATGTATAGGCTAAAGCACCTACAACTCCAGCACCAATAATTCCAAAAATTTGGCTAGGATTAAGCTCCTCAGTGCGGGCATAAATACGACGAGCGAGGTGGGTAATGGTCCAGAATAGGAACAGAATGGTAAACGCACTTGCCAAAGCCGACATCACGTTAACCGTTACCGCAACATGCTCCAAGTTACCTCCTGCAAATAGCGTAAAGAACCTAGCAATAATCATAAAAAGAGGTGCTCCCGGTGGATGCCCCACTTGAATCTTAAAGGCTGTTGCGATAAACTCGCTGCAATCCCAGTAGCTACCCGATGGCTCAATAGAGAGCAGATATACAACTGCCGCAATGGCAAAAGTAATCCAACCAACGAGCAAGTTGTAGAATTTGAAACTCTTCATTTTCGTATAATATCTGATTTACATTTATATTCTAAAAACAAGCGAAAATAATCTTTTTATCAATAGGGCCGAAAGTTAAACATAGTCTTTTAACAAGCTATTAGCTATATTAGCCCGCAAAAATCGACCATAAATGGCCAAGAAAGAAAATAGCAGCTGGAAGGATAGACTAAACGTCGTATACTCAACAAATCCCGACTTTCAGTACGAGCAAACAGAAGACGGCAGCAACCAGCAAACATTAGAGCCAAAGCATCAAAACCTGCGCGTAATGCTCGACAAAAAGCAGCGCGGAGGTAAAGTCGTTACATTGGTTACAGGCTTTATTGGTTCCGAAGAGGATATTAAGGAACTCGGCAAGATGCTCAAATCGAAGTGCGGAGTTGGCGGTTCTGTAAAGGATGGCGAGATTCTTATCCAAGGCGATTTTAGAGAAAAGATCCTAGACCTACTTCTAAAAGCAGGATACAAGGCAAAAAAAGCAGGAGGTTAAAACCAAATGAAAAAAGTTCTCCTTTTTTGTCTATCACTGCTGTTTTCACAGTACTGCTTTAGCCAATACTATGCTGTTGGCGAAGACCCTAGCAGCGTTAAGTTCAACTATGTTGAAACACCACATTTTAAAGTTGTCTTTCCCCAGCCACTACACGATTACGCCCTCCGAATAGCAGCAATGCTGGAGCAATCGTATAATTATACACAATTCGATAAAAAAATATTTACTAAAAAGATACAAGTACTTATACATAGTAAAAATTCAATTTCAAACGGATTTGTTTCTTGGGCACCTAAACGCATGGAGTTGCTGGCAATTCCACCTCACAACTTCGAGGCTATGTCGTGGTCACGCGAGCTTGCAATTCACGAATTTCGTCACGTATCACAAATATCTACGCTTTACAAGGGACTTACAGGCTTATCGTACTACGCATTAGGAGAACAAGGCATCGGATTAATGACCTCGCTAGTGCCCTTATGGTTCTACGAAGGCGATGCTGTAGCTTCAGAAACCGCCTACACCCAATCAGGACGCGGACGCAACGCCGATTTCAACCTTGAATATCGAACAAGAACAGCGGAAGGACTAAGCCTTAAGTTTGATCAGTATCTGAACGGATCGTACAAAATTCCAATTCCTGATCATTACCACCTTGGTTACCATATGGTGTCATATGCTAGAGCAGCTTATGGCAACGACATCTGGAATAAAGTTGTCCGATATACCACCAATTATTCATTCCTTCTTGCACCTTTCTCATTTGGAATAAAAAAGTACACCAACAATACACGAGAGCAGCTATTCAAAAAGAGTTTTTCATTCTACGATTCATCTTGGAGTAAACTATCAAATAATCGTAGTAAAAACACTATTAATAAAAATATTAGAAATTACATCGATTACCTTCACCCCTTAAAAATTGGAAGTGACATTTATGCATTCAAGAATACCCTCTCAAAGAACCCACAACTGGTACGCATCAGCTCATCAGGGAAGGAAGAGGCGCTAAAAACAATAGGCTCCATAGACTCAAGCCCTTTTTCTGACGGAGAGAACATATACTGGACCGAATACATGTATGCAGGACGTTGGGCACAGGTAAGGTATTCGGTAATACGAAAATACTCCATCATCAACAATTCGTATTCTACATTGTCCGACTGGAAGTACTACTCCTACCCAACCATAAAAGGTGATTCGCTTGCAACCTTACAGAATTTGCCATCCAACAAACTATCGATCGGACTATATTCCAAAAATTTTAAGCGCATAAACGAATATCCCATACCTTACGGGCAAGCAAAAGATCTTCAGTGGATATCTTCTAGTAATCTTGCCTACGTAACGCTCGACAGCCATGACAATATGATGGTCGTACAACAAGACCTTTCATCCAATAAAATTGACACGCTGCTAAACTTTGGTCGAAAGAATATGAGCTGCGTAAAGGTTTCTCGCGATTCAATTACATTCATCGCCGATTACTCTGGCAAATCGTGCCTATACTCATTTAATATCTCAACAAAAGCATTTAGTAAACTATACGAACCAACTTATGGAATAAGTAGTTATTCCATTTTAAGTCCATCAAAAATTATAGCCTCGGAATACAACCTTAATGGTTATGGGCTAACCGAACGCACTATAGACCCAACTCCATTACAAATAGACGAAATCAGTAGAACGAACTATCCTGTTGCCGATTTGCTCTCGAAAAATGTTGGTGTCAATCTTCAAGATAGTGTTCTTTCTGTTCCAGATTTTAAAGTGCACAAGTATAACAAGTTTACCCATCTATTCAATTTCCATAGCTGGGCTCCATTTTACTTCGATCCCTCCGAGGTTCAAGAACTAAACTTAAATATTCATCCAGGTCTTACGCTTGTTTCCCAGAATCTACTAAGTACCTCGTTTACGACATTAGGATATGGGTATACTCCAGAGGGGCATATTATTAACGTAAGCCAAACATTTAGAGGATGGGTTCCTGTACTCAACCTCCAATTCGATCGTTATAACACAAGCCCCATATCCTACAAGGTAAACAATCATCCTTACACCCCAGACAGCTCCCTTCATCGCTATAAGCTGGCATTATCATCGTATTTACCCTTACAATTCTCGTATGGAGCATGGAGTGCATTAATTCAACCATTTATTGAGTACAGTCACTATAACGATGTACTATTCAATAGTTCGACGGCTAAGTATGAAGAAGGACTAGATGAAGTCACTACATCGTTTTATGGTGCACTGCAGATGAAACTGGCACATCAAAATATTTTTCCCAGATGGGGTGTAAATTTTTACTTTAAGACTACAGCGGCACCTTTTGAGGACGGAAATCTTGGTCGTTTATACGCCTACAGGCTAGGAATTATTACTCCTGGACTCTTCAAAAACCATGGTTTTATGACACGCCTTTGCTACCAGAATCAGGAAGTTGATCGCTACTACTACTCTAACGCATTTATTCTGCCTCGCGGCTACAACTACTCATACCGTTCCAACTATTACAAGGCTGCTTTCAACGACTACAGCCTTCCAATAGCCTATCCTGACTTTAACCTATCCTGGCTGGTTTACCTAAAAAGGATTAGGCTCAACCTTTTTGCCGATTTTGCTGAAAATACCTCGATGTACTACGTAAAGGACAAAAGCAACAAAATCATTGGGAAAATCTACCCAGAAACATACTACTCCTCAACTGGAATGGATATACTTTTCGACCTAAACCTACTTAGAAGTACATTCCCCATTACAGCAGGGGCGCGTGTTTCCTACAATAATGACGGCACTACCACATGGAATTCAGTATTCTCCATAAACTTCAACTAGCAATTATGACCACCAAGAAAGAATTGAGGAATCGTATCAAGGTGCTGAAAAACGAACAGAATAAGAAAGACTGGGAGAGAACCTCGGATGCCATATTTGCACAAATAGAAGAGACTGAATCATTCAAGAAAGCATCGTCCATTTTGGCTTACTGGTCGATGAGCGATGAGGTTATGACGCACAAGACAGTTGAACACTGGTCGAAATGTAAGAAAGTATACCTACCCTTAATCAATGGCGATGATCTAGAACTCGTGAGATTTGAAGGGACAGAGAAAATGAAGCCAGAGCCCGTATTCGGGATTCTAGAGCCAACATCAGACGATAAGGTTGATATCTGCAATATTGATTTGGTAATAGTGCCAGGAGTAGCCTTTGATAACTGCTGCAACCGAATGGGACGAGGCAAAGGCTACTACGACCGACTCCTTTCGGAATCGGTCGCAGTGAAAATTGGCGTAGCCTTCAGCTTCCAAATTGTAGATAATGTTCCTGTCGATCCTCACGACGTACCACTGGATATGGTAGTAACAGAAGCAGGCATTATTAACCGTTAGAAGCCAACAACCTTCGCAACTCTAGCATTATACTTTTCCAATTCGGATTTACATCCCTTGGTAATTGGCTTTTCCCAATCGCCGTAGGTCGGGTTTGGTAGAACAATATAGCGATAGCCAAACTGGTTCTTCAGCTCGTTTAGGCGGGCATACTCGGTAGAGCCATCACGCGTATCGAACACCGTATTGAAATCGGAGAGATTGTCGCCAATAAGCATTACGATATCATACTTTTCGGAAACTTGCTTACGACGAGCATCCTTAGATGACTCGTTTGTTTTAAAGAACATGTTCTCCTTCGATGCAAATTCGAATCCCGCATCATTAAGATTTTTGAGCGTATTTGACATCTCGGAAGTGTCTCGATTGCTGATAAAGATTACCGTTACTCCAAGTGATTTGGCAAACTTGGTAAAATCAACAGCACCTGGTACCGCTTTTGCCTTAGCCAGATCTGACCACTCCTTCCAGATCTCAGGCTTAAAGGATTTTCCTGTATGAATCAAACGCCCCTGTAATGGACTGTTATCGAGCATTGTTTCATCGATGTCGACAACAACAGCCTGTGGCTTATCTTTTCGATCCTTGACAAAAGAGGCAAGATTCATCTTTGCCATATTGAACCCCTGCAGGTAAAGCGCCTGCATCTCGGGAGACGACTGATACCACAAAACAGCCTGGATAAGGTAATCCGATGCAACAGCACCTTGACTCTTCTCTGCTGGCTTGCCGCTTACAAGCAACAATACTCCAGCAATTGCTACTACTCCAAAAATTCGTTTCATTTAGTGACCTGATATTTACTTTATATGATGAATATCCACGATAGCAACGTTTAACCGTTTTGCCCCAACATGAACATTGCATTGTTTTCAAGCTATCCCTAAGAAAAATTACCCTTAGGGTGAGGGGCAAAAATATTCATTTTACCTTTAGTCTCCTGTAACTTTAGGGGGAATAAATCGTCATAGCAAAAACCTAAGAAAACAGATGACTCCACACGAGTATAATAAATGCGTTGACCTTTATGCTGATAGCATTTACAGATTTGCTGTAAAAATGCTAAAGGATGGCGATTTATGCCACGATATTGTACAAGATACCTTTGAGAAACTTTGGATAAGAGTCGGAGAAATAGCATTTGAGAAAGCAAAATCCTACTTGTTTACCACGGTGTATCATGCTACCATCGACCATATCCGTAAAAGGCAGCGTATTGGTGAAGATATGGGACTTGAGCGCGTCACCGATTCGGTTTCGACCGTAAGCCCCGATTTAAAGGAAATTTTGCAAAAAGGGCTTTCGCTGCTTCCCGAAGATCAGAAATCGGTAATACTTTTGCGCGATTATGAGGGATACAGCTACGATGAAATAGGGAACATCACTGGTCTAAGCGAGTCGCAGGTTAAGGTGTACATCTACCGCGCTCGCCTTTTCTTAAAGAACTACATTGGTAAAATTGAGAACGTAATATAGCCATGATTACTAGAAAGAACTACGAGGAATATTTCCTCGACTACTTTGACGGAAACCTCTCCGACGAGTTGGTTGAAGGGCTTTTACGCTTTCTTGCAGCCAATCCCGATTTAGAGGAGGAGTTTTACCTGCTTATGGAGCAAACCGCCGATTGCAATATTACCAGCGAGGATTTTTCGAGCATTCTGGTGAAGCGCGATCCTAAGATCGGATACGAACTTTCCTCGTTCGACTACCTCTGCGTTGCCGAGCTGGAGCATGACATTACCCCTCCCGAAAAGGTCATCTTAGATGAGTCAATTGCCGCTAATGCGAAGCTTAAGGTTGACTTTGACCTATTTCAGCAGACGAAGCTAGAGGAGGAAAAGGTAATATGCCCATTCAAAGACGAGCTCAAGAAGAATGTCTTCAAATCGGGGCTTAAGCGAAACCTTGTGGCATACTCGGGCATTGCCGCTGCTGTGCTTCTTGTTTTCTACTTTACGATACACGAAGAGCAGGTAAAAGAGCTCAGCAACAATGCTGCGCCTAAAATGGTGGTTGCTCCGCAGAACACGAACGATGCCATTAGACAAGCAACATCCACATCCAAACCCATAAACGGTGAGCAGCTAGCGCAACAATCCAACGACCGAAGGAGCACAACGAGCTCCATCCAAAAGATTAATGGTGGCACCAATTCGAGTAGCGCCAATCAGGACTCGGCTGTTGTTGTGCGAGAGCATTCCGAAATTGCCTACATCGCCTCTGTAGGCGAAGCAAGGGTTGTACAGGAGCATGGCGACCACCTTGCAAGTCTCAGCATTAAGCCAGATCAAGCGGCATCAGCAAAAACAGCAGACGGCAGCTCTTCGAATAAAGAGATTGCGACGAATTTGGCTGCTTTTCTGGAAAAGGCCAAAACGGAATCCGAAACGATTTCTCAGAAAATAAGCGATGCAAAGGGAAGGCGTAAGGGCGTCTTTATTGCACGTGCCATCAGCAGCCTTAACTCCATTTTTGGAACCAATATCGAGTACTCGAGCAAGTATGATGCAGACGGAAATCTTGTAGCAATGAACATTGAGGCGGGTTACCTAAAATACTCGAAAAAAAATGATGGGCTCAAGTAACTTTCCCAGATAGCTCATCGTCATACTGCAAAACAAAACCCAAAAAACGTAAAACCATGAATAAGCAATTATTAGCACTACTATCCGCCTCTCTACTTCTTGCGGGAGTATCGAATGCACAGGAAAAGAAGGATACCGTTAAGGTTGACCAGAAGATATCGGTAGATACCGTTATCGTAAAGAATTCGGGAGATGGCAGCTCACGAGATAACATTAAAGAGGGTATCGACACCGTAGTGGTTAAGCTCGGAAAGAAAGGAATCTACGTATTCGAGGACAAATCGGGAGATATCTCGGTTTGGACTGGCCGCCACAATAAGGATAAGAAGTTTCACTCGCACCTCGACGGCTTTGGGCTGGGTATCAACACCTACTTCAACAGCAACGGGGGCACCAGCGTACCAGTTGGCGCTAATGGCGAAAGGTACGACTTGATGGACCTTAACCACTCCAAGTCCATCAACGTGGTGCTGAACCTGACCAGCGTAAGCCAGCCCATCTGCAAGTATGTGGGTCTAACGGCAGGTGTTGGTACCGAGTGGCACAACTACCGCTTCGAAAACGACATTACGCTTGTAAAAGATAACGGAAAGATGAACGTTATGGAGCTAAAAAACATGCAGGAGTATAGCGGAAAGAATATCAGAAAAACCAAGCTAACCGATTGGTGGCTGAACGTTCCGGTAGCCATCGAGGTTAACGGAGGTGGCGATAGATCGATGTACGCCTCGTTCGGCATTGTTGGATCGCTGCTACTGAACTCGCACACCAAGATTGTTGTGGACGACCACGGCAAGAAAAAGGACAAGGTTTGGAATTCGTTTTACCTAAACCCCTTCCGCGCTAGCTTAATGGCCAAGCTGGGCTACCACGACTGGGGCGTTTACGCGACCTACTCGCTAACCAAGATGTTCCAAGACGGCAAGGGCCCCGAGCTCTACCCCTTTGCGGCAGGCGTTACGCTAAACTTCTAGAACCACCCCCAACATAAACAAATCCGAAGGAGCCTCCCATGCTGGAGGCTTTTTTCTTTTATCGCAGGCGCGCTTTACCTATCTTTGGGAACCCAAAATTAAGCCGTAAATTTCGACCGCATTTGCAGACACACCATGGATAAACTTGTTGACTGGGAGAAGCGGCGTTTTGCCCGTATAATGGAGCTCGAAGGGCTGGGCCCCGACGAGATAACCAAGCTGAAAAGCTCTAGGATAGCCGTCGTTGGGCTAACCGGCGTTGGGGTAAGCACGCTCCTGGCGCTGATCACCACCGGCGTGAGCAGCATCAAGGTGGTAGATTACCGCACCATCGATGAGTTCACCCTTCCGCAGGGAAGCCTGTTTGCCAAGGGCGATATCGGCAAGCTGAAGACCATCGCCATCAAGGAAAAGCTCATCAACATGCGGCTGGTGGAGCGCGTCAACATCAAGAATGTGGAGATTCGCGCCTCCAACATCGACGATATCCTCGACGATATCGAGATCGTGATCTACGCCAGCTACAGCAAGGAAATCCTGCAGCTGGTTGGGGACTACTGCCAACGGAAAGACAAGATTCTGGTTTGGACTACCGGCTGCAACTTCCACTCGTACCTGCTCTGCGCTACCGGCAAGGATGTGCTGCCGCTGATTGGCAAGGCTATTGCCGACATCGATGCAATCTACAAGTCGGACTACTACTACCCCAGCTACGTAAGCTCCATATCGGGAGGCGCAGCGGCAGCGGTAGCCATAAACGCGCTTCTTGGGAAAGCATGCTCCTTCCTCCGAAAGTGCGACGTAAATACCTTTGAAACGGAACAACTTTAATCTAAATAAAAGCCGACCATGAGATTACTCCTAATAAGCAACTCCACCAACGCTGGAGAACAGTATCTCGAATACCCCAAAAACGAAATCCGCAGCTTCTTGGGCGATGTTAAAAGCGTGCTCTTCATCCCCTACGCGGCGGTAACCTTCTCGTACGACGAGTACGAGGCCAAGGTGGCCAACCGCCTGGCCGAAGTTGGCGTAGCGGTTAAGTCGATTCACCATTTCGACAACGCTGTTGAAGCCGTAGAAAAGGCTGAGGCTATCGTTGTAGGTGGGGGCAACACCTTCCGCCTGCTGCAGTGCGTACAGAATAACGGACTAGTTGATGCCATCCGCAGCAAGGTGCAATGCGGAACGCCTTACATCGGGTGGAGCGCCGGATCGAACATGGCCTGCCCCACCATTCGCACCACCAACGACATGCCCGTTGTGGAGCCAGAGTCGTTCAACGCGCTCAACCTAATCCCCTTCCAGATTAACCCCCACTACCTCGACGCCCATCCCGACGGCCACGCCGGCGAAACCCGCGAGCAGCGTATTGAGGAGTTCATCGCGCTGAACCAGGATATGACCGTGCTTGGCCTCCGCGAGGGCTGCATGATCCGCCTAGAGGGCAGCGAATACCAGCTCATAGGCCCCAAGCCCATCCGGGTGTTCAAGTACGGCCAGGCGCCAATCGAGATTACCGACATCAACGCGCTAAAGCTTTAGGTAAAACCTTAGCCGATAGCCATAGAAAAGCACCGTAGCAGCAAAAGCTACGGTGCTTTTTCTATTCGGATGATCCCAACCCCTCCAGCTTATCGGAGAAAGCGCCGTTTGGTCGGGCAAATGCGCTTCCGCTGGCTGCGGAAAGCCGTTTCACCCTTGAAATGCTCTTCCGCAAACTGCGGAAAGCCGTTTCACGCTTGAAATACACTTCCGCAAACCGCGGAAAGCCATTTCATCCTTGAAATGCACTTCCGCAAAGCGCGGAAAGCCATTTCACCCTTGAAATGCACTTCCGCAAAGCGCGGAAAGCCATTTCACTCTTGAAATGCACTTCCGCAAAGCGCAGAAAGCCGTTTCACGCTTGAAATAGGCTTTTGAAGGAAGCGCAAAAAAAATCAGCGCGCATGTCCGCCTGCACGGCCTGCCTACCAGCCAAGCTCCACCTCGTAGCCGCTAAACGTTCGCAGGTTGAGTACCCTTCCCCCGTCAAAGATCAGGTACTGCCCCCTGATGCCCTTCAGGACACCCTCAACCTCCGATGTTTTATCGAAGTTCAATGAGGTAACCTTTGCGGGGTACGCCTCAACGGGGTAGCAGAGATCCAGCATCACCCCATCCGTAACGGCATACTGCGCCAGCTCGCCGCTTAGCGCACCGATAGCCCTCTCGCGCTCGTCGAGCAGGTTAACATCGGGTTCGCTGTTGGTGAGCATGGCCCGCCAGTTGGTTTTATCGCTGAAGTGCTTCATGAGCTCCACCTCGATTACCCCCGCCAGGTAGCGGTTGGGCGTTTGGGCAATAACGAGGCCCTGGCAAGCTCCCTGGTCGATCCACCGCGTGGGGATTTGCGTGTGGCGGGTAACGCCCACCTTAAGGCCACCCGAACGGGCCAGGTACACGTAGTGGTTGATAAGGCAGTGCTCCTGGGCGTAGGCCATGTCGCGGGCAACCCCCAGATGCGCCTGGCACAGGTGCGGCTTCAGCAGGCAGGGCTCGGTTTCGGGCAACGAAATGAAGCAGCGGTAGCAGTACCCCTGCCCAAACGTCTTCTTGGTGATGCTCCCGCAGCCGATGCACCGAATGGTGCCGGTAAATCTTAGGCTGATGGGGGTTCCTATAAGCTCATTCATGCACACCTCACCATCGAGGGTTGATAGGCGGTAGCTCACCATCCCATCGGAGGTGGCAGAGGCCGCCATTTTTCGGAGTTCGGCTATTGGCATTGCGTTTTGTTTTGGGTAAAGCTACAAAAAAGGAGGTCAAATTGGCGATTCGCACAGGTTACATCAACTTTTTTTGAAGATATAAGAGCCAATACATCAGCAATTTTGGCCAACGTCTTCAAAAAAATTGGAAAAAGTTATACTACTATGTGTAACCAAGTACAGGGCTTAAGCGTTATACTTGCAAAACAGAATAAAGTGCATTAAACAGTATTTGGTATGAAGACAACACTATCAGTTAATATCGGAGGAATGAGCTTTGTGGTAGACGACGACGCCTACGCCCGCCTGAACACCTACCTCGAAGCCATCAAGCGCAAGTACGCCTCGCAGGCCGGTGGCGAGGAGATCATCTCCGATATCGAGGCCCGGATAGCCGAGCTATTCGCCCAAGAGATTAAGTCGGCACAGCAGGTAGTTAACCTCCGAATGGTAAAGCAGGCCATTGCCACCCTCGGCGACGAGGAGGATCTGGATGCAGGCACCACTTTCCAATCGGCTTACACAAACGATCAAAAACGAAACCCTATGGCCTACAAGAAATTTTACCGCGACCCCAACGGCATGGTTATCGGCGGGGTTTGCACCGGGTTGAGCCACTACTTCAACCTCGATCCCGTGCTGTTCCGCATCATCTTTATCGCGCTGCTGCTTGGCGGCGTAACCGTGATCCTCTACCCCTTGATCTGGATCATCACCCCGATGGCCGTTACGCCATCCCAGCGCTTGGAGATGAAGGGCGAGCCCATCACCCCCGAAAACTTGGAACGCGAGTATCAACAAATGAATAACAGGAGATAGCCATGAATATCGACAACAACAAAGCGCAAATGCGTAAGGGCATCCTCGAGTACTGCATCCTGATGATTCTCGAAAAAGGAGACGCCTACGCATCGACCATCATCAGCGACTTGAAGAACGCCGAGATGATTGTAGTAGAGGGAACGCTATACCCACTGCTTACCCGACAGAAGAACCAGGGGCTGCTCACCTATCGCTGGGAGGAGTCGCCCCAAGGGCCACCCCGCAAATACTACTCGCTAACCGAGCAGGGACGCGACTACCTGAAAGAGCTGCACCAGTCGTGGGACGAGCTCGTTGAGCAGATCAAAGCTATCCGAAATAAGTAAAACCTAATACCATGAATACAACACATAAAGTTAGCATTGGCGGTATGGCTTTCGTAGTAGACGAGAGCGCCTTCAACGAGCTAAAAACCTACACCGATAAGCTTCACGCCCAGTTTAGCCACCGCGCCGACGGGCAGGAGATTGTTGCCGACATCGAGTCGCGCATTGCCGAGCTGCTCAACGGAAAGATCCTAACCCCCGATCAGGTGGTTACCCTTGCCGATGTAAAAGATGTGCTCCTGCGCATGGGCGACCCTTCGGAGCTGGATGAAGGTGCCGAAAAAACAGGGAGCGAACAGCGCAGCTACGGGGCAAGCACCACCACAACGCACAGGCTTTACCGCTCGGCCGACAGTAAGGTTATCGGCGGCGTTTGCGGTGGGCTGGGAGCCTACTTCAACCTCGACCCCGTGCTGTTTAGGATCGCCTTCGTTGGGTTAACCCTTCTGGGCTCGCCCATAGCCATTGGCGGGTTCTTCCCGTTGGCCTACATCGTTCTCTGGATTGCCACTCCCCTAGCCGTAACCGTTGGCCAAAAGCTCGAAATGGAGGGCAAGAAGGTTAACGTTTCCGACATGGAGCAGCGCATCCGCGAGGAGGCCCGCAACATGGCGCCCCACGTACGAACAGCCGGCGAATCGTTTCTGAGCGTGGTAGGCGTACTCGTAAAGGTGTTTGCCATCTTCTTTGTATCGATATTTGTGATTGCCGGATTGGCGGTGAGCACCGCGCTGCTGGTAGCGCTGTTTGGGGTAGACCCATCGATGATGGGCAGCTTCTTCTCGTTCGACAACGATGCCGATTTCGCCCTGTTCAACGTAATGTACAGCTTCTTCCCCCACCTATTCTGGTTTAAGGTATCGCTCTTTGCGCTGGCCATCATCCCCACCATCCTGATGATTGTCCTGGTGATTAAGCTGCTGTTTAAGTCGCGCTTCCGCACCCGCTTTGTGGTGATTCCGCTCACCGTGCTCTGGGTAGTCGCCCTTTTTGCCGCCATGCTTACGGGCATATCGTCGCTGAAGGGATCGTTTGGCGGCAACAGCTCGGTTAACGAAACCGTGTACGCCCCAGCCCCCATCGACACGCTGACCATTGCCTACAGCGATGCCGTTAAGCTGAGCTCGAACGATGCGCTGATCACCCTAAGGAACCACAACGACGACGACTTCGACAACGTGAACATCAACATCGACGGCGACGACATCGTGAAGATTGGCAAGCACCACCACGGCTGGAAGCACCACGATGGCTTCTCCATCGTTTCGGCCGACAACACCAGCAACGCCAAGATCGGTAGGAACAGCACCATATACGTCCGCCCTGCGGTAAACGTGGAGTTTAGCGAGAACATCGACAAGCCCCAGGTGGTGGTAAAGAAGTGGGCAACCGGCCGCAACTACAACCTGGCCACCCAAACCGCCGAGGAGATCAAGTTTAGCGCGGCATTCAAGGGCGATTCGCTGATCATCGCGCCAGCCATTCCGCTGAAGCTGAGTGAACGAATCCTGAAGGGAATCGAGCTAACCGTTCTTGTCCCCAAGGGCAAGGCCTACAAGGTGAGCAAGGAGATGCTCCCCTCCGTAAAGAAGTACGACGCGAAAAAGGTGAATGGCGCCTACGTTTACGACGCATCGGGCAGCAGCTCGTTCGACGAAAATGAGGTGGAAGATGTAGATACCGTAGAGGTAAAGGCCACCGACAAGTTTTAGGCGGCGGCCAAAAATCTGGCTGAGCACTATTGCAGGTTTGGAAAATGTGCTTATCTTTGCACCGCAATTGCGACGGAAACAGCAGATACGCAAGTCGAATTGAAGAATTGACCTATGGTGTAATGGCAGCACTACTGATTTTGGTTCAGTCAGTCCAGGTTCGAATCCTAGTAGGTCAACAAAAGGCTCAAGTTTACGCTTGGGCCTTTTTTGTTTTCCGATCTTCCCCCTATTTGCTACTTTTGCTCATCAACCCCAAACCGCTGGATATGGTTTACAACTTTATTACCTCCGACTCCGAGATCCGCGAGCAGATAACCATCAACTACCGCTTCTACGCCATCAGGGCGTTTACCTTTGCGCTGCTTACCGAGCGGGGCGACGTGATTGAGCACGAGGTGAAGAACACCTTCGTCAGCAACCCGCTGTTCAAGAAGGGGAACTTCCCGCTGAAGTCGGCCCTTACGGAGATGGTGGATGCCTGCATCAGCCAGGCCGAGCGGAGGCTGGCCGCCGGGCTGGGCGTAAAGATCGTAAAGCTGGTGGTGGAGCCCTACGGGCGCCGCCCCATCTCGGACGACGACCGGCTGTACAGCTTCGACCCGCTGGACTAGCGCCCAAGACATAAAAACAAAAAAACCCGGAGGGTAGCCTCCGGGGTTTTAATTTATATGTTCGATGCAATGCTAATCCTCGCCAACGTAGAAGAGGAAGAATGGAACACGGAACTGGCTTGCAACATTACCAAACTGGTAAAAGGCCAAATCACCGGAGCTAAAGGCAAAGAGCTTATCGTTGCTTCCACGCTCTTCGTACTCAATGGTTGCATTAAGAAGCCTCTCGCAGGTATTGTCGGTTACATGCACTACACGTCCCTGGAAGTCGCGAGTAACCACGATTTCCTCTTTTTCCTTAGAGCTATTGTATGCGTCGCGAACTAACGCGTCGGTCTTCTTGCCTTTCGAGACAATCCTATAGCTGCCGCAGTCGGGCTTAAGCGTATCGGCCTTTGTACGTGCCTGAAGGTTCTTGCAGGTTAGCAGCAACGGGTTGTTATCGTCGTAGGTGTAGGCTGAAACGGCATACTTTCCGTTAAAGTCGCAGGTTTGCTCGACGAGCTGCCCTTTGCTGTTGTAGCTGAAGGTCTCGTACCGATGAGCGGCCAGCTTGCGAGCATCGTTGTAGTAGTAGAACTCGGTAAAGTTGACAGGCGTAGCCAATTGCTCGGATGACGAAGCGCTGGCCACTATGAGCCCTTTACGCATCTTATACGCTTGGTAGGCGTACTCCAGCTTACCGCCCCGCTCTCCGGTGCAGGACTGAACCATTACGATGGAATCTTTCGTGTTGTACGTTAGCGTCTTTAGGTTTCGGAAGAACTTCTCCCTACCGGATTTAGGGCTTATGGTGTAGAGGTCGATAGACGATAGCAGGTCGTTATCGTTGTACTTATAAACCATCTTGTAGATATCGGTCGTGCCGTATGCGCACGTAATGGACTTAATGTGGTAGGCCTCGTCGGGAAAAGGAAGCCACGTTTCCCGCCAGCCGTTGTCTAGGCTGTTCATCTTGTCCTTCATCTTTTGCATCTTGCTAAGAAAACCCTGTCCTGAAGCGTTAAATCCCAGTACCAGCCCTAGTAGAACCAGGGAAGCCATCAATATCTTTCTCATAATTAAAAAAAGTTTATTTGCCGGGCAAGATACATAAAAAAGGCTCTCGTCAGCCGTGGGAGGACGTGCGCACAGGGATTTGCTTTTAGGATATTCTAAGCGCTGCATTCACCCCTAAATCCCCTAAAGGGGACTTCGCGGCAACTCAACACAATTGGAGTACCCCACATTCGGCATATTGTCAAGCTACGGGCTGAGCCGTAGCTCCCTTCAGGGGGGTGGGATAAATACGGCTTAGCGTTCCAGCAGCACCGAAGAATAATTATAGAGCGAAGCGAGCATGAATGCAGGAATTCACCAAAGTTGATGAAAAACTGCGATGCGAGCTGCACGTGACCGTTAAAAAGGCGATGTCCATAAAAAAGTTAAGCCCCAGGTCGAATCGCTCGAGCTGGGGCTTTGTAGATTAACATTAAAACCACTCTATTAACAATAAACATTAGCTAATCAAACGCCGTTACGCCTTTTTATCGCCCGGCTTATCGGTTGGCTTATCGTCCTTCTTCTTCTCGTTTTCGGCGAGGGTGGCGCGCAGCTTGAGGGCGGCCCGATACTCGGCAATAATCTTGTTGATATCGTCGGCAAGGGTGGCGTAGGTGGCGCTCGCCTTGAACTCGATCTGGAAGTTAACGTAGCGGAAGAGCTTGTCGATGGCAGCGCCCTGCTCGCGGGCGGCATCCTTGGAGGTGATGCTGCTGCCGGGCTTTTCGGCATCCTTGCGCTGGGCATCGTGCTGCACGTAGCGGGCATGCCCCTGGCGGATCTCGTCGATCCACTCCTGGGCGTTAATGGTGGTCAGGGCCTTCTTTAGGTTTTCCTGCGAGTCGACCATCAACAGGAAGGTATCGATAAGGTTTGTCTCCTCCTTATTGCTGCGGTAGTTCATATCCCAACCTACGGTTTTAAGGGCATTTACAATAACCTGCCCGGCGTTGGCCCAAACAGGATCTTTCCGCTTGGAGCAGCTCAGCGCGTAGGTCTCCAGGTTGGCGATGCCGCTATCGCGCTGGTCGTCGTCCTCGTTCATCAGCTTGGTGATATCGGCCACGCTTAGCCTATCCAGCGCTTTACTGAGGATTTGGCTTTTAGTGGATACATCGTCGACGAGGGGTTTTAGCTCTGGATCCTTTTCGCCGTATGGTTTAGCTGCAGCTAACACATCCTTGCCAAACACGCCTTTCTCGTTAATGCGCATGTCCTGATAGAAATAGGGTTTAATCATAAGATTATTTGTTTTAGTTAGATGCCATAAAGCTAAAACTATTTTTAAATAATAGTACCATCAAGTGTGAATTTATTTAACTTTTCTGGTGAAATTTTTATGGGGATGCCCCCCATACCATCCTACCGCTAGGTCGTAGAGGCATGCATCTGCAGATGCATGGGCCGAAAACGTTTTTTTTGTCCTTGCATCTGCCCCTGCAAGGGCAAAAAACATCTTTTTCATGCTTGCATCTGCAGATGTATGGGGGAAAAATCGATTTTTGGTGCTTGCATCTGCAGATGCAAGCACCAAAAATCGGTTGGGAGGGGTTGCATCTGCAGATGCAAGGTTTTTTGGATGGGGAGTGGGGGATTTTTAGTAGCTTGCACGAAAGTATTACCTAAACCTTATGGATATGAGTTTGGATGAGGAGTTCGAGACAATCTTTGCAAAGCATAAAGAAGAAAAAGACATAACAAGTTTTTATAAAGAAACGAGAATAATTGAAGAGCAGTTAAAGAAAGATCCCAATTTACTCAGTCTTGAAAATCAGTTAGACTTATATCTTAATAATGGACATTACTTCTATGGCATTGATGATCCTAAGACTGCAATAGAATATTATCAAAGGGCTTGGAAGTATGCAGAAGCTTTGACTGATGGCAGTCGATACTTTACGTGTTCTAATGAAATCAAAGCACAAATAAAGCTAGGATTAGGTCATGCTTATCTTGCCCTTGAAGATAAGAACCAAGCATCAGAAAACTATAAAGAAAACGTATTCTGGTCTACAAAAAGGATTGTAACAGGACATACATCAGTATATAGCTATAGAGAGGTTAACCTATTTATGTTACAGGACATCATAAATAAAGAGATTACGGTTGTAAGCCCAAAACTTGTTAATGACCCCTTTGATTGTCCTATATATTCTAACTTAAAAAGCTTTGAAACCAACGATACAATACGAGATATCGCAAATGAAATGAGGAAAGTATACAGATATATTAAAATAAGGAGTTTTGTTAGCAATAAGAAGATTAATAAAACAAACATGCCTAACTCCAATAAATCTGACACCACTGCTCCCGAAAAAGAAAACCGTATATTCTTAATGTGGTCGCACTATGCGAAAGATCATACAGGAATTTGTATTAAGTATAAGATTGACGCCCAGTTTCTGGAGAAAGATGAAAAGCAGAAAATCGCATCAATAATGTATGATGTAGAATATAATAAGCCGAGCCTAAATCCTTCTGATGTAATCAGTACTTTCGAACAAGCTTTCGCAACTAAGAATCAATGCTGGGAATATGAAAATGAGGTTCGTCTTATTCATTATGACCCTAACTGTAATGCTGATTTCAAGAGTTTGCCTCTTGGAGAACATGCCTCAATAGAAGCCGTTTATTTTGGACTTAGGTGCTCCCCAAGAGACATCAAAACGATCAGAGAAATACTTAAAGAGGAAGTCGCCTACTACCAAATGAAGGAGGACGACGAGGATATCTTTAAGCTGGTGGAGGTGCCGCTAAACGATAGGGCAAAGGCAATGCTGAAGGCTACTGAAGCCTAGCCCTACCGAGGGTTACTCGCCTCGAACGGGCGCTGCCACATGATTTGGTACGCCCCCCAAAAAGCCCCCTCTCCCCTCCATCCCCAAAAACTTTTTACTCGCCCTTGCAGCGTTTCGGCTGATCCCTCCGTATGGTGGGGCAGCGGAGGGTAACAGCTCCGCCCCAAACCAAACGATACGCAAGCGGACTATGCAAGAGAGATACGTAAACAGAACGGCCTACTTCAACGAGCAGTGTGAGGTTACGGAGAAGTTCATCCTGCCCTACATCGAGCGCGTAATGCCCGTCGGTCAGGGGATGGCGGTGGCCGAGGTGGGCTGCGGCGAGGGCGGCAACCTGAAGCCCTTCCTGGACCGGGGCTGCCAAACGGTGGGCATCGACCTAGCCCCCAACAAAATCGACAACGCCTGGCAGCTCTTTGCCGATCACCCGCTAAAGGGAAACCTGACGCTGCTCACCCGGAACATCTACCACGTGCGGCCCGAGCAGCTGGGGCAGTTCGACCTCATCATCCTGCGCGATACGCTGGAGCACATCCCCAACCAGGGCGAGCTGCTGCGGCACCTGCGCCGCTTCCTGAAGCCCGGCGGCATGATCTTCGTGAGCTTCCCCTCGTGGCTGTCGCCCTTTGCCGGGCACCAGCAGATTTGCAGCAGCCCCGTCCTGCGGCGGCTGCCCTACTTCCACCTGCTGCCCGCCAAGCTGTACGCCGGGGTGCTGCGCCTCTTCGGCGAGGGCACGCCCAAGGTTCGGGGGCTGCTGGAGATCCGCGACACGCGCATGTACTACCAGCGCTTCCTGCGGTTTGCCCAGCGGCACGAGTACCGGATTGCCCAAATCGACTTCTTCCTGCTGAACCCCAGCTACGAGGTGAAGTTCAACCTCAAGGCCTGCCGGCTGTGCAAGCTGCTCAGCATCCCCTACCTGCGCGACTGCATCTCCACCACCAGCTACTGCCTGCTCAGCGCCAGCTAGCCCACCAAAAGCATACATTCATAATAACCCAGATAATTAGAAATCCTCGACGGCGCGATGCCATCGAGGATTTCACTTTTAGGATTTCTCGTGAGTTGATTGTTGGTTTATTGGCAAGCATTGGGGTGTAAGCCATGCTCAAAGCTGTTTCGAGACGCGAGCATCGCGTCTCTACCAGCCCGAATCAGCGTCGTAGGGTAGAGACGCATTGCATGCACTGCTGTCCGCTAAAATAATTTAAGGTTTGAATTGCTTACAGGTTGAAAGTTCTCCGATAATTCAGCCTTGGCTAGGAACTCTTTTAGGTTCTCCTTTTCAAAAAGCGAAACGCTCAAGATTCGAAGTAATTCAAATGGCGATGACTTTGACTTCAATTCGACACCGACTAGAGCTACCAAGCAGTAGGCGATAATGCCTACATATATTTGGATTTTTACAGAGTTTTCGGAAGTTCCGTAAAATTGCTTTATCCTTAAATGCTGCTTTATCCATTTGAAGTACATCTCAATTTGCCATCTACACTTGTATAGGTATGCGATTTTATGCGCCTCTAAATCGAGGTTATTCGTAAAGAATTCTAGAGTTGCTTTCTTCTCTTCGTTGTAGTAGTAGATTATTCTCAGAGGTTTTTGATACCGAGCTTTCGCCCAACGATTCGACAATCTTATTTTTAAGTCGCGTAAAATGCCTTTTTCATGGACATCGCAGCTACATTCCTCTATAATTTCGAAGTTCATTTTCTCTTTCCTTCGCACTACAAAAAATGCACCTGCTTCATCGATTTTGTTAAGAGATAACAGTTTGACATAGGCTTTGTCGAAAATGTAAAATGCATCCGGTTCGTATTGAAAGTAGTCCATAACGCTTTGATCCCTGACGTCATGGTCGGTGATTACATTGTAAACCGGAATGCTTGTAAGGATGTCAAACATGGTGTGAACCTTAATTCCTCCTTTCCCATTTTGCACCTTGGACCACGAATACGCTTCCCATTTTAAAGTAACTGTTGTTGAATCCAACGCAAGCACACGATGAGGGATTCCCTCCATGAACAGCCCTTCGATGTTACCCCTTTTATCTTGAGCTATCTTAACAACTCGTTCAGCAAATAGCCGAAATATTTCCACATTTCGCTTCTCATTTGCTTCAGACAGCGTTGTGCGGCAAACGCTTTTGCCAAAGCCTAAACGATAAAACTTTGACCGATGCGCATTAAGCGATCCGATGATGTCGCGTAAACTTTCCCGGGCTGTCAGCTGAGCCCACAGCATAACCAAGAAATGGTTCCAGCAGGTAAACGATTTTATGTACTTGTTGCCATCGTACTTATTGACCAAATATTCGAAGTAGTCCTCAGGCAAGAACTGGCATAATTGCTTAAAAATATAGGTTCCACTATTCATTGCTTACAGTTTGTAGCTTGTCGCAAAAGTAAGCATCTGATATGTTCCGACTTTATCGCAACTGAATTAGCAATTAAACATCAATGTGTTAGTAGGTGTTTTAATAATATTTCCCGGACACTAGTGCATTGCATGCGTCTCGTTGTATGGAAGAATTTTGGGTAAAGGCGAAATCCCTGGAGGTCGGGATCGGTTAAGAGCGTAAAGGAATGCAAAAATGCTGATTCAATCGATTAGCCGTTCCGCCTCTTCTCGTAGCGGTTCATGAGCAGCATGTTGATGGCCGAGCCGATCATCGACGCCAGCCCGAGGTAGCAGAAGTGGTTGGCCTGCCACGAAAGGTCGTGGTAGTCGATGTAGGCCGCCGAGAGAGCGGCCAGCGCAAGAGCCACCACCGCAAAGATGCTCCTAATTCTTCGTGCCATGGGGTTTAAGCTTTATGGGTTGAATACGGATCACTTGGACCGCTTCCTCAGCCGGCTGCTTTCGTAGGCGTTGCAGCAGATCATCGACGTAAAGGTGCAGGCCATGGCAACCATCGACTTGTAGTCCGAGGCATTTACCCGCCACGACAGGTTACCGTAGTCCACGTGGGCAGCCGCAATTACGAGCATAACCAGCGCCGCAGCTGCAACAAGGTTTCTAAGCGTTCGAGCCATGAGGTTGCAGCTTATTGGTTAGATATCGATCGGATAAATCGCCTGCGCTCCACGTAGCAGATAACCGCCCCCAGCATGATACCCGAGAAGCCGCCCCAGATGAAGGCTCGGTTACCGTCGGATAGCGATGGTGCGAAGAAGAGCAGTAGCAGCATAAATCCGGCAACCAGCAGCAGGGTGCTCACCAGCGGCTGGTAGCGCCTTTTGGCAGCCTCCACCAGCTCGGCTACGGGGGTGCTATTGTAGTCGGTGGCGCTAAGCCTCCGTATTCGAACGATCAGAACGGGGATGGCCACCGCCGACAGCAGCGAAAGCGCCACGTGGCTCCACAGCGAGTCGATCGGCGAGCTATTTACCCAATGGCTAACCAGCTGAATGAGCTTCACCAAAAGGATGATCGAGAAGTAAACCACCAGGACCTTAAAGGAGTGCACTTGCTTCTGATCCTGCTCCCGGATGCGCCTAACGGCCATGCACTCCTCTTCTTGTGCTTGATTTAGGTTGTATATCATAGTAAGATATTTAGGAAAGATTCGACTTAATGGCGCGCAGCTCCTCCAAAATCGGCAGCTTCTTGGCGTACCAAAGGATGGCGCCTATTAGTAGCCCCAAGCCCAAACCACCGAAGATAGGGATCTGCGCACTCAGAACGTTTTGAAGGGTTGGCGCTTGGTTGCCGGCATAGATGTAAACGATGGAAGCATCGGCCAGGATGAGGAACGGGATCATGCTAATTGCATACTCCTTGGGGAAGAAGGCGAACTTCTTTTCGACATCGGCAATAAACTGAATTACGGGAGCATTATAGTCCGAACGTCCAATCTTCCGATACTTATACCTAAACACGGGTAGGATCGACAGGATGGATAGCACGTAAAGCCCGTACCCCCACCACGACGAGCCATGGGGGTTTTCCAGATACTCGATCAGGCCAATAGCACTGTAGATAACGGCAAAGACAATCATCATAATGCCCGCGCCAACAATTATTAGCCTATCGCGGTGGTCCTCCTTGCGCACCTTCTCGACAATGCCCTCCACCTTGCGGGTAAAGTCTACATTCATATTTTCGTCGCTGTTGTACGAGAGCGACTGAAAGCTATTTTTTAAATCGTCGATGTTCATGTCTTTAGAATTGATGGTTATACCGCAGCTTGCCGCATCTGGGGAAATTGTTCTGTAGCAATATCGCTTAGGCGCTGCTTAATGCGGTGAATCTTCACCCTAATGTTGGCTTCGGAGATACCCAGAATATCGGCAATCTCGCGCTGGGGCAAATCCTCGAGGTACAGGCCGATGATGGTTCTATCCGAAGGCTCCAGGAGGTTGATGCACCGGATCAGGTGCTCGACGCTGGGCTCCATGCCTGTTGGAGGTTCGGTATCCAAGATGTCGAAGCCATCGGGAATCGATCGGGTTTGCAATCCTCGTTTCAGGCTGCGAACATGGGTGAGGCAGGTATTCAGCGCAATTCGGTATATCCAGGTGCTCATGGCAGCATCCCCCCGATAGGAATCGAGGCTCTCCCACACGCGGATGAAGATGTCCTGCATCAGATCCTTGCGCTGGTCGGCATCGCCCGTGTAGAGGCAGCAGAGGCGGAAGACCCGGTCGCGGTTCTTCTGGAAGATCTGCTCGAAGAGCTGTTTGTCGTTTTCCATAAGGTTGATTTATGGTTTCTCAAATCGTTTACAAATCCTTTGATGCCAAAGGTGGGGAAATGTTACAGCCCCAAAGGTGAAAAATCCCCAGCAGCCTACAAAAAGGTAACTGGGGATTGGGTATCCGTGTCGTTAATTAGATTCCGATATCGCCATCTCCTTAATATCATCGTTGATAACCCTTATCTTCTTCCACCTTCCGCTACGGAATCGGAGGTAGAGAACGAAGCTAAACATGAAGAAGAAGAGAACCAGCAGAAACCAGCTAAGCCCTATCGAGAAGTTAAACACATTGAGCGATAGGTAGAGGATCGGAACAAATAGCCAGTGAGATGTTACGGAAGCAATCATGGTAAAATGCGTATCGCCGGCACCCCTTAATGCGCCAACGAGTGCTGTTACCATTGCCTCCACCAAAACGTAGAGGGCTGCGATTCGTACCATCAGAGTAGCAATTGGCACTGCCTGCTCGAATACCTGCGAAGGAACGCTTGGGGCAAACACCCGCGTAAGCGTCTCGGGTATAAAAACGAAAAGGAACAGAACTATCGACGAGTAGATGAGGCCAATCTTTACCGCCGACAGAGCAGCCCTATGAGCCACCTGAGGTCGGCAAGCGCCCATATACCTTCCCACCAAGCTGGTTACGGCAATCTCTATTCCTAGTAGCGGAATAAACGAAACCAAATCCCAGTTGAACATGATTGTCGAAGCTGTTGCCACTACCTCGCCCTTAGCATGGAAGAGCGATATCATTGCCGAGAATGCCATAAAGTTTAGGAACATCTCCACCCCAGCGGGGTAGCCGTAGTAGAGCAGCTTCTTCATAATCTTCCAGTCGAAACGGAACGACTGGGAGATGTGAAACTCCTGACGGTTTTCCTTCCTAAAGTAAGCGACAAAAAGTACGCACACCGCACAGAACGATCCGGTTATGGTTGCAATAGCAGCACCGCGTATCTCCATTGCCGGGAAACCGAGTTTTCCGAATATCAGGATGTAATCCAAGACCACATTTACCACCATTGCCAACAGGGTAGCCTGCATGACAATCTTTGTTTTCCCAATCCCGGTAAAGTAGCATCCGAGCGCATAGCGGAGCAGTCCAAAAATTGAACCCCAAGCAAGAATGTTTAAGTACTCCACCTGGTATCCTACCTGAACGGCAGGAATTCCCATCATTTTGTAGAAGCCTCCGGCAAAGGGGGTAAAGGCAAGTATTACCGGCCACGCCGCCAACGCCACAAGCATTGCCTGAAACGATGACTTTGCAGAGTTACGCCGCTCGTTTGCCCCGAAGTACTGGGCAACAAGCGCTGTCGAATAGCCAATCAGCCCAACGAAGAAGAACATGAGCACCTGCAGCGTTACTCCACCTCCCAGCGAGGCGTTCATCTGCGCCGAATCGACCCTAGCAAGGAAAAGCCTATCGGTGAAGGTCATAATTCCATCACACGAAGTTGATATAATCATTGGGAGTGCTAGGTAAAGTAACTCCTGTATGCCTCCCGGTTTTGCGTACTGTTGTCTAATTTTTTGTTGAAAGTTCATAGTTTACAATAGTTGTATAGTACAGTTAACCCCTACCTGCATGCACACTTGCGCAGCGCATAGAATGCGCATGCCAGCAGGTTAAGCAGCAAAAGTTCTGATAGCGCCACAACGTATAGCCTAAGCAGAATGTAAAAAAGAATATGCGCATACACACCATGTGCGTATGTAACAGGAAAACAAACGAAGACTAACTAAATAGCCTGACGCTTTCGGGCAAAACAATGTTCAGAGAGGTGATTATTCTGCTTGCCAGAAAGGTTGTTACTGAATTGGTAACGTTCGAGAAGGGTGTTTTTGAATCCCCTTTGAGGAAAGGATTACGTGTTCTTTGAAATGTCCCTATTCGAGCGTTAGCAGCTGACCGACATCTTCATCTTACTACGTTTTAAATTTGTAACGCCGCAAAAGTATGACATTTGTTCCTTAAGCGGTAACAAAAAATCCCAAAAGATATTTCACTTTTGGGATTTTCGGTATAGTTCATCGCTGCTCTACTTACAAGAGATAGATAAACGACTCCAAAGGCTTGATGGAAACATCAACGGTACCCACTCCATTGGCCACCTTTAGGGTGGCGGTGGTTCCGTAAAGCGCATCCTTTAGGGTGTAGCTGCCGTTCTTCAATCGCCAAGCCTTAATGATGCTGGCTGGGATGGTAAGGTTGAAGCGGCTCGTGGTTTTTGCGTCGAAGTTGGAGACCACAACCAGCTTTTGCTTGCTGCTCCAGCGCACAAACGAGAAGATGTTACGGTCGTACCCGCTCTGCTTACGGTTTACGGTTTGGATTTCGGCATACTTACCCGTAAGGGCCGAGCTTCGAATGGAGAAGTTGAGCAGGCGCTTGTAGAAGTCGCGCAGCTCCTTTTCGTCGGTGGTAAGGGCGCCGCCATCGAACTTACCGCCATTCATCCAACGCTGATGGTTTGGAACGCCCGCGTAGTCGAAAATGGTGGTGCGCGAGTGGGTTCCGAAGCCAGAACTTAGGCTACCAGCCTCCCCTACCTCCTGCCCGTAGTAGAGCATCGTTGGCGAGGTGCTGATTGCTGCCGAAACCACCATCATAGGCTTACCCTTGGCGGCGCTTCCTGCAAATTCGGGGCTGGCAATGCGCTGCTCGTCGTGGTTCTCCAGAAAGTGCAGCATGTGGTGCTCGATGTCGGCAAGGTCGTTCTGAATTCCAACGATGTTATAGGTAAGGCCACGGCCTTGGATGATGTGCTTTAGCGTGTCGTAGAGCTGCACCTTGTCGTAGAGGTAGTCCATCTTACCCTTGCTGATGTAATTGCGATACTCCTTGGGGTTGTAGACCTCGGCAACCAAAAAGGCGTTGGGGTTCTTCATCTTGATGGAGGAGTTCATGTAGCTCCAGAACTCGACGGGCACCATCTCTGCCATGTCGTAGCGAAAACCGTCGACACCCATGCCAAGCCAGTAGAGGGCAATGTCGCGGAACTTCTTCCACGAGTCGGGAACATCCTTGTTCTTCCAAAAAGCGAAGTGCTCCTTGTACGACTTCTTATCGAACCCGGCAGGGAGCTCGGGGAAATCCTTTGTTCCATCGGGACGAATGCCGTAGTTGATCTTCACCGTCTCGTACCAGTCGTAGAAGTCGGGGCGAGCCAGGCGGGTTCCATTGCCGGTCCATTTGGCAGGGTTTTCGTTGAACTTGCCATCAGAAAGGGGATGATGCTCGCCGCCAAGAGGCAGGTAGCCGTTCTTAAACTCGGGCACCTCGAAGGGTTTTCCGGGGATGTAGTAGAAATTGTTATTGCGCTTGTACTCCACCGAGATATCGTCGGTGCAACCGAAGTCCCTATCTGGAAAAACGGTGCTGTGGTAGCCACGCGCCACGTGGTTGGGAACGATGTCGATAATCACCTTCATCCCATTCTTGTGGGTGCGGGCAATAAGCGCCTTGAACTCGTCGAGGCGCTTGGCAGGGTCGACAGCCAAGTCGGGGTTAACGTTGTAGTAGTCCTTAATGGCGTAGGGCGATCCGGCGCGTCCCTTTACCACATCGGGGTCGTCGTTGCCGATGCCGTACCTGGTGTAGTCGCCAATTAGCGCGGGATGCGGAACGCCCGTGTACCACATGTAGGTTACGCCGAGGTCGTGGAGCTCGCGGAGCGCCGTATCGGTAAAGTCGTTGAACTTACCCACGCCGTTCTCCCCGATTGTTCCCCAGGGCTTGTTGGTGGTATTCGTATTTCCAAAAAGGCGGGGAAATACCTGGTAGATCACCTCCTTATGCGGGGTGCTGCCGCCCTCCGCCAGCGCCTGAAGGCCTGCGCCCGATAGCAGGGCGACGGTTGCCCCTACTAATGCCGATTTCTTCATTATCGAATGCTTTTTTGTTTTCTGCTGATAGGCTACGCGGCATGGCAGGGTATGCCATCATCCGCAATTTACGCCATCGAACTTAGCGAAAATCGGCCAAGCGCTAAAGGGCATGGCGCTAGAAGTAGAAAGATAAAGGACGAAGGTGGTGTTATTCGATATAAATCGCAGCATTCTGCAACAGAAAAATGGGGTGTTGTCCTGCATCAAGACGAATGTGATACTCTTTTTTGAGGTGGTGCTTGTGTTTTATGCTGATGTAATGGTAAAAGGACAAAGTGTGAGGCTGCTGCCAAGCATTGTACGAGGCAAAGAACAGGTGTAACGCTGTTATCGCCACCGAGTGTGCAGCATTTGGCGCGAGCTAACGCCCAATTTCGGGAAGCTGTTGCTCAAAATCGAGGAGGTGATCCTCAAAACTCGTGGAGTAATGCCCAAAGCTTGAAGGCTGATGCCCAAAGCTGCCCCAGTAATGGCAAAAGTAAAGCCGGTGAGGGGCAAAGGACAGGCGGCTCTCCCGTTTTTGGGTAATGCTTCGCCGTTTTTGTAGCTGTTTACCGAGTTTTGGCAGGCAGTGCGCCCCAATTGGGGCATAGTGTTGATGAAAATTGCAATAGTGTTTGTGAAATGGGGCTAAGTGATTGCCAAAACCGTAGAGGTGTTACCCAAAAGTGGAAAAGTAACCGCCAATATATTACAAGTTTCTTTACTTGTGTAAATATTTCGCTGTTTTTTGGTATGTATCGCGTGTTTATTTCGATTGTATTTAGGCACTAGTGTATGTATATCAGCGATCTATCTAGTTTTGCAGCAAAATCAGCATGTTTAACACTACTGTTTAGCTCACTAGATAGTGGTTTAAGCTAATACAGCGCATTCTGGCCTCGATCGTAGTACTGCCCCCAACCGCCAAACCCGCAATGGTGCATAGATGCGCAGGCATCAATGCTCGTTGATAGCGCCCTTACAGGGCTATGGGGCGGACGGGCTCTTTGCCTAGGGGCACCTGCGGTTGCCGCTATAGCCTGGCGGCTATAAATACCTTCACGTAGCGGCGGCAAGGCTTGGCCTTTTATTGGCTAAGCTAAAATAAACCTGCCCCTGCCGCACAACTGCAGCGTATAATCGCTAAATTGTCCGCCTACTTATAGCCGTAAGCCTAAGGTAAGCATGGTAGCACTTCGTTTATGCCCTGTTCGGGGTGGTGGGTTTGCTGGATAGTAGGTAAAAAGACGCTAGAGCTGCACATATACACCCATATAGGGATATATTAGGTAACTTTGTTGCATATATAAACGAGTTATGGGTTATTGCAGAAAGAGACAGTACTTCGAAAGATTAAGCAAATCATAAAACAAAAGACAATGAAAAGACAACTTTTAATTAGCCTGATTTTATTAAGTTTGGCGCAAATTGCAAATTCTCAAACGACAAAACAAGTTACATTATCTAATGGAGATGGATGGTATAGGATAATTGAAGGAACATGGCAAACCAGTGCAATGGTCAATTTATCTGGAATTAGCGGAAGTAATAAGGTTACTGATTTAACAATGTTCATTTCGTTGATGGGGTATTCTCAAGGCGGATCAATTAATATAGTAAATAATCTGTTTTACAATAACAATCATGTTGCTGAAATAAGAGGAGGAACAACAACCAATGGAATCTATGTCTTAGATGTGCATTTTGTAGGTATAGATGTACCCACTAATCTTAATATTACGACAGATGGACATAATATAGTAGTTCTGGATAACCCCCAATTTGCTCCAATAGACAATATAAATGGAAAGATTTTGATTTCAGGTAATGTTATTGGTACAAATAGTACAAGGTTTCCTATTTATTTATCGAGTAATGTTGGTATTGGAACGTCAAATCCACAATATCCACTTGATGTCATTGGTACAATAAGAGCGAGAGAAATAAAGGTTGACCTTAATGGCGCTGATTTTGTTTTTGAAAAGGGTTATAAACTAATTCCGTTAAACGAACTAGAAAAGTTTGTGAAAGAACAAAAACATTTGCCTGAGATAGCTCCGGCGAAAGAGATGGAGAAAAATGGAACGAAATTGGGAGACTTGAATTCAAAACTTTTACAGAAAATGGAGGAAATGACACTTTATATGATTGAGCAGAATAAAGCGATTGAAGAACTGAAACAAATTATAAAAGTGCAAAATAATAAGATTGAAAAATTAGAATCAGCTTCGAAGTAAGGCTGAACAAGCAACAACCCATAACACATGGTATAAAAAATTGCCGTTGCATTGTTGGTTTCGAGATTTTTATTCCCTAGTTCACCGTAGTCTAATTCAACGCACGAGGCTCGGCGGAATTTGCAATTCCATCGAACATAAGTAGCGCCCTTTGACCGCCATTAAACGGCAAGCCTGCACCACCACATAAAAGCGCAGTCATACCAACGGTTGCGCTTTACTTTTTTGCTACTTTTGATTGAGGTCTGTAACCCGCTACTTAGCAAATTCGAAGCTGCAACCGAGCACGAAGTGCAAGCTCAGCGTAGCTAAGCTTCGTCTAGCCTTGAGCGTTTTGGCAGACTACGGCAAGCAGGAGGTCGACATCGCTGGACCCCTTGAAAAGCTTACCGCTAATCAATACCTTCCGCCTCCGAATACGACCAGAGGCCTCGCCAAACTAGGCGTAGTGAGGGGGCTCACGCGCTAAAGTACAAATTTCTTAGTCTGATGGCTATGAGCGAGGACGATACGCTCAATTCTTAATATTCAAACCATTTTGTAAGCATTAGGGCCAGTTGGTTCATCATATATAGCTACCTTTGTTGCAGAAATGTTGGCTGAAAAATTCAAATTTTATCTTATGAAAAGTAAATTACTATTTTTAATCGGTTTAGCTGCTATTTTTTCTTCTTGCTCCAAAGATGGAGAAACTTTAACCCCCAATTTTGATGTTGTTGTTACAGGGAAATCTCCTAATGCAGAAATTACAATTGTAAATAAATCAACATCTGCAACATCTTTCGAATGGGTATTTGGTGAAGGATCAAGCGTTGCTACATGTAAAGATCAAACTCCTGCAAAAGTTATTGTTGATAAAGCTGGAGATTTCACCATTACGCTAAAAGCAACCAATGGTTCTGAAACTAAAGAGCTAACGAAAACCGTAAAAGTTGAAGGCCTAAATGGCATTGCCCTATTTAAGGATGTTGAACTTTCGCAAGTTGCAGGTGACACTAAGATGGGACGTTGCTTATCTGTAAAAACGGGCAAAGTCTACAAAGATGCAGAAGCAAAAGATGCATCTAAAGACATCGACCTTATATACTACGGTAGCCAATCGGCTTTTATCTATTTTGAAAGCCCAGATCAGGCTGATAAAATCACACTTAGCAACCCTAAAAAAACCCTTGTTCAAAACTACAAAAACAGATTTGACGTTAAGGCTTTTGATGCTCTAGTTGATGACTCCTCTATCAAAAATTTGAATGTGGTTAATGACGAAAGTGCTATCGGTTCTCTAGAATTTCCACTAACAGTTACATTCAAAACTGCTGAAGGAAAAGTTGGCATTATCAAAATTAAAGCGATCAATGCCGATAGAATTCTTTTTGATATGAAAGTTCAAAAGTATTAGAACCAAATAAAAAATCATTCAGCCATCATTTCTCTTTTTCGCATGTAAGCTATTCCACCAGCTACTTAGTACATCATTTTAAGGATATCAAAGAGGTGCATTCCTATTTCTCCGATTCAACATTCCTTCTCCATCAAGCTTAAGTAGCGGTCTTTAATCGCCGTTAAACGACCAGCTCGTACTCCACATCATTCCCCCCGCAGAACTTCGTCTCCTCCGCTACCATCTAGCAACCAATACCTCCGTCCGTAAAGACTATCACCAAGGCTTGAACTTGAGGGGCTGCCCTACCAGGAGTAGCGGCAGCTGCTGGAGTCTTTAGGAGGCCGACATCGCCAGCACCCCTTGGAAAGCCCATTTTCAACTCACCCCTAAATCCCCTCTCTTAGCCGAGTGGTTGGTTAACCAGCAAAAGAGCGTTGCGGCTTCTACCTCCTTTACTCAGGCGACGCCTGCTCGGCTAAAAGAGAGGACTTCCAGCGCTCCGAATATGCTGCAGCTTATATCCGTGCCGCGGCCCCCTCTTTGCGAATGGCAAGTATAGGCGCTTACGGTATGGGCAGGCTTGCCAGCGCCATTCGGAGAGAGGGGGATTGGGGGTGAATCGGATTTGCGAAGCGGTTACCCCCGCAGCGCTTCGCCTCCCTCGCTACGCCCAAGCAACCAAATCCTCCAACCGTAATGGTTATCACCAAGGCTGCGCTTTATGGGCTGCTTTTTTGTAAAAAAAGCCCGATAGAGTCGGCTCTACCGGGCATCAGTTATTTCGTGCTATTAAAAATAGGGCTCATCCTAAATTGATAAACATTTTTTTATAAGGGTCACATACTCGAAATCATTGCCTTTCTTTTCAGCCTTCATAGAGAGCATGTAGATGCCGCTATCAAATACCATAATCCCTTCAGCTGAGCCTTTAATACATTCAAGTAGGACCCAAGTGTCGCTATCGGGCTTATACTCGTATAAATTTCTATCGTTATCAATTGCGAAACACCTGTTCTTGTAGGTAAATGAACGCTTAAAATTCTTAACAGGAGCATCCTTTAGCTTTGTCCAGGCTTTTGTAGCAATATTGTACGACCAAAAATCTTGCGCATATATTGCTCCAAATACGGTGTAATAGCCAGACCCTACGTAAATATTTTCACCACGCCTAAAGAAGGCAACATCGCCAACTCCGGTTCTATCCGGATTGTTCGACTCAAGCGTAAATGCTCTATTGGCCTCATCGTAGCTGTAGATGAATGTGCCCTTAGGATCATTTTCATAATTTGTATACCCTCCCATATATAGAACGACATAGGATTTGCCATTATACGAAAAACCGTCGCTACCCCACGAGTACTTCCATACGTTTTCAGGAATACCATTGGGTAGTATCTCGGTATACTGCTTATTGGCAATATCGTAAGAGAAGAATTGATTGAAGGATCTTCCAGAATAGTCTCCCCCTTTGAAGAATAGGAAGCCCTTAGAAGTCTCCGCCGTTTTCATCGAAATGCGATATCCACTACTCACTATATTATTAAGGGATGCTTCCTTACTCCACGCGAATGTTTGGCTATCAAAGCACCACATATCATCAACTACCCAAATATCCCCTGAGGACGTATGTTTAGATTGATCGGGGTTATAACCAACGAATACGTAGCCCTTCCCGTTTACGGTTATGATACTTGGGTCTTTACAAGGCAGCCCAGGAAAGATGCCGCAGGTTTGCCAAGATGACTTGGAATAGGCAACAATAGGCCCATAAACCGTCTCCTTCGCGTTCTTGAAGTAGGGGCGAGCGATTTCCATCTCATTAAAGTTCACCTCCGACATGTCGCAAGAAACGACTCCATCTTTACCAAGCGTACCCTTTATTACCTTATCGCTAAGGGTTGGAACAGGGGACGTAGCCTTACAGTAGCACACCCCAAACTCGGCATCGCGGTAGTCGCTAACAGCCGTAAAAGAGTAGCTGATTTGGTGGAGCTCCTTACCATCTATAAGGGTATCGCACGTGGTTACCTTACCAAAGGTTGTAGGATTTGTGTTATCTCTTGTGCTTACAGTATACTCTTTGCTATAAACGCTTTTACCGCTGGCATCGCGATAGAACACCTTTAGGTAATACGTGGTATTGGAGTATAAACGAGATGCCCTAAAGGCGAAATTTGCAGATACCCCCACAGAATCGCAGTAAACAACGCCTGTGGCCTCCGAAACATTAGGTTTTTCGCCAATAACCATGTACTTGTACTTGGTTGCCTCCGTAAAGCTACCGTTAGCAGAAATAATGGAGCTAGATGTTGCAAACGCGATATCCTTTACACACCCCTTATCCCCTTCATCCTTTTCGCAGGAAGCAAAAAATAGGGAGGAAACAATTAAAAAAAGAGCCAGCCTTCTCATGAAATTAATATTAAGATTCTGTAATACTTTATTGTCGTAAAAGTAGCAATAAATCCTCTCCTCCAAAAAAGCAGCCCCGCGTACACTTCACAAAAGCACGTTCCCCCTTCTCTTTCGGCGATACCCGTATTTATACCTGTTTTACCAAAACAGGTATAAATACGGGTAAGAATAGAAAAACCAAAGCTATACCTTTAGGCAGTAAGTTAAGCAAATCCTACTGGCATCCTCCTGCAGCATGCTGCCAGCAACGGAGGGCGCCACCCGAGCCGAAAAGCAAAAACCTAAGTAGAACGCAAAATAGAAGACCAATTACAAAAACGTCCTAAATCCAACCAAAAAAACTAGTAGAATGAAAGAGGTTAACAAGGTATTCTTCCGAATGATTACGGGAGTAAGCAAGTACGTAAAAGGCTGCGATGCGCTCAGCGCCATTCCGGCGGCCAAGCAGTTCGTCACCGAGGCCGAAGCGCTAATCGGCAAGGGCGAAAAGCTGATGGTGTACCTCGAGTCGGAGGATAAGCTCATTAGCGTAGCCGTAAGCACCGCCACCGACAAGGTGATTGCCCCGCTGTTCGCCGTCGTAAAGGCCGAAGAGCTCTACTTCACCAAGCAGAACAACCTGCCCCTGGTAGCCGGTCTGGCTCCCTACAACGTCACCGAGGAGCTGCTCACCACCGTAGAGGCCAACATGCAGGTGCTTACCGCCGCCAACGCCAAGCAGGAAGCCTACAACGCGGACAAGAAGGTAAAGCGCACGGAGCTCGAGCAGCTGGTAAACGAGGGCAGGGGGATGCTCGACGAGATGGACATGGTGGCCGACATCATCAGCCTCACCCACCCCGAAGCGTTCAAGGGCTACACCGAGGTGCGCAGCAAGAAGGAGTACGCCGAGCGGCTGACGACCATCACCGTGCTCAACAGCGAAACCGGAAAACCCGAGGAGAACGTCCGCGTGCGAGTGCTATCCACCACCAGAACGGTAGACGGCAAGCCCTTCGTGCTGCTCGACCGCAAAACCGGCAAAACCGGCGAGGTGCGCAACAGCAAGCGCGAGTTCGACATCTACAACATAACCGCCGAAAAAATTGCCTGCGATATAGAAAGCCAGCAGCTTGTCCTTGCCGACAGCACCCCGCAGCGGATAGAGCTGCGGCTCAAGAAGAGGAAGATGTAGAGCTAGGGTTTACCCTTTCTACAATGGGGAGGAGCGGGTGCAGCGCAGCAGTTCCTCCTTTTTCCTGGCCATAGACCATGCGTACTCTGCAAGTTCAACTTCTGTTGAATGCACAGGAAAAAATTGCTATTATGCCACCCTATTTTAAAAGATTATTCAACAAACAAACTGTTAGCGTATGTTTTTACAAAATAAAACTTTAATACTAAAGGTATCATTAGTCCTTTGGATTATCTTTTCTTCGATTTATATTGCTTATGGACAGGTAACCCTTCCTAAAACAATTCCAAATTCGCCTAATGCCACAGCCTTTTTGAGATATGGAGAAATTCCTGTAGACATAAGTTCGGGGGTTCCAAAAATTGAGATCCCAATTTACAACTTGGATGCAGGATTTGTGAAAATACCAATTTCAATAACCTATCATGCATCTGGGATAAAGACTAGTGATGCCGCTACAAATGTCGGGTTAGGATGGTTTTTAAATGCGGGAGGGCTTGTTTCCCGAGTGGTGCTAGGTAGATGTGATTATTCTTACAATTTCCAACCAGATGCTCCCAAAAATCAAGTAGATATGGGAAAGTATATTGATGAAGGACATTCTTATAGAGAATACTACAACAAGTGGTTGTGTTGCGGAACAGACATGTATTCTGATAAATATATATTTAACACACCCACATGCTCAGGAACCTTTAGGATAAACTTCTTAAACAGAAAAGCCACCACAGTTCCATCTGATAATAATATTATTGATTTTGATAATAGTCAAGAGTATGTTAGAATAACAGATAGTCAAGGTAATACATGGTTTTTTGAAGAATCGGAAAAAACTTGCAGTCAAGACAATTGTGATGGATATCCTGTTATGTGGTACCCATCTACATGGTATATAACAAAGGTTGTAAACTACAATAAAACAGACTCTGTTATCTTTAACTATAGCGAAGATATTGCAAACGCATTTAGGGCAGATAATTTATCAAGATATCTTCAATACACTAGCGCAAGCGCCCCTTGCCTAAATCGCAGCATGTGCCCTGTAAATAGTCTAAATACATATGAGAGTTCTGTTAATACAAACACATTTAGAATAAAATTGCTAAAAAGCATATGCCACAAAAATAAGACTATCTCATTTAAATACTCGTTAGACAAAAAATTTTCAAAAGTTACCCAGTTGGATACAATTGAGATTTCATGTATTAATAGAAAAAAAATAGCCGTACTATACCACTCTTTTTTCGGAAATGATATGTCGATCTGCAATAAAGATGCTCGCCTCCGGCTTGATTCACTTTCGTTTGTAAACCCAGACAAAATTGTCGAAAAGGAAACCTATAAGGTGAAGTATAATAGTATGAATCTACCCCCATATTTCTGTAATGGATGTGCAGGTGGAGCATCATTTATAGAGGATTATTGGGGGTACTACAATGGAACATCATCTAATATTTCACAAACGCCTGCTGCCGTTATTGAATCATCAAAGAATTTATTTAGAGAAAAATATAGTAATTTGCTTAGTCAAGCATCAGATCGTCTGCCCAATGAATTATATGCAAAAGCATGTATTATAGAATCTATCGAATATCCGACAGGCGGCAAGACTGTTTTTGAATTTGAGTCTAATTATGCCCAAAATGCCTATACATTTTCTAAGGACAGTATAATTGGCGGGTTAAGGGTAAAAAGAATATTGAACTATTTGAGATCTAACTTAGCAGCAATAAAAGAATATAGATACTATGCCCCTTCGGTTGCTGTAATTAGTTCGGACAACTATTTGAAAAATTGCCTCCTTGGTCAGGTATCACCAGTAAATAATTATTACATCCGTTGTGAACATCCCTATTATAAGATATTATCGAATCCTATAAGACCTATAACAAATGGGAATGGAAGCATTGTATATTATAGGTTGGTTGATGAAATAGTGAAAGATGAAAATAGAATTTATGGGAAAACAAGCTATAGCTTTTTTTCTCCACAAGAAGAAGATCAGTATTCATATTTTTCGGGTATAGACTCACCTGAGGTATCAATATCAGATTATGATTGTGGCAGTTATTCACCCCTAATGAATTATAAAAGTACGTACGAATTTTCAAATGGAGAGTATAAACTAGTAGAATTAGAAGAGAATAATTATAGAAGAATTGAGAGGGGGACATTTAATACTGGACTTGCAGTAATAATCAACAACATGTACTTTGATATCGATGGGACACCACATAGTAATTATACTTGTATTCCAAATTGGTGGTATGAAACAAAAGCAAATAGAGATATTTGGCTCTTAGCAGAAAATAAAAAAACAGAGTATTCGAAAGATGGTTTAAGATGTGAATTGTATACATTATATGAATATGATAGTAGGGGACAACTAAGAAAACGGTACTTAAAAACTAGCTCTGGAAAGATAACGAAATCAAACTACTCGTACAGTTATGACTTTTGTAATCAGAATCCGTACGATAAAATGCTTAATAAAAACATCATAACCCCAATTGTAGAGCAAGTTGATTCTGTAGACAACAAATTTATTCGATCATTAAAGACGAACTACATTGATTGGGGAAATACTGTAATTGCTCCGCAAACTATTGAAGAAACAAGTGATAAAGGAAAGTATCCAAAAGTATTGCTACGCTATTGGGGATACGATAGCATGGGGAATCCTTTAAGTGTTTCTAGAGGGGGTAACTTTACCACCTCTTATTTATGGGGGTATAGCAAATCTTTCCCTATAGCAGAGATTAAAAACTCACAAAACAAACAGATTGCTTATACTAGCTTTGAACCACATTCATCTGACGGTTGGGATTTGACACCGATTACAATTTTACCTTCAGAGGGGACTTCTGGTTTTTATCAAGCATTGTTGCCTCAAGGTAAAACACTCACAACTCCACTATTATCTGAAGACGATTATTGGATTGAGTTTTTTGCAAAAGGTCTTAACAATAGTAGTATTTGTATTAACAATGTGCTATATCCTCTAACTAATGAATATAAATTCTATAAAATAAAAAGTAGCCTAAGTAAAAAAGGGAGCTTTTCTTTTTCAGTATTCGGATCCTCTTGCTATCTCGATGAAATTCGAGTTTACCCTCTTAACGCAATAGTAAGCACCTTCACATATGATCCAATGATTGGTATTACCTCTGAAACTGACCCCAGTGGTAAAACAGTAAAGTATGCCTACGACTCATTTGGACGACTGATGAATGTGACAGAGCTAGGCAAGCTTGTATCCAACTACGACTACAAGTACTACAACCAAGCAGCAGGCAACGGTAGCTTTAGCAGTAAAAGCTACAGCTGGACTTTTAGCAAAAACACCTGCCCGGCTGGTTACGTTGGCGGAGGGGTTGTTTACACGGTACCCGAGGGTAAGTATACCTCTACCATCAGCCAGGCCGATGCCGATGCTAAGGCTCAAGCGGAGGCTAGAGATAAAGGGCAGGCCTATGCCAACGATAATGGCACATGCTACTACCTGAATACCAACACCAGCTCTGTTGGCATTGCTCCTAATCCTGGATTAAACAGCACGCTGACAATCACCTCGAATACCGACTGGAATATCCAAGGTGTTCCCGAATGGTTGAGCGTTAGCAAAACTTGGGGAAGCGGTAATGCCACCATTACCATGTCTCCAACGGTGGCTTACGACAGCTCGCAGAAGCGTCGTGCAACGCTTACGCTATATTCTACCAATGTGTCCATATCCAAAACAATAGAGGTTTACCAATAGCAGAAAACCGATCACCCTACGAATATGAGAAAACATACTATCTGCATATCTCTTCATATTGCTCTTCTGGTGGCAGAAAACCTTACCGCCATGGGTCAACAGGTTAACCCCACCACGGGCCAGAACTACATTGTCAAGCGCATGCCCCGCGAGGGTACTACCGCTGTGATTGACCTGCTAAAGCTCCCTGCCGCAAAGCAGGGGGCCACCATCGAATACTACGACGGCCTCGGTCGACCCCTACAAACCATAGGGGTGGCGGCCACGCCCAACGCTGACGGCTCCGCCTTCAACGACCAGATCACCCCGCACGTGTACGACGGCATGGGGCGCGAGTACCGCCAGTACCTGCCGCTACCCAAGGCGCAAGGGGTAGGTGCTGGTGCCTACCAGACCAACGCTGTAGATGCAAGCTATACCACTAGCTGCGACCACTACAAGTTCTACAACCCGGCTGTACCGAACGGTATTGCCCCAGATACACGCCCCTTTGGCGAGACCATTTACGACGGCTCGCCGCTTAGCCGGGTGGTTTCGCAAACCGGACCCGGTAGCAAGTGGCAGAGCCATCCTGTGAGTACTGCCTACGGCACCAATACGGCTGGCGAGGTGATCCTTTGGACGGTGGCCGACAACGGCACGCTTACGGGCGGGCTGTGCTACCTGCCAGGCACGCTCTACCGCACGGCAGTGCAGGACGAGGATAAAACCACCACGGTGGAGTACAAGGATATGGAGGGGCGCGTGGTGCGCAAGGTGGCCGACTACGGAGCTGAAACCAACCCTGTACACCAAAACGCCACCACCGACTACGTGTACGACGACTTTGGCCGCCTGCGCTGGGTGCTACCGCCCAAGTACATGGCCTCGCTCGACACCAAGGGACTTCCCAAGGGGCTGCCCGCTAATACTAGCTTGGTGCAGGGGGCGCAGGAGCTTAAAAATACAACTAGCCAGGCGAAGTACGTGCTGGCACCTGGTGCCTCCCTAACGCTACTTCCAACCTTTGTGGGGGGAACAGGCTTCACGGTCTCCCCAGGAGCAGCCCTGGAATCGCTCGACGCGCTGGCCTACTACTACGAGTACGACGGCTACGGGCGTATGATTAAAAAGAAGCTGCCCGGGGTAGAGCCTGTGTACATGGTGTACGACAGCCGCGATAGGCTGGTGGCGGTACAGGACGGAGAGCAACGGAAGTCGAACCGCTGGCTCTACACCCGCTACGACGCGCTAAACCGACCCGTAGAAACGGGCTATATAGCAAAGAGCGGAACAAGGGCCGATATGGAGAGTACGGTTAATGCGGCCTTTGCTGCAGCGCAGTACGATACCCCATACACCGGGAAACTCAACGGAGTTGAATATAGCACCTACACGCGTAATAGCTTTCCCAGAGTGGTGAACAAGGTGTATGTGGATGGTGTGATAGACTCGCTTACCTACACCTTCTACGACAGCTACGCCAACGGTGGAGCTGCCAACCTTGGCGGTAGCAAGGTGTACGATCAAACGGTAACCACCAACGTTACGGGGCTACCCACGGTTAGCAAGGTGAAGGAGCTCACCACCAACACCTGGAGCACCACCGCCACCTACTACGACGAGAGGGGACGGGTAATTCAAACCGTAAAGAAGGGGCTTTACCCTGATGCCAAGGGAACAATGACAGTATCAACCGAGCTGAACTTCGTTGGCCAGCCTAAGAGGATTAAGGAAGAGCAATCCTTTAAGCCTTCCGCTACAGCAGGCGCCATTACCACAAGCATAGAGCGACGCTACGACTACTACGACAGTGGCCAGCTGCGCGGCGTATATGCCAAGATGAATAATGCTGCAACGGAGGAGACGCTGGCCACCTACACCTACGATGCGCTTGGCCACGTGCTGCAGAAGAAGTACGGAGGCACCGATCAGAAGCAGCACTACGAGTACAACATCCGCGGCTGGCTCACCAAGATCAACGAGCCCAACACTGCTGGGGACGACTTCTTCGCAATGAGCCTGGCGTATGAAGCGCCTGAGGTGACGGGCGGTCAAGCACGGTACGGTGGGAACATTTCCTCAATGGTGTGGCGTACACAGCTGGACAATGACGGTAATAAGCCAAAGAAGGGCTACGGTTTTGCCTACGACGCGCAGAATAGGCTTACGGGTAGCAGCTACGCCACCACCGATGCGCTTTCTGCTAGTGATGTCTACACCGAGAAGAGCCTTGGCTACGATGCCAACGGCAATATCACAAGCCTAACCCGTACCAATGGGGCTAGCACCGCCACGACCTTCGGCTACGCCTACAGCGGTAACCAGCTGCTCAGCATCAACGGAGGTGCCGCCTACCAGTACGACGCCAACGGTAACGCCACCAAGGATGGTTACAAAGGGTTTAGCATTGGCTACAACGAGTTGAACCTACCCAAGAGCGTGAGCAAAGGTACCCAAACCGTAAGCTATACCTACGACGCTACCGGGTCGAAGCTGGCAATGGTGGATACAGATAATAGTGGCCGCTACTACCATGGCAGCATGGTGTACGAAAGAAGTAAAGAAGGAGCCTTTTCGTTCGGATACGCTCTACACGACGAGGGAATGATAAAATCAACAGACAATGGGTTTGTGTACCAGTACAACCTGAAGGATCACCTCGGGAATACCCGCGCCGTCTTTAAGAAAACAGGAGTGGGGCTAAATACCATGCTATTACAGGCTGCCGACTACTACCCCTTCGGGAAGTCGTTCGAGAATAAGGATGTTCCAAATAACCGCTACCTTTACAACGGTAAGGAGCTCCAAAATCTAACCATTGACGGCGCCCACTTCGACTGGTACGACTACGGCGCACGGTTCTACGACCCGGAACTGGGCGTGTGGCATAGTTTTGATCCATTAGCAGAAAAAAAGTTTTGGATTTCACCATATGCTTATTGTTCAAATGATCCGATTAATAAAATTGATCCAGATGGAATGGATGATGTATATAACAGTCAAGGAAAGTTTATCGAACACAATAAGCATGAAATTGACAAAAAACAAGATCATATTGTAATCCGGGAACCAAATTATGCCAAAAAATTTTTGGTCGCTATAGGCTTTGGAGATAGTAAGTTTGTAAAAAATATGGCAGACAATATTGATACACGCATAGAAAAAACTACATTATCTGCAGAAGCCTATTCAAACGTGTTTACTAATATTTTGTCAGAGACAACAGGAGTAAAAATGAATAATTTATATAATGGTTCCGTGTCTGTAGTTATAAGTCATAATGATTGGAATGTGGATGATCAGTATAATTCACCAAGTTTGAACGCTAATCAGAATGCCTCAGAAGGTCTTTATGAAGGTCAAACAAGGATAACGGCATCTATTATAAATTCAGGAGATAAAGATGATAATAGATTTCTCTTTTCAACAACATCAAATGTTCAGAATTTATTGGGTGCTCATGAAAAAATTGGTCATGGTCAAAAGGGGTTGTCCGATCATACAAGAACCCATAATGTATATGAATATCAATTTAGACATGATTCATGGAAAAATACAACACAGCCTTTTAAAGAGTATATGAGAATTGTTCACAAGCAAGAATTAAACAAATAAAAACATGAAATATATTTGCTTGGTATTAATCGTAGCCTCATCACTCTTAATTTCTTGTACTCACATTGAGGAAAGCAAGAAACAAAATTGTAACATTGGAAGGATTAGAATAAGTAAGCATAATGATGACTGTCCTGGAGGATACCACGTTTATGTGTCTTTGAAAATAGTAAACAACACCAATGATACTTTATTTTTGCCAAGCAGTGATTCGATAGGTCAATTTCCTCGTTCTGCTTTTATCGGCCGCATAACTCACGATAAAATTGAATTCAGAGAACTAAGAAGTAGGTCAAAGATTCTACCAAAAGATTCTATTTATGTCCGGTTAGTTAGTCTGTATTATAAACCGAGAACTAACGATTCAATTTTTCTTAAAGAGATTAAAAAAGTAAATATTGAGTATGAATATCCAAAGAGTAACAAACAGACTTCCAGCAAATACATTAAAAAAATAAATGTTCAAAGAACTTCAAAAACTAGATTTGAAATTTTAGAAGACAATAAATCTATTGAAGGTGTTTTTCTTTTTGGAAATGAAGAGTTTAAGTAGATGTTTAAAATCAGCCTTAGATAGCCTTTGCTAGCCGAAGAGTAGAATAAAAGCACAAGGTTCTGCGATATTTGCAATTTTGCAGAACATAAGCAGTGGTTTGTAACCGCCATAAAACGAGAATAAAAAAGCCTGGAGCAATCTGGGCTTTTTTGCGCTATAGGGTGGAGATATTCCCCCGTGCTGAGCGAAGTTTAATCAGCGAACAAGGCTAGGCGGCATTTACAATGCCGTCTGACATAAGTAGCGGTTTGCAACCGCCATAAAACAAAAAGCAGCCGCTTGGTGAGAACCGGGCGGCTGTTTGGTTATAGTGTGGAGATGTTTTTTTTTGGAATAAGTCCTTGAACTTCTTTTTGGTGAGCATGGTGTTGATGATTCTGGATGCCGATGAGCTGCTGACAGTATCGAGTAAACTCAACTTCGTAGGACAGCCCGATGAGGTGAAGGAGGTACAAACGTTTAATGGCAATACCACCACGCTGGTGCGCACCTACAAGTACTACGACAGCGGGCAGCTACAGGAGGTAACAGCACAGCTGAATACCAACCCGGTGGAGACGCTGGCCTCCTACACCTACGATGCGCTGGGCCACGTGCTGCAAAAGAATTACGGAGGTACCGATCAGAAGCAACACTACGAGTACAACATCCGCGGCTGGCTCTCCAAGATCAACGAGCCCAACACTGCTGGAGCTGACTTCTTCGCCATGAGCCTGGCGTACAACGCACCTGAGGTAGCAGGAGCCGATGTAAAACCTCAGTATGGCGGCAACATCGCCTCGATGGTGTGGCGCACCAAGATGGTTGACGGTACTCAAAACAAGAAAGGCTACGGCTTTGCCTATGACGGGCTGGATAGGCTGAATGTTGGTGCCTATGCCAAAGACAACGGCTCGGGCACCCTAGTAGCCGATGAAGCCTATGCCGAAAACATACCGCTTTACGATGAGAACGGAAACATCCGTACTCTTGTTCGTAAGAATGGCAGCAAGGAGGCTACCACTTACGGCTACACCTATAGTGGAAATCAGCTTAGCAAGATAACCTTAAATGGGGTAGATAAAAATCCTTACATCTACGACGCCAACGGCAACGCCACCACCGATGGCCGCAACGGGTTTGCAATACAATACAACGAGCTGAACCTGCCCAGGAGCGTGAGCAAGGGCGGCCAAAGCGTAAGCTACACCTACGATGCCACCGGGGCAAAGCTGGCGGTAGCTAACCCCGACGGCACCGCCCGCTACTACCACGGCAGCATGGTGTACGACCAGCGCAAGAGGCTGGCCTATGCCCTACACGAGGAGGGTATGGTGCTGGGCAACGGCACCTACCAGTACAACCTGAAGGACCACCTGGGCAACACCCGCGCCATGTTTAGCAAGGCGGCTGGTGCTGGGCAAACGCCAGCCCTAGCGCAGGCCACCGACTACTACCCCTTTGGGAAATCGTTCGATAACGTAAATGTTCCGCAAAACCGCTACCTTTACAACGGCAAGGAACTGCAGGACCAGTACATTGGCGGTACCCCCTTCGGCTGGTACGACTACGGCGCACGGTTCTACGACCCAGAGCTGGGCGTATGGCATACGATGGATCCTTTAGCTGAAAAGTATAGGAGATGGAGCCCTTACAACTACTGCGTTGATAATCCGCTGAGGTTTACGGATCCAGATGGTATGGATATATGGAATATCAATGAGAACGGGGGAATTCAGTATGTTAAAAACACTAAGAAAGATCAGATTAACATTGTAAATAGTGATGGAATTAAAAAATCTTCCATAGAATTTAAATATGGCACTATACACAATAAAGAAATGAAATATCAGGATGAAAAAGGTAATGAAAAAAACATGACATTTCTCAATATTACAGGAGATAATAATGGGAAGAAGGTGTTTGAATTCTTAGCAAATGGTACAAAAGTAGAATGGGGCCATTTGAAGGTCGGTAAATCAGATGGTGAAAAGGGCGAAAATTTAATAGCAACAGGTTCAAGTGAAACCTCAAAAGAAAATGCTAACGAATCAAGTAATGCCGCAGGAGCAGTAGTAAAGGGCTACGGTTATAATATCAGAGAGTTTAATCACAACCATCCTAACGGAACCTTGCCTTCTAACTCTGATATAAATTTGCGGGATAAATACCCTGGGACCAAACTAAATGTGTATACTGATGGTCATTATATACCATATACAACTACTGCAGATCTTATGAGAATTGCTTATCTTGAGGCTTTAAGAGAAAATGGCGTCAAAATCTATTAATGCTATGAAAAAGCATTTTTTTGTTATCCTTTTAGTTTTACCAGTTTAGGAAGTTTTGCGGTTGACACTTTCTATAAATATATCCACAGTAAAGAACAAGTTTCTCTGCTCGAATTTAAAGATAATTCCTTAAAAGAAGTGATAAGTTCTTTATTTGAAAAGGAAAAGAGGTGTAAATATTACACTGATTCTCTTATGATTTCTATACGAATTTCGTCATACCCTAACGATTCATGTACCTTTAAAAGGTATTATTTATTGTTACTCGAGACGGGAGTAAGTAAATATACCTTTATCCATTTAAAACCGGCAGGGGTCTTTTGCATAAACAGACATTTATGTTTTGTCTATGGGGAAACTCCTACACGCATGTTTATTAAAACAAATCGGAAATTGAATGTAAACTATAGAAAGCCTGTTTACAGAAAATTAAAGAAAGGAGAAATACCAAGAATTTGTAAAGAAGATGAAATAGACGATTCATATTCCCAGTAGTTATACTCATATTGCAACAATGGATTTAAGATGGTTGAAGAACATCAATTTTGCGATGGGTGGAATAAAAATACGAATCCCCACAATCGGTAGACTAAAAGCACAACGTTAGGAGGCATTTAGTTACACTGAGTTCTGCTTCGCTACGGTTGTAATTTCGTCTAACATAAGCAGCGGTTTGTAACCGCAATAAAACGAAAATAAAAAAGCCTGGAGCAATCCGGGCTTTTTTGCGCTATAGGGTGGAGATGTTTTTCTGGAAGAAGTCCCCTTGCTCACCGTAGTCTAATTAAACGCACGAGGCTCGCCTGCATTTGTAATTCCGTCGAACTTAAGTATCGGTTTTATAACCGCCAAGCTAGCAAATCCATACACCAGCGCAGCCACCACCACGGTTGCGCTTTTCTTTTTTGCCGCTACAGGCAACCAAGTCCTCCGTTCTCCGAGCGGAGCCGAAGGGAAAGCAGCCCCGCGTACAATCTGGAAAAGCACGTTCCCTCTTTTCTTTTGGTGAAACCCATATTTACATCTGTTTTGATAATAAAAGGTATAAATACGGATGCAAATAAGAATTAAAGCTATATCTTTAGGCAGTAAGTTAAGTAAATCCTACTGGTATCCTCCTGCAGCATGCCGCCAGCAGCGGAGGGCGCCACCCGAGCCGAAAAGCAAAAACCTAAGTAGAACCCAAAATAGAAGACCAATTACAAAAACGTCCTAAATCCAACCAAAAAAACTAGTAGTATGAAAGAAGTTAACAAGGTATTTTTCCGAATGATTACGGGAGTAAGCAAGTACGTAAAAGGCTGCGATGCGCTCAGCGCCATTCCGGCGGCCAAGCAGTTCGTCACCGAGGCCGAAGCGCTAATCGGCAAGGGCGAAAAGCTGATGGTGTACCTCGAGTCGGAGGATAAGCTCATTAGCGTAGCCGTAAGCACCGCCACCGACAAGGTGATTGCCCCGCTGTTCGCCGTCGTAAAGGCCGAAGAGCTCTACTTCACCAAGCAGAACAACCTGCCCCTGGTAGCCGAGCTGCACACCACCCGCTCCGAGATCAAGAACGCCACCTACAAGGCCATCAACGATAGCGTAGGCACCGTGCTCAAGCTGGCCCGCGAAAACGCCGCCGGGCTGGTACCCTACAACGTCACCGAGGAGCTGCTCACCACCGTAGAGGCCAACATGCAGGCGCTTACCGCCGCCAACGCCAAGCAGGAAGCCTACAACGCGGACAAGAAGGTAAAGCGCACGGAGCTCGAGCAGCTGGTAAACGAGGGCAGGGGGATGCTCGACGAGATGGACATGGTGGCCGACATCATCAGCCTCACCCACCCCGAAGCGTTCAAGGGCTATACCGAGGTGCGCAGCAAGAAGGAGTACGCCGAGCGGCTGACGACCATCACGGTGCTCAACAGCGAAACCGGCAAACCCGAGGAGAACGTCCGCGTGCGGGTACTATCCACCACCAGAACGGTAGACGGTAAGCCCTTCGTGCTGCTCGATCGTAAAACCGGCAAAACCGGCGAGGTGCGCAACAGCAAGCGCGAGTTCGACATCTACAACATAACCGCCGAAAAGATTGCCTGCGATATAGAAAGCCAGCAGCTTGTCCTTGCCGACAACACCCCGCAGCGGATAGAGCTGCGGCTGAAGAAGAGGAAGGGTAACAACCCCAGCTAGCCCTCGGAGGTAGGCACAATCATTGGATTCATCTGTATACTTAATTATTTGTTGTTCATGGAGAGGTTACCGCGAGGCACCCTCTCCTTTTTTTGCACCCGCGGCACAACCGCCGCCAATAATCGCTAAATTGCCCTTGTTCGGTAATGGGCTTCAACCTTCGCCTAACGAGGGTAGAAGGGGTGTTGCCCGTAGGGCATTCCGACTTGTAGCATGTCGCCACATCGGCAGATCTTACCTCGTAGAGGTTAAACCAGTCCTAGCGAGGGATGGGCGTGTTGATTAATTGAAACAAACTACCATATCCTACAACCCGAAGCCCGTAGGGTCTTCAACATGAATAGCTCAAGCTAAGCGGATGATCGGGTTATATTTTTTGAAAGAAAAGGATAGAAATTAAGTGCCAGTTCATGATTGAAACTGTTTATCCTCCCGCCTGAGCGGGAGGTAGGGGTGGGTTAAGAACGCTAAGTAAAGTAAAATATTGATTTAAACGAGTAAACCCACCCCCTGCCCCCTCCCAAGGAGGGGATAACGAGCCATGAATATACATTTGAGTTTTGAGAAAAATCCTTAGATTGACGGCTATGCCCCCAAGGGGTTGAACGTATTCGCAGGGAAGCGGGCAAAACCACCGATACCCCCGCTTAACGAGGGGCCATAGGCTAAGTCCTGCTCTTAATTCGCATTTAAACCTAAAAATGATAGATTGTATGAAACAGCTATTCCTATTCTTTATCGGCGTGTTGTTTGCTTTTGAAGCATCGGCACAATTCGGACAGTGGGGGCCACAAAGCAAGGTGGAAACCAAAACTATTCACAGCAACGTTTTGAATGCCGATCGCGACTACACCATCTTCCTACCGAAGAGCTACGGTACTGATGCGAATCGTAGGTATCCAATTCTTTACCTTCTGCATGGAATGTCGGGCGTGAATACGAGTTGGTTTGACAACGAGCACGCCAAAGAGGTGGCCGACCAGCTCATCGCATCCGGCGAAGCCTGCGAAATGATTATTGTATCGCCCAATGCTGGTGGAAACGTCTCCGACGGTGCATGGAATGGCTACTTCGATATGCCGGGCTGGAAGTATGAAACATTCTTCTACTCCGAATTTTTACCCTTTATCGAAAAAACCTACCGTGTTATTGGCGATAAGCAGCACCGCGCTATTGCTGGTTTGTCAATGGGCGGAGGAGGTGCCACTGCCTATGGGCAAAAGCACAGCGACATGTTTTCGTCGGTATATGCAATGAGTGCTTTAATGAACATCCCACAGGAAGGAGCAGTCCCCTCACAAAATCCCAACGACAAGATGGCTTTGCTCACCAAGTCGGTACAGGAGAATAGCTGCATAAAGTATGTGGCTGATGCCGATGATGCCCGCAAGGAGCAGCTCCGAAGCGTGAAATGGTTTGTTGATTGTGGCGACGACGACTTCTTGCTCGACCGTAACATCGAATTCACTCAGGCCATGCGCCGGCAACAAATCCCCTGTGAATTCCGCGTACGCGATGGCGCCCATACCAGCGAATACTGGCACTCGGCACTCCTTACCTGCCTACCATTTGTGTCGAGAAATTTTGGGAAGTAAGCTGTTCTGATCATCCATTTCGACGACAAATGATGCGTAGAAAAATTTAAAAGTCCTCTTGTTAGGCGAAGGCTATCACCCATAGCCTTCGCCTAACGAGGATAGAAGGAGAGTTGCCCGTAGGGCATTCCAACTTGTAGCATGTCGCCACATAGGCAGATCTTACCTCGTAGAGGTTAAACCAGCCCGTCATAGCCCTTGTTCGGCTGAGGCTGGAGTCTTCGCCTAACGAGGGGATTGGGGGTGAGTCGGTTCTACGAAGCGGTTAGCACATTTTCGTCGCTTACAGATGTATATATTGACAGCTATGGGTGTTTTGATTGTAGAGCGAAAGCACCTCCTCTTTATGAAAAACAGCAAAAATTGTAATACTTACTAGCAATGGTTCGAATATTTTATATGCTAGCTTTCATGCTTGCAGGTTGTAGCGAAGCTGCTGCACAATCAGTATATCAGTTTAGCCCTTTCAAGGGAAGTGCGCTTGAGCAGTATCGGCATCTCCAAAAGGACTCACTATCCTATGTAAAGGAAGATTCTTGCTTTTACTTCGAGATGTACGGGACCATAATGTCTTTCATGTGCGAATACGATAGGGCGCTCAATGTATTCGACAAGCGAAATAATGCAGCTGACAGCTTTTCGTTGGATACAACCCGTTATAACAGGAAGAACTATCGCCGTATAGATGCCAAAAAGGAGATTCTTCGGTTGGCGGCGCAGCATGATGTTCTTCTTTTAAACGACATTCACCACTACCCGTCACCCCGTGTATTCCTTTACGATATTCTGGATGGGCTAAGAAAGCTGGGCTATAAGTATATTGCACTTGAGGCGTTAAATGTGCAGGATACCCTTTTAGGCCAGCGGAAGTATCCAGTAGTTGGGCTTACCGGTGTATATACCAACGAACCAACCTTCGGGGAGGTCGTTCGAAAAGCACTTGAGCTGGGCTTTACGCTTATTCCCTACGATTATGGTTTTTCGAACATGAAAGATCGATTTAGAGTATCATGCCTCAATATCTTATCGTCCATAAAAGGGGTTAACCTTAATAAGGACAAGCTCATCGTATTTGGCGGCTATGGTAATATTGAAGAAAAAACAAAAAATAGGCTAGGATACCTCTTAGGTGATGCGCTAAATCAAGATGTGCTGTCGGTTAAAAGCAACGTCTATGCACCCCATGGGCTCAGCCACAGTAATGCCGAATTTAAGTACCTAGTTAACGAATTTAAGATTGAGGTTCCTTCAATCATTAAGCATCGGACGAATATAAAAGGAGAATGCTACCTTACCGATGGTACAGTTGATGTTACCATTGTTACACCAGAAGCTTACCTGACTAAAATGTATTCCATTTTAAGCTACAAAAAGGGGGTATGTATTATTCCTGAAAATATTCGAGCAAAGGTCTACTACATGACTATTACGCTGGATGGGGAGTTAAACGGAGTTCCACTTTATCAGGTACTGGTAAAGCCAAATTCGGCACAAGTATTCTACTATACCGCTAAAAATAGGCGCTGTATATTAAAGCTTATGGATGAGCACGAGGGTGAACTTTACAAGCTAGAGTTACTGTAGATGCCTATCCCTTGTTCGGCTGAGGCTATCGCCTTAGTCGAATCTATTCTGCAGGCTATAGCCTGCAATGATAGAGCTGACGAAGGCTGGAGCCTTCGACTAACGAGGCAGGAACCTTCGCCAAACAAGGAAATGCCTATGCCATGCCCATTCCCAACTCACCCCTAAATCCCCTCTCTTAGCCGAATGGTTGGTTAACCAGTAAAAGAACGTTGCGGCTTCTACCTCCTTTACTCAGGCGATGCCTGCTCGTCGAAAAAGAGGGGACTTCCAGCGCTCCGATTATGCTGCAGCCTATATCCGTGCCGCAGCCCCCTCTTTGCGAATGGCAAGTAGTCGCTTACCGTATGGGCAGGCTCTCCAATGCCATTCGGAGAGAGGGGGATTGGGGGTGAGTCGGATCTGCGAAGCGCGCTTAGCACTTCTTTCGTTGCTTACCCATCCTTAGCTTAACGGCTATGGGCAGGAACCTTCGCCAAACAAGGAAATGCCTATGCCATGCCCATTCCCAACTCACCCCTAAATCCCCTCTCTTAGCCGAGTGGTGGGTTAACCAGAAAAAGAACGTTGCGGCTTCTGCTTTCTTTACTCAGGCGCCGCCTGCTCGTCTAAAAGAGGGGACTTCCTACGCTCCGATTAAGCTGCAGCCTATATCCGTGCCGCACCCCCCTCTTTGCGAATGGCAAGTAGTCGCTTACCGTATGGGCAGGCTCTCCAATGCCATTCGGAGAGAGGGGGATTGGGGGTGAGTCGGATCTGCGAAGCGCGCTTAGCACTTCTTTCGTTGCTTACCCATCCTTAGCTTGACGGCTATGGGCAAAAGCCTTCGCCTAACGAGGGGACTTCCAGCGCTCCGATTAAGCTGCAGCCTATATCCGTGCCGCACCCCCCTCTAGTAGTCGCTTACCGTATGGGCAGGCTCTCCAATGCCATTCGGAGAGAGGGGGATTGGGGGTGAGTCGGATTTGCAAAGCGCGCTTAGAACTTCTTTCGTTGCTTACCCATCCTTAGCTTGACGGCTATCGGCAGGAGCCTTCGCCTAACGAGAACTTCCTGCGCTCCGAATATGCTGCAGCCTATATCCGTGCCGCAGCCCCCTCTTTGCGAATGGCAAGTATATGCCGCTTACGGTATGGGCAGACTCTCCAATGCCATTCGGAGAGAGGGGGATTGGGGGTGAGTCGGATCTGCGAAGCGCGCTTAGAATTTCTTTCGTTGCTTACCCATCCTTAGCTTAACGGCTATGGGCAGGAACCTTCGCCAACTAGAGTTGAATGTATTCGCTGAATAGCGGGCAACTCCATCTATAATCCCCATTCTATTCGCTACAAAACCCACGTAGCGCCCACCAAGCATCATCAGCATTTGCATGAATGATAATAATTTCCGTAAGCGGTAGAACCAAAGCGGAGAATTGTTAAATTGCGCCCTAATTTATAGTCCTAAGCCTTAGGAAAGCATAGTAGTAGTAGAGCTCTTCTTTTCGGTGCACTGTCCGGGGTATCGTGGCTTGCAGGATAGGTAGATACACATAACAGCGCCGCTGATCTTAAGCGCGCAGCAGCAAGAAGCGGTCGCTCTAGCGGAGCTGTCGCAGATGTGTGATCCTGAAAGAAATGGATGCCTATAAAGCACCAGCCAATATAGACAAAAGCAAACCACAGCCAACAACTAGCCCCAAGCGGGGCAACCAAAGCTGTTAGCCATTACCATTATATGAGAAAAATTGTACTTCTTTTCCTCTCGCTAGCCTGCAGCATAGCGCTGCAAGCGCAGGTTTCCAAAACCGTTAACGTGGCCACAGCAGGAACCCTGACAACCCTGCTTACCCCCGCCGAACAAAGCTCGGTTACCAGCCTTACCGTTACCGGAAGCATCAACAGCTCCGACATTACCACCCTAAAGGACATGACGGCAAAATACAGCCTGACTAGCATCAACCTCAGCGGGGCTGCCATTGACGGTAATGCTATACCATTTTATGCATTCTGGATGTGTGATAAGTTGAAATCGATAGCTATCCCCAGCTCGGTTACCGCCATTGGTGATTATGCGTTTTTTGGTTGTAGCGGACTAACCTCCGTAACCATACCCAGCTCGGTGACCTCCATTGGCAATTTTGCGTTTTGCGGTTGTAGCGGTCTAACCTCCGTGAATATACCCAGCTCGGTTACCGCCATTGGCGATGGTGCGTTTCGTCATAACAGCTGTTCCATTACGGTAGATGATGGCAACCCCAGCTATAGCTCCACCTATGGGGTGCTTTTTAGCAAAAATAAATCGACGATCATTTACTTCCCCTCGAATAGAGCGAGCTATTCCATCCCCAGCTCGGTTACCGCCATTGGCGATTTTGTGTTTTTGGATTGTAGCGGCCTAACCTCCGTAACCATACCCAGCTCGGTGACCTCCATTGGCAATAATGCGTTTAGTGGTTGTACAGGCCTAACTTCCATGAACATACCCAGCTCGGTTACCGCCATTGGCAGTAGTGCGTTTTTTAATTGTACAGGCCTAACCTCCATGAACATCCCCAGCTCGGTTACCTCCATTGGCAATTTTGCGTTTTCCAACGCATCCAGCAGCTTAACGGTAAACGAGTACCGCAGCGATGGGGGCTCCGTTTCCCTAGGCTTTGAGGCCTTTAGCCAACCAGCAGGTGCTAAGGTGCTCCATGTACTACCGGGAAGTGCGGCATCGTACGGTAGCTGGCGTTCCTGCTTTACCATCGTCGAAGATTTATCCATTTTAGCGACGCAGGGGGCTACCGGCATAGCCGCCACCACGGCCACCGGCAACGGGTCCATAACCTGCTTAGGCGCCTCCACTACAACGTACGGCATCTGCTACAGCAGCACCAATGCCACCCCAACCATAGCCGATAGCAAAGCCGCGTTAGGCACCCCAGCTGCCACCGGGCCATTTACTGTTTCGCTTGCCGGCCTTACGCCCAACACGCTCTACTATGCGCGGGCGTATGGCACCAATAGCGGAGGAGGGGGCACCAACTACGGCGATGTGGTTACGTTTACCACCATGCCCGCTCCGGTTGCCCCTTCGGCGGGCGATGGCTCTGCCAGCAACCCTTATCAGATAGCTACCCTCAGCGACCTTAACTGGCTCTCGCAAACCTCTTCGGTGTGGAACAAAAATTTCATCCAAACAGCCGATATTGATGCTTCGGCCACCTCCAGCTGGAATGGTGGTAAAGGCTTTTCGCCCATCGGAAACACTAGTACGACCGTTTTTAGTGGTAGCTACAATGGCTTAGGACATACCATCAGCGGGCTCACCATCAACCGTCCTACCTCTGGCTATATAGGTCTTTTCGGTGTTACAAACCACGCCACCATTCAAAACCTTGGATTGACAGGATGTTCGGTATACGGGAATCGGTATACCGGCGGATTGGTGGGCTATAATACCACTCAATCTACGGTAAGCAGCTCATACGCTACAGGTACTGTGTCTGGCAATGATGCTGTCGGCGGATTAGTGGGAGATAACTATCATTCCACGGTAAGCAACTCATATGCTACAGCCACGGTGTCGGGAACTACATCTATCGGAGGGTTAGTGGGGAATAACGAATCTGGGTCATCAATAAACAACTCGTATGCATCAGGCACTACCCCCGGAACTTCGTATACTGGCGGATTAGCGGGAAATAATTCAAACTCCACGGTAAGCTACAGCTTTTGGGATAACACAAAAGTACCTACCAGTAACGGAGTTGGTTCTGGAGCATCTACTGCCACAATGAAAGCCCAGAATACCTTTACCGCGGCCACGTGGGATTTTGTGGAAGAATCCACCAACGGCACAGCCGATATATGGGCAATTTCCGCAGATGTAAACAATGGATATCCCTGCTTAAAATGGCAGCTTTTACCGCTAGTTGCTACGCAAGGCGTAACCGCTATTACAAGCATATCGGCAACAGGTAATGGAGCCATCACCTCATTGGGCTCATCGGGCCTTACTCCAACCCATTACGGCATCTGCTACAGCAGCACCAATACTGTACCAACCACTACCGATAGTAAAGTAGATATTACGGCCTCTGCTGCCACCAGAACCTTTACCGCTTCGCTCACCGGATTAGTTCCTGGCTCTACCTATTATGCAAGGGCGTATGCTACTAATGCCAAAGGTACCAGCTACGGCGATGTGGTTACGTTCAACACCCTGCAGGTAGCACCTACCATAAGCTACACGGCTTCATCGCAGCTTTTTACAGTAGGAACAGCGGTTTCTGCGTTAACCCCAACTAACAGCGGAGGGGCAGTACCGGCCACTATACCCAACGAGGTAAGCACTCTTGCGGGCAGCTCCCAAGGATATGCCGATGGCACCGGAGCTGCGGTTCAATTTAACGACCCAACAGGAGTGGCAACCGATGCGGCAGGAAATGTTTATGTTGCGGATCAAATTAATCATAGAATACGAAAAATAACACCCTCGGGAGTAGTGACTACCCTTGCCGGAAGCTCCCCGGGATATGCTGATGGTGCAGGAACGTTGGCTCAATTTAGCAACCCAAGAGGTGTGGCCACCGATGCGGCAGGGAATATTTACGTTGCAGATCAAAATAATCATAGAATACGAAAAATAACCCCCAACGGAGTAGTAACTACACTCGCAGGAAGCATATCAGGCGATGCTGATGGCACAGGAACAGCGGCTCAATTTAGTTACCCAACAGGAGTGGCCACCGATGCGGCCGGAAATGTTTATGTTGCGGATCAAATTAATCATAGAATACGAAAAATAACACCCTCGGGAGTAGTGACTACCCTTGCCGGAAGTTCCCAGGGATATGCTGATGGTGCAGGAACGTTGGCTCAATTTAGCAACCCAATAGGAATGGCCACCGATGCGGCAGGGAATATTTACGTTGCAGATCAAAATAATCATAGAATACGAAAAATAGCCCCCTCGGGAATAGTAACCACCCTCGCTGGAAGCTCCCCGGGATATACCGACGGTACTGGAGCGGCGGCTCAATTTAACTACCCCCTCGGAGTGGCAACCGATGTGGCAGGATATGTATATGTGGCCGATGTAAACAATAATAGAATCCGGAAAATTGCTTCCGATGCCACGGTCACTACCCTTGCCGGTCACTTCCAGGGATTTAAAGATGGCATCGTAACGGAGGCTCAATTTTGCCTACCCTTCGGAGTGGCTACCGATGCGGCAGGGAATGTTTATGTTGCTGATCAACGTAATCATAGGATCCGAAAAATAACCCCTTATGGCTACACCATAAGCCCTACATTGCCTGCCGGTTTAAGCTTCGATGCCAAAACAGGAGCCATTAGCGGAACGCCTACGGTTATTTCTCCCGCTACAACATATACCATTACGGGTACCAATGTGGCAGGGGCAAGCTCTGCAACCATCACCATTGAAGTGGGTAAACGAAAGCTTACGGTTAACGACCCATCCCTTACCATATCGAAAGTTTACGACGGCAGTAATACGGCAGCAGTAACAGCAGGCGCCATCACCAATAAAATTGGCACCGACGACATTTCGGTATCGGCCACCGCAACCTATGACAATGCTTCTACGGGTACCGGCAAAACCGTTACCGTAAGCTACACCATTAGCGGTGCCAATGTGGCAAAGTATACCGCACCAGACAATTACGTGGTAAGCACCGGCGAAATTACACCCCGTAAGCTAACCGCAGGCAATCCTGCGCTAAGCCTGTCGAAAACCTATGACGGAACACCTGCAGCTTCCGTAACTCCCGGAAGTATAGCTAACAAAGTAGGTACCGATGACATTTCGGTATCGGCCACCGCAACCTATGACAATGCTTCTGCGGGTACCGGCAAAGCCATTACCGTAAGCTACACCATTAGCGGTGCCGATGTGGCAAAGTATACCGCTCCGGACAATTACGTGGTAAACATCGGAGAAATTACTGCCAAGGCCATCACCGTTACCGCCGACGATAACCTAGGAAAGGTCTACGGCAATGCCGACCCGGCCCTTACCTACACCGCTTCGCCTGCCCTACTTGGCAGCGATGCATTTACCGGCAGCCTCACCCGAGCTACGGGCGAGAGCGTCGGCAGCTACCCCATCGCTCAGGGATCGCTTTCGGCGGGTGGTAATTACGCCATCACCTTTGCACCTAAAAGCTTTACCGTTACGCCAAAGGCCATCACCGTTACCGCCGACGATAACCAGGGAAAGGTCTACGGCAATACCGACCCGGCCCTTACCTACACCGCTTCCCCTGCTCTACTCGGCAGCGATGCATTTACCGGCAGCCTCACCCGAGCTACGGGCGAGAGCGTAGGCAGCTACGCCATCGCTCAGGGATCGCTTTCGGCGGGTGGTAATTACGCCATCACCTTTGCTCCTAAAAACTTTACCATTACGCCAAAGGCCATCACCGTTACCGCCGATGATAATCAGGGAAAGGTCTACGGCAACGCCGACCCGGCCCTTACCTATACCGCTTCGCCTGCCCTACTCGGCAGCGATGCATTTACCGGCAGCCTCACCCGAGCTACGGGCGAGAGCGTAGGCAGCTACGCCATCGCTCAGGGATCGCTTTCGGCTAGCAGCAACTATAGCATCACCTTTGTTCCGAAAGGCTTTGCCATTACGCCAAAGGCCATCACCGTTACCGCCGACGACAACCAGGGAAAGGTCTACGGCAATGCCGACCCTGCCCTTACCTACACCGCTTCGCCAGCCCTACTTGGCAGCGATGCATTTACCGGCAACCTCACCCGAGCTACAGGCGAGAGCGTAGGCAGCTACCCCATCGCTCAGGGATCGCTTTCGGCGGGTGGTAATTACGCCATCACCTTTGCGCCTAAAAGCTTTACCGTTACGCCAAAGGCCATCACCGTTACCGCCAACGACAACCAGGGAAAGGTCTACGGCAATGCCGACCCGGCCCTTACCTACACCGCCTCGCCGGCCCTACTTGGCAGCGATGCATTTACCGGCAACCTTACCAGAACGTCGGGCGAGAGCGTAGGCAGCTACCCCATCGCTCAGGGATCGCTTTCGGCGGGTGGTAATTACGCCATCACCTTTGCTCCTAAAAGCTTTACCGTTACGCCAAAGGCCATCACCGTTACCGCCAACGACAACCAGGGAAAGGTCTACAGCAATGCCGACCCGGCCCTTACCTATACCGCATCCCCAGCCCTACTTGGCAGCGATGCATTTACCGGCAGCCTCACCCGAGCTACGGGCGAGAGCGTAGGCAGCTACCCCATCGCTCAGGGATCGCTTTCGGCGAGCAGCAACTATAGCATCACCTTTGTTCCGAAAGGCTTCACCATTACGCCAAAGGCCATCACCGTTACCGCCGATGATAATCAGGGAAAGGTTTACGGCAACGCCGACCCTGCCCTTACCTACACCGCTTCGCCAGCCCTACTTGGCAGCGATATATTTACCGGCAGCCTCACCCGAGCTACGGGCGAGAGCGTAGGCAGCTACCCCATTGCTCAGGGATCGCTAACCGCCGGAAGCAGCTATTCGCTCACCTTTGTGGGCAAAGACTTTAGCATCGCCGCCAAGCAGCTAACCATTACCCCGCCCAAAGTTGTAACAAGCAAGATGTACGATGGTACCACCACCGCAACAATTACCTCCCTTGGTAAGGTAAGCGGAATTATCCCGGCAGATGCAGCTTCGGTTTCCGTCTTGGGAGCAGCAGCCTACAACAATTCCGCTGCAGGTACAGCCAAAACGATTACCGTAACCTATACCCTCAGCGGTAGCTCCGCTAAAAGCTACCTGGCTCCGGCAAGCGAGGTTATAGCTGGCGGCCAGATATCAGAAAAGATTACCTTGGCCACATTAAAATCGCCCCAGTCGGGATGCGAGGGTAGTGCCCTAAGCCTACCCTACACCATTCTATCAGGCGAGCCAACCCAATACCGAATTATCTTCGGAAGCAAGGCTCTCTCGGCAGGATTTCGCGACATCTCCCTTACCGATCTATCGCCATCCGAGCAGCCCATTAGCATTCCAGTGCCAACGGGCGCTACCGAAGGCGTCTATACGGCCTCGCTCCAAATGGTCAACAGCCTGAACGATGCCAGCGAACTCTATCCGTTCACCTTTAGCATCAACCTGTCATCCGACTATATCGTTACCAAGTTTAACGATGTGGTGCTCTGCAACGATGCCTCCAACCGCTTTACCTCCTACCAGTGGTATAAGAATGGGGCTCCCATAAGCGGGGCAACCAAGCAGTTCTACAACGACCCGCAAGGGTTGTCTGGTGCTTATTCCGTGCAGGTGGTAACCGTTACCGGCGAAACGCTAATGTCGTGTGCCAAAACAGTAACGATGCCTGCGCCAACCTCGGTTACACTAACGGTGTTCCCCAACCCTGTCTACTCCAACCAGGGCTGTTCGGTTAAAATATCAGGCCTAAACGATAGCGAATTACAGGGAACTACGCTGTCGGTATATAGCCTAAAGGGGTTACGGGTATTCCATACCCCAAAGGTCGAATCGCTTAACACCTTAAACATGCCAGTTGGGAACGGCGTTTACGTTGGCCACCTAACCACCGCTAAGAATAAGGACTACACCTTCAAAGTTATTGTTGTTAGATAATCCAAGCGAAACCAAGACATGAAGAAACCAATTCTAGTAGTAGGGCTGCTTACTTCCCTTTCCTTCGAAATGCAGGCGCAGCAGCCCAACCATTACATATTTATTAATGCAGGAGGAGGACTACACTCGCTCTCGTACGATCTTCGTGATGGGAAGCAAAAAGGAGGAGCCGGCTTTACCCTCAACGGGGGGTATAGCTACTTCTTTTCCCCCCAATGGGCCGTAGAGGCAGGGCTTGGCGTAAGCACCCTCCAGTCATCCTCCACCTTAAGCTACACCACCGGCATCCCAGCAACCGATACCGACGGCGACACCTACGAGTTCCGCACCTACTACAAAGGCTGGAAGGAGAAGCAGACTGCCTACCTGTTTGATATCCCACTAGGAATTCGCTTCCAGAAAAGCATCAGCACCAAGCTCGAATGGACTGCCGGAATCGGTGCAAGCATATCGCTACCCCTAAGCTGCCGCTATAAGGCCACCGATGGCGAAATAGCCACCACCGGCTACTACAGCAAGTGGAATGCAGAGCTTACCGACATGCCCCAGCATGGCTTTAGCACCATCTCCGACAAGTTTAGCGGTAAGGTATCCCTAAATCCATCCTATGCAGGATACGCCAATTTAGGAGCGCTTTACAAGCTATCGGCAAATGCCAATTTTTATGCGGGGACGTACGTAAGCTATGGATTCAACAGCATGGTTAAAGCATCCGACAAACTCGTGTATCAGCAAGATGGTGTATATAATGGAGTACTAAGCTCTAGTGAAGCGGGCAAAGCACGTAAGCTTGCAGTAGGAGTACAAGTCGGGTTCCGTTGGAGCCTAGGCCAAAGTAGGAAGGAGGCAGAAACCGTTGCCATTCCGGCAACCCTACCCGAAGAAAAGGCGGTGGTTGTGGTAGCACCAAAGCAAATCGAAGAAAAACCTGCTGATAACACAGCTGCTGTTGCCCTTGCACCTGCTCCCGCAGCAAGCACAACAAAAGCGGAGGCGGTTGTATCGCCTAAACAAATGGCAGAACCAAACGATACCATTTATGCACGAGCCAAAGCGATGGCAGCATCAGTCAGTATAAAATTCGACTTTAGCTCCAACGAGCCCAAAGTAGCAGATGTGGAAAAGTTAAAGGCATTGAGCGAAATCGCCAAAGCCACGCCAGCGATGAAGATTACTATAGTAGGCCACACCTGCAACATTGCCTCAAAAGAAGTTAATCAAAGGGTGGGAATGGAAAGAGCTCAAGCTGTAAAGGAGCTGCTGCTCCGCTACGGCGTTCCAAATAATCAGCTTCAGGTAGAGTCTAAAGCTTCCGACGAACCCGTGGCGCCTAATACCTCCAGAAAGAATAGGATGAAAAACCGACGGGTGGAATTAAAGATTCACTAGAATCAGAGGTGCGGCTTGAGCGCGATATGCTTCGTCGAACGGGGAGAATGTGCTCCTTGCTTAGGAGCGCTAGATGTTTCCTCTATACCCTAGCGGCTATGGCAAAAACCTTCGCATAGCAACGTAGGGATTTCGCTATTAATCCAAATCCTTCAACCGAGACGCATGCAATGCATCGCTACCCCTGTTCACTGACGCTATCCCCATAGCCGTCAAGCTAAGGCTACGATCTACAGTTAGGATTGCATTATAGCGCTACAATGTAACGCCACTTCAGTAACCGTAGGTGTAAGCCCACAGCGCTTTGATCGAAGAACGTTAGCCCCGAAGTGGCGCCCCCAATGCTGTTCGTTTGCCCAAAGGGTCAGCCCATTCGGGCTTCTAAAGAAGGGGGCGTTCTGTGTCCACGGATTTCATCCGCGGTTACTAAGGTTTAGCTACTTCGTAGCATTTCACCGCTTAGCTTGATAAATATGGATCCCAGCCTTCGCCTAACGAGGGTGTTGGCAATAAGCAGGTGAAGTAGTAGCTTCCTGCTCGCTACCGTGCCCGATAGATAAAAAAGAGGCTGCTTATTTATAGGCAGCCTCTCGTATTTACAAATGCGCTATTAACTTATCCGGATCTTAAGCCTGTGCATGAATCCCGAAGCTACGCGTAGCAAGTGGACTTCGCTTTTAGTCCATATTCTTCAAAACATCTTGTTGCATAGCCTTCTCGCCAAGTTCGGTGCGCAGCTGCGCGATGGTCTCCTCGTACTCTTGCGTCTTTCGATGCATCTCCTCCTGGGAGGCCTGCATCTCCTCCATATTCTGGCGCAGCTCCTCCTCCTGGGCCGCCATCTCCTCGGAGTATTGCTTGCTTTGGTCGAGCAGCCTTTGGGTTCGCTCGTTCACCTTTACGTTGGATATCGCAGAGGCAAGGCTTTCGACAGCCTTCTCGAGGTACTCTAGCACGTGCTGTTCCATTCTATCAAACGAGGCTACCTCTATGGCACCCACCACCACCTCGTTGTTGATAAGCGGAATAATGGCCAAGAAGTTGGGGTTTCGGTCGCCGAGACCAGAGGTAATGGAAAGGTAATCCTGAGGAATTTCCGTAAGTATGATTGATTCCTTCTCGAAGATGCAGCGGCCAACCATACCCTCGCCGAACTCCATCCGCTTCGCCATCATCTTCTTTCGGTTGTAGGCAACGCACGAAACCAGCTCAATGAATCGCTCCTCTGTCTGATCTTCGTTGATGATGAATATCCCCCCTTGGGTAGCCTTCGAATAGGTGATAATCTCCTGAAGGATGGTATCGCAAAGGTGCTTGATGTTCTGGTTCTCCTTACGGATGATATCGTGAATACGGGCGGTACCTTCGAACTTCCAATCCTGAATCTTATCCTCGAAGATACGCTGCTCCTCGGCCTTCTTAGCCGCAATGAGGTTCTCCTTCATCTCTATCATTGCATTCCCAATCTGATCATCGTTGCCCTTAACCTCGATGGAGGCATCAAGATTGCCGTGGCCCACTTCGTTCGCAAAATTGGCCAGATCCTTTTGGCTAGAGGTTAGCAGGTTGAGCGATTCTACCATTTGGCCAATCTCGTCGGTGCTGCTAATCGCAATTTCCTTTACCTGGTTTAAGCGGCCCGCGGCGATCAGCTTCAACTCCTTGGCGGTAGAGACTATGGGCCCAGTTAGGAACTGGGTAATGATGTTTACTATAAACACTAGCAGGCCAACACCTAGCGCAATAAGCAGGTAGGCAAACAGCGAGAGCATGTTGGACTGGTGCAGCATCTTGCTGGTGGGCACAATGGTGCAGTACGACCAGGAGCTCTTGCTTCCTTCGAAGCTAATGGGCACGTACACCTTAAAGCTTTTCTCCTTAAAGTAGGCAGAGTATATGAAGCTCGAGAATTGCTCGCCCCGCTTAATGCAATCCATGATTTCGCTGGTTTGGTCGCCTTCGTCGAGGATTGTTCCAACCTTTTCCCGCATCTTGTTAGCGGCCACCAGCCCGCTGGGGGTAACTACCTTGCAGATGCCATCCTCCTCCTTCATCGATTCGTCGACAATCTTGGTTAGGAACTCGGCGTTGAGCAGGCATCCAACAGCGCCAATAATTTTTCCATTAACGGAGATGGGCACGCAGATGTTAATCACCCGTACATCGTTAACAGCAACAGGATCGTTAATCCAGGTCCCGCCAGTTTGCCGAACCTGCCTATACCCCAACTCGGTTTCGACCTTCTGGAGCAGCTGATCGCTACCCGCAATGGCCTTGCTGCTGTATAAGTACTTTTGAACCGAAGCGGTATCGCCTGGCTGAGCCTCCTCGATGAACCACATGGCATAAATATCGTTTTCGTCTTTAGCCAAATGCTGCATCATATTCTTGTACAGGCTGAATTTTGCTTCGCCCATCTCGGCATGACTCTCGTAGCTGCTGGCAAGTGCCTTAACAGCGCTTATTTTTCGATTGATTACATCGTTGGCACGTGCCGCATTTTCTTTCCCGATCAAAGTCACTGTTTTTTCGGCAGAATCAAGCACGATACTCCGAGAGCGTACCGTAACAATTGTCATTAGAAGGATAAGTATAACGCATGCGGAGCCAACAACCGCAAGGTTTATCTTTACTCGAATGCTACTGTTTAAGTAAAAGTTTTTCAGCCTGCTTATCATTATGGTAGATTTAAAAATAGGGTACAAATTTAAGGATAATAATGCATCACCCAAAGAAGAATAGAGGCAGATACAGGGATATCAATTTGAATTTGTTCTTAGACAGTAATACGAATAAAACAGGTAAAAAGGGGGCTGTCCATTACTTTTTGGACAGCCCCCTTATAGTTTTGCCGAGATTTACAATGCCTAGCAGCGTATTGCTACTTAGTTTTTACTCCGGTGGTTAAAACATGAACCCATTGAGCATTGTTTGGTTCTGCCCACCAGATGGTATTGTCGGAGAGAACAATGCAAAATCTTGATTCCCCATTAGGCTTAATGTAAGTCGAAAGTTCTTTTACATTAAACTTAGCAGGGAGCCCCTCTGCTGATACTTGAACCCATTGAGTATCGTTGGGATCCGCCCACCAGATAGAATTATCGGAGAGAACAATAACATACCGGGATGCTCCTGTTGGCTTAACGTACGTCGAGAAATGTTTGATGCTAAAATTAGCAGGTAGCTCGCTCGTTGAAACCTGATTCCATTGATCCTCGGTAGGATCACCCCACCAAATAGAATTGTCGGAAAGGACAAACGCATACCTAGATTCTCCAGTTGGCTTAACATACGTTGAAAACAACTTGATATCTTGGCAGTAAGCCATAGATGCCACAAGAATTGAAATAAGAAGAACCGATAGTCTTTTCATTTAATAATTTTAGTTTTTATTTGACAATTAGAAATTAGCCGTATTTACGTTGACCTCATCCGAAGAGAGTATCCATACCTACTTAAGGTCTCAAAAGTAGAAAAAGTTATAGATCTTCTATTGCGCTGGCACAAGATTCAGGCTTACTTCACAATATTCGTTTCTTACAATTAGACATCCAAAGTTTTTAGCCTTAGCGTGGATACGTGTCTTGTCTAAAACATTAATTTTCAAACAAAATTCAGGTGAGCAGCAATCTATCATAGAAGAGAGGTTATCACAAATAATATTAGACAACCTCTTCGCTAGCCGTAGTTTAATTAGGCACTCGACACTAGCCGGAATCTTTAATTCCATCGAACTTAGGTGGCGGTTTATACCTCCATTAAGTCGCCCATTTCCTCGTAGAGGATAAACCTGCCATTGACTATGCATTGGGGCTTTGAGAAAAAGCCTTCGCTCGTCATCGATGGACAATAGCATTTGCCGAACGGGGGAGCTAAGCCAGCACTCCTTGGAAAACCTACCGATAATAGATACCTTCCACCTCCGAAAACAGCCCAAGACCTTGCTAAACCAAGCGGAGCCCATCGCTGCACAAGGTTAGCCGTATAGTACAAAAAATGAAGCTAGCAGATGAACAGTAAAGCAGTATTCCCCCGAACAGGAGATAAGGAAACCGTATACCTAAAATCGACAATCACAAAACAGAACATTATAGTAGGCGAATACACTATGTATAATGATTTTGTAAACGATCCCACCAAATTCGAGATTAACAACGTTTTATACCACTACCCAATAAATAATGATAGGCTAGTAATTGGCAAATATTGCTCAATTGCCTGTGGTGCAAAATTCATGTTTACCTCCGGAAACCATAAAATGTCCTCGCTCTCCACCTATCCGTTCCCTCTTTTTTTTGAAGAGTGGAGACTCGATAAAGAAAACGTAACCGAGGCATGGGATAATCAAGGCGATATAGTTATTGGAAACGATGTTTGGATTGGTTACGAAGCGGTGATTATGCAAGGCGTAAAAATTGGCGACGGTGCAATAGTCGGAACAAGAGCCGTTGTTACGAAAGATGTACCACCCTATACAATCGTTGGAGGGATACCCGCAAAAGAGATAAAGAATCGATTCCCCGCCGAAACCGTAAACAAGCTAACCCAAATACAATGGTGGAATTGGGATGAGGATAAGGTAAAAAGGAACCTTCGAAGCATCTTAAGTGGCGATGTTGACAAGCTTATCGGACAGTAGAATATAGCACAGAAAAGCCCTCACATATAAGTAGCATCCTTACCGCCATTAATCAGCAAGCTTGCAGAACGCAAAGTAAAGCGCAACCAGCATTACGGCTGCGCTTTACTTTGCGAGTGCTAGAACGTAACAAGAGGAACATGCTTATAGGAAGCTTCCACAATCTACTACCGATGCATACTGGTTGGCAGCCAACAGTACAGCTGCTGCTCAAGTAATAAAGCTTTATTGCTGAAGCAACATGAAAATCACGTACCTAAATTCCACTGCGCCCCGTACATTTGGTATAAACCATTCGTTCAAAGTGCACTAATGTCCATTATCGCACTTAAAAGAACTTTGTATATTACAAGTCGTTTAGTTCACGGCGCATCTACCGCGAACAAATTGGCTTAAGAATCAATGCACATAACCGTTACCCCTGTAGAATGAAAAAGTTCTTTCTATTTGTTTTAATTGCGTTTCAAATGCCCAACCTAAGTGGGCAAGACAAGTGGCAAGCAAAATGGATTACCGACCCAAGCTCTCTGAGCGAGGCGAATTCGTGGTATTGCTTCCGTAAAGACTTTCCTTTAGCGAGAGTGCCATTAAAGGCGTTGGCAAAAATTGCAATCGATAGCAAGTACTGGTTGTGGGTAAACGGCACGATGGTTGTGTTTGAAGGAGGGTTAAAGCGAGGCCCCAACCCTAGCGATACATATTACGACAAGGTAGATATTTCGAAGTATCTTACGAAGGGGACCAATACCATTGCGGTTCTAGGCTGGCACTTTGGGAAGAGTGGATTTTCTCATATAACCAGTGGCAAATTTGGTTTTATATTCGAATGCATTACGCCTGAAATGGAGGTGCTAAGCGATAGCTCATGGAAGGTAATGCAACATCCTGCCTATGGAACCTGCCCTGCACCTCTGCCTAATTTCCGTTTACCAGAATCGAACATACGATTTGATGCCAGAAATGATATAGGCAGCTGGTTTTCAAAAAGCTACTCGGTTGGTAACTGGAGCAATGCCAAAATGCTCGGGACACCACCAATTGCTCCTTGGAATAGCTTAGTACTTCGTCCAATTCCTCAATGGAAAGACTCAAAGCTTGTTTCCTATGTTCAAGCACCTAACTTTCCGCTTCAACTAAGTAGAGATACTACTATTGTATGCACCTTACCCTCTAATCTGCAGGTAACCCCCTATCTTAAAATCGCAGCACATGAAGAAGGCAAAGTAGTTGAAATAAAAACAGAAAACTTTATGGGTGGAGGCGAACCTAATGTGTACGCACAATACATTACCCGTAAAGGCACTCAAGACTACGAAAGCTACGGTTGGATGAATGGTCATAAAGTGATCTACAAAATACCAGCGGGAGTTACTGTCCTAGACCTAAAATATCGAGAAACAGGATATAATACCGAGTTTGCAGGTAGCTTTACCTGTACCGATCCATTTCTAAATAAAATCTGGCAAAAGTCTTTAAGGACACTCTACGTTACCATGCGTGATAACTATATGGATTGTCCCGACCGTGAACGTGCTCAATGGTGGGGAGATGAAGTTAACGAATCTGGTGAAGCCTTTTATGCCCTCGATACCTTAAGCCATTTGCTGCTAAAGAAGGGAATGTATGAGTTAATAGGCTGGCAAAGACCTGACAGCACTTTATTTGCACCAGTACCAGCAGGAAATTGGGATAAAGAATTACCCATTCAAATGCTTACAAGTATAGGATACTATGGTTTTTGGAACTACTATCTGAATACAGGAGATAAGCAACCTATTTCGGACCTATACGCTGGGGTACGAAAGTATTTGAAGCTATGGAGCGTAAATGATGATGGCTCAATTAAGCTTCGCCAAGGAGGTTGGTCGTGGGGTGATTGGGGCGATGATATTGACATGGAGCTTATAACCAATAGCTTTTACTATTTGGCGCTTGATGGGGCGTTAAACATGGCCGAAATCCTAAATCGCAGTGAAGATGCCTCAGAATACAGGCAATCAATGGAGAGAATTAAAGCTATCTTTAATGCCAAGTATTGGACTGGGACAGCCTATCGTCATCCTGACTATAAGGGGAAAACGGATGATCGGTGTCAGGCTCTTGCAGTTGTGGCAGGCATTGCTGAAAAGGGGAAATATCAAGCCTTATACGATGTTTTTAAAAAGGAGGAACATGCAAGCCCTTACATGGAAAAGTACGTGCTAGAAGCCCTATTCAAAATGGGTTATGCAGATTATGCCATCGAGCGTATGAAAAAAAGGTTTGGAAGCATGGTCAACAATCCTGATTATGCAACCCTTTTTGAGGGTTGGGGAATTGGCGCTGAGGGTTATGGTGGAGGAACAACGAACCACGCTTGGAGTGGTGGTTCGTTAACAATACTATCGCAGTATTTGTGTGGTATCGCGCCTATTGAGCCAGGCTACAAATTATTCCAAATAAAGCCCAATCCAGGCTCCGTAAAAGCAGCATCTGCTACAGTTCAGTCGGTAAAAGGGGTTATTAAAAGCAGCTTTGAGAATACAGACAAATGCTTTAGGCTAACAGTTTCCATACCAAATGGAACCGAAGCTATAGTAGGCATTCCTGCATGCAAGATTTCTCAGATAAAGTTTAACAATAAAGTTGTTTGGGAAAACGGAAGGGCAATCAAGAATAAAAAGATCTTAGAACACTTAGCAAGTACAGATAGCCATATCCTATTTAGGATTAGTGCGGGGAATTATATTCTAGAAGCTACCAAAGAGTAAGCTTGCTAACCGAAGTCTAGATCAGCGCACAAAATAAGTAGCTGCCATAAAGCAGCAAGCCCGCATAACCACATAAAAGCGCAGCCTGTACCAATGGCTGCGCTTTCCTTTTTCACTACCTTTGGTTTACAGGATAAGCCACTGCAAGCAAATAAAAGCCACATATCCTTTAGTGAAAAATGGCGTACAATGAGCTACTACAACGAAGAATTTAGCCATGGTCAATAGTAATTATCCGAAACCACCTGATAAACCTAGCAAAAGAAAGTGCCCGATATCAGCACATACAGAAAGAGAGGCTATCGCAAATAGTATTGGATAACCTCTCCTAAACATATAAAAACCAACCTACTTAACGAGCTTAGCCTCTAGGGTAATGGGCACCGCGCTCAACGCCTTCGAAATGGGGCATCCCACCTTGGCAGCATTGGCCAGTTCCATAAACTTCTCCTCGCTTATTCCTGGTACCTTTCCGGTTAGCTTCAGGGTAATACCTGTAATGGCAAATCCCCCCTCTACCTGGTCGAAGCTAACAACAGCATCGGTTGTCAGCTCTTCGGCAGTAAACCCAGCCCCCACAAGTTGAAAGCTTAGGGCCATAGAGAAGCATCCAGCATGTGCTGCTGCAATCAGCTCCTCTGGATTCGTCGCCGACTTACCCTCTTCGTCCTTAAATCTTGCCGTGAAATTGTAGGGTGTACCATTTAGAACACTACTTGGGGTTGTTATTACGCCTTTGCCTTCTAGGCCAGTACCATTCCATTTAGCAGTTGCTTTACGTCTCATTATTTAATGTTTTAAGTTGTTTGTGCTTTCGAAGATCAGAGCCAATGTCCCATCCTCTCGTTAAAATTTGGTATCATAACAAAGGTATAGAACAAATGTTCAGATGCAGCAGGAAGCTACCCGTAAAATGAACCACATGCTCATTCCTCAATGTTGAAATTACAGAGGGCAGAGCCTACCTCTCTACGCAAGGTTTAATTCAACGCACGAGGCTCGGCATCGTACTTCTCAAAAAGATCGGTGGTTGGATAGCTGGTAACACCCTTGAGGGGATCGGCCAGCAGCTTGTGCATCTCAATCACGTACTCCACCATGGTCTTGAACTGCTCCTCGTCGGTTCCGGGTTTAGTTGCAAGGGTGTTGCACACAATGGCGTAGTAAACTCCTTGAGCGGTTCGGCACATGAGCGATGATGTGCCCCAGGTTAGCGCACCGGAGTGATACCAGGCTCCTTTGCTTACCTCAAGCCCCATGGCGTAGCCGCTTTTTATGGTATCAGGAGGGGTTCTCATTAAGCTGGCGGTTTCCTTGCTAAGAATGCTAGCTGATGAGCCATTACCCTCTATGCCCATCAGAATCTTTATCAAATCAATGGGGCGCGATACCCATCCTCCGCTGGGGTGCATTGTGGGAAGGTCGTATCCCCCATAGGAAAGGGTAACTTTTTGGGTGGTGTCGATAATGGAGCCGCAGGAGTCAGGAATGCTCTCGTAGTAGTGCACCTCATGCTTCAATCGCTCCGTAGGAAATGTATTGCCAGGTTTGGTGTAGCTGGCGCCAATGGGGTTGAGCACCTCCTGGGTGATGAACTCCTCGTAGCGTTGGCCCGTTACCTTTCGGATAACCTCGCCAAGCACCATGTAGTTGAAGTTGCAGTACAGATAGGCCGAGTTAGGCGCAAAGTCGAGCCCCCGTTGTAGGTTATAGCGGATAACGTCGTTCGGGGTTGCGGGAGTTGGGGTTTTTAGCGCGTACGAGGCTTCGTTTCCACCAACAACATCCTTCTTATTCCAGCCGATAGTTTGCTGGAGCAGGTTCTTTACCGTTATCTTGCCGATACGCGCATCGGTAAAGACATACTCGCTATTGTTAAGAATGCCCCTAGGACCAAATACGGTATCGTTGATGCCAAGCCTTTTATCTTGGATAAGCTTCATGATGCCAGTAGCGGTTATTGTCTTGGAGCAGCTGGCAATTCGAAACATGCTGTATGGGGTTACTTCCTCCTTTGTGGCCGTATCGGCGTATCCGAATCCCTTGGCGTATATCAGCCTCCCATCTTTGGCAATCGCTACGGAGATCCCCGGAACGTTCCATTTCTCCTTAAAGCGGCCTATCACCTGATCGATATCCTTGGCATCAAAGGGTTTTTCTTGCGAATGTGCAAGACTTATGCTAAGCAAAAAGAGCATAGCAGCGGTTAACATTTTCATTATTTGTAGTGTTTGTTTATGCGATTTGTCGGCTACTGTATCGGTAATTCGATCGGGCAATGTAGCAAAAATAAATCGGCGAGGGGTACCTCTCGCTGGCCGAGTCAGGGATTTTGCTTTTAAAAATATAAGCACAAAATTCAGCTAAGCCTTGAATGCTGCTTATGATTTTAGCCGCGAGCTTTTATTCTTTTCTGTCCTTTTTGTAGGGCAAAAAGGACCAAAAACCCTTGGCACGAATTAACTCGCTCAGTCGCGGAGGAATGGCGCTACCTCAAATGTGGTAATCGCCCTAAGACCGTTACAGCATTAAGGAACATTGTGGAGGCGACCTCGCTCAAACAGGGATTCGTGCCAGTCTGGTATGGCTGCGCCATGGTGTCTACGGAAGAAGGTTGTTCGGTGATACGACGTTTGCCTGCCGTTGTTAAGCGAGCTAATATGGGAAACCTTTTTATTCTGAGATTTATAGAGGCCTCTTCTAGAACAAGAATCTTAAAAGCGCCCCCCCCTGCTGGCCGAGTCCCGATTCAACTATACAAAACTCGGATGCCGCTAGTGACGATAGGCATCATGCTATTTCGGTAGCTATTTACCCGACAGTTTGCAGTATGTGTAAATAATTCTACTTTTGAGATGACTCCGAATATCAAATAACGTCGATTAGCGAGGAGTTACTGGCTGAAATACATATCAAAAACAGAATAGCTATGAATCAAAAACCATCAAATGCCTTTATTGGGGCGTCGTGGGTTGCGCTTGCTGTAGGAGTTGTTGGATACCTAACAGGACTTGTACGCGCCGAAATGCTTTTAAACGAAAAAGGATATTACCTCACCATACTATTGTTGGGGCTTTTTTCGGCAGTATCGGTTCAGAAATGCGTACGCGACAGAATAGAAGAAATACCAGTTACCGATATTTACTACGGCCTCAGCTGGTTTTCGACATTGGCTGCAGTTGCACTCCTGACGGTAGGCTTGATTAATGCTACCATCCTGCCCAGCGAAAAGGGATTCTATGCATTCTCCTTTCTCCTAGCGCTATTTGGTGCCATTACCGTTCAGAAGAATACGAGGGATGGACAGCAGACCGACAAATCGAAGCAGTCGCAATGAAAATCTAAGGTAATATTCGGCTCAGAGAGCTAAGGATTCAAACCTCTTCGATGGACGAAGGCCAAAAATGCAAAAAAGCGTAGGCTCCTGCCTGCGCTTTTCTTTTATGGACAGGTTGGTTAACCTGCTATATGTTCTACACCCCAACTCATCGGGTATGCTGGGCTCTGTGCGCCTGCTTAAGGCTAGAGCCTACAGGACTATTCAGGTTAATCTCCGATGGCGTTACCACCGTCTTCTCCTCGGTCCAAAGATACTTTTGTACAGTTTCATTCGTGGATGGATCGCGCTCATACCAATCAACAGCCATGCGCACATAGTAGGTAGTGTTTGGCTTAAACCGAGTTTTTTCTTCATAATAATATACATCACAAATTGTAGGCCCATACTCAAACCCCTTGTATCTATAAGATCCAACACAAGGATTCGAAGGATCGTTAACAAATGGAGAATTAGTACTTTTCTCTGAAACCAGTGTAGGTTTATCATCAATCACATAATAGTTCCAACTACTCCATCCAGAAAATTTACCATGACCGAAGAAGGTGCAGCTGGCAATAATTTTATCGCGAGTAGCACTAACGGTAAAGTACTTATACGACGGAAGTTTCTTATCGATAAAAGTGGCAAAACAGGAAACCGTATCAGAGCCATACCTGTTCTTTGCGTAGAACTTATAGGCGGCAATAACATTTATTTCCTTTACCATCTCGCTCCATAGCGTATCAGCTTTTAAATTGGCAGGGTCTACCTTGTAGGTCTTTCCTGCTAGGATAAAGCCGGCCTCCTCTATAGGAACGCCACCATTCGAGTAAACAATTCCCCCAAGGTTTGCATTATAGCTGTCGTCGAAGCGAGCATATCCCGATAATAGCACAGGCTTTCCTTCCGATGCGGTTACCACCTTATACGTCCCTTTGGCTGGTACAATCCCCTTCTCCGTTTTTACAAAAGGCCGAACATAGTAGGTGGTCTGCGCCTTTAGGTTTCGCACCGCAACGTTAATCTCACGATGTTTAGCGGTATCGGAATCGTACGTTGCTACGCTTTGTGTTGTAGGATCTTCACCAACCAGCACGCCCTTTTCGAGAATTTTCCCATCTACATTTTCCTCATAGTATGAAAAGGAAAACTCAATAACCGTAGCGTACGATTTACTACTTTTAAATTCGCCGCTTAATGTGGGAGCCACCACACTTGCCTCATCCTTAGCGCAGCTGCCCAACGCCAGAAGAGCAGCGAGGGCAACTAACAACCTAGTAATTTTCATAGTTATCAGCCTTATTTTAAAATTTGTATTCGAAGCCTATTCGGCTATGTAAAGGAAGCTAAATATTACCATCATAGTCCCAACGGTAACCTAAATCACTTGCCCGAGGCTCCCGTCCCCTGAGTACCCATTAGAACGGAGCCACTGGAATTACTATACTCCGCTATAAAAGTGCACAATGGAAACTAGGCACATCCATTGCCCTCAAAAGGCTGGTAAGAAAACCTGTTCTGCCAAAACAGGTATTTTCGGTTTAAAAGAATATGACTTTGCAGCTATAAATTTGACCTATTGGGTAGCAAAACCAACCAGTAGCCTCTAGCCGCAGATAAAATCCGTAGATGTTGAACGCCCATTCCTCTTTAACAGCCCCGAATGGGCATAGCCGTCAAGCTAAGGAGGCTTATTGCTCTAGCAATAGTGCATAATTGAAACTGGTTATCCTCCCGCTTAGGCGGGAGGTAGGGGTGGGTCAAGAATGCTAAGTGAAGTAAAATGTTGATTTAAACGAGTAAACCCACCCCTGCCCCCTCCTAAGGAGGGGATAACGAGCCATGAATATGCATTTGAGTTTTTGATAAAATTCCTTAGTTTGACGGCTATGGGCTATAGCCTTCGTCAGCTCTATCATTGCAGGCTATAGCCTGCAGAATAGATTCGGCTGAGAGTTTTGCAAGTAGCGCTCCAGCAAAGCCACCCCACCAGTAAGCACCTACCAAGAATCCACCCAGAATAAGATAACATCTTAGCATTTTATGCCGCAAACGGTTCACGCCTATCAGATTCAAACAGAGGAAGGGAGAACGAACGTAGAGACGGTCTGTAGTACAGGTTGCATCCTCTGTACCTTCTTTAAATGCTCTTGATCTTAAAGATCATTGAATTTATATTTACCAATTGAGGCTCACATAAACGGGTAATGCGATAAGCGGCAGCTTGCTGTACGGCAACCGTCGTAGGCCAAGCCGGGAGAACAGAAATCCGAGACGCTTGTTACCCATGTAGGTCATTTAAGGAATCCATCCAAAGAATCAAATAAAACCAAACATCAATATGAGACGAAGTCTTATTTTCGCGCTACTGCTTCTAGCCTACGGCTCGGCGTTGCATGCGCAAACGGCGGTTAAGGAGCTAAGCGTGTGGAAATTTTACCGAGGAGACAATACCGCTGCCCTACAAGCCAACTTTGACGACTCGCACTGGGAAACAGTAAGTATCCCCCACGATTGGGCCATTTACGGTCCCTTTGATAAGGAGGTCGACAAGCAGGTTGTCAAGATAGAGCAGAACAACGAGAAGGTGGCTACGGAAAAAACGGGACGAACGGGAGCATTGCCCTTCGTAGGGGTGGGCTGGTACCGAACCTCGCTGGATTTGCCCGAATTTGGTAGCGACAAACAGGCTTTGATCTGCTTTGATGGCGCCATGAGCAATGCCGAGGTGTTTGTAAATGGCAAGAAAGTAGGGAATAGGCCTTACGGCTACAGCTACTTCTACTTCGATATCTCCGACTACATTCAGGCAGGCAAAAAGAACGTAATTGCAGTCCGCCTCGAGAACCAACCCTTTTCATCGCGGTGGTATCCGGGCGCAGGATTGTACCGAAAGGTTCGAGTAATCGTTAAGAACAAAGAATGCTTTAAGCATTGGGGAAACACGATCACCACACCATCCGTTTCCGACAACATCGCCAGGGTAAACATCCGCTCGCAGGTTCAGGGCGAAAACCTTACGGTAAAAGCAACCATCAGGGATGCCAAGGGCAACGCAGTAGCCGAAAAGGTTTCGTCGGAAAGATTCGGCGACGCAATAGAGCAGAGCATTGCCGTTACCAATCCCAGCCTATGGTGCCCCGAAACGCCCCAACTGTACACGGCCGAGCTAAAGCTCTACCAGAATAATATGCTAAAAGACTCGGAGGTTGTCCGATTCGGAATACGCCAGATCAAATACAGCGCCGCTAAGGGGTTTGAGCTTAACGGTAAGGTAACAAAGTTCAAGGGGGTGTGCCTGCATCACGACTTAGGGCCCATTGGCACGGCAGTTAACCGGGCGGCCCTCAAGCGTCAGCTAACCATCCTGAAGGATATGGGCTGCAACGCCATCCGCTCGTCGCACAACATGCCCTCCATCGAGCAGCTGGAGCTGTGCGACGAAATGGGCTTCCTGTTCCTAGCCGAAAGCTTCGACGAATGGAAGAAGCCCAAGGTGCAAAATGGCTACAACCTGTACTTCGACGAGTGGGCCGAAAAGGATGTGGAAAACCTGGTTCGCGCCACCAGAAATCACCCCTGCATTGTAATGTGGAGCGCCGGAAACGAGGTGCCAGACCAATGGGGCAGCGACGGAGTAAAAAGGTTGAGATGGCTTCAGGATATTTTCCATCGCGAAGACCCAACTAGACCCGTAACCGTGGGTATGGATCAGGTTAAGGCGGTAATGGAAAGCGGCTTTGGCGCTACCCTAGATATCCCTGGCCTAAACTACCGCGTGCACCTCTACGATGAGGCCTACCAGAAGTTCCCTCAGGGAATCCTCCTAGGATCTGAAACAGCATCGACGGTAAGCTCGAGAGGAGTCTACAAATTTCCGGTTGTAGCGGTACCCGATAAGTCCTACCCCGACCACCAGTGCTCCTCCTACGACCTTGAATACTGCGGATGGTCGAATATCCCAGAAGATGACTTCATCCAACAGGATGATAAGCCCTGGGTTATCGGCGAATTTGTGTGGACGGGCTTCGACTACCTGGGCGAGCCAACTCCCTACGATAGCTATTGGCCTTCGCGCAGCTCCTACTTTGGCATCTGCGACCTTGCAGGCCTACCCAAGGATAGGTACTACCTATACCGTAGCCGTTGGAACACAAAAGATACGACTTTACACGTTCTTCCCCACTGGAACTGGGAAGGACGCGAGGGGCAGACGACACCAGTCTTCGTATACACCAGCTACAGCAGCGCCGAGCTCTTTGTTAACGGGAAAAGTCAGGGTGTACAACGGAAAAATACCCAATCGAAGCTAAACCGTTACCGGTTGATGTGGATGGATGTGAAGTACGAGCCCGGAACGCTAAAGGTTGTGGCCTACGACGATCGGGGAAAGCCAGCCGCCGAAGAGACAGTGGTAACAGCAGGCAAACCCCATCACATTAAGCTCGAGGCCGACAGGCAAACCATCACCGCAAATGGCGAAGACCTGTGCTACGTAGCTGCTACCATTGTCGACAAGCAGGGTAACCCTTGCCCCAACGCCTCCAACAGGCTACACTTTACGGTGAAGGGCAACGGCAAGTACAGGGCCGCCTGCAATGGCGATGCAACCTCGTTGGAGGTGTTCCACAAGCCTACCATGAAGGCCTTTAACGGCAAGCTGGTTGTCCTGGTTCAATCGTCGACCCAAGCAGGGAATATTGAGCTAACGGTTTCGGGTGATGACCTTAAAGGCGAGAAGCTAGCGATATCATCCCTAAAGGAGTAGGAATACTCAGCAAAGCAGAGGGAAGCAGGAGATTCTGCAGCTTGGCGGCCTTATACCGCTATAGCTACAGAATCTCCTGCTTTTTACTTTTACTCTGGCAAAGCCGACTGCTGAACGTGCGCTGATGATAGCCTCTTCCTAACTAGTGCTACCTAAGGCTGACTTTTAAAATCTACTTAAATTCTTTATTTCCAAAAAGGAATACACCTTCAATTGATTTATTGTCTTCCAAAATTTCAAATCTAGTTTTTGAAGTTCTTTGAACATTTATTTCTTTAATGTATTTGCTGGAAGTCTGTTTGTTACTCTTTGGATATTCATACTCAATAATTACTTTCTTAATTTCTTTAAGAAAAATTGAATCGTTAGTTCTCGGTTTATAATACAGACTAACTAACCGGACATAAATAGAATCTTTTGGTAGAATCTTTGACCTACTTCTTAGTTCTCTGAATTCAATTTTACCGTGAGTTATGCGGCCGATAAAAGCAGAACGAGGAAATTGACCTATCGAATCACGGCTTGGCAAAAATAAAGTATCATTGGTGTTGTTTACCATTTTCAAAGACACATAAATGTGATATCCTCCAGGACAGTCATCATTATGCTTACTTATTCTAATCCTTCCTATGTTACAATTTTGTTTCTTGTTTTCCTCAATGTGAGTACAAGAAATTAAGAGTGATGAGGCTACAATTAATACCAAGCAAATATATTTCATGTTTTTATTTGTTTAATTCTTGCTTGTGAACAATTCTCCTGCTCGCTGTAGTCTGCCAAAACGCTCGAGGCTAGGCGACGTTTAGCTACGCTGAGCTCGCACTTCGTGCTCGGTTGCAGCTTCGACTTTGCTAAGTAGCGGGTTGGCTACGCCGAACTCGCGCAAAGCGCTCGGTTCAGACCGCAATCAAAAGTAGCAATAAAGTAAAGCGCAACCGTTGGTGGTGGCTGCGCTTATATGTAGTAGTACTAACTTGCGTTTAATGGCGGTTAAAGACCGCTACTTAGGTTCGACGGCATTGCAAGATGTAAGCGAACCTCGTGCGTTTAATTAGACTACGGCTAGCAGAGAACCAAACCGCTTCTTAAGTCAGACGGCGTAGCCAAATGCCGACTAGCCTTGTTCGCTGATTAAACTTCGCTCAACTAAGGTATAACTATATCTTTTCCATCTATAATGAAAAAGCATCTTTTAAAAGAGGTTTTTCTAGGATTTTGAAAAGAAATAATTGGTAACCTGTTGCTTTTAGTTAACAAAATAAGGGTGTCTAGACGATTAACATTAGATGAATCTATTCGAATGATAATTCTAGATTTATTACATATTGAAAAGAATTTAGTTTCCCTATAAAAATAGCGAAGAGTACCTCCTTCATTATCACCATTTACCGTAAATTTGTAACATTTGTAAGGAAATTCGATAGTAATCTTTTCATTCTCATTAGCAAATCCTAGAATCTCGACTTTTCTAGAATTACTAATATAAACTGTCACTAAAACAGTAATAATAACAGGAATGATTACAATTAACATTTTCTTTTTGCTTATTTCTGAAATCACCTTCATAAAATATAAATGAATTAATCTTTCAAGATTATATATTAACAACCTATTTATTATTCCCTCGTTCGGCGAAGGCACCAGCCTTCGTCGGCTCTATCATTGTAGGCTATAGCCTGCAGAATAGCTTCGTCCTTGCCAAGCAGCAGTCTACCGTCTGCTACCAAAAGTAGCAAAAAAGTAAAGCGCAACCGTTGGTGGTGGCTGCGCTTTTATGTGGTGGTGCAGGCTTGCCGTTTAATGGCGGTCAAAGAACGCTAATTATGTTCGACGGAATTGCAACCGTAGCTCGGCGGAGTTCGGCGTAGCCAAATGCCGCCGAGCTTCGGTGTAACTGGACAGGAAAGTAGCCCGCAATCCCTAACATTTCATACCGCCAACCTTTATCTGCAAGCCAAAAAAAAAAATGAAAATTAAATTGAACACCCCCTGGTCGACGAGCGTTTACAATAAACGCCGGATATTTTGAAAAGAACCCGTATAACTCCTATACCGTCAACAGCGCATCTGCTGTAAAAAACAGTGATGGCAGCATTATAGTTTATTTTGGGGGAGATCCGAAACAATCCAATTTCATACCCATTACCGAATATTGTACGCTTATACAAAGCCCGTAATGGGGTTATTAATGGCACATGGGTGTTACCAGGACATGAAATAGTAAACCGATCAACCATATAGTTAAAATGTAAAAACTAAAATTCAAAGGAGAAAAACGATGAAAAAGATGAAAGAAGTTTTATTAATGCCTGCAAATGAGATGGGTTCCTTCGCACAGGGAATATCCGTTGGCGAATTCAGTGTGCTTGACGACGGCAATAACGCCATCATGATTCATGTCGAGAATACGCACCAGGTAAGGTTCATCGAGATATTCCTCGCGAACCCCGATCCTGAAACTGGAGATATGGTCGCTGCATGTTACAACACCATGTTTACGACCAATGGAATCCCAGCTTCGAAAGACACCGCTCCTCAGGAACTTGTCGAAGGACTTGACTTCAACAAGATGGAGCAGGAATATGGTGTTCAGAATGCATCGTTAAACGGACCGAAACTCTGGTTGACCGATTGGTCAGAAATTGGTAGAGGAGTGGAGAGAGTCTTCAATGGCATGTTGGCTGCATGGGTTGCACAACTTAACATGAGCGGCAACAATGGTGGTGTCTCCGAGAGCACGCCCTACATGCCCCAGACCATCGCGCGGAATAGCTCACTGGGTTGGAACAAAGGCACCACAGTTTTGCTGCTTGACGATGCTGCAGGCAACACCTGGATCATGAAAGGATTCCAGTTGGGTCTCGAACCACAATACACCTACGAGGAATTTGTTGCTGCAGGCGCAAGCAACTTCAAGAATCTCCCAACAGGCTGGACGTTCCGGATCAAGACGCTGGACCAGGATCTGATTGAGACACCGAAAGATAGTATTGCCACAATCATGTCTGACGAGTTCTTTAATGTTTATGACAAGACGGGTCCGGGTATGTCCAATTATGTACCATAACAGGCCTTAGATGTTTTTTTCAGCTCTAAGTCCAGCAGGTAATCGAGCAGGCTGCCTTCGCCAGCACTAACTGACGGGGAAAGCCTCAGCTAAGCCCCCGCTAGCCGTAGTCCACGGCTTCAGCGCACGAGGCTAGGCGAAGTTTGACTACGCTGAGCTCGCACTTCGTGCTCGGTTGCAGCTTCGACTTTGCTAAGTAGCGGGTTGGCTACGCCGAACTCGCGCAAAGCGCTCGGTTCAGACCGCAATCAAAAGTAGCAAAAAAGTAAAGCGCAGCCGTTGGTGTGGTTGCGCTTTTATGTGGTGATACTAACCTGCCGTTTAATGGCAGTCAAAGACCGCTACTTCTGTTCGACGGAATTGCAACCGTAGCGAAGCGGAGCTCGGCGTAGCCAAATTCCGCCGAGCCTCGTGCGTTTAATTTAGACTCCGGTTAACTAGGGAACTAGATACTGCTCCTATTCTCCTTCAATTCCTCCATTCGCTTTTTATCCACATAATGTGTGGCATACTGTTCTTCGATAGCTTTATTGCCCGATTTGCTAAACCTCAACCGACGGCTTAATCGTTTACCCGTTTGATTATATTCTGTCCAAGAACTCTCCAAATTCAATTCAGCAGCGTATCTTCTAATCAGCTTATTTACCAACGTAAGCTTCTCCAAATTAACGCTACATACACCTTCTAAATAGTCGACCTTACCCAGCTGCCAGCATTCATAATCACTCTCCGACAAAAAGTTAAGCTGCATGAGTACATCTACAGCGCAAACATAGCCCTTCAAATAGCGATTCGAATGCACCAATCTTTTTACCTCCTTTTCCAATTCTTTGCTACTCATCGAAACTTCTCCTACTTAAAATAGTCATTTAAAAACCCACGTTAGGCAGTCCCCCCATGCTAAGCCTAGCGTCTTCGCTACGCTTGGTTTGGCGAGGCCTCTGGCCGTATTCGGAGGCGGAAGGTATCGATTTGCGGTAAGCTTTCCAAGGGGTGCTGGCGTTGCCAAGTTCCCCGCTCGTCGAAGTCTGTATCAGCGCACGAGGCTAGGCGAAGCTTAGCTTTGGTTAGGCAATTACGGCCAGAGGCCTTGGTTGCGAGAGCGTAGCGAGGAGGCTCATAGCCGTCAGGCTAAGATTTAATCCATATTGTTCGACTCCCATGGAGTCGTATATCCAAAATGATTCGCCTATCTACAAACCTTTAATGCCGCTGGCATTATGCTTTCGTTCGAAAAATCCCCATAGGGATTTAAGGTTTGTAGGTAGAAGCTTAGCATCCTTACCGACCCGATATGGGTCGTACTAGAGCATACTATTCTGATAGCTGAATCCCTTTTCTTAGCCTGACAACTATGAGCGAGGACGCTACGCTCAGCTCGGGGATTCAGGGGGGGTATTGTTTTCGTTCAATTGCGGTCAAAGGCCGCTTCTCTATTTACCCTTTGGCAAGGATATAAATTTTATTAAGGCATCACCATTTACAGGAATTTCGAGAAAATCAGTGGTTTTTACATCATACCCTCCTATACTGCTATCTATTCTGCTACCATTTGCCCAAGCCCCTCTGTATATTTTATAAACCCTTATGTTTTTTACTGATACGCTAGGCAAATTTGCAGGCATTCGATAGTAGATAAAATCATCTCCTTGTGAAAGAACAAGACTATCTCCCTCTATTCTTATGTAAGGTTCTACCATAAATCCATCCTCCCCTACCAATTCTCCGTAAGAGAACTTTAAATAGTACTTTCTATTTTTTTTTATAACATAAATATGTTTATAATCAGGATCCCAAAGTTTATCAAAGTTTCCAGTACTCTCGTGCCAATCCTTATAAAGAATAAAAGTATCTCTATTGTATTTAACTTCGTTCATATACTCCATTCTATTTGCATACCAATAAAACAAGCAAGCAACCAATAAAATAATTCCGCATGTAATAGAAATCTTCTTTCCCATTTTGTTTACTTTTTAATGCTTATTGTTACACTACCATCTTTTTCTACCGTATAAATAATAACTAACTAGCCGTAGTCTACATCAGCGCACGAGGCTAGCCGATGCTTGGCTACACCGAATTCGCGCAAAGCGCTCGGTTCAGACCGCAATCAAAAGTAGCAAAAAACAAAGCGCAGCCGTTGGTGGTGGCTGCGCTTTTATGTAGAAGTACTAACCTGCCGTTTAATAGCGGTCAAAGACCGCTACTTATGTTCGACGGAAACGAAGTTCGACGTAGTCAATGGCAAATTCCGCCGAGCCTTGTGAGTTGAATTTAGACTACGGCTAGTGAGGGGCTTCCTTTTTCTCAGCCTGCACTGCGGTGCTGCAAGCTACCGCTTACACTTCACCAGCTTGTTGGCTATACCGTGTGTTATGCACAGGCTTTATAATCGTCTTAGTAAATGTAATCTCCATTCTCTGCAACTTTTATATTCAACTCTTTAGAGTCTTTGATAAATTTGCCATATCCAATTTTAAGGTTGTCCCAAAACGAAATTAATTCTTTATTTCCTTTGTGTTTGGCTTTATATGTTTTCATATTTTGGTCGGTCATTTTGAACGGAAAAATGTAGACTGGGATTTTGTTTTGTCCATTATTTCTGGCATAAACAGCTAATAAATATATTTCCTTAATATAGTCGTCTGTCATTGGTAAGCAACCTATGGTAACGCAAGAGCCGTGAACGAAAATTCCCCCCCCTAAATTGCTGGCTTTACTTTTTCTCTTGTCGGCAAGATTCGGATAGCTAAGTCCAAGAGATAGGTAAAAGTTACTTGTCGGATTAAATCTGTCAATGTGATAGAAACCTTCTGGAACTTGTCCGTCACCAGATTTTCTTTTTGGTCCAAGTTGTCCTGAACGAGAACAAACTTCATACGAAAGAATTTTTTTATAAGCCCCATCTTGTTTATTCTTAGCGTAAATTTCAAGGAGGTCGTTGTCTTTATATGCAACCAAAAGCAGGTTAAGGTTACCTATTGAAATTTGATTTTCTTTTAAAGTCTTTTCTAGTAGTCCTTGTTTTTCCTTTATGGCTATCCTTACTCGTTCATACTTTTTTTGTTCACCTAAAAAGTCTGTCTTAATAGTAAATGAAAGAAGTACTATTCCTAGTAATGATATGATTGTTGTCTTAGTCATAAGCTTGTGCATAACTCGTTTATATAAGCAATAAAGCTGCCTAATACCCCGCTCGCCGTAGTCTATACCAGCGCTCGAGGCTAGGCTAGGCTAAGCTAGCTGCGCTGAGCTCGCACTTCGTGCTCGGTTGCAACTTCGACTTTGCGATGTAGCGGGTTGCTACGCCGAACTCGCGCAAAGCGCTCGGTTCAGACCGCAATCAAAAGTAGCAAAAAAGTAAGGCGCAACCGTTGGTGGTGGCTGCGCTTATATGTAGTGGTGCAGGCTTGCCGTTTAATGGTGGTCAAAGACCGCTACTTATGTTCGACGGAATTTACAAAATGTAGGTGAGCCTTGTGCGTTTGAATTCGACTACGGCTAACTAGTGGATTAAGGCCGCAATAAGTGACTCGTATAGAGAACAAGTGCTGAAATCTTAAAGGCGAAAATCCTGAGACACCTCCACGATGTTTGCATGTTGCTAAGGAAACTATAATTTTGTGCTCGCAACGACACAGCTACATACTAGTTTTTAAAGCGCTTTGGCTTTATCCTTATCTTGAAAACGACCAATTTTTAGCATATAAGGGTTAGGCAATGCAAGTGTTCTGTTGGTCATATGTTTTTTTAAATATATCGGATGGACGTGGAGAGGTTGTTTATTTATGATGCGGGTGCTTGGTCGTATCTCAAGATAGATAGATTAGCAGCTTACACGCTTTTCCTCTTGAGGTAGTTTTACCTTGGGAAACTGGGTAAGGCATTAATTAAAACAAATAGATATGAAATCATTAAGAGTTTTGTCTTTCGTAGCCATTCTTGGCTTAGCGTTTACATCTTGTAGCAGAGATGATTCAAACGATCTACCAACGCCTGCTAAAAAGCAATTTATCCAAATTTCTAGTAAGGGGAATGATGTTTCAATAGAAACCTTTGAACTAGTGCATGAGGAAATTAAAAGATCAAAATAATGGTATGGTATAATATGCAGCATTATGTCTGTTTTTTTTATTTACTGGCAAGAAAAAAGAAACAACAGTCTATTCGTTTGGGGAATGCTACTATCGAGACTCATATAAATAGGCTTGATATAGATCCAAAAAAGGCTTCCTGCATGGGAAGCTTTTTTCTTTTATGGCTATGCTAAATAATTTATGGCGTATGATTTAGATCCACCGCTCGTCGAAGCCTGCATCAGCGCACGAGGCTAGTCGTAGCTTAGCTACGCTGAGCTCGCACTTCGTGCTCGGTTCAGACCGCAATCAAAAGTAGCAAAAAAGTAAAGCGCAGCCGTTGGTGTGGTTGCGCTTTTATGTGGTGGTGCAGACTTGCCGTTTAATGGCGGTCAAAGACCGCTACTTATGTTCGACGGAAACGAAGTTCGACGTAGTCAATTGCAAAATGGAGGCGAGCCTCGTGCGTTTAATTAGACTACGCTGAGCTAGGTGATAGTCATTAAGGACGGAGGACTTGGTTGCTAGAGCGTAGCGAGGGCGCTCATAGCCGTCAGGCTAAGAAAAAGGGATTCTGCTAACAGAATTGTATGCTCTAGTACGACCCGTATCGGGTCGGTATGGATGCCAAACTTCAATCTACAAAGCTTAAATCCCTATGGGATTTTTCGAACGAAAGCATAATGCCAGAGGCATTAAAGGTTTGTAGATAAGGGAATCATCTTAGATGTACGACTCCATAGGAGTCGTACAATATGGATTAAATCTTAGCCTGACGGCTATGAGCGAGGACGCTATGTTCAGATCAGGCTGCCAGGCTATAGCGGCAACCTCAGGTGCCCCTAGGCAAAGAGCCCATCCGCCCCATAGCCCTGTAAGGGCGCCATCATCGAGCATGGGGCTACGCCCTATGCTCCCATATTCGAGCATTGATGCCGACGCATCTATGCGCCATTGCAGGTTTGGCGGTTGGGGGCAGTACTACGATCGAGGCCAGAAAGCGCAGCATTAGCTTAAACCACCACCTAGTGAGCTAAACAGTAGTGTTAAACATGCTGATTTTGCTACAAAACTAGATATATTGCTGATATTCATAAACTAGCACCGATAAACAATCGAAACTAACACGCGATACATACCAAAAAACAGCGAAATATTTACACAAGTAAAGAAACTTGAACGAATTTGGCGGTTACTTTTCCATATTTGGGTAACACCTCTGCGATTTTGGCGATCACTTAGCCCCATTTCACCAACACTATTGCATTTTTCATCAACACTATGCTCCATGTGGCATCCACTGCCTGAAGATATTCGGTTACCAGCTACAAAAACAGCGAAGCATTACCTAAAAACGGGAGAGCAGCCTGTCTTTTGCCCATCACCGGCTTTACTTTTGCCATTACTGGGGCTGCTTTGGGCATCAGCCTCCAAGCTTTGGGCATTACTCCACTACTTTTGAGGAACACCTCCTCATTTTTGGGCAACACCTTCCAGAAATTGGGCATTAGCTCGCGCCAAAAGTTGCACACTCGGTGGCGAAAATTGCGTTACAGCTGTTCGTTGCCTCGTACAATGCTTGGCAGCAGCCTCACACTTTACCCTTTTACCATTACATCAGCATAAAACACAAGCACTACCTCAAGAAAGAGTATCACTTTCGTCTTGATGGAGAACAACACCCCATTTTTCTGTTGCAGAATGCTGCGATTTATATCGAATAACACCGCCTTCGTCCTTTATCCTCCTTCGCTAAGCGTTAGCTTCCTCGCAACGCTTGGTTTGGCGAAGCCTCTGGCCGTATTCGGAAGCGAAGGTATCGATTACTGGTAAGCATTCCAATGGGTATCAGTTGGATTAGCCTCCACCAAAATTGTGTACGCGCTGGCATAGTGCGTAACATGTGAGGCTGCCTGAATGCTGGTCTTGGGGAGAACAAGCGAAGCGGCGTAAGGAGCAAGGCACTTTTAGGAACCCGCGTAAAACTATTCACGGCAATTCGTTGTTTTTTAAGAACTAATCGACATCAACCATGAAGATATATCTTGCAACGATTGCCGCTTTGGGGATGCTCCTTTTGGTATCTACAGCATCTGCTCAAAAGGATTCGGTTACAACCAGCACCGCCGCTGCTGCGAAGGTCGATACTGCCGCCGCTGGCAGCCAGGCATCAGCTGCCGTCGCGGCAGAGATACCCGTTCATCAGCAGATAAAAACGAAGTTTATCGAGGGAGGCCCTCTTTATATGGCCCCAATCCTTCTGTGCCTGATTTTCGGGTTGGCCATCGCAATCGAACGGATTATCTACCTGAACATGGCCACCACCAATACCAAGAAGCTCCTTCAGAGCATCGAAAATGCGCTCGATCGAGGTGGCATTGAAGCCGCAAAGGAGGTGTGCCGAAACACCCGCGGTCCGGTGGCCTCTATTTTCTATCAGGGGTTAGATCGTTCCAGCGAAGGGGTGGAAGTTGTGGAAAAGTCGGTTGTGGCGTACGGTGGAGTTCAGATGGCCCAGATGGAGAGTGGGCTTAATTGGATTGCCCTTTTCATCGCTATTGCGCCGATGCTCGGATTCCTAGGTACGGTGATAGGTATGATTATAGCCTTCGACAACATCGAAAGAGCAGGCGATATCGAGCCGAGCCTTGTGGCTGGTGGCATTAAGATAGCCCTTATCACCACTGTAACGGGGCTTATTGTAGCGATGACCCTTCAGGTATTCTACAGCTACATTGTATCGAAGATCGACTCTCTGGTGATGGAAATGGAAGATGCCTCCATCTCGCTTATCGACATACTTGTTAAGTTCAACCTAAAAAGGTAACCGGCCATGACCATAACCAAATATTCGAAGGCATTCCTGTATATCGCCTATGCGCTAGCAGTCGTATTTACGGTGATGTTTTTTATGGAGCAGGATGGAACTGGCAACAAGAGCGAGCAGAACATTGCCGCCGCAGGTCCATACCTATCGTATGCGTATGTGCTGGCGTTTATTGCCATCGCGCTTGTTGCAGTCTTCTCCGTTATCAATATTTTCTTGAATCCCTCTAATCTTAAGTTTGTCTTGGTTGGGGTAGGAGGCCTGCTTGCCATTGCCGTTGTAGCCTACCTGCTTTCGTCCGATGCCCCTCTTGTCTTTACATCAAAGGAGATGTCGGACCTTTACAGTAAAGATACCGCTACGTTGAAATGGACAGATACAGGTCTTTATGTGGCCTATGCCCTTTTCGGCATCTCCATTTTTGGGATGCTGCTTACCGAGGTTAGGGATCTCCTTAAACGTTAAACCAATCTTCATCGGTTAAAAGATAGCAGCTATGGCAGGAAGAGGTACCCCCGAGGTAAACGCAGGCTCTATGGCAGACATCGCCTTCCTTCTGCTGATTTTTTTCTTGGTAACAACTACCATGAACTCGGATACAGGCCTACAGCGCAGGCTTCCCCCTTGGACACAGGAGCAGCAAGCTTCCAGCCAAGAAGTAAACCAACGAAATGTGCTGATGGTGCTAGTCAACAGCCGCGACTGGCTAATGGTAAACGGGCAGCGCATGGATGTCTCCCAGCTTAGGGAAAAGGTTATAGAGTTCGTTGAAAATCCACAGAATAAGCCATCACTCTCGGAACGCACGGTTAAAAGCATAGAAGGAATTGGCAATGTAGAGGTTTCGAAAGGGGTTATCTCGTTGCAGAACGACCGTGGTACCTCCTATAGAATGTATATGGAAGTTCAGAACGAGATTGTTGCGGCTTACAACATTCTCCGTGAAAAGGCCTCTCACGAAAGATTCGGGAAGAAGTTCGTGCAGCTTTCCGAAGATGAGCAGGAGGCTGTTAAGAAAGTGTATCCTCAGCAAATATCAGAGGCTAATCCACGTAATGCAGCAGGAGCGAAATAGCGATGGCAAAATTTGCAAGAAAAGGAAAGGGGCGTATGCCCTCGCTGTCTACAGCGTCGTTACCCGACATTGTGTTTATGCTTCTATTCTTCTTTATGGTTTCCACCACCATGAGGGAGCAGCAGGTTAAGGTACGGGTAAGGCTACCCGCTGCAACCGAGGTTGCCAAATTAGAGAAGAAATCGCTTACCAGCTTCATCTACATTGGAACCCCTAATCGTGAGTTTCAGGCTATCTACGGAACCGATGCTCGTATTCAGTTAAACGATTCGTTCAGAACCCTCGAGGATATTCGCGATTTCATATCCTCAGAGCGAGAAAAGCTTGACGAAGCCGATCGTGGCTTTATGACCGTTGCGCTAAAGATTGACGAAGATGCAAGAATGGGGATGGTTACCGATGTTAAGCAGGAGCTTAGAAAGGCAAGCGCCTTAAAGATTAGCTACATTGCACGTAAGGTTGAGAGCATTAATCTGCCTCGGTAACTGTGTTATACATAAAGAAAGAAGGCCACGATAACCGTAGCCTTCTTTTTTATTGTTGAATGTGGATGCTTACTTGGTAACCTTCAGCATTAGCTCCTTCAGCTGCTCGTCTGATATGGTAGATGGCGATTCCATCATAACATCGCGGCCAGAGTTGTTCTTTGGGAAGGCAATCACGTCGCGGATGCTGTCTAGTCCGGCAAAGAGGCTTACTAGGCGGTCGAAGCCAAACGCAATCCCGGCATGGGGAGGAGCACCGTACTTAAAGGCGTTCATCAGGAAGCCAAACTGTTCTTGCGCCGTTTCGGGTGTAAAGCCAAGCAGCTTAAACATCTTCGCTTGAAGCTCGCTGTCGAAAATACGAACCGATCCACCACCAACTTCTACGCCGTTAATCACCAAGTCGTAGGCGTTAGCGCGTATAGTGCCTGGCGATACTTCGAGTTCTGCAATATCTTCAGGCTTTGGCGATGTAAACGGATGGTGCATGGCGTGGTAGCGGCCAGTTTCCTCGTCCCATTCTAGTAAAGGGAAATCTACGACCCAAAGAGGTCTGTATACGTCCTTGTTCATTAGGTTCAGCTGGTGGGCAAGCTCTAAGCGTAGCATCCCTAGCTGCACCTGAGTCTTGGCCTTTTCGCCAGATAGAATTAGGAGCAGGTCGCCTGGCTTAGCATTGCAGGCTGCTGCCCATTTTTCAAGGTCTTCGGTGCTGTAGAACTTATCGACAGAAGATTTAAGGCTTCCGTCGGCAGCGTACTTAACGTATACCAACCCTTTGGCACCAACTTGCTGGCGCTTCACAAACTCGGTCAGCGCATCAAGCTGCTTTCGGGTGTATTCGGCACAACCTTCAACGCATATAGCCCCAACGTACTCGGCCGAGTCGAATACTGGGAAATTCTTACCCTTTACGATCTCTGTAATCTCGTTGAAGAGCATGCCAAATCGAATATCAGGCTTGTCGCTGCCGTACTTTTCCATGGCCTCGGCGTAGGTCATACGTGGGAATTCTCCAGGATCAAACCCTTTGATCTCCCTAAAGAGATGGCGTGTTAGCCCTTCGAAGATGCCAAGAACATCGTCCTGCTCTACAAATGACATCTCGCAGTCTATTTGGGTAAACTCGGGTTGACGATCGGCTCTTAGGTCCTCGTCGCGGAAGCACTTTACGATTTGGTAGTATCTGTCGAAGCCTGCAACCATCAGCAGTTGCTTTAGCTGTTGTGGCGACTGGGGCAGGGCGTAGAACTCGCCAGGATTCATGCGCGAAGGAACTACAAAGTCGCGAGCTCCTTCGGGGGTCGATTTTATTAATACGGGAGTTTCCGTTTCAATAAAGTTGAGCGTATCGAGGTAGTTGCGAACGATGATAGCCATTTTCGAGCGCAGGATAAGGTTGTTGCGCACCTTGCTGCGGCGTAGGTCTAGGTAACGGTACTTCATGCGGATTTCGTCGCCACCATCAGTATCATCTTCTATGGTGAAAGGAGGAATATCCGATTTGTTGAGAACGGTAAGCGCGCTTACGATGATTTCTACATCGCCGGTGTCAATCTTGCTATTCTTGCTGGCGCGCTCAACCACTTTCCCTTTTGCGCTTACAACAAATTCGCGTCCAAGGCGGCTGGTGGTTTCAACAACATCAGCGCTAGCGTTATCTTCAACAACCAGCTGGGTAATTCCATATCTATCCCTAAGGTCTATAAAGGTCATCCCGCCCAGCTTACGGACGCGCTGTACCCATCCCGATAGGGTAACTTCAGTTCCAACATTTTCGAGGCGTAATTCGCCGCATGTATGTGTTCTATACATAGTACCTTAATTTCTAATGTCGCGAAGGTACAATTTTTCGTTTAAATGCTGAATTAATCTATACATTTGCGGCTTTCGAAAGGGTATTTTAACGACTTAAATATGACCAATATCGACAAAGATGACGTACATTTCATGCGCGAGGCACTAAAAGAAGCGCATTATGCGTTAAGTAGGGACGAAGTGCCAATTGGCGCGATTGTTGTTATGAATGATCGCATAGTTGCCAGAGCGCATAACCTTACTGAAGCGCTGAACGATGCAACGGCGCATGCCGAGATGCAGGCGCTTACTGCGGCGGCAAACACAATAGGCGGAAAGTACCTTGATAAGTGTACGCTGTATGTAACGGTGGAGCCCTGTCCAATGTGCGCATCGGCAGCATACTGGACACATCTAGGAAGGTTGGTGTATGGAACTACAGATCCGAAAAGGGGGTATCAGAATATAGGGGAAGGCCTCCTACATCCACGGACAGAGGTAAAAGGAGGGGTGCTAAATGAGGATTGTACAGCTTTGATGATAAGTTTTTTCAAAAACAAGCGACAAAAATTACGTTAGCTATTGCACATTTGATGGATTAACATTTCTTTGCAAGAAGTTGTTAATGATTATTGAGAGTAAAATTTAAACAGAATAGACCTATGAGAACGAAGATGATGAGAGTTTTTGGACTTCTTGGAGTAATGGCATTTTTCCTTACGCTAAATGCCGCTGCTCAAACTAAAGCGGATGCTGCGAAGTCGTACAACGATGGTGTTGCTGCTTTTAATGCTAAAAATTACCCAGCAGCAATTGCGGCTTTCAGCCAAGCCATAGATGTTGCCGGAAAGGTTGGAGATGAAGCTAACGAGGTGAAGGATGGTGCAATTAAGCTCCTTCCTGCCAGCTACCTTCAAAATGCGATGACTCTTTACAAGGATAAGAAGATTGCAGAATCGGTAAAGGAGTTCAACAACGCTATTGAGGTTGGTGAAAAGTACAACGATCAAAAGGTTGTAAGCAGCGCGAAGAATGCAGTGCCACAGCTGTACAGAATTTTGGGTAACCAGGAGTTTGGTGCGAATAACCTAGAAAAGGCAAAGGAGTACTACAACATGGGGCTAAAGCTTACACCTGATGCTACTCAGAACCTTCTTGGTTTAGGTTTAGTGTATGAAAAGCAGGCAAAGGCAGATTCTGCTCTTGTTTACTTCGAAAAGGTAATAGAGGTAGGAACTCGTACCAATAAGCCAGAAGACGTAAAGAATGCAAAGGCTCAGGCTCGCGACCTTTTTATTGACAAGGCTGCTGCTGCCGAAAAGGCAAAGAAGTATGAGAATGCAATTGAAGCATACAAGAATGTATTTAAGTATGCTCCAGAGACCGATGCAATCTACTACAAAATGGCATTTGACAGCTACTACCTATCGAAGTGGGATGATGCAATTGAAAGCTCAAATAAGGCATTAGCCTTGATTACGAAGCCAGAGGATAAGGGTAAGGTTTATATTCTGTTGGGTAACATCTACTCGAAGAAGAACGACAACCCTAATGCTTGCGCCAACTACAAGCTTGCAGCTGAAAGTCCAAAGTATAAGGCTCAGGCTGCTGCTGCTCTTAAGGGCTTAAAATGTAAATAATTCTTAATAGGCATTGCCGCTGAGGGCTCCGAATTTCGGAGCCCTCTTTTTTTGTCTACTTTCGCGCGTTCCTTCTACAATTATATGGCAGAACTATTGCAGCCCATCAAGGCGATACTTTCGGATATTGACGGTACCCTACTCAACAAGGATCGCGTTCTCTCTCCGCTTACGGTTGATACCATCAAAAAGATTCGTACGCTATACGATGTTCCCTTCGTCCTTATTTCGGCGCGTATGCCAAAGGCGATAACCCATCTGGCCGCCCAACTGGGGATTAACGACCCCATTGTTGCCTACAATGGCGGGCTTATCTTCCACAATACCGAGCGGCGCGAGGTTGTTCAAAACTTGACAATTTCTACCGATGTGGCTTACGAGGTATACTCCTTTCTAAAGGAATCCAACGTCCACATCAGCCTGTTTAGGGAAGACGAGTGGGTTGCCGAAACGGAGGACTACTGGGCCAAGCGTGAGATTAACAATACCAGGGTAACACCTGCACTTGCACCTGTTGAGCAAACCCTCGAAAGGTGGGCGCGTAAGGGTGGAGGCGTGCACAAAATCATGTGCATGGGCGATGCTCATGCTATTGGCGAGCTGGAGCACTTTATGCGAAGAGAGCATGCCGCTAATGCCAACTCCTACCGATCAAAAGATACCTACCTCGAAATTACCCCAACTGGGACCAATAAGGCGCTAGCCATGCATAAGGTGCTAGCCGCTCTTGGCGTTGATGCCGCCAACGCTGCCGCTTTTGGCGATAACTACAATGACGTGGAGATGCTCCGCGAGGTTGGCGTTGGGGTGGCCATGGGCAATGCTCCCGAAAAAGTGAAAAAGGCTGCCAACGTAGTTGCGCGCCACCATAAGGAGGATGGGGTGGCCCACGAGTTGATTCATCTTTTTGGATTGGGGGAGGTTACCGCTAAAACCGACAAAGCCGAACCTGCCAGCGACTTAATAGAAGGTTGAACCGACTAAGTCATCGGTTGAACCGACCTTTTTCTCCCTAAAAGCTAGAAAAAAGTCCCTCAGAGCGAGAAAAAGGTCGCTAAAAGTGAGAAAAAACTCGGTCAGACCGAGAAAAAAGTCGGTTTTTGAGTGCTCGTTGTGGCTGAAACCCTCAAAAAGGTCACTTTGAGGGAGAAATTTATCGGTTTAACCGCCTTTTTTGGGGCTTTTTCCTTCATTTTTGAAGCTTCTAGTTCCGACATCCACCCAAAAAGCGACTTTTTTCTCACTTTTTTCGACTTTTTTCTCGGTTTTAGAGTGATCGAAAAAGAGTAAAGTGCCGATGGTTGTGCTACTTATGCTTTATAATAGGCTGCTGCGGGGTACGTGATGCCAGCCGCCTGCTTGGCTCGGCAGGGATGCTAGTTGCTATGGCAGCAGAGCGCTCTGCTACGCTCAATTTGCTACTCCCTATTCCCTTAATTGCTACCTTTGTCGCCGATGAAGCCAAGAACCTTAGAACTACTATCGCCCGCCAAGAACCTTGAGCAGGGTATTGCTGCCATTGGCTATGGGGCCGATGCGGTGTACGTTGGGGCGCCCCGTTTTGGCGCACGCGAGGCTGCCGCTAACTCTTTTGAGGATGTGGAGCAGCTTATCCGCTATGCGCATCGCTACAGGGCGAAGGTTTTTGTGGTAGTAAATACCATTGTGTACGAGCAGGAGCTGGAGGAGTCCGAGAGGGTTGCCCGTTGGGCCTACAATGCGGGTGCCGATGCGCTGATTGTTCAGGATATGGCGTTTATGGAGATGGGCTTACCGCCTATTGCGCTGCATGCCTCTACGCAAACTCACAACATCAGCCCCGAAAAGGCGCGGTTTCTACAGGATGTTGGCTTCGAGCGGGTGATTCTTGCCCGCGAGCTGTCGCTGCAGCAGATTGCTGATATTCGTAGGCAGACTAGCGTGGAGCTGGAGGCGTTTGTGCATGGCGCGCTTTGCGTGAGCTACAGCGGTCAGTGCTACCTGAGCGAGTCTATTACCGGGCGCAGCGCCAACCGAGGTGCGTGCGCACAGCCCTGCCGATCGGCCTACGACTTGGTGGATGGCACGGGCAGCATCATCCTAAAGAATAAGCATCTGCTTTCGCTTAAGGATTTCAACCTTTCGCATAGCATCCGGCAGCTGGCCGATGCGGGTGTCTGCTCGTTTAAGATTGAGGGCAGGCTCAAGAATATCGACTACGTTAAGAATATCACCGCGCTATACCGTAAGGAGCTTGATGCTATACTTGAGGAGCGGTCCGAGTACCGCAGGGCATCATCGGGGAAGGTGTACCTTGGCTTTACGCCCGATGCGCAGAAGAGCTTTAACCGTGGTTTTACCACCTACTTTACGCAGAATCGGGAGGATAGCCTCACGGGATTCAATACCGCAAAGGCTACCGGAGCCTTGGTGGGTACGGTGACGAATGTGCGGAAGCCATCCTTTGATGTTGATGCCAAAATGCCGCTGTCGAATGGCGATGGCATCTGCTTTATCGCTAAAGGTGGGGGGCTGGTGGGAACCAACATCAACAAGGTGGAAGGCCGAAGCGTGTTCCCTAACCGGATGGATGGCATTACGAAGGGGATTCAGATATTTAGGAATTACGACCATCGGTTTGCCAAGATGCTCGAGAGCGGCGCTACCGAGCGGTTGGTAGATATCAGCATAAGCTTTACCTACGCGGCTGGACGGCTGACCATGATGGTGCTGGATGCCGATGGCTTTTCCTCCGAGCTGGTGGTGGAGGCGACCTTTGAAGTAGCCCAAAAGCCCGATCGTGCGCTTCAGAACATCGATCAGCAGCTGCGCAAGTCGGGTGGCGGGATGTTTGAGGTGGTGCGCGTAGATGTCGATTGCTCGGAGGTGCCGTTTATCTCCATATCGACCCTGAATGGCTACCGTAGATCGCTGCTCGAAGCGCTGGAGACTAAGCGTGCGGCAAGTCTGCCAGAGCCTGTGTCATCTATCATCCCCAATAGCATACCCTACCCCGAACGAGCGCTCGACTACTCGGGTAACGTGGTGAACTCGCTAGCGCGGAAGTTCTACGAGCGCCACGGCGTACTGCAGGTTGACGAGGGCTACGAGCTCTCGCACGTGGAGGGTGCCCACCTGATGACCACCAAGTACTGCCTGCGCTACGAACTGGGGGCTTGCCTTAAAACGGCTGGTATCTCGAAGCTGAAGGAGCCGCTATACCTCGAAAATAATGGGCGGCGCTTTAGGCTGCAGTTCGATTGTGCCCGCTGCCAGATGATCGTAAAAAAAGGGAGCTAACCATTGCGGTTGCTCCCTTTTCATTTAGCTATTTTCGAGATGCTACTTTTTCATTTTTTGTGAGATGAAGAAGTAGGCCAAGAATCCCATCGAGGCAAAGATGAGTACGATACCGGGGATCATCCACTCGATCATGTAGTCACTATCTTCGAAGGTTTTAAGAAGCGGGTAATAGGAGGCAGACACTACAGAGCCTATTCCAAGAGCAAGAAGCACCAATCCCCACTTAAGCGTTGGTAAGCTGTTCTGTTCGGACGTTGATGTTTCCTTAGCAATTAGCTTATCCGATTGGTCGATCATGTTGTTTTTGATGAGCATTCGCTTTATGGAATGGTCTGACCAGAGCTTAAAAATAAAGTAGAACCCGTAAAATACGATTCCAAATACTAGTATATCGTCCATCGCGTTTGTGTTTTTGATTTGCCCATATGACACCGCTGCGGGGGGAAAGGTTGCAGGACGGATACTTTTTTTTAGAAAATATTTTTTGAAGAAAAGCTAGCGGATGCTGCAACCTTTACTACTATCTTGGCGTCATATACACAACATGAACGATGCAGAACTCATAAAGCAAATCATTAACGGCAACATGTCGGCCTTCGGCTACCTGGTGAGCATTCACCAGAAGCTGGTGCTGCACATCGTTCGCCGCATGGTGCTGAGCGACGATGAGGCTGCCGACATCTGCCAGGATGTGTTCGTGAAGGTATTTCAGAAGCTGGGCGAGTTCCGTGGGCAGGCCAAGCTCTCGACATGGATTGCCTCCATCGCCTACCATCATGCCGTGAACCACCTGCGTAAGCGCAAGCGGCTGCAGGAGGTGTCGATGGACGACTCTCCAGCGTTAGAGCGCGAGGTGGGGGGCGCGGTTGACGATGGTCGCTCCTTTACCCTCGACGAGGATGGGCGGCGGCTGCTGCTGCGCAAGGTGGAGGAGCTGCCGCAGCACTACCGGGTGGTGCTCACGCTATTCTACCTCGAGGAGTTCTCGTATAAGGAAATAGAAGAGGTAACCGGGATGCCCGAGGGTACGGTGAAGAGCTACCTGGCCCGGGCTCGGAACATGTTAAGGGAAAAGCTTACATTTGCAAAAGAAGAAATCTGGGGGTAACGATATGAGCAAGCAGCAAAACTTCGACGAGCTATTCGAGAGCGCCATGCGCCAAGATCCAGGCTACAGGCTTCCTAAGAGCTTTCTACAGGGGGTTAACGACCGCATTGCCCGTAAGCTGGCCTTCCAGATTCAGCTTAAGGTGCTTGGGCGCACGGCTATCGTGCTTACCCTGCTTACCGTAGCGGTTTTTGTGGGCAACTACGTTATCAACACCTTCTTCCCCAAGTATGCCGAGTTTACCATCAGCGGCTACGTTGCAGCAGTTGTGGCATTCCTAATTCTTTTCCTTCTCTTCATGGATAGGGTGGTGCTGGGCTACCTCGAAAACCGCCAGCAGAACCACTCGGGGATGTAGCGCTATTTCGCTTTAATACAGAATAGCAGAGACACGGAGAGCACTGAGAATATTCCTACATCTGTTTGGCCATCGGCTTTGGCTTATTGCAGGTAAATATGCAGTAAATGTAGATTTAAATAAACAAGCCACGTTATCCTCCCGTTTAGGCGGGAGGATAACGTGCTGCTGTTGGGCGTTTGTTCTTTTGAATTCAGCTTTAGCTTGATGGTTGGCTTCAGCCTTCGCCAGTTCAACTAAGCCAAGGCTATAATCGTCGCGCATTAGGCGGTATACTGTGCACCCAGAGGCACGCGGCGCCTACCGTAGCGATATCGAGCCAGCAAAAGAGGTGGTTTAGAAGGAATAGCTATCTTTGCGGCCAACTATCCACCCGTTTACAATGACACGAAAAGATATTGAGATTATGGCGCCCGTTGGGAGCTACGAATCGCTCATGGCGGCCATCCACGCAGGGGCGAACTCGGTTTACTTTGGCGTAGAGCAGCTGAATATGCGCTCCAAGTCGTCCAACAACTTTACGCTCGACGACCTTCGCAACATTGCCTCCATATGCTACGAGAACGGCGTTAAGTCGTACCTAACGCTGAACACCGTGATGTACGACCACGACCTAACGGTGATGCGCAAGGTGATTGATGCCGCCAAGGCATCGGAGGTAAGCGCCATTATCGCCTCGGATATGGCCGCAATCTCCTATGCTCGTGCCAACGATGTGGAGGTACACATATCCACCCAGCTTAACGTAAGCAACTATGAGGCGTTAAAGTTCTACACCCAGTTTGCCGACGTGGTGGTGCTTGCCCGCGAGCTCAACATGACCCAGGTAAAGAACATTCACAAGCAAATTATAGAAGATGATCTTCGCGGCCCCTACGGCGAGCCTGTAAAAATCGAGATGTTTGTGCACGGCGCGCTCTGCATGGCCATTTCGGGCAAGTGCTACATGAGCCTACACGAGAACAACGCCTCGGCCAACCGCGGTGCCTGCCAGCAAACCTGCCGCAAGGCCTACGTGGTTACCGAAAAGGAAACCGGCAACCAGATGGAGATCGATCACGAGTACATAATGTCTCCCAAAGATCTTTGCACCATCGGCTTTCTCGATAAGGTTATCGGGGCTGGCGTAAGGGTACTAAAGATTGAAGGCAGAGCACGTTCTGGCGAGTACGTTAAACGTGTTGTAGAAACCTACAACGAGGCGGTAAATGCCATCCTCGACGGAACATACTCTAGAGATAAAATTGATGCTTGGGAAAGCCGTCTATCCGAAGTATTTAATAGAGGATTTTGGGACGGATATTACCTCGGTCGCAAGATGGGCGAGTGGAGCAAGGTATACGGCTCTAAGGCAACCAAGCGGAAGGTTTACGTCGGCAAGGTAACCAACTACTTCGGCAAGCTTAGCGTTGCTGAAGTACAGGTTGAAGCTGCCGAACTATACAAGGGTGACAGCATAGTAGTTATGGGGCCAACAACTGGCGTAGTAGAAGATGTTGTTAAGGAAATTCGAGTAGACTTAATCGAGACAGAAAAAGCCAATAAGGGTGTTCTCTGTTCGCTACCTATCGATAAGGTTCGCCGCGGCGATAAACTCTACAAGATGGTAGATGCAGAGGAAGAATAGCTACAAGACAAGAAATACAAGAGAAAATAGATTTAAACGAATGAAGAAGATAGTGCTTACACCTATTGAGTGCATCGGATGCGGCACCTGCGTGGACATCGCACCCGCCTACTTTGTGATGGACGAAAATGGCAAGGCTAATCTCTTTGGGGGACGTTCCGAAAAGGACACCATCGCAACCGAGCTCTTCCCTGGCGACGACGATGTTCTTGCATCGGTTATGGCCTGCTGCCCCTCGCGATGCATTTCGGTGACAAAGTAAAGATTCGACTCGGCATATATGCGAAAGGCGTCGGAAGGCGCTTTTTTTATGATCTGAATAAAAACAGGTAGATTTGCACATAAAATATTAGATTGGCCATGAGCTACTCCATCCTTTTAATCGACTCGGAAGCCAAGCGCCTCCGCGAAGTTGCCACGCTGCTCGAGAAGCAGGGCATGAACATGCTTACCGCAAAAAACGTTGCCGAAGCCGAGCAGCTGCTGCTTAGCGATGGCTCCATTCAAGCTGTTCTCACCTCCTGGAAGGTGCCGCTCAGCGATAGCGATAAGACCTACGTTGTTGGCGAGGAGCTGTTCAAGCTAATCAGCAAAGTTAGATTCGAAGTGGATATCTTCCTGCTCACCAACAAAACTGCAGGCGAAATATATACTACAGGTGGCTTACTTAGCGGTTATTTCTACCGCGGCGATAACGATTACGAGGATATTGCCAGCAAAATCCATAGCGTAGTGTACAACGGAAAGATTAGGGCACCCTTCTTCGATGCGCTGGTGGAGTACTCCAATACTACCCGAGATTCGTGGCATACTCCCGGCCATGCAGGTGGCTTCTCAGTTAAGAATTCCCCTTGGGTGAAGGACTTCTACGACTTCTTCGGTCACAACATGTTTGCATCCGACCTCTCGGTATCGGTACCGGCGCTCGATTCGTTGCTCGAACCTAAAGGCGTAATCAAGGAGGCGCAGGAACTAGCAGCCCGCGCGTTCGGATCGCGCTACACCTTCTTTGCCACCAACGGAACATCAACCTCCAACAAGATACTGATACAAACATTGCTCAAACCAGGCGATGCAATACTCCTAGATCGTAACTGCCATAAGTCGGTACATTACGGAGTGATTATCAGCGGTGCCGAACCAATTTACCTAATGCCGTCGGTTAATAACAAATATGGCATCTTTGGGCCAATCCCCAAAAAGCAAATCATCGAAAAGATGGATAAGGCCATTGCCGATGGCAAACGCCTCAAGGCAATAATCCTTACCAACTGTACCTACGATGGTTTAATTTATGATATAGCTGATATCGTAAAAGAGGCTCACGATAGGGGTATTAAAATAATTGTTGATGAGGCTTGGTTTGGGTATGCCCACTTCCATCCCGAGTTTGCGCCTTGCGCCATGGAGGCAGGTGCCGACTATGCCACCCAATCAACGCACAAGACTATGTCCTCCTTCAGCCAGGCGTCGATGATCCATGTGCAGGACCCCGATTTCGAGAAGAACCGCGAGTTCTTCACCGAAAACCTCAACATGCACACCTCAACCTCGCCGCAGTACACCATGATTGCCTCGCTGGACATTGCCCGCAAGCAAATGGTACTCGAAGGCTACACGCTGCTCTCCAACGCGCTAAAGCTCTCGGAGATGCTCAAGAAGTCGATCAACTCGCTTAAGAAGTTTAGGGTACTCGAACTCGAAGATCTTATTTCGGAGGAAGTGGCAAACGACAACATTCGCCTAGACAAGACCAAGATCACCATCGATGTCACCAACTCGGGCTACACCGCCCACGAGGTGGAGCGCATCCTTATGACAAAGCATAATATTCAGGTAGAGAAGACCACCTTCAATACCCTCACGCTCCTGATTACCATTGGCACCACCCAAAGTAAGATCAACCGCCTCTACTTTGCCCTCGAAAGCATCGAGCGGATGAGCGGCAATCAAGCCGAGGCCGCCGTAAACGAGATATGGAAGGACTTTAAGCTGAAGCTGTCGCCAATTAAGTACCTGCCCCGCTTCGCCTTTTACACCGATGGCGAAATGATGCCGCTGCGCAACGCCATTGGCCGTATTTGTGCCACCATGATTGTTCCTTACCCTCCAGGAATACCATTCCTTGTTCCCGGCCAGCTTATTACCGAGGATATCGTAAACGCCCTGCAGGTGTACCGCGACTATAATGTGGAAATACACGGGCTAAACGAAGGCCTAATTAAAGTCTGCACCCCCGAAGAGGAAAAGCAACTTACCGACAAGGGGCATGCAGTAGTACAGTAAGATGCTAAATTTTAGATGTTAGTATCAAGACTTTGGCGAACAGGAATAAGCAATAACAGCTACTCAAAGTTGTCCCCTCATTAGGAGAGGATAAATAGCCTCTTGGTATACTTACATCAAAAATCCTAGCCAAAGTTTTGCTTGATCGCCTGTATACAACCAATATCTCAGTTTTGTTGAACCTGTTAATATCATTATAAAAAATGGAGTACGGTATTCTATCGCTCCTTCCAGCATTGGTTACCATTGTTGTGGCTTTTGCTACGCGCAAGGTTACTTGGGCGCTGTTTTTAGGGGTTGTGGTAGGCAGCGTTGTGGCTGCCCCATCGCTTGCGGCATCGCCAAAGGAGCTGCTGCACTACGTTGCGCTTTGCTTTAGCAACTTCGAGCGCAACATGATTATTCTTTTCATCCTAGCAGTAGGGGCATTGCTAGAGCAGCTCCGCTTTAGTGGCGCTTTTGATAAGTTTGCCGAATACATCATTCGCTACCTCGACAAGCCGCAAAAGACGCGCGTGTCCACCTTCCTCATCAGCCTTGTCCTCTTTTTCGACGACTATGCCAGCATTCTAATAAGCGCCACCTCTATGCGCTCGGTGGCGGCCAAGCAGCGCATCCCTAAGGTGTACCTCACCTACCTTATCGATAACACGGCTACCATTGCCTCTGGCGCAATAGTTTCAACATGGGCGGCCTACGAGGGTTCGCTTATGGTAGATGCCGGAAAACCTTTCGGGTTGAATATCTCCTCTACTGAATACTTGGTAAAGATGATTCCTTATAACATATTCATTTACCTACTCTTGTTTTTCGCATTCATCTCCGCATTTTCGGGGAAATGGATGGGCAAGCGGATGAAATCGGGAGGACAAGCACACTTTGAGGAGATGCAAAACATCAATCCAAAGGTTACGCACAAAACCTTTATCTACCCCATCGTGATGCTGGTTGCGCTAGCTATAGTTGGAACCATAGTGGCCGGTGTTATTGCACTTAAGGTAAAAGGTATAAGCACATATACGCCTATCGACATTATTGGTAACTCGCCAACGATTGAAGTGCTATTCGGGGCTACTCTTGTAACGATAGCCTACTCTTCTACAATTCTTTTTAGAAATAAGGTTATCAGCATAAAATCGTTCTTTAGTTCATCTAAGAATGGAATAGTTCATATGCTGCCCACGGCCTTCATTATCCTTTGGGCAACGGGGCTAACCGAAGTTTCGGCAACGCTAAATACGGGCGGCTACATCGTATCGCTACTCGAACCGTTTATCACCGCGCCGATGATTCCGTCCATCGTATTTGTGATGGCGCTGCTGATAAGCGTCGCTACGGGTTTTTGCTGGAGCTCGATGGCCATTACGATGCCTATTGCCTTTGGAATGGCCATGGGCTTGGGCGGCGGTGGCGAAATGGTCTACATCGTATCGGGGGCCGTAATTGGCGGCTCCATTGCTGGCGATTTGCTGATCCCCTACTCCGACATTACCATACTAGCCTCCTCGTCGATGGGGGTTTCGCCTATCAACCACATAAAGTCGCATTTTAGGCAGGTGGTAACGGTTGTTATCGTATCGTTTATCGGCTTTTGGGCGTTGGCAATGGGGGTTCCGGCTACCGTGGTGGTGCTGCTGGGCGCTGCGCTGCTGTACGGCATCCACACGCTTTGGGCAAAGCCAATTTAGGGGTGAGCCACCCAGCGGATAACGCTATCAGAGCAAGCATGAAATTCTAGATAGGCATCTGAAAAAGGCCGCAAAGAAAACGGGCAACCTTTACTGGGTTGCCCGTTTTAGATCTATATATACCGTTGGTAGATTACTCGCGATGATATTTCTTTTCGGTATCACCAATTTTCAGCAACAGCGTGCTGCTATTAACCACCCTAAATGTGTAGGTAGGCATGGTGTCTATCTTATACTCCTCGGACACCCTCTTGTAGTCGTTATCTACGCTTTTAAATGGAACATACCCCTTGGCGGTGTCTGGTCTTACCGAAAATTCATTTACAAGAAAACAGATTTTCTCTGCAAGTACCGAAAGCCTCCCCTTGATTTCAAGAGAATCAATGAAAGATTTTGCGGTATCAACAATTGTCGATTTGGTGATAACGAACTTCGATTCGCTAAGGTTGATGGTCGTTTTTCGAACTAAGCTGTCGGGGGTATAGAACTGAGAGCTATCCATTGCTACCCATTTTCCGGTGTAGATGGGCTCCTGGTTCGATACGCAAGAGTAAATTAGCGCCGAAAACAGCAGCAGAATTCCCCAAAGGGCCAGCAAAGAAGTGGTTTGTCTTTTCATAGTAAAGTAATTAGCGATTATCCCCTTTTCAACGCAACAAAAAAACAAAAAAATATCGTTGTTGATACCGCCGAAGGTAGAATAAATTAACCCATTACGTGCAGCCATGGGCGTCGGAGGAAAGGCGGCTAGAGCAAGGGGCGACCTCCTTTGGGGAGATCGCCCCTCTTTAGTGCGTCCAAACCCGGAAAGAGGGTGTAGGGCTACTTCTTTTCGGAATCCTTCTTCTGCTTGGCGAGAAGGGTGGCCCTGGTGCGTAGCTTTTTGGCGTACTCGGCGTCGAGCTGGAGGAGCAGGTCGTTAACCTTGCCCCACTCCGAGGTGGGTTCGGCCATGGCCATGCCGGCAACCAGCGTACGGAAGCCGCGAATGGCCGCTTCGAGCTCCTTGCGGGCGATGCTGGCCGCATCGATGTCGAGCCGCTCCTGGGTGGCCTCGCGGCGCTGCTCGAAGAGCTTGTCGAAGCTGGTCTGTACCGATTGCAGCTCGTCCAGAATGGGCTGCACGCCAGCTTTCGCCACCGCCGCCGCATAGTCTGGCTGCTTGAAATCGTTGAGTAGCCCCTTAATCATGGCCGATTCTTCGCTGTAGGCGCTCCGAATCAGGTCCAATCCGTAGGTGTCGAGCTTCGAGAGCAGAAGCGTTGCCGCCTCCACCGACGTTGCATTAGAAGAGAACGATAGGCCCATAACGGTGTAGTAAAGCCACTTTACCACCCTATCGCGGTCGGCATCCAAGGCCAAGATCGGATCGGTGAGCATGCTCTTGTCGTCCTTCTTGAAGCCTTCGTCGTACTTGTTGAACTTCGCCTCTACGGCTAGGTAGAGCGGCGACTTCGAAACCAGAAGAGGCCCATGCTGGCGGGCAACGCTCAGCGTCTGCGAGGTGTACTCGTAGAGTTCCGAGGTGTTCATGCCGCTGGTGCCCAGTTGCTGTTTCATGATCTAGGATTTGGTTAGGTAAGTAAACAAATCAGTCGTATGGTTTGGTGCACTATTTCTTTTATCATCCCCCCGAGCGGAGCTGGTGAGCTTGTCTGGGAAGCTGGAGACTGTTCATGCAACTGTGTCTGCAAAATGATAACGATAACTTTGCAGACAATGAAAGAGGAAGAAAAAGTAGCGAGCTTCAGCTACGAGGAATTTGAGAAGGAGGCCATCAAAGGCCTTTACGAGCGCAAGAGCCTAAGCGGCGAGAATGGGGTGTTCGCCCCGCTGCTCAAGCACTTTTTGGAGAAGGCCCTAGCGCTGGAGCTGGAGCAGCACCTGAAGGATTCGGAGGGCAACAAGCGCAACGGCGCTACCACCAAAACGGTTAAGAGCTCGAACGGCGAGTTTGAGCTCAGCCCCCCCAGAGACCGTAACGGATCCTTTACCCCAGAGATCGTGGCCAAGCGGCAGGTGCTGCTGGACGACGAGCTCTGCGAGAAGGTGCTCTCGCTCTACGCCAAGGGGATGAGCTACGCCGACATTCGGAAGCTGCTGATGGAGGTTTACGGGCTTTCGCTCTCGCCCGCCCAGATGAGCGAGCTCACCGATCGGCTCATCCCCGAGCTGCAGGAGTGGCAGCAGCGCCCGCTGAGCCCGCTCTACGCGATAGTCTGGTTCGACGCCATCCACTTCAAGTGCCGCGAGGGCGGTGCAGTGCAGGGCAAGGCGCTCTACAACGTCTACGCGGTCAGCTAGGAGGGCTTTCGGGAGCTGCTGGGCATCTACATTGCCGGGAGCGAGTCGGCCCGCTTCTGGCTGGAGGTGCTGCAGGATCTGCGCCTTCGGGGCGTGGAGGACATCCTGATCGCCTGCACGGATAACCTCAAGGGCTTCAGCGAGGCCATCAGCAGCACCTTTCCCGAGACGGTCATCCAGAGCTGCATCGTCCACCAGGTGCGCAGCACGCTCAAGTACGTGGTTAAAAAAGACTACAAGGCCATCACCGCCGACATGCGGGCCATCTACGGCAGCCCCACGCTGGAGGCGGGCGAGGCGGAGTTCGAGCGCTTCGCCGAGCGCTGGGGGACGAAGTACCCCACCGCCGTCAAGAGCTGGCGGGAAAACTGGTACAAGCTGAGCTCCTTCTTCGACTTCGGCAGGGAGATCCGCCGGCTCATGTACACCACCAACCCCATCGAGGGCATCCACCGGCGCATGCGGAAGGTGACCAAGACCAAGGGGTGCTTCTCCTCCGACATGGCCATCAAGAAGCTGATATACCTCGTTATTCGGGATATCAGCTCGAGCCCAAAGCGGGAAGTTGCGGGGTGGAAGCTCATCTACGGGCAGCTTTGCATTAAATTTGCCGAGCGGATGGCCAAGTTTGGAGCATGAAGAACACCCGCGAAGGAAGGCCAGGCCTCCTAGCGGGGCAAGGGTATACAAGTGGCTCCGTTCCTCCGCCACCCTTGCCCCGCTAGCAGCCCTAACCTAAAAGGCAGGCGTAATTCCTGCTTCCGAAAAAATAGGGTAGACACAGTTCCGTGAATAATCCCGGAAGCTGTAGCCCCGAACCTCGGGAATGCCCCTGCAACCGTGAAAGCTGATTCCCGACCCCTCGGAAATGCTCTCGCAATGGTGAAAGCTCATCCCCGACCCCTCGGGAATGCCCTCGCAATGGTGAAAGCTCGTTCCCGACCCCTCGGAAATGCCCTCGCAATGGTGAAAGCTCATATCCGACCCCTCGGGAATGCCCTCGCAACCGTGAAAGCTGATTCCCGACCCCTCGGGAACGCTCTCGCAACCGTGAAAGCTCGTTGCCGAGGCGGCGACCGCTAGGGCCTGGCTAGTTGAGCTCGATGCACGAGCGGAGGTAATTCTCGTACAACGGACGGAGATCCTCGTAAGCCTTCCGAGCCTCGGCATCGCCCCCATCGGCCAGCTCCTTTACGTGGAAGTAGAAGGCGGTCGATTGGGCCGCTAGCCGGTTGTCCACCTCCTGCTTGGCCTTCAGCAGGAAGGACTCCAGCTCATGTGCGCGCGTTTTCAGCACCTCGGCCAGCAGCTCCAGCTCGTCGGGGTTATGGTTCGGATTCTTTTGCAGGGAGTTGATCACCTCAGCCAGCTCTTCGAGCTCCTGAAGCTTGTCGTCGATGTTCGTTAGGTCTCTACTATTGCTATCCATAATCTATTTGTAGGTTTTGCCATCAAAATATTAGCTTCCGAATCCAAATATAAGCTTTTGTTAAGCAGATGATGCTCCTTTCGCAACATTTTGCAGCAAAAATTAAACTAGTCCATTCCCCCTAACGTTATCCAGTAAATTACTCCTACCGCGAGCGTTTCACCCTGAGGTATCGTAGTAACCGAACTCTCTTACCCAAGAACTAGTAACTGTACAGCTATGACGCACATCGAAGAACTCGTTCGCGAACTCGTAGACAAGCATGGCACGCAGCGCAGCAGCCTGATGGCGGTGCTCCAGGAAATCGTTGGGCACGAGCGCTACCTGAGCGAGGAGGCCATGCTGACCGTAGCCCGCGAGTTCAACATCTCGGCCGCCGACGTATTTGGCACCGCCTCCTTCTACACCTTCCTCGATACGGTACCCCGGGGCCGCAACATCATCCGCGTATGCAAGACCATCACCTGCCACATGAAGGGCAAGGACCAGCTGATTGCGGCGCTCGAGGAGGCCCTCGACACGCACATTGGAGGTACCACCGCCGACGGGCAGTTTACCCTGCTAACGGCCAACTGCCTTGGCTGGTGCCACAAGGGCCCGGTGATGCTCGTCAACAACGACGTTTACCCGGCCGTAACGCCCGAGTCGGCCATAGCCATCATCAGCAAGTATCGACCCTAAAAACCCGCCGCCATGGAATCGAAGAATCTGAAAAAGGTTGACCTGATATTTCTCGACACCCCCTACGCCGACATCGTTCAGACGCTGCAGCGCGCCGTCCAGAAAACGCCCGACGAGCTCATCCTCGAGGTGATCGACTCCGGCCTGCGCGGGCGCGGAGGCGCAGGCTTCCCCACCGGGCTGAAGTGGCGCTTCGCCAAAACCGAGGATAGCACCGTCAAGTACGTGGTGTGCAACGCCGACGAGGGCGAACCCGGAACCTTTAAGGATCGCGAGATCCTGCAAACCGTCCCCTATAAGGTGCTCACCGGGATGGCCATCTGCGGGTACGCCATCGGCGCGCACCAGGGGTACATCTACCTGCGGGGCGAGTACAACTTTCTGCTGCCCGAGCTGCTGAAGCACGTCCAAATCTTTAACAAGACGCTCGAGGAGCTCGAGCTGGGCTTTTCCGTTGGCGTAAAGAGCGGCAGCGGCGCCTACATCTGCGGCGAGGAGACCGCCCTGTTCGAGAGCATGGAGGGTAAGCGCGGCGAGCCCCGCAACAAGCCACCCTACCCCACTCAGTGGGGCTTCGACAGCAAGCCAACGGTAATCAACAACGTGGAGACGCTGGTGTACGTCACCATGATTGCCCGCCTTGGCGCCGAGCAGTTCCGCAAGATGGGCACCAAAGACTCCTCGGGGTCGAAGGTATTCTCCGTTTCGGGCGACACCCCCATCGCCGGCATCTACGAGCTGGAGCTGGGCATGCCGCTCGACGAGTTCGTTGCCGAGTTTGGCGATGGCGACACCAAGGCCGTTCAGGTTGGAGGCGCCTCGGGGCACTGCGTACCGCGCAAGCTGTTTGCCGATACCATAATTGGCTTTGAGGGGATACCCACCGGGGGCTCCATGATGGTCTTCAACTCCACCCGCTCGATGTACAACGTGCTGCACGACTACCTCGAGTTCTTCTGCGAGGAATCGTGCGGGCAGTGCACACCCTGCCGCGTGGGCTGCCAGCAGCTGCTCAAGGGCATCGAAGCCGTAAAGCGCGGCGAGCGCAAGCCCGAGTACCTTGACGATCTGAAGAAGCTGGCCGCCACCATGAAGATTGCCTCCAAGTGCGGCCTCGGACAGTCGGTAGCCAACCCCTTCAACTCCATCGTCGACAACTTCCGCGAGGAGATCATCTACTAACCCCCAAACCCTAGCGCCATGAACGAGTTTAAGGTAAACCTCAAGATAAACAACATCCCCATTGCCGTTCGCGAAGGGACCTCCATCCTCGAAGCCGCCAAGATGCTCAACTTTAACATCCCAACGCTGTGCCATCACCCCGACCTGTCGATTGCCGGCAACTGCCGCGTGTGCGTGGTGGAGATAAAGGGCAGCCGATTCCTTTCCGCCGCCTGCGCAACGCCCGTTGCCGAAGGGATGGAGGTGCTTACCAACAGCGAGAAGGTGCGCACCGCCCGCAAGCATGTCATTGAGCTACTACTGTCGGAGCACAACGCCGACTGCACGCGCTGCTTCAAGAACGGCAGCTGCGAGCTGCAGGAGCTGGCCGCCGAGTACCGCATCGGCGAATACACCTTCATGAACCTGCTCAACTTCAAGAACCATAAGATCGATCGATCATCGCCATCCATCGTAAAGGATGACAACAAGTGCATCCGCTGCCAGCGCTGCGTGCGCACCTGCGACGAGCTACAGAACATCGGAGCGCTAACCGTTGCCTACAAGGGCGACAAGCAGCTCATATCAACCTTTATGGGCAAGCCGATATCGGAGGTGATTTGCACCAACTGCGGCCAATGCGTCAACCGCTGTCCCACCGCTGCGCTGGTAGAGCAAACCTACATCGAGGAGGTGTGGAAGGCCATCAACAACCCCGAAAAGTACGTGGTGGTGCAAACCGCACCGGCCATACGCGCCGCACTGGGCGAGGAGTTGGGATTTCCACCAGGAATGCGCGTTACGGGCAAGCTGGTATCGGCGCTAAAGCTGATTGGATTCGACAGCGTGCTCGACACCGACTTTACCGCCGACCTCACCATCATGGAGGAAACCGCCGAGCTCCTCAACCGCCTTAAACGAGCGCTGGTTGACAACGAAACGGTAGCCCTTCCGATGATGACCTCCTGCTCGCCCGGCTGGATAAAGTTCCAGGAGCACCTATTCCCCGACATGCTCGACAACCTCTCCACCTGCAAGTCGCCTCAACAGATGTTTGGCGCCCTCGCCAAAACCTACTACGCCCGCAAGAAGGGCATCGACCCATCGAACATGGTATCGGTATCGATAATGCCCTGCACGGCCAAGAAGTTCGAGGCTAAACGTCCCGAGATGCGAGACAGCGGCTACCAGGATGTAGACTACGTGCTCACCACCCGCGAGCTGGGGATGATGATCCACCAAACGGGCATCGACTTTATGAAGCTCTCCGACGAGCACTACGATAGCCTCATGGGCGCATCTACCGGTGCCGGGGTTATCTTTGGCGCAACAGGTGGGGTGATGGAGGCCGCCCTACGTACCGCATGGGAAATAGTAACCGGAACCGAAGTTCCGTTCGAGAAGCTGAACATCACGCCCGTTCGTGGCTTCGGGGGCATTAAGGAAGCCTCGCTGAAGCTGACCAACGTAAAACCCGAGTTCAGCTACCTCGAAGGGGTAGAGCTTAAGGTGGCAGTAGCGCACGGCTTAGCCAACGCCAAGAAGCTGGTGGAAGGTATCCGCAGCGGCGAGCTGCAGTTCCACTTCGTAGAGGTGATGGCCTGTCCAGGTGGCTGCATTGGAGGTGGTGGACAGCCAATACCAACCAGCAGCGAGATACGCTCGAAGCGGGTTGCAGCCATCTACGCCGAAGACATGGGGCTGGCCATCCGCAAATCGCACGACAACCCCGAGGTGAAGCTGCTCTACAAGCTCTTCCTCGGCGAACCCAACAGCCATAAGGCGCACGACCTGCTACATACGCACTATAAGCCTAGAAAGGGGTACTAGTAAAACACCTATCTTGCTGAGCCCTCTTTTACAGTTTGCATAAGGTATATTTAGCGCTGACCTCCCGCTTAAAGCGGGAGGTCAGCGCAGCTGGGGGTGGTTGTAATTTATAAATTACAGAAAGCGATATGGTAAAAAATCAGCTCAGAACCACCCCACCCTACGGGCACCCCTCCTTAAAAAAGGAGGGGAATAAGCACAGAACATCCTTTGCTGATAACATCAAGCGCTCTCCTAAAATCGAAGGATAATTAAAAAAGCCTGCAAGCAACACAATGCTTACAGGCTTTCTGATTATAGAGTTGTAGTTTGTAGTCTACTTGTACCCCTTCTTATGCACGCTCTTTACGGCGCGGCCCGATGGGTCGAGCATATCCTTAAACGACTTATCCCACGCAATAGCCTCGGGCGTGCTGCAAGCCACCGATGGCACCGATGGTACGCAGGCAGCAGCCTGATCGCTGGGGAAGTGCTCGGCGAAGATCGAGCGGTAGTAGTACTCCTCCTTGGTGCTTGGCGTATTTAGCGGGAAGCGGAACTTGGCGGTTGCGAGCTGCTCGTCGGAAATCTCCGTAGCGGTTAGCTCCTTTAGCGAGTCGATCCAGCTGTAGCCAACGCCGTCGGAGAACTGCTCCTTCTGGCGCCACGCCACGCTCTCGGGTAGGTAATCCTCGAAGGCCTTGCGCAGAACCCACTTCTCCATGCGCTCGTCGCCCGACATCTTATCCTTGGGGTTGATGCGCATAGCCACGTCCATAAACTCCTTGTCGAGGAAGGGCACGCGCCCCTCAACACCCCACGCGCATAGCGCCTTGTTGGCACGGAGGCAGTCGTACAGGTGCAGCTTGCTGAGCTTACGCACGGTTTCCTCGTGCAGCGCCTTGGCATCGGGCGCCTTGTGGAAGTAGAGGTATCCGCCGAAAAGCTCGTCAGAGCCCTCACCCGAAAGCACCATCTTTACCCCCATCGACTTGATAACCCTTGCCAGCAGGAACATTGGGGTTGATGCACGAACGGTGGTTACGTCGTAGGTTTCGAGGTGGTAGATAACGTCGCGAACGGCGTCCAATCCCTCCTGTACGGTAAAGTGAATCTCGTGGTGGATGGTTCCGATATGCTCGGCCACCTTTTTGGCGGCGATGAGGTCGGGCGAGCCCACTAGGCCAACGGCAAACGAGTGGAGCTGCGGCCACCAAGCTTCCTTGGTGTCGTCGCTCTCGATGCGCTTGGCGGCGTACTTCTTGGCCACGGCTGAGATGATGGACGAGTCCAATCCGCCCGAGAGCAATACCCCGTAGGGCACGTCGGACATCAGCTGGCGGTGCACGGCATCCTCCAGCGCCTTGCGAAGGAGGGCAATATCGGTTTCGTTATCCTTAACGGCATCATACTCCATCCAGTCGCGGGTGTACCAGCGCTTCATCTCGCCATCCTTGCTGTAGAGGTAGTGGCCGGGTAGGAACTCCTGAATGCGGTTGCAGTACCCTTCGAGTGCCTTGAGCTCCGAGGCCACGTAGTAGTTGCCGTACTGATCCCATCCCTGGTAGAGCGGAATGATGCCCATGTGGTCGCGACCAATCACGTACACATCCTTCTCGCGGTCGTATAGCGCAAAGGCAAAGATCCCGTTTAGCTCTTCGAGGAAGTCGGGACCCTTCTCCTGGTAAAGCGCAAGGATAACCTCGCAGTCGGAGTTGGTTTGGAACTCGTACTTATTGGCGTACTGATTTCGGATATTGAGGTGATTGTAGATCTCGCCATTAACAGCGAGCACCAAATTTCGGTCTTTGCTGTAAAGGGGTTGGCGACCCGACTCGGGGTCTACAATAGACAGGCGCTCGTGGGCGAGGATCGCCTTGTCGTCGCAGAAGATGCCCGACCAATCGGGACCACGGTGCCGTATGCGCTTGGCCATATCGAGCACCTGTGGGCGTAAATCTGCCGACTTACACTTCAAATCGAAAACTCCGACTATTCCACACATAAAAATTTGTTTTGTTGTCTCTTCGTTATCCGGAATCGGATTTTGGCAATAAACTCCATATTGCCCACAAATGCAAGCTAAATAATACTGGCTCTCATTTTTCGCCCTACATCCTGGTAGAATAATGCGCTGACGATCACCACCGATTCGTTGTGCGCGCCGTACAAGGGGTCGATTACAGAAAAGCGCATCAAAGCAAATAAGGATTAAATATTCCGGATCATCTTTTGAAGGTTGACTAGTGAAATTGCATCCTCGACTATCAAATTTTGAAGGTCGACCCTTGAATTTACATCCTCAACCACCAAATTTTGAAGGTCGACCCTTGAATTTGCATCCTCGACCATCAAATTTCGAGGGTCAACCATTGAATTTGCATCCTCAACCACCAAATTTTGAAGGTCGACCATTGAATTTACATCCTCGACTATCAAATTTCGAGGGTAGCCCCTTTGCTAGCCATAGAGTAAAATAAAGGCACAGGGCTAGGCGGCATTTGCAATGCCGTCTGACTTAAGTAGCGGTCGTAGACTGTAATGAAACGCCTAGACACCACAATCACAACTCACCTCTACGGCTACGCTTAACTTTTTTACTACTTTTGATTGCGGTCTGAACCGAGCGCTTTGCGCGAGTTCGGCGTAGCCAACCCACTACTTAGCAAAGTCGAAGTTGCAAACTTCTCCTAGCCTCGTGCACTGATGCAGGCTACGGCGAACTGGGGGAAAAATTCTTTTAAATTTTACAATTTCAAACCATGATTACTCAAGAAAAATTGGAAGTGTACAAATACTTTGGTGGTGATATTGATGGCTGGAGTCGAATAGGAACTTCTTTGCAAAAGCAAACCATTAAGGATAAGGATTGGATTGTAATTGACGAATTTATCCAAGATTTGTTTTTAGTTAAAAGCGGAATTGCTTCAATTAGTTTTATTAATTCATTAGAAAAAAAACTACATGAGTTTTGTGATAGTGAAAAAACAATGCAAGAACTTAAAAATATGGTTGATCTTGGTTCGTAGCTTTCTCTTGTTGAGCGAAGTTTAATCAGCGAACAAGGTAAAGCGACTAGATTGCCGTATTACTTAAACGTATTTTGCAACCGCCATAAAACGAGAATAAAAAAGCCTGGAGCAACCCGGGCTTTTTTGTGCTATAGGGTGGAGGTGTTCTTCTAGAAGAAGTTCTTGAAGCGCTTTGGGTGGTAAAACCATCGGTTAGAATCTCCCCCATTCTTTTGCTATCTTGCCGTATCAAAATCAACCGGAAGCAAATACTACGCAACATGGATAAACGCCTCTACCTGCTGGATGCCTACGCGCTCATCTACAGGGCGCACTACGCCTTCTTCAACCGCCCGATGCTCAACGCCGCCGGGCTCAACACCTCGCCCATCTTCGGTTTTACCCGTGCGCTGCTCGAGATCATCAAGAAGGAAAAGCCGACGCACCTAGCGGTGGCGTTCGACCTAGGGAGGGTTACCTTCCGCACCGAGCTCTACCCCGAGTACAAGGCCCACCGCGACGAGACGCCCGACGACATCCGCAAGGCGACGCCCATCATCAAGGATATCCTTAGGGCGATGAACATCCCGATCCTAGAGGTAGAGGGGTACGAGGCCGACGACATCATCGGCACCATTGCGCACCGCGCCCAAGGCCACGGCTACACCACCTTCATGGTGACGCCCGACAAGGACTACGGGCAGCTGGTTACCGACCACATCCGCATGTACAAGCCCAAAAAGGGCGATAACGATATCGAGATTCTGGGGCCGAAGGAGATCTGCGAGCACTACGGCATTGCCGAGCCACGGCAGCTGATCGACATCCTCGCGCTCTGGGGCGATGCCAGCGACAACATCCCCGGCGTGCCGGGCGTGGGCGAGAAGACCGCCTGCAAGCTCGTCGGCGAGTGGGGCAGCGTGGAGAACCTGCTGGCCAACGCCGATAAGCTGAAGGGGAAGCAGAAGGAGAACATCGTCAGCTACCAGGAGCAGATGATGCTCTCGAAGCGGCTGGCCACCATCGTGCTCGACGTGCCCGTCGATTTCGACGAGGAGAAGCTGGTGATGGAGGAGCCCGACCACGAGCGCCTATCCGAGCTGCTAACCGAGCTGGAGTTTACCTCCATCCTCAAGGAGATGGGGATGACGCCCACCGCTGCAGCACCAACCGCAGCGCCCGAAAAGGCCGCACCGCAGTCGGCGCAGATGTCGCTCTTCGGCGATACGCCCATGGCGGCGACCGGCGCTGTTAAGGCGTACAACACCATCGAGGATATCGCCCACACCTACCACATCGCCGAGACCAACGAGCAGCTGGAGGAGCTGGTAGCCACCCTACGAGGCAACGGCGAGTTTACCTTCGACACCGAAACCACCGGGCTGAACCCCTTCGAGGATCGCGTGGTGGGCATGTCGTTTGCCATTCGCGAGCACGAGGCGTGGTACGTGCCCGTTACCTCCGGCCGTCAGGCCGAAATTATGGCGATTTTTCGCCCCCTTTTCGAGGATGAGACCATCGGCAAAACGGGGCAGAACATCAAGTTCGACCTGCAGGTGCTTAAGGCCAACGGCATCGAGCTCCGCGGCAAGCTATTCGATACGATGATTGCCCACTACCTGATAGAGCCCGAGCTGCGCCACAACATGACCTACCTCGCCGAGACCTACCTCCACTACTCGCCCGTAGAGATCGAGGAGCTCATCGGCAAAAGAGGCATCCACCAGGGCACCATGGACCGCGTGGAGCTCGAGAAGATTGCCGAGTACGCCGCCGAGGATGCCGACGTAACGCTGCAGCTGCGCAACAAGCTCGAGCCTATCCTAAAGGAGCAGGGTCTAGTGGAGCTCTTCGAAACCATAGAGATGCCGCTGATGCCCGTGCTGGCCGATATGGAGTTTACGGGCGTTAAGATTGATGATGTTGCGCTAAAGGAGTACGCCGGCGTGCTGTTAAAGGATCTGCTGGTGCTAGACGAGGCGATTAAGGCGATGGCGGGCGATCCAACGCTCAACATCAGCTCGCCAAAACAGCTGGGGATAATCCTCTTCGAAAAGCTGAAGATTAGCGATACCATTAAGAAGACCAAAACCAAGCAGTACTCCACCAGCGAGGAGACGCTCCAGCAGCTGCGCGACAAGCACCCTATCGTGGATAAGATTCTGGAGTTCCGCGGCATAAAGAAGCTCCTCTCCACCTACGTGGAGGCGCTGCCTGCCCTTATCAGCAAGAAGGATGGCCGCATCCACACCTCGTACAACCAAACGGTAACGGCAACAGGCCGACTAAGCTCCAACAACCCCAACCTACAGAATATACCCATCCGCGACGAGCGCGGCAAGGAGATTCGCCGCGCCTTTATCGCTGGTGGTGATGACCATCTGGTGCTCTCGGCCGACTACTCGCAGATTGAGCTACGCCTGATGGCCCACTTTAGCAATGACCCGTCGATGGTGGAGGCCTTTATCCACAACGCCGACATCCACACGGCAACCGCCGCCAAAGTGTACCACGTGGAACCATCGGAGGTGACCCGCGAACAGCGCGGCAGGGCCAAGACGGCCAACTTCGGTATTATCTACGGGATATCGGCCTTTGGCCTTTCGCAACGGCTGAACATACCAAGGGGCGAGGCCAAGGAGCTTATCGATGGCTACTTCGAGTCGTACCCCGGCGTAAAGGCCTACATGGATCGCGTGATAGAGCAGGGCCGTGCCGACGGCTACGTAACCACCCTCTTCGGGCGCAAGCGCTACCTGCGCAACATCAACGCGGGCAACGCCATGAGCCGCAGCCTCGACGAACGCAACGCCATCAACGCACCGCTGCAGGGATCCGCCGCCGACATCATCAAAATTGCCATGATTGCCATCCATAAAGAGCTAAAGCGCCGCAACCTCCGCACCAAGATGACGCTGCAGGTGCATGACGAATTGGTGTTCGACGTGTACAAGCCCGAGCTCGACGAGGTGAAGCAGCTGGTGGTCGAAAAGATGGAGAGCGCCGCCCAGCTGGCCGTTCCGCTCACCGCCGAGGCGGGCGTGGGCGAGAATTGGCTGATTGCACATTAATTTGAGATATTAGAATTTAGATATTAGACGTTAGAAATGCGGTAGAGGCAGGTTTAATACCTGCCTCTCGTTTTTTTTATATCAACCAATCCCACCAACCCTAACAGGTTTTTGAAACCCGTCTCTACGAAGGTTTATGAAACCTTCGTATTCTTCCTGTAACCTTCCATTCTGCGCCATAGTCCTTAGCTCCATTTTGTGCTGTTTATGCCTCGGGCCCATCCCTGAATCATTGACAACCAACCAGAGCCTCCGTAATTTGCCTCCGTACTTTTTTGAGGAAACGAGAATGGAGTATAAGCAATCTCTAATCAAAATTAAAAACTAAAAGAAATGATTATCCAAGAGACCTATTTCAAGATCACGAACCGAAGCATTGGTAGCGTCTTGGACTGTGAAGATGAACTTGTGTGCACAAACGAGTTAGGCAGCAGAAACAGCCAGCGCTGGCTATTCGAAAAGGTGGAAGATGGTTACTATCGAATCATCCAAGATTTCACCAAGCAGGTTCTTGAAGGAAACGCGCGAGGCGACGTTTTCACCCGCCAATGGAATGGAGGCGACAACCAAAAATGGTCGATTGATAACGTTGGCGATGGCTACTGCTGCCTGGTGCACAAGGCAACCGGGAGAGTGCTAGATGCCTGCTTTAGCGGTAGGGTACACAACATATACTGGAATGGGGCGCAATGCCAGCAGTGGAAGCTGGAAAGCATTGCCGAATTGATTATGGCAAATCCCTGTGAAATACAACGACCGGAGGTAAATGCTTCGCGCTAATCAACCTAGATGAACCGCAAAACGATTAAAATATTGCTTATAGTATTGCTATTCTTTACGGCGATAATCGTAATGGTAATGGATTTTGTACAGAATTTTTGAAACAGTAGGGGCAGGTTTAAAACCTGCCCCTACCTTTTTACTTACTTCAATTTAACCCTTTCGAGGTTAGTTTAGATAATCCACATCGATATCGGCGCTAGGAATAATATCGCTCAGGCGGCTAACCGATTGGATTTTGATATCGTCACCCTTGATGATGATGATGCTGTACTCCTTGTTGCTGTTGGTTACCACAATAAACTCCTTGATCTTTTCGGCCTCCTGCTTAGCATAGTAGGTTACCTGCTTGCCATTTTCGTTAATGCTCATCAGCTCGGTGTACTTCGAGGCTTCGATGCAGCCTTCGACTTCCTTGCTCACCTGCTGCTTTAGGACGATAAGCTCATCAAACTTCTTCTTGCGGTCGGCCTCTTTCTGAGCTTGCTTTTCTTTCACTTTCTTCTCTATGGCCTCCTTGGTATCCTTGCTGTCTCCCTTAGATGTTGTGGTAATGGCATCGTCGTCGATATAAACATTAGTACCATCGCCAGAGGAAAAGGAAAAGGAGTTACCGTACATCTTATTATCCTTTGGAACCTTTACCGTCAGAATTCTCACGCTGCTGAGATTCTTAATATCATTGAATCCTTCTTCATCGCCACGCTGCTTAACGATAACGCTGAGCATCTCCTTGCTCATGTTTACGCTGTTGCAGCGGGTATCGCCTTTATACTTAGCGAATATATCTTCCACCTTGCACTGCGCCGATGCGACGCTGGTAAAGGCCATCGTACCAACCATGGCTAGTACGGTAATAATCGAAAACTTTTTCATGGCAGTCTAATTTTATTTTAATTGTTACTTTTCTCCTTGGGGCAGTACTCCTGCAGGTAGGCCAGGCTCGACAGCGGCGAGAGCGAGCGGTTTACCTCGCGGATCACCTCGAACTTCTTGAGGCTGTTGTCCACGCCATTCACCTCCTCGAGGGCATCGATGGTGTGCTTTTTTCGGGCAGGCTTAACGATTCGACGCTGGGACTCCTCAATCTTCTTTACTGGGGCAACCTTTTTCGCAGTCCGGCTCTTGACCTTCCGAACCGGAGCAGCCTTTGCGGGCTGTGGGGCCATGCGGTTTACCTCCTCCACCTTTACGACCTTTACCTCCTGGGCTAGGCTCCTTGCCGGAGTAGCTACCATAGGCTCCTTTACCTCGTAGAGCGCGGCAAACACAACGCAGGCAGCGGCGGCAGCGGCGGTGGACAGCCAGGTAATCTTCCGAGCCCTACGCCTTGTTGGGAGGGGCGATGTAGACCTATCGCTTACGATGGCCCGCTCGCTATCGAAGTAGCCGAAGATGTCGCGGTAGCACTCCCATTGCGAGGGTACTATTTGCGTGGAGCGGAAGAGCTCTCGGAGCTCCCTCTCCTCCTCCAGCGAGGTCTCACCCTCAAAATACCTGTTCAGCAGCTCTTCCAATCGTTCCATCTTCGAAATTTTTACTGTTTACGAGGGCATCCCTCAGCTTTTTTCTTGCCCGCGAGAGCGTCACCCGCACCTGATTCTCGCTCATGTCCATAATGGTGGCAATCTCGTCGAACTCCAGCTCCTCGATATCGCGCAGGTGGATCACCATCTTGTAGGTATCCTTCAGCTCCTCCATGGTTTGGCGGACGAAGCCGTAGCTATCGGCCCGCTCGAGGCTCGTATGGGGCGTTTGCCCATCGTGCCGGTTGGCCGCCTGCTCGATCTCTACGGTTCGGTGGCAGCTGCTCCTCCGCTTGATATCGAGGCAAAGGTTTCGGGCCATCGTCACGGCGTAGGCCTCCACGCTCTTGAGCTCGCCGATATCGCTTCGCTGGTAAAGCTTCAGCAGCACCTCCTGCGCAACATCCTCCGCATCGTCCTTGCTCCCCAGCAGGCGGAGGGCAACCCGAAGCAGCCGATTTCGTATGGTTGTGCTATTGATGTTGAGCATTTTTTGTTGCTTGTTTCCTTAAAGACGATTTGGGGGACGTTCTATTACAGTAGCAGCGTAACTTTTTTCCGATCGGATGAAATTAGCCGTTTACGCAACACCAAAGCGCGCAATCTGAGGTTTTATTCGCTTTTAACGATTCCAAATTTTTGCGGATAACCTCATTTCGACGCTCGATGGTCCTACAGACTCTGGCGGAGCCAATCACCGAGCGTTTTTTGTCCAAAAATCCGTGGCGGAGCTAATCACCGAGCGTTTTTCGTTCAAAAATTCGTGGCGGAGCTAATCACCGAGCATTTTTTGTTCAAAAATCTGTGGCGGAACTAATCATCGAGCGTTTTTCGTTCAAAAATCTGTGGCGGAGCTAAACACAATACGTTTGGGGTTCAATAGACTTTTCGGAACCATTTCTTCGCAACTTGATGCTCCTCTCGCCGTCACATCGATGTTCCACGTGCGTCTTTAGGCAAAATTATCGTCATCAACGCTGATCTATGAAACGTAAAGCCACCATCGCCACGCTTTGCCTGCTACTTAGCCTTCCGCTAATGGCGCAGCAGCCCAAGCTGTTTGTACCGCTCAACGTGCAGCGGGCCATCGATCGCGGAACGCGCACCGCCGACGGCAAGCCCGGTCCAAAGTACTTCCAAAACCGATCGGACTACAGCATTAAGGCCACGTTCGACCCCAAGACGGGCGTGCTGGAGGGCCGCGAAACCATCGTCTACGAGAACAACAGCCCCGACTCGCTCCGAAGCATCATCCTTCGCCTCTACCCCAACCTCTTTAAGGCCGGGGCCGAGCGCCAGCAAGAGGTTGATCCGGCCGACCTGAACAGCGGCGTAGCGCTAAAGGAAATTCGCGTAAATGGGGTGCCATTTACCCCCGAAAAGCTGAAGTACGCGGGCACCAACGCCATCATCCCCGTAAAGCCAAGCGTAAAGGCCAAAACCCCGGTTACGCTGGATATCGCCTGGAGGGTAAGCCTCCCCAACAAGACACAGCTCCGCATGGGCCGCTACGATAGCACCTCCTACTACGTGGCCTACTTCTACCCCCAGGTGGCCGTCTACGACGATATCAACGGATGGAGCACCGACAGCTACACCGGCCTGCAGGAGTTCTACAACGACTACAATAATTACGATGTGGAGATTACCCTGCCAAAGCATCAGGTTGCGTGGGCAACCGGCGAGCTGCAAAACGCCGGCGACATCCTCTCCGAGAAAACCCTCGGAAGGATTGCCAGCGCCAAGCAGTCCGATCAGCTGGTGCGGATTGCTACCGCCGAGGATGTAAGCAGCAGGAGCATTCTTAAAGCTGATGGCGAAAACGTGTGGCACTTTAAGGCCTCCAACGTCACCGACTTTGCCTTTGGCGTAAGCGACCACTACGTGTGGGATGCCACCAGCCTAGAGGTCGACCCCGCCACCCACCGCCGCGTGCTGGTGAACGCCGTGTATAAGGTTGGCTCATCGGCTGGCGAAAACGTTGCCCAGATAGCGCAGCACTCCATCAAGCGCCTCTCCGAAAGCCTGATTGGCGTGCCCTACCCCTACCCCCACATGACCGTTTACGAGGGCGACTTCGGGATGGAGTTCCCCATGATGTGCAACGACGGTCCAGTAAGCGATCCGATACAGAAGGCATTCGTCACCTCGCACGAGGTTAGCCACAGCTACTTCCCCTTTATGGTGGGCACCAACGAAACCCTCTACGGCTGGATCGACGAGGGGCTAGTAACCTTCATCCCTAAGGTAATCGAGCAGGAGTACGGGAATAAGAATGCCCACTACTACATCGCAGCGTGGGCGAAACGAGCAATGGGCACCTCCAACGACGTTCCGCTATCCGTGCCATCCACCAACCTAAACATGGCCACCAGCTTTATGCAGAACTACGGAAGAGCCGCCGTTGGCTTCTACTTCCTGCACGATATGCTGGGCGATGCCACGTTCGAAAAGGTGATAAAGGAGTACGTCACCCGCTGGCAGAGCAAGCACCCAACGCCAACCGACCTCATCTACACCATCAACTCGGTAACCGGAAAGGACTACTCGTGGTACTGGAACCCCTGGTTCTACGAGTACGGCTACGCCGATCTGGCGCTCGAAGATGTAACCATCAGCGGCGATAGGGTTAACCTAGCGGTTAACAAAAAGGGGCTGTTCCCCGTCCCCATAAAGCTCACCGTCACCTTCGCCGATGGAACCACCCAAACCATCTCCCAAACCGCCCAAGTATGGGAGAAGAGCAGCACCTGGAGATTAAAGCAGGCATTCGATAAGAAGGTTGCGAAGGTAACCCTCGGCGACGATAGCGTTCCAGACGCCTTCCCCAAGAACAACGTTTCCTTATAGGAATAAGCTTTTCCAAGCCTTCTCGTAACGCCCAATACCAAACTCAGCCCGCTCCACAAGAGGTCTTACAAGCAGTAAGACCTCTTTAAGAATTCGTGAAGTTGCCCAAAGACAGCATAACTCCTTGAAAAAAAATAAGGAAAGAAAAGAAAAAATGTTTGTCAGGCTATATACTAAAGTCCAAAAAAAGTTTTAAAATTGCACCGTAAGTAAAGGCTATTGCCACAGTGTTTAACAACTAAAACAAAAACTAATACCATCCGGTAATTTTATTAATTTGGCTCCGAAATGAAAGCAAATAAAGAATTTCGACCTAACTCAAAAGAGGATATTTTCGACTCTGGCGATGCTAAGAAAGGGAAAAAATTAGTCCCCGACAAAAAGCCAAAAAACGAAAAGAAAGAGCTATACGATGTCGATGATTTCGAAGAGGAGTACGATCTTCACAAGTACAAGCGCGAATCTATTGCCGACTTCTACGATGACGGAGAAGAAGACGAGGAAGAGCTCGACGACGAAGACTTTGAGGAAGAAGAGTACGACGAAGAACAGGACGAAGAGTTCGATGACGAGATCTACGATGAGGACGAAACCAATCATACAAAAAAAGCAGTAGGAAGATAAGAACCAACCACCATACAGGAAAGGCTGTCCCCAGAGGGATGGCCTTTCTTCTTTTAAGCTAGTTAAGCCACTTTCTCTCAGATTGAAGCTCATTAACAAATTACAAACGTTATATAACTCCCCCCCTCCCCGTTCTTTTGAATAATTCTAAACAAGGAGTTACTTTTGCGCACGGAATGTTTCTTATTAAGTTCAATCCGCATCCCGTTGAATTATCTTCTAGCAGTAGAAGGCGCATATCACACGGTTGGCTGAAGCCGTACCACATTTTTTAATCGAACCACATAGAGCCTAACAACGAGTTAGAACGGGAGAGTTATGCCCATTTTGCAAACAACAATCTTTACAATAGAAATGGATCAAAACATCAAATTCAACGAAGGGGTTTGGCAAGCCGAAATCAACGTCAAGGATTTCGTAAACAAAAACGTTACCCCTTATGAGGGAGATGCATCCTTCCTATCTGGCCCCAGCAAGCGAACCCTAAAGATCTGGGACATCTGCAAGCAGGCGCTTAAGGAGGAAAGTGAAAACAATGGCGTTCGCAAAATCGACAACAAGGTGGTATCAAGTATCACCTCGCATAAGGCGGGCTACATCCACCAGGAGAGCGAGCTTATCGTTGGCCTCCAAACCGACGAGCTGCTTAAGCGCGCAATGAAGCCATACGGCGGAATAAAGGTTGTTCAGAAAGCCTGCAGCGAGCATGGCGTTGAAGTTGATCCCCATGTATTGGAGATCTTTACCAGCTACGCAAAAACCCACAACGATGGCGTTTTCGAAGCCTACACCGACGAAATTCGTCTCTTCCGCTCGTTAGGATTCCTTACCGGGCTACCCGATAACTACGCCCGTGGCCGCATCATTGGCGACTACCGCCGCTTGGCGCTTTACGGTATCGACCGTATAATTGAGACCAAGAAGCACGACCTCGCCAACCTAGGTGGCCCAATGACCGAGCACCGCATTCGCCTTCGCGAAGAGGTAAGCGAGCAGATTAAAGCGCTTAAGCAGATTAAGGAGCTAGGCACAATTTACGGTCTCGATTTATCTCGTCCTGCCTGTAGCGCCCAAGAAGCCGTTCAGTGGGTGTACATGGCCTACCTTTCGGCCGTTAAGGAGCAGGATGGAGCCGCTATGTCGCTTGGCAACGTTTCATCTTTCCTCGATATCTACATCGAATACGACTTAAAGAGCGGAAAGATTACCGAAGAGTTTGCCCAGGAGCTCATCGACCAGTTCGTAATCAAGCTGCGCATGGTACGCCACCTGCGTATGGATGCCTACAACGAGATCTTCGCCGGCGACCCAACATGGGTAACCGAGGCAATTGGTGGCAGAACTGCCGACGGCCGTACCAAGGTTACCAAAACCTCGTTCCGCTTCCTTCAAACCTTATACAACCTTGGGCCATCACCAGAGCCTAACATGACGGTGCTCTGGTCGCCTTCGCTTCCCGAGAACTTCAAGCACTTCTGCGCAAAGGTTTCCATCGACACCTCGTCCATTCAGTACGAAAACGACGACTTGATGTGCGAAACCCGCGACTCGGAGGACTACGGTATTGCCTGCTGCGTATCGTACCAGGAAATCGGAAAGCAAATCCAATTCTTCGGCGCTCGAACCAACCTTGCCAAGGCTCTGCTTCTAGCAATCAACGAGGGCCACTGCGAGATTACCGGCAAGCAGGTGGTTAAGGGGATTCCTGCCCTAAAAAGTGAGGTACTTGACTTCGACGAGGTAATGGCCAACTACAAAATCGTGCTTAAGGAGGTGGCCCGCGTCTACAACGACTCGATGAACATCATCCACTACATGCACGACAAGTACTACTACGAAAAAGCGCAGATGGCGCTTATCGATACCGATCCTAAAATTAACCTTGCCTACGGCGCTGCCGGTCTGTCGATTGTTGCCGACTCGCTATCTGCCACCAAGTACGCCAAGGTTACCCCTGTCCGCGATGAAAATGGCCTAGCGGTTAAGTTCGATATCGACGGAGACTTTCCCTACTACGGAAACGACGACGACCGCGTTGACCAATTTGCCGTTGAGATCCCAACATACTTCAACTCGCTTCTGAAACAGCAGCCAACGTACAAGAACGCAGAGCCTACTCTCTCTATCTTAACCATTACTTCAAATGTAATGTACGGAAAGAAGACGGGAGCTACGCCCGATGGCCGCGCTAAAGGCGTTGCTTTTGCCCCAGGGGCCAATCCAATGCACGGACGCGACACGAAGGGAGCAATTGCATCGCTCAGCTCTGTATCAAAGCTCGACTACGACAGCTCTAAGGATGGTATTTCGAACACCTTCTCCATTATTCCTAAATCGTTGGGGGTAACGCTCGAAGATAGACTCGACAACCTTGTTTCGATGATGGACGGCTACTTCTCGAAGGGTGCCCATCACCTTAACGTGAACGTTTTGAACCGCGAAATGCTTCAGGATGCTATGGAGAACCCAGAAAAGTACCCTCAGCTTACCATCCGCGTCTCGGGATATGCCGTAAACTTCGTTCGCCTTACACGTGAGCAACAGCTAGAGGTAATATCGCGCAGCTTCTTCGAAAAGATGTAATTAACAAGACTACCATATCTCATCCCAGACAGGTTTTTGCTCCTGTTTGGGATACCTTTACATAACCCGCTACACCCAATAATGCTAAACGTACATTCATACGAGTCGATGGGAACCTTTGATGGCCCGGGATTAAGGCTGGTTGTTTTCCTTCAAGGGTGCAACTTCAAGTGCCTATACTGCGCCAACCCCGATACCATTACCCCAAAAGGCGGAACACCTACCGATATTGAGGAAATTGTTAGAATGGCCGTTAGCCAGAAGTCCTTTTTTGGCAAAAAAGGTGGTGTTACCGTATCAGGCGGCGAACCTACACTTCAAGCCAAGGCGCTTATTCCGCTGTTTAAAAGATTAAAGGAGGAAAACATCAACATCTGCATGGATAGCAACGGCAGCATATTTAACAACGACGTTGTGGATCTGCTTAGGTATGTTGATCTTGTCCTGCTCGACGTTAAGCACTTTAATTCCGATTGGCATCGCAAAATAACCAGCCACGAAAACGACAGAACCCTAAAGATGGCCAACTATCTGGAGGATAATGGCATTAAAATGTGGATTCGCTACGTGCTTGTTCCTGGATATAGCGATCAGGAAGAGCATATGAAGGCGCTTGGAGAACACTTTAAGGACTTCAAGAACGTGGAACGCCTCGAAATACTACCCTACCACACCCTAGGCAAGCATAAGTACGAGCATCTGAACATGAAGTATCAGCTAGAAGGTGTTCCTGAGAATACTCCTGAGCAGCTGAATCGTGCTAAGAGTATTTTGGAGCCTTACTTTAAGCTGGTGGTGGTAAACTGATGCAGGTTTACCCTCGAAGATCTGGAATACATCAACGCATACATTAAGCAAAAGGGGCCATGTAGCCCCTTCTTTGCTTTTCGCCAAAGCGATATGATTTTTTTAAAGTCGCTATTCATTTAAATGCCTGTAAAGGGCACGATAGCTGCCACCATTGTACACTTCGGCGAATCCCTGCTGATCTAAAAACCCCTTAGCCGAGGCGCTCCGCGAGCCCGACGCGCAGTATACAATAATCGGCTTTTGCTTACTAAGGCTTCCCACCCGATGGGGCAAAGCGCTAACGGGAATATTAACCGATCCCTTTATGTTACCTGTAGAAAACTCCTGAGGAGTTCGTACATCAATAATTATTGCTCCACGTGCAACAAGCTCCTTAAAGTCTACCTTGGGTGCTGTACCAAAAAGATTGCTGAAAAACCCCATATCCGTAAATATTTATACTCAATTGTCCTGCAAATTAAAAGTTTTCGCGCCATTTGTACGGTGACAAATATCACAATTACCAGCTTTGGCGCAGAAAAGAGAACGAACAAGAGCAGGGGCACGCCCAACATCAATCATCGCCTGTTAATTTATCGAGCATCCGACAGTATCGGTTTTCAAAATTCTATATTTGAGCTGCAAATTAGGAATAGAATGAAAAAGCGCATCTACTTTGTTCGCCACGGCGAAACCGACTGCAACAACAAGAACCTTATTCAGGGCAGGGGCGTTAACGCACCGCTCAATGCCCTTGGCCAACAGCAGGCCGAGGCATTCTACCAGCACTATAAGCTTGTTCCGTTCGACAAAGTATACACCTCGTCGCTGCAGCGCACGCACCAATCCATGGCACCGCTGATAAAGAGCGGCATCCCCCACGAAATTCTTTCGGGATTCGACGAGATGGACTTCGGCACCATGGAAGGCAAGGCGATGTTCGATGCCAACGGAGCCTTTGTCCTCGAAAACCTCTTCGTACAGTGGAGAAAGAACAACGGGGATGCAAAGGTTGACGGAGGAGAAAGCCCCAACGAGGTGCAAGCCCGCATGAAGAAGGCGCTGGAGGTTGTCCTAGCCGAAAAAAGTGAGAGCAACGTGGTGGTTTGCATGCATGGTAGGGCGCTTAGGATACTGATGTGCCACCTTATGGGCCAGCCCATCTCGCAAATGGAAAACTTTTTCCATCCCAACCTCTCCACCTCCATTTTCGACTACGACTACGGCACAGAAACCTTCAACCCGGTTTGCATTGCCAGCACCGAGCACCTGCAAGCCCTTAAGGTTTGCGTGTAAGTAGGGTATTCTACCTCAAATTTTACCATTTATTTGCTTAAAAAAAGCAAATATATATCTTTGGGTGCTAAATAGAACCACCGTTATATGCCAATAATTAACTCCATAGTAAATTTTCTTAGCACAAAGCGCCTTAAAAGCATCGATGAGTTCAGAAAGAAGCCGTTTGAAGCGCAGGAGGCCGTTATAAGGGGCCTAGTTGACGCGGCAAAAGGCACCGAGTGGGGAAAAATGCACGATTTTGCCCCGATAAGGAGCATCGAAATGTTTCAGCAGCGGTCGCCCGTTCAGGATTATAACCAGGCGAAGCCGTTTATCGAGAGAATTCGCCAGGGAGAGCAGAACTTGCTCTGGCCATCGGAGATCTGCTGGTTTGCAAAGTCGTCGGGGACCACCGACGATAAGAGCAAGTTTATTCCGGTTAGCGAAGAGTCGCTGAACAACATCCACTTTCAGGGTGGAAAGGATACGCTCACCGTCTACAACTACAACCATCCCGGCACGCAGATATTCACAGGCAAGGGATTGACCCTTGGTGGCAGCCATCAGATCGACAAGCTCAACGAAAGGGCCTTCACCGGCGACCTATCGGCCATCCTCATCGAAAATATTCCATTCTGGGCTGATCTTTTCCGTACGCCCAGCCAAAAGGTGGCCCTCATCCCCGATTTCGAGGAGAAGATGCGCCGCATTGCCGAAGAGGCCATCCCCGAAAACGTTACCTACTTCGCCGGGGTACCGTCGTGGAACATGGTGCTCATGAAGTTCATCCTGGAGCAGACCGGAAAGAGCAACCTGCTGGAGGTGTGGCCCAACATGGAGCTCTTCATCCACGGTGGAGTTAGCTTTACGCCCTACCGCGAGCAGTACCGAAGGCTGCTACCCTCCGACTCCATGAACTACATGGAGACCTACAACGCCTCCGAGGGATTTTTTGCCCTTCAGGACGACCCCAATAGCAACGATATGCTGCTGATGCTCGACTACGGCATCTTCTACGAGTTCATCCCCATGGATCGCTTCTTCGAAAAGGGCATTACGCCCCTTACGGTGGCCGATGTGAAGACGGGGGTTAACTACGCCATCGTAATAACCACCAACGGCGGGCTTTGGCGCTACATTATTGGCGACACGGTGGAGTTCACCAGCCTCTATCCTCATAAGATTCGCATCACCGGACGCACCAAGCACTACATAAACACCTTCGGCGAGGAGCTAATTGTCGACAACGCCGAGCAGGCCATCAAGTTTGCCTGCGAAAAGACGGGCGCCATCGTCAGCGAGTACACCGCAGGCCCCGTTTACATGGATGCCAACGCAAAGGGTGGGCACGAGTGGCTCTTCGAGTTCGAAAAGGAGCCCGAAAGCCTTGCCGAGTTCACCGATGCGCTCGACCAAGCCCTCATCCGGCTCAACTCCGACTACGAGGCCAAGCGGTTTAAGAGCATTACCCTGCAACTTCCTATCGTTCATTCCGTAAAAAAGGGTATTTTTTACCAATGGCTCAAGCAAAATGGCAAGCTGGGCGGCCAGCATAAGGTTCCACGCTTGTACAACAGCCGCGACTACATCAACGCACTCTTAGCTATAAACATAACCATGCGCTAAAGCACCACTTTCGTCACATTTTTATGTTTAAGCATTCTTATAGTTTATAAATTCTTATGATTTCGAAAGATGTTACAGATTGCAGTTGCAGGAAACATCGGCAGCGGTAAGACAACCCTTACCAAGATGCTTGCCGAAAGCCTTGGATGGAAGGCACAGTTCGAGGGGCTTGACGAAAACCCCTACATCAACGACTTTTATCGCGATATGCTTCGCTGGTCGTTCAATCTTCAGATCTACTTTCTACACTCGCGCCTTAAACAGACCGTCGAGCTGAGGAAAGGTGAGGAGAATGTTATTCAGGATAGAACCATCTACGAGGATGCCCATATCTTTGCCCCCAACCTCTACCAAATGGGGCTGATGTACGAGAGGGATTACAGGACATATGTTGATCTTTTCGACATTTCCACCTCGCTGGTGCAGTCGCCCGACCTGCTGATCTACATCCGGGCCTCGGTGAAGACGCTAATCCGCCAGATTACCAGCCGCGGACGCGAGTACGAGAAGGAAATCAGCGCCGAATACCTGAGCAACCTAAACGAGCACTACGAAACCTGGATAAGCAGCTACACGCTGGGCAAGCTGCTGGTGCTAGACATCGACCAGCTGAACTTTATCGAGTCGAAGAACAGCCTAGCCAAGGTCGTCGAGCTGGTAAAGCAGAAGCTGGGCCTCTAGCGGTACCCATCAGCTGGCGCAGGTTCCCAAAGCAGCATCAAGCTAAAGAGCAAATCCAAACAAATTACCATTATAAACAGAAAATCAATGAAAAAACTAGCAGCAGCCCTACTCCTGCTCCCAGCGCTCTTTGCCGGAAGCCTGCAAGCGCAAAACCGCAGCGTACAATTCGAGGATACCACCTTTGCCATCAGCCTCGCCAAGGCGAAAGCCGCCAACAAGCCCATCTTTATGGATGGATTTACCAGCTGGTGCGGCCCCTGCAAGTACATGGCCAAGAAAGTATTTACGCAGGATAAGGTGGCCGACTTTATGAATGCCAACTTCGTCAGCGTTAAGTTCGACATGGAGAAGGGCGAAGGGGTTACCCTCGCCAAAAAGTACGGCGTAAATGTCTATCCCACCTTCCTGATCCTGGATACCGCAGGCAACCTCGTCCACAGGATAGTGGGCAGCAGCGAAGCCGATGAGTTCCTCGAAAAGGTGAAGGCCGGGCTTAACCCAGCCACCTCGCTGGCCGCCCAACAGGCCACCTACAGGGCAGGAGATCGTACCCCCGCCTTCGTAAAGGGCTACTTGAACACGCTAAAGGAGGCCTATATGGAGGATACCGCCAAAGTGGTTGCCACCGCCTACCTACGCTCGCTTAAAGAGAAGGATAGGATCACCAAAGATAGCTGGAACATCTACAACGACTTCATCAACAACGCGTCGAGCAAGGAATTTCTCTTCATTCTCACCAACCGCATCAAGTTTACCGATGCCGTTGGCGACTCAGCTGTCGATGCCAAGATCACCAGCGTCTTTACCGACAAGGCCATGTCGTTCCTGATCAACCGCAAGGGTGCGGTGTACAGCAAGGAGGAGTCACAGAAGTTCCGCAACCTGGTAAACGCCAGCAAACCCTCCAACATCCAGAAGTACTTCCTGATCCTCGACCTAGCCGATGCCAAGTTTGCCAAGAATAGCGGCACCATTGCCGCTATTGTCGATGGTTCGATGAAAAAAGTTGAGCTTACCGACGAAGAATGTCACGTTATCCTCTTCCAAATAATACCACTGGTTGCCGATAGTAAAAACAAGAGCGCCATTGCCACCATCAACGCCTACATAGATACTAGAATAGCCTCAATAAAGGAGGAATGGACAAAGCCCTACTTCGAGAAGTTGAAGAATAAGCTCAACGGCACCACCGAAGAGGCCAAAAAGTAAGCCCGCACCGCAGCGCCCGTAAAAGGGACCAAAACCTGCGGTATTTTTTGTTTCAACCTCGCCACTGGTATACGAACCCACCGAGGACGATTTGAAGATAAAATAGCATGCCGGATTGGATTCCTTATCCAGTCCGGCATTTTTTGTGGCCAAACGTACAATTTCGCCGAAATACCCATCCCTACTAGCGACATTTACCCCCTACAGAGCCCGTTGATGCTAACAAAGGCTACACAACCTGCCACATTTCTTGCATATTTTGTCATATTACATACGCAATACGCCACATATCGCATGGTATCTCACACATCTCTAACAGAATTTGCAAGGTTTGCCACACAATTCGTCAGAACACGTACACCATGTGCCAACTTCTTCGAGCAAATCGGGAGGCTGCGGGGAAAAAACGCCCATCGGAGCACAAAATTTATCTAAAACATCGAAAAAAAGAACAAATTTTCCTATAATTGCCTATATAACAAAACCAAAACCGATGATTTGCTACAATCTGGAGCGCATCATCCTGCTCCGAGGCCATAGTAAGCCCGTTGCTTTCCTCCAAAGCAAGGGATTTCCGTACTACAAGTGCCATCGAATGCTCAGCAACCCCAAAATGGTAAGCTTTAAGGAGCTCGAAAGGCTATGCAAGCTGCTACATTGTACCCCCAACGACCTAATGGAATGGATTCCAGACAAGAAGCGCACGCCCGAGTCCGACCATCCGCTAGATAAGCTTCGCCGGAACCAAGCCAGCGAGGCCAAGCTAAAGGCGCTGATCCAAAGCATACCAACCGACAAGGTAGAGGAGGCATCCGAGCTGCTCAGCAACCTATGCAACGAAAAGTAGTACCTGCACTGCATAAGGTTACACGCTCCTAGATTAAGAATTTGCTTAACCGCAAGGTGTCACCCCTTGCCCATCATGCTATATGCTGAATTGACCGAAGAGTTTTATAGAATTAGCTGAACTCGGACTTTATATGCTGGAGCTAATCAGGTACAAAAGCGGATAGCTAGGATGAAAAGCTTAGCCAAGTGGCATAGGCAACCGCAGAAAACAACACCCCATAAAAAAAGCCCGTTGAGCAATGCTCAACGGGCTTTGATATTCTTAGCTTACTTCTTGGTCTGCGTTTGGGTGAGCAGCTCTTTCGCCTTCTTTTCGTCTCCGGCCAGCTTAAAGGCCTGCTGCGCCTGAGGGTCGTTAATCAGCGAGCGCTCAATCTTTCCCCTTTGGTAGTGGTACCTCCCAATAAACTCGTCCTCGAGGTACGACTTGATCTCATCCTTAAAGAGCACAAGGTCCTTTTTCTTATCATGCGAGAGCTGCTTCTTCAGCTGCTCAATCTCGCCTTGGGCATGGGCGTAGTACTTATCCTTTTTGGCAGCATCCTCTAGCTGCTTCAGCAGCACATCGGTCTGCGTGGTGTAGTCGTACTCCTTATTTTCGAGGAAGCGGACGAAATCATCGTAGTCGGCGTCGGTCAGCTTAAAGCCGAGGATATTCGGAACATCGGTATGCTTAACGTAGTACTCGTTGATGTAGTCTCCAATAAGCCCACGGCCAACTAGGCTAATCCCAATCTTGCTCATCTGCTCGAAATCCACCTTTACGTCGGGCATAACACCCCCACCATCGTAAACGGTTCTCCCGTTTTTAGTTTTGAAGGCGGTAATCAGCGAATCGGGCACAGTTCCAACGCTACCATCGGCGTTACGGTGGCTATAGTCGAGTGCCTGAATGCATCGGCCCGAAGGAATGTAGTACTTGGCGGTGGTTATCTTCACCTGCGAGTTGTACCCAACGGGGCGGGTGGTCTGCACAAGACCCTTTCCGAAGGTACGGTTGCCAACAACAACGGCGCGGTCCAAATCCTGCAGCGATCCCGAAACAATTTCGGAGGCCGAAGCCGATCCGCTGTTAACCAGCACCACCAGCGGAATACTTGTATCTACCGGCTCGGCTTCAGTCTTATAAGTTGCATCAAATTCCTTGATCTTACCCTTGGTGCTCACCACCAGCTGTCCACGTGGAACAAAAAGGTTAACCACCTTCACGGCCTCGTTGAGCAATCCGCCAGGATTTCCCCTAAGATCGAGAACGATGGAGGTAGCCCCCTGCTTCTTTAGGCTGATCAGCGCCTCCTTAACCTCCTTGCTGCAGTCGGTGGTAAAGTTGGTAAAGCGAATGTACCCCACCTTATCCTTCACAATTCCGTAAAATGGAACCGCAGGGATCCTAATCACCTGACGGGTGATCTCGACGTTAGCGGTATCCTTGCTGCGCAGCTTCACCACCCTAAGGTTCATCTTCGAACCAGGCTTTCCCTTAAGCATGGCGCTCACCTTCGTAACATCTACCCCCTTCATCGTCTTCCCGTCGATGCCTATCAGCAAGTCACCAGGAACAAGCCCCGCCTTTGCAGCAGGAAACGACTCGTAGGGTTCCGATATTTCGATATAGTCGCCAGTTTTGCGGATAAGCGCCCCCATCCCACCGTACTGGCCAGTGGTCATAAACTCGAAGTCGGCCATATCCTCGTTGGGGATGTAGGTCGTGTAGGGATCGAGCGTAGAGAGCATCTCGTTTATGCCCGTTTTAACCAAATCTTCCGACTTTACCGAATCAACATAGAAGATATTGATCTCCCGAAGCACGTTAAAGAAGATGTCCAAGCTCTTTGCAAAGTTGTAGTTTGGGCTAGTCTTGTCAGGAGCGGTAAACGAGAACATGGCAAACAAGGCCACGCTCGAAATGGTGATGACAGCATACCGTTTTGCGTTCTTCATCAAAGATTTTATCCTATTCATAGTCGACAAAAGATATTACACGTTAACGTACAAGCTAAGGTACAGGATCGTATCCGCTCCCTCCCCATGGGTTACAGCGGAGCACGCGCCAAATTGCCAGCCCCAGCCCCTTAATTGGTCCATGCTTCTTCAGCGCCTCAATGGCGTAGGCCGAGCAGGTTGGCGTAAAGCGGCACGATGGCGGTTTCAGCGGCGATATTGCCACCTGGTAAAACCTAATCGGCTGAAGAAGTATCCACACCAGCATCCTTCGAAGCATTCTTAGCAAGCCTTTCAAGTACAATCTTAATTTTTGGTTCGATATCAGCATACTCTTGGGTTTCCTTCGATACGTACACAAGCACAACTTGAAGCCCCACTCTACGTTCCTCAAGTAACAACTTTAGCTGCCCCTTGTTTAGCCTAAACGCCTCACGAATTCTCCGCTTGATGTAGTTGCGCTTAACCGCACGCTTAAAGTTACGCTTCGAAACGCTAATTCCTATCTTCAGATACTCCTTTTCGGAGTAATCTACAGTTCGGTAAACAACCTTAAAGGGATACACAAAGAAAGAGTTCGAACCAGTAAAAAGCTGCTCGAAATCTTTTTTGCTGCATAGCCGTTCGGTTTTATAAAACCTGTTCTCCTTCATGGCTGTTCTGTTACATTCAAAAATATTAATAAGCAGGTTTACACCCGCACATTTAGCCTACCAAGTAAGCTAATCATCCTATATAAAAACATAACGATAAGCTAACCGGCAGCAGAGCTTCTCCTCATATCAGCTCAAAACGTTGAAGAGATCAGGTTCTCTACAATTCAGGAGACTCATACAATGAAAAATCGCCTTAAACAATTCCAAATCGAAATATGCTTTAAGGCGATTATATTGTTTAGGCTGCGGGCCTTACTTGTTATCCTTGTGATTCTTCTTGATGAAAAGTTCAAGCGCTTTAGCCATCGAAGGAGCTTCGGGTGTTGGCGCCTCAATATCCAAACTTAAACCTGCTTCCTTTACAGCTTTAGAGGTGGCAGGTCCAAAAGCACCAATCTTTTTCTCCCCTTGATCGAAGTTTGGATAGTTTTCCTTCAACGAGGTGATGCCGGCAGGGCTGTAGAAAATAACCAAATCGTACTTATCCAAGCTCAAATCCGAAAGATTGCTGCTTACAGTTTTAAACAGGATAGACTTCGAGTAGGTAATTTTTGCCTTATCAAGCGTCTTAGGAATTTCTGGTTTGTGGATATCGGAAAGCGGAAGAAGAAACTTCTCATCCTTGTGCTTCGTAATTGAATCCATCAAATCTTCGAATTTACCATTACCGAAAAAGATTTTACGCTTGCGGTAAACGATGTACTTCTGAAGGTAAAGGGCAATAGATTCTGAAATGCAGAAATACTTCATGGTTTCAGGAACCGTAATCCGAAGCTCCTCACAAATACGGAAGAAGTGATCGATAGCTGTCCGTGCGGTAAAAATAACAGCCGTATGAGCAAGAATATCAATTTTTTGCTGTCTGAACTCCTTTGCGTTAACGCCCTCTACGTTGATAAAAGGACGAAAATCAATCTTGAGCCCATACTTTTCTGCAGTTTCTTGGTACGGTGACTTTTCGGAACCAGGATCAGGCTGCGAAATAAGTACTCTCTTGACTTTCAAGGCTGTAAATTTTTAATAATTATTGAATACCAATACTTAACCAACGATTCCAGCAAAATGAAGTGCTAGCAACACGGGTAGTATTTCGAGAGTGCAAAAGTATAAAAACCAAAAGAAAAATGAAACTCTGTAGCTGAGAAATAGTCTTAATGTTCTAATGATGAATAGCAGTAAAATAATGGAAATAATATAAATAGATAGTTGAATAAAAAATAGGGAAGCAGACTTAATGGTGTACGAAGCTACAATTTGTAAGGGGAAAATTGAAAGTGCAAAAACAGCATAAAAAATCAGATGGCTAAAGCCAAGTTCTTTGAACAACTCCTTGTTTCTACTAACGTTACCTAACATTTTCCAAGCCCAAATTCTCAGCATATAGAGACCAAGCAGCAAACCAAAAGCAGCAAGATAGGTAGATAGTATACCTAGTTCCTTAACAGTGTTGCCAGCATATTTTTGTACTAGAAGCACAAGGAAAACGGTGAAGGTAAGAAGATAAAAAATGGTAGAAAGGCTAGCAAAACGCTTAAAGTTAAGCGAACGACTCTGGTAAATTTTACGTGCCTCACGAAAACTGTAAAAACCTTTAACAACCAGTTCAACATTCTTATACTGAAACTTAAGGCTTACAATAAACAGTATAAGCCCAAGTGTTAGCATACAAAAGCTGATAAAACCAAGATTTTGCGTATCACGCTCTTTTGCGATTCCCACACTTGAGGCATGTATAACTTGAGCAGGTCTGCTATACTTTCCAAAAACTAGTTCAGGATGGCTCTCAAGCAAAATGTATGAGTCACGCGAAATCAATTCTGGTATATCAAATCGCGCAAGCATCGAAGAGTCAATATCCGAAAAGCGGAAAGATTGCTCCGGTATATTTACAGCAGGAAGCGAATCTATAGCAGGTCTAAGAGCAAGCGAATCCTGCCCTACTCTGGTAAGAGTATCCGAAACTGTTGCTGGATGCTGAATGCTGACGGTGTCATTTAAGGCACTTTCAGGCGCAGTATTTACCTGAAGTTCCTCAAGAGGTACCGATACCCCACCATGCTCGAAAAACCTAAAATTAGCAAGTTCCTCTTCACTTGGAGCAGCAGCCTTTTGCATAATATTCGATGGCAATATGCTTTCAAGCGCTTCTTTAGATAAAATGCTGCTATAAGAACCTTTATCGATATCTGTAGCCAAAAGCGTTGGATAATAGGTAGCCGTATAGAGTTTTACGACAGCAACATTAACCGGTTTTAAGGTCAATTGTTGCTGTTCTACCTTTGGGGTTTCCTTCTTTACGTTCAGCGTATCACCAGACATCATTCCAAGTATTTTACTGCGACAAATATAGCGCTAATAGTTTTGACTGCCATCGCTGCTACTCGAATTGAAGTACTCGAAGATTATTTTTGCCCGATGTGCTCCAACAACTTGAGCGATTTCCTCCTCTGAGGCTTCGCGCATTTTTGCCACGGTTTTAAACTTTCCATAGAGTTCCATCGCGCTCTTTTCACCAATACCTGGTATTGATTTTATTTCCGATTTTATGAAACTGCTCGATCGCTTATTTCGATGAAAGGTAATACCAAAACGGTGTGCCTCATCGCGTATATGCATGAGAACCTTTAAGCTTTCCGAATTTTTATCGAGGTACAGCGGAATAGGATCGTTTGGAAAGTAAATTTCCTCCATTTTTTTAGCCAAACCAACGACTGGTATTTTGTGGATTATATCCAACTTTTTTAGCGATTCAACTGCAGCTGAAAGTTGCCCCTTTCCACCATCTATAACAATTAAATTTGGGAGACTTTCCCCCTCATCTAGCATTCTTCTGTAGCGACGATATACAATCTCACGCATCGAGGCAAAATCATCAGGACCAACAACCGTTTTCACATTAAAGTGGCGGTAATCCTTTTTCGATGGTTTTGCATCCCTAAACACCACGCATGCCGCCACCGGATTACTTCCCTGAATGTTGGAGTTATCGAAGCATTCAATATGAACAGGAAGTTCATCCAACTGCAAATCTTTCTTGATGGTATTCAGTATTCTGGCCGTGTGCCTTTCAGGATCAACCTTCTCTAGTTGCTTCAGTTTCTCCATCCTAAACATTTTTGCATTCTTTTCGGATAGTTCCAGCAACTTCAGTTTATCTCCGCGCTGCGGAATGGTATAAGTTGAATTTGGAAACTCCTGATCGGGTAAGAATGGCACCACCACTTCACGTGAAACAAATCCTAGCCGCTCGTGAATTTCCGCAATCACAAAAGATAGGATGCTTTCCTTTTCTTCTTCAATCTGAAGTTTTATTTCAAAGTTGTGCGATTGAACAACCATTCCATTCTTCACACGCATAGAGTTGGCGTAAGCATTGCTTGAATCCATCACCACCGAAAAAACGTCAAGGTTGGTAATGCTCGTACTTACAATGACCGATTTGCTTTGGTAGGTTTCCATCATCTCAATTTTTTGCTTGATGATATGAGCCTCCTCAAAACGATAGTCCGAAGCGGCGATTTCCATTTTACACTTCAGCATCGAGAGTAAATCTCCTAGATTTCCTCGAAGTATTTCACTTATTTCTTTAACTGAATTATCATATTCACTTATTAAAGAATAATTTACACAAGGTGCTTTACAATTTCCAATGTGATATTCAAGGCAAGGCTTATACTTAGCCTTAGATATGCTATTCTCATCGAGATTCAAATTGCATGTTCGAAGATGATAAATTTGCTTTATCAAATCGAGCAAGGTTCGAAGACGCGTTACCGAAGTATAAGGACCAAAATATCGAGTCCCATCCTTCACATACCTTCTGGTAGAAAACACCCTTGGAAACAATTCATTCTTTATGGCAATCCAAGGGTAAGTCTTATCATCCTTCAGGTTGATATTATATCGGGGCTGTAGTTTTTTTATAAGATTATTTTCAAGCAGCAGCGCATCCGATTCGGTAGGCACAACAATATGCTTTATGTCGCGAATTTTCCTAACCAACACCATTAACTTTTTACTCTCATACCTTCTCGACGTAAAGTATGAAGACACGCGCTTTTTTAAATCCTTTGCCTTTCCCACATAAATAACAACTCCTTCCTCATCCAGATACTGGTAAACGCCAGGCTGATTGGGAAGGATTTCAACTAACTTTTTCAGGTACTCGCTAATACTTTTATCGCTCATTGGCAAAAAGAGATGTTGGTTTAAACGCTACCACATCAAATAAACCTTGATCAGAAATCTTCAACTCCGGTATTACAATTAGCGACATAAAAGCCATTGTCATAAATGGTGCCTTCATGGTAGAACCACTTTTTCTGGTAATTTCAAGCAAATTTCGGTAATCCTCTGCTACTTTTTCAGCAGATGCCGCTGCCATAAGCCCAGCCACAGGCAATTCCAAAACCTTTAGCACGTCATCGTCAGCATAGGCTAAACCTCCTTTCGATGCCACTACCCCATTTATAACCTTCACAATACTCTCGTCATCGACACCAATTGCAACAAGATTATGAGAGTCATGAGAAACGCTACTACAAATAGCACCCTGTTTTAAGCCAAATCCTTTAATAAAGCCGACACTTGGCTTTGCTTTTTGATATCTGTTTAAAACAACTATTTTAAGAATATCAGAATTTCTATCAGAAGTAACATTACCATTTTGAACTTCCAAATCATACACCTCTGAATTGGTGTAAAGTTCCCCTTCAACAACACCAATGACCCTAACAGAAACAGAATCATTTTGAGACGAAGAAACTTTTATATCTTCAAGTCTTACAATATTTTCTATAAAATTATTTACTATTTCTATTTTGGCATCAATCGTTTTTACATTACCCTTTTCGAAAAGAACTTTTCCACCAACAACAGTCTTTTCAACGTTAAAATCCAAAAGATTATCAACCATAACAAAATCTGCCGGATCACCTTCTTGTAAAAGTCCTAAAGGAAGATTGTAATGTTTTATCGCATTATAACCAGATATACGAAGTACATCAAAAACATCCACACCTTTTTTCAATGCACGTCTTACCAAACCAACAAAATAGCCATTCAAAAGATCATCGGGATGACAATCATCTGAACAAAGCATCACCATATCGGGATATTTCTTTACAATATCTATCAACGAGTCGAAGTTTTTCGCAGCACTTCCCTCTCGTATCTGCACCTTCACACCCAATTTTATCTTATCTTCTGCTTCTTGAAGCGACATACACTCATGATCAGTTGTAATTCCTGCATTTACGTATGTTTCCAAATCAGCACCAATCAATCCTGGGGCATGACCATCCACCTTCAAACCATACCGCAAGGCAGCATCAATTTTTGCTTTCACCTCTACATCACCATTAACAACTCCGGGAAAATTCATCATTTCCGAAAGATAAAAATACTTTCCCGATTCAAGCATTTTAGTAACAATTCGCGAATCAAGTACAGCACCAGACTTATCAAAAGGAACAGCAGGCACGCACGACGGCACTCCAAAGAAAAATTTAAATCCTGATCTTTCTCCATTCAACCTCATGTATTCAACACCATCCACACCAAGCACATTTGCAATCTCATGAGGATCACTCACCGTTGCAATAACTCCCGTCCGCACCGCAACCTTAGCAAATTCAGATGGCACCAACATTGAACTCTCAATATGAATATGAGAATCAACAAAACCAGGAATAATGTATTTTTCAAATTTTTTCTCCTTGGAAATTTTAACTAAATCAAAAACAAATCCATCTTTGATAAAAAACTCTCCAAAAAATACATCCTTCTTCTCAAGATCAACTATATTTCCTTTTACTTTTTCCATACTACTTTTTAAAAACCCAAAGTTTCACGTGGAACATATTAATTACTCAATTCAATTCAGTTTCACGTGGAACTTTATCGACCTAAAAAAACCAACAAAACATTAATATCAGATGGCGAAACTCCAGGAATACGTGATGCTTGTCCTACAGTTTTAGGTTTTATTTTAGATAACTTTTGTCTAGCCTCTGTGGATAATGATTGTAATTTATCAAAATCAAAATTATCTGAAATTCGAACATCTTCTAATCTTGATAGTTTATTTACAATTAACTTTTCTCTATCAATATAACCACTATATTTTATTTTTACATCTGCTTGCTCAAATATTTCATTTTTTAAACATAGTAGTGTGTCGTAAAATTCCCTTATTGGTTCTAAAAATAACACATCATTTATTGAAATTTGAGGTCTTAAAAGAACATCTACCAATTTTCGAGTTTGATTAATTGGTGTAGTGTTCTTTTCTCTAAGTAAATCATTAATTTGTTTTTGTGATACGCTAGTTTTATTTATCAATACAACAAGTTTCTCAACAGCTGATTGTTTATATTTAAATAATTCTCCGCGTTCATTATTAACTAGACCTATATTAATTCCTATTGGGGTAAGCCTTTCGTCTGCATTATCCTGACGCAAAAGAATACGATATTCTGCTCTAGAAGTAAACATTCGGTAAGGTTCGTCCACTCCTTTAGTTACCAAATCGTCAATTAGTACACCTATATAAGAAGATTCACGAGAAAGTATAAGCGATTCCTTATTATGTATGATTCTTGCTGCATTGATTCCAGCAATCAAACCTTGACCAGCGGCTTCTTCGTATCCTGTAGTTCCGTTTATTTGTCCAGCAAAAAAGAGATTTTTAATCAGTTTTGTTTCTAGTGAATGGTTAAGTTGGGTAGGTTGCAAGTAATCGTATTCGATAGCATAACCTGGTCTGAATATACGAGCATTTTCCAATCCAGATATTTTAGTAAGCGCAGATACCTGCACTTCTAAAGGTAGTGAAGAAGAAAAACCGTTTATGTAATATTCGTTTGTATTCCACCCCTCGGGTTCCAAAAAGAGTTGATGCTGATCCTTATCAGCAAAAGTGCGTACTTTATCTTCAATACTTGGACAATAACGAGGTCCTACAGATTTGATTGTCCCATTAAATAGAGGAGATTCATTAAATTTTGAACGTAATGTCTCGTGAACATCAAGATTTGTATAGGTAATATAGCACGGTAATTGTTTTTCTAATGGTTTTATACTATCAAGATATGAAAATTTTTCAGGAATAGCATCGCCCTCTTGTGCTGTTAACTTTGAATAGTCAATAGTTCTACCATCAATACGAGCAGGAGTTCCGGTTTTCATTCGTCCCACTTCCATTCCCAACTGGCGTAGTTGCTCTGTAATTCCATACGAAGCCATATCTCCAGAACGACCACCATAAAGTTGTGCACGTCCAACATGCATCAACCCATTCATAAACGTTCCAGTGGTAAGTACAACACTTTTTGCAGTAAACTCAACACCCAATGCAGTGCGAACTCCGTTTACAACGTTGTTATTAATCAAAAGATTTACAACAGAATCTTGCCAAAAGAAAAGATTCTCGGTATTTTCGAGCATTTCACGCCACTTTAAAGAAAAAAGTGAACGATCACATTGGGCTCTTGGACTCCACATTGCAGGTCCTTTACTCCTATTAAGCATTCTAAACTGAATACTACTATAATCAGTAACAATAGCAGAATATCCTCCAAGAGCATCAATTTCGCGAACAATTTGTCCTTTTGCAATTCCCCCCATCGCTGGATTGCATGACATATGTCCCATTTTTGTCATGTCCATTGTTATAAGAAGGGTTTGAGCACCAAGATTTGCTGCGGCTGCAGCAGCTTCGCAACCGGCATGTCCTGCCCCAACGACAACCACGTCGTAATTAAAAACCATATTTAAATAATCGAAACGTTAAACTTTGAAAGATAGTAGTTCTCCTTTTTACGCATATTTTTCTCTTCATCTTCCGATTTATCCTTATAACCACAAAGATGAAGAACTCCATGAACTATTACTCTACACAATTCTTGATTTTCATCAACCCCAATCATCTCTGCATTCGATTTTACGGTGTCAATACTTATCATCAAATCACCCGAAATTTTTTTCTTTTCTGTGTTATCAAAAGTGATAATATCCGTATAGTAATCGTGTTGCAAATACTGTCGATTTGTTTCAAGAATATACTCGTCGTTGCAGAATACATAATTTAGGGTACCAACCTGGTACCCTTCTTCTGCTGCAACATCTTTCAACCACGTCTTTATCTTTAGAGTTTGCTTTGGCTTAAAGCTTACTCCCTCTGCAAAAAAATTAACTGCCAAAACTTATATATTAAAATAAAGTTGAACTCTGTTTCCTGTTGTATTAAACTCAAAATAATCAGATAATTTCATCATCAAGAAAACCCCCCTCCCATCTGGATTTTCCAAATTTTCTGGAGAGGTTGGATCAGGAATATGAGTGTAATCAAAACCAGATCCTTCATCTTCCACATAAACAACTACTCTATCACTTAACTTTTCAAGACCAAATTGTACAGTTTTTCGAATATCGCAACAGTTACCATGATATATCGAATTTGTAATTGCTTCGAGGGATGAAACTATAAGCTTATATCGAAGAGAATTTGGTATGTCATTTTCTTTAACAAAATGAATAACAATCTCTTCTATATCATTTAAAATAATTGGATCTGACTCAAACTTGTAAATTTTCATTTGTTATTATACGCTAATAACAAAAAAAGTTTCATAGTCTATCGAGTTAACCACATCATTGGGTTTTGAGGAGTCATCTCCTTCCATACCTGAAATTTAAGTGTAGGCTTTTCGCCACCCATATCGCTATTTGCTAAAACACCTAGTATCTGCTTAGCTTTTATAGATTGTCCTTCCTTCACATTTACGTGAGAGAGGTTCGAATAAACGGTAATATAATATCCATGCCGCACTAGAACAGACCAGTTAGCCCCTGGAAGAGTGAATATTTTGCTTACTTCTCCATCATATACTGCATACACATCGGTACCCGCATTCGACGAAATGTCAACACCCTTATTCTCCGTTCTAACCCCTTTCAGAAATGGATGCTGATGCATTCCAAAACCTTCCACAACTTCACCTTGACGTACGGGCCAAGGTAATCTTCCTCTATTTGATTCAAATCTACCTGCAATCATTCTATCTTCAGGTGTAAATGGCAACGTTTTAGCATCACTACTTTCGCCTGATTTTGAAGATATACGAGAACGATTTTCCTTTTCTCTTCCACTTCTTTTAGCGAGTCTAGCAGCTTCTGCAGCAGCTTTACGAGCCGCTGCTTTACGAGCCGCTTCTGCTGCTTTGCGAGCCTCTTCTGCAATAAGCCTGCTAATTTCTCGAGAAAGTCTATCGCTTAAATTCTTGCGTATCTGAATTTCTTTTGTTAAATCTTTCTCCTTACTCTTAAGTTGAGCAGCCATTTTCTCATAGGCCTTCTCATCTTGGTCGAGTTTTCTTATTTCTTTATTTTTATCTGCCAATAAAACTTCTAAGCTGCGCTTCTTACTATTTAAATCTACTATTTCTACATTAAGAATCTGCTGCTTTTGCTCAATAGATTTTGCCTGTTGTATTCTAAAATTGCTATAAGATCGAAGATATTTCATTCTACGTATTGCCTGATGTAAATCAGAAGAAGCAAAAACGAGAGCTACAACAGAATTGCTGTTTCGCATTTTATACGCATGCTTTAACGTATTAGCATAAGAAACCTTTAAAGTATCAATATCCAAACGTAAACAATATACGGTATCCGTTTTAACCTGAATGTTTTTTGTTACAATTATAACTTGCTTATCAATATTATCAATAAGTTTTTTACGCTTTTGAATTTTAGAATTAATAAGTGCAGCTTGCTTTAAAGTAGAATTTTTTTCGAGCATTGTAGCACTAAGCTGCTCGTTAATTTTATTTATCTCTCTATCAGCAATACGCTTTTGATCCTGCAATTCTTTAAGCGATTGCGAAAAGGTTATTTGAGCGGAAAATAAAAAAAGAAGTATAAGTAGTAAACGGTACATTTCTTATTTATGATTGAGTTTTTTTAATATATCCTCAGAACGGTTTCCCCTATCGTACGACATTTGCCAGTACAATTTTGCAGTTTCTATATCTTTCAACTTAAAAAGGATATCACCATAATGCTCTAATATCGTATCGCTTTCATTACCCCCATATAGTAAAGACTGACGCATAACCGTTTTTGCTTCGTCATATTTACCCAATTTGTAAAGCAGCCATGCTTTTGTATCCAAATAGGTAGAATTGTTGGGCTCCTTTTTAAGTACAACATTAATCATTTTAAGAGCCTTAGCCAATTTCTTATCAACTAGCGAAAGATAGTAACTGTAATTATTTAGCACTTGTATGTTAGCAGGATTTACAGAAAGAGCCTCATCGTAATAGGCAAAGGCTTCATTATCTTTTCCGAGAGAGTGATATGAATCGCCAATCATGGAAAGTATATCTACTTTGACCGAATCGCTTTTCACATAAGGTAATGCGGCTTTCAGGACAAATATAGTTGAGTCAAAATCTTTCTTTTGGAAAAGCGCATATGATTTATAGAGATACAACTTAACCAACTTTGGATAGATATGAATTGCCTTCGAAGCATATAAACTAGTCGTGTCAAATCGCTTTGTATATAGATTTAACTCTATAAACTTAAAGAAGAGCGTAGAATCTTTCGATCCAGAATCCAACTTTTCCTTTAAAAAAGTATTTAAGTCATCAAGTTTACCAAGTTTACCTAAATGTTCGGCATAAATTGGATAAATGGAAGTATCTTTCGGATAAGTAACTATAAAATTGTTTATTAGAGTATCTATATTTGGATAAAACACTTGATAAAATTGCTTATTCCCCAAAAACTGATTAAAGTAGTTAACCTTATCACTATTTTTAATTTCATCATTTTTAAATATATGATTTAATATTCTAAAGTAATCGGCATAACGAGCCTCTCTACGATAGGCATCAGATAAACCAATTTGGGCTAGTGGATATGTTGGAACTAACTCAAGGGCCTTAAGGTTATATTCAATAGCCAAAGAATCGCTTCCCTTATTAGCATAAATATCAGCTATTAGGGCTAAATGTTTGGGGTTATCTGGAAAAAGTTCTACCAACTTATTTCCTACACTAATAGCAGAGTCGAGTTGATTAAGTTGTAAATACAGTTTCTGCTTATTCTCCAGTATAGCTTCGTTAATGCCATACTTAGAAGAAAACTCATCGTACAACTTGATGCTTTTTACTATATCGCCTTTTACTCCATAAATAAGCGACATGTTTAGCAATAAATCAGTATTAGCTGAATCTTTTGTTATTAGTTGACTATATACATTTAAAGCAGAATCAAGACGATTCGACCGCTGCAAATTTTGAGCATAGTTTAAACCGTAATCTTCATTACTTGGTGAATACGTATATGCTAATCCGGCATTTTTAAGTGCTTCTATTCGCTGATTTTTTCCCTGATAAATTTGAGACAGTATAAAATATGCAGCATCATTTTCCTTATTTAGGCTAATAGCTCTGTTCAGAAATTTGATTGCATTGTCAGTTGTTCCGCTATAGTACTGCTTTAGCCCCTCATAATAATTCATATCCGACATAAGCATAGTATTCTTACTAAGCTTCTTCATGGAATTATACGACGAAGAGCAACTTGCTACACAAAAACTCACAACTGCTGCAAAAAGAATCTGCCTCTTCATTTTATACTATTTTCCGGTATGACCAAAACCACCCTCTCCCCTATCGGTATCAGAAAGCAATTCCACATCTAACCATTTTATGGTTTCATGCTTTGCAAATACCATTTGAGCAATACGTTCCCCTGGTTTAATGGTATACTCTTCGTTCGAAATATTTACCAAACCAACCTTTACTTCTCCTCTATAATCAGCATCAATAGTACCAGGAGAATTTATTATAGTAATGCCATGTTTAATTGCCAAACCACTACGAGGACGAACTTGTGCTTCAAATCCTACGGGTATTTCTAAGAATAGACCAGTTGGTACAATAACCCTATTCAACGGACTTACAACAACATCTTCAGCAATGTTTGCACGCAAATCAAGCCCTGCTGAATGTACAGTTGCGTATTCAGGTAAATCGAATCCACTCTTATTTACTACTTTGACTTCCATTTTAAAAACGATTTGGCTATGGTAACAGGATTAATTTTTTCGCGATACAGAAACACTAAAACGTATGAACTGAATAAAACCGTATTTATCGCCAAACGTAAATATATATTTTCTTGGCGAACTGCCTCACTTAAAAAGTAAATGCCTAAACCTAGAACAAAGTAAAGCAAAATGGCTTTAAAGTCATATGGTATTCTAACAAACTTACGTGCAATAAAATAACTAACCACACACATCGATACAAAAGAAAGCAAACGCCCCCACGCAGCAGCCTGATAGCCAAAACGTGGAACAAAAATCATATTAAAAATAACCAATATAACTAACCCAAAAGCAGTTACATCAATAGTCTTACGTGTTTTATTATGCAACTTAAAGATAATTTGAAGATTATAAAGCAATCCTACAAAGTAGTATGAAAGTAGCAGTATAGGTACAATAGGAAGTCCTATCCTAAACTTAATTCCTTCGAGATGCTGAAATATATCAATATAAAGCGTTACTAGTAAGAATATTATCATACCAAAAATGGAGAAGTACTTAAAAACATCAGCATAAGTTTTACTCGAATCCTCCTTATTTACATTCGAAAAGAAAAAAGGTTCGGCAGCATACCTAAACATCTGAGTAAATAGAGTAAGCACCACAGCCAACTTTAGGTTTGATATGTAAATTCCCATCTGATACATTGGATTCTCACCCGATGGAAGCAAGTACTTAATACTAAAACGATCGAGTAAATCATTAATTTGCCCAACAAGTCCTGAAATAACCAATGGCAAGGAATAAATCATCATCTCCTTAAATAATGGCTTGTTAATGCGAACTGAAGGAATTCCAGCGAAGTGCATCACAACAAACAAGGTAAGGAATGAAGTTATTACGTTAGCGATGAATATTACAAGAATACCCATTTTAGGTAACGATGGAAAAAGCGAAGGAATAATGTAAATTAGAAGTAGGTTAAGCCCAACATTTACAAGTATATTCAACGTCTTGATTACAACAAATAGCGTTGCTTTATTCTCACTTCGAAGCCTGGCGAAAGGAATGGCAGCAATTACATCAAAAAATACTATCCAGCCCGATAAAATGACATACCAACGATTTGGTGAAAGATCTAACCCTGAGATAATGCTCTGGTAGCTAAACATTACATACAGTATGAATACTGATGATGTAATAAGTAAAGTTGTAAAGGAAGTTGAATATACAGATTCCTTATTTTCGATTTGATTGCTAGAAAATCTAAAAAAGCCTGTTTCTAAACCAAACGTTAGAATAGTTAGAAGTATTGGAATATAGATATAAAACTCACCATAGATGCCATACACGCTTGGTTCAAAAACCGAGGTGTAGATTGGATTCATCAGATAGTTTATAAAGCGAGCAAGTAAGGTACTTAGGCCATATATTAGCGTATGGCCTGCGAGTTTTTTTAGATTTCCCACAATGCTAGTATTCTAACGAACGACGATTAAATAAAACGAAGCCAAAGTTAGCAACGAAATATAATTTTGTATTCTCTTTCTCGTAGTAATTAACTGAAAGGCTGAGAGGTCCAACAATTGTATTATAAATCATTGATAATGAACCCATGTAAAATCTATTTTTAAATAAATTCCCATACTTTACATAGTACTGGTCGGTCTTAATAATCTCATAGAATGGCATAAATACATAGGCTTCAGCTCTTAGATAAATATTCTTAGTAAACAATACATTGGGCATTATCCCCATAGCAACATACGATTCGGAGCGATAATTTGGTAAAAATAACGTTTTACTCTGTGGAGATGGTGCAAAGTAAGGAGCGCTCAACAACGTAGCAGTATAATTGTTAAAAGCCTTCTTAGTAGTATAAACGCCATCAATCAGTACTCCAGCCCAAACATTATCAGCCAACTTGTGATAGCTCTGATTGTATAACCTTAATGCCAACCAATTATGATTGTAAATGCTCTTTGAAAGAGTTGGTCCTGTATTTCCAGGTGTGTTCTTTTCATTTCCAAGCACATAAGAAACGCTAATATAGTGCTTACGCCCTCGATATGGATACATTACTTGATTGAGCGTATTCTTATCGAATGAAACTGAGAACTTATGGAAGTTAAAGCTAGTTCTATCTGGCTCATCGCTTTTCAAAAAGTTCGTAATCTGATAGTATTCATCACGGTTATTTCCAAAATTATAGCCAATCTTTAAAGAAGATGTGGAACTAACGGGAAATCCATAATTCAATCGTCCAAAAAACTCGTACTGCTTCAAGAAACTAGGGCGCAAATCTTCAAAAAAGGGATCTGGATTGCTATTAAAGTAGTCCAACCGTTGTAGAGTAAATGCAATATCGTAGAAAAAGGGTTTTCGGTAGGAAAAATCTTGCCTTAAACCAAGCTGGAGCGAACTGTAAAGCCTTCCAAAATATATATTACCAAATATCCTCGTATAACTTTTAGCAAAGTACTTGTAGGTTAACCCCAAATAACCTTGATTCATAGAACTTGATGAAATATTTCCACCAAAATCAATATCTAAATCGTTGTTAGCTTTCAAATTAAGCAATAGTTCGAACATCTTCGTGCTATCGCTGTAACTGGTAGTAGGAAATATTGAGGTAATAGTATTATCGCTAAGCAGCTTAAAGTACTCCTTCTTAAACTTGTTAAAGGTAAAATGATCTTCTTTTTTAGAGAGGAAGAGTCCTGTAACATAATCTTCCTGCTTACTATTTAGCCCTTTAAACTTTACCCTATCGAAAATTAATGGAGGTACACGCTTTACAAAAGCCTCTCGCCTATCTTTTACTTCTTGCACTCCTACTCTTCGCGATATGTGCTTCTTAATTATATCCATCTTTGCAAGAGTAGACCTATACCCTTGATCAATTATCTCCTTAGCCTTAACCAAATCCAAAAGACTAATATTGGCAAACGTATTCTCTATTACAAGACCTTCATCATTTGGAATGGTGTAGTTAGTTCGGCCCATAACCATACTTTCGATCTGTTTAAGCAAATTTTCTTCATCGGGCTTCGTAGGATTACCTGAACACTTTGATCCGATCATGTAATCAGGATTAAAGTCGCTTTGCATTACATCCCAAGGAAAATTGTTGTAGATGCCGCCATCAAAAAGAAGAGTGGAATCGATGGTTATAGGCTTAAAGTAGAAAGGAAATGTCATTGAGGCACGAACTGCCGAACCCAAATCTCCGCGTCGAGCAACATACTGCCTATTGTTGTAGACATCGGAAGCAACGCAGCGAAATGGAACAAAAAGACTGTCGAAGTTATTTTTTGCAAGCGCAGTTGGACCTGCCAAGTACTCCTGCAAGGCTAAGTCCATTTGATGCGAGGGTATAAGGTTGGTGGGCAGCTTAGGCATGCTGAGCGAATCTTTTAAGCTGAACTTGAAAGAGAACATGGCAGCATTCGGATCGAGCTTTTTGTAGAGGTAAAGGTAGTCGTCCTCTATTTGACCAGTAGACCACTGCAAAAAATCGGGTGAGGTAACCATTTTTATCATATCGTCTGGCGACATGCCTATGGCATACATGCTACCAATAAGAGCACCCATTGATGTTCCAGAGATATAGTCGATAGGAATGCCGTTTTCCTCGAGAGCCTTTATAACTCCGATGTGCGAAAGACCCTTTGCCCCTCCCCCACTTAGGACTAGCCCAACCTTCTGCGAATATGAAAAATCAAAACTTAAAAGAAGAATTATTACAAGCAGCGCTCTTTTCATTCTTTGCCAATATCTTTGCATATTGTGCGAAATTTAAACTTAAAAGTTCGAACAGGGAATGAAACTCAAAAAATTAGCTTTTTTAACTACCATTCTAGCAGCCTTTAGTATAAATACGATGGCCATAAAGGAGCCTACGGTTGCCATAAAAACGAGCGAAGGTACCATTAAGGTGAAGCTGTACAACGATACCCCACGCCACCGAGATAACTTTATAAAGCTGGCAAAGGCGAAGTTTTTTAATGGCATAATCTTCCATAGGGTTATTAAGAACTTTATGATCCAAAGCGGCGACCCCGATTCGCGCAATCCAAAAGCAGACTCGACCTACGGCGAAGGCGGACCAGGGTACGATTTACCCGCAGAGATCGTAAATACGCACTTCCACAAAAGAGGGGTGCTTGCCGCAGCTCGCGAGGGAGATAAAACAAACCCCGAACGTAAATCCTCCGGATCGCAGTTCTACATTGTGCAGGGTAAAAAGTTTACCAATGCCGAACTGGATGCTGTGGAAAAGAAGGTGTCCGATAGGTTTCGAATGGGCATCATCCAAAAAATATTTGAAGAAGAAAAGGCTAAGCCCGAAAACAACGCGCTTAGCGCCGAGGAGTTTAAGAACACGGTTAACCTAAAAGTGGAGGCTGCCGTAAACAGCGCTCCCCCCTTTAAAATATATGAAGAACGAAGGGAAGTGTACAAAAAAACGGGCGGATCGCCTCATTTAGACGGTTCATACACTATCTTTGGCGAAGTAATTGAGGGTATGGATGTAGTAGACAAAATTGCCGCTACTCCTACTAATCCTAAAGACCGTCCGCTAAAGGATATCTTTATTTTGAACGTTAAAGTAATTAGATAGCATCATGCTCGAGACAATTCAGCAACTATTAGACGAAGTTGAAGCCTTTAAGGCGGATAACCTACAGCAGGTAGAGGAATTCAGAATTAAGCTACTGGGAAAGAAAGGCTCTATTACCCAGCTGTTCGCTGAATTTAAGAACGTACCTGCTGAGCAAAAAAAGGAGATTGGACAAAAGATCAACGTGCTCAAGGACGCTGTTCAAGATAAGATTAACTCCATCAAGGAAGTTCTTGAAAATAAGGATGAGGATGGCGAAAAGGTTGACATTACCCGCCCTGGAACGCAGGACGAGATTGGTACACGCCACCCCATTTCGCTGGTTAAGAACGAAATGATTGCCATCTTCAAGAAGTTGGGCTTTTCGGTTGCCGAGGGACCCGAAATTGAGGATGACTGGCACGTGTTTGGCGCGCTAAACTTTCCACCCGAGCACCCTGCCCGCGATATGCAGGACACCTTCTTCATCGAAAAGAACCCAGATATACTGCTTCGTACGCATACCAGCTCCATTCAGGTGAGAACGATGCAAACCCAGAAGCCCCCTATCCGCGTGGTGTGCCCCGGTAGAGTGTTCCGTAACGAAGCCATTTCGGCACGTGCGCACTGCATCTTCCATCAAATTGAAGGATTGTACATCGACGAGAACGTATCGTTTGCCGACCTTAAGCAGACGCTGCTCTACTTCGCCAAGGAGCTTTTCGGCGAAAACGTAAAGATCCGCCTACGCCCATCGTACTTCCCCTTCACCGAGCCATCGGCTGAGATGGACGTATCGTGCACCATTTGCGGCGGCAAGGGCTGCAACGTGTGCAAGCACACCGGCTGGCTGGAGATTATGGGCTGCGGAATGGTAGACCCCAACGTGCTGGAAGCTTGCGGTATCGACAGCAAAAAGTACAGCGGCTACGCCTTTGGTATGGGATTGGAGCGAATCGCCATGCTGAAGTACGAGATCAAGGATCTCCGCCTGTACTTCGAGAACGACGTACGCTTCCTTAAGCAGTTTAAATCGTCGCTATAATCAGCATAAGCTATAAAGAAAAGGCTTCCAAGTTGGAAGCCTTTTCTTTTTCAAAGCATTCGCCTTACGCTACTCCCCGTTCACTCTTCGGTAACCACCTCGAAGGTTACCGGTCCGATGTGGCGGTACATGGCCGATACGCCGCAGTACTTCTCCTGCGAGAGGTCGATAGCCTTCTGTATCTTCTCCAAGTCGAGCTCCTTGCCCCTGAACTTGTAGATAATCTTAAAATCGGTGTAAACCACAGGGTGCTCGCTGGTTTTGTTCGAAACCACATCAACAGTAAAATCGTCATAGGGCATCCGCATCTTACCGAGGATCGAAACCACATCCATTGCCGTACATCCGGCAAGGGCAAGCAGCATCAGCGCCTTGGGGCGGGGACCGCTATCCGTACCACCCACCGATTGGTCGGCATCGATGGCAAGCGTATGCCCGTTTACCTCGCCCTCGAAGGCCATTCCGCTTTTCCACTTAAGGGTAACTCTATCTGCCATAGCATTCAGTTTTTCTCTATCTACAAAGATAGCCAGCGAATGTTTACCGCTTAAAGGCATTTTATGAAAACAGCACCTGCCACCAATACCTACAAAAGCCAACAATACAATAATTTATACTAATAGATGAAGTAGCATTGCTGTCGCTCAATAGTAGTTCCTCTAAGGGAAATCTACCGTTGTCGTCGCTCAATAGTAGATTCTCTAAGGGAAATCTACCATTGTTGTCGCTCAATAGTAGATCCTCTAAGGAAAATGTACCATTGTTGTTGCTCAATAGTAGATCCTCTTAAGGAAATCTACCATTGTTGTCGCTCAATAGGAGATTCTCTTAAGGAAATCTACCGTTGTTGTTGCTCAACGGTAGATTTCAGCAGTAAAAGTCTTGTATTTGTTGCAGGGAGATTGCCCTGCTAGCATCAGCAGAATATTCTAAAACAGCCTTCCAGGCTCGGCAAACCTATCGACGCCAAGGTGCTGGTAGGCGAGTTCGGTAACCTCGCGTCCGCGTGGGGTGCGCTTAATGAAGCCCTCCTTGATGAGGAATGGCTCGTACACCTCCTCGATGGTTCCGGGATCCTCGCCCACGGCGGTAGCTATGGTGTTAAGCCCAACGGGACCACCTTTGAATTTATGGATTATAGTGGTCAAAATTTTATTATCCATGTGGTCGAGACCGTACTTGTCGATATTGAGTGCTTCGAGGCAAATACGGGCTATTTCTACGTCAATAAAGCCCGATCCCTTCACCTGGGCGAAGTCGCGCACGCGCCGAAGCAGCGCATTGGCGATACGGGGTGTCCCGCGGCTGCGGAAGGCAATCTCGAAGGCTGCATCGTCGGATATGCCAATATTTAGAATTGCCGAAGCACGCTTTACGATGCGCTGGAGCACGGTTGAATCGTAGAACTCCAGGTGGCACTGAATGCCAAATCGAGCGCGTAACGGACTAGTAAGTAAGCCGCTTCGGGTGGTAGCGCCAATCAGCGTAAAAGGATTAACCGATATCTGGATGGATCGGGCACTTGGACCCTTATCCAGCATGATATCGATAGTGTAGTCCTCCATGGCCGAATAGAGGTACTCCTCGACAACCGGCGAAAGACGATGAATTTCATCGATAAAGAGCACATCACCCTGCTCCAAGTTGGTGAGCAGGCCAGCCAAATCGCCCGGCTTATCGAGTACGGGTCCCGAAGTTATCTTTAAGTTTACGTTCAGCTCGCGGCTGATGATATGCGCCAGCGTTGTTTTCCCCAAACCTGGGGGACCGTGCAAGAGCACGTGGTCGAGCGCTTCGCCGCGCATCAGGGCAGCCTGAACGAATATGCGGAGGTTTTCGACCACCTTCTCCTGCCCGCTAAAGTCTTCGAACTCCCGCGGACGGATTTCGGTTTCGATATCCTTATCGGTCTCAACGCTATTTTCCCTTCGTGGGTCAAAAGAATCGCTCATGCTACAATCCTAGCTTAGCAGATATTTCCAACATTGCCTTTATCGACTTTACTGCCTTACGGCTAACCTCTTCGTCAACCACCACCTCGGGCATCTCGTACTTAAGGGTGTTGTACAGCTTCTTAAGCGTAATCAGCTTCATGAAGCTGCAGTTGTTGCATCCGCAGGTAGAGTCGAGCGGCGGTGCAGGAATAAACACCTTATCGGGATTAGACTTATGCATTTGGTGGATGATGCCGGTTTCGGTGGCAACGATGTACTCCTGGGCATCGTCGGTGGTCGAGAACTTAAGCAGCTCGGCAGTCGACCCCACATGATCGGCAACTAGCAGAATAGGCTTCTTGCACTCGGGATGGGCAAGAATTTTTGCGTTTGGATGCTCCTTCTTCAGCTCCAGGATGCGCTCAAGGCTAAACTCCTCGTGCACGTGGCAGGCACCATCCCAAATAACCATATCGCGCCCCGTAAGGTTTTTGATGTAGCTCCCCAGGTTACGATCCGGTCCGAATACTATCTTAGCATCCGCAGGAAGGCTTTCGACTATCTGTACCGCATTGCTCGATGTACAAACTATATCGGTCAGCGCCTTCACGTCAGCCGTAGTATTAACGTACGATATTACAGTATGGTCGGGATACTTCTTCAGGAACTCGGCGAAATCCTCAGCCTTGCACGAGTCGGCAAGCGAGCAGCCCGCATTTAAGTCCGGAATCAGCACCTTTTTCGATGGCGAAAGAATCTTTGCCGTTTCAGCCATAAAATGAACACCGGCAAACACAATGATGTCGGCATCCGTCTTGGCAGCCTGCTGCGACAGCGCCAAGCTATCACCTACAAAATCGGCGATATCCTGAATGTCGCCCGTTTGGTAGTAGTGCGCCAGGATAACGGCGTTCTTCTCTTTTTTGAGGCGAGCAATCTCGGCAACCAAATCGACGCTGCTATCCACAGGCTCATCAACGAACCCCTTCTTCAAAACATCATCTCTAGATATCATTATTATTCTTTTCTTTTTAAAAAAAATGAATGATGTAAATGTTATCCTGTTAGCTCTGTTGATAACTAGGATGACATCCGTTTGCAAAAATCACAATTAAAACGCTAAAAACAATGTATTAACAGCTAAAAGCCCTAAGTGAGGATTGACAAACAGCCAATTCCAAACTTTATTAACAGCTGTTGACAGCATAGAGAGTTAGTAAAAAGTTGGTTCGAAAGCCCTCCAAAAGCTTAGCTAACGCTGTTTATAACGGCTAGCTTTTTGTAAAAACTAATGCTTTGATTTAACATTCCTATTTTGGCTTATCAAGATTCACGGTTATTCCAAGAGATAGTTTTAAAAACTAGCTCACCAAAGCTCATAAGCTATCAACAAAAAGGGTGTTAGCTTTGGTGGCTGTTAATAACTGTGAAGTTCAGGAAGTTTGAATTGTGCAAGAAAAAGAAATCAACAGGCATCAGAATCCATATTTTACTGGTTTTACTGTTTTCTGCAGATTCAATTTTCTCGCTAAGTCTGCTGATAGCAATGTTATTAACAGCAGCATGGCGAAAGATGTTGACTTTTGCATGAAAAAATAAAAAAAGGCGCCTATGGCGCCTAGTCTAATATCTTGATACAAGAATCTTGTGTCTTATCTTAGCATGGAATCTTATCAATACGCGCCTGATGCCTTCCTCCTTCGAATTCGGCGTTAAGGTAGGCATCTACAATGGCTTTAGCCTCCTCGAATGTGACAAAGCGAGCAGGAAGGGTGCATACGTTAGCATCGTTGTGCTGCTTGGCAAGAGCGGCAATCTCGGGGATCCAGCAAAGAGCCGATCGGATACCCTTATGGTGGTTTAGCGTCATGTTAATGCCATTTCCGCTGCCGCACATGGCAATACCGCGTTCAAGTTCGCCGTTCTCAATAGCGTTGGCTAAAGGATGGGCAAAGTCTGCATAGTCAGCGCTTGCTTCGGAGTAGTTGCCAAAGTCAACAATCTCGTAGCCTAGCGATTCAAGGTATTCCTTAATCTTAACCTTCATCGAATAGCCTGCATGGTCGCTAGCCATTCCCAACTTCTTCTTTTCCATTGAGTAGAGTCTTTTGCTTTTTCTGATGGCAAAGGTAGCGATTATATCAGATGATAGAAGTGAGATGCTAGATTTTAGAAGGAAGACACGACTTAAGCACAGGGGGCACCGAGGAACAGAGTATCACAGAGAATAAGTACTAAAACTGGGATTTAAAAATGGAAAGATGAAAGAATTCTATTCCAAGGTTCTCGCATTACTTCATCACCCGATCACAGATTCCCAAACTCACTCATCTCACTTACGATTCCCTATTCTCTGTTTGCAATCACTTTAAATCTCTCTATGGCAAATAAAAAGGGCATCCTATTTTGGATGCCTTTTTTTATGGTAATCTTATCTTTAAAATCTGTGCTTTCTGCGTTCTTATCTAGAATCCGATATTTATACCACCATACACCGTTGTGGTTTTGCCCTGTAAGAATTTTGGTGTGTAAAGATTTACATCAGCTCCGCTAATGTCGCTGCTTTCAACCCCAAAGTTGATGTATAGGTCGTTGATGGGTTGGTAGGTTGCCGCAAATTTGATAACCTGGCTTTTCCATCGTTCTTCATCCATAAAAGGTAGACCTCTTCTTTGTGGACTATTCATCAAGTCGGCGGAATATACCTTACCTTTTCTTGCTTTGGTGAAGGTAGCCTTTAGGTAAAGCGTTCTGAGCGGTTTTACGGTAAGAGCAGCGTAGATTTCATCGGAATTATCGCCAAGGTAATGACCTAAAAGGTAGCTGTTCGATTCGTACGTACAAGCCTGAACGTAATGACGGTAGCTGAAGGGATTGGTTCTTGTATATTCAACCGTTGCCTGTATATTGTTTACAGGCCAGTTGGTTAAATTACCCCCCACCTTTACAGATACCTCGTTGGTATTCTCGGTTTTGCTAAACATTCTGCTTATACCTATCTCATCAATAAATACCGATGAATAGACGCTTAGGTGCTTAACGGGTTTAAGTTCCAAATTGAAGAAAAGCAGCGAGTTGTTATCTATACCGTTTGACTTGTTGGATGAGGTAGATCTATCTGACGATCTGTAAAACATAAATGGGATAAGGTAGGTTAGTTGTATCCCATTATCGCTATAAATAGTTGAGTTACCGAACGAGAATTCCAGCCAACGTGTAGGTATTAGGGTAAACATGTTAGCTGCCATATACTTGTTTCGGTAAACCTCACGATCGAACTTTGCACCTGAAATACTATAGGATTTGCTGCTGTCTACCACATCGGAAACTAATGTTCCATGGAAATACTTAAACTTAAACCATTTTACGGGCGATAGCGTTAGCATTACGTAAGGAAACGATGGTGTACGACCCGAAAGAATGTTGGTACCATTATAACCCGATCCCCACTGTATTTGATCTTTGGCTAGTTCTAGGCTACCCCAATTCCAACCGTATGATATGCCTCCGCGCATTTCGTCGTACTCGTAGCCTGCTGAGGTATGCATATTGTTCTTACCAAGTTCCTGGTTTAGATAGGCTGGTTTGGTTAGCGGTTCATTTTCGAAGTTATCCCTAAAGCTGGCCCAAATGCCAACATGCTTACCTATATACCCGAAGGCGTCTATACCGTTGTATCTATGGGTGTAATCTTGTTCGCCATATTTGCCCTTTGTGAGCCCTAATATTGGGTTTATGGTTGCCGAGAACAGCGTATCCTTGTAGTAAAGAAGATCTAGGCGACGCTTAAAGTTTCTATCAGCGTGTAGTTCCTTGCCGTAATCCTTAAGGTAGAAGGCTAATTCCTTTTGCTGTCGTTGCGATAGCTGCTGCTTCTTTGTATCGGCTTCCTGCAGCCATTTGGCAATATCGGTTCGGTAGTAGGGTTTGGTAACCGATACCACATCTATTATGCCGTCGTTGGATAGCTCGTCGATAAAAGAGTAAATGCCGGTGTTGCCATGGTTTACCGTAACAGACTGGGAACTACCTATAAGGCTAACAAAAATGAAAACAGCTAGTAGGGAGAATTTACGCATGGAAAAAATCGATAGAATTAAAACTAAACAATTGAATTATTGCGGCAGAATGCCCTCCTCTACCCCCTCCAAAGGTGGATATTCTTTGATTTTGGCGTAGAGGTTTATTTGGAACGTCTGTATTCAATCTCTCTCTCATATTACAAATATTCTCACAAAATCTCTGGGGCATTTTCATTGCGATATTTGTGCAATTCATTGAAGATCTTAGTGGAAAATCAATATCTGTGAAAATCTGCTTTATCAGTAAAATATGTGTTCTATCTTCCTGATCGTTTAACTATCGCATGTATCGTCTTGAAAATAATGGAGAAATCGAGCCAAATGCTCCAGCTGTCGATATACTGAACATCAAGTTTAACCACATCCTCAAAATCGGTAATCTCGTTACGGCCCGATACCTGCCACATGCCCGAAATACCAGGCTTAACGCTTAAACGGCGCCAGTGGTGAAGGTCGTACTTATCTACCTCATCGAGGGTTGGCGGACGCGTTCCTACCAGCGACATATCGCCCATAAGTACATTCCAGAACTGGGGAAGCTCATCGAGGCTGGTTTTGCGGAGGAACTTACCAACACGGGTAACGCGTGGATCATCCTTCATCTTGAACATCATATCATCCATCTCGTTCTTATCCATCAGCTTCTTTTTAAGAGCTTCGGCATTATTACACATGGTTCGAAACTTGTAGATGTTGAAGTTTCTGCCGTTCTTCCCTACTCTAGTCTGTCGGAAAAATACGCCGCCCGGAGAATCTAGGAGTATTGCTGGAACAATAAATATGGAAAGTATTCCCGTAAGAATTAGTCCTACTAAACCTCCAAGCATGTCAATTATGCGCTTTGTTACAATTTGCCAAGGATCTAGGTTAACACTAGCCCAAGTTAAAGTAGGAATCACGCCTATCGATGATATGCCAGTCTTGGCAATCTTCATATCGTAAACATCCATTACAAGGTGAATGGTAATACCCATAGCCTCGCAACGGTGTATGTACGGCTCTATCTCTTTAAGGTGATCGTACGGAATGGTTACCACCACATCATCGGCATTGTGCTTCATTATCAGTTCGGGAAGATCCTCAAAATCGCCCAACTTAGGCTTACTGCTTAGGTCTTCGTAGCCGTTTAGGTGTACGGTACCAATAATGTCGATAAATAGCTCATTATTTTTATTCAGGTACTTAACCAGCTTCTTTACCTTATCGGGACTTCCTGCTACAATTATTCTGCGGTAAAAGGAGGTACGCCTTAGCAGCTTTCGTAACGACATCTTGTAAATAAAGTTGGCTGCCAACAGTACGCTTATATTGGTAACAAAAAATACCATCAGAAAAGCGCGGCTAATTACCTGAGTTTTTATAAGGTAAAGCGATGTAGTACAGATCAGGAAGGCGAAGCATACCGCTACTATCAACTTAGGAAGAATTGCTGTAAGTGCAAACTTCTCTTTTTTATGATTACTAGTTAAACCATACACGTTGAACAGCATTATGGAAATGGGCCATAGCACCATTACTCCTGCTAGCATTATCCAGTACGCGGTACCGAATGAGGTGGTATCTCCCTTTATCATGTTACGAAGCACCAGCGCAACCCTAAAGGTTGCCAAGGTGAGTACCGTGTCCATGATAATGAAGCTCACCTTAATGAATTTCATCCTCTTATTCAACATGCCAGAACTATTGTATTAGTATAATATGAAAGATGAAAGAATGTGGATAGGCACGTCATCTGAGACGTTGGATATTAGATCTTACAAAAGACACTACTCTCTATTCCCTTTTCCCTTCATTTATTTTCGCCGCTAAAGTAAGCTAACATAATTAATTCTTCAAAAGCTTAAATTGTTAAATATCCAACTGGTAGGATATGAAGCTGGTGAAATGTGAAGGGAGAACAAATGATCTAGTGATCCTGTGAACGAGTGATCGAGGGATGTAGGAGTCGAGAATCGTTAGTTGTTTATTGTTAGTCGGGAGTGGTTAATCATGATGGGTGAATAAGTGATAGAGGGAAGAATTTGTTAGAAGTCGTTAATCGTAAGGCAGAATCTTTCATTTTTCATCTTTCGTTAAACTAAAAGGTAATATTTGCTTATGCTGAATTTCTCTTTTAAACCATAAACTAAAAACAGGATCTACTAAGGTTATCTTTTTGGAAATCACATCAATAATCTCCTTATCAGCTAAAGCCTTCTTAATTCGTGTAACATTTGCCGATGTTCTGAAGTTATACTTAGCTATTACATCCTTTTTAGTAAACTCCGAATTTAAGCCATCGCATACCGCTCTTAGGAAGTTTAGTTGGTAGCCTGTCAGGTATTCCATATCACGCTGAAAAAGCATTGAATTCTGATTTAGCAAATCGTCTAATCCTAAGCAAAAGTTCTCATTGTCAACCCTATTTTCAGATCTCATCCATATCAACCAGAAGAGTTGCTGAACATACGAAGAATGATTATCAACCATATCGCAGATCAACTGAGCGTAGCTCTCGTCTATTTCTTTGCCGCTACTCTCGAACCTATCTACTATATAATTCACCCAGTTAGCTGTACCTATCTTTGGCAAGTACAACACATCTCCGAATTTATAAAATGGCAGGTTTCTTTTCTCAAATAGCAAGCTCATAAGATGTTTTTTGCTCCCCAAAAGGCGGTAGGAAACTGCGGACTGATGCTGCCAAACGCTTCTTAACTTTTTCTGAAAAGTTACAGGTTCTTCAAAATCCATCACCTGCTGGAACTCATCAATACAAACAACTATTTGTACCCCCTTCTTTAAAGCAATTTTCTCCGGTAGCGATAGAATTTTCTCCACTGATTCGCGCTTTTCATCTAGCACTAGCCCTACAGAGAAATCTATATTAGGATAGGTTCCCATAGAAATAGTAGGTTGTACGCGCGATAGAAAACTTTTTGTGTTCTCGACCCATTCCTCCTATTTAGATGAGGTTTGCTTAATTACTGCAGTTGCAAAGCCATTGTAGAATTCAGCCTCGGTCCGATGCGAAAAGACATCCAAAAACATCACTTTTACACCTTTTTCCTCGGTCATCTTCCCAACTTTTCGAACTAACGAGGTTTTCCCCAACGTCGGGGGGGATATCAGCACCGTATTTACGCCGCTCAAAAGTTGGCCAACAATCTTTTTGCTTCGTCTTGTCTATCCGTAAAGTTTCCGTCAGCTGCAGCAACTCCAAAAACAAACGGCTTATCCATATACTTCTGAATTAAAGAATTCAGTACAAATATACGAATATTTTAAATACGAATGTTTGTAGTTTTCTCAATACGGAGGTATTGAGAAACAGATAAATACGGATGAAGTAGGAAATAGTGAACGAATGATCCTGTGAATGAGTGATTGAGGGAGGCAGGAGCTAGGTGTCGTTAGTCGGGAGAGGTTAATCGTTATGGGTGAGTGAGTGATCTTGGGAGGAGGTTGCCGTTAGTCGTTAGTCGAGAGTCGTAATGAGAGACAAGAATTTTTCATTCTTTCATTTTCCAACGCAGAGTCGATGAGGCACATAGGTACACGGAGGGAGTCGAGAATCATAGAGTCAAGAGTCCCGAACCATGATGTGTGGTGAGTTAACTTTAATATTACGAGTTTTTTGTCACGAACTTTACGTAATTTTTCTTTCAACGCTAAGATACATATGACACTGAGGCTATTGTGAAGCGTGGTGCGTTATATGTGACTAATGAAGTTGGAGCCTAATTTTTTCATGTTTTCATCCTTTCATTTTTCCTGTCTTTCTTCGTGTCGTTATACTTGATACTATTATTTCAGCGACAAAGCGTAATTTGTGAAATTTGTGATAATTCTTGGAATAAAAATATTTTACCATAAATTTTGATACTATTAAAAAAATATTCGATATTTGTTATGTGAATACTCAAGGAAGGCTGAAGAGGCTGTCGTTTACAGAGTTTGAAACTAAGATTAAGATTATAGCTTAAACAGCTATTCAAAGATCCCGAACAAGTAATTTACCACCGGGAAGAAGAAAGGGCGAAGAGTCCTTGTAATAATCAACAAAGAAGATAAAGGCGTAGGGCGTGGTATGCTCTGTGGTGTACCAACCCCCATAATGTTAAACCTTAATGGATTTTGTATGCTATAGGTGATTAATACGCAACCATTTTATGCGACACCATGTGCTGCATAAAAAAAGCCACCAACAGCCGATGCGCCAACATCGCCTGTTAATGGCCTAAAAAAGATGCTACACTGTAGCGAGATGCTCTATACGTTTAGGAGCCGAACTATCAATTCACATGCTCCTATCCTATCACAACGCTAACCTTCTGTACTTTGTTAACCCGTAACAAGTACCAAAAGGTTCGAAATACGCAAGTTAGTTTTGAATGTTATGCCAAAAAATTAGAAAATGGCTAGACAAAAAGTAACAGGAACTCTTTGGTACTACCTATTACAAAACCCGCTGATTAAGGGTTCGGAGGCGTACATGGCCAAAGTAAGTGCAACCGATGTTTACGATGTAAACCGTATTGCGGCCGAAATGCAGAAGTATAATAGTCTGCTACCATTGCCGACATCAAGGCGGTAATGGAAATTCTCTTCTTTGTGGTATCGACAAGGTGTCTAGCGGATGCAGTGTTCAATTACCTATTGTCAACATTAAGCCTTCCATATCGGGTAGATTCAACAGTCCAATTGACAACTTTGATTCAACCAGACATGCTGTTAATGTTAAGGTTACCCCCGGCGAAATGCTCAACAGTAGCATCACTAATCTGCAGGTTAGTCGATACGATTCGGTGGAAAGAGCTCCTGTACTTAAGCAGTTCGTAAACTGTTTTACTGGAAACTCAACCGAATATAATGCCGGATTTATTGACAAGCTTATTGGCAACGAGCTAAAGTTAGATTCTACTAAAACAGATGAGGGGCTTTTCTTAGTAAACATCGAGAGCGGATCGGAGGTGAAGGTGCAGCATTTTGGAAAAATCACCAATGCTGAGCTGATGTTCACCCTACCTGTGCTAACGAAGGGCGAATACGTTAGCACAGGTGCGCAAGGCCTACTGCTCCGACAAGGAGATCAGAAAGAGTGCCTTCAAAAAGACGTTTACGATCGTATAGCCTTCCTTTTTCCTATCGAATGCCCTGGCCTCGGCTGGGGCATTCTCTTTTCTTTATTAAAACAGAATTAGTTGTTAGTCGGGGAGCGTGAACTGTGAAGCGTAATGAGAGACCCGTGAACAAGGCAACTTGAGATCGAGAGAACGAGTGAGCTGGGAGTCGGTAATCGGGAGTGGTTAATCGTATGGGTGACGAATGAAGCGTGGGCCGAAATTTTTCATTTTCATTTTCATTTTCATTTTTCATCCTTTCATCCTTTCATCTTTTCATCTTTTCATCTTTTTATCCTTTCCCGTTTTCACTATGAATTCGAACCCGATATCATTATGAGTTCAACTTTAAACAGTATATGAAACTAACCCCGAATTCACTATGAAATCACCTTCAAACAGTATATGATTTCGACTCTAAAAACGTAGTGATTTGAGCCTGATATTACGATGATACCGCCCCCAAACAGCAGTAATGATTGCCTGTTACTCGGGTGATACCGACCTTAAACTCGTGGTAATACGGGGTTGGAACTGCTGTAGTTTTAAAAAGTGAGGAAGGAGAAGTGATGCGTGAGATGTGATGAGTGAAGCGTGAAGGGTTCGCCGGGAGGAGGGAACAGGGAACTTGTGATCAAGGGAGGGGGTTGCCGTTAGTCGTTAGTTGGAGGGGTTAATAGTGAACGGGTGATCCAGTGATCGAGTGAATGATTGGGCAGGTGATTGGGAGTCGTGAAGTGTGAACTGTGACGGGTGATGCGGGAATAAGTGATCGAGTGAACGGGGTGGGTGGGAGTCGTTAGTGGTTAATCGTTAAGGTTGACAAGAATTTCTCACTCTTTCATTTTTCATCCTTCTTTAATCACAAAGGGTAATTCGCGTAATTTGAGAAAATTAGTGGAATGAAAATCTTTCATCCTTTCATCTTTAATTTTTCACATATTATGTAATATATAAATAGTGCATTTCCAATAAGGTATCTCCTCCACATCCTTCTAGGCTCACGTACCAGCCTGTAAAACCACTCCATTCCTATAGCAATCATCCAGCGTGGAGCACGCTTTACCGTACCTGCATAGAAATCGAATACTGCACCTATAGAGCATACATGTGTTGCCATTAGTTGCTCGAAATGCGCTGCAGCCCACTTCTCCTGCTTTGGGGCTGTCATACCTATAAGGAGCACATCCGGTTTAAATGCATTTACAGCCTCAATCATTTGCTGGTTGTCTTCGGCTGTAAACTCGGGCTTATAGGGTGGCGAGTATGTGGCAACCATTACATTCGGGTACTCCCTTTTAGTTCTTTCTACAATCTTTGCCAGCGTAGCCTCGCTGCTACCCAAAAAGAAGACTTTACCCCTCTCCTGCTCCATTCGCTCCATTTCCCACTTAAAGAGATCTTCTCCGGCAATCTTACCAATCTTTTTTCCGGTTAGGAGTCTTATGGCTAATACTATGCTTATGCCATCGGGTAGTAGTATGGTGCTCTTTTGTAGTGATTCATAAAAATCAAAATCCTTTTGAAGGGTATTAAAAGAGTGGGCATTAATGGTATTTACTAAGCATTTATCCTTAGGAAGCATACCTAAGGAAAGTATGAATAGTGGAAGATCCTTAAGCCTCTGTTTCACTTTTCTTTTCTCCTTTTTAAAGTCAGCAATAACCTGACTTATGGTACTAATAAAATTCTTTTCGAATATATCCAACGTATAGTTATTCACGTACTTTTTATATCCACTTTCTCCCATTTGCTGGGCTATTTCAGGATTTCTAATTAAGTATTTAATTTTATCGGCTAGTGTTTGGGCATCTTTTTTTGGTACAATAAAGCCATTAACACCATCTTCAACTATTTCGGGTATTGCTCCTTCGTTAGTGGTAACTATAGGCAGACGATATTGCATAGCCTCTAACAATACTAATGGAAAGCAATCATTACATGTAGGGGAAACGAAAATATTAGATTCTTTTAAAACCTCCTTTTTATCATTATCGTATTTCACTCCTAAGTAGGATACTACTTCACTTAATTTATTATCAGTAATATAAGAATTAAAATCTAATTGTTTAATGTCACCCCAAGAACCAACAAAGTTTGCTTTGAATACAACACCTTTTGCTAATAGTATTTTGCAGGCTTCCAAAAATACATATACCCCTTTGCTTACCATCATATTTGAAAGGAACAAAATATTTGCCTCTTTGTTTCTATTTTTTTGGATAGTAATGTCAGTTTGGTTAACTAAAGGAGTACCATTGGGGCAGTAATATAGCCTATCTATGGGTAAAAAATTCTCAATATCACTATACAATTGCGAAGATAAAAGAATAGTTCGAGATTTGCTTAATTGAAAACGGTATAGCATTTTTTTAAGCCAACTATTGCAATTTTCTGCTATACCTTTGTTATGGTAGTGGTATACAATTGGTATTCTAAAGAGTTTTACAATTGCCACAATTACCATTTCCTTGTAAAAGCCAGAACCTTTAGAGTTTATAGTTATATAACAAAGATCGAATCTATTATGAAAAATCCTTATTAGTACATTTATGTAAAGCCTTAAAAACGTAAAGTACTTTGAAAAGGAGGATTTACCTATATCATCTACGGTTTTTGATGTTGATAGGTTGATATAGGTACAATCAAATTTACTGTTTACTTCAATGCTATCCTTAATGTATTCACCTACCATAGCTGCACCATGTACAGGAGGTGGAAGATGGAGGATGAATAGTATTTTATTTTTCATTTTCATTTAATTATTTTATACTAAGTATAGTATTCAAATTGTCTATACATTCTAAATAATTTTCATTTTCATGATATATCAGTTTTAATTTTTCACGTTGGATTAAATAATTATCTTGTTTATTACAAATTTCTGTTAATTGTTTGGTTATTTCAAATTGATTAATGCAAAATGGACCTGGCAAATTTTTTAAAAAACTATCAGTAGCAAGACCTCTACTTTTAATATAAGCTTCTTTATCTGGGAATGCAAATATTATTGGCTTGTTAACGAGTAAAAAATCTACTAAAACAGATGAAATATCTGTAATTAATATATCACAAACGGATAATGCTTCGTAAAGAGTTAACTTTTTTTTATATAACCATGTGTCATTGATAATTTTAAGTCTTTCATTATCATAAATATCATGAAAAACTGACATAGGATGAGGCTTAACATAACAAATGATATCTAATTCTTTGAGTAATATACAAAATTGTTTGGTATCAAAATTAGGCATATTGAATACGTTACCAAAATCAATACCATCGATACGAACATCGCCTTCAACACTTTTACGGTAAGTAGGTAACCAGAATATAATTTTTGTTGTTGAAGAAACCTTGAGTTTTTCAAGTGTTTCCTCTCTATTTGTGAAGAGCCTTACATTACGAGGTAAACCAATAGGTAGAATTGAATTCTGCGAAATTTTAAATGCTTCAGCTAATATCTGATTAAAATATACAGATGTTGATAATGTATAGTTAGTAATTAATTGAGATTTTCCTTTTTCAACACCTATACGTTTCAAGGGCATACCGTGCCATAGATTTACTGATATTTGATTTTTCGGGAATTTGCGAAAATATAAACCATGTGTCATAAATACATAACGTGAAAAGATATAATAAAATATTGCTCTTATTGAATTACGCTTTAGGAAAATGGTATTTTTATTTATTTGAAAAGGTATAAACTCTAATTTGTCTGGTATAAGCCAAATAATCTTATGAGTATTTTTATAGTATTCATATACAGCTACACCATTATCTTCCCATATAGGATATGTTTGTATAATTATCCAATCAAATTTAGGCGTTAACTTCGTAATATAATAAAGTATTTTAGAAATGGCTTTTTTCATATTTTCATTTTTTAAACAAAATTATAACCACCATCAACAACTAGTATCTCCCCATTTACATAATTATTCTGGATTAAGAATAGGCAAGCATTTGCAACTTCTATTGGTTGACCAAATCTTTTTAAACTAATCTTATGTTCAATTTTATTCCTTAATTCATGTGATTTTTCTTGTTGCCATTCAGTATCTATAAAACCAGGAGCAACAGCATTAACTCTTATCTGATACGGGCTTAGAAATTTAACTAGATTTTTCACAAGAGCATGAACAGCAGCTTTTGTTACTCCGTAGGATATGGAAAATGAGTGAGGATAAATTCCCATTAAGGAACCAGTAAAAATTATTGAACCATTTGTTGGTATTATTCTGTAAAGTCTTTGGATTAAAAAGAATGGAATGGAAACATTTGTATTAATTACTTTTTCCCATTGTTCTTCTTTAATTTCTAAAAAATTAGAACGATCTGTAATACCTGTATTTAAGATTAAAACATCAAGTTTAGAAGTAATACTTGTTACTTTGATACAAAAGTTATTAACGTTATCGATAGAACTTAGATCAGTTTTTATAATACTAATACGTTCAGGATATTTCAGAGAAAGATCGTTTAAAACTTGTCGGGCAGTGTTATCATCCGTTGAATAATTAAGTATTACTGAATAACCTTTTTTTAACAGGCTTTTACCGATTGCTTTTCCAATACCTTTAGTGCCACCTGTTATTAGTGCATATTTCATACTAAAAGACTACTTTAGGGTTATCGTGTTTATCTGCTTTATATTTTAATTCCTCATATTTTTTATATATACTTTCTTTTAAAGAAGTTGAAGAAATTCCATTACCATATGGGAAATAATACACTAAAATACCTATATCCCTAAGGTAGTCGTATTTACCTTTCCAATCATCTCCAACTACAAACGCATCAATATTTAAGTTTTTTACTAATTCTGTATGGTCTAATGTATTTTGAGGAATAACTAAATCTGGATATTTAAGTGCTTCTACAATTGAAAGCCTCTCTTCAAATGGAATTATAGGTGTATTTTTATAAGTACACACTAGTTCATCAGTGCTTACACCAACAATTAAAATGTCTGCTAAACCTCTTGCGTACTTAATCATTTTTAAATGATTAGAATGAAACATATCAAATGTACCTGAGGTATATACAATGAATCTTTTATTTTTCATAATTGCACTTTTAGTAAAAAGTAAGTGTGAAATTTTATTCTTTTAAAAAGCAGATTAACTCTGTAATTTTTTCATGATAACTATATGGCATTTTGCTGTTGTTTACGGTTAATTTATTTCTTTTTTTTATATTGTATTTAAATATATTCAATAAATCTTTTTTGTTGAATGGATCAAAACAAATTCCATTATCTGATGTTATTAAGCATGATGCACCAGCTAAATTTGAACATAGTACAGGTAAACCTGCTATTAATGCTTCATTTACAACTGCTCCAAATGTTTCAGATGTACTTGGTAGTATGAAATAATCAGCGATTTTGTACCATGCATATAGTTCTTCATTTTCATATCGGCCAGTAAATAAAACATAATCTTGTATATTTAAATTTAGCACTAAATTTTTAAGTTCATTTTTTTTATCACCATCGCCTACTAATATTAGTCTAGCATTTTTGTTCAATAAAACATAATCTGAAAATACTTCAATTAGAAAATTCAAATTTTTAACATCAACCAAACGTCCTACGAATAACAATACATCTTTGTCTTTTAAATCAAATTTGTTTATGTATACATTAGAAGTATAATCTGTGTTTTTTATAATTTCAAAAATACGTTCTTCTTTTTGTATAATTGGGAAAACAACAGCGCGTATATTGTTGTAATTTGTAATATACCAATTTTTTGCAGCGTCATTACCAAATATTATTCCATCTAAATATTTAATGCAAATGGTACGTGCTAACGATCGAAATGTGGAACAATTAATTGCAACATCAAGGCTATCATCACACATTGTGTATACTTTTGTATTACACAAAAATAATTTAGCAAATAATAAGATTATAATTGTTATAGGATTGAATTCCCAACATAGAATTATTTTTGGTTTGAATTTAATTATTTTGTATAGATAACCAAATCTAATTATTCGGTTTTTGTGTTTTAATTCAAAGCCAGTTGTAATATATTTTGGTTTAAAATTTAGTTGGCATAATAATTTATTGGAATCAAATTTTTGAGAATGTAAGTTGTTTTTTAAAAAAAATATTTCAGCATCAAATTCTTTATATAAATCATTAAAAAAATCAATTCTATAAGGTGCTAAAGCAGGGTGGAATACAATAATCTTTCTTTTATTCATATGAGTGACAATGTATTATGAATTATTTGTTATTATAAATCATTTGACAAGATGTGTCTTAATCTTTTTACTCCTGATTCAAAAGAGAATAGTGTTGAATAATGATTTTTTATTTTCATTTTATCTAATTTACCTTTTTCTCTTTCTAATAAGAGTTGTTCTAGCATTTCAGTAAAAGTTTTTTTATTTTCATAGACGAATAAATATCCAACATTTTGAAAATCATCATAACCTCTTGAAGAAACAACGTGAGATAATACAGGCAGACCTGCTTTTAAACCATCCATTATACGTAATTTTAATCCTCCACCAAGATTAATAGGACATATGTATATATCGGCTTGGTGAATTACTTCTTGCATGTTATCTGGGTTTGGAATTAGAATAATTGAATCAGGAAATTTAGAACAAGATTTAATTATTTTATTTGAAGGATTTTTTCCTGAAATTATAAGTTTACTATTTGGGTGTTTTTTTAATATTATAGGATAGTAGTTGTATATAAATTGAATAATTGGATTTACTGTTTGAATATCACAAAGCGATCCTGTTATTGCAAAAACTAGAGAATTATTGTCTTGTTCCTTTTCTAGGAAATTTGGAACGATATTCTTTTTTTCACATTCAAAACAACCAACTTTTTTAAATTTAACTGTATTATTATGATCATAATGCATTTTTAATAGTTTAATATCTTGATTGGTAAGCGTTAAATTTACATCACTTAATTGAACTGCATTTTTTTCTGCTTTTTTTATATAATACATAAATGGAATTCTCCATAAAATCGATGGAGGAGTGTCTTTGTAATACTCAATTTCATAGTTGTGATGAATTGTTATTATTTTTTTATTGATTTTTTTTATCAGTCCAGCAGAATTACGGCTACCATCAAAAACAACAATATCAGGATCAAATTTTTTAATTTCCGTGATAACTACATTTGTATATCTATTTATTTTGCCAATATATATATCAAATAATTTTTCTATATTATTTTTGTTGTTTGAAACGCCTTTATATTTAATTTTATTATTCACATATTTTTTTATATCTTGCCCTTTATCAGGATAAAGTAATAGAATTTCATCTGCAATTTCTGCAAATGCATTGACAAAAGCTCTAGTTGCATAATTACCTCCACTATTGCCGTTTAGATAATTGTTCGAAATATATAGGATTTTCATTTTTGAAGACCTTTTAGTTTTAGATAAAATTTTAAAGAAATGCCTGCTAAGAAAATGCTTAATAAAGAAATATTTTTATATTTACGATAATAGTAATTTTCACTTTCATATTTTTTTAGACTTGTTTGAATAGTGTTATAATGTTGAGAAGTAGTTTTACCATGTTCGTGAATAATTGTTACTTCAGGGTAATAATAGGCAAATTTTCCAATATTGGATAGTCTTTCTGATAAGATTAATTCTTCAGCATAAAGAAATGTATTCGGATCCATCATACCACACTTTATAAAATCATTCTTTTTGGCTAAGAAGAATGATCCCATAATTTTGTAATGAATACCTTCTTTTGCTTTTTCAGAGTAGTCAAGTTTAAATAATTTAGTTTTGATTTTCTTTGATAGAAATGGTGTTAACCAATACATCCATATATATTTTTTCCAAAAAGGCATATATGGTTCTGGACTTTGATCTTTTCCATCCAATCCAATTACTTTTGGTCCAATTAATCCCACATTGGATAAATTGGAAATTTTGGCTACCAACTGTTCTACTACATCACTATTTACAAAACTAATGTCATTATTACTAAATAAAAAATAGTCTACATCAAAATGCTTAACCGAAAACTCTACTCCTAGATTATTCCCTTTTGCAAAACCCAGATTATCTGGATGTGCTACGACAAAGCATCGTTTATCTTTATTGATAGGCTGTTCTATATCACTTATAAGGTCTGCATTTAATGCTTCCGATAATATCCTGTTGCTATCATCCATCGCTGCATTGTTTATAACCACTACTATATGGGGCATAGAAACCTTGCTAAGTTCGTTTTTAATATATTCTATAGATCTAAGTTCGTTTTTGTAATTAACAATAATGATTGATAGCATAATTATTATTCTTTAATAAAGATTCTTTATGTTCAATTTTTTCTATCAAATATTGCTTATTTAATTTGGCATAAAGACCAGAGAATAGGAGGAGTAAACACAAATATGACTCTAAATTGAAAGAAAGCCCTATGAGACACCATGTAAGAAAAAGCATAAAGGCTGATCTAAACAGCATCTTGTTTTTTTTCCTATAATGGTAGGATTTGAAAAATAAATAGAAATAAAATGCAAAAACAATTATTGAGAAAATACCATAGGCAGCAATTTGTGTTAAAAAGAAATTATCTAGTGTCCCAAAGCCATCTATTAATCCCTTGCTTGCATATCCTTCTACTTTAATTTTTTTAGTTAAGTCTGTATAACCAACGCCTAATATATGATCTGCTGAAAAATTAGCTACACTAGTATATCCAGCCATCCTATGTTCTGATGAACTTGTTTCAATTCTATTCAAATTATTATTGATGTAGTATTGTAAACTATTTAAAGCTGCGAAAATAGTTATTGTAATTATAAAAATTATTACGATAATTTTCTTTGGATTTTTATAGATGCCTGCTGCAATGAAATAATAAATAAATGAAAACGCCATAATAACTACAGTTGTTCTTGATGTGGTAAATACCCCAATAACTAATGTCAAGGCAAAAAGTAATGCTTTAAATTCTTTGAATAGCATTAATCTGATATATAATGTGACTTGATAGATTATAACTAAAGAACTTAAAACTAAGGGGTGTCCTAATAATCCTTTTGCTCTTCCAATTTCATCTTCTATACCAAATGTTATATATTGAGAGTATAATGATTGATATGGGCTAATTTGAAATATAAATTCAATTATTGTATAAATTGATGTACAAATAAATAGAATGTCTAATAATAACAGGAAATCCTTTAAAGAACTTTGATCATTATATGTAATAAAATAAAATAGAATAAAATAAAATGCAGTATTAATCCAATTGATGAGTTCAAGGAAGTTACTATTATTATATATAGAATATAAAAAACTTAATATTAATAAAGAAGACAGTATAATAAGCAAATGTTTTGTTATTAGTTTAGCATACATTTTTCTGATAACATAATAAAGAATAAATATTAAAAATATACTTTCTCTAATTGCATTTATCGGCCACCAAATATAATCGGCTATTATATCTTTTTCAAGACTTGGGCTATATGGTATTGTAAATGATAATGCTATAAAAATGAATGAATAGCCAATTTTTTTATTATATGCCATCCAAACTGCAACAATTCCAATAATTATAGATAGAACTGGCAAATTCGTATAAAACATCCATGGCACAAATGAAAATATTAGAATTACAGCAACTATTGCTATTGTAACTGTATTCTTTTTATTTACTATGCTTACGTTACCAATAACACCCATTTTCCACTTTTTTAAAATTTTGTGGAACTTCTTCGGGAAGAGGATTGACCCAGTACTCATTCATATATTTTTCTACCGAAGGCATATCAATCCAGCGTTTACCTTTAATACCGAACAAAACTTGTGTCCAACCAGCTAAATGTACAGCCTGTTTTCCCAGTTCTTTCGCATAAGCTGCCAGTGGCATACCGTAAGCACCCGCTCCTATCAAGGCTATATCAAAATCAATTACTTGCATTTTTTTCTTCATCGATTCAAGTGCTTCAAACCAGTTCGCATATTCGCAAGGTTGCCCCAATATAGTTTGTTCTGCTTTTATTGTTATTAATTCAAAAACTGGCAGTAGATCTTTATCTTGCCATATTAACTCTTTTCGTTGGTACTGTCTTTGAATTGATTTTTCAAATGGGTGAATGACTAGAACACGCTTGCCTTTCAATACTTTTGTCCATGGGTTCTTAAAATAGAAGGGGGCATAATAGCCATCAATATTTATTTTCCTAGTTTGTTTTAATTCTTCTTTAAAAAAATCTTCACTTTCGAGATATGATCCAAGAACATCAATACGCTCCATCGCCGCAATATTTATATAAAAAAATTGCTCTAATAATTTGGGGTCATTAGGGAAAAAGCCTGCATTACTACATAATGCATCAACACCTTCGTTCCACCATAAAGTGGGTCGTTTTTTTTTTATATATTGAATATACTCACTAAAGCTAAACCCCGATTGCTGTAAACTTTTATACTGTATTAAAGCAGAGAGTTCTATAGTCCCGAATTTTGAAATCATGCATGGTGCCCCAGTTGCCAAAAGTTTACTACAGTAATCATTAGCCTCCTGATCAAACATTTCTACATGCCCTTCAAATAGTTGATCTTCATACTGATCAAATTTTATTTTGAATATTTCTATTTTGGTCCATCTAATTTTCTGCTGGTAAATAGAGTATAACTTGCGTAAACTTTTTAGGAAAAACACACTAATATTCATGTCAATTAAAGTTAATTGCTTGCAATTAAAAATATTTGTGTTTAATTTTTTTTAGATACTCCTGTAGTGTTAGTCTTTCATAAGCATCTATACCAATAAAATAAATAGATAAAGAGGTTGTAATCATACATGTAATGAATATAATAAAAAGAGCAAATATATTTTGATGTATGTTATAATATATAAATAAAGGAAGTATAGTTGCAAAAATGGAAACCAACAAAATTTTTCTTACAACAAAATTTAAATATTCTAAAACACTAAATCCTATAATACTTCTTAATAAGATTAAACGAAAAAAAAATGCTATTGTACTAAAAAACATAGCAATAATCATCGTTGACTGTGCTTCAAATCTATATTGCAAAAATAAAAAGGATACGGGAAGATTTAAGAACATTATAATACCTGTAAACATGTTATAATATTTAACTTTGCCTGTTGCTTTGGCAACATCATTAGAAGTTCCAGAACAGCAATCAATAAGTATAGAAATTAAAACTAGTCTAGCAAAAAGGGTTGTATAGTCAGGCACATTCTTCAACCACCATTTTAATAGCAAATCCATTTCAAATAAGACTGGTAATGTTATAAAAAAAAGAAGAAAATACGAGAGTTTGGAACTTCTATAATATAACTTTTTGAACTTATCTTTCTGATTAGATGCATAATACTTAACTAGTTGAGGTGAGGTAGCCATCTGAAAACCATAAACAAATGATGCTACTTGTGAGCTTATCTGATATGCAATTCCTCGCGCTGCGTTAATGGTAGGGCCAAAAAAAATATTTAAAAGAATATTAACTCCTTGATTCATACCTATATTTGCAAGGCTGTCAAACAATGTCCAACCAGCAAAATTAAACATAGTTTGAAATAGATTTTTATCCCATTGAAATTTATATTTGCAGGATGTAAATGTAGCATTTGAATATACGATGTAGATGATAGTAATAATTAATACCACCAAAAATGTAAGAACACTATATAGCATAAGTTTATCGTAACTAAGCCATACCAACATTAATACAATTAGAAGTTTCAAGCACACCTCCACTATACTGTTCCAAGCATAAAAGCCCATTTTCTCGTGCGCAATAATTGCTGCATTGTAGGGTATCCTTAAAATAGAAACAATAAATGCTAGAATTGAAAATTGATAGACCCATATAGCAGCAATAAATCGCTCAGCAGGTAAATTTAACTTATTGTAAATAAACCATAATCCAATAGTTTCTGCTAGAATAATTATAGTTACGGCAAATAAAAGATATATAGTTACTGTAACGCTAAATGTTTTACGTAATTTTTCTTCATCTTTGCGACCGATTTCATATGCCAAAAACCTTTGAGATGCAGATGCCATTGTATTGGTAATAAAACCAAACATGGCAACAACGCCACCCACCACATTGTATATACCAAAATCATTCACACCTAAAGTATTCAGAACAACACGGGATGTATACAATGATACGACCATAGTTATTAACATCCGTATATAGAGGAATATGGTGTTTTGGGCTATTTTTTTATTATTGGTTTCCAAAAATGTTTGTCTTTTTAAGGATTCGTTTTTACATAAAAACTTTTATAGTTTTTTCTTCTCAAATAGGATGGAAATACTATTAATGATAAAGTATTTAATATGTAAGTGCTTTATTATTCAAATATACTTGAGATAATAGGTATTTAGATTAAATATATATTTTTCCTAAATTTTAATGTGAAAGTAGTTATTTGATTCTGGATCCTGTATTTAAATTAATGTTTTTTACTATAACATTTTCTGTTTTTACGTTTAATTTGCAGTTACTTAAAGTTGAATTTACTGATTTTGTATCTATTGGGTAATTGAATACATTTCTATAGTTTGATCCTGCACTTTGAAGATATACATTGGCAATTCCTCCAAGTCCTGAATTCATTATCAATAAAACAATAGGTTCTATTGCATTGTTATTAGGGGCAAGAAATCGAACTGTAGGTTTGGTTATGTAACCCGTTCCTTTATCGCTAAGGGTTATGTTATATATGTATCCATTATCGTCTATAGCAGCATTAATTTTTGCTGTTCTTTTACTTTGTAGTAAAAATATATTGCAATAAATTGATAGGTATCCACTTCCTGGTTTAATAATGGTAATATTTTCAATTTCTCCAGTTGTTGTATTGAAAACAGGTTCTAATACAGCACCTGTTCCTGAACCTTGGTCAGATACTACTAGTGCAGGCTTAGAACTGTACTTCCCCTTATTAATCACATTTACTTTAGAAATTCCTCCATTAGCATCTAGTTCAAATGTAAAGGAGGCGCTTTTATATACAATTCCTATCGGCGCTGTAGGCTCATCCACTACCACATAAACAGGCTTAACCTCAGGTATTGGGCTAGGCTCTACATTGCTGGAGAATAGAACAGGAACGGTATACTCCCCAGGTTTAAATGTATTGGTAGTAGGGTCATTTTCTAGGTACAACTTCTGAGTTGATTGGTAATCGGCCACGTTTAGTTTAACGGGTAAACCGTTAACCGAGGCAGGAACCTTAAGTGTATAGGTGCCATCGGCAGCAGTAGTTGCTGTAACGCTGGCATCGCTAAATGCGTACTTAAGTATGCGGCCTGCGCTTGAGTTGCTCGTGGTGCCCTGGGTTGGGGCTATATAGCGGGCAACAAAGTCGGGGTCGTCAACATCTACCGTTGCCGTAACCTTAACGCCGGGTGCTGGTTCTGGGGTGGTGTTGGTAAGGTCGAGCTCTGCCGTTACCTTACCAGTAATGGTGGCGCAACCGGGATCGGCTATCGGGAACATGGGCATCATGGTGCTGGCGTAGCGTATGGTGTTCATTATTTGGGTTTGCGAGAGGTTAATGAGGCTCTCGGCTGGGGTAATGTCGGCTATATAGTCTACCTCGGCGTGTCCAGTAAGCTTAACGTGTACTGCTACCGTACCAATGCGCATGTTTGGGAAGGTGGCAAAGCCGTTAGCATCGGTTTTTGCGGTGTATACGCTATCGTTTTGGTAGGCGATAACCTCGGCATCTTTAAGGCTCATCGCATCTTTTAGCATTGATGAGTTTGCAGCCGATACTAACTTAACGGTATATTTTATTACCCCACCACGCTTTAGCAGCGAGTCGGTTTGGGCGAGCTGGTTCTTTAGTAGTTCCTCTTCCGAGACATCTTTCTTACATGAGGTAAAGGCAAGCGCTAGCATAGCCGCCGCCATTAGCGATAGGATTAGTTTTTTGTTCATAGCAAATAATATCGGTGGTTTCCAACAGTTTTTTCAGCCTAAGCTTTTTTATTTTATTGCATTAAATGCTGAATGCAGCATTTATCGCATTGTTTCTAGTTTGTAATTATTCAGCACATAGTTACAGAGATACAGAGGCGCACGGAGATGAACGAAAGATTTTTTTCAGCCTTTGAATTTATCAACTGTAGGTTGCTCTCTGTGCCCTCCAAATAAATTAATTGCTCCACTTTTCCATGCGTAAGTCATATAGTTACAACTCTGATAATCTGTGTCTCTCTGTGGTTATGTATATTGTGAACTAGCCACAACTAACACATAAGTAATTATGCTGAGTAGTTACTTATGGAGACAAATGTAGTAAATTAACAGAAATAAAGAAATATTTTTTTGTTATTAAGATGCAGATTTAATGGTAGGTTATTTGCTACCTATCTCTACTTTACCTCTATCAAGGTTAAAGATTATTTATTCTTATAGATGGATGTCGAAAGATGTAATCCGAACGGGTGTTATTGGTGGTTTTACCGTTTATTACAATACCAACAGCAAAGCCTCGTCACTCCCACTGTTGGCGTTATAACCAACTGTAATACTAAGGAGTAACTAATTGTGAAGTATGTAAAAGGGGAATTCCATGCAGCCATAATTGAGTAGTAAATTCCCTTCCAACGGTGCAAAAGTAACCGCTATGGGTAAATATGCAATACCATCGTCGACTTTAGCTTTACATAATTTGTTAAATGGAGGAGATGATAGACGGTAGATATTAGATTTTAGACACAAGACGGGAATGATGAAAAATGAAAAGTGAAAGGTGAAAAATGATTTTTGCTCAACATTATCTCGCAACTCCTCTTGGTTCACGCATCACCATTTACGATTAGCCACTCCCGACTAACGTGTCTTTCTCAAAATAATCTCTGTGTTCCTCTGTACCTCAGTGTCTCTGCGTTGAAAAAATGAAAGAATGAGAGATTTCCATTCAACGATTTTTTGCGAATTTCACGAATAGTTCTTTGTGATTCTTTGTGCTACACCTTTGTGAACTTTGTGGTTATAATAAATAGTATCATGACAGAAGACACAAGAGGTGAAAAATAAAAAAAATTACCTCACGGTTCTCTCTTCACCCGATCACTTGTCCCCATTCTCTATAAACTCCGTGTGCCTCTGTGCCCTCTGGTCTCTGCGTTGGAAAATGAAAGGATGAAAATAAGAAAAATGAAAAGTTCCTTATCAAAGTTTTCCCACACACGATCACTTGTTCACGTATCACGATCAACAACTCTCTACTAGCGGTTCCCTATTCCCTCGGTATTTCTTCGTGCTATACCTTTGTAGAACTTTGTGGTTAAATAATAGTATTAAGACACAAGACGAAGGAAATGAAAAATGAAAGATGAAAAATTATGCCTCACTGTCTTCACTTGTTCACCCATCACGATTCACCACTCCCTACCTCACTCCACCGATTTGGCCTGTGTCCTAAGGATATCAGCAGTAACTACCCATCCAAACTCCTCGATGCGGAGCTGCATCTTAGTCTTTCCCAGTTTAGTGATGACACCCCTTTTGCCTTTTAGGATACCTTCGCGAACTTCTACTACCTGATTCTCCTCGAATGAGAACTGGTAGCCTTCGGTTTTTGATAGGAACTTTTTAATGCCCTCTATCTCCTTTTCGGTAATTTCGGCGAATTTGCCCTGCGTATAGATGAATCGAACTAGTTGTGGGATGCTTTTTAGTGCCTCGTAAACCTCGAAGTTGTTAAGGTAGACAAATATATATGAGGTAAAAAGAGGTATTTCAACAATTTTAATCCGATCGCTCCACTTGCGCGAAGATTTGGCAAGGGGAAGATATGCTGTATAACCTTGCTTGAGAAGCTTATCGTAAACCTGCTTCTCCGAACGTGGTGCGCAGTAGCCTACCAGCCATCGCGATTGTAACCCTTTGCTATTATTATCTTTATTTACCATGCTGTAAGTAAGAAATCCAAAGATAGGGAAAAATGCCCTCTTGAAGCAAGAAAAAGTATCAAGTATCACGACACAAGACAGGCAAGATGAAAGATTAAAAAATGAAAGAATGAAAAATTCCACGTCAAAGTTCTCTTGTTCACTCCTCCCAACTAACGATTCTCTACTCACAATAATCTCTGTGTACCTCTGTGTTCTCTGAGACTCTGTGTTTGGAAATGAAAACATGAAAAATGAAAGAATGTAAAATTTCGCCTCACAGTTCACTTGTTCACCCATCCCGTCTAACGACTCCCGACTCTCGAACCGCTGTCGCTTCATTTGTTTTAGTTACTTTTGCTGTTTCAGATAAATGCGGTTCAAAATATAACAATGTCATTAAAGAAGAAGACGCTACACGGCTTTGGTTGGAGTTTTGTTGATAATATCGGCAATCAGGGTGTCACATTTTTGGTTGGAGTGGTGCTTGCCCGTCTGCTTACACCAAACGATTTTGGCTTAGTTGCCATGATTACGGTGTTTACTGCAATCTCCAATACGTTTATCGATAGTGGGTTTACTACGGCGCTGATACGAAAGCAGGATTGCTCGCAGCACGACTATAGCACGGTTTTTTTCTTCAATCTTGGAGTTGGTTCTCTCCTATTTCTTTTGCTATATGTTACAGCTCCCTTAATAAGTACATTTTTTAAGCAGCCTGGGCTTACAAGCATCACCAGAGTATTGGCTTTAGGGCTTATTATAAGTTCCATTTCGGTTATTCAGCGAACTATTCTCACCAAGAATATTGACTTTAAGCTTCAAACCAAGATATCGTTGGTATCGTCGATTGGTAGCGGGGTTATTGGCATTGCCATGGCGTTTATGGGATTTGGTGTTTGGAGTTTGGTTGGGCAGCTTTTAAGCCGCCAGCTATTGCAGAGCTTGATGCTGTGGCTTGGGAATAGATGGCGTCCATCGCTGGTCTTCTCTAAGTCTAGTTTTAAAGAACTTTTTGGTTTTGGGTCTAAGATTTTAGCCTCTTCCCTACTCGACACCGTTTACAAGAATATTAACTCGCTGGTTATTGGTCGTTTTTTTTCGTCGGCAACGCTGGGACACTACACCAATGCCGATAAGTTCCAGTCAGTTTTCTCTTCAAATTTGACTCAGACCATTCAGCGCGTTAGCTACCCTGTTCTTTCTGCCATACAGGACGATCTCGTTAAGTTGAAGCAGGCCTACCGCAAGCTTATCATCAATACAATGATGGCTACCTTTGCGCTGATGCTGGGGTTGGCTGCTGCTGCAAAACCTGTTATACTGCTATCTATTGGAAATCAGTGGGAACAGGTTATCCCCTATTTGCAGCTGCTCTGTCTTTCGGGAATGCTTTACCCGCTACATGCCATCAACCTGAATGTAATTAACGTAAAGGGACGTTCTGATCTCTATCTGAAGTTAGAAATTATTAAAAAGGTAATTGCCGTTCCGGTGATTGTGGTAGCTATCTTTTGGGGTGTTTATGCGCTGCTTATCGGTATGGTGGTAACTTCGGTGATATCATTCTTCCTAAACAGCTACTATTCTGCTGATATGATAGGCTACTCCACCCGCGAGCAGCTGGCCGATATCCTTCCCCTATTAGGTGTTTCTATAGTGGTAGCCATTCCGATGTGGCTGGTTACTTTTTTAAATTGGAATCTTTTTGCAACCTTAGCAGTTCAAATTGTCGTGGGGCTTGCACTCTCGTATGTTATTTACGATAGGATTAAGCTGACGGAGTTTGTTGAGCTCAAGGCAATGTTTGTGGGATTTATTAAAAAGATGAGAAATGGGCGAAAACAATAAGAATATTACCGTTACCTCTCCTCTACTCCCTCCTTTGGAGGAGTTTATGCCTTACCTGGAGGATATCTGGAAGCGTCACTGGCTTACGAACAATGGTCACTACCATCAGGAGCTCGAAAAGGCGCTATGCGACTACCTTGGGGTAAAGTATATTTCTGTTTTCTCTAATGGAACGCTTGCGCTGATTACGGCACTGCAGGCTCTGCGTATTACAGGTGAGGTGATAACAACCCCATACAGCTTTGTAGCGACAACGCATTCCCTTTGGTGGAACGATATTAAGCCGGTGTTTGTGGATGTTGAGCCACGCACATTCAATATCGATCCCGATAGGATTGAGGCTGCCATTACGCCAAAGACTACGGCAATTATGCCGGTACACGTTTACGGTAATCCCTGCCAAACGGAGCGTATCCAAAAAATTGCCGACACCTATGGGTTAAAGGTGATATACGATGCTGCCCATGCCTTTGGCGTTAAGGAAAACGGCAATTCGGTGCTTAACTTTGGCGATCTTTCTATCCTCAGCTTCCACGCAACCAAGGTATTTTCGACTATAGAGGGTGGCGCTATTGTGTGCCACGACGAGAAGATGAAGCAGCGTATTGACTACCTCAAGAATTTCGGATTTGCCGATGAGGTAACGGTGGTTGCCCCCGGTATCAATGCTAAGCTAAACGAGGTACAGGCCGCCTTTGGTTTGATGTCGCTCAAGCATGTCGATGCGGCTATCGAACGCAGAAAGGCCATTACCGAGACTTATCGTCGCGAGCTGGCAAGTGTTGCTGGCTTAAAGTTTATCCCCGAACTCGAAAATGTTCGCCATAACTACTCCTACTTTCCCATCTTTATTGATGCTACGGAATTTGGCATGGAGCGCGATGGGTTATACGCTGCCATGCAGCAGCAGGGTGTTTACGGTCGTCGATACTTCTACCCGCTAATCAGCAGCTTTTCTACTTATAGAGGGTTACCGTCTGCGGCAGTCGATAATCTTCCTGTAGCCAACCGCATATCAAACCAGGTTATCTGCCTTCCGCTACATCAGGATATGACCGATGAGGATGTGCAAAGGGTTATCAACTCAATAAAGAAAAGGTAGATGAGCTCCTTCCTAAGCGAAATCGAGTTAGCCGAAATGGGGTTTAAAAGCGTTGGAAGCAACGTTCTTATTAGCCGTAAGGCTTCGTTTTACGGTGCGGATAAGATGAGCATTGGAAGCAATGTGCGCATCGATGACTTCTGCATTCTATCCGGAACCATTACTCTTGGCAATAGCATACACATTGCAGCCTATTCGGCTATATATGGTGCAAATGGTGTTGTGATGGAAGATTATACCGGGCTTTCTCCTCGTTGTACCATCTTTAGCGCCATGGACGATTTTGGTGGCGATTATCTCATCAGCCCTATGTCGAAAAGTGAGTATACCAATGTGCAGGGCGGTTTGGTAACCATTAAGCGCTACTCCCAGATTGGATCGAGTACTACCATCTTCCCAAACCTTACCATTGGCGAGGGTGTGGCAGTTGGCGCAATGTCGTTGGTTTGCTCGAACTTAAGCGACTGGGGAATCTATTTTGGCATTCCTGCAAAGTATCATAAACCAAGAAGCAAGGGCTTGCTCAAATTCGTAAGCAACGAGGGATAGCATGAAGGTTTCGGTAAAGATGATAACCTACAACCATGCACCGTATATTGCTCAGGCAATAGAGGGGGTGCTGGCTCAGCAAACCACCTTCCCGGTGCAGCTGGTGATTGGCGACGATGGCTCTACTGATGGGACTCCTGATATTATTCGCGACTATGCAGCCCGCTATCCCGATAGAATAACGGCAGCTATCCGTGAGGCCAACGTTGGTATGGTTGCCAACTTCTTCGATTTGGATTCCTACATCGATGGCGATTATCTGGCCTTTTGCGAGGGAGATGATTACTGGGATGATCCCCATAAGCTGCAGATGCAGATTAACCTTTTGGAGCAAAATAGGGACTATGGCCTGATATATACGGATGTAAGGCAGTATGTGGAAGGTGTAGGGTTCAGAGCGTATAAGCCTGCCAAGGCGCCATCGGGTAGCGTGCTTATCGATTTGCTAAACGGGAACTTTATCTCTACGGTTACCGTTTTGGTGCGAACATCGATATATAACGAGGTGCGCGAATCGGTACACGAGGCTGTTCTGCAGAACAAGTGGCGCATGATTGACTATCCGCTGTGGATAGAGGCCGCACGTAACCATAAGATTGCGCATTACCCTCATCCAACTGCTGTTTACCGGGTTCTTGGCGAGTCTGCTTCGCACTCGGTTGATCCCCAGCGGCAGATCGGCTTTGTAAAGTCGGTGCTCGATGTGGTGAGCTACTACGTCAACCTTTTCGCCATTTTTGAGGAATGCCACAAGGGGATTGCCAGCAAGGTGTACAAGATGTATCGCATAGCCCTAAAGTACGGCTTACCCTCTCTTAATTCGTATCGCGAAGAATTTCATCGGCTTGGCTCATGTTCGAATAAAACACGATTTTACCTCTACCTCTCCAAGCATGCGCTTACCGAGAAGCTGCTGGCCGTAATGCTCCGATGCCTCTAGCTTTGCCCGAAGAAGCCAACGAGTAGCATCACCGCAGAAGCCCCACCAACCACTGGGCAAGCCCAATTCGAGTACAAGTGCTTTCGGGAAATGAACCTTCTCACCACCCCTACGCCGAGCACCAAGTTTCCTCCGCCCCCAAAACATTCCCCCTGCGTCCCATGCAGGAAGCCGTACTGGAATCAGTACAGAGCCCTGCATACTGCAGGAAGCCGTACTGGAATCAGTACAGAGCCCTGCATACTGCAGGGCTTCGTACTGGAATCAGTACGAAGCCCTGCATACTGCAGGAAGCTGTACTGGAATCAGTACAGGGGATTATTCACGGAACGGCATCTACCCTATTTTCTCGGAGCAATTCCCATTGAAGCCCCAATAGATTATTGATAGAGGTAACAACGGCTAAGGAGCCGCAATCCGAAAGGTTTGAATTAGAATTTCTCCGCATAGCATGGGGGAAACAAAGCACCCTGAGATTTCAACTGAATAGTAGTTGAATGGTGAGATGGTAGTAGAGCTACCTTCCAAAAGAGTTATGGAGCGGCGAGTCTCCTATAGGGAGAGCTGCTGCTAAATGGCGGCAAGGGACTGATGTCCCCTGCCCCAACGGATTGACACTAATATCCACCGTTCAAAATCTAGGATATTGTGCCAAGCATCTAGTTCTCGTAGTACTCGCTCTGGTAGTACTTGTTGTAGCCGTAGTGGTACTTGCTGTAGCTGGAGTAGCTTTTCTTCGAATCGAAGTCGTTAATCACCAGCGCCATTTTGTTGCCAAGGTTAGCATGCAGCTCCTTGCAGTACTCGACAGTCTCCTTCGGAGAAACGCCCAGACGGGTAACAAACAGCACCAGATCTACCTTGTCAAAAATGATGCGGGCATCGGTAACTATGCCAACAGGAGGCGTATCGATGATGATGCAGTCGAACTGCTCGCGGGCTTCTGCCAGAAACTGCTCCATTCGGGGTGATCCAATAAGCTCCGAAGGGTTTGGTGGAATTGGTCCAGAAACAGCAATCCATAAGTTTGAAATGGATGTGGTCATCAGCGCCTTATCGAAGGTGCCCTGTTCGCTTAGGTAGCCACTCATGCCGTGGTGGTTAGTCTGCTCAAACATCTTCTGAATCTTTGGCTTGCGAAGGTCGAGGCCAATAAGAAGCGTGCGCTTACCTGATAGCGCGTATATTGCCGCTAGGTTGCTAGCGCAAAATGTTTTACCCTCACCGCTAATGAGCGAGGTGGTGAGCAGGGTTATGCTCTTCTTGCCGTGGACAAAGTAGTTGATGTTTGTACGCAATGCACGGAACGATTCCGACAACCTCGATTTTGGACGCTCTATAACCGGAATATCAACCGGTAGCTGCGAGTGGTCGAGGGTGGCGAGCATCGACACATTGGGTAGCTTGCCTGTTAGGTCTTTTATGGAGCGAATCTTGTTGTCGAAGTAATCGCGAAGGATAATTACGATCAGCGGAATGAGCAAGCCGAGGATAAAACCTAGGGCATAGTTCATCTTAGGTTTAGGCTGCTTAAGTTCGGCATTTATGGGAAGGGCCGGATCTACAATCTTGCAATCGGAAATGTTGGACGCCTTTGCAATAGATGCTTCCGACTTCTTCTCGAGTAGGTAGGTGTACATCTTATCGAGTAGGTCGTACATCTTTGTCTTGTTGATGAGCAGCTGTTCGTTAACTGGCAACGAGGAGATATTTGACTCGATCTTATTGATCTGTGAGTCTATATCGTCGTTGGATAGTTTATTGGTGGCTATTAAGCTGTTGACCTTCTCCATCAGCGCCTCCTTGACATTGCGGATCTTTACTTCGAGTTGTTGGAGTGCCGGGTTGCTTTGCTTAACGCTCATTTTCATATTTTCGCGCTCGCTACTCAGCTGCGTTAGGTCGTTAAGCAGATTAACCAGCTGTACATCTGCTATGCCTAGCGTATATGGTGCAACAACGTCAGAATACTTATCTCGCTTATGGAGGTAATTTTTAAGGTAGGCAAAGTAGCGTTGGTTTATTTCAGCAGTTGCCTTGCTGGTTTGCAGATCCTTAAGTTTATCCAGCAGCATGCTCGATTCCTTATCGATATCCAGTATTCGGTTGCTTGTTCTGAAGTTGCGCAGCTGAATCTCAGCACGTTGAAGCGAGTCGCGCATTCCGAACAGCTGGTTATCAATAAAATCAATGGTGTTTTTTGCAATTTGGTTTTTCTCTTCAAGTCCTTGGCGGACATATACCTCAATAAGCTTGTTAAGGTAGTCGGCCTCCTGGTCGGCTGATTGTCCTGTGGTGGAGAGCGAAATAAGCGATGCATTCTTGTCTACAAGGTTTACTGTTACCTTGTTCTTATACTGATTTGCCAAGGTGTTTAAATCGTTTCGGGTAATAACGTAAGTTTTCCCCGAAAGCACCTTTTCGCTATAGCAGGCAGTTGGAAGGATGGTAAAGGCAAAGTTGTCTATAACAACTTTTTGTCCTATTGATTTTGGCTCAGAGAAATCGCCGTTATTAACCTTTGCAATAAAGTTATCGCCATCGGTAAACTCAACAGTAATGTCTAATCCTGTGGGATTCTCGTAGGCTGAATTGAAAACAATGCGAAATGGAATATCTTTATAAACAACATTCTGCTTGAAGGTGCTGCTTCCTACAAGCTTATAGGTGGTGTGAAAACTCTCAAGCTCTTTAATCGTATTGTAGGCAATTGTGTACGATTTAATAATACCGATCTCGTTTTGAATACTTTTGGTATTGTTCACTAAGCTTAGCTCGCTTAGGAGTGCTTCTGCTCCTGTATTTGATTTCGAGTTTTTGTCATCTCTAATCAGGATGGTTGCATCAACTTGGTAAACGTTGTGTGTTGTTCGTGTGGCTATATACGCCAATCCCAAGCAGAATACCAATGATATAACAAACCAGTACCAGTAGCGTAGTACAAGGTTTATATATTTCTTAAAATCAAGCGTTTCTTCGGCCAACAGCTGCTCTATTTCTCTTGAATCCATAGGTCTATTTTACTATATAGTTAAGTAGGAGAATTAAGGTGGAAACGGAACTTAAGAATATAGAGTATGTGGGTATATTCATTTGGGTAGTTTTTCCTTTTCGTGGATCTACAATCACCACATCGCCTGGTTGAAGGTTGTAGCCAGGGTTTGATAGGAGTGATCTGGAGTTTAAATCGATTGGGATGGTGGTGTTTTCGCCCTTTAAGGTACGGACGATGGTTACCTTTTGACGGTCTGCATAGTCGGTCATATCTCCAGCTTGAGCAATAGCTTCCAGTATGGAGAGTCTGTCGTGGTAGTTGGTAATTACGGTAGGTTTCTTTACCTCGCCAATTACGGTAACTCTAAAGCTCATCAACTTAATAACAACAACAGCATCGTTTACGTATTCCAGCGCCTTTTTTTTGACAGATGAGGTAAATTCGTTGAGGGTCTTTCCTTCTGCATCTACCTTACCAATTAGCGGAATCTCTACGTAGCCAGAATCACATACCGAGTAAGTATTTACATAGATGCCTACATCGCTATTAAGCATATTACCCATCATGTTGGAATTGCTGTTGCTAGTGCTAAACAGATTATTAATCTCCTTATTCAGCATGCTGGTAATTTGGATGTAAATTTCATCTTTGGCTGATATCCGATACTCCTCTTGCTGAGCCTTTGCTGGCTTGGCAGCTCCTTGGCTTTGCAGGTAGAGGAGTTGGCTGTGCTTATTGCAAGAACTTGTTACTAACAAGAGCAGCAGTAAGGCAACAAATGTCAATTCTTTACGCATGTGTAAAATGTTTCGGGTGTAAAAATAGCTTTTTATATAATTGATGGAATAGAAAAAAGAGCAGTTGATCGAACAGCTGCTCTTTATTATGTTAAAAACGAAGCAAATTAACTTAATTCAGACCAAGCAAGGGCTGCTGCCCCAAGCACAGCAGCATTTTTATCGTTAAGTTCCGAAAGTAGAACTTTAATCTTGTTCTTATATATAATGCAGGTGCTTTCTTCCATGTAGCGCTTGGTTGGTTCTAGGATAAGTTCTCCAGCTTTTGCTAGGCCTCCAAAAAGGAAGAATGCTTCTGGCGTCGAAAAGGCGGAAAAGTCTGCCAATGCATAGCCAAGGCGTTTGCCTGTTTCGTCGAATGCCTTAAGGGCAATTGCATCTCCTGCTACTGCTGCCTTGTATATCATCTCGGAGGTAAGATCGTTGAAGGAGTAGGAGCGAAGCGTGCTAGGAATATTCTCGTTGGCAAGTAGTTCGAATACAGTTCGCTTGATGCCAGTTGCCGAAACATAGGTTTCTAAGCAGCCTTTACGACCGCAACCACAACTTCTACCACCTCTCTCGATAATAACATGGCCAAGCTCTCCTGCATTACCATCGCAACCGAGTATCATTTGATTGTTAGCAACGACACCACTGCCTAGACCAGTTCCTAAGGTAATAACAATGAAATCTTTCATTCCTTTAGCACCTCCGTAAACCATTTCGCCTACGGCAGCTGCATTGGCGTCGTTGGTGAGAACTACTAGCTTATTGTTACCAAAAAGTTCCTTGATTTTACCAACTACATCAACCTTGCCGCTCCAGCTAAGGTTGACAGCATTTTCGATGCAGCCGTTATAGTAGTTACCGTTAGGGGCTCCAATGCCGATGCCGATAATTTCAATCTGCTCATTCTGCTGCTTTAACGTTTGCATAATGGCATCATGAATTGATTGTGCCCAATCTTCAAAAGAAGGATATGTTTTTGTTGGGATAGAACCCTCGCCGTAGAAGTTTCCATCCTTATCTACTATGCCAAAGGCAGTATTTGTTCCCCCAACATCAATGCCAACAACAACGCTCTTCATAAAGCTTAATAGGTAATAACAGGTTTATTTTAAGTGGCGCCAAGATACAAATTCTTAATATTTATTTTTATGAGACTCTATTCAACAACTTATTTTATGAATAGACGGTAGGGGTTAGGTTGTCCTGTCCTAAACGAAAGTATTGTTAGCGATGGGAATGGATGACTTGGATGGTATAGAATTCCGGAATCGTAGTGGAACGGTGTTTGTCTGCATTCTTTAATTCGTTTGATAAAATCCTTACTTTTGAGGTTCAAAAAAAGTAAATAATGTCAATACTAGTAGAAGGGGTTACCAAACTTTACGGCGAGCAGGTTGCGCTCAACCAGGTATCCTTTAGCATACCATCTAACCAGGTTGTTGGTTTTCTTGGTCCTAACGGAGCTGGGAAATCTACCATGATGAAGATTCTTACGGGTTACATCCCTGCCACATCGGGTAAAGCCTTTGTTGATGGGATTGATGTGCTGCTGAATCCTATAGAAGCAAAGCGTATTATCGGATATCTACCAGAAAATAACCCCTTATACCAAGACTTTTACGTTAAGGAGTACCTAGAGTTTGTGGGAGGTATATATAAGGTAGAAAACCTTAAGGCTCGGATTAAAGAGGTGATCGATATTACGGGTATTGGCTACGAGCAGAATAAGAAAATTGGATCGCTCTCGAAGGGATACAAGCAGCGTGTTGGGCTTGCCCAGGCGCTTATTCACAACCCCAGAGTGCTGATTCTAGATGAACCAACTTCTGGGCTCGATCCTAACCAAATTGTAGAGATACGTTCCCTTATTGAGCAAATTGGTCGCGAGAAAACTGTAATGCTCTCGACGCACATTATGCAGGAGGTTGAGGCTATATGCCAGAATATCATAATTATAGATAAAGGATATATTGTAGCAAATGGTTCAACTAAGGAAATTGCAAGTTTGGCACTCGATTCGAAAATGGTAACTGTGGAATTCGAAAAAGAGCCTAGCAGCGATATTATTGAACAGCTTGCGGGCTTTGGTAAAATTGTACGTCAGGATGGAGCACGGTTTACAATCAATTCTTCTGATAATGTTGACATTAGACCCAAATTGTTTAACTTTGCAGTTGCGAATGGATTGAGCATTGTGCAGCTGCAGGAGCAGGAGGCGCATCTTGAAAATGTATTCCGTTCGCTTACAGGAAAGAAAGACATGTAACAAAAGAAAAAAGCAGAATAAAATGAACGAACAAAGCCAAGTAAAATCAACAAGTAAGGTGCTGATAGGGGTAATCGTTGCCCTTATTATTGCTGTTGTGATTTTGGGGATTATGTACATGAACCAAACGAACCAATCGGCGAGCACCCAAGCTCAGCTTACTCAGGAAAAGGATTCTATTGAAGCTAACCTTACCAAAATGGTGGGCGAGTATAGTAACCTAAAAACAAGCAATGACACCATTAACACACAGCTTCTTGGAGAGCGTGCAAAGGTTGAAGGCTTGCTTAGAGAGATGCGACACGTTAAATCTGTTAACTACGAGCAAATTAAGCAATATCAAAGTGAGTTAGGTACACTTCGAGCAGTAATGCGCAGCTACATTACCCAAATAGACTCGCTAAATACCCTAAACCATGCGCTTATTGCTGAGAATATCGACGTAAAGAAGAACTACTCTAGCGAGAAGGTAAAGAACCAGCAGCTTACAGAGCAAAATACCTCACTTAACACTCAGGTAGCAAAGGGTTCTATCATAAAGGCACGTGGAACTAAAGCACAACCAATTAATGCACGCGGAAAGGAAATGACTCGTGCTAGCCGTGTTGAGAAAATAAAGGTATGCTTCACTCTTGTAGAAAATAGCATCGCAAAGGCTGGTATAAAGGTTGCCTACCTTCGTATTACGAGTCCAGAGGGATTCCTGCTTGCCCAAAGTCAGGGAGATGTATTTAATGCGGGTGGCGAAAACCTTGTTTATTCTGCAAAGCGTGAGGTTGACTATCAAAATCAGGATGTTGACATGTGTATCTTCTACGATACTCGTGGTGAGCTTAAGCCTGGAACCTATTCTGCAGCGGTGTTCTTAGATGGCAGTCAGGTAGGCTCTACACAGTTTATTCTCAAGTAGCAATCGAATTAATATTGATGAAAGAGGCTGTCATTGACAGCCTCTTTTTTTTGGTATCAGTTTTTTTGGGAAATATGTTGTCTAACATCGCTGAAAAGTACGAGTAATGAAAATTTATTTATATTTGTCCGCTTTTTATCTTTTTAAAAGGCTGGAAATATGACTGTTATTTAAATAACAAAACGTTTAACTAAAACCTTTTTGATGGAAACATCATTTATAAAAGAGTTTGAACGCACGATAAAGGAAAATTGGGAACGGAAGGCATTAACGGACTATAAGGGTGATACGTACCACTACAAAGATGTAGCTCGCAGGATAGAGAAGATACACCTTATCTTCGAACGTTGCGGAGTGGAAAAGGGAGATAAGATAGCCCTTGTTGGTAAGAATTCATCGAACTGGGCTATAACTTTTATAGCTTCGGTAACCTATGGTGCGGTAATTGTTCCCATCCTTCACGAGTTCAAGGTTGACAACATCCATCATATCATAAACCATTCTGAGGCAAAGGTGGTTTTTGCTGGAGAATCCTACATCGAACAGCTTGACGAAAAGAAGATGCCGCAGCTTAACTCGATTGTTAATCTTGCGGACTTTACCATTACCTTCGATGCCTTTAATAATGAGATTGAGCATCTGACCCATAAGGTAAATGCTCTTTACGAGGAGAAGTTCCCTAATGGGCTACAGCCATCGGATATCTGTTACGAGGCAGAGAAAAGCGTCGAAGATCTTTGTCTTTTAAACTATACCTCGGGTACAACCGGATACTCTAAAGGGGTAATGTTACCCTACCGTAGTCTGATGGCGAACTATCGCTTTGCCCAGGATGTTCTGAATATCGAAAGGGGTGAGAAGGTGGTTTCGCTGCTACCTTTGGCGCACGCTTACGGTGCTGCATTCGAGTTTATCTACGAATTCCTAGAGGGGGTAGAAATAGTCTTCCTCACAAAGAATCTCTCACCAAAGATTATCCTCGATGCTTTTGGCGATGTAAAGCCCCGTATCATTCTTTTGGTTCCGCTTATTCTCGAAAAGATCTACAAGAAGGAGATCCTTCCGAAGATTTCGACTCCTGCCATGAAGGTGATGCTCTCGATTCCTGGTATCCGTAATATCATCTATAATAAGATAAACGATAAGATTACCTCGCTATTTGGAGGGAACTTCATTGAGGTAATTATTGGGGGTGCTGCGCTGAACCCCGAGGTGGATGCATTCCTTAAGAAGATAGGGTTTCGCTATACCGTTGGTTACGGCATGACCGAGTGTGGACCCATTATCGCCTATGCCCCTTACGATGATACCCGGGTGGGATCGTGTGGTAAGATTGTAAAGAGGCTTCAGCTTAAGGTTAACTCTAGCGATCCTTACAACGAGGCGGGAGAGATACTGGTTAAGGGCGAGAATGTGATGCTCGGCTACTATAAGAATGAGGATGCTACCTCTGCCGTTCTTGATGAAACTGGTTGGATGCATACCGGAGATCTTGGCGTAATCGATAGAGAAGGCTTTATCTACATAAAGGGGCGTAGCAAGAACATGATTCTTGGTCCTTCGGGGCAGAATATCTACCCAGAAGAGATAGAGAACAAGCTCAACAACCTGCCTTTTGTTAGCGAGTCGCTGGTTGTGGAGAATAACTCGCGCCTTGTGGCGCTTGTATTCCCAGATGTTGATGCGGCAAAGAGTTCGGGAATAAAGGAGGATGAGCTGCATAGCCATTTCGAGAGAACACGGCACGAGCTTAATCGGCAGCTCCCTGCCTTCTGTCAGCTTTCGGCATTAAAGCTCCGTGAAGAAGAGTTTGAGAAAACGCCGAAGAAGAGCATTAAGCGCTTCCTCTACCAAACCGAAGCATAACGAATAGCCTCCACGTTGTTGGGGGCTTTCTTTTTGATCTCCGCTATGAGATCTATCATGTGAGATATTGGAATTACGAATGCTGGTGGATTTGCAATACCGCTCAATAATTCATGAGGGTGTTTACTTGGAAAATCTAATATCTTGCGTTTAATATCTAAAAAATAACTCTGCTGTCATGCTCGATTTTAAGGTTAAGGTATTCTACTCTGCTGCAACGTCGCTTAGCTTTACACGAGCGGCTCACGACAACCTCATTTCGCAGCCTGCGGTAAGCAAGGCTATCCGGCAGTTGGAGCAGCAGCTGGGGCATTCGCTTTTCGAGCGTACTGGTAGCAAGCTGGTGCTAACTCCTGCTGGGATTCTCTTTAAGGAGCATGTGGAGAAGGCTATCGTAGAGGAGAAGCAGCTGCTCTTTGATTTGGGGATGCTTACCAACCAGCATAAGGGTTCGTTTACGCTTGGGGCTTCTACCACCATTTCGCAGTACATCATCCCCAAAATACTGCTGCAGTTTAGCAACAACTACCCGCAGCTGGAGGTTAAGCTTCTTAGCGGCAACACCAGCGATATCGAACAGGCGGCCCTTGGCAAGAGTATCGACCTGGGGATTGTAGAGGGGCTTAGCCATCGTAGCGGATTGCGCTATGTTCCCTTTAGGGAGGATCGGTTAAGGGTGGTTTGCCATCGTTCGAACCCGCTTTACTCGCGCGGGAGCATCAGCCTTGAGCTGCTGAAGGCACAGCCGCTCATTCTTCGGGAGAATGGCTCGGGAACGCTTGAGGTTATTGAGCATTCGTTGCGGGATTGTGGTTTGCGGATTAGCGATCTGAACGTTAAGCTTTACCTCGGTAGCACCGAGAGCATCAAGAATGCCCTCGAAGCGGGAACTTGCATTGCCATCCTATCGGAAGAAACCATTAAGAGCGAGGTACGTGAAGGCTCTTTTAAAATGCTTCAGCTCGCGGAGGTGGAGTTTCCCAGAACGCTTAACTTTATTCTTCCCCACGGTGCATCGGCTGGCATTGCGGAGTCGTTTATTCAGTTTGCGCTGCTTAAGCAATAGCTTTTAGCTATCCCATATAGCTACTTTTGAGTTTCCTGTGGGCTTTTGTTGGGGTTTCTTTGCGGCAAACAAACGAATTACCGCATGCTTAAGCAGACTCCGCATCTTTTCTACTCAATGCTCGCATTGGTAGCCATTCTATGCCTCTTCGACCTTATTAATGCTCCTGTTGCCCTTTTATTGGGCGTTGTAGTAGCCCAACTATGGAGTAGTCCAATGCCTAAAGCGACATCGAAGCTATCCAAGTATATTCTACAGTACTCTATTGTGGGACTTGGATTTGGGATCAACCTGGTACATGCCGCAAAGGCGGGAACAACAGGGTTGGCCGTTACGGCATTGAGCATTACGCTAACCCTGCTTGTAGGTATGGTTATTGGCCGTAGGTTAGGTATCGGAAGGAATATCTCTTTGCTGATATCCTCGGGTACCGCCATCTGTGGAGGAAGTGCCATTGCCGCTGTTGCTCCAGTAGTTGGCGCAAAGGATGATGAAACCTCGGTTTCGCTGGCCACCATCTTTCTGCTTAATGCGATAGCGCTGCTGATTTTCCCCTTTATTGGTAGATTGCTAGATATGAGTCAGCTGCAGTTTGGCTTTTGGTCGGCTATTGCGATACACGACACCAGCTCGGTGGTGGGTGCTGCTAGCGTTTTTGGGAGCGATGCGCTGAATATAGCCACCACCATTAAGCTGGAGCGTAGCTTATGGATTGTTCCTGTTTCGCTGCTCTTTTCGTACCTCTACGGTGGAGGAGGGAAGAGGGCCAGCGTTCCTCTCTTTATCATACTTTTTGTGGTATCGATGGTTGTTGGAACCTATCTGCCCATTCCGCATGGCCTGCTGTTGGGCGTAACCTCCGTTGCCCGACGAACGCTTAACGTTGCGCTATTCCTTATTGGGATGGGGCTATCCTTTAAGGCCATCCGTAGCGTAGGGGTTAGGCCCATTGTGTTGGGTGTTACAATTTGGCTTATTGTTGGGGTGGTATCGCTATACGGCATACGTGTTTTCCTCTAGGCAATCCTTTTAGCACTAATTGTACCGTCCATACGAGCTACTACGGCGGCAGCGGCGTTTACTCTATACGGTGCGCATTTGGCGCCGCTACCCATTAAACCCATCGTTTAGCGCCTGCCTGCTGATCCTTGCTTCGGTCATTAACCTCTTAATCGTGCATAGGATATGAATAACAACGGATCATTTGCAGCGCTTCTATTCGTATTGGTAGCTGCTGCGGGGCTCGGTTTGGCGTTTGCCGTTGACGGCAGCCTCTCCTCGCCTTTGAGTATCATCATTCTTATTGGGTTTTCGGTTCTGGCGGTCGTGGTAGCTTCGGCGACCAAGGTGGCCGACCAGTGGAACCGGGCTGTGGTGCTGCGCCTGGGCAAGTTTCATCAGCTTCAGGGGCCAGGACTCTTCTTTATCGTTCCCATTATCGATAGCATTCCGTACTGGATAGACATCCGGGTGATCAGCACGTCCTTTAACGCCGAGAAGACGCTTACCAAGGATACCGTGCCGGTGGATGTTGATGCAGTTCTATTCTGGAAGGTCATCGATCCGAAGAAGGCGGCCATGGATGTGGCCGATTACCGAAGCGCCATCAGCTGGGCCTCGCAAACGGCCCTTCGCGATGTGATTGGCAAGACGATGCTGGCCGAGATGCTGGAGGGGCGCGATAAGATCAGCACGCTGCTCCAGTGCATCATCGACGAGCGAACGGAGCCTTGGGGGATCAACGTGATATCGGTGGAGGTGAAGGATGTGCTGATCCCCGAGGGATTGGAAGCCGCCATGTCCATGCAGGCGCAGGCCGAGCGCGAGCGCCAGGCGAGGGTTATCCTTGGCGATTCGGAGCGTCAGATTGCCGAAAAGTTCGAGGAGGCCTCCAAAACCTACGCCAATAACCCCACGGCGTTCCACCTCCGCGCCATGAACATGCTCTACGAGGGGCTGAAAACCAATTCTACCATTGTAATCGTGCCCAGCACGGCCATCGAGAGCATGGGGCTAGGCATCACTGCCGGCTTCAACAACCTCCCGAAGAATCCGCTAAGCAACGGCTAAGGCCGTAGGCGAGTCCGCGCAAGGCTGCATCAGCATCTTCGCCTGTGCAGCCTTAGGAAGCGGCTTCCGAAGGCGGGGTAACGATTTTCTGGCATCAGGGCCAGCAGCAATAGAAGCGGTATTGCAGAAGAGTGATGACTTCTGTGATTTCGCTTTTAGTCCAAATCCTTTACTACAAAGAGACACATGCAATGTGTCTCTACCCCTGCTACGCTGATTAGGGCTGGTAGAGATGCGATGCTCGCGTCTCAGAACAAGTTTGGGGAGGGATTATATTCCAATGCTTGCACACAAAACCTACAATCAGCGCTGGGGTTATCTTTAAAGAGATATCTCAGGGAGCAGCTGCTGGTATGCTCATCCGTATTCACCCCAAACCCCCTAAAGGAGGCTACGGCGCAGCCCGTATCGTAACCAGAAGCTGAATAGGAGTTCGAGATTTACCATGATGGTTGATCAGCATAAAGTCCCCTTTAGGGGATTTAGGGGTGAAAGCAGCGAATTGAAATTCTAAAAAAACTAAATCCCTGGGGAATGACTCTTCCCCGCATCCCCTTCAAAAGTAAGCTATAGCCGTACAACCTGCCGTAATTACCGCTAACTTGCGGGCAATTACCTATAGGAGTGTAGGTTTGTTAACCATTTTAGATGTAAGAAAATCAGCAGGCGATGGCAGTACTACCGATAGTTGCCTATGGCAGCAGCATTTTAAAGAAACCGTGCACCGAGATCTCTTCCGACTCGGCCGAGCTGCAGCAGCTCATCGACGACATGTGGCAAACGATGTACGCAGCGCACGGGCAGGGACTGGCCGCCCCACAGGTGGGCAGGGCTATCCGGCTATTTACCGTTGATAACGCCCAGGTGTATAGAAGTATGGACGAAAGCGAACGGCGCGGCTACTTCGACGGCGACCAGGGGGTAAAGGAGACCTTTATTAATGCCACCATCCTATCGCAGTCGGAGCAAATCTGGAAGGACGAGGAGGGATGCCTGAGCGTTCCCAACCTATCGGGGGATGTAGCAAGGCCCTGGAGAATCGAGATAGCGTACTACGATAGGAGCTTCCAGCAGCATCGGAAGACTTTTAGCGGTGTTACTGCCCGCGTCATCCAGCACGAGTATGACCATACCCAGGGCGTGGTTTACGTCGACCGCCTTTCGGCTCTATCGCGGCGGTTGCTGGGCGGTAAGCTGCGCCGCATCATAAAGGGGATGGTAAAGACGAGCTACCCGCTAACCTACATTCGATAGCCGCCCAGCTGCTTGTGCGGGTGGCTTATCCCTGTAGCGCACTGTAGCGAATGCTGCCGAAGCCGACCATAGGCTATAGCGTTCTGCAAGGCCTTCTTGCCCAATGGGTTTTGCCAGCAGCGGTACGCCCTATCGGGCATCGGCGGCAGGATGCCCGCGCTTCCTTCTCATGTAAGGGCGATTAGCTAAGCTGTATGCCTTATTCCTTTGAGGCATGCGGCTATTTTTTTGTGGTGCTGCACTCCTTTGGAGGGCTTTCCTATAGCCGCCTTCACCAATTTATCGGCTAAATACGGTGATAATTCACCGAGAATTACCATTTACTTTTTCGGCTATTTATTCCTTAATTAAGGCAATAGCTATGCCCATATATCAGCATTATTTGTAACACTAAATCACATACTGTGAAATGAGATAGCAAAAAATAGCATAAAAAGTGGCTGTAAAAGTTGAATAATAATAAAACATATTTTACTTAATTGTAAGTAACAGAAGCATAATATTGTAAATAGTTATGCTGCTTTTTGACCTTGTACATGCAACTGTTTACGTATTATAAAATGTGGAGCATATCTAATCCAAAATGCTCTATATTGTATTCAATATGTTCCATCTTTAATCCAATATGCTTTATCTTTAATTCAATATGTTCCATCTTTGATTCAATATGCTTCATCTTTAATACAAGATGGAGCATCTTTAATACAAAATGCCCAATCTTTAACCCTAAATGCTGCATGTCGAACATTATATAGCTAAAATTAATTTAAATGTGAGACATTTTGAGATCAAAATGCGGCATCGTTGAGGCAAAAAAGTTCATCTTTAATACAAAATGCTCCATCTTGGGTTCAAAATAGGATAGAGCTTATTCAATTTACTCCATAATTAGCTGCATTTATTTTGGAATTAGTAGCGGCTATTTCATCGTTAATAGCAAGCGTTACGCTGCAGGATGGAGGTGCTGCGCGCTGCCTTACGGGCGAAGGGTGCTTGAGCTGTAGCAGCTGCGCTTGGGGTAGGGGAGATGCAGGTTAGGCCATATACAAAACATTAATTATAAAAGAAAGATAAAAAAGTAGAAATATTTGTATATTTATAGGCGATGATGTAGGCATGTGTTTTAAGCATTTAACTTCTAATCGAGTTATATGAATAAAATTGAGCTTGTTATTAGCCACAGCACGGTTAAGGATAACGACTTAATACCGTTTACCGAGAACGTGCTGCAGAACCTGACCGGAAATTCGCTTTTTACCTTAACCAAAGAGCGGATTGATGGCGTTCGGACATGTTTGGTTGACTACCAAGCTAAGTTGGCGAGGAGCAAGGATGGGTCGAAGCAGGATACCCTGCTGAAGAACGCCTCGAAGGGCATCCTAACCTCTCTTCTCGACGATTTGGCGCTTGACTTATGCATACAGGCCAGTGGCGACCGCGATAAGCTGGCAACTTCTGGTTTTAAGCTCGTTAAAGAGCCTGAACGTAAGAGCAAGCAACCCTCTAGGCCCGTAGGCTTTAAGGTGGAGCACGGTACATGCGAAGGTGAGCTCATCTTTTCGGTGGCTGCCAGCAAGGATGTATCGGTATACATCTTCTACTTTACGCCTTCGCCTGCGCAGCACTCCGATGCTACCATGTGGCGTTCGGCCGTGTCTACTACACGTAAGATTACTGTTACTGGGTTTACCCATGGTATTGAATATGAGTGCCGATGCGCCTACCAAGGTAGCGATCATAAGCCCATATTTGGCGATACCATCCGAATCCTTGCCCTTTAGGGCATTGTAGCTACTCTTTGGCGGCTTACATCATCGTAAAGGCGGATACCTTTAGGTATCCGCTTCTTTTTGCGGTAATGGTCTGCCATATGGGAGGCTGGCTTGGAATTTTAGGTTTGATTCAAATCCTTTATTACCCCGAGACACATGCAATGCATCTCTACTCCTGCGGCGCTGATTCAGTCTGGTAGAAACGCGCTGCTTGCGTCTTGGAACAAATTTAGGAAGGGATTTTACTCAAATGTTTGCTAACAATACCTACATTCAACGCTGGTTAAATCTTAAGAGCGAAATATTAGGGAGCAGCTGGTATGCTCATCCGTATTCACCTTAAACTCCTAAAGGAGGCTGCGTTGTAGTCCGTATCGTGACCAGAAGCCGAATAGGAGTTCGAGATTTACCATGATGGTTGAGCAGCGCAAAGTTCCCTTTAGGGGATTTAGGGGGGGTGTGCAGCGCATCGAATATCCTAAAGGCAATCCCCCTATGGTTCTAACCCATACACCTTGGGTAGAATCCCGAAGGGATGGCATCGTTACAAAAGAAATAGGGTAGGAGGAGCTGGCCGCATGGGCTAACATAGGCGAAAGGCGCTATGGTCCCCTCGGCCTGCTGCCATTAAGTTAAGGGAAAACCCTTACTCGAAGTGTCATTACTATACTTGAAATAAAAATGGATAGAATTCTTAAGGTACTATTTGGGGCAGCAATAGGTGTTACCCCCATCCTGCTATTCGGGTTGCTGTTTGTCGGATTTTGGCACTACACCGATCCAACTGGCAGCAGCATTCTGGTTTACCTGATTGCGGGCATTGTGGCAGGCCTTGCCGTCGATGGGATACTGCTGCAAAAGTATTCGAAGCGTATCTACGAGATGCCGATATGGATTTTGATTGTGGCCTATCTGCTGCTGAATATTGGAGTTTTCGGGCTGTTTATGGGATTTCCGGTATTTAACCTGTTTTGCGGATTGCTGGCAGGCATCTACTACGGGAAACGAATTGCCCTTAAAAAGATATACACCAGCATTAGATCGAAGTCCATCAGGCAGCTATCGTGGCTTACCACCTCCTTCATGCTGCTTATCTGCTGCTCGTCGGCCATAATTGCCATGTCTGATCCGTATATCAGGGGGAATGTAAAAGGCGTGATGGGCCTCGATGCCGAACCATCGCAAGCCATGATATGGGCCCTAATTCTAGTAGGTGGCTCGTGTTTAGTTGTGACGCAGTACTTTGTAACTAGGCTATCAGCGGCTAAGATGGTAAAGCTCTAGGATTTAGTACCCGATGTGGGATATTGGCTACGGCGGCGCCTATTTTTCTATAAGGTTATACTCCCTTGGGTTCTGGCCCATACCCCTTGGGCCTAATCCCGAAGGGATGGCATTGTTGTGGAAGAAATAGGGTTGGTGGTCTTTACCACTTGGGCTAACATAGGGGAAAGGCGTTACGCTCCCCTCGATCTGCTGGTAGGGATTTCGCTTTTGTAATTTGAATATAACGATTATTGGAAGAATGACCAACCAACGGCGGACAGGCATACTAGTTTAGGATAGCTTTCTTCCGTAAAAACCATGGCGTAGCTGGAGGCGTTAGCCGACATCCCGAAAATTCCGACAGCGGGACATACCAGACTGGCAGGAATTCTGTTTGAGCGAGCGGAGCTACTACAACGCTAATCTGCGCAACAGCGATGAAAGGACTCGAAGCATTTATTTGATAAGGCGACATTTCACCGCGACCGAGCGAGTTAATTCGTGCCAAGGGTTTTTGGTTCTTTTTGCCCTACAAAAAGAACAGATAAGAAGATGAGATTTCCTTTATAAAGCCTAGCCTCTGCTGAATGCTAGGCCTTTATTTTAAAAGCAAAATCCCTCTGCATGCTGCAGCCAGCAGCCAAAATGGGGAAGGCCTACTCCACAAGGTTGAATTTTTGGACGTCAGCTTAGCAGAAGGTAAAGAACGAGCAGGCAGCTACTACTTGCCGGGTGACGAGCAGGGTATGCTGCCATCCGGCTAGCGCATCTTCGTGTAGCGGTCTTCTGCTACAAATCCTCGATGGCCCTATTCAGAAAATCGTTGAAGGGTTTCAGTGCCCTGAAGGTTTCGGTGGCCTCGGCGATGTAGCTCGGGCTATTTACCTCGTTGTTGGAGAGCATCCGGGCAACGTACAAGCTCTTATGCTTCAAGATTTCGGAGGCAGGATTATCCTTGCTGTATCCCTTAGGGGTTGTCTTAAGCTTATCGCCATGCAGCTCGGGGAAGTGCTGCTTGAAGGAGGGGTTGTTGATTATGTTAATGAAGTCGTCGTAGTACAGGTCGATGTCCTCGCGCACCCGGCTTAGCACCGCAGGCTCCGGCAGGTAAATCCCTCCCGACAGAAACGATCCGTTAGGTTCCATATGCATGTAGTAGCCCGAGAATTTACTTTTGCGTCCACCCCTAGCAAGGTAGGCGCCCATGTTAGTCTTGTAGGGTTCCTTGTTCTTGCTAAAGCGGATATCCTTGTATATCCTGAAGATGCACTCCTTGGGTTCGAGCAGCCTAACCGCATCGTCCAGCTGGCCGATGGAGGCAATCATCTGCCCAACTACTCCTTCGAATTCTGATAGGGCCGCTTTGTAGCGGTTCTTGTTATCGTTAAACCACTCGCGGTTGTTGTTCTCCCGAAGCTCGCTTAGGAAATCGAAAATCTGGCTCATAGGGTTTGGTATATTATGGTTCAACAAAGAATAGGTCGGCCATGATGCCGTCCGAGAGCAGGAAGTGCTCGGTTGGGATGCGTACAACATCGCCATCGTCGATCAGCTTTCCGCATTTCGTGTATGGCTCGATGGCCTTATAGAAGTAGCCGGTAAGCCTCTCCCCAAAGCGCCTCTCAAGCTTTTTTTTGCTGATCCCCCACGCGGTGCGGAGGGAGGTCAGGATAAGCTCGTTGTACTGCTCGGCGGTGGTCATCTGCTCCCTCTCCCAGTAGGGAAGGTTCTTCGCTAATGCATTAAGGTACTTCTTGTTATTGGCAACATTCCACTGGCGCGATGCGCCATCAAACGAGTGCGCCGATGGGCCAATGCCGATGTACTTGGCGTAGGTCCAGTACGAGGTGTTGTGCTTCGAGTAGAATCCGGGCTTGGCAAAGTTCGAAACCTCGTAGTGCTCAAAGCCCCCACGGGTTAGCTTATCCTCGAGGTGGCGGTAGAGGCGTTCGCTGGCCTCGTCATCAATAGGATGGAACAGGCCTCGCCTCATTTGGTTGCCGAACACCGTCTTAGGCTCGATGCTCAGGTGGTACGATGATATGTGCTGTACGTTAAGCGACAGCGCCGTATCGAGGTTGTCCATCCACTCCTGTTCCGTTTGACCAGGGATACCGTAGATCAGGTCGATGCTGATGTTGTCGAATCCGGCCGCCTGGGCCATCGGAACAACGTCGAGGGCCATCTGCGCGTCGTGCCGGCGGTTCATCAGCGCCAGGTCGCGCTCAATAAACGATTGGATGCCGATGCTCAGCCTATTTGCTCCCATCGCCCGTAGCTCCCTAAGGTACTTCGGCGTAAGGTCGTCGGGGTTGGCCTCTACGGTAAGCTCCTCAATCTGCCAGGGGTAGCACTCCATAACCTTATCCGCAAGCCGCTTAAGCTCGGCAGACGAGTAGATGGTAGGCGTTCCTCCACCAAAGTATAGCGTGCTGATGGTTTCGCCCCCAAGGTAATCCTTTCGGTCGGCAATCTCCTTAGCCAGAGCAGTAAGCATCTCGTCCTTATTGGCTAGCGACACCGAAAAGTAGAAATCACAGTAGCTGCAAAGCTTTTTACAAAACGGGATATGAATGTAAAGACCTGCCACCAAATAAATTATTAATTTTGTCTCGTAAAGTTACGAAGTTAAAGGCGATTATCATGGTAAAAAAGAAATATTGGTTTTTGGCTCTGGCATGGGCAGCAATTATACTAGTACTCTGCGGAATGCCGCCCAAGGATGTTGATAAAATGAAGCTGTTCGACTTTCCTTTTCAGGATAAGATTGTGCACTTTGGGCTCTACTTCGTACTTGGAGTGCTAATTATGGCAGTTCTAACCCTGAATACACGGCTGAAGGAATCGAAAATGGCATCGTATGCCATCACCATTTTAATCTGCCTCCTGTATGGTTGGCTGATAGAAATATTGCAGCAGAACTTTTTCCCCGGTCGTAGCTATGAGCTCATGGATGTAGCCTCCGATACGGCAGGTGCGGTACTCGGCGTTCTCCTTTACGGGCCATTCAGCCGGCTGATTGGCGGGAAAAGTGTAAAGCGCTAAAGCTGAGGTAGTACCACCTACAGAGGTGGTGCCAGCCATTACCGGCTCGGAATCTTCACCATCGTCTAGTGCATCCCTATTGCATAAAAAAGGCTCGGAACAATCCGAGCCTTTTCCTCAAGTTGTAAATATAAGAAGTGCTATCCGCACTTAGATGTTCCGCACGAGGTACATATTAGGCAACCCTCCTGGTAGATTAGCGTGTCGGCACCGCACTCAGGGCATTTGATGCCCTGTTTCGCCTTGGTTCCATTTGGAATAAAGCGCTTAAGGGCACGCTCAACACCATTCCTCCACGAGTTAATGGTATCGCTATCCAAGCGAAGAGATGATACAAGATTCACGATGTCGTTAATAGGCATTCCGTTGCGAAGGATGCCGGAGATCAGCTTAGCATAGTTCCAGTACTCCTTATTAAACATGTGCGAGATACCACCTAGCGTGTTGGTGTAGCCGTACTTGTCAACGTACTGGAAGTCGTAGCGGCTCCCCTTGTCATCTTTAACCTTGATAATCTTACCCTTGGTGATGATCTTGGGTATCGGACGAACTTCCTCGTCAACAATACCGGTAAAGATCTCGTAAGGACGGTTGTTGATGATACCCACAAAGGCAATCCATTGCTCCTCGTTATTCCTGAAGCGGATAACCTCACAGTCAACCGATGTTGGGCGCTTGCTGGGGAACTCGGCGCTGTTCTCCTTCTTCTCCTTTTTGCTAGAAACAAGCACGCCTGCTCTCGAACCATCACGGTAAACGGTAACTCCTTTACAGCCACTTTCCCATGCTGTTTTGTATACCTTTGATACCATATCCTCTGTAACGTCCGAAGGAAGATTTACGGTAACGCTGATGGAGTGGTCTACCCACTTTTGCATGCGTCCCTGCATCTTAACCTTGCTTACCCAGTCAACGTCGTTCGACGTTGCTTTGTGGTATGGCGATTTTGCAATGATTTCATCCATTTGCTCGCTGTCGTACTGCTTTACAGCATCTACATCGTAGCCGTTGATATCGAGCCATGCTATAAACTTATGGTGGAATACATAGTACTCTTCCCACGAGTCGCCTACCTCATCCACAAAGGTCACCACAACATCTTGATCGCTGGGGTTCACCTTACGGCGTCGCTTGTATACAGGCAGGAATACAGGCTCAATACCCGAGGTTGTCTGCGTCATCAAGCTGGTAGTACCTGTTGGAGCAATGGTAAGCATGGCGATGTTGCGTCTACCAACTTCGCTCATCTCCTTATAAAGTGATGGATCAGCTTCCTTAATACGGTTGATGAAGGGGTTCTTTGATTCGCGCTTGGTATCGTAAATTGGGAATGCACCTCGTTCGCGAGCCATCATTACCGACGAGCGATAAGCTTCCGTGGCAAGCATACGTTGGATGTTTTCGGCGAAGTCGATGGCTTCGTCGCTACCGTAACGAATACCAAGGGCGGCAAGCATATCTCCCTCGGCGGTAATCCCTAAGCCAGTACGGCGACCGTTGATTGCCTTCTCGCGAATCTTCTCCCAAAGATGGCGCTCAACGAACTTGATCTCCTCGTCTTCAGGATCCTTGTTTACCTTTTCAATAATGGCTTCAACCTTCTCCAGTTCAAGGTCGATGATATCGTCCATCATGCGCATGGCAATGATGACGTGGCGCTTGAAGAGTTCGTAGTCGAACTTTGCCTTTGGTGTAAACGGATTCTCTACGTAGCTATATAGGTTAAGGGCTAGCAGACGGCAGCTGTCGTAGGGGCAAAGTGGAATTTCACCGCAAGGATTGGTTGAAACGGTACGGTATCCCAAGTCGGCGTAGCTGTCGGCAACCGATTCGCGAAGGATGGTATCCCAGAAAAGGATGCCAGGCTCTGCCGATTTCCATGCGTTGTGAACAATCTTCTTCCATAGCTTCTGGGCATCAATCTCTACCCTGTATTTGGGTGATGTAGAATCAATAGGGTACTGCTGAACGTACTTACGTCCAGTCTGTACGCACTTCATGAACTCATCGTCAATCTTTACCGATACGTTGGCACCTGTAACCTTTCCAGTTTCCATCTTAGCATCAATAAAGCGCTCTGCATCTGGGTGCTTTATCGAGATGCTGAGCATAAGCGCACCGCGACGACCATCTTGGGCTACTTCGCGGGTCGAGTTGGAGTAGCGCTCCATGAAAGGAACAACGCCTGTTGAGGTAAGCGCGCTATTTAATACAGGGCTACCTGTTGGACGAATGTGCGATAGGTCGTGACCGACACCTCCACGGCGTTTCATCAGTTGCACCTGCTCTTCGTCAATACGGATGATACCTCCGTATGAGTCAGCCGGATTGTCCTGCCCAATAACAAAACAGTTAGAAAGAGAAGCAACCTGCATGTTGTTGCCAATGCCTGTCATTGGTCCTCCCTGCGGAATAACGTACTTGAAATCCTTTAGTAGCTCGTAAACCTTGGCGGCTGTAAGCGGATTTGGATAGTTCTTCTCAATACGCTCAATCTCGTTGGCAATGCGCCAGTGCATTTGGTCGGGATTCTGCTCGTAAATCTTACCGAACGAATCCTTGAGAGCATATTTGCTTACCCAAACGGTAGCGGCAAGATCGTCTCCCCGGAAGTACTCTTTGGCAGAAGCAACGGCGTCCTGATACGAGTAAACCTTCAGCTCGTCAGGTGTTGTTTCTAGTTTTGTTTTGGCTGTTTTGGCTGCTTCCATTATTCTGTATTTATAGTATCCTTTAATTGCTTTAGGAAAAATGAGTTGTCTATTTCTGCTCGTATTACGAACGCCCTTGCAAGATAGCAACGTTATTTGGAGCAAGCCAAACGCTTTTTACTATAGATATCAACAATCGAGGAAAGTTATTAACAGCCCTGAAAAACAACATTATAACCATTTATTAAATAAAATTTACCCTTTGGATTATTCGAGATCTTGATTAAATAATGGTTTGCTAAACCCTTGCAATAGCAAACATTTGAATTAACACGATTAAACAAACAGATATTCATTGTGACGTACATTAACAAATTAAAAAGGCAGAAGTATTAGTATACTTCTGCCTTTTAGTAAAACGTTATGTAAAATAATCTAGGATTACTCTTTCCAGTCTCCGTTTTCTTTGATAAGGTTGATAAGCTCTTCTAGGGCTTCTTCTTGTGGGATATTTTTCTTAACAGCAACCTTACCTTTATAAAGAGTAACTCTTCGAGGTCCTGCTCCAACGTAGCCGTAATCGGCATCGGCCATCTCGCCAGGACCGTTTACGATGCAGCCCATGATGCCGATCTTTAATCCGGTAAGGTGTTTGGTACGCTCGCGGATAAGCGCAGCTGTTTGCTGAAGGTTGAAGAGCGTACGTCCACAGCCAGGACAAGAAATAAACTCTGTTTTGGAGATACGAACCCTCGCAGCCTGCAGAATGGAAAAGGATGTGGATACAACCTGTTCGTTGTCAATGCTGCCAGTATTCGATATCATGATACCATCGGGCAGACCATCTATGAAGAGAGGACCGTAGTCGGCAGCAGACTTAAGTTGTAGAAGGTTTACATCGTTTTCGAAGTATTGGCGATGAATTATAATTGGGTTAAGCACCTTTTTACTCCTTAAGTTGAGTATTGCGGCTCTTTGTTCCGCCAGTCCATTGATGTTGGATGTGCTTATAATTGCTACTGCCTGCGAATTCTGGTTTAGGCTGCTAGCCGCAGCTTCCATATCATCAGCCGCATCTACCCAAATAAACGAAGGGGTATTTGGGGTATCACCAATGATATTGAGACCTTCTTCAGTCCCTAAGCTGATAGGTGCTTTACCAGCAAAAAGGTAATCTGGGGCGGTATCAATCGCTTTCTTCCAATCACTATCAGCAAGTTGGTATCCAAGCTTACTGATGATCTCGTTGGTGATAGCCGCTTGCTTTGAAAGATCGCAGATTACCACAGGAAGGTTATCACCTCCGATGTTTGCAACAGCGCTACTTTCAACCTTTACATAGGTGTAAGGGCTGTATAACGATGTGTTGACTTCTGCAATTCTTCCATGGTTTTGGCGATTGTCGAAGTAGCTTACAAGAGCTTTGGCAACCGGAATTTCGGCTTCTGGCTCTTCAGTAAGCGATACGCGAATGGTGTCGCCAATGCCATCAGCAAGAAGGGCTCCAATACCAACTGCCGACTTGATACGGCCATCTTCGCCTTCGCCAGCTTCGGTGACGCCAAGGTGCAGAGGAAACTGCATTCCTTCCAGCTTCATTCTCCTAACCAATTGGCGGTAGGCATGAACCATTACCCTAACGTTGCTTGATTTCATCGAGAGCACTACATTCGAAAAGTTCTCCTCGACGCATATTCGCAGAAACTCGATTGCCGATTCTACCATTCCCTCTGGTGTATCGCCATATCGGCTCATTATTCTGTCGGAAAGCGAACCGTGGTTCACGCCAATACGAATTGCGGTACTATTTTTTTTGCAGATGTTGAGCAGGTTGACAAACTTCTCGCGTAGTCTCCCCAGTTCCTCTGCGTACTCTTCATCGCTTAGGTTAACGTCAATAAAGCTAGCCCGTTTATCGATAAAGTTACCAGGATTAATCCGAACTTTTTCAACATGAAGCGCTGCCACATCGGCTGCGTTTGGGTTAAAGTGAATATCGGCAACAAGAGGTTTATCGTAGCCTTGCTGCAGTAGCGACTGACGGATATTGGCAAGATTCTCTGCTTCACGAACACCTTGTGCGGTTAGCCTAACCAGATCTGAACCAGCCTCAAAGATGCGCTTACATTGAGCCACGGAGGCCTCAGTGTCAAGCGTATCCGTCGTAGTCATCGATTGAACTCTGATAGGGAACTCACTACCCAACATAAGGTTTCCAATACATACGCTATTGGTTTCACGACGTTTGTATTGGTTTAGGCTTTCAAAAAATTCCATGGCAGTTAGTTGGCAATAATAAAGGCCGTGCGATAGGTTTTCTTTATATCCGCTAAAGGTTCTTTTGCTTCGTCATGATTGGTAAATGAACCAACAAAAACCTTGTAAAGCGTTTTTCTTCTGTGTCTTACTTTTCGGTAGTTAGAAGGCATTTTGTAGGTCTCATTCAACTTTTCAGCAAGTCTCTTAGCATTCTTCAGCGAGGCTACACTGGCTACTTGGATGGTACAGCTATCTTCTGCAGTATTCGTTGAGATGCTTTTTGATGGTAGAGAATCTGCTGCAGCTTCTAAATCAGCAATCTCATCAGCTAAGTGTCGGGCTTTGATACTATCGCTGGCCACTTCTATTCTAACCTTTTGTACCCCTGCTGCAATCATATCAATTTTTGCAGCAGCAGCACGAGAAATATCAATTTTTATGCGACGAGGGGAGCAGCGGTCATTAATTTTGACAACAACCGATTTGTTGTTGCTTAAGTTGGTAACAAGTACGTCTGTTCCATAAGGAAATGATGGGTGTGCAGCTGTAAGCTTGGTGTGGCGATAGACCTCTCCGCTAGAAGTTCTATGTCCGTTGAATCTTTTGTTGTAGAAGCTAGCCAGACCCTCTTCGGCAGGCATTTGTGCATAGCCTAAAAATGAAAATACCGAAAAAAGAATAATCAGGACAACATTCCGCATAAATCTAGTTTTTAGTTAGCTTAGGCTCACTTTCAAACAGTGATCCTAAGTCGTAAAATAGAGCTGCTGAAAACTGCAGCTGAAATTGGCGCGAGCCATATGGACGGTTGTTAGTATAGTCTGGGTTGTAGAGGTTTGTAAGCCCATAGTAGTAGCGTGATTCTACCTGTAGCATGAATGGATTAAGTTTTAAGCCTAATCCTACACCTCCTAATACGCCAAACTCGTAACGACGATCGCGCTTAAGGAAAAATTCGTAGTCGTTTTTATAGGTAATACCCTTAGTTTTTATCTGATCCTTAGAGTCGAGCATGTAGTTGACGTAGCAACCCAGATTCAGTAATACCGAAACTCTCTTGTAGGTTACATTTCCTTGAGCCATTATTGGCAGCATGATGGAGTTGTAGGTGCGGGTGTAAATTGAGTCGCCAATCTCTGGCTTTTTGTAGCCTCTATGCGTATAGTTCAACTCCGCCTGAAATGACATGTATTTTTCTCCCACATACCTAAACGATAATCCTCCGCTGTAGCTACCTGCGTAGGATGTTTGCTTTAAATCGGGTTGAAACATCACACCCGACATTCCGTAGCCAAAATTTATGCCAAGATATCTCTTAGCGGGAATGTTTGGTTTTTGGGCAACAACAGCACCTGCTATTCCAGCAAGAAGGAGTGTATATAGTAGTTTTTTCATTCGTTAAAATCAAAGGTTTACATCGACAATTTTTTGCTGGATTGCTTGCACTTTATGCTCCATTCTTCCGCACTCTCCTTGGCGGATATCAGCATTAATACTCAGGTAAACGCGGTCGGCAAATGGTTCGATTGCCTTTTTTGCTCTGGCGACAATAGCTAAAGCCTCCTCAAGGGTTTCCGTTTCTATAATGGTGCTCATGGAGGTAAGCTGGTAGGGAACGCCTGAACTCTTTATAGCATCAATGGCTTTACTTACGTAGCTGTTTACGCTTGACCCCTTATCGGTAGGGAATATGGCAAATTGTAGTATGGTTGACATAGTTTTAGTAGTTTGAGAAGATCTCGTTTACATCTACATTCACTTCATTCTCCCAACCCGAGCGAAGCACGAATTGCTTTTCCTTTTCTTTGTGGAGGTAGCATACGCGTTCGGGCGACAACTGCTTGAGGTAGTTTCCGGTATCCCAGGCCCCATTTTTGTTTAGATCTTCGATAACTCGAATAATGTAGGTATCTGCCTTAATGAAAGGAAAGCGGATAACGCCGCTTTGGGTTATCGTCTTTTGGCGGATCAACTTGTATTTCTTATCGAGAACCTGCATAATCAAATTATCTTTAACGTTCTTGACATTAAAGATAAATGTTCCAAATTTGGAAGGGCTAGAGGTGTTGAAGGCAAACGAGGTTGAGTCGTTTACCTGCTTTTGGATATTCTCTATTGCATTGGAGTCTAGAAGCATTTGGTAACGACTATCCTCCACCCATTTTGAAGTGATGGAGTAGTTTAGCAGACTCTTAGGATCAGTTTTAATGTTAAAAGGAACCTTTACTCTTTTGTCGTTATCGTCAATGCGATATAGGGTAAGTTTAGAGGTATCAATGCGGGTAAGCGGAAGGTTTACTTGCATAAAGAAGCCGCCATCCTCGTTTGCTGTGCCATCGGGCGTGTTAAACTGAGGTGTAATGGATTGGATCTTTGGAGCAGCCTTTTCCTCTTCTTTCTTCTTATTTTTTTTTGTAGCCCTATCCATTTTAGAAAGAGGAAGTTCCCATGAAACTTTTTCAAGAGTTTCAATAAGTTTGCCAGTACTATCGCTCTTCATGTAGGTATAGTTAGCGAGCAACGTATCGACTATCTTGCGTGTGGCATCTTTTAGCCAATAGGTAATGGTGTCACCTTCGGTATCTTTTTCTACAAAGAAATCATTGATAGTTAAACCATCGAATTCGATCTTTTTTATATCAGGGTTGGGGCTGTTGAAGAACAGTTGGAACTTATACTTCTCGGGACGAGTTTTCCCTGTTATGTACTGGAGGGTTTTCATTTCAGAAAACATCTTAAACTTAACCTGAGGAGGTAGCTGTGAACGCCATAGCGAGTCGGAAACTGTGTCTCGACGAGCAGAGATGTTAACAGGGCTAAAGAGTCCTTTTTCGAAAGCTACTTTGTCGATTCCGGGATCGAAAAGATAGTTGCGGTTGGCATCATCTATTGCGATAATTTTATACTGCTTATTTTTAAGCGTGTTTGCAATAAAGATTCCCTCCTTATCTGTTTTTGCGATAATGCTGGGCTTGTACTTTAGAGGCACTTGGACGCTATCGTTATCGTAGAAAAATACGTAAGCTCCGGCAACAGGGAGCATTGTGCTGGCATCATAAACGGTGCCATTCAACTTAAGGGTATCCAAGTTGCTGCCTGTAGAGAAAGTGAGGGAGTAGTTAACTAGTGGATTGCCTTCATTATTGTCAACAATAGAGTTACCGAAGTTGAACGAGTAAGTAGTATTGGGCATTAGCGCCTTTTCAACAACAACTTCTATTTTTTTACCCTTTTCTCGAACTTCAGGTAGTTCCTCCATCGGGGGAGAAACAAAGAAGGATTTTTGTAGATCTTTTAGGGTAACATACTCGTCAAATGAGATTTCGAATTCCTTTTCAGATACGTTACGGCTGAATTGGACTGGCGAACTTTTTAGAACAACAGGGGCAAGGGTATCTTTTGGACCGCCAGTAGGGCTAACCATACGGGCGCATTGGCTAAATGATAGTGCTAGTAAGCCACCTATAAGGAGTATAAAAGGTGTATTTCTCAAAGCTAAAGTCTTTGTTTGAAGATGTTATTATCCCACAACTGGCAAAAGTAAGAAAGATTGGTTGATTTGTTAGGTGTTTATTAACTCTTTTAAGGATTGGAATCTGAATTCGTGGTTATATATTGCACTAATTTAGGACTTAATAATAAAGTTGATATATGTTTTCAGGAATTGTAGAGGAAGCCGGCAAGGTGGTTATGCTTGAGAAGGAAAAGGATAACCTCAATATTACCGTCAACTGCTCGTTTGCCGATAAGTTGAAGATAGATCAAAGTATTGCCCATAATGGGGTGTGCCTTACGGTTGTAAACCTAAAGGAGGGTGAGTATACCGTTACTGCTATTAAGGAGACGCTACAAAAAACCAACTTAGGATTACTTGAGGTTGGCGAAAAGATAAACTTGGAACGTAGCATGCGCATGGAGGCACTTCTCGATGGCCACATTGTACAGGGACATGTTGATCAAACTGCCGTCTGCACCTCCATCGAAGAGGTAAATGGAAGTTGGTACTTTACATTTAAGTATGATCCATCTTTAGGGAATATAACTGTAGAGAAAGGATCTGTAGCAGTTAATGGTGTAAGTCTGACCGTTGTTAATTCAAAAGATGATGAGTTTTCGGTAGCTATCATTCCTTATACCTACGAGCATACTAATTTCCACCAGTTTAAGGTTGGAACGGTAGTTAACCTTGAGTTTGATATTCTTGGTAAGTACGTTACAAAGCTCATGAAGCAGTACTCAGGAAAGTAGTAGGCATCTCATGCAAATCTCGTCGCCTAAGCAAATGTCTGTGCTGATATCGGGGATTACCTCGGTATTAGTGGTGGTTGTATTTTGGTTGTCGCATACGTCGAAGAACTTTATTAATGAGTTGCTGTTAGGCGTAGCAATTGCACTGGTTGTATTTATTGTGGTTTTTGTTGTAATCTACTATCTTCTCAATGAACTAATCTTCGGGAAGATAACTCCAATATATAAAACCATCCAGCAGCTTAATCTTTCTGATTCTGAATTGAAAGAATTTTTGGAGGGGAAGGATATCGGGAAGGAGCTCGAAGAGGAACTTACAAAGTGGGCTGCGAAGCGGGGTAACGAGTTAACTCGACTACGCGAAATGGAACGTTACCGTAAAGAATTTTTAGGCAACGTATCGCACGAGCTTAAAACTCCAATTTTCAACATGCAAGGTTACATCCTAACCTTGCTGGATGGTGGACTTGAGGATGAATCAATAAACCGACGTTACCTCGAGCGTGCTGAGAAAAGCATCAACCGAATGATCTCGATTGTTGAAGATTTGGAGGAAATATCGAAGTTGGAGTCTGGCGAGTTGAAGTTAAAGCCTGAAAAGTTTGACATCGTAGCGATGGTGCAGGAAATTGTCGATAGCCTTGAGATGAAGGCGTTACAGCGCGAAATTAAAATTGTGATTGCCCGGAGCAAGACTACCCCTATCTATGTAAATGCTGATAGGATGAGCATATCGCAGGTAATTGTAAACCTACTGGTTAACTCCATAAATTATGGAAAGGAAGGAGGAACAACTATCGTATCTTTTTCAGATATGTTCGATAGTATTCTCATTGAGGTCTCGGATGATGGTGTAGGCATTGATCAAAAGGATTTAAACCGTATTTTTGAGCGATTCTTCAGGGCCGATAAAAGTCGATCGAGAGAATCAGGAGGAACGGGATTAGGCCTTGCCATTGTTAAGCATATAATTGAGGCCCACCGTCAAACCATTAACGTGAGAAGCAAATTAGGGGAAGGCAGCTCATTTGCCTTTACCCTTAATAAAGCATAATATATAAAAGCATGAATCTTCTGTTTATCAATTGGAATGTTGATCCTGTATTCTTTACCATTTTTGGATTTCAGGTTCGTTATTACGGAATACTATTTGCCATAGCCTTTGTGGCCAGCTACTGGGTCTTTACTCGAATGTATAAGTTTGAGGGGATAAAGATTTCGGAAATAGATAATCTTGCATTTTATGTGGGCATCGGCGTTGTTGTTGGAGCTCGTTTAGGTCATGTACTTTTTTATCAGCCCGAATATTACTTCTCACATCCTTGGCATATTCTTAACATTCGCGAGGGTGGACTAGCCAGTCATGGTGCCGCAATAGGTATCTTAATTGCCTTGGCTCTCTATTCGCGAAAGTATAAGCGACCATTTATCTGGCTTTTAGATAGGATATCGCTTGCTGTTCCTATTGCTGGAATGTTTGTGCGCTTAGGTAACCTAATGAATTCCGAAATCTACGGACATGTAACTAACTTGCCTTGGGGGATTATCTTTTTACGTGAAGGCGAAACGCTGCCTAAGCATCCGACACAAATTTATGAGGCATTAGCGTATCTGACAATCTTTTTTGTGCTATATTGGATGCACTTCAAGAAGGAGTGTGCCTTCAAGAAGCCTGGAATGCAATTCGGTGTATTTTTATCGTTGCTTTTCTTGTCCCGTTTTTTAATTGAGTTTATTAAGAATGATCAGGTAGGATTTGAGCAGGGGATGGCCTTAAACATGGGGCAAATTCTTAGCATACCATTTATTTTAGCGGGTATTGGTTTTATCATTTACGCAAATAAATATGCAAAGCCCAATGCACGTCCACAAAACGGTAAGGGGAAATAGGCTAAAGATTGCACTTTTCTCCTTAGGTCTGTTTATAGTTGCTGTAGCAGGTCTTTACTACTTTTTGAGCTTTAAAAAAACGCACATTACCCCAACATTAGAGGGCACGTGGGTTTGTAAGCAGTATCTGGATAGTATTGCAGCAAAACGTTCGGTTGCTGCAATAAAGGCTGCTCCTATGTTTGTGCAGATATCCTTTAAAAAGGGATGGATTGATTCGGTGATGGGAACCGGCTTAGCATCCACCTATAAGATGATGCTGATTAAGCAAAAGAAGGGGAAGTACCTACTAACTCGGTTTACAGATACCATTGGAACTGTAAACCTTAAGAAGAAATTTTCCTTTGAAGAAAAGTGGAGCGGAAGTTCTTGGATTTATACAAAGGTAGATACTGCCTTTAAGGGTATGGATAGGGGAAAGATCTTCCATAGGCTGCTAAATAGAATTCTTATAGCAGGAAAGTATACGCCTTTGCAGGGTAAGTCGCTGCTAAAAGAAGTTGAGTTCTCGGATTCGGGATCAGTTAATGGGATAAAGGGCTTTAAAGAGTATAAGCTCTGCTATGGGATGGATTGCTTAAGGCCAACTTTACCTAAGGATGCAATCTTTATGAGCGGTGCTAAGAATACTGTTCAATTTGCTTTCGATCTGGTAGCCGACACACTGAACGTGTACTCTATTGCGCGTTCCGATACTGCAAATCACTTTAAACTTTACTGGAAATTGCTGAAGCTAAGAACGAAGCGCTAAATAACATTATCATAAACCCTGTCGGCAATGGTTAAGTCGATGGGGTTTGTTATTTTAATATTCTCGATATTACCATCTACAAGCGTAATCGCTAACCCGTAAGATTCTACAACCGAAGCATCATCTGTAAAGGTAGGGGTGTACTCCTGCTTGTAGGCATTCATTAGCATATTTGAAGGAAACACCTGTGGGGTTTGAACTAGACGAATGGCGCTTCTGTCTATTGCTGCATTGCCCGTAGCCGTAACCATTCGAAGAGAGTCAACAGCAGGTATAACGGGAATGACGGCCCTGCCGGTAGCCGCCTCATTGTAGCATCGTTCAATAACAGAAGTTGAAACCAATGGTCGAACGCCATCGTGGATGCCAACTATGCAGTTGTTATCGACAAGCAACAATCCGTTCTTTACCGAGTGGTAGCGGGTTTCACCACCTTGGGTCACATCGTGCTGTATGGTAAAGTGGTATTCGCTGCAAAGATGCTTCCATCGCTCGATCTCATCATTTGGCAGTACAACAACAATCTTTATATCATTACAAAAGTAGTAGAACCGCTCGATGGTGTGCATGAGGATGGGCTTTCCGCGAAGCAGCAGAAACTGCTTGGGGATATCGCTGCGCATGCGTGTTCCGCTGCCTCCTGCAACAATTACGACAGCCTTCTTCATTACTTCTTACGATTACTATTTAGGTAGCCGGTGCAGGCAAAATCAACGGTTTCGCTGATTGGCGTGTACTTGAAGTTGAACTGGGTTTCAAATTTCTTGCCGCTGTAGTAGCTCTTTCGCCAGGCAGAACGAGCGCTTTGTGGCGTTACCAGCGGCTCTTTACCAGTTATGTAGGAGTAGAAACCGCTAAAGGCGGCAATTGCTTTAATCAAAAATGGATATGCTTTGTATCTAGGAACTGGCTTGCTAAGCCCTTTGGCAATGCTGCAGAATAGGTCGTAGTAGTTAATGTTTTCGGAAGAGAGAATAAACCTTTCGGCAGAGATATCGCTCTCCAAGGCCAGTCGGCTTGCACGGGCAACATCGCGGACATCAACAAAACCCGTTACTCCTTTACTATAGAAGGACAAACCTTTTGCGATGGAAGATATAAAGGTAGAGCTGCTGGTTTTCCAATCACCAGCGCCAAGAATTACTGAGGGGTTGAGGATTACCGCATTGAGCCCCGAATTTATGGCACGCCAAACCTCCATCTCGGCGTAGAACTTGCTGGTAGAGTAGGCGCTTTGATCCTTAACCGATGCCAGCTTGGTTTCCTCTGTAATGGGTTCGCCGTTGATGGTGCTGCCAAGCGCAGCTATAGAACTTATGTGGCACAACTTCTTGACACCAGCCTCGATGGCTGCATCAACAACGTAGGAGGCCATTAGCGTGTTGTTCTCGATGATGCGGTTCTTGAACTGGGGGTTGAACGATACTTCTGCGGCTGTGTGCACCACGTACTGAACGCCTTGCATTGCCATCAGAACTTCGCTATAGTCGAGCATGTCTACGCTTACCCATTCAACCTTATCGAAGAGGCTGAAGCCGTTTTCGTAGTAGCCAAAAATCTGCTTGGCTTTTGCTTGTGATGCTTGGTTGCGGAAGGTTCCCTTTACATGGTAGCCTGATTGCAGAAGCTCTAGAGCAACATGAGCGCCTAAGAATCCTGTAGCTCCAGTGATTAGTATGGTTGGTTGCATGGTTACTTTTTCCAGGTTAGCTTCTTTCCAAACCCAAGCGAACTATCGGTATACTTTACGTAGGTAAGGTCGATAACCCAGAGTGTAGTGTTCATTCCTCGCGAAAATGGGAATAGGTTGGAGTATACTTTTCTTGCCTTTTCGGCCAGCTCCTGCAATGGCTCCGAAATCACACCCTGAAACTGTACGCCCTTTGCCATTGGCAAGTTGCAGGCATCTATAATGCTTCCGGCTACAAATATGTTGTGGGAGATGTTTCTTATATGCTTCGTATTCATATCCGAAGTAACCACTAGGCAGTTATCCTCAGGAAGAAAGGCATAAAACAGGTTAGCGCAGTAGGGCTCATCACCGAAGCTGGTGGCCATGGTTAAAACCGAGTGGGTTTTTATAAAACTTGATATCCGTTGGTCTAGTGCGCTCATTGTTTCTTCGTACGAGTAGCAAACTTATCAGTTTCCAGTCAATATGCCAAAAAATTAGGGTTGTAAAGGGGGATTTATTTTTTTGCTGTTTGAAATTGGGCCATAAATTGCGCATCACCCCACGGGAAAATACGCGTTTCGAATAGGAACTATATTTTTGGTATAGCCCCAATCAGCTTCTTGGTATACTCCTGCTGCGGATGGTTGTAGAGCTCGTCGGCATCGTTAAGCTCCACCATCTTGCCTTGCTGCATCACCATTACTCGATCGCTGATGTAGCGAACCACGCTGAGATCGTGCGATATGAAGATGTAGGTGAGCCCCAGCTCCTTCTTCAGGTCGTTGAGCAGGTTGAGCACCTGCGCCTGTACCGATACGTCGAGAGCAGATACTGACTCGTCGCAGATGACCAGCTTGGGCTGTAGGGCAAGCGTACGGGCTATGACGATACGCTGGCGCTGCCCTCCCGAGAACTCGTGCGGATAGCGCGAGGCTACTTCGAGCGGTAGCTCCACTTTATTTAGCAGATAGTTCATTCGTTCCAAGCGCTCCTTTTCGTTACGGCCAACGCCATGCACGCGCATGGGCTCCATGATGGCTTCGCCCACGGTTATCTTAGGATTGAGCGACGAGAAGGGGTCCTGAAAGATCATCTGGATATCGCGGCGCATGCGGCGTAGTTCATCGCCTTTGAGCTTGTCGATGCGCTTACCCTCGAACTCGATGCTGCCGCTTAGGCTCTTTACTAGTCCAACGAGGGTACGGCCCAATGAGGTCTTGCCGCAGCCCGATTCGCCTACCAGGCCAAACGTTTCGCCGGGGTAAACTTCGAAGCCAACCTGCTTTACCGCTTTAAATAGGTTGCGGGTCTTGCTGAATATCGATCCGCCGAACGAGTAGCCGGCATCGAGGCTGGTGACCTTTAGCAGCGGTGCTTGGGCGTATATCTTCTTATGCTTATCGCTTCTGTCGCTATCGCTTTGGTAGGTTAGGGTGGGGTTACTTTGCTCGGTAAACTCCTTTACGGTAAGCAGCCGCTCGGGACGTGCATTTATTGGAGGTAGGCAGCTGATGAGCGCCTTGGTGTAGGGGTGCTGCGGGCGGTGGAAGATGTCGTCGGACTGACCCTGCTCCACCAAGTCGCCGTGGCGCATCACCACAATGCGCTCGCATACCTCGGCAACGATGCGCAGGTCGTGGCTGATGAAGATGAGCCCCATGCCGTAGCGGTTGCGCAGCTGCTTGAGCAGCTCGAGGATCTCCTTCTGCACTGTAACGTCGAGGGCGGTGGTGGGCTCGTCGGCGATGAGCAGCTGCGGGTGGCACGATATGGCCATGGCAATCATCACCCGTTGGCGCTGACCACCGCTGAGCTCGTGGGGGTACGACCGGTAAGCCTTTTCGGGATCGGGGAGAAGCACCTCGGCAAAGAGCTGCAGCGTGCGCTCCTTGGCCTGTGCTCGGCTGTAGCTGAGGTTCTCGCGCATCATCTCGTCCACCTGCTCGCCGCAGCGGATGGTGGGGTTGAGCGCCGTCATCGGCTCCTGAAAGATCATGGCAATCTCGCGGCCTCGAACGCCCTGCGGGTAGGCGTTGCCGCTTACGGCCAGCTCTACGGTGGTGCCATCGGCCTTGGTAAACGATATGTTGCCGCTCATCCTGGCGGTGGAGGGCAGCAGCCCCATCACCGAAAGCGAGCTGATGGACTTGCCCGAGCCCGATTCGCCCACGAGGCCAACCGTCTCGCCCTTGCCCACGCTGATGTTTACTCCTTTTACCACCGGGCCTACGCCCTGAAACTCTACCGTAAGATTGCTGATTGTAAGCATGACCGTTTTCTTAAACTCGCCGCAATATCGCGAAAAATGGCGGAGGGGCAAAGCAAATGCTGCTACTTAAGTTGATCGGGGCCTTTAACGTGGGTTAGCATAAAAAAGCAGGGAGGAATCAACCCTTGCCCAACTCTGCTTGTTCCTTGATATTGGTGGCTCATGGAGATGCATCACCGAATATACTAGAAAACTGTTGTCAAACTAAAATGGTACGATTATGAAGAAGCTACTATGGCTTTTGGCAATTGCCCTGATGTTTTATGCGGCAAATGCTCAGACCACAAAGAAGGAGCAGAAGAAGGATATGCCTAAGATGGAGCAGAAGGCGCTGAAGGAGCACAAGTGCACCGAGGCCTGCAAGAATGGCAAGCACGTGTACGCCCATGGCGAAAAGGGCCATAAGTGTTCCAAGGAGTGCGCTAAGCAGTGCGAAAAGAAAGAGATGAAGAAGGATATGAAAAAGGAGATGAAAAAGGACGTGAAGTAGCGGCCGGTTTTATCGGTTGCCAACATCATTTATAGAAGTTGCCTCGCCAGAGCGTGTGGGCAACTTTTTTTGTGGGTAAATCAGGGTGCAGGTTGGGGTTTGCGGGGATGCCTGCTGTAAATGGTAGCCGTATGGAGATGGCAGGAAGGAGAAAACTGCGTGGGCGATTAACAGTAATGCTATCTTCTGAAATATATTTCAGCGCTATTTAACGAAATGAGTGTTAGCCTGGTTGTGGACCGAATTTGGGTATCTTTTCCTATTCTTGCTGCAATGCCCTTTTGCTATACATTCCTAACAGTCGGTTGGATGGCTCAGTTTTTGCGAACTTTGCACCGTATTTTTTAATATCTATTCTATGAGAAAGTTTAAGTTTTTGATGTTTGCATTTGTGCTGGCTGGCGCTGCTTTCACCTCTTGCTCGAAGGACGATTTGTTGGATGTTCCAGAGTTGGACAAACCTGTGGTTACCATTAACAGGGATGGTGCTTCTATTACCACCATTAACGACAAGAATGCAGGCGAAATTGTACCAGTAGTTGCCCGTTTCGATATGGGTGCTCAACAAGATCGTCTTGAAAAAATCAAAATAACCACCGTTGTTCAAGGGCAGAGCTTTGTAGTTCTCGATAGCACTCTAAACTCTGGATGGTTTAACCGTGGAGACAAGTTCTTGGAGCGTAACTACAACATCGCTGTAGGGCAATCGCTATCTACTATCACCTTTGAAACTACGGACGTGAAGGGTCGCGTAGGTACTACCACCATTACTGTTGCTCCTAAGGGAACTTCTATTCCTGCAGACAATGTGGAGCGTGAAGCAACACTGCTTGCTGGTCAGCTTAACGTTACCGGAGCTAACGGGGCTAAGGGTGGTTTCTATTCTGTTGCTATTGATAAAGTATTTAAGCTTAGCGATGCTGTTACCAATGCACAGCTGGTTGACTTTGTATACTACTTCGGTGAGAATAACAAAGCAACTCTTTCTCCAATAAATGATAATTCGCTGACACTTGTTGCTGGAATTAAGGAATATATTGGACAATTCAACGTAGTTAATGCAACCAAGTTCCTCAAGGCAACTGCCGAAAACTATACCAACAATACTCTACCTGTAGAGACTGCAAACTCAACTTTTGTTGCTGCAGCACAAACTCAGCTTTTGGTAGGTGATTGCCTTGCATTCAAAACAGTGCTAGGCCAAAAAGGTCTTATAAAGGTAATTGAAATTATGGGTACTACCCAAGAAACTCGCGCTATTAGAATTCGTGTAAAAACGATTAAGTAAGTTAAGGCATAGCCTAAAAATAGTTTCAAGGGCCATCTCCGTAAGGAGGTGGCCCTTTTGCATGGTACTAATGTTTCTTAGTCTTTTCTTCTGCTACTTTTCGAAGTTCACCGTAATGGTATACTGTAGCGGCTTGTTGGCACCGACCTGAGCGTTGACTACTTCAACTGTGAAGGAGCCTTGGTTGTTTTTAAGGTTCTTGAGGTCAACAGGGATGAGCGTGGTGCTGGTGCTGAAGGCGGTAAAGTTGTTCAGGACACCATCGAGTACTGGCTTTACTCCTTCGGACGAGGTTACGGACATGCTGAAGGGAATGCTTGAGATGTTGGTAAGCTCCACGATACCGCCGTTGGGGCCAATTCGGCGGGCCTTTACCTGCAGGGAGCTGGCTACGATTTGGCGAACCAACTCGTCCTTGCCGTAGATGGCGTTGGAGGAGTAGGCAATGGTTCTCTGGTTCTCTAGCGCCTCCTTAATGGCTTGGGCGGTATGCTCCTTGGCAAACACGATGGTCATGGTGCGGAACTCGCCCTTCTCGAGCTTCATAGGGGTATGTATGTCGGTGTTGGCCATCACGGTGAGGTTCTTATCGAGGCACCACTGCAGCACCGTGGGGTCGTAGCGGTTGCCGTTTACCACCTCGATGCCTGAGATGAGCTTCTTTTGGTAAAGCTCCTCGTGTATGGCGGCCCACTCCGAGATGTTTTGCTTGTGCTGGAACCAGGGGTGGTTCCAGAATATGAATCCGCCCTGCCTCTTACCTTCGTCGAGCGTTTGGGCGATGTTGCTGCCGTCGTGCCAGTCGTTAGGGTTTACGAACTTCTGGAAGGCGTTGGCATCATCAATAAAAATGGCGTTGAAGTGGCCGGGAGCCATGCGGCGGGTAACCTCGCTGCCCTTGATGAGGATGATGCCGCGGTCGGCGGCGTACTTGCTGGCCAGCTCGTAGGAGTGGTTGTGGTCGGTGGTGGTGAACTCCTTGAGCTTTGGTCGGTACTCGATGTGGTCGGTGAGGGCGATGGCGTCGATGCCTTCCTCTATAGCCTCGTCGACACGTGTGGTGGGCCACACCATGCCGTCGGAGAAGACGGTATGCATGTGGAAATCGCAGCGGAGGAGCTCGTAGCCTTCCACCTTGGGGAGCTTAAGCTCGCGGCGTTGTACTTGGGCGCTGCACAGCATCGATAGGGCTGCTACAGCCCAGATGCTGAGGAGTAATTTCTTTCTGTTCATTATCATGGTAGTATTTTAAAGGTTCTATTTCTGCCACCAGAGCATGGTGGAGAAGCTGTCGCCACCCATACTGGACACTGCGGCCTTGTAGTTGGTGGCGTTGGTGCTTTGGATGGTCTGCGGATACTTGAGGCGGAAGGGCATTTGGTTGCCATCGGGCACTCCCTTGCCACGTGGGAGGATGGGGTAGCCCGTGCGGAGGTACTCGAACCACTGCTGGTAGTCGCAGAAGAAGAGGGCAAAGTACTTTTGGGTGAGCACCTGTTGTAGCGTGCCCCTGTACTTCACGGCAGGGTTGTTGAAGTAGGTAGGCGGAACCACACCACCCCACTGGGCGATGGCGGCGGTTACTCCCCTTCGGTAGGCATCCTCGGCGCTAACGTTGGGAGTAATATCGCGAATGGCGAGTTCGGCCCGTATCAGCTCTACCTCGGCATAGCTCATCAAAACTACCTTGCTTGGGGTTTTGGCGAGGTTCTGGTTGAGGTTAGAGGCTGCTGTGCTTGGTGCGATATCGTATCCGCTGGGCCATCCGATATACTGGTCGACAACGGGGGTACAGAATATGGGGCGGCGGGGATCGTTCCACGCATTTAAGGTATCGATGAACGAGCTGGCTACGGCCCTGTACGAGGTGAAGTCCTGCGGGCGCGTCATAGGGGCATCCTGGGGGAATACGCCGGATATGGAGAGTAGCGCAGCGTCGTCGTTGCTCTGGAAGATGGGGTAGGTGGTTGGGCTATTGAGCATCTGCTGGAGCTTTGCCTTGGAGCCCATCTCCGTATCCTTGCCCAGCACGCGCAGCAGCACTCTTAGGCGGAGCGAGTTGCAGAACTTGCGCCACTTGGCGATGCCCGCCGACTTGCCGGCGGTTAGCTGGTTGCTGGTGAGGTAGAGCAGCTCGCCATCGGCGTTGTAGGCAAGGCCCTTGGTGTCGTCGAAGAGGGTATTGGCCTTATCGAGGTCGTTGATGATGGCTGTGTACACCTCCTTTTGGGTGTCGAACTTGGGCTTAAACAGGCCGCTGGTTCCCTGAAGCGCCTCCGACATGGGGATATCGCCAAAGCAGTCGGTGAGCAGCTGGTAAACCCAGCTACGGAGGGTGATGGCAATGGCCTTATAATTGGGATCGTTCAGCGCGTCGGCCTGCCGCTCCATTTCGTTGATGTTGGAGAGCCACTTGTAGTAGCTGTTCCAGGTGCTATTGCCGGCGGCGTCGGACATGTAGTAGCGGCTAACCCCTCCCAAGCTGTTGGTGGGCACCGACACCTGCATGAGGTCGAAGGTGAAGTCGTCGGCCCGGTTCCAGTTGAATATGGCCAGGTTGTAGAGTATGGGGTTGAGCAGCGACCCGGGGTTTACCTTGGTAAGCCGGTTGGGATCGGTGTTGATATCCTCGAAGTTGGAGCATGCGATGGCTCCAACGGCCATGGTGGCGATTAGGGCGAGTATCTTAATTCTTTTCATCGTTACAAGTTGATTTCTGAATTGCAGCATAGGGCTGCTGTGCTAGAATCCTAGGGTAAGGTTAACGCCAAAGGTGCGCGTGGTGGGCAGCTGGCCCGTTTCTACGCCTGGCGTGATGACGTTGCTGTTGAGCGAGGCGGCCTCGGGGTCGAACAGCGGGAACGAAGTCTTCATGTACAGGTTGCGGCCGTAGAAGGCGAGCGATGCCCTGGTGAGCGGCGTACGGGCGAGCAGGCTGCTGGGCAGCGAAACCTCTACGCGGGCCTCGCGTACCTTAAGGAAGGAGGCATCGAACGAGTTGTTCTCCACGTTGTCGATGCGCCAGTTCTCCTTGTTGTAGGCCTCTACTGTTACTAGCTTGGTGTTGGGGCTGTAGCTGCCGTCGGCGTTGGCCACTACGCCTGGTGCCACCATGTACACGCCACCCATGGCGGGTAGCTTGGCGGCGGCTAGGCGTGGATCGTCAGCCGCGATGTAGAATTCGGTGCCCGGAAGCCTTCCGTTGAGGGTGTGCTGCAGCTTACCCTGCTCGGTCATCTTGTGGTGGGCCTGCGAGTATACGATGCCGCCGTACTGGCCGTCGATCAGGATGCTCAGCTTCACTATACCGTACGAAAACTCGTTGAAGAATCCTGCCTTCCACTTGGGGGAGGCGTTGCCCACGTACTCGAGCTCCGAGCCGAGCTGTGGTAGCCCGTTGGCGGCGATAATCACCTGCCCCTTGTCGTTGCGCTTGAGCTTATAGCCCCAGAGATCGGTGGTGGTGCCGCCCACCTTGCCGATGATGGATACCGACCCGATGCTGCTGATGAGCTGGTTATCATTCATCCCCTCCGACAGGCTGAGGATGGTGTTCTCGTTGTGCGACCAGCTGATGGAGGAGCTCCACCTGAACTTCTTGCCGGCGATGGGCACCATGTTGAGGTTGGCCTCGAAGCCCTGGTTGCGCACCCTACCACTGTTGATGGTGGCCTTGGAGAATCCGGTGGTGGGATCCATGGGGGCGTCGATAATCTGGTTCTTGGTTTCGTTGTGGTAGTACGAGAGGTCGAGCCCCAGGCGGCTACCGAACAGGCGCATGTCCATGCCTGCCTCGATGCTGGTGGATATCTCGGGCTTAAAATTCATGTTGGCCAGCGTGGTGGGGAGTGTGGCCGATCCTGGGAAGGTGCCGGTGGTAAAGTAGCTGGTAGTTTTGTAGGGATCGGTGTCGTTGCCCACCTGCGCCCACGACCCGCGCAGCTTCAGCAGGCTCACCTGGGCCGGTAGGCTGAAGAGCTTGTCGAGCAGGATGCTTGCGCCTAGCGATGGGTAGAAGAACGAGCAGTTCTTCTTGGGCAGCGTCGACGACCAGTCGTTGCGGCCGGTTGCCTCCAGGTATACCTTTCCGTCCCACGAGAGTGAGGCCGTTCCGTAGGCGCTGTTCAGCCGCTTGTTGCGCATGGTGGACACCACGTAGGGGCTCGATGCGCCGTTGGCCAGGTTGAAGACGCCTGGCGTGGTAAGCCCCGTTACCGATGCCTCCATCAGGTTATAGTGCTGGCGCATGAGGTTTCCGCCGAGGCTGGTTGCTAGGTCGAAGCTATTGCCTAGGTTGTGCTTATAGGAGAGCAGGACATCGGAGTTCACCTCGTAGTCGAACACGTTCTGCTTCTTGAAGTATCCCTTGCCAAACACCACGTCGCTGACGGGGCGGTGCTGCTCGCGCTCGTCATACGAGAGCTGTAGCCCCGAGCGTACCATCAGCTGCAGATCCTTGGTGATGTCGAGCGTGCCTGATAGGCTCTCGGTAACGCTATGCATGTTGGAGGGGTTGGTCGACTCGTAGAGCGTAAAGTAGGGGTTGCCAATGAAGGTGCTGTAGGGTTGCAGCTGCTTCACATCCTTCTGCCCGTTTACCCAGGTTGGGCGCAGCCACTTTAGGTCTACGTTGGGGTTTTGGAAGATCAGGAAGTAGGCAATGGAGTTGCTGTTGTAGCCGATGGCTGGGGTGTTGTCGCTCTTACGGTTGGTGTACGACCCCTTGGAGGTGATGCGCAGCTTATCCGACACCTTGAAGCTGAGCGAGAGCGATCCGACGATGCGCTCGAACCCGGTGTTGGGGAGAATCCACTCATTTTTGGTATGCGTTATTGAGGCGCGCACGCTGGCGTCCTTCGATCCGCCCTCCACGGCAACGCTGTTGGTGAGCGTGTAGCCGGTTTGAAATAGCCCCTTACGGTTATTCTTGTGGGCAACCCAGGGGGTAGCCTCGGTGGCACGGGTTTGGGTTACGGGGTCGAATTGGTAGTACGACACATTGGGGTCGAACCGTGGGCCATAGGCGCTGCTGGTGCCGCTGGTGCCCCCGTTGCCGTCGGGCGAGGCGCCGTAGCTGTAGTAGGGCTGCCCGGCGTAGGCGGTACCTGCCTTGCCGATGTACGAGGGGAGGCCCTGTCCAAACTCGTACTGGTAGTCGGGCCAATGCATCACGTCGTCGAGGCTTGTGTTGGAGTTGATAGTTACTCCCAGCCCCTTCTGCTTCTTCGAGCCACTCTTGGTGGTTACAAGCACCACGCCGTTGGCGGCCCTAGAGCCGTAGAGCGCCGTAGCATTGGCACCCTTGAGCACCTGCACCGACTCGATATCGTCGGGATTGATATCGGCAAAGCCGTTGCCGTAGTCTATTGGAAGATCGCTCTTGCTGCCCGCGCCGTAGGCGGGCCCGGTACCGGTAAGAGTATTGCTGATGGGGATTCCGTCTACCACAATCAGCGACTGATTACCATTGGGATTCAACGACACGTCACCGCGCAGCGATATGCGGGTAGAGCCCACGGGGCCGCCTGCGCTGCTGATGCTCAGCCCAGCCACCTTGCCCGATAGGGCGGACGACCAGTTGGTGGGCATCACCCCCGTAAGCTTTTCGTTGGATATCGACTGCGTAGCATAGGAGAGGCTCTTCTCCGACTTCTTGATGCCAAGCGCCGTAACCACCAGCTCGTCGATGGTGTGGGCATCCTCCTCCAGCACCATTTTTACGGGGCCGTCGGTGTACCTCAGCTCTGCATTCTTATAGCCTACATACCGAAATAGTAGAATATCGTTCTTGCTCATAGCCTTCTTGGTGGTTAGGGTGAAGTTGCCGTTGGCGTCGGTAATCACCCCCTCGTTGAGCCGCTTGATTAGCACAGTTGCGCCAATTAGCGGATTTCCTGCTTTGTCTGTTACCTTTCCCTTCACGATTCCCTGCGCAAAGGTATTGGCTGATATCCCCATTAGCACCATAAGTGCCGGCAGCGTGGATAGCAGCAGCTTCTTCCATTCGAAAAACATAGATTTCCTAGATTATGGTTTTATATTCCGCCACAAAGGAACCAGCCCTGCGTTAGGCAAGCATTACGGGGATTTTACCTTCTAGCTAGCCAAGATTAAGGTTTTGTTAACCTGCCTGAGGATACTCTATGCCGCATGCAGCTATTTGCACTGCCACTTACTCCTTAATAATAGCGATGGGTTCAGCTCCCAGCTTTTTCTATAAGTAGCGATTACCACTTTAGAAATTTATCCTTTATATATGGACTAGCCGTTAACGAATCGGCATGCTGTAGCATGCTGCATGCTTCCTGCTAGCGGCAATAGCGGGTTATATATACATATTAGCAGCCCTAACACAATGCTAGTTCATAGTACAGTATTATTAAAATGGATATCCTCCCGCTTGGCGGGAGGTAAGATGGGTTAAGTACACAACAAAGAGGAAGAGTAACGATTTAAGCAAACTGCATTTCTAATCCTCCCGTTTATGCAGAGGGATAATATGCCATGATTCTACCTTTCGTTTGCGAATTTTTAGTCCGTGCACGAATGCATGGAACAAAAATTCATGAATTTTGGGTTCATGCAGTGCTGCATGAACCTTGCATTCGTCAATTATCACCTCCTGCAGCTTGCATAGGCCTTACAATCGCGAATTTTAGGTTGGCAACAGGCTGCATGGACATAAAATTCGCCAATTATTGCTTCTTGCAATCTGCATGAGCCTAAAATTGGCGAATTATTGCTTCCTGCAAGTTGCTTGAGTCTAAAAATCGGCGAATTTATATCTCCTGCAAGCTGCATGAGCCTAAAGTTGGAGAATATTCATCTCCTGCAAGCCTGCAGGAGCTCCACAATCGTCGATTTATGGCCGCTGCACTTTTGCATGGGCTCTTTGTTGGCAGCTGTAGCAGCCGTGTAGGCTTGCCCAACTTCCCACGGCCCGCTTAGCTTGCGTAAGCTGCCTGCCGTCCTTTTGTAAATGGGATGATGTCCTTTTAATTTTTTTCGTTTAACATCTGAGTTTAACATGATGCGCTTGCATGTTTCTGTATTTTAGGAAAAATAATTGCAGATAATTTGATTAATTTGAATTATAAGCCTAAAAATATTTGTAAATTCGTAAATGATGCTAACAGCACAAACGACAAACATTAACTTAATAACTTTTCAAATGAAAAAGATTAACATTTTAGTGACTCCAGGTCCTAAGCTTTCTAACGTAGACTTCTACCAGTTCATAACCTCACAGGCCAACCACATCAAGTCACTTGGCGACACAATGCTTACCGATGCCGAGCTGCGCAACCTTGTTATTACGATTCTTTCGTTTGCCGAGGACTTCAACAAGGCCATTCTTCAGGTGCAGAAGAACCTTAAGAGCGACGACATTGCTACCAAAAACCAGGTTCGCGATATCAGCATTAGCGCCTTAAAGTCGTGGGTTAAGAATGCTACCTACTCCACCGACGAGGCAGAGCTCCGAGCGGCCAACGGCCTTACGACCCTGCTGGACACCTACGGCGACATAGCGCGCATGTCGTTGGATAAGGAGAGCGGCACCATCGACAAGCTGGTGGCAGAGTTCGAGGGGCCAACCTACAAGCCCATGGTCGAGAAGATCGGCCTCTCGGCTAGGCTAGCCCGTCTGAAGGCCGACAACAACGCCTTCAAGGCGCTCTACGAAGGGCGTCGCGCCGAGTCCATCACCAAGGATAGCGCAAAGGCCATCAGCCTGCGCAGGCAGGTGAACGAGCAGTACCAGATCCTATCCAGTTACGTGCTGCTCCGGGCCAAGATGACCGACGACGCTCAGTACGCCGAGGCGCTACAGATTATCAACACCATCCGCAAGGAGTACAACGAGCTGGTGGCCCGCCACAAGGCAGCCCTCAAGGCCGCCGAGGAGAAGAAGAAAGCTGAGGAGAAGCAGAAGGAGGAGGAGCAGAAGAAGACCAAGAAGAGCTAGCGCTACCCGCTACCCCATAAAAAGCAAGAGCCCGGATGTAAATCCGGGCTCTCCTTTTTTGCCAGCGGGGCTGGCGTGTTCACGTCACATATCTCAATGGTCACATTTAAGATCGTTGCTCTGGGTCGTTACTCCGCCACGGGCTTGCCGTCGGCGTCGATCAGCTTCACCTCGTAGCCAAGGCTCTTCACGTTGGCGAGCACCTTCTCCTTGTCGCCCACAATCACCCAGGTAAGCTGGTTGGGCTTGATGAGGGTCTTCGCCATCTGGTGGATATCGGCGAGCTTGGCGCTCTTCAGGTTCTTGGCGTTCTCCTGTGGGTAGGTATCCTTCAGGTTGTTGGCCACAATCTTGCTGATGGTGTTCAGCACGGCGTTGCCGGTTTCGTAGGTGCCAGGAATCTGGAGCAGCTTGTTGTTCTGGTTGGTGGTAAACTCCTCGGCGGTGGCGGGATTGCTGCCCACGTAGCCGGTAAGCTCCTTCTCGATCTCCTGAATGGTCTCCTTGGTCTTGTCAGACTGAACGGAGGTAGTTGCAATGAAGGGTTGCTGGCCCGCAGTCTCGTAAACGAACGAGCTAGCGCCGTAGCTCCAGTGCTTATCCTCGCGGATGTTCATGTTGATGCGCGAGGTGAACTCGCCACCGATGATGCTGTTGGCCAAATCTACCGCGGCCTCGTTCATCTTGTTGGCCTCAGGCGCTAGGTTGGCAGCCATAACTACCGACTGCTGGGCCTGTGGGCGGTTGATGAAGTAGATGGTTGGCTTGGTAGGTAGCGCCACGGTTGCAACCTGCTTTTTGGGGTTGGTACCCTTCTTCCACTCCTTGAAGGCGGCCTCGAGCTTAGGCTTCAGCTCGCCCATGGTGATATCGCCCACCACGATTAGGGTGGCGTTATTTGGGGTGATCCAATCCTTGTAGAACTTCACTAGGTCATCACGGGTTATGGAGCTTACGCTGCTCTCGAAGCCGGTACCCGATAGCGGATTGCTGTAGGGGTGCCCGCTGCCGTATAGGAACTGGGGAAGAACGCGGAAGGCGATGCTGTTGGGGCGTGCCTGCTCCTGCTTGATGCTAACGAGCTGGTCCTTGCGCAGGCGGTCGAACTCCTTCTGGGGGAAGGTGGGGTTCAGCAGCACGTCGGAAAATACGGCGAGCGACTTGTCGAGGTTCCCCTTCAGCGTATTCAGGTAGATGTAGGTGCGGTCGAGGCTCGATCCGGCGCCCATCGAGCTGCCCAGCATCTCCATCTCCTCGCTAATCTCCATCGACGAGCGGGTCTTGGTGCCCTCGTCCAGTACGCTGCCAAACAGGCGGGCCGTACCCGGCTTGGCAAGGATGTCGGCAGCCGCTCCGGCGTTAAACTGCAGCTCCATGTTCAGTGCTGGGATGGCGTGACGCTCGGCAAGGATGATGTTTAACCCGTTGCTGAGGGTTGCCCTTTGGAAGCTGGGGAAGGTTGGGGTTGGGGGCGTGTTCAGATCGGGTAGCTTTGTGCGATCGGCATCGGCGGTGGTAGGCTTAGGGTCGGTGAAGGGCACCACCTCTAGGGCGTACAGGCCATCGCTGAGCCACTCGTTGGCGGCCTTCTTCACGTCGGTTGGTGTAGCGTCCATCTCCTGCTGGAGCACGACCTTGTAGAAGTCGGGGTTGTTGTGGTAGGTCTGGTAGGTGGCCAGCACATCCGACTTACCGCCAAATCCGCCCACGCGCTCGAATCCCTGTACAAACGACGAGTACATCTTCGCCTTTATCTTCTCCATCTCCTGCTCGGTAGGGCCTTCCTTTAGGAACTTGGCCATCTCCTCGTTGATCACGGACTCAATCTTCGAAAGCTCAACGCCTGGTTTGGCGGTAGCCATAATCTCAAACTGTCCGGCAATCTCGTTCGTACCCGCCCAAGCGTATACGTTCGATGCGATCTGATCGGTGTAAACCAAGCGTTTGTACAGGCGAGAAGTTTTTCCTCCGGCAAGTACGCTCGAGGCGATGTCGAGCATGTTGGCATCCCAGCTGCCATCTTCGGGAATGTTCCATACCATGTAGAGGCGGGCTTGGGGAACGCGATCCTGCATCACCTCGCGCTGTGTACCCGTGCGCTTGGCAGGCCACGAGGTAAACTTGGTTACAGGAGGTCCTGCCTGTAGGCCGCCGAAGTATTTCTTCACCTTTTCAAGGGCTTCTTCGGTCTTAATGTCGCCTGCAATAACCAAGGTTGCGTTGTTGGGACCGTAGTAGGTCTTAAACCAAGTCTTAACATCGTCCAAGCTGGCGGCATTCAAGTCTTCCATCGAACCGATAACCGTCCACGAGTAGGGATGGCCCGCTGGATAGGTTGCCTTGCAGATGGCGTCCTCGGTTAAGCCGTAAGGAGAGTTCTCCCCTTGGCGCTTTTCGTTCTGCACAACGCCGCGCTGCTCGTCGAGCGTCTTCTGGTCGATGGCATTTACCATGTAGCCCATGCGGTCGCTCTCCAACCATAGAATCTGATCCAACGACGAGGTCGGAACGGTTTCGAAGTAGTTGGTGCGGTCGTTGCTGGTGGTTCCGTTTAGGTCTGTTGCACCAACTTTGTCAACTGCCTTAAAGTAGTCGGTCTTGTGGTGCTCGCTACCGTTAAACATCAGGTGCTCGAAAAGGTGAGCAAAGCCCGTTTTACCGGCCTTCTCGTTCTTCGATCCCACATGGTACCAGATGTTGGCGGCTACCACAGGAGCCTTGTGGTCTTCGTGGATGAGCACAGTAAGACCGTTGTCGAGAACAAACTTTTTGTAAGGGATATCGATATCCTTTACGTCGAATTTCTTGGACTGAGCAAATAGACTCGGGGAGGCCATAAGCAAGCATAGTCCAGCGATGATCGTCTTTCTCATACTTTTAGTATATGTTATGTTAACAAAACGAAAGGTATGAAAAATACTAAGAGATGATACCGTCCTACTATCTTTTTAGTTGAAATAAGCTAGAATAGGGTTACTTATTTGCAAAAACGCCAATATAGCATCTGCAGAAGTAGATCTGAAGGGGGATTATTTTGAAGTATCCTTGTAAAGACAAGGATACATGTGCGTGTTTTCGAATAGATTTTCACGAGAATATGGGGGCTACCCCTTTCCAAACAGGCTTCTAAACAGCTCTTCTACCTTGCACACAAACTTCACGTCTATTCCATCGGGAATGTTTAGCCCTTTCTGCCCGTACTTTGATACGTATATTCTTTTAAAACCAAGGCGCTGCGCCTCGGCGATGCGCTGGTCGAGGCGGGTAATGGGGCGGATCTCGCCCGAGAGCCCCACTTCGGCAGCAAAGCAAATGTCGGTGGATATCGGGATGTCGAGGTTCGACGAGAGCACGGCGCTGATAACGGCAAGGTCGATGCAGGGGTCGGCTAACTTTATGCCTCCGGCGATGTTCAGGAAAACATCCTTAGCGCCCAACTTAAAGCCTACCCGCTTCTCGAGAACGGCCAGCAGCATGTTCAAGCGGCGGATGTCAAAGCCCGTTGTCGAGCGTTGAGGCGTACCGTAGGCGGCCGAACTAACCAGCGCCTGCACCTCAATCATAAACGGGCGGTTGCCATCGAGCGCAGCGGTAATGGCGATGCCGCTCAGCTGGCTATCGTGCTGGGTAACCAGCATCTCCGATGGGTTGTCTACCTCGCGCAGCCCGTGGCCGGTCATCTCGAAGATGCCCATCTCGGCGGTAGAGCCAAAGCGGTTCTTGGCCGAGCGCAGTAGACGGTAGATGTGGTTCGAGTCACCCTCGAATTGCAGCACTACGTCCACAATATGCTCCAGCACCTTGGGGCCGGCAATGGTGCCATCCTTGGTAATATGACCTATAATAAATATAGGTGTAGACGATTCTTTGGCGTAGCGCAGCAGCATGGCTGCCGTTTCGCGGATCTGGCTCACGCTTCCTGGCGACGAGTCGATGCGCTCTGTGAGCAGCGTTTGAATGGAGTCAATAACCACCAAGTCGGGGTTTGTGTGCTTTGCCTGGGTGATGATGTTCTCCACCAACGTCTCGCAGTAGATCAGGCAGTCGGAGTTGTTGCCGCCAAGCCTTTCGGCGCGCAGTTTAATCTGCTGTGCGCTCTCTTCTCCCGATACATATAGCGTTTTCAGACCGTGAGTTCGTAAGGCAATCTGTAGGCTAAGGGTTGATTTTCCTATGCCGGGCTCTCCTCCAACTAGAATCAGCGAGCCGGGAACAACGCCACCGCCTAGTATGCGGTTAAGTTCTCCTGAGTTAAGGGTGATGCGGGGTGTTTTTTCAAGGTCAATCTCGTCGATGCGTAGCGGTTTGCTGGTCTCCAGCCCAAAGGAGGTTGGTGCAGCGCTCGATTTGGTGACAATCTCCTCTACAAAGGTGTTCCATTCGCCGCACGAAGGGCATTTCCCTAACCACTTAGGAGATTCAAAGCCGCAACTTTGGCAGAAGTAGGCCTTTTTTACCTTAGCCATTACCTGATGATTATGTTTAGTTTTACGATAGTCCGACTAAGATACACGAAAAAAATATGGATTCTACCGGCAATGGTAAAATCCATACTATAGTTTTATTCTTTGATTAGGGTCTATTGGGTTAGCTTTATTTTGTCAATAAGCCGTTCGGTATTACCCTCCTTAATATCAAGAGCAATAACGCTGCCCCCTTTGGCAGAAACAATGTCGTAGCCAATAATGTCTTTGGGTAGCTTATCTGCACCCTTAACCAGCACGTCGGGCTTAATAAACTTGATAAGGTTGTATGGAGAGTCCTCTTCAAGAATGATAACAGCATCAACATACGAGAGCGAGGCTACAATTAGCGCACGGGATTCCTGATTCTGAATGGGACGTCCTTCACCCTTGAGACGAGCAACTGAGGCATCTGAGTGCAGCCCAATAACCATAACATCACCTTTGCTCGCTGCTTGTGTGAGGTAGTCAACATGTCCTCGATGAAGAATATCGAAGCAGCCATCCGTGAAAACAATCTTTTTCCCGAGAAGGTTCCACACGGCAACCCGGCGGCTCAGCTCGTGCTGATCCACCACCTTTTTACTAACGTTCTTGAATCTGTTCATGACTGGTGGCTATTACTGGATTATTTCGTTTCTTAAAGAAGAGGTAAGATAGCGAAATTACTCCAATAATAATAGTCATGATAGCCTGTGATTCGTGAGAAATTGTTGCGTAGAGTAATCCATCTTCACGAGAGATGCCGTACATGGTTAGCCCCATTGCTACGATAATGTGGAAGGCTCCGAATCCACCTTGAACAGGAACCGCCATTCCTATGCTGCTAATGGCCAAGATGAATAGCGCATCAACAATTCCAAGAGTGCTGGTGGCGGGTAGCGTATAAAAAACGGCCCAAGTCATTGTGAGGTACGATGCCCATATTAGCAAGGTGAAAAGAAGGAATTCAAGTCGGCGCTCCATGGTAAAGCCTGTTTTCAGACCGTTGACAACGCCTTTTGACAGCCTTATCATTTTACGAATGACACCATACCGGATCAACTTGTATCTAAAAACGTATGCAACGAAAAGCGCAGTAGCTATAGGTAGCATTACGATAAGCATAGCAAGATAGCTACCTCCAAAACCTGCAAATTTATTGGTAATAGGAAGTAACGCTGTATCGTATATGAACTTTCCGAAGGAATCGACCTTAAAGAAGAAGACTGCCGTTAGCAGTATCAGAAGGCATAAAAGATCAAAGGTGCGCTCGACTATAACAGTACCTACTAACGATTCAAACGGAATCTTCTCTGTTTTGCGAAGAACCCCACAGCGCGATACTTCCCCAGCTCTTGGGAAGGCAAAGTTGGCAAGGTAGCCTATGGTAATAGCGTGGAAAGAGTTCATTACTGAAGGCTGGTAGCCAAGCGGTTCTATGAGCAGCCTCCAGCGTAGGGCACGTGCCAAAAAGGCGACGTTGCCCAGCAGAAGAGATATCACCAGCCACGAGTAATTGGCCCCACGTAACCCCTCCATCAGGAAGTCAAACTTAACATTCTTGAAGGCAAAGTACATTAGCACAACGCCTAGTCCAAAGAATACGGTAATGTTTATTCCCCTGAGAAGAGTTCCTTTTTTCAACGTGTGGGGTATCTTAGATGATGCGGTTCGTTTCGGTATCGGGGAATACAATCCAAGGCTTAAAGGCTTTAGCCTCTTCGAAATCCATAGTTGCGTACGAGATGATGATAAGAACATCGCCAATTTCTGCCTTACGAGCAGCTGCGCCGTTTAGACAGATGGCTCCACTCCCCTTTTCTCCTTTAATGACGTAGGTTTCAAGTCGCTCACCATTGTTTACGTTTACGATCTGAACCTTCTCGTTTTCGATAATATTGGAAGCAGTCAGAAGATCTTCATCTATGGTGATGCTGCCAACATAGTTAAGGTTTGCCTCTGTAACTTTTACGCGGTGAATTTTCGATTTTACAACCTCAATATGCATGGCTTTTTACTTTAGTCTGATGTTATCGATTAGGCGTACTGCGCCTACTTGTACGGCAATACAACCAAAAATGTTATTGGACTCTTCCCACGATGAAAGGCTTTGCAGAGAATCTGCATCGACTACGTCGAAGTACTCAACTTTCAATTCGTTATCGGCATTTATTTGAGCAATAACCTTTTCTTTGATCTCTTTGATGGAAAACGAAGTGCCAAGTTGTTTGGCATCGCTTAACGCTCTATATATATTAGGTGCGCTTTTACGTTGCTTTTCGTTGAGTAGCATGTTGCGCGAGCTCAAAGCCAATCCGTCGGTATCGCGAACTATTGGGCAGCGAACAATCTCTACCTTGAATCCTAGCTGCTTTACCATTGCATTGATGATGGCAATTTGCTGGAAATCTTTTTCTCCGAAGTACGCTTTATCAGGATTTACGATAGCGAAAAGCTTACTTACTATTTGTGCGACACCGTTAAAGTGCCCAGGACGTTTTGCCCCTTCCATTACTTTATCGATAGAGCCAAAATCAAAGACTCTTGTATCTGGTTCGGGGTATATCTCCTCTACCGATGGCATGAAAACAAGGTGAACTCCACATTCTTCGAGTAGGGCTAAATCCTTCTCGGGCATGCGTGGGTAGTTCTTTAGGTCGTTCTTATCGTTAAATTGTGTAGGGTTAACAAAGATACTACAAATGGTATAGCATCCATCGTTTAAGCATTTGTTCACTAGCGAGATGTGCCCAACATGTAACGCTCCCATGGTTGGCACAAACCCAACTGTTTGTCCATCCTTTCTCTGTTTTGCGACTTCCTCGTTGAGTTCTGCAGCTGTTCTAACAACCTTCATTGGAAAAAAATTTCGGCAAATATACCATTATCCAAACAATACATTCCAATAGCAGACGCTTCTTTTTCAGCTAAAGCAGGTTAAGCTACTTTTGCATTTATCTTTATAAGCTCAAGAAAAATAGCTATCTTTGTATCTACTTTCTCCATAGTTAGACCTGAAAAAAATGAAAAGCAGTAGGGTACTTTTTGTGAGTACGGAAATTACGCCTTATTTACCAGAGAACGATATTTCCATACTATGTCGTTATCTACCCCAAGGGGTACAAGAGCAAGGAAAAGAAATTCGGACATTTATGCCACGGTTTGGCTTAATAAACGAACGTCGCAACCAGCTCCATGAAGTTATTCGCTTGTCGGGAATGAACCTCATAATTAATGACACCGACCATCCTCTTATCATTAAGGTAGCCTCTATTCCTGCAGCTCGCATGCAGGTTTACTTTATTGATAACGAAGATTACTTTCACCGAAAGCAGATCCTTAAGGATGAGAATGAACAGTTCTTCGAAGACAATGATGAACGCGCCATTTTTTATGCTCGTGGGGTGCTCGAAACCGTTCGTAAGCTGCGATGGTCGCCTGATATTATTCATTGTCAGGGTTGGTTTACCAGCTTAGTACCACTTTACGTGAAGAAACTTTTTAAGGAAGATCCTTTGTTTGCCAATACAAAGGTGGTATTTACCGTCTACAACGATGAGTTTCCAACGCCTCTAGATTCTAGTTTTAAGAAAAAAGTAATTCTCGAGGGCATAAAAAGTAAGGATGTTGAACAATTAACCGACCCAACTTACGTTAATCTTATTAAGTTCGCCTATAAGTATTCCGATGGAATGATTATAGGAAGCGAATCAATAAATAGCGAAGTTGCTGAATTCCTTAAAACTTGCGACAAACCAGTGCTCGGGTATCAGGGAATGGAGAATTATGTTGAAGCATATACTGATTTTTATGATCAAATTTTCGATAAAGCATAGAGGATTTTTCTTTTTGGGTGCATTAGCATCGTTGGCTGTTACCTTTAATGCTTGTACTGACGTTGATAATACTCTAGGTGATGATTTTATAGATCCAAGTCAGAGGAATGGGGTTTTGATTGATTCTACTTTTGCGATAGATGCCTATACTGTATCTACTGATAGTGTTGCAACAAGTACAACCTCTGGGAAGAGTTATATAGGTTCATATAACGATCCTGTTTTTGGGCAAATTAATTCTAGTGTTGCTACACAGTTTTATCCTTCTTCTCTCTCTGATTATAAGAAGTACGCAAAAAATGTTTCCGATCGGATAGATTCTCTCGTGCTAAATCTAAAACTTAAAGGTGGAGTTGGTGACTCGTTAGCAATACAGCATCTTAAGGTCTTTCAGATGAAGAATAAGATTCATAGTGATACCTTATATTACTACTCGAACTATAGAATTAAGGATAGTATTGAGACTGAAGAAATAAGTGTAAATAAGAATTTTGATAAATCGTCTATCTCTTATAGTAGAAAAGGTGATGGAGTGGTACACATAAAATTGAGTAAAGATTTCGTAAATAAACTCTTTAATAGCAATATAGATACTGCTAAAATATCGAGTTACGAGATATTTATGAGTACATTTAAGTCTCTTTATATTGAGAATGCTGCACTTTCTTCTGGTGGCGGTTTAAATGCAATAGATTTTTCCGATACCACTACTAGAATGCATCTTTACTTTAAAGTTGCTGGAGTAGTGAACAAAGACTCAATTGTACGTATGCCTTTCTTCGTAGGAAGTACATCGTATAGTAGTGTTCGTAGATTTAGTATTATCCAGCATGTTTACAATGGAAATAGCCTGTATGCTGTGAAACCTGGAGAAATCAACCCTGATTTATCGAAGAATCCAACACCCTCTAAATTGGTTTATCTTCAAGGTTTTGGAGGACTTCGAACTTTGGTTAAGTTTAATGATGCTTCTGTAAAGAGTTGGTTAGAATTGCATAAAGATGCTAAAATCTATAGAGCAGAACTTATTGTTGAACCGTACTTTCCTGGGAATCTGCTCAATTATAAGAATATGCCAATGTCAATGACGGCTTATTACTCTAAGACTGTTAGCGGTAAGAAGTATATGTATTTTATTGACGATATGGTAACCTTTAAGGGAGTTTCTACTAATGCTTTTTATAATCGTAGTCGTAGGTTGTACTCATTAAATATTACAACTCATTTTAAGGATGCAATGCGTGGTGTAAAACCTAAAGAGTTTTACTTATATGCTGGTGTCCCTTCTGGATTGTACAGTAGCAGTTCTAGTTCGTATGGTACAAACTATGTTGAATTACCCTATGATTTTTGGAATGTACCTAATCAGGTAATACTTGGTGCCGATCCGAATAAGGCACCGAAAAATCCGATAAGACTTGTTATTACATACAGTAAGTAAATAAAAAAGAGGGCATCGCCCTCTTTTTTATTTACTGATATTAGAATTTGATTATCTTTTCTCGTACTGGGACGAATAATACTTTTCGTATTCACCAGATACGATATTCTCGAGCCAAGCATTATTGGCTAGATACCATTCAACGGTTTTCTCAATACCCTCTTCAAATTGAAGAGATGGCAACCAGCCTAATTCAACCTTAATTTTGGTGGCATCAATTGCGTAACGTAGGTCGTGTCCTGCTCTGTCCTTTACATAGGTAATTAGTTTTTCGGCACTACCTTCGGGTTTCCCCGTCTTTTTGTCCATAACTCGACAAAGAACCTTAATCAGGTCGATGTTTTTCCACTCGTTGTGTCCGCCTATGTTGTAGGTTTCGCCATTCTTGCCATTGTGGAATACCATATCGATGGCTCTTGCATGGTCAACAACGTATAGCCAGTCGCGAATATTCTCACCCTTACCGTAAACGGGGATTGGTTTGCCGTTTTTGATGTTGTTGATGACAAGCGGAATGAGCTTTTCGGGGAACTGGTTTGGACCGTAGTTGTTCGAGCAGTTCGATATTACTACTGGAAGTCCGAATGTATGATGGTATGCCATAACCAAGTGGTCGGAACTTGCCTTAGATGCCGAGTAGGGGCTATACGAGGATCGTACGATGTATTTTCGTAGAAGTATCCAGTTTCACCAAGCGATCCGTATACCTCATCGGTTGATACGTGGTAGAATTGCTTATCCTCGAAGTTACCTGCCCACTTACTTTTTGCTACGTTGAGTAGGGTAACTGTACCTACGATGTTGGTTTGGATGAACTCCATTGGATTGGTAATCGACCTATCAACGTGCGATTCGGCAGCAAGGTGGATTACGGCACTAACGTTCTCTTCGTCGAAAAGCTTTTCTAAAAGTTGGGCATCGCAGATATCACCTTTTACAAACCTATAGTTGGGAGTGTTCTCGATATCCCTAAGGTTCTCTAGATTGCCCGCATAGGTCAGCTTGTCGTAGTTGATGATACGGTAGTTGGGATACTTGTTAACCAGAAGTCGCACAACATGCGAGCCAATAAAGCCTGCACCTCCGGTAACTACTATTGTCCTCATAGTTATCAGTATTTATGATGAAGAAAGCGGACTTTCTGTTCATCGCCGTTAATAATTAACGACAGCTCGATACTATTCGAGCTGTCGTTATAGCTATATTGGGTAAAGATAATGCTTATTTCTTCTCTTCCTTTTCTTTTAGCTTCAACTGCCATTTCCAAGCCGAAAGAAGGGTGTCTTCAACACTCTCTTTTGCACTCCAGCCAAGCTCGTTGTTGGCAAAGGAAGTGTCAGCCCAAACTTGCTCGATATCGCCGCTTCTGCGACCCACAATCTTGTAGTTTAGCTTTGTTCCAGATACCTTTTGGAAGATGTCTATAAGTTCGAGTACCGATAATCCTTTTCCTGTTCCGATATTGAAGAACTCGTAGTTAGACTTGTTTTTCTTTTCGAACATGCGGTTTACGGCTACCACGTGAGCCTTGGCAAGGTCTACTACGTTAATGTAGTCGCGGATGCACGAACCATCAGGGGTATTGTAGTCGTCGCCAAATACCGAAAGTTGCTCGCGAATGCCGATGGCGGTTTGCGTAACGAATGGTATTAGGTTGGCAGGAACGCCAATTGGAAGTTCTCCGATAAGCGTTGAAGGGTGTGCCCCGATTGGGTTGAAGTAGCGAAGGGCAATAACCTGTAGCCAAGGTTCTGCGTTAACGGTATCACCTAGTATCTCTTCGCAAATTTGCTTGGTGTTGCCGTAAGGCGATTCTGCTTTCTTGATTGGGGCTTGCTCGGTTACAGGTAGCTTATCGGGCTGCCCGTATACGGTGCACGACGACGAGAATACGATGTTGTTGCACTTAAACTCCTTCATGAGCTCAAGAAGGTTGATTAGGGAGCCGATGTTGTTGCGGTAGTAGAGAAGGGGCTTTTGAACAGATTCTCCTACTGCTTTGCTCGCCGCAAAGTGGATGATTGCCTCGATTGGTCCGTGCTTCTCAAAAACATTCTTCATGGCAGCCTTATCGGTACAGTCAACCTGCTCGAAGGCTGGTCTTTTGCCGGTAATTTGCGTGATGGCGTCTACAACACCTGCCTCAGAATTCGAGAGGTTATCGACAATCACAACTTCGTAGCCCGAATTTTGGAGTTCCACGGTGGTGTGCGAACCAATGAACCCGGTTCCCCCTGTTACTAAAATCTTCTTGCTCATTATGCTATACTTTATTGAGCCGCTAATGTACGAAAAAGGGCAGGAGAATGGGCTACTATTTAATTCTAAAAAAGTGTTATGGTGACTTGCTTGTGATGAAAAATGGTCTACCTTTGCACGCACAATCAGAACGGTTCGTAGCTCAGTTGGTAGAGCACGTGACTCTTAATCATGGGGTCGTGAGTTCGATCCTCACCGAACCGACAAAAGGGAATCCACAGGGTTCCCTTTTTTGTTTCCCCCTTGCCGCAGGAGTGGTAATGCGGCTTATAGCAGCTATAAGCGGGGGTGTAGGGCCATTTCTTCTGCAAAAACATCCATATTTGGGGGCTAATATTTGCGATTCTAAAAAAAGGCGCTACCTTTGCACCCGTAATCAGAACGGTTCGTAGCTCAGTTGGTAGAGCACGTGACTCTTAATCATGGGGTCGTGAGTTCGATCCTCACCGAACCGACAAAAGGGAATCCACAGGGTTCCCTTTTTTACGTTTATGCAGCGGGCTACGTACTGGTTGGTACCAAAAAATTGAGGCTACCATCATCTAAGATCGTAGCCTCACTAAGTTTCATTGTCTTCTCTTCTCAAATTTGCCATATACAAATTTTAAGGGTTAACCAAAATCTGCATCTGCAACCTAACTGATAATTTACCTTTAACCATTTGCTGAAATTTACACCTATCGCAGCTTGCAAATCCGGCGTACTCGCTTTCACGATCCCTTCCATTAGCTTTGTACCTCGTTTGATAATCGGCATTGAGAGCAAGCGTGTTGTCATTACTTCATCGTAACCTTGGCATATCGCCTTTAACTCGATTAAGGGTGCGTTCCTTGAATGAAACCACGATTTACAGACTCCCAACTGAGGCTACAAGTTCTAATTTCGAGAATCAGACTTGCTTCAAGTAAAATCGGCAGAAGTTTTACCCTCTGTAGCATCCTCTTTTAAATGAACCTTCACCTAAAAGTTAAGACCCAAGTCTTAAGCCTCAACTATCGTATGTTTAAAAGACCTCTAAAACTCACACGTCCCACCGACGTGCTTTCTCTTCTTGATCTCCCCTCTGTTCACTGTTTTTTACGGGAGGGAGTTGGTCTTTGTTGCATTTTTTTGATTGGGGAAGAGGGGCTTTTTGTTAAATGTACTGGAATAAAAAAAGCCTACCGCTGCGGGTAGGCTTTTGAAATATGCTATCAGGTTTTGAACTAGGCGATTTCCCAGTCGAAGCCGTCTTTTCTATCCTTTACGATTACGCCCAGCTTGTTGAGTTCGTCGCGAATCTTATCAGAGGTGGCGAAGTCCTTGTTCTGCTTGGCCTCTAGGCGCATGTTCAGGAGCATGTTGATGAGCTCGGCGGTAAGCTTGCCCTTATTATCTCCGGCAATGCTGTCGTCGCGAAGGCCGAGGATGTCGAAGACTACGGCGCTGAAGATGGCGCGAAGGCGCTCGAGGTCTTCGGTGCTGATCTTCTCCTTGCCGTCGTATATGGAGTTGATGTTGCGCACCCAGTCGAACAGCACCGAGATGGCGATGGGGCTGTTGAGGTCGTCGTTGAGGGCGGCGAATACGCCGTTCTCGAGTTCGTCAACATTAACGGTTGAAGCGTCGGCGGGCTTTAGCTTGGCCAGCGTGCTGGTGGCGGTGATCAACCGCTGTAGCCCCTTTTCGGCGGCCTGTAGAGCCTCGTTCGAGAAGTCGAGCGTGCCGCGGTACTGCGCCTGGAGGATGAAGAAGCGGATGGTCATGGGGCTGTAGGCCTGCTGCAGGAGCTCGTGGCTGCCGGTGAAGAGCTGCTCGAGGGTGATGAAGTTGCCCAGGCTCTTGCCCATCTTCTGGCCGTTGATGGTGACCATGTTGTTGTGCATCCAGTAGCGCACCGAGTCGTGGCCCAGGGCGGCAGTGCTTTGGGCAATCTCGCACTCGTGGTGGGGGAACATCAGGTCCATGCCGCCGCCGTGGATGTCGAAGGTTTCGCCGAGGTACTTGGTGCTCATGGCCGAGCACTCGAGGTGCCATCCGGGGAAGCCGTCGCTCCAGGGCGAGGGCCAGCGCATGATGTGCTCGGGGAGCGCCTTCTTCCAGAGGGCGAAGTCGAACGGGTTGCGCTTCTCGCTCTGGCCTTCGAGTTCGCGGGTGTTGGCCATCATGTCGTCGAGGATGCGGCCCGAGAGCTTCCCGTAGGGGAATTTCTTGTTGTAGGCTTCCACATCAAAGTATATCGATCCTTCGCTTTCGTAGGCGAATCCGGCCTGCTGAATCTTGCGCACCATCTCGATCTGCTCGATGATGTGCCCAGAGGCGTGCGGCTCGATGCTGGGCGGAAGCACGTTGAGCGCGTCCATGGCCTGGTGGTAGCGGTTGGTGTAGTACTGCACCACCTCCATGGGCTCGAGCTGCTGCAGGCGGGCCTGCTTGCCGATCTTGTCGTCGCCGCTATCGGCATCGTTCACCAGGTGGCCTACGTCGGTGATGTTGCGCACGTAGCGCACCTTGTAGCCCTGGTGCCGGAGGTAGCGGAACAGCAGGTCGAAGGTGATGGCGGGACGCGCGTGGCCCAGATGTGGGTCGCCGTACACGGTGGGGCCGCATACGTACAGGCCAACATGGGGTGGGTTGAGCGGGGTAAAATCTTCCTTCCTACGGGTAAGGGTATTGTAGATTTGCAGTTGTCCTTCCATCGCTGTCGTAATTTTTTGTTCGAGCAGCAAAGTTAGCTATTTACGGATGATATTGTAAGCGGGTTAGGGGGCTATCTAGGGATATCGCTTTTAAAATATAAGCCCTTGCTAAGCGTAGGCTTTGCCTACGCTTTCGTACTCGCGGCCTCCGGCCGCACAGAATACGGCAGGAGGTCGTGCTAAACCAAGCGTAGCGAGGACGCTACGCTTGGCTAGAGCAAATCGTGGAGGGTTGGCGCCATTTCGTGGGGCGAAGGGCGGCTACTCCGGTTTGCCGAGCTGCTGGAGGTAGGCCACCGCCTCGTCGAGCTTCTCGGCGGGCACGCTCAGCAGGGCGCTTTGGACGGGCGCGCTGAGGTCGTTGCGGCGGAGCTTGGTGAGCGGGTGGTCCTTTTCGGTTGGCTCCGACTTCGAGGGCTCCCACTCCATCAGGTCGTTGGGGGTGCAGCGCAGCTCGTGGCAGAACCGCTCGATGTACGCGATGTCGAGGTGGCGGGGGTTGGACAGCAGGTGGCTAATCACGTAGCGGGTGTAGCCCATCCGCTTCAGGTAGCTTTTGGGGTTGGTGTGGCCGCGCATCAGAATCATGCGCTCGATGTTGTAGCGTAGCATGGGGGTATCGGTATTGGTTCGGTTAAATTTAGTAAAATTTCGGGATCAAAAGCTGCAATCATTCACTTTATTTATCTGGATGATGGGGCGCAAGCTTTCATTAATGGGGTAGCCACTCTCGTAGATGTGGTAGCGACTTACATTACGGTGGTAGCAAGCTGCAATGATGGGGCAGCAAACCCCAATGATGGGGTAGCCTATTGCAATAATGTGGCGCTAAACCGCATTGTGGTGGTAGCAAATTGCATTGCAGAGGTATTAAACCGCATTGCTGTGGCGGTAAACCCCATTGCGGGGGAGCTACATTGCATTACGGTGGTATTGTACCGCATTACGGGGGCTCTACATTGCATTGCGGGGGTGGTATGTTTCATTTCGGGGGTAGTAAGCCGCATTGCTGGGGCTGAGGCTTGCACTTTGATGGCGCTGTGCCACGCTGTTGTTCTGGCGGTAGGCGCTGCACGGCTTTTCTGCGGCTTCGCCCTCGTCCGGCTAAGGGCCATTGCCTGCCGCAGCTGGGGTAGGGGGGCGGTGGGGGAAAGCTGGCAGGTTCTCGATCATTTTTAGTACCTTTGCCCCATCTTATCCATCCGATTAGAATATTTTTTTTGACCGGTCGGGTGCACCCCCCAGCTCCAGCATTACTTGTGAGCGGTTATCTAGGAAAGTCGTGGGGGAATCATCCGCCCCATCCGTAAAACAACGACAGATCCAAGCAAATGAAGAAGATCAAGAAGGAGGGCCAAGCTAGCGGCAAGGCCATAAAGAAGCAGAGCATCGAAAAGCACATCTTCGAAATACTATCGAGCAACCCCACCAAGGATTTCAGCTACAAGGCCATCGCCAAGAGCATCGGGCTGAAGGACGATGGGCAGAAGCAGCTGGTGGTATCGTGCCTGGCCGAGCTCAAGCAGCGCGGCATGGTAACCGAGGTGGAGCACGGCGTGTTCAAGGTGGTTACCAAGGGCGGCTTCATCGAGGGCAAGGTGGACATGACCCAGTCGGGCTCGGCGTTCATCATCTCGCCCGAGAGCGACGAGGACGTGTTCATCGCCCCCGGCAACATGAACCAGGCGCTGCACGGCGACAAGGTGCGCGTCTTCATCTTCCCGTACAAGGGGAAGAAGCGCCCCGAGGGCGAGATCGTGGAGATCCTCGAGCAGGGCAAGCGCCAGTACGTGGGCACGGTGCAGCTGTCGCCCAACTACGTCTTTGTGGTGCCCGACGGCAAGCAGATGCCCTTCGACATCTTCGTGCCCATGCGCAGCGCCGGCGAGGCGCAGGATGGCGACAAGGTGATCGTGAAGGTGATTGAGATCCCCAAGGGGGGGAAGAACCCCATCGGCGAGATCGTGGAGGTGCTGGGCCGCCCCGGCAACAACGAAACCGAGATGCACGCCATCCTGGCCGACTACGGCCTGCCCTACCAGTTTCCCGAAGAGGTGCTTCGCGCCGCCGAGCAGATTCCAGACGATATTACCCCCGCCGAAATCGCCAAGCGCCGCGACATGCGCGATGCGGTAACCTTTACCATCGACCCTGCCGACGCCAAGGACTTCGACGATGCGCTCTCGTACCGCCGCCTGCCCAACGGCAACACGGAGGTGGGCGTGCACATCGCCGACGTGTCGCACTACGTACGACCCGGGTCGATCCTCGACCAGGAGGCCGTAGATCGCGCCACCTCGGTGTACCTGGTAGACCGTACCGTGCCGATGCTGCCCGAAAGGCTGTCGAACAACCTCTGCTCGCTGCGCCCCCACGAGGATAAGCTCACCTACTCGGCCGTATTCGAGCTCGATGAGGATGCCAACGTGCTTAACACCTGGATTGGCCGCACGGTGATCCACTCCGACCGAAGGTTCGCCTACGAGGAGGCCCAGGAGGTAATCGAAACCGGCCAGGGCGACTATAAGGAGGAGGTGCTAACGCTGCACACCCTGGCGCAGAAGCTGCGCGCCGACCGCTTCAAGCACGGCGCCATTGCCTTCGACCGCGAGGAGGCCAAGTTCGAGCTCGACGAGAATGGAAAACCCCTACGCGTGTACTTCAAGGCGCAGAAGGAGAGCAACCAGCTCATCGAGGAGTTTATGCTTTTGGCCAACAAGAAGGTGGCCGAGCACATCGGCAAGCCCAGGGGCAAGAGCGTGGCCAAAACCTTCGTGTACCGTATCCACGACGTGCCCAACCCCGATAAGTTCGACACCTTCCGCCGCTTCATCGTAAAGTTTGGCTACTACCTGCAGGCCACCAACAGCAAGGGCATCTCCAAGGAGCTCAACAAGCTGCTGGCCGAGGTGAAGGGGAAGACAGAGGAGAACCTCATCGAAACCCTAGCCGTCCGCTCGATGGCCAAGGCCCGCTACTCCACCGAGAACATCGGCCACTACGGCCTGCAGTTCGACCACTATACGCACTTCACCTCGCCCATCCGCCGCTACCCCGACGTGATGGTGCACCGCCTGCTCGACATGTACGACCACAAGGCCGAGTCGCAGAGCAAGGAGACCTACGAGCAGCTGTGCGAGCATTCGTCCGAAATGGAAATCCTCGCTTCGGATGCCGAGCGCGCCTCCATCAAGTACAAGATGGTGGAGTTTATGGTGGATAAGATCGGGCAGGAGTTCGACGGCATCGTATCGGGCATCACCGAGTGGGGCATTTACGTGGAGATAAAGGAGAACAAGGTGGAGGGCATGGTCTCGACCCGCGACCTCACCGACGACTTCTACATCTTCGACGAGGATACCTACAGCCTGGTGGGCAAAACCAACGGCCGCACCTTTACCCTAGGCGATGAGGTACGCATCCGCGTGCTGCGCGCCAACCTATCGCGCAAGCAGCTCGACTACGAGCTCATCGGCAAGGGCGACGAGGTGCTCAGCTTCGAGCCCGCCGCACCACGCCCCGCAGGCGGCAGTTCAAGAGGCGGAAACGGAGGAGGCTCTGCCTCGCGACGTGGCTCTTCGGGCAAAGGACGCTCCGGCGAAAAGAAGTCGAGCGGAGGAAGCCGCCGCTCATCATCCAAGCCAAATGGAGATAAGAAAGATAGCGGAAAGCGTAGAAGGCGATAGCCCCTACCTTGCCGTATGCTACAAAATACTACGAAGGCCACCTTGCATCAAGGTGGCCTTCGCTATTTTTGGAGAAGGGCTTTCGGATGTACTATAGAAGACCTCTGGATGAGGGATAGTAGCTAACTACTACTTATGGCGCTACATAATTAAGCACCGAGGTGCGAATGGTGATTTATTGTAATCGATATCCGCAGTATATGTTTTAAATTACAGTTTGGATGTGAGTTTTTATTACCATTTGTAATGACATTTTTAAATAATGGCTACATTTGCCTACCCGATAATTTAAGTACACGTCAATGAAAAACATCCTCATAGTTGGTGCTGGCGGACAGATTGGATCTGAGCTGGTGCCCTACTTTAGAAGCATCTACGGCAATAGCAATGTTGTTGCTACCGATATTAACGACAAAAGCAGAGCGACACTTGGCGGCGATGGCCCATTCGAGGTGCTAGATGCGCTTAACGGTGAGGAGTTTGCTCAGCTGGTGAAGAAGTATAAGATTGATACCATATTTAATATGGTAGCGCTTCTTTCTGCTACTGGCGAGAAGAATCCTCAGCTGGCATGGAAGATCAACATGGGGGCGCTGATAAACTCGTTGGAGATTGGCCGTGAGAATGGTTGCTCGGTGTTTACGCCTAGCTCGATTGGGGCTTTTGGAAACAATACCCCACACGACGGAACTCCTCAGGATACCGTGATGCGCCCATCTACCATCTATGGCGTTTGCAAGGTAACCGGCGAGATGCTATCCGACTACTACCATTCGCGCTTTGGGGTGGATACCCGTTCGGTACGTTTCCCTGGAATCATCTCGAACGTAACCCTTCCTGGTGGCGGAACTACCGACTATGCGGTAGAGATCTACTACGGTGCCATTAAGGATAAGTCGTTCATCTGCCCTATCCCCAAGGATGTGAGCATGGATATGATGTACATGCCTGATGCGTTATCGGCAATGGTACAGCTGATGGAGGCTAACCCCGATAAGCTGGTTCACCGCAACAGCTTTAACATTACCGCCATGCACTTTACGCCAGAGGAGATTTATGCTGCCATTAAGAAGCGCATCCCCGAGTTTACCATGACCTACAACATAGACTCGGTTAAGGAAGCGATCTCGCGCAGCTGGCCCAACTGGATGGACGATAGCTGCGCTCGCGAGGAGTGGGGTTGGAGTCCTAAATGGAATATCGAAAACATGACCGATGACATGCTTGCGGTTATTGCCCGTAAGTATGCCTCTAAGGTAATTTAGCCCGCAGCTACGGGCTCATACAAAATCCTGCTACATGGTGTGGCAGGATTTTTTGTTTTCTACCACGAGCCATTTAACATTTTAGCTGCTAAAAAATCCACTATAATACGTCAGAAGTGTAAAGAACCACGCTATATTAGCGGCAGGAAATTTTAGCGCGAGGATATGAGGGGAGTTATTAGGCTTATTGGGTTGGCTGGTGTGTCGATTATGGCGCTTACCATGTGTACAAAGGAAGATCCTGTACGAAACTACACCATAGAGAAGGAGACGCGGCAGTGGACGGCTTTTAAGCCGGGGAGCTACTGGGTGTACCAGCAGGAGGGGACTAACGTGACGGACTCCTCGTACGTGGTGCTGTTTAGCGAAACCGAGGTTTCGGGCACGGATGAGGGTGGAAATAGGTGCCTTGCCCAGCAGATTGAGGTGAGGTACGCTTGCAACGACGGCTACCAGAGCACCAAGGTGGAGAATTTGCTGCCTCGGGGCAACTCTCTTCGGGTATCGGCCTACGATAAGAGCAGCAGGCCTATTTCGAGCATTGACATGATCTTGGTATTCCCGCTCTCCTTTGTTAATCAAACTGACTCCCCCTACTTCAGCATTATCTCGGAAAACGAAAAGGTAAGCCTCGACAGCGAGGTGCTGACCAATGTGGTACACGTGAAGTGCTCCGTTAAGGGCGTTGGAGGCATCTTGGCCAATACCACCTACGAGAACGAGTACTGGATTGCCCGCAACCGCTGGATTGTGAAGATGAAGGTGAAGAACCCCGAAAGCGGGAATACCGAAACCTGGAACCTGATACGGTATAAGGTAATCCAATAGGATAAAGGAGTTGAGGAGGCGATGTTGGGCCTCCTCTTTTATTTCATAGAAGAGCGCGCCCTCATCCACGAGCGCTACGCTGGTCGAGTTGCTGGTAACTCAAACTTTCGCCCTATATTTGTGGCCTATTACGAAATCATCAGAAAAATGAGCGAAAGAAGAGTAAGGGTACGCTTTGCACCCAGCCCAACCGGTGCGCTACACATGGGAGGCGTTCGTACCGCCCTTTTCAACTACCTATTTGCCCGTCAGCACGGCGGCGATTTCTTGCTTAGAATTGAGGATACCGACTCGCACCGCTTTGTGCCGGGTGCTGAAGACTACATCATCGAGTCGCTGAAGTGGTGTGGCATTCAGATTGACGAGGGCGTTTCTGTGGGTGGCCCACACGCACCCTACCGCCAGAGCGAGCGCAAGGATCTGTACAAAAAGTACTCCGATCAGCTCATCGACAGCGGCAATGCCTACGTTGCCTTCGATACGGCCGAGGAGCTGGATAAGCTTCGCGCCGAATACGAGGCCGAGGGCAAGACCTTTACCTACAACTACGAGGTGCGCGGGAAGCTGGCAACCTCATTGGCACTTCCTGCCGAGGAGGTTCAGCGTCGCATAGGCGCGGGCGACCAGTACGTTGTTCGCTTTAAGATGCCCGAAAACGAGGAGATTGTAATGAACGACCTTATCCGCGGCGAGGTGATCGTAAACTCGTCGACCTTGGATGATAAGGTGCTCTATAAGTCGGCCGACCAGCTGCCAACGTATCACTTGGCAAATATCGTCGATGACTACCTGATGGATATCTCGCACGTTATTCGTGGCGAGGAGTGGCTGCCATCGCTGCCGCTGCACGTGTTGCTTTACAAGGCGTTTGGCTGGCTGGATAAGATGCCGCAGTTTGCGCACCTTCCGCTGCTCCTGAAGCCAAGCGGCAAGGGCAAGCTCAGCAAGCGCGATGGCGACAAGCTGGGTTTCCCAGTATTCCCGCTTCGCTGGGTTGATCCTAAAACGGGCGAAACGGCCTCGGGCTACCGCGAGGCGGGCTACCTTCCCGAGGCGTTCGTTAACCTGCTGGCCCTACTGGGCTGGAATCCTGGCACCAACCAGGAGCTGTTTACCATCGACGAGCTTATTCCGCTCTTCTCGCTCGACCGAGTGAGCAAGTCGGGAGCCCGCTTCGACCCCGATAAGGCCAAGTGGTTTAACCACCAGCACCTCCTGCAGCTGCCGGTTGAGGAGTTAACGCCTCTGGCTAAGGCCGAGTTGGCCAAGCATGGTGTGGAGGCATCGGACGAATTTGTGGCTACCGTGACCGGATTGGTAAAGGATAGACTGGTGTTTGTTCATGATATTTGGGAGCAGGCCTCCTACTTTTTTGTGGCGCCCACGGCCTACGACGAGAAGGTGGCCGCCAAGTTCTGGAGCGAGGAGATGGGCAAGGCCACTACCGCTATCGCCGAGCTAGTTGAGGCCGCCGACGACTTTTCGGCTACTGCCATCGAGGCTACCGTTAAGGGCTACATCCACGATAGCGGGCTGAAGATGGGGCAGGTGATGAACACCCTGCGCCTCCTCCTGGTAGGCAGCAGCAAGGGACCCGGCATAGCCGATATTATGGCAGCCATTGGCAAGGCCGATGCCGTTGGGCGCATCCGTCGCGGTATCGAAGCGCTACGATAAACCAGCCGCTTAAGCTATACGAGGCCCACCGGAGACATTCTGGTGGGCCTTTTTGGTTGGTAGCGGTGCTGCTATCCAAGCGTTAGGATTGACGTTCGTCGCGTCAAGTTCGTCGAGTCCAACGTCAAACTCGGTGAGTCTAACGTCAAGTTCGTCGAGTCCAACGTCAAGTTCGCTGAGTTTAGCATCAAACTCGGTGAGTCCAACATCAAACTCGTCGAGTCTAACGTCAAGTTCGATGAGTTTAACATCAAACTCGTCGAGTCTAACGTCAAGTTCGATGAGTCTAACGTCAAACTCGGTAAGTTTAACGTCAAACTCGGTGAGTCTAGCATCAAACTCGGTGAGTCCAACATCAAACTCGTCGAGTTTAACGTCAAACTCGGCGAACTTTACGTCAGATTCGGCAACCTTCACGTTCCGAGCGGTGCTGCCCGCGCCCTAATGGCTGCTTTTTGGGCCGAGCAGCCATTACCATCGGCTAGCTTTCGCTGTTCTACTAGTAAACGAGAAGGAGGAGCTGCTATGACGCGTATCATCCAAGCCCTTACAGGTATCCTACTTGCCCTTACGCTTGCCGGGGCAGCGCCAGATGGCGGGCCGAATGCCAACCCCGACTACAACCAGTTCCGGTTTACCGACAGCACCAAGCGGTTTACCGTGGTCAAGTTTCGGTTCATCAACAACCTTATCATACTGCCGTTTTCGGTAAACGGCTCCGACTCGCTGATGTTTGTGCTCGATACGGGGTACGGCGGGGTGCTCATCACCGAGCTGCAGAACAACCGCGTGCTCACGCTCAACCAGGCCCGGAAGGTGCAGCTGCAGGGGCTGGGCAAGGGCAAGGCCATAGAGGCCTACGCCAGCATGCGCAACACCTTTAGCATGCCTGGCATTGTTGGCGAGAACATCGACCTGCTGGTGGCCATCGACGACATCTTCGACTTCTCCATCCGCACGGGGATGGTGGTTAACGGCATGATGGGCGGCGGCTTCCTCAAGAACTTTATCGTGGAGATTGACTATACCCAAAAGGAGCTGAAGATTTGGAACCCCAAGTACTTTCGGCGGGCCAGACTGAAAAAGTACAAGTTGTACGACCTCGAGCTGCCCGACGACAAGTGCTTCGCAACCTTCAACGTTACCGCCAACGGGAAAAGCGCGCCCATGAAGTTCCTCATCGACTCGGGCCTTAGCACCCCCCTTTGGGTGGACATCCGCACCGGCACCACCATTGCCCCGTCGGCCACCAGCATCTACAGCTACCTGGGCTACGGGCTTAACGGCGATATCTACGGGCAGGTGAGCCGAATTCCGTCCATTGGAATTGGTGGCTTCAGCTTTAAGAAGATCATCGCGGCCTTCCCCGACACCGCCTACATCGGGAGCGTATCGAACCTGAACAACCGTCATGGGAGCATCGGCTCCGATATCCTTCGGCGCTTTACTGTGCTGCTGAACTACCCCGAGAAGAAGATCGGGCTGCGGCCCAACTCGAGCTACAGGAGCCCCTTCTTTCTGGACATGAGCGGTATCGAAATCGGCTCCGTACTACCCGGCTTCCCTGGATACAGGATACTAACGGTTCGGTCCGGCTCGCCAGCCGAAAAGGTGGGCCTACGCGTTGGCGACCAGATTGTGTCGGTAAACGACAAGCTGGCCATCACCATAAAGATGAGCGAGCTGTTGGAAATCCTCAATGGCAAGAAGGGAACAACAATTCACATGGAGGTTCTCCGGGATGGCGGCTTGGTTAAGGTGCGCTTTGTCCTAAAAGACGTGATTTAGCAGCGATCGTTATTAACCTACTTTAAAGGCAACGGGTAAAATGAGCCCCATGCGGCGCATCGTAGAAGGCTCTTTTTTCTAACTTTGTCGAGTTTCGAAATGAATATATAATTAAAGATCATCATGCAACCCGGAGGACGACTTAAGATTAAGGATCTGCTCCGCTCCAACAGCGTTGGCAGCGAAGTCACTGCAAAAGGTTGGGTACGCACCAAGCGTGGCAACAAGAACGTAGCATTTATCGCACTGAACGACGGTTCTACCATTAATAATATCCAAGTAGTTGTTGAGGTATCGAATTTCGACGAGGAGATGCTTAAGCAGATAACTACAGGAGCTTGCCTCAAGGTTGTTGGTACACTGGTAGAGTCGGTTGGCTCGGGCCAAAGCGTAGAGATCCAGGGCAAGGAGATAGAGGTTTACGGCACCGCCGATGCCAACACCTACCCGCTGCAGAAGAAGGGGCACTCGCTGGAGTTCCTTAGGGAGATCGCCCACCTTCGCCCACGCACGAACACGTTTGGCGCAGTGCTTCGCATCCGCCATGCCATGGCCTACGCCATCCACAAGTACTTTAACGATCGAGGATTCTTCTACCTGCATACCCCAATCATTACCGGTTCGGATGCCGAGGGTGCTGGAGCCATGTTTCAGGTAACCACGCTGGACATGAATAACCCCCCCCGTACCGAGGATGGTAAAATCAACTATACCCAGGACTTCTTTGGCAAGTCCACCAACCTTACCGTATCGGGGCAGCTCGAGGGTGAGCTAGGTGCCATGGCGCTATCCGAGATCTACACCTTTGGGCCAACCTTCCGTGCCGAGAACTCGAACACCCCACGCCACCTTGCTGAGTTCTGGATGATTGAACCAGAAATGGCCTTCTACGATATCGTGGACAACATGAACCTTGCCGAGGATTTCCTAAAGAACCTCATCCAGTATGCGCTGGACAACTGCATGGACGACCTAGAGTTTCTGAATAAGATGTACGACGAGGAGCTCATCGAGCGCCTGAAGTTTGTTGTTAGCAACGACTTCGTTCGTTTACCATATACCGAGGCCATCGACATTCTTATGGCTAGCGGCCATAAGTTCGAATTTCCCGTTAGCTGGGGGCTCGACCTACAGTCGGAGCACGAGCGCTACCTGGTAGAAAAGCACTTCCTGAAACCAGTAATCCTTACCGATTACCCCAAGGAGATAAAGGCCTTCTACATGAAGCAAAACCCCGATGGCAAAACGGTACGCGCCATGGACGTGCTGTTCCCAAAGATTGGCGAGATCATTGGCGGATCGCAGCGTGAGGAGAGCCTTGAGAAGCTGCAGGCCCGTATTGCCGAGCTGGAGATTCCAGAAAAAGATATGTGGTGGTACCTAGATACCCGTAGGTTTGGCACTGCGCCCCACTCCGGATTCGGTCTTGGGTTCGAGCGCCTGCTGCTATTTGTTACCGGAATGGGCAACATTCGCGACGTTATCCCATTCCCACGTACCCCAAATACAGCAGAGTTTTAACCTACGTAGCCAACGGAATTCGCTAGCATGCAAAAACTAAACCTTCAGCAACGATTACTACAGAAGCTATCTCCTCAGCAAATCCAGATGATAAAGCTGCTGGAGCTTCCCACCATGCAACTCGAGCAGCGCATTAAGGAGGAACTGGAGGTTAACCCTGTACTCGAAGAGGGAGGCGATCAGGTGAGCGACGAGGCCGAAATGGCCGACAAAACGCAGGAGGATGCGCTGTCGAATATCGACTCGTACATCAACGACGACGATACGCCCAGCTACAAGCTGTATGCTAACAACTTTTCGAAGGATAGCACAAAGACGGCGATCCCCTTCTCGGTAGGTGTAGACTTTCATACCAGTTTGGAGGATCAGCTGGGGCTACGCCCGATCACTCCCCGGCAGCAGGCTCTTGGGCAGTACCTCATCGGAAGTATCGACGACGACGGCTATCTCCGTCGTCCGCTGGAGAACATTGTCGATGATATTGCCTTTGCGCTCAACATCGAAGCTACCGAGCAGGAACTCGAAGAGGTGCTGCTGATTATTCAGGATTTTGAGCCGCTTGGCGTGGGAGCCCGTAGCCTTCAGGAGTGCTTGATGATTCAGCTGCGGCACAAGGATCAGGCGGTGGCATCGGTTTCCAATGCCACCACTATTTTGGAGAAGTACTTCGAGGAGTTTACCAAGAAGCACTACGACAAGATTGCCAACAGGCTCAACCTGGAGGAGGATGAGCTTCGCGATGCCGTTGAGGAGATCATTAGCCTTACCCCCAAGCCAGGGAGCAGCTACAACGATCCGCACAGCGCGTATGCCGAGCATGTTATCCCCGATTTTGTGCTGGAGCTTAAGGATGACGAGTTGATGCTTTCGCTCAACTCGATGAATCAGCCCGAGCTACGCATCAGCCGCGACTACCAGACCATGCTGCAGGCGTATGTTGCCAAAAAGGCCGATCGCACCAAGCAGGATAGGGAGGCGGTAACCTTTGTAAAGCAAAAAATAGATTCGGCGAAGTGGTTTATAGATGCCCTGAAGCTGAGGCAGAATACGCTGCTGCTTACCATGAACGCCATCCTGGAATTTCAGAAGGCGTACTTTATGGAGGGCGACGAAACCAAGCTTCGTCCGATGATACTTAAGGATATTGCCGCGGTAACCGATCTTGACATTTCCACCATTTCGCGCGTGGTAAATAGCAAGTACGTGCAAACCCACTTCGGCATCTATCCTTTAAAACACTTCTTCTCGGAGGGAATGCAGAACGATAGCGGGGAGGAGGTTTCGACTAGAGAAATAAAAACAATACTGGAGGAGTGCGTTGCCAACGAGAATAAGCGGCAGCCGTTAACCGACGAGGCGCTTATGGATATTCTGAAGGAAAAGGGATACCCCATTGCCCGCCGTACGGTGGCCAAGTATCGCGAGCAGCTCAATATTCCAGTTGCACGTTTACGTAAGGAGCTATAGAATATGTTTAAAGTGCTGGCTAAGACATTCAGCTTTTTGCTGCATCCGCTTTTTATGCCTACCTACGGCATCCTGATCATGTTTCAGGCTGGTAGCGTGGCTGCTATTCTTCCTTGGGAGGTAAAACAGTACGTGCTGATGGTTGTTGTGGCCAATACGCTTGTGCTGCCCATGCTGCTTTTGCCCATATTCGTCAAGCGACGAATGGCTAAAGACTACAACTTTTCGGATAAGAAGGAACGGATGCTGCCGCTACTCTTTACCTTTATCCTTTACGCGGTAACCTTCTACTTTATTGGAGGGGTGTCGCTTCCAAGCATCATCAAAGGGTTTCTGCTAGGCTCCACAATAGCCGTGCTGCTCACCTTTGTGGTTAACATCTTCTGGAAGGTCAGCATCCACATGGTAGGCATTGGTGGGCTAATGGGAATGATCTTTCTGGTAATCCTTAAGTTGCTATCGAGTATCGTCGGCTTTCTGCTCGTCGGGTTTCTCTTTAGCGGGGTTATTGGAACGTCGAGGCTCTATCTGGGCGAGCATAACCTTAAGCAGATTGCTGGGGGATACGCCTTGGGCATGATTACCATGATTTGCACGATTTACCTGTTCTAGAAAATCATCAAACAGGATACGATAGTAAGCGAAAAGCGCCTCCAATTGGGGGCGCTTCTCTTTTGTGGTATCTTCTAAAAGTCGAAAAGGTCGGATAGGAATCCTTTCTTGCGGTTGTGCGGGTAGCCATGTTTGTACGAGTGATGGTCGTCGTGCTTGTCGTAGTTGTGGTGGCTGTCGTGGTGATGGTCGTCGTCATCGTAGCGGTTGTGGCCGAACCCGAAGGTTTGCGAGCGCTCGATGATCTTTTCGAGCTCTCCGCGGTCGAGCCAAATGCCGCGGCATTGTGGACAGTAGTCGATTTCTACCCCTTGCTTGTCGGCGATCATCAGGGGAACGTTACATATTGGACAGTTCATGGATTTCATTTTTTTTGGTTGATACTTCGGTCTCGTGGGGCTCGTAGTGGATCTGCACCTCGCATCGGCTGATGCTGCTGCTCAAGTACTCCTCCACCTTATGCGATATGGCGTGGGCCTGCGTCAGGCTCAGCTCGGGATGAAGGTGGATGGTTACGTTGATGAAGGTATCTGCACCGGCCACCCTTACCTTGAGGTCGTGGTAGCATTCCACCTCCTGCTGCTGTTCGAGTAGCGCGGAGACCTCGTCGAAGAGTTCCTTGGGGGCCCTGTCGAGCAGCACGTCGATGGCCCTACGGCCGAGCTTGTACGATACACCCAGCACGATTAGTGCTACGGCTAGGGCAGAAAAGCTATCGGCAAAGTAGAAGCCAAAGCTGGAGCAAACCAAGCCTAGCAGCACGACTGCCGAGCTCCAGATGTCGGTGGCGAAGTGGAGCGCATCGGCCTCCAGCGCCTGGCTGTTGTGCTTTTTGGCCACCTTGTACAGCGCTCGCGATCGGGTGTAGTCGATAACAATAGAAAGCACCACTACCACGTAGCTCCATACGGTTACCTCAATGTGGGTATTGCCCGAGATAAGGCGGCTTGCCGCTTCGTAAATAATCCACACGCAGGTAAGCAGCAGCAGCAGCGTCTCTATTAGGGCCGAAAGGTTCTCGACCTTGCCGTGGCCAAAGTTGTGGTCGTAGTCGGCGGGCTTATCGGAAATACGAACCGAAAAGTAGGTTATGATGGCAGCAACTAGGTCGAGCGTTGAGTGTAGCGCTTCGGATAGGATGCCGAGGCTCCCGGTAACGATCCCTACCAGCAGCTTAAAGCCAGTCAAAAAAACAGCGGCAAGTACCGAAAATCCGGCTACTTTTTCCTTTTCTGTACTCATACAGGTAAAAATGATGGTCGATTTTTGTTTTTAATCGCCAGTCATGCCGGTGTTACCCTAGCTGCTGGTCGATGGATAATGCAGATCGCATTTTGGTGAAGGCTTTGCGCCTAGGCCGCTTTGGGGGGCTGCCAGATAGAGGTAGTGTAGGTGCTCGCGGCAACCTGATCGCTAACGGGGAGCTTCGGCTGCTGCTTCTCCTGCGGCTGGCTGGTGGTGCTGGTCTCCTCCAAAACAATCTCTTCCTGATGGTGATGGTGATGGGTGGCCTGCGCGGTGCAGCTTTGGCAGGTAAGGTTCGGAGAGCGCTTTAAAGCCGTGAGGATGCACGTGTCGAAGCAGTCGAGCAGCGATAGCGCGAGCAGCAGTACGGCAAGTATGGCTTTTAGGTTTCTCATCGGGGAGCAAAGGTATAGCTTTTACAAAATCCTTTGCGTTATCGTTGTATAATTTGGGCCAAAAAAAGGCGAGTAGTGCTTACTGGTTAGGCAGCTACTCGCTCCATTTGTATAGCAGCTTTAGAATTTCAGTTTTCCGCTTTTCAGGTCAACCGTTAGTATGTCCGAGCCGCGGTATACCTTTACGGTGGTCGACTGCTCGAATTCCCCGGTTGGAACGGTGGTTGCATAGAAGCAAATAACGATATCTTTCGTAAAGGTCTTCTTGGAGTCCAACTCTACGTCTACGTCATCCTTTAGGCCATCGCCGTAGTTTTCGATGGTTATCTTATCGCCGTTGGTAAACCCTGTCACTTTCAGATGCACTTCAGCGAAGCCATTGGTGCTTTTGGTGAGGTACCACTCTGCGCTGTGCAAAACTAGCAGGGTTTTGTTGGTGTTGGTATATATCTGGCTGTTGGGGTAGTCGATGGTTGGGTCTTGGCTATCATCATCTTTCGAGCATGACGTAAAGGCGAAAAGTAGGCTCAGTAGCAAAATGGTTGTTCTCATTGTTTTTAGTTTTTAGTGAACGTTTACTTGTATAGCTTGTAGGAAATACCTCCATGCGTGGCGTTGCTTAATGTAGGCAACGCGGAAATTTCCATCTCAAAGATGGTGCCAGACCATAAAAATAGCAATAGCCGCTAACATCGTCTCGGACCTTGTTCAAAAAAAGGCGAGTAGCGCCCGCTGTGGAGGCGCTACTCGCGGCGTATGGTAGGGAGGAAGCTAGCTCTTGGTGGGCTTGTCGTTCTTCTCCTTCTCTTTTTCCTTTTCTTTCTCTTTCTCCTTTTTCAGGTTTGCTTGGTGCTGGGCCATTAGGGCGTTGTAGCGGCTGCGGGCCTCGTTGATGATCTGCACCGACTGGTTGTACTGGGGCTCGTCTTTCATGCGGGCCTTCAGCAGCACGTAGTCGCACAGCAGCATGTACTGCTCGTTTACCTTGCTGCGCAGCTCGCGCGTATCGGAGGCATCCTTGGCCACCTCCTCGCTGGTACGCTTGGCGTACAGCGTCTTAAAGGTGTTGTTGTCCGTCTTCAGGCGGGCGACATTTGGTGCAATTCCAATCGTATCCACCATGGGCTTGTAGGTGGGGCCCTCGAGCTCGCCCACCAGCTTGTCGATGGTGGCGCTTTCGGTGTCTAGGTCCTCCCGGGCGGCATCGCTGTAGGTGTTCAGGAGTATGGTTAGGGCCACAGAGCAGCGTACCACCTCCGCATCGGTGGAGTAGTGGGCGTTCTTAATGGCGGCACGTAGCGCCGCGATGCTGAAGTCGCGAACCCGATCCTGCTTGACGATGTCGTCGGTGATGAGGCTCTTCTGAACGCGGAGTAGCACCTTGTTGTAATCGCCCGAAAGCGCAATTAGCACGGCAACCAGCTGCTTGAGCTCGGTATCGGTAAGCACGGTATCGCCCAGCCCGTGGATGCTGTTGGCCTGGCCGATGATGTACTGGTAAAACTGCATCTGAGAGAGCAGGTGAGCTGGAGAGCTCTGGAAGGTTACTTTTTTCATAACAGTAATAATTAATATTATTGTACAGGCGTAAATATATTAAAAAATACTTACAAAGCAGAAAGTGTACGAATTTTTTGCGGGTTTGCGGGAGGGTGCTATCTGCTTTGGGCAGGTGTGCGGCCTCCTGCAGTGTGCAGGGTTCCGTCCTGATCTCAGTACGGCTTCCTGCAGTGTGCAGGGCTCTGTACTGATTCCAGTACGGCTTCCTGCAGTGTGCAGGGACTTGTACTGATCCCAGTACGGCTTCCTGCAGTATGCAGGGACTTGTACTGATTCCAGTACGGCTTCCTGCAGTATGCAGGGACTTGTACTGATTCCAGTACGGCTTCCTGCAGTATGCAGGGCTCTGTACTGATCTCAGTACGGCTTCCTGCGTAGGGCGTAGGAGATTTTTATTTTGGGGGGTGGGGGAATCCGATTGTCGGCGTAAGCTGCTGTGGCGGGGAGGTTCATTCCCCGAAAGCGCCCGTGCTCGAATCCTAGTTGACCAGTGGCAGGTGTGGATGGGCGGTGAAGCTACCCGTTGGTTTCATCGGGGGCTTTCCTGCTTTTTTTGGTAGGCAAGAGAATTCTGTTGAATACGAACTGCAGAACCAGCGAGATGGGCAGCAGCATTATGGTGCTGCCGACAAGGAATCCTCAAGGAGGATTTCCGCATCTAGGTCCCGGCTGCGGAGGAGTCGCTAAGTCGTCAATCCAAAACAGGAGGAATGGGTAAAAGAAAACGAGAAGGAGTGTTATAGGATAAGTCCAATCAGACCGTGAGGCCTTATATTTTTTGAAAATTAAAGTGACGAATATGGGAATAAGTATATATGGTGCAAATATCAACGCTGATCTCATTGCTATAATTTTTGATGATATGATTCTGCCGCTAGAACCACTCCTGCAGCTCCTTCTCGTTCTGCCCGGCCTTAACGAAGCCGCGCTTGCCGTCGAGCCAGGTAGCCAGGTACTCCTGCTCGGGCTGGTGGGGGGTGGGCACCAGCACGGCGCCGCGACCTAGGGCGTTGAGATCCATAATGGTGCTGTAGCCGGCGCGGGCGACGATGGCCTTGGAGTTGCGGATGAGCGTTTGCAGCATGAGGTCGCCGGCAAAGTCGAGCGTGTTGAGGTTAACCGGCAGCGGCTCGTTTGGGGCATCCTTGGTGCCCCTTACCAGCATGATGCGCTTGGCGCTGCAGGCCGAGAGCGAGGCGACGATCCGCTCGAACTTGGTGCGCTGGGGCTCGGGCCCCGATAGGATGATGAGCAGGTCGTAGCGGGGCAGCGGGATGTCGGGCTCCTCGAGCGGGAAGCGCGACTGTGGGCCGGTGTAGAGCACCTTTAGCCCGCCGTTGGGCTTGTCGATTTTCCCGGCCAGGTTGTTGTCGCTGTCGTAGTCGGGCACCAGGCAGGCGTTGAAGGGGCGGATCAGCCGGCGGATGATGCGGGCCGAGAGGCGCTCGAGCCAGCTGTTGGCGCAGCCGAAGCACACGTGCAGCTGGTGGGTGATGAGGTACGACTTGGCCTCGGCGCTGCGGATGCCGTAGCGGTTGTCGGAGAAGATGCACTCGAAGTGCTCCTGCTCCATCAGCCGGCGGATGGCCCTTCGGTCCTTAAAGTAGTGGATGAGCATGCGTGCGGCCATGCGGGGGAAGGCCGCGTAGAGCGGAAGGTGCTTGGTGTAGGTGATCGTCAGCAGGGGCAGCTCGTGGAACGCCAGCTGCGGGAAGTAGCTCTGAAGCAGCTCCAGCGACTGCCCGTCGCCGGCAATATGCACGTCGTCGCCCCTTTTCAGGAGGAAGTGGATGATGGGGATGCATCGGGTGGCGTGCCCTACTCCCCAGTTGAGCGGTGCTACCAGTACCTTCATGGGTTTTTGGTTTTATGCGGATACCTGTACGGGTATGTTTAGCATTTGCGTTACGGTGTCGGCAATGGCGCGAAGCTCCTTCTCCGGCACCTTTACCAGGTCGGGGGCTGGGGTGTCGCGGGCAATGGTGTACACCATCAGTTCCTTGGGCTTGATCTCGGCCAGCAGCTTCATCCAGGCCTCGAGCTCGGCGGGGGTGGTGTTGTCCACCGGTTGCCCGTTGTAGCTGCCGCGCACGAAGAGCGTCTGGATGGTGAGGTTGCCCTCGAACTTCTTGAGCCTTTCCACCAGCACGGCGGTGGAGTACTCGCCCTGGGGGTGGTTGAGCAGCCGCACGGTATCCTCGAAGGCCGAGTCGAGCTTCAGGATGTTCTGGTCTACCTTCCTCAGGGCGTTGAAAACCTTCTCGCGCCCGATGAGCGTGGCGTTGGAGAGCACGGCAATCCGGGTTTTGGGGCTCAGCGCATCGCGCAGCTCGATGGTATCGTCGATGATGCCGTCGAACTCGGGGTGCATGGTGGGCTCGCCGTTGCCGGCAAAGGTGATCACGTCGGGCAAACTATCCTGGCGGCCGAGCTCCTCGAGCTTCTCTCTTAGGCGGGCCTTTACCTCCTCGCGGGGGTGGAATACCTTGCGGATGCCGGGCGTGTTCCACCCGCACTCGCAGTAGATGCAGTCGAACGAGCACAGCTTGCAGTCGTTGGGCAGCAGGTTAACGCCGAGCGAGCTGCCCAGGCGGCGGCTCTTTATAGGGCCAAATATTATCTTATCGAATAGAAATGTAGCCATGGTAAACGGGTGGTTTTAGCTAGCAATTACTTCAATGGTGGAGTGCTGGTCGATGGTTTTTCGGGCAAAGCAGAATCCCGATATGTGGTAAATGCCGGGTTGGTATCCGGCGGCAATCGTGCCCCGCTGCTTCTGCTGCAGCGCTGCGGCTCCGTTGGTGGTGGCCATCTTCACAATCTCGTGGAATGGAACATCCGGCAGCTTCTCCGCCAGCTGCACCATCATCCTAAGGAGTAGGGTAGGATGGTTGGAGGAGGCGTGGCCTATCGCCAGGGCAATCATATTCTCGTAGATGGATGCCAGCGCCTCGGCCGAAAGGTGTGCCAATGCCTCGGGGGTGATCACCGCCAGCAGCGGCTGCTCCTTCTCGATGGTTAGTACGCTGCCTACCTCGTGGTCATCCTTCGGAAACCAAACGCCGCTGCCGGTTGCCGCCGCAGCGTTGACGATGGCGGGGATGAGTACCCCGGGGTAGAATTCGGTTTGGGCAGCTTCTACGAGGTTTTCCGCCGATGGGCTAACGGAAACCACCGTATTGTCGTCGAGCGAAACGATGCCAAACTTTACGGGTTGGCCATCGCCACAGTACACGTAGTGTGCGGCAACCTTTCTCATCTTACTTTACGTTGTTAAAGAGCATCGACTTTGCCTCCTTCGAGGTGGTTTTGATTGTTTTTACGGGTGTTCCATCGCCAGCGCGGTACACCACCACCTCGGGGCTATCGCCGGTGCTGCTAACGGTAGAGGCAACGATGTTGTTCTCGCTGTTGATTCGGATGCCCACCCCGCTAAATGCCCGGCCTGCGGGCAGGGTGATGAATGCCGTTGTGGAGGTATTGGTGATGGTGCTGAGGCTAACCTTGTAGATTTCCTGCGAGGGGCGGCCATCGCTATTGGCCCGGATGAAGAACAGCGCATTCTCGGTTTGCGATATGCAGAGCGAGCCTTCGTTCCAGGGATTCCAGGAGGAGGTTACCAGGAATCCGGTAGGCATCTTATATTTTGTAACGTAAAGCGATGAGTTGATGGAGTAGAGCGTATCCTTG